>NZ_CP085935.1 GCF_020735465.1 Collinsella stercoris DSM 13279 | reverse complement strand
CGAACACCAAGCGCACCGGCTTGGGGATCACGCGGTTGATGGCGCGCTCAACATAAGATTGCAGCCACACGATGAGGATGATGGGAATGACGGAGTTGGCGTAGTTGGCGAGCGTCACGGGCAGGCCGAGGAAGTGCACAGGCTCCCCTGCGGAGACGAGCGCCGAGAACTGCGGGTGCAGCAGCACGCCGCCCAGCACGACCGCCAACATGGGGCTGCATTTGAACTTGTTGGCGGCGTTGAACGCCAAGATCATGGGCAAAAAGTAGAAGGCGCTGTCGGCCACAAATGCCAAGATGTAGTAGGTCTGGGATTCGGTGGACAGCAGGTTCGCGAAGGTGAGCAGCGACAGCAGCGCCTTCATGAGACCGCAGCCGGCGATTGCCGGGATGGCGGGAACGAAGATGCCGGTGATGATCTCGAAGATGGTGCTGAAGGAGAACTTCTTCTTGGGGGCATCCTCGCTCACAGTGGTATCGACGGGGCCGAGTTTGGCGGCGACGCACTCGTAGGCCTCATTCACGGTGTTGCCGATGACGATCTGATACTGCTCGCCGGACCACAGGGAGTTGATAACGCCCTGCAGGCCCTCGATGCCCTCCTTGTCGACAAGGCTCTTGTCCTTGACGTTGAAGCGCAAACGGGTCACGCAGTGGGTATGGAAGCTGATGTTGTCCTTGCCGCCGAGCCGTTCGATGATGGCGTCGGCGAGCTCGTCATAGTTGACTTTGGCAGCCATTACGTATGACCTTTCACTCGTTGGGTCTTGCGACGTTATACGCGGGCGGCGCGGTTGCCGCCCTTGATGCAGATCCTGCTTATATGGAGCACGAGGAAAAGCTTCTCGTCAGCGTCGAGTGTCACACCCCAAGCGTCCATGATGTGGTCGGCGATGCGCTCCACACAGGCGACACCCTCGGGAAAATGGTCGAACAGCCCCTCAAGGCCGCTGATGGCCTCCGTACGGAGGACCTCCCCGCGATGTAGGCGCGCGAACAGGTAGTGGAGATGCGTCGCATAGCGCGAGAAGGCAAAGGACGCGCGATCCACGCGCAACCCAAACTCCTCCTCGACAATCTCGGTGATCTCCTCCAGCATGATGTCGTCGCTCTGAGAGCGCGCGGCGTCCTGTTCGGAGACGCTCTCCAACCTAGAGTTCACCAAGTTCATGGCGATACCGGCAGCCTCGTCGTCGCCCAAGTCCACCAAGAATTCCTTCCGAATCTGACGGACGAGGCGCAGGCCCACGCGATACTCCTCGGGGTAGTTGTGCTCGACGTCGTAGGCGAGCGGCATGCGCACCTGCAAGTGCTCGCGTGCGCGCTTGATGGCGAACGCGATGTGGTCCGCCAGCAGAAACGCCATATTGGGGCTCAGGGCATAGGAGAGCTCGGCCCGCACGTGCTCGGCGGCACGCGCCGCAAAAAGCAGCACATCCTGAGGAATCTCCTTGATCCCCTCGAGCAGGCGCGGATCGACGCTGTAATAGGTGTGCGTGACCTCTGAAAGCGCCACATCCCGTGGCATCTTGCCAAAGCCGATTCCCTTGCCCATGGCAACGCATTCGTTTCCGCCCGCGTCGACACAAATGGCAACGTTATTGTTGATGCTGCGTATGGCTTGCATACCGTCCTCCTCTCGCAAAGCTCGCGCATAGCGCATCAATACGTACGCTCAAGATGTCTATGCATATGAAGCAGGAGTTCGGTATAGGCCCAAAAGAGGTAACCCCTCGAACCTCGTTAATTATATTGAGATGCGAGAAGAATATTCTCGCGCTGAAAAAGATTCGGCGAGCGGTATGTTTTTCTCGACAAGCGAGAAAGCGGGAGGGGAAGGCCTATCTCCCTCTCCCGCCTGTGGGGGCATATACAGTATGGACGCAAGGGAATCGCACCCTGCGTCATATGGGAACCGCTGTTGAAAAGACGTATTCCGCACGAGGCGTCACCTATAGGACAGCCCGGCTCCGCTAGCTCAGATCAGCGCCGTTAGATTCGATGACCTTCTTGTACCAGTAGAAGGAGTCCTTGCGGCTGCGCTCCAGCGTGCCGTTGCCGTCGTTGTCCTTATCAACGTAAATGAAGCCGTAGCGCTTCTTCATCTCGCCGGTCGAGGCGGACACGAGGTCGATGCAGCCCCACATGGTGTAACCCATCAGGTCGACACCGTCCGCGATGGCCTCGTCCATCTGCTGGATATGACGGCGCAGGTAGTCGATGCGATACGGGTCGTGGATTGAGCCGTCGGGCTCGACCTCGTCCACCGCGCCCAGCCCATTCTCCACGATCATGAGCGGGATCTGGTAGCGGTCGTAGACCTCCTCCAAGTAGTACTTAAGCCCCTCGGGATCGATCGCCCAACCCCAGTCGCTCTTCTCCAGATAGGGGTTGCCGGCGCCGCCAAAGATGTTGCCGCCCTCGGACGCCTTGGGGTCGGCCGAGGCGGTGGCGCTCATGTAGTAGCTAAAGGAGTAGAAGTCCACGGTGCCGGCCTTGAGCGTGGCGGCGTCCTCGTCGCTCACCTCGATGGTCACGCCCTCGCGCTTCCACACGCTCGGCGCCCATGCGGGGTAGGCGCCGCGCACCTGGACGTCACCGCAGTAGAAGTTGTGCTCGCGCTGCTCGCGCTGGGCCTTGAGCACATCGGCGGGGTTGCAGGTGTGCGGGTACGTGGCGTTGCCGGCGATCATGCAGCCCACCTTGTTGGCGGGGTCGATCTCGTGCGCCATGACCACGCACTTGGCGCTCGCCAGGAACTGGTTGTGCAGGGCGTCGAATCGCGCCTGAGGGTCATCCCAGTCGCACGCGCCGAAGGTCATGGGCACGTCCTCGAGCCCCTCCGGCACCATGCCGCCGCCCATCACGCCGCCAAATCCGCCCATGAGCAGGCAGTTGATCTCGTTGAAGGTGAGCCAGTACTTCACCAGGCCCTTGTACTCGGTCATGACCGTGCGCGAGTAATTCAGGAAGAAGTCGATGAGCTTGGGGTTCTTCCAGCCGCCGTAGTTTTTGGACAAGCCGTAGGGCAGCTCATAGTGGGACAGGGTCACCATGGGCTCGATGCCCTGCTCGCGGCAGGCCTCGAACACACGGCGATAGAACTCGATGCCCGCCTGATTGGGCTCGGTCTCGTCGCCCTGCGGGAAGATGCGGCTCCAGTTGATGGACATGCGGTAGCACTTGAAGCCCATCTCGCCAAAGAGCTTGATGTCATCCAGGTAGTGATGATACATGTCCACGGCCTCGTGGCTGGGGTAATGACGGCCCTCGAGGATGCCGTCGGTGATGTGGCGCGGCTCGCTCACCGTGCCGCCGGTCATGATGTCCGGCACGCCCAGGCCCTTACCACCCTCGTTGTAGCCTCCCTCGCACTGATTGGCGGCCGTGGCGCCACCCCAGAGAAACCCTTGCGGGAAGTTTGCCATTATGTGCTCCTTTCGAACAAAAACCGGCGCCCCGGCTCATGCCCGGTGCGCCGGTTATACAGATACGACCTGACCGCGCGCCTCTACTTAGCAGTCTCGGGCTTGTAGGTGGCGTACTCGATCACAAAGCCAACCACGGCACCGACCAAGGAGGCGACGATGGCCCAGACCATGTGCATGACGCCCACGGTGCTCGCCGGGTCGGTGGGCAGGAAGGACAGCCAGTTGAACACGCCCAGGCCACCGGACATGTACACCATGGCGCCCGTCAGGCCAATGATGAGGCCGCCCACGGCGGAGCCGATGCTCGCCACGACGAAGGCCTTCTTGTTGGGCAGCGCGACGCCGTAAATGGCGGGCTCGGTCACGCCAAAGAAGAAGGCGGAGATGATGGCCGGCAGGCAGATGCCGCGGAAGTTCTCGTCCTTGTTCTTAAGGTACATGGCAAAGAGCACGGCGCCCAGGGAGAAGGAGTGAGCGATCACGGAACCGAGGATGTAGTCATAGCCCAGCGTGGTGAGGTTCACGAGCGCGATGGGCACGAGGCTCCAGTGGAAGCCAAAGATGACAAGGCACATCCAGAAGGCGGCGACCACGGTGCAGCCCAGGACGGAGCCGATGACCGGCAGGCCGAACAGGGTGGAGAAGATCAGGGACAGCAGGTTGGTGATGAGCGTGGCGATGGGGCCGATGACCAGGTAGCCGAGCACGATTGCGACGGTCATGGTAAGCAGCGGCGTGAAGAACATCTTGACGGAGGCGGGCATCCACTTCTTGCACCAGTGCTCAATCACGGAGCCAAACCAGATCATGAGGATGATCGGGATGACCGAGCTCGTGTAGCCGGAGGCGGGCATGATGATGGGAATGCCCAGGAAGGTGGCGTACCAGGAGAACGTTCCGGCAAAGCCCAGGTCCACGCTGCCCACGACCTCGCCGCCGGTAAGGGCGACCATGGTGGGATACACGAGCGCAAGGCCGATGGCCATGCCCGTGAACTCGTTCATCTTGAACTTCTTGGAAGCGGTGTAGGCCAGGATGACCGGCAGGAAGTAAAACATGCCATCGGCCACGGTGTACAGGATGGTGTACGCGCCGTCGTTGGCAAAGGCGGGCCAGAACTGCGTGATGGCTGCGAGGATGCCCTTCATGATACCGGCCGCGGCGAACGTGCCGAGCATGGGGGCGAAGATGCCGGAGATCAGGTCGATGGCCTTGGCGGCGATGCCCTTGGGTGCGTCATCGTCCTCGTCCACCGAGCCGCCCGCGGCAAGACCGCCCACGGCCACGACGGCGTCGTAGACGTCCTCGACCTTGTTGCCCACCACGACCTGATACTGGCCGTTGGCCTGCATGACCTTGATGACGCCCTCGAGCTTCTCGATGGCCTCGGTGTTCGCCTTGCCCTCGTCCTTGAGCTTAAAGCGAACGCGCGTGATGCAGTGCGCCACGCTGTTGACGTTCTCCTTGCCGCCCACATTCTCCAGAATGGCGCGGGCAAGGTCGTCGTACTTTCCTGCCATGTCTCGATCCTTTCTCTTAGAGAGGATGATTGCCTGTATATCTATGCTCACCACCGCGCCGGGCCCTGGCGCAGGCGATAAAACAACAAGGGATGATGCGAAAAGCCGCACCGGGTGAGCGCGCCTGCAACGGAAGGGCTTTCATCCGCCAGCATTGCGGCAATCGCTCGACAACGCGCCTGCTAGCTTTGTCGCAGACGGTTGACGTGCATCATGAGATAGAGCATCTCCTCATCGGAGCAGCTCCAGTTGTAGTCGCGCTTAAGGTACTCGTTGATGCCTGCCGCGCAGCGATAGGCATCGGGAAAGTCGCGGGCCGCCTGTCGAAAGAGGCCGGAGTTCTCCGTCTCCTTGCAACCGCCGCGCATAAGGCGGCGAATGAGAAAACGCAGGTGGGCGACAAAGCGCACGTAGGCATAGGACGTGCGGTCGAGCTGCTGACCGAGCTGCCCCTCGATAACCTGCGTGGCGCGCTCCAAAATCACGGTGCTCTTCATGACGAGGTCCATGTCCTGAGAGCTGCCCATACCATCCACCTCGGCATTCACCAGGTGCAGGGCGATAGAGGTGATCTCGCTTTCGGGCAGGTTGACGCCCATGCGCTCGCTCACGAGCTCGATGCCGCGGCGGCCCAACTCGACCTCGCGCGGGTACACAAAGGCGACCTCGTGCGAAAGCGGGTTCTCGATGGCGATGCCGTCGCCCGTGCGCTCGAGGGCGTACTGCAGGTGGTCGGCAAGGCACACCACAAGGTTGCCCGCAAGGGCGCAAGTCGAGGGCCTTGTCCGCCATGGCAACGATATCGGAGGCAACGAGCAGCACGTCGTCGGCAATGTTAGCAAAACCGCCGATGCACTTCTCGTCGACATCGCGGAACACGCGCTGGATAACCGACTCGTCCTCCAGCTCATAGGGCATCTCGTGGAACCCCACGCCCTTGCCGAAGACAACAATCTCCTCGCCAGCGTCGGAGGACGCCAAGGCGACGTTGTTGTTGATCTTTTTAAGGATGAGCATGAAAAAAACTCCTCGGAACCATCTCTGCGCACGAACGGGGCCGCCAAGACCCTCTCATGTTGGTGCGCAAGTGATGCCTCCCGAAGAGTAACAACCCTGCTGCGGCTCAAAGTCTACGCAGATATTGTTGAACTTCTATGCAATTGTCCGCGAACGGTCGTTATTTGACTGTGAACGGTTGAAGTATAGCGTAGCCCGCCGCCATTGAGCATGCGGTCATTTCCATGGAGGCGCCGCATCGCCCAGCACGCGCGTTTGCCCTTTTGCACGCGCCACCCGCGCGTTCGCCCTCGCGCTTGCCCTCCCGCTCATAATTGAGGATATGAACGATTGCAGGATGTGAACGATTGCGTTTCTAGCAAGTTTTTCTTCGACACCATTATCACAGGTAGATATAGGTGCATAAAAAAGAGGATATGAACGGTTCGTTCATATCCTCTCCCGTTGCCAGTCGAATCGTCCACATCCTCAAGTCGTTCATATCCTCCGGCACTGCCAAACGAGTCGCTCATATCCCCCGGCACTGCCAGGCGTCACAAGCCCAAGCGTCATACGCCCGAGCGGCACAGACCCACGCGACTCAGACCCGATCGCGCAGGCCCGAACGACTCAGGCCCGAGCAGCGCTGACAAGCGGCACAAACCCGAGCGACACAGATGCCCTAGATCAGCCCCAGGTGCACAAAGGCGTTCCACATGCCGTCATCGTCGACGTCGGTGGTAACCCAGTCGGCAGCGGCCTTGGCCTCGTCGCCGCCGCTGCCCATGCACACGCTCGTGCTACAGCACTCAAACATGGGGATGTCCACCTTGGCATCGCCCACGGCAACGGTGTCGGCCATGTCCGCACCCAAATGGTCGATGAGCACGTGGATCGCGTGCGCCTTGTCGATGCCCTTCACGCCCAGGTCGCCAAAGAGCGCATGCTCGCCCTTGCCGCCCCACGTGCGGGCCACCAGATCAGGGAACTCCTCGATGGAATCCAGGTGATCCTGATAGCTCGACAGGATAAAGCTCACCTTGTTGAGGTCGTCGCGGTAGAGCTCCGCCCCATACGTAAGCGTGTCCATGAACGCATGAGCCGAGGTCTCGGCGTCCTCGTCGGTGGCGCCCTTGCCCTTTGCATACAGCTTCATGACCGGCGCCGCCGCCTCGCTAAAGTGCTCGCTCGCAAATAGGCCGTTGTTGGACTCGAGGTAGAACTCCAGTCCGCGCTCATGCAGCCAGTCCACAATATGACGGCACTGCTCCGCCGTGATGAGCTGGTGCATCACCACCTCGCCGTCCGATTCCACGTAACAGCCGTTGCCGCCGATCATGCCGTCGAAGCCGATCTCCCAGATCTCAGCCGGGTTCTCGGCCTTGCTGCGACCGGTGCACATGTACACGCGGTGCCCGTTGGCGCGCGCCCGCTTGATGGCATCCTTGGCGCTTTGCGGCACGTTGTTCTCGTAGTCGGTGATCGTACCGTCCACGTCAAGGAAGATGACCTTGCGCCCCGCCATTACTCCAGGCCCTCCGCGCCGTTGGACTTGATGATCTTCTGGTACGCAAAGAACGAGTCCTTGCGACGGCGCTCATAGGTGCCGGTGCCGTCGTCGTGCTTGTCCACGTGGATAAAGCCGTAACGCTTGCGCATTTCACCCGTGCCGGCGCTCACCAGGTCGATGGGGCCCCACCAGGTGTAGCCAACCAGGTCGACGCCGTCGGCGATGGCCTCGCCCATGGCGCGCACGTGGCTCTTGAGGTAGTCGATGCGGTACTGGTCGTGAATGGAACCGTCCTCCTCGACCGTGTCGTAGGCACCCATGCCGTTCTCGACCACCATCAGCGGGATCTCGTAGCGGGCGTAGATCTCGTTGAGCGCCACACGCAGGCCCAGCGGGTCGATCTGCCAGCCCCAGTCGGTGCTCTTGAGATAGGGGTTCTTGCCGCCAAAGGTCATGTTGCCCTGCGTCGTCTCCTGGTCGGCGTGGGTGCCCACCGTGGAGGACATGTAGTAGGAGAAGGTGTAGAAGTCCACCTTGCCGGCGGCGATGTCCTCGAGGTCGCCCTCGCGGATATCGAGCTCGATGCCGTTTTCCGCCCAGTAACGCTTGGCGTAGAACGGGTAGGCGCCGCGCACCTGCACATCCGAGCAGTACCAGTTCATGCGGTTCATTTCCTGCTGATTGGCAAAGACGTCCTCGGGGTCGCACGTGGCGGCGTAGGACAGGATGAAACAGTCCATGTTGCCCATCTTGAACTGCGGGTACTTCTCGTGCGCAAGCTTAACCACACGGCCGCTCGCCACAAACTGATGGTGAAGCGCCTGGTAGCACTGCTGCGGGGTCACCTTGACCTCGGAGGCGGGGCCCTCAAAGCCGCGGATCATCGAGGTCTCGAACAGCGCGCCCATGCGCGACGTACCGCAATTGATCTCGTTAAAGGTGAGCCAGTAGGTCACCTTGTCCTGATAGCGGTCGAACACGGTGGCGCAGTAGCGCTCGAACAGGTCGATGAGCTTGCGGCTCTCCCAGCCGTTGTACTTCTCGACCAGGTGATACGGCATCTCGTAGTGCGAGAGGGTCACCAGCGGCTCGATGCCGTGCTCGCGGCAGCAATCAAACACGCGGTCGTAAAAGGCGAGGCCCGCCTCGTTGGGCTGGGCGTCATCGCCGTTGGGGAAGATGCGACTCCACGCGATGGACATGCGGAACATGTTGAAGCCCATCTCGGCAAAGAGGGCGATGTCCTCCTCATAGCGATGATAGAAGTCGATGCCGTCGTGGTTGGGATACAGCTTGTCGGGGTGAATCTCGAGCGTGATCTCGCGCGGCTTCTCGTAGCTGCCGCCCATGAAGTGGTCGTCGACGGACGGGCCGCGGCCGTCGACATTCCATGCGCCCTCAAGCTGGTTGGCGGCAGTCGCGCCACCCCAATAGAAACCCTCGGGGAACGAAACCGTTGAATTTGCCATGTTTTTCTCCTTCTTTCTGACTTTTTAGTACGGGAAAAGGTGGGTTGGGGGATGTAGGGGATGGAATGAGAGGTCGAAACTGAAAATGTGTGGGGTTCGTTGGAGACATCGCGAGTAGACCCGGCTTAAGACACAGTAAAACCGCAGGTCGCAGACAACGAGATGCCCGACTATCCATCAAGAACTCAATAAACCGCGCACTTTTTATTTACCGACACCCCATACGTAAAGTAAATGCCCGTCTGCGCCCCATACGCGAGGCGTTTGTCTACCAGCGCCCCACAGGAGAAGGGCTTGCTTGCCAGCGCCCCATACGCGAAGGGCATATTTGCCACATCCTGCGCGGGGCACTTGCTTGCAGAGGCGCTTGTTACCAGCACCTCATACGCGAGGTGTTTGCAAACGCACCGTACGCGGAGTGCTGGCAAGCGCCCCGTACGCGAGGTGCTAGCAAGCTCCCCATACACTAGGTGCCTCAAGCGCCCCATATGCAGGGCATACGAGGCACACCCCCGCATTCCCGGAACAAACACCAAAGACGCGGCGGGAGGCACCCTCTTGCCAGGGCAAACCGCCAAGGAAACGGCGGGTGCCCTCCTTGTAGGGCAGGCGCCCCCACCGCGAAACCCCTAGTCCAGATCCTCACCGTTGGTCGCGATGACCTTCTTGTACCAGTCGAAGCTCTTCTTCCTGGAGCGCGCGAGGGTGCCGTTGCCGGCATCGTCGCGGTCGACGTAGATAAAGCCGTAGCGCTTGGACATCTCGCCCGTACCGGCGCTCACCAGGTCGATGGGACCCCAGGTGGTGTAGCCGAGCAGGTCAATACCGTCCTCGGTCACCGCATCGCGCATGACCTCGATGTGCTGGCGCAGGTAGTCGATGCGGTAATCGTCGTTGATGGAGCCGTCCTCCTCGACCACATCGCGCGCGCCCAGACCGTTCTCCACCACGAACAGCGGCTTTTGATAGCGGTCGTAAAGGTCATTGAGCGTGATGCGGAAGCCGAGCGGGTCGATGGCCCAGCCCCACTGGCTCTCCTTGAGGTAGGGGTTCTTGGCGCCCGCGAAGGCGTTGCCCTCGGTCTTGGCGGCGTCGGAGCCCTCGCCGGCAGCGCAGCGCGTGGAGTAGTAGCTGAAGGAGATGAAGTCCACCGTGTTCTCAGCCAGGATCTGCTTGTCCTCCTCGGTCATCCCGACGTCGATCCCCTCGCGCTCGAGCTTCTTGAGTGCATACGCCGGATAGTAACCGCGACTCTGCACGTCCACGAAGAAATAGTTGTCCTGGTTCTCGAGCTGAGCGGCGCGCACGTCCTCCGGGCGGCAGCTGTAAGGGTAGTAACTGCCGGCGGCGAGCATGCAACCGATCTTGACCTCGGGGTCGATGTCGTGCGCGATCTTGGTTGCCCAAGCGCTCGCAACGAGCTCGTTGTGTGCGACGAGGTACTCGACGGCCTCCTTGTCCTCGCCCTCCTCAAAGACCAGGCCGGCGCCCATAAACGGCAGGTGCAGGATCATGTTGATCTCGTTGAAGGTGAGCCAGTACTTCACCAGGCCCTTGTAACGGGTGAAGAGCACCGTGGCGAGGTTCTTGTAGAAGTCGATGAGCTTGCGGTTGCGCCAGCCACCATACTCCTTGATGAGGTGAATGGGGCAGTCGAAGTGCGTGATGGTGACGAGCGGCTCGATGCCGTACTTCCGGCACTCGCGAAACACGTCCTCGTAGAAGGCGAGGCCGGCCTCGTTGGGCTCGGACTCGTCGCCGTTGGGGAAAATGCGCGTCCAAGCGAGGCTCATGCGAAAGGTCTTGAAGCCCATCTCGGCAAAGAGGGCGATGTCCTCCTTGTAGTGATGATAAAAGTCGATGCCGCTCTGCGCGGGGTAGTAGTAGCCGTCCTCAAAGTCGAGCATCTTGCGCACGCCGGCGCCCACGGCGAAGCGCTCGGGGCCGTGCGGCATCACGTCGACGTTGGCCAAGCCGCGCCCGTCGACGTTATACGCGCCCTCGCACTGGTTTGCGGCGGTGGCGCCGCCCCACAGGAAGTCATCGCGAAAACCCATTGTGCATCCCTTCTCGTCTGCCGCCGACGCTTGAGCCCTCTGCGTGCACGTCGGCAGGTCCTCGCGTTCAGTATGCAAGGCGCGGGCATGAGCCACAATGGATTTGCGGCATCCTGATACTTCTTTTCTTATGCAAATCGCCAACGCCACCAGAGCGTTGATACGTCCTGATACCTTTTGTGTTCGATGCGGGTGCTATTTTGTCGCAAGCTCGCCGACTAGGGCTCGCACCAAAGATGCGCTGTCGATCGTTGGCCTGCGACAACGCCGGAATCGCCGTAGGCACTCGGGCCGTGTAGTTGGATGCCAGCACAAACCGTTGATGACCGGGCACAAACGAAAGAACGAAGGCGAGCATCCTTACTCGGAGTCGGCCAACCCCTCGAAGGCGACCAACCCCTACTCGAAATAATGCATCTTGTTGGTGGGGAACCCGATGGTCACGGCAAAGAACTCGCCGGCACGAGAGTCCGCCCGCACGGTCAGACCCATCTTGTCGCACAGACGTTTGACCAGGTAGAGGCCAATGCCCGTCGCCCTCTTGCCCGTGCGGCCGTTGTCCCCGGTAAACCCGCGGTCAAACACGCGCGGCAGGTCCGACTCGCTCACGCCGCAACCGTTGTCGTGCACCTCAAGCTCGATACGCTCGCTGGAACGGCCCTCGTCGATCAAGCGGCTGGTGAACACGATCTCCGCGCCCTCGCCTTGCGCGTACTTGGCGCTGTTTTGGATGAGCTGCCCCAAAATGAACGTCATCCACTTCTCGTCGGTAAACACCGTATGGTCGAGCCCCACGCGAAACGGCGACACGTGCGCGCCCATGAGCACGCGCGCGTTGGCACGGACCGCATCGCCCACGAGCTTTTGCAGCCCGTAGGCGCGAATCAGATAGTCGCGGTCGAGCGACTCAGAGCGCGCGAAGAACAGCGCTTGCTCGATATAGCCCTCAACGCGGTCAAGCTCCTCGCCCAGCGCCTCGGTCTTGCCCAAAAGCCGCTCGCCCGTCTCATCGGCGGGCACCGCCTCCATGAGGTTCTCGAGCATGAGATGGGCCGCCGCGAGGGGCGACTTCGCCTCGTGCACCCAGGTCTCGACGTACTCGCGGTAATCCTGCGCCTGGCGGCGATACTCCGACACGTCGTCGTTTGCCGCCTTGGAAACGGTCCGCAGGGCATCGTAGGCGAGTCGACCCTCAAGGTAATCGGGGCCGTCGACCATCTCGGTAATCCACAAGGGGTGCTCGATGTCGTCGATACACGCGGCGAGGTCAGCATAGAAGGAGCGCTTGCGCTGATAATCGAGAAGCACGCCGGCAACCGCGGCGCCCACGATGATCACGCACAGTATCACCGCCACGCCCGCGCTCGCGCCTCCCACAAGGGCGATGAACGCGCACAAAATCGCGCCGAGGCACGGCAGTGCCAAATGGGGCCACGACGAGGTGATGAATTGCGACAGCTTCATAATGCCCCCTTACACCGAGTACCCGCGGCCTCGGTGCGTGGTGAGATACCCCGTCACGCCGATCTTTTCAAGCGTGGCGCGCAGACGGTTGATGTTGACGGTGAGCGTGTTGTCATCCACGAACGCATCGGAGTCCCACAGGTCGCGCATGATGGCCTCGCGGCTCACGATGGTCCCCGCCTTGCCGATGAGCAGCGAGAGGATGCGCATCTCGTTTTTGGTGAGCTCGATGGAGCGGCCGGTCTCGACCGCCGTCGCCGTGGAACGCGAGAGGTCGAGGGCCACGCCGTTGTGCTCGAGCGCGCGACCGGCGTCCTGGGAGCCCTGGGTACGGCGCAGCAGCGCCTGCACGCGCGCCACGAGCACGCGCGCGCTGTACGGCTTGGAAACGAAGTCGTCGGCCCCCATGGTCATGCTCATGACCTCGTCGACCTCGGTCACCCGCGAAGTGAGCACGATCACGGGGATGTCGGACTGTTGGCGCAGCTCGCGGCAGATGAGCTGGCCGTCGGTGCCGGGCAGCGTGAGGTCGAGCAGCACGAGGTCGGGGCGCGCGGCGAGGATGTCCTCGACCACATGGTCGAACGTCAGGCAATATGACGCCTCATAGCCCTGGCGCTCCAGAACCTCGATGACCTCGTTGCGAATCGGGGCGTCGTCCTCGACCACGAATATGCGCGCCATCCCGCGACCTTCCTCTCTGCCGTCCGTGCTCCCGCCGTCCTTGCTTTCGCCGTCCGTGCTCCCGCCGCCCTTGCCTGCGCCGTCCGCTCTTCAGCCGTCCTTGCCTTCGCCGTCCGCGTTTCCACCGCCCGTGCTCCCGGCGACCTTGGGCGCGGGCGCAATTTGCACCGCGCCCGGTCGGGCGACGTGTGCCGTCCCCACATTATGCCCCGCCGCGCTATACGTCAGAGCCGACACGACACGGAGCTTGCAGCAATGTAAGGGACGCGACGCGCATCAAAGCGACAAAAGCAACAGCCTAAGCGAAGAGCCTGGCGACACCTTGCGACAGGAAACAAGCCAGATCGACGGTAGATGCTTGCGACAAAGAGCGGGACAACACTTCCCCACCGGGAACGGCAGCTGCCTCAACAGGGGCACCGACCGACTCGGCGGCGCAACGCATCAAGGCGAACAACCCAGCTGCCTAGGCGAAAAGCTTGGCGACGCCCTGAGACAGGAACTGGGCCGACTCGGCAGCGCGCCCGGCGGCACCGGACTCCACGACCACGCCGTGCTCGTCGGAAACCAAGAACACCACGGCGCCACCATCAAGACCCGCGATGAACTCCTCGACCGGCCCTGCGCCCGCAAGCGCACGCTCGACCGCGCGCCCGCGCGTTGACGCCAGCTGCTCCACCAGCGTGGCGGCACCACACAGAGGCTCGCCCTCGCGCGCGGCGAGCAGCACTCGGCCGTCCGCCGTCACCGCGCCGAGCAGCTCGGGCGCCACGGCCGCGACCGCCTCCTCAGCACGCGCCGCGGCAGCACGAGACACGAGCGCCGCACGCGAACAATCGGCCAGCGGCTCATACGGGCCCACGCTCATGAGCGCATCGCCGTTGACGTCGATCACCAGCATGAGCACGCCGTTCGGGTCGTCGTACTCGCCCGCCGCCAGCGACCACTCCACGTGCTGCTTGGCCCACGAGAGCATGTTGGCGGTGAGCGGTGCCCCGTTCACCACGCGATGCGACAGGGCACGAATGTGCCGGTTGAGCAGAGGAACCCCGCGGCGCGCCATGCGCCAGCGGCACACGAGCGCGGGCTCGGCGAGGGTGAACTTCTCCAGCCCACGCTCCTGCTCGGCGCAAAACGCCTCGTACGCGGCGCATTCCTCCGCCGAATTGAAAAACGAATCTAGCTCGCTCACGGCAAATCCTTCCATATGATGCGAAAAAGAAGCAGGCCCACCTGGGGCGGACCCGCTTATGCAAATGTTGCCCTCAGGGGGCGCACGCCACAACACAAACTTTCGGTATTGGGAAGCAGTTCCCTCAACTCCAGAGTTGCCAGCCCAAAACGCCAATAAAACCCCAGATAAAAAGTTGCAACAACAGCGGTCTACTCGACGATCGCCGGAATAGCTTCCCAATACCGATAGTTTGTTCGCGCACTTCGTTCGCGCACCGACCGAAACCACGAGGGGGCGCTCATGCCCCCATGCACAACAGGCATCCGCCCCTCTATCGCAAACAGGCGCGCGCATATGTGCGCGCGCCTGTCGCAGCCTATATCAAATGCCTAGTGGCGGAAATGGCGCGTGCCGGTAAACAGCATCGCGATGCCGTGCTCGTTGCAGGCGGCGATGGACTCCTCGTCGCGCACGGAGCCGCCGGGCTGGATGATGGCCGTCACGCCGTGGGCAGCCAGCGTGTCCACGTTATCGCGGAACGGAAAGAACGCGTCAGAGGCGCAGGCGTAGCCACCCTTTTCCTTGCCCAGGCGCTCGCACACCTCGTCCGCGCGCTCGCAGGCCAGCAGCGCGGAATCCACGCGGTTGGGCTGGCCGGGGCCCATGCCAATGCCCATCTCGTCCTTGGCGAGCAGGATCGCGTTGGACTTGACGGTCTTGCAGACCTTCCAGGCGAACATGAGGTCGCGCATCTCGGCATCCGTGGGCTTGCGGTCGGTGGGACAGGTGAAGGTCTCGGGATCCTCGTCCACCGTGTCGACGCACTGGACGAGCATGCCGCCGTCAACGGTGCGCATCTCGAGCTTGGCGTGGCCCTCGGCGCCGCCGGTGGCAAGAACGCGCAGGTTGGGGCGCTTGGCCAGGCGCTCAAGAGCCTCGGGCGTGAAGGACGGGGCGATGAGGACCTCGACGAAGAGCTTGTCGCGGTCGGCGAAGTGCTCGACGAGCGACAACGGGACCTCGCGGTTGACGGCGACGATACCGCCGAAGGCGCTCTTGGGATCGCACGCGAAGGCACGGTCATAGGCCTCGGTCACGTCGGCGGCAACGGCGGAGCCGCAGGGGTTCTGGTGCTTGAGGATGATGACGCCCGGCTCCTCAAGGTCGCGCACGGCGTTCCAAGCGGCCTCGGCGTCGAGGAAGTTGTTGTACGACAGCGGCTTGCCCTGCAGCTGCTCGGCACCAACGAGCGGGGCGGAGGAGGAGGCGAGGCCGGCGAAGTCGTCGGCGAAGCGGTACACGGCGGCCGTCTGGTGCGGGTTCTCGCCGTAACGCAGGTCCTGGGCCTTCTCGAGCTTGAGGGAGAACGCCGCAGGCGGCTCGAACTGCTCGGCAGCGGACGGAGCGGCAACCGTGCCGCCCTCGAGCTGGGCCATCATCCAGTCGGAGATCGCCGTGTCGTAGGCCGCGGTGGTGGCGTAGACCTTCGCCTGCAGGGCGCGGCGCAGGCCGAGCGTGGTGGCGCCGTCGTTGGCGCGCATCTCGGCGAGGACGGCCTCGTAGTCGGCGGGGTCGCTCACCACGGTCACCGCATCGGCGTTCTTGGCGGCGGAGCGCAGCATGGAGGGGCCGCCGATGTCGATGTGCTCGATGGCGTCGATGAAGGTGACGTCGGGCTTGGCCACGGTCTTCTCGAACTCGTAGAGGTTCACCACGACCATGTCGATCATGCCGATGCCGTGCTCAGCGGCCTCGGCCATGTGCTGCTCGGAGTCGCGACGGGCCAAAAGGCCACCGTGGACCTTGGGGTGCAGGGTCTTGACGCGGCCGTCCATCATCTCGGGAAAGCCCGTGTACTCCTCGATGGGCACCACGGGAACGCCGGCCTCGACCAGCACCTTCGCCGTACCACCGGTGGAGATGACCTCAACGCCGAACTCGTCTGCCAGCGCCTTCGCGAACTCGACCACGCCGGTCTTGTCCGTCACCGAGATCAGTGCGCGCGAAACCTTTCCCAGGTCTGCCATGTGCCCTCCTTCGCACAGGAGACGCGCCGCGAAAACCCGCCCGCGCGTCCGTATCTAAGACGAGTCTACTGTACCGCAGGCCGCACGCGCCCACGCGGCTCAAGCGGCGCGTTTTGAAGAACTTGCCGAGAAACCATGGGGGTTGCGCGAAAAATGTGGGGTGTTGCGCCAGTTCCATGAACGCACCACAACACGCACCCACCACGGTGGTAGAAACGAGGAGGACGACAGGAGGACGCATGGTCTCGCGCGTAACGTATAGACCTTTTGACGAGGATGACTTCGAGGACATCGCCACCATCCTTCAGGAAGCGTGGCACACCGAGGTCCCCTCGCCCGAGTACGGCTATCTTGAAGCGTGCAACGACCTGTCCTATTCCCTCTCCATCTCGTCGTTTTCCCAGGTTGCGCTTGTCGACGGCGTCCCGCGCGGCATTGTGCTCGCGCGCCCCGAGGCCAACCGCGTGCAGCAGAGCAAGCGCTGGTTCACCATATCGGAAGGCTATTTCCGCCGCATGCGCGAGCTCGAGCCCGAGGCCGCCGCATCGTACTGGCGAAGCGTCGAGCTCATGGGCACCAAGAACGACAATCTACTCAAAGCGACCCCCTACAGCACCGGGGCGAACGAGATCACGCTACTCGCGGTGAGTGAATCAGCGCGCGGCATGGGCATTGGCAGCGTGCTCATCGACGCGGCGACAACCTACCTTGCCGAAGCAGGAGCCAGTCGCGCGTTCCTCTACACCGACACCGACTGCACCTGGCAGTTCTACGAGAATCACGGCTTTAAGCGAGCCAGCACGTACCGCAGCACGCGCGAGGAGCGCCGCCTGCTCCCTCGCGAACTGTACGTCTACGGGCTGGATCTGAGCGCGTAGCGCGCGACGGGCCGCTGCGGGGCTGCGATTTTCTTCGAAGCGCATCCGGCTTGCCCGAAAAACGGCGATTGTGTAACGAAAAACTCGACGGGTGAAGTAGAGCGCCTATTGTGGCATCGTTTCCGCAGGTCGCGTTGAGCCGAAAGGTCAAGTCCATTTTTGTGTGTAAATTCGCAACCGCCGCTTTCTCCTATGCCGCGAGCCTCAGCTGGCGCTGCTCGCGCGCGATGACCTCCAGGCGCGGGACCACGCCCTGCAGCTCCTTCACGGCCGGCGAGTAGAACAGCCTGCGACCGGCCGCCCAGCGCTCGCCCTCCTCGATGAGCACGGCCCCGATCAGCCTCGCTATCGAGTCCGCGTTCGGGAACACCTTGACCACCGACGACCTCCTCTTCACCTCCCCGTTCAGCCTCTCGAGGTGGTTCGACGTCCGCACGACCCGCCGCAGCGCCTCGGGCAGCTCCATCACCGTCATCGCGTCGTCGAACCCGGCGTCGAGCCGCTCGACCGCCCTGGGCGCGGCCCCGGCGTAGTCGGCCGCGATCTCGTCGCGCCTGCGACGCGCCTCCGCCATGGTCTTCGCGTTGAACATCTCCGCGAGCTCGCCGCGCAGCCCGACCCTCAGGCGCTTCGGCGCGGCGTCGACGACGTTGCGGGCGAAGTGGGCCTGGCAGCGCTGCCAGGGCACCTCGGGGAACACGGACTGCAGCGCGGCGACGAGCCCCTCGTGCGCGTCGGTGGTCGCGAGCCGGACCCCCGACAGGCCGCGGCGGCGCAGCCCGGCGAGGAACCGCGTCCAGCTCTCGGTCGTCTCGGCGTCCGCGACCTCGAAGCCGAGCACCTCCTTGCGGCCGTCCGGCGTGAACCCGATGGCCACGAGCAGCGCCTTCGCCACGACCCTGTGGCCCTCGCGGCACTTGATGTAGGTGGCGTCCGCCATGAGGAACGGGTGGTCTCCCTCGATGGGCCGCGCGAGGAACTCCCCGACGATCGCGTCGAGGTCGCGGCACGCCTCGGAGACGCACTGCTTCGAGAAGCTCTTCCCGCAGATGGTCTCCATGACCCTGCCGACCTTGGCGGTGGAGACGCCGGAGACGACCATCTCGGCCATGGTCGTGACCAGCGCGGCCTCGCTGCGGCTGTAGTTGTCGAAGACGAGCGTCCTGAACGGCGCGTTCCGGTGCCTCGGGACCGTCAGCTCGATCGTGCCGACGCGCGTCGCCAGGGGCCTCTCCCTCGTGCCGTTGCGCACGTCGGTGCGCGCCTCGGCCCTCTCGTAGCGGGCCGCCCCGAGCTGCTCGTCGGACTCCGCGAGCAGCACCGCGTTCAGGGACTTCTGCAGCAGGGCCGCGAACGCGCCGCCGGTGTCGCCGGCGAGAAGGGAGAGGATCTCGTCCTGGTCTAGTGTAAGATTGATTCGAGCCATGCTCGTCCTCCAAGTAATCGTTGTGGTTTGGCGATTGCAAGTTTACTTGGTCGGCGGGCCTCTGGCTCGCCTTTGCTATTTACACCACTTTACGGACGCGACCAGCCGAAAACCGTCTCTACTCGGACATGCGCGTTTTTCGTTACACAATCGCCTCATTTGCGACACGCAAACTCGAATCTCGCCCAAAACGGAGTGAATTGGCGCACGCAGACCCAAGAATGGCAGTACGCCCGGGCATGAGGCAGCGAGGCGGGCAGGGCGCCCGCCCTGCCCGCCTTCATCGAGCACTATAATTGGTCGCGTCCGCACAGCGCGTGCGGGGCCTGCCGCCCATGTCGCGCATCCTCGGTGTAAACAACCTACTGGCACACAACCCCCAGCGTGCGGTTCCCAACAATTGAATCCCGAGATACGACGCTGGGGGAGCATCCAAGCGGTCGGCACCCCAGATTCGAGTACGCGCAAAGACGCAACGTACCGGCGCGCACAAGCCTTTGAGGCGCCTGAAGGTGGCACGCCGCGGCCCATCTCCTCGATCGTGACCGGCGCACACAAACCTTTTGACGCGCCCGAAGGTGTTGGCGGGCGAGAACTTTGCTGTCATCGAGCCGGCGCGCACAAACCTTCGGGCGCGCCTGAAGGCGGGATGACGGGGCCGCCTGGCTAGAAGGTGCCGCCGCCTCCGCCGCCCACTCCCCCGCCGCCTCCGCCGGAGAAGCCACCGCCAAAACCGCCGCCCGAGCTGTCGGAACTCGACGAAAGCTCGTGTATCGTGGCTTGGTACGCCTCGTGCATCTCGCTCATGGGCGAGTGCAGCGTCCCGTGATGGTAGAACCACCAGTAGCTGGGGAAATAATACCCGCCGCTCTCGTCCACACGGCGATCCTCGGGAACCGCGTCGGCAAGTCGGCGCAGCACCTCCTCGCTCACGCCAAACGCCACAGCGAGGACGAGCATCCTGTTCCACAGAATCAAATCGTCGGGAACAGCCTCATCGAGATTGGTGAAGTCCTCGAGCCAACGCTTGAGCCCGTTGCAGCGCGCGAGCAACTCGACCGTCTCGCTCGAATAATACTTCGCCGTTGCCGCAAGGACAGCGGCGGCGATGGTCAGCCCCATGCCCGCCAGGACAAACGGCAAGTTCACCGCATCGGTATACACAATGAAGAAAATCGCCGCGAACATAAGAACGATACCGGCGCCGCCCACCGCGGCCTTAAACGCCGTCGGCACAAGATTGACCAGGTTGCGACGCTCGAGTTCGGCGGTCACCTGGCCCTTGAACGCATCAAGGCGCTCCCCGGCGTCCTCAAGGTATTTGAACGCACCGAACTTCATCTCCTCGCCGTTTTGGGCATCGGGACCAAAATACATATCGACGACGGCCATGTCGACGGGATCCTCGATGCGCTCGCGCGCGATGAGTCTCAGCGAATACTCCTCGACGGCCTTTTCTCCCAAGCCCAAGAAACGGTCCTCGGTGCGAGATTCGTGCACGATTTTGACCACGCGATCGTCCGTGAGCTTCATGAGCGAGGCGATAAAGGCGCAGTCTTCCACCGCCCCTCCGTGCATCAGCGCCGAGAGCACGGCCGGATGGTCGTCTGAGGGTACATCGCGAAAGTAGGTCTCATCAACAACGGGCTTGGGGCTTGTATACCGAGCCCTGCGCAGCCACACCGTGACCACAAGCAGCATTGCGGGGAGCACCGTGAGGGCGACCGTCCCCACCGTGGCGACGATGCGGGCGCGGGCGCGCTCGGCGTTGGCCTCCTCCGCCCACTGGGCCTCCTGGGCAAGGATCGTGTCGAGACGCGCCTCGCCAGAAGAAGCAAGACCCGGCACCCAATCCGCCGGGAACGCCACGCGGACCTCGGCGAACTGCCCCGCGTGCACCGTGGGCACCATAAGCGTCACAACGGGATCGGCCGCATCGGACGCGTCTAGCAGCACGCTGCCGTCAAGCGGCCCGTGGCCCCAGGCGCGAAAGTTCGCATCCTTGGCCTCGGTGTTTGCCAACGGACCAAGTTCGGCGCCGGCAAACGTCACGCTCAGATGGACGTTCTCGGCGTCCTCCTCCCAGTCAGGGCCGATGAACTGCCAGTACAACTCCGCGGTATCGGGCCACGCCATGACCGCGCCCTGGATCATATACGAGACCCACACGGTCACCTCGTCGCCGTCGACGCGCGGAATGAACACCTTAAGCTTCAGCGCCGTGCCCTCATCTTCAACCGTGTAAACATGCTGGTCGCCCGGCTGCGCATCCTCGACCTCCGTCATCGGACGGGCATCTGCGAGGGCCTCTTGCGCACCGTCGGCCGATCCGTCGACCGCGCCGTCGGCCGATCCGTCGACCGCGCCGTCGCGTTCACTCACGCTCAAAACCGTCACCGACGACGAATCTCCCTGCTCGTTTTGGGCGAACGGGATGCTCCAATACACGCCGTTGACCGTATCCTCAAAGGAAAACGTGCGTGCCTCGGTCACGAACAGGTCGCCGTTCTCCATCACCCGCGCCTCGATATCCACGCGTGGGAGCGCATACGTGTCGGCACTGGCCGCAGCGGGCACGGCAAAGAGCGCAAGCGCCAGCGCGCACATTGCGAAAACCACGCTACTCTTGTTCTTGGTTTGGGCACGAGGAACGGACGCGCATACGGATGTCAAACGGGCATGAACGCCGACAATAGCGCGCGCCCAAAGCCGGCGGCACGCGCCGATTGACCCAAACCGGGGGCAGAAACGAGGACGGAAACGGCAACGGGAACGTGCAGACATGGAGTGCACCTTTCTCGAATGAAACGTGCGTCCATTGTACCCGTGCGGAGCCGCCGCCATGCCCGTGCGCCGTCCGGCTCGGCCTACAAATGCACCCAGCGGTATACTCGAACCTGGCATGCGCATGCCAGGTTCGAGCAAAGGAGTGCATATGGCTATGAACGAAAACGTCGCAAAGGTGCTTGAGGAGCAGATCAACAAGGAACTGTTCTCCGCGTATCTTTACCTCACGTTTGCCGACTACTACGAGGAGCGCGGCCTCAAGGGCTTTGCCAACTGGTACGAAATCCAGGTGAAAGAGGAAGTCGACCACGCCATGGCCATCCGCCGCTACCTGCTCGACAACGACTACAAGCCCACGATGCTCGCCATCGAAAAGCCCAGCATGCGTTTTGAGAACGACCTCGATCCGCTCAAGGCGGGCCTCGCCCACGAGGAGTACGTCACGAGCCTGATTCACCACTGCTACGAGGTGGCGCAGGAGGCGCATGACATCCGCGCGCTGCAGATGCTCGACTACTTTGTGAAAGAGCAGGGAGAAGAAGAGTCGAACGCGCGCGACATGGTCAACAACATGAAGCTCTTTGGCTGCGATCCCAAGGGCCTCTACGACCTGGATCGCGAGTACCAGGGTCGCGTATACACGCAGATGACGGCGCTGCCCCTGTAATCGAACGTGAGCCCCGCCTCGAGCGATCGGCTCAAAATGCCCCTTCGCCGCATCGGTTTGAATGCGGTAGCTGATTTTCTTGAACAGCCATCTCTCACTCCAATCGAGTGAAGATACGGAAAACAGAAAACTCCCCCTGAGCTGCGATAACTCAGAAGGCGCATCATTCACACTGGCGGAGAGCTGGGGATTCGCCGGGCGCAATGCGCCCTCTTTTCGCTGCGGCGCATACGCGCCTTGCGCGCTGCGCTGGAAAACGCTTCCGCGTTTCCGCAGCTCCGCGCCCCTAACGGGGTTCGAATCTATGCTGCGGCAACAAAAAAGCGAGCCTTGCGGGGCTCGCTTCTTAATTCACACTGGCGGAGAGCTGGGGATTCGAACCCCTGCGTCACAGCGCGTCTACCTGCGCAAACGGTGATTTCGTTCGCACTATTTCGCATTCGCGCCATCGCCGGTGGCCCGTTCGCACCCGTCCATCTCGTCCACCGCGGCCTTGAGGTCGTCCAGCTTCTGGCGCACATAGTAGCGCATCGTGGTCTTGATGTCCGCGTGCCCCATGATGCGCGACAGCTTCGAGGCCTCCATGCCCTCGTTCACGCAAGCCGTGGCGAAGCTGTGGCGCAGGCTCGCCATCGTCACGCGCGGCAGCGGTGTCCCGTCCGGGTACGTCCCCGCCGTCATCCTGCGCATGCGCTCCCCCGCCGTCACGGGGTTCAGCAGCCCGCCGCCCGGCCCCGCCACCACGGGGCCCTCGCCCGGCCCCCACGCCCTCATGCGCTCCGCTGCGTAGGCCCGCAGCGGGATCGTGCGGAAGGCGTTCCTGTTCTTCGGGTCGGTCTCGTGCGCCCCGCCCGCGCCCACGGTGTAGGTCGAGCGCACGGTGAGCTCGCGGCGATCGAGGTCCACGTCCCCCCACCGCAGGGCGAGCACCTCGCCCTTGCGCAGCCCCTCGCACAGGCCGAGGACGCAGATGCGCTCCTCGGCGGAGCCCGGGCGGGCCTCCCGCAGGAAGTCGAGCAGGCGGCGGTGCTCGGCGAGCGTGGTGAGCCACACGCCGCCGCGCTCGGGGTCGGTCTCGCCGTCGCCGGGGTACGTGTATCGGAACGACGCGGGGTTCACGGGCAGCATGCCCATCTCGACCGCGCAGCCCAGCACCGAGGACAGCGTCTCGCGGGCGTTCGTCGCGGTCTTGCGCGTCGGGCAGTTCGACACCATGCGCTGGATGTTGAGCTTGTTGATCTGGTCGAGCTCCATGTTGCCCAGCGCGGGCAGGATGCGGCGGCGCAGGTCGCGCTCGTAGCCCTGCCGCGTGTTCGCCCGCAGGCCCGCCTTCTGGGGCCAGTACACCTCGTCCACGAACTCAGCCAGCGTGATGCGCGCCGTGGCGCGCCCGCGCAGGCGCTCCTTCTCCATGAGCAGGCGGCTCTCCGCCTTCTTGGCCTTCGCCTTGGTGGGGTGGCACTCGGTGCGCCTGTCGCGCCTCCCGTCCCAGCGCACGCCCACCACCACGTCGGCCTGCCACATCCCGTTCTTCAGCTGCCGCACGGCCATGATGTACAATCACCTTGCCTTCCGTTCATTCGGTTGGTGTTGATTCACGGCCTCGCGCAGGGTTGCCGCCCGTATGCGCGGGGCCTATTGCTTTTACTTCGACCATCCCTCGGAAACAACCGAGTAAGTCGCGCTCAAACGTTTCAGGCACATGCATGTCACCAAGATGAAATTGAGCAGGAAGAAGATGGCCAAACCGTAGGCGGCCCTCTGCGCCGCCCAGCAGGACGCGAGCGCGTCCCCTGCGATCATCAGCAGCACCGAGGCGAAGCCCGCAACGGTCGCCCACATTATGTCGTGAAACGTCTCGTCAACCAGCGTCGTCTCCCTCTTGGTCGGCTTCGGGTCGACCTGGGACCTCATCTGCATCCTCAGCTCGAACAGCATCACCGCCACGCCGCAGAGAAGGCCGGAGATGATCGACACCCCGGAAATCACGTTCCCGGAAATTCGGGCGATGGCCTCCGGCTCAAGCGGCCAGAAAACAGCGGCCAGCGCCAGCGCACCCGGCACGACCAGCTGGACGAAGACGTCGCGCACCATCGGCTTCCCCGTGCGGTAGCTGCGCAGCGTGCCGAGATACTTCCCCGCAATTCCAAACAATCCGATCTTGCCCATGACGACCTCCTATTCGTGGCGTATCGTCATCTGAGCCTATCCATGGTGTCTTCCGCACGGATACAGGCCTCGACGCACCTTTCCGCGAACTCCTCGTCCGAAGGAGGCTCCTCCCCGGATTCGTTGAGAACCTCCCTGATGGGGACCGCGAGCTCCTTCCCCATGCAATACTTCCTGCTCCTTCCGTCTTTCTGGCGCAGGGTCACGAACAGGTCCTCGTCTCCGTCGTAATCGACCGCGACCCCCATGTACTCCGCAACCGCACGCCTGTCCTTAAGGAAGCCCCCGAACAACGCGAGCGGCATCAACAGCCCGCGCTTGTGCCCGACCCTGTGCGTGATGAGCCCTGAGTTGACAACGGTCCCGCTGCTCACGTCGTCGGGCTTCCCGTATCTCCTGAGCTCGATCTCTTCGATGCCCTTGAAACCGTCGAGCGCCTCGACCTCGTGGATCTGCTCGTACTTCATCGTCACGCCGAGGCCGCCGCCGTTGACGTACCGTTTAAACAGCGTCAAGGGAGCGGTGACTCCTCCCCCGTTCGGGACGGACTCGACGCACGCTATCGCGTATCCGAGACCCGGCGTCCTGCGGAGCAACAGGCGGCATTCGACCATTCCGGCCATGCTCTCCCCGTACTCGATTCCGCTATCCTCGAGAATCGTCGTATCCAAGACGGAGACCCTCAGTCCCGCCCTGCCGGACGAGAATTTAGCGAAGGCACAATCACCGCTTAAAGCGCACGACCCGAACCTGATGAAACGCTCGTCATTCCCGACCTGAGCCGGCGCCGCCGATTTCGCGCAAAAGCTGTCGAGCAGATCAAGCACGTCCTTTCCGCCCAGGTCCGCCGGGTCGACAATCGCATCAGCATCGCCCCTTGAGTTGAAGGTGAGCTTGTAGACCGATAAGGACCTTGCCACATATATCCCTGCCATATCCCTACTCCATCTCCTTCGATGCCTGCCACTTCTGACGGACAACTCGATTTGTCCGTCAGAAGTGGTGTCCTATCGGAGCTTGACGCCCTCGGTGATCTCCAGAAGCTCCGTGAACTCCAGCACCGCTGGCATACTTCCGCGGTGAGGCCTATTCTTCCGCAGCAGGAGGAAGGACGACCCCGCTAAGCGACCTGATAGTCGGATTCTCCCTCAGCGCGTCAAGCTGTTGGGAGGCCATTTCCCTCAGGTAGACAACCCTCTCCTCTCTGGAATGCCCCTCCTTGATGAGCTGCGCGTTCATGCTCTCAAGGTTTGCGAGCACAATGAGCTGGTGTAGCGTCGCGCCGTCCCTGACGTTCCCCTTTTCAGCAGGATTGGCATCGCGCCACTGTCTTGCCGTCATTCCGAACAGAGCGACGTTCAGTACATCGGCCTCATTGGCATAGACGAACTGTTTCGCCTTGCCCCTGGCAAGCGGTTCCAGGTGCTCCTTCACGGCATCGGTGTGAATGCGATAGTTGATCTTCGTGAACAGCCGCTTCTCATTCCAGTCGAGCGACAAACGGCTGTTCTCGTCGCTCTTCAGACGTTGATAGTCCTGGATCACATAGAGCTTGAACTCCGGGGACACCCACGACGCGAATTCGAAGGCGATGTCGACGTGAGCGAACGTTCCGCTGCCGTACCTGCCCCTCTTGCTCTTTATCCCGATAGCTCCAGTCGATCGTATCCACTTGGTCGGGGACATGGTGAAAGCGTTGCGGCCAGACTCCGCCCTAAAGAGGTCGAATTCGACCTCTTTAAAATCGGGGTTGTGAAGACGCTCCCAAACGCCGAGAAACTCAATGGTCTCCCTGCTTCGCATCCAGTTCTTCACGACGTCGCCGGGTTCATCGCTACGATATCTTGCGATATCCGTCAGCGAGATATAGTCGTCTCGGTCTCCTGTTGACGAGACCGATATATCGACCCCGAGCGCAGTTATCTTCCCACTTATCTCCTTCGGCGGCATTTCAGACTCCTTTCTCCGTCCATATCCCCTACTCCATCTCCCTCGGCGCCTGCCACCAGACGACCGTCCCCACGACGCGCACGGGTCCGTCCTCGGGCCCGAACACCATGTCCTCCTGCTCGCTATGGCTGTCCGCGGTGAGCATCAGCGTGCTGCTCCCGCGGTACCAGCGGCGCATCACGGCCTGGTACGAATCGGTCTCGACCACCGCGATGGAGCCGTTGCCGGGCTCGCGGTCGGGGTCCACCAGCACGTGGCTGCCCTCGGGTATGACGCGGTCCATGCAGTCGCCCTCGACCTCCAGCGCGAAGGCGCGCGGGTGCCCGGAGAGCACGGAGGAGGGCACCTCGACGCGGTGCGAGACCTCCTCCTCGTCGGTCAGCGCGCCCGCGTGCACGCGCCCGATCGCGAGCAGCGGCACGGTCGCGGAGGAGGCGGCCACGGGCATGGCGCCGGAGGGCAGGCCCTCGGAATCCTCAGCAAGCATGTCGGCAGATGTAACTCCAAATACGCCAGCAAGTTTCTGCACCATCCCCATTCGAGGCGATGACCAACCGGTCTCCCATTGCGTGATCGTGGAGCGAGCCACATCGAGCTTTTCCGCAAGTTCCACCTGGGTCATACCAGCCTGTTTTCTCAGGCGCTTGATGTTCTGAGAGATGCCCATATGATCCTCCTTGTTTAACCTAACAAACATTTTAGTTATTTTTTCTTGACATTGATAGGTTTGATTAGTTAACATTCAGATGTCGAAAGGAGGAGCATGAAGACGCTAAAAGAAGTGAGAGAAGCCAAGGGTGTTAAGCAGCTCGCAGTTGCCAACTACCTTGGCATTTCCCGTCAGACTTATGCAGCTTACGAGCAGAATCAAGATCAGATGAGCATTGAGCAGGCTCGTGCCGTTTGCAAGTTTCTTGGCTGCAAGGTTGCGGATATTTTTTTGCCGCAAGAGGTTTGTTAAACAAACATTTTAGAAAGGAGGAACCCATGAAGCAGGAGCTGCCAGCCGGATCCAAGGGCGTCGTCAGCGAGCCGACCGTGTACGACGTCATCGAGTCGTACAAGAGCCTCAGGCGCAACTACGAGGCGCTCGACTTCAGGCTCGACCACCTGACCAAGGAGGTCATCAGCCTCAAGCGCCGCGAGGGCGTGCCGAGGTGGCCGTTCTTCGTCGGCCTCGCCACGCCCATCGTGCTCACGGCAGCATGGAAATTGCTGCATCTACTGCTCGGCTGAGGACCGCGCCGATGGCCATCATGACCAGGTCGCGGACGAGCCTCGCCGCCGACTCGACCCTTTCCGGGTCGCCGATGAACGGGTGGACCTTCTTCCACTCCCGCTTGTCGCGCTCGAGCCGGTTCCAGGAAGCGACCTTCCGCACCACGGCGAGCCCGACGAACGACGCCTTGTAGTTGACCTGGTAGAAGCGCCCGTCCCCGTCCGGGATCCGGTGCATGCCGTCCCGCACAAGTCCGAGCGACTCCAGCTGGTCGAACCTCTCGAGATCGTACGGGTTCTCGAGATTGTTGGTAAGCCAGCCGTCGCCGCCGTTCTCGACATCGTCGACGGAGTAGACGAGGTAGCCCATCTGGAACACGTCGAGCTCCGGCACGCCGAGCGCCTCAGCCACTTCGAGAGGCACATCGCAGACGGCGTCGTAGGTCTCCGGCTCGCTCACCGGCATCTTCGGGATCAATCCCACTTCAATCACCTCCCCTCACGGGGAGCCTAGCACAGCACCTTGAGAACCGAATACCCCGAATGGTGACAGCGGGTGCTCAAAAGGTTGGTCAAGAAGACCACCCCCTTTCGTGGGAGCACCGGCGCAAGCATAGCGCAGCGGGCTCGCCGCTGTCACCACTCGGGGAGATTCGGTTCACATGAAGGAGGAACACATGGCGAAGGACAAGCCCGCATCGGGCATCCCGCCCGGCAGTTGGCCCGTGCCCCTGGGCCTGCCGCTCTACGTGACCGTGGAGCAGGCCGCCAAGCTCGCGGGCATTGGGCGCGACCGGATGTACGAGTACGTGAACAGCCGCGCCGACCCCATCCCGCAGATGCGGGTGGGCAGGGCCAAGACGCTCATAAGGACGTCGGCCATTCCAGATTACCTGAGGAGAAGGGAGACGGCGTGATGGAGGCCGTCATCAAGAGGAAGGCGGGGCGCGTCGCGGCCGGCAAGCATCGCACGCGCCCTGTAGAGGTCCATATGCGGACCGTGCCCATCTTAACAGAGGGGCAGCGCGAGCGCGCGCGGGAGGCCGTCGCGGGCGCCGCGATCGTCGGGTGCGTGGTGCTCACCGGACTCGTCGAGGGCTCGACATGGCCGATGTGAGCGAAGCGCCAAGCAAAAGCGGAAGCAAAACGCCAAGCAAAAGCGGAAGCAAAGCGGCAAGCAAACGTGCAAGCAAAAGCGGAAGCAAACAGGCAAGCAAACGACCAAGCGAAGGGGGAAGCGAAATGGATAGCGAACTGAAAAGCAAAACCGAAAGCAAAGCGCCAAGCGATATATATTCCTCTTCCTCTTCCTCTTCCTCTTCCTCATTCCTGATTCCCGATTCCTCAGGGGTGACGTACTCCGGGGAGGAGGTGGCCCGCGCCGCCCAGATCGTGGCCAAGGCCTGCCACTGGGTGCGCCGCAACCCGGGGAAGTGGGAATCGCTCAAGGCGATCTGCCGCCGCCTGGCGCTCGAGGGCGAGCTCGTCCAGCGCGGCAGCATCTACGAGCGGGCCCGCCAGTACGGCCTGGACGTGCGCCTGTGCTCGCAGTTCAGGCGCGACCACAACCTCTGGAGCGTCCTCACCCGCTTCATGGCCATGGAGCGCCCGTCCCTGCTCTCCGCCATCAGCTTCCGCGTCACGCCCGTCGACGCCGTGGACCTCGCGGCCTACTGGCGCGACATCGTCGGCCCCGACGAGTTCGTGGCGTCCTCGCTCGAGGAGGCCCGCGGGATCTGGGACGTGCAGAGGGGCGCGCGATGAGGGCGGGCATGGTCATCGAGGGCCGCTTCCCCTCGCTCAACGACTACGTGGACGCCGAGCGGGCCAACCGCAACGTCGGCGCCAAGATGAAGCGCCGCGAGACGGCGCGCGCCGAGGCCGCGGCCATCGCGCAGGGCCTGCCGCGCTTCGCCGGGCCCGTGGCCGTGCGCTTCCTGTGGGTGGAGCCCAACCGCCGCCGCGACCTCGACAACGTGGCCTTCGCCAAGAAGTTCGTCCTAGACGGCCTCGTGGCCGCGGGCGTGCTCGAGAACGACGGCCAGCGCCACGTGGTGGCCCTCCAGGACTCCTTCGAGGTCGACCCCGCCAACCCGCGCGTGATGGTGGAGGTGATGGACGTTGACCCGCGCCGATAGCGGGAGGCGCCACAAGTGGTGGCGCGAGTCCGAGCTCGCCTACATCCGCGAGCGCGCGGGGAAGGTCCCAGCCCGCGAGATCCGCAAGGCGCTGCGCGTGAGCCGCGAGCAGCTGAAGGGGGCGGTCCGGTGGATGCGCGCCCGCGGCGAGGACGTCGACCTCAGGTGCTTCCGCCCCAAGACCCTCGTGTGCCCCTCGTGCGGCATGGCGCGCGCCCTGTTCGGCTCGGAGGGCGTCTGCGAGCCGTGCAGGCTCGCCCGAAGGCTCGCGGACACCGAGGCGGAGATCGCGGGGCTGCTGCCGCTGCTCTCCGCGGCCGACCGGGCGACCTACGAGCGCACGGAGGCCAAGCGCGAGACGCGCTGCGACCCCATGCCCGCGAGCCCGAGGACGGCCGGCATGACCGCCTACGAGCGGGCGAGAGCCGAGGAGCGCCACGACATCGCCATGGAGCGGTGGCAGGCGGCGAGGCTCAAGCGCCTGCTCAAGGCCGCCCAGAAGAGAAAGGAGCGCGTGTCGAAAAAAGTACGCGGATCCCGATAAGTTTTCCCCTTTTCATCGAAACCCCAGCTAGGAGGATATGACATGCAAGAGTTGGTGAACGTCGACATAGAGGACGTCTACCCGTACGAGGACGCGGAGGGCAACTCCCTGAACCCCCGCGACTTCACCACCCCCGAGAGCGCGGAGTACATCGCGCAGCTCGGCGGGCAGTTCCGCTTCAACAAGCTGAACCCCGGCCAGCCGCGCGTGAAGCCCATCCTGTACCGCGACGGGGGCATCTACTGGATCATCGACGGCGAGTGCCGCTACCGCGCCATGAGGGCCATCGGCACCAAGCGGTTCCTCGCCGAGGTCTACGACGACCTCGCCGACGCCGAGACGGCCCGCGCCGAGGCCGCGAAGGCGATGGTCGAGACGGACTGCAAGCTGAACCTCACCCCCGCGGAGATGAGCCGCGGCGTGCAGCAGATGCTCGCGCTCGACCTGCCCGACGAGGAGGTGGCCGCGGTCGCCCGCATCGAGCCCGAGAAGGTGCGCCGCGCGCGCCGCGGCGCATCGCAGGTCGCGGACGCCGCCTACGACATGACGCTCGACCGCCTCATGGCCATAGCCGAGTTCGAGGGCGACGCGGAGGCCGTGGCCAAGCTGCGCGACTGCCCCCAGAAGGACTGGCGCCGCGTCTACGAGGGGCTGGCGCGCGAGAGGGCGCACCGCGAGCGCGTGGAGGGGCTCGAGCGCGTCCTGGCCGCCGCCGGCGTGCCGCGCGTTGCCGAGGACGACGAGACCGAGCGCCGCTGCGCCGGGAACCTCTGGATCGACAGCACGACCCCCGAGAGGCTCGAGGCCGCCGTGGCGGACGCCAAGCCGACCGCCTACGACATCGACGGCAACTGGGTGGAGCTGCTGCGCGAGGAGAGCGACGAGGAGCGCGCCATGGGCGAGCGCAGGCGCGAGGAGGCCGCCGAGGCCGAGCGCGCCAGCCAACGCGCCGGCGAGCTGTGGGAGGTCGAGCGCGCCGGGATGCTCTCGTGGCTGTCCGACCGGATCGGGGACCTGAAGTCGATGCGCCGCACCGCCGTCGCGCTGAGCGACCGCGCGATGGAGTCCGTCGAGGACGTCCTCGCCGAGATGGGCGCCGAGGTCGACATGTCCCCCACCGCCGCCCTGTGCGTCATCGGCTGGGCGGCGACGTGGAAGCCGGACCGCATGTGCGCCGTGGCGCTGGCCCAGGGCCACGCCAACGCGTACCAGGTCTACGGAGAGAACCCGGCGCGGTATATCGCCCTGGCCGACGCGATGGAGGCCGACGGCTACGAGTTCGGCGAGGTCGGGCAGGCGGTCAACGAGACCCTGAGGAAGCATTTGGACGGCAAGGGCGAATAGCGCCCGCCGGGAAACAGGAGGATTGAGATGAACCAGATCGTGAAGTTCACCGACGATTCGGGGCTGGCCGTGCAAGTCACCCCCGACGACGTGCGCCGCTACATCTGCGAGAACGCGACCGAGAAGGAGGTGGGCCTGTTCCTGCAGCTGTGTCAGACGCAGCGCCTAAACCCCTTCGTCAAGGACGCCTACCTCGTGAAGTACGGCGGCGCGCCCGCGAGCATGATCACCAGCTACCAGGTGTTCAACCGCCGCGCGTGCAGGGACGCCAACTACGACGGCATCAAGAGCGGCGTCGTGGTCCTGCGAGACGGCGACGTGGTGCACAAGCGCGGGGCCGCCTGCTACAAGAAGGCGGGCGAGGAGCTCATCGGCGGATGGGCGGAGGTCCGCTTCAAGGACGGCCGCGAGACCGCCTACGCGGAGGTCGCGCTGGACGACTACAGCACCGGCAAGAGCAACTGGGCCAAGATGCCCGGCGTGATGATCGAGAAGTGCGCCAAAGCCGCGGCGTGGCGCCTCGCCTTCCCCGACACGTTCCAGGGCATGTACGCCGCCGAGGAGATGGACCAAGCGCAGCAGCCCGAGCAGGTGCGGGCGCAGGCGGAGCAGCCGGTGGACCTGCAGCCCATACGCGAGCTGTTCAAGCCGTACTGCGAGCACTTCGGAATCACGCCTGCCGAGGGCATGACCGCCGTGTGCGGTGCCGTGGGGGCCGAGGGCATGCACTCCATGACCGAGCAGCAGGCGCGCCGCGCCCGCGCCTGGATGGAGGAGGAGATGGCCGCGCCTGCGGTCGAGGCCGAATACGAGGTCGTTGACGAGGGCGAGGTGTTCTAGGTGGCCGAGATCGACGAGACGGCGCTGGCGACGCTCGAGCGCGCGGGGATCCAGCCGCGGGGCGGCTTCGCCGAATGGCTCACGCAGATGGCCGAGAGGGCGCGCCTCCAGATGGAGCAGACGCCCGTCATCGGCGAGATCGGGAACGGCGAGGACTACAAGTACTGCAAGGCGACGCTCGCGGCCTACCGCAAGGTGAAGAAGGAGGCCGAGGAGGGACGCAAGTCCATCACCTCGCAGCTCGACGCCGCCAAGAAGGCAGTCATGTCCTTCACGTCGGACAGCATCGCGCCCATCGAGGACGGGATAGAAGCCCTGTCGAAGCTCCAGCGCGAGTACGAGGACAGGGGGCGCGCCGAGAAGCGCGCCCGCCTGGAGGCCTGGTGGGAGGAGAGCTACCCGCAGCTGGCGCTCTGCACGGGCGAGGCGGCCGAGCCGCTGGTGCCGTTCTCCCGCGTGTTCGACCCAGATTGGGTGAAGCGCGTGGGCGAGCTGGGCCGCGACGACAAGGCGCGTGAGGCCATGGCGGAGCTTGCGGACGGCATCGCAGCCGCGCAGAGCGAGATCGAGGCGGCGGGGCTGGACCCCGACGTGCGCTCGCTCGCCCTGTCCCGCCTGTTCGACACGCTCGACACAAGCGGGAACATCGCGTGGGCGACGGAGCAGGCGCGCCGCCGGCGCGACCTGGAGCGCGTGCAGGCGGCCGTGGTGCCCGAGGCGGCACCCGTGGAGCCGGATCCCGAGAACGCCGCGCAGGCCGCGCATCAGGCGCCCCCTGGGGCGGTTCCGGTGCGCCGCCGCGTGACGCTCGACGTGCCGTGCGCGCCAGGGGCGGACCGCGTCCTGCTCGTGTGGGCCGACGATGACGAGGAGCTGGCGGCGGGCATCGTCGCCGTGAAGGCGGCCGGGCTGCACGGCTGCGTTGGGAAGGTGGTGTTCTGATGGGCATCAATCGAGTCAACATTTCCGGTAACCTCACCCGCGACCCCGAGCTGCGCGCAACTGCAAGTGGCACGCAGGTCCTGAGCTTCGGCGTGGCCGTCAACGACCGTCGCCGCAACCCCCAGACGGGCGAGTGGGAGGACTACCCGAACTTCGTGGACTGCACGATGTTCGGCACCCGTGCGGAGGCCGTGAGCCGCTATCTCTCGAAGGGGTCGAAGGTCGCGATCGAGGGCAAGCTCCGTTACAGCTCCTGGGAGCGTGACGGCCAGCGCCGCAGCAAGCTCGAGGTCATCGTCGATGAGATCGAGTTCATGTCCCGCGGCCAGCAGGGCGAGGCAGGCGGCTACGCCCCCGCCCCGTCTTACGGCCAGCAGGGCGGCTACGCCCCCGCGCCCGCTCCGCAGCAGGCTCCGGCGCCCATGGCCCCGGTTCCCCCCGCGGTCGACGTCTATGACGAAGACATTCCGTTTTAGGGAGGGTCCGTGAACATCCTCGATTCGATCGTCGACGGGGCCCTCGCCCTCACGAACCGCAGGGAGTCCGACGCCTTCATCGGCGCCGCCATCCGGTTCATGAGGACGGGCGAGGAGCCCTCCCTGACGGGCAACGCCGCCGCCATGTGGATAGCCGTCGCACCGGTCCTCGGCAAGAGCAGGAGCATGAGCGCGAACGGCAGCAAGGGCGGAAGCAAACAGCCAAGCAAAACCGGAAGCAAACAGCCAAGCAAAACCGAAAGCAAAACCGAAAGCAAACGCGCAACGGAACAAGTCTCCTCCCTCCCTATTCCCAATTCCCGTATCCGGGAGGAGGGGTGCGGGGAGGAGGGGCCGACCGAGGCGGAGGTCGCCGAGTACTTCGCGGCCAACTGCCTGCGCGGCGACCCTTCCGAGTTCTTCGACCACTTCGAGGCCCAGGGCTGGGTGCGCGGCAACGGGATGCCCGTCGTCGACTGGCGCGCCGTCGCACGGCAGTGGAGCCGCAAACAGGTCGAATTCGACCAGTCCAAGCCCGCCGACCTGCGGCAACCCGAGAAGCCGCTGCCCAAGGCGCAGAACGCGATCGACTGGGAGGCGGAGCTTGCGAAGCTGGAGGGAGGCGCGTGATGGCGATGGAGAGGCAGGCGGCGGCGCTGGCGGCGTTCAGGCGCGGTGTCGCCGCGGGGCGCGGTGACGTGACGCTGCTGTGGCGCTCGAACACGTGCACCCGCGCCGAGTTTGACGAGGCCGCACGCGAGGCCAAGGCGGCATCCGTCCGGCGCTACGCGGAGCAGCAGCGCCGGATGCGCGAGGACGCATGGGCCGACCGCGGCGCGGCGGGGCGGGGGTGACCGCCGTGTACGAGGACCCCACGGGCCGCCGCAACTCGAGCGGGTGCGCCGACCCCACCGCGTGGCGCGCGACCTCGCGCACGTCCGCCGAGGAGGAGGCCGTCGACCGCATGCTCGGGCTGCGGCGCATCATCTACGCGCTCGCCAAGCACGACGGCGTGTGGGTCGAGGTGCGGATGCAGGACAAGCGCACCGGCGCCCGCCTCGGGTGAGGGGGAGGCGGCGATGCTTTGCGAGACGAAGGGGACGGACGCGATGAGCCATAGGGCGAGGTTCTGCAAGAGGTGCGGCCAGCCGTTCCACGGCCACGGGCTGTGGGGCACATGCCCGGGGTGCCGGGCCGAGCTGAGGCTGAGGAGAAGGGAGCGGCGCATGGGTTTCGGTCTGCGCGACGAGGACTGGGTTGACCCGGACGACGAGCCGGAGACGGCCGTCAGGTGCGGGGACTGCCCCGATTGGGAGGAGTGCCCGTGCGGGTGCGGCAACGGGTGGTGCCGCGCGTTCGGGACGTTCACCGCGGAGGGAGAGGACTGCGATGGTTAGGGAGTTCGACGAGCGGAACTTGGCGAGGAGCCGCGAGAAGCTCGCCGCCGTCGGGCGCATCGGCGAGGAGTGCCGGGAGCGGGCGCGCCTGATAAGCGAGGGCGCCGGGGACCGCGAGATACGGGGCAGCGACCTCGGGCGGATGCACGCCCACTTCAGGGTGGCCGACGAGATAGCCGGGGCCCTGCGGTGAACGCGCGCGAGGTCGCCGGGCGCCTGCGCGCCGTCCCCGCGGGCGAGCTGAACTGGCCCGCGCTCTCGGAGGCGGTGCTGGGACACGGCGCGACGCGGGCCGAGGTGGTCGGGCGCATCGCCGAGCTGCTGGAGCGGGGCGCCAGGGCGGAGCGCGAGGTTGAGCGCCTGCGGGCGATGGTCGACGCGATGGACCTCAGCCGGGCGACACATCGCCGAACATAGCCGTGCGGTCATCCTCCGCCGCACGGGGCACTGGGGAGCCGTCCTTCGGGGCGGCTTCCCGCTTTTCGCGGCGGGGGCGCGATTGATTGGAGGTGGCGCTTGGACGCCGACGAGCCGCTGGCGAACCCGCGCCACGAGACATACTGCCGCGAGCGCGTGGCCGGCAAGACGCAGCGGCAGGCGATGCTCGCCGCGTACCCGGACCGCGCGCGCTGGAAGCCGGAGACGGTGGACAACAAGGCGTGCAAGCTGGAGGCGACGGATGAGGTCAAGGCTAGGATTACCGCCCTCAAGCGCATCGCGGCCGAGCGCGCGACGACGACCCGCGCAAACGTGCTCGCGGGCATGAGCGAGACCTTCGAGGCGGGCGTGGAGCGCGTCCGCAAGGCAGGAGAGGGCAAGCCGCTCGACTACGTGGCCGTCAACGCCGTGACGCAGCTGGGCAAGACGCTGCTGGACGCGCTTCCCGAGGAGCGGGCCGAGCAGCGCGGCGAGTTCACGCGCGACTTCGCTCTGCTGATCGGGCGGGACTTCTTCCGCCCGCACATGCTCATGGCCACGGGCGCGCAGACCGAGTTCTGGTGCAAGGGCGGGCGCGGCTCGCTCAAGAGCTCGTGGGCGTCCATCGAGCTGGTGCGCCACATCGAGGACAACCCCGGCGAGCACGCCGCCGCCGTCATGAAGCGCAAGAACAGCCTGCGCGACGCGGTGTACGCGCAGGTGGTCTGGGCCATACACCAGCTGGAGCTGGACGACGAGTACGAGATGCCCGTCTCCACGCTCAAGATACGCAAGAAGTCCACCGGGCAGGTCATCTTCTTCGCCGGATGCGACGACCCGCACAAGAGCAAGGGCCTCAAGCCCCCGTTCGGCTTCATCGGCTTCCTGTGGTTCGAGGAGTGCGACCAGTTCAAGGGCATGTCCGAGCTGCGAACCGTGCGCCAGTCCGCCGCGCGAGGCGGCGAGCGCGCCATCGTGGTCTACACCTACAACCCGCCGCGCACCCGGGACAACTGGGCGAACAAGGAGGCCGACCGCCGCCGCGACGCGGGGCAGGAGGTGTTCGACAGCTGCTACACCGACGCGCCGCCCGAGTGGCTCGGCGCTCAGTTCATAGCCGACGCGGAAGACCTCAGGCAGACCGACGAGCAGGCGTACCGCCACGAGTACCTGGGCGAGCCCGTCGGCTACGGCGGGCAGATATTCGACCGCGTCGAGTTCCGCGAGGTGACGGACGCCGAGATAGCGTCCTTCGAGCGCGTCCACGCGGGGCAGGACTTCGGCTGGTTCCCCGACCCCTGGGCGCTCACCCTCTCGGAGTGGCAGCCCGGCGAGCACCGCGTGGTGACCTTCTACGAGGACGGCGGGTGCAAGCTGCAGCCCCCGGAGACGGCCGAGCGCGTCAAGCGGGCCCTCACGTGGCCCGACCGCGAGGGGGCCGAGCCGGCCTACCACCGCCTGCGCGTGCTGTCCGACGACGCCTCGCCCGACCGCATCCAGGCGCAGAGGGACGAGGGCGTGGACGCGCGCGCCGCCGGCAAGGGCGGGCTGCGCGACATGAGCTACCGCTTCCTGCAGTCCGTGCACTGGGTCATCGACCCCGCGCGGTGCCCCAACCTCGCCCGCGAGGTGCGCGCCGCCGAGTTCGAGATGGACCCGGCCACGGGCGAGTACTCGGGCGACTACCCCGACGGGAACGACCACTGGATAGACGCCACGCGCTACGCCCTCATGGACGTGGTCACCAAGCGCGGGGCCTACAAGAACGCCGCGAGAAAGGTCTAGGCATGGCAGACAACGAGTTCAGCATCCCGGCGTGCGCGCGGGACGAGATCAGGCGGCGCGGCTACGCGCTGCCGCCGGACATGAGCGGCCACATCGAGCGGTGGTACGGCTGGTACACCGGGGACTGCGACTGGTACGAGGAGCGGTACGCGGGCGTGGACGGCCGCGCGCACAAGCGCCGCAAGCTGTCCCTGCGACCGGCGCGCCGCGTGTGCCGCGAGTGGGCCAGCCTCATCGCCAACGAGATGGGCGCGCGCACGGACAGCCCGCGCGCGAACGAGTGGCTGCGCCGCTACTGCGATGAGTCGGGCCTGTTCACGCTCTTCCAGCGCGGCGTCGAGCGCGCCTTCGCCATGGGCACGGGCGCCATGGCGCTGTGGTTCGACGTGCGCGACGGGGGCGCGTCCATCCGCGTGCGCCGCTACGACGCGAAGATGGTCGTCCCGCTCACGTGGGACGAGGACGGCACCACGGAGTGCGCCTTCTGCACCCGCGTCACGGCGGGCGGCAAGCAGGCGGTGCAGCTTCAGATGCACGTGCTGGACGGCGGGACGTACCACGTGGTGACCAAGGTGTGGCGGGACGGCGGGGAGCTGGCCCCCGAGGCGCTGGGCATCATCGAGGACTTCGACACGGCGTGCGAGACGCCCACCTTCTGCCTGCTCTCCCCCGCCATCGACAACGCCCTGCAGGACACGAGCCCCTACGGCGTGTCCGTGTTCGAGGACGCCGTGGGCGCCATGAAGGTGCTCGACACCGCGTGGACGGCGCTCTACGACGAGACCGACCTCATGCGCGCGGTGCTCATGCTCCCCGACTCCATGATCGACGTGCGGCAGGCGGGAACGGACGGCAAGACGCGCCCCGTGCCCTTCGGCGACCAGGAGCAGCGCCTGTACCGCCTCACGTCCTCCGGCATCGGCGAGGAGGGCAAGCCCTACGCCTTCGCTCCCGCCATGCGCACCTCGTCCATCTACGAGACCTACGCAGCCGCCTGCGCCGCGCTGGGCGACGAGTGCGGATTCGGTTCGCAGTACTTCCAGCCGGACAAGGCGGGCGGGCTCAAGACCGCCACGGAGGTGAGCGCGGACAACTCCGCCCTCATGCGCAACATCCGCAACCACGAGAACGCGCTCGGCAAGGGGCTGGGGCGCCTGCTCACCTCGCTCGCAGAGTGCGCCCGCATCCACTGCGGCGCGGACGTCGAGGAGGGCGCGGAGCCCGTCGAGGTCGTGTGGGACGACTCCATCATCACCGACACGCAGGCCGAGAAGCAGCAGATGCTGGCCGAGATAGCGGCGGGCGTGGTGCCGAAGTGGATGTACCTCGAGAAGTTCTACGGCCTGAGCGAGGACGAGGCGCGGCTGCTCATGCCCGAGCAGGCCGTCATGGACGTCGGGTTCTAGCCATGCTGGACCCGGACTACCTCGACCGCGCGGGGGACATGGTGGCGGCGGTGTACGGCGAGATCGAGGCCGACATGCTCGCCCACCTGTGCCGACTGCTCCTAGACAAGGGCGCGGAGGGGCTCGGGCAGCGCGGCACCACCGCGCTCAACCTGCTCGCTCAGTCCGCCGCCCCGCAGCTCATGGCGTTCATCGAGAGGCACCGCGAGGACGCGAACCGCGCCGTGCTCCGCACCGTCGAGGACGCGCTGGGGCGCAGCGACCGCAGCGACCTCGGGCGCATGCCGAAGGACGCGAGGGACGCAGCCGGGCGCACGCTCCCCCGGCAGGTCGAGCTGACCGCGCGCGGCATCGCCGAGATCCTCGCGCGCGACAACGTGGACATGGCGCAGGGCGCGCTGTCGCTCTGGAACCGCTGCGTCGCGGAGGCCGCCGCGAAGGTGAACACCGGCGCGGAGACCGCCGAGCGGGCGATACACCGGGCCGTGCGCCGCATGATGCGCGAGGGCATCTCCACGATCGCCTACCGCGACGCCGAGACGGGGCGGCAGACCGTCGTGAACCGCATCGACGTGGCCGTGCGCCGCCACGTGCGCACCCAGATAGCGCAGGACGGCATGCGCCGCACCCTCGACGTGTGCGGGGGCGCGGGCATCAGGCTCGTGGAGGTATCGAGCCACGGCGGGGCGCGGCCGAGCCATGCCAAGTGGCAGGGGCGCGTCTACTCGCTCGACGGGGACGTGGAGATCGACGGCGTGCGCTACCGCGACTTCTACCGCGAGACGGGCTACGGCAAGGTGGACGGGCTGGGCGGCGCGAACTGCCGCCACAGCTTCGGGCCGTGGATACCGGGAACGCCGCGCATGTACTCCCCGAACCCCGGCCATCCCAGCGGACTGCCCTCCGACGAGGTGTACAGGCTCACGCAGGGGCAGCGCAGGCGCGAGCGCGACATCCGCCAGACCAAGCGCGAGCTGGCGGGCGCGCAGCTGATCGCCGACAAGGACGCGAGCATGGCGAACATCGCCGAGGTCGAGAAGCTGAAGGCCAAGCTGCGCGGGCAGCAGGAGGGCATGAGGCGCTACATCGAAGAGGCCAACCGCAAGGGCAAGGCGGCGGTGCTCCAACGCTCACCAAACCGCGAGTGGGCCGGCGACATGCCGCGCATCCGCAAGACGGACGCGAGCCGCCGCACCATGAGGGAGTTCATGGACGGGGACGGCGTGAGGCGGGCGCTCAAGGCGCGGGGCATGGACAAGAATGATGCCAGGCTCGCCCTCTCCGCCGAACTCGAGGCCGAGGGCATCCCCGAGCAAAGCTGGAGGTATCTGAGCGGGGGCAGGCAGCGCAGCCTGTTCAAGAAGGCGGTCAACTCGGGCGCGATCAGCCAGCCGATGGGGGCGGGGCGCAAGCGGGCGGAGGCGCACGCCAAGCGTTACTACGAGGAGCTCGCGAACCGAGACCGCGCATCGACCATCGCCAAGATCGCGGAGGCGTCCGGCATGGACGCAACCGAGGCGGAACGCGCCTTCATGCACCTGTTCGTCGAGGAGCACGACCTCGCCGACGGCCATAGGAAATTCGACCCGGACTACTACATGGCTCAGTCCATCCAGCGGCTCATAGACACGGGCCGCCCTCTGCCGCACGACCTCGTCCTGTTCAGGCACGAGGCGCTGGAGGCGCGGTACATGGCCGAGGGCATGACGCAGGGGCAGGCCCACGACAAGGCGAACGAGCTGTATAATTACCAGAAGATGCTCAAGGAGTGGATTGATGGAAAGGAGGCAGCCTGATGCTCGAATACCGACGAATCGGAGGCAGCGACGATAATCCGGAATACGAATACCTCATCGAGGGCAAGCCCGAGGAGACCGGGCGCATCTCCTTCGACGTCTCGATCCAAGACGGCGTGATGCTCGACCACAACGATGAGACGTGGTACCAGCTTTATGCATGCAAGCTGATCAGCTGCCTCGACCGCCAGATGAGCGTGAACGGCGCACTGTTGGAATCCGGCACCTACATGTGGTACTGACCTCAGGGGGAAATAAATGGCACTCGATATCACCGCCAAGATCACCTGCGACATGTGCGGCCGCACCGAGGAGCGCCCGCTGCGCGAGTCCATGAGGCACGGCAGGCTCTCTTCCGACGCTCCGTCGCTCGTCCGGGAGTTCCCCCACTGGCAGCTGCTCGGCCGCGACGGCCAGCCCGTGACCGACGACCGCGTGGCGAACGGGCGCATCCTGTGCGAGGGCTGTGCGCGGCGCTACCGTGAGACGCTCGAACGCCAGCGCCGAGAGGTCGACGAGCTGTTCTCGTAGCTGCGAAACGACTGCGAAACGACTGCGAAGGCCGCCCCACCGGGCGGCCTTTCTTCTTCCATTAGGCAATAAGTCCCTTTTTCTTCCGAGCGGCTTCCTTTACGTATGCCAGGTCCTCGCGGTCATCTGGATAGAGTTCTGCGTACCGATCGTAATCCTCCTCACCGAGGAAACAGCTCCACGAGTTCGGGAGCGCCATGTCGACGAGACCGTCGAACTTGTAATCGCCATCAGGTTCCAAGGCACGCATTATCGAAACGTACAGCTCCAGGCTCGGCTTCTGCCTCCCGCTCTCTACTTTATAGAGCGTCTCCTTTGAGACGGGATATCCGACCAGCTCGGTTATCACAGCGGCGAGGTCTTCTGCGCGCCTGAACCCCGCCTGCTGCCGCTTATGGCGAATAAGCGCGCCGAGCAAGCCGAAGTCTATGATCTCCCTGTCGTTCTTCTCTGGCATGACCGTCCTCCATTGTCTCGTTAAGACAAATATACAACATCTCCGTTATCTATTGACATACACTTACAGAAGTGTATTCTACGAATTAGTCATATATTGGATTGTTTAGACAAATAGGAGGTGAATCATGCCAACCGTAGAGCAGAAGCTTTTCCCTGACGGGATACCCGCGTACCTGAACCTCAGCGCCTTCGCCAAGCTGCTCGGGGTCTCCCGAACGCAGGCGATGCACATCGTGAACAGCAGGCCGGACATGACCGTGGTGCTTCCCACCATGAGCGAGAGGCGCATACGCTCGGAATTGTATTTCGAGTTAATTGGAAAGAAGTAGGGCACCTGTAAGACGACCAAATCAGCCAGGTGCCCCATCGACCGGGGCGATGCCCCAGAAAGGAGTATCCAGATGGATACCTCCGACATCATACCATTTACCAGCGAGCAGTTCGGCACCGTCCGCACCATCGAAGAAGACGGCAGGGTCATATTCTGCGGCAAGGACGTTGCCGCCGCGCTCGGCTATGCAAAGCCGAATAACGCCCTGAACGCGCACTGCAAGGGTGATGCCCTGATTCGGGGTATCACCGACAACCTCGGGCGCGAGCAGCAAGCGCGTTTCATCACCGAGGGAGACCTTTACCGTCTGATCGCGTCCTCGAAGCTCCCAAGCGCCCAGCAATTCGAGTCCTGGGTCTTCGACGAGGTGCTCCCCTCCATCCGCAAGCGGGGCGGCTACATGGCCGCGCGCGAGGACGAGACGCCCGAGCAGATCATGGCGCGTGCACTCATGCTCGCCAAGGACACCATGGACCGCCAGAAGCGCGAGATAGACGAGCTGCGCCCCAAGGCACTGTTCGCGGACGCGGTGGCCGCCTCGGACGGGACGTGCCTCGTGGGCGAGCTCGCCAAGATGCTCACCCAGTCCGGTTTCCAGATCGGGCAGAACCGGCTTTTCGCGCTGCTGCGGGAGGAGGGCTACCTCGGCAAGTCGGGCAGCAACCGCAACGTGCCGATACAGCGGTACGTCGAGCAGGGGCTGTTCCGCATCAAGGAGACGGCCATCACCCACTCGGACGGCCACGTGACCCTCACCCGCACCACGAAGGTTACGGGCAAGGGCCAGGCCTACTTCATGGCGCGCTACTGCGGGGAGGCGGCGTGATGGACGAGGCGGCGCTCAGGCGCCGCGACGCCATCGACATCGTGAAGGGCTGCGCGTGCCTCGCCGCGCACGCCTCCGCCTCGCTCGAATCGAGCGTCCACGCCTACGAGGAGCAGGCCCAGGCGATCATCGCCGCCGAGCTCCACCGCGCGGCGATGATGCTCGAGGAGTGCGAGCGATAAAGCGATATGGAGGAGAGCCGCCCCACGGGGCGGCTTTTTCATGGCGCGTTTCCTGCGCCATCGCCAGTAGCACAGGAAAACCGCGCCATGGCCCCGCCCGGCGACACCATCGGTACCTTCTCCATGTCGCCCGGGCATGCGCAAAAGGCCCACCTGTCCCGCCCAGTGAAGGGCGCAAACAAACGCTAGGTAAGGAGAAGGACATGGCAAACGAGAGCAACACCCAGACCGAACCCCAGGGCACCGACCCGCAGACCGACCCCAAGCAGGGAGAGGGCGCGCAGGGCGGCACCGAGGGCGACCCGAAGCCCGCAGCCGAAGGCCAAGGCGGCGGCGAGGGCGAGGTCGAGGACAAGCACGGCCAGCCCGGCATCAACCGCGAGAAGTACCAGCGCGACATCGAGGCCAAGGACAAGCAGATCGCGGAGCTGCAGGCGCAGCTCGACGAGAAGTCCAAGACCGAGGAGGGCCGCGCGGCGCTCAAGGCGGAGCTGGACAAGCTCAAGGCCGACATGGCCGACGAGCGCACCGACCACAAGCTCGAGCTCGCGGGCTGCCTCAACGCGAAGGCGGCCAAGGCCCTGCTCGGCGATTACGACGGCGACGTGGCCAAGCTCAAGGATGCCTGCCCCTATCTGTTCGGCACCGAGAAGAAGACCGGCTCCACCGGGCTCAAGCCCGAGGGCGGCGCCGGCGACCTCGACGACAAGCTGGACAAGGCGTTCGGCATCAAGAAGTAAGGAGACGACATGCCCAACAACCTCGGCAGCACCATCACCAAGTTCACGACCCGACTCGACAAGGTCATCGAGCAGGCCACGCTCACCAACGACCTGAGCGTCAACGGCGACCTCGTCGGCGAGGTCTCCCGCACCGGCGAGGTGAAGATCGCGAAGATCGCCATGCAGGGCCTCGCCAACTACGACCGCGCCAAGGGCTTCACCGCCGGAGACGTGACGCTCGACTGGGAGACCCTGAAGCTGGAGTACGACCGCGGCCGCGAGTTCTCCATCGACTACCTCGACGACGAGGAGCACATGCTGCTCGTGTCCGCGAACGTCATGAACGAGTTCGCCCGCACCAAGGTCGTGCCCGAGATCGACGCCATCCGCTTCGCGCGCCTGGCGCAGAAGGCCGGCCAGAAGGCGTCCGCGAACCTCGACACCCCGGAGGCCGCGCTCGAAGCCGTGCTCGCGGCGGAGGAGCACATGGAGAACATGGGCGTGGCCCTCTCCGAGTGCGTGCTCTACCTCACCCCGGCGATGAAGACGCTCCTGCGCAAGGCGCAGAGCTGGCGCATCGACAACGGCACGGGCAACGTGTCCACGGACATCCAGACCTTCGACGGCATGAAGATGCGCACCGTCCCGCAGGGCCGCTTCTACGACTCCATCACCCTCCAGACCGAGGGCGACGGCGGCTACAAGAAAACCGACTCCACGGGCAAGGACCTCAACTTCCTCGTCGTGCACCCCTCCGCCGCGCAGGCCATCCAGAAGCACGAGAAGCTGCGCTACTTCGCCCCCGACACCAACCAGGAGAAGGACGCGCACAAGTGGCAGTACCGCGTGCACCACGACCTGCTCGTGCTGGACAACCGCAAGCCGCTCATCTACGCGCACACCAAGGCGGCCGCGGCGGCGCGCGCCAAGAAGGCCTAGCGTGGCCGCGCCGGAGGTCACATACGCCTTCTACCGCGACGAGTGGCACGGGACCCTCGGCGAGGACGCGTTCGGCGCGTCCCTGCCGAGGGCGCTCGCCGTCGTGCGCGACCGCGTGCTCCCGGCAGACCCCGCCGAAGACCCAGACGCCTACAGCCGCGCCGCGTGCGCGGCGGTGGACGTCGACGCGGCCTACGGCGGGAGCGCCGCGGCGATCGCGTCGGTCACCACGGGCACCGTCTCCATGGGCTTCGGGGACGGCTCCTCGCGGCGTTCCGACATGGTCCGCGCGGTCGATGCCGAGCTGGCGGGCACGCCGCTCGCGTTCAAGGGGCTGGGGTGAGAGCCGTGCGCATACCGCCCATCCCCGCGTTCATGCGCCGCGAGGCGCTGACCATCGAGCGGCAGACCGAGGAGGGGCTCGCCGCCCCCGTGGACGTGCCGCGCTGCCGCATCGACCGCGGCGCGGCGCTCGCGCCCAACGACTACCAGCTGACCGCCGGGTGCTCGGCGCGCGTCTTCATCGACGCGACCGAGTACGCTGGCGGCATCGCCGAGGGAGACATCATCGGCTTCGACGGCGAGCGCCACGCGGCGGCCCGCGTGCAGCGGTGCGACCACCCGGACGGCACGCCGCACCACTGGGAGGTGGACGTGCAGTGAGCAAGGCGGGGTGCGAGGTCAAGGTGGACCTGTTCGGCATCGAGCGACGGTTCTCCGCCGCCCAGCTCGAGGCCAAGCAGGCCGCGTTCGCCAAGCGCGTCGCGTTCGAGATGCGCGACTACGTGCCGTTGGACGAGGGGACGCTGCGCGACTCCGAGCCGCTGGCGAGCGACTACGAGAACGGCCGCATCGAGTGGCAGGCCCCGTACGCCCAGCGCGTCCACGACCTGCCGCAATCGAGCATCCGCAAGGCGAAGAACCCCAACGCCCGCTCCCACTGGCCCGAGGAGGCCAAGAAGGAACGGCTGGGGGCATGGCAGCAGTTCGCCGAGAAGCTGATGGAGGAATGACATGAGCGAGGCGCTGGACATCTGCGAGGTGGCGGCGCGGGCGCTGCGCGACGGCGGCATCGACGCCAAGGCGCGGCCCCTGTCCGCCATCGACAAGAAGGACGGCACGGTGGTGCGCCTCATGCCGTCCGTGACGCGGCGCACCTACATGGACGGCACCCGCCTGCTCGACTGCTACCTGCAGGTGGTGTCCAAGGCGCTCGACGAGTACGAGCCCATGGGCACCTGCGAGCGGGCCGCGCGCATCCTCGAGGCCGCCGACTTGTCGAGCGGGAACGGCTCGTACGAGATCGTCGGGCTCGCCGAGCAGGACGGCGACATCGAGCGGGTCGCCATAGGCACCGACATGCGCCACGTGTGGGCCGTCCGCATCGTGGCCAAGATCATCAGGCAATAGAAGGGAGCCAGACATGGCAAAGAGCGACCTGGGCTTCGCGCGCAACTACGCGAACGCCCTCGAGGTGAACACGACCCCCGAGGCGGCGGCCCCCACGTGGGCCATCCTCTCGCGCGGCATCACCTCCATCACCCCGTCCCCGAACGAGGGCACCGAGGACAAGGACTACTACGACGGGTACGGCACGCCCACCACGGACGTGACGAGCACCCAGATCCAGTACGAGGTCGAGGGCGACCGCTGCTACGGAGACCCGGCCCAGGACTACATCGCGTCCTGCGCCCTGGAGACCGGCGAGGGGCGCAGGACGCAGTTCCGCCACACCGCCGCCAACGGCGACGTCATCGAGGGCGACTGCACGCTGCTCAACCTCACGCCGAACTCCGGCCAGGGCGAGGCGTCCGCGCTCGGCGCCTTCTCCTGCACCATCGCGACCGCGGGAGCGCCCGCCTTCAAGCCGGGCGGCAAGCTGAAGCTGCCCGAGCAGGTGACCGCCGAGGCGGTCACCGTGAATGTCGGCGGGACCAAGGCCATCGCGGCGGAGGTCACCCCGGCGGAGGCGAACGGGAAGTGCTTCTACGCGTCCGGCGACACCGACGTCGCCACCGTCGACTCCGACGGCACGGTGCACGGCGTCAAGGACGGGTCCTGCAAGGTGACCGTGCGAGCCGCCTCCAAGCCGTCGGTCATGTGCGAGGTCGAGGTGACCGTGAGCGCCGCCTAGCCGGGCGACACCTCCCATAACCTCCATCGAGGGGGCGCGGGCAAGTGAGCGGCCCGCGCCCCTTTTCCATGCCTAGCTCACGGGCGGAGAAAGGAAAGCGAAATGGAGATCCTGCGGCTGGCGAGGCCCTTTGAGGACGTCTACTTCGAGGACCCCGAGGACAACCCGGACACCCCGCGGTTCCGCGTCTACTTCGACGACGCGAGCATCGAGGCGATGCTCGCCAAGGTGTCGAACGCCATCGACCGCGCGCAATCGCTTAATCGCAAGCTCGACCAGGCGCAGACCGACGAGCAGCGCGCCGAGATCACTCAGACGATGGTGCACCTAGAGAAGCGCGTCATCGTCACCTTCATCGGCACGGACGGCTACGACCGCCTGCTCTCGTGGATGGGCGACGGCGAACCCATAGACCCGGCGAAGCACACGAGCGTGCTCGGCGAGGTCATGGCATCGTTCCTGATGCTCCTCGGCCGCAAGGCGACCAACGAGCAGCTGCGCCGATGCGGCCTGTACTTCTCGCAGGAGAGCGCGCAAACCAAGGCGTTCCTGCAGGAGCAGCGCAAGCAGCAGCCCAAGCGGGGCGGGCAGTTCAGCGAGGCGCAGGGCGGCAAGTCCGGCAAGAAGCGCCGGAAGTGAACGCCTGCGGCCTGACATCGCGGCGCGTCGCCCTCGACGGGGGCGGCAGCGCGACCCCCTACCCGTGGAACGGCGAGGAGGTGCTGGTGCGCGACGACGCGCTCACCGTGCTGCGCTGCATCGCGCTGCTGCAGGACGAGCGCGCCGCGCCGGAAGAGAAGAGCGGGGAGTTCATCCCGCTCTTCTTCGCCGACCCGGGAGACGCCTTCACGGCTTGCGACTACGACCCGGCCGACCTCGGCAGGCTCATAGAGGCCGCCGTGTGGGACGTGTGCGGGCTCGACCTCAGGGGGGACAAGCCCCACGAGGACCCGCTGTGGGACCCCGTGGAGGACGCGGCGTACATCCGCATCAGCTTCCGCGCGGAGTACGGCATCGACTGGGACGCCGTCCGCGGGGAGATAGGATTCGCCGAGTTCGTGGCGCTCGTCGGCGGCTGCTCCATGGACACGCCCCTCGGGCGCGCCATCCACTACCGCAACCCCAAGACCAAGCCCAAGCCGACGAAGCACAACAAGAAGGAGATCGAGGAGTGGGAGCGCCTGCACAGGGCGTTCGCCCTCAAACAAGGCCGTAGCTCACGCGGCGCGAACGAAGGGACAGATGCGGCGATGCGGGACGCGTTCGCCGCCCTCAAGCGTGCAGCGAGGTGAGCATGGACGGCTCCGTAGTCATCAAGGCGGTGCTCGACACCGCGAACATCCCGAAGCAGGTCGGGAAGCTCAACAGCTCCCTCAAGGAGGTCACCTGGGAGGGCATCAAGGAGGGGGACGCGGCGGCGCAGAAGCTGTCCGGCTCCCTCAAGTCGGCGGGCACCGCCTGCACCGTCGGCCTCACCGCGCCGATCGTGGCGGCTGGGACGGCCGCGTTCGGCACCGCGTCGAGCTACGAGCAGGCCACCGCGCGCATACAGTCCGCCCTCGGGCTCACCGCCGAGGAGGCGGAGCGCCTGGGCGACGTGGGCGAGGCAATCTACGAGGACGGGTTCGGCGAGTCGCTCGACCTGGTCGACGACGCCCTCGTCAAGGTCAGGCAGAGTATCGGGGACCTTGACGACGCCGACCTCTCCTACATCACGCAGTCCGTGCTCACGCTCTCCGACACCCTGGACATGGACGTCGGCGAGAGCGTGCGCGGCGTCAACGCCCTCATGGACGGCTTCGGGCTGTCCGCGACCGACGCCATGGACCTGTTCGTGGCCGGCGCGCAGGACGGCCTCAACTACACTGACGAGCTGGGAGACAACCTCGCGGAATACGGGCCGCGCTTCGCCCAGATGGGCTTCTCGGCGCAGGAATACTTCTCCATCCTCAAGGCGGGCACCGAGAGCGGCGCATACAACCTCGACAAGGTGAACGACTTCCTCAACGAGTTCCAGACCTCGCTCGTTGACGGTCGCATGGACGAGAGCATCGGGCGGTTCAGCGAATCCACCCAGCAGCTCTTCGAGGCGTGGAAGACCGGAGGCGCGACCGGGCAGCAGGTGTTCGAGGCCGTGCTGGGCGAACTCGCGAAGATGCCCGACGGGTTCGACAAGGCGAACCTCGCATCGACGCTGTGGTCGAGTCTCGGCGAGGACAACGCGCTGGGCATGATAACGAGCCTCGCGGGCGTCGAGAACAAGTACGGGGACGTCGCCGGGGCGGCGCAGGAGGCGGCAGACAGCGCCTCAGACAGCTTCGCGGGCAAGGCGGCGTCCGCCATGCGCGAGCTGCAGGGCGCCATAGAGCCGCTGGGGCAGCCCCTCCTCAACATCGCAACCAACGTGGCGGGTGTGGTGAAGTCGTTTGGCGAGTGGTTCGACGGCATCGGGGAGGGCGGCCAGATGGCCGTGCTCGCCATCGCCGGCATCCTCGCCGCCATCGGCCCGGTGCTGTCCGTGGCCGGCAACCTAGTGGGAGTCATCCCCGCGATCACCGCCGCGCTCGGCGGCATCGGCACCGGCGCGGCCGCCGGATTCGGCGGCGTGCTCGCCGCGGCCGCGCCCGTGGTCGCCATCATCGGCGCGCTCGCCGCGCTGTTCAAGTGCCTGTGGGACACGAACGAGGGCTTCCGCAGCGCGGTCACCGAGGCATGGAACCAGATCGCGGCGGTGCTCGGAGAGTGCTGGGCGGCCATCCAGCCCGTGCTCCAGGGGTTCGTGGACGGCCTCATGGGCATCTTCAGCGCCGTGGCGCAGGTCGTGGCTCAAGTGGTCGAGGCGGTGCTGCCCGTCGTGGTACCCATCCTCACGACGCTCCTGCAGGTCGCCACCACCGTGTTCACCGGGATCCTCACGACGGTGACCGCGGTCATGAACGCGGTGTCCGAGGTCATCAACGGCGCGTGGAACGTCATCAGCGGGATATTCCAGACCGTGCTCGGACTCATCATAGGCATCGTCACCGGCGACTTCTCGATGATGCAGGACGGCATCAGCTCGGTCATGAGCGGCATACAGGGCGTCATCTCCGGAATCTGGAACGCCATCAGCGGCATCGTGTCCGGCGTGCTCGGCACCATCTCCGGCGTGGTCTCCACGGTGTGGAACGCGATAAGCAGCACGATCGGCGGGGTGCTCGACGGAATCTTCAGCAAGGTGTCCGGGGTCTTCAACAGGGTCAAGGACACGGTCTCGAGCGTGTTCAGCTCCATCAGGAACACGGCGTCCAACATCTGGAACGGCATCAGGGACACCATCGGCAACGCGATAAACGGCGCGAAGGACACCGTCTCGAACGTCATCAACGCAATCAAGGGGTTCTTCAACTTCAAGTTCTCGTGGCCGCACATCCCGCTGCCCCATATCAGGTATTCGCTCATAGAGGTGCCGCTCCTCGGCAAGATACCGAACCCGGCGACCCTGTCCATCAGCTGGTACGCCAAGGGCGGCGTCTTCAACGGGCCGAGCGTCATCGGCGTCGGCGAGGACGGCCCCGAGGGCGTCGTGCCGTTCAACAAGCGAGGGGCCGCGCCGCTCGCAGAGGGCATCGCGGAGCAGCTCGAGAAGCTGGGCGGCGGAGCTGGCGGCGACACGCATGTGACCATCAACGTGTACGCGACCGTGCGGGAGGAGGCGGACATCCGCAAGCTCTCGCGCGAGATCGCCAAGGAGATCAAGAGGACGCAGCTGAGGCAGGGGGCGTACGCGTGATATACAACGGCTTCGACTTCTCGCCGTGGTTCACCACGAGGCTCATGACGCGCTCGCTGCTGCCCGGGTACGCGATCGAGACGCAGGACATCCCCTACCGGGCGGGCGAGCGGTTCATGCGCGCCAAGCTCAAGCCGCTCGTCATCAAGGTGCGGGCGGAGTGGAGGGCGCGCCCCTCCGACGACATGGCCGCACTCCGCCGCACGATGGCCGCCAGGCTGCTATGCCTCAAGGAGGCCCCGCTCCACCTGGACGACGAGCGGCACCTCGGGCTCTACTACATGGCCGTGCTGACATCCCCCGGGGAGCTGGACAACCTCTGGCACACGGGCGGCGCGGAGCTTGAGTTCACGGCCTACGACCCCATAGCGTACGGCGCGACGAGACGCGGCGCCGTGGGGTACAGCACCGCGCTGTCCGTGGGCGGCACGAGCGAGACGCGCCCGGTCATCGCGTGCAAGCCGGGCGGCTCCGCGAGCTTCCTCAAGCTCACAAACATGGACACGGGAGAGTTCGTGCAGATCAACGAATCGCTCACCTCCTCCTCGGAAGTGGTCATCGACATGACCAAGGAGCAGGTGACGGTCGGAGGGCAGAACCACGCCGTGACCTACGAGAGCGACTTCTTCGCGCTGCAGCCCGGGCGCAACAACCTGCGGCTATCCAGCGGCACGGGAACCATCGAATGGACTGAAAGGCACATAGGCTGATGCGGCTCTGGGTGACGGACAGATGGGAGAACTTCAAAGGCCCCATCAAGACGCTCTTCGAGTGCGTGGACACGCGCGAGGTGAACGGCGAGAACGCGCTGTCCATCTCGTGCCTCGCCGCGCTCGACAAGGGCGACCGCATCGTGTGGCAGGACAAGAAGGGCCGCTGGCGCGAGAACATCGTGGACGGCGTGACCGAGACCCGCGCACGCGCCGGCATCGTCTACAGCTACTACTGCCCCAGCTCGGCGCAGGTCGAGCTGTCCGGCGACTACCTCGAGGACAAGCGCCCGCTGAACACCACGGCGAGCGTGGCCATGGCGTCCGCGCTGTCCGAGAGCCGCTGGACGGTCGGGTCCGTCGCGGACCTCGGGCAGGGCGGGACGAACTTCTACCACACCAACGCGTGGCAGGCCGTCCACGACGTGGCGGACACATGGGGCGGGGAGCTCGAGTTCGAGGTCGGCGTGTCGGGCAGCGAGGTGACCTCCCGCCGCGTCCACCTGCGCGAGCGAGTGGGCGCGGACACCGGCAAGCGGTTCACCTACACCAAGGACCTCGCGAGCGTGACGCGCGAGGTGGACGAGGGAAACGTCGTGACCGCGCTCTACGGTTACGGCAAGGCGCCGGAGAGCACCGACGAGGACGGGAACCTCACCGGGGGCTACCAGCGCAAGCTGACCTTCGGCGACGTCAACGGCGGGAAGAACTGGGTCGGCGACGCCGACGCGCTCGCCCGATGGGGCAGGCCGGACGGCAGGGGCGGCAGGACCCATGTCTTCGGCGACGTCGAGTTCGAGGACTGCGAGGACGCGCGCGAGCTGCTCTCGCTCACCAGGGGGGAGCTGAAGGGCCGCTGCACGCCGAAGGCCTCCTACGAGGTGGACGCCGTCTCGCTCGCCCGCGCCGGCGAGGGCTTCGAGGGCGCGGACGAGGGCGACACCGTCCTCGTGATCGACAAGGTGTACGACCCGCCGCTGCGCGTGCAGGCCCGCATCACGAAGGTCGAGGAGGACCAGCTGACCGAGGGCGGGGCGACCTACACCATCGGCAACTTCCAGACCGTCGGCGAGGTCATGGCCGCGCAGAGGTCGAGCATCTCCAAGGCGACCTCCAGCCTGCGCCAGACCATCACCGAGGCCGTCAACGCGTCGAACGCCGCGTCCTCCACCAAGTGGGGCGAGAACCTCGCCGACGCCAAGAAGTACCTCGAGGCGTTCACCAGCGACGGCGTGGCGGGCGCGAAGGACTACACCGAGCAGATCGCCGGGGAGCTCGACGCCGCCCTCAAGGAGTACGCCGCGAACGGGGACAAGACGCTCGAGGAGCTGCTGAAGAAGTACACCGACGACGGCATCCTCAATCTCGACGAGGTGCTGCGCCTCTACACGCAGACCTCCATCGAGCAGAGCGAGGCCGCGCTCAAGGCGATCGACGAGGCGAACAAGAAGTACCTCCTGAGCATCACCGACGCGCTCGACAAGTCCCTCGACGCGGCGACCGGCGCCATCGACGCGCTGCAGGCGCAGCTCGACAAGGTGCCGACCGACATCCAGGAGCAGATCATCGGGATGCTCAACGCCGAGCTCAACACGACCGGCGGCTGGGTGTACGAGGAGCCCGGCAAGGGCATCATGGTCTACGACAGGAAGCCCGCCTCGGCGACGAAATGCGTGAAGATCGGCGGCGGTGCCATCGGCGTGGCGAACACCAAGGACTCGTCCGGCAACTGGGTGTTCAGCACCGCCATAAACGGCGACGGCATCGTGGCGAACAGGCTGACCGGGCGCATCCTCGTCGGGGACAACAGCTACCTCGACCTCGAGAGCGGCACGGTCTACCTGCGCAGCGGCAACATCCTCATCACCGACAGCAACGGAAACAAGGTCTACATCAACGCGACCAGCGGCTTCCAGGTGCGCGACAAGAACAACGCCATCATCGCCGGCACCGTCATCATGGCCGACGGCACGGCGATGTTCCGCTGCAACATGGTGGGCACGTCCTCGACCAACTACATCACGACGGGCACGACCGCAAACGGGCGGCCCGGCGCGTCGTTCATCAACGGGGACGCGAACTACTTCGAGGTGGAGGCGCTGCACGCATCGGACGATCCCTCGAAGGCGACCAAGGCGTGCGGACTCTCGGTGCTGGACTACGGGTTCCTCACCGCCAACCGGTACTACCGGCAGGCATGGCTCACGCCGCCCGTCTACAAGGGCTTCATGAGCCATCCCCCGCAGGAGCTCTACCTGCGCGCCGCCGGGAGCGAAGACGGCGGATCGGGCTTCGTGGCCCTTCGGGACAGCCCGGATGACCAGATCTACATAGACGATGACAGGCTCGACATAGACAGCACCGGGACGGCCCGCATCAGGGCACCGCAATTCGCCGTCGGGACCGATCCGAACAAAGGCGGGACCTACGGGATAACCGGCTCGAGAAAAGTCGTGACATCCGTCTACAACGGCAGCGACGGCCGACTCCACTGGACGTTCGGAACCGTGAACTTCATCAACGGCATCTGCACCAGCTGGCCGACAGATTAGGAGGAGGAATGGAACAAAAGGAACCGAAACGGACGCCCGAGCCAGCCCACGAGGAACAGCCGAGGGCCGAGGAGGGTGTCATGGCCGTGCGCGCGAGGGCGGAAGACCCCGCGCTCGCGCGCACCGTCGCCGCCATCGCCTCGGCCGTCTCGGAGCTCGTGGACCCGGCATCCGCCGCGACCCTGCGCGAGGCCGCTGCGGACCTCATGAAGGGAGCGGAAGATGGCAACGCATGAGATGACGCTGGACGTCGACAAGTCGGTCGCTCTGGCGGCGGAGGTCGTGACCGCGCGCACAGGGGACACCGGGACCGTCATAAAGGCCGCGATCCTCAAGGACGGCGCGCCGATCAGCGGCGCGACGTCGGCGCGCTTCCTGGCCGTCCGCCCGGACCACACGTACATCGAGCAGGCCGCCACGATCTCGGGCGGCACCGCCACGGTCACGCTCGACCCCCGCGCGCTCGCCGTGCCCGGGGTCATCAAGACGGCCTACTTCCGGATCGAGGCGGGCACGGGCACGGAGACCACCCCCGACATCTGGATCACGGTCATAGCGGACGCGGAGACCGGCTCCGATGGGGCGTCCGGCCCGTTCGTCTCCCGCATCGAGGAGATCATCGAGGAGCTGCAGGCGGTCAAGAGGTCCACGCTCGCGTCCAGGGACGCCGCGAACTCCGCCGCGTCCGCCGCGAACAGCGCGGCCCAGTCCGCCAACGCCAACGCGGCAGAGGCGTCCAAACAGGCCGCGGCCGCGAGGTCCGCCGCGCAGCAGGCCAACGCCGCCGCCAAGCTGGCCAAGCCCTACCACATACAGGACGCCGAGCCGCCCTACGACGAGCGCGTGGACGGCGCGATGTGGCTCAAGACCGAGGGCGACCGCGTCGAGAGCGCCAACAAGTGGGACTCGACCCTGCCGGGCCTCGGCCTGTACCCCGGGGCGGACACGTACCCCGGCGCGGACACCTTCCCGGGCAAGGCCGGGGACTGGCGTAAGTACACCTTCTAGAGAGGAGACAACCATGGACGAGCAGAAGAGCGAGCAGCAGGGCGCCGAGGCGGTCGAGGTCGACCCCGGCATGTCCGTCGTCCCAGAGGCGGGCCTTGTGGACGTGCCGACGATCATCCCGGAGCTTGACTCCGCGCTCGCGGCGGTGCCCTCCAAGCTGCCCGCCTACGTGACGACCACTTGGAAGAACAAGCCGAGCACCGCGACCCCCGTGACGGCGGAGGTCATGACGCGCGTGGAGCAGCGCCTCGTCGACCTGACCAACGCGGTGAACGCGCTCCGGGATTCCGTAGGCCAGCCCGTCAGCGTTGATGTTGGAGACGTTCTGATCGGAGACCAGGGCTACTTCCAGCTTTTCACCGTCCCGGCGTTCATGACGGCCATCGGAGGCTCGGTTGAAAACATAATCAGAATCGACCTAGAGACTTACTCGTCTGTGACCCCAGTCTCGCCTTTCAGCATTCTTAACTACTGGGTGATTGGTCAGGCGAATACGACCGTGAGTGGCCTCAGGCTCATGGTGTGGGTTAAACCATAAGGGCCTTCCGTAGGCCAGCCCGTCGTGGTCGAGATCGGGGACGCCCTCATTGGAGACCAGGGCTTCTTCTCGTTCGCGACCGTCCCGGCCTTCATGAGCGCCGTCGGCGGTTCGCTCGGGAACGTCGTCAGGATCGACCTTTCCACGTATGACTACGTCAGGCCCGTCACGCCCTTTGCCGTATTCAGGTACTGGCTGATAGGTCAGCCGGGGGCCACGGTCAGCGGACTCAAGGTAACGGTGTGGAGCAGGGCATGACGGCCTTCCGTATCCCACATCGACCCCGGCGTTCATATCCGCACATCGCCGCTCGGCCCGGGGCAGACGCTGCACATCAACGGATCTGAATGGCAGACTTACCTCCTGTTCGGGTCGTCCAGCGTCTGCGCACTAATCGAGCACAGGGGCGCTGGTGAGCCGAACGTAAGCAGGCTGTCCGGCACCAACATAACCGTGAAGAAGGACGCCGATACATCGATAGACGTATCGGTGACCGGCATGAACGGAACCCTTGCTGTCTTCTCGTTCCGCGATTTCACGCTGACGCGCGGATAGGGGCCATGCGCGATGCGCGCTACAGCCTCGCCCACTCGCCCCATGAGCCGCTTGTGCAGTTGCGCAGCCAAGCGCCGTAAGACGCGTTATTGCTCCAGAGAATCTGCGACCTGTAGTTGACGTTGTTGGCCAGGATGACGTTGATGACGGTCACCCACGAGCCCTCGACCGTTGACGGGGCGTTGTCGGGCGAGAAGGCCACGTACAGCCCCGTCTTGGTCAGGTCGTTCAGCGAGATCTTTTCCTCGTTCGCCTTCAAATCGGTGAGAAGTCTTTGGGATACGGAAGGCCGTCATACAGCATCGAGTAGCGCGTCGCCGACCTCCGCCATGCCCTTCCGCATGGCGTCCGCGAAGCAGTCCTGCGCCCTCTGCACCACCGCCTTGGTGCTCATGAGGTAGTGCTGCAGGCACGTGCTCACGCTCGTGTGGCCGAGCGCGACCGACACGTCGGCGAGGGCCGCGCCGCCCTCGATGGTGAGCGTGGCCCACGTGTGGCGCAGGCACTCCATCGAGCAGCGCCCCAGCCCCATGCGGCGGAGGAAACGCTTGAACCTGCTGTAGATCTGGCGCGGGGACAGCTCGCCGCGCATCCGGCCCTTGCGGCGCTGCCCGCGCAGCTGGCGAAGGCGCTCCAACGCGAAGCGGGGCAGCTTGAGGTGGCGGTCGGAGAGGCGCGTCTTGCAGCCGTACTCCACGGTGCCGCCCTGCGTGCTGTGCGCGCCCCTCTGCACGTGCACCCATCCGCTCCGCCAGTCGACGTCGCCCCAGTCCAGCCCCGCCGCCTCCGACGGGCGCAGGCCGAGCGCCGCCGCGCAGAGCACCACGGCCTCCCACGGCTGGCCCACCGCCGCCCTGAGAACGCAAGCCTCCTCGCGCGCGTCCATCGACTCGCGCCTGTACACGGGCTTGGGCGGCAGCTCCACGCCCTGCGTCGGGTCGAAGATCTCCAGGTCGAGCGAGCGGATGGCCCAGCGCATGACCTGCCGCAGGCACTTGAGCGCCTTCTCGGCCGCGCCGGGCGTGGGGATGGAGTCCACCCACTCCTGCACCTCGCGGCGGCGTATCGACTCCAGCTCCCGGCCGCCCCACGCGGGCAGCACGTGGCACCGCAGCCCGGAGGCGTAGCCCTCCAACGTGGTCCGGCGGAGCTTCTTCGACTTGGCCTCCATGTAGGCGGAGCAGGCGTCTGACAGCAGCATTTTCGAGTCCTTTCTCACGAGAAAAATCCCAGACCGTTTTACGCCAAAACGCGCCCAAACGGTCTGGGATTTCAGGCGGCGACACCTTCGAAACAATGCGCTCGAACGGGACATCGGGGGAGGTGAGACATGCCTGAGAACTTTTTATGGCAGCTCGTCCTGCAACTCGCGATGCTCTGCATCACCGGCGTTGCGAGCTGGCTCGGCGGAAAGATCAGCGGCTCCAAGGAGGAGCGCGAGCGGCGCGAGAGCCAGCAGCAGGAGGAACGCGACCTGAACAGGCGCATCTTCCGACTGCTGCTGCGCTACCGCCTCCAGGACCTCCACGAGCACTACGTCCTCGGCGGGCGCCCCTGCCCCGTCGAGGTCAAGCAGGGCATACAGGAGGTCTACGAGCTCTACCACTCCCTCGGCGGCAACGGCCAGGGAACCCACATGTACAAGGAGCTCATGGAGCTCCACGTTGCGTGAGAGGAGCAACGGATATGGATGAGAAGACCATCGAGATGGGCGACGAGCCCGTCGACATCCCGGACGACACACCGGTGGAGGACTACGTCAAATACTGGCTGCCCGGCTGGCTCTACGATGTCCTGAAGTGGGCCGGCCTGCTCGCCATCCCGGCGTGCGCGGCGATCTACACCGGGCTCGCGTCCGTATGGGGCTGGCCATTCGCCGGCGAGGTCGCGCAGACGGCGGCTATCGTGTCCACCGGCGTCGGCGTGCTCCTCGGCGCGGCGGAGGCCACCAAGAAGCGTGGCGACGCCGCTTAGCCTCGCGGCCGCGCTGTCCGCGGCGATCTTCCCGCAGCCCGCGCCCGCTCCCGCCGCCTGGGAGCTACCGGCGGTCATGGCCGAGGAGCGCCTCGCGGAGGAGACCGAGGAGTTCGAGCGGGAGCGGGAGCTGTGGCACGAGCGGTACGGCCCGCGCTCGATGCCCTCCTACTACCAAGACGACCCCGCATGGGCGTCCACCCCCTACGCGCACGGCGGCACCATCGCGGGCAACGGCTGCGGCCTCACGGTCGCGGCCATGAGCCTCGAGTGGTGGACCAGGGAGCAGTGGACGCCCGCCCGGCTCGCCGCCGAGGTCGGCGACTCGTGCACCGTCGGCGGGCTCAACTACATGCCGGCCTTCGCCGACTTCGCCCGGTCGCTCGGGCTCTCGGCCACCGGGCAGTACTGGGACATCCGGCGCGCGATAGCGGACGCCCGCTCCGGAAGGACGGTCTGGTGCGCGGGTGGCGGGCGGCTGGGCGACTCAAGCTACGGCGGGCACCTCGTGCTGCTGTGGCAGGACGAGGGCGGCGCGCTCCGGATCAACGACCCCGCGTCGAGCGGGAACACCCGCGCCTGGACCGAGGAGGAGATCCTGGGCGCGGGCGGCTACTGGACGTATTCCATCTCCGTTTGGAAGGAGTTTTAGATGGAAGAGGAAATCAAGACCATGTTCGACGAGCCCGGCGAGGGCGAGCAGGAGCCGGAGAACTCCGCGATGGGCTCCAAGTGCGAGGAGGCGTCCGAGTAATGGCAGGCATCCTACCGACCATCATCGACGTCTCCGAGCACCAGGGCCGCATCGACTGGGACGCGGTGAAGCAGAACGTCCATTTCGCGATCATCCGAGTCCAGGACGGCACGTACCACGACGTCCGCCTCGCCGAGAACATCGCGGCGGTCGAGCGCCTGGGCATCCCTTACTACTGCTACGGCTTCTACCGCAACGGCGGCGCCGTCGAGGCGGCCCGACTCGTCTCGCGCGCCAAGGCCGCCGGGGCGAAGTCGTGCCGCGGCTACGTGCTCGACGTGGAGGTGGGAGGCCAGTCCGTCGCTGGCATCCTGTCCGCGGGCAACACGCTCGCCCAGTCGGCCGGGGACAACGGCGTGTACATCGCCAACCACCTGTACGGCCAGTACGCCTCCGTGGCGTCCCAGCCGTGGGTGAAGTGGACCTGGATCCCCACCTACGGGGTGAACGACGGGGCCGCCCACACGCCGCCCCGCCACTACTGCGACCTGTGGCAGTTCACCTCCACGGGCCGCGTGCCCGGCATCGGCGGCAACGTCGACTGCAACGCCCTGAACGGCAAGCGCGATCTCGCGTCCTTCACCGCCGGCGCGAAGCCCGTCGAGCCCGCGCCCTCCGGGCCCGCCGACCAGTCCCTGCCGCTGCACGTCCTCGTGGGCAACACCCTGGCGGGCATGTACGGCGACGGCGACGCGCGCAAGGCGAACCTCGGCGCCCGCTACGACGAGGTTCAGGGCGCCGTGAACCACGTCTGCTCCGCCAAGACCTCCGTCCTCGCCGACGAGGCGCAGGCGGGCAAGTGGGGCAACGGCGACGAGCGCAAGCGCGCGCTGGGCACGCGCTACGACGAGGTGCAGGCCGAGATCAACCGCCGCGCGGGCCTCGGCGGCAAGTCCGTCGACACGGTGGCCGACGAGGTCATCGCCGGCAAGTGGGGCAAAGGGCAGGACAGACGTAACAGGCTCTCCGCCGCGGGCTACGACCCGGACGCCGTGCAGGCGAAGGTCAACGCGAAGCTCGGCGTCACCGCGTCCACCGCGCGCTGCTACGTCGTGAAGTCCGGCGACACGCTGTCCGGCATCGCCCAGAAGGTGGGCTGGGGCGGCAACTGGGCGGGTCTCGCGAACAAGAACGGCATCGCAAACCCGAGCCGCATCTACCCGGGCCAGAAGATCTACTACTAGCACGGAGCCCCTCCCCGGAGGGGCTTTTCCATGCCGCGGGAGGGCGGGTTCCGTTCGCATTTTTTCGCATTCCGGTGCGCGATTCGCACTTTTTCGCATAAGTTACGGCAACTTACGGGACGTTACAGGAAACAGAAAACGTCCCCTGAGCTGCGATAACTCAGGGGACGCATCATTCACACTGGCGGAGAGCTGGGGATTCGAACCCCAGAAGGGCTTTGGGGCCCTTACTCGCTTAGCAGGCGAGCACCTTCGGCCTCTCGGTCAGCTCTCCGTGACAGCCAGTCGATAATAACGCACTTTCCGCTCCTTGAACAGGGGCGCGTGCAAGATTCAAAAACTAGGCGAAGAAGCACTCTTCAACCGCGATGTTGTCGCGATGCTCGCACACGGCGCTCCAACTGAACCCGTCGGCGAGCTGATCGGCCGTGCGCGGCTCGGGACTGGACACCAAGCCCGCCACGTACGCAAGCCGGCCCAGCAGCGCCCCGGGCGTTCCAAAATGCTCGCGCAGCACGCCCATATCACAGTCGCGATCGCGCTTGGACAGGCGGCGACCGTCGGGGGCAACGAGCAGTGGCACGTGTGCGTAGCTGGGATGGGCGTAGCCGAGCAGGTCTTGCAGATACATCTGGCGAGCCGTCGAACCCAGCAGGTCGCAACCGCGCACGACCTCGTTCACACCCATGTCGGCATCGTCAACCACCACGGCCAGCTGGTAGGCGTACACGCCATCGCTTCTGCGGACGAGGAAATCGCCGCATTCCTCTGCCAGCACCTCGCGCTGCGGGCCATACGTACGATCCTCAAAGTGCATCACGCCCGCATCGCCACCTGCTGCGCCCCTCGATGCCGCCGCGCCACGGGTGCCTCGCTCGCTGCAATCCCCGAAAGTTAACTCTCGCGGCATTGAATTGCCAAAATCGGTCAATTCGGTCTTCGAGTGTTTACTCTCGGACGCAAAAGATTCAAAGGGTCCTCGAGAAGACGCGATCCCCTGCACCGGCGGAACCTTTAGCCGCAGCGCCGGTGGGCGCGCTTTGGAACGAGCGACGACTTCGGCCGCCGTGAGTCCACGACATGTCCCCGCATACACAGGTGTCCCGTCGCTCGCATGAGGAGCGCTGGCGGCATGGAGCTCCGCCCGCGTGCAAAAGCACGGGTACACAAGGCCCATGTCGTCGAGCCGCCTCACCGCGTCGGCATACAGATCGATCCGATCGGTCTGATAATATGGACCCTCATCCCAGTCAAGGCCCAACCAGCGCAAATCGTCCATGAGCAGTGCGTCCCACGGTCCGCTGCGGGCCCGATCGTCCAGATCCTCGATACGCAGCACGAGCTTGCCACCCTGACTGCGAACCGACAGCCACGCCAGCAGGGAGGCAAGGATGTTGCCCAAGTGCATGCGGCCCGTGGGAGACGGGGCAAAACGCCCCACCACCTGGGCCACATTGCTGTGAAGAGAGGGGGCGCTGGCAGCGCTCGAAGACACCACCGTGTCGGTAGCGTCAGTGACGTTGACTGCACCCACGGAGTCCGCGGCATCCACGTAGCCAGGGCCCACGGCATCCACGCAGCCAGCGCTCTCGTCAGTCGGGTCGGCAGCCCTCACGGTCCCTATGCCCACGGGTCACGCTCAAAGAGGGGTTCGGGGTCGGGGCGACGGTCGGAATACGGGTCGTAGCCGTCATCGTCCTCATTCTCCGCACGGATGCACGGATCCCGATGCAGCGGATCGTCCGCGTCCGTCACGTGCTTGCATTCATCTGCCATACAGGCCCCCTCTCAGTACCTTGCGCCGACATTATACAAACAGGGGCACCCTTACTCGCCCACCGCAAGCACGGCAACGCCGCCACGGGCAACGCTCGGCTCGCCCAGCGGCAAGCTCGTATCGGACGGCCACCGCAAGAGCGTCGGGTCGATCGCAACAGTCATATGCTGGCCCTGGTATCCGCCCCAGTCGAGTTCACTCGCCTCGCGGTCGAGCATCACGAGCTTAGCCTCACCCTCGCGCGACCCCATGCCATCGCCACTCATGGCGGTAACAGTGGTAGGCCCGTCAAGCTGTAACACAGCGCTCATGCCAAGGCCAGTCGAGCCGGGATTGGGGTTCTCGACACCCTGCAAATCGGCAATGCCCTGATTGTCCAGCTGGTGCACGGATCCCGTAAGCACGATGAGACCCAACTCGCGTGCGGCATCGGCAGGATCTTTTTCGAGGAGGTCCTCGGTCGGCTTCCACTCGCCAGCCTCCAGCGCGGCCACATCCTCAAGCTCATCAAGATCGGTCTTGCCCGGGGCGTAGCTCACCCAGTCGATGGTAACGAGCTCGTTTTCCACCAGCCGCGCCGCCATCGAGTCGCTGCCGATCTGCGTATCGCACACGATTCGCTGCGGGCGCGCGGCGTCATCCCACGTGTAGCGCCACACGGTGCCCTCGCCGCTTCCGGAGGACGTCTCACTCACCAGCAGGCCGTCCCCATACGCGGACGCGGAAACCGATCCCCTGAATCCGCCAGCGCCGGCTACGCCCTCATTCAGCCACACCGACGGAACCACGAGCTCGCTGCCGTCATCGCTCACGGCAAACGGCATGATCTCCATGATTCCGTTCCACAGGTCGGAAGTCCCGCTGGCACGCACAAGCAACTCGGGAACATCGTCCCCCGTCGCCTCGACAAGCGCGTATTCAAACGACACGCCCTCGGCCAGCCCCTGTTCCTCAAGATGGCCAAAATACGCCATAGGGTCGGCAAGCACCCCGCGGTACAGCTCCGCCGCCTTCTGCTCGACCGTTTTCTTGGCCGGCTCGCTTTGCGCCGGACCAGCCTGTGAGCCCTGATCGGGCGCCGGGGCGCCCGTGCACCCCGCCAGCCCCAACACCGCGGCCATTCCCACCACGACCGCCACGTGCACTGCGCGCTTCACTTCCATGGGATCCTCCGTTCCCTCGACTTACACGGAGTGTACCCCCTCCCCGAATGAGAACCATTCCGCCATCTCAGAACACATGCGGGACTGCTATAGTTAACGGACACAGTTGATTGGAGCGCACCGTGGCAAACACGTATTTGTATGGTCTGGAACATGCCAATCACCGATTTGACGGCAGCGACCCAAAGGCGTTTGGCAAGAATATTTTTACAAACGCATTTCCTCTGGCCCTGATCGTTTACATGGATGACCTTGGCTATGGACCCATGTACATCGAGGCCGCTGCAGATTCGTCGAATCGACTGCACACCACCCAGTCAGAAACGCCACTTCATCAACTGCTTAATTGCAATGCACATGATGTTGAATGGCTTTTTGAGTCAAGTTTTGACAAATACCGGCACTTCTCCAACGGCTTGCCAGCTCGCTCCGATGTCGTCATTCGCGATATCAATAGCAACCGGCAACTGGGGGCACTCGAAATAAAACTTGTCACTATCCCCAACTCGGCAACCGCGCATCGTGCTAAGGATCAGCAATCTTGCGAAATCGTTGTTCGTCCTCCGTCAATTGAACAGCTTTGTTTCTCAATCGCCAATACGTACGGCCCTAAACGGCGTCACGAACTCGGCGACATCATCTCATCTCACCTTTCATTTCCTATGGACTATGAATGGAAAAATGAGACCTTTATGCTTAAGCACCTTCAGTGTGTTATTTCTGCTGCAGAGGAAATCGCCCTCAAAGGCATCCCGAGTCAAGCTCCCTTTGCACTCACCGCCATCTGGAGAACCAAAGGGCAGGCTTCCATCTTGGATACAGAGTGCTTCGATGCTTTCGTTTGGAGCGACATGGCGTTCGTCCAGCTCTTCATCGATGCTGCGCGACGAAATGATAAGCCCCCCATCAGCAGGCCAAGCCGATCCCTCATCTGGCTTATCAAAGCGCTATTTGATTACTCAGCACAGGGAATCGTCACGTTTGAGAAAACCCGCTCCGAAATAACCTATGGGGCGCAAACCGACAAAGCCGGCTCCTTCAGCGGTGAAAGCCTCTCCCCGTTCCTACAGGGAAACACTTTCCTCCATCCCCGTATCCCCGATGTCGATTACAGCAAAATTGTCGACCCAAGTGGAATTGACCTGCTTAAACCCGAGCGCCGGCTTGATGGTGCCTTAGTAAGCGCCAAGACGCTGGGGTCCTACATAAGCATTAGCCAATGATTACCTCCAATGACGTCAATTAATTGACGTCATTGGTATATACTCATGTTTTCTCAAGTAAGGGAGCGAAACATGAGCCATACAATTGTCGACCTATTTGCCGGGTGCGGCGGCCTTTCCAAAGGTTTCGAACTTGCAGGCTTCGACGTTGTTGCCGCATACGAAAACTGGGATTCGGCAATTGCCTGTTACAACTTAAACTTCAACCACTCAGCCAAACAACTCGACTTAAACGATGTGGATGCCGCTGTCCAAGAGATTGCGCCCATGAAGCCAACAGCTATCATCGGCGGGCCTCCATGCCAGGATTTTTCGCATGCTGGCAAACGGATCGAGGCAGGCCGCGCCGGTTTAACGGAGTCCTATGCAAACATCATTCAGCAAATCAGGCCCCGTTGCTTCGTTATGGAGAACGTCGCACGCGCCCAAAGCAGCCACGCCTATGCGGTGGCAAGAGAAATCTTCAAAACAGCGGGCTATGGGCTGACCGAACAAGTTTTGACCGCAAGCTTTTGTGGTGTACCTCAAAGTCGCAAACGCTTCTTTTGTATTGGAGCGCTCGGCGAACCGGACGGATTCCTAGACTCCCGTCTTCTAGGCAAGCTGAGCGATCGAGAAATGACGATACGCGACTATCTCGGCGATGAACTGGGAACGGAGTACTATTATCGCCACCCTCGCAACTACAGCAGAAGGGCCATCTATTCCATCGATGAACCGGCCCCGACCATGCGCGGCGTCAACCGCCCGATTCCCAAGGGCTATCCGGGCCATCCAAAAGACGCGTGTTCCGTCAATGACAGCGTTAGACCTTTGTCAACATATGAAAGGGCCCGGATTCAAACATTCCCGGCCGATTATAGATGGATTGGCTCGAAAACCGACCAAGAACAGATGATTGGCAATGCCGTGCCTGTCAATCTTGGAAAATATGTTGCAGAGGCCCTGCTCGATTATCTCAATGGCTCAATAGATAATGAGCAGATTGCGAACATCGAATCATTCCGCTCGTGGCTCAAACAAGAAAAAAAGCTTGCATCCCGCTCAATTTCGGATGTCATCTCTCGCCTTAAGCGCGTCAATCAATTTCTCGAATTATCTGATGATGCTGATATTGATTTATACAGCATGCGGCTCGGAAGAATTGATGCCTTCGCAAGTCAGTCCCCATCGGTACGATCACATCTTAAACGAGCTGCCAAGCTTTATCTTGAGTTTGCACAACACACACGCGCCCTCTCGGAATCATAGGACAACCATTCCGTACTCAAGCGGCATAGAATCCCGTCATTTCGAGACGGACGAGTTGCCGGTCCATCTATCGAACAGGCTGCTGCACATTTAGCATGCGCAGCAGCCTGTTGTTTGCTGACTGCCACTTCTATTTGAACGACAAATGGGGTGGCACGCACATCGCGTACCGCCCCATCTCCGGTGCTTAGATGCCATGTCGCGGCGTCACTCCGCTATCGACGCGTGAGCAGCGATGAGGCTACTCCTGGCTGCGCGCATAGAGCGCAGCACCGGAAAGCGCGGCACCAGCGACGGCGGTGGCTGCAACGCCCATCGTCACAGGGTCGCCGGTCTGGGGCAGCTTGCCCGCAGTCTGGCCATGAGAGCCGCCGTTCGGGGCCTCGGGCTTGCCGGGCTTCTCGGGCTGCTCGGGCTTGCCGGGCTGCTCGGGGTCGGGGTTCGGAGCCACGGGCTTTACGATGTCGCCCACCTCGGGCAGCGGGGCACCGTCGTAGCCGGCGTTGTGACCCAGTGCATCGTACACGGCCTTGAACTCGGCGAAGCTGATCTCCGAATTGCCCTTTGCCTTCCACATACGGGAAGCGAAGGCACGCATCGGGCTCTGGATGTCCGCGGCGACGGTCTGCTCGGTGACGATGCTCGGGTTGTCACACCAAATGTGCATGGCGGCACCCTTGATCCTGGGATCGTCATCCTGCAGCACGTTCTCATTCGCCTGGAACTGGGCGGGGGACCAATTCTCGAAGATGTGCTTGTCGGGATCCTTGTGATCGAACGACGCCTGAGGACGGCCGTCGGTGGGAACGTCGTTGCGCAGCACGTAGTAACCGAACGTGCAGTTAACGTTGTAGATCACCTCATGGCCGCGGTCGAGGATGGACTGCAGCTTTGCGATGTCCCCGTTCCAGCCCATCTGGCTCCAGTGGTCGACCTCGATCCACTTGTGCAGCGCAACCTTTTGCGGCTCGTAGTTGTGCGACTCCTCGCCGTAGTACATGCCGTCGTTGTACATGCGGACGTTATAGCCCTTGCCGTGAACCAGGTCGGCGATCTCGTTCAAATAGGCGGTCATCGCGTCGCGCCAGTCGTGGCCCTCGCCCAGCGTCTTGACCGAGTGCGCGTCCAGCACGGAGCGGTACTTGCTCAAGAAGGGGTCGCGGTCGAACTCCATGTACTCGTCGCCGCCGATGTTGAAGTCGGTGCAGACATCCGGATAGGCCTTGAAGAAGTCGCAGTACTCAGCGTAGATCGACTTCATGTACGCAACGGCCTCGGGGTTGGTGATGTCCAAGCCGTGCTCGAAATGCGTGCCGTCGTTCGCAATCTGGCCGTACTCGGGATGGGCCTTGAGGATCTGCGTGACGTGGCCGGGGCTGTCGATGGAGGGGATGACCTCGATGCCGTACAGACGGGCCGCATCCAGGACCTCGCACATCTCCGCCTTGGTGAGGTACTCGTCGCTCAGGATGCCCGGGTCGGTCGTGCACTCGAGCCTAAAGCCCAGGTTCTCGGAGAAGTGGAGCTCGAGCGCGTTCATGCGCATGTAGGACAGGTCCTTGATCTGGGCGATCAGCCAGTCCTTGGTGAAGTACTTGCGGCCGCAATCGACGAACAAACGGCGCTCGGCGAGGTCTGAGTGGTCCTCGATCAAGCCGAAGGGCATGCCGGCCAACGCGATATGGTACGCCATGATGGTGCGAAGGGCGTACATGGCGGCGTTCTCGGAAACGGCGGTCACCGTCACGTGCTCAGGTGCGATATCAACGGTGTAGGCATCCTTGCCCTCCACCCCGTTCATAGCCTCGACCAGCGTCACGAACACGTCGGCGGGCTTGGCGTCCGAGGCGGCACCCCACACCATCGGCAGCGGGGACTCAACCAGCTTCTTTGCCGCAAGCTCGGCATTCACGAGCTTGACGACCGTCTTCAGGCGCTCGTTGCCCTCCAGCGCGGCGTCGACGACGATACGGGAATCCGCAGAGAGCTTCCACATGCCCGCATCCCCAGCCTGCGCGTACGAGTGGACCTGGGGGCAAATCTTCGATGCGAGCTCGACATCGGTGAGAGAGCCCTCGGCAAGCGTGTCCGCGGCCTCGTCGGCATACGCACGGGATGACCCCCCCCCCCGCTCATCGTGAGCGCAAGGCCCGCAGCGCACGCACCGCGCATCAAAGTACGACGTTTTAACATCATTGTTTTCCCTCCCAAAAAGGATGACCGTTCAACGTGGCAAATTAACAGACACCCAGTTTGGGAATAAAAACCAGGTTATGGGTTCTACCTGCGCATTTACCACCGGTCCATCATAGCAAATCAAGCGCCTTGCAGCTGCGCCAATCGCGTTCAAAATGAAATCAGAACCACCCCTAAAAGGGGTGGTTTGCTCTTAGGGTGTAACCCTCGGGTCGCCGGCCCGCGCCTAAAGACGCCGGCCCTCACGGTGTTCAGGCCGCATTGCGTTTTGACCCGCGGCGGGCCGGTCGAACCGGCGCCAGCGCTTCGGCCGGCTCCCGCGCGAGAACGGGTCCTCGTACTCCTTCACGCTCAGCCGGTCCAGCGCGATGTCCGCCTTCTCCCGCTCGCGTATGTACTTGGCCATCGTCGCCTCGTTCAGGCCGACGGTCGACACGTAGTAGCCGGCCGACCAGAACTTCCGGTTGCCGAACTTGTACTTCATGTTCGCGTGCCGGTCGAAGATCATCAGCGAGCTCTTGCCCTCCAGACAGCCCGTCGCGCCGGCGGCGGCGTGCTTCGGCGGCATCGCGAGCAGCATGTGGACGTGGCCGGGCATCAGGTGCCCCTCGGTTATCTCTATCCCCTTGTACCGGCAGAGCTTCCTGAAGATCTCCCCGAGGTCGGACCTGATTTGGTTGTAGATCACTTTCCTTCTATACTTCGGCGTGAACACGATGTGGCACTTGCACATCCACTTCGTGTGCGACAGGCTGTAGGCCTTCTCGGCCATACGCCCCGCCACCCTTCCATCTCGGAATCCCTGCGGCCTGAACAATCGCAAGTGTCCGGCGGGAGGGTGGTTTTGTAAAGCCGGTTAACTCCACCCGCCTAGCAGGTGGGTTTAGATGCGGCGCTGCGCGCCGCACAGGCTAAAGCCTTACACGCAAAAGGACCTCGCAGCCCAATGAACTGCGAGGTCCCTTGCATGCCACTTGCTATGGCGCAGAGCGATTACCGACGCTCTTTACATTGGCTATGAGCGACGCTTGCGGGCCGCGTAGACGCCTCCCGCAATCAGCGCCACGCCAACGATCGCCACGCCAACGACGGGCAGCAGCGCGGTGTCCCCAGTCTGGGGCAGGCCGCCCTGGGGCTTACTCGGCTTCTGAGCGGAGCCACCCTGGTTGTCGCCGTTGCCGCCCTGGCCGTTGCCATTGCCGTTCTGGCCGTTGCCATTGCCGCCCTGGTTGTCGCCGTTGCCGCCCTGGTTGTCGCCGTTGCCGCCCTGGTTGTCGCCGCCGTTGTCGCCACCGTTATCGACGGACGTGACCTTGAAGTTGTCCAGGACAAAGTCGCCCGCGCCAACCTTGGTGTCGCCCTTGTTGCCGGCGGAGTACAGACCGATCCAGGTCTGGCCGCTCTCGGCGCCCGTGACCTCCATCTTGATGTGGGCGGTCGTCTGTACGCCGTCCTTGAACGTGACGGGCAGGAACTCGGTGGGCACCGTGTAGCTGGTCTTGTCCGCGACGTCACCGTCGCCCACGATCATCTGGTAGCCCGTGGCGGCAGAGCCGGCCTGGTAGTCAAACTCGACGATGTACTTCTTGCCGGGCTCGAACAGGATGTTCTGCGGCGTGGTCTGGTACAGCAGGCCCTTGCGGCCGTCGTGGTACTTGAGCGACCAGTTACCGTCGATCGCGTCGTCGACCTCCTTGTTTTTCCAACCGGTCTGCGTAAACTCGCCGTTGCGCTCAGAGAGATGCGCCACCGCGTCGCCACCGTGGGAGGAGGGGCCGATCACGAACGGATACAGGCCGGACACCGCGTTCTCAAAGTCCTGCATGTAGTTGCCCTGCTCGTCCTGGACCGGGAACTTGTCGTTCTCGACAAAGCGGATGTTGTCCACGTAGGTCGAGCCCTCGCCGCCAGCACGGCTGATGGTGAGGTCGGCGGTCTTGGCGTCCGCCGTGAACTTCACGTACATGCGCGTCATGTAGGAATCGCCCAGGTTGCTCGACTGACGCTGGTCGCTGGCGGTGTAGTTCTGGGACACCGAGCGCGTCATGGAGCGGGCCGCCTTGCTCTTACCGGACGCAACCGTAACCGTCGCCTTGGCATCGCTCTCGTTGGCGATGTAGAGCTCGGCCACATAGGTCTTGCCGGGCTCCAGGCCGCTGAGCTGCGTGGTCACCGCAACGTCCTTGGCCGGGTCGGCAATGGTGAGGCGCTGGTCACCGGTGGGGGCATGCTTCACCGTCACGGAAGCATCCTCGATGTCGCCGGACCAGGCCTCGGCGTTGAGCTGCTCGCCCTCGGCATACGTGTTGAAGCCGGGGTCGACCACGCCGGTGCCCTCGCCAAAGTTCATCTCGTCGGCGGTCTTGGCGGAGGAATCAGCCTTGACGATGATGTAGGGGGTCTTGGCCTCCGCGTCAATCGTCACGGTGCCGCCGGCAACGTCCTGGACCTTCTCGCGGCCCTGGTCGGTGAGCTTGTAGAGCACGCCGCCGTTGAACTCAGCCGGGAGGTCCCACGTGGTGGAGCCGCCGTCGACGTTGTAGTGGTAGAGCTTCTTCTCGCCATCCTGCTCCCAAGGCAGCAGGTAGGCACCGTCCTCGAGCACCTTCGCGCCGTTGAGGGTGATCACGCGCTCGCAGATGGAGTCATCGCGCTGCTCCGTCTTGCGCGTCACCACGACCTTGTCGCCGGCCTCATTGGTGAGAACGATCTGCTTCTCGTGGTTGGCAACCGGAGACTTGTCGCCCTCGGCGCCGGTGTAGACGTCCCAATCGACAACCTGGTAATGCTGCAGGAAGCGCGTGGGGAGGTTCTCGGTGAACGTGGTGTTGATGTAGGCGTTGAAGTCGTTCTCGTTGCCCCAGCCCTCAAAGCCTTCCTCGCTCCAGCCGCCCAGCAGCGGGTTGTCCATCACGCCGCCCTTGGAGGGAGCGTTGTTGGGAGAGATGTCGCGCTGGTCGTTGCGCAGGAAGCGCACGATGTCGGAGTTGATGCCCTTGAGCGTGCTGCCGCCGTACTGGACCTCGGTCGCCCAGTGGCTCCACGTGGAGTTGTACTCGCCCTCGTTGGGGAACTCGGTGGAGAAGCGCCAGCCGAGTGCGTTGATCTGCTCAGCGATGCGACGGGTCTCCCATGCATCCTCGTACCACACGTCGAGGTAGATGAAGTCCATGTTGTTATCGCACGTGGCGGCGTCCTTGCGGAGCTCGTCCAGCGAGGCGGCGGAGGCGCCCGTCACCGCGGGGTCGCCGACGTACTCGCCCTTCTCGAAGTTCTTGTTTGCAAAGCTCGTGCCGTTGATGCGGTCGTAGAGCTGCACAAAGCGGTTCCACCGGGCGTTGGAGCCCAGGTCCCACAGCTTGTCGATGACGATGGACTGGTCCATCCAGCCCCAGCCGGTGCCTTGGCCCTGAATCATGCGCTCGTTGAACGACTTGGACTCGGCGTACGCCTCCTGGGCGTTCACGTGGATGCCGACCTCGGTGTTGTACTGATGGGCGATCTCGATCAGATCGCGGAAGCCCTGAGTGCCGCCCTCTTTGGAGGAGATGTCGGCGTACTCGGAGTTGGCGGAGTCGTGGCCCTCGTTGCCGTAGCCCTTCAGCAGCAGCGCCTGGGGCAGGCCGTCGGTGATCAGCGCGACCTTCTTGACGTTGTCGGCGGTCAGCGCGTAGGGGTTGGTCACCTCGGAGCCAAAGTTCATGACGATGCGGTAGGACACCAGGTCCTTGATGGCCTCGGAGCCGTACGGCACGTTCAGGCTCGGGCGGATGGCGTTGGCGCCGTCGTTCCAGTCGATGACCTGGTCGTCGTTGGTATCGCCCTCGGAGATGGCGACCTTAACCCACGGCAGCTCGCTCGTGGGCAGCTGCACGTCGTCGTGGGAGGCGACGTACTTCTGCGCCTCGGCGTCGCCGTGCTCGTAGTACCACACGGAGCTGGCAAGGCCCATGGTATCCAGGCCGCTGTTCAGCGTGATGCGCTCGTCCTTCTCCTTCTCCGAGTTGGAGAAGATGCCAGCAGACAGGTCCTTGTTGCTCAGGATGCCGTACATGAAGCCCTGCTGGCTGTCAGGGTTAAAGGTGCCGTCGAAGCTGTAAAAGGAATCGCCGGAAAGCGCCACGTTGGTGGACATCTTGGCACCCGCGAAGCCCTGGCCGCCATCGACCATGTCGAGGGACAGCAGGTTCATGCCGGACAGGTCGATCGACTCGAGGGCGGCGCTGTTGTCCGCCTTCTCGATCTTGGTCACCTTCCAGGAAAGGGTGGTGCCCTCGACCTTGAGCTCGACGGTCACGTTCGCGTCGACGGCCATGCCCTCGACGGGATCGATGTCGAGCACGTAGGTCGCGGTGTCGCCCGCGAGCTTGCTCGTCACCTTGGGCGTGATCTCCTTGCCGTTGATCTTGAGCTTGGACAGGTCGCTCTCCTGGCCGCGGAAGAACTTACCCGCCAGGTTGCCCTTCAGCTCGTAGCGAACCGGCTGTGGGAACGTCTCGGAGACGTAGACCTTCATCTTGTCGGACGCGATGGTCTGGTACTTGGAAAGGTCGATCTCGGCCTTCTTCTCAAGCTTGAAGTCAAAGACGTTGGCCTCGTCGCCGAGGTTCTCAACGTCGACCTCCTGGTTGACGGCCTGGTAGCCGGCAGCCATGACCGTGGCGCTCTTGGTACCGACCTCGACCTCGTCCATCAGGTAGGCTCCCTGTTCGTCGGTCTTGGCCGCAACCGAGCCAATGCGGACGGTCGCACCGGAAATCGGGGCACCCGCGACGTCCGTCACGATGCCGCGGACGGCGGCGAGGTTGACGTAGCTCACGCTCATCTGCTGGCCCTCGCGCTCAGCGGCCCAGCCCCAGGTGTCCTCCATGACATCCTGCCCGCCGATGGCGGCATCGGCGAACTTGAGGGACGTCTGGCCGTTGACCTTGACGCCCATCATGCCCTTGCCGCTCTGCGCGGCGACGAAGTTGCCAACCTCCTGGAGGGACTTTTGGGCCTTCCGGCCGTTGACGGTGATGCTCACGTTCTCGTTGCTCACGTTGAGGGAGAGCTTGAGCTCCTCGCCCTTGACGGGCTTGGGCAGGTTGCCGTCGAAGGCCGGGTACTGGCCCGCGCCGTTGACCTCCCACTGGCAATACCAGCCGCTGCTCTTGTCGTAGCCGATGTAGACCCAGTTGTCGTTGTCCACATAGGTGTAGAACACGCCGAAGTTGACGTCGTCCGTCACCGGGACGATGGCAAGATCGACCGACTTGGCCGCCTCGACCTTGGTGGTCTTATTGAGCAGCAGCGCCGGAGCCGCCGAGTTGGGGTCTCCGTACTCATGACCGCCGCCGTTGTTCTTGCCGCCGGCGATCTGGATCCACTTGCGGCCGAGCGTGACCTCCTCGGCGGGGTTCCAGCTCTGGCCCTCCACCTTGTCGCGATAAAGCGTCCACTTGGCAAAGTCGTTCACCGTGGTATCGCCCATCTGGACGTTGCGGAAGGTGACGTCGGTGATGGCGTCGCCGAACGTACCGGCGCCCATGCCGACCTTGCCCTCCTTTTGCATCACGGCGGCAAAATCCGCGCTCGTGGCGGAGGCCTTCTTGTCATTGACGGTCACGTCGATGCGCTCGCCCTCGTGCGAGATGGTGACCGTGGCGGCCTGGCCCTTGCCGACGTTGGGCAGGCCGGTGAGGCCGGCGTAGCTGGAAGAGCCGTTGTTCTTCCACTCGATGAACCAGCTGTTGCCCGCGTCGTAGCCGACGTAGGCCCAGTTGTTGTCGTCAACGTACTTCGCGACAACGCGTGCGCGCGACTTGGCGGGCTCGCTCGCCAAGGTAAACTCGACGCCCATGGGCTTGTCGCCCTGAGTGGTATCGCTCAGGACGAAGGCCTCCGGCTTGTCGCCGCCAAAGTGGCCGTTTCCGTTGCCGGAACCGGAAACCAAATGGCCCACGGTCTGCTTGGACACCGAAGGTGCAGCCATAGCAGAACCCGCAGGCCCCAGCAGCGCCCCTGCCGTCGCAACGACGACAAGCAGAGATGCAAACAGGCGTTTTAATCCTTTTCCACGCTGCATAGAGCTCCTCTCTCTACCGTTCCCGCACGCGCGGGCCGCCCGCGCATGCCGGGCGGATTGACGTACCCCGTCCCCGTGTTGCCAGGCGCCGCACGACGCCTGGCTGGCGCCTGGCCGTCGTGTCGCCAGACTAACCCACAAAAACGTTTACCTATTTTCTTTGAGATGAGGCGCGCGGCGCGGAACGTTCCTGTCCAACGGCAGAATTGGGAGTGCGAAAGGTCAATTTATTTTTCTCCCATATTTTTGGTTGGTCTTATGTTAGCGCTAACATTTTTGTGGGACCGCTTGGTTGGGGTCATTGTTTTTGCAGGTAGATGCCTATGCTATCGTTAACAATCGTCCGATCAACAACCGGTTGATGACGGACGATTTTTGCCCCATTTTTTACGTGCGCGCGGCAGATGCGCACGCGCTCAGTCACCACTGGGCGAAAAATCGCGGCCGTTGGCGGAATTGCCAACGGCCGCGACCGTACCAAGATATGTGTACGCAAGGAGGACGAGCGAACGCTCCGCGAGTGGAGGCGGGGCGCCGCGCGAAGGAAGGGGCGACTCCTCTTCCCCCGCCGTTAGCGCCCGCGGCGAGATGCCCCTCGCGCGCGGCGCGGTGCCCTCTCCCCCACGTGCCGTGTGGTGTGTACGTTACGCCACGACGAACTCGTCGCCGTCCATGTCGACCGTCACCGTATCGCCCTCGTGCACGCGGCCGTCGATGATGGCGCGCGCGATTGCGTCGACCACCTCGCGCTGGATAAGGCGCTTGAGCGGACGGGCGCCGAACACGGGATCCAAGCCGCCCACGGCGAGCATCTGTTTGGCCGCCGGCGTGATCTCGAGCGTCATGCGCTCCTTTGCCAGGCGCGCACGGACGTCGGCGAGCTGGATATCCACAATCTTCTCGATCTGCTCCATACCGAGCGGGTGGAACACCACGATGTCGTCGATGCGGTTCAAGAACTCGGGCCTGAACGTATGGCTCATGGCCTCGTCCACTTGGCGGCGCATCTCCGCCTCGTCACGTCCCGCGTACTCGGCGATGGCGCTCGAACCCACATTGCTCGTCATGATGATGATCGTGTTCTTGAAGCTCACCTGACGACCCTGACCGTCGGTGAGACGACCGTCGTCGAGCACCTGGAGCAGCACGTTGAACACGTCGGGGTGTGCCTTCTCCATCTCGTCGAGCAGGATGACGGAGTAGGGGCGCCGACGCACCGCCTCGGTGAGTTGGCCTCCCTCGTCGTAGCCAACGTATCCGGGAGGAGCGCCGATGAGGCGCTGGACGCTGAACTTCTCCATGTACTCGGACATGTCGATGCGCACGAGCGCGCGCTCATCGTCGAACAGGCACTCGGCGAGCGCCTTGGCGAGCTCGGTCTTACCCACGCCGGTGGGTCCGAGGAAGAAGAAGCTGCCGATGGGGCGATCGGGGTCGGAAAGCCCCGCACGGCTACGACGAACGGCTGCGGCGACGGCGCGCACAGCCTCGTCCTGGCCGATGACGCGCTCATGCAGCTGGTCTTCGAGCCCCTGCAGCTTCTCGAGCTCACCTTGCATCATCTTGGCCACCGGCACGCCCGTCCACGAGCTCACGACCTCGGCGATCTCGTCGGAAGTGACTTCCTCCTTGAGGGCGCTCTCGTCTTCTTTTTGCGCGGCGAGCTGCTCTTCGCCTTCGCGAACCTGTGCCTCCAAGCCCGGGATTACGCTAAAGCGCAGCTCAGACGCGCGGGCGAGGTCGCCATCGCGCGTCGCGCGAGCCTCCTCACCGCGGGCCTCGTCCAGTTGGCTTTTGAGCTCCTGGACGCGGTCGATGGCGTTCTTCTGGTTGAGCCAGCCGGCCTTAGCCACATTGAGTCGCTCCTGCGTCTCGGCGATGTCCTGGCGTAGCGCTTCCAAGCGCTCGGCGGAGGCGGCGTCCGTCTCCTTCATGAGGGCTTGCTCCTCGATCTGCATCTGAGTGAGCTGGCGCGTGATGGCGTCGATCTCAACCGGCATGGAATCGAGCTCCATGCGCAAGCGGCTCGCCGCCTCATCCACCAAGTCGATGGCCTTGTCGGGCAGGAAGCGGTCGGCGATGTAGCGGCTCGAGAGGTCCGCCGCGGCCACAAGGGCGCCGTCGGTGATGCGCACGCCATGGAAGATTTCGTACTTCTCCTTGAGGCCGCGCAAGATCGACACCGTGTCCTCCACGCTCGGCTCGCCCACGAACACCTGCTGGAAGCGACGGGCAAGCGCCGCGTCCTTCTCGATGTACTTGCGGTACTCGTCGAGCGTGGTGGCGCCGATCGCGTGCAGGTCGCCACGGGCGAGCGCCGGCTTCAGGATGTTGCCGGCATCCATGGAGCCCTCGGTAGCACCCGCGCCCACGATGGTATGGAGCTCATCGATGAACAGGATGACCTTGCCCTCAGACTTTTGCACTTCCTTGAGCACCGCCTTCAAGCGGTCCTCGAACTCGCCACGGTATTTGGCACCGGCGACCAGCGCGCTCATGTCGAGCTCGATGAGGTCGCGGTCGCGCAGGGTGCTCGGCACGTCGCCGGCCACGATACGCTGAGCGATACCCTCGACGATGGCCGTCTTGCCCACGCCAGGCTCGCCGATGAGCACGGGGTTGTTCTTAGTGCGACGGGACAGGACCTGAATGGTACGACGGATCTCGTCGGTACGGCCGATGACAGGGTCGAGCTTGCCGGCACGCGCCAAGTCGCAGATGTTGCGGCCGTACTGCTCCAGCGCCTCAAACTGGGTCTTGTCCTCGGCAGACGTTACGCGGTCATCGCCGCGCAACTCCTCGTAGACCTGCTCGATACGCTCCTTGGTGACGCCGGCGTCGCGCAGAACGCGGCCGGCCTCGCCCTTGTCCTCGGCAAGCGCCATCAGCAGGTGCTCGGTCACCACAAAGCTGTCGCCCATCTTGGTGGCCTTCTTCTCGGCCTTCTCGATGACGCGGACGAGCTCGTTGGACAGGCCCATCTGCTGGCCCTCGCCCGAAACCTTGGGCGCATGGTCGATGGCATCCTGTGTGGAGCGTGCGAGCTGTGCCGGATCGGCACCGATGCGCTCGATGATCACGGAGATATTGCGCTCGCCGGCACCGAGCAGGGCGGACAGCAGGTGAATCGGCTCTACCGCGCCGGCCTGCGCGTCGGCAGCCGTGCTCATGGCGGTCTGCAACGCCTCGCGCGACGTCATTGCTAGCTTATCGATTCTCATGGAATCACCTCTCTTGGGGCGGCCGCCCTACGGGGCGGCTTCACGTTGTTCGAGAAGTATTGTTGCCAGCTTTGTACGATCTTATACACAAATCTAAGTCTCCATATATAAGATTTTCTGAGTGATTGAGAGATAGAGAGCAGGCACGCTCACCCGCTACGGCCTCGTCCCCTTACTATCTCAAGCTGTAACATCTAGCGGCTGTTTCTGGCTCTAGATGTTACAGATTGAGACGAATCGAGCCGCCACAAAGGTGTCTGCTCCCTTCGTGGAGGGTGATTGCATGCGGGGTACCATGGGAATATTTCATGATTCAACTTCGATGGCGGGAGAGCAATGGCTGGACAACTGACAAAGCGCGCGTTGGAAGATTCTCTTAAGCGACTACTGCTTCAAAAGCCACTGACTAAGATCACCATCGCGGACCTCACTGAGGACTGCGGGGTCAGCCGCATGACGTTCTACTATCACTTTCAGGACATCTACGACCTGGTTGAATGGGCATGTGAGGACGACGCCGGCCGCGCGCTCGCCAACAACAAGACGGCCGATACCTGGCAGGTGGGCCTGGAAAACATCATGCTCGCGGTGCGCGACAACAAGCCCTTTATCATGAACGTCTATCACTGTGTGAGCGCCGAGCGCATCCAGCGTTTTCTGCAGCCCGTGACATTCGACCTGATCGAAGGCGTGGTCGAAGAGCACGCCGCAGGCAAGAGCGTCTCACAAAGCAACAAGGACTTTCTGTCCCGCTTTTTCGCACATGCATTTATCGGTGTAATGCTCGACTGGATTGCCGCAGGCATGGCCGAGGACCCGAGCGCAGTAGCCGAGCACGTTTCCAAAATATGCGAAGGCCAGATTGACGCAGCGCTGGCGAGATTTTGACTATTACACGTTGGAGCGCAAAGCGGCCAAGTGCGTCACGCCGGGCCGGGTTTCGGTTTGGGAAGTTAGCAAAACCCACTTCCCAAACCGAAACCCGGCCCGGCGTGACCTTGGGAGACCAAAGCCAAGCAGATTTGTACAATCCGCCCCCGTTGATTAAAAATCGTACAAGGTGACGATCTTGTATCGGTTAGGCCGCGTTGATCAGGGCAAAAGCTTGTTAACGAACTTCGTTGGCAAGGAGGAGCCATGTACTATTCAAGCGGAAACTACGAAGCCTTTGCTCGTCCCAAGAAGCCTGCGGGCATCGACCACAAGAGCGCCTACATCATCGGCACCGGCCTGGGCGCGCTTACCGCAGCCTGCTATCTGGTGCGCGATGCGCAAATGCCCGGAAGCCACATCCATATCCTTGAAAAGGACCCCGTTGCGGGCGGCGCCTGCGATGGTGCCGACATCCCCGGCGTGGGCTATGTCATGCGCGGCGGCCGCGAGATGGACAACCACTTTGAGGTCATGTGGGATCTTTTCCGCTCCATTCCCTCGATTGAAGATCCGGACATCTCCGTGCTCGACGAGTACTACTGGCTCAATAAGGAGGATCCCAACTACTCGCTGTGCCGCTCGACTAAGAACCGTGGCCAAGACGGCGGCACCGATGGCAAGTTCGGCCTGTCGGATAAGGCGGCGACCGAGATCATGGACCTGTTCTTTACGCCCGACAAGGAGCTGGCGAACCGTCCCATCACCGATTTCTTTGACGACGAGGTGCTCAACTCGAATTTCTGGATGTACTGGCGCACCATGTTCGCCTTTGAGAACTGGCACTCGGCGCTCGAGATGAAGCTCTATATCCGCCGCTACATCCACCACATCGCGGGTCTGCCCGACTTTAGCGCCCTGCGCTTCACCCGCTACAACCAGTACGAGTCGATGATTCTGCCCATGCAGCGCTATCTCGAGGCGCACGGCGTGCAGTTCCACTTTGACACCAAGGTCGAAAACGTGGTGTTTGAGGTGGGTGGCGGCGAGGGTCCGCACCGTGCCGTCACTGGCACCGGCCAAGACACGATTCAGCGCATCCAGCAGGCCGCCTTTGCGCGCAACCCCTACAGTACGAGCACCAAGAAGGTCGCGCGTCGCATCACCGTGACGCATGCAGGTGAGATTTCGAACATCGACCTCACTGAGGATGACCTGGTCTTTATCACCAACGGCGGCTGTGTGGAAAACTCGACGATCGGCGCGCAGGATAAGCCCGCCGCATGGGATCCGACGATTCGCCCCGGTGGCGGTTGGGACATGTGGCGTCGTATCGCAGCGCAAGATCCGAGCTTTGGTCATCCCGATAAGTTCTGCGGTGACCCCGAGAAGAGCAACTGGATGAGCGCCACGGTCACCACGCTCGACGGCGAGATTGTGCCCTATATCCAAAAGATCTGCCATCGCGATCCCTTTACCGGGCACGTCGTGACCGGTGGCATTGTGACCTGCGAGGACTCGGGCTGGCTTATGAGCTGGACGATCAACCGCCAACAGCAGTTCCGCGATCAGCCCAAAGACCAGCTTTGCGTGTGGGTGTATGGCCTGTTTACCGACAAGCCCGGCGACTACGTTAAGAAGGCCATGCGCGACTGCACCGGCGAGGAGATTTGCCAGGAATGGCTGTATCACCTGGGCGTTCCCGAGGATAAGATTGTTGAGCTGGCGGCAAATCACGCCAACACCGTGCCCGTCATGATGCCCTACATCACCGCCTTCTTTATGCCGCGTGAAGCAGGCGACCGCCCCGACGTGGTGCCCGATGGCGCCGTGAACTTCGCGTTCCTGGGCCAGTTTGCCGAGACGCCGCGCGACACGATCTTTACGACTGAGTACTCCATGCGCACCGGCATGGAAGCCGTCTACACGCTCTGCGATGTCGACCGCGGCGTACCCGAGGTCTGGGGTTCGGTCTTTGACGTGCGTGACCTCCTTATGAGCAGCGTTAAACTACGCGACGGTGAGCCCATCACCAGCATGAAGCTGCCTATGGTTGAGCGGATTGCTCTCAAAGAAGTGCTCAAGAAGGTCGAGGGAACCGACATCGCCAAACTCCTCAAGGAGTACGGCGCAATCTAGCACACAAGAACCACCACAAAGGGGGCAGGCACCTTTGTGGTGGTCTTCGACAAAAGAAGCCGCCCCGATAACAGGGGCGGCTTCAAGCAAGTCTATTTATTAGCGTCCCTCAAGACCCAACGAGAACATCGCGGCAGCCCCGGACACACCTTTCCCCCGGGCGACCATCGCGAAGCGCGTGAGCACGAGGGAATGAGCTTGTCGGTCGTGGTGACCGGGTCCATGATCTTGGAGCACACCTTGAGCCACAGCCGGTGTTGGCGCCCTTGAGCTCGCGATAGTCGTCGCCGCGGCCACGCATGGTCAAAAACGCGTGCGTGTCCTCGTCGGTGGCCCAAATGGAAGAGAGGCAGGTGGTCTCGGTGGTCATGACGTCGACGCCGCTACGGTAGTCGGTCGTCATACTCGCAATGCCGGGGCCCACAAACTCCATGACCTTGTTCTTAACGTAGCCCTTGGCAAAGACGGCGTGGATGATGGCGAGCGCCACGTCGTGCGGGCCGACGCCGGGGCGCGGAAAGGCCAAAGACGTGGTCGTCCTCGTTGATGGTGCCGCCCACGGCGCCCGCAGGATGAGCAGCATGATCCCGCAAGGCCGGAGCCGCCATGAGCCGAAGCCCCCATCGGAGGCTCTTCTTAATCAAACTCTTATCTCGAGGCGAGGCGGCCGATGATGTAGTCGTAATTCTCGCGCCGGTGCGGCACGGTGCAGGCGCTGCAGTCCTTGATGCGCGCGCCATCGGCACCGTTTACATAGGTAAAGTTCCCGCCGCAGTCCTCGCCCAAGCGATACAGCGGGCAAAAGCAGAACAGGCAGTTCAAATCCTCGGCCGGCATGTCGTGACACGGGTAGAACTCACAGGCGCTGTGATTGAAGAACCGATAATTCTCACCCGAGGGCGCATCGCTCATGTCACCGTTCTCCCCAACCATCGCAGCTCTCTTTCTCGCCCGCACTCCTTTCGCCCCGCGCCGGGAACCTCAATTGAGGGACAGTCCCTGAATTGAGGTTTACAGGTCGCCGCCGGAGAGCAAGCCGCGCAGAACCTTCTCGGGGTCGGCAGAGCCGTCGCGCGGGGCGAGCGCGGTGATCTTCTTTTGCATCTTGAGCTCGTGCAGCTCGTCCTCGAGCTGGCGCACGCGCGCACGGAGCTGTTCCGCCTCGTGCTCGCGCTCTTCGGCACGCTCCTTCATATCGAGGATGCGTACCACGCCGGCAAGGTTGATGCCCTCGTCGGTGAGCTGGTTGATGAGCTCGAGGCGTTCGATGTCCGCCTGCGAGTACAGGCGCGTGTTGCCGCCGGAGCGCTTGGGGTTGACCAGGCCTTTGGACTCGTACACGCGCAGGGTCTGGGGATGCATGCCCGTGAGCTCCGCGGCCACGGAAATCATGTATAGCGGTTTGTTGCGGCTCTCCTCGGTCATGCTTCCCCCATCACCTCATGCGTCTTGCATTCGCATCTCATTGTAAATGCCCATCTTCGCGCGCGCTCTCAAAACGCGCATTAGAGCTTGGGCCGGTAATCGCGCGCATCGGCGTCGCGCAGCTTCTCGAGGGCCGCACGCTCCTGATCGGTCAGGCTCGTCGGGACCTTAACGGTCACGGTGGCGAGCAGCGCGCCCATGTGGCCACCGCGCTTCACGTCGGGCATGCCCATCCCCTTGAATCTGAAGCTCTTCCCCGTTTGGGTACCCGCAGGCACCTTGAGACGCAACTTCTTGCCCGAAGGGGCGGGGATGTCGACGGTACAGCCGAGCGCCGCCTCGAATATCGAAATCGGTACGTCGACCGCCACGTCCGCGGTCTTGCCGCGACGCTTGAACACCGGATGCTCCGCAACGCGGAACTCGATGAGCATACTGCCGCGCGGCCCGCCGTTCATCCCATACTCGCCATGGTTCTTGTAGCGCACTTTCATGCCATCGTAGCAACCGGCAGGTATGGTGACCTCGATGGTATCGCTCTCCCCCGTCGAGGGGATGCGATGCGTCACGCTGCGGCGCGCGCCGTGCAGCGCCTCGTCGAACGTCACGTCGATGGTGGCCTTGAGGTCGCTGCCCTTCCGCGCGCGGCGTGCTCCCCCGCCGAACATGTCGCCAAAATCGAAGCCCGACGCGTCGCCGCCATACGCGCCGCTCACGCCCTCGCCCCTGAACATGCTGCCGAAGATGTCGGCCATGGACGGACCGCCCGCACCGCCGGAATAGGTATAGCCGCCTTGACCTGGAATGCCGCCGAACTGCAGCATCATGTCGTACTCTTTGCGCTTCTCGGGGTTCGAGAGCGTCTCGTACGCCTCGGAGATCTCCTTGAACTTGGCCTCGTCGCCTCCGCGGTCGGGGTGGTACTTCTGAGCGAGCTTGCGGAAGGCCGACTTGATGTCCTTGTCGGAGGCGTTCTTCGATACGCCAAGGACATCGTAAAAACTCTTAGATGAAGGCATGTGAACCCTCCCTTCCTAAAAAGGGCCCCGGGCTATCATCCCAGGGCCCCGCCTGATCAATCGAAAACGCATGCCGCACGGCGCACCTTGAAGGCCGGCGGAACAAGCAAGTCATACGCTACTCGGCCGATTCCTCTGCCTGATCTTCCGCGGCGTCTGTCTCAGGCTCCGGCGCGGGACGCTTGTCGCCGCCATAGGTCACGGTGACCATGGCGGGACGCAGAACCTTGCCGCCCATGCGATAGCCCTTCTGATACACGTCGTTCACGGTCTCATCGTACTGAGACGCATCCTCAACGCGACCCACCGCTTGGTGGATATTGCAATCAAACGCCTCGCCCTTGGGGTCGATTGGCTCGACGCCCTCGCGATCGAACACACCGAGCAGCTTTGAACGCACAGCATCGACGCCGTCGACGAACTGCTTGAAGTCCTCGGCCATCTCCTGGCTACGCGCGTGATCGAGCGCGCGCTCCATATCGTCAACGACCGGCAACAAAGCCTCGACCAGCTTCTCGGTTGCACGTGCGCGCTCATCCAAGCGCTCCTGTGCGGTGCGGCGGCGGTAGTTCTCCCAGTCGGCCTGCAGACGCGCGTGACGATTCACGGCATCGGCCGCCTTGGCCTCGGCGGCAGTCTTGGCGTCCTCGGCGGCAGCGAGCTGCTCGCGCGCCTCGGCGAGCTCCGCCTCGACCTTCTCGAACTTGAGCTTGAAATCGTTGTCCGCGGCCTCTTCGCCGGCGCGAATAGCAGCCTCGACCATCTCTTCCTCGGTCATCTCAGCAGGTTCCTCGGCCATGGCGGCCTCCTCCTTCTCAACAACCTCATCGGCGGGCTCAGGTGCCTGCGCGGACACCTCGGCGGCGTCCTCCACGGGTATCTTCACGTCCGTCTCCTCACTACCAAGGCGGCCGGCTCGCCAGCTGGCAGACCGGCCGCCTTAAACAATCACATCATGCACGGGTACGGCCCGTTCGTGAAAGGCCTACTCCTCGTCGTCAACGACCTCGTAGTCGGCGTCGACCACGTCGTCGGAGCCAGAGGCAGCGCCCTCGGCGCCGGTGCCTGCGGCCTGAGCGTCGGCGTAGACAATCTGCGCGAGCTCGTACGCCACGGACTGCAGGCTCTCACCAGCCGCCTTGATGGCCTCGATGTCAGAGCCCTCGAGCGCCTTCTTGGCGTCGGCGATGGCGGACTCGGCCTTGGACTTGAGGTCGCCGGAGACCTTGTCGCCCAGCTCGGCGAGGGTCTGCTCGGTGGAGTAGCACAGGGAGTCGGTCTGGTTGCGGGCCTCGACCTCCTCCTTTTGCTTCTTGTCCTCCTCGGCGTGGGACTCGGCGTCCTTGACCATGCGGTCGACTTCCTCGTCGGAAAGCGCGGTGGAGCCGGAGATGGTGATGGACTGCTCCTTGCCCGTGCCCTTGTCCTTGGCGGAAACCTTCACGATGCCGTTTGCGTCGATGTCGAAGGTGACCTCGATCTGCGGGACACCGCGGCGGGCGGCCGGGATGCCGGTGAGCTGGAACTTGCCCAGGGACTTGTTATCGCGAGCCAGCTCGCGCTCGCCCTGGAGCACGTTGATCTCAACGGAGGTCTGGTTGTCGGCAGCGGTGGAGTACACCTCGGTCTTGGAGGTCGGGATGGTGGTGTTGCGGTCGATCATCTTGGTCATGATGCCGCCCATGGTCTCCACGCCGAGGGACAGCGGGGTCACGTCGAGCAACAGGATACCCTCGACGTCGCCGGTGAGCACACCGCCCTGGACAGCCGCGCCGTTGGCGACGACCTCATCGGGGTTCACGGACATGTTCGGCTGCTTGCCGGTCATGTTCTTGACGAGTTCCTGCACAGCGGGCATACGGGTGGAGCCGCCGACAAGGATGACCTCGTCGACCTCGGAGAGGGACACGTTGGCGTCGTTCAGCGCCTTGGTGACCGGCGCCTTGCAGCGCTCGAGCAGGTCACGGGTGATCTTCTCGAACTCAGCGCGGGTGAGCGTGTAGTTGAGGTGCAGCGGGCCGGACTGGTTCATGGTGATGAACGGCAGGTTGATGACGGCCTGCTGGGCAGCTGAGAGCTCCTTCTTGGCGTTCTCGGCAGCCTCCTTCAGACGCTGCAAGGCCATGGGATCCTTGCGCAGGTCGACGCCGTTCTCAGACTGGAACTTGTCGGCCATCCAGTCGATGACGCGCTGATCCCAGTCGTCACCGCCCAGGTGGTTGTCGCCGTTGGTGGCGAGGACCTCGAACACGCCGTCGGCCAGATCGAGCAGGGAGACGTCGAAGGTGCCGCCGCCGAGGTCGAAGACGAGGACCTTCTGCTCCTTGTCCTGCTTGTCCAGACCATAGGCGAGCGCGGAGGCCGTGGGCTCGTTGACGATGCGCTTGACGTTGAGGCCGGCGATGCGGCCGGCGTCCTTGGTTGCCTGGCGCTGGGCGTCGTTAAAGTAGGCGGGAACGGTGATGACGGCGTCGGTGATGGTCTCGCCCAGATACTTCTCGGCGTCGGCCTTCATCTTGGAGAGGATCATGGCGCTGATCTGCTCAGGCGTGAACTCCTCGCCGTCGATCACGACGACGCAACGGCCGTTGCTGCCCTCCTTGACCTCGTAGGGCACAGTCTTGAGCTCGTCCTGGACCTCGGAGAACTTGCGGCCCATGAAGCGCTTGATGGAAAAGACGGTGTTCTTGGGGTTGGTCACGGCCTGGTTCTTAGCGGCCTTGCCCACGATGCGGTCGCCCTCGGCGCGGAAGCCCACGACGGACGGCGTGGTGCGGTCGCCCTCAGCGTTGACGATCGTGGTGGGGGCGCCGCCCTCGAGCACGGCCATCGCGGAGTTGGTGGTACCCAGGTCGATACCGAGAATCTTGCCCATGGTGAATCCCTTTCTGTTGGTGCGTGGCGCACGCGGGCGGTTGCCCGGGGCGCGATGCGTGTTTGTTCAAGGCATAGTGTATCCCCTTATGTGCTCGCTTATACAAAATCTAAGTCAATTCATATAAGATTTCCTAACTTCAAGAACAACAGGGCGATCGACGGGCAATGTGCAGTTATCCACAGCCGTCCATGTTCACTTCTCACAGATCCTCACTCATATGAAGCTATATATCGCAAAAAAGGGAGGCAGTTCAGAAACGGCCTCCCTTTTGCATTGCATCATGCGTTACTTAGTTTTTGCGTTTCGACGCATCCTCAAACCATGCCAGCGCATCCTCATCCCAACGGTGCCGAGAACCAAGCCTGCAAAACCAACTCCTGCGACCGCAAGGAGCGAGACATCGCCTGTCTGCGCAAGCCCAGCATGGTGATTGGGCCTCTCCTGCGACTCGGATCCGGCGCCTGCACCGGGCTTTTGCTGCGGGTCGGGCTCGGGGTCGACTGGAGGCTGCGGGCCGGGCTCAGGCTCAGGCTCGGGCTCGGGCTCGACCGGGGGCTGCGGCTCCGGCTCCGGCTCGGGCTCGGGGTCGACCGGGGGTTGCGGGCCGGAAGCATCAGCGCACTCGTAGAGCTTGAACTCCCAAATTGAAGGATTGATCCCCTTTTCAATATTGAGGCGCCACTTATTTGAAGTTGCGGGCTCATCGAAAGCAAAGGATCCTTCATCGTCATGCTGCATGCTCGCATGCCCCAAGACAGGAATCCACGCATCCATAGCCTCGTCCCAATACTCTATCGAGAAGGATCCGATATCGTTCTTGTCCTTGAGATAGTACTGCTTAACCCCCGTCGCATGGATTGTCCTAGGCTCATCAAACTCCAACTCCAACATCTCGGCAGTCGTTCCATCCTTTGTGGCCCACCGCGTCGAGTTGTCTCGGTCGACCGCCTTTCTCCCTCCCCAGGCCTGGTCATCGTTATAGCGGTTCGATTCTCGAACCTCGCTCGCAAGGGGGGCCACGTTCACGTCATCGGACACCACGATATACGTGAACGACTTGACCGGCCCCAGCTTCTGACCATCTTTAAAAGCAGCAACCTTGAGCGTCACGCGATCGCCTGTAAGCGGAATGGGGCGCTCATACAAAGAAGAAGAGATATCGGGATCTGATCCATCGAGGGTGTAGCGGATCTCAACCCCCTTTGCACCGCGAAGCGAAACACAAGTCCCCTCGGGCACAATACCTGCCGCCGGATGAGCGGCCACCTCGAGCTTTTCCGGCGCCGAGGGGAAGGTTAGCGTATACGTGGCTCCAAGGCGCGTCTCGAACGAAATGCGGTCGTCCGACAACTTCTTGGGTTGCACCTCCCTGCCGTTCTCGTCCACCACCTTACATGCCGCGATCCCCGGATATTCTGCGATGAACTCCCCTCCGCTGCGAGATTCCACATTGACGCCATCGAGTGTTCCGGCGCTCCAATCCATATCGATAACGAAGTTACCGCGCGCCACGATACCCTCAACAGAGCCATATCCCCATGCCTCGGGAAGCGCGGGCAGGAGCTGCGCGTACCCGAGTTGGCTCTGCAGCAGGCATTCCGCTATACCGGCGGTAAGGCCGAAGTTGCCATCGATCTGGAACGGAGGATGGGAATCGAGGAGATTATCAAGGATGCCGTTCTTGTTGCCCGCGATCATCGCGCGAATCAACTCATAGGTTGTCTCAGCTTTACCGGTTCGCGCCCACATGTTGATCTTATGCGCCTTCGACCAACCGGTTCCACCGAGGCCGCGAATCTCGAGCGTCTTGATGGCCGCATCCATCCACGCCTTATTGTCCTTGTTCACCAACGTTCCGGGATACAGGCCGATGAGCTGCGAGGTATGGCGATGCAGGGCTCCTTGGTTCGCACCGCCGCCGGCACCGAAATTGGGAATTGCAACCTCGGGCAGGCTTCCCGCTTGGGCCTTGCCGGTAGAGGTCTCTTCAAACCACTCTTTGACTTGGCCCTCCTCGCCGATGATGATGGGGTTGAGTTTATCGCGGGTTTTCTTCCACTCCGCACGCAGGTCTTCATCCACGCCCAGGCGCTCGGACGCATCAATCGCCATGGTGTAGAGCTCCCACACCAACGACTGATCGTACGTCGAACCATTGACGGTGGGACCCTGCTCCGCCGAGAACGATGGGCCCACGACCAAGCGCTTCTGATAATCGCTCCACCACAGGAATCCGTCCCAGAATGTCGTCATCTCCTTGAGCATCGGATAAATTCGCGTGCGCAGCAGGTTTTCATCACGAGTGAAGAGGTACTCGTCGTACACGTTCTGGAGCGCCCATGATGAACCGGTCACGTTCCAGCCGTACTCCTGGGACCCAAACGGCGCGGTGCAGCCAAACGGATTGTTCTGTGTGTTCACCAGAAAGCCCTTGCCCTGACCAACCGGCGTCGTGGCGTGATTCTCCGTCTTCATCGCCGCGGAACGCTCCGCGGTAACGCGCCCGGGCACCACGAGAGACTCCATATAGTCGGTGAATACCGAACCGCATTCGGACAGGTTTGTCATATAAGCCGGCCAATAGTTCATCTGCACGTTCACATTGAAGTGGAAGTCTCCGCCCCAGAACCTGCCGGCATCGCCCATCATCCAGATTCCGCACAGGTTGCTGGGAAGCTCGTCCCCCTCGCGTGATGAGGCGATGGTGAGGTAGCGGCCGAACTGGAACAGCATCTCCTCGATAAACGGGTCGTTATTCCCTGCACGATAGTCTTTCATCATCTGGTCGGTCGGCTTCTGGGCGGGCACGCCGCCAAGGTCGATCTCAACCCTTTCAAATAGCGAGCGATGATCGTCGATGTGCTGTTTTTTCAATTCGTCGTATGAGATTCCCGCCGCAACGTCCAGCTTTTCCTTCAGAGCGGCATCGACTTGCTCCAATGTCTGCCCGCTCCTATACGAGGGATACGCATTCTCGTAGTCCGTCTCGGTGGCGTAAAGCACCGTTACCGCATCCGCATCACGGACAGAGAAGCCACCGCTTTCGCTTGCCTTTATGCTGCCGCCTTCGGGCAGCACGCGAGCTCGCATCTCACACAGCATGCCGTTATCGGCAACGTTGCCGGCAAGCACCAAATCTCCCGCATCCGCAGATGCCCGCACGTTCAAACCCTTAGCGGACCCGACTCCCAAGTCAAACGAGATTTCACCGTCCTTGGAAGCGTCGAGCCGCACCGCCACAACACCCGCCGGATGGCTTGCCAGGTACTCACGCGTATAATGAACCCCATTGAAGTCATAAGACACCGTCGAGACCGCGGTCCTCATATCAAGATCGCGCTCGTAGTTTTGGATGTTCGAGTTCGTGGCGCCCATAGGGGAGAAATCGAACTCGAGATCGCCGAAATCCTGATATGCTCCCATTCCATTGCCGTCGCCCCACACCTCGGTAGGGATCTGGGTTCCCATGGGAAAAACGTCCTTGGAGTGATCGTCCATCTTTGCACGGAGGGCATCGAGCTGATGCTTGGTGACCGCTTGGTCTTTATTGCCGCCGTCATAATTGGGGCGGCTCTTGCTCGGACCTCCGGTCCAAAGCGTCTTTTCATTGAAGTGGACCTTGTCTTGGGCCACCTGACCAAAAAGAATCGCCCCGGTCTTGCCATTTCCGATCACTAGGGCATCGTTCTCCCAGTCATCAAACGAACCGGGCTCGGTGTACCACATACGGAGCTCGTTTTGATCTTTCAATGCCGCGCCCTCAACGCTTGGCGCGGCTACGGCACCGGCGCGAGATCCCGACTCCAAGGCGACCGCCTCCGAATAGGGAGCCAAAGTGGCCGACATCAGCGTCACAGCCGCCATGACAAGCGTGCACATCTTCCTTCTCACGTGCATCTCCAAATAGGTTCCGCCGACTCGGCGACACACCGATATCGGATATCGTCAAAACGGTCCGAGAGTAGCATCTCCAACCACTCAACCCGTTCTAACGTGCTTCGCAAAGGGTTAAAAGGCCGATATCAAACGGCAAACGGCTTTCCAGCAACCACCACATCAAAGAGAAGCGGGGCATTCGTGGACAGACGAGCCAACCCGGCGAGCGGTATAAGGAAGAACATCTCAAGGGGTTGCAATCAATGGGCGACACGGTATATTTTTGCCGAAAGCCCAGTGCTCATCATCCTATTCGCATCGGGCACAACAGAGAGGAACTACCATGGCTCATCCGATTATTGAAGCTGACGAGTGCATCGCTTGCGGCGTTTGCGTTGACGCTTGCCCGGCCGGCGTTCTGGAGCTGAACGACGTCGCCACCGTCACCGACGAGGATTCCTGCGTGGCCTGCGGCGCCTGCCAGGACGCCTGCCCCGCCGGTGCCATCACCGAGATCGCCGAGGACTAGTTCTTCGCATTAATCCTCGTGTCGATACATGGCATGGAAAAGGTCCAACTCCACTTGGAGTTGGACCTTTTGCTTTATTGCGCTAACCCTGCGCCGTCTTTTGTCTTGTTGCGCTAACCTCGCACAACCTTTGCATTGGTCGCGCTCTTTTCATAAGTTTCCTACGCTGCTCCGCCATGTCAAAGCTCATTATGTCTATTGACACCAACGCAAGGCAGACGCCAATCAGCTTTCCCATGCCGAACGGCTCCTTAAATAAAACAACTCCCAATACGACAGCCGTCACCGTTTCGAACGATGCAATTACGGGAACCTCGGACGCTTCGAGCCCCTTTGAGAGCCCCGTCATGTAAAACAGGTATGCTAGAACCGTCGGAAGTAATCCGAATGCGGCCGCAACCCAATAGAACTCCGACGGCACGCCTCTGGCGACTGCCGTAAACGGGTTCGCAAAACAAAACAATAAGACCGCACCCGCCGTAAATCCATAAAACACAACAGTGAGCGGATGGGCATATCGTGTTGCCGCCTTGCTGAACATGGTAAGCAGGCAACCCATCAAACCGGAACAAATACCCATTCCAACTCCGATAGGGGAAATCGACCCAATTTCGAACACTCCACCTGTAACGGCAAACGCACAGCCCATGACGTTGAATACCAAAGAAATGATCTTCTGAGAGGTGATTCCCTCTCCATATAGCAGGCGCCCGAGCACAACCCCAAACATGGGAGACGTGCACATAAGCACCGAAGAAGTCGACATACCAATATGCTCTATAGCCGCGTAATATGTAGCGCTGGCCAAAGCGAGACCAAAGAAACCGACGAGCGCGCTCCAAAACAGCCCTCGACGCGAGATCCGAAAAAATCGCAGAGAATTCCTCCCAGCCCCTTCCTCGAACCTCTTGCCCATACCCATCGCAAACAAAACGGGCACGAGAAACACACTGGCGATGAGCATCCTAAGCGCCGCAATCTCCATCGCCGTCAAACCCATTTGACCCAATGCACGCGAAAAGACACCCACACTTCCCCATAACAGGGCACCCAGCAAGACGAGAAAGTACCCATATCGAACGCGCATTCACAACCCCTTTCTACAAATGAGAAAGCCCAACAAAAGCCCGACAAAAATAGCCATCCAATAGTCCAGCTATAGAAAAGCTCCGTCCTCGATATGAATATCAAAGACGGAGCAAGTCCCTCGCGCGAACTCAAGTGAACTCGAGCAAACTATTTCTCAAACTTAGCGATAATCACACGCGTTGCGATGAAGCTCACCGTAATGCTCACCGCAGCAACCACGCAGGCAAGGAAGAAGTTGCCCATGCCTCCATCGGGAGCGATGAAAATGAGGGCGGACAGCAAGCCAGGGCAGGCACCGGCGACATACTCAACGAGCCCAAAGATGCCGGCGATGAGGCCGCCCGACAGGGCGCCGATAGCCGTACCCAGCAGCAGACGGGGACGCTCGACGAGGGCACCGTAGAATCCAGGCTCGGTAACGCCGCACAGCGCAGTAATGCCAAAAGAGGTCACCATACCCTTACGGGCAGCGTCTCCTTTGATGGTGCTCGCAAGCGCCAAACAAGTCGCACCGATGCACAAATTCGAAATGAAGCCAAAGATGATGGGCGCATACCCAAGCTGCGCCAGACTGTTCACTTCAATGGCAATAAAGGCTTTATCGAGACCCAACATGACAAGATACGGATTGATTGCTGCGAAGATCGGGGTGGCGATCACTGCGACATGCTGCATAAGCCACGTAACGGCATCGCTCAACGCGTAACCCATCATGGAACCGACGGGGCCGAGAGCCAAAAGGGTCACGGGAACGACAATGAACATGGTCAACAGCGGCTTGATGAACAACTTCACGACATCTGGAATGATCTTCTGCAGAACGCGATCCACCGCCGACATGAACACAACGCCGAGGACGATGGGCACAACAGTTCCGCCGTAGCCAATGGCCGGAATGGGCATCCCGAGGAAATCGAGGCCCTCTACCCCGCTTATCGACGGGCTCACTATGATTGCGCCAAGGAGAGCTCCCATAATTGGCTGCATCTTGAGAATCGAAGCGAGCTGGTATCCGATCCAAACCGGCAGGAACGTGAAGGCTGCATCGAAAATCGCCAGCAGCACCTGCGCAGTACCGCTATCGGTGCTAAACCCGCAATAATTCACCAAGAGATTCTTGATAGCGAGAATAAGACCGCCCACGATGAGCGCTGGGACGATGGGCATGAAAATCTGAGCGGTAATGTTGCCGAGCCTCTCGACCAAACCGACCGCACCGTTGTTTTTCATCGAAGCCGCCATGTCGGCAATCGTACCCTCATCGTCAGCAACGACACCCGCGCCAAAATCGATTCCCGCGACCTCGAGAAAATCGTTATAGGCCTCAGTCACGTTCGGGCCGATAATGACCTGCAGCTGGCCGCCGTTCACCACGGCACCAAGCGCATATTGCGCCTTCTTGACTGCATCGAGGTCTACTGCATCCAGCTTTTTTACGTCGATCCTCAAACGGGTGGCGCAATGTGTGACAGACGTGATGTTCTCCACACCACCAACTGCGGCAAGAATAGATTGCGACATCTTCTCGTATTTCATCTCATGCCTCCTATTCACTTTGATTTAGATAGCCGTTAATCAGGTCGCGATACCAGTACCAGCTCTTTTTGGGAACACGCGCCAGATTGTTGTCAAAGTCAATCCGAACCAATCCATAGCGCTTTTGATAACCGTTGATCCAGCTGTACAAATCCATCGTCGACCATACGTAATACCCGTGAACATTTGCACCTTCCGCGCGGGCGCGCATCATGTGCTCGACAAACTGGCCCAATACCTCAATGCGCTCTTCGTCGTGAACCACGCCCTCAGCATCGGGGTCCTCATACGCGCCGTGCCCGTTCTCCGTGATAAAGATCAGCGGATTATCGTAGCGGTCCACAATATCCATAATCGTGCTGTACATGACACGCGGAAGGATCTCGCGCCCCCACTTGTTGCGGGGAACATCCGGATCGCACGTGGTCTGATACAGCGGAGCAATCACCTTTCCCTCTAGCTTTTTACTCGAACCACCCTTGTTGTTGGCAGAAACTTGCGTCTCTCCACCGCGCCAATCCGTTGCATACTCGCGGCAGTAAACGTTCAAGCCAATGTAGTCGCCAACGCCTTGGGCAAAGATTTCCTCGTCACCCGGAACGCGATACAGCAAGACGTCGAGCTTTTGAAGCATCTCGTCCATTTCCTCGGGGAGCCTGCCCTGCAGGCACGGAACGAGAATCATACGGTTTGCCATAAAGTCGGCGCCCCGAAACACTTCTTCGGGATGCTCGGCCGTCGGGTCGACCTCGACCACACCGCCATCGTGCACAACGCCGATGATGCCGTCGCCGCCCATCTCTCGATACGCGCGAACTGCCAAAGAGCTGGCAAGCATCAGGTGGTACTGATATTGCATAAAGGACTGCATATCAAGAGACCTGTTGGGCGGGTAATTGCCCAGCATATTTACGCAGTAGCTATAAAAGTGAGGCTCATTGATTGTCGCCCACACCTTCACACGGTCACCAAAGCGCTCAAAGCAGATCTTGGCATAGTCACAAAACCACTTGGCGACGTCTGCATTCAGCCAGCCGCCCTTACAAGCCAGGGCATAGGGAAGGTCGTAGTGGAACAGCGTAACGTTTGGAACGACGCCATGCTCAACGCAACAATCAATCACACGGTTGTAAAACGCAACGCCTTCCTCGTTAACCTCGCCGACGCCGTTGGGCAGAATACGACTCCAGGCAATCGAAAACCGATAGGTATTTTGACCGCCATCCGCCAGTAGTCGAATATCTTCCTCATATCGATGGTAGAAATCGCACGAGACGTCACCGTCGACGTTATTGATGTTCTTGGCACTCGTGTGGTTGAAATAATCCCACTCTCCAAGGCCCTTACCATCCTCGTCCCAAGCTCCCTCGCACTGATACGCCGCCGTAGCGGAGCCCCACAAGAAATCCGGTAGCTGCAGATTTGCATAGCCCTGTGCATCCATGCGTCCATCCCCCTTCCGTCTACGCGGGTGGTTTCCCACTTCCCTTTGAACGTGGCGCCATCTGATTTGAAGTATAGAAAGGGAATTCGCCTGCTATGATTCATTAAATGAACCATCGTTCGGAGACCGTTCGCGAGGGATCATTTTGAGCAACCACAGCTTTGGCCTGCTAAACATCATCAGTTCAATAATCAACGAAGAGCGCGACGGCAACGACGTCGCAATTGCTCGATACCTTATTTCCAACCTGCGTAATTCCGAGGCTATCAATGTAAGCACCATAACTGAGAAGGCCCATGTGACGAGATCGGCTGTTCGCCGCTTCTGCAACCGCCTGGGATATCAGAGCCTGAGCGAATTGAAAAACTCTTTCTCGCAGCTGGTCTTTCCCTCGGACTTCAGGCACCGTGATCCTAATCTCAGCTTCAGCGAATACCGCGCCGAACTCGACGTCCGTATGATGGAGATGTATGCGGAAGTGGAAAGCAGGATTTCCGACACCCTACTCGACGAACTCGCAAACGAAATCGTGCAGCACCGTAACGTCGAACTGCTCTGCACCAACAATGTGAGCGGCAATCTTACGCGCTTCCAGCAGGAAATGTTCTTTGCAGGCAAAGTCATACGCCTCAACACGCAAGAGAACGGAAAGCCACCCATGCACGTTGAAACGTACCATGACTCTTTGGTTATCGTGGTATCGGTTTCCGGTATGTTTGCCCGAGAGCTTGACGAACGCATGTGGACGAGAACTGCGAAGAAGGTGCTCATCACCGCGTTCTCCAGCAAAGATACCGCTTCTCATTTTGACAAGGCATACTACCTGAGTGATCGTGGAAACGGTATCGACGAACTAGGCGTTTATTCAAAGTACGCCATCACGTACCTGTTCGATCTTCTCTCTTCGCGCTATATCACACGATATAAAACGCCAGGAAATCCCCTCTTCGGACCAGCAGTTTCTTGGCCTGAAATCATCGAGTGAATTTAATCCCCTCATTCTGACCGACGCTCCCGAAATCTGACAAGAAATAGGGAGGTCCGAACGCGGCTCAAGCTGCGCGCCCTCGCCGCCCCCCATACGCACCTAATCGTCATCGCCACTGGGACCAAGCTGCGTAAGGATCGCGAGCGCCGCTTGGACGGGACCCATGCCGCCGTTCGAGACATCGGCGTTCAGGCCGCGGCCCACGCCGCTGCCCGCGCCGGCACCCGCTTTATAGGGCACGGTGAACTTGCGCGTCTTGGGGAAGCTGATCGCGCCCAGCTTGGTGCGCAGCTCGAACGCCACGTCCTTGGGCACGTCAACGCCCTGGTACGTGAGCTTGCCCGCAACCAGCGACACGCTCTCCAAGCCCAAACGATCCGCACGGATGCGGATGCGCGTGCGGTCGAACAGGTTCTGCGCGGCCTCGGGCAACTCGCCGAACGTCTCCTCGCACTCCTCCTGCAGCGCATCCACGGCCTCGAGCATGTCTGCCGCCGCAAGCTTGCGGTACACGAGCACGCGGCGGTCCACGGCGGGCACGTACTCTTCGGAGAGGAAGAAGTCCGCCGGCAGGTTGATGCCCACGCCCGCCTGCTCAACGTCCGCGCCGCCCGACTCGCCGCGCGCCTCGGCAACCGCCTGGCCCAGCATCTGCGTGAACAGGTCAAAACCCACGCTCGACAGGTTGCCGTGCTGCTCGGCGCCAACCAGAGAACCCGCGCCGCGGATCTCGAGGTCGCGCATGGCGATGCGCATGCCGCTGCCCAGGTCCTGGAACTCGGAAAGCGCGGTGAGGCGCGCCGTGGCCTCCTCGGTGAGCGGCAGCTCGCCCGGGAACATGAAGTACGCGTACGCCTGCGTGGCGGAGCGGCCCACGCGGCCCTTGAGCTGGTACAGTTGCGCCAAGCCCAAGCGCTGCGAATCCTCGATGATGAGCGTGTTGGCGCTCGCGTTGTCGATACCGCTCTCCACAATGGTGGTGGCGATGAGCACGTCAATCTTCTTGGTGGCGAACTGCACCATCACGTCCTCGACCTCGCGCGGGCTCATCTTGCCGTGCGCCACGCCGATACGCGCCTCCGGGGCGGCCTCGAGCACGCGCTCAACCGCATCGTCGATGGTCTTGACGCGGTTGGACACGTAGTACACCTGCCCGCCGCGGCCGATCTCCAGGCGGATGGCCGCGCTCACCACGTCCGGGTCGTACTCGCCCACGTGCACCGCAACCGCGCGGCGGCCGGTGGGAGGCGTGGTGATGAGGCTCATGTCGCGCACGCCGCTCATCGCCATCTGCATGGTGCGCGGAATGGGCGTTGCCGAGAGCGTGAGCACGTCGATTTGCTCGCGCATGTTCTTGAGCTGCTCCTTGTGCTGAACGCCAAAGCGCTGCTCCTCGTCGATGATCACCAGGCCTAGCTCATGCGGGTTCACGTCGGCGGAAAGCAGGCGGTGCGTGCCGATGAGCACGTCGACCTTCCCTTCCGCGAACGCGGCCAGCGCGCGGCGCTGCTGCCCCGGCGTGCGGAAGCGCGAGAGCACCTCGACCTCCACGCCGAACGGGGCGAAGCGCTCGAAGAACGTCTCGTAATGCTGCTGCGCCAAAATCGTGGTGGGGCACAGCACCATGACCTGCCGGCCGCCGTCCACGCATTTGAACGCCGCTCGCAGGGCCACCTCGGTCTTGCCGAATCCCACGTCGCCGCACAGCAGGCGATCCATGGGCTTGGTGGACTCCATGTCTGCCTTGATGTCGGCGATGGCGTCGAGCTGGTCATGCGTCTCGTCGTAGGGGAAGCTCTCCTCCATCTCGACCTGCGCGGCGCTATCCGGCCCAAAGGCAAAACCCGTGATCGAACTGCGGCGCGTGTAGAGGTCCACGAGGTCGAAGGCGAGCTTCTTGGCGCTCTTGCGCGCCTTTGCCGTAGCGCGGCTCCAGTCGGCGGTGTTCAGGCGGGTAAGGCGCGGGTTGTCGCCATCGGGGCCCACGTAGCACGTAATGCGATCGACCTGCTCAAGCGGCACGTAGAGCTTGTCGCCGCCGGCGTATTCGAGCAGGAAGTAGTCACGCTCCTTGCCTCCAACCTCCTGGCGAACGATCTCGGCAAAGAGGGCCACACCGTGCGTGCTGTGCACCACGTAATCACCCGGTTTGAATGGGAAGGTCACCTCCGTGATGTCCACGCGATGCCGCGCGCGCCCGCGGCGGCCGTCCATGCGGCTATTCAGGTCGGCGAGGCTGAACACCGCCACATGCGCGCTGGGTACCACCACGCCCGAGGGGATGGGGGCATCGACAAAAGTCACCCGGCCACGCGTGATGGTGGGGACGGTGATCGGGGCGCCATCCTCGATACCGCGCTCGTTGAGTTTGTCCGCATCACGCTTGAGCAGCGTCACGCGCACATCGGAGCTGCCCACCGCGCCCGTGTTCTCGGGCGCTGCTTGCAGGGACTCCTCAAAAGGGATGTTCTCGTCGGTGAAGGAAAGCTCCATCGACTCGCGCGCGCCGCGGTCGGGAATGGCGAACACGCAGGCAAAACGGTTGTTCACCACCTCTTGGATGCGGTTCATGAAGCGCGTATCCGACCCGGAGAGCGCGGGCTGCTCGATCTTGAGCTCGGCGGTCACCGTGCCGCCTGCGCGGATGAGGCTCACGTAGTTCAGGCGCTGTTGCCGGCCAAAGTCGAGCTCCTGCGGGCGCACGTACAAACCGTCCAGCCGCGCGATCTTGGCCTCGGCGGCCCGGCGCTCCAGGTCCTCGTACGCACGCGTGCAGTCGTCGAACAGCGAACGGGGCTCGGACAGGATGACCAGCGCATCGCTATGGACGTGCGCAAGCGGGCTGACCGTCCCCTCGTACATGAGCGGCAAGAATCGCTCGAGCTCCGGCGTGACCACACGCGCCTGCACCAACTCGAGCAGCGCGGCGAGCTCGGTGTCGTTTTGCGCGGGCAGATACAGTGCCGCAGAGATGCGCTTTACGGCATCGTCGGTGAGGGCGAGCTCGCGCACGGGCGAGATCTCGACGGCATCCTCGTCGCCGATGGTCTGCCCGGTTGAGGCGACCATGAGGCGGATGCGGTCGATCTCGTCGCCGAAAAACTCCATGCGCACAGGCGCCGTCGCCTGCGCGGCCCACACGTCAACCGTGTCGCCGTGCACGCGGAAGAGTCCCGGCATGTCGGCGGCATCCGCACGCGTGTAGCCCATGCCAACCAGCAGCTCGGGCACGCGCTCAAAGGAGATCTCCTCCCCCACTTTGAACGTCGTCGATGCCCAATAACGGCTCGATGCCGGGGGCACGCAACGCAAGAGCGAGCGCGCAGAGGCGACCATAACGCACGGCTCGCCTTGCGCCACCCGGGCGATGGCGGCGCAACGCGCGGCGACCACGGCGTCATCGGGCTCGGTGTTCTTCCAGGGATAATCCTTGCGCTCCGGGAAACGCGCCACGTGCTCCGCGCCCACATACGCCGCAATCGCACGAGCCGCGCGGTCGGCGGCCTCCTCACCCGAGACGATGTAGACCGTCGGGCGCGGGCGGCGGGCGAACTGCGCCGCCACCATGAGCGTGCGCGCGGACTGGGAAACGGCCAGCGTGGCATCCTCCCCAGCCGCCAGCGCCGCTTCGATGGCCTGGAGTGATTCGTCGGTATACAGCTGCGCGGCAATGCGATGGATGAGCATGGGCAACCTTTCGTAACGCCAAAAGCCCGCCCAAACAACGTTTCGGGCGGGGTGGACGACGTATTCGTGTGTCCGAACAATCCTACCGCAAGGTCACTGCGGCAAAGTCGACACCATATTCATGTTGGAGAGGAGCACAAGCTGTTGATAGCAAGTCGAAGCAGAGATATCCCCATTCTCGAAGACTACGACAGCGTTATCGAAGGGGCTGTTTGGAGCTGCCAAATCAATCAACACATCCTCACCCTTCCACGGGGAAAGTCGTTCCTGAAAATCGCTCGAGATTGACCGAAACATATCGCGTTCGCCATCGTAATACGCATATAGCAACAAGCAAACTGATCCGCATGCGGTCGAGTCCTCCCCAGCAAGGCGCATGGCAAATGAGGCGTAGCCCTCGGCATTCGCATAGTCTCCCGTAGGCGCGCCCTGAACATGTGCCGACCCAAACTGACCAAAATACACGCGGCCCTGCGAGCCCCGGTCAAGCACGTCAAATACCCGAGCCATATATTCGTCTCGCATGTCGGTGAGATTTTGCTCTGACTCCGGCAGCATGTAATACTCTCGAAGTGCCCGATGTCCACGAACAAGAAGCTCAACCATCTCGTAGTCGTTTGCAAAACATGCGCGCGCATCTGCTTGGTGGTCTTGCAGAAGCTCGTCCAACGCCGCAAATGTTTGCGAATCAAAAAGTACTCGAGGACTTTCTGCGGGATCGTGCTCGTCAAGCTCTTTGGACAGCGTTTGCGCAAACGCGGCGACTGGTTCAGAAACGGCAGCGTTGTTAGCGCCGGGCGATTTTAGCCGCTAATAGTCAAACGATTTTGACCAATTCCGGTCACCGAATAATAGCCACCGTGCCTCCCCGCCGCCACTACGCTGGCGGTGCCAACACGCCGGCGTTAGGAGGACCATTGAGGTGAACGAGAGACACGATGACCTACAGGAGATTATAGACGCGGCGCTCCGGGAGATGGCCGCGGAGGAGGGCGACGGGTTCGACCCGCAGGCATGCAACCTCGCGGAGTTCTGCAGGAGGACGGGGCTCACCCGCTCCCGGGCGAGGACGATCAGGGCCCACGGGTTCAGGGCCCTGCCCCACGGGAACAGCGGGAGGAGGGCCGCGCCGGGCGTGCTCGCCGGACACACCGGCCTGGTGGACGATCTCCTGCGGAAGGGCGTCACCAACTCGCAGGTGATATTCGAGCGGCTGGTCGCCCAGGGCTACGCCGGCGGCCTCACCACGGTGAAGACCTACATCGCGGCGCACCGGGACCTTGTGCCCGCGAAGAGGCGGCAGGCGGCCCCGCAGGGCTGCCGCGGGCAGCGCTTCAGGACGGCGCCCGGGGAGGCCTACCAGATGGACTGGGGCTTCGTCGCGGTCGAGCGCCCCGGCGGCGAGCGGGCGCGGATGGCCTGCTTCGCCATGGTCTGCCACCATTGCGGGAGCGCCCACGTCGAGTTCTTCCCGAACGCGCGCCAGGAGAACCTCCTCATCGGGATGCTGCACGCGTTCTCGGCGCTGGGCGTGCCCGCGACCGTGCTCACCGACAACATGAAGAGCGTGGTCGTCCGCCGCGATGCCGACGGCCGGCCCGTCTGGCAGGCCGACTACGCCGAGTTCATGGGCGCCGTCGGCTTCCGCACCAGGCTGTGCAGGCCGCGCCACCCCTACACGAAGGGCAAGGTGGAGAGGCTCGTCCGCTTCGTGAAGGGGAACTTCCTCGCGGGAAGGTCCTTCAGCGACCTTGACGCCCTCAACCGGGAGGCCGCCCTCTGGTGCGCCGAGCAGGGAGGCCGCTGGCGGCGCCCGGCGGCGTGCGTCCCGATGCGCGAGCACGAGGCGGCGTGCTCGGCGAACACCAGGCCGCTCGAGGTCACGGCCGAGATCGAGCGGTACCTGTGCCCGCGCCGGAAGATCTCCTTCGACGGCTTCGTGAGCTTCGAGGGGCACCGCTACGGCGTGCCCTACTGGTACGGCCGCCGCGAGTGCAGGGTGAACCGGGAGGGGCGCGTGGTGCACATATACAGCGACGACCTCTCCCGCAAGCTCGTCGCCCACGCTGTCGGCACCGGCGCCGACAGCTGGTGCGAGGGCCAGTGGGAGGCATCGCCGGTCCAGCCCGAGGAGCTGCCGACCCAGCCGGTCGGGACCGTGGTCGAGCAGATCGCCCCGCCCCGGACGAAGCCCGGTTTCGAGAGGTTCGACTTCGGGAGGGCCGAATGATGGCGGGCGCGGGGGCGAGCCCCTACGAGCTCGCTAGCGACGCCGCGTCGAGGCTCGGGATCGCCGTCGGGGCGGAGGAGCTCGCGACCCTCGTGATACTGCCAATATAAAAATCCCCATTCACACCAAGCGGGAATCCCGGTCGCACCAATTCGCAACGGCCGTTCGCGCCAATCGGCTTTACCCAACCAGACCAACGAAGTACCCTCCGCTCGAGCGCCGCTCGAAAGGAGGACCTTGATGGAGAGGAACGTGATGGGAGAGCTGAATATGTACAGGCAGGCCGGCGCCAAGCCGAACTTCAGCGAGGTCGCGCGGAGGCACGGGATGGACCGGAAGACCGTGGCGAAGTACTGGCGCCTCGGGGAGGCGCCCGCCGACAGGCCGCCGCGGCCGAGCGGGTTCGACGCGGTGAGGGAGGTGATCGAGGAGAAGGCGGGGCTGCCGGGCGTCACCAAGAGGGCCGTGCACGAGTACCTGCTCCACCGCCACGCAGGCGCGGGGCTGCCCGGCTACAACGCCTTCACCGCGTACTGCCGCAGCCGCGGCATCGAGTTCGGCGCCGCCCGCGACTCCGAGGCGCACCCGCGCTTCGAGACCCCGCCGGGCCGCCAGCTGCAATTCGACTGGAAGGAGGACGTCAGGATGGTCGACGCGAACGGCGAGGTCTTCGAGTTCAACGTGTTCACGGCGACGCTCGGGTACTCGAGGCTGCACAAGTTCACCTACTCCCCGACCAGGACGACCGACGACCTGCTGGCGTGCCTGCTCGGCGCGTTCAGGTTCATGGGCGGCGTCCCGCAGGAGTGCCTCACCGACAACATGGCGGCGGTCGTGAGCGCATCGTCGGGCCGAAGGGAGAAGAACGGGCGGGTGTCCCGCTTCGCCAGGGAGGCGGGATTCGAGCTGCAGCTCTGCAGGACCCGCACGCCGCAGACGAAGGGCAAGGACGAGTCGGCCAACAGGTTCCTGTCGCGCCTTCTGGCCTACGACGGCGACTTCGTCGGGCTGGAGGGCCTGCTCGAGGCGATAGCGCGGATCGAGTCGAGGAGCAACTCCGAGCCCAACGAGACGACCGGCCTGCCCCCGGCGGCGCTGTTCCTGCGGGAAAAGGAGCACCTGCGGCCGATCGGCAACGTCGCGCTGCTCGAGTCGATGGTCGGCGACGTCACCGAGCAGGTCGTGCCCCCGACGATGCTGGTCAGGGCGGCGGGCAGGCAGTGGTCGGTGCCCCGCGGGTGCATAGGCAGGAAGGCCAGGGTGGTGTCGATGCCGGGCGGGCAGATACGGGTCACCGTGGCGGGTGGGCTCGTCGCCGTGCACGATGCCTCGCGGGGCTCCGCGCGCATCAATTATACCGAGGACCACTACGTCGAGGCCATGGCCGGGAAGGCGTGGGCGGCCGACGCCGACATCCGCGAGCAGGCCCGGGCCAACCTCGAGCTGCTCGAGGGGATCGGGGGCGGGCTGTGACGGCGGCGGTGGGCGAGGCCAGCCCCTACATCCGGGCGCAGGCGAACCTGTGCACGCTCGGGCTCCACGAGATGGCATCCATGCTGCCTGACTACATGAGGATGGTGGCGGAGGGGGACGCCGACCTCGCCCGCGCGGTCGCGGAGATGACCCAGGTCGAGGTGGAGGCGAGGACCGAGAGGATCACGAGGCTGAGGATACGCTCCTCCGGCCTCCCGTGCGTGAAGACGCTGGCGGACTTCGATTGGACGTTCCAGCCGTCGGTCCCGCGCCCGCTTCTCGAGGAGCTCTCCACCCTCAGGTTCATGGAACGGGCGGAGAACGTCCTGCTGGTGGGGAGCCCGGGCGTCGGGAAGACCCACCTCGCGGTCGCCATCGGGGTCGAGGCCGTGAGGGCGGGTCGCGAGGTCAAGTTCATCGACTGCGCGAGGCTCGTCGACGACCTGAGGGACGCCCAGGCGAGGGGCATCCTGAAGAAGAGGCTCAAGTACTATGCGCACTCCAAGCTCCTCATCATAGACGAGCTCGGCTACCTGGACATCGACGAAGGGGGCGCCGACCTGCTGTTCCAGCTGGTCGGCACGCGCTACGAGCAGCGCTCGACGATAATCACCACGAACGTCGGCATCGGCGGGTGGGCGAAGGTCTTCGGGGACGAGGTCGCCGCCAGCGCGATAGCGGACAGGATATGCCACCACTGCCACATCGTTAGGATAACCGGGCGCTCCTACAGGCTCAAGGACGTCCCGGTGGAGAGGAAGGAGGAGCAGAAGTAGCCGAAACCGGGTAGGGTCGGCTGGCGCCGCTGGCCAACGGGCGTTGGCGCGATCGGGTAAGTTTCGTTGGTGTAGATGGGTAATTTCTCATTGACAGTATCACCTCGCCTCGGACCTCGACCTCGGCGACGGGGAGATGGCCGCCGTTGCCGCCACATTCTCCTACCTCGCGGAGAAGAGGAGGCTCGCCCCCATCGAGACGCTGCTGAGGCTGAGCAGGCTGCCCAGGCGCGAGCCCAAGACCTTCGAGGGTTTCGATTTCTCCAGGATCCAGGGCCGGGACGCGGCCGCGCTGGGCAAGCTCCCGTCGCTGGCCGACCTCTACGCGCACCGCAACGTCGCCTTCGTCGGGCCCGGCGGCATAGGGAAGACGCACCTCGCGCAGGCCTACGGGCGCGAGTGCTGCATGCGGGGGCTCAAGACCTACTACATCAAGGCGACCGAGCTCAGGGACAGGTTCCAGAAGGCCGTCCAGCGGGGAAACACCTCGCGGGTCGTCTCCTCGCTCGTCAAGCCGTCGTGCCTCATCGTGGACGAGGTGGGAAGATGCGTCTACGACAGGCCGTGCACCGACCTGTTCTTCGACGTCGTCGACAGGCGCTACGAGAAGGAGGGACCGAACGCGATGGTCCTCACGAGCAACATCGCACCGAGCGGGTGGGACGAGTTCTTCACGGGCGACGACACGCTCCTCTGCGCCCTCGACAGGCTGTTCGACAAGGCGTCGGTGTTCGTGATGCGGGGCCCGAGCTACCGCGGCAGGGGGCTCGACACGTACTCGGTGGAGGCCGTCCCCCAGGCGGTGAAGGTGAGGGGGATCCAGCCCGAGGGGATGTAGGAAAGCGATAGGAAAGTCATAGATGCGGGCGTGTTGGCTAGAATGGGTCGGCTGGGATTGGTCAATCTCGGCCGACTATACTTGGCTAATATTTTCCGACGCTAACAGCGTCCAGCGTCACTATATGCCGAAGCGCCCACAACGCAAGGTATGTCTGATGGTCAATATCCACGCCGTGAACATGGATGCGGCGCGACTCCTAAAGACCAAGGTTGTACTCACGCAGCCAATGCCAAAAGTCAATTTCCTCCCGGCAACCTGCTGCCGTTCCCTGCGCCTATTGCACAAAGACATCGAGCACGTCCTCGTCACCCGTCTCAAGGTACCGATCAAGGAGCATGCCCGCCCCCACACCGCACTCCAAAAGAACGTGGCTCATGCCCATTTGCTCATGCAGTGAAGTCACAAGAGCTCGTTTGGCCTCGTAGTTCTTTGCAAACCCATGGCTTTCGCCAGCAAGAAGAACTCGATACTTGTCCATGTTCTCAAGCGGAAACGCACCGTCTTCCCAATCAAGATGAAGCGAAACCGCATGACGCTCCAAATACGAGTCAATCACTTGCACGTCCGAGCATCCAGTGAGCATTCGCATGGCAGGTAAGAAAGCCAAGCTCGCCGCGCCGGCCAAAAACCCTTGGCGCGTCACCCGCATCTCTTGCATCCATACCGCCCGCCCGCAGCGATTCACCATGCTCCCAGGCTCCCATCCAACGCCGCTTCTGGGGCACCCAAGCACTCGAATCATCCTATCGCAAGGTCGTGACGAAAGACGGATTGATTTGTTGCAGTGAAAGCGTCACCCCCCCCCCGGATACACCATAGAAGTATCAACCAAGCTACCTGCAGTTTCTTCACGCACAAGTCCGTTATTACCCGACAGGCACGCTTTTCACTGCAACAAATCGTTTACAGTCACCCCACCTTGGCATCAAATAAAAATCGTCGAAGAAATACTCCACCCCAAATGCCGCAAAAAAGTCCTCCGTACCACAAGCTGGCTGTACTCGTCATAAGAAATGAGGCCGGAGGGGCACTGCCCTCCCGGCCTCATTGAGCTCCGGCCATCGCGGCCTACCTAATCACGCGCTTTAAATGCTGCGATATCGATCAGGCCCACACCCGTGCAATTTCCCATGCGCAGCAACTAGGCAAGTTCAGGCCAATAACCCTTGTTCGCATCAATCATCTCATCAAGAATAGCCTGAGCCTGAGTTGAGGACTTAACAGTCTTGTTGAGAGAGAATGCCATGAGAACTTTCTGATATGACCCCTCAATCGCACCCTCTACCAGGCATTTTTCAGATGCATACTGCTGCTCGATCATGCCCTTATAGAACGTCGGAATGTGGCCAACGCTCACCTTCTCCACACCACGAGGCGACACATAACATGGAATCTCAACCATTGCGTCATCAGGGAGATCAGCGACTGCGCCCTCGTTCTTCACGATAAGCAGATAACGTCCCCCGTTTTCGCGACACAAAGACTCAGCAAGGTCAACGATAAACGTTCCATGGGCTCCCACGACAAACATACCGTCATCGTAGCTACCAGTCTCCTTATACCGAGCGATAGCATCGAATAGCGTCTTCTCTCGTCCCTCCATAACCTCATTTGCTCGCGTATGATCCGGATTGGATTCATCGACAATATCCTGGCTAAGCAGGTAATACTGCAAGTAAGTGTTCGGCAGGTAGTCGCCAAAGCGCTGCATAATGGTTTTAGCGTTGCCGTACGTATGAACCCACGAGGGCTCCCAATGCTGCTCATCGGGCACGTCGCAAAGATAGCCATGCTCCAAAACGTGCTTCTTCAATTCATCGAATCGACTCTCGCCATTTACCCAAATATCCGTAAACCAACCGAAATGATTCAACCCAAAGTAATCGGGAACGATATCGTGGGGATCGCAGTGCAGAATATCTGCCATACCATTCATAATCGCAACGGGCATATCGCAAATATTGATAATACGAGCGTTGGGACGCAACTTCTTCAAAGCGAGGGCAACGATGGCGGCAGGATTTGAATAGTTTAGAATCCAGTGATTGGGGTTGGCATACTTTTCGACCATATCCAATATTTCCACCATCGGAAATATCGTTCGCATGCCGTATGCAAGACCACCGCATCCACAAGTCTCCTGGCCTACTGCCCCATGGCGAAGCGGAATCTTTTCATCCTGCTCGCGCATTGCGTACTTTCCGACACGAATCTGGGCAAATACAAAATCAGTATCCCTAAATGCGACTTCGGGATCCGTGGTGGTCGTAAAGACACATTCGGGGCAGTTGGCCTTTACCACTTCACGAACAATAATCGCAACATCGTCTTGACGCCCTGCGTCGATATCGTAAGCGCGAATTTCCTTTACAGGAAAAGTGTCTTTTTTGGACAGGATGGCCTTCACGACACCGGGTGTATACGTGCTACCGCCACCGGCAATGGTAATAATTTTCGGCTCCATAGGTCTGTTCCTTTCAATATGTTCGAAGTTGAAGCACTAAGCGATCTGCAGCCCCTCGGCCTCCATGTAGTCTTCAAGCGCCTTTCGGAATTTGCTTACATTCGTGCCGTATACGACCTGTATCTCCTTGCCGCGTTTCACCAAACCACGCGATCCCGTCAGCTTCAATGCCGCCTCATCAACGGCGTCAAGATCATTAACAACGATGCGAAGGCGCGTGAAGCAGTTATCAATAGACTTGATGTTCTGGATACCACCGACCGCAGCGTAAATCTGCATACCCAAGGCATTGTCGGTCGAAGATGAGGCCACAACTTGAGCAGCATTCGTACTCTTCGCCGCCTCATAGTCCTTTTTAGTTACCAGCTTGACATCATCAGAATCATCGCGTCCGGGAATCTTGACATCGAATTTCAAAATGAACCAACGGAATACAATGAAGTACACAACGAGCTGAACCAAACCGAGCAGGATAAAGAAAGGCCAGCCAGTCTTTTCTATACCCGCAGGCACGTTATAAAGCAGCGTCTCAAAAATGCCACCGGCTGTGCAGCAGGTAATCTGGAAGAAGTAGAGCAGGAAGAAAAAGATGCCCGTTAGCAGCGAGTGAATAACAAACAAAATTGGGCTCACAAAAAGGAACGTGAACTCGATGGGCTCGGTAATGGCGGCGAGACATGAAGTCAGGATTGCAGGGATGTAAATGGCCTTTGCCTTCTTGCGAAGCTCCGGCTTGGCACAAGAGAGCATGGCCAGGCCCGCGCCAGTCAGACCAAACACCTTTGCAAGTGTCACATTGTTGAAAATAGTCGTAAGCGAAAGTTTGACAGTTTCGGGATCGCCGAGCTCCGCAAGAGCAATAGGCCAAGCACCCGCGTAGGTCTCACCAGCGACCTCGGCAACACCGCCAAGATCGGTGTACCAGATTGCACTACCAAGAAGATGATGCAAGCCCGTAGGAACGAGCAAGCGCTCAAGGAATCCAAAGGTGAAGTAACCCAAGCCACCCGACGTAGAAATGAAGGTCGCAATGGCAGCAATTCCACTTTGAATAGGAGGCCACACGAACGCAAAGAGCACGGCGAGGGTCATCATCAGCGGAATGCACAGCAGGAAGACGAAGCGCGTACCTCCGTATACAGAGAAGACCTCACCCAAATCTTTTTCACAATACTTGTTGTGCAGCACGCCAACCAACACGCCAATAATAATGCCCAGAAACACGCCCATATCAACGATTTGGAAGCCAAGCATCATGTTCTGGCCGTTGCCCGTCGCTTCGTGCAACTGACCAGTTAGAGTCAAAAACGCACTCTGTGAAGCGCAGAAGATATAGAGACACATGAATGCAATAAGAGCGGCGTGCTCCTTCTTCTTTTTTGCCAAGCCAAAAGCAACACCAATTGCAAAAATAGGACCGAGATTCGTGAAAATAGAATTCAATCCCGTGTATGCCATGCTGAATACTGTTTGAATCACCTCGTTACCGAGAAACGGAACCGCGGCGACAATGTTCGCATTCGTAACAAAGTTACACACGACCATGATCAGGCCAATGGCCGGAAGATACAAAACGGGGACGACAATAGCTTTGGAAAACTGCTGCATTGCTCCGACGATTTTGTCCTTCATGCCCATCTCCTTTCCTGCAAAGGTGGCACGCGCCACCAAAACTGTTCAGTACATGTTCTGTGCCTATATAGATAAGACCCGAAAGCGCCGAAACCAATGATGCGTTTGCAGGCACATTTGCAGCGGCATCACGAATTCCAAGCGACTTTCGGGTCTTGCCTACCAAAAGTAACAATCCCTTGTGTCAGCTGGTTCTTCTATCCAATCGTTTTTAAGACATGGATCATCAGATAAAACTCCTCCCTATCTGACAGGGAATACAAAAAATCGGACTTGAGAAAAGCGCTTATCTTTCTTGCACACTCATGTGCGAGAGGATTGCGCTCACATAGCAGGTCAAACATCTGCTGGTCGAAAAAACCATCTTCATCTGTCGTGCCACTAAAAATGCGCTGTGCAAGGAACTTCAGATGAGTCGTCAAACGTATGTAACTAAGCTCATCACTATCAAACGTAATCCCATACAGCTCCTCAATTACTTGGATACATCCGCTCACCAAGTGAATGGTATCAAGCACCGCAGTCGCAGAAAGATCAGACTGACCGTTCAGAATATGCAGGGCGATAAAAGACGCCTCGTCCTCTGGCAGGCGAATACCCAAAGCCTCCTCAACCAAGTGAATGCCCCATAGGCCAATCTCATACTCCCTTCGATACAAACCGCGCACCTCAGAGAACATCAGATTTGAAAAGCCTTCACCGTTCCGAGCGCGCTCAACGGCAAAAACAATATGGTCCGTTAACGCAATAAGCACCTGATCTTTGAGAACAATGTGGAGCCGCTTCTCAGCCTCATCCATAATCGACTTAGAAATATTAAAGAACTCGACAGGAGTGTGAGCAAAGAGCCCATAAATCGAATCGCTCTCTCCATCATGGAAGTAGTAGCGCTTCTCAATCGCATTCTCCTCCACCGCATCGCCCGTATGTTTTTGGAATCCAATGCCGGCACCAGTGAGGATAACATCTTGGCCATCGTCGGTTATTGATGCGACAGCGTTGTTGTTGAACACCTTGACGATCTGCACCCGCCTCAAGCCTCCAATAAAAAAGACCCACATCACACCTTGCGGGTAGTGATGCGGGTCTTGCCTGGTCGAACTCAGTAACAATCCTTGCGCAACCGAAGATACCGCGACGTCGATTTCCACACAAGCGCAAATTACCGTGAACGGCATGGATTCTTCGGCAAGCGTTTGACTTCCATTTTACCTAAACGAAAAATGACCGAGCAGCTACCCCACCTTGGCGCTGGGACAGATGTCGGCGAGGGGGCATTCGCCGCACAGGGGTTTGCGCGCGTCGCAGATCTCGCGGCCGAGCATGATCCACTGGTGGTTCACGTCGTTCCAATACTCGCGCGGCAAGATCTTGAGCAGGTCCTGCTCCGTCTTGAGCGGCTCCTTCTCATGCGTTTTGGGCGAAAGCTTGAGACGATGCGCGATGCGGTTCACATGCGTGTCGACCGCGATGCCGTCCACGATGCCATAACCCACATTGAGCACGATGTTCGCCGTTTTGCGGCCAACGCCGGGAAGCTTGACGAGCTCCTTCATGTCCGCGGGCACCACGCCTCCGTAGTCCGCCACGATCATCTGGGCGCACTCGATGCAGTGCTTCGCCTTGGTCTTGTAGAAACCGAGCGACTTGATGACCCCGGAGAGCTCCTCATATGTGGCGCCCGCCATGGCCTCGGGCGTGGGCCAGCGGCGGAACAGCTCAGGCGTGACCTTGTTGACCTGGGCGTCGGTGGTCTGCGCCGAGAGCAGCACGGCGATGACCAGCCTGAACGGCGTCTCGTGGTCCAAAAAGCACTCGACCGGACCGTAGCGCTCGTTCAACCTACGGCATGTCTCAATGGCGCGCTCGCGCTTTGCCGCATTCGTCTCTCGTGGCATGTCCGTCCCTTCCTACTCTGATTCTAGGTCCTCGATGCCCAGCAGCTCCGCCGCCTGCACCTCGTCCTCCAACGCCGTCACGCTCTTGAGCTTGCGCTCGATCACGTTCGTGCGGGTGTTGATGATGCCGTCCACCGTTTTACCGGCGGTCTCGATCTGCTTGAGCGCGCGGCGCAACTCGGCCTGGTACTTGGGGAACTCCGCCTTGACGGCAGAGAGGACCTTTTGAATCTCATCGGCGCGGCGCTGGAAGGCAAACGTCTGGTAGCTCATCTGCAAGCTGTTCAAGATGACCGCCATAGTTGAGGGACCGGCAACGTTGACCTGGTAATCGCGCTGCAGACACTCGATCAACCCTGGGCGGTCGACCACCTCGGCGTACAGCCCTTCGAAGGGCAGGAACATGATGCCGAAGTTCGTGGTCTCGGGAACGCTCAGGTACTTGCTCGAAATGTCTTTAGCCTCGAGCTTGATCACCTGCTCAAGCGCGCGGCGCGCGGCGGCGATCCCCTCGGCGTCGCCGGCGTCCATCGCATCTCGCAGGCGCTCGTAGGTATCGCCCGGGAACTTGGAGTCGATGGGCAGCCACACCGGCTCCCCCGCCTCCACGGGCAGCTTGACCGCGAACTCCACGCGCTCGGAGCTTCCCGGCTTGGTTGCCACGTTCTCCGCATATTGATCGGGCGTGAGGATGTCCGCCAGAATGGCGCCGAGCTGCACCTCGCCCAGAATGCCGCGCGTTTTGACGTTCGAGAGCACGCGCTTGAGGTCGCCCACGCCCGCGGCGATGCTCTGCATGTCGCCCAAACCGCGATACACCGCCTCGAGCTGGTCGCTCACCTGCTTGAACGACGCGCCCAGGCGGTCGTTCAGCGTGGCGGCGAGCTTCTCGTCAACCGTCACGCGGATCGCCTCGAGCTTGCGCTCGCTATCACCGCGAATCGCGCCCAGCTGAGCATCGACCGTCTCGCGCACCTTGTCCAAGCGCTGCTCAACCGAATCGCGGTTGAGGTCGAGCTGCTGGGACACCTCGCGCCGCACGTCATCGACCTTCGCAGCCGTCTGATCAAAGGAGCGCTGAGTCGCCTCGAAATGCTGCTGCTCGATGATGGACAGACTCGACGCCTGATTGAGCACCGCATGCAACGTGACGGACAGCTGGCTCAACGCCGCATTCGCCGCCCCCAGGGCCTCACGTGCACGCGAGGCCTCCTCCGCCGTCCGCGCCACCTCCTCCTCGCGCGCTGCTCGCTCCTTACGCGCCCGAACAGACAGGACGACCGCACAGCCGGCAAGCACCGCCGCCACAACAGACGCCACCACAGAAATCATCTCGAATTCCATGCGCCCACCTTTCGCGCGCACGCGCAGAACAATCCATCGGCCAAACTCCCCCATCTTATCAGGAGGACGCGACGCATCGACCTGGACGGCCCCATCCAACCCCCGTGCTTTTCAATTGCCACGCTTGCGCTTTTCAATTGCCACGCTAGGCAAAAGCGGCGGAAAGGGCGCGCGTGAAAAGCTCACGAGCCTGCTCGTACAACATCGCGAGCGCCTCGATCAGCTCTTCGGGAGTCGCGCCGTCCAAAATGCACGTCAACGCGTACGAAACGACAAAAACGACGGCCATCATGAGGGGGACCGCCAACACGAGCAGCACCGCGCGAACAACGCCGAGCACAGCGCGCCGCCGCGCTCTACGGGTATCGTATTTCCGCTCCGGCCCATAGGCCTCCTCGAGCGGAACGGGAGCAGCCTCCGGGGCATTCTTGACCTCGCGAGCGGAGCGCCTTTCCTCCCGCGAGGAATCAGGCCGCGGCGGGCGGGGCTCGGCATCAGGATGCCCCGCGAACGTATTCGGATCTCGTCTTAGAAAAAGGTCCATGCAAACATCCTCCTTAAGGGAGAACATGCATGGAACGACGCTTTCAGCTTCTCGCCGAAAACACCCCGTGTCAACCCCTCATGCAAAGGTGTCGACACGGGGTGCTCGAATCGTGTAAGAGCCGGTCACACACCGCTCGGTGCCGGTAGTTGACTGCAGGCTCCACGTAAAGCAACCGTCAACTCCGATCACTCACACCGCTCGGTGCTAGTAGTTGACGACCTGCTCCTCAAAGTACGCCTTGGGGTGAGCGCACACGGGGCACATCTCGGGGGCCTCGGGGCCAACGTGCAGGTGACCGCAGTTGAGGCACTTCCACACCTTCACGCCCTCGCGGGCGAACACCTCGCCCTTCTCGACGCGCTCGGCGAGCTTGTTGTAACGCTCCTCGTGTGCATGCTCGACCGCGCCCACGCCGCGGAACTTCGCCGCGATGGCGGTGAAGCCCTCTTCGTCCGCCGTCTTGGCGAACTCATCGTACATGGTGGTCCACTCGTAGTTCTCGCCCGCGGCGGCGTCGCGCAGGTTCTCCAGCGTGCCGGGGATCTCGCCGCCATGCAGCTCCTTGAACCACAGCTTGGCGTGCTCGGACTCGTTCAGGGCAGTCTCCATAAAGATGTTGGAGATCTGAACAAAGCCCTCCTTCTTTGCCTTGGACGAATAGTAACGATACTTGGTGTGTGCCTGAGACTCGCCGGCAAAGGCCGCCTCGAGGTTCTTCTTAGTCTGAGAATTCTCGAAATCCATCAGTACCTCCTTGTTGGCGTGAGGAACAGATGAGCCCGCCGATGCGCCACACCGCGCCAGGCTCAAAACGGCAGCCCACATCGAGCGGCCATTGCATCCCTTGTACCCGAACTCGCCGTCGCTCTTACAATGTCGCGATATTTCACGATACGGGGCAATGCGCGATCCGAGCGTCCACCGCTGCGCGATGCGGCGCCTAAGCAGCCACCGCTACGCGATGCGCCACACACCGCCCTGCTCCCGGCAAAAGCCCTCACGGGCCAAATCCTCCAAGATGGACGAGACCAGATCGCGCTCGACGGCCGAACGGCCCGCCGCCTGCTCGAGCGCATTGAGCGAGGTCACCAGCGAGGCCAGGTCGCGCCCCTCGCCGCGCGCCTGGGTATCCAGCAGCTGACGCACGATCTCGGCGCGTTTTTGGCGTCGCGAGCCCTCAAAGCGCGACTGGCGCGTGTATGCCTTGGCGCGGCGGGACGGGTTGGGCACGGTCTTTTTGAGGTACGCACCGTAGTCCAGCATGGCGTAATACCAGGCGCGCGGCGTGTCTTGCACGTCTTGGGGAGTGGCAAAGGGATTCACCTCGCCGCGGACCCCACTAGAGACCCCGCCGCGAGCGGGTACACGCCCCACGCCGCCCTTCCCGCCGCGCGCATCGCAACGAACCGGCCCACTCGCGCCGTCACGCGCGCCGCCATCAGCCGAACCGCCCATCAAGCCATGCGCATCGTTGCCGCCCGAAGCGCCCATCAAGCCATGCGCATCGCCGCCGCCCAAAGCGTTCTCCAAGACGCACGCACCACCGTCCGGGCACGTTGCCCGCACGAGCGGCACGAGCTCCTTGTCGGGCACGCTCGGGACATCCGGGAACAAATGGTGCAGCAGCACCGTGCGCACGTTGGTCTCCAAATACACGCCCGGCAGGTCGAACGCGAACGATCGAATCCCCTGAGCCGTGGCGGGCCCTATGCCCGGCAGCGCCGTCAGCTCCTTGACGCCCGTGGGAAACACGCCGTCATACGTGCGCACGACCTCCTCGGCGGCGGCCTTGAGGGCGAGCGCACGGCGGTTGTACCCCATGCCCTGCCACGCGGCGAGCACCTCGGCAGTTCCCGCCTCGGCCAGCGCGAACACACTCGGGAACCTGTCGAGCCACTCTGCCCAACGCGTCTCCACACGCGCCACCTGCGTCTGCTGCAGCATCACCTCGGACAGCCAAATCTCGTACGGGTCGCGGGTGCGCCGCCACGGAAGGTCGCGATACAGACGAACTCCTTCCGTTCGAACCAGCGTACGGAAGGGGTCCATGTTCATATCTAGCTCCTTATTGGGGAACGCTCGCCAACTCTACAAGCACGAACATCCCTTGGAGCACGAGGCGTACTCGGGGAAATTCGCGCGGTCGGCGAACTTGGGGTCGACAGCCGGGTACCGGCGGTTGTTGACGATGTCGTCGAGCGTGATGGAGTCCAGATAGCTGCGGAGCAGCTCCTGGGCCCCCACCCAGAGGGGATGATAGCAGCAACCGTCCATGCGCGGGCACGCGCCGTTCTCGGCCGTGCAGTCGTTCATGACGAGCGGGCCCTGGACCGCCTCGACGATCTGGCGGATCGTCACGTCCTTGGGGTCGACCTTGAGGCGCATGCCGCCGCGCACGCCGCGCAGGCTCTCGATGATACCCGCCTGGACCAAGCCGTGCTGGATCGAACGGGCAAACGAATAGGGCACGTCCACGGATTCGGCGGCAGTGCGGACAGACAGAAGACAGTCCTCACCTTCCGCCAGCATGGAAAGCATGCGCAGGGCGTAGTCGGTCTTCCGGGAGATATCCATCTCTTCTCCTTGCAAGCAAACGGTGGCCGCGCCGCGGATGCACATGCCGCGGCGCAGAGGCGTGGTGCCACCAACGAGCGTTCCTCTAGGTTTCGTGTGCGTCCAGTAATATACACTGTTTCTCTGAGCGGTGCAGGGGATGCGCAACACATGGAGGGCTTCTGTCCGCCATGTGCATGTTCGCCCTAACGCAAAAAGCCCCGTCTTGCGACGAGGCTTTAATTGCGATGGCGGGAAGTACGGGGCTCGAACCCGCGACCTCCGACGTGACAGGCCGGCGCTCTAACCAAACTGAGCTAACTCCCCAAGCGGCAATTCGCTTGCGCTCCTTGCTGCGGGGATTAGTATACACAGAGTCCGTCTTTGTGCGCAAGAACTTTTTTCAAATAATTTTGCCCGCGCGGACGGTTGCCCGGACTACCCCGTCTACCTGCAAGAAAAAGGAGCCGCGCCCACGCGCGACCCCTTACAAGTCAACGATTTCCGCCGAGAGTACGCAGCCGTCCTCGACCATAAGACGTGCGATGGAAGCCACGCGCCGTCCCCGAGGCAGCGAAGCGGACCCGGGGTTCACCACCAGGCACCCCCGCACGCGCTCGATGCGCGGACGATGCGTGTGCCCGCACACCGCGACGTCCGCGGAGGCCAGCGGGAGGTCCTCGGCGTAGTGCGCGACGGCAAACCGCAGCCCCTCAAACGCGAACTCGTTCACGCGCCGCACGTCGGGCCCGTAGTCAAAATAGCCATCGTTGTTACCGAGGACGGCCCGAAGGCACGGCACACTCACCTCGAGCTCGGCAAAATCGCTCTCAGACGTGATGTCGCCGGCGTGGATGAGCATGTCGCACCCGTCAATCGCCCGCAAAAGCTCGGGCGAGAGATACCCGTGGGTATCGGACACGATGTCAACGCGACGGACCATTAGAGGTTCAGTGCCTTCTTGAGCGGCACCACGCGACGGCGGCTCACGGGAATGCGCTCGTCAACGCCGTTCACGCCCAGCTGGATGGCGCCCGAGGGAACCGTCTCGACGTCCTCGACGTTGGCGAGGTTGACGATGTAGCGGCGATGCACGCGGAAGAACCCAAATTCGCCGAGCTTGGACTCGAACTGCGCAAGCGAAGTGGTGGACAAGAAGCGGTCGTCATCCGTGAAGATGCAGGAGTAGTCGTCCTTGGCCATGATGAAGCGAATCTGATCGACGGGGATCAGGACCTTGCGACCGCCCTTCTCGACCGGGATGCGCTCGATATTCGAGGGCTTGGCGGCGGCGGGCTCGACGGCCGCGGCGGGCTTTGCGCGGGCGATGACCTTTTCGATGGCGCGATCGAGACGCGCCTCCTCGACGGGCTTCATGAGGTAGTCCACCGCGTCCACGTCGAACGCCTCGACCGCATGGTCACTATAGGCGGTCACGAACACGATCGCGGGGGGATTCTTGAGCTTGTACAGCGCCTCGGCGAGCTGCAACCCGGAGGCGCCGGGCATGGAGATGTCCAGAAAGACCACGTCCACGCGGGCCTCCATGAGCATCTCGATGGCGGAACGAACACTCGAGGCTTCAATGATGGAGCCGATCTTGCCCGTTTGCTCGAGCAGAAAGCGCAATTCAGAGCGTGCAGGAGCCTCGTCGTCAACGATCATCGCACGTAGCATACCTATCGAAAACCTTTCTTACTGCAAACAGGACCTGGCGCACAGCGCCATCCGTACGGTCATGTTCCTATTCTACCCTTCGTCGTACATACTTCCCTCGAGATCGAGGTGGAGCGCGATGGTGGTGCCCTTACCGGGCGCCGACTCGACGGACGTACGGGATTTGGGCCCGTAAAACCGCTTGATGCGCTCTGAGATGTTGTGCATGGCGACGCCCGCTCCGCCGCCCTGGGGCGCATTGGGGTCGGGGGCGGCTATGGAGCGGTCGAACAGGCGCATCGCGGTCTGCTCGTCCATGCCCATGCCGTCATCGGCCACGCGGATGGACACGGCCGCCTCGCCCGCGCGCTCCACGGTGATGGAGATCTTGAGCGCGCCCTCGTCGGGCATGGCGTGGCGCACCGCGTTCTCGACCAGCGGCTGAATCACAAACGCCGGGATGAGCACCTCCTCGGCGTCCTCGTCCACGTCGACGCTCACCAGCACGCGGTCCTCGCCAAACCGCGCCTTCTCGAACGTGAGGTAGCGCAGCGTTTGGGCGATCTCGCGCTTGACGGGGATGAGCTGGCCGGAGTTCTCGAGCGTCGCGCGATAGAACTGAGAGAACTCGCGCAGCAGCTCGCGCGCGCGCAGCGGGTCGGTGCGCGTGAACGAAGCGATGGTGTTCAGCGTGTTGAAAAGGAAATGCGGGTTGATCTGCGCCTGCAGGGCGCGGACCTCGGCCCGCGCGGTGAGCTCGGCCTGACGCTCGAGCTCATACACGGTGAGCTGCGTGGACAGCAACTCGGCAAAGCCCGAGGCGAGGGCGTATTGCGTGCGGTTCACATGGCGGGCGGAGCGGTAATAGAACTTGAGGGTGCCCACCGCCTTGCCGCGGATCTTGAGCGGGGCGATGATGCCCGCCGGGATGTTGCGTTGGCTCCCCTTTTCGCCGCGCACGTCCATCACACTCGTGAACGACTGCGCGATGCCGTGCTCGATGACGTAGCGCGTGGTGGGCGTATGGATGGGCGAGCCCGCGGGAAAGTCGTCGGCGAGCTCGCCCACGCAGGCGAGCACCACGTCGCGGTCGGTCACCGCGATGGTCATGGCGCGGGTCTCGGGCAGCAGGCGTCGGCAGATCTCCTCGGCGCTCTCGCGCGTGAGGCCGCCGGTGATGTCCTCGAGCATGCCGGAGGCCACGGCGAGCGTCTGCTCCGTATATTGCGAGCGCAGGGTGTCGGGGCTAAAGAACACGTAAATAAACCCGCAGGTGAACAGCACCAGCAACACCAGGGCCGCAATGGTGGTGAGGGTCTCGACGCCCGTGAGGATGGCGTAGCCAAAAAAGCCCACCATGGTAAAGACGACGAGCGCGGCCAGCAGGCGCAGGGCCTCGTTCGCGTCGAGCATGCCCGCGCGATACGAGCCCTCGGTGATGTACTCTGTCCCCTTGGGACTTTTAGGCGGTTCTGGCGATATGGGTTCGGTCATCAACGCTCCAATAGGGCGGCAAGGCGCTCGTCGCCGGAAAGCCCACCCATGATACTCGGCCAAAAACTGACAAATCTGAGGTAATCGTCCTCGTGCTTGGCGGCATAGTCGCGCGCCTCGGCGATGCCGTGGCGGTAGATGTGCCAGTATCCGCGATGCTCCCGCGTGAACATCATGCGAACGAGCGCCGTCTTGCGCACGCGCTCGTCCAGCCCGCTGGAAATCCAGGGGCCCGGATACGGCATGAGCGATGCGGCGGTGACGGACGTGATCTCGGGGCGGCGCGAGGCGCTCGCGAGCTTGGCGCGCTCGTAATACCAGCGGTAGACGTTTTGCATAAAGCGCGGGGACTCCTCCACCTGGTGCGGCGGCAGGTGCTTGACCACCCACGCGTTGTCAAACCACACGTCCATGCCCGAAAGGCGCATGTTGAACAGGTAGTCCAAGTCCTCGCCGCGCGTGATGTAGGGGTCGAACGCCACGCGCTTGAACGCGCGCGCGTGCACGGCGAAGCAGCCGCCGCACACGTAGTTGGAACGCGAGATGCGCGTCCCGGAGAGGGCGCGCTCCATCCAGCGGTTGAATTCGATGCGCTTGGTCCACCAGCGGCAGGTGATGCCGTTCTTTTTTGACGTGTCGGCGAGCGGGGAGCCCGCCTTGTTGTAAAAGTAGCCGCTCTTGGCGAGGATGGGCAACCGCTGGCGCGTCTCGTGCCCCAGGCCGTACAGCGCTTTTTCCATAAAGTCGGGCGCGAGCACGACCTCGTCGTCGTCGAGGAACACCACGGCATCGTGGCCCAAAATCGCCGCGCACGCCAAGCCCATGTTGCGGATGGCGCCGTAGCCGCGCAGGGACACCGTCTCGCCCCGCACGTTCGGGGCGATCTGGCTCACGCGCTCCATGACGACCGACGCCTCGCGGTTGGTGACGAGCGTGACCTCGAGCGAAGGGTGACCGTCGATCACGCCCTGCACGCGCTCGGCGATGCGGTCCGTCAGCCGCTGGGGGCATACGAGCAGCACGATGATGCGGGGAAGGTCGCGAACCTGCTCGAGCGAGGCCAAGCAGCGGTCCAGCTCGGGACGGGTCGCGGCCAAGTCCGACGAGTGGTCGTAAGCTCCAGGCGATTTGAGCTCGGCGGGATCGCCCGCCCAGTAACTCGGAATGACGATGGTCGGATTCATGCAGCCCCCTCCCTTACAATCACGGCAGGGCGCCTGCAAGCCGCGCTACGCGCAAGCGGCGACGAACCTTTCCGTTTCTGTTACTTAGTTGTACCCAACTGAGCGAGCTCGCGCTTGACGAACGGCGTTTTTGCCAAAGATCGCGAAAGCGGGTAGCCCAACACGTACATGATAACCGCTTCGCCCAAACCGGTGGTCACCAACCCAAAGGCATACATGAGCGGATAGGCGCCGTCGAGCGAGATGGACGTGAAGGGGATGGTGTAAAAACCGATGCCCTGCAGGAGCAGGGGCAGGTACGCGGGCACGATGAGCGCGTTTGCCAGCACGGGGCCCGCGAGCGCCACAAGGGGGCGGCGGCGCATCTTCCACGTGAACAGCGCGCCGGCGAACGTGGCGAGCGAGCCGAACACCACGTCGAGCATGCCGAGCATGCCCGTGCCCGAGATGGCGATGTTGGCGACGTTGGCGATAACGCAGCCGAGCGTCAGGCCGGGAACCGCCGCGGGCGTGAACAGCGCCAACACGCACAGTGCCTCGCTGACGCGGAATTGGATGGGGCCCCAGGCAAGGCTGCCCAAAAACATCATGGCGACCAGCGTGCACACCGCATATGCGGCGGCGATCACGCCCACATGGGCGACGTAGCGGGCGTCCCCCACCCGGCTTTTCGCGGCACGGTCCTTCGCTTCGTTCTTGTTCTGACTCATGTTCTCCACCTTCTATACAATCGGAGGGCTTTACTGCTGCCAGTAAAACCCTCCGCAAGGTGGTATGGTCGCCCGAGCGACGACGGGCGTGAGCCGCGCGTCGCGGGATGCGGGCCGGCGCCTAGGCGTGCGCCTCCTGCATTCGGGAGAGCTTTACTAGCATGACCAAGCCCACAACAAGCAAGATCCCGATGGAAAGCACTCCTAAAGAAGGATCGTGCGTGAGCGAGGTCACGACAGATACTAGCAGAGTTCCCATAACGGAGGCGTAACGGCCAAAGATGTCGAAGAAGCCGTAATACTCGTTGGCGCGGTCCTTGGGAATCAGACGGCCAAAGTAGCTGCGCGAAAGCGCCTGCACGCCGCCCTGGAACATGCCCACGAGCACCGCGAGAATCCAAAACTCCACGGCGGACTTGAGGAAGAACGCGGCGAACAGCACAATGCCCACGTACGCGGCGACCGCCACGATGATCATGCGCAGCGTGCCCACGCGCCCGGCAAGCTTGCCGTAGATGATGGCGGAGGGAAACGCCACGAACTGCGTGACGAGCAGGGCGAGCACGAGCTGGGTGGAGTCGATGCCCAGCGCGGCGCCGTAGCTCGTGGCCATGGAGATAACGGTGTGCACGCCGTCGATATAGAAGAAGAACGCGACCATGAACACCAGCAGCACGCGGTCGTGCAGGATGCTGCGCATGGTGTCGAGCAGGCCCTTGAACGTGTTGGCGATGTTGCGCATGACGCCGTCCGCACCCTCGTCGCGCTCCTTGCCATAGCGCTGCTTGTAGGTGCGCAGCAGCGGAATGGTAAAGGCGAGCCACCACGCGGCGGTGATGATGAAGCACAGGCGCGTGCAGGTGAGGGTATCGAGGCCGAGGATGCTCGGACCGCCAAAGATGAGCGCGATGCAGGCGATGAACGGGATGGTGGAGCCCACATACCCCCAGGCAAAGCCCGAGCTGGACACCGCATCCATGCGCTCATCGGTGGTGACGTCGGTGAGCATGGCGTCGTAGAACGTCATCGACGAGTTGAGGCCGATGGTGCACAGGACGTAGACCACCAAGAACGGCAACGCGCCCATGGGAATCGCCTCGACCAGGCACAGGATGAGACCGGTGAAGAAGAACCCGGTAAAGAACTTGATCTTGTTGCCTGCGTAGTCGGCAAGCGAACCCAAGATGGGCATGAGCAGCGCCACCACGAGCGATGCGACGGTCTGTGCGTTGGCCCAGGCGGCAACGAGCTCCGCCGGATGGGCGCCGGTGTTGATGGCGTTGAAGTAGATGGGCACCACCGCCGTGTTCAGCAGGACGAGAGCGGAGTTGCCCACATCGTACATGACCCAGTTGCGCTCGAGTTTTGTGTATTTGAGTGCCATGGCGGCCTTCCGTTCCCCTCGCGGCCGCGCGCATGCTCGGCCTACATGCCTAGATAGGAAAATGATACGGTAGCTCAGGAGCCACGCGGGTCAAGATTCCCTCAAGCACCGGTAAAGGGTGTGCAACGGGAGTCATATGGCGAGCGCGGGGCGTGGGGCGTGAGGTCCCGCGGACATCCGAATTTTGCAGGTTTTCACCTCATTAAAGTTCGTGTTTTGCAGGTTTTAGCCGTTCTATTGTCCTGATTTTGCAGATTTCGCAGGTAGAGCTCATACTTTTTAGAGAGCGCCACTCACGGCGGCCACAGTTGCGCAAATCCGCGAAAGCAAGGCAGGGCGCCCGCAATAAAACGGTCCCGCGTTGGCGCGCTGCTGCATAAATCCCTTGCTGTAAATTCCTATACCTGCAGCTGCATTTAACTTGGTATCGGCCATCGGCAAAAACGCAGGTGGATTGACGGCTGAAAATCAACAGATATGCACCGCTGTCGTTGACATTTTACTGCAAGGGATTTTTTCAGCACGTCGTCGCGAACTGGCTGTTGTAAAGCTCGGCGTAGAAGCCGCCGGCGGCGAGGAGCCCGTCGTGCGTGCCACGCTCGACGATGCGCCCGTCGCGCATGACCAAGATGCAGTCCGCCTCGCGGATGGTGCTCAGGCGGTGCGCCACCACAAAGCTCGTGCGGCCCCGCATAAGATCATCGAACGCAGCCTGGACCTGGAGCTCGGTACGCGTGTCGATGCTGCTGGTGGCCTCATCCAGCAGCAAGATCTCGGGGTCCGCGAGCATGACGCGCGCGATGCACAGCAGCTGACGCTGACCCTGCGAGAGCGACCCTCCGTTCTCGGGCAGAACCGTGTCGTAGCCTGCGGGGAGCGCACGGATGAACGCGTCTGCGCGGGCGCGACGGGCGGCGTCCTCCACCTGCTCGCGCGAGGCTCCCGGGCAGCCGTAGGCGATGTTGTCGTGTACCGACCCCTCGAACAGCCAGCTCTCTTGCAGCACCATGCCGAACGCGCGGCGAAGGTCCTCGCGCGCATACGCCGTGGTGGGCTTGCCGTTTACGCGGATCTCGCCCGCGTCGACATCGTAAAAGCGCAGCAGCAGGTTGATGAGGGTGGTCTTGCCGCAGCCCGTGGGACCCACGAGCGCCATGCGCATGCCGGGACGGGCGTGCAGGCAGATGCCCTGCAGCAGTGGGTGTCCAGGCACGTAGGAAAAGTCCACGTGATCGAAGACGACGTCGCCGACGAGCGGGCCGGCGGGAGATGCGCCGCCAAGGGCAGGTGCATCCAACTCGATGCAAGGAGCGGAGCCGCACGTGAGGCCCGTCGCAGCCCCGTCATCCGCGCGGGGGGCGATGGGCGAAACGGCCGTCGGCGCCTCCCCCGCGCCGTCCTCAGGGGCGTCGAGCAGGGCGAATACGCGACGAGCAGAGGCGAACGCGCCCTGGATCTGCGTCACCACGCCCGAGATCTCGTTGAACGGCTTGGTGTATTGGTTTGCATACGACAGGAACACCTGCACGTCGCCCACGGTGAGCACGGCGGGAAACCCCGTGACGACGCCCACAAATCCCGCGACCGCCACCACCGCGTACATGCAGTTGTTGACGAACCGCGTGCCCGGGTTCGCGAGCGAGCTCAAAAACTGCGCGCGCTCGCCCGCGGTGTAGAGCTCGCGGTTGATGTGCGCAAAGCCCTCCCGCGCACGGTCCCCATAGGCAAAGGAGCTCACCAGGCGCTGCGCCCCCACGTACTCCTCGACATAGGCGGACAGCTCGCCCTGGATGCCCATCTGCGCGGCAAAGCTCCGCCCTGCAAACCGGGCCATCGCGCCCGCCGCGAGCACGGCAAACGGCGTGACGAGCACCACGAGGAACGCCATGGGAACCGAGGTCGTGAACATGAAGACGAGGGTGGCCGCGATGGTCACCACGCCGTTGAACAGCTGCGTTAGGCCCTGGAGCAGGCCGTCGCCCACCTGGTCGACGTCGTTGACCACGCGCGAGATGTAGTCGCCGTGCGGATGGCGGTCGATAAGCGAGAGTGGCACGCACGTGAGCTTGTCATACGCCTCGGTCCGCAGGTCGCGCACGGTCGCACAGGACAGGCGATTCACGCACGCGCCCTGCACCCACTGCAAGGCGGCGGCCGCGAGGACCGTCGCGGCGAGCTGGACGAGCAGAGGGATCAGGGACGCCAGGTCGACGCGGCCCGCACCCACGATGAGGTCGATGGCGCAGCCGATGAGGATGGGCACGAAGAGCTGCAGGACAACCGAGAGCGCGGCGCATGCAAAGGACGCCGTGAACAGCCCTGCATGGGGGCGCACGTAGGTGAAGATGCGGCGCGCTACCTCCCGGGCGCCCATGGATTCCCGCTGCCGATCGCCACCGCGCGGATCGTGAAAGTCGTTGAGGTTGTCGTTTCCCGAAACGGTCGCCGTGATGGTGGAGGCACCGGCGGTCGAGGCGTATGGATTAGGCATGCGCGGCCACCCCCTTCCCCGCCGCGAGCGCGGCGGGCTTTTGGTACAGCTGGGACTCGGCGATCTCGCGGTAGACCGCGCATGTCGCCATGAGCTCCTCGTGCGTGCCCACACCGACCGCGCGGCCGTGACGCATCACGCAGACGAGGTCGGCATCGCTCACCGAAGACACCCGCTGGCTCACCACCACCGTCGTCATGCCCCCGCAGGACCCGGACGCACCGAGCGCGCGAACCGCCTTGCGGAGCGCGGCGTCGGTCCTGTAATCGAGCGCTGAGGCTGAGTCATCCATGACGAGCAGCGCCGGGTCGCCCACCAGGGCGCGAGCGATGGTCAAGCGCTGGCGCTGCCCGCCCGAGAAGTTCTTGCCCCCGGCCTCGACGGGGGCATCCAGCCCCTCCGGCAGGGCGCGCACAAAATCCGCCGCTTGGGCGACCTCCAGTGCGCGCCACAGGTCGTCATCGGCCGCCAAAGGGTCGCGCCAAAGCAAGTTCGAGCGAACGGTGCCGCTTACCAGCTCCGCTTTTTGAGGGACAAAGCCGAAGGCACGGCGGAGGTTTTCCACTGGCCAGGTGCGCACATCGCGGCCGCAGATCTCGACTGATCCGCGCGTGACGTCGTACAAGCGCGGCAGAAGGCTCACCAACGTGGACTTGCCAGAGCCCGTGCCGCCGATCACGCCGAGCGTGCCGCCGCGCGGAACCTCGAGCGTCACATCGTGCACCGCATCCTCCGCGCTGCCGGGATAGGCAAACGACGCGCCGCACAGACGGATCGCCGGGGCATTCAGGTCGATATCGGCCGTAAGCGGATCGCCCGCAGAGCCCGAGCCACGCCCAACGTCTTGCTCGGCAACGTCGCGAATGGTCGGCTCGCACGCAAGCACCTCCACGATGCGATCGGCGCTCGCGCTCGCCTTGGTGAACACGACCACGAGATTGGCCACGTACACGATGGCGAGCAGGGTCTGCGTCATGTAGTTCACGAACGCCATGACCTGCCCCTGCGTAAGGGCACCCGCCTCGACCTGAAAGCCGCCCACCCACAGGATGGCGCACACGGCGAGGTTCATGACGAGGAACGTCGCCGGGTTGAGCACGCAGGACAGACGCCCCACGGCGATCGCGGTGTCCGCTTGGTCGAATGCTGCACGGGCAAAGCGACCTCGCTCGTGTTCCTCGCGCACGAACGCGCGGACGACGCGCGCGCCGGACAGCCCCTCGCGCGTGATCAGCCCGATCTGGTCGAGCTGCCGCTGCATGCGCCTAAAGTACGGGATGCAGCGCGCCATGACGAACCAGAAGATCGCGCCGATGAGCGGTGTAGATACCAGGAAGATCAGACCGAGCTTCACATCGATGAGCAGGGCCGCCACCATGGAACCCAGGGCCAGGAGCGGAAAGCGCGTGAGTTGGCGGATCGCCAGGGCGATGGCGAGCTGCACCTGATTGACGTCGTTGGTGATGCGCGTGATGAGCGACGGCGTGCCAAATCGGTCGAGCTCGGCAAAGGAGAATGCGTTGATGTGGGCGAACAGCGCGTCGCGCATGCTGGTGCCCAGTCCCTGCGAGGCACGGGCGGCCATTTTTTGGCAGACGAGCGTGGAGGCGAAGCCCGCGAGCGCCATGATCACGAGCAGGGCGCCGTACATCAAGAGGGCCTCGACGTTGCGCTCACCCACGCCGCGGTCGATCATGAGCGTGACGACGAGGGGCGAAAGCAAGTCGAACACGACCTCGATGAGCTTGCTCGCCGGACCGAGCGTGAGCTCGCGACGAAAGGGTCGGCCAAACCGTTTGAGCAGTTCGATCATACGGGACTATCCCAATCCATCGGGCCGTTCGCGCGCGAACAACGCCCTCTGACACCAAAACGGTCACATTGTACTCTTGTCAGCGCGCCGCGGCGGATAGCGGTACGGCATGTCTGCACGTGCAGGCCGGTGATCGAGCGCACCTTGGGGACGTCGCCCCATGAGCCGAGGAAGCCTCAAGGAAAGGCCATCGAAACGGAAAAACGCCCCGTGCGCTCGATGGGAACGGGTGCCCGGCAGAGGCTCCTTATGGCTGCTTCCTTCCGGACCTGACCAGGTTCGGAACATATCGTCACCCGAACCCATCGAACGCGCAAGGCGTGTTTGACTATAGTAGCCGCTTATCGCACGCACGTCCAGCATGAACATCCTCAGAGTTTCATATGCCAAAAGGCCAGCGCATGCGGGCGAAAAGAAGCCCGCGAGATACAGAAGGCGTGAGATTTCTACTCCCGTCAGTTCCTGTATTACATATAATCTTATGTAATACAGGAACGTTCTAAGGAATGGCTATGCCCCACATGGAGCCCATCAGCGAGATGCAACGTAATAGCGCCTCGCTCACCGAGCGTGCAACACAGACAAAAGAACCTATCTACCTCACCAAACACGGAAAGGCCTCCGTGGTGCTTATCGACGCCGAGGAATTCGACCGCCGCATGAGCTACCGCGACGCGATCATCGAACGTGAACAGGACCGTTACGCCGGAATCATGCAAGGGCACAGCCAGATTGCCCAAGGCGATGGTGTGCCCCTTGGCACCGCCCTCAGGCAGCTCGAAGAGACTTGGGGGATGTAATTGGATGAGTTTCGGGTAATCCTTGCGCCCTCCGTGATTGAAAAGCTCGCAACTTTAACCAACCGAGACGACCAACGTCGCGTGCGCAAACGCCTCCTCGCACTTGCGACAGCCCCGCATTTTGGCATGGTGTACGACCCAATTTACGATGCCGCCCGACCCGATCACGAAGTGTTGGTGACCTACGCCGGCCACATCGGCATCTACTACACCTGTGACGATGCAAATCGCACCGTTTGCATCGAATATGTAGAAGACACGCGCCGCGACCCGCTAGGGCGCTTTGGGGATTAGCAGCCCAAGCTCATGATCCTGCCGAGGGTCTCGCCCGTGGCGATGAGGTTGGCGCGTGTCTGAACGGCGCTAAGCGCCTGCCCCAGCGTTTGCGGACCCATCTCGATGGGCAAGACGACGTCGACGCCCGCGGCGTACACGCGCTCGAGGTTCTCGGCTCGCGAACCGCACACCGCATACACAGGCACATCCGGGCGCACGCGCTTGGTCCGACGCGCCACGCCAGCGGGCACCTTGCCCTCTGCCGTCTGCGCATCAACAGAACCCTCACCCGTAACGACGACGCACGCCCCACGTACCAGTTCGTCGAACTGAACAAGGTCGAGCAGCGCATCCGCACCCGGCGTCAATTCCGCCCCCAAAGCCAGAAAAGCCGCACCCAAGCCGCCAGCCGCCCCAGCACCCGGCACCCCCGCAAGCGACTTGGGGCGCGCACCGGCAACGGCAACCTGCAGCTCCGTGCCATCAAGCGCATCACGTGCGTCAGTGAGCTTTGCGCCGTACGCCGCCATCCATCGGTCATATTCCGCAAGCAGCGCCGCGCGCTCGTCCGCGGACACATCTGCCCCCAACCCTTTTTGCGGACCGAACATCCGAACGGAACCGCGCGCTCCCACGAGCGGGCTCTTCACATCGGTCAACACCTTGAGAGCGACGCCCGCAAGCCGTTCGCGGACAAAAGCCACATCGATCGACGCGACATCCCGCAATCCGGCAAGGCCCGGACGCACCTCGTTACCAGCTCTATCGAGCACGCGAGCACCCAGCGCCTGCAGCATCCCCGCACCGCCGTCAGTTGTGGCACTTCCGCCCAATCCAACATAGAGCGTCTTTGCGCCCGCCTCAATCGCCGCGCACATGAGCTCGCCAACGCCACGCGTGCTTGCCGCAAGGGCCGCCTCGTGCGTGCAGGGGGAGGCGTCTATCCCCGCAGCCTGCGCCATCTCGATGACCGCGCAGAGTCTCCCCTCCCCATCGGGCGCAAGCAAAAAAGACGCCGCATGCGAACCCTCGATGGGCGCAGGAACCATGACCAGCCGGACCTCGCCCCCGAGCGCCGAGTGAAACGCCTCCAACGTCCCCTCGCCACCGTCGGCAACGGGAACGGGCACGCACGCAAGATCGGAACACGCGGCACGAGCACCCTGGGCGAGCCACTCCTCTACCTGGGAGCTCGTAGCCGAGCCCTTGAACGAGTCGATAGCGAGAAGCATGCAGCCAGCGTGCGGTGCCCGTCCCCGACGAAGTGCGCGCACGGACCCCGGCACTGAACCGCCGTTGGAGCGGGAAGCGGCCATTGGCCTGGAGCCTCGACGTTGAAGGTCGCCCTCATCAACGCGCGGCGCCTCCAGCTCCACCCCAACGGGCGGCACCTCCAGCCCGGCCTCAACGGCGACATATCCGGCGTCGGCGGAATCGGCAGCGAGGGCACCGGCAACCGGCGCTGCGCCATCTGCCCTAGATCCGAGGCCGCGCCCAGCGCGCAGCTCTTGGAAAAAGGCTCGCAGAACGGCAGCACACTCGTCCTCCAGCACGCCGGGCGTCACGTCGAATGCATGGTTGAGACGCTCGTCACAGCTCACGTCGTACAGCGTTCCCACCGCGCCGCCCTTGGGGTCGTACGCGCCGAACACGCACCGGTCGATGCGAGCGTTCACCATTAAGCCGGCGCACATCAGGCAGGGCTCGAGCGTGACGTACACCGTGCAACCGGTCAGGCGCCATCGGCCCAGCGCTCGGGACGCCTCCATCATCGCCGCGAACTCCGCATGGGCCGACGGGTCCTCATCCGCTTCGCGACGGTTATGGGCGCGAGCGATCACGCGGCCCTCATGCACGACGACGGCACCGATGGGCACCTCGCCAATCGAGGCCGCGGCGCGCGCCTCCTCGAGGGCCATGCTCATAAAGCGCTCGTCCACCGCGCGATTGTCCACCATGCGATCTGCCCCGCTTCCCTATAAGAAAAAAAGCGAGTCGCAGCAACGACTCGCCCATCTCGCAAACTGGCGGAGAGAGAGGGATTCGAACCCTCGGGACACTTGCATGCCCAACGGTTTTCAAGACCGCCGCATTCAACCGCTCTGCCATCTCTCCGCGTGCCTGGCTATCATACCATCCCTACGGCCTCAGCACGCGCGCGACCATCGTCTCGGCAACGGTAATCAGTTCCACCTTGCTCTCGACGCTGTGCCCGCGCTCCCACCATTTCTCAAACAGCTGCACGATGCCGCCCGCCACGAACTCCGACGCCGCCGCGATCGTCACCGCGTCCTCGCCGTTCGCGCGGAACGTATCGCGATACCGCTCGCGCAGCGTCTCGGCAATGCGATCGGCCATCATGAGGACCATCATCCCACTCATCGAGCTCTCAAAGATGTTCTCGACCATCTTCTCGTGCTCGAGCATGAAGTCGACGAAGGCCCGCAGGATCGCCAGGCCCTCTTCCTCGTCTCCCGCGCCGCTCGCGGCGTCCTCGCCCCGTGCGGCGGCCGTCTGTTGCTCGCCGTAGTTGGTGATCTCGATGCGCAGGCTGTCCACAAAGAAGCTGAAGAACTCCGCCTTGTCCGCAAAATGCTTGTAAAACGTCGTGCGACGGATCATCGCCTCGTCGCACAGCATCGCCACGGTCACGTCCTCGTACCGGTGCGTCTCGAGCAACCTGGTAAATGCGGCGAGCAGTGAGCGGTACGTTTTTTGAATGCGCAGGTCCACACCAATCCCCTACCCTCTATATTACGCTCGTTCGCTATCGCGCATTTGAGCATACTGAGATAGATATCTTATATTTGTCTCTTATCTTAGTTCCTGTCGAGAAAATGGCAACCTTCGCAGCTGGGCCTCCGGTAAACGGCGCGGCCCGTCCATGCTTGACCGCCGGTGCGCATGGGTATACTTGTCCTCAACGGCAACGGGGCGCCAGATGCCCCATCAGAAATGGAGCTCGCATGATTCCGCTCATCATAGGCATCGTCGTCATCGTCGCCATTGCCATGGCGATCGCCGGCATCTACAACAACCTCGTCACCCTGCGCAATCGCGTCGACAACGCCTGGCAAAACATCGACACGCAGCTCCAACGCCGCAACGACCTCATCCCCAACGTGGTCGAGACGGTCAAGGGCTACGCCGCGCACGAGCAGGAGACCCTCGACGCCGTCACCGCCGCCCGCACCGCCGCGACCTCCGCGGTGACGCCCGACGAGAAAATGGCCGCCGACAACGTGCTCACCGGCGCCCTGCGTCAGCTGCTCATGGTTGCCGAGGCCTACCCCGACCTCAAGGCGAACACCAACTTCATCCAACTCCAGGCCACGCTCCAGGAGACCGAGGACAAGATCTCCTACGCCCGCCAAAGCTACAACGACTGCGTACTCAACTACAACAACGGCATTCAGACCTTCCCCGGCAACATCTTCGCCGGCATATTCCAGTTCAAGCCACGCACCGGCTTTGAGGCCGCAGAGGCAGCGCGCGAGGCTCCGCAGGTCAAGTTCTAAACAACCGCGCATCCCCCGCTCGCTCGACGCCCTGCAGGCCCGGTGCTTGCAGGGCGTTTTGCATACGATGCGACGGGTCGCCGCCCGCTTACAGAAACGTCACCGCATGCATAAACGCCGCACACGGCAACACGCTACAGTCGGCCTTGACCGCAAACACAGCAAACTTGAAAAGAGACGCGCCCTTGGTCACCCAGCCCACCAAACGACACCGCAACCGCTATATCCCCGCACTCGACGGCATCCGCACGCTGGCGGTGGCGGCAGTCATTTTGTATCACCTCGTCCCCTCGCTCGCCCCCGGCGGCATGCAGGGCGTCACGGTGTTCTTTGTGCTGTCGGGCTTTCTCATCACGCACCTGCTGCTCGAGGAGCACGCCGGCACCGGCCGCATCGACCTCAAGGGCTTTTGGCACCGCCGACTCAAGCGCCTCGTGCCCGCCGTCGTCGCCGTCATCGTGGTCACGGCGGCGCTGTGCACGGGCCTCAACCACGTCATGCTCACCAAGATGCGGCCCGATATCATCCCCTCGGCGCTCTTTGTGAACAACTGGTGGCAGATTTTTAACCAGCAGTCCTACTTCAACGCCGTGGGCGATCCCTCCCCGCTCACGCATTTTTGGTCGCTCGCCATCGAGATGCAGTTTTACCTGGTGTGGCCCGTCGCCCTCATGATCGCGCTGAACGCGGGGCAGGGCAGGCGGCGCATCAGGCGCGCGACCTTCGCCCTCGCGTGCGTCTCCGCGCTGGAGATGGCGCTGCTCTACAACCCCGCCGTGGACCCGAGCCGCGTGTACTACGGAACGGACACGCGCGCCTTCTCGCTGCTCCTGGGCGCCTGGCTCGCCCTTATTCCCCATGCCGACCTTGCGGGCGCCACCCGCAGGGCCCTCTCGCGCGCCCTGCCCGCGCTGCGGCACACCCTGGATGCGCAGGGGCGCCAGCTGGGCCTGAGCGGGCAAAACAGCGACCAGCAGGGCTCCCCAACTCACGCACCCGCCCATGAAGATCCGTCCGCGCATCATGCGACGCCCCTTCATAACCAAAACGGCACAGCAGGATCGAGCTTGAGCGCAAGCGCCGCATCGGACCTCATGGGCGTCGTCGGCCTGTTGGGGACTCTCGCCCTCATGGCGTTCACGAACGGCTACAGCGCCTTCCCCTACCGTGGCGGCATCCTGCTCGCGTCGATATTCGCCGTCATGCTCGTGGCCGCCTGCGCGCAACCGGAGAGTCGATTGGCGCGCATCTTTGCCTGGAAGCCCCTGGTGTGGCTCGGGCAGCGCTCCTACGGCATCTATCTGTGGCATTATCCGCTGCTGCTCTTGATGAACCCCGCGAGCGACGTGAGCGCCAAGCCGTGGTGGGTCTACGCCCTGCAAATCGCGGTGGTCGTCGCGGTTGCGGAGGCCTCGTACCGTTGGATCGAGACGCCGTTTCGCCATGGGGCCTTTGGCGCCCTTCTGCACCGCGTCAAACACGAACGTGACACGATCCCGACGTGGGCCAAGGGGCATCTGCCCGCGCTGGCGTTGACGGGCGTCGCATGCCTCGTGGCGCTCGGCGGCATCATATTCGTGCCCGCCACGTCCGCGCTGAGCGAGGAGGGCGCGGCCCTTCTGCAAGGAAACGGCAGCAACGCGGACGATGCGTCCGCCGGGGACTCGTCTGCAGATTCCGACTCCAACAAGGGGGCGGACATCCCCGAAGGCGCATACGACATCACCATGATCGGCGACTCCGTGTCGCTGCGCGCCGTCGACACCTTTAACCAAACGTTCCCGCACGGGTATATCGACGCCGCCATGAACCGCCAATTCACCGCGGGCATCGACATCTACCGCACGCTCGTCGACCAAGGGCAGGCGGGGCGCGTCGCCGTGTTCGCCCTGGGCACCAACGGACCGTTTTCCGGCGGTGACGTTGACGAGCTCATGAAGGTCGCCGGCAAGAACCGCATCGTGGTCTTTGTGAACAACCGCGCCGCGCGCCCATGGTGCGAGCCCAACAACCAAACGCTCTCAGACGCCGCCGGGCGCTACAAGAACGTGCACATCATCGATTGGTTTGGCGCGAGCGCCAACCGCAACGAGCTGTTCGATGGCGACGGCATCCATCTCTCCGACGCAGGGGCCGCCGAGTACGTCTCGCTCATCGATCGCGAGGTTCGCATGTTCCTGCCCATCCACTTGGACGACGATGACGACCCCCGCCTCAAGACGGCCCAAAGCGTGCTCGACGCGCTCAAAGCCGCATGCACGCTCGACCTCAAGCCCGTCAGGCCAACAGAATCGTAGGAGAGGGGGCGGGATGCCGCCCAAGAACCCATGCAGCGGGCTACGCCCCACATCGTCGCAATCGGGAACCACCCCCTATTCCATTGCAAACCGCTCTAGGTACGTTTTTGCATCCACGCTGGGAACCACCGAGCCTCGATACGCGTCCACATCGCGCGTCATGATCGCACGGGCGCCGATGCCCTCCGCCGTCACGCGGACAATGGCATCCTCATAATCGGGCTCATCGCTCTCGAACGCCGCCATGGCGATGGGAACGGTCAGCTCCTCCAAGTCGACGATCTCCGTGAACTCCCGCAAGCGGGTGCGGACCAACTTCTCGTTGCGATACTGCCGGCACATGATGTAATACGCATCTTTGATGTTCGCCAGCAAGACAACCGGCGAGCACCCCGGCTCCTCATATATCGCCTCAAGCGCGTCCACCGCATCGCGATGACACGGCCTTTTGGCGCATAGGTAATCCAAGATGATATTGGTGTCGAGCACGACCTTAGCCAAAGCGCCTCACCCGCTCCCGATTGAGCAGCTCTCGATCGGACACCGATGGGTCCCATGTCGGCTCCTCTGCAAGGTCCTGTTCAACCGAAGCGGTGAGCGCGCGGAAGCGCTCCAAGCGCGCCCTGCGCTCAAGGGACTCCGGATCGGCAGGCGCGATGACCACCCACGGCGTATTGTTTTTCATGACAGTCAGGGGACTTCCAGAGGCGTTGACCTGTGCCGCCAGAGCACTGAACCGGTTCTTTGCCTCACGGACCCCAACAGCGGTTAGAGAAGTAGACATAGCGACCTCCTTTGTAGCCACATCATATCATACTGTGGCTACAAAGGAGGAACCTAGTCGGCGCAGGGCGCCCGTTGAACAGGGAGGCAACGACAGGCGGGATGTTGAACGGGCGTCCAACAGGAGCACGGGACATCGCCCCGAACCCGTGCGGAAAGCCGGGTCGTCCGGCGCCCGGCTAATACCCCAGCGCCTGTAGGACGAACATCACCACGGTTAGCACGGTGATGAGCACGATGGTCGCCCAGGTGAGCACGTCCCACAGGCGACTGTTCTTGTAACGGCCCATGATGTGCTTGTCCCCGGCGATAAAGACGAGGAACACGAGCAGGATGGGCAGCAGCACGCCGTTGATGACCTGCGCGCTCATCATGATCTGGAACAGGTCCACGCCCGGCATGATCACGAGCGCAGCGGAGGCCACGATGATCACCGTGATGATCGTGCGGTACACGGGGGCCTCGCTCCAATTGCGGTCGGCGCCGCGCTCCCAACCAAATGCCTCGCAGATCGCGCTCGACGTCACGCCCGGCAGTACGCACGCGGCCAAGAAGCTCGCCGCCACCAAACCGGCGGCGAACAGCACGGTGGCGAACTCGCCGGCGATGGGCTCGAGCGCCAGGGCGGCGTCGGCGGCGTCGGCCACCTGGATGCCCGCCGGATAGAGCACCGCGCCCGTCGTGATGATGATGAACCACGCGATGGCGCAGGCGATCACCGAGCCGGTGGTGGTGTCGATGCGCTGCAGCACGATGTCGGACTCGTCGGCGTTCTTGTCCACCACGTTGTTCTGCGCCAAAAAGATCATCCACGGCGCGATGGTGGTGCCGATGGTCGCCACCAAAAGCGACACGTAGCCCGGCTCGGGAATCAAGTGCGGCGTCACCGTGGAGGCGGCCACCGCGCCCCAGTCGGGGCCGGCCAGGAAGGCCGCGACCACGTAGGTCACGAATACGCAGCTCACAAGCAGCAGGATCTTCTCGATGCGCCTAAAGCTGCCGCTCATGGTGAGCAGCCAGATGAGCAGGCCCATCAGCGGCACGGACACCGTCTTGGGGATGCCGAACAGCGCCAGGCCACTCGCGATGCCCGCGAACTCCGAGATGGTGACCGCCGTGTTGGCGATGAGCAGCGCAATCATGGCGAGCGCGGTTTTGCGCACGCCGAACTTCTCGCGGATGAGCGAGGCGAAGCCCTTGCCCGTCACGCAGCCGCAGCGCGCGGCCGTTTCCTGCACCACGATGAGCAGCAACGCCATCACGGGCAGCATCCACAGCGTGGCGTATCCGTAGCTCGCGCCCGCGCTCGAATAGGTGGCGATGCCGCCGGCGTCGTTGCCGGAGAGCGCCGCCAGCAGCCCCGGACCCATCGCGCCCAGCACCGCCGCGACCGTCAGTTTCTTCTTTGTCGATTGCTCCATGACCCCATCACCTTACAGAAGCGGCATGGAGCCGAGGATCGTGTAGGCAAGGGCGGACAACAGCACCGCCGCAAAGGTCAGTGAGGTGCCCGAGACGCTCTGGTCCTTCTCGTCGCTGCGAAACAGGATGTAGAAGTAGACCACTGCGCTCGCATACGTGGCGGCGATCACCATCGCCGCGCTCTTAAAACACGCGAGCAGCGTCTTGGCCGCCCAGGGATTGGCCTCGGCGAACAGCGTCGTTGCCATGAGCTCGCCGCACAGGAACACCACGCCGGCAAGCACCACGCCAATGAAGGTCGTCTTGATAAAGAAGCCGAGGTAGGGCTTGGGCTCATCGTCGCGCTCGTCGTACTCGAGATAGCTGTTCTTAACAAAGGACACCATGCGCATCGAGGCCATGAGCACGACCGGCATGATGGAGATAGGCATGAGCGCCATGAGACCTTGGCTCGTGATCATGTCGCGCGCGCCCTCGATCCCCATGTCCTGGTACGTGAGATCGATGTTGGAGAGCGGCGACACCACGATGGCCGCGATGGCGCACGCGGCGATGGCCCACACCACGACCCAGTACTGACGCTGGGCAAACCAGGTGAACGCATGGGTGGACTCGCCGGCGTTGCTCTCTCCCACCGAGACGCCCGCGATCTGCAGGTCCTCGGCATGCTCCTCGGCGATGACGTCAAGCGCGTCGTCGACCGTGACGATGCCCAGGATATGGCGGTTCTCGTCGCACACGGGGATGGCCACGAGGTCGTACTTGGTCATCTCGTCGGCCACGAGCTCCTGGTCCAGGTCGGGGGCGACCCACACCACATCGCGGAACGCCAAGTCCTTCAGGCGCGCATCGTGCTCGGCCACCACGAGCGAGCGCATGGAGAGCACGCCCGTGAGCGCGCCCTCGGCATCGGTGGTGTACACGTAGTAGATGCTCTCGAAGTCCTCATCCAGGCCGCGCAGCGCGTCGATGGCATCCTGGACCGTCGCCGTGGCGGGCAGCGCCACGAACTCGTTGGTCATGATGCGGCCGGCGGTGTCCTCCTCGTAACCCAGCAGGTTACGAATGGCCTTCTCCTCCTTGACGCCCATGAGGCGCAGGAGCTTCTCGGCCTTCTCGTAGTCGAGCTCCTCGATGAGGGCCGCCGCGTCGTCGGGGTCCATGGTGGCGAGCATCGTGGACGCCTCGCGGTCGGACAGGCCCTCGAGCATCTCGGTCATGAGCTCGTCGTCGTCGAGCTCGGTGATGGCCTCGGCCGCCTGCTCGGTGTCGAGCTGGGCGAACACCTGCGTGCGCAGGCGCGGATCGAGCTGCTCGATGATGTCGGCGATGTCGGCCGGATGCAGCTCGGAGAGCGTCTTGTGCGATACGGAGAGCTTGATCTGCTTGGTGGAGCGCTCCAGCAGGTCCATGTAAGACCAGGCGATGATATCCTCGGGCAACTGCTTGCCGAGCATCTTGGCAACGCGCGCGCTCACGCGCTCGAGCAGCGGGTGGATGGCGCGGAGCAGGCCGCGGGCGCCCACCTCGGCGCCGAGCAGGCGCAGCTGGTTGTCGCCCGTGGCGGAAAGCTTGATGTCGTTGACGCGCACGACCTTCATGCCCTGCGTGTCCACGATCTGCTTGTTCATGATGTCGCGGGCCAGCAGGACCTCATCGGGCTGCAGGTAGGAGAAGCGAATGTCGGTGGCGGGGTACTTGAGGTACACGCCGTCCTCGTCAAAACGCTCCACGTACTTGCGCCAGCTGATCATGAACGGGGTCTTGCCCGGGCCTTGGAACGCCAGGGCGGTCACACGGGGAAAGACCTCGCCCGTGGCGATGCCGAGGTCGTTCACGATGCCGATCTTCTCGCCCGCCGAGTCCACGACGGGGAGCCTGAGCATCTCGGATAAATAATTCATAGCGCTCCTTCAAGCTGCGGATGCACCCCGTACGGGCACCCGCGCGCGGCATTCGGCCACGCCATGGGGCGCTCGCAGGGGTCAGCGACTGTATGGTCGGGGTTTAGGTTTCACCTCAGGCCTTTCTCGTGACCCTCTTAAATAAAATGAGCGGCCGCGCCAACATCGCGACCGCCCCTCATCATAACAGTACCAGCGTCGTCCTATCGAAATTGCGCCTGGCTCGCACGAAAATCACCATCACCAGCCTGACCGACCCGACCTGCCCTCCACGCCGGCTTTATTCGCCAGCCCTCATCGACAAAGGGGGCGCTACCCTATACGGACGAACAGGCAATTAGCGAATTACACAGACTTGTTTTTAATTAACCATTTTGTTGATAATCGACCGCGCAATTCGCTTTTTCGATCGAGCCGCCTCCGCGCTGAACCTTAACGCATACTCGCTAGTAATTAAATCCAAAATGTATAGCTGCGAAACTACCGTTGAAAACGCACCGGCATTGATATAGTTGGGCTTCCCGAAGCTCAGCAACACGTAATCCGCCAGCTCTGCCAATGTCGAACGCAGATAGCTAGTAATGGCAACAACTTTCGCACCGGATTCCTTTGCCAGCGAGACCGCCTCGATAAGATCTATGGTCTCCCCCGATATCGAAACCGCCACAATAAGGCTGTTTTCATCGCACAGACTTGCTTGCATATTCTGCGCATGCGCCTCCGTTATGGCTTTAGTCCTTTTCCCGAAACGAAACAAGCGAGACTCGCCCATCGACGCCGACAATCCGCTCATGCCTATTCCAAAAAAGAAAACTTCGGAAGCCGCTCCCGCCAAATCAACTACATCCGATATGTCCTTCGAGGAAACCATGGAATCGGTCATCTTGATGCTCGATATGAGGATGTCCTTTATTTCACCGGAGTTCTCTCGTGCCGCTGTATGCTCTTCGTTCTCGACAGAAAGCAAAAATTTAAGCTCTGTGAATCCTCCCAACCCCAATTTGCGACAAAATCTCACGATCGTTGCCTCTCCAACACCCAGCTCGCGGGACAAGTCACCGAGAAGGTATTGTTCGACCCCATCTTCTCTATGATCGAGGATGAATCGCGCAATTATCGTTTCTGTTTTGGTGAAGGAAGGTAGGCACGATTCAATCTTTCCGATGATGGACATGCGAGCTCCCCCTTCTCTAGATCTCGGGCACCACTAGTTTATGACAGTTGTACCGTCTGACATTTGAGTCGCTGGCAAACGGGCGAAAACAGGCGGCAGGGGCAATATGCCCCGACCGCCTGCTACTCCCACATGCTTTACACCACGACAATGAGACCGGTAAGGCCCGCCACAATCGCTATGACGATGAACACAACGAACACCCGAGTGATCTTCCAGGCTTTCTTATCAAGAAGCCACCAGGCGAGCAAAGTGAGCGCGAGGGGGAACAAGCCGGGCATGATGCTGTCGAGAATGCCCTGCAGCGTATATTCAACGCCTGCAGCCGTATACGAAAGACCAGAAGTTGCGCTGACATACTGCGCGGAAATCGCACCTACGATAACCAGACCGACGATATTTGCAGCACGCGTCAGCAAATCTTTGCGACCGCCCTTAAACAGCATCTCACTCGCGTTAATGCCGAGTTTATAGCCACGGGAGAACAGCAGCCACGACAGGGGCAGAATCACGGCAAGCCATACGGCCGTATAGAAGATTGGACCGGCAGGGCTACCGGTTCCCGACGATAAGCCCATGGCGATCGACAGCAAAATCGGCCGAAGCGTTCCGCCGAGCAGAGAGTCGCCCATTCCCGCAAATGGTCCCATAAGAGCAGTCTTGGTGCTCTGGATCAGCTCGTCAGGGATGTCTTCGCCCTCGGCACGCTTCTCCTCCATGCCCAAAACAACACCCGGGACAATAGCCCCCATGACTTCTTCGGTATTGAAGAACTGTGTATGGCGCATCATGAGGGCCTTTTGCTCCTCGGGATCGTCATACAGCTTCTTGGCGACGAGCCCCATCATGCGTGCAAACGCGGGAGCCATCATGCGCTCCATGTTCTGGCAACCCAATGAGAACGTTATCCAGTTGACGTAACACTTGCGAACATCGGATTTCGAGAGCTTTGCCATGTCTATTCGACCTCCTTGGACTTATTGGAACCGAGATAATCGACATAGGCGATAAATGCAGCAACAAACGTGATGGCAACGATCGGCATCTTCAGAACGGCCATGAGGATGAATCCCACGACGAAAAAGAGCAGTTCGATGTTCTTCTTGAGCGTAAACTTGATCAGCAAACCGAAGCCAACGGCAGGCAGAATTCCACCGAGGACCTGGAACACCGTGCCCAACCATTCGGGAATCAGGGCGATCAACGTCGGAACATAATCGGCACCAAAGTAGCATGCCAGGAAAATAGGAACAAAGCGAACGATGAACTCGGAGATGTTCGAGTAAATAGGAATACGAGTAGCGTGCTTGAGCTTGCCCTCAGAAATCCACTTCTCCTGAAGATGCACGAACACTGCGTTGAACGTCGCGACGCTGTAAATCGCCGCAACACCGAGCAGGCTCAGGGGAACCGAAATGCCCACAGCATATTCAGGAGAAGCGCCTGCCGCCAATGCCAGCGGGATGCCGATATACGACGCGAAGTTCACGTCACCCGGAACTGACATGCCAGGGGTGACGAGCCCTACATACAGCGCCTGAATCGCCGCGCCGATGAGAATGCCGTTCGTCACATCTCCCATAATCACACCGATGATCGCACCGGCGACAATCGGCCGACCGATAAGATTCCACCCGCCGACCGTTCCGAAGAGGAACGTTCCGTAAATGGATCCCAGGTAACCGAACAACGCGATAAGCAGCGCTTGAATCAAAGACATGGTAACTCCCTTCTATTGCGCTCCCCACATTGGCTACTGCTTGACCTCAGACCACTCGACTTCCTTCTCTCCCGGGACTTGCTGGAAAAAAACGCGGACCCCGAAGTCGCTCAAGCCTTCACAGGCTTGCTCTTCTGCCTGCAAAAGGAAGGAGAAATACGTGACCTTTCTTGTTCCCGCCCGATTGCTCATCGGGCCAATATCGAGGGATTTTGGAAGCGAGTCCGTCCGTTTCTGAAGATCAAGGACGACAACGGGATCCTTCACCAATACAAGCGTCGAGGATTCATCTGCGGAGGCTCGTTCGATAAGTTCAATTGCTTCCCCGGAAGCCGGATCGACCAACGACAACTTCACCGTCGAGGGAACTGACATTTTATAAACGTTCTCCATGATGGGATTTGCCGCGGTAAACGCATCGGCGAGAATGATTTGGTCGACCTTGTAGTCATTCAGAACGCGAACGATGCACTGTCCGTGGATAAGTCGGTCATCGCACCTCAACAAAACAATGCTCATTTCTTTCCCTTCTTCTTTTGAATGGACACAGGACGGTAATCACATTCGGCTTCACAGCCTCCCACATCGCTCCCTTCTCCACGACGCGATACGCTCCAACGCGCTCGTGAGGACGCGTTGCGGACAGGCAAAATTCAAGCGAGCCCACTCGCTGCAATATGGCGAGAAGTCGGTACCGTCGTTCAAAACGACACGAGCCTCGTGCGCAAGGTGAGTCGCGACGTTCTCAACCTCAGGAAAATTCAGCCAGTAAAAATACGTTCCCTCGGGTCGATAAGCTTGGATTGACTCCCTGTTTGCTTCGACAAACCTCGTCACAATGTCGCGATTATCGCCAAGATATTGCAAGAGCCCCTCTTGCCATGACCCGGATTGCACATATGCCGCTTTAAGCGCTTCCATGGCAAACAGGTTGATGCTATTGATGCCAACCGTCTTTGCCCGGCCAACGAAACGTCGATTCATGTCTTGGTTGAAAATGAGAGCGGCGGAAATCTTGATTCCCGCCAGATTGAACGCCTTGGTAGGAGCCACGCAAAAGACCCCATGGTCTCGGACATATTGACTGGCAGTCGCAATTGAGGAGAATTTGGAATCTCCGTAGACAAAATCGCTGTGAATCTCATCCGAAATCACGATCAGCTGATGGCGCTCACACAGGGCCGCCAAGGACTCGAGCTCTCCGTGCGTGAAAACACGACCAGTAGGGTTGTGCGGATTGCACAAGATGAACGCCCTGCATTGCGCCGCGGCGTGATCCATCCCGTCGAAATCAATTTCATAGGCATCTTTGCCCTGGATCATATCAACAAACACCGGCTTGCGACCAAGGGACTCGACCGTCGTAACAAAGGGGCGATAACACGGCCGCATAATCAAAACGCAATCCCCGGGATTGGTGAAAATCTCCAACGCCCCCGCGATTGAGTACATGACACCCGTAGACAGAACGACGTCACTTGGCTTAACGCCCTGATGGGACGAGTCGAACCGCTCCGCAAAGAGGCGCTGGTACTCCGGGCCTCTATCGGTGTAGCCATAAATTGGATGTTCCGCGCGTTTTATGAGAGCGCGTGAGATTTCCACACTTGTGGGCAAATCCATATCGGCCAGCCATAACGGGAAGGAACAGCTATCTCCAAAACCCAAATTATCGTATCGACTCCATTTTGTTGCTTCGGTTCCGGATCGATCTATTTCCCTATCGAAATACGCTTTGTCGTACCTCATCGGCAATTCACCCCGCAACACCAGTCGGAACATGCATATGCGCCGTCAGATATTGGGTCGTCTTCATCGGATTGGTAATCGCTGAACCAATGCTCACCATATCCGCCCCACACTGCCAAGCTCGATCTAGCTGACGGAGATTCCAAATCCGCCCCTCGGCATTCACCAACAAACCGGTCCGCCGCTTCAACGCGCTAATCAACTCGTAATCTGGTTCCATCTCAGATCGTTCCCGCGTTTCGGTCGTATATCCCGACAAGGTGGAGGCGAGAATATCGAAGCCCATTTCGGCACATGCGATTCCTTCTTCAATCGTTGCAAGATCGGCCATGAGCACCAGATCGGGATACCGCCTTTTGAGCTCCTTGACAATCTCTTCAAGTCGCTCGCCTTGTTGGCGCTCTCGCAGCGTCCCGTCCATCGCCAGAACATCACAACCCGCCTCGACAACTGCGATAGCGGACTCAAGCGTCGGCGTAATATACACGCTTTCGAAAGCATCGTGTGCATCGGTTGGCATCACCTTGTTTATCCCGATGATGGGCTTGGCGCAAAATGGTCGAACTGCTCTGATCGTTTCCGGCCAACAAAGCCTGATCGCTCCTGCACCACCCTCGAGAACGCACCTGGACATAATCGCCATGTTATCAACACCATGCAGGGGATTGTCCTCATATGCCTGGCACGACACGACAAGCTGCCCCCTGAGCGCCTCGATCGTCTGATCTTTCCTCATCGTCATCAGCCTTAATACAGTCGCGTGTACATTGAGAACAGCTCGTCGTTGACATGCTCTGTGCCTTGGCTGTTGAGGCTCACGAACACCGGAGGCTCTCCTCCCGCCTCTACGATAAGTTGAGCGGAAAGTACGCTAATCGCCTGCACGATGAAAGCATTTGCCATTGAAGAGGTCGGACACATTGCCGTGCGAACACCTTCTATCTCCATGCACGCATCGCCGGGAACCCCACAGTTGTCAATCACAACGTCCGCGACATCCAGTAGATGCTTACCAGACGGATCGCGAGATGTCGTCGCGTCGGAATGGGCACGACTCGTTATTGCCACCACTGACGCTCCGCGCTCTTTTGCTTTCAAAGCAAGCTCAACAGGATAGGCGTTTCGTCCCGAATTCGACGCAATCAATACGACATCGCCTTCCGCGATGCGATACAAGTCGGCGAGAATTGAGGCATATCCAGAAAGCCGCTCGATATAGGAGCTCTTGGTCGGATGCTCAGTAAGCGTCAGTTCACCAGTAAGGATGGGCTTCACAAATGCCAAGCCTCCGGCGCGACCATAAAACTCTTCGGCAACCGTATGGGAGTGGCCAGAGCCGCTGACAAAGAAGGACTTTTGATTCATGAAGCTGTCTGCAACCAATTTCGCCGCTGCGATGATGGAAGCTTGCTGAGTGTCCTGTATTTGATTGATGACACTCTTCCCATGATTGAAAACTTTACTGCATTCGACTTCGTACGACCATTGCATGGAGCCACCGCCTAACTCAGACCGATTTGCCTTTATACTCCATATATTTCAAATTAAATGGAGTAATCTCCACGTCTTTATAATATTCATCAGTGGAGTTTTCTCCGTTATGAATCAAGCGGCATCGGTGGACGGTAGCTTTTTACAGGTATTCGTAATGAGGGGAGTTTTCTTTCTAACCATTCTAATCATTCTAATCACCTGACTGGTTAGAATGATTAGAATGGTTAGAAAGATTAGAGAGGTGCACGTGTATGAACGACTACGTGGAGAGCGGACAGGTTGAGTTCAAGCGATCCGTCTGTGCCGGGGTAATCAAAACGATCATCGCCTTCGCCAACACCGAGGGCGGTGACCTCTACATCGGAATCGCGGACGACGGCGAGGTCGTCGGGGTCGAAAACCTTGACGATGAGCTCACCAGGCTCTCGAGCATGATGCGCGACTCGATCAGGCCGGACATCCTCATGCACTGCTCCGTCCGCCCAGATATGACCGACGGCAAGAACATCATCCGCGTTCACGTGGAGCGGGGCACAAAGCGCCCGTACTACCTCGCCTCGAAGGGCCCTCGGCCGGAGGGCGTCTTTATCCGAAGCGGCGCTGCAACACTCCCCTCTAGCGAGTCCTCCATCCTCCATATGATCCGGCAGTCGGAGCAGGATTCCTTCGAGTCGCGCCTGTCGCTCGTACAGGACCTCACGTTCGAATACGCCTCCGCGGAGTTCGGCCGCAAGGGCCTCCCCATTGGGACCGACGAGCTAAGAACGCTCGGGGCGAGGACCCCAACCGGCACTTACACCAACCTGGGCCTCCTCCTCTCCGATCAATGTCCGCCGACCATCAAAGCGGCGCTGTTCTCCGACGACGAGCGGACGACATTCACCTCGCGCGAGGAATACTCGGGATCGATCCTCAAACAGCTCTCAGACGCCTACGGATTCTTGGAGCGGAATAACCACTACCGGACGGCTTTCGACGGCCTGGAGCGCATCGACCATCACGACGTGCCGCCTATCGCATTGCGCGAGGCGCTGGTCAACTCGGTGGCGCACCGCGAATACGCGCTCTCCGGCCCCACGCTCGTCTCGGTCATGCCGAGCGAAATCGAGATCGTGTCTCTGGGAGGACTCCCGCTGGGAATCGAATACCCGGACTTGAGCGCCCACATCTCCATGCCGAGGAACAAGCTCCTTTCCAACGTCCTGTTCCGCCTGGAGCTCATCGAGGCATACGGGACCGGCATCGGGCGCATGCGCGGCAGCTATGTCGGTAGTGGGCTTACGCCCTCGATCCTCGTCACTGCGAACACCTTCACTGTCGAGCTTCCTAACCGCAACGTGCCACGCGCCGGGATGGTGGTCGAGAGCGATCCCGTCGCAGATGCCTGTTCGGTCCTGAACGACGGTGCGCCTCGATCGAGGAGGGAGATCCAAGACGCCCTCGGCGTTTCCCAGTCAACGGCGACCCGGCTTCTTAATGATTTGGAGGCGGAGGGGCGCGTGCGAAGAATCGGCGGTGGAAAGAACACCCGCTACACAATCTCACGCTGAGGTACCGCCGCAAACGTACCGAGACCCCTTCGAGGGAGAAGGAATCTCATAGCTGGAAGACTGTGTAGCAGGCGCGTCCTGCTAGACGGCGGACATCGCGGCGTCCTCGGGCATCTTGACGGTGCCCTTGACCACGTCCTCGGGGAACGTGCCGTCGAGCCTCATGAGCTCGCTCACGGTCACGAGCCCGCAACCGGCGTCGTGCAGGCCGTCGATGATCCCAGGGAGGGCCTCGATGTTCTGCTGGCGGTTGCCGCCGCCGTCATGCATGAGCGCGATGGCGCCGTTGAATGCCTTCTTGAGGACCGTCTCGGTGATCACACCCGGTCCCGGGAGCTTCCAGTCGAGCGCGTCGATGTTCCACAGCACGTTGCAGCTCACCAGGTCGCCGGAGCCTGCCCATTCGGTGGCGGTGAACGCGCCGTAGAGGGCGCGGATCATCTGCGGGCGCACGCCCGAGGCGTTCTGCAGCGCGTCGAAGGCGGTTGAGATCTCGGCGCGGAGCTCATCGGCGCCGACGGTGGACAGGTTCTTATGGGCGTTCGTGTGGCTCGCGAGCTCATGGCCGCCGTCGACCACCGCCTTGACGAGCGCGGGGCTGCCCCCGGCGCTCGTGCCCAAGTTGAAGAAGGTCGCCTTAGCGCCCTTTTGCGCGAGGATGTCGAGGATGGCCTGCGTGTACTGGCTCGGGCCGTCGTCGAACGTGAGGGCCATATACTTCTTCGACCCGCTGGGTTGGGCGTTCTTGGAGCCGATGATGAGGTCCTGGGGCTCCTCGATGAAGCCCTTGTCCACCACCTCGCCGGACTGCTCGCCCGTCCAGACGCCCTGTTTGCCGGCACGGCCCCACTGCTTGACGTACTGGATCGCCCCACCCGCCTCCATCTGGAGGCCGGGGGCGATGGGCTCGGCCGCTTCGACATAGGGCTCGGTCACGTCGACGCCGTCGGATACGGCGAGCACATCGCCCTCCGCGACCTCGGTCTCGGCGAACTTGGACGGCTCCAGCGGCGCGGCCCGCTCGCCTTCTCCCAGCGTGACGGAGCAGCGCTCGCCGCCGTCCTCCTTGAGCACGTTGCCGCCAACCGAGAACAGGCGGCCGAGCTTGACGTCGAAGTAGTTGTTGCCCTTGAGGACGTCCTCGACGGACGAATGGATGCGCGCCCGGACTTCCTCGCCGTTGACCATGACGGGGACGCTGCGCCAAAAGGTGAAGTACCCGTACGCGAGGCCGGCGAGCAGCGCCACGCCGGCGAACGCCGCGAGGACGGCCTTGAGCGGAGCGGAGCCCGCGACGGCCGAGGTCTGCGTGGAGCGTATATGCCTTGGGTAGGAGCTCGCGGGCTGCACTGTGGCCGGACGGGCGGCCTCCGCGCGCGTGCAGGCGCTGCGCGTCGCGGCAAGGCGGGGAGCCGACCCCTGACGAGGCGCAGCCGCGCCGGGCGCCGCGCTCGAGCGGGGCGTCACGGTGGCCCGCGGCGTCGAGACGCGGCAGGCCTTGGCGGAGTAGCGGCCCTGGTTGTTTGTCTTCATGCGTCCTTGCTATTCGGACAACTCGGAATCGGGCTGTTCCTCCAGCTTGGGCAGGGAGGCGCCTTTGGGCAGCCCGACGTTATTCACATCAATCAGATCTCGCAGGTCCTTATCGGCGGCAATGAGCTCCGATAAGGTGACTAAACTATAACCATTTTCGCGGAGACGGTCGATGAGCTGGGGCAACGCCTCCACCGTTTGCGCGGCGGTCGCGTCGTTATCGGTCAGCAGCACGATGTCGCCGTTGCTCACCGACCCCACCACGGTATCGACCACCGAGGTCGCGCCCTGCAACAGCCAGTCGCCGGAGTCGACGCTCCACGTGATCACCGCGCTTACCAGATCCATCGCATCGGCCCAGTTCTGGTTGGAGAACGCGGCGAACGGTGGACGGAGGAGCGTCGGCGTCGTGTTCGCGGCATCCTCGACCGCCGCGAACGCCTGCGTCAGCTGATCGCGCACGTGGGACGCGTCCAACTCAGTCAGGTCCGTGTCCGAATATGCATTGACGCCGAGCTCGTTACCCGATGCCGCGATGGCGCGCACCGCGGCGGCGTTCGAGGAGACCTTGTCGCCCTCCACAAAAAACGTCGCGCGGGCGTCCTTTTCCCGCAAGATCTGCACGATCTGCTCCGTCTGGGCGCTCGGCCCCTCGTCAAAGGTGAGGGCGACGTACTTGGCGTCCTTTTTGCTCGGCAGGACGGAGGTGCAGGTGACCACCGCGTTCACCGGCTCCTTGACAACGCCCTTGTCGACGACCATACCCGTTTCGCGGCCCGTCCACACCTCGGAGCGACCCGCCTGCCCCCACGTCTCGACATAGGCGACAGGGCCCGTTCCCTCCACGGTCAGGGTGGGCTGGATCTCGGTGGCGGCGACGTCGTGCTCCTCGAAGACGTTCTCGCCGTCCTTGATGGTCAGCTCCTCCCCGCCCTCGAGCTCAACAGATGCCGCCTTTTCTGCAGAAAGGCTCTCGCCGTCGAGCTCCGCGGTATATGCGGTGCCCGCGCCCTTTTTGAGCACGCTGCCGTCCACGGCAAGCAGGTCGCCCGCGCTCGGCTCGAGCCCTTGGTCGGCGATCACGCGCTCTATATTGGAATGGATCCGGACCTTTGCGGCCTCCCCGTTCAGCGTGATCTCAACGCTGCGGTTGGCATACCAAACGATGCTCGCCACAAAGAGCAAAAACGCGCATCCCACGATGATCAGCGCGTAGGTCTTGCGGTCGTTGCCACCGCAGCCGCGCCCGGAGCGCCTCCTGCCGCCAAACCCCTGCGACCTGCGCAGGTACTGAGCGCCCTTGCGGCGCTGCTGGCGACGGCGGCCGCTTGGCAGCTGGTTGCCCGGGTTCTTGCGATACCGCGGTCTTGCGTTGGTGGAATAGGAGGTGATGTGGTTAGGCAATGGTTCTCCCGTCCCGATTATTTCTTCTTGGTGCTCGGCGCCTTCTTCTTTGCGGTCGACGACGTACCCGCCGCTTTTTTGTACTCGCTCACAAAGGAGCCGAACATGCCCTTGGTCTTGCCGAGCTGCTTTCCCAGCGCCTTGGAGCCCTTGTCGAGCGCCTTGGAGCCCTTGTCGTCCAAGATGGCGGCGCCCTTTTTGACCTGGACCTTGGCCTTGGCGCCCACCTCGGACGCCTTGGCGGCGGCATGGACGCTCACCTCGGCAGCTTTAGCCGCGGCCCCTCCCGAGAACGCGAGGTCGAGCGCCTCTTCGCTCACGACCATAGCGCCGTCGCGATACCCCTTGAGCATGCGCGGCGGCATCTCGCGATGCCCCACGAGCGCGTTCGACGCCCCGCCCTCGGTGAGGATAAAGGAGAGTACCTCGCCCGTCCGACCGTTGAAGTCGACGTCGGCGCAATAGCCGACCGGCTTGCCGGAGGTGGTGCGAACATCCATGCCCGTCCAGATGAGGCATGCGTCCAAATCGATGCCCAAGCGCTTTGCCGCCGGCGCGTCGAACGCGGCGCGGTCGTCCTTGGCGACCATGATGTCACCGCTCACGCCGATGGCGTCGTAGGCGATAAAGCGATCGGGCTGCTTAACCATGCCGGCGATGTCCGGCAGGCGCAGCATAAAACCCACTACCCGCGTGCCCTCGGGCGAGAACACCGGGTAGTGGACCTTACCGATCTTTTTGGGGTCGCGCGGCGTACCGTCTTTTTTGACCCGTTTGTCTGGTGCGGGGAGCTTGTAGAGCTTGATGCCCGCAAAATCACCGGCAAGCATGCGTTTGCGTGTAGGCCAAGCGCTACGCCTGGGCCGCACCCGCGGCGGCGTCGGGGGCGACGGTCTCGACCACGACGTCGGCGGCGGGGGTGACGGTGCCGGCGCTCACGGCGTCGTTCAGCTGCTCGCGAAGCTGATCCATGCGCTCGCGAGCAAGATCGACCTTGGCGCGCAGCTCATCGGTGGCCGCATCGACCGTGGGGCCAAAGTCGTCCATCGCCGCGCGCGCCTGGTCGACGCCCCGCTCGTACATATCGCGCGCGGAATCCCATGCGTCATTGGCCATGTCGGCGGCCATGGCGCGCGTCTCAGACCCGGAGCGGGGCGCGTACAGCACGCCCAGCACCACGCCGGCGGCGGCGCCCACTGCGGCGCCTGCGACAAAACTCATACCCTTGCCCATGTCTACTCCTTCATTGGACGAAACGTCCGTGCCAAACCATTCGTTGGTGACTCATTATACCCGCCGACGTGCAAAAGGGACCCGTCCCCTTTTACGCGTCCGCTGCCGCCCCGCCATACACGACACCGGAGGCATCGTGCGGCTGGACAACCGCGCCCTCGGTATCGATGACATCGTGCGCATACGGGGCGTCCTGGACATCCGCGGCGACCTCGGCGTCGGTGGGAACGGCGTCAGCGCCATCCCCCTCATCCCCAGTGCCACGCAGGTTGCGCACCAGGCTCGTGAGCGCGGCGACGGTTCCCGCAAAATCCGGCGGCGTCTGGTCGTGATGCAAAAACGCCCAGTTCATCATGAACGACGCCGAGGAGAGCGCGCCGATCGCCAGGGCGTCATCGGGGCATGAGACCTCGACGTCGAACAGGCGGTCATCACCCATCACGTTGCGCGTGCGACCGGTGGAGACGGAGCCCGCGAGACCCGTCTCGTTCATGATCTCGACGGTGAGGTGCTCGAGCAGATGGGCGAGCTCGGTGTGGCCCATGCAATCCTGGAACTTAGAGCCCGCATCGCCCAGGCACAGGTGCTCGGCGATGGCGGGAGCCAGGTAATACACGCGCGCGGTGGCCTCAACGTCCTCGGACGTCATGAGTGGCATGCCGGGATTGACGAGCACGCGCGCGGTGAGCTTTTTGGGCCCCACCGTGACCTTGAGAATGTTAAACAGATCGGCCATGGCCGCTCCTTTCGTATCTGCTGCCCTCGTCCAGCGCGTGCCGGGTTATTCGCCCTCGCCCGCGGTGCGGGATGGCGTCAAATCCTCCGGCGCGATGTCCGCCCCGGCCCGAACCGAGCGAACCAGCGCGGCGTTCTCGCGCTCATGCTCGCGGGCCGCGTGCTCGTCCTGCTCCGCACTGCGCTCCGCTTGCGCCTCGGCGGCGAGATCCTCCTCGGAGGGCGCGATCACGCGCACGAGCGAGATGCGCTGGCCGCGCATGGACTGCACCTTGAACTTGTACCCGTCCGCCTCGAAAACCTCACCGATGTCCGGCAGGGAATCGCAAAGGTCCAAAATCCATCCCGCGATGGTCTCGTACTCGTCGCTCTCCTCGATGGGCCAGCCGAGCTCGATGGCGTCGTCGCAGGGGAACCGACCGTCCACGAGCCACTCGCGGCGCGACAGGCGCGTGAGGTACTTGTTGTCGGGGTCGAACTCGTCCTCGATCTCGCCCACGATCTCCTCGACGATGTCCTCGATGGTGATGATACCGGCCGTGCCGCCGTACTCGTCCACCACCACGACGATCTGGTCGTGCGCCGTCTGCATCTCGGAAAGCAGCGGCAGGATGTCCTTGGTGTCGGGGATGAAGGTCGCGTCGCGCATGAAATCGGACACGGGGCGCTCGCCCTCGCCGTTCATGGCAGGAACGATGAGGTCCTTGATGTGCGCGATGCCCACCACGGAGTCCTGATCCTCGTGGAACACCGGGACGCGCGAGTAGCCCGTCTGGCACAGCAGGTCCATGACCTCGGTGACCGTTTGGATGTCCTCGACCATGGTCACGTCCACGCGCGGCACCATGACCTCGCGCGCGGAGGCGTCGCCTAGGTCGAACACCTCGTGGATGATGCGCTTTTCCTCGTCAAGCAGGGTGTCCTGCTCGTTGATCATGTACTTGATCTCCTCTTCGGAGACGTTTTGACGGTCGTCGCCGCTCTTGATGCGCAGCAGCGCGGCGAGGCCGTTGGCCGAGGCCTGCGTGAGCCACACGAGGGGGCGGGCGATCTTTTGGAACACCGTGAGCGGATGCGCCACGCGCTTGGCCATGCCCTCGGCGTCGGCCAGGGCGATGCGCTTGGGCACGAGCTCGCCCACCACGATGGAGAGATAGGACACGATGAGCGTGATGATCACCGGGGCGAGGGCGGGAGCCGCCGCCGTGAGCGGGGCGATGCCAAAGCCCGAGAGCCATTGCGCGAGCGGGTCGGACAGGTTGGTGGACGCGACGGCCGACGAGGCGAAGCCGACAAGCGTGATGGCGACCTGGATGGTAGCGAGGAAGTTGCCGGAGTCCGACGCAAGCTCGGCGGCGCGGGCGGCGCGGCGGTCGCCTTCTTCCGCCTCGTGGTCGAGCACGGCGCGCTTGGCCGTGGTGAGCGCCATCTCCGACATGGAGAAATAGCCGTTGATGACGGTGAGCACGAGCGTGGTGATGATACTGATGGTGATGTCCATAGGGACGGTTTCAAACCTCCTGGTACGAAGCGGCAAAATGCGATGTGTCATTTGGGGTCAGACCCCAAATGACCCCAAATGACACATCGGCTGGATGCAGGGCCTAGATCACAAAGAGGACCACCGCCAGGAATTGCAGGGCACTGCCGGCGAGCACCCACACATGGAAGATGCTGTGCATATAGCGAATCTTCTTGAGCACGTAAAACGCCGTGCCGGCGGTGTAGCACAGCCCGCCCGCGGCGAGCAGGATGAGCGCCGTGGGATGCAGCAGCTCGAGCAGCTGCGGCAGGCGAAAGACCACGAGCCAACCCATGACCAGGTACACCGCGATGGTGAGCCAACGCGACTGGCGCTGGCGCATAAAGACCTCGAACAGGATGCCCGCCACGGCGAGCGCCCACACGGCGATGCACAGCGGAATGCCGCCCGCGTCCGCGAGCGTGATGAGGCAAAACGGCGTGTAGGTGCCGGCGATGAGCACGTAGATGCAGCTATGGTCGATGATGCGGAACACGCGCTTGGCGGCGGGCACCGCGATGGCGTGGTAGAGCGTGGAGGCGAGATACTCCAAGATGAGTGCGATGCCAAAGATGATGGCGCTGGCAAGCGAGGCGGGGTGGGCTCCCGCAACGGCCGCCTTGACGATCATGACGATGAGCGCCGCAACCGCGAGCCCCGCGCCGATGCCATGCGTGACGGCGTTGGCGATCTCCTCACCAAGCGTATACTGCGGGCGCTGGCGATCGCGCACCGCGCGGGCCGCGGCCTTGACCGGAGCCGCCGCCGTGGCGACGGCCGTGCGCGCGCTCGAACCCACCGCCTGCAGCAGGCGCTGGGCGCGCGTCGCCGCATCGGCGCGCACTATGGGAACAGGGGCAGCCGCAACGTCAGGTCGCGGCGTTGGACTGTCACTCGAGTCAGGCATGTCTTTCGGCTCATCCTCCAAAATCGATACACTGCTCAATACTATAGCAGATGCGTGCACTGCGGTCGCATCCAGTCCACTCACTCTTCCGCCCGTCCTCCCCTCCAGACGACCGACACTCGTCTCCAACCTTCCGGCGGATGGCCGGAGACCCGACGGCCCGCGCACCTCCGACTGCCAACCGGCAGCACGCCTGACCAATACCCCTCGACCAAGCTCTTCCGCCGCGCGACTTGGTTCCACAGACCGGCCCTTTACTATGTCCTCTCCATCGATATTGGGTATACTCCCAAAGGAGTATAGAATGGAGCAGGCATGGGAAAACGTGTTTTTCACGGATCAAGTCACATCGTCGAGCGCCCTATCTTTGGCGGAGGCCGGACGCACAACGACTACGGTCCCGGGTTTTACTGCACCGAGCAGCTCTGCATGGCACAGGAATGGGCTGTTGACATCGCGCGAGACGGATTCGCCAACGTATATGACATCGATCTCGCGGGACTCAGCATCCTGCACCTCAACAGCGATGAATACTCGACGCTCGGCTGGCTTGCCGTCCTCCTGGAAAACCGCGAGTTCGATGTTCCCTCCCCGCTGACATTCGAGGCACGTGAGTACCTTCTTGCGAACTTCCTGCCCGCCTACCGCGACTACGACATCATTACCGGATACCGCGCGGACGACAGCTATTTTTCCTTTGCGCAGGACTTCATCAACGGAACCATCTCCCTACGCCAGTTGCAACATGCCATGCACCTGGGGAAACTCGGGAGTCAATTTGTCATCAAGAGCCAGCGGGCGTTTGAGCGCCTCACGATTATTGAGGCGAAGGAGGCCCGTGCTATCGACTGGTATGGGAAAAAGCAGGTGCGGGACCAAACCGCCCGTCGCGATTACCTCGACCTTTCGCGCAACAAACGTAAGAAGGGCGACATCTACGTGCTCCAGATCATAGATGAGGGGATGAAGCCCGGTGATCCACGCCTACGATGAGGCCTATCTCGGCATCGCACGCACATCGCTCGGCCGAGCCTTCGACTACGCGGCCCACTGCGAAAACATGGATCTCTCGCAATTCTGCCGGTTGTTTTTGAGCACGGGGATCGCATCGAAGTTCGAGCGTGGAGATGTGCGAACCATCGCAGGTCAATCGGGCGTCGAACTCGCCCGCAGCGTACTCGCGAGCACAATCGGCGACGGGGCCGTCATGGCACGCTACACCGCAAGTCGAAGTCCCGAATACTGGGCAGGATGGGCGCTCGCGCACTACCAGTGGAGCAAGGCGCTTCCGTTCGCGACCGTTTTGGAGGGCGTGCCCATCACCTCAATCGTGAGCATGTACCCCGCGTACCATGAAATGGATCTTGAACATTTTGTCGCGCGCATGGATGAACTCATGGGCGCAAACACCCCCGCCTCGCGACTTAAGAAGTACCGAACGTCCGCCGGACTGTCGCAGAGCCAACTCGCCGCGCTTTCGGGAGTGCCAGTTCGAAGCATCCAACAATATGAACAAGGTCAAAAACGCGTCAATCGCGCGAGCTTCGAGACAGTGCTGAGGCTCGCCCAGGCCGTGGGTGCGCCCGACCCGCGCGCGCTGCTCGATGTATGACCCAGACAAGCAGGGCCACGCGCCGCCGCAAACATGGCAGCATCGAGCTCTCCGAGTTTTCAATCACGTCTGCATCTCAAGCCAATTGATATAGGAATGCCTCCCATTTTTGGACTTTTGTCTCCACGTCCAAGAAATGGGAGGTGGTTCACGCGCGAAAATACGATGCCCGCGCGGAATAGGCCACGGCCCTACTTGACCTCGATCAGCTCATACTCGCTGGTACCCAGGCCGATCTTCTCGCCGTGCTCGATCATGGAGCGCCAGTTGGTGTCCGGATGGGTCATGTTGAAGTGGTCGTGCTGGCAGCGCTCGGGAACGCCGCCCGCCGCTTCGAACTTGTCGCGCATCTCGGTGAGCTCGGTGTCCGGCATCGCCGGGGCCTTAATCGCCATATCGATGCACGCCTGGTCGATGGCAACCGGGTCGAAGCTCGCGAACATGCCGAGGTCGGGCACGATGGGCGTGTCGTTCTCGCCGTGGCAGTCGCAGTTGGGGCTGATGTCGATGGCAAGCGAGATGTGGAACTGCGGGCGGTCCTGGACGATCGCCTTGGTGTACTCGGCGATCTTGCAGTTGAGAACATCGGCCGCGGCATCGTAATCCGCCTCGATGGCGTCCTGGTTGCACGCGCCGATGCAGCGGCCGCAGCCCACGCAGCGCTCATGGTCGATGCTCGCCACCGGGGTCGTGACCGTCTGCCCGTTCTTGAGCACGCGCTCGCGCGTGCCGGCAAAACCCACCGCGCCATGGGCGCAAATGCGCTCGCAGGCATGGCAGCCCACGCAGCGGCTCGCGTCCACGCTGGGCTTGCCCGATGCGTGCTGCTCCATCTTGCCCGCGCGGCTGCCGCCGCCCATGCCCAGGTTCTTCATGCAGCCGCCGAAGCCCGCCTGCTCATGGCCCTTGAAATGCGTGAGCGAGATCACGATGTCGGCGTCCATGAGGGCGTGGCCGATCTTGGCCTCCTGCACGTACTCGCCGCCCCGCACCGGCACGAGCGTCTCGTCGGTGCCCTTGAGGCCGTCGGCGATGATCACCTGGCAGCCGGTTGCATACGGGGTGAAGCCGTTTTGGTACGCGCAGTCAATGTGCTCGAGCGCGTTCTTGCGGCTGCCCACGTACAGCGTGTTGCAGTCGGTCAAGAACGGCATGCCGCCGAGCTCCTTGACCACGTCCGCGACCGCACGGGCGTAGTTGGGGCGCAAAAAGCTCAGGTTGCCCAGCTCGCCAAAGTGGATCTTGATGGCGACGAACTTGTTCTCGAAGTCGATCTGCTCAATGCCCGCACGGCGGATGAGGCGCTTGAGCTTGTCGATCTGGCTCTCGCGCCCGTGCGTGCGCAAGTTGGTGTAGTACACCTTGGCGGGAACGGCGGCGGTGGTCTCGGTGGCCATACAACCCCTCTCGGTCAACGTCTCGTTACCACCGTATGGTACGCCCTCAAGCCCGCTCCAACGCAAGAAACCTCCCACCCCCTCGCTTTGCTTGGGGAGTGGGAGGTTTCGCTCAGGTGCATACCCTAGCCCTGCGCCCAGAAGACGCCGGCAGAGGCAGGCTCCTTACTTTCGCTTGCGCGATGCCGCAAAGGCACCGGAAGCCGTGACAACGCCACCGGCGACAAGCGCGACTGCGGAGAGCAGCGTGGACGGGTCTCCCGTCTGCGGCAGGCCACCGTTGGGCTTGTTGCCGCCATTGGCGCCGCCGTTGCCCTGGTTGCCGTTACCGCTCTGGTTGCCGTTACCACCCTGGTTGCCGTCGCCGTTGTTGCCGCCGTCACCGACGAGCACGAGACCGTCAAGCGCGGCCTTCAGGTTGGCCACGAGCTGCTCGCCCTCGGCCTGCGACAGGTTGTCGCCCTTCTCCAAACCGGCTTGGGCGGCTGCGAGCGCATCTTGATACGCCTTCCAGCTGCTTGCCGTGTACTTGGAACCGTCGGTGAGCGCACCCTGAACCAGCTCAGAGAGCTCGGTGCCGGTGTACTTGAGAACCGGGCTGTTCAGCGCGGTCTCGATCGCGGACTTGAGGTCCTCGACCTGGTCGGCGGTCAGGCTCTCAGGGTACTTGAGGGCCTCCTCAGCCTGGGAGATCGCCGCGTTGAGCGCATCCTTGGAGTCGGTCGTCCAAGTGCTGGTGTCCTGCTTCTTGGCAGTATCAATCAGCGCCTGAAGCTCTGCGAGCGCATCGGAGTCGACGCCGGTCAGCGCGCCGAGGAGGTAAACCTCGGCAATCTGGGGCTCGGTGCCCTCGGACCACTCGAATATGATGTCCTTCACCGCGGTGTACTCGGCAAGTGCGCGACCGTTGTCCTTGAGCTTGCCGAAGCTGAACTCCTTGAGGACCTTGTTGTCGACGCCCAGCTCGACCGTCTCGGTCTTGCTGTACGTGTCATCGGTGTACAGAACCGCCTTGACCGTCACGTTGCTCGGCTTGCCATGAGAGACGATGCGAACGCCCTGGCACGGAGTTCCGTCTGCCTTAAGCGGGGCAGACACGTGGTAGACGAGCGAACCGGCCTTGGAACCCTGAGGAGCCCACGGGGTGAGCAGGTTCTTGTCGATCAGGTTCTGCGGGGTCTTGCCCTGCTGCTCCGTCACTGTGGACTCGAAGTCGCCACCGGCGTAGGTGGAGACGTACGCGCCCTTGTTGATGCGCAGCTCGCCGATCTCGACCCAGCGGTCGGGATATGCCTTGGTGAAGCGGATGCGCAGATAACGTCCGGTCAAATCAAGGCCCTTGGCCTCGATGAACATATTGCCGGGAGTCTCGCTGGAGTGCGTGAGCCAGCCAGCCTCTTTTGCCGTCGCCTGCGTGCCGGGGTCTTGGATGGCGCCCTTGCTGTTGATGTCGAGCACGAGCTTCCAGTCCTTATCGGCCGCATCGGGCGTATCGGCGATCTCGACAACCGCGTTGCGGATGAAGTCGAGGCTCGCCTCGGGCACGAAGTACTCGAAGGAGTTGATCGTGCGCGTCTGGCCCAGATCGATCACCACGGTGCTGCCCTCGGCGGGAGCGCCGGAGGACTTGGTGGCCGTGGTCACATTCCCATCGAACATCTTGGAAACGTCAAGGGTCTGGTTGCCCGGCAGCCCGCTCTTGACCATGTTCGGGGAGAGCGAGAACAGGTAGGTGCCCTCAAGGGCCTTGAAGGTCACGGTCGCGTTGTCGCCCGTGGCGCGGAAGCCCACGTAGCGGGCGCGCTCCACGTTCGACTTGTCGGACTTCACCCACTCAAGGCCGTTTTGCGAGCACACGAGCTCAGCGTTCACGAGCTTCTGCCCGTCAAGGTTCGCCAGTTTGATGTCGCGGCGCACGGAGCCCAGGTCGATTGCGATGACATCGCCCTTCTTGGCGAGCGTCACGGCACCGTCGGTTGTCTTGAAGGCGCCATCGCCCACGCGGGCCGTAAGGTCCACGTTAGCAAGGTCGAAGTTGGCGTAGAGATTGTCCTTGGTGTAGGAGAACTTCTCGAAAGCCTGGAGCTCGAAGAGCTGGAACCAATTGGCAGTGCCCTGGGTTGCCACGACCTTGATACCGGTGGCCTCGACACGGTCGAAGGCAACCGTTTGGTCTGCCGCACCGCTGAGCGTGGCGAGCTCGGTCCAGTTGCCGTTTTGGCTGGGGGTCTTATCGGTGGTGTAGTAGAGCTTTGACTTGGTGAAGCAGTCCGAAGCGCCCTGGAGCATGCGCACCGTGTCGATGTACTTGCTCTCGCCGAAGTTCAGCATCACCCAGTCGTTGGCCTGCGTGGCACGGCTGCTCCAGAACTGCGTCGAGTCGTTGCCGTCAATGGCGCGCTCGATCTTGTTCGTCTGGTACACGGGCATGTTGGTGGTGATAGCCTGCGTGGCCGCGGACTTGCCGTAGGTCGCATGCAGGTCAACCACACGCCACCAGACCTCCTTGGCCTGGTCGTTCACGACCTTGATGGCCTTGGCCTCCACCAGGGAGGACAGCTTGATGGTCTGGTTCTTGTCGCTCGTGACATCGCCGGCCTTGTGCCATGCGCCATCGGTGCCCTGCCAGTACGCGGAGCCCTTGTCGATGACATCGGAGGAATTGCCGCCCTGCTTGAACACGATGGCGTCGATGGTCTTGGGCGTGTCGAAGGTCACAATCACGGCGGCGTCCTTCACGGTGCCGTCGTGCTTGCCCTCGCCCGCGCGCTTCTCGGTAAACCACGCCTCGGTGTTGTCCTTGGCGTCGGAGGCATTCTGCAGGGGCTTGGAGGTGTCTGCCGACTCCTGCTTGGCAAGCGTCACCGTACCGGTGAACGTGCTGGAGGTCTCAATCTCCTGGTTGACCATGATCTCGTTGATGGTCGGCCATGCGTCGAGCTTGTTGGCGCGAACGGCCACCAGGCGCACGCCCTCGACCTGCTTCAGGCCAAGATCGGCGACCGTGACGGTGCTCGTGGTGTACTCCTGGGCGTTCGGGACGTCCTTCCACTCCCCGTCCTTGAAGTACTGGACCTTGCTGCAGTCGAAGAAGTTCTTGCCGCTACCCTGAACGAACGTCACCGTGTCGAGGTCGAACGGCTTGGTCTGCGTCATGCCAAAGTAATCGCCTTGGGCAACCTTGTTCGGGTCGCGGTACTCGGCGCCCGTGGTGGGATCGCCGTCAAAAACGGCATCCTTGCTGCCAACGGGAGTGTCGGTGCGGTTGGTCACCAGCTTGGTCACCACTGCGTCCGGGTCGGCGGCAAGCGTCGCCTTCTCGGCCACGTAGTCGTTCAGCGCATTGACCGTGGGCGTGATATACGCCTTGCCCACGCGGGCCTTCTCGTAGTGGTTGATGTACCACAGCTCGTGGTTGTTCGCCTGATCGAAGGCGGAAGTGCCCTCGGCGAACAGGGTGATCAACTCGTTGTTGTCGCCGCTGATGGACGCCTTGACCGCGTTCAGCTCGGTGATCGCCGCGCGGGTAAGATCATCGAACGTAGCGATCCAGGGCTCCATCTGCTTGAGCATGGCAGGAGTACCGGCGCTCTCGCGGAACACCTTGGCATCGTTTTTGATCTGCTCGAAGATGGCGATCATCTTGTCGCAATCGTCGGCAGTCACGGTATCGGCGGTGAGCTTGGAACGGAACGCATTGAGCTCGTCCTTGATCTCCGCAGACTCGCCGTTCTCCCACGTGGCACCGCCGCCGTACATGCGCTTCATGTGATTGGACAGGCTGCGCAGGGCGTTGGAGCCCTCGGTGGCGATCGGGGAGTTGTGGTCAACGTAGCTGAAGGACTTCTCCCAAGTGTCGTTGGCGTGAGCCTCGGACTCCCACAGGTTCCAGGTGAAGTCGGCGTTCATGAAGATGCCCTGCTTCGAGGGCTCGGACTGCTGCATCGGGTTGATAACGACACCCTTAACCTGGCCCGGCTTGAGGTCGGAGCCCAGGAAGTTGTTGTGGCCGCCCATGTGCAGGGCGTCCTTGTCGTTATCGGAGCAGGGCCAGTTGATCCACATGAACGGCGCGACACCGGAGTTCTTCTGGAACGCCGAGGCGAACTTGTTGTCGATCTTGCCCCACACGCGGCCGCCGGTGTTGATGACCTGAACGTTCGAAGGCAGCTGCTTGTACCATGCCTCGCCCTGGCCCATGTAGTTGACCGGGCAGAAAATGAGCGTGTCCTTAAGGCCGGGGTACTTGAGCGTGCCGTCGGAATTCTTGGCCTTCTGCTGCTCACGCAGCCAGTTGGTCATCTCATTGCAGAGCTTGATGTAAAGATCGTTGCCCTGGTTGGCGGCATCGTCCGCCAAGATGGCGATCTGGCGAACGCCGTGATCCATAACCTGGGTGAACTTCGCCTTGAGGGTCTTGACGGACTCCGCGTAGTTGGCGTTCGTGATGGGATTGCTCATGAACGGATGCAGCGCGAAGACGAAGCGGCACTTGGACTCGTTGCCCGCCTTGGCGAGCGGCTCGATCTTGCTCGTAAGCTCCTCGTCGGTATAAAGCTCGCGCCACTTGGCGTTGTGCTTGGGATCGTCCTTGGGAGCGTAGAAGTAGGCGTTCAGCTTGTAGTGACCGCCCCAACGCATGAGCTCAACGCGGTCCTCGGTGCTCCAGGGGTTGCCGTAGTAGCCCTCGATGAAGCCACGGGTGATGACGTCGGCGTAGTCGCATGCGGTGAACGCGCGCAGCGTATCGCCCTCGACCTGCTGGAAGATCTGGTACAGCGTGGTCAGGCCGTAGAACGCGGCATCGGTGTCCTTGCCCAGCACGATAATCTTGCCCTCGTCCGGCACAGAGGCCAGCAGGTAGGCGTCGGTCTTGCCGAACAGGTCGTCGGTCAAGGAAAGCTTGTTCTCCTTGACGAGCTTGTCGACATACGTATCGACAGCGCCCTTGGAGCCCCTGACACCTACGAGCACCGCGGTGCCCTTGCCCTGGGGAACGGTCTCACTCGCCGTGGCTGCAATGCCCTTGAGCTTGAGCGTCTCGTCCAAGCGGGCCCTGGTCTCGGCATCAATGCCGGACTCCACGACCGTTGTGGCCTTCTTCTCTAGTTTCACCTCCCCCTTTGCGTACGAGATAGCTTGCGGCGTGGGGTAGATCTGATAGTCTCCCTCGGCCGCTCGCGCCACGCTCGGTGCACCGAACATGCACAAGCATGCCAGCGCGAGCGAGGCGAACGCGCAGATGCGCGCTCTAAGCCTTTGCGTCATACCGCCTCCTTTTCTAATAGAACCCCGCACCGCCAAGCGGCACGGGGTATCGGCAGATGCGGTGCAACTTTCGCGCATGGCGCGAGCGGATTGACCGTCATTTCGGTAAGCGGCGACCGTTAATCGGCGTTTAAATCACAAACCCCCTATGTATGTGTGCATATCCATCGACTGCACACAACTGGAGCGAGCGGCAAAGCGTGCCCCTATCGGAGAAGAACCTCCCGGGCGATAGCCAAATCGCTCTTGACCTCGGGATACTCGTCGCCGCGATGCATCGTCTCTTCATCGCCCTTGGCGAGCAGCAGGACGACCGACGGCTCCCCGCACGCGAGGGCGCGCTCCAGCACCGTGCGCACCGCCTCCTCACGGTCAAGGATGACCTCGTGGGAAACGCCGGCAGGCGTGTTCTTTACCAGCTCGGCGCAGATGTCCTCCACGCGGTCGTGGGCCGGGTCCTCCTCGGTGTACACCAGATGGTCGGCATAGGCGCCCGCCACGCGGGGCAGGGCCTCGCGGCGCTCCTGCGCCTTGCCGCCGGGGGCGCCGAACAGCGCCACCACGCGACGGTCGGGGTACTCCGCCTTCACGGATTTGAAGAGCGTCTCAAAGGAGAGCTCGTTGTGCGCGTAGTCCACGATAGCAAGCACGTGCCCGTCGGCAGAGGACACGAGCTCCATGCGGCCGGGCACGCGAATCTGCGCCAGGCCCGCGCGAATGGCATCGTAGCCCACGCCGAGTAGGCGGGCCATGGAGATGGCCGCCAGGGCATTGTCCACGTTGAACAGGCCGGGCATGCCCAGCTCGATGTGCTCCTCGCACGCGATCTCGCCCTCGGCGGCGCGTTCGCGCACGGTGAACGCCAGACCTCCCGTAGGCAGCTGCGTCACGCCGGACGCGATGAAAAGCGGCTCGACGGGCCACACCTTGCCGCCATGGGAGCCCTCCCCCGCATGCTCGACCGCGAACGTCGCCACGCACGGCGCGGACTTGGCCGCCTGCAGCACGCGATCCACGTGATCTGTGGCAAGATTCACCACCGCGACCTCGCACTGGTTGAAGATTCGCAGCTTGGAGGCAAAGTAATCCTCGAAGTCCGGATGCTCCACGCCGGAGATGTGGTCGCGCCCGATATTCAGGAAGCAGCCGATCTCAAACGGCAAGCCCAGCACGCGATCGTACTTGAGGCCCTGGCTCGAGACCTCCATCACCATGGTGCGACGGCCGGCGTCAACGGTGTTGCGCAAATGACGCCACAGGTCGGGAGCCTCGGGCGTGGTGTTGTGGCTCTCGTAACGCACCTTGCCGTCATCCGTCTCAATGGAACCCAAGATAGACGGCTCCTGCCCAGCCGCCACAAGGATGGAGCGCAGCATGTAGGCGACCGTCGATTTACCCTTGGTGCCGGTGATGCCCACCACGTGCAGCTGGTCCTCCGGGTGGCGATAGATCACCGGAGCCACCAGCGCCATGGCGCGGCGCACGTCGGACACCACAAGCGCGGGCGTCACCGCGGCGGCGGCCACGAGCTCGGAAGGAATGCTCAGCCCCTCGCCCACGCCCTCGCACAGGTAGGCTGCGGCGCCCGCCGCAACGGCGCTCTCCAAGAACGCCGGGCGAAAACCCGCGCCCTTGCACACGAACAGGTTGCGCGGAGCGACCTCGCGCGAATCGATGGCCATGCCGTCCACGCAGGCGGCCCCATCGCCGAACACGCGAGCCTCCACGTCGGATGCGTGCAGCACGTCGACCAGGTCGAACAAGGTCAGGGGCTTCTTCTCTTCGGGCATATGCACTCCAAGCATCTCCTCTTGAGGCAACGTTGAGCCGAATGCGCCCTCCCCGGGCGCCATCTCCTCGGCCATCGCCTGCCCCTTTTATATACAACGGGCAGGCGAACGTACTCGCGCTGCCCGTTGCATTCGTTCTTCCTGCGCCCCCGCATCATACCGGAATGCAAAAGGGCGTCTTGGGCATCGCGGCCCCGCCTCGGCGAACCCGCGCCGGAGCCGCAGCGCGCTACGCCGCTACGCCGCCACCGCCGCGTCCTCATCGATGAAGTAGCGCTTGTACCAGATGAGGAACGTGAGCGCGGTGTAGATCTTGCGCTGGTTGAGCGCGCGGCCCTCAAAATGGTCGTCGAGCATCTGCATGAGCTTGGACGTGTCGAAGAACTCCTCGGCCCACGGGGCGGTGAAGTACTCCTTCACGTAGTCGTAGTATTTCTGCTCGCGCAGCCAGAACTTGAGCGGGACCGGGAAGCCCTTCTTGGGGCGCGTGGCCCATTCGTCGGGCAGAACACGGTTGGCGGCGTGGCGCACCACCTGCTTGTTGCCGTTCTCGTTCACACGGAAGCGCGCGGGGATATGCTCGGCAAACTCCATGACTTGCTTGTCCAGGAAGGGCACGCGCAGCTCGAGCGAATGCGCCATGCACATCTTGTCGGCCTTGAGCAGGATGTCACCGGGCAGCCACATGTTCATGTCGAGATACTGGCGCTTGGACAGGTCGCAGCAGTCCTGCACGCGGTCGTACACCGGTGCGCACAACTCGAACGCGTCGGGGCCGCCGGCGTACTCGGGCCTCACGATGTCGTCGATCTCGTCGGGACGGTACACGAAGGCCTGGCCCGTGAACCACTTCTCGGGCATCTCCGCCGCCTTGAGCAGGAAGTTCCTGCCCTTGAAGTACGGCTTATCGGCCACGAAGTTCCCCAGGGCGCGACGGATGCCGCGAGGGACCACGCGCTTGAAGCGAGCCAACGACGGCACATCCTCATAATAGGCGTACCCCGCGAACAACTCGTCGGCGCCCTCACCGGAGAGCACGACCGTCACCTGCTCAGCCGCAAGCTGGGCCAAGAACCACAGGGGGACGCTCGACAGGTTGCTCTGCGGCTCGTCCATGTGGTACTGAATCTGCGGTAGCACCTCGAAGAACTCGTCGGCCGTCACCATCTTGCGGTAATTCTCGATGCCGAGCTTGTCGGACAGCTCCTTGGCGTAATTCGTCTCGTTGAAGTCCTTGTAGTCAAAGCCCACCGAGAACGTCTTGTCGGGCATGAGGCACGCGGCGATATAACTGGAATCCACGCCCCCGGAGAGGAACGAACCGACCTTGACGTCGGCGATGCGGTGCGCGGCAACGCTCTCGTGGACCACCTCGTCGCATTCCTCCACGTACTCGTCGAACGTCTTGGAATTGTCGTCCGAGAAATCGGCATCCCAGTAGCGGCGCACGTCCATGCGCGCCGCGGCGATGTCGTAGGTGAAGCAGTGTGCCGCCGGCAACTTGAAGACGCCGGCGAAGAAGGTCTCGTCGGTCGCGGGGAACTGCATGGTGAGATACGGACGCAGCGCCTGCTTGTTCACGGCCTTCTTGAAATGCGGATGCTCGAGGAAGCTCTTGATCTCGGAGCCAAACAGCAAGTCGTCCTCGTCGGACTGGTAGTAGTAGAACGGCTTGATGCCGAAGATGTCACGCGCGCCAAAGAGCTTGCCAGAGCGCATGTCGTGCACCACGAAGCCGTACATACCGCGCAGGCGCTCGACCAGGCCCTCTCCCCACTCCTCATAGCCGTGCACGAGAACCTCGGTGTCGGCATCGCAGTGGAAGGTGTGGCCGGCGGCCTCCAACTCGGCGCGGAGCTCCTGGAAGTTGTAGATCTCGCCGTTGAAGACGACGAAGACGGAGCCGTCCTCGTTGCCCATAGGCTGGGCGCCAGCCTCGGTGAGGTCGAGAATGGACAGGCGGCGGAAACCCAGCGCCACGCCATCTTTGATATGGGTTCCGCCCATGTCGGGACCGCGGTGGACAATGCGATCCATCATTGCCTTGAGAACGCGCTCGTCGTTCTCAACATGGCCGGTAAAACCTACGAATCCGCACATGGACAAACCTTTCTTGCGCAGTTTCCTTAGCAAAAATCACGTATGTCCAAAATTGTATAACGAAGGGCGGGCCGCAACCCGCCCTTCAATAAAACAGCGTTGTCAGTGTAAACGATGTGCAAAAGAGGGACTGCCCCTTTTACACATCCGCCCTCGTGGCTTCCTTGGCGGCCTTGCGTGCACGGGCGGCGGCGACACGCGCCTCCTGCTCGGGCGTGAGCCGCACCTTCTTGCGAGCGGGCTTCTCCGCCCCGGCACCAGACGCGCCTTCACCCGTGGCGGGCTTCTCCTCAACAGGCTTGTGCAGCGTGGTCACTGCCAGGTCCGTCGTGGCGGGAGCGCACGAGGTGCCCATGGACAGACAGCTCTTGGGGCACTCGCGCGTGCAGCTCGCGCACTGGATGCAACGGTACTGGTCGATGCTCCACGTGCCGCCCTTGCGATCGACCGCGATGGCGCCAACCGGACACGCACGCTGGCACATGCCGCACAGGATGCACGTGTCCATGTCGCATTCCACGTGGCCGCGCATATGCTCGTAGGACATGGCGGGCACCTGCTCGGCAGGATACTGCACCGTTGCCGGCTTGCCGAACAACGAGCGCAGGGTCATTTTTCCCAGCTTGAAGCTACCCACGATGGCCTACCTTTCAGTGCAGGAGATGCACGGGTCGATGGTCAGGATGATCATGGGCACGTCGGCCACATCCACGCCCTGCATGGCGCGCACCATGCCGGCGAGGTTCTGCGACGTGGGCGTGCGCAGGCGGAAGCGGTCCAAGTACTTGGTGCCGTTGCCGCGCACATAGTAGAACGCCTCGCCGCGCGGCTGCTCGATGAGCACGTGCGCCTGGCCGTTCTCGGGCGGAAGCACCTTGGCCGCGGGCTTGCCGCCGATGCCGTCGTGCGGAATCTTGGCCACAAGCTCCTTGATGATGGCGATGGACTGGAAAACCTCCTGGCAGCGCACCTTGCAACGGGCGTAGCAATCGCCCTCCGTAGCGATGATGGGCTCGAAATGCTCGAGGTCGCCGTACGCGCCAAAGCCCGTGGTGCGCATATCGTGCTCAACGCCGGAACCCTTGGCAAAGGGGCCCACCATGGAAAGCTCGAGCGCGTCCTCAAAGCTGATGGCGCCCACGCCCTCCAAGCGGCTGCGCACGGAGGAGTCGTTCAGCATGGTGTCCACGATCTCGCGGTAATCGCGCTGGATGCCGTCGAGCTTGTCGCACACGCCGCACAGCATCGCGTCATCGATGTCGTGCGCCATACCGCCCACGATGCAGATGGACAGGATGATGCGCCCGCCGCAGGTCTCCTGGAAAATATCGAGCACCGTCTCGCGCAGGCGCCAGCAGTGGTTGAAGAGGCTCTCAAAGCCAAAGGCGTCGGCCAAAAGGCCCAGCCACAGCAGGTGGGAGTGCACGCGGGAGAGCTCCTCCAGGATGGCTCGCAGGTACTCCGCACGGCGCGGGACCTCGATGCCCAGGAGCTTCTCGGTGGCGCTGGCGTAGCCGTACCCGTGGCCGAAGCTGCAGATGCCGCACACGCGCTCCGCGATGTAGACGAACTGGTTGTAGTCGCGCTTTTCCACGAGCTTCTCGAGGCCGCGGTGCACAAAACCGATCTGCGGGATGGCCTCGATCACATGCTCGTCCTCGACCACCAGGTCAAGATGCACGGGCTCCGGCAGTACCGGGTGCTGAGGGCCAAAGGGAATGACGGAACGAGTCGCCATGCCTACTCACCGTCCTTTCCAGCAGCGGCGTCCTTGGCGGCCTTCGCCGCAAGCGCGGCGCGAACCTTCGCCGCTTTTTCCGGGTCCATCGCGGCGAGCTTGGCCTCCATTTTGGCGGCGCGCTCCTCCGCGGTCATGGCGGGTTTGGGAGCGGGGGCCGCTTTCGCCTGAGCAGATGCGCTCGCAGGGGCCCCAGCAGCCTTTGCAGCCCCAGCCGCAGATCCAGAATCCGTCGGTGCGGCATCGCCCGCGGGCGCCGCGGCGTTCACGGCAGCAACCGCGGCGGAATCGGCCTCGGCGCCGCTCGTGTGCAGGGCACGCTCGGCCTGCGCCGCCTCGGCCTCCTCGCGAGCCTTCTTCGCCGCCGCCTCGGCCTTCGCCGCGGCGAGCGCCTTCTTCTTGGCAAGCTTCTCACGCTCCGCCTTGATCTCGGGCGTGATGATGGTCATGGGCTCGCTGGTGGCCACGTTGAAGAAGTGCCCGCCAAAGTCCAGCTTCATGTTGATAAAGCGCACGCCGTACAGGTCGTGCGTCTCGTTCTCGTAGGAGAACGCCGCAAAATACAGCCCTTGGATCGACGGTACGCGGCTCTCAGCGTCGATACCGTACACGCACAGGTTGAGCGCATGCTCGCGCGTCTCGTCGTAAAACGTGTACAGCAGGTCGATGCCCTGCTCCGTGGTCTCGGCGCACATCTGGACAAAGCGCATGCCCTCGTGCTTGAGCGTCTGCACGCGCGTGAGCAGCTCCTCAAGGGGCACATCCACAAAGGACGTCGTGTACATTTACGCCTCCTTCTTCTCGGTGGATTCATGTGCGGGCGCAGCGGTCGGCGCGGTGGACGGAGCAGCGGTCTGCGTGGCAGCGATCGACGTGGCGGACGGAGCGACCCCCGGCGCGGCGACTGTCGGCGCAGCAACAGCGACATCCGCCGCGGCACCGCCCGCGCACGCGCCTTCCCGCCCGGTCTCCTCGGCACCGCACGACGCCGCACAGCCCTTACGCGGCAGCAGCCCCTTGCGCGGAGCTGTCGCCGGATCCTTGCCCGCCGCCATGAGCTTTGCCTTCTCGTCCAAAATCTCAACGGCCTTGAGTACCGCGTCGATGATCGTCTCGGGCCGCACGGCGCACCCCGGGGCGTACACGTCCACCGGAATCGCCTTGTCCACGCCGCCGATCACGTTGTAGCAATCGCGGAACACGCCGCCGGTGCACGCGCAGATGCCGCACGCCACCACGACCTTGGGCTCGAGCATCTGGTCGTAGATGTGGCGCACCACCTCGATGTTCTGCGCATTGACCGAGCCCGTCACCAAAAAGATGTCGGCGTGCTTGGGGTTTCCCGTGTTGATGATGCCAAAGCGCTCGATGTCGTAGAGCGGCATCATGGAGTCGAGAACCTCGATGTCGCAGCCGTTGCAGCTCGACCCGTCATAGTGGATGAGCCACGGCGATTTGGAAGAATATCCCATCTCACAACTCCCTTAGATAAACGGCGTGATGAGCACGTAGAACAGGTTGACGACACCCATCACGAGCGCCACCAGCCACGCGAGCTTGAGGCACAGCTGCCACTTGACGCGGGCGAAGTTGTTGTCGATCCACACCTCGAACAGCCACACGAGGGCGACCACCACCGCGGCGACCGCGAACGAGATGGGGTTGTCCCAAATAAAGAACATGCCCACCCACATGAGGAACAGCACGCTCTCGCACCAGTGCATCACGTCGACGATGGCGAGCGTGCGCCCGCTCATCTCGGTGGTGATGCCCTTGACGATCTCCTGGTGCGCATGGTGGCTATAGGAGAGGTCGAACGGCGACTTGCGCAGCTTGATGGTGAGGATGAACACCAGCCCGGCAAAAATCGGGACGAGCGCGCAGATGATGGGCGCGTCGAGCGTGGTGAGCGAGGCGATGTCGAAGCTCTGTGTCGCGGTGAAAAAGCCCACGGTCATGATGAGCAGCATAGGCTCGTAGCTCATGACCTGCAGGCACTCGCGGTCGGCGCCGGTGTCGGAGTACGGCGAGCGCGAGGAGTATGCGGCCACGATCACGAACAGCGTGCCCAGCGTTACCAGGAACACGCACATGAGCAGGTTGGAGCCGGAGATGAACAGGCCGCCCGCCAGGATCACGAAGATGAGGCCGCAGGTAACGTACGCCTCGTCCACCGCGTTGACCGTCGCCTGCTCCTTGATGAACAGCTTGCGCAGGTCATAGTAGGGCTGGAGCAAACGCGGGCCCACGCGGCCCTGCATGCGCGCGCTCACCTTGCGGTCGAGCCCGTCGAGCAGGCAGCCCAGCACCGGGGCGCACACGGCAAAGACCACCACGCCCAGCGCGATACCGCCCAAGCCGGGCCCCACCAGGCGCACGGTGCGCTCGATCAGGAAGCTGCCGCCCGCGAGCGCGCCCTCGTCAAAGATGAAGCACGCCGCAAACCCCATGAGAATCACCGCGGCGCACAAGATCAGGCCCAGGTTGGTGAGAGCGCCCTCGGGGAACACGTCGGCCATGTACCAGTTGCGCTTGGATGAGGTCATGGTGCGGCCCATCGAGCCGTGATACCGGCGGCTGTCCGGATCGGTGCAGGTTCCGCCCAGGTAGACCGCCATACGGCGCTTGTTGGTGGCGCGGCCCCACGGCGTGAGCAGCACGATGGAGATGAACACCACGATGACCGCCATGATGAGCATGTTGTCCAGGTCGATAAGGCGCGGCGCGGTGCCGTACGTCGCGGTGAGATACGGCGCGAGCACGCCCTGGGAAATCAGCGGCAGGCACACGCAGCAAATGAGCAGCAGCGCGGAGATGAACCCGATGGCCGTCCACTCGCTCTTGTGGACGCCCGCCTCCTGGTTCTCGGCCTTTTGGGACACGCCGGCGAGCTTACCGAGCCACTTGGCCCAGTAAAAGAACGTGGCGGCGGAGCCGAACGCGAGCATGATGAGGAAGAACACGTTGCCCGTCTCGGCAAACGACACGAGCGTGGCCCACTTGGACACGAGCATGCCGAACGGTGCCACGAACATGCCCATGATGCCGAGCATCATAAAGCGCGTGAGGTGCGGCAGGCGGCTGAATAGCCCATCCATGTCCTCGATGTTGCGGCTGCCGATGCGGTGCTCAACCGTGCCCACGCACAGGAACAGCGTGGACTTGGACACCGTGTGGAAGATCATGAGGAAGATGGCGGCCCACACGGCCTCGGCGGTGCCCACGCCGGCGCACGCGCTCATGAGGCCCAGGTTGGCGATGGTGGAGTACGCGAGCACGCGCTTGGCGTTGCTCTGCGTGATGGCCATAAAGCTGCAGAGCACGAACGTGATGCCGCCCACAAAGACCACCATGACGGAGGCCGCAGGGAAGACCAGATAGAGCGGCGCGAGCTTGACGAGCAGGAACACGCCGGCCTTGACCATGGTCGAGGAGTGCAGCAAGGCGCTCGTGGGTGTGGGCGCGACCATGGCGCCCAGCAGCCAGCGGTGGAACGGCATCTGCGCGGCCTTGGTAAGACCGGCGACCGAAAGGAGCATGAGCGGCAAGATGAGCAGCTCGGCCTGGGAGCCCTCACCCGCGGCGATGATCCCCGTAAGCGACAGGGGCAGGCCCGCCGCGTGGATCAGGATGAGCGCCGCAAGGAACGCCAGGCCGCCCACCATGTTGAGGTTGATCTGCGTAAAGGAGTTCTTGATGGCCTCGGGCGTGCGCGTGTAGCCAATCATGAGGAAGGAGCACACGGTGGTGATCTCCCAGCCCGTGAACAGCCATTCGAGGTTGTCCGAGAGGACGATCACGAACATCGCGGCGAGGAACGTGAACATCAGCGCGGCAAAAACGTGCCGGCGGTCGGGGGCGTCCGCAGGCTGATGATGCTGGAAGTCGTGCATGTAGCCCAAGGCGTACACGCAGATGGCGCTGCCCACCAAGCCAACGATCAGGACCATGATCAGGGACAGGGTGTCGATGTACACCGGCGCGGCGAGCATGTGGCTCGCCCCCGCGCCCAAGGTCATCTGCGCAAACAGGACCACGCCCACCGTCTGCACCAAGCCGAGCACCAAGGCGATGCGGTTCTTGTACCGAACAGCGCTCCACAAGATCACGGCACACAACACCACATCGATGCCCGTCATGACCCACGAGATCAGGTAGCTCAGCTCTTGCGGGAACTCGAACTGCGCGCCCGCGCACAGGACACCCGCCTCCACGCTGAACGTCTGCGCGGCGACGGCAACCGACAGCGCCGCCGTCAGCACCGCTCCGCCAACCGTGATGGGCCGACGCGCCCGCTCGCCCTTGCAAACGAGCAGCAACGCGGCCGTGATCAACGGCACCGCTATCAAACACCAAATCAGTCCCATAGGTCCCTCTCCTCCACCGGGCTGTCGCTCAAAACCAAGCGGCAGGTGCACTGCGGCATGCTATGTCAGATGTTTTAGTTTAGACCTTTCGCACGACAAGCGGAGCCAAAAATCGGTCGAGCGGCGGATGCTTTTGGCAACCAAGATGCCAATCACACTCGGTGCGCCCGGCGGAACTCGGTGCGCCCGGCGGAACCCGGTGCGCCCGGCGGAACTCGGTGCGCCCGGCGGAACTCGGTGCGCCCGGCGGAACTCGGTGCGTCCGGCGGAACTCGGTGCACTTCTCGACCATTTCTCGAAGGGAAAATGGTCGAGAAGTGCACCGAACTTCGGCATGTGCACCGGACTTCATTTTCTGCATTGAAGTTCGCCATGCGCGGAAGCTGGAATGCGTCCCCGGGGCTCAAATGCACACGCCCGGCCTCCGCTCGCATTGAACGAAGACCGGGCGCGGACGGGGTGGCTTTGGGCGCAAACAATGCGGCTTTAGGCGCGGGCGGCCTCGATCATCTTGCGCACCGTGTCCTGCAGCTCGGCGAGGTTCTCCTCGCTCGGAATCCACTGCTGCGCAACCACCGGCACGGGCAGCTGGAACTTGGCGTTCTCGAGCTCGGCGTACACCTGCTTGGGGCCAAGCGGCGCCCAACCATAGGAGCCAAATGCCAGGCCGATGCGCTGCTCGTTTTTGGGCGACAGGCCGCGCATGTACGTAAGGAAGCTCGCGATGGTAGGCAGCATGTTGGAGTTGAGGGTCGGAGAGCCCACCGCGACGTACTTGGCGTCGCACATGTACAGCATGATGTCCGAGATATGGGTGGTCTTAACGTCCACGAGCTGCGCGGAAACCCCCTCGGCAATAAACGCGTCGCAGATCTCGCGCGCCATGGACTCGGTGGAGTGCCACATGGAGTCGAACACGACGACGGCCTTCTCCTCGGTCTGATACGTGGTCCAGGCCTCGTACTTCTCCAAAATCTCATCGATGTGAGAGCGCCAGATGCAGCCGTGGCTCGGGGCGATCATCTTGAGGTCGAGCCCCTTGACGGCTTCGAGCGCCTTGTGAGCCTGCATGCCGTAGGGCCACACGATGTTGGCGTAGTACTTCTTGGCCTGCTTGAAGATCTCGCACAGGTCGTTCTCGTCGTCAAAGCGCTTGGTGGTGGCAAAATGCTGGCCAAACGCGTCGTTGGAGAACAGAATCTGGTCCACGTCGGAGTAGGTGACCATGTTGTCCGGCCAGTGAACCATGGGGGTGGTCACAAAGGTGAGCGTGCGCTCGCCAATGCACAAGGTGTCGCCGCTCTTGACGGGAGTCGCCTCGATGCCAAAGTGCGCACGGACCTCGTTCACGCCCGCACCCGCCGACGCGTAGATCGCGGCGTTGGGGGCGATGCGGTGGATCACGGGCAGGGAACCGGAGTGGTCCATCTCCACGTGGTTGGTAATGACCACGTCGATCTTGGCGGGATCGACCACCTGCGAGATGCGCTGCACGAGTTCGTCGGAGAACGTGGCTTTGCACGTATCGATGAGGGTGACCTTCTCATCCATGATGAGGTAGGCGTTATAGGTGATACCGCGCTCGGTGGTATAGCCGTGGAACAGGCGCTCGTTCCAGTCGATGCCGCCAACCCACCAAACCTTAGGGGAAATCTCAATCGCGTTCAGCATGCTTGATCCCTTTCTCCATGCTCAAGCTGATGACTCGAGACAGCATAATAGCACGCAAAAATGGCAGGCAACCCGTGCCGATTTATCCGCACACGGCATCTTGTCCGCACTGCTGTCCACGGGGCAGCGGCGCGGTACGGGGCGCATGGCAACGTCCGCTGGCACGCGGCAAATCCCGCTGCAACACCGCGACAACGCTGCGCACGGGTCGCGCCGACGCCACCGCATGGGCATATGTGGCAGAGTACTTGTCGGAGCCCCGCAGCGAAACCCCCGTCGCAATCCCGCAGCAGCGCCCTCGTCTTCCGCGTGCTCCCCGTCATCCATAGGAGACTTGCGATATGCCCAGAACGGCCGTGCGCAGCCCTTACCAGAGGGGCGGCCCCCAAAGCCCCTGGCTACTCCTCGCGCAGGTGCTTGGGCTTGACGCCGCGCGGCTTGTTGACCAGCGCCTCCGGACCGCGCTCGCGATATTGGCGGCACCAGGTCTTGATTGAGGACTCGCTGGGGATGCCGTGCTTGACCATGACCTCGCGCACGGTCATGCCGTTTTCGAGACGGTCTTTGACGGCGGAGAGCTTGAGCTCAAAGGGGTACACGCGATGGCGCGTCCCGGCGTTGAGAACCGCGGCGCGACCGCCCACCGCGTACGCGCGCGCCCACTGGCGAGCCGTGGCGTCGGGAATGCCGAGCTTTGAGGCAAGAGCGCGATGGCCCGCGCCCTCAGATAGCGCAGCCACCGCCTGACGGCGCACCTTGGCGGTATACACCCGCCCCGTTTTCTGTTCGGCCACAACATTCACCTCTTGACTCGCTCGTGCTCGCACCGCGAATATCCATCGTTTGACTTGAGCCAGTATAGCCGCTCCCCTATAAAATCCCACTAGGAAGACAGGTATATCGAAAAGCGCACAGGGACAGCACAGATGTGACTTTATGAACGATTGTTACTTGCGAGACGCCACCTCAGAAAGGGGACAGGCACCAATTTGAGATCGCTTCGTTTTTTGAGGTCGCTGCGTTGGGCTTTGGCGTGGCGCGGAGCCGCAACGTCGACCGCACCATGTTGGGCGCTCGTTACCTTAGGCACCCGCTGCCGATTCGTTCTGCTCTTCCCGAATGCTTGGTTTGCCGACGACCACAATCGCCCCGTGTGCATCGGCCGTCAGCACTACGTGGGCGCCCGCTACCGCTTCGTTCTGTAGCCCGCAGGGGCCGGAATGCAAAATGTGTGGGGTTTAGCCGGGGGTACTCGAGTACAGAGACTGTTTCCGGGGTCATTTCCGCAGGAAAAGGGCGGCGAGGGGGCGGGGCCACCCGGCCCGCCCGGATAAACCCCGCACATTTTAATTTCCAACACCCCGCCACGCGTTTCACGGGCCTCGGATTGGGAGCCTCGGATTAGAGACGGGTGCCAATCTGAGGTCCAAATCTGAGGTCAGGACCCCACCCCAGATCGGGGATGGGCGCCAATCTGAGGTCCAAATCTGAGGTCAGGAGCCCCACCTCAGATCGGGGACGAGCGCCAATTTGAGGTCAGAGGCCTACTTCAGGTCGGCGCCGGGCCCCTCAAGTTGGGGCCAGGCGCCAATCTGGGATTTCGGCGTGCCCGCGCCCGATGCCGTCGATCGGACCCTGGCCGCCAAGGGCTTTTTGCCCGAAGTCCTCCCATGTGAAAAGGACGACCCAAACGCACGACCTCAAATTAGCGCCTGCCCCCTTTCTGAGCGCCCGTCCCCTTTCTGAGGCGGCTCGCTTACGCCGAGCAGGATTCGCACTCCTCGACCTCGAGCGACTTGCTCCGCACGTAGTACACCGTCTTGACGCCCTGGCGCCACGCCCCGATATACAGGTCGAGCACTTGGCGCAAAGTGTAGTCGTTGGTGATGTAGAGGTTCATCGACTGCGCCTGGTCGATGTGGCGCTGCCGCATGCCGGCGGCGCGAATGCTCCAGTGCTGATTGATGTAGTGCGCGGGCTTGTAGTACCAATAGGTCTGCGGCGAGAGCTCCGGCGCGACGCGCGGCAACATGGCGCCCTTCTTCTCCTCAAGGAAGAACTTGCGCATGATGGGATCGATGCCCGGCGTGGTACCCGAGAGGATGGACGTCGAGCTGGTGGGTGCGACCGCCAGCAGGTAGGCGTTGCGCACGCCGTGCTCGGCGACGCGCGCGGCAAGCTCACCCCAACGCTTGGAACCGATGGCTCCCTCGCGAGTGACAACGGCAGACGCGGCCTCGGGCTCAGAGCCATCGCACGGCAAGGGGCAGTAGCCGCGCTTGGCAAAGTACGCGCCGGACTGCCACTCGCTCCCCTCGAACACCCCGTTGGCGCCGCGCTCCTCGGCCAGGCGCTCGCTCGCGCAAATCGCATGGTAGTTGATGCGCTCGAACACCTCGTCCACCAAACGCAGGTGCTCCTCGCTCTCCCAGCTCACCCCACGGCGGGCCAGCATGTGGTGATACCCCGAGACCCCCAAGCCAATGGAGCGGTACCGGTGGTTGGTGATGCGCGCATAGGGCAGCGCGTAGAAGTTGAGGTCGATCACGTTGTCGAGCGCGCGCACCGCGGTCTCGATCACCCGGCCCATGGCGGCGTCGTCCTCAACCGGCAGGCGACCGAGCGAGAGGCTCGCCAGGTTGCAAACGACAAAGTCGCCGGGGCGCGTGGTGGTGACCACCACGGTATCGCCGTCCTCGGTACGCACCTCGCGCGTGACCTCTTGGATGGCGCTCGTGTTCTGCGCGATCTCGGTACACAGGTTGGAGCAGTAGATGACGCCCTCGTGGCTGTTGGGATTCGCGCGGTTCACCGTGTCGCGCATGAACGCGAACGGCGTGCCGGTCTCGACGGCGCTTTTGAGAATCAGGCGCACCAGGTCCTTGATGAGGATGGTGCGCGTGGGAATGCGGGGGTCGGCCACGCAGTCGCGGTAGCGGCGCTCCCACTCCTCGCCGTAGCTGTCCTCCAGCGCGTAGCCCTTGATGGTGAGGATGTCGTGCGGGCACATGAGGTGCCACTGCTGGTCAAGGCTCTCCTCCGCCATGCGCCAGAACAGATCCGGGTAACACACGGCCGGAAAAACGTCGTGAGCCTTCATGCGGTCATCGCCGTTGTTGGTGCGCAGGTTGAGGAACTCCGGCAAGTCGCGGTGCCACGCATCGAGGTACACGGCGACCGCGCCCTGGCGCATGCCGAGCTGATCGACCGCCACGGCCGTGTCGTTGATGACGCGGATCCAGCGGATCACGCCGCCCGCAACGCCCTCAAACCCGCGGATGCTGCCTCCCGTTGCGCGCACTTTACCCAGGTACATACCCATGCCGCCGCCATATTTGCTCACCTGGGCAAAGTTGTCGATGCTGCGGTAGATTCCCACCAGCGAGTCGGGCACGGTGTCGATAAAGCAGCTGGAGAGCTGATGGTCGGGCTTGCGCGCGTTGCTCATGGTGGGCGTGGCCATGGTGACCTCGAGGCGGCTCAGCATGTCATAAAAACGCCTGACCCATGCAAGGCGCTGGGCAGGCGGCTCGTTCATGGCGAGGTGGAGGGCGATGCCCAAAAACATCTCCTGCGGGCTCTCGAGCGGCGTGTGGTCGTGGCCATGAATGACGTATCGGCGAATGAGCAGGTCGAGACCCGAATAGGTGAACAGCTCGTCGCGCGAGGGATCCATGTAGGTCGCGGCCTGGTCGAGCTCCGCGCCCGAATAGGCCGCCAAGATGTAGGCGCCGTACAGCCCTTGGTCGGTCAGGTGATGGATGAGCTGCGAGAACGTCTCAATGCCGAGCGCCGAGCGCGCTGCGGCAAGGTCGCGGGCGAACGCGAAGTCGCGCAACCGGGCCGCGATGAACTCCCATCGGGGAGCCTCTTGGCTGGTCAGCTCGATCGCCGCGCGGATGAGTGCCTCGAGCCGCGCGGGCTCGTCTTGCCCCTCCCCCGTGAACGTGCGGAACCGGGCGGACAGCACCGCCAGATCGTACGCCTCCTCGGGAAAATCGCGCTGGATGCGCGCCAAAACGTCATCAACTCCATCGACCGCCACGTCGCTGGCGAGCTCCAGGCGGGCGGCGCGCTTCTCCGCACGATGGTGACGATACAAGATGTAGTTCTTGGCGACCTCAAAGTGCCCGCGCTCCATGAGGGCGCGCTCCACCAGGTCCTGAATGTCCTCGACGCTCTGGATTGCCGAGGTCGACATGGAGCGCTCGACCATCGCGAGCAGGGCGAGGAGCTCGTCTTCCTGGTCGGCAGCGGGGCGCTCGGTGTGGGCCTCGGAGCGCTCGCGGGACAGCTGGCCGTCAGGGCCTGCCGGCGCATCGGGACGCTGGTCGTTCGCGGCGGCCTGCGTGCCCGAACGTTGCCAGCCGGCATCGCCGTACACGTCGGCGAATGCGCGGCGCATCGCCTCGATGATCTTGCCCGGCTCGTACGGCTCCGTCCTGCCGTCGCGCTTCCTGATAACGCCCGCAGCGGTGCGCTCCAAAACTGACGCGCCGCTCTCCACGTGCTCCATTGCATCTCCCCACATGTCACGCGGCGGAGCACTATATATAGATGCTCGCCGTCACAGTAATCAATATGTCGTGAGTGTAAGCATAGCCTAACTGTTTCCCGTTTTGTATCGTATACTAAAAGCCCAAAGCAAGCGCACGCCACCGGCCTGCGGAGGGCGCCCAGCGGCCCCTCGGTCGCGCGACGGCGCGCTGTCGGATTGTCGGGTCGTTGTCGGACGGAACGCTACCGGGTTGTCGGGTCGTTGTCAGACGACGCGCCATCGACTGACAGCACGCCGCCCGACCACGCGCCGTCGGGTTGACAGCCCTCCACCCTCGGCGCCCCGCCGATCAAGAAAGGACCAGCCATGACCATCGAAGAGAGCCAGCCGCTCGTCAAAAAACCCCTGTTCAACCCGGACGGCGACCTCGACGTGCGCGATCGCCGCATGATCGGCGGCAACACCACCAACCTCAACGACTTCAACAACATGAAGTACCCCTGGGTCTCGAGCTGGTACCGCCAGGCCATGAACAACTTTTGGATCCCCGAGGAGATCAACCTCACCCAAGATGTGAAGGATTACCCGCGCCTCACCGCCGCCGAACGGGCCGCCTATGACAAGATCCTGTCATTCCTCGTATTCCTGGACTCCCTGCAGTCGGCCAACCTCCCCAACATCGCCGAGTACATCACGGCAAACGAGGTCAATCTCTGCCTGTCCATCCAGGCGTTCCAGGAAAGCGTGCACTCGCAGAGCTACTCCTACATGCTCGACACCATCTGCGACCCGGCCAAGCGCAACGAGATCCTCTATCAGTGGAAAACCGACGAGCCCCTGTTGGCGCGCAACACGTTCATCGGCAACCTCTACAACGAGTTCCAGGAGCGCCGCGACGCCCGCACGTTCCTACGCGTCCTCATGGCGAACTTCATTTTGGAGGGCGTGTACTTTTACTCCGGCTTCATGTTCTTCTACAACCTGGCGCGCATGGGCAAGATGCCCGGCAGTGCACAGGAGATCCGCTACATCAACCGCGACGAGAACACGCACCTCTGGCTGTTCCGCAACATCATCCTAGAGCTGCAAAAGGAGGAGCCGCAGCTGTTCACCAGCGAAAACGTCGAGATGCTCCGGCAGATGCTCGAGGAGGGCGTGCGCCAGGAGATCGCCTGGGGCCGCTACGTGCTGGGGGACGCCATCCCCGGCCTGACGGGGGACATGGTTGAGGGCTACATCAAGTACCTGGGCAACCTGCGCTGGAGCTCGCTGGGATTTGGCCAGCTCTACGAGGGCTATCGCAGCGAGCCCGAGGACATGGCGTGGGTGAGCCAGTACTCGAACGCCAACATGGTGAAGACGGACTTCTTCGAGGCGAAGAGCACCGCGTACGCCAAGAGCACGGCCCTGGTCGACGACCTGTAGGCACGCCGCCACCTCAGGGGGGCAGGCGATGATTTAAGGTCGGGTCGCGCGGCGCGCCACCTCAAATTGGTGCCCGTCCCCTTTCTGAGGTGCTACAGCGGCAAGACGATGGTGAACACCGTGTGCTCGGGCGTGGACTCGCAGCTAATGGAGCCGCCATGCGCCCCCACGATCTCCTTGGCAATGGCCAGGCCCAGCCCCGCACCGCCGCGGTTGGTCGCGCGCGCGGCGTCCAGGCGGTAGAACTTCTCAAAGATCATGCCGAGCTTGGGAGCGGGAATCGGGTCGCCCTGATTCTCAAACCGCACCGTCACGCTGCCACCCTCCTGCTCGGCAAAAATGCGAATGGTCGAGCCCTCGTAACTGTACGCGATGGCGTTCTTCATCACGTTGTTGAACACGCGCGCCATCTTGTCGCCATCGATGAGCACGATCAGGCTGGGCGGGGCCTGGACCTCGACGTGCTTGCCCTGCTCGGTGAGGGTGGGATAGAACTCGTCGGCAACCTGCGCCAGCAGGAGCGACAGGTCGACGTAGCCGCGCGTGAGCACGATGTCGTGGAAGTCGAAGCGGGTGATGTCGAAGAACTCCTCGATGAGCGCATCCAGGCGATGCGCCTTGTCCAGGGCGATGCCGGTAAAACGGGAGCGCTGCTCGGCGGGAAGGTCGGGCGCCTCCTCCAGCAACGACAGGTAGCCCACCACGCTGGCGAGCGGGGTCTTGAGGTCGTGGGCGAGGTAGGTGACGAGGTCGTCCTTGCGGCGGGCCTCGTCGCGCAGGGCGTCGGCCACCTGGCGCTCGCGGCTGCGCACGCGGTTGATGGCGCCCTCCACCTCGAGGAACGTCCCGTCGAGGTTCGCAACGTTCTCGGGATGGTCGATCAGGCGCTCGACCATGTGGGCGGCGATGGCGCGATCCGCCAGCGCCTGGCCGCGGTCGTACCCCATGTAATACATGGCGCGGCCGGCAAAGAACACGCCGCACACCGCCAGGGCGAACAGGAAACCGCAGAACATGAACAGGTAGTCGATGTCCAGGTACAGCGCGCCCACGTTCATGATGAACAGGCGGCCGAGGAGCAGGACGAAGAACCAGGACAGGCCGCCCAGCGTAACGACGCGGCGCGCCATGATAAAGCGGTCGATGAGCATGTAGCCCACCACGACCACGATGAGGAACACGGGCAGGCTCTCGTTTGCCACCACCGCAAAGGACACGAGCACGAGCGACACGATGGAGAGCAGGCGGCTGTCGAGCACACCGCGCAGCCTTGCGAGCAGCTCGTCCATGGAGTCGTTCGAGGTGGTGAAGACGCGGTCCTCATCGAGGGAGAACGGCGTCGATGCACCGAGGCCCCGCTCGTGATCGAGAGGCATGTACGAGGGCTCGCTCGCGGGCCTTGGCGCTCCGGCGCGCAGAGGAGCATCGCCTGGGGAGGTCGCGCCGCCGTTCGGCGCGGATCCTTCGCGCGCGGGCGCGCTGGTGTGCGAAGAAGCGCCGGGCTCGGCCATGGGTGCATGCAGCGGATCTTCTGTGATCGGGCTTGTGGGAGCCGCGCCGGTGTGCGCACCGGTATTCGGTATGCCCGTCATGGGGTTGACGGGGGCGTGCCCCGACCGTCTCGAACTCCACTCGCTCTTCCGCATGGCCCCTCGCTCCCGGGCGCATCGCCGCAGGCGCCCCTATCGTCGCATTGTGCTCGCATTCCATTATGGCCAAAACGGACCCGACCCATGTGGCCCCGCGTCACATTAAGTGAGGATTAAGCCCGCCACCTCAGAAAGGGGACAGGCGCTAACTTGAGGTCGGGCCTCGCGGCACGCGACTTCAAATTAGTGCCTGTCCCTTCGAGGGTTAGTAGGCGTCCATCTGACGGCAAATCGTATTCCAACGGGCACGCGTCTGCTCGTTGGAGAAGTCCGACGCAAGGCCAAAGGGGCGGTGCAGGAGCTCGCCCACATACCCAAGCGAACGCAGCACATCCCGCGCAGTCGCGTGCTCCAGCTCAAAGACCAGGCAGATTGCCCCCACCAGCCCATCGAGGCTTTCCGGTCGCTCGTTGCGGGCAAGGCAGCGGCGCTCGGCAAAACCCCACATGGCGACATCGGAAATGGTCCCCGTCGCGAATTCCCGCGGCTCGATGCCGAGCACCGCACGGCAGCTCGACTGCGAAAAAACGCGCAGAATGTCGATCTTGTCGGCGTCCCGCACAATGGTGCAGAACAGGCGCTCGCGCGGAGTGAGGTCATCGGGGAGCGAGAGGTCGCTATGCAGCCCCACGGCGCGCACGATAACGGGCGCCCACTCGGCGTCGCGCGTAAAGGACGCTAGGTCACCCCCGGGATACAGATCGATGACCGTCGCGTCGTCGACCCTCCAAAGCCGTTTACCCCGGCAGCCCTCCACGGGCCCTTCGAGAATATACCGGCCCAGGGCAGCATGGGCGCACGACCGCGCGTCGTTAAACGTGTCCCAATGGCGCAGCTGCTCAAAGCGACCGATATCATGCAGAAGTCCGCACAACCACGCAAGGTCTACGTCGCGCGGCTCAAGGCTCTCCCCCCGGGCTATCGCATCGCAGGCGTCGGCAACCCGGTACGTATGCTCCACCTTGAGCGCAATGCGCTCGTCATCCAGATCGAACTGAGAAACATACGCGCCGAACGCGCGCTTTGCATCTGCCCGAGAAAACGCCGTGCTCGCCTGGCCGTCACTCATTTCACTCACCTCTGCCGTTCGCCCCCCAGCGCCCCTTGGCACGCTCAAACCTCAGATTAGTGCCTGTCCCTTTTCTGAGGTGAACTGGGCAATATCAACCATATTCGCCGAGTATTCAAGGATGAACAAAAGGCACGTGCCCAAAACCCAAATCTTGCCCTCGGACTTCAACCGCTTGTTCTGAGCCCGCAAAACGGCCTCATGATCCACATCGTTATAAAAGGCAGCATTGTTCCCCTCGAGACTCTCGCCACATATCTGCAAAGCCTTAAGAGCAGTCAACGCGATGATTGCATCGACGTCGGACCTTTTGAACTCCCTCTCGAAATTCTGATACTTTGACTCGGCAGCAACTATGGCCTTGTAGCGAAACACGTCTTCTAACGCAACCGCCCTGTTAAGAAAGTCCCCATCCGGCATTTTGCGGAAGTGCTTGCAAGCCTCCACCATAGGGTAATTAACGTACAGCTTTCCGTTATCCGTGCTCTCGTTAAAATAACGCTGCATTTCGGCCAGACGCTCCGGAGAAAACCTGTTGTCCTGAGGTTCATAATCAAAAACCAGCAGCACGTCTGAATAATTCTGGTCAAACAGCCACCTGTCTTCCGCCGGAGCCCTCTCCTTGAGCACGCCGAGCAACGTCAAATCGTCTTGAGCTCCATCGGCAAACATCCTTTCATAGAGCTCGTAAATGTTTGTCCCATAGGGGACAATCTCGTATTCAAGATCAAGACGATAGCAGGCAAACAGCGCCCGGAAGAGACTGACCTCTTGCTTTTTACCCTCGACGACGAGCAGAATCCTTTTTCTAGACATCAAACTCTCCCGCCTTATACAGCTTCTCGAGATTGTGGCCCTCCCTCAATTCCCTGTTCGTGGCATTTGCAGCGGAAGTGATTCCGTGGTCAGAAAGGATGTAGAGGCAATCAGGCCGCAAAACCTTGTTACTGAATAAATCGGTATTGTGAGATGCACAAATCACCTGACGCCCTGTTTGGCACTTAAAATAAGGGGCTTGCCTAGTTTAGGGGCCGGAAAGGCTCTAGAATTAGGCCATGAGCAGCAAGAAGGCACCGAAGAACAAGTACGTCAAAAACTCGCACCTCTCGGAGCGCAAGTTCAGGGAGCTGCTGAGGCTCTTCTGCGCCGATGTCACGGCGCTCTCGGCGGCCTCCCTGACGGGCCTCAACCGCAACACGGTCAACCGCTACTACGGCATGCTCCGCGTCCGGATCGCCGAGATTTGCGAGGCCGACAGCCCCTTCGATGGCGAGGTGGAGGCCGACGAGAGCTACTTCGGGGCCAGGCGGGTGAGGGGCGTCCGGGGGCGCGGGGCGCGCGGCAAGACCATCGTCTTCGGGCTGCTCAAGCGCGGCGGCAGGGTCTACACGCGGATCGTGCCGGACGTCACCAGAAGGACGTTGATGCAGGTCATCGAGGGGAAGGTGTCCAAGGACTCGACCATGTACACCGACGGGTTCGCGTCCTACGACGGCCTGGTGGACTGGGGCTACCGCCACCACTACCGCGTGCGCCACCGCGAGAACGAGTTCGTCGAGAGGGGCAACCCGGGAAACCACATCAACGGCATCGAGAGCTTCTGGGGCTACGCCAAGAACAGGCTGGTAAAATACCAGGGGATACCCAAGGAGGACTTATACCTCCATCTGAAGGAATGCGAGTTCAGGTTCAACATGCGGGGGCGGGACATGTACAAGTTCATGCTTCGAGAGCTCCGCGAGAGGCCCCTAAACTAGGCAAGCCCCAAACTTTATGCCGTCGCTGCAAGTCGATTACAAACAGGGTGTCGGCAAAGTTCGTGGCCGATTTAATTCCAAGCGGAGACCGCCCCTCCATCAACATCGCTTACGCCAACATTTCCGACGCAATCCTTTGGAAAACGCATTGCACCATAATTTCCAACGCTACCGATTAAGCGCCCGTAAATCATTTTCGGCACTCAGATTGAAAGGCCCCTTGAAAGCCTTAGCCCATCTGGACTCTAATCAGCCCGAGGGCACGGTCGCAATTTGCCAAAGCCTCTTCTTTTGAGCTTCCGCAAGCGACTACGGAGGCGAAACGAGCAGAATCGTCAACAGCCTTCCCATAGCGCTCCCCAATAGTGCCGTGGATTTCAACGTGGATGACGCCTGCGGAATTCTCGGCAGACTCGATGCCATCCAAGGCGGTCAGCAGGCCTTCGCTCGCAGGCAAAAACTTGGTTGCAACGCATTTGCCGCTATCACCGTATTTCAACCCATGAATCCGCTCACCCAGCGCCAACCTAATCACGGTTTCGACCATATCGACACCTGACACGGAATTCCAGATGAGGTGGGAGGTGATCCAATCCCCGCCAAGTCGAGCACCGAGCTCCACCATCTTAGGACCGTCGGGAGTCAGCATAACTTCGGCATGCGCCGCGCTATTCCTGAGGCCGACTGCCAACACGGCGGAAGATGCGAGGTCTGATATTGCCTTGCGCTGATCAAAGCTTAAGCTTGTCGGCTGGCTATGGCCGATTTCAAAAAAGTTTGGCGCGCCCGAGGTTAATTTATCTGTTACTTGGAGAACGTGAGGCTCACCATCCGACACAACGACCTCAACGCTGACTTCTGGCCCCGTCATGCACTCCTCGACGAGAACATCTCCAGAAATGCCAGCCCCAGAGGCCTTTACAAGGGCGTCCGCGAGCTCTTTGGGGGACTGAACCAGATTCACGCCCCTGCCTCCGGCGCTATCCGTGGGCTTGGTGATAAGTGGATACGGGAAAGGAGGCACAAAATGATCGAGTTCCGCCTTTCCAATAACGGCAAACGAAGGGTGCGCGACGCCCTCTCGCGCGAAGCACTTGATCATACGATACTTGTCGGTTGAATTAAGCGCCGCCTCCACAGAATTACCCGGAAGCCCCAGCTCCTCGCAAAGCCGCGCAACAGTGACGACGGAGGTATCGCAAGCGCCGCTCACGATGCCATCGGGCTCAAACTCGCGAGCTACCGCGAGCATGGCATCATAGTCCCTTATCGAGCCCTGGAAAAAGGCGTCAGCAAGTGATGCGGCGGGGGCATCTGGGCTAATATCGGCTACACCCACATACAGCCCCATGGACTTTGCTCTTTCGATTACCGGTTTTTGAAAAACGGGACCCCCCAGAAAAAGGATTCTCTTCATTCTATCCCTCCATATACCTCACGTTGGAACCCAGCCCGAACGAACCTATTACTTCGCAGGTTGCACGCGTTATCTCACGCCCGATACCGCCCTCCCGGCGTAGGGCCTCCTCACCGTCCAGTCCCTTGGCCATGGACTCGATCATCCTTAAGAAGGCGACCCACTCGAAGCGGATTCCCTCTCCATCCAGTTGATAGAAATAGCGTCGATTATCAGCTGGATCCTCGTAGCGAATCTCAAAATAATCGGTTTTCCACCAAGGTGCTGGAACGTACACGTATCCCTTCGTGCCGGAAACCACGAGGCTGCCCTCCGATTTCGCACCGGCACCAACCTTAGCGCTGGCAACAGCCCCAGGAAATTCGATATCAATCCGTGAGAAGTAATCGAAGGAGGCATCCCTCGATTCGCAAAGCGAAGAAATTCGCACAGATTCCGGCCTAGAGCCCAAAATCTGGAAGATCGGAAGCAGGGCTGTCGGGCCCCACGCCTCCATGCTGCTCCAAGCGGTTTTGCGGCTCAGGGAGTAGGGGGGACGATTCGTATTAAGATTCGTGCACGTGACATCAACCGACACCACGTCGCCGATTCGCCCGCCGGCAATAAGAAGCAACATGCGCGCGAAGGCAGTCGAGTACGCAGTTCGCAGGGAATCCATCAACACCAAGCCGCGCTCATCGGCGAGGGAGAACAATTCATCGCACTCTGCCGAGCTTTTCGCGATTGGAGACTCGCACATAACGTGCTTTCCCGCCTCAAGCGCCCGTTTCGCCTGATCGTAATGACAATCTGGATGCGAATGGATATACACAACATCCACCGCATCGAGCATCTCGTCGTAGTCATCCGTGATGAGCGATACGCCTAGAAGGCCCTCTTCCAACAAGCTTCTATCGTTGGCGCAAATCGCCACGACTTCCAAGCCGTTCACCAGCCCGCACTCGGCGAACACTCGATTCATATAGTCCGTGTAGCCCACCAAGCCGCAGCGAAGCCGTTTTGTGCTGCGAATCTCGGTTGAAGATACGCCGCGGGTACGCTCGAGATAAACGACCCTGCAATACTCTTTAAGATAATCGAACCGACCCGCCCAGTCAGAGCCCACAGTGAAAACATCCACGCCATAGCGCTTGATGTCATCGATCTTCTGGCCCTCATACTCCTCGACAATTATCTTGTCGGCCAGACCAGTCGCCCTCACCGCAGCGACTCGCTCCTCGAGCGGCTGCTGGACGTTGATCTTTCCACGTTGCTTGTCGAAGTCATCAGAGGTGACACCCACGATTAGATAATCACCCAAAGACCTAGCGCGCTCCAGGAGACGAACATGACCGCGATGCAAGTGGTCGTAAGTCCCATAGGTTATGACCTTGGTCATCCTCGGGCCCCACAGTCGGAAGCGTCGAAAAGACGCGAGCACGCCGCCGTCAACGCTGCGATTAGCAGCGCATTGTCCGAGAGCGGATGCTCTCCGATGTGCCCAACTCTGAAGGAGACATCGGCGGACGCCCCTCCATTGGGACACAGCCAGATCCCATACTCATCCTTGAGGATGGCAAACAGGGATTTCGCAGAAACATCAGGGCTCTCGATATACGTCACGGCGTTCGAGGGAGATGCCAAACGCATCTTGAAAGGCAGGCCGGAAGCCGCAAGGCGCTCACGAAAATCTTCAGCCGTCTTGGCGCAACGAGCAACCTCCGACCCGGCACCACCCGTCAGGCTGATAGCATCGAGCCTCTCGTGAATTTGCAGAATCGTAGTCACTGCAGGAGTGAACGGAGTCTGTCCACGCTCCTGGTCCGATAGCATGACACGAAGGTCCAGATACATGCACGGTTGGTTGAGTCTGCCCACGCGCTCGATCGCGCGCGGCGAAAGGACCATCGGAGCCACGCCCGGCGGACAAGCCAGCGCTTTCTGGGCATCGGTGATGAGCACGTCCGCGCCCATCTCCTCCATGTCGAACGGATCGGCGAGGAAGGAGCTGATCCCATCAACGATCAGGAGCAACCCGTGCTCACGGCAAAAACTTCCTATGAGCTCGGCATCATAAAGAATGCCTTGCGAGGTCTCGCCCAGGTTAACCAAAAATGCCGTGCACCCATCGGTATCCACGGCAGCTAGGTCCGCCTCGGTTAGCGGGGTTCCGGGCTCAAGCACGATGGGAACGTTGGTGATGCCGTGAAGGTCAAGCATGCCACGAAACCTATGACCAAAGCTACCGCCATCAACGACTATCGCCTTATCGTTTTCCGAATCGAGCAAGCCCATGACAGCAGCTTCCATGGCGCCAGTGCCGGAGCACGTCGGGAACACAGCTCGCGAACCCTCGGGTGCGCAAGCCAGCCGGCAAAGCAAGCGCTCGCTCTCGAGCATGATCTGAGAAAACTCAGGCGTGCGGAAATAAGGGCTGTCTAAGGCACCGATGGCCTTAACGGCAGCAGATGAGGGCACAGGACCCACGGCGAAATTTAGCATACGCGTTCCTCTCTCTAGCGAATCGAGCTTATGCGGGCGCGCTCATACGCGCCATGCCTTGATGCAGTGCGTCCGCCGCTCCTCCTCGGGTGGCAGCTGCATGTAGTCGCCGTAGAGCTCGTTGAGGAACTCGTCCCAGCAGCACATGCAGGGCAGCAAGTGCCCCTCAAACTCCATTTCCACGGTTGCCTCGTATCCATCCTTGGGAAGCGTCCAGAGACCGCTTTCGCCACCAACGAGACAGCACACCCTCCCAGCGCGCTCGTAACCGGGGTTGGACACGGCATCGGCAATGGCGTGAAGCATTTCACCCCGCGGGTCGCCGAGCCTTAAGAGGGCGCCGCACGCGGTCTTCAAAACCCTCCGAAGGCCGCGCTCGGCCTGATGATTCACGGTCGCCCATACGTTTCGTCTAGTCGTCCTGTGAACAGCCTTCCACGTTTTCAAAGCCTCATCAAGATCGGGGGAAATGCCATCAACTGGAAAGATATCGATCCACAGCATCTCGTCCATGCGGCCCTCATACGAGGGCTCCTGGGCACGGATCTTATCCGTGCAGAGCTTGCAGAACCCAAATGCGAAGACGCTGTTCAGAGCATTCACCAAATGAAGGCCTTCGGGCAACTCCCCATCGAGGGAAAGCAGGCGCTCGTAATCCGGGCGCGGCATTGACACATCCAAATCGTCGTCCCATGGGATGAACCCCTTATGACGGACCGCGCCAAGCAAAGTCCCGGAATCGAGCGAGTAGCGAAGCCCATGCACTTTACAGAAATCATCGAAAAGCAACAGCAGCTTAAGGAGCTCCTCGTGCACTTCCTCGAGCGACAGGTACACGCGCCCGTCATCCACGGCCTTAGCCATAGCCAACCTCCTATAGAACGGAATCAAAACACCAGGGCGGCGTTGTCACCGCCACCCGCGATCCAACGCCCGTCGACCAACATGACCGGACGCACTTCTAGAGACATCTCAGGGCCAGGGAGCGCCGCACGGGCGCCCAACGCCGAGACCACAAGATCGAGCGGGGAGGCGTCGATGGAACCCCCGTCCCCGCCGGATGCGTGGTGTCTAGGCCCCTCGGCGATCCTCCGGCGGTCACCGATCTTCACCATCAGGGAGGAGTAGCCCTCGATGACGGAGGGAGCAGCGGCGTAAAGCAACCATGAAGAAGAAGCGGGCTCAAAGGACGATTGCCCAGATGCGCACTTCCAGGCAGAGAAAGGTCTCTTCTCCATTTGCCTACAACCCCTCCCTCCCAGCGTTAAAAGCCCTCCAGCACTCGTACGCCCTCAGGGCGCACATCAGAAACTCGGTGCCGCTCCTGATAAGCGCGAACAGCGCGACCGAGGCGTGCCCCGAGGCTGCCGCAGCGCAAAGGGCAGCAACGCTCGCGAGAGACGACACCACAGTTGTCCTGGTGAGCTCCTTGACCCTGCCCATCGCACCGAGGACCGGCCAGCCAATCAGCATCCCGTAGAACGAGAAAACGAGCACAGGGGACACGATCCTCAGGACGTATGCACCGGGCAGGTACTCCGGCCCGCCCAAGATGAGGACGATCGGATCGGCGATTACGAAGAAGAGGGCCGTGCCACCGAGGATGAAGGGAACCGAGAGCTTGAGGAGCCGCTTTGCGAACCCGAAGTCCCCGCCCACGACCATATGGGGGTACAGGCTGTTCGTTATGGGGGCGTACAGGGCCTGCACCGCGCCGACCGCCGTCATCGCAAGCGACCAGTAGGATATCTGCGCGGGGTCGGGAATGGACACGCCTATGATCAACGTCGTCAGGCCGCTGAAGGCGGTCGAGGCCATGTTCGAAAGGCAGTAGTACCCAGACGTCGCCAACTCGCGAGCGACCCTGCGCCCACCCGCCCAGGAGATTCGGAGGCCGAATAACTTTCGGGCTGCCGCGAAGGACCAGACGAGCGCTATCGCGCTCGCGAGGATGTCCAGAACCGGAACCCAGAGCAAGTCTGCCGCAGAATGGACGAAGACGAACGTGAGGGCCGTCGACGCGCCCTTTGAGACAAGGTAGCGCAGCGTGATGGGCGCCATGCGCTCCTTGCCCTGGAACAGGAAATCCGGAGCGAGCGCGCGCCCGCACACCGCAAGGTAGGCCAACGAGGCGTACAGCGCGTTCTCGCGCATAATGGGGATGAAGAACCCGATGACCGCGCAACCGGCGCCCGCGACCGCGCACAGCAGGATTCTTGCCTGGGTAATAGACCCGACGACGGCACCCAGTTCCTCGTCGTCGCAGGCGGCGGCCACCTCCTTCGTCCCCGACAGATTGAAGCCGAAATCGACGAACGTCTGGGCGAACGTCATGAATGAGACGACGTAGGCGTATACGGCATAACCTTCTGGCTCGAGGACGCGCGTGAGGTACGGGAGCGTGATAAGTGGAAGAAGGTACTTCACCGCCTGCAGGCCGTATTGCCACAGTGCATTCTTGTAGAAAGCCGTGTGATTGTTAGACATTGACTTCGGCTTCCCGCTCTTCACAAATCACAGCATCGATGCGCTTCCTCTGTCCATAACCGATTCCAGCCCCGATGATGACACCGGCTGAAACGGATACAGGTGAAACGAATGCAGCAGAAGCAGTTGACTGTATAACAAGGTATACAAAGAGCAAGAGCGTCATCGCATACATCGCCTTGTTCTGGCAAAACAGCCCCTCAACCTCTCTATAAAGAATCACTAGGGTGCCTATATAGCAAAGCGTGCCCAACACACCTGATTGTCCAAGTACCATCGGCCAGAATGTGTCAGAAATGAACGTATCAGCCCCGGGAAGGTTCATGAGCCCATAAATCTGATTCAGTCCGTACGCATAATAAACCGGAGAATAATAAACTCTGGACATATAGCTTCCGAACGATCCAAATCCTGTCCCCAAGGGAAAATAGTCTGATGCGATTTCGAAAGATGAGATTGCCAAGGCACCGCGGGCTGTACTTGCATCTCCGAAGTACACCATGATTTGCTCCCACGCGATTGGCGTTATCACGATTAAGAGCAAAACATAATTCCATTTTGAAAATCTCCTGTCACGTACAATCGCAGTGTAAACAAGCATTACTGCAAATATCGCAGCCGCCAATGCTTTATACCGGAGAGTGAGAGCTATATTCAAAACCGCGAGCAGCAGCCAAAACCCCTCTCCAACCGTTCGCCTAAAGCCCCCAATCATACCCAGCGCGAGAAGAACAACCTGTGCGCCAGCAAGATATTCTGAGTGAGAGAAGAATAACCTCGGTATCTGAAAACCAAACCTGTATTCTTGCCCCGGAAAGACATGAGCCACCATGTTAAACAGAAGAAGAACAGTAAGGACAATTGTTAGAGTTCTGGCCAATTTAGACAAAAAAGTAAACAGCAATTCAGAAAAGTTCTGAGAAACCGAGTACCCCAAAAAGATCGCAAAGTAGAATTTAAGGTTAAGGAACGCATCACCCAGTACAGCAACCATGGGTTGTACCGGATTGACAATACAACTAACGGCTCCAAAAAACACATACATGATCAGCAGGGGTTCAAAGCTAGTCGCCCAGCGCCTCCCGGGAATCATCCGGCAGGCCAATCCCGCGCATGCGACTGCCTCGTCGAAATACCCTGCCATCGGCAAAGCACCAGAAATGGGGTCTTCAAAAACAAGCAGTACGAGCGCAATAGCAAACAGCAGCTCAGAAACGCGTATATCACCGATATTGATGCTGCCGCTTCTCCTATCACCAAGAGAGCCGGTACTGCGCAACGTCTGGCTAAAGCCCCGCATAAATATGCCCCAATTCGGCAATGTTCTTTTCGATACTAAATTGTTCGCTTACCATCTCTCTGGCGTTGTGACCGATTTCCGCCCGTAAGTTAGGCGACTCGAGCAGGTCACCCAGCCTGCTTGCAAGAAGCTCTTCGTCGCCAACCGGCACCATAAAACCGTTTTTCCCATCTTCAATTACCTGTGGAATACCACCGACGGGTGTTACGATGCACGGAAGTCCAAACGCCATCATTTCGAGCATGCTCATGGGCATCCCCTCATTGCGAGACGGCAAACAGAAAATCCCACTATCTCGTATAATGGCTTCCTTCTCTTTGCCATCAATCCAGCCGGTGAAATCGCATTGGCCAGCAATTCCCAAGGAATCAGCTAACGCTTGATACCGCGCCACTTCCCCATCGCCGCAGAACCTGTATCTCACCTCGGGATACCTTTGCGTCAACTCCGCCGCGGCGCGCAAGAGCACGTCAGGGCTCTTGTTCGCATCGAGACGTCCTAAAAATAGGACGTCTCGATGCGAACAAGGCGTACACGGATCTTCCGGTGCTTTCACGCTGTTGTGCAAAATAACTATCTTATTTCGGTCGCAAACGTTCTCCGCAAAGTAGTCACGCCACTCCTCAGAGAGCACAATCACACAATCAGCTAAACCGAAGGTTTCCTTTACGTTTCGGCGGTACGCTTCTCCACTCTGCTCGAAAGTCACGGCAAACTCTCCGTCGTGGTCGTGAAGAATGACCCGCTTTCCAGCCTTGTGCGCCAAACGCGCCATAATTGACTTGCGCCAGTATGAACCGCACGCGCTAATGTGCAGGTGCACAATGTCATACAAGGGCAGCATCTTTTTGAAAGTGACCAGGGTCTTAATAAAGGACCAGGATTTCCCAATCTTGGTAAATCCCAAACCCGTCCCCAGATATTCGAAACTGTCACATATCGCGGGAAGACCGCCCTTGAAATAACCATCCACCACGGAAACAATTCCTCCATGGAGGGATAAGTCAGGGCCAATCATCAAGACCTTGGTGGGCATATGCGCAAATGAAGCAGCCATGTTAATCCTTAAACCGCGATCCTATTACGCGGGCGGGTATCCCCCCCCAGATGGAGAATTCGGGCTGGACATCCTTGGTGACGACGGCGCCCGCAGCCACGACGCAGTGGTCGGCGACATGGACGCCCTTCAGAAGGGTCACGCCGGAGCCCAGCCACACATCGCTGCCGATGACGACGTCCTGGTCGTTCTCGGGCAGCTTCTCGGCATCGGTGATCGACATCATGGGGCGGTCGAGCACATCGGTTCGGTGGTCGCCGGTGATGACGGTGAGGTTGGGCCCGCTCATGACGTAATCCCCCACCTCGATCTTGGCGCGGGAGGTGATCAGGGTCGCCCCCGGCCCCAGGTAGATGTCATGGCCCATGTGGATGTTCTCGACGCCCGCGATCTCGAAACGCCGACCAATAGAGACGTTCTCGCCGCACGATGCGAACGAACGCTTGAGGCACGGGGAGAGCACGAGCTTGTTCCAGGCGCGGGAGGCGCCGTCGAGAAGTCTGTACAGGAACTTCATGCCTACCGCTTCCTCCACACCATCTTGTCCACGATGCCGGTGTAGGACTGGATGATCTTCACGACCTTGGTGGACACGTTCTCGTCCGCGTAGTCCGGCACCGGGGCCTGGGGCAGCGAGCCCTCCCCGTCGAGCGCGACGGCGGTGCGCACGGCGTTGAGCAGGCCGCGCCCGTCGATGCCGGCGAGCGTGAAGCACGCCTTGTCGAGCGCCTCGGGGCGCTCGGTCGAGGTGCGGATGCAGACCGCCGGGAACGGCCTGCCGATGGAAGCGAAGAAAGAGCTCTCCTCGGGCAGCGTGCCGGAGTCTGAGACCACGCAGGACGCGTCGGACTGGAGGCGGTTGTAGTCGTGGAACCCCATGGGCTCGTGCATGCGCACGAGCGGGTGCAGCTCGAAGCCCGTCTCCTCGAGGCGCTTGCGGCTGCGGGGATGGCAGCTGTAGAGGATGGGCATCCGGTAGACCTCGGCGAGCTTGTTGATGGCGCCGAACAAGCTCTCGAAGTTCTCAGGCGTGTCGATGTTCTCCTCGCGGTGCGCGGAGAGAAGCATGTACTTCTTGGACTCAAGACCGAGTCGGACATGAATATCAGAAGCCTCAATCTTATCGATATTGGCGCGCAGGACCTCAGCCATAGGCGAACCGGTCACATACGTGCGCTCAGGCGGCAGGCCGGTATCTTTCAAGTAGCGACGAGCGTGCTCGGAATAAGCAAGGTTGACATCCGAGATAACATCCACAATACGGCGGTTGGTCTCCTCCGGCAGGCACTCGTCCTTGCAGCGGTTGCCCGCCTCCATGTGGAAGATCGGGATGTGCAGGCGCTTGGCCGCGATGGCGGACAGGCACGAGTTGGTGTCGCCGAGGACGAGCAGCGCCTCCGGCTCGACCTCCCTCATCAGGTCGTAGGAGCGCGCGATGATGTTGCCCATGGTCTCGCCGAGCCCGTCGCCGACGGCATCTAGATAAACATCGGGATCATCGAGCTCGAGATCGCGGAAGAAGATGCCGTTGAGCGTGTAGTCGTAGTTCTGCCCGGTGTGCGCCAGCAGGCAGTCGAAGTGGCGGCGGCACTTCTTGATGACCTCGGAGAGGCGGATGACCTCCGGGCGCGTGCCCACGATGATGAGCAGGCGCAGGCGGCCGTCGTTGGCGAAGGAGACGTCTGAGTAGTCGGCTGCCATGGGGCTAGACCTCCTCGAAGTAGGTGTCGGGGTCCTCGGGGTCGAAGGGCTCGTTGGCCCACATGACCGTCACGAGGTCCCTGGAATCTGACAGGTTCTCGATGCAGTGGGTCGCGCCGGGCGCCATCTCGACGACCACGGGGTCGTCGCCGGAGACCCGGTACTCGTCCACGGGGAACGGCTCGCCGTCGGCGTCGAGGCCCACTCGGCGCATGCGGATGGACGCCTCGCCGGAGACCACCAGGAACCGCTCCCACTTTGAGCGGTGCCAATGGTTCCCCTTGGTGATTCCGGGACCGCTCACGTTGACGGAGACCTGCCCGCGCTCAGGCGTGCGCAGGAACTCGGTGAAGGAGCCGCGCCCGTCGCGGTTGGCCTTGAGCGGGTAGGCGCGGGATCCCTCCCCGTAGTAGCTCTCGAACGCGCTCCAGAGCTTCTTGGGGAACGAGTCGTTAGCAAGATTCGGGACCATAAGGTCATCGCGGCTCGCCCTGAATGACTCAAGTAGCGAAACGATCTCCCCCAGCGTCGCGCGGTCGGTGGGGCGGCAGGCGCAGAAGTCCCCGCCCTCGACCTCCTCCAGCCCGTCGTAGCCGCAGCGGCTCTCCTCGCCCAGCAGGGCGGAGAGCATCTCGTCGACCAGGTCGTCGATGTAGAGGAGCTCCAGCTCGACGGAGGGGTCGCTCACCGCGTAGGGCCGCCCGTTGGCGATGGCGTCGCAGAACGTCGCCACCGCCGAGTTGTAGTTTGGGCGGCACCACTTGCCGTAGAGGTTGGGGAACCGGTAGATCAGCACGCGCGCGCCCGTGCGCCCGGAGTACTCGCGGAAGAGGCGCTCCCCCGCCAGCTTGGACTCGCCGTAGGCGGAGCCCGCGTAGCGCCCGGCCAGGCTCGCCTGCGCGGAGCTCGCGAGCATCACGGGGCACGCGTTGCCGTGGCGCTCCAGCGCGGCGAGGAGGTCGCTCGCGAACCCGAAGTTGCCCGCCATGAACTCGGCGGGGTCCTCCGGCCTGTTCACGCCGGCGAGGTTGAAGACGAAGTCCGCGCGGGCGCACATGGCGTCGAGCTCCTCCGCCGTGGTCCCGAGGTCGCACTCCATGACCTCGAGGGGCAGCAGGGCCCGGAGGCGCTCCCGGCGGTCCCTTCCGTCGCGGATGGCCTTGAGGGCCTCGCAGAGGTTGCGGCCGACGAAGCCCGCCGCGCCGGTGACCAGGACGCGCATCACTGCACCGCCTCGCGCTCGCGGCCCTCGAGGGCCAGCCGCACGTACTCGGCGGTCTTGATCTTCGCGACCGTGCCCGCGACGTCGAGGCGCTCGGTGTTGTGGGAGGTGTAGGCCTCGTCGGCCTGGGTCTTGACGTCGCCCTCCACGAAGAAGCTTTCGTAGTTGAGGTCGCGGCTGTCGCACGCGACGCGGTAGTAGTCGCCCATGTCCTCCGCCCTCAGGCGCTCCTCGCACGTCATAAGCGTCTCGTAGAGCTTCTCGCCGTGGCGGGTGCCGATGACCTTGACGCCCACGCGGCCGAAGACCTCCTGGACGGCCTCGGCGAGGTCGCCGATGGTTGAGGCCGGCGCCTTCTGGATGAATAGGTCGCCGGGGTTGGCGTTCTCGAAGGCGAACTGCACGAGGTCCACGGCCTCGTCCAGGTTCATGAGGAAGCGGGTCATGTTGGGGTCGGTGACCGTGAGCGGCTCGCCGCGGCGGATGCGGTCGATGAACAGCGGGATGACGCTGCCGCGCGAGCACATGACGTTGCCGTAGCGGGTGCAGCAGATGGTGGTGCGGCCGGCGCCGTTGCGGGCGTTGGCGTAGATGATGGACTCCATCATGGCCTTGGACTTGCCCATGGCGTTGATGGGGTAGGCGGCCTTGTCGGTGGACAGGCACACGACGCGGTCGACGCCCTCGTCGATGGCGGCGTGCAGGACGTTGTCCGTGCCGATGACGTTGGTGCGCACGGCCTCCATGGGGAAGAACTCGCAGGAGGGCACCTGCTTGAGGGCGGCGGCGTGGAAGATGTAGTCCACGCCGTGCATGGCGTCGCGCACGCTCTGGGCGTTGCGGACGTCGCCGATGAAGAAGCGCACCTTGGAGGCGAGCTCGGGGCTGCGCTCCTGCAGGCGGTGGCGCATGTCGTCCTGCTTCTTCTCGTCTCGGGAGAAGATGCGGACCTCCTCGAAGTCCGTGTCCACGAAGTGCTTGAGCACGGTGTTGCCGAAGCTGCCCGTGCCGCCCGTGATCATGAGGGTCTTACCTGCGAACGAACTCATCTACTTTTCTCCCTTTTTTCTCTTGCTCCCCGCGAGCTGATAGAACATGAACTTCGTGTTGGTGACGAGGTACCTCTTGAGCAGCCTTCTGGGCTCTTGGATGAGGCGGTACAGCCACTCGAGGCTGAGGTCCTGCATCCAGATGGGCGCCTCGGGCGTGATCCCAGCGAGGATGTTGAAGGCCCCGCCCACGCCGATCATGAGGCCGTCGATGCGCCCGCGCATGCGATAGCAGAACTCCTCCTGACGAGGCGCGCCGAGAGCGACCCAGACGAAGTCCGGCCCGGTGCGGTTGATGCGCCCCGCCAGCTCCGCCTCCTCCAAGGGAGTCATGTCCCTGAACACGGAGGGCTCGCAGCCGCAAATGTCGATGCCTGGGTAGTCGCGCTCGAGCGCCTCCACGAGGGCGTCGAGGTTCTCCCGCGTGTTGCCGTAGAGATAATGGCGGTACCCGCGCTCCGCAGAGACCTCGAAGACCTCCCGCATGAGGTCCGGGCCGGCGACGCGGCCCATCGTCGGGACCGCCCTCCTCCCCACGACGGAAAGCGGCTTGCCGTCGGGCACCGACATGAGGGACTCGGCCTGCACGCGGTAATACGCCGGGTCGTCGTGGGCCATCACGGTCGTATGGGCGTTCGACACGCAGATGTACTCGCCCCTGACGGAGTCCAGGTTCTCGCTGATGAACGAGAGGGCGTCGCCCATGTTCGTGGCGGTGATGGGGACGTCGATCACCGGAGTGCGCGCGAGGCGCGGGTCAGACGGGTCGTGCATCTACGCCGCCCCCTTCCCGGTGAAGACGACCGCGATCGTCTGCAGGATGATCTTCAGGTCCATGGACACGGACCTGCGGGCGATGTAGCCCAGGTCGAGCCGCACCATGTCGTCGAAGTCCACGTCGGAGCGGCCGCCCACCTGCCAGGGGCCGGTGAGGCCGGGCTTCACCGCCAGGCGCTGCATGGCCCACTCGTCGTACTGCTCCACCTCGCGCGGCAGCGGAGGGCGCGGGCCCACCACGGACATATCGCCCAGAAGCACGTTCACGAACTGCGGGAACTCGTCGATGGAGTGCCTGCGGATGAAGCGGCCGATGCGCGTGACGCGCGGGTCGTCCCTCATCTTGAACATGGGCCCCTCGACCTCGTTCTCGGCCAGCAGGGCGTCCTTCATCTTGTCCGCGTCCTTCACCATGCTCCGGAACTTCCACATGGTGAACTCGCGCGGGCGGCCGTCCGCGCCCATGCGGCCCACGCGCCTCTGGCCGTAGAGCGGGCAGCCGGGGCTGTCGATCGCGATGGCGGCGCACAGGATCGCGCCGGGCACGAGCCCGACGGCGATGACCGCGGCGGAGAAGGCTATGTCGAAGGCGCGCTTCGCGACGCGGTAGCCCAGGCGCTCGCGGTCGTAGGCCTCGGCGCTGCGCATGAGCGAGAGCCTGCGCACCGAGCGCTCCCCGTCCTCGGCGGCGCTGCGCGTGCCGGCCACGGGCGTGTGGACGGGGGCGGCCACCACGCCGTCCTCGCGGCCTGCGGCCATGCCGTCCTCGGGAACCGTGCCAGCGCCCGAGGCGCCGCTCTGCATCTCGTCCATGCACTCGCTACTCATGGCTCACCACTTCACGCCCGCACAGATCCGCTCCGCAGCACAAAAGAGCGAACAGGCACGGCCCGTCCGCCCAGCTCGCACGCGCAACCTCGTTGCAGGCAGCGCCTATGCCGATTTTTTCTAGCAAGGAGCTAGCCCCCCCCCTGATTCACGCAACACCCCTTTCAGGTGCGGTTTCGTGCTCGATGCGAAGGTCACGCATCAGCCACTTCTCCTTGGAAAGAACGCCCAGGCCAACGCGCGTGGTCACCACGCGGCCACACATGTTGACCTCGAGAATCGCAATGCTCTTACGACGCCAGATCTCCTTGACCATGGCCTCGTGGCCCACCAGCGGGCCGCCCGTCACCACCACGCGGTCGCCGTCCTTAACGCCAATGCTCATGGGCACCACGCGCTTGCCGGGGCTGGTAAACGACCCAATGACCTCGACCTCGGCGGGCGCCAGCGGCACAAACTCATTACCCTGTGCAAGCAGGCGCGCGAACTCCGGCAAATCGCGAAGCACGGCCTCAAGGCCCTCCGGGTCGTTGGTGACGGCGATGAGGTAACCCGGAAGCAGCGTTTTTTGCACGGGAACCCAGCGGCCGCGGACCTTGATCTCGGTCTCGTATTTAGGTGAGAACACTTCTTGCAACAGGGACTTGGGCACCACGCGCCCAATGAGCGAGGCCATCGAGTCCTCGCGGCCCTTCATTACCTGAATCACATACCACTGCACGCGCATCACCGCCTTCAGAACATTCCTATCGAGCGGGCGGGGATGCACGTCTACGGCTACGCCGACCGACCTTGTGGCCGGTTTTGAACCTCTATGCATTCCCCAACCCATCGAGGTCTGCTCTTGGCACCACGTCGACAAGCGGGTATGGACAACTCCGCGCGGCGTGCTCTGGGCAACACCGGGCGGCTCGCTCAATCAACCCCGAGGGGTCGTTGAATTGATATCGATAGTTTACTCTGAGTAAACCTCTTGCGCCAACATTCGCAATAAATTTACTAACACAAAACTTACGCCGCAAAACCTGACAGCGTGTCTCCTATGACCAAACTAGGAGGTACCAATGGGTGAGCGAAACAAAACTCGGCTGGCACAACTGCGCCGCGCACGAGGACTCACCCAGTCCGAAATCGCCTACGATCTTGGCGTGAGCAAGGCGACGTACAGCTCGTGGGAGAGCGGGCGCATCGAGCTTGGCGCCGCGCGGCTCGTCGCGCTGGCGGAGCGCCTGTGCTGCACGCCCAACGACATCCTGGGGTATGGCCACGAGCCCAGCGCGGCGCACGGCGAGCCCGAACGCTACGAGGCCCTCACCGCCGAGGAACTCCACGCGCTCAAGCTCTTTCGCTCGTGCCCGCCCAACATTCGCCACGACCTCCTCGACATCATGCAGACCACGGTAAAGGGCTGGCGCATCGGGTAGCGGCGGCCCAGCGGCCTGCGAGCGCCTTTCAAGCGAGCGCCGCGAGTGTGAGCATCCCGCGAGTGTGCGCTTTTCCAATGTTTCAACACCCTCAAACGTTGGGAAAGCGCACACTCGGCGCAAGTACGAACGCGCGGACGCACGTCTTTGTCGTCTTAGCCAGCGAAGCAACTCCCACGGAGCAACTCACCACCGGTACAGCTCCCACCGGAACAGCTCCCACTCGCACACACTTGAGGCCCGTAAACCTCGCGGCGGGGTGTTGCTAATTAAAATGTGCGGGGTTTATCCGGGCGGGCCGGGTAGCGGGCACTCTTTCGCCACTTTTTCCTGCGGAAATGGTCCCGGAAACGATCGCTATACTCGGATCCCCCCGGCTAAACCCCACACATTTTGCATGCCGACCCCGGGCGTCAGCGGAGCTTGCCCACGTGTCGCTCGGCTAAACCCCACACATTTTGCATTCCGGCCCCTACGGGCTACAGAGCGAATCGGCAGCGGGCGCCCACGTAGTACTGACGACCGATGCACATGGGGCGATCCTGGTCGTCGGCAAACCAAGCATTCAGGAAGAGCAGAGCGAAGCGGTGGCGGGTGCCTAAGGTAACGAGCGCCCAACATGGTGCGGTCGACGTTGCGGCTCCGCACCATGCCAAAGCCCAACGAAGCGGCCTCAAAAAAACGAAGCGGCCTCAAAAAAACGAAGCGACCCCAAATTGGTGCCTGTCCCTAATTTGAGGTCAGCCGTCCAGGTTGTCCTTCTCATACGGAAGCACCTCGGCCAAAAAGCCCTTGGCAGCCAGGACCTGCTCAATGGCGTCGAGCGCCGCCTCGTTGTCGGCGGAAATGCGATGGAAGTGGTAGCCGCTCGTCACCGTCATGAGCGGCGTGCTCTTGCCCGTGCGGATGTCCTCAAGATACCGTTCGATGCCCGTCCGGCTGCGAATATCGAGATTGGCGGTGATCTTGCCGTACGCGCGATGGTTCACCATGACGCTCTGGACGGTTCCGCCCAAATCGACGATGGTTTCGAGCTCCTCTTCGAGCTGATCGACGGTATGATGAACCTTGATGAGGCGCGTGGGCACCGATTGCTCGGACGCGCCCTCGCGCAGCACGTACCCGCGGTTGGTCGCCACGATGTCGTGACCGTCGGCACGCAACAGGGCGATGTCCTGCACAATCACCTGCCTGCTCACGCCCGCGGTCTTGGCAAGCGAGGTCCCGCTCACCGCGCACCGAGCGCCGCGCAGGCACTCAAGAATCGCATCTCTTCGCTCATGCCCCATCAACGGCATCTCCGCACCTCCCGTCTCGCATCGACTCACCAGCCACACAACGCGCGAACTACAGCAGGCGCAGGTGCTTGAGCGAAAGATCCAGAATCGGGGCGGAGTGCGTCAGGGCGCCAGACGAGATGATGTCGACACCAAGATCGGCTAGCTCGCGAATGTTGCCGGCGTCCACATTGCCCGAGGCCTCGACCATCGCGCGGCCATCGATCACGGCAATCGCCTCGGCCATCTGCTCGCGAGTCATGTTGTCGAGCATGATGATGTCCGCTCCGGCATCCAATGCCTCGCGCACCATGTCCATGGTCTCGCACTCGACCTCGACTGTGCACACGAACGGCGCGTGGGCGCGCGCCCCCGCCACCGCCGCCGCAATGCCACCGGCAGCGCCGATGTGGTTGTCCTTGAGCATCACGGCCTGCGACAGGTTGTAGCGGTGGTTGTGCCCGCCACCCGCCTCCACGGCCGCCTTCTCAAAAATGCGCAGGCCCGGCGTGGTCTTGCGCGTGTCCACCAACATGGTCTTGGTACCCTCGAGCTCCTTGGCCATGGCGTGCGTGTACGTGGCAATGCCGCTCATACGCTGCAAGAAGTTGAGCGCCACCCGCTCGCCGGAAAGCAGCACGCGCGCATCGCCGCGCACGGTCCCCAGCAGCTGGCCGGCTGTGACCTCATCGCCATCCGCAACAAGCGCTTCGAACGACGTTGCGGGGTCGAGTAGCGCGAAGGTGCGCTCAAACACATCCAAACCCGCGATGACGCCCGACGCCTTTGCGATGAGCTGAACCTCGGCCTTGCGCGGACCGGGGCAAACGGCCTCGGTCGAAAGATCGCCCGCGTTCATGTCCTCGCGCAGGGCAAAGCGAATGATGTCGTCGGCAACCAGATTCATAGTGATCGGATTCATGCACAGCTCCTTCCATGCGCAAACGGGACCCGCTCCCTTTTACGCATCCAACACGACGTCGATGTTGAGCCGCCAGCCCGCCTGGCCAGGCAGCAACCGATGAACGCCGTCGAGCGCGGGCTCGCCCGCAGCCTCGACCTCCAAGCTCGTGCCGGTGGCCATCTTCCATGCGGCGCGACGCGCAAACACCAGCGACTCGAGCAGCGAGTTGCTGGCCAGCCGGTTGCGCCCGTGAACGCCATTGCACGCGGTCTCTCCCGCCGCATACAGGTGCGGCATGGTCGTTGCGGAATCCCGGTCGACCCACACGCCGCCCATAAAGTAGTGCTGCGTTGGAACCACGGGGATGGGCTCGCACAGGATGTCGCGCCCCTCCTCCAGGCAGTGCGCGCGAATGTTGGCGAAATGCGTCCGCGCCGCCTCGCGATCGACCGGCTCAAAGCTCAACCACTCATGCTCAACGCCCTCGTCGCGCATCTCGTCCTGAATGGCGCGGGCAACCACGTCGCGCGGCTGCAGCTCATCGGTAAAGCGCTCGCCGGCGTGGTTGAGCAAAATCGCGCCCTCGCCTCGACAGCTCTCAGAAATCAAAAACGTCCGCCCGGGCTTGTCCGAATACAGCCCCGTGGGATGAATCTGCACGTAGTCGAGGTGCTCCTGCTCAATGCCATACTCGCTGGCAAGGAAGCACGCATCGCCCGTGAGCTGGGGGAAGTTTGTCGAGTGCTGATAAACGCCGCCAATGCCGCCCGTGGCGAGCAACGTGTTGGCCGCTCGAATCTCAAACGGCTCGCCCACGCCCTCGGGACGTGCAGGCTGCGCCGCGTCCGTCTCGCCGCGGAGCTCCTCGATGGTCGCCACGGAGGCCTCGGCAGATACGGGCACCGCTCGCACGCCGCGGCACACCATGCCGCAACCGCCCTCCGGTTGCTCCTCGTCGCCGCCCGACGCCTCTTCGGTGAGCAGGTCAATCACGGCGACATGCTCGAGAATCGTCACGTTGGGCAGACGGCGCACCGCCGCCAGAAGCGTCTCGGTAATCTCCTTGCCCGTCACGTCGGCCTGGAACACGATACGCGGACGCGAATGGGCGCCCTCACGCGTAAAGGCAAGCCCACCGTCCTCCTCGCGGTTGAAATCGGCCCCCAGCGCCACCAGGTCGTTGGCCACCGAGCGCGACGAGCGGATCATGATGTCCACGCTCTCGCGGCGGTTCTCGTAATGGCCGGCGCGCAGCGTGTCCTCAAAGAACGCATCGTAATCCGCGCCTTCGGGCAACACGCACATGCCGCCCTGGGCGAGCATGGAATCGCATTCGTCGAGCCGCCCCTTGGAGAGCATGATGATGTTCGCGGTCTCAGGCAAATTGAGCGCGGCGTACAGGCCGGCCACGCCGCAACCGGCAATCACCACATCGCACGTCATATCCGTGTACGAGGTCGCCATCGCGCGACTCCTTTCGTGAAATCGAGCTATCGCGCGGCGTACTCGAGCATGCGGTCGAGCGTTGCCTGGGCCCGCTGCGCAGCGGCCTCGTCAACGCCGATCTCCACCGCGCCCGAGCCCGTCTCCAGGCAGCGCACGAGCTTTTCGAGCGTGATGCCGTCCATGTCGCCGCAGGTTGGGGGCGTGCGCGTCACAAAGAACCGCTTGCCCGACGCGGCACAGCGGCGCTCGAGCTCATAGAGCACGCCCTGGACCGTCACCACGATGAACTCCTGCGCAGCGCTCTGCTCGGCATACGCGATGATGCCCGCCGTCGATCCGATGTAGTCCGCCTCCGCGAGCACCGCGGCGGTGCACTCGGGGTGTGCGAGCACGAGCGCCTCGGGGTGCTCGCGCTTGAGTTCCTGCAGCTCAGCCAGCGAGATCGCCTCGTGGCGCGGGCAGCAGCCGTCGTTCAGGATCACGTGCTTTTCGGGCACCTGCTCGGCAACGAACCTGCCCAGGTTGCGGTCAGGGATGAACAGGACGTGGCTCTGGGGCAGCTCGCGCACGATCTTGACCGCGTTGGACGAGGTCACGCACACGTCGCTCCAGCTCTTGATCTTCATGGTCGAGTTCACGTAGCACACCACCGCCAGGTCGTCGCCGTACTCGGCGCGAGCGGCGTCGATGGTGGCGCGCTGCACCATGTGCGCCATGGGGCAATCCGCGGCCGGCTCGGGCAGCAGCACGGTCTTGGTGCGATTGAGCAGCTTGGCGCTCTCGCCCATAAACTCCACGCCGCACAGCACGATGGTCTGCTGAGGCAGCGATTTGGCGAGCTTTGCCAGGTAAAACGAGTCGCCCACGTAGTCGGCGACGGCCTGGACCTCGGGCTCCACGTAGTAATGCGCGAGAATCACCGCATCGCGCTCCGCCTTGAGGGCCTCGATCCGCGCGCGCGTCTCGGCAGGCACGGCGCTGGCGCGCTCAAGCGCGGTGGGTTCCATTACCGCAGGATTCTTCGTCGTCTCCGTCATGACGTCCTCCCGACGAATCGTGTCTTGTTGGAGGAAGTATGGCACTGCACGACGCAACTGACAAGACAGGTGACAAGACAGCAAAATAATCCGACGAGAGCGGGCCCACGCACTCACCTTCGAGCACGCCCCCGCAGCGGCACCCCCCCTAGTACGGGGCGCCCAGCGGGGTCAACTGCTTGAGGTACGCCCACATGCGCTGCTTCTGCGCAGGGTCGGCAAGCGAGGCCTCAAAGCCGTCGAGGGCCAGCACGCGACGACCGAGCACGGGTGCGACCAGCCCCGGCTTGAGCATGGCGGTGTCAAAGTCCTCAATAATGGCGAGGGCATCCGCATAGGTCTCCCGCAGGGCGTCCGCAGCGGCATTGTCTAGCAAAACGATCGCCTCGGGATCCAGCGCCTCGACCGCCTCGCGCAGCATATCAACCGGCAAGGGCTCACCCGCCTGCGGGCAATCGGCAATCGAGGGGTCCGCCTCTCCAAACACCGTCGCGAGGGTGCAGAAATCCTGGGGCTCCCATCCAATGGCGGAGAGCGCCGCCCGCAGCGCGCGGCCGTCCGCACCGGACAAAAGCTCAGCCCCCTGCCGCTCATCCACGTTGAGATCGCCCTTTACGAGGAGCACGGGCGAGAAGGCGTTGCCGGAAACCCTCACGCCCCGTGCTTGGAGCGACGCCATCTCCTGCTCGACCGCCGCAGCCAGAGCCTCTTTGCGCTCGCCCGTCGTGATTGTCATGCGCTCCCCCTTGCCGGCATCGCCTCATTCATGTGAAAACATTCTAGCGCTCTGTGTAACGCCTACGCGCGTGTGGGTATAACGACCTCGATGAGAACAACCCTCGCGCCGCTCCGGCGCGAACCTACCCATACAGGAGGCTCTTATGGCCAACATCATCGAAGCAAACGCCGCCACATTTGACGACCTGCTTACCAACGACCTGCCCGTTGTCATTGACTTCTGGGCGCCGTGGTGCGGCCCGTGCCGCATGCTCTCCCCCGTCGTCGACGAGATCGCCGGCGAGCTGGAGGGCAAGATCGTCGTTGCCAAGTGCAATGTCGACGAGAACCAGGACCTCGCCATGAAGTACGGCGTTATGTCCATCCCCACCATCGTGATGCTCAAGGGCGGTTCCGAGGTCATGCGCTCCGTTGGAGCCGTGCCCAAGCCCAAGCTCAAGGGCGATATCGAGGCGAATCTCTAGGGTTTCATCTCCCCCTTGCGAACCCCGGTGACGCGCAATCGCGACAACCTCGCCGTTCGCCCCACCCCCGCGGCCGCGCCTTCCCCCAGGCGCGGCCGCTTTTTGCGTTATGTGGCCCTACATGCCGCGCGGAGCCCCTGTTCAATCGGCTCAGTGGAGCTTATGCGTGCATTCCCCAGGCTTGGTACACTGTAGAGTGTATGTCGCGCGGCGCAGGTGATTCCGCGCGCTCGAAATCCCGCGCACTGCGTTCTGAACCGCGATGCGCAAGGTTTGTTAGGGGATCCGCATGGAGTCCATTGCACAGGGAATGCAGGGGCCTGCCGTCGAGGACGTGCAGACGCGCCTGACCTCCTTGGGATATACGATTGACGAGGCCGAGACGTCCGCAAAGGAGTTCGGCACCACTTCCGCCGCCGCCGTGCGCGCGTTTCGCGCCAGCCAGGGCCTCGAGCCGGGTGACGAGGTTGATGGCGCCGCATGGAGCGCCCTAGTCGACGCGTCCTATAAGCTGGGTGACCGCACCCTGTACCTGCGCTTGCCCAACTTCCACGGCGCAGACGTGCAGGCACTGCAGCGCGCCCTCAACACCCTTGGCTTTGCCTGCGGCGTCGACGACGGCTTTTTTGGCCCGCACACCGAGGCGGCGCTCCAGCAATTCCAGGAGAACGTGGGGCTCTTTGCCGACGGCATGGCGTTCCAAGACACGTTCGCCTACATCAACCGCCTGCATCACGTATGGGAGGGCAAGCCCTCGGTGATCGACGTCGAGGCCGAGGCGCGCATGGGCTTTGCCCGCGCTGCGAACGTGCTCGAGAGCTGGCACATCGCCATTGGCGGCGAGGACGCCATCGCGCGCAACGTCGCGTCGCGCGTGTGGAACATCGCCTCGGCAACCACCGACGGTAGCGGCATCGTTTTGTACGATGACACCGCGCCAAAGGACGTGGACCTCATCGTCGAGGTCGCCTCCGACGAGCTGCCCGAGGATGCCGAACCCCGCGCCACCATCGCGCTTGCCGAATGCCAGAACCTCTCTCTGCGCATCAAGACCGCCGTTGCCGCCGCCACCTCCAAACCCATCCTGCTCCGTATCGAGCTCACCGGGATCACGGAGTACGGCATGTTCACCGCAAGTGATGCACAAACCCTGGCGGTTCGCCTGCTCGACGGTTTGTGCGATGCACTGAGCGACTAGGTACGCTACACTATAACGGTCGCGCTGTTACGCGACCACCGCGATTGGGGTATCGTCCAGCGGCAGGACCCTGGTTTTTGGTACCAGTTACGGGGGTTCGAATCCCTCTACCCCAGCCAAAAAGGTCACAGGCCGGAGTGCACGCGCGCTCCGGCCTGTTTGCTTAGATGGCCCCGAACGCCCCAGCCACAGACACCCGACGTCACTCGCTACACCGCCAAACGCTGGCGCAGCCCTTCCTGCAACACCTGAGAGAAGTTCTCCCCGTTCTCCATGGCAAGCGCGTTGAGCCAAGCGGGCAACGTCACTGTACGTGTGACGGACTTATTCACGTTGGCCATGCGAATGGACGGCATGAACACATCAACGAGCACAGCACGCTCGTTCTCCTCAACCTTCACATCGTTGACATGCGAGGGAACGGGCAATTCCTCCCCATCCTGCTCCATGCCAAAAATGGTGATACCCAACAGCTCTCGCGCGCTCATGAGCGCGTCGCCCTCATCCACGCCGCTCGTTGCCACATCAAAATCCGGGAGGGTCACGGCTATTTCGCAATCGGGCTCATACGTAAATACCGCAGGATAAAAGTACCGGTCATCTTTCTTCATGCAAGGCTCCTTTCGGATACACGGGACTACGGGAAACTCAGGCCCCACTGCCTCTCAATGCACTCCCCATGGCTTTACGCTACTCCTCCCCTGATGAGGGCTGCAACAACTCATGCAATCAGTGCAATGAGGGCTTAGCTACCGAAAGTCGAACGGCGGCTAATTGGAATAAACCGATGCCGCCGCGAAATAAACTAGGGCACTTCAGACGGCGAACTCGCCCTCTTGAAATAAGCGGTCCACATCGACCCGCATTCATGCTTCAAACTCCCACGAACAAGGGTTGCGCTATCATGGCAGCGCTTAAACCTCAGTCGAAAGGCGCGCCGCATGACCTACACGCATGTGATATTTGATTTAGATGGAACGCTACTCAACACCCTTGAAGATCTTGCCTGCGCGGGCAACCATGTATGCAAAATGCGCGGCTGGCCAACCTTCACGCAGGACCAGTTCCGCTACAAGGTGGGCAATGGCCAGGTCAAGCTGGTCGAGCGCCTCATTCCCGCGGAGTTTGCCGGGGACGGCCGCGTTCTTGAGCAGGCCCTCGCCGATTACCGCTCCTACTATGCCGAGCATCGCGAAGACCACACCGCCCCGTACGAGGGAATCCTTACGCTTCTCGATCAACTCGGCAACGAGGGCGTAAGCCTCTCGGTGCTCTCCAACAAGGACCACGCCGCCACCGAACCGCTCGTCCGCAAGTACTTTGGCGACCGCTTCGACGTGGTTCAGGGACGCATCGACGCGTTCCCGCCCAAGCCCGAAGCCCCCATCACGCTACATGTCCTCGAGCGCTTGGGGGCCGATCCCGCCGCAACGCTCTATGTGGGCGATTCGAATGTCGACATCGCCTGCGGGCATAACGCGGGGCTGCACGCCTGCGGTGTTGCCTGGGGCTTCCGCGGGCGCCGCGAGCTCGAGGAAGCGGGTGCCGATTACGTTGTCGACACGCCCATGGAGCTGCTCGACATCGTGACCGGAATGCCGGCCGAGCGCTAACCGCAAATCCCCTCTAGCAAATATCGCCTCTGCAACCGGCATAAATCTCACCACGCCGGCGGGTCGAGCCCTGTACGGCAAAAAGCGGCTGCACCGCCGCCCGGACGCGATAATCCCGGGCATTGGTGCAACCGCTTTTTATCAGCCGTCGGTAGCCGTCATTCGTTGAGACTCAGATGAGTGGGCAATCCGACGTCACGTTACCGTCGGCGCCAAAAAGGGAGACGCACAGGCGCGAGCAGTCGCTACAGCATGGCGTCCATGATGGCCATCTCGGCGTCCTCGGCAGCCTTCCACGTGCCCTCATCGTCCTTGGCGTAGTCGATGACGACGTCGCTCTCGTGGGGCTCGGCCGCCTTGGTCACCTCCATCAAAATCTCGCCGCCCTTGGCGTACAGCTCTTCCTCGGTGGGAAGCGCGCTCTGGTCGAGCCCCATAATCCAGGTCTCGAACTGGCTGGAGAACTCGGTCATGATGTCGGTGACGGACTTCATCTTCACCTTGACCACGGCGGTCGCCACGCCGTTCTCCTCGTCAACGGTCACCTCGTCGATCTTGTACTCAAACCCGTCGAGGTAGCTCTCGGCAAAATCCTGCGTATCGATGCCGAGCATCTCAAAGCTGCCGCTGGAGCTCTCGCTCATGGCCTCCACCAGCTCTTCATCGTCGGCGGAGATCTCGCCAAATGCGCTCTCGAGATCCTGGCGAATGAGCTCCTCGACCGAAGGGCCGCCGCACGCGCTCAGCAACGCCGTGCACAACGCCGCCACCAGCACCATCGGAATGGCCCAGAACTTCTTCTTCATCGCTTCCTCCCAGCATCGGTGGCGTACGCACCCCATGCGCGTCACGGTGCCACAACCTAGCAGAATGCTGTGATAATAGCCGAGCCCGGACCGCACCCTCAACGCGCGCGTGGGGATGCCGCCAAAAGGGAACCGTTCATCGGCGAACGGCGTATACGGACACGTGGCACGCGTCAACACGTGAGCCCCGGAGCTTATGCACTCCGAGGCTCATTTCATGCGAAATATGTCTGGCACTGAACTGACCACAAACGGGCTGTCCGGCACGGCGGCCACGCGCCGAGACGGGACGCCGCGGGTCTAGGCGCGCGCGCCGTACTGCTCGTAGTAGGCGTCGATCGCGGCCTTGAGCTCGTCGTCGATCACCACGCGGCCGGCAACCTCGCGGTTGTAGAGATGCTCGGTCACCTCGGCCATGGACACGATGCTCGCCACCGGGAACCCGTACTTGGCCTCGATCTCCTTTTGAGCGGTGGTCACGCCGCCCTTGCCGACCTCCATGCGGTTGAGACTCACGATCAGGCCCTTGACCTCGACGTTCGCGGCGTTCATGAGCTTGGGGTAGGTCTCGTCGATGGACTTGCCGGAGGTGGTCACGTCCTCGACCATCACCACGCGATCGCCGTCCTTGAGCTCGTAGCCCAGCATGCCGCCCTTGTCGGCGCCGTGGTCCTTGACCTCCTTGCGGTCGGAGCAGTACTTGACCTCCTTGCCGTACAGCTTGTGCATGGCGATGGCGGTCACCACGGACAGCGGGATGCCCTTGTAGGCGGGGCCGAACACCACGTCGAAGTCCAGGCCGAAGTTGTCGTGGATGGCGCGAGCGTAGTACTCGCCCAGGCGCATGAGCTGCTCGCCCGTCACGTAGGCGCCGGCGTTCATGAAGAACGGGGACTTGCGGCCGCTCTTGAGCGTGAAGTCGCCGAACTTGAGCACGTCGGACTCGACCATGAACTCGATGAACTCTTGCTTGTAAGCCTCCATGAGGACTCCCTTCGACCTGCCCGGTCATAGTGCTGAGCATGTATTGGCTGCCTGTAAGGGTAGCAAAAACGCGCCCCGGCCGCTTGCAAGCGGTCCGAGGCGCGTGGTGGCTGCCTCGCCAACGGGACAGCGCGCACTGGACGCATCGCCTGCAGGGCGTGCCACAGGGCGCGCCACCGTGCGCGCCTAAAACGCCATGCGTTATTCGTCGTTGGAATCGGCGCTCTCGTCGACCCCCGCGCGCTCCTTCTTGGCAAGAGAGAGGAACGAGGAGCCAGCGACGGCAAGACCCGCCGCGCCGGTCAGCACCATCGTCGCGATGTCGCCCGTGCCCGGCAGTCCGCCCGCAGTCGCCTTGCCCGCACCGGAAGCCGAGGTGCCCTGCGCGCCGTCCCCCTGGCCAGAGGTGGTCTTGTCACCCGTGGTGCCGAGCGAATTCATGGGGTCGCGCGTGGTGTTCTGCTGAGGCGCAGGGTCCTTCGGGGTCGTCTTGCCGTCGTCCTCCTCATCGCCCGTGGAGGCATCCGTCTGCTCGTCGTCCGACGAGCCCTGACCCTCCCCGGCATGCGTGGAACCGCCGCCGGTCGTGGTGTCCTGCGTGGAGCCGTTGCCCGTGGAGCCGTCCGTACCTGCGGAGTTGCCCGTACCTGCGGAGCCGTCCTGCGTCGAGCCGCCGTTGTTGCCGGTGCCGCCCTGCGCGGACCCGGAGTTGCCTGCGCTGCCGGACCCCGAACCGCCCGCGTTCTCCTGGTCACCCGACGAGCCCTGGCCCGCATTGCCATCGGGGACCGAAGCGTTGGGGGCGTCGTCCGCATCATCATCGGAGTTCTGGCTGCCACCGGCGTTCTGCTCGGCATCGGAACCCTGGCCGCCCTCGGGCGTCACGGCACCATCCGAACCCGAATCGCCGCCATGCGCCGCTCCGCCATCCGAGCCGCTCTCGCCGGAATCGGCATCGCCTTGCGAGCCACCCCCATCGCCATTCTGCCCCTCGGAGCCGTTGGGGGCATCGGGCGCGATCGGGAGACCGGCACCGGAATCGTCCTGCCCGGGCTCGTCGGCATTCGGCTGATCGTCCGTCTGCCCCTGGCCGTTCGCGTTCTGCTCCGCGTCATGCTGGTCCATGTACGCCAGGCAGGTGGCCTTTTCCTTCTTATAGCGGTTCTTCCAGCCGTCCCAATACTGAGGCTGGCTGGGATACCAATCGTCGACGTACTCAACCACCGTGTCGCACAGAGCCGTAATCAGCTCGCGATCGGTCATGCTGTTGTCGATGTTCGCGCCCTTAAAGAACTTTTGCACGCCGCCCTGGCCAAACAGGTTGCACATGCCCCACACCAGGCCCTTGACGCAATCCGCGCGGTCGCGCACGTCAACGCCGTAGGTGTTGAGCAGGGAGCTCTGAACCGGCAGGTAGTAGTTGTTATACGCATAGGAATCCTGCAGGGCGGAGAACTCAGCGGGGTCGGCCGCATACGCCGCGTGCCACGCCCCGTTGAGGATCTGCGCGGGCGCGCTGAGCTGGCGCGACGTGTAGTCGTACATCTCGTACGACGGATTTTGCAGCACATCGCGATACGCGAGCGCCGCCCTGAGCATGTCGTACTTGGTGGAGTTGTAGCCGTACACCTGCTCGATAAACGGCAGCAGGCTGTAGCGGCGGTCAAACTGGTAGTAGCCCATCGCGTTGTAGCCGTCGCCATACGAGAGGCCCTTGTCGTAATCGCAACCGCTCTCGTACTTGGTGAAGTACTTCATCTCGTCGGAAAGCGACACGGGGGAAAGCGTAGAGGCAGAACGAGCCGAGGCGAACGTTGCAACGCCCTCGGTGCCCTCGTAGTAGTCCGCCTTGTCGTAGTCCGCGGGCGCGGGATCCCCCACGCCGTTGGGGTCGCTGTCCGTGGCAGGCGCCTGCTCCGTGCTGGCGACGGCAGGCAGGGCAACACCGCCGAACGCAAGCGTAACGGCAAGTCCGGCGACAACCGCCTTATTGCGATGCTGAGGCATATGTCCTCCTCGGGTCCGCCCTCCACATGGGGATGGCTGCGTTTAAGATGCGTTTGCGGCAAGGCCACAAAGGGATACACCCAGTATGAACGAAAAGATGCGTCCCGAATATGCGTTTTGGAGCGCATCTTCTTATTCTTCACCCCAAGCCCACGCGCCGTTGCCGAGGGTTCCGCGCGGCCCCGGGGGCACTCGCCTTGAAACGACGAGGGGAACCGACGCCCTCGCGCCCGTTCCCCTCGCGGCATATGCTTTCAAGCGACAACTCGCCTTAGCAAATCTTGCACACCCAGTTGTGCTTGTCCTCGATGCTGCCGCCCTGGATGCCGGTGAGAGTCTCGCGAAGCTTCTTCATCACCGGACCGGAGGTCTCGTGACCGTCGGGGAAGACCACGACCGTGTCGCCGTCGTGGATCTCGCCCACCGGGGAGATGACCGCGGCGGTGCCGCACAGGCCGCACTCCACGAAGGCACCCGAGGTGACCTCGGCCCACGTGACCGGGCGCTCGTCAACGGTGATACCCAGATCCTTGGCAACCTGCACGAGCGAACGGCGCGTGATGGACGGCAGGATCGAGTCGGTATGAGACTTGGGCACCACGAGCGTGCCGTCCTTGGCGACGAACAGCACGTTGGCGCCGCCGGTTTCCTCCACGTAGGTGCGAGACTCAGAATCGAGGTAGAGGTTCTCCGCGTAACCAGCAGCGTGTGCCTCCATACCGGCCTTGAGGCTCATGGCGTAGTTGAGGCCGGCCTTGATGCTGCCGGTGCCGTGGGGCGCGGCGCGGTCGTACTTGGACACGCAGAGCTTGACCGCCGTGTCGCCACCCTTGAAGTACGGGCCCACGGGCGTGACGAGGATGCGGAACTGGTACTGGTCGGCGGGCTTGACGCCGATGACGTCGCCCGTGGCGACCATGAGCGGGCGCACGTAGAGCGTGGCGCCGGACCCGAACGGCGGCACCCACGCGGCGTTCGCCTCGACAACCTGCTTGACGGCCTCAACGAAGCGGTCCTGCGGGAAGGCGGGCATCACGAGGCGCTCGGCGGAATCGGCCATACGCTGGGCATTCATGTCGGGGCGGAAGCAGACGATGGAGCCGTCCTCGGTGGTGTAGGCCTTGAGGCCCTCGAAGACCTCCTGGCAGTAATGGAGGATTCCCGCGCACTCAGACAGTGTGACGGTATGGTCGGTCGTGAGGCAGCCCTCGTCCCATGCGCCGTCCTTGTAGTTGGACACGTAGCTGTAATCCGTCTTGCGGTAGCTGAAGTCGAGGTTGCCCCAGTCCAAGTCCTTCTTCTCAACGGTCATAGCATGCTCCTTCGCACTCGTGCCCGTGCGTTCGCGAGAGGGGGTGGTCGACGCTCGGGTGCACCCTCCCGCGCGAGCGCGCGGTGTTTGTATACCGGCAACAAAGCCAGGCGAAAACCGCCCAGTCGGTTTTGCGGCGAAGTTCATTGTACTGCGCTCAAATAAAGCGTGGCATATGTACGAAATCTTTAACGAAGGAGACGCAATGCCCTCGAGTGCATTGCCCCGATGTGGCCGCGTGCCGGGCAGTTCGATTTCCATGCGAACGCGAAGGATCGCAGACGAGTCGAAGCCCACGCGGGAACTTTGGGCGACGGGGCTCGAACCCTCAACGAGAAACGGTAGCACAACTCGACAAAACTTCAGGATTCGGCGAAGTTTTGTCGAGCTGTGCCACCAATTGAAGCGCGGGCGGGCGAGGATAGCGCGGCGGCGCTGCAACGAGGGACCTCGAAGCGCCTTGCCGCTCTGGAGCCTACTTACCTTCCGCGTTGCGGCGCTTTTGCTCGGCACGCGCCGGCAGGATGCGGAACTTGATCCACCAAGCCACCACAGCGACAGCTACGACAATGATGACGACCTTCACGACGCTGGACACCCACTCGGCCTGAGCGGTGATTTGCTCCCAGGCGCCGCCGGCCCAAAAGCCGAGGGTGCACAGGATGGCGTTCCACGCCAGCGAGCCCACGAGGGTGTAGATCGCAAAGCGGACCATGTTCATCTTGGCAGTTCCGGCGGGAATGGAAATGAGGCTGCGCACCACGGGGATGCAGCGGCAGACAAGTACCGTAGTCTGGCCCTTGCGGTCGAACCAGCCGATGGCCTTGGCCACATCGTCGGAATGGAAGCCCAGCATGCGCATGGGCTTGGTGTCGAAGAAGCCCTCGAGGCGCTCCTGCGAAAGCAGGCGACCGATGCCGTAGAGGAAGTACGCGCCCACAACGGAGCCCACAGTGGCAGCGATGATGACTCCCGGGAGCGTCATCGCGGTTTGCGTTGCGAGGAAACCGGACAGCGGCAGGATGAGCTCGCTCGGGATGGGAGGAAACACGTTCTCGAACAAGATGAGGCCTGCGACCGCAAAATAGCCAAACTGGCTAATGAAACTGAAGAATGCCTCTTGCATGTGATGCCCTTCTAAGCGACTGCATTGATCAACTGCTGCAAAATGCAATGTTCACCATAATAGCGGTCGCGCATAACGCCTTGGTAATGTGCGCAGTCTTTCCAGAACCTCCTTGACATGGGAGGTGTGCGACATTGCGCGATCACGGCCCCGCCTCTGTCTCCATCTTGTTAATCCTAGCGATTCTCTCGACATTACACGGGAGGGCGCGTACACTTGCACCTCACACGCCAAAAAAGCCAAGCGCCCCAGGAGGAAGACATGGGAGCCATCGCCACCGTCCGCGAGGACATCGCGACCGTCAAGGCCAACGATCCCGCCGCGCAGAGCAGCTTTGTGATCTTCCTCTCCTACCCAGGGCTCCACGCCAAGTGGATGCACACACCCGAACATTGGTTATGGGAGCACGGGGCACGCGGCCTCGGTCGCGTCCTTTCGCAGGTCACGAGGTTTTTCACCGGCGTCGAGATTCATCCCGCCGCTCAGCTTGGGCGGCGTCTCTTCATCGATCATGCCATGGGCGTCGTGATAGGCGAGACGACCATTGTCGGCGACGACTGCGTCTTGTACCAAGGCGTCACCCTGGGAGGCACGGGCAACGAGAGCGGCAAGCGCCACCCCACGCTTGGCAACAATGTCACCGTGGGAACGGGGGCCAAGGTTTTGGGCAATATCCATATTGGTGACAACGTACGCATCGGAGGCAACTCCGTTGTGGTGAAGGACGTGCCCAACAACTGCACGGTTGTCGGCATCCCCGGGCGCGTGGTCAAGCGCAACGGATGCCGTGTGATGAGCGAAAGCTTCGATGCAAGCTGCCACCGAGAGAACATGCCCGACCCCGTCGAGGAGGACTCGATCATGAACCGCGAGGGCATCGCGGGCAACGCGCGGCGCATCGCCGAGCTCGAGGCACAGGTTACCGAGCTTGAGGCATTGGTCAAGACCCTCGAGGGCGAAGAATGGACGCGAGGCCGAAAAGGGCAAGGGGATAAAACCAGTCCAGCCCCTCACGAAAAACGCGAACTCAAACCTCCAGTGCGGTAATGGGGTCATCATGGCGCCGTCGGGGCGCGCATAGGTGAACGAGGAAAGGCCGCATATGACCACGAGCACCTCAGGGGGCACGGCACGGGCGCCGTACTCCACGTCGAGCTTGAGGGAGAGCAGGGAATCCGCAGCTGCATCGATCTGATTCGCCCCGAGCTTGATTTCAAAAGCGCCCCAACGCCCATCCGCCAGCTCCACCACGGCGTCTATCTCCCTGTTGAGTCCGTCGCGGTAGTGGAACAGCTTGCCGCCGCTCGCCGCGGCGAACGGAGCCACCTCGTACAGACGAGCTTCCATACAAGGCTCTTCCAACCCACATGAGACCCCTCCAGTCCTCGATCCATACAAAACGGGCGCCCCAAATACAACTGGGACGCCCGTCTGAGCGCTTATGCGCGTTTTGCCGCTACTAAAGCGGAACCGCTACGCCTCGCGACGCTTGCGGATCACCAGAGCGGTGGCGACCAGCGCCACACCGGCGGCACCGCACGCGGCGATGGGCAGCAGGGAGCTGTCACCCGTCTGGGGCAGACCGGCGCCGGGCTTGCTCGGCTTCTGGCTCGGCTTCTGCTCGGGGACCTCAGGCTTGGACTGCTCAGGGGTCTCCGGGCCGGGCACAGGAGGCGTAGGCGGAACCGTGCCGTCATCCTTGACCCACTTGCCAAAGACCGTCATGTCGCTCGCGACCTTAGTCTTGGCCGTGAACTCGTTGCCCGCAGTGCAAGCCTCGTCCGTGAACCAGCCGGCGAAAACATAGCCCTCGGCGGTGGGAACGGGCAGCTTGTCACCAAGCGCGGTGCCCTGCTCGATGTCGAGCGCGGCGGGCGTCTCAACGCCGGCGGGGACGTCACCAGTAAAGGCGAAGGTCACCGTGACGGCCTTCTTGAGCAGGGACTCGATGTCCTCAAGACCCTTCAGGGCCTCATCGACCTGAGCCTTGTCCTTGGGGCAGTCGGCCACGAGTTCGGCGGCCTCCAGCTTGTCCATGACCTTCTGGATGCTCTCGGGCGTCCACATGCCGTTGGCGATGGCATCACGGACTTCGTCGATGCGCTGGTAGAGCTTGGAGGTGTCGATGTCGGCACCGGGGTCGACGGGCAGGTCGCGACCGATGACCTCGAACTCGACAACATGGTTGGTCGTCTTGTCGTCGGTCTGACCGCGCATGTACACGCGCGCATAGCGCGCCTTGGTTCCGGCAGGCACGGGGAACGTCTTGCCGTCCTTCGTCTCGGCGTAGGGCTCATCCTGGCCAGCTCCGAGCTTGTGAACGTTGTCCTTGTCGGAGTTGTAGAGGATCGTATCCTCAGAGGTGAACGTCTCATCCTCGGACAGCACCACGACCGTATCGCGATACGTGCGGCCGTCCTGGAAGTAACGCCAGAGGCCAACGGAGGAAACCTCGCGGACTGCGCCGAGGTCGACTTGCATGTAAGAACTCTTCGTGTTGTGGTCAGCACCGAACACGCCAAACGCGCCGGAGTCCTTGTTGCCGTCGGTGATGTTGCTCATCGAGCCCTCGTCGGCCTTAACGGCATCATTGCCAGTATCGGTCCACGCAGCCGTCGCCTTCTTGCCTTGGGCGAGGTTGTGCTCCTCCGTGTTGGGGTTCAACTTCTCGTGCAGCTTCGCCACCTCGTCGTATCCGAGAGCGCGGTCGTAGACCTTCGCGGAAGCCTCGTCCTTGGACTTGTCGAAGGCGCCGCCGGCAAACAGGATGTCACCCGCGGGAAGCTCGTGATGGAAGCTCTTCACATCATACGCAGAGCGCGAGTTCGTGCCGTCGACGTAAATCTTGAGCATGCCATTGTTCTCGCGAACGCCGGCGACGGTGTGCTTGGCGCCGTCATTGACCTTGACCCTACCGGTGGTGCGAATGCCGTTGACATCGAAATACGGCATGCCATTCTCGTCGATGCCGAGCTCGTAGGCGCCCTCCTGCTTTACCAGCGGGCCATGACCCGTGGTGTTAACCTGAGAGAACACGGAGAAACCGGTCTTGGAGACCAGGGAGTCGTCCTTGGAGGCAAGCTTCTTGGTGTAGGTGGTCAGGCGGGACGGACAACGGGAAGCGACAACGTTGTCCTTGTGGAAATCGACGGAGGCGGTGTCGCCCGCGATGGCATTGCCAGCCATGTCGGTGATGCCGGAGACCTTCACCTCGAGCTTCTCGCCCTGTGCAGGCACCTTGTCGAGCGTGATGTGGAAGGTCACGCCGTCGGCGGAGCGCTTGACCTTGGAGGCGTCGATCTTCTGACCGTTGACGGTAAAGACGGCCTCACCCTTGACCTTCTCATCCATGCGGACGATCAGCTCAGCGGCACCGTCGTGACGCACGGTCTCGACGGACGGACCCTGCTTGTCGCCCTCGCCGGGCTTGCTCACGCGGATGGTGAGGGACTCCTCCGGCTGAAGCATGAGGGAGACCTTCTCACCAATGGTGAAAGTGCCCTTGTCAGCGATCTCAGACTTGTCACCGGGCTGGGTGTGACGGCGCTCAATCACGTAGTTGAACGTGTCGCCGGCGTTGCCCTTGACGCCCAGCGTGGCGTCATCGAACGTGAAGTCGAGAGTCTGGGCCTTGTCGGCATTGGCGTTGCGGACGGTCAGGATACCCTCATCGCCCTCAAAGCCGGCATAGCCGTAGGTGTTGTAGATGCCCTTGCCGTCATTGTTGAGCTGGTCGTGCCCCTCGGCGGAATGAGCCGCTCCGCCCGTCATGAGGTCGACGCCCTCGACAGGCCATTTACCGAACATGCGAGCATTGCGAAGGAGATGGAAATTCTCCTCATACCACTTGAGGAACTCGGCGTTGACCTCGTACTTCTCCTCGTCAAAAATCGCGTCGGAGTAGTAGAGCTCCCAGAACGCCGTGCCGCGGCCAGCCATGGTGTAGAGATAGTTCTGGAAACCCTCGGCGGTGGCGGTCGTCTGGGTCATCGCGGTACCCGTCTTGCCGTACACCGGATCGTGGTTGTAGATATGGGCGAGCGGGAACTGGAACTGGTGCCCGTTGATGAAGTTGTAGTACACCGCATCGCGGGCGTTCAGGTTGCCGTCATGCACCGTGCTTCCGTGCGCCGTGCGGGCGTGATCGAACTGGCACTGGAGCCACACGGAGTTGACCCACTGCAGCAGCCAGGCGCTCGGAATCGTGTGCGTGGTGCTCGAGATCCAGTAGTTGGCGATGCCATTCTTCTCGGCGTTCTTGCGCACCGTCTCGTACAGGTCGATCCAGCCTTCCCACATGTCGGTGCAGTGGTACATCTGGTTCGCGCCGCCGGTCATGTGACCCTTGACCTTGTCGTTGCCCGAGTGCCCGGGCACGCCGTCCACGCCGGCACCGAAGTGGTTGTACTGCCCCTCGTCCGCGAAGCCGTCCCACTTCCAGTAGTTCACATGCCACTTGTTTTGGAAGTCGCAGACGAGATTGGCGTAGTTCTCGAGATACGTGCGGTCGGCGACGTCGATCGAGCCGCCGGCGTTCACGCCCAGGCCCTGCTGCTGCAGGGAGTTGGCGATGGCTCCGTTCGTGCCGTATCCGCCGCGTGGGCCGATCCAAACACCCAGGTCGGAGCCGAAGTTCTGCACAAGCTTCGCGATCGAGTTGAACTCATCGGGGAACTTGTTGTTGAACGTCCAGAACCCCTTTGGTGCATTGTAGTCGGTCCAGCCATCGTCAACGGCATACGTGTCGAGCGGGGCCAGTTCGGAGTTGGCGAACTCCTTGTCGATCTCGGAAAACGCCTCGGTGATGTTGCCTTCGGTGATGTTCTTCTCGTTGTCGTACCAAGAGTTGTACTGAACGCGGAACTCGGAAGGCGCGGAAATATCGTCGATGTAATCGAAGAAGTCCGCCTGAACGACGCGATAGTCCTTGGCGGCGGCGGCGCCGGCAACCGTTTGCCACGTGCTGTAGCGAATGGCGCCATCTTCAGTGCGCACGGCCTGACCATCGTTCGCCAAGCGATCCATGGTCTTGCCCGTGTAGTACCGAGGACGGCCGATCTTCTTGCCCTGCTCGTCGACGATCTGCGTGTCCGCAGCAGGGAACTCGCAACCGAAGAACATGCCGTCGGCATAGAACGGCTGACCGAGGATGGCACGGGCGGCAGGCTGGCCGACGATGCCGCCCTGGTCGGTCGGGATGGTCCACTGGCCCTCAGCACCCGTCACATCGAGCGACTCGAGATCGATGTAGTCGATCTCGGCGTCGAGCTTGTCCTCCTCGGGAACGGAGATCTCGAGATACTTGCGCATGTAGTGGTCGTCGTTATACGCAACGATGTTCTCGGTGATGGTGTAGGTGGCACCGTTGAACTCGACAGGGCTGAACTTGAAAGAGAGCTTCTTGCCCGTCTTCTCCTGCTTGTTGATGACCGCAGTGGTGTCCTCCATCACGGGATCGCCGGCAAGCGTGAGGTCGCTCGACTTGAGGAAGAACGGGGTCGCCTCCTGCTGCTCCGGCTCGACCCACGGCTCGGCGTAGAGGTCGAACTCCTCGCCACCAGCAAAATTGTTGTTGTTCACGCTGGACTTGGCCTCGAGCATGACGCACTCGACGTTCGCACACAGCCCCTGCTTACCCTCGGGGATGTTGACGTGAATCGCCTCGCCCTTGTTTCCCTCGTAGTTGAAGGTGCCCTCCATGACCTTGGTCCAACCGGCGGTGGCATGGTCTCCCTCGATTGAGGGGGCGTCGGGGGAGGTGCTCACCCAAAGGGCGTAGTCCTTGATGTTACCGTTGATGCCCGTGCCGTTTTGCTGGGTATAGCGCGGGTCGTAAGAAAAGCCCTTGAAGGACGTGGGCTTGCCGAGGTCGATAACGACCTCATGGGGCATCTCGCGGTTACCCGGCTGATTAGCCTGCCCATCTTTGTATGCGGTGTGCCAGAAGGTGTTCGGGTTGTTATCGATGAGGTTGTCATCATGGCCGTGATGCGGCGCGCTCTCACCAATATTTTCCTCGGAGTCAGCCGTAGCAGTCCAACCGGTCTGGTCGAGCGGCTGCTGCTCGGGCTCGGCGTTGTTGTCCTTCTTAGTGCGCTTGATGATAAACTCTTCGCTGCCCTCGCCGGGGTTCAGCTTGACATTCGCGCGTTTGTTGTTAATCTCGGTGGTTTTGACCTTGGCGTCGGCAATACTGAACGTACGCGAGATGGCGTCGTTTCCGATAGTCACGGAGTCGCCGTTCTTCGCGACGGTCACGTTGCCGCCGGCATAGGCCACCCCCCCCCGCCTCGGCAAACGCCTGCATGGGCAGCGATGATACGGTCACAGCCGCAATCATGGCGCCCACGCAACAGCGTTTGAGCCATTGATTGGCCATCCAAATCTCCTTTCCTCGTCCAGGGCGTAACATTCCCCAGCTTCCACACACGCCGAATAGACATAGTGCGCCAACAGTTCAACCAATTTACCTTATGGGAATATCCTCCCCCCGATGAAATTCCCGTCCATCGGCAAACGGTGCCGATATGCCGATGAGTGGTAGGGACCAGGATACCAATCTGATACCAGCCGCAGCTATAATCCGCTGGATAACGCACAGTTTATGCGTGTCTACTTTTACTGGTATTACTTTTGAGGATTGTTTGGGATTCAAATCCCATTCCCGGCCGCAAGAAACTTTACATTTCCAGCGCGGACAAACATGTCCCCGCAGGTCATTCCCAACCGTGCGCACGGAACATGCCTTGATAACAAGATGATAACTAGAAGGCAACTAGAACCTGTGTGCCAAAATCACAAAGATGCAGGTAGACGACATACCGCCTTTCCAGCCCCTTGCAATTTGTGATTCTGGCGCAACTAAACCGATTCTTGCGACCGCCATCGCGACATCTATGAGTCCCTTTTGCCGAGTAGCAACCTCGCAAAGTCCAGGACGAGAGCGCCCTCTTGGATATAAGGCTTACGCCTTATGGGGGGGGCTGCGGACGAGACGAACCGCCCTTGTCATAGCGCGCAAGTTTTTGGAGCCGACTCCAAAAACTTGTCAATTATGCAAGTTTTTGGAGTCGGTTCCAAAAACTTGCATACAATACTCCTAAGGGTCGAATCGGGAGGAAAACATGATCATCCGGCAGAAATACCTCGACGCGCTCACGTCTTTCCAAGACACCGACCTCGTCAAGGTGATCACAGGTATCCGCCGTTGCGGCAAATCAACGATGCTCGAGATGATGAGGCAAAAGCTCGTGGGTGACGGAGTCGACCCCAGCCGCCTCTTCACCTTCAAGATGGAATCCATGGAATTCGACGGCATCGAGGACTACCGCGAGCTCTACCATATCGCCCTCGATCGAATCAAAGGAGTCGAGCACCCCTATCTTTTCTTCGATGAGCTGCAAAACATCGAGGGCTGGGAGAAGGCGATCAACTCGCTGCGCGTAGACTGCGACTGCGACATCTATATAACCGGGTCCAATGCATTCCTGCTTTCCAGCGAGATCGCCACCCTCATTTCCGGCAGATACGTCGAGATACCCATGCAGACCCTCACGTTTTCCGAGTACCTTGATTTTCGGGGGGCGAGTCTGCCGGAGGGCGACCTTGGCAGCTCCGGCGTAGTCCAACTTGGAGACAGGTCATTCGCCACGACAAAGAGCCTGTTCACAGATTTTATGGCCTACGGCGGATTCCCATACCTTGCGACCAAAAAGCCAGAAAAGGCCGTCTGCTCTGCATACATCCGCGACCTCTACCAGACGATCGTGGTGCGAGACATACTCGCCCGAGAAAAGCGGCGCGGCCACAAGACGATAACCGACCGAAAGCTCCTGGAGCGCATTTGCCTGTACCTCTCCGACAATATCGGCAACAAGACATCCATCAACAAGATCGTCGGCACGCTCAAAGAGAACGGGGCTGCGTCGTCAAACAAAACAGTCGACTCTTATATCGAGGCCCTCTTGGAGGCGTATCTCTTCACCCGTGCCGACCGCTTCGACATCAAGGGAAGGGCCCTTCTCGCAACCGGCGGGAAATATTACATCTGCGACACCGGGCTTCGGAATCATCTGAACGGATACAGAGGGTCGGACACGGGACGCCTTTTGGAGAACATCGTGCACAACCAGCTCGTCTTTGACGGATATACCGTACACGTGGGGCACCTGCGAGCCGGTGAGATCGATTTTGTCGCCAGCGGAAACTCCGGAGAGCGCTTCTACATACAGGTGACCGAGACCATGCTCTCCGAAGAGACGCGAGAGCGGGAACTGGCGCCGCTCCGGAAAATCCCCGATGAGTTCCCCAAGATCGTGCTCACACTCGACGAGGTGCACCCCACCGACGAGGACGGGATACGCATCATCAACATCATCGATTACCTCACGGGGAGCGCAGAGCTGTAAAACAGAAGGCCCTCCACCCATCATGCGCGACACGGGCGATGCGATATGATGTATCTCGCAGGTACCAACCCGAATCAGATAGGAGTACCATGTTCCCCAAGCTCTTCGAGCCCTTCTCCATCAAGTCGCTCACCATGCGCAACCGCGTGGTGATGCCCGCCATGGGCACACGCATGTGCCATGAGCGCGAGGTCACCGACAAGCTCGTTGAGTACCACCGCGTCCGCGCCGCCGGCGGCGTGGGCCTCTCCATCGTGGAAGTCTCCGCGGTCCACGCGCCCAGTGCCCCCAACTGCTTCCTGTCCATCGCCGAAGACCGCTTCGTCGAGGGGCACCGCCGCCTCACCGACGCCATCCACGGCGAGGGCGGGCGCGCCGGCATCCAGCTGTGGCAGGGCTCCATCGCCGTCGCCATGGACCCCAAAGCGCAGATCATCGTGCCCCAGACCATGAGCGTCCACGGCTTCGAAATCCCCGGCATCACCGTCGAGCAGATCCACGAGGTCATCGACTGCTATGGAAAGGCGGCCGCGCGCTGCGTCGAGGCGGGCTACGACTGCATCGAGTTCCACTGCGCCCACAACTACCTGCCGCACTCCTTCCTCTCCGCCGGCCTGAACCACCGAGACGACGAGTGGGGCGGCTCCCTGGAGAACCGCGCCAAGTTCCCGCTCGCCTGCATCCGCGCCATCCGCGAGAACATCCCCGAAGACATGCCCCTGTTCATGCGCATCGGCGCGTTCGACGACTGCCTCGAGAACGGCATGACCATCGAGGACACCATCGAGTTCTGCAAGATGGCCCGCGAGGCCGGCGTCGACGTGCTCGACGTCTCGCGCGGCAACATCGTCACCGCCGCCAACGCGCTCGAGGTGCCTCCGATCGACCTCAAGCCCGGCTTCAACATCGACAACGCCGTGCGCATCCGCCGCGAGACCGGCATGCCCACCATCGGCGTCGGCCGCATCAACACCCCCGAGCTCGCCGAGAAGATCCTCGAGGACGACCAGGTCGACCTCGTGGTCATGGGCCGCGCCCAGCTCGCCGACCCCGAGTTCTGCAACAAGGCGCGCGAGGGCAAGACGGACAGCATCGTGTATTGCGTGGGCTGCGACCAGGGCTGCCTGGACGGCTTTGCCAATCTGCGCGACTTCGAGCACATCACCTGCCTGCGCAACCCGCTCGTGGGCCACGAGCTTGACTGGAAGGTCGAGACCACCGACAAGCCCGAGCGCGTCGCCATCGTGGGTGGCGGCGTGGCCGGCCTCATGACCGCCGAGACCCTCGTGGCACGCGGCCACGAGGCCGTGGTGTTCGAGGCGGGCGACCACCTAGGCGGGCAGTTCGTGACCGCCGGCAAGGCACCCGGCAAGCATGAGATGGAGGTCGCAGCCGCGCTCATGGGCGAGCAGGCCAAGCGCTCCGGCGTCGAGGTGCGTCTGAACACCCCGTTCACGCCCGAGACCATCGCCGGCGAGCACTTCGACCGCGTGGTCATCGCCAACGGTGCCTCCCCCATCACCATGGGCCTTTCCGGCGAGAACGTACACGTCGCGCACGACGTGCTCGAGGGCGAGCCGGTCGCGGGCGAGCGCGCCGTCGTGATCGGCGGCGGTCTGGTGGGCTTGGAGGTCGCCGATGCGCTGGCGGTCGCCGGCAAGAAGGTCACCGTGCTGGAGATGGCCGAACGCGCCGGCGCCGACTTGGGCTCCGCCCGTGCGACCTGCGTCTTTGGCAAGCTCGCCAAGCTCGGTGTGGAGATCCTCGCCTCCACCGCCTTTGCCGGCCTCACCGAGGGCGGCGTGCGGGTGAAGTCCGGCGATGAGGAGCGCGAGATCTCCTGTGACGCCGTGGTGGTTGCCGTCGGTTCCCGCGCCCGCGATAACTCCGAGCTCGTCGCCGCGCTCGACGCTGCGGGCATCCCGCACTGCACCGTGGGCGACGCCGAGCGCCCGCGCCGCGCGCTGGACGCCATCCGCGAGGGCTTCCTGGCCGGACTTGAGGACTAGAGTAATCACGCCCCTGCGCAACAAGAAACCCCATCGGACCGTTTAACCCGATGGGGTTTTTCTTGCGCATCCATCGCTCCTACCGCGTGGCCTCAGACCTCTCCTCATCCGGCGTGGCAATCTCCTTGATGGTCGTCTCATCGCCTTGGATCAGATACGTTCTCTCGCTCCCGCAACGCGGGCAGATGCGTCCGTGCTCTACCGTGCCATAGGTGCTGTCGCACGCCTCGCAATATGTAACCGCGGGAACTTCCTCGACCACCAGCTCGGCCCCGCGCATCAAATCATGCTTGGCGCATGCCCAGTTCCAGCAGTCGGTGAGGTAACTCGGGATGATGCCCGACACTTCGCCGAGCTCCAACGTGACCGAGGAGACGCGACGCAGATTATTTTGCGTCGCAACCTCCTCAACGCTGCGGATGATATGGAAGACAATGCCCAATTCATGCATGAACAAAACTCCAAACTCAAAGGGTCAAAATGCCCCAGATCGCCTTAAAAGCCGAGAGGACTAGGCCTTTTGGTCACCCCCCCGGCTGAGGGCAAGATGGGTTATTTGGATCCCTTGGAGCCAAAGCGGATCTTGATCTCGCGCTTGAGCGCGTACTTGGCGAGCATGGGGACCTTCTTCTCGTACTTCACCATGTTGGAACACTCGGGATGCTCACGATGCAGGTGAATGGCGTCGAACGCGCACTTGGTGGTGCACAGGCCGCAGCCGATGCACTTGTTCTCGTCGACGATGCTCGCACCGCAGCCCAGGCAGCGCGCGGTCTCGGCGCGGACCTGCTCCTCGGTGAACGTCTCCACGTACTCGCGGAACGGGCGCTCACGCTCGGCCTCGTAGTTATGCACGGCGTCACCGCGACTCGCGGTATCGTAGCTGCCAAAGTCCACGTCGTCCTTATTGAGCTCGCGATAGCTGCGCTGGTTGCGGCCGATGGTGAGCGTGGCGTTCTGCACAAAGCGGTGGAGCGACACCGCGGCCTCGTGACCGGCGGCGATGGCGTCGATGGCGAACTTGGGGCCGGTGTAGACGTCGCCGCCCACGAAGATGTCGGGCTCGGCGGTCTGGTAGGTCTTGGGGTCGGCCACGGCGCCCTGGCCACGACCCAGCTCGACGGCCGTGCCCTCAAGCAGGTTGCCCCACTGGATGGACTGGCCGATGGAGAACACCACGCGGTCGGCGGAGACGGTGCGCAGCTCGCCCTCGTCATAAGTCGGGTCGAAGCGACCCTCGTCGTTGAAGACGCGCCGGCAGCGCTTGAAGACGATCTCACTCACGCGGCCGTCCTCGCCGGTGCGGACCTCGACCGGGCCCCATCCGCAGGAGATGTGGACGCCGTCCTCGTTGGCCTCCACGACCTCCTCAGTACTTGCCGGCATGTCCTCGGAGCTCTCCAGACAGAACATCTCCACGTGCTCGGAGCCCAGACGCGCCGCGGTGCGGGCCACGTCGATGGCCACGTTGCCGCCGCCCACCACGATGGTCCGGCCGGGAAGCGCGGAGGCCTCGCCGCCGTTCTCCTGCTGCTCGGCAACGGCGCGCAGGAAGTCCACCGCCACCGAGCAGCCCTCGGCGTCCTCGCCCGGGATGCCGGGCAGACGGCCGCCCTGGCAGCCGATCGCCACGTAGAACGCCTTGAAGCCCTGCTCGCGCAGCTCGGTGAGCGTCACGTCGCGACCGACCTCGACGCCGTAGCGAATCTCAGCGCCCATCTCCTCGATGATGGCGACCTCCGCCTCGATAACGTCCTTCTCCAGCTTGTAGCTGGGGATACCATAGGTGAGCATGCCGCCGGGGCGCGCGTTCTTCTCGAAGATGACCGGCTTGTAGCCCTTCTCGGCCAGGTAGAACGCGCAGGAGAGTCCCGCGGGGCCGGCGCCGATGATGGCGATTTTCTCCTCGAAGCCGCCTTTGCGCGTGGGGGTCACGCGCTCGGGCACGTAGCGGTGCTCGGCGACGAGGTCCTGCTCGGCGATGAACTTCTTGACCTCGTCAATCGCCACCGCAGCGTCAACGCGGCCGCGGGTGCAGGCGTCCTCGCAGCGACGGTTGCAGATGCGACCGCAGATGGCGGGCAGCGGATTCTCGCGCTTGATGAGGGCGAGCGCGTCGCGATACCGGCCCTGAGCTGCGAGCTTGAGGTAGCCCTGGACCGCGATGTGCGCCGGGCACGCCGTCTTGCAGGGCGCGGTTCCCGTGTCGTAGGTCTCGATGCGGTTCTTGTTGCGGTAGTCGGGACTCCACTTCTCCGGGCCCCACTTCACGGCGTCCGGCAGCTCCTGCTTGGGATACTCCGGCACCTCGCCCGTGCTCGCGGCGCAGAGCTTTTGGCCCAGCTTGACCGCGCCCGCCGGGCATACCTCGACGCAGCGGCCGCACGCCACGCACTTGTCGGCCTCGGTGCGCGCCACGTACGCGGAGCGGGAGAGGTTGGGCGTGTTGAAGAGCTGCGACGTGCGCAAGGCGTAGCACACGTTCACGTTGCAGTTGCAGATGGCGAAGATCTTGTCCTCGCCGTCGATGTTCGTGATCTGGTGGACGAAGCCGTTGTCCTCGGCCTGGCGCAGGATGTCGTAGACCTCCTCGCGCGTGATGTAGTGGCCGCGGTCGGTCTCGACCACGTAATCAGCCATATCGCCCACGGCGATGCACCAGTCGTTGGGATCGTCGCCGCACGCCTCGCCCAGGATGGACCGGCTCATGCGGCAGCTGCACGCGCTGGCGGCGTACTTACCGTCGTACTTGTCGAGCCAGTGCTCGATGTGCTCGATGGAAACGGAGCGGTCCTCCATGGAAATGGCCTGCTCAACCGGGATGACGTGCATACCGATGCCCGCGCCGCCCGGCGGCACCATGGGCGTGGCTCGGGCGAGCGCGCCCTTGGAGGCCTGCTCGAAGAACTTGGCGAGCACCGGATGCTCCTCCAGCTGGGACATGCGCATGTTGAGGAACTCCGCCGAGCCGGGCACGAGCATGGGAAGGACCCACTGCTTGTCGCGCTCGGGATTCTCCCAGTTGTACTCGATAAGGCCGATGTAGCTCATCTCGTCGAGGAGCTTGACCAGCTTGTCCTCGGGCAGGCCGGTCTCCTTAAGCAGCATGGGCAGCGTATAGGACTTGCGCATCTTCATCTTGAGCAGGACGTCGGCCATCTCGTCGGTGGTGACGGCGGCAAAGCTCCAGTACTCGAAGGGTTTGAGCTCCTTGCGGCCCAGCAGGCGGTTGGTGCAGTGCTCGCAGAGCGCCACGATCTTCTCGCGCGGGTGCTCGGGCAGCTCGGGCACGAACTCCGCGCCGATGTCGGGCTCGGTAAACGAAATGCCGGGTCCATTGAGAATCATATCTGGTCCTTTCCTCGTGCTGTGACGTTGAGGGGGCTTGCAGGTGTTCGGTGGCACGCGGTCACGCGCCGACCGGTGTCGCAGCGTTGGCGATCCTTCGCGAGTGAGCGCCACGCCGTCGGCCGGCCTTCTCGAGTGAGCGCCCCGCCACCGGTCGGTTTTCTCGAGTGAGCGCTTTTCCAACGTTTGAGCGCGCCAAACGTTGGAAAAGCGCTCACTCGATGCGGCGAAGCGTCAACGCGGTGAGCCTTCCGGGCAGTGGCCGCCGGCGCAGGCAGGTTTTCGGCGCACCTGATGACACGGGCGTTGACGGGGGTCGCGGCACGTTCTGCTGGCCTGCCGACTTGCGTGACGTTCTGGCAGTGTGCCGTTCAGCGCCGCGCCCCGCCGGAATGATGTTCGGTGCCGCGCCCTGCCGACGAGCCGGGTCGCCGTGCGCAACCGCGTGCCGTTCGGTATGATGGCTCGCCGCGAGCGGCCACGTGTCGACCGCCGCGCGCAACCGCCTGCCGGCCGGCGCTACGCTACGCGCCGGCCTTCCAGGCGGCGACTTGGGTGCGCAGCCAATCCGCCCACTCGTCGATGCCCTCGCCCGTCTTGGCGCTGATGGGAATGATGGTCGCGTTGGGATTGCGCATGAGGATGTTCTCGCGCACGCGCTCCATGCTAAAGGTGTCGAACACGGGCAGCGCGTCGATCTTGTTGACGAGCACCACGTCGCAAATGCTGAACATGAGCGGGTACTTGAGCGGCTTGTCGTCGCCCTCGGGCACGGAGAGGATCATCGCGTTGGCGGATGCGCCGGTGTCGAACTCGGCGGGACACACGAGGTTGCCCACGTTCTCGAGGATCGCCAGGTCGACGGACGCTCCCGCCGGATCGCCCGTGCCCGCCGCTTTAACGGGCACAGCGGAGCTCGCCACGGCTTCTTCGTCCGTGGAACCAGCGGGGCACTCGGCACCCGCCTCGACGGCATCGCCAGCCACAGCATCGGCGTGGGCGGCCTCCGCGGCACCCCGCACCAGCTCGTCCAGACCCTGCTCGGTCATGTAGGCGTCCAGGTGACACATGCCGCCCGTGTGCAGCTGGATTGCGCGCACGCCCGTATCGAGAATGGTGCGCGCGTCCACATCGGAATCGATGTCGGCCTCCATGACGGCAATGTTGAGCTCGTCCTTGAGCGCCTCGATGGTGCGCGTGAGCGTAGTGGTCTTGCCCGACCCCGGACTCGACATGAGGTTAAGCAAAAACGTCCCGCGCTCGCGCAGCGTGGCGCGCAGCTCGTCGGCCTTGCGGTCGTTATCCGCAAACACGCTCTGCTTGACCTCGATGACCCGGACATCGCCCATGGGCCCTCCTCCCCTGCCGCCCCATCGCGCGCACGGCCTCGCCGTGCAACGCCATCGCGGCAGCTCTCCATTTGGCGAAAGTTGTTGACAGTTTGTCAAATTACATATTGACGTTCTGTCAACAAAGGTCAAGACTAGATTCGGCCAAGACATCCAGCTGTGGGGAGGAGCGGTCATGGCTTCCGACATATCAGGTCATCACGAGCGCCTCGCGCACGACGACCGGCGAGACGAGATCATCGACGCCGTCCGCGCCGTCGTGGCGGAAAGCGGCATCAGCCGCCTGTCCATCTCCGCCGTCACCAAGCGCGTGGGCTGCACCCGTTCGCTGTTCTACCACTATTTCCCCACCAAAGAGGACGCCCTGCAAGCCGCGCTCGATCAAAGCATCGACGCGTTTATGGCGCAGCTGACGGCATGGAACGACCAGCGCGTCACCGGCGATATCGAAGGCGCCCTCAACAGCGCTGCCCATATGCTCAAAACCCTGGTCCTTCAGCAGGACGACGCCATGCCGCACACCGTTGCAACCGGCGGTAACGCGGGGCTGTACGCGACCTTCGTACACCGCGTCGCCGATCGCACCGCGCGGTATATCTGCCAGTCGACCGTGGTCGACTTCGCCGCGCTCCACGAGGTCCGCATCGACCACCTCTACGAGACGTTTTACGTGCTCATCACGGGACTCGTCATGTTTGTGCGCGCCAATCCGGACGTCCCCGAGGAAACCGTCAAGGACATCATCGCGAGCACGCTGCACATCGAGGGCTACACTGCCAAATACCCTGAGCGTCGCCCCACCCGATAACCTCAGAAAAGCGCCTGTCCCCAATCTGAGGTTTTCAGCCTCAAATTGGGGACAGACGCTCATTTGAGGCCGACGAGCCCGACCACACCTTCGCTCACTCTTTGCACCGCTGTGTACCAAGCCCTTTGGGGCTCGATATAGAAAGGGGAACCCATGTTGTTCCAAGTCTATGGCGAGAACGCCATGTCCCAGTGGCTGGGATGGATCATGGTCTTTGCCGGCCTGATCATCGCCAACGAGATCGCACGTCGCTCCAAGATCGGCGGCATCGTGTGCTTCCTCGGCATCCCCGCCGTGCTCACGGTCTACTTCATCTCCATCTACGTTTGCGCCGGTATGGGCATGAAGTGGGCACTCACAAACCCCACGTACGTGCACATGAACAGCTGGTTCCACTACGCCAAGCTCTACGCGGCAACCGCCGGCTGCATCGGCTTCATGATGCTCAAGTACGGCTGGGGCAAGCTCGGCCGCAGCGAGGCGTTCAAGGTGTTCCCCTTCGCCATCGTGGCCATCAACATCCTCATCGCCGTGGTGAGCGACTTTGAGAGCGCCTTCCGCGCATTCGGCACCACGTGGATCAGCTCCGAAGGCGTTGAGCTCATGGGCGGCTGGCACAACGTTTTCAATGGCATCGCCGGCTTGATCAACATCTTCTGCATGACCGGCTGGTGGGGCATCTACCGCTCCAAGAAGGGCGACGACATGCTGTGGCCCGACATGACCTGGGTCTACATCGTTGCCTACGACCTGTGGAACTTCTGCTACACCTACAACTGCCTGCCCACGCACGCCTGGTACTGCGGCCTGGCGCTGCTGCTTGCCCCCACCGTTGCCAACATGCTGTGGAACAAGGGCGGCTGGATCCAGAACCGCGCCAACACGCTCGCGCTGTGGTGCATGTTCGCGCAGGTGTTCCCCATGTTCCAGGACTACTCCGTGTTCTCCACGAACTCCGTGAACAACCCCAGCGTGAACCTGGTGGTGTCCGTGATCGCGCTCGCGGCCAACGTCGCCGCGCTGGGCTACATCATCTACCGTGCCAAGAAGCTCGGCGTGAACCCCTACAAGCATGAGGTCTTCAAGGGTACGCGCGACTTTGAGCAGGCCATGGCCCGCGCCGAGTAGCAGCTGGCCTTGAGCTGTGCGAGCGTCTGTTGGCTGGGGCGTTTGAGCTCCCCGCGAATCGAGAGGCGCAGGCACCCGCCCGTTGCGCCGCAACGTCCAGCGTGCCGACAGCGCCTTTTGTCTCAAGACAACTTCCACCCGCGTAGCGCCATCGCGCTGCGCGGGTGTTTTGTATCGAAAGGCCCAATGAAGGGTCTCCTCGAAACCCCAATCAAAGTTCCGTCCCCCAAATACTGCCGGTGCGTCGAGTGAGCGCTTTTCCAACGTTTAACATACGTCAAACGTTGGAAAAGCGCTCACTCGACGCACCGGCTACATCTGTTTCTTAGGTCTATGAGGCAAAAGCGTGCCCCATATTGGGCTATCTGCGCAGGTGGGCAAACCAATGCAAGACGCACTTTTTGAGTTATAGCCCACTGCTCTTTGCTACACAATCACCGCTCTGTCATCAGCTACGAAGGAACGGAAAAAACCCGGGCCGATCAGACGACCCGGGTTCAAATTCGGCTGGTGCGGCGTACAGGATTCGAACCTGTGACGTTCTGATTCGTAGTCAGACCCTCTATCCAGCTGAGGTAACGCCGCAACGCGAGGAATATATTGCCACTCGCCTTTAGTAGAGTCAAGCACAATTTGCTTTTTTTTGAAAGCTGTCGAGTCGGTGCGATTTCGCAGCCCGTGTCCACCATGCCGCCGCAAGCCACGAAGGGGCAGAAAAGAAAAACCCGGGCCGCCTGAGCAGTCCGGGTCTTCAAGTCGACTGGTGCGGCGTACAGGATTCGAACCTGTGACGTTCTGATTCGTAGTCAGACCCTCTATCCAGCTGAGGTAACGCCGCAACGCGAGGTATACTATGCCACCCATCATGCATCTCGTCAAGGAAATAAAGCGCAGTTTTTCATTTTTTTGGAATCACCACTGCCTCCAGTATCGACAGCCTCAAGAACGGCGCGCGCTCCTTCCTTTAGCGAGCGATCGGAGCCTCGTAAACGGCATAGGGAACCACGAGGCGCCGCAAGAGCGCGCGAATGCGAGAGAAGCAGTCGTATCCCGTGTACTCAAGACGCAAGATGGCAGGCAGCTGCCACGGCTCGTCGACATGGAAATATCCCATAAGAGCCTCGAGCCCCATTGGCTCCACAACCGCCTCAATGCGATGGGGACTCTCCTCAAAGCACCACCGCGTTATTGGCCCATCACTTTCCTGCAGGATCTCCAATGCACCCTCTGGCGTCACCACGCACTCAACACGCAAATCCTCCTCGTCCTCTTGACTCTCAAACAACACCACGCCGCAATCGAATACGTCCATCGACATCCTCTCCGCTCCTCCTTGCCAACCCTTCTGGCTACAGTATACCCAAAATAGAACATTTGTTCGTAGAACTTCTGTTCGTATTGCATGAAGAATTGAGGGCTTGACGAGGGACATATCCATGGACCACGGACGAGAGCGGCGAACCCGCAACCCCTCCATCGAGCGCCATGCGAACGCAGCGCTCGCCGTCGTGTGCAAACGCCACTCTCCCCGTCGTGCGCGAAAGCTACGTATCCGCAACTTCTCTATCTATCACCGCGCAGAACCCAATCGGCGGCACGGACACCACGAAGCCCCCGACGCACCATCGCATCAGGGGCTTCACACGGACGTATTCGTTTGACACAGCCGGGAGGCATCGCGCAACGGATGAGAAGCATCTCGCCTAATAGGAATCGTTCCACATCGAAAGAGCCGCTTTTGATGCACGCGGCGGCACGACCCGGTTGGCCACTACACCAAAATGCCTTGGAAAAACAGGAGCCAGCAGATTAGCGTCATCGCACCGAACGCCACCAAAAACGTGAGGTAAAACCCACGGCACAGCCCCCGCTTGGAATCGACGAAGTACCGACCAAACGCCAGGGCTGCCGCCGTCAGCATCGGTGCGGCACAAGTTGTGGAAACGCCTACACTCACGCCCACCTGAGAAGCAAAAAACGGAATGGCGATCGTTCCCAGCAACACGGCGCCTGCAAGCAAGAACGCGCTTTTAAAAGTAAAAGGTACGGTGCCAGTCGCCTGCACCTCGTTTGCCATGTCCTCGGGCATTACGCCCACGAGCTTTGCAGACTTACCCACGCTTTGCTTAGCCTCGGTGCGCAGGCGATCGGCGTCCTTGCGCGTTGGATCAGCCACCGTACCACGCGCAGCGAGCTGCGCCTTGCTCTTCTTTGCCATTACTCGCTCCTTGGAGGATTGATTATGCTTCCCAAAATCGCTCTGGCAGACGCTCCCGTTGCAGAGGGGACGTTTGAGGAACGTCCGACGATCGTCTGATTACCCATAACCGCAAAGGCAATCGCTTCTTTTGCGTCCGAAGAATACCCTAACTCATCCTGCGTGCACACCCGCACCCCAGGCATGCGTTGCGCGATGCGCGCCATGAGCGTGGCGTTATGGGCGCCCCCGCCGCCCACGATCAGCTCATCGAGCGCCCCATCAAGCCTTGGCACAACAAACTGCTCGCACGCACGGACAACGCTGAGCGCAGTAAGTTCGGTAAGGGTAGCAACGACATCCTCCGCAGCCATATCCGCATGTGCGCGCAAAAAGTCCTCCACAAACTGCGCACCAAACATCTCGCGCCCCGTCGACTTGGGCGGATCAGCAGAAAAAAACTCGTTGGACATCAGGTCCGCGAGCACCTGCTCGTTCACACGGCCTCGCGCCGCAATGCAGCCGCCGTCATCGTACTCGACGCCAAACAGGCGACGGCAGGCCTCATCGACAGCCATGTTGCCCGGACCGGTGTCAAACGCGAACACGCCGTCCTCATTGCAGCCTTTGGGCAAAACCGTAACGTTACCAATGCCGCCCACGTTGAGCAGCACGCGATTGAGTGCGCGCGAGCCGTACAGGACCGTCTCGGAAAATGGAACGAGCGGGGCGCCCTGACCACCGGCTGCCATATCCATGGCGCGGAAGTCGTACACCACGCGGACGTTGTGGTCCCACGCGATGCGCGCGGCATCGCCCAGCTGCAGCGTGCCGGCGTGATAACGCTCGTCATCCTCGTACGCACGCGAGGCATCGGGCTCATGCCAGATCGTCTGGCCATGGCTTGCCACAAACCCTAAGCTAGAAGGCTTCACACCCGCCGCGGCACACACTGCGCCGACTGCACGCGAGAACAGGTGCCCCAGCTCCGCATGCAACGAGCACAGCAGGCGCGAATCGCCGCCGCCGGGCGCGCACGCCTCCAGAATGCGAGCCTTGGTAGCCGTGGGCATGGGATACGTCATGAACTCACGCAGCGCAACGGTCGTCTGGCGGTCAACGCCCTCGATTTCCACCAGCGCGCAATCCACGCCATCCAGGCTTGTCCCGGACATCAAGCCAACTGCCAACATCCCAAACCCCTCACTCGGACAACCGGCGCGCGAGCAGCAGGCATGGGCCCGCCGTCGGACCATACGCCGGCTCCACAAGCTCAAACCCGTTAGGCAGCAAGCGGCGCAACGATCCGAGCAGCAACTCGCCGGCGCCCTCAAACACGCCGCCCACGTAGCCCACGGGCACTGGATCGCTAGGATCAAACATCCCTCGAGCGGCCGCGGTGATAATCTGGGCAAGCTCGCTTGCTGCCCGGTCGTACACATCGAGCGCGCACGCATCCCCCGCCATTGCCGCTTCGCGCAGCACGCGCGTGAGCGACGCGACCTTTGCGCGGTCGCCTTGCAGCTCATCGCGAACATAGGCAATGAGCCCGTATGCGTCGCTGAGCCCAAGGCGGTCCAGCACCACATCGTACAGGGGACCGCGGGGGTCTCTCCCGTCGGCTTGGCGGCTGAACAGGCGCAGGACCTCTCGTCCCATCCACCAGCCGCTTCCTTCGTCGCCTATCTGAAAGCCCCAACCGCCAGCGCGGCAATCGCGCTCACCGCGCACCGCGTAGGCAATTGAACCGGTGCCGCAAATCACCGCAGCCCCGTCACGAGCGGCAAGGCTCGACGCCCATGCAGCCCGCACGTCATTTACGAGTTCGTACGGATACCCGCCAGCAACTGCGCGAACGACCTCTTCAATCGAAGCGCGGATGCGCGCATCTTGTCCATAACCCGCCAGGCCAAAGCCCATACCGACGTCATCGCTCGCCTCGGCAAGCAATGCCTCCACTCCTTCGGAAAGCACCGCGCGCATGCCGTCGTACCCAACTTGACCCGCATGGCACGTGGGCAGCCTCAGCTGCTGCAGCACGTTCATGTCGGAATCATATAGCTCAAACAGCGTCTTGGTTCCACCGCCGTCCACGCCGATCCACTGCATACCTAGCGCACCTCCCTAAAGCGGAACTTCTGCCAGGGACGAATAGTGTCGAGCAGGAAGTGCTCGATCTCGGGCACATGACCCACCACGGAGCTCTTGCCGCTGTTCTCCATGTCAGCGAGCGCGATCTGCAGCTCGCCGGCGTAGTGGCCGTACTCGCTGCTCTCAATTACCACATCGCCGCGACGGATCGTGGCGGGAGCGTTGAGAACTTTGAACTCGTGGCCCTTGTACTTAACGCGACTCTGCGTGGAGCGCAGGAAGTTGGCCGAAACGTCGCCGCGGTTAAAATGAAGCTCGTCCAGAACGATGCTGCGCTCGACCTCCGGCAGGGTGTCGATGAGCTCGACATCGAAGCATACGAGGTTGCGCGGAAGATCCTTCAAAATCGCGAGCTCCTCGTCGCTCGGATAGCAGTTCGAGATGATCACGTCGTCGATGGTGCCCATGGAGATGAAGTGCTCCACCTGCAGGTGCAGCGGCAGATGGCGGTGCATCTCGAGCGTGGGCAGGCCGTCGGTAGCAATCGGTCGAGGACCAAATGTATCCGGCGCTTGCGACGTCACAAATGCCGCCGTTCTCAACCCGTGCTTCCTAAAGTTATCTGTGCAAGCACAGAAATGATCGACGGTAAGACCTGAATACGTGTGAGGATAAAAATTGTGACAACCGATAAGCTTGTTGGGATCAGGGCAATAATCCATGATCGTATCCAGATAATGGGTATTGTTGCTCATGTTGATTTCGACCATCAGGCCTTGCGGATTGTACGTCATAAGGGCTTCTTCATTGCCGGTGAAACCCATATCAAGCCTTATTCCATCCGCTTCAATCTCTTTAAAGAACTCAAGATCTCGGTAGGAAACACCCAGTTTAGAAAAAACACTTGGATTGCAATCGAGCACTACTTCAAAGCCCCTGTCATGAGCGTGTCGATTCATCTCAAGAAAGTCGTTTTTTATTTTTTCTCGCGGGTCATCCACGGGCAACAGAGAAGAGAAGAGCCGAGTACACCCCATCTCTGCCGCTCGGTCAATATACTCATGAATCTCTTGCGTTGAGCTTCTTGCGGGGTACACGGATATTCCCAAGCGTTTCATATCTCACCTTTCAATTTTCTTTTTCTCAAACATCAACTCAAAGGGCGACGCGTCTCCAACTCAACGCGCCGCCCCAATGTTTACCGAATCTAAATTCGATGGTTATTCTGCAGCCGCCTCTTCTTCCTGCTTGCAGAACTGTTTGTCATACACCTTGACAAAAGGCAGATAAATCAAGCAAGCGAGCAAGAGAAGAACGATGCTCAGCACAGCCGCACGCCAATCGCCGCCCGTAGCCAGAACAGCGCCAATAGGACCAGGCAGCGTCCACGGAGCAGTAATGATCACGCGATTGACCCACCCGAACGACATCGCTGACCACGACACGCATGCCAAAATCATCGGCATCAGGATATACGGAATGGCAAGGGTCATGTTCAAAACCAAAGGCATGCCGAAGGTAATCGGTTCGTTAATATTGAACATCGATGGGACAAAGCCCAGCTTTCCAAGGTCCCTTAGATACTTGGACTTGCACACAAACACTAGGAGAATCGGCAGGGCGAAATTGCCAACCCAGACGAACCACTGATAGAACGGCTCGGGCGCGATGGTCGGAAGCTCGGTTCCGGAAACTCCAGCAGCCGCAGCCAAAGCGTTCTGCTCGATGAGGGCAAGCCAAAGAGGGCGTGCGACCGCACCAACCACGGATGCGCCGTGAATTCCAAAGAACCAAAGGAAGCGGTTGAAGAACACGATCACCAACACGCCGATTAGAGAGTCGGAGGCGAAAATGAATGGGGAGATCAGGGTGGAAATCACCGCAGACCAATTGAATCCCGCCCAGTAGGTCAGACCGCCGATAACAAGTACGACAATCAGAGTGGGAGTCAACGCCTCAAACGAACGCGCAACCGACGGAGGAACCTGCTCGGGCATAACGATCTTAAACTTCGAGCTGTTCGTAAAGCGGAAAACGTTGATGGCAAAGAAGGTGACGATCATTCCCACAAACAGACCCGCGCTGCCCAAATTAGCCGTAGGCAGCACAAAGCCCGAAACGCCAACACCCGCATCGGGAAGAATGTTAACCGGAACGATAGTAAGCATAAAAGCGGCAACGGACAGAACACCGCCAGATACGCCATCAAGGTCAAATGACTTTGCGAGGCTATTGCCCATTCCAAAAACCGCATACAGGGTCATGATGTGCATCGTGACTCGATACGGCAGCATGATAGTTGCCGAATTCGCAGTTAAAAACTTATAGACTTCCCAATCTTGTGGCAACGGAGGACTCGCCACAAGCATAAAGAACGATCCAACGATAACGAGCGGCAACGCAGAGACCACGCCGTCTCGCACGGCAATCAGGTATCGGTTTGAGCCCAATTTGCTCATCAATGGACCGAGAGTCCTGTCGAGAAATGCCTGAAACTTCTCCATGCAATCACTTCCTTTCAATCGTGCCCCAACGATGGCACCAACTTCTAACTCATCATTTCGTCAACCTGTTTGAAAATGTTTTCGCAACGAGCCATCGCGTAATCTTGCGGTTGTATCGAGGCAACCGGGTTAGAAAGCTTGGCTGAAATGCTACTTTTTTGATATGCAATCTGCGGACCAAGCAGGACCACATCGTAATGAGAAGCCTTGTCCTGACATACAGCGGCAGAACAAGCGTCGATTTCCAGGGAAAAGCCCTTTTCCTCGGCATACTTCTGCATCTTCGTCATCAAGATGGTAGTAGACATACCTCCAGAACAAACGAGCAAAATCTTGTAGTCTCTCATTGCAATCACCCCACCTTTCACTGTTGCTTTCTAATCTGGTTTTGCTCCAAAACCTCAGAAAAGCGCGCGTAATTACGATTGACGAATGACTTAAACAGGATGTCGATAACGCCAAGCTGCCCAATACGAGACGCCATGGCCGCCGATCTCATCAGAGGCTCTGTCGATCCCACGAGGAGCACTTCATCCGCTTGCCTCGCAAGCTTGGAATCAAAGGCTGACCCCGTAATTGCAATCACCTTTCCTCCCCGCTCTCGCGCCCGACCAACACAGACGTTCACTTCTTCGGTTAGACCTGAATAGCTAATTGCAATCGACAAATCCTCCGGACCACTGTTCGAGGCGCATAGCAACTGTCCATGCCAATCATCAATCAGGTTGCAACTCACTCCAATCCTCAAGAGTTTGTAGTGCATATCTCGGGCCGAGAGCAGAGACGCTCCCATTCCAAACAGGTTGATAGTTCGGGCATCGCTCATAAGATCAACGCAAGCTTCGTACGTTTCTGGATCGTTGAGCTTTTCAACTAATCGCAGGGAGTCGATATTGTCTCTTGTTACCTTTTCTATCGTTTGCCGCGATGTGTCAGTTGGCGCCAGATCCTCGATTTTTGACGAGCTGCTCTCTCTTAAAAGTGCTAAATCGTAAATAAGTAAATGCTGGAACTCCTTATAACCCTTGAGCCCCAGTTTTTTGCATAACCGGGTGATGGTCGACGGTGATACAAATGCATACGCGGCGAGTTCATGAATACTTAATCCAGAAATGGACTCCGGATCATCGAGAATGCGTTCTATCAACTCCCTCTCGGCCGGACTTGCGTTATCTCTATACTGCTTTAAACGAACCAGCAGGCTTACCATGAGGCATTCCTCCAACCTGTGCCCTCATTGTAGATAGTGAAAATTATTTGTCATTGTCGATTCCATTACAAGAAATTTAATTTCAACTTCTGACAAGAACGCGCGCCAAACGGTTAGTTTCTGCCGCCTGCGGAGCCGCTTTTGACTCATTCGGCAACCTCGACCTTGGGAACTCAAATACCGGGTAGGCTCTAGCCCGGCTTTCAGCAAGATCAACATAGCTGTTTACCTGCTTATTTAACAAAATTCAAATATCTGAAAAAGCATTTTTGGCTCATTGCGAGGAAAGACACTCGGCCATAATCGGCGCGCTTGTCGCACTCGGACACATCGTCTATCTTCAACTCGAGCTCGCATCTAAAACCTTTTCCACATCAAGACGCGAAGGGTTCGAAATGACCGAATCAACCAGCACTTCCCCCGAAATGATTGCCTTCGGCCTTGTCGCCCAGGCTGGTGACGCACGAAGTAAAGCATACGAAGCCCTTTTCACTGCGAAGCAGGGCGATTTCGAACAAGCGCATGAGCTCATGCGGCAGGCAGAGGAATCCATCCTCGAAGCCCATCAAATCCAAACTTCGCTTCTTTCAAAGGAGGCGAGCGGGTGCCACCAAGAGCTCAGCATTCTGCTTGTCCACGCACAAGACCATTTAATGACAGCGATCCTCGCCAAAGAACTTATTGCAGAGCTAATCGAACTGCATCAAACGATAAAAAACAACGGACAACGACACGTGGCTATCTGATTGGATGCAACATGCTAGACCTCTCAACACTCACAACCGAGCAGCGAAACCCTCTCACGCTTGAGCTCGACACATTTAGCGCCATGCAAATTGCAGAGGCGATGAATCTCGAAGACAGCAATGCAGTGAAAGCTGTCGGACACACACTGCCACAGGTCGCACAAGCCATTGAGCTTGCAGCCAAATGCCTGTCTGCGGGAGGACGCATTGTCTATCTCGGCGCAGGAACCAGCGGAAGGCTTGGCGTCCTCGACGCTGTGGAATGCCCCCCAACATTTGGCGTGGACGTCGGCGCGGTTGTTGGACTAATCGCAGGCGGAAAGAACGCTTTCGTAGAAGCGCAAGAGGGAGCCGAGGACGATGCCTTGCAGGGTGAAAAGGACCTACGCGGTATCGAGATAACTGAACGCGACTTCATCGTTGGCCTCACTGCCAGCGGCCGAACTCCTTATGTTCTTGGCGGACTAACTTATGCGCGTAAGCTGGGATGCAAAACCGCGGCAATAGCCTGCGTCCCCTCATCAGCCGTTGGCGAAATCGCCGAACTCGCCATCGAGCCCGTCACGGGCCCTGAGGTCCTCACCGGCTCCACTCGCCTCAAGGCGGGCACCGCTCAAAAGCTCGTCCTCAACATGATTTCCACCGGAGCGATGACGCTTTCCGGCAAGGTGTATCAGAACCTCATGGTCGATGTTAAACAGACCAACGAAAAGCTGCACGCACGCGCCCGCAATATCGTTGTTGAGGCATGCGACTGCGATCCCGAGGTTGCAAGTGCCGCCCTTGAAGAGGCGGATGGCAGCGTCAAGCTCGCTATAACGAGCATTTTGCTCGACCTGCCCGCCGATCAGGCGGCAAAGGCCCTGACAGCTTCGGGCGGACATATTCGCCAAGCACTCGAGGATCGCAAGAAACATTAGACGACATATTTGTAGGACAAAGTCCCTTCTGAATCCCCACCCCATACGAGAGGCCGCCTCGAGGTAAGACTCCCGAGGCGGCCTCTTTTTTCGTCATAGCGCCACCCACCGACGCCGGCAATGTGAAGAACCATCGCTTTGAAACGGCCCCTATCGCTTCAAAACGCTGGTTCTTCACAGGAAACGCTATGGTAATGTGCTTTATCAACGGTTTAAAATAAGTCGCCCCATTTCAAAAGGTGGTTTCCGCACATTGTCGCGGGGCGCGTGAACCGCTCGCCGCAAAACAGTACCACGCGTCTTCGCATGAAAAAGCGGCCACCTCACGGCAGCCGCCCTTCATCGACGCACTTTCGTAGCCCCGCGCCTTACGCCACGGGCTCGATCTTCTCGATGCCGCCCATGTAGGGACGCAGCACCTCCGGCACCGTGATGGAGCCGTCGGCGTTCTGGTAGTTCTCCATGATGGCGGCCATGGTGCGGCCGGTGGGCAGACCCGAGCCGTTCAGGGTGTGCACAAAGCGCGTGCCCTTGAAGTTCTCGGGGTCGCGGTACTTGATGTTGGCACGACGAGCCTGGAAGTCACCGCAGTTGGAGCAGGAGGAAATCTCCTTGTACGCATTGTAGCTGGGCAGCCACACCTCGATGTCGTAGGTCTGGCGCGCAGAAAAGCCCAGGTCACCGGTGCACAGGCTGATCACACGGTACGGCAGGCCAAGCTGCTGCAGGATGAACTCGGCCTCGGCGACCATACTCTCGAGCTCGGCGTCGGACTCCTCGGGACGGGCGAACTTGACCATCTCGACCTTGGTGAACTGGTGCTGGCGAATGATGCCGCGGGTATCGCGACCAGCCGAGCCGGCCTCCTCGCGGAAGCACGGGGTGCCCGCGGTGTAGCGCAGCGGCAGCTGGGCGGCGTCGAGCACCTCGCCGGCGTGCAGGTTGGTGAGCGCGACCTCGGCGGTGGGGATCAGGAACTGGTCCTCGCCGGTGTGGTAGGCGTCATCCTCGAACTTGGGCAGCTGACCCGTGCCGTACATGATCTCGCGGTTCACGATCACCGGCGGGATGAACTCCTTGAAGCCGCGGGAGATGTGCGTGTTGAGGAAGAAGTTCTGCAGCGCGCGGTCGAGCGTCGCGCCGGCGCCGGAGAGCACCGTGAAGCGGGCGCCGGAGAGCTTGGCGCCGCGGTCGAAATCCAGGATGCCGGTCTCGGTACCCAGGTCCCAGTGGGCCTTGGGCTCAAAGCCCTCGGCGGCAAAGTCGCGGGGCTCGCCCACGCGACGGCGCTCGGGGTTCTCGTTCTCGTCCTTACCCACGGGCGTGGCCTCGCAGGGGATGTTGGGGATGCGCGCCATGAAGCCGGCGACCTCGGCATCGAGCTCGGAGCGGCGCTCGGCCAGACCCTCGATCTGCTCGTTCACCTGACGCACGGCCTCCTTGGCAGCCTCGGCCTCCTCGCGCTTGCCCTCCTTCATGAGCGCGCCGATCTTCTTGGACTCGGTGTTACGCGTGGCTTGGAGCTCCTCGACCTGCGTGATGACGGAGCGACGCTCCTCGTCGAGCGCAAAGAAACGCTCGCGATCCCAGCTGCCCTGGCGGCTGGCCATGGCAGCGTCGAGCGCCTCGGGATTCTCGCGAACAAATTTGATATCGAGCATGATGCCTCCGAATTCGTGCCGTAACGTCTATCGCTACACGCCCCGCCGAATGCAAGGGTGCAAGATTGCGCAGTGCAAGTATATACTGGTGACCGTATTTCGCCATGTATTCCAGCAAGAAAGCAGGACAGCGCAATGGACCAGATCTTCACCTTTCTGTTTGGCACCCGCACGGGCGTGGCCGTCCTGTTTACCATTGGCGTTGTTGCCTTTGCCGTAGCGGCGTTTATTCTCGAAAAGCGCACGCACAAGCTCTACGTCGATCGTGGCCCCAAGCCGAATGACGAGGACAGCCTGTTCTAGGTCGCAACTCGCCATGCGCTTCACCGCGGGCCCGCATCATACAAGGCTCCACGGCAAAGCGCACCTAGCTATTGGCTACAGCCTAGCCCTCGATTGCATCGATTGCGTGGATGAACGCGGAGCGCATACCGGACGCCTCGAGCTCCGCGACGCCGCGGATGGTGGTCCCGCCAGGCGAGCACACGGCGTCCTTCATCGCGCCCGGGTGCATGCCGGTCGCCATCTGCAGCTTAGCCGTTCCCGCAACCATCTGGCTCACCATCTCATATGCCATCGCACGCGGAATACCGTGTTTGACGGCGGCGTCCGCCAGCGCCTCGATCACCATGGCAATGAACGCGGGCGAACAACCACCCACCGTGCCCGCAACAGACAGCAAGCGGGTCTCGACCTCGACGACGCGACCGAGCAGACCCAGCAGCGAATACACCAGCTCATGGTCGTCATGCGTGAGCGTCGAGGTCTTTTCGCAGGCAATCACACCCTCGTTGATGGCAACAGGCGTGTTGGGGACCGTCGACAGGTGGCGCGTCCCCGGAATCACGCGCTCGTACGCCTCGCAATTCCAACCGGCGGCAACTGAGAGCAACACCTTATCCTGCAGCTTTTCTGTCAAGGGAGCCAGAACGCCCTCAATCATATACGGCTTGACGGCAACGACCACCACATCAGACGCCTCGACAACCGCCGTTGCATCGGGCAGCGCGCGCATGCCGCGCATCTCGCAGCGCGGAATCAGCGCCTCGTACCGACCCGCACACGCGCTCATTTTCCCCGGCGCAACCTTACCGGAGGCAATCCAACCGTCCGCCATGGCACTTGCCATGTTGCCAAAGCCTATAAAGCCGATCTTGATATCGCTCATATCCATGCCAGCCAGCCTTTCTCGAGCGCGCGGCGCATCCGCGTGCCATTCAAATATGCAGATATCTTACGGCATCCCAAGAACGCCGCCCACCGCGCTAGGATTGTTGAGCTTGACGCGTTGGAAGGAGTTTGTGTGGCCGAGAGCACCATGATGGCCCAAACGCAGAGACGAACGCGCATCGCCCTGTTCGACAACATCAAGGGCCTGCTCATTATCCTGGTGGTCGCCGGCCACATGATGCAACCCATTCACAACGACAACCCCACGTTGAGCACCACATTCGACATCATATATCTCTTCCACATGCCCCTTTTCGTATTCATGTCGGGGCTTTTTGCCAAGAGCACCTACCGTAACGGCTCGCTCAACTACGACCGCATCATTTCCTTTGCCGTGCTGGGCATCGCATACCAAGCGGCGCTGCTCGCCGTAAGCAGCAAGGACATCACGCTCGCGTCCATGCTGCGCTTCGCCTCGGCGCCGTGGTATCTCATCGCCATGGCATGGTGGGGACTGCTCACGCCCCTTCTATCCTGGATGGGAGCGCGGCGCGGCATGATCTGCTCCCTTGTCGCCTCGTTTTTGTGGGGACTCGTCGACATGGAGGGCGGCTTTCTCGCACTGAGCCGCATGTTCGCGTTCCTTCCCTGTTTTGCGCTCGGATACTATCTCACGCCTGCGCGCGTGGAACGAGCCGCCAACTCCTCGTGGCCCTGGCTCGCGGTGTTCTTTGCCGCGATTATCGTGGCAGCGCGCGTTGCCAGCCCCCATGCCTACGAATGGTTCTTCCCGCTGGTCTACGGCGACAACCCTTACGGGCCACACGTTGCCATGGGCGTTGTGCGCAAAATCGCCGCCCTGGGCTCCGGCGCCTTGCTCTCAGTTGCGTGCATTAAGCTCGTGCCGCGCTCGACATCGTGGCTGACGGTCCTGGGCCGTCGGACTCTGCAGGTTTACATCGTGCATCGCCTGGTTCGCGGAGCCCTTACGTTTCAAACGCCCTTCTACGGCGCACCGGTCTTGCTCGGCCCGGTTGCCGGCTCCGTCATCATCGTGGTGGCGTCCCTGGCCCTCACCGCATTGTGCGCCACACCGCTCCTCGAGCCGCTAGCCAACGGCATCGTTGCATTCCCCTGGCGCAAAAAGGCCTCCCGTCTCCGCGCTTCTGTAACGCGAATCCAGGAGGCCCTGTGGTCAAATCAATCGGTCGAGCTGTAAGCTAGCATTCTGTCTGCCCCAACGTCTCGCCCAAACCAATCGCCTGCGTGCGACAGACACGCATCATGCGCCAGCTGCGCAATTAGTGCCAGGTGTCGTGCTCCTTTTTGACCTTGCGGGCCAAAAGCAGAACGGCAACCGCCTCAAGCGCGCCCACCACAAGCAGCACGGCGTTGGGGATGTCGATCTTCACAAAGCCCTGCCACGCCCAGAACACCACCGCGACGGCGGTGACGGCGATGCTGCCAAACGCACATGCCACGGCGGTCCCGCTGCGCGATGGCACGTTGGACGCGCGCATGCCCATAAGGCCCATCACGATAAAGCACAGGGCGGACACGCCCGAAACGCCCATGTACAGCGGTGCGGCGTCGGTACCGGAAATCGCCGTGCCGCCAAACAGGCCGCAGCCCGCCACGGCCAAGCCAAACGTCAGCATGGCAAGGCCGGTGATGGCCGCCACGATAGACACGAGCTTCAACAGTTTGCGCGATCCACTCATCGCTTCCCCTCTCGTCAGGCAAAGGGGTCGCTTCTTGGCGACCCCTCGTTCACGCTGCCTTGCTTATACCCATTTTGCCCCTCGATGTGTAAAAGGGGCCGTGTCCGTTTTGCCTGCACCCGAACCGTTTACGCGCGCGGGTCCACCGGGGGCACCGGCGGCGCCACGGGAACCGGCGCGGAATCGTTTGCCTGGCTCGCCGCGAGCATCTGCTCGAACATGCCCGCGCTCTGCGTGAAGTCGGTGGGCAGCACCACGGTGCTCGCGCGGCCGCTCTTGGCGAACTCGTTCATCATCTCGGTCCACTGGGTGAACATGAACAGCTGGTTGGCCTCGTCGTTGCCCACGCCGGTTTCCTGAATGGTCTCGAGCGAGTCCTTGATGCCGATGGCGATGGCCTTGCGCTGGTTGGCAATGCCCTCGCCGGCCTTCTCCATGGCCTCCGCCTCGGCCTTGGCCTCGGTCACGCGGCGGATGCGGTCGGCCTCGGCCAGGTCCTGGGCGGCGGCCTTGGTGCGCTGCGCGGCGTTGATCTGGTTCATGGAATCCTCGACCTCGGCGGGCAGCGCGATCTTGGTGATCAGCGTGCTCACCAGGGTAAAGCCGTACTCGTTCATCTGCTCGGACACCGTGGCGTTCACGTCCTTGGCGATGTCATCCTTCTTGGCGAACACCTCGTCGAGCGTGTAGACCGGGATGGAGGAGCGCAGCGCGTCGGTAATGAAGTCGCGCATCTGCGCCACCGGCTGCTGCAGCATGTAGTAGCTCTTGTACACGCCGGACTCCTGCGGCGCGTTGCCCATCTCGTAGCTCACGTGATACTGGGCGGACACCTCCAGGCCAATGGTCACGTTGTCCTCAGTTTTGACGTCGATGTCAAAACCGTTCTTCATGGTGCGCAGGCTCACCGTGGCGGCCTTGCGGTCGATGAACGGAATCTTGACGTGAAAGCCCGCGCCCACGATGGTGTGGAACTTGCCCAGGCGCTCGATGATCACCGCGTGTTGCTGTTTGACCACGTAGAACAGATTGCCCGAAACCAGGCCGATGATAAGGACGACAACCGCCAGCCCCACGAGCCCACCCAAAAGATCGAAGATAAACATGACCGGTCCTTAGAACGGATTGCAGAGATGGATGCATGATACCCGCTCGCCGTTCACCCCGCTTTCACATACCGTTTGTTTCCCGCAAACGGTCGACGCGACGGCCTCGAGGAGGGCGGGCGGTATACTGAGCCAACCGCCGGGACCCATCCGGCCATACCCTTGAACGCCCCGGCAAAGCGCCGCGAACAGTCCCCTCGAGTAAGGAGACCCCATGGCACGCCGCATCATGCACGACGCGCAGGTCGACCCCTTTACCGCAGGTGAGCCCACCCTGCCTTGGGACGAATCTCCCTCGCCGTTTGGGGAGGACGACCAAGCCGTCGAGGAGTGCGCGTTTGGCGACGAGCCGTACGACGGTCCCACCAAGGAACCGGACAACTACAACGCGCCCGCAGCGGATGAAGAGCAGGAACCCATTACGAGTATTGACCCCATGTACCTGCGCGAGCTTTTTTCGCTGAGCAAGAACGGCGAGCAGGACGGGAACAGCAAGAAGGCGGGCCGCAGGCGGCATCGGGCGCGCGCCAGCAAGGCCGGCGGACCCTCTGCAAGCGCCGGCGACTTGGGTCCCGTCGGCGCTTCGGACTCCTCAACTTTCCCTGGCAGCTCGGCCACCTCGGTGCCATCTGGCCACTCGACATCCGTTGGCGCTTCGGCACATGCCGTCGACTCGGGTTCCACCAACGGCTCGGGGTCCGTTGGCCCCTCGGGTCCCGTTGGCCCCTCGGCCTCTGCCCGTGCTTCACGCAGGCGGGACACCAAGCGGCGCGCAAAGCCGAACAGCGGCAACCGTGGCACCAGCAAGACGAGCACATCCCGTCGCACCGCCATACGAACCATCATCTTCGTGATCCTCTTCTTCAACGTGGCCCCAATTGCATGCACCGGCGCCATCTCGCTGCTCGATGCATTCGATTCACGCCCCAGCGTCGACGCCCCCCACGACGAGCCCGCGCACACGCCCTCGGACGACGACCTCTCCGGCGACGGCCTCTCCAGCGACGACACCGTAGAAACCCCCGAAGAGAGCCCCGATGACATCGCGAAGCAGGAGTGTCTGGACATCGCAACGGCGCGCCTCAACGAAGTGTCGTCGGCAGACGGCCCCGAGCGCGAACGCATCGTCGCCTTCTTGAACACCTATTTCTCAGACTCTTTGGGATACACCGCCGAGGAGCTCGGCATCGACGCGGACGCCTTTGCCGTCTGGGCCCTGCAGAACTTCTCCTACGAAATCGAGTCGTGCTACGTGCACACGGATGAAGACACGGCGGCCGTGTACTTTAACGTCTGGTGCCCCAGCGCAAGCACAATCGCATACACCGCCGACGAGGATATCTTCGACCGCCTGTACCAGGAGATTGACTTTTTCGCCGAGGTGCCCGAACCGCTCACCGACTCCCAAAAGGACCAAGTCCGCGCCCTATTTGCCGAGGCACTCGACGACTCTTGGCAAGACGATCCGGGGTTTTCCTGCATCGATTTTGTTTTTGAGGATGGCGAATGGAAGGCCGACGAGGACTCATTTGCCGGCGAGATGGACCTGGTGCTGGGCATCTGGTAATCCGCTGCCAGCAGCGCGCGCCCGACGGCAGCCTCCACACGCGTCTTAAGCTCGACACGCGAGCGGGAGGCAACGCGTTCAACAGCCCAGAACCAAAACTCAGAGCACTTGAAAAAACTCGGTGCACCTATCGACCAAAAAAGCCGCCCGGCACGGTCGCCAGATGCATCGAAGTTTCTCAGGTGCACCGAGTTTTCTCAGGTGCATCGAAGTTTCAATGGCGTATCGAAGGCCACTCGCATGGTAGGGGCGGTGGGGCTCCGCGTGCGGCACAGCCGCCCGCGATTCGCTTCGGGCCCTACGGGCCCTCGCACGCTACGCTGGAAAACGCCTTCGCGTTTCCTCAGCTCCGCGCCCTCGCGGGTTCGAGTCCGGGCGGCGGGCCCGGACGCAAAAACGGCCCCGTCGCCGGAGCCATTACTCGCATGGTAGGGGCGGTGGGACTCGAACCCACAATCCCGAAGGCCGAAGATTTTAAGTCTCCTGCGTATGCCAATTCCGCCACGCCCCCATGCGCAAGCAAGTGTACCACGCCCCGTCGTCGTCGAGCGCGCACGGAGCTTCTTCGAGAGCTCGCAGAGCCTCCTCGAATGCGCACGGCACGTTCAACGGAACAGCAGCCAGGACCTGACGCCCTCACGCTTGGAACCCCACCGCGCCAAAGCGGGTTTATGGGGCAAAAGTGCGTCCTATAAACCCGCCAAAACTCAGAAAAAAGTTCTTGAACCTCGCGTTGCCTTTCGTTAGTATAGGAATCCATGCGGGCGTGGCGGAATTGGCAGACGCGTATGGTTCAGGTCCATATGGGGGCAACCCCGTGAAGGTTCAAGTCCTTTCGCCCGCACCATAAGAACTGAGAGGCTCCATCAAGGAGCCTTTTTCATATCAAGATTCCCTTTAACAGCTGGCTCCTTAAAAGCTGGACCATTGAGCAGAACGTGACTTACCGGGCAAAAAGCTCACGGTGCCATTCCGCAATTCCTGAGGCGGCGGCAACCGAGCGCAACGAGTCGATAGCCGCCGATTGCGGCAGCATCCTACACTCCCCAAAACAGAGGCGGCCAACCGCAGCCCCAGGGCTCGCGCCCGCCGTTCCCATATACGTGCCAACATGTGTGCAAGGGAGCCCGTCGCCTTTTGCCCCTACAGAGCGCTGAGGGTCGGGGCCCAACCGATTACGGGCTCGTCCCCGGTCATCGCCTCGCAAATCGTTGCCGCCGCACCGGCAAGCAGGCTGTTTTCGCTCACGGTCAACCGTTCGTACCCGCCGGCGCGCATTAGTTCCCGCACGATCACGGCGCCGGCAAAAATCACCGGTGCGCGCTTGGGCTGAATCCCCGGCAAGTCGGCAATCTGCTCAACGCACAAACCCCGCATCATTTCGATAGCGTCATCGACCTGTTCCGCTGTCAAATCGCGAAGATGCACAAAATGCGAGTCGTATACGGCGAGCTCGTGAACCATGGCAACCAGCGAAGTCACGGTACCGCCCACCGCGATCAGGCGATCGGGACGCGCGGGGAGCTCGCTCCAATATGCCTCAAACTGCGAGGCCATCCATGCAACCGCCGCTTCGATCTCATCTTGCGCCGGGGGTTCTTGGGCAAAGAACCGCTCCGTCACGCGCCGACAACCTATGTTGAGCGATTGAGCGCAATCGAGCGCAAAAGCGCGCTTCCCTTCACTCGGCGCATACGCGCCCACCACGAGCTCAGTCGAACCGCCGCCCGAATCCGCGACGGCGATACGCTCGCCGGGAAAATCGTGCGCCACGCCGTAAAAGGTAAGCCGCGCCTCCACGTTGCCGGAAATGACCTGAGGCTCCAGACCCAAATCGCGCAGACGGACAAGCAGCTCCTCACCATTTGAGACATCGCGCGCGGCGCTCGTCAGCGTCGTGCTCACGCAGGTCGCGCCATACGCGCGGGCCTCGTTCACAAACTCGCCGCACACACGCGTCACGCGCTCAATCGCGCCCGGGGCAAACACGCCAGACGCGTCCACGCCCTCGCCCAGATCGGTGATCACCGTGCGCTTGGTCGAGTTCACCACAACACCGTCGCGAGCCGTCGCGCACAACAAGCGCGACGACACCGTACCCAGGTCAATTGCCGCAAAGCGCGCTTCCCCCATGTCCTACTCTCCCGTCGAAACAACCGCCATGCCGTTGACACCGTCAAAGAAAAAGAGCGCGTCGAGCACCTTCCAGTACCAAGCGGAGTTTTCAAGCACCGCCCGCTCCGCCGCCTCAACCTCCGCCGAGGTAACTGGCGTGTCGCCCGAGCTGACATCTGTTGTATCGGAGCCGGTCTTGCTCTTATCTGCGGCGTCTTCGCCCTTGAGCGTGCCCGCGTTGTCCTTGGACGCCGCGCCGTTCGCCGTCGAGGGATCCTGCGCGTCACCGCCGTCGCCGTCCGCCGCAGCATCCTCACCGTCCTGGTCGTTCACATCAACCACCACGGGGTTGCCGTCCTCGTCCAGGCCCTCCACGGTGATGGTCTGCTCTCCGGGCATGACCATGCCGTAGTCCCTGCGCGCCGCGTCCTCGATGCCCTCTTGGGAAAGCAGGCTCTCGACCTCCTTGCCCAGCGAATCGTTGTATTTCTCGCGAATGGCCTTTTGCTCCTGCAAGATCGCCTCGGTGCGGTGCGCGATGTAGAAATCGCGAACGGGCATGTAGATGCCCACGCCCACCAGCAGCGCCACGATCAGATAGAAGAAGTGCCGACGGGGCCCCGTGGTGAGGTCGTACAGCCAGTTCACAACGCGGTTGTCCGTCGCGTATTTCATCGAGGCGCGCTGCGTTTCGCGAGCTGAGCCCGATGCCGAAGCGGGACGCCGTGCACCCCGCGCAGAATCCGCCGCACCACGTGCCAGGCTGGTCGCACCAGCACGCGCTTCCGTCGTGTTTTGCGAGGACGCGCGCGAGCCGCGACGAGAAGCGGTCGCGCGGCGAGACGGCGTCCGCTCGGAGCCATGGGCCTTGTGCCTGCGCGTCTCACGACGCTCCTGTTTTTCGCGGGCGGCGACATCGCTGCCGCGCGCCGAGCGCCGCGTGGGCTTTGAAGAAGAGGATCCTTGCGCGGGCGCTTCCTTTTGAGGGGCCGATTTTCCGGCGACCGATTTCCCGGCGACCGCCGAGTTGGACGCCGGGGCAGACGTCGCGCCAAACGCCGGGGCAGATGCCGCCGGGGTCGCGACGTGTTGAGCGCCGCCCCTCGACGCCGCGACCTTTGTGGCGGCGCGCACCGCCACGGCCTGCGCGGCGGCGGAAAGATCGCCCGTCTTGCCGGGATCGCCGCCTGCAACAGGGGCAGTGCGCTCGTGGTTGTTCTGAGAGTTCGTCATAGGCGCCTTGTGCGGTTGAGGGTGTATGTGCGCTTTGATGCCACCCATTATGGCATGGCGCCCGCACGCATGTGTGCAGGCTTTGCGCGCTCCCAGGCCCTTGAGGGCACCGCACTTGCAATCCGCACGCAAAGTGTCAGTATTTCACTGTCAAATTTCACGAACCCTCACGGGCGGATAGCGGTACGGTACCGCGTCCCGCCCGTCTCACTTTGGGAGGTCCCCATGTCCCTGTTCTCCGTTAGCAAACGCACCCTGCTGCTCATCGCAAGCTTCGTCTGGCTCGCCGCCGGCGTCAACATCGCGCGTATCGGCCTCGAGGCGTACGCCAACGGCCACCTCAGCATCCTGAACGTCGCGCTCAGTGTCGCGGTCGGCGCCGTGTTCTGGATGTTCGTGTTCGGCAAGCTCGTGGTCAAGCACACGGCGCGCATCAGCTCGTATGCCGATGAGCGCCATTTCTTCCTCAAGTTCTTCGACATCCCGGCATTCGTCATCATGGCCGTCATGATGACGGGCGGCATCGCCATTCGCTCGCTCGGGCTCGCGCCCGAGGTGTTCATCGCCGTGTTCTACACCGGCTTGGGCACGGCGCTCACCTGCGCGGGCATTCGATTTGGCGTCAACTGGCTGCGCTTTGAGGTCACGCCTGCTTAACGCGATCCCACAGTTCGTTGAGCTCCTCTGTCGAGAAGTCCTCGATGCGGCGGCCCCGCCTATAGGCGGCGTCCTCCATGGCAGACCAGCGGGCGCGGAACTTCGCCGTGCTCGCCCGCAGCGCGCTCTCGGCGTCGACGCCCTCGCGGCGCGCCACATTCACCAAGGCGAAGAGCATATCGCCGAACTCGAGCTCGCGGGCCTCGCTACCGGCGGGCTCCGCCTCGAACTCCGCGCGCTCCTCGGCGACCTTGTCCCACACGTCGGCGGTCGTCTCCCACTCGAACCCCACGGCAGCAGCCTTGCGCGACACCTTTTGCGCCTGCATGAGCGCGGGCAACGCACGGGGAACACCATCGAGCAGCCCCTCGGGGCGCTCGCCGGACTCCACAGCGCCCTCGTCCTTGGCACCCTTCTCGGCAAGCTTCACGCTGTCCCAGATCGCCAGCACGTCGTCTGCCGAACTCGCCTGCGCCGCCGTCGAGCCGAACACGTGCGGATGACGGCGAACGAGCTTTTCGTTGATGTCCCGTGCGATGTCGGCCATGGTGAAGGCACCCGCATCGGCAGCGATCTGGGCATGGAGCACCACCTGCATGAGCACGTCACCCAGTTCCTCGCGCAAATGGGCGGCGTCGTCCGCCTCGATGCAATCGACCGCCTCGTAGGCCTCCTCGATCATGTTCTTGGCAATGGAGGCGTGGGTCTGCTTACGATCCCACGGGCAGCCGTCGGGCTGACGCAGCCGCCAGATGGTCTCGACGAGCTGCTGCATCTCGTCGCGCGCGTCCACCAGCGTCGACGTGTCGCGCGTGATCCCCGCCAGGCTCCCCGCGCCCGTCTCTTTCCACTCTGCCATTACCGCTCCTCCAAAACCACGTGCCTGAACGCCTGTTCAACCGGCAAGCCGCTCTCGTAGATACCGTAGCTGTGCGTGCCGTCCTTGGGGATGGACACGCTGCCCGGGTTGAACAGCCACAGGCCGGGATGCCCTGCGCTTTCTTGGTTCACCTTGATGTGCGTGTGGCCGTACACGAGCGCCGCGCCTTGCGGCAACGCCGGCACGTTGTCCACGCTGTTGTGCAGACCCGCGCCAAATACGTGCCCGTGCGTAAAGAACAACGTGCGCCCATGGTCGTCCACCAGCATCGAGCTGTCCGCCATGCAGGGCACGTCGAGCACCATCTGGTCGACTTCCGCCTCGCAATTGCCGCGCACCGCCGTCAAGCGGCCCGTCGCCGCCAAGTCGTTGAGCAGCGGAATCACGCGCTTGGGCGCATAGTCGCGCGGCAGGTCGTTGCGCGGGCCGTGATACAGCAGGTCCCCCAACAGCACCACGCGATCGGGCCGTTCGGCATCGATTGCCTCGATGAGCCGCTCCGCCCAATAGGCCGAGCCGTGAATGTCCGAGGCGATGAGGATCTTCATGAGCGTCCTTTCTGAAGGCTATCTCTTAGTCCAGCTCGCTTTGCCGCTCTTCAACCATGGAGCAGAAGGAGGCAACATCCATCAACCATTCCTGCTGAGAGGTGGTGTAGGTGGCAAATAACTCGTGGGGCACAACAAGCTGGAGGCTACTGGCTCGCATGGCATTCGTATAATCCACGCTCACTGCAGGCTCAAGAGTAATGAGATGCTTATGCGCTATACGATTGGCCTCCTCAAGAACCTGTCTCCAGCGCTCTTTGATGGTTGTTTTCGCGCCGAGCATCGTAAGGCAATCTGGCGGAAATGCATCGTCTCGATAACACTCAATGGAGGGAAAGATGAAATCCGGTTTTGACTTACCCTCCGTATACGGCTGCGATGAATATCGGATACCCCGTCCTTTGAACAGAAACTCAAGTTGATGCTCAAATGCCGTGCCCGCACGCGACTTCCTGCGCTGGAACGTCGACATGGTGGTCTTGAGGATGCCGTCGACGTCAAGAACCCCATTTAAGTAAGGAGCCAAATCCCTCTCAAGCAAATGACGCTCAAACACTTTGAAGAGCATTTCCTCACGCTCGTAACATGCCAAGAGGCTGCGATCGGGGTTGCCCCTCCAGTCAAGATCGTCCAGAGTGGATACGGAGTACTCCGTGAAATCAATGCCCCGCGGGAACGCACCGCCAAACCTCTCGACCATATCTTCTAGATAGGCGTCGGCGCTTAGCGGCACACGTGTCTCGATGCCGATCATCGCCAAGATACGGGAGGCGACTGCACCAATTCTATTCCGTTCGCCCTTAGACACTGCATAGCCCGAGCGATCGGGCTCCCCAAAGCCGAACAGCCACCTCAACTGAGATTCGATGTTCGACCCCCTCTTCGCAAACAGGATAAGCAAACCCAGATCATCCGAGTTGGCAAGCACCATGAGGTCCCCGGCCGATGCGAGTCGTATCGCAGCGTTGTCTTTGTAGTAGAGGCGGTACTCAGTGCGGGTAGGGTGACTGCGGCGCGCATCGTACCAAGTCACCGTACCGTCGCACATTTCGGGCTCCGCGTCATCGCACATGTAAGCGAACGTGGTGCAGATGTCGCGAATATCATCATCGCCAAACAACGACCTCAAGGGCCGGGTGCCGTTAAATTCATGCTGGTTGCTTTTACTTGCATCGATGTCGACGTCTGCAAGCGTCTTGGCCACAGCGCCGTCAAAATAACTGCTAAGCGCCCCGTAATCCATCCTGACACGCCTCCATCATAAGCTTGGCCACCGAGCGAATGACAGGGACCGTCACGGAATTGCCGAACTGGCGGTAGGCCTGGGTGTCGGAGACCGGAATAATGAATTGATCGGGAAACCCTTGCAGTCGCGCGCATTCCCTTGGAGTCAGCTTGCGGGGATTCAGCCCCTCGCCACGCGAAACGAGGATCTCACTTCCGTCCTTATGATAACGCGCGGAGAGCGTCCTCGTAGTATCCGAAGGGGTTATGAGACCGTAGCCGAATCCGTTTCCAGCCGCTTCGTGCTTGGCTTTGTAGGCTTTAAGATACGACCACAGCTTATCGGAGAGAACATATCGATCATCGACGTCCGTCTCTAAGATCTCCGCAGCCTTCTGCCCATTCTGCGGGCAATCGAGATCGTCCCATGAGAAATCAACGTCGTCTCGAAAGCCAACGATGTAAATGCGCTCGCGGTGCTGACAAGTCCAGCCTTTGGAATCCAAGACCTTGTAGTGGACGTGATATCCGAGCTCATCCTGTAAAACCTGCATTATGACATCAAATGTGTTGCCACGGTCGTGACTGACCAAGTTCTTTACGTTCTCGAGCAGGAACGCCTTTGGGCGTTTTTCGTTCAAGATGCGAGCGACCTCGAAGAAAAGGGTGCCTTGCGTTTTGTCTTCGAAACCCGTGGCACGACCAAGGGATCGCTTTTTAGACACTCCCGCCAACGAAAACGGCTGGCACGGAAAACCCGCCAGCAGAACGTCAAAGTCAGGAATGTCAGATGCAGCCACCTCACGGATATCGCCCGCGGGAGTTTCCCCATAGTTCATGCGATAGGTCTTTTGCGCAAATTTGTCCCACTCGCAAGAAAAGACGCACTCGCCACCGAGCTCTTGGAACGGCATACGAATCCCACCAATTCCTGCGAACAGGTCTATGAAGGTAAAGGCGGGCTCCCTTTCCTCATTGGGCTCAAAGGGCGCGTGATGCCCAAGGGTAGAGATGTACTTTGATTCAGCGGCAGTAGGCTTCGTCTCACCCGCCTCCCAACGACGCACCGTGCGCTCGCCGTTGGAGCCCATGCCCAAAGCGGCGGCAAACTCCTTCTGAGTTAAGCCAAGCTCTTGCCGCTTCGCCTTGACCTCACCTGATGACAACTGCATAACAAACCTTCTGGATAACCGATAGGACAATGTGTCCTCATTTTGACACAGGAGTTCATAATATGAGCGAAAGACATCCCGCGACCCAGAAAATGAACGTGAGAACTCGTCTTTCTTTTTAATCGATTATCCATTTTGTCCGGACACGGCTCCACGCGCGGCAGCCATGACCTCGCGCAAGGGGGCACCAAACGCGCGCGCGGCGGCGCGGCAATCCTCGAACTCGGGGGCGACGCGCACCGAGCCATCGGGAAGCTCTGCCACCTTGCAGCGGATGGAGCCGTATGGAGTCTCGACCGTTAGACGACGGCGCCTGAGCACCGTGCGCTCCATGGGAACGCGGCGGATACCCAGCGTTGGCGTTTCGCGGAAGATGACGGACTCCATACGCGCTACGTCCTCGGGCACGCAGATGACCTGCAGTTGATAGGCCGGGCGTCCCTTTTTGGTAAAGATGGGCAGCCAGTGGACCTCGCGGGCACCGGCCTCGCGCAACAGCTCGGCAACGTAGCCCAGTTCCTCCCCCGTCGCGTCATCGATGTCGCACTCGAGCTTCACGACTGATGTGGGCGCGGTGAGCTCGTGGGAGTGCGGGGCGGCGGGACGGCGGAGCGGGACGCGATCGTCCTCGCGCTCACCGAGCGTCGCACGCCCGGGGTCGCCTTCCGCGCCCCCAGACGTGGCACAGGGCTGGGGCTTCGTGCCCGTACTGCCGTTAATCGGCTCGACAATCAATGCGCGTAGAATGGACGGACGGCTGTACGAGCGCTTGCCGGCACCCAGGCCAACACGGCGCACGACAGAGCGCTCCGGGAGGTCAAAGCCAGTCACGACCGCCGCCGCCAGCGCGGCGCCCGTGGGTGTGACGAGCTCGCCTTCCACATCGCAGATGCCGAGCGGCAGGCCGTTCTCCCGACAGATGTTGAGCGTCGCCGGGACCGGGACCGGAATGATGCCGTGCTGGCAGCGCACGGTTCCATGGCCGTCGACGAGCTGAGGGACGATCACGCGCTCGATGTGCAGATAGTCGAAGAGCACGGCCGCCGAAATGATGTCGACGATGGAGTCGACGGCACCCACCTCGTGGAAATGCACCTGGTCGATCGTGGTGCCATGGGCCGCCGCCTCGGCAGACGCGAGGATGCGGAACGCTCGCAGGGCAATCGCGCGTGCGGCGGGCGTCATGGATGCTGCGGCGATCAGCGCCTCGACCTCGGCAAGCCCGCGGTGCTCGTGGGCGTGCTCGTGGGCGTGCTCGTGGGCGTGCTCGTGGGCGTGCTCGTGGGCGTGCTCGTGGGCGTGCTCGTGGGCGTGCTCGTGGGCGTGCTCGTGGAGCGCATGGTCGCATGCCGAACGGGCGGCAAGTGCTCCCCCGCCGCCTCCGTGCAGATATTCCATATCGTGATCATGGTTCTCGTGTGCCGCGTCGAGCATCACGTTGAAGTCGCGGCAAGCGATGCCGGCCTTGTACACGCGGCTCACCTCAACCGCGAACCCCTCGACCGGCAGACTCGCCAAGACCTCGCGCACGGCGCGCTCCGCCCCCGCGGGATCTTCCGCCACGTCAATCAAAGCGGCGACGAGCATATCCCCCGCAATGCCCGACTGACAGTCCAGCCAAAGCGTCGTACCTATGGAGGCACCTCCATCGCATGCGGAGGAGCCTCCATCGCGCTCCCCGTCCGGCTGCCCATCGGCGACCACGCGATGCCCCTTTCCGCGAGAGTTAACTTTCGCGGCATTTTTTTCGGCATTTCCGCCGTTTTTCGCCCTGAGAGTTAACTCTCGATGCGCCGGCATCCCACCGCGCGCATCATGGGGCGTCTCCCCCATCGCATTCCGGATGGCGCCCCCGACGGCGCGCACGGCAACCTCTCCGACGCCGCTCACAGCACCGCTCACGAGAGCCTCCCCGGCACCGCTCCGGGTGTCTTCCGCGGCAGCGCGTACGGCGTCCTCCCCAGCACCGCTCACAGCGTCCTCCCCAGCACCATTCCGGACGGCGTCCCCGACAGCGCCCATAACGGCCTCCCGGTCCCGCATCGTTCCCTGCGCCATACCTATGCCTCCTTGCCGGGAAGATGATTAATGAGCGACGCCTGGAACGCCGCCCCAAACCCATTGTCGATGTTCACGACCGAAACGCCGCTCGCGCAGCTGTTGAGCATCGCGAGCAGGGCCGTCACGCCCCCAAAGCTCGCCCCGTACCCCACGCTCGTGGGCACGGCGATCACCGGGCACGACGCCAAGCCGGCAACCACGCTGGCCAGCGCCCCCTCCATGCCGGCCACCGCCACGATCACGCGGGCGCGTTGGATGTCGTCAAGGTGCCCCAAAAGCCGATGGATGCCCGCGACGCCCACGTCGGTCAGGCGCTGGACTCGATTGCCCAAAAACTCCGCGGTCTGCGCCGCCTCCTCGGCCACCGGCATATCGCTCGTGCCCGCGCAGACAACCAGCACCGTGCCGCAGCCGTCGGGCTCGGGCACGCCTCCCACCACGCCCAGGCGCGACACCTCGTCAAACGCCAGGTCAATCCCACGTGCACGCACCTGCGCAGCCTTGGCCGCATCGAGACGCGTCACGAGCACGCGCTCCTGGCCGGCACCGAGCAACGCACGCACGATCCCCGCGATCTGCTCAGCGGTCTTGCCCGCGCCATACACCACCTCGGGGACGCCGGTGCGCGCGGCGCGGTCCATATCGAGCTGGGCAAACCCCACGTCGCACACGGACGCCGAACGAACGCGGTCGACAAGCTCGCTCGGACGCATCTCGCCTGCGGCGACACGTTGCGCGAGCGCGCGAACTTCCTGCTCATCCACGGGCATCCCCTTCCAATCGACGCGCCGGCTCGACGCGCATTTCCCCGCGCAATCATATCCCTAGAGCGCGCTCAAGCCGCAAGCCCATTCGGCATTCCAAGCAGCCCTTGCACGACGCGACGCGGCCCAAGAGAGCAAGAGCCCCCTTGCCGCACCGGAGCCTCCTTGCCGCAACGGCAGCAAGGGCTTGCAACGCCCCCGCATACGGCCCCTCTCATACGGCACCCGTTCGCACGCAACCCATCCGTCTGCGCGCGTTCACGCCGCAAGATCGTTTCCCCACCGCTCATCCGGCCATACGCCCTCGCACAACGGCGCCCCGCCGCCCTGCGCATCGCAGCAAGACGACGGGGCGCCACATGCTCAGCACGTCATGGTGTCAAGCACCGCCACCGGCGCAAGCGCATCACCCATCAAAGCAGTCAAATGCCCCCATACGGGCGAACGCCCCGCAAATTTGAGCGGAAAACGAGCCCCGCACGCTCACAGCCGGCGGCCCTTCCAGCCCAGGCACATTACAGGCCCAGAGCCTCCTTGATCTGGGCAACCACCGCGTCGGCGTCCATGGCGGCGAAGGCGTTGAAGTCGATCACCTCGACGCGCTTGTCGGGGAACAGCGCGCGCACGAGCTCGGCCTCGAACTGGACCTGAGGGGTCAGCAGAATCAGCTCCGAATCCACGCCCTGCTCCTTGGCCTGGGCAACCGACCACGCGTTCACGCGCACGGGCGCATTCTGCTCGTCTAGAGCCTCCTGAACCTTCACGGCAAAGATATGCGTGGAGGTGCCGGCGGCACACAGCATCGTCACGTTCTTCATGGCATGTCCTTTCACGGTTTCGCCCACACGGGCGCGCGCTGCGCCTCTTCTCCAGTCGAAAAGGCGCAGCGCTCACATCATAGCAAGGTCAAACGCTAGCAGCCGCAGGGGTGGGACGGCGCATCGTCGCGGAAGTGGGAGTTCTGAGAGGGATCCTTCATGCACAGATGCGGCACGGCGCTCACGTACGCACCGGGCAGCGCCAGGATATTCGGGTTGCCGTCCGTGTACTTGCGGGTGGCGTCGGCGATCGCCTCCTCGAACGTCGGACGGGTCTTGAGGCCCATCGTGCGGGCGATGCCCGGCTGCTGCGCACCCACGATATACGTCGCAGAAAGGTACTTCTCGGCCAGATTGCCACAGCTCATCATGCTAAAGCCGTGGAACGGGTGGAACGCGCCGGCAAAACGGTACTTGCGGATGTACTCCTCGTTGGTGGCAAAGTACTCGCCGTACTTGATCATGTCGTCGAGGGTGTTCATCTTGTCGGTCTGCCACAGCTCCCACTGCTCGCGCAGGTACGGCCAGCGCTCGTCGTGGAACCAACCGTTGCAGTAGCTCGCGATCACGAACACGCAGTGGTCGGACAGGATGCGCTTGTGGCGAATCACCTGCGCGGAGACCGCCTGCATCATCTGGATGGGGTTCGTGCCCATGCCGTCGCCGTAGTGGAACTTGGTGGGCATGCCCATGACCACGATGTCGTATTTCTTCTCGGCCCAGTGCACATACGTGCGCTTGTCCGCGGTCTTCCACGCAATGGGCTGCATCTCGGCGGCATAGCCGGAGTTGATCTCGATCTGGCGGCTCCAGGTGTCGAGCACGGCGTCGCAGCAGAAGAACTTCTTGCCCATCTTCTGCTCCATGAACATGCCCTGCTGGTCAAACTTGCTGCGCATGAGGCTCGAAGTGGAAACCGGCACAAAGTCGGGGCGGCTCATCACGCGCGGCACGTGATGCGCGCTGATGGAGCGCCAGTGCGTGATGCCCGTGGCGCAGTGCTTGTAGCCGCCCGAGTAGCCGCCATACGGATTGCCCTGCGTATGGCCGATGAGGATGGCGATGTCGGCGTCGTAGACGTACTTGTTCATGATCACGTGATCGCCCTGGGGCGTAAAGCCCAGGTCGACCAGGTGCTCGTAGTCCTCGGAGTCGTGGCTCGTGATCTGGCCGCTGTCGTAGAACTCGCCGAACAGCTCGTCGCCCAGAATCTGACGGGCCTCCTCAACGCTCGTGCGGGGATGCAGGCCGTTGGAGAACAGCAACAGCACGTCATCGTGCGAGACGCCGTTGGCGAACAGCTCGTCCAGGCACACGCGAATCGACACGCGACGGTGCGAGGTGGGCTGCGTGCCGCCCTTTACGATGTCGGGGATGATGATGACCACCTTGGCGCCGGGATGCGCAAGGTCGGCCAGGGGCTCCATGCCAATAGGGTTGCGCACGCTCTCGAGCGTGGCGGCATACAGGGAGTCCCAATCCTGCGGGAGGCACTCGGGGTCCTTGACCGTCTCGCCCGTGATGAACACATCGGTGCTGTCGGGCAAGTCGGCGGCCATCTTGCCGGTGCCATATTCGAATTCGAGTTTCATGAGCTGTTCCTTTCGCTAAACGTAGATGTTATCCGGCCCCGAATGCTGCGCCCGTGGCCCGCACGCTCCTACGCGTTGAGATACAAATCGACGATCTGGGCGTACTCATCCGGGTAAAAGCCGATCTCGCCGCTAAACCGCGTGAGCGCGATCAAGCCGCCGTCGATCTCGGGAATACCGGCGAGCATCTCCGCGTTGTCCGCCTTGAGGCCGCCGCCGTACACGACATCCACCCCGGGAACCACGGACTTGACCAGGCGCGCCACCTTTTGGATGTACGGGGCGTCCGCGGGCGTCTTGCCCGGCCCGATGCTCCACACGGGCTCGTAGGCGATGCGCACGTTCGCGAGGTCGGCGCCCTCGAGGCCCGCGGTCACCTGCGCGGTGAGGACCTCCTCCCAACGCTCGACCTCCTCGCTGCGCTCACCCATGCAAAAGAGCACCTTGAGCCCCGCCGCCTGCGCGGCAAGAACTTCGCGCGCAAGCACACGGTTGACGGCGCGCTCGACGTCCTCGGGGGCGGCGCCGGCCTCGCTCATCACGGCGCGGAGGTTCATGCGCTCCTCGCAGTGGCCGATGAGCGCCCAACCGCATCCCAGCTGGGCCACGGCGTTGCCCGTGCGCAGGGACGTGAAGGCGCCAAAGTTGCCGCCCACCGCCGTGTCGGTGCCATGGACGCCCTGGCAACCCACACCAAGCGGAGACTGCCCCGCGCCGCGGACCGCGCCGATCAGATGAGCCTCGGGCAAAAACGCAGCGAACTCCGCGATGTCCGCGTAGCGCTCGGCGACCTGCTTGATGGAGGAGGTCACCGCCTCGCCCCACGCACTCGGCTCGGCAAGGCGGTTGACGCCGCCGAGCTCCGGCGTGATGTCGAAGCGCTTGAGGTTTAAGAAGATGTGCTTCATGGTTGATACCTTTCAGAATCTACGCACCTTTACGGGGCAAACGGCGGTCGACGGGAACCGAACGTCACGGGCGGCCGCGGCGTTCGGACCCGGTGGGCAATCCAACGCGCGCGGCGAGCCCTCCCTACAGGAAGCTCACGAACTGCGGCAGGTCGCCCACAAGCGGGGCCGCCCAGTCCTTGAACGCCTGGGTCACGCCGTTGCCCGCCTCGTTGATGAACTCGTCGGGTAGCAGGCGCTCGATCAGGCGCACGCGTTCCACGTCGATGAGGTCGGTGGCGACCGCGTACTCCTCCCCGGACACACGCTTGATGCCCACCATCACGCCGGTCGCCCCGTCGAGCGCGGCGCGCACTGCGGCGCGGCCGACCTCCTCGGCCTCGTCCACATCGCGCTCGCTGCGCAGCGTCATCGACGCGCGGCCGAGCAGGCCCGGCTTTTCCGAGCGCGCCTTGTAGCCCAAGCGCGCCACGATGAGATTCGCCAGGTGCGAGGACACGTCGCCAAAGTAGGTCTCGCGCTCGACCTCCATGATCGGGTCGACGATCGGGTTGCCCTCGGCGTCGTGCAGGCCCTCGCTCGCAACGACCACGCCGCCGCCCTTCTCCTCGATCAGGCGCTTGCAGTCGGCCAAGAAGGCCTCCTCGTCAAACGCGCGCTCGGGGACGTAGATAAGGTCGGGCCCGCCCTGGCCGCACTGCTCGGCAAGGGCGGTCGCCGCGGCGACCCAGCCGGCGCTACGGCCCATGACCTCGACGACCACGATATGGATCGGCATGCTGTGCACGTCGCAGCACACCTCGCCCACGCTCTGCGCGGCATAGCGCGCGGCGCTGCCGTAACCGGGGGCGTGGTCGATCTCGGCGATGTCGTTGTCCATGGTCTTGGGCACGCCGATCACCTGGATGTCCGCACCGGCCTCGCGGCACGCCTCCTGCAGCAGCGCGCAGGTGTTCATGGTCCCGTTGCCGCCCGTGAGCATCACCACGTCGATGCCGTTCTTCACGAGCACCTCGACCATCTGGGGGTAATGCCCGCCCAGCGCATCGCGACCCGTGCCGATGGCCGACCCGGGCGCGTCACGCAACCCCGCAAGCACGTCGTCGTCAATCTCATCGAGCGCGATGTACGTTCCGCTCAGCATGCCCGCGGGGCCGCCGTGCGAACCGTACACGTGCACAAAGGCGCCCGAGCGCTTGGCCTCGTCGACGATGCCGTACAACGATGCGTTGATGACGGCGGTCGGGCCGCCGCCGTGCATCACCAACAGGTTCTTTCCCGCCACGGCTATCGACCCGCCTTCGCATAGCGCTCGGCCATCTCGTCCAGCGTCGCCATCTCGACGAGCGGGGCCTTGCCAAAGCTGCCGAACTCGACGATCAGCGTTCCCACGGCCTCCTTGACGCCCGCCTCGACAACGTCCACCAGCGTCTGGGTGTCCTCGTCGGGCACCACGCCGTACATGACCGTGTCGTAGATGGCCGGCAGGAAGGCGCGCGGATCGGGCTGGGAGGGGTTGGCCGCCAGAAGATCGTACACGCCGCCGATCGAGGGGCTCTCACGCAGCTCGGGACGACGCTCGAACAGCTCGCGCATGTTGCGCGTCACGGCTAGGCGAATGTCCGTGTCCACGTTGATCTTGTTGATGCCGGCGGGAATCGCCGCTTTGAGCTCGGTCAGGCTGATGCCGTGCGCGTTTTGGATGTCGCCGCCCAGCTCGTTGATCTCGTCGACGATATAGCGGGGCACGGTCGAGGAGCCATGGCTCACCAGCGCGCACTCGAGCCCCTCGTGGGACAGGCACTCGCGAATGGCGATGGGGATCTCACGGCGAAGCTTGACGCCGGCGCCCTTGGAGGGGCCGTGCATGGTGCCGTAGCTGATGGCGAGCGCATCGCAGCCCGTCTTGCGAACGAAGTCCACCGCGGAAAGCGGGTTGGTGTAGGTACTCGTCGCCGCGAACACGTGGTCTTCGACGCCCGCCAGCACGCCCAGCTCGCCCTCGACGGAAACGCCGCGCTCATGCGCATAGCGAACGACCTCGCGCGTAAGCTCGACGTTCTCATCGAAGGGCAGGGAAGAGCCGTCGATCATGACCGACGTGTAGCCGCCCGCGATGGCGGCCTTGACGCTCTCCATGTCGCGGCCGTGATCGAGGTGGAGCACCACGGGCACCGGGCTGTTCTCGCCGAACTTTCGCACCGCGTCGCCGATGTTCTTGGCGCCGCGGATCTTGTCCTCAACCGTGCCGTTGGCAAAATCGGCGCGCCCGCCCATGAAGGCGTTGGCGAGGTCGGCGCCCTGCAGGATCACCGGGCTGCGGAACATCTCGTGCACCTCGATGGCGGCCTTGGCCTGGCACACCGCGTTGACGTTGAAGGCTCCCTGCGCGTAGCCGTGGGCACGCGCAGCGTCGAGGACGGGCTTAAGCGGAACAAGTGGCATGGTGCCTCCTTCGTGTCGTGCCCGGAGCGTAGGAGTCGGGCTGCTCTCCTCAATCCACGCGAGGTCCAGAAAAGCCCCTAGGGCTGCCTGGCCTCGAATACATTGGCAAGCTTGATGGTGCGCGCGCAGCATGCGCCGCCGTTCACCAGCGACAGGATCTCGTCGGCGCACGCGACGCCGGCGTCGTAATTGGGCATGCGGGTATACAGGTCGGACGCCACCCAGCTCTCGCCGTTGTTCGCCAGCTCGGCGTACACGATGTCGCGCGTGGGCTCGGCCTTACGGAAATAATGCGTCCACGTGGACCACGAGGCGATCACCGCGTCGCCGTCCTCCACCAGGGCGAGCGCCTCGCGGGCGCTCTCCATGAACACCTCGTTGAGCCGCAGCCCCTCGTCGGTGTCGCCGGCGTAGTACCGGGCGTCCCAAACCTCGATGCTGTCGAGCGCGATGGGCGCCGAGCGAACGATGAGCTCGACGTCGCTGCGCCCCTCGACCGCGTCGCGCACGCCCTGCTCGCGCAGGCGCTCCTGAGGGGTGTCGGCGTCGGGCCTAAAATACAGCACCCGACGGCAGCGCCGCGCGAGCACGCGAGAGGTGATCAGGCGGGCGCCGCCCCGGTAATCAAGATCGACGGTACTGTAAAAGTCGCCCTCGGTTTGGCAGTTGAACACCACGAGCGGGGCGCGCTCCGCCTGCAGCAACTCGAGGCTCTTCTTGTCGGGACCCATGTTCTCCGTTCCGATAAAGATGATGCCCGACACGCGCCCTGCCAGGTAGGCCCCCACGTAATCGGTAAAGCCCCGCCCGTCGACGGCGTTGCCCAGCAGCAGGGCGTTGTGCCCCTCCTGCTCGAGTCGCTCCTGGATGCCAAAGACCATCTGCGCAAAGCGCGGAACCGCCAGGTTCTTGCGAATGACCACGCCCACGCAGGGGATGCAGGAGCTCCTGAGCGTCTGGGCATGGGTGTTGGGGATGTAGTTGAGCTTGGCGACGGCCGCGAGCACGCGATCCCTCGTCTCGGGGCGCACCGTCTGGCCGGGCGTGTTGTTGACGACATAGGACACGGTGGCGGCGGTCACGCCCGCCTCGCGGGCCACGTCTTTGAGCGTCGCGCGCTTGTTCATGCGTCCTGTCCCCTTGCCTCGCGAGCCGGTATTCGTTCGCCCATCATATTAGTTATACGATTAAGTTGCCAATTCGGCTTTCTTGCGGTTATGAAGACTTTATGTAGGCGTGGAGACTTTTGCCGCTCACCGGCGCAACACAGCCGCTCATCTGCGGCATCAGCAAAGACATATGGGGCTTACCACCATGTTTACCTGCATATTTATATGTTGAAACCGTTTACCGGCATTTTATATACGTTCACGTAATTGCCCGTTTCAACAGCTTCCTAGTATATAACCATCAGATAAGAACCGGATTGTTCCTCGAGCAGATGTCAGTTTTTCTCTGTTGTGTTGTGCTTTTATCACTTAAACGTTTAAGCATTTAAGCCTCAAAGGCGGTGCACGTGAGAAAGGAGCCCCATAAGATGGAGCATAAGAAGAACGTACCGATCTGGGCGCGCATACCCAACGGCGTGTGGATGGCGATCTCCCTCCTTTGCGCCGTCGCGCTCTGGCTCTTTGTGTCGGCGGAGCTGCCGGCCGTCTTCGCCCCGCCCGCAGAGGTGTGGGCCGCGTTCGTCGAGCGCGCCACCGGCGGCACCCTCTGGGCGCACACCTGGGCCTCGCTCTCCCGCGTGCTGACCGGCTTTGGCCTTGCCTTCGTGACCTCGATCCCGGTGGCGTTCCTCATGGCGTGGTACGACCCGTTCCGCCACATCATCGAGCCCTGGATCCAGTTCATCCGCAACATCCCGCCCCTGGCCTACGTGTTCCTGCTCATCGCCTGGCTGGGCATTGGCAACGAGAGCAAGGTCGCCGTCATCTTCATCGCGTCCTTCCTCGTCCAGGTCGTCACCATCTACCAGGGCATCAAGGGCGTCGACACCACGCTCATCAAGGCCGCCCGCGTGCTGGGCGCCAAGCAGTCCGACATCTTCTTCAAGGTGACCATCCCCGCAACCACGCCCTTCATCCTCGTGGCGGCGCGCCTTGGCCTCTCCACCTCCCTCACCACCCTCATGGCCTCCGAGATCGTCGGCGGCGACCGCGGCCTGGGCATGATGATCCAGCAGGCCAGTGGCTACTACCAGATGGACGTCGTGCTGCTCGGCATCATCATGCTCGGCATCATCGGCATCCTGTTCGAAAAGATCGTTCGCTTCCTTGAAAGGAGGTTCACCGGATGGCAGGAAACGGCTCAGCAGTAAAGGTCCATATCGACCATGTGGTGAAGAAGTTCCAAACGCGCAATGGCGAGATGGTGGCGCTCAACGGCGTCGACCTCGACATCCACGAGAACGAGTTCATCACGGTGGTGGGACCGTCCGGCTGCGGCAAGTCCACGCTCTTGAACATCATCGGCGGCCTCGACGTCCCCACCGAGGGAACCGTCACCGTCGACGGCAAGCCGGTCGACGGGCCCAGCCCGGAGCGCGGCATCGTGTTCCAGCAGTACGCCCTCTTCCCGTGGCTCACCGTTGAGAAGAACGTCATGTTCGGCCTCAAGCTGCAGGGCAAATCCAAGGAGGAGGCGCGCGAGATCGCGCACAAGTACCTCAAGATGGTCGAGCTCGAGGACTTTGCCGGCCACTACCCCAAGGAGCTCTCCGGCGGCATGAAGCAGCGCGTGGCCATCGCCCGCGCCTACGCCACCAACCCGCAGGTCCTCCTCATGGACGAGCCCTTTGGCGCCCTCGACGCCCAAACGCGCACCCAGCTCCAGCAGGAGCTCATCGAGACATGGGAAAAGGAGCGCAAGACCTGCTTCTTCATCACCCACGACGTCGAGGAGGCCATCATCTTGGGCCAGCGCTGCGTGATCATGAGTGCCCGCCCCGGCCGCGTGAAGGACATCATCGACATCGACATCCCCTACCCCCGCGACCAGTCCACCAAGATGAGTCCCCGGTTCCTGGAGCTCAAGAACGAGATCTGGAGCCAGGTGTACCAGGAGTACCTCTCCGTCCGCAAATAACGGATCCGCGGGACCGACGGTACTCCACTTGCCCGCCCCGTGCCCTCGTGCCGGAGAACGTCTACGGCTTCTCGACACGAGGGTACGCAGCCCATTGCTCCGCAGATGACCAAGGTAGATACGTGCACCCACATGGGGCGCGACGAACGCAAAGGAGTTCATCATGTCCAACCTCGACTTCACTATGAGCCGCCGCAGCCTGCTCGCCGGCCTCGCGGGCCTCGGCCTCGCCGCCACCGGTCTCGCCGGCTGCGGCGGCGGCAACGAGGACAAGCCTGCTGGCTCTACCCCCGCCAAGGCCGAGTCCTCCTACGACCCCGTCACCCTCAAGGTCGCCTACATGCCCAACCTCGGTTCCGCCGGCTCGCTGTTCGCCGCCATCGACCAGGGCTACTTTGAGGAGGTCGGCATCACCGTCGAGCCCCAGCAGTTCCAGAAGGGCCCCGCGGAGATCACCGCCCTGCAGTCCGGCGACATCGACATCGCCCAGATCGGCCACGGCGCCCACAGCCTGTGCATCCAGGGCGAGGCCAAGATCTTTGCCTTTGACCAGCTCTCCAAGGCCGACGCCGTGGTTGCCAACAAGGCCAAGGGCATCGAGAAGGCCGCCGACCTCAAGGGCAAGACCGTGGGCGTCGCCGCCGGCACGTCCTCCGAGATCATCCTCCAGTACGTCCTCGAGGACGCCGGCCTCACCAAGGACGACGTGACCCTCACCGAGATGGACGTCTCCGGCATGACCACCGCCCTCATCTCCGGCCAGATCGACGCTGCCGCCACCTGGTCGCCGGCGACCGTCACCCTCGAGCAGGAGCTCGGTGACGATTACCTGGTCCTGGGCACCAACGTCGACTACTCCGACAAGGTCGCCTTCCCCGGCTCCTACATCTGCGCCGTTGATTACGCCGAGAAGAACTCCGAGATCCTCGCCCGCTTTGGCGCCGCCATCATCAAGGCCCACATCTACCGCGCCGAGCACACCGAGGACCTTGCCAAGATGCTCGCCAAGGAGCTTGAGCTTCCTGAGGACACTCTCGTTGCCTCCGTGGGAGAGGGCGACTGGGAGGGAGCCGTCGAAGCCGACAAGGACGTAGAGACCGTCAAGGGCTACTACGAGGCCCAGCAAAAGGTCTTCCTCGACGGCGGCGCCATCGACGCCGAGGTGCCGGTCGAGGATTACGTGCTCGTGGACGTCATGACCGACGCCCAGAAGGTCTACGCCGACATCAAGTAAGCGCCGACACGCCCCCTTACGCGCTGGCGCCCACGCACCCCGGGCGCCAGCGCCCTCCAACCGCACCAGCCGGGCCTTGCACTCCATGCAGCGTCCGGCTGTTTTACTACGCAACGAATGAGGAGTCACCATGGTTCATGACTACTACCACATCCCCGCCGAGGAGCTGGGGCGCGGCGCGCGCGTGCCGCTCACCGTGCTCGGCGACTCGGGCGAGGTCTTCTACGAGCTCGCCCTCGAGATGGTCAACACCATCCGCGAGCACAACGAGCGCGGCGAAAGGACCGTCTTCATCTGCCCCGTCGGCCCCGTGGGCCAGTACCCCATCTTTGTCCGCCTGGTCAACGAGGAGCGGCTCTCGCTCAAAAACTGCTGGTTCATCAACATGGACGAGTACCTTACCGACGATGACGAGTGGATCGACGAGGACGACCCGCTCTCGTTCCGCGGCTTTATGAACCGCACCGTGTACGGCCAGATCGACCCGGAGCTCCTCATGCCCGCCGAGCAGCGCGTGTTCCCCGACCCGCTCGATCCCGGTCGCGTTCCCGCCCTCATCGAGGAGCTCGGCGGCGTCGACATCGCCTTTGGCGGTATCGGCATCACCGGCCACCTCGCGTTCAACGAGCCCGACCCCTCCCTCACGCCGGAGGAGTTCGCCCAGCTCAAGACCCGCACGCTCGACATCCATGCCGAGACCCGCGCCACCAACTGCATCGGCGATTTGGGCGGGGCGCTCGAGGATATGCCGCACCGCTGCGTAACCATTGGCATGAGCGAGATCCTGGGGGCGCGCAAGGTCCGCCTCGGCGTGTTCCGCGACTGGCATCGCGCCGTGATCCGCCGCACCGCCTATGGGGAGGTCAGCTCCGATTTCCCCGCGACGCTTTTGCAAAACCACCCGGACGCGCGCGTGTACGTCAACGCCAACGCCGCCCAAGCGGCCTGCTAGGGAGGCATCATGAACGACTCTCTCTACATCAAGGGCGCGACTGTCTCGCTCCCCAGCGGCAGTGAAAAGCGCGACATCGTGGTTGAGGACGGCAGGATAACCGGCCTGCCCGCGCGCTACGCCAACATTAAGGAGCTGCCCGAGATCGACGCCGAGGGCCTGACCGTCCTGCCCGGGTTCATCGACGTACACACGCACGGCGGTGCCGGCATCGACGTGAACGCCGCCGACGAAGAGGGTCTGCGCACCATCGGTCGCTTTTTTGCAAGCCAAGGCGTCACAGGCTGGTTGTGCTCCGTCCTAACCGATACGCCTGAGCAAACGCTTTGGTGCATGGAACAGGCCCGCAAGGTCATCGAGGGAGGCCCGTACGACGGGGCGCCGTTGCTGGGCATTCATCTGGAGGGACCGTGCCTGTCGAGTGAGTACAAGGGTGCCATGCCCGAGCACCTGCTCATGCACGAGGCGAGCGTCGATTTGTTCCGCACCTACCAGGAGGCCTCGGGCGGCCATGTGCGCTACACCACCCTCGCGCCCGAGATCCCCGGCGTCGAGGACCTCATCCCGCAGCTGAACGCCCTGGGCATCACCTGCGCCATCGGACATTCAGGGGCTGGCTACGATGAATCGATCACGTGTATCGATGCCGGCGCTGCCGCCATCACGCACTGCGGCAACGCATGCCGCCTCTTCCACCAGCACAACCCCGCGATCTTTGGCGCGGGCCTTGAGACCGATGTCTACGTTGAGGCCATCTGCGACGGGCGCCACCTCCACCCGGGCAGCGTGCGCCTGTACCTCAAGGCCAAGGGCTGGGACCACGTTGTGGCGATCACCGACTCCATCATGGCAGCAGGCCTGCCCGACGGCGAGTACAAGCTCGGCGTGAACGACGTGGTGGTGGTCGACGGCGACGCCAAGCTCGCCAGCACCGGCGTGCGTGCGGGCTCCACGCTCACGCTCGCCCAGGCGCTGCGCAATATCATGGCGTTCGCAGACACCGACGTCGATCACGCCGTGCGCCTCATGAGCGACAACCCGGCGCGTCTCATCGGGTTTGCCGGCAAGGGCCGCATCGCGTGCGGGTCCGACGCCGACCTCACCCTCGTCGACGCCTCGTACGAGGTGGTCCGCACGATCGTGGGCGGCAGAACCGTCTACCAAGCGTAACGCCCGGGCAGGAGCCGCACGCAACGATGGCGCGCGTGCGGGCACACCCGTTCCGGAGCGCTCCGACGCCAATGCCCGCCGGCGCATCCCGTCGTCGCGGCGGTGCAGCCCGCCGGAGCCACGGCATGGCCCACCGACTCGACGACGCCGAGCAGTCGGGCACCGCGAAGCCCCGACAACGCGACCATGCCGTTACAAGCAGGGAGGGCCACCGATGAGAGATCGGTGGCCCTCCCTGCTATTGCCATGTAAGGCGACGAGGCGACTGCCTACAGCAGGGCATCTTCCCACGCAGCCTCCTTAAAGCCCGTGAGCACCGTCGCGTCCGTGACGACGATGGGACGCTTGACCAGCATGCCGTCGGTAGCGAGCAGCTCGTACGCCTCCTCGTCGGTCATGCCCGCGTCGAGCTTGGCCTTGATGCCCAGCTCGCGGTACTTCATGCCGCTCGTGTTAAAGAAGCGGCGCAGCGGCAGGCCGGAGCGCTCGCGCCACTCTTTGAGCTCAGCGGCGGTCGGGTTGTCCTCGACGATGTGCCGATCGACGTACTCCACCCCGTGCTCGTCCAGCCACTTCTTCGCCTTTTTGCAGGTGGTGCACTTGGGATATTCGACAAACAACACGGACATATGCTTCCCCTTTCGAATGGGTCGTCAACTCCCCACAGCGTACCCTAGCCCGTATAATGGCAACCATGAAATTCACGCGCGACATATCAGGAATTGGCGAAAGCGAACCGAAGGGCTCACGTGCCCACGAGAACATCCCCATCGCCGACGCCCAGAACAGCAGTGAAGCGGGCATGGGGGCCTCCGCCGCCAAAGGCTCCAGCATCGAAACGCCAAGCGCAGGGTTCTCGCCTGCCGCAACCCTGTCGCCGGGGAGGCGCGCGGCGCTGTACGGCGTCCTCACCGCCGCCGCCCTCGTGTGCGGATACCTCGAGCTGCTCATTCCGGCACCCTCGATCGTTCCGGGCGTCAAACTGGGACTCGGCAACGCCGTCGTGCTCATCGCGCTCGAGCGCCTCGGCGCAAAGCCCGGGCTCTACCTCATGTTCGCCAAGGTCCTCGCCTCGTCCCTGCTCTTCGCCAACCTGCAGATGATGGTGTTCTCGCTGGCAGGCGGCCTGCTCTCATGGGCCGTCATGGCGCTCGCCGTGCGCAGCGGGGCGTTTTCGCCAATCGCCACGTCCGTCTTGGGCGGCATCGCCCACAACGCGGGGCAGCTTCTCGCGGTTGCGGCCCTGCTCTCCACGCAGGTCGCCCTGGTCAATGCGCCCATCCTCGCGATCGCCGGCACGCTCTGCGGCCTTGCCGTGGGCGTCGTCGCGCAACTCGTGCTCCGCGCGATCCCCCAAGAGGCGTTTTATGGGCAGCGCTAGCGGCAACCTCAGCCGGCGCTCACTGTGCGCCGGGGCCATCTCCCTGCTGCCCGCCGCAGCGGCCCTGCTGTCCGCCCCCCTCTTGAGCGGTTGCGCCAACACGCCGGCCACTCAGCAATCAAGCGACGCCGGATCAGAGCCCTCCACGGGATCGACCTTCGCCTTTGACACGTATTGCACGTTCACCGTATACGGCGATGGCTCGGCGCCGGCCCTGCTCGCCAAGGAATGCGCGCGCTACGACAAGCTGTTCAACCTCTACGACGAATCATCCGACATCGCGCGCGTCAATGCGGCCAAGGGCGCCGCAGTCACCGTCGACCCCGCCACGCTCGACCTGCTGGAGCAAGCGCTTGCGTTTTGCGCATCGGCTCAAGGCCTCTTCGACATCTCCATCGGCGCCGTGTCCACGCTTTGGGACTTCTCGGCAGGCGTGCGCCCGAGCGACGCCGACATCGCAAACGCCCTGCCCCATGTGAACTGGCGCTGTGTCGAGCTTGATGCGGAGCAGGCCACCGTTCGCCTCGCCGACCCCGAGGCCAAAATCGACCTGGGCGGCATCGCGAAGGGATACGTTGCCGACCGCCTCTGCGAGCTGATCGAACGCGAGACACACGCCACCGCGGCGGTCCTCTCCCTAGGCGGCAACATCGCGCTCTTTGGGGAGAAGCCCAACGGCGAGCCCTGGGAAACGGGCATCCGCGACCCCAACGACCCCGGCGGCGCCTCCGTGGTGGGAACCGCGCGCGTGGACGGCGGCTCGCTGGTGACCAGCGGCCTGTACGAGCGGACGTTCGAGCTGGACGGCGTTACGTACTGGCACATCCTCGACCCGCGCACCGGCCTGCCCGTGCAGACCGACGTGGTGAGCGACACCATCTTTTGCCCCAGCTCGACGCTGGCGGACGCGCTCTCCACCACGCTCTTTGTCGCCGGCAGCCGCGGGGGCTCCGCGCTCGCCGATGCCCGCGAGGGCACCGCCGCGTACTTTATCCTGCAAGACGGCACGACCGCCGAGTCCTCCCGCTGGCAGGAGCTCACCGACTTCCGCGCGTAGCCGTCCCTGTGCAAAAACGCGCGGATTTCATGTACACGCTACCGAGCTCGCCCGCCGCCCTCCACTCATGAGGCGCGCGCGAAAGCATGCGCAAGAGCCGCGCTGCACAGAGGGGACGGATTCACCGCGTCAACGGAACGTCTCTCCATGTGCACATGACATGGGGAAGCTCCTAGAACTCGCCCACCATGCGGACCTCGGGCTCCAAATCGACGCCGAATTGGGCCTTGACCTCGCTCTGCACGTGCTCGATCAGCCCGAGCACGTCCTTGGCGCTCGCGTGACCGGTATTCACCACAAAGCCGCAATGCTTTTCGCTCACCTGCGCATCGCCCACGCGCGCGCCGCGCAACCCTGCGTCCATGATCAGCTTCCCGGCAAAATAGCCCGCCGGGCGCTTGAACGTAGAGCCGGCGCTCGCCATCTCGAGCGGCTGCTTTTCCTCGCGGCGCGCCTGATAGTCATCCATGGCCGCGCGGACCATCGCCGGGGTCGACGGAGACAGCTTGAAGGTGGCGGAGATGACGATCAGCCCATCGTCGTGGACGCGGCTCTTGCGGTACCCCATGTTGAGGTCGCGAGCCTCGAGCGTCACCACCGAGCCACGATTGCCCTGCTTGCTGGGCACATACGCACGAACGGACTCCAAAACCTCGCCCGTCGTGCCGTCGTAGGCGCCCGCGTTCATAAAGCACGCGCCGCCCACCGTGGCGGGAATGCCCCACAGGGGCTCCATGCCGCTGAGCCCCGCGTCGGCGGCGGCAAGGGCCACGTCGCGCAAAAGCGCGCCGGCCTGCGCCGTCACGCGCCAGCGCGAGGCGTCGAGCTCGACCTCGGACAGGTTGTCGCGCAGCAACACCACCACGCCTCGGACGCCGCGGTCACCCACCAGCAGGTCGGACCCGTTGCCCACCACCGTCACCGGCACATTGCCCAGGTAGCACGTATCGAGCACCCGCACGAGGGCCTCGGGCGTCGTGGGCGTCACCATCACGTCGGCGGGACCGCCGATCTTGAACGTGGTGTGGTCGCGCATGGGTTCGGTCATGAGCACATTGTCCTCACCCGCGATCTGCGCCAACACGCAGAGCATCTCCTCGCTCACATACTCGTGCTCGTGCATAGGGCCCTCCCATTGGCCGGATACAAAATCGTCACGACCCACTATACCCAAGCGGCCGCGCCAATCACGCGACTCTGCACCGCATGTGGAGGACAACCCGGACAGCGATGCGAACGAATCGACAGCCCCACCCCGAGCGACCGCAGCCCCGCGGCAGCGCATTCGCGCGCCACGGCAGCGCGGCGTCACGCCACGGCAGTGCGGCGTCACGCCCACTGGACGCCAGATGCAGCCCCACCGCGGCTGCACCTCTCAGCGACGCCGATTTTCCCTGCATATGCCCCCGCAAAAAGGGAAGGATGCCGCAAATCGGGCGAAAAGGTAACGAATTTGAAGAGGGGTCGAGTAGACCCTGTTGATAAACGATTTTATCTGGGAAGACCCCGCTCAAAATCACGGTCTACTCGGGACATCCAGAAATTCGTTACCTTTTCGCCCGATTTGCGGCTTCAACCGTCCACACACGACCCCTGGGCCATCGGCGAGCCCGCCCCCTCCCTCGCACGGACTCCATAACCCTTTCGAGGATGCTTCGCAGCAGCCGTCCGGGCGCGCGGGGTTTTGGCAAAGCAAACATTCCGCAGGATGCCGAGCAAAGCTCGGCACCGAGGACGTTTGCGTGTCAAAACCCCGCGCGCCCGGACGGACCGTTGCGCACCGCAGGGAGGCGCGTTATAGTCGATATTGTTTCAGGGCGGGGCGCAATTCCCCACCGGCGGTAAATGCAAACGCAACCCGCGTTGCGCGCATGAGCCCGCGAGCCGCGCACAGCGGTTGACCTGGTGAGATTCCGGGGCCGACGGTATAGTCCGGATGAGAGAAACGAGGTCACCCTCATGAACAACGCCATCGATTCCCGCACAATCGCCCTCGCGGCGCTCTTCACCGCCGCATCGCTCATCTTGAGCTTTGTGCAGATTCCCATTTTCCCCGCCGCCCCTTGGCTCATGTACGATCCCTCGGGCATCGTCTGCCTTATCGCCGCGCTCGCCTTTGGCCCCAAGCTCGGAGCGAGCGTCGCGATCATCTCGTGGCTCCCGCGCGTCTTCCTCGACCCGTTCGGAGCACCCATGGGCATGCTCTCCACCTGCCTCTTCATCGTTCCCGCCGCCCTGGTGTACCTCAAGGGCAAACGGACGCGCAGGGCCTCGCTTGCGGGCATGGCCCTCGGCGCGGCGCTGTCCATCGTGCTTTCCTGCGCGATGAACCTGCTGGTCACGCCCCTCTACACCGCCATCAGCATCGAGCAGGTCGCGGGCATGATCCTGCCCATCTTGCTTCCGTTCAACGCCCTCAAGATGCTCATCAACATCGCGGCAGGGCAGGCACTGCTTGCGCCATGCATGAACGTACTCAAGGCGCAGGGAGCGGTGCGTCCATGACAAACACCGAGGCGCCCGAACGGACAGGCACGCTCATACAGCTCACGCATGTGCACCTGGCCTATCCCGGCTCTCAAACCGAGGCGCTCGCAGACGTCTCCCTTTCCATCCCCACGGGGCAACACGTCTGCATTCTGGGCAGCAACGGATCCGGCAAATCGACGCTTTTGCAGCTCGTCAACGTTTTGGCGCTCCCCACGAGCGGCGCCGTGCACGTGGCGGGCATCGACACGCGCGAGCCCGGGCGGGCGCTCGAGATCCGCAGCCGCACCGCCAGCGTGTTCCAGCACCCCGAAGATCAGATGGTGACAAGCATCGTCGCGGACGACGTCGCCTTTGGTCCGGAGAACCTGCGCATCGCCCAACCCGAGATCGCCTCCCGCGTCGACGCTGCCCTTGCCGCGGTCGGCATGAAAGACCGCGCCCGAAGCGATCCCAGCGACCTTTCCGGCGGCCAGGTCCAGCGCGTCGCCATTGCCGGCGCCCTTGCTATGGAACCCGACATCCTCCTGCTCGACGAACCATGCGCCATGCTCGACGTGGAGGGTCGGGAAAGCGTCCGCACCATCATTCGAAACCTGCGCGCCCGCGGCATGACCATCCTGCACGTCACGCACTTTATGGAAGACGCGCAGGAGGCGGATCGGGCGATCGTCCTCAAGCGCGGGCGCGTCGCGTTTGACGGAACGCCAAGCGCGCTCTTTTCCCAACCCGATCTTGTGAACGAACTTGGCCTGGAAATGCCCGGTGGCCGGAGCGAGACCGGAGCGCAAGGCAACGACGTTGCAACCGACGTCGCCGCGCCCGGCATCGCCATTCCCGATGCCCCCGTCGATCCCAGCCTCGTGTTCGAACACGTGTCCTTCTCGTACGAGCGCGCTGCAAACCCGCGCAAACGAACACGCAGGCGCGCGCTCTTTGGCAGCCGCGGCACCGTCGACGCGCCCCGCTCGGAGCGGGCGGGGAAGGCCGCCGTGCAAAAGCACCCCCTCGCAGTGGAGGACCTGTCGTTCGAGGCGCGCCCCGGCACCATCACCGCGCTCATCGGCCACACGGGGTCGGGCAAATCCACCACCGCCGAGCTCGCCTGCGCGCTCAAGCTCCCCACCGCGGGAGCCGTGCGCGTTGGGGGCATCGATACGGCCGACATCGCGCGCCGCCGGGAGCTGCGCGGCCTCGTCGGCTACGTTGCGCAGCTGCCCGAACGGCAGCTCTTTGCCGAGACCGTCTTTGACGACGTGGCCTTTGGCCCGCGCAACCTCGGTCTGACGCCCCGCGAGGTCGAGGCGCGCGTCCGCGAGGCGCTCCGCTCCGTCAACCTCGCGCCCACCGGCGCGCTCCTCACATCATCGCCCTTCGCGCTCTCCGGCGGGCAGCAGCGCAGCGTCGCCCTCGCCGGCGTGCTCGCCATGAAACAGCCCATCCTCGTGCTCGATGAACCCATGGCCGGGCTCGACCCCGCCGGCCGAGCGCATGTGCGGGCGCTTCTCAAGCAACTCAGGCGCCAGGGCACCACGCTGCTCATGGTCACGCACAGCATGGAGGACGTCGCCGAGCTCGCAGATCAGGTCATCGCACTTGACGGCGGGCGCCGCGTCGATGGGCGCGCCCTCACCGCCCGCCCCGCAAACGGTAAGGTGGTGAGCGAGCATGGCCCTGCGCGCTAGCATCGGACAGTACCTTTCCGTCGATTCGCCCGTGCACCGACTCGACCCGCGCATCAAGCTCGTGGGCACCCTCGCCTTTATGGTGAGTTGCTTTTTTGTGCACACGCCGCTCACGCTGCTGCTCGCGGCGGGGGCAATCGGCGCGGCGATCGCCTGCGCGCACGTGCCCCTACGCAGACTGCTCGTGCAGATCCGCCCCATTGCGCTGTTTCTCGTCATCACGTCGCTGGTGAATCTCCTGTTTGTGCAGACCGGCGCTATCGCGTTGAGCGCCGGGCCCCTGCGCCTTTACTGGGGAGGCATCGAGGCGGCGGTGCTGTACACGGCGCGCTTTTTCCTGCTGCTCCTCGCCGGCTCCCTGCTCACGCTCACCACGACGCCCGTCGCGCTCTCCGATGCCACGGAGCGCCTGCTCTCACCGCTTGAGCGCCTCGGCGTTCCCGTGAGCCAAGCTGCGCTCGTGCTCTCCATAGCCCTGCGCTTTGTGCCTACGCTCTCACAAGAGGCCGAGCACGTCATCGCCGCCCAGACCGCCCGCGGGGCGGACCTGGAGAACAAGGGCGCGCTCGCGTACGCGAGGGCGTGCGTCCCGCTCATCGTGCCACTGTTCGCCAGCGCCCTGCGCCACGCCGACAATCTGGGCAGCGCCATGGACGCGCGCTGCTACACCGGCGACGCGCGCACCCACTATCACGTCATGCGGCTCAACGCGCGACGCGATGCGCCCGCCGTCCTGGCGGTCGCCGCATACCTCGCGGCGCTCACCGCCCTCAACCTGCTCTAAGCACTCCAGCGTTCGCCCCGGCAGCCCATATCGTCATACCGGGCGCTGCAATTCCGTGGAGTTTGCACCGAGCCGGGCGCGTTGCGGTATCCTTAAGCCTTGATATGTGGCGTAGATCATTCACACCAACAAAACGGAGCACCCATGTCACACATTCCTCACGCGCCCGCCTCGGAATCCGAGCAGCAGGAGCGCATCCAGAACACCCTTTTCAACTTGGGATATAACGCCGACTTCACCCGCCGCAGCGCCATCAAGGCCGCGCTCGCGCTCGCCGGCTCCGCCGTCTTGTTCGGCATGCCCCACCGCGCGTTCGCCGCAAAGGCGACGCAGGAGACGCTCGACGCCCTCGCCTCCGCCGAGGAAAAGCTCGCCGCCGTGGAAGCGGAGCTCGAGCAGCTCGCCGCCGAGTTCCAGGCCCTCACGCTCGAGCAGGAAAAGACCATCGCCCAGATCGATGATGTCCAAGGGCAGATCGACGAGACGCAGGAACAGATCGAGCAGAAGCAAGAGGAACTTGAGGACAAGCAGGAGGTGCTTGCCGCGCGCGTTTCCGACAGCTACAAGGAGGGCCCGAGCAGCACGCTCAAGTTGCTGCTCGCCGCCAAGTCCTTTGACGAGCTCCTCTCCAACAGCCGCTATGTCGAAAAAATCAACGATGCCGACAAGCAGGTCATCAAGGAGGTCCAGCAGATCCGCGCGGAGCTCGAGCAGCAGAAGGCCGACCTCGAGCAGCAGAAGGCCGACCTCGAGGCCCTCAAGCAGCAGCAAAGCGACCAGCTCGCCGACATGCAGTCCAAGCAGGCGGAGGTCCAGACCCTGGTGGACGGCCTTTCCAGCGATGTCAAGGAGCTCATGGCAAAGCGCGATGCCGAGTACCTGGCCGCCGTCGAGGAGGAGCGCCGTCAGCAGGAGGCCCAAAAGCAGCACCAGCAGGGCGGCGTCACCTATCTGCCCGGCAACGCGCAGATCTCGGGCTCGTCCCGCTCGCAGGAGCGCGTCGTCTCCTGCTGCTACGCCGTGCCGAGTCCCGGTGCCGGTCTCTGCGCCATGTGGGTCTCCCGCGTGTTCGCCGCCGCGGGCTTTAGCTACCTGGGCGGCAACGCCAACGACATGTACAACCGCTGGTGCACAAGCTCCAACAAGGACCAGCTGCGCGTGGGCATGATCGTCGCCGTGTCCACCTACTCCAAGAACACCATGGGCCGCATCTATGGCCACGTGGGCATCTACGTCGGCAACAACACCGTCATGGAGAACATCGGCGGCATCGCGTCCACCAACCTCGATCGCTGGATCTCCTATTACGGCGACACGGTGAGCCCCCGTTGGGGCTGGGCGGGCGGCTGGGCCCTCGAGTAGCCCTTCGCGCGCCGGTGCGCTCCAGCGTGCCCGCGCGCACCGGCGCACTCCGGTGTGCCCGCGCGCACCTGCGCAGGCATGCGCATCCCGCCGTGCCCGCACGCGCACGCACGCAGCAAGCGCCCCCACCTCACGCAAAACGCCTATCGCCCGGCCGCACCGGCCCCGGCGATAGGCGTTTTGCGTTGCCCCGCGCCGGTGCCCATGGCCCACAGGCGCGAGCGGTATACTCTTGCCAGCATCATCCCTCGAAAGGAGCGCTCGCATGACTCAAACCCTCACCCCCGCCGACACCTGTGTTTTGGTGACCGGCGGTGCCGGCTTTATTGGCTCCCACACCGTCGTCGCCCTGCTGGAGCGCGGCTACCAGGTCGTCATCGTGGACGACCTCTCCAACGCCTCCGCCAAGGTCGAGGACCGCATCAAGACCATCGTGGGCAGCGAGGCCGCCAAGAACCTCACCATGTACGTGGCCGACGTCAACGACCGCGCCGCGCTCGAGGACGTGTTCTCCAAGCACCACATCGACCGCGTGATCCACTTCGCCGGCTTCAAGGCCGTGGGCGAGTCGGTGTCCAAGCCCATCGAGTACTACTCCAACAACATCGGCAGCACCCTCACCCTCGTCGACGTCATGCGCGAGCACGGCTGCAAGTCCATCATCTTCTCCAGCTCCGCCACCGTGTACGGCGACCCCGACAGCCTGCCGCTCACCGAGGAGAGCCCCAAGAAGCCCGCCACCAACCCGTACGGCTGGACCAAGTGGATGATCGAGCAGATGCTCACCGACCTCCACACCGCGGACCCCGAGTGGAACGTCGTGCTGCTGCGCTACTTCAACCCCATCGGCGCGCACGCGAGCGGCCTCATGGGCGAGGACCCCAAGGGCATCCCCAACAACCTGCTGCCCTACGTGGCGCAGACCGCCATCGGCAAGCGCGAGGCCGTGCACGTCTTCGGCGACGACTACCCCACGCCCGACGGCACCGGTGTGCGCGACTACATCCACGTGTGCGACCTGGCCTCCGGCCACGCCGCCGCGCTCGCGTGGATGAACGGCCGCGAGGGCGTCGAAGTATTCAACCTCGGTACCGGCCGCGGCACCTCCGTCCTCGAAATCATCCGCGCCTTTGGCAAGGCCTGCGGGCACGAGGTTCCCTACGTCATCGACCCGCGCCGTCCGGGTGATGTGGCCGAGAACTACGCCGACTGCTCCAAGGCCCGCGAGCTCATGGGCTGGGAGGCCCAGTTCGACATCGACGACATGTGCCGCGACTCCTGGAACTGGCAGTCCAACAACCCCAACGGCTACGAGGGCTAACATCGCAGCCTCATCGCGTCCGCTCCGCGCAGCCATTGCGTCGGCAGAACGCAGGCGCTGAGGACATGGCAGAACGAACCTGGACGGGGCGGCCAACGGTCGCCCCGTTTTGCTAGCATTACAGGGTGAAAGTCGCAGAAACGAAAGGGCCGCACATGAGCGATGCAAACACCAACACGGGAGAGGCCTTCGTCGCATACTTGCGCGAGAAGCTGCCGCTCATCGAGCGCGCCCTGCATGAGGCGAACGCCGCGCCCATGGCAGAGGTCGACGCCCCCGCGCGAGACCTCGACCGGTACCTGTACGAGCCCCTCGCGCACTTCACCGCCGGTGGCGGCAAGCGCGTGCGCCCCGTCCTCGCCCTGCTGGGAGCCGAGGCCGTGGGAGGCTGCGCCGAGCAGGCGCTTTCTTCCGGCGTGGCCATCGAGCTGTTCCAGAGCGCCGCGCTCATCCACGACGACATCGCCGATGCCAGCGAGCTGCGCCGCGGCGAGCCCTGCCTTTACCGCACGCACGGTGAGGGCCTTGCCATCAACGCCGGCGACCTTGCCCTCACGCGCGTGTTCGAGGTCGTCCTGAACGATGCCTCCCTGCCGGGCGATCGTCGCCTGCGCGTCCTTGACGAGCTCGTGCGCATGGAGCGCCATACGCTCGAGGGCCAGGCACTCGACCTAGGCTGGGCGCGCGACGGACGCTGGGATGTCACGAGCAGCGACTACCTGTACATGATCGAGGGCAAGACCGCCTGGTACACCGTGGCGAGCCCCCTGCGCATCGGAGCGCTGGCCGCCGGCGCGGCGGACGAGGCCGCCTGTGAGCTCGTCGAGCTGGGACGCCCCGCCGGCCTTGCCTTCCAGCTGCAAGACGACCTGCTCAACCTCGTGGGCGACGCCAGCGCCCAGGGCAAGGACTTCCGCTCCGACATCACCGAGGGCAAGCGCACGCTCGCCGTGGTCTGGGCGCTCGAGCACCTCGATGACGAGCCGCACCGTGAGCTCGTCGACCTGTTGGAATCCAAGACAACCAACCCGGACAAACTCGCGCGTGCCGTGGAGCTCATCGAACAGGGCGGCGGCATCGAGGCGTGCCGAGATCTCGCCCTCAAGCTCACGCGCGACGCGCAGGACAAGGCACGCGCCCTCGCCGCGTCTGGCACCATCACGCCCGAGTCGGCCGAGCTCCTCTGCTCCATGGCGGACTTCTTCATCAACCGCAGCGCGTAGGCGCTCGCGCCCCTAGTTCTTGCGGGCGCTCAAGCGACGATACATCACGCCGCCCACCAAGAGCAGCGCCAAAGATGCCGCCAAGGCGAGCGCCGCCACAACCCAGTTGCCATCGCCCACGGCGGAAGCGGCGATCGTCGAGGTCACGATCGAGGGGATGCGGCCAAACGTGGCGATGAGCACCACCGGGACAAACCGCATCTCGGTGAGGCCGGCAAAGTACGTGAGAAAGTCCTTGGGGGTCCCCGGGATCAAGAACACCGCGAGCATCATGAACTCCAAGCGCTTGGCGTCTTTGAGCCATGCGAACCGGTCGAGCATGGAGCGGTCGAAGAACAGGCCCACCAAGCTCCAGCCCCAGCGGCGAACACCCCAGTAAATCAACGAGGTGGCTAGGCCGGCGGCAACCAGGCACAGCGCCGTCCCCTCCCAAAAGCCAAAGGCATAGCCGCTGGCAAGCTCAACCGGTTCGCCCGGCAAGAACGCCAGCAGGACCTGGACCATGTTGATGCCCAGCATGGCTAAGCGGCTCAAAATCGCATGGTCGGCAACGAACGCGCGAACCGCTTGGGCGTCGGCCAGCCACGCGATCATGCCCGGCACGTATTCCCAGCACAGCACTGCGATGATCGCCGCGAGCACCAAGGCGCCCGCAAGCACGCGGCGACGCAGGGACTTGCGCCGGACCATGGCCGCAGAGTCGCTTGCCGCACCGCAAGCGGAAGCGCGCTCCAAAGACTCAGGGCGCCTCGCTTCCGCCCCCGTGTCCTGCACGCGCGTCAACCGGCGCGCCGCGCCGCCGCACGCCATGGGCGCGGGCATCGTGGAAGTGAGCGTCTCCGCGCCCTCAAACACGCCGCCGTCATCAATGAGCATCTTGGACATCTGGGCACCTCCTTGCCGCCGTACAAGGCAAGTGTCTCAACCGCGTGTCTACGCTTTGTCTATCCCCGTCAACTTTTTTGCTCGCGCCGGAATCGCGAAAATCCGCGACCCCCCCCCTGACGCTTTTTCGGGTTCTCGCCAACCTCGGGATCGTCGCTCTTCGGACCGCCCTCAGCCGGATTTTGGTCCACCCCGATCTCAAAATGCGCGCACACCCGGGCTCCGCCCTGCTCGGCGTTCGACAGGTCGAGCGAGCCGCCGTGCAGGCCGCACAGGATATGCGAGATGTTCAAACCCAGGCCGAAGTGCTCGGCGGACTTGTTCTCGCTGTAAAACGGGTCGCAACCCCGGCGCAGGGCCTCGGGCGTAAAACCATCGCCGTCATCGGTCACGCTCACGTCGAGCATGCCGTTTTTGGCGCGTACCAGCACGGTTATACGCTCCCGTGCGTGACCGCACGCGTTGCTCAGCAGGTTGTCGAGAACCTCCTCCACCAACGCCAAGTCGACCCACGCCGTCTGCGATGCGGCGGGACCGCCCTCGTGGCCTCCCTCCAGACAGACCTTCAGCTCGCCGGCGCGGGCGGCAACGACCTCGACGGCGTGCGCGCGCAGGCGCTCGACCAGCTCGGGAATGGCCATTTCCTCCCGCTCGACGGGACGGTCTTCCAGCTTGGCCACACCGCTCATCGCCTGGGCGTAGCGCTCCAAGCGAACGGCCTGGCCCGCAATAGTGTCGAGTTCGCGCTCATCCACCTCGGCGCCACGGGCAAGACGCATCTTCGCCATCTCGACGGTTCCCTTGAGCACCGTCACCGGCGTGCGCATGTCGTGCGCAAACGCCGCATTCAAGCGGCGGCGCTCCTCGGCGGTGCGCCACAGCTCGCGCTGGGCCTCCAGAAGGGACGCGCGCATGGCCTCGAGCGTTTTAGACAGGCGCCCCAGCTCACGGCCGCGCACCGGCTCGATGGAAAAGTCCAGGTCCTGCGCGGCGATGCGCTGCGCCGCGGCAGACAGCTCGCCCAAGGGCCTCTCGATGTGCACGCGATAGAACCGGCGAAATGCGAACCAGCCAAGGCCTCCGTACGCAATCACGGGGGTCAACCCGGTCGCAAGCGCCAAAATCCACGGCAGCAAACCCTCGGGCTGCTGCGACGCCGCATAGTACGCCGTATTGGAAACGAGCCCCTCGCCAAACGCCGCCTCCAGGTCCACGCCGGTCATCTGGCTAAACAGCTCGACGGTCTGCGCGCGGCCCGCCCGACTCAACTCGTCGTAACGCGCGAGGTCTTCCGCGGAAATCGAGTTGTTGGTCTCGAGAACCTCCTCTTGCGGGTACCAATCGTTGTAGTTCAGGCCCCAGTCATACAGCCGAATCTGGCCGTTGCGCACCATGTCGGTCGTCGCGTACAACGTGCTGATGGTGCGGCCCTCCTCGGGCACGTAATCGCTCCCGGTTCCCCACTCGCCCGTGGCAATGAACACCGCATAGGGACCGTCGCCGGGCAGATTGAGCTCAGACGCGGGCAGGAGTTCTTGCGAGGCGGGGTCGTAGATGTACGGGCCGGAATCCACCACGCCGCGGCGCACGCGACCACCGGCGAGCGTCACCTCGACCTCGTAATACCCGTTGTTCCACGCGGACAGGCATTCCACCACCGCAAGGGAAATCGCCGTTGCAGCCGCCAGATACACCGCCAAATACACGGCGAACACCAACCCGAGCGGACGCGTGCGCCACCAAGCGCGCAGGCGCTCACGGCGCGGCAGGCGCTTGAGGGCCTCCCGCTCGCGCTTACGGGCCTCCCGGCGCGCCGCGCGACGAGCTTTGCGACGCTCCCTGCCGTCAGCATCACAAACTGGGCAATCCTCCGCCGGTTCCCGTTCATCCCCCCGGCGCATTACTTGGCCGTCCAGCGGTATCCAACGCCCCACACGGTCTCGATGGGATCCTCATCCAGCCCGGCCGCCGCAAGCTTGTTGCGAATGCGCCTCACGTGCTCGCGCACCTGCGACGGATCGCCCGCGGCGTCCCAGCCCCATACGCGCTCGTAGATCGCCTCGCGGTCGAACACCTGCCCAGGGCGCTTGCTCAGCAGGGCGACCAAATCGAATTCGAGTTTGGTGAGGTCAACCGGGCTGCCCGCCACTTCGACCGTACGCGAACCGTAATCGATGGTGAGTCCGCGGAAAAATCGAACCGCTTGCTCTTGGCGGCGCGCTCGTCCCTCACGTGCCATGTGCGCGGCGACGCGACGGCCGAGCACCTCGAGCGAGAACGGCTTGAGCACATAGTCGTCAGCGCCGGCGGCAAAGCCGTCGATCTGGTCGACGTCCTCCACGCGCGCCGTGAGGAAGATGATGGGGCAGCTCAAGTGCTCGCGAATACGCCGACACACCTCAAAGCCATCCATATTGGTCATGTTGACGTCGAGCAGGATGATGTCGAACGCCCCGCGGCCGCCCCGAGACGCCGAAACCGCTTCGAGCGCCGCGGCGCCATCATTTGCCGTGGCAACGTCGTAGCCCTCCATGCGGAAATACTCCGCCAGCATGTCCGCGATCTCGACCTCGTCGTCAACAACCAGCATTCGCATGCGCGTCTCCCTCGCCTTCGCGCCCGCCACCAGCGGGCACGCGTTCTTGCCATTCGCTATCTTGCCGCAAAACCGTCAACGTTTTGTCGACAACTTCCCCAAGGTGCGAAGGCGCGCACGGCGCTGCGGGTACACTGAAGACATTGCAAAATCCGTTGAGGGGGTCACGCCATGCACGATGTGGGAATGAACATGGGGCAGCTCGAGATGAGCGTCAAGCAAATCGACGACACGATCGCGCTCGCGCGCAGCTGGAGCCACGATCTGCTGCATGCGACCGAGACGTTCGGTATGCAGGGCATCGGCGGCAAACTCGAAACCGCCCTGCGCGCACTGGACGAGGCGCGCGCCGCACTCGAAGGCTATAGCGATGCCATCGAGGCCGACCACAACGCCGTGGGCACCGTGAGAATGGTCTAGCCATGGCAGATGAGCACACGCACGCGACCAGTCACGTCGCCCCCGGCGATCCGGTGCATACGCCGCCCGCCGAGCTCGCCCGTTTTTCCGTCACCGCCCCCGAGGACCTTCTCGCCGCTTTTGACGAGCAGATCGCCCGCCGCGGCGACGGCGCGAACCGCTCCGAGGCAATCCGCGACCTCATCCGCGCATCACTCACGCGCGAAGCCACGCGCACGCCCAACGAGCAGGTCATCGGCTCCCTCACCATGATCTACGACCACCACACCGGCGACCTCACCCGCCGCTTGGACGAGGTGCAGCACGACTACACCGACGAGATCGTCTCGACCATGCACGTGCACCTGGACCATCACAACTGCCTGGAAATCCTCGCCGTGAAAGGCGTGGGAGAGCGCGTGTACGAATTGGCCGACAAGCTCTTGGGCCTGCGCGGCGTCAAGCACGGCGAGCTCACCTGCGCGGCGACCAAAACCAGCCTGACCCTGTAGCGGCACCCGGTGAAGCACGCGCGCATACATATCACCGGCATCGTCCAGGGCGTGGGCATGCGACCCTTCGTCTACCGGCAGGCAACCGAACACGGTGTTACCGGATGGGTGCTCAACGCAGGCGATGGCGTGCATATAGAAGCCCATGCCGAGGGCGGGGCACTTGAGGCATTCGTGCACTCGCTGCGCGATCAAGCGCCGGCGGCGGCGCAGGTCGACACGGTTGACGTCGCGTTTTTTGACAAGGCTGAGGAACCCATCGTCGAGCCGGACGCGTCCACGTTGGAGCCCGCAGCGGATGTCCGCCCCGGCGCTGAGGCCGTCCACCCGCTCCAAGCCGAGCCCCGATTCCGCATCATCGCGTCGCAAGACGAGACTGAGCACAGCACGCTCGTCTCGCCCGACATCGCCACCTGCGATGACTGCCTGCGCGAGCTCTTCGACCCGTCGGACCGCCGGTACCATTACCCTTTTATCAACTGCACCAACTGCGGCCCGCGCTTCACCATCATCCGCGGCCTCCCCTACGACCGCGCGCAAACCTCCATGGGCGCCTTCCCCATGTGCCCTGCATGCGCAAGCGAGTACGCCGATCCGCTCGACCGCCGGTTTCACGCGCAGCCCGATGCCTGCTTTGCCTGCGGACCGCACATCACCTGGCAAGAACGGGGCGGGCGCGAAGCGCTCGTAGGCGCTACACGTGAAACCAGCGACGCCATCATCGCCCGTTGCGCCGAGCTCATCGCCAGCGACGGCATCGTGGCGATCAAGGGGCTCGGCGGTTTCCACCTTGCGTGCCGGGCCGATTCCGAACGCGCCGTTCGGGAGCTCCGCGCCCGCAAACGGCGCAGCAACAAGCCCCTCGCCATCATGGCGCGCGACCTCGACGCCGCGGGAGCCCTGTGCCACGTAGGCCCAAAAGAGCGCGATCTCCTGTACGGGAGCATCAAACCCATCGTGCTGCTGCAAAGACGCGGGAGCATGAGCGGCGAAAACCCGCCATCCTCGTCCGGGCTCGCCAGCTCGGTCGCGTTCGACCTTCCCGAGCTCGGCATCATGCTCCCCTACACGCCGCTCCAGCACCTCCTCATGGCCGAGTGCCGCGTGCGCGGCATCGACGCCCTCGTTATGACGAGCGGAAACCTGAGCGAGGAACCCATTGAGATGGACAATGGCGCCGCATGGGCCCGCTTGGTCGAGAGCGGCATCGCCGATGCCCTGCTCGGCAACGACCGCGCGATCCTCTCCCGTTTTGACGACTCCGTGGTGCGCGCGGTCAACGGCCAGGTGCAATTTGTCCGGCGTGCACGCGGGTATGCGCCACGGCCCCTCGCCCTGCCGAACAGCGAGGGACACGGCGCGGCGCGGCGCACGCAGGACACAAGGCCCGCACGCGAGGCGGAGGGTGCCGATGCAAAGGCGACAATCTTGCCCACAAGCCCTTATGAAGCCTCGCCCACAACCCCGCCCGCAGGCACCCCCGGCGCCTCGTCATTAAGCCTAGCAGCAGGCCCTGCCGCAAGCGCACCCACGGGCCCGTCCGGATACGAACCGCGCGACAACCGCCCGCTTTGCGTCCTCGCCTGCGGCCCCGAGCAAAAGGCGACCCTCGCCCTCACACGCGAAGACGGCACCGGCGGAGCTCAGTGCTTTATTTCGCAGCACATCGGCGACCTCGAAAACGCCGAGACTTTCGACGCCTGGCAATCGGCACGCGCGCGTATGGAAGGGCTCTTCGACCTGCGCCCTTCCGCACTCACCTGCGACGTGCATCCCGGCTATCTGTCCAGCCAATGGGCGCGCGAGCAGGCACGGGCAACGGGGTTGCCCCTCGTGCAGGTCCAGCACCACCATGCCCATATCGCCGCCGTCATCGCCGAAGCCGCTGCGCGCGGCGAGATCGAAGCGAATGCCCGGGTCATCGGCATTGCGTTTGACGGAACGGGTGCGGGCGCCGTGTATAACAGCGACAGCCAGAACAGCGGCATCGTGCGCCCGGGCAGCGATTCAAACACAGAGGCCGCGTGCCACAATGGCGTCCAAACCGGCTCGGCATGCCGTGACATCCGTACGGCCGCAAGCGAAACGCCAGCCGATGGTGTCAAGGCGCGCGTGCCCAAGCTCAACATCGCGGACATGACCCCGGACGCTGGCGCCGCAAACCGTCCTCTCGAGCTCGACGGCACCATATGGGGCGGCGAGGTGCTCCTGGCGTCGCTCTCCTCGTTCGACCGCGCGGCTCATCTTGAGCCCTGGCCCCTCCCCGGCGGAGCCGCATCCGTTCGCGACCCCCGACGCAATGCCTTCGCGCTGCTCAAACACTACGATTTACTCGACCATCCCGGCGCCGCTCCGCTCTTGGACACGCTGCAGCCGGACGAGAAGGAACTCGCGTCGCGCATGATTGAGCGCGGCATCAACTGCCCACTCACCAGCAGCATGGGACGCCTGCTCGACGCTGTGAGCGCCATCCTCGGCATATGCCATTCGGCGACCTACGAGGGCGAGCCCGCCATCTTGCTCGAAGCCGCCGCGCACCGATTCACAAGGCATTACGGCGCGGTAGGCTCGTCCGTCATCGTAGCAAAAAGCCTTGATGCTCAAAAAAGCCTCGTCGTCCCAAAAAGCCCTTCCGCTCCAAATGGCTCCGGCGTTCCAAATGGCCTCACTACCCCAAATGACCCCGGCGATCCAAATGGCCCCACGGCTCAAGATAGTCCCGCCGCGCCCAAAAGCCCCGACACGCCAGGACTCCCCGCGACCCCCACGGACAACGAGCCTCTCGGCAAATCACTGCCATCCACCGCCACGAGCATCAGCATGCAGCCCCTTCTTTTGCACATACTCGACGGCATCGCCCAAGGAGCCAGCCCGGAGCAGCTTGCTTGGGACACACATCGCGCAATCGTGGAAATCACCGCGCGCACTGCCGTTGAGATTTCCAACTCCACCGGTGTGCGTACCGCAGCGCTTTCCGGCGGCGTGTTCATGAACCGCTTGCTCCTCGAGGGCATCTCCGTCGAGCTCGAGCGCGCGGGGCTCACCGTCCTCACGCCCCGCGACCTTCCCTGCAACGACGGCGGCATCGCCTATGGCCAAGCCGCCGTTGCCCGCGCACTGCTCAACGGACAGGGGTGATGAGCACGTGTGCGTACCTGATGGTTTGAAATGAATCGATTCGTTTCAAACCATCAGGTACGCACATAAAACGCCTTGGTAATGTGCTTTATCAATGGTTTGAAGTACAAACGGCCAGCCGGACGCAATCCAGCAGAAAGACACACCGCCCTTGCAAGAGCAGCCGCGCGCAGTCCAACAGGCAAGCACGTTTCCCTCGCACGAACACCCGGACACGCGCAAGCCGCTCAACGGCGCTCCGCAACCGCTCGCCTTGCCGCACAAGGTCCCTCGCTCCCTGTTGTTGCTTTAGCGTGGAAAAGTAACTATCATCACCTACGGCGCTTCCTCCGGGACAGCAAGATTCGCCCGGACGCCACAACCCACGAGGTGAATTACGATGCACGCTGATGTCGTTATTGTCGGTGCGGGCCCGGCCGGAATCTTCACGGCGCTCAAGCTCCTTGAAGATCGGCCCAGCACCAACATCATCATGTTGGAAAAGGGCAACCCCATCGAGCGGCGCCACTGCCCCAAGGGCCGCACCGGCGCCTGCGTTGGCTGCCAACCCTGCAACATCACAACCGGGTTCTCAGGCGCCGGCGCGTTTTCCGACGGCAAGCTCTCCCTCTCCTACGAGGTGGGCGGCGACCTGCCCGAACTCATCGGTGTGCAAAAGGCGCAGGACACCATCGATACGGTCGACAAGCTGTACCTCGCGTTCGGCGCCGATACGCATGTTGAGGGCTCCGGGCACAACCCGCAAATCCGCGATATTCGCCGGCGTGCCATCCAAGCCGGCCTCAAGATGGTCGACTGTCCCATCCGCCATCTGGGCACCGAAAAGGCCCAGGAGCTCTACCTTGCCATCGAGAAGCACCTGCGCAGCGCGGGCGTCGACATGCGTTTTCGCACCGAATGCCAAGATCTCGTGATTGAAAACAACGTGTGCTGCGGCGTGATCGCCCGCGGAGCTGACGGCCAAGAGCGCATCGACGCACGGCGCGTCATCGTGGCGACCGGTCGACGAGGTGCCGACTGGCTTGAACGCATCTGCTCCGAGCACAACATCGCCCACACGCCCGGCCCCGTCGATATCGGCGTGCGCGTCGAGCTGCGCAATGAGGTCATCGAAGACGTCAACGAGGTTCTCTACGAGGGCAAGCTCATCGGATACCCCAATCCGTTCCGCAACAAGGTCCGCACGTTCTGCCAAAATCCAGGCGGTTTTGTAGCGCAGGAAAACTACGACGGCGGCCTTGCCGTGGTGAACGGCCATTCCTTCAAGGAGCGCAAATCCGACAACACCAATCTCGCCATCCTGTGCTCGCACAATTTCCGAGAGCCTTTCGACCAGCCCATTGCCTATGCGCAAAACGTCGCGCGTCTGTGCAACATGCTCGGCGATGGGCATATCCTGGTGCAGCGCTTTGGCGACATCCTCAACGGCAAGCGCACGTGGCAAAAAGAGCTCGACCGCTCAAACGTGCGCCCCACCCTGCCCGATGCCGTGGCGGGCGACATCACCAGCGCCCTGCCTTACCGAACCATGACCTCGATCGTGGCGTTCATGCTCGCCGTGGACAAGGCGATTCCCGGCTTTGCCTCTGGCGAGACCCTGCTTTACGCGCCTGAGGTCAAGTTTTACAGCAATCGCGTGCAAATGGACGGGGAGTTCACCACGAGCGTCGCGAACCTACACTGCCTAGGCGACTCGAGCGGATGGACGCGCGGCCTCATGATGGCCTCGGTCATGGGCTACCTCATGGGCGAGCGTCTGGGCACCGAGCTATAGGCGCCCTGGCGGCCCCGCAACCGATCCCGCGTGCTCGGCACCCATGGCGGTTGGCGGCCGGCCTGCCGCCCATGCGCACAGCCTTTTTCCCACGGCGCGCTGCACATCGAATCTATGCGAGGCACATTGACGCCGCCGCATGCAACGACGGTGTCAGCCTCCGCTTGACTCCGGCCAATGGTGTCGATGCCCTCACGCCGGCTCAAAAGACGATGGATGTCGCAAATATCGCGATTATGTAACGAATTTTCGGAAGACCGGAGTAGACGGGGGTTTTGGGTTTGCGCCAACTGGGGTTTTAACTTCAAAAGCGGCGGTCTACGGTCAAGTCCATTTTTGTGTGTAAATTCGCAACCGCCGCTTTCTCCTATGCCGCGAGCCTCAGCTGGCGCTGCTCGCGCGCGATGACCTCCAGGCGCGGGACCACGCCCTGCAGCTCCTTCACGGCCGGCGAGTAGAACAGCCTGCGACCGGCCGCCCAGCGCTCGCCCTCCTCGATGAGCACGGCCCCGATCAGCCTCGCTATCGAGTCCGCGTTCGGGAACACCTTGACCACCGACGACCTCCTCTTCACCTCCCCGTTCAGCCTCTCGAGGTGGTTCGACGTCCGCACGACCCGCCGCAGCGCCTCGGGCAGCTCCATCACCGTCATCGCGTCGTCGAACCCGGCGTCGAGCCGCTCGACCGCCCTGGGCGCGGCCCCGGCGTAGTCGGCCGCGATCTCGTCGCGCCTGCGACGCGCCTCCGCCATGGTCTTCGCGTTGAACATCTCCGCGAGCTCGCCGCGCAGCCCGACCCTCAGGCGCTTCGGCGCGGCGTCGACGACGTTGCGGGCGAAGTGGGCCTGGCAGCGCTGCCAGGGCACCTCGGGGAACACGGACTGCAGCGCGGCGACGAGCCCCTCGTGCGCGTCGGTGGTCGCGAGCCGGACCCCCGACAGGCCGCGGCGGCGCAGCCCGGCGAGGAACCGCGTCCAGCTCTCGGTCGTCTCGGCGTCCGCGACCTCGAAGCCGAGCACCTCCTTGCGGCCGTCCGGCGTGAACCCGATGGCCACGAGCAGCGCCTTCGCCACGACCCTGTGGCCCTCGCGGCACTTGATGTAGGTGGCGTCCGCCATGAGGAACGGGTGGTCTCCCTCGATGGGCCGCGCGAGGAACTCCCCGACGATCGCGTCGAGGTCGCGGCACGCCTCGGAGACGCACTGCTTCGAGAAGCTCTTCCCGCAGATGGTCTCCATGACCCTGCCGACCTTGGCGGTGGAGACGCCGGAGACGACCATCTCGGCCATGGTCGTGACCAGCGCGGCCTCGCTGCGGCTGTAGTTGTCGAAGACGAGCGTCCTGAACGGCGCGTTCCGGTGCCTCGGGACCGTCAGCTCGATCGTGCCGACGCGCGTCGCCAGGGGCCTCTCCCTCGTGCCGTTGCGCACGTCGGTGCGCGCCTCGGCCCTCTCGTAGCGGGCCGCCCCGAGCTGCTCGTCGGACTCCGCGAGCAGCACCGCGTTCAGGGACTTCTGCAGCAGGGCCGCGAACGCGCCGCCGGTGTCGCCGGCGAGAAGGGAGAGGATCTCGTCCTGGTCTAGTGTAAGATTGATTCGAGCCATGCTCGTCCTCCAAGTAATCGTTGTGGTTTGGCGATTGCAAGTTTACTTGGTCGGCGGGCCTCTGGCTCGCCTTTGCTATTTACACCACTTTACGGACGCGACCGCGGTCTACTCGGGACGTCCTGTTTTTCGTTACATAATCGCGTAATTTGCGGCATCAACCTCTCTCAGGACGGCAACGAGGCCCCGTTTCGCACCGCATCGGCCGCAATTGCCACCCGCGCGGCCCGCGCCGGCCCATGCGCAAGCCCACGCGTTGCCCCAGCACCGAGGGAGCGCTACCATCTAGACCGATAGCGCGACCCCAGGAGATTGACATGTGCCTCGCAGTTCCCGGCAAAATACTTTCCCTGCATCAAGACGCGCGCGGCACGGTCGACATGCTCGGTGCGCAGCGCGAGGTCTCCCTGCGACTCACGCCCAGCGCGCACGTTGGCGATTACGTCCTCGTGCATGCGGGCTTTGCCATCCAGGTTATTGACGCCCAAGAGGCGGCCGAGACGCTCGAGTTGGTACAGGACCTCGCCGATCTCGCCCAAGACGAGCTGCCCGCAGGCAGCCTCGCGGAGCCCGTCTTCCCCAGCGCACTCACGGCGAACGAGCGCGCATGACCACACGCGACCCCAAAAACGCCGTCGCCGCGAACGTTGCGTCAGCACCTACCCCACGCGCCGGCAACTCGAACGTCGCGCCGGCGTCCAACCCACGCATCGGCAGCGCGAGTGCCATGGCGGCCATGGCGACACCCAACTCCAACACCGACACCGTGAGCGCCACGACGCCGCCCTCCCTCGGTATCGCAGAGACCGCAGGCCCCACAAACACGACGGCCGACGCGCGCGCGGTGTTTGACGCGTTCCGCGACCCCGCCCTCACGCGCGCGCTCATCGAGCGCATCCACGCCCTCGCCGGCGACCGGCCCATCAACCTCATGGAAGTCTGCGGCACGCATACCGTGAGCATCGGACGCTACGGCTTCCGCTCGATCATGCCCGCGAACCTGCATCTGCTCTCCGGCCCCGGCTGCCCTGTGTGCGTCACCGCCAACCAGGACATCGACCGCGCCATCGCACTCGCCCGCGTGGACGGCGTCATCATCACCACGTTCGGCGACATGATGCGTGTGCCGGGATCGACCAGTTCCCTTGCTGCCGAAAAGGCCGCGGGGCACGACGTCCGCATGGTGTACTCCCCCCTCGACGCCCTTACCATCGCCCAGGAAAACCCCGGGCGCCCAGTCATCTTCATGGGCGTTGGGTTCGAGACCACCACGCCCACCATCGCCGCGGCGATTCTCGAGGCGCAAGCGCGCGACCTGCAGAACTTCTCGGTCCTGAGCGTCCACAAGACCACGCCGCCCGCGCTGCGGGCTATCGCCAACGACCCGCAAACCCGCATCGACGGCTTCATCCTCCCCGGCCATGTCTCGACCATCACCGGCATCAACCCGTACCGCTTCCTCGTCGATGACTTCGGCATCCCTGGCGTCGTCACCGGGTTCGAACCGGTGGACATCCTCGAGGGCATTGCGTCGCTCGTGGAAATGATCGACAGCGGACTGCCGGAAATCCGCAACGCATATCGACGCGGCGTCAATGAGGACGGCAACCCCGTCGCGCGCCAGATGGTCGAGCAGGTCTTTGAGCCTTGCGACGTCACATGGCGCGGCCTGGGGCCCATCCCCGGCTCCGGTCTGCGCATTCGCCCGGCATTCGAGACCTTCGACGCGGCCAAGCGCTTTGACGTGCCCGTTGAACCCACCGTCGAGCCGCGCGGATGCCGCTGTGGCGATGTCCTGCGCGGTCGCATCTCCCCACCCGAGTGCCCGCTGTTCGGCAAGGCGTGCACGCCGGCGGACCCCGTCGGCCCCTGTATGGTGAGCTCAGAGGGCAGTTGCGCCGCGTACCATCGTTTTCGTTCATAAGCCAAGGAGGCAATGTGAGCGCTCAAACCGATTTCGTCCAGCTCGGCCACGGATCCGGCGGGCAGATGATGAAGCGAATCATCGACGAGGTGTTCCTCGAGGCGTTCGGCTCGCCCGAGCTCCTCGCAGGCAACGATGCCGGCGTGGCCGACCTGCCCGCGTCGAGCGACCGCATCGCCATGTCCACCGATAGCTTTGTGGTCACGCCGCAGTTCTTCCCCGGCGGTGACATCGGGCGACTCGCCGTCTGCGGCACCGTCAACGACGTCGCCACCTCGGGGGCGCGCCCGTTGTACCTGTCGTGTGGCTTTATCTTGGAAGAGGGCTATCCCCTCGCCGACCTGCGTCGTATCTGCCGCTCCATGGCGCAAACGGCTCAGGAGACCGGCGTGCGCATCATCACGGGCGACACCAAGGTCGTAGAGCGCGGCAAGGCCGACGGTGTGTACATCAACACCGCGGGCGTGGGCGCCGTTCCCCAAGGCATCGACCTCTCCGGCGCGAACTGCCAGCCGGGCGATGTCGTGCTCGTTTCCGGCACGCTCGGCGACCACGGCATCGCCGTCATGAGCCAGCGCGAGGGCCTCGCGTTCTCCACGCCAATCGTAAGCGACGCCGCGCCGCTCAACCATCTCATCGCCGCCGTGCTCAACGCCGCGCCGCGCACGCGCTGCTTCCGCGACCCCACGCGCGGGGGCCTCGCCAGCACGCTCAACGAATTCGCCCAAGCGAGCGGCGTCGTCATCACCGTCGATGAAGATGCCGTTCCCGTAAAACCGGAGGTCCGAGGCGCCTGCGAGATGCTCGGCTACGACGTGCTCCAGGTGGCCAATGAGGGAAAGATGGTCGCCGTTGTGCCAGCAGAGGAGGCCCAGGCGGCGCTCGCCGCCATGCGGGCATCCAAATACGGCGAGGATGCCGCCATCATCGGCGAGGTTTCGCCATGCCTCGGCGCAGACGCACGCCGATCAAGTGCGAATTGGCCAAGCATGAATCGGGCCGACACAGCATCCGACCAGGCGCCAGACGCCGATATTCCCGCCATCCCAACGGGCAGCGTCCGCGTTCGCACCCCTTGGGGCTCCACGCGCATCCTCGACATGCTCGTGGGCGAGCAGCTCCCCCGCATCTGCTAACGCGGATTCAGTCCCGCGCCCGCCGACTTGAGTTTCTCCATCGTAAAAAACGGGCCTCACCGCGCAAGCAGTGAGGCCCATCTCATGCGGGGGCTTTGAACAGGACTTCCCTGTTCCCGTTACGCCTCGGCAGCAAGGCCCTCGGGCGCGTCATCCGCAGCGGCGGCCTGGCGGGCGCTGCAGTTGCGGCGGCCCACCTCGGACCACTCGGGCTCCTCGTCGGGCATGGAGCCGGACTCCTTGCCGCGCAGCTCCTTAAGGCAGTTCACGGCAACAATCAGGCCAAGGGCAACCAGCAGCACGGCAAACACGAGCTGCAAACCGGAAGTCGCCATGACGGCCATGCCGCCCGCCTGCAGCGCGGTCACGCAGCCGGCGATGCTCATGCCGAGCGAGGTGAACGTGCACACCAGCAGGAACGCCACGGGCGCGTAGAGCATCCAGCCGGAGCGACCAGTGCACTTGCAGAACACGGCCAGCGTGATCATGGTCATACCGCCCAGCAGCTGGTTGGAAGCGCCGAACAGCGGCCAGATGTTGAGGTAACCGCCAAAGGTGAGGGCAAGGCCGGGCAGCAGCGTCACGACCGTGGCGACCCAGGGATTGCCCAGGACCTTCATGACGCCGGTCTTCTCGTTTTCAACGGCGAGGGCGTCATTGCTGGTGGCAAAGAACTCGGAGAAAGACGTGCGGCCAATACGGGCAACCGCATCGAGCGAGGTCAGGGCAAGCGCAGAGACGTTCATGGTCATGAAGACGGTCGCGACGGTGCCGTCAACGCCAAAGGCCTGCATACCACGGGCGATGCCCGTGGCAAAGATCGCGAACGGGGTGGACGCGACGCCGGCGTTGAGCGCGCCAGTTCCCGCGGTGTTCATGTCGGAGAACATGATGCCGGCGACGATGATAGCAAGGACGCCCACGAAGGACTCGACTACCATGGCACCGTAGCCGACCTTCACCGCATCGGCCTCGTTCTCGACCATCTTGGACGAGGTGCCGGAGGACACCAGGCTGTGGAAGCCCGAGAGCGCACCGCAGGCAACCGAGACGAACAGAACGGGGAACATCATGCCGGAGGCGGTGGTGAAGCCCGTGAACATGGGCGCGGTGATCGTGGCCTGGCCCTTGGCACCCAGCACCACGATGCCCAGCACGGCGCACACGATCATGACGATCATCATGATGGAGGTCAGGTAGTCGCGAGGCTGCTTGAGCATCTGGATGGGCATGGCGCCCGCAAACACCAGGTACACCATCACGACGGCGATCCAACCGTTGAGGTCGAGGTACACCGGGAACTGCATGCCCACCGCGAACATGGCAACCATGAGGACGACGCCGGTGACGAACTGCTTGGCACCCGTGAGGTTGAACTTGCGGCACGCCCAGCCAAAGACCATGGCAACGAAGGTGAACAGGATCGAGATCGTGCCCGCGCAGCCGGCGGCATAAGACTTGGCAACATCAACGGCACCGGAAGCATCCGGCGTCATCGCAAAGGTGCCGGACACCATGGAGGTGAAGGCGGCGATCACGATCAGGCAGAACAGCCAGCAAAAGAGCAGGAACAGACGGCGGCCCGTACGCCCGATGTACTTATCGATGAGCTGGGCGAGCGACTTGCCGTTGTTCTTCATCGAGGCGTACAGCGCGCCAAAATCATGCACGGCGCCAAAGAAGATGCCGCCCACGAGGACCCACAGCACCACGGGCAGCCAGCCGAACGCCATGGCGACGATGGTGCCCGTCACGGGACCCGCACCGCAGATCGAGCTGAACTGGTGCGAGAACGCCGTGAATGCCGAGGCGGGCGAGAAGTTATGCCCGTCCTCCATGCGGCGAGCGGGCGTGAGCGTCTCGCGGTCAACGCCCCATTTGTTGGCCAGCCATCGGCCATACCCCAAGTAACCTGCGGCGAGCACAACCGCCGCGGCCACCATCAACACAACTCCGTTCATGTGTTTCTCCCCCTCGTGAGACGTCAAGCCACAAAAAATGGGCCGTCGAGCGATACGACGGCCCATCAAACCCATCAGCCGCCCGGCAAAACGCACGGGCGACATGTCATGCCAACCCGTGCTAGCTAATAATTAGGCGGATTACGAGACTGGTCTGACGCATGGCTTAAACTCCCTGATCTTGGCAAGTGCAAGCATATGCTCTTACCAACTAAAGTGACAACAGGCAGTATTGTGCTTTATCTCGATGGAGTCAACAAGATTTCCTCTTTGTTACAAGGCTGAGAACGACGTGTTTCGCGGCGCACGTCCGCTCCGCCCGACCGCACATCACCCGGCGATCGAACAATCCTGCTCGCACGGAGGGCCCACTGGGCCCTCCGGCTCGCGCGGAACTCGCGGCGGACGATGCGCGGTCGGACGGAGCCACCGGCTGCGAGCAACGACGGCACCGAACGAGCGCCGGACGATAAGACCCCGCCCCGGCACCCAAGGGACGACCCTACAACGTCATATTCGGGTCGGCGTCCACGTTCATGGGCGCGAACTCGCCGCGGAGGAACTTCTCGCGGGCAACCACGGCGATCATCGCCGCATTGTCCGTGCAGGCGTTTTGCGGCGGAACCGTCACGCGGATACCCTGTCGCCCGAGCTTTTCGATCATCATCCGGCGCAGGTGCGGGTTGGCCGCCACGCCACCGCCGATGCAGTACTCGTGCGCACCCGTCTCGCGCAGGGCGTTCTTAGCCTTCTTGTACTGCACGTCAAAGACGGCGGCCTCGAACGACGCCGCGAGGTCGGGCAGGCTGATCGTGCGGCCCGCCGCCGTCTCCTGCTCGATGTAGAGCGTCACCGCCGTCTTGAGGCCCGAAAGCGAGAACCGGTAGTCGCCCTTGCTGTTGAGCGCGCGGGGGAAGTCGATCGCCTTGGGGTTGCCCGTCTCGGCCAAGCGCGAGATCACGGGGCCGCCGGGATACCCCAGGCCCAGCGCCTTGGCAACCTTGTCGAACGCCTCACCCACGGCATCGTCGAGCGTCTCGCCCAGCACCTCGTAGTCGCCCCATGCGCGCACATGCACGAGCATGGTGTGGCCGCCGGAGACGAGCGTGAAGATGAAGGGGGGCTCCAGATCGGGCGTGGTGAGCTTGTTGGCGAACAGGTGCCCCTCAAGATGGTTCACGCAGATGAGCGGCTTGCCCGCCGCATAGGCGAAGCCCTTGGCAAAGGCCACGCCCACCACGAGCGCACCCACCAGGCCGGGGCCTTGCGTCACGCCCACGGCTGCAAGCTCGCTCGGCGCGAGCGCACCGCCCGTAAGGCCGAGCGACTCAGCGACCTCCTCAAGCGCGGCGTCGACCACGCCCACAATCACCTCGACGTGCTTGCGTGAGGCGATCTCGGGCACCACGCCGCCAAAGCGCGCATGGAAATCGATCTGCGTGGACACCTGGTTGGCGAGCAGGGCGCCCTCCGCATCGATGATGGCGACCGCGGTCTCGTCGCACGAGCTCTCAATGGCCAGGATGAGCTGGCGACGCTCGAGCTCAGCGCGCTCCTCAGGAGTGCGGGCAGGCGCCTCAAGGGGCCAATCGCGCGCCACCGCCGCTATGGGCTCGGGTGACGCGGCATCGACGGGGAGCACCAAGGGCAACGGGGCGCTCATCACCAGCGCATCGACGCCGCCCGCGTAATACCCGCGACGTCGACCCGCCTCGCCAAAGCCAAGACTGCCGTACAGCGCGATGGCCGCCTCGTTGTCGGCCTCGACCTCCAGCGACGCCGTGGTGCACCCGAGCATCTGCGCGTCGTAGCTCACGTGCGAGAGCAGCTTGCGGGCAATACCCTCACGGCGGTGTGCACGCGACACCGCGACATCCAGAATCTCGATGTCCTTATCGACGACCATGCCGCCGGCAAATCCGATGAGCTCGCCGTTGTCGTGCGCCACCCACCACGAGCGCGCCGCGGGCGCATTCGGGTCGAGCTCCTCCAGGAACATCGAGGCGCTCCACGGCTCATGCGCGGCACCGGCAAAGCAGTCGCGCTCCAAGGCGGCCATGGCCTCCGCATCCGCCGCGGCCATGGGACGAACCTGCAAATGGCGGCCCGCCAGCTCATCGGCGACTCCGGTTACCGCCGTGTTGACGCTCTCGGCAAGGCCCAGCCGCTTGCGCTCGTTTTCCTCGGCATCGGAAAGGCGCGTGTACACGGGTAGGACCAGCGCGGGATCCGTCGCGCCCGCGGCAGCAAGACCCTCCGGGCTCGCCGCTGCGAGCAACAGCCCCTCTCCGGTGGGCCACCATAGCTCACGAGGTAGCGCGCGGCTCATCAGCCCAGCCTCTTCAAACAGCTTGCCGTAACGCACCAGGCCATCGCCCGTAAGCTGCAGTTCCGTGGCATCAGGGCGCTCCGCCCACTCCTCGGCGGCAGCCGCCGCTTTCACCACGCGCTCGCGCTCGAACAGACGGCGAGGACCATCCTCGTCCACCTCGTAGAGAGCCGGATACACCTCGCCGCGCATGGCGTCCGCCGCCACCGCGAGCTTGCCGCGCACGCCGGAGCGCCACGCCAACCAAGCGCAGGCGTCGAGCGTCGATCCGCCCATGAGTGGGACATTCGCGCCACGGGCCAGACCCTTGGCCGTCGAGATACCAATGCGCACGCCCGTGAACGAGCCGGGGCCGCGCCCCACCAAAAAGCCGCCCACGTCCGCCATCGATTTCCCCGCGTCCGCAAGGACGGCGTCGATCGTCTCGACAAGCTCGACATTTGCCTGCCTGCGGCACAGGTGATCGCGTGACGCCAGTACCTCAACGCACGCGCGCGAGGGCGTGTCGTCAAAAAACACCTCGGGCGTCCACCATGCCACCGAACATGCGAGCATGTCCGTCGACGTGTCGACCGCCACGATCAACGTGCGAAAATCGTCCAATTTCATCGGAAGCATCCTTCCATGCAGAACGTCTCAGATCAAGGACCGTAAGCCTGGGCCCCTCAGACCCATGCAGCGTGCCGAGAACAACGGGGAGTGGAGCCGCTGGACCTCTGACGGGCGAGCCGCTATCGACAGGCCCCGGCCACGGCGGCGTCAATCGCCTCAGCCAGCGCAACCGCACGGGCCCCATGAGGCTCGAGGGCCACATCTCGGCGATCGGCATCCCCCTCGACGCGAGCGATCACAACGCCCAGGTACTCGTCGGTCAGGTCATCTTGGAACTGCTCGCCCCACTCAAGCAGGCACGCGCCCTCATACCCCAACACATCGAATATGCCGGTATCTTCCAGCTGATACGCGTGCTCCAAGCGGTACAAATCAAAATGGAACAGCGGGATGCGTCCGCCGTCATGCACCGCCATCAGGGCAAACGTGGGGCTCGTCACGGGACGCTCGTCGCCCAGCCCTCGCGACACGCCCTTGGTGAAGTGCGTCTTCCCCACACCAAGGCCGCCCGTGAGCACCAGCACGTCGCCGTCCTGCAGGCAGGAGGCGACCAGCTCGCCCAACTCGACCGTATCGTCAACGCCCTCGCTGGTGTACCTCAGCGGAGCACCATAGTGCAAAGCCACGCTACTCCCCCATCATCGGTAGGGCATCGGAGTGCGCGCCCTCATGCGATGCGGACGGGTCGCACCCCGCGCGCTCGACCTTCGCGCGCGCCGCCTCAAGGCCCGAATCGACCGGATGACGCTCCAAGTAGTCGCCCAGCATACGGAAGTCCGCCTCAAGCAGCTCCTGCCACGCGGGGTTGCGCAGAGCCGCAGCGGGATGGAACGTGGGCATGACCACAAAATGCCCCATCTCATGGAACCTGCCGCGCAGCTTGGTGATGCCCACTTCCGTCTTGAGCACAAAATGCGTCGCCGGGTTGCCCAGCGTCACGATGATGTCCGGCCAAATGCTGCGAATCTGCTCCCGCAAGAAAGGCGAGCATGCCAGCACTTCGTCGGCCTTTGGGTTGCGATTTCCCGGAGGGCGGCATTTGAGCACGTTGGCGATGTAGATGTCCTCGCGTTTGAGGCCGGCAAGGGACAAGATGCCGTTGAGGTTCTCGCCCGCGCGCCCCACGAACGGCTCGCCGCGCAGATCCTCGTTTTTGCCCGGCGCCTCGCCCACGAACATCACGCGGGCATGCGGATTGCCCACGCCGAACACGATGTTGGTGCGCGTCTGGCACAGCTCGCACAAACGGCATTCGCCCAACACGGAGCGGATCTCCTCAAGCGAGACCTCGCGCGGCTTCTGATTCTCGTGTCCGGGAATATGCATGACGCCCATGTCGATCCCCCCTTCATCACCCCGCCACGGCGAGGCTCTATACGTATATCTTCTCCAAGCGCATGCCAAATCCGCAGGCGAGCTCATAGTTGATCGTCTGGCACATAGAGGCGAGCTCATCTAGGGTGATTTGGGCATCGCCGTCGCGCCCGACGATGGTCATCAGATCGCCGACCTCCGCCTCGGGTACCGGGTGCATGGGGTTCTCGCTGATCGCCACCATGCACTGATCCATGCAGATATTGCCCACCTGCCGCATGCGGCGGCCGTTGAACAGGACCTCCATGCGATTGGAGAGCACGCGCGGCAAGCCGTCGGCATACCCGATGGGCAGCGTGCAAATCTCCACCCGTGTCCGCGGAACCCGGTACGTAAACCCATATCCCACGCCCTCGCCCATCGCCGGATGGCACGTGTGCGTCACGCGCGCCTTGATGCTCATGACGGGCTCGAGCGGCAGCACGGCACGGGTTCGCTCGCAGGGCTGCAGGCCATAGAGGCCGATTCCCGCCCGGATCATGTCAAAATGCATGGCTGGATTGAGGATGGAGCCCGGTGTGTTGTCGCAATGCACGATTCCCGGGTCGAAGCCCGCATCGCGCAGGCAGGCGACCGCCTCGGAAAAACGCTTGCACTGCAGCTGATGGTCCCATCCGTCCGGCTCATCGGCCGTGGCGAAATGCGTGAACGTGCCGTCGCACTGCAACCCCGCGTGAAAGTCGACGCTCCTGCGAAAGTCCACGACCTCGGTGTAGTGCACGCCGATGCGGTTCATGCCGGTGTTGATGGCCATGTGGTACTTGCCCACCTTGCCCAGGCTTGCGGCGCGCTCCCCATAAGCCCACGCGAATTCCGGCGAATAGACGGACGGCATGATATCGAATTCCAACAGCGCGTCGATCGCGCCTGCAGGAGGCTCGCTCAGCAGCAGGATCGGCAGTTTTTGGCCCGCCTCGCGCAGCGCGACGCCCTCGAGCACGGTGGCGACCGCGAACATGTCGGCACCCGCCGCGTGCATGACCTTTGCGCACGATGCCGCGCCGTGGCCATATGCGTCCGCCTTGACCACACAGCACAGGCGCTGGCGCGCGCCGATGAGGCTCTTGAACGCCCTCGTGTTGCGGCGCAGGGCGCCCGTGTTGATCTCGGCCCATGCCCAACGTGTGGGCGGCTCGCTCAGTGTCTGCATGCTAGTCCCCCAGCTCGATTCCAGCGTCTCTCAGCGCCTCCCGCTCGGTGAGATTCATCGCCTCACCCAGCACGTCAATCAAATCGGTCGCGATCACGCTACGCTCGCCCATCAGAGCGGCGGCGGCATGGCCGGCATAGGAGTGCACCGCGACCGCATAGGAGCACAGGAGCTCCCAGCAATCGATGTCCCCGTGGCTCACGGCGATGTTGGCCGCAACGATCCCCGCCAAGACGTCTCCCGACCCTGCGGTGGCCAGCGAGGCAGGGCCGCTCATGGGCAACAGGACCTTCTCGACGCCAACGATGGCAGTCGACGGACCCTTTGCTATGACCACCAGATTGTCCGACCCGGCAGCCCACACGAGCTTTTGGGCGGCTTCGATGGCCGAACCCAGATCATCGACGGGCTCGTCCCCCACCAAGCGAGAAAGCTCCTTGTTGTGCGGGGTCAGGATGAGCGGAGCCTCGCGGCGGTACACCTCGGGCGTCTCCTCAATACCGCCAATCGCCAGGCGGCTCATGCAGTTGAGCGCGTCGGCATCCAGAACAAGAGGCACATCGGTGCGCAAAAGCTCGGTCACCAGCTGCATGCCGCCCGCCGTAACGGTCATGCCCGGGCCACACAGCACGCAATCGAACTTATGCGCCAGCTCGCGCACGGCCGACGCAGCGGCGGCGCCGAACGCGCCGCGCGAATCGGACGGCACGCCAACAACGGGAACGCACGGCAGCGCCATCCGAATAAGGTTGGCGCAGGCGTCGGGCGTCGCAACGGTCACATAGCCCGCGCCGGCGCGCGCGGCCGCCTTGGCGGCCATGATCGCCGCCCCGGGATACGTCGCCGAGCCGGCAACAACCAGAACCGATCCGCGGCTATATTTGTTCACATTGGAGGGAAGGTCGGGGAAGTAGTCGACCAGATCGGCAGGCTCCACGATCTCGGCGGCGTGCTCGACATCGCCGATCACCTCATCCAAATGGCTGTACAGCTGGCCGCAGGTGATCTCACCGGCATATTCGGGACCCTCCCCGCTGTACAGACCGATTTTTGGCGCCAGAAGCGTGACCGTCGCAGTCGCCTCCACGCACACCGTCTCGACGGCACCAGTCTCCGCGTTCAGCCCTGAGGGAACGTCGACGGACACGACCGGCAAACCAAGTTCGTTGAGCGCGGGAATCCAAATGGAGAACGGAGGGCGCACGGCACCGGTAAAGCCCGTTCCCAAAATCGCATCCAACACCACGTCCGCCTCACTCAAAATCGAGACGAGCTCATCGCGGGAAGGACCCACGATCACACGCACATCGCGACCGGCCGTACGACGCGCGACATGGCGCGCGATGGGGCTCTTGATCTCGTTGGGCTCGATGGGCGAGACCACGTCCACGGCGATCCCCTGATGGCTGAGGATATCCGCGGCGACCCAACCGTCACCGCCGTTATTGCCAAAACCAACCAGCACCGCAACGTGCTGAGGCTTGTATTGGGCAACCCGGGCGGCAGCTGCCTCTCCCGCATGCTCCATCAAGGCCGCCTTGGAGGTACCTTCTCTCTCGATAAGATCCTCAAGACGAAGAGTCTCTTCAACACTCAGCACTGGCTTCATGCAACATCATCCTTCTCGACGACAGGAGCCTCTCCCGCGATCTCAAGCAACTCCGACTCTTGGACACGTTCCAGCTCGTCCAATACAGCGCGCGCCTCTTTAAATGACTGGGCGATGCGCTCGCGTTCAGACACACGTTCGGGCTTGGGTTTTGGTCGGGCCTCGGCGGTAATCGCCATGGCGTTCGCAACCGCAAGATCACCGGTAAAGGAAAGCGAGAGAGCGACCTCTTGAACTCCGAGTCGCTTGGCAACCTCAAGCGCGCCGCCAGACAGCACGGCGATTGGCCTGCCGTTGGAATCGCGCGAGACCGCGACATCTCGACGGCCGACGCCCTCCTGGCCAAATCCGACGCCGAGCGACTTGAGCACCGCCTCACGGGCGGCGAACCGACACGCGTAATGCGCCGCAGGGCGAGCAGACGACTCGCAATAATGGCGCTCTTCCTCTGTGAACATGCGAGGGAAAAAACCCGGTGTATCGCGAATGATGCGCTCCATGCGTGCGATCTCGACGATATCGACACCAATGCCAGCTTCGGCCACGGTCACCTCCCAGTGCGGACAGACACAACGCAACCATTGTACCCACAGACGGGGGAGGCGCGCCCGCGCGGAGCGGCCCTCCACACGCGCCGCCGGCGCCCGGGGCCCTCCGGCGGGCGGGGCGCCGCGCCCCGGGAGCGGGGGCCGCCCCGCGGACGGCCGGGCCGCGACGGGCCGCGCGCCGCGCGGTGCGCGCGACGAAAAAAGGGAGGGGGAGCTCGCGGCTCCCCCTCCCCGTCTCGCCTGTCTAAAAAGGGCGAGAGCCGTCCACCGGTCAGCGGCGCCCTGCTCTCCCACGGGCTTCCCCCGCAGTACCATCGGCGCGGTGCGGCTTAGCTTCCGGGTTCGGAATGGGACCGGGCGTGCCCCGCACGCAATGGCCGCTGACCGGTGGGCGGCTCTCGGGCCTCCCACCCGGGTGACACGCGCGTGCCCTGAGGGCCGCACAGCGACTTCGAGAGACGGAACCGAGGTCGACCTGACCTAGACGACGCGACACCTTAGATACTTGCATGTATGGCGTCCCGCCGGTCGGATGCGGGTAAGAGCTCGGGCTATTAGTACCGCTCGGCTGAGGGGCTCGCGCCCCTTGCACCTGCGGCCTATCGACCAGGTAGTCTACCTAGGCCCTTACCGAAAAGGAGAACTGATCTCGGGAACGGCTTCCCGCTTAGATGCCTTCAGCGGTTATCCGCGCCGCACGCCGCTACCCAGCCGTGCCGTTGGTCGACAACTGGTTCACGGGAGGTGCGTCCACCCCGGTCCTCTCGTACTAGGGGCAGCCTCCCTCGATTCTCCTGCGCCCGCGGAGGATAGGGACCGAACTGTCTCACGACGTTCTGAACCCAGCTCGCGTACCGCTTTAAACGGCGAACAGCCGTACCCTTGGGACCTGCTCCAGCCCCAGGATGCGATGAGCCGACATCGAGGTGCCAAACCTTGCCGTCGATGTGGACTCTTGGGCAAGATCAGCCTGTTATCCCCGGAGTACCTTTTATCCGTTGAGCGACGGCCCACCCACGCGGGGCCGCCGGATCACTAGAGCCTGCTTTCGCACCTGCTCGGCGTGTCTGCCTCGCAGTCAAGCCCGCTTACGCTCTTGCACTCTTTGAGGACGGTTGCCGACCGTCCCGAGCGGACCTTCGCGCGCCTCCGTTACCCTTTAGGAGGCGACCGCCCCAGTCAAACTACCCACCTGGCACGGTCCCCCGGCCGGATCACGGCCCGGGGTTAGGACGCCGGCGCGCCGAGGGCGGTATTCCAAGGTCGGCTCCACCCGGGCTGGCGCCCGGGCTTCGAAGCCTCCCGCCTATCCTCTACGCGACGGGCCAGCGGCCAATGCCAAGCTGCAGTGAAGGTTCACGGGGTCTTTCCGTCCTTCCGCGGGTAAGTCGCATCTTCACGACTAGTGGAATTTCACCGGGTCCATGGTCGAGACAGCGCCCAATTCGTTGCGCCTTTCGTGCAGGTCGGAACTTACCCGACAAGGAATTTCGCTACCTTAGGACCGTTATAGTTACGGCCGCCGTTTACCGGGGCTTGGCTTCGGGGCTTCGCTTTTGGCTAACCCCTCCGCGTGACCTTCCGGCACCGGGCAGGCGTCAGACCCTATACGTCGGCTCTCGCCTTCTGCAGAGTCCTGTGTTTTTGGTAAACAGTCGATTGGGCCTCTTCACTGCGGCCGGCCTCCGCTCGGGGAGCGAGTCCCTCCACGTACGCGCCGGCGCCCCTTCTCCCGAAGTTACGGGGCCATTTTGCCGAGTTCCTTGACCATGGTTGACCCGATCGCCTCGGTATGTTCTACCCACCCACCTGTGTCGGTTTGCGGTACGGGCGGAGATGCCCCTGCCTAGGGGTTTTTCTGGGGACCACGGGCTCACTCGCTTCGCTCTCTCGCTTCGTCCGGAGCCTCGCCCTCAGTGGGTACCGGATTTGCCTGGTACCCGGGCCGCGCTCCATCACGGGGACGTCCAGAACCCCGCCGAGCCACCCCAATCCGTCGCCCCGTCGGTCGTGACGGTGCATCTCCGGTGCAGGAATGTCCACCTGCTGCGCTTCGCCTACGGCATCCGCCCTCGGCTTAGCCCCCGACTGACCCTGGGAGGATTAGCCTCGCCCAGGAAACCTCGGGTTTACGGCGGACGAGTTACTCTCTCGTCTCTCGCTACTCATGCCAGCATTCTCACTCCCCAGCAGTCCACCGTCGGTGACCCTCCGGCTTCGCCCCGCTGGGGACGCTCCCCTACCCAATGATGGATCATTGCCGCCGCTTCGGCTCTCAGTTTAGCCCCGTGTATTGTCGGCGCATGTCCACTCGACCAGTGAGCTGTTACGCACTCTTTGAAGGGGTGGCTGCTTCTAAGCCAACCTCCTGGTTGTCTGCGCGGACGCACATCCTTTGCCACTTAACTGAGAATTGGGGGCCTTAGCGGGCGGTCTGGGCTGTTTCCCTCTCGAGCACACAGCTTAGCCCACATGCTCTGACTGCCGCGCTCTGGACCGACCGGCATTCGGAGTTCGGTTCGAATCGGTAGGCGGCGAAGCCCCCTCATCGATCCGGTGCTCTACCTCCGGCGGTTAACGCGCGACGCTAGCCCTAAAGCTATTTCGGGGAGAACGAGATATCTCCGGGTTTGATAGGCCTTTCACCCCTATCCCCAGGTCATCGGCGCACTTTTCAACGTACGTCCGTTCGGCCCTCCACGGGGTCTTACCCCCGCTTCAGCCTGCCCAGGGATAGCTCACCCGGCTTCGCGTCTGCGGCACGCGACTGGGAACGCCCGTTTCGGACTCGCTTTCGCTCCGGCTCGCTTCCCAGCTTAACCTCGCCGCGTGCCAGCAACTCGCTGGCTCATTCTACAAAAGGCACGCCGTCACACCGCATGGGTGCTCCGACGCCTTGCGGGCGCACGGTTTCAGGTACTGTTTCACTCCCCTCCCGGGGTGCTTTTCACCTTTCCCTCACGGTACTGGTGCGCTATCGGTCACATGGGAGTATTCAGGCTTGGAGGGTGGTCCCCCCGGGTTCGGACCGGGTTTCACGTGCCCGGCCCTACTCAGGGACCGACTCCGGGCTCCATCCCAGGGTGCGCCTACGGGGCCCTAACCCTGTGCCGCCGGCCTTCCCATGCCGTTCGGCTCCCCTGGATGGATGCCCGCCGGGGGCGCCAGCCCCCGGACGGTCGGCCCTTCAACCCCGTGGGCGGCAAAGGCTGGCGCCGGCCCGCTCCACGGTTTGGCCTAGGTCCCCTTTCGCTCGCCGCTACTCGGGGAATCTCGATGTTGATTTCTTCTCCTCCGGGTACTTAGATGTTTCAGTTCCCCGGGTTGTCCCCCTCCCGGCTATGTGTTCACCGGGAGGGTGCCAGGACTTCTCCTGGCGGGTTCGCCCATTCGGAGACCCGCGGGTCGAAGGGTGTGTGCCCCTAACCGCGGATTATCGCAGCTTGCCGCGTCCTTCTTCGGCTCCATGTGCCAAGGCATCCGCCGTGCGCCCTAGATATCTTCCCGCACGACCGTGCGGGACGCCGTATCTAGACACTTGAATGTCTGGGTGTCGCATACGCTCGGTGGCAGATGCCACCGGCGATCGTCATGCAACTTACTATATGTTTGCAGATTGGAAGATATATCTCATATCTCAATATAGAAGAATCGATCAGATCTCTCTCTAGATCCGTCTTGTCGCTATGCGGCTCTCAAGGTACGCGGGGTGACCCCGGGGACCGGACACGCGAAGGGGCGGGACGGAAGCGGGGACGCGGGCACACCTGCGCCGCAACTGTTGTGAGATATGGTTCTCTAGTGCTTTCAGAAAGCGCTCTCGCTCCCTAGAAAGGAGGTGATCCAGCCGCACGTTCCCGTACGGCTACCTTGTTACGACTTCACCCCCCTCACCCTCCACACCTTAGGCGCCTCCCCCCTCTCGGTTGGGCCGGCGACTTCGGGTGCAGACGACTCGGGTGGTGTGACGGGCGGTGTGTACAAGGCCCGGGAACGCATTCACCGCGGCATGCTGATCCGCGATTACTAGCAACTCCGACTTCATGGGGGCGGGTTGCAGCCCCCAATCCGAACTGGGGCCGGCTTTCAGGGATCCGCTCCGGCTCGCGCCATCGCATCCCGCTGTACCGGCCATTGTAGCACGTGTGCAGCCCAGGGCATAAGGGGCATGATGACTTGACGTCGTCCCCGCCCTCCTCCGGATTGACTCCGGCGGTCCCGCATGGGTGCCCACCCGAGGTGCTGGCAACATGCGGCGGGGGTTGCGCTCGTTGCTGGACTTAACCAAACATCTCACGACACGAGCTGACGACAGCCATGCACCACCTGTGCGCGCTCCTCTCGGCCACCGGGTCTCCCCGGCTTCACGCGCATGTCAAGCCCTGGTAAGGTTCTTCGCGTTGCTTCGAATTAAGCCACATGCTCCGCTGCTTGTGCGGGCCCCCGTCAATTCCTTTGAGTTTTAGCCTTGCGGCCGTACTCCCCAGGCGGGACGCTTAATGCGTTGGCTGCGGCACGGAAGGGTTCCCCTCCCACACCTAGCGTCCATCGTTTACGGCTGGGACTACCAGGGTATCTAATCCTGTTCGCTCCCCCAGCTTTCGCGCCTCAGCGTCGGTCTCGGCCCAGAGGGCCGCCTTCGCCACCGGTGTTCCACCCGATATCTGCGCATTCCACCGCTACACCGGGTGTTCCACCCTCCCCTACCGGACCCGAGCCCGGCGGTTCAGGGGGCGGGACGGGGTTGAGCCCCGCCATTTGACCCCCTGCCTGCCGGGCCGCCTACGCGCGCTTTACGCCCAATGAATCCGGATAACGCTCGCCCCCTACGTATTACCGCGGCTGCTGGCACGTAGTTAGCCGGGGCTTCTTCTGCAGGTACCGTCTTGTCTCATCCCTGCTGAAAGCGGTTTACGACCCGAGGGCCTTCGTCCCGCACGCGGCGTCGCTGCGTCAGGGTTCCCCCCATTGCGCAAGATTCCCCACTGCTGCCTCCCGTAGGAGTCTGGGCCGTGTCTCAGTCCCAATCTGGCCGGTCGGTCTCTCAACCCGGCTACCCGTCGTCGGCACGGTGGGCCGTCACCCCGCCGTCTACCTGATGGGCCGCGGAGCCATCCCCTCCCGTCTGGGCTTTGCCCGGCCGGCCATGCGGCCTGCCGGGGTCATCCGGTATTACCCACGGTTTCCCGAGGCTATCCCGGAGGAGGGGGCGGGTTCTCCACGTGTTACTCAGCCGTTCGCCACTCGCTTCCGCCCGAGGGCGGGTGCCGTTCGACTTGCATGTGTTAGGCGCGCCGCCAGCGTTCATCCTGAGCCAGGATCGAACTCTCCGTCCAAATATGATGGCCGGACGCGCGGTCCGGTCGCGATCATGGTTCGGCGGGGTGAGCCCGTCCCGACCAGCATGCATGCTGGTTCGGATTCCATTCGATGCTCAGCGTGTAAACTGGTTCAAGGAAGTTGAAACGGGTGCCGAGCCCTCAGGGCTCGGACCTTACACATCTTGAAAAGTACATCACTGTGACACCTGTTAAAATGGTGTCTCCACTTCATTTCCGTCTCTTCGCGGTATCCGGTTCTCAAGGTACCCGCCGCGGGTCCGTCGGCCTCGTCTTCGCTCGGCCACCCGCGCGGCAAGGAGATATATTGCCAGAGTCGGGAGGGCGCGGGGGCGACTATTTGCGTCTCCACATGTTGTACATATTTGATTCTAATTCATAGGCTTATACCACTATATATTGTGCTCATCTCTCGTTTATCGACATATATCAACCGCTTACCGATAGTGAGATTCCAATTTACAAAGAGGAAGATTTTCAAAACTTGAGATGACAATCGACAGGCAACTGCATTCGAACTAAGAAACTTATTGGACTTTTTCTTAGTCACGCTGCGACATGCCCGTCAGTTGCTTGCCCACCCCTTATCCAATTAGGGACTCTTCTTCGATCGAGTAAGCCTATAGACGCCGTTGACTAACGTTCAATAGCGACTTTCAAACAAAATCAATTGAACGGAAAGGGCACGAAAGAACGTGAAAACAGGTTCATATGTATTTGAATGCAAGATCGCTATGAGATCTTCGGGAACACTCAACGTTCATCGATTCCGCTACTGTCCAATATCGAAGCACTGGCGATGAGGCCTTACCTATGTTGGCCCATCAATTAGTAACCAGGATTCATGCGAATGTGTCATCCCAAGATGGCTACTCAAAATATCCAGAACGGGCATTCACGCACCATGGAGCATGGCAATAGGCCTTGCCGGATTGGTGCCATCATGCCCTTGTAAGACATGACCCTTCACGCGCTGCGCAGACGGCCCGGGATGGGAATAGTTAGCTGGAGTAAAAGCATCCACAGGCCATTTTGAAGCTTGTAAGAATCTGAGCCCATCGGAAAAGCTGACGCGAGTCTCCGTCACAAGGACGTACGCACGATGAGGTAGTAAAGCAAGCTAGAAGAGCGCTGCCGCGCGATCACAAGCGATGCACGGGACACAACGCATCCATTGTACCCGCAGACGGGGGAGGCGCGCCCGCGCGCCGCGTCCCTCCACACGCGCCGCCGGCGCCCGGGGCCCTCCGGCGGGCGGCGAGCCGCGCCCCGGAGGCGGGGGCCGCACCTGCGGACGGCCCGGGCCGCGACGGGCCGCGCGCCGCGCGGCGCGCGCGACGAAAAAAAGGGAGGGGGAGCTCGCAGCTCCCCCTCCCCGTCTCGCCTGTCTAAAAAGGGCGAGAGCCGTCCACCGGTCAGCGGCGCCCTGCTCTCCCACGGGCTTCCCCCGCAGTACCATCGGCGCGGTGCGGCTTAGCTTCCGGGTTCGGAATGGGACCGGGCGTGCCCCGCACGCAATGGCCGCTGACCGGTGGGCGGCTCTCGGGCCTCCCACCCGGGTGACACGCGCGTGCCCTGAGGGCCGCACAGCGACTTCGAGAGACGGAACTTCGATCGACCTGACCTTGACGACGCGACACCTTAGATACTTGCATGTATGGCGTCCCGCCGGTCGGATGCGGGTAAGAGCTCGGGCTATTAGTACCGCTCGGCTGAGGGGCTCGCGCCCCTTGCACCTGCGGCCTATCGACCAGGTAGTCTACCTGGGCCCTTACCGAAAAGGAGAACTGATCTCGGGAACGGCTTCCCGCTTAGATGCCTTCAGCGGTTATCCGCGCCGCACGCCGCTACCCAGCCGTGCCGTTGGTCGACAACTGGTTCACGGGAGGTGCGTCCACCCCGGTCCTCTCGTACTAGGGGCAGCCTCCCTCGATTCTCCTGCGCCCGCGGAGGATAGGGACCGAACTGTCTCACGACGTTCTGAACCCAGCTCGCGTACCGCTTTAAACGGCGAACAGCCGTACCCTTGGGACCTGCTCCAGCCCCAGGATGCGATGAGCCGACATCGAGGTGCCAAACCTTGCCGTCGATGTGGACTCTTGGGCAAGATCAGCCTGTTATCCCCGGAGTACCTTTTATCCGTTGAGCGACGGCCCACCCACGCGGGGCCGCCGGATCACTAGAGCCTGCTTTCGCACCTGCTCGGCGTGTCTGCCTCGCAGTCAAGCCCGCTTACGCTCTTGCACTCTTTGAGGACGGTTGCCGACCGTCCCGAGCGGACCTTCGCGCGCCTCCGTTACCCTTTAGGAGGCGACCGCCCCAGTCAAACTACCCACCTGGCACGGTCCCCCGGCCGGATCACGGCCCGGGGTTAGGACGCCGGCGCGCCGAGGGCGGTATTCCAAGGTCGGCTCCACCCGGGCTGGCGCCCGGGCTTCGAAGCCTCCCGCCTATCCTCTACGCGACGGGCCAGCGGCCAATGCCAAGCTGCAGTGAAGGTTCACGGGGTCTTTCCGTCCTTCCGCGGGTAAGTCGCATCTTCACGACTAGTGGAATTTCACCGGGTCCATGGTCGAGACAGCGCCCAATTCGTTGCGCCTTTCGTGCAGGTCGGAACTTACCCGACAAGGAATTTCGCTACCTTAGGACCGTTATAGTTACGGCCGCCGTTTACCGGGGCTTGGCTTCGGGGCTTCGCTTTTGGCTAACCCCTCCGCGTGACCTTCCGGCACCGGGCAGGCGTCAGACCCTATACGTCGGCTCTCGCCTTCTGCAGAGTCCTGTGTTTTTGGTAAACAGTCGATTGGGCCTCTTCACTGCGGCCGGCCTCCGCTCGGGGAGCGAGTCCCTCCACGTACGCGCCGGCGCCCCTTCTCCCGAAGTTACGGGGCCATTTTGCCGAGTTCCTTGACCATGGTTGACCCGATCGCCTCGGTATGTTCTACCCACCCACCTGTGTCGGTTTGCGGTACGGGCGGAGATGCCCCTGCCTAGGGGTTTTTCTGGGGACCACGGGCTCACTCGCTTCGCTCTCTCGCTTCGTCCGGAGCCTCGCCCTCAGTGGGTACCGGATTTGCCTGGTACCCGGGCCGCGCTCCATCACGGGGACGTCCAGAACCCCGCCGAGCCACCCCAATCCGTCGCCCCGTCGGTCGTGACGGTGCATCTCCGGTGCAGGAATGTCCACCTGCTGCGCTTCGCCTACGGCATCCGCCCTCGGCTTAGCCCCCGACTGACCCTGGGAGGATTAGCCTCGCCCAGGAAACCTCGGGTTTACGGCGGACGAGTTACTCTCTCGTCTCTCGCTACTCATGCCAGCATTCTCACTCCCCAGCAGTCCACCGTCGGTGACCCTCCGGCTTCGCCCCGCTGGGGACGCTCCCCTACCCAATGATGGATCATTGCCGCCGCTTCGGCTCTCAGTTTAGCCCCGTGTATTGTCGGCGCATGTCCACTCGACCAGTGAGCTGTTACGCACTCTTTGAAGGGGTGGCTGCTTCTAAGCCAACCTCCTGGTTGTCTGCGCGGACGCACATCCTTTGCCACTTAACTGAGAATTGGGGGCCTTAGCGGGCGGTCTGGGCTGTTTCCCTCTCGAGCACACAGCTTAGCCCACATGCTCTGACTGCCGCGCTCTGGACCGACCGGCATTCGGAGTTCGGTTCGAATCGGTAGGCGGCGAAGCCCCCTCATCGATCCGGTGCTCTACCTCCGGCGGTTAACGCGCGACGCTAGCCCTAAAGCTATTTCGGGGAGAACGAGATATCTCCGGGTTTGATAGGCCTTTCACCCCTATCCCCAGGTCATCGGCGCACTTTTCAACGTACGTCCGTTCGGCCCTCCACGGGGTCTTACCCCCGCTTCAGCCTGCCCAGGGATAGCTCACCCGGCTTCGCGTCTGCGGCACGCGACTGGGAACGCCCGTTTCGGACTCGCTTTCGCTCCGGCTCGCTTCCCAGCTTAACCTCGCCGCGTGCCAGCAACTCGCTGGCTCATTCTACAAAAGGCACGCCGTCACACCGCATGGGTGCTCCGACGCCTTGCGGGCGCACGGTTTCAGGTACTGTTTCACTCCCCTCCCGGGGTGCTTTTCACCTTTCCCTCACGGTACTGGTGCGCTATCGGTCACATGGGAGTATTCAGGCTTGGAGGGTGGTCCCCCCGGGTTCGGACCGGGTTTCACGTGCCCGGCCCTACTCAGGGACCGACTCCGGGCTCCATCCCAGGGTGCGCCTACGGGGCCCTAACCCTGTGCCGCCGGCCTTCCCATGCCGTTCGGCTCCCCTGGATGGATGCCCGCCGGGGGCGCCAGCCCCCGGACGGTCGGCCCTTCAACCCCGTGGGCGGCAAAGGCTGGCGCCGGCCCGCTCCACGGTTTGGCCTAGGTCCCCTTTCGCTCGCCGCTACTCGGGGAATCTCGATGTTGATTTCTTCTCCTCCGGGTACTTAGATGTTTCAGTTCCCCGGGTTGTCCCCCTCCGGACTATGAGTTCATCCGGAGGGTGCCAGGACTTCTCCTGGCGGGTTCGCCCATTCGGAGACCCGCGGGTCGAAGGGTGTGTGCCCCTAACCGCGGATTATCGCAGCTTGCCGCGTCCTTCTTCGGCTCCATGTGCCAAGGCATCCGCCGTGCGCCCTAGATATCTTCCCGCACCTTCCGTGCGGGACGCCGTATCTAGACACTTGAATGTCTGGGTGTCGCATACGCCAGGTGGCTCAGCGCCACCGGCGATCGTCATGCAACTTACTATATATGCAGATTGGAAGATATATCTCATATCTCGATATAGAAGAATCGATCAGATCTCTCTCTAGATCCGTCTTGTCGCTATGCGGCTCTCAAGGTACGCGGGGTGACCCCGGGGACCGGACACGCGAAGGGACGGCACGGAAGCGGGGACGCGGGCACACCTGCGCCGCAACAATTGTGAGATATGGTTCTCTAGTGCTTTCAGAAAGCGCTCTCGCTCCCTAGAAAGGAGGTGATCCAGCCGCACGTTCCCGTACGGCTACCTTGTTACGACTTCACCCCCCTCACCCTCCACACCTTAGGCGCCTCCCCCCTCTCGGTTGGGCCGGCGACTTCGGGTGCAGACGACTCGGGTGGTGTGACGGGCGGTGTGTACAAGGCCCGGGAACGCATTCACCGCGGCATGCTGATCCGCGATTACTAGCAACTCCGACTTCATGGGGGCGGGTTGCAGCCCCCAATCCGAACTGGGGCCGGCTTTCAGGGATCCGCTCCGGCTCGCGCCATCGCATCCCGCTGTACCGGCCATTGTAGCACGTGTGCAGCCCAGGGCATAAGGGGCATGATGACTTGACGTCGTCCCCGCCCTCCTCCGGATTGACTCCGGCGGTCCCGCATGGGTGCCCACCCGAGGTGCTGGCAACATGCGGCGGGGGTTGCGCTCGTTGCTGGACTTAACCAAACATCTCACGACACGAGCTGACGACAGCCATGCACCACCTGTGCGCGCTCCTCTCGGCCACCGGGTCTCCCCGGCTTCACGCGCATGTCAAGCCCTGGTAAGGTTCTTCGCGTTGCTTCGAATTAAGCCACATGCTCCGCTGCTTGTGCGGGCCCCCGTCAATTCCTTTGAGTTTTAGCCTTGCGGCCGTACTCCCCAGGCGGGACGCTTAATGCGTTGGCTGCGGCACGGAAGGGTTCCCCTCCCACACCTAGCGTCCATCGTTTACGGCTGGGACTACCAGGGTATCTAATCCTGTTCGCTCCCCCAGCTTTCGCGCCTCAGCGTCGGTCTCGGCCCAGAGGGCCGCCTTCGCCACCGGTGTTCCACCCGATATCTGCGCATTCCACCGCTACACCGGGTGTTCCACCCTCCCCTACCGGACCCGAGCCCGGCGGTTCAGGGGGCGGGACGGGGTTGAGCCCCGCCATTTGACCCCCTGCCTGCCGGGCCGCCTACGCGCGCTTTACGCCCAATGAATCCGGATAACGCTCGCCCCCTACGTATTACCGCGGCTGCTGGCACGTAGTTAGCCGGGGCTTCTTCTGCAGGTACCGTCTTGTCTCATCCCTGCTGAAAGCGGTTTACGACCCGAGGGCCTTCGTCCCGCACGCGGCGTCGCTGCGTCAGGGTTCCCCCCATTGCGCAAGATTCCCCACTGCTGCCTCCCGTAGGAGTCTGGGCCGTGTCTCAGTCCCAATCTGGCCGGTCGGTCTCTCAACCCGGCTACCCGTCGTCGGCACGGTGGGCCGTCACCCCGCCGTCTACCTGATGGGCCGCGGAGCCATCCCCTCCCGTCTGGGCTTTGCCCGGCCGGCCATGCGGCCTGCCGGGGTCATCCGGTATTACCCACGGTTTCCCGAGGCTATCCCGGAGGAGGGGGCGGGTTCTCCACGTGTTACTCAGCCGTTCGCCACTCGCTTCCGCCCGAGGGCGGGTGCCGTTCGACTTGCATGTGTTAGGCGCGCCGCCAGCGTTCATCCTGAGCCAGGATCGAACTCTCCGTCCAAATATGATGGCCGGACGCGCGGTCCGGTCGCGATCATGGTTCGGCGGGGTGAGCCCGTCCCGACCAGCATGCATGCTGGTTCGGATTCCATTCGATGCTCAGCGTGTAAACTGGTTCAAGGAAGTTGAAACGGGTGCCGAGCCCTCAGGGCTCGGACCTTACACATCTTGAAAAGTACATCACTGTGACACCTGTTAAAATGGTGTCTCCACTTCATTTCCGTCTCTTCGCGGTATCCGGTTCTCAAGGTACCCGCCGCGGGTCCGTCGGCCTCGTCTTCGCTCGGCCACCCGCGCGGCAAGGAGATATATTGCCAGAGTCGGGAGGGCGCGGGGGCGACTATTTACGTCTCCACATGTTGTACACAAATCGTTTCCAGATGGAAGCTTCCTATCCATATAGATAGGATCGCACGCTAGCACGAATATGGTCGGTTACCTGTGAGAACTCTGACTCGCTGCCCTTACTCGCTGCCTTTACCTCAAGAGAACTCACCGTGAGCCAAATCAGTTCCGGCCTCGAGCAATTCATCTCGCAACTCGATCGTAGATGCCTCTGCATACACGCGGACAACCGGCTCCGTGCCCGAGGGGCGCAGGAGCAGCCACGATTCATCGGCAAATTCCAACCTCAAGCCGTCCATATGGCTCACGGCCACGGGCACCCTTCCTGCAACGACGGGCGGGTTCAGACCCGGTAGGATCGTGCGGAACATCTCGATGACCTCGGGGTCGACCCGCAAGTCTCGCCTTGCATAGTGATAGCGCCCGCAGCGATCCTCAAGTTCCTCGACCAACTCGCCCGGCGTCTTGCCCGTCTCTGCCATCGCCTCACACAGCAGCAAGTTGGTAAGGATGCCGTCGCGCTCCGGCATATGGCAGGCAATACCTATACCGCCGGCCTCTCCCCCGCCGAGCAAGACGTCGTGCTTTTTCATCTCGCTATATATATGTTTGAAACCGACCGGCTTGATTGAAAGCCTGCACCCGAGCTCTTTTGCGACGCGGCGCGTCAAGATCGACGAGGACAGGTTGAGGACAACGCGACCCGACCATCCGCGGTTCTTGCACAGATGTCCCAGGATGATCGCGATGACCTTTTGCGAATTGACGAACCGCCCGTGCTCGTCGACGGCGCCGACTCGATCCCCGTCGCCGTCGTTGACCAAGCCGGCGCATGCCCCGCACTCCACAACGGCGCGTTCGCAGTCGTCTACCCACGGCTCGATGGGCTCCGGGTGCGTCGCATCCGTTTCTTCGTCTACCGTTCCATGGATTTCGGTCACATCGATGCCCATCGCCCGCAAGAGGTCTGCAAAATACCCACTCGCCGAGCCGTACAGCGGGTCATAGACCAATTTGAGATGCGCCGCGTTGATGCGTTCCGCATCGACCATGGTATAGAGGTGGTCAAAATACGGCGTGAGGAAATCCGTCTCTTGTATGGGGCCTCGGTCGCTTGTAGGGTCCGGGTCGATCGTGCGCTGCAGTTCCTCGTAAAACTCTTCGGAGCCCACACCGCCATCGGCCATCCGCAACTTAATGCCTTGATAGTCATTGGGATTGTGGGAGCCGGTCACCATAAGGCCGCCCACGGCGCGCGCGTCTTGGGCAACCGTCCACGCAAGGGCGGGCGTGGGAACATAGCGATCTGACACCTTGACCACAAGACCGTGCGCCGCAAGCACCTTGGCAGCCAAGCGCGCAAAGTCCTTGGCGCCGGGACGCGTGTCAAAGCCGACGTAAACCAGCGAACCGGTCGCTTGCTGTGCCCACAGGGCCCCCGCGGCGTCCGCCACTCGTATGACGTTCTCGTTGGTAAAGTCGCCATCAAGGCGAGCACGCCAACCATCTGTTCCGAATCGTAGTATCGCGCTCATGCGCGCATGCACTCCTCACAGTGACTCAATCGCATTGCCCATGCCTTGTTCGATATACCCCAAGTCATGCGAGCCAACCGGATGGGGACGAATCCAAGCAAACTGTAAGAAAGAAAATCCCGCCCTCACGAAGCGATCTGCTCCATGGGGGCGGGACGTGACCCATTTGCGCGGAATCAACCGATCAGGCCGGCGCGCAGCGACGTGACGCTAATCGTCGATGGAGATTCCCGACTCCTCAAGATGGGACAGCCAGCGGTTCATCGTGTCTTCCGACAGGGCATGTTCCATAACGCAAGCCTCCGAGTCGGCTCGATCGAAATCCACGCCGAGCTCATCAACAAGAAAGGCCCGAAGCATGCGATGCCGGCGCCACACGGCAGACCCGATCTCCCTTCCCAGGGAAGTCAGGCGGACCTTGCCGTAATGCGACTGCTCGACCATGCCCTGTGTTTTAAGGGCGGTGATCGCCTTGTTCACCGATGCCTTGGACACGTCTAGGCGCTGCGCGATGTCAACGGACCTAATGCCGGCCTCGTTGTCATTGCCGTCCTCACACTCAATGCGCACGATGCACTCGAGATAGTCCTCGTTCGCCATCGTCAGATGATGCTCGACAGCCGTCTCCCCATGCTCCATGGCAGATGTTTCCCTTCTCTAACCGTTTTGTAGCATAGTACCCTACGAGAGGCCGACGCGGGAGTCAAACGCCGAACACCCCCGGTCTCCACGCTACGCGAAGCGGGCCACAAGGCGCTCGAGGACTCGAACCATCGTCTCGAGCGACCGCACCGGGATGAATTCGTTCACGCCATGGCAGCAAAACGCGCCCGTCGAAAGGTTGGGGCAGGGCAGGCCGCGGAACGACAGCTGCGCGCCGTCCGTTCCGCCGCGGATGGGAATCACGTTCGGGGCGATGCCCTCCTCCTCAAACGCGTGCTTGGCCTCCTCGATGAGCTCGGGGTACTCAGCGACGACTTCCGCCATGTTGCGGTACTGCTGCTTGATCTCGACCGTCACGCGCTCGCGGCCCTGCTCCTCATTGACAAAGGCGGCGGCGGAGAGCAGGTGGTCGATCTTTGCCTGGAACTTTCCGGCGTCATGATCGCGAATGATATAGCGTGCCGTGGCGTGCTCGACCGTGGCGCTCACGCCCTCTAGATAATAGAAGCCCTCATAGCCTTCTGTATATTCGGGCCGTTGGGCGGCCGGGAGCAGCCCATGGAAGCGATGGAAGAGCTCTCCCGCATTGACCATGCGTCCCTTTGAGTCACCGGGATGGATTGAGAATCCCTGGAAGCTCACGACCGCCTCGGCGGCGTTGAAGCACTCCCACTCGAGCTCGCCGATCGGACCGCCGTCAACCGTGTAGGCGTACGTGCAGCCAAAGCCCTCGACGTCGAGCAGCTCCGCCCCGTGACCGATCTCCTCGTCGGGGCAAAAGCAAATGCCGATCGCCGGGTGAGGCAACTCGGGATGCTCGCACAGCAGCGCGGCGAGCGCCATGATCTCAGCGACGCCCGCCTTGTCATCGGCACCGAGCAAGGTGGTGCCGTCGGTGCACACGAGCTCCTCGCCCACCAGGTCGTTGAGGGCGGGGAGAAGCTCAGGGCTGATCGAGACGGGCTTGCCGTCGACCGTGCCGCACACCAGATCCCCTCCATCGTAGGTGAGGACATGCGGCTTGACCCCAAAACCAGGGGCCTGTTCGGTGGTGTCGAGATGCGCGATCAAGCCGAGCTTGGGGCGGTCCTCAGATCCGGGCGACGGCGGGATCAGCGCCGTGACATAGGCGTGCTCGGTCACCGTCACATCGCGGGCGCCCATCTCCCCCAACTCGTCCGCCAGCAAGCGCGCGAGGTCAAACTGAATATCGGTCGACGGCACCTGATCGCAGTGCTCATCCGCCGACTGCGTGTCCACCTGCACGTACCGTAAAAATCTCTCCAGAACATCGGTCATGTTCGCGTCCTCCATGTCTTTGGGTCTCGCCATGGGGCGATAACGAAAAAGCACCCCAAGCGTATGCCAGGGGTGCTTTTGAGTCAAAGGGGCCGACTGGGGGCTCAGAGCCCCGGTTGGCGCAAAGCGCTACTCGACGCCTTCGCCATCGGTCTCCGACGAGGAATCGGTCATGATGTCGCCCGCCGTCGAGGCGCCCGAGGTGTCCTCACCCATCGTCTGCGGGCCCTCGGGATTCTCGCCCGCATCGAGACGCTGCATCATCTCGGCCAACTTGTCCTCATACACGAACACGTAGCTCACGCCGTTCACACAGGTCGTCTCGTCGGCGTAGGAGGGAACGTTTGCCACATACATGTCGTTTTCGACGTCCATGCCGCGCATCGCGTTTGCCACCGACACGATGTCCTGAACGCCCAACGTGGTGATGACGACCTTGGAGAGCTCCTCGACCGTGCCCATGATCGTGGCCGGATCGAGGTCGTTCAGGATTTTTTTCGCGAGGGCGCTCAAGACCTGGCGCTGATGACGCATGCGCGTGAAGTCGCCATCGACATACGTGTAGCGGCAGCGGGCGTAGGTGAGCGCGGTGGCGCCGTCCATATGCTGGAAGCCCTTCTCGATCTTGATGTCGAGATGCTCGGGGTCGTCGACCTCCTCGGTCGCCTCAAGATCGATGCCGCCGACCGCATCGATGAGATCCTCCATGCCCTCAAAGTTGATCTCGGCGTAGTGGGAGATCTTCTGCTCGCCGTTAAAGCACAGATCGTTCACCGCCTGGACAACGCCCTCGGGGCCACCCGCAGCATGCGTGGCGTTGATCTTCATGGTCTCCCCGTTATACACGACCATGGTGTCACGCGGGATGGAGATGAGCGACGCCTTCTTTTCCGTGGGGTCGATGCGCGCCAGGATGATGGAGTCCGAACGATAGACCTCCTCGCCCGGGCGGCCGTCGGTGCCCAAGAGCAACACGTAGAACGGCTCGCGGGCGACGTCCGAGTCGCTCAAGATAGCCCGGATCCCGCCATCGATGAGGCCGTTGCCTCCAAGGTTGTCCACCACGCGCGTGAACCATGCGCCCACACCGACAACACCGACGAGCAGGACGGCCAACAGGCCACCGAGGACGCCCCGCTTGATCATGCGGCCCCGACGACGCTGGCGGGCGCGCTCCGAATAGCGCCCCACGTTCTCACGACTGTAAATCCGGCTGCTCGCTCCGGTCGAGGGACGGTGCCCCTCCTGAATTGGCTTTTTACGATGGCCCATAACTACCTACATTTACTCGCTAATCGTCAATTGGATCGGGCAGGGCGACGCACTCGATCGAAGCGCCGAGATTGCTCAGCTTCTCGACGAATCGCTCGTAGCCCCTATAGATGTGGTGAATCGCCGAGACCTCTGTGTACCCGTCGGCGATCAGCCCGGCAATGACCAAGGCGGCGCCACCACGCAGGTCCGGAGAGGTCACCTGCGCACCCGAGAAGCCATCCACACCGTGAATCATGGCGTGGTGCCCCTCGACGCGGATCTCGGCACCCATGCGAACGAGCTCGGAGGCGAACATGAAGCGATTCTCGAAGATGTTCTCGGTGATGATGGAGTTGCCCTGCGCCAAGGCGGAGAGCACCATGACCTGCGCCTGCATGTCGGTGGGGAACCCAGGGAACGGCAGGGTCTGAATGTCGACCGGGGCGAACTGCTCGCAGCGGAACACGCGAACGCCGTTGTCGATGCGCTCGATCTGGATTCCCATGGTCTCGAACTTCTTGATGACCATGCCCAGATGATGCGGGTTGAACCCGACGACCTCCACGCCGGCGGGGCCCGCCATGAGCGCCGCCGCCACGATGAAGGTGCCCGCTTCGATGCGGTCGCCGACCACGCGATGCGTCACGGGGTGAAGCTCGTCGACGCCCTCGATGGTGACGACCGGCGTGCCCGCGCCGGTAATGCGCGCGCCCATCTCGTTGAGCATATTGGCGAGGTCCACGATCTCGGGCTCGCGGGCGGCGTTGTCGATAACGGTGGTGCCGCGGGCCTTGACCGACGCCATGATCAGGTTCTCCGTGGCGCCGACGCTCGCGAACTCCAGCGTGACCGAGGTCCCCTCCAGCCCCTGCGGAGCCGTGGCGTGAATATACCCATGGTCGGTATCGAACTCGACGCCCAGGGCCTCGAGGCCGAGGATGTGCATATCGATCTTGCGAGCGCCCAAGTTGCAACCACCGGGCATGGCAATCTTGGCACAGCCAAAGCGGCCGAGCAAGGGACCCATGACGGCAGTCGAGGCGCGCATCTTGGCCACGAGCTCGTACGGGGCCTCCCACGAATCGACGGCAGAGGTGTCGATGATCAGCGTATGCTCGTCAACCACCTCGATAACGGCGCCCATGCGCTTGAGCACCTTGCCCATAACGTGCACGTCCGAGATGTTCGGGACGTTCTCGAGAGTCGTTTTACCGGGAGCCAAAAGCGTGGCCGCCATGAGCTTGAGCGCGGAGTTCTTCGCACCCGAAACACAAACGCGGCCCTCGATTGCGTGGCCACCCTCAACGCGGATGATGTCCAAACGTGTCCCTTTCAAAAAATCATGCCCGGGGCGACCCGGGCATGATGTCATTCGCTTGGGGCTTTTGCGGGAACCCGCAATCGCCTACTGCGCAAGCAGCAGCTTGCACCATGCGATTTCATTATAGAGGTAGGCGCGGCGACCGTCATTTTCCGACATTTTCCCCATCTGGGACTCAAGGTCGGACAAGCGAGCCGCAACTTCCTCCACATCGACTTTGGACGTATCGATGGCGCGCGTGGCCAAAACAATGACCTCGTCATTCGCAACCTGAACGTATCCGTCCTCGACGGCGAAGACACGGTCGGTCACGCCCATCTGCTGCTCGGAGACGCGGATGCGACCGCTCTCGATCGTGCAGATCTCACTGGCGTGATGCGGCAGGATGCCGAACTCGCCAGCCGTGGAGGGCACAGCCACATAGGCGACCATGCCTTCGAAGACACATTCCTCGGGCGAGACGACGCGCAGCTTCATGGCCATGTGCTACGCCCCCATCTTGGCGGCGCGCTCGCGCACGTCGTCGATGGTGCCGGCGTAACGGAAAGCCTGCTCGGGCAGGTCGTCGCACTCACCGTCGATAATGGCGGCAAAGGAGCGGACCGTGTCCTCAACGCGCACGTACACGCCAGGGTTGCCGGTGAACTTCTCTGCCACGTGGAAGGACTGGGACAGGAACTGCTGAATCTTACGAGCGCGGTTCACCGTGAGGCGCTGCTCGTCGGAAAGCTCGTCCATACCGAGAATGGCGATGATGTCCTGAAGGTCGGAGTACTCCTGCAGAATCTCCTGGACACGCACGGCCACGCGGTAGTGCTCCTCGCCCACGATGGAGGGGTCGAGAGCGTCAGAGGTGGACGCAAGCGGGTCGATGGCCGGGAACAGGCCCAGCGAGGAGATGGAGCGGGAAAGCACCGTGGTGGCATCCAGGTGGGTGAACGTCGTGGCGGGCGCCGGGTCGGTAAGGTCGTCGGCGGGGACGTAGACGGCCTGCACCGAAGTGATGGAACCGGTTTTGGTGGAGGTGATGCGCTCCTGCAGGTCGCCCATCTCGGTAGCGAGGGTGGGCTGGTAACCAACAGCGGAGGGCATACGGCCCAGCAGGGCCGAGACCTCGGAGCCAGCCTGGGAGAAGCGGAAGATGTTGTCGATGAACAGCAGGACGTCCTGGCCGCGATCGCGGAAGTACTCCGCCTCGGTCAGACCGGCCAGACCGATGCGCAGACGCGCTCCCGGGGGCTCGTTCATCTGGCCGTAGACCAGGCAGGTCTTGTCGATAACGCCCGACTCGCTCATCTCGAGGTACAGGTCGGTGCCCTCACGGGTACGCTCGCCAACGCCGGTGAACACCGAAGTGCCGCCGTGCTCCTGCGCGAGGTTGTTGATGAGCTCCTGGATAAGCACCGTCTTACCAACGCCGGCGCCGCCGAACAGGCCGGTCTTGCCGCCGCGGATATAGGGCTCGAGCAGGTCGACAGCCTTGATGCCGGTCTCGAAGATCTCAGTCTTGGTCGTGAGCTGGTCAAACGCCGGTGCGGGATGGTGAATCGGGTAGTAGGCGTCGACCTCGGGCATCTCCTTGCCGTCAACAGGCTCGCCCATGACGTTCCAGATGCGACCGAGCGTGCCCTTGCCCACCGGCATCTGCATGGGGGCGCCGGTGTCAACGACCTCGAGCCCGCGCTGGAGGCCGTCGGTGGAGGTCATGGCAACGCAGCGAGCAACGTCGCCGGGCAGCTGGCTCTCGACCTCAAGGATGGTGCTGATGTGACCGACGGGCGTGTCGACGTCAACCGTCAACGCGTTGTAGATGTTCGGCACGCCATTTTTGAACTTGACGTCCACAACGGCGCCGATGATTCGCGTGATGCGACCGACGCCGGCAGTGTCCGCTGCGTTCACAGCGATGGTATCTGCCATTAGTTCTCCTCCAATGCAGCGGCTCCGCCCACGATCTCATTGAGCTCGGTGGTAATGGATGCCTGGCGTACACGGTTGTAGGTGCGCGAGAGGTCGGCGATGATCGCGCTGGCGTTTTCCGTGGCAGAGTGCATCGACTTGCGTCGAGCGCCCTGCTCGGCTGCGGCCGAGTCGATCAGCGCCTGATGGACAACGGTAAACACGTAGCTCGGGATAAGCTTGTCGAGCACGTGCTCAGCCGAAGGGACGAACTCAAACGGAGAGGTCAGCCCCTTGGGCGCCTCGTTCTCGTTCGCACGGGGACCACGAGCGGTGCGCAGAACCGTGGAGTCGAGCGGAAGGATGCGTTCCAAACGCAGCACCTGCTCGACGCGGTTCTTGGCGTGGAAGTACACGATGTCCGCGCGGCCGATATGACCGTGCGCGTAGGCTTCGATCACGTAGTTGGCCACAATGCGGGCGTTTTCGACCGTGGGATCATCGGACTCACCCACGATGCCCATGACCTTGTGCGGGTACTTGTGGAAATAATCCGTTGCCTTACGACCGCAGGTAATGAGCTCGACTTCCTTGGCACCATGGCGGTAGAAGTGGTTGATGCGCTGCTCGGCTGCACGCTCCACCTGCACGTTGAAGCCACCGGCCAGTCCACGGTCGGAGCTGATCGCGATCACCAGGGCGCGCTCGTAGGACTCGGGTTCCTGCAGGAGCGGGTTGCTCGTATCGGTGCCCGCGTCTTGGGCGACCGTGAGCATGACGTCGGTGATGGCGGCGGTGTAGGCCTCGGAGCTCGCCTCGCGCTGAAGCGCGCGAGCGATCTTGGCCGTCGCCACCATCTCCATGGTGCGCGTGATCTGCTGGGTCGTGGAGACCGAGTTGATACGCTTCTTTATTTCGCGGAGGTTAGCCATAGGGCCTAGTTCTCTCCCGCTTCCTCATCGGACGCGGATGCGCCCGAAGCCTGCGCCTCGCGCGAAGCGAGGAACTGGCTCTTGTAATCACGGATGGCAGTGCCGAGCTGCTGCGCCACCTCGTCGCTCATCTTGGCCGTGCGGAACTCCTCGAGCAGCTTGCGGTGAGCGCCCTTGAGGTAATCCACCAAGCCGTCACGGAACGGGACGATATCCGCAAGCTCCATGTCGTCCAGGTAGCCCTCGTTGCCGGCGAACAGCACGGCAACCTGCTCCACCACGTCAAGAGCCTTGTAGCGGCCCTGCTTGAGAAGCTCGGTCATGCGAGCGCCATGGGTGAGCTGCTTTTGCGTAGCCGCATCCAAGTCGCTGCCGAACTGCATGAAGCCGGCGAGCTCGCGATAGGACGCAAGGTCCAGGCGCAGGTTACCCGCCTGCTGCTTCATGGCCTTGGTCTGGGCAGAGCCACCGACGCGGGACACTGAGATGCCGACGTCGACTGCCGGGCGCTGACCCTGGTGGAAGAGCTCGGACTGCAGGTAAATCTGACCATCCGTAATGGAAATCACGTTGGTCGGGATGTAAGCGGAAACGTCACCGTCCTGCGTCTCGATGATCGGCAGGGCGGTCAAAGAGCCGCCGCCGTTCGCCTCGGAGAGCTTGCAGGCGCGCTCGAGCAGGCGAGAGTGCAAGTAGAAGATGTCGCCGGGGTAGGCCTCGCGTCCGGGCGGACGACGCAGCGTCAGGGACATCTGACGGTAGGCGACAGCCTGCTTGGACAGATCATCATACACCACCAGGACATGACCGCCGGGGTTGGTCGCGCTCGCAGGCTGGCCATCCTCGCCGTTGTACATAAAGTACTCGCCGATGGCGGCACCGGCCATGGGCGCGATGTACTGCAGCGCTGCGGAATCAGCGGCGGTTGCCGACACGATCACCGTGTAGTCAAGCGCATTATGGGCGGCCAGGGTCTCGCGGACTGCGGCGACGGTCGAGGCCTTCTGGCCCACGGCGACGTACACGCAAATCATGCCCTCGCCACGCTGGTTGATGATGGCGTCGACGGCGATGGCGGTCTTACCGGTCTTACGGTCCCCGATGATGAGCTCACGCTGGCCGCGGCCAATCGGAATCATGGAATCGACGGCGAGCAGGCCTGTCTGAACGGGCTCGCACACCGGAGTGCGCTCAATAACGCCGGGAGCCTTGAACTCGATGGGACGACGGCTCGTCTGACCGATGCTGCCCTTGCCATCGATGGGCTGGCCGAGCGGATTCACCACGCGGCCGAGCATGCCACGGCCCACGGGGATATCCATAACACGACCGGTGGTACGGCAAGCGTCGCCCTCCTTGATAGAGTCGACCTCGCCAAAGAGAACCGCGCCGACCTCGTCGCGGTCGAGGTTTTGCGCCAGGCCATAGACCGTGCGGCCCGTAACGGAGCTCGTGAACTCGAGCAGCTCGCCGGCCATGGCGCTCTTGAGACCGAAGACATGGGCGATACCGTCGCCCACCTCGGCTACTTGAGATACTTCTTGGGTATCGACGGTAGCCGAGAGGTCAAAGAGGCGGCGCCTCAGGACCTCTTCGATGTTCTCGGCATTGATTGCCTCGGACATGTGGCTATACCTCCGAATTCGTTGCGTTTCGAGTCATGACCTTGCCGGCCTGCTCGAGTTGATGGCGCACCGACGCATCGCGACGGCGGCCGTTGGCGGAAAGAATCAATCCGCCGATGATCGACGGGTCGACGCGCTCGATGAGGAACACGTTGCAACCCAGGTCAAGCTCGCACTTTTGCGTGATAAGGGCGCGCAGCTCATGGTCGAGGGGGACGGCCGTCGTAACCGTGACACCAACCGTCTGCTGATCGCCATCGGCCATCTCACTGTACAGGTCGAGCACATCGGACAGCTTGTCCAAGTCGCCATTAGCGGCCATCTGCGAGAGGACCGAAAGGACCTCGGGGCTCGCATCGGCCTCGGCCTTGAGGGGCGCGAGGTTCTCATACACGCGGCCTTCGGTCTTTGCGGCCTCGAGCAGCGTCCGAGCGTACGTCTCGAGCTTGCGCTTTTCGAGACGGTCGCTGATCTGCATGCTAGCCATTGAGGGCACCCACTTCCGCAAGGTACTTCTTGATGAGCTCGCGCTGCTTAGCCTCGTCATTGGCGAGCGTATCGCCCACGATCTTGCCAGCCACGGCGACAGACATCTTGGCGATGGTGTCGGTGGCGCCAGCATACGCGCGCTTCATCTCATCGTCAGCGCGATCGCGCGCCTTGGCGATGATGTCCTCCGCATCGTTATGAGCGAGGGCGACGATGCGCGAGCGCTCCTTCTCGGCATCAGAGCGGGCTTCGAGCACGATCTCGGATGCCTTACGACGGGCGTCAGCAACAATGGCGTCAGCCTCATCGCGAATCTCAGCAGCCTCAGCCTTGGTGGCGTCTGCCTGCTCGATGCTGCTCTCAATCGTCTGCTCGCGAGCGTCGAGGGCGCCAATAACCTTGGGCCACACGAACTTGGCGAGCAAGAACCAGATGAGCAGGAAGATGATCAGCGCCGGAACAAACTCAGCCATCTTGGGGATGAGGATGTCCGCGCCGCCCGACTCAGTGCCTTCCGCAAAAGCCAGGGTGGGCGCGAAGAAGGTCAGGGCAGCAGCCCCGAACGTGATTCCTGCGCGTTCAACGTTTTTCATGACTCCCCCTCGGGACTCAAGCCTGGTTCTTTTGCAAGGACCCGACTATTTAACGACCAGTGCGACAACGAAGCCGATCAGGGCCAGAGCCTCAGCAAAGGCCGAGCCCATGATGAACACGGTAAAGACGCGGTCCTGAACCTCAGGCTGACGTGCCATGGCGCCTGCGACGCCGTGTGCGGCGAGACCGATAGCAAGGCCCGCACCGATAACACCAAGACCGTAACCGATAACTCCCACGTTTCCTCCTTGAGTTCGCGCGCCCTTTCCTGTGGCGCACTTTAATACGATACCTATATCAAGCGCTTGGCCGAATGACGAAAGCGCAGGGTACCCCTACCTGTGCGGCTAGTGTCCCTTGGCCTCGGCGCCCTGAATGTACACGGCGGTAAGGACGGTGAACACGTATGCCTGAATCACGCCGACGAAGATCTCGATGGCGTAAATCACGAAGAGAATGGCCGCAAACGCAACGGAGGGCAGGGCGCCCATGAGGTTGGCGGCAGTGAACTGCGCGATGAGCGGCTCCGCGAAGAGCGACACCATCAGCGCGAAGGAACCCAGCACGATGTGGCCGGCGAACATGTTGCAGAACAGACGGACGGCGAGCGTGATGGGACGAAGCAGCGTGGAGATGACCTCGATGATCCAGATAAGGACGTTCAGCGGGAACGCAACGCCCTTGGGCGCGAGGCTCTTGAGGTAGCCGAAAGCACCGTGGTTCTTAACGCCCACACAGACGAAGTACACGAACGCGATGAGCGCGAGCGCGGCGGTGGTCGAGATGGTACCGGTACCGGGCTTCATGCCAGGAATGATGCCGATCACGTTGTTGACCACGATGAACATGAACAGCGTGCCCAAAAACGGCATGTGGCGACGCCAGGACTCCTTGCCCAAGATGCCCACGCCGATATCGCTCTCCAGGTACTGCACCAGATACTCCATGGCATTGGCAAAGCGACCGTGAGGCACAACGGCGGCACGACGGGCGAAGGCGAACATAATAATGAGCAGAACGATCGACGAGACGATGAGCCAGAACGAGTACTGGGTCACACCACTCATCAAGTCGCCCACTACGGGGATTGAGCTAAAGCTCGAGACGAGGTGGTTGATCTCGCCAGGCAGCTTATCGAACGCCTCCATGCGCTAACCCTCCTAGAGTCTGCGACTCATCGCAATGACGGCAAGTGCCGCCCACATGATCAGGAAGCCCCCGAGGACTCCGATCGTAACTACCAGTATATCCTGCGGCGCCCCAGCCCATACGAGCGCCAAGGCCGCCATAAGAAAGGTGAACGACAGGGCTATTGCCGCGAGCCCTTTGCCTATCGATCCCTTGATGCGCTTTGCGCGCACCAACAGCACCATGGCTGCCAGGGGAGCGAAACCCGCTATGCCCAAAACAACGCCGCCAATGAGAGGGAGCGCATGTATAGGGCCGAGCTGGAGCATGGGTCGCCTTTCCGTTGCGGTCCGCCTTACGCACGGGCGCGGCACAGAGCTGTGCCAGAGCGCAAGTACCAGTGCTTGGCAGTATATCGCTCGGGTGTTGCGGTGCAACAAGAATTTGATGACCGGGCGTAGTTTATGAACATTTGTTCACAATACGACATCCGTTCATTATTTTGTTTTACACAAGCAATTTAAGCGTCGCTTATTGTAGAGCAAAACAACGCGAGGCGCCAAGGAGTTTCTCCCTGGCGCCTCGCGATATCCAATGTTCGCCGTGTTGGGCTCGACGCTACAGCGTTCCAAAGATGCGGTCGCCCGCATCGCCCAATCCAGGCACGATATAGGCAGCGTCGTTCAGGCACTCGTCGATGGCGCACGTGTACAGACGCACCTCGGAATCGTGCTCAAGCACGGTCTTGATACCCTCGGGTGCCGCAACGAGCACCAGCAGGCGAACATCCTTGACACCCTGACGACGCAGATAGTCGATTGCCGCAGTCGCAGACCCACCGGTTGCCAGCATGGGGTCAACCACCAGACACGTGCGCTGACCGGCATCGCCGGGGAGTTTGGCATAGTACTCATGCGGCTCGTGAGTCACCTCGTCGCGGTACATGCCCACATGGCCCACGCGTGCAGCAGGGATCAGCTCAAGCAGGCCATCGACCATGCCGAGGCCGGCGCGCAGAATGGGCACGATCGCCACTTTGCGACCGGAGATCTGCTTACCGGTGGTCTCACAGATAGGCGTTTTGATAGCGATGTCCTCGAGTGGGAAATCACGCGTGGCCTCATAGCCCTCGAAGAGGGCAAGCTCCTTCACGAGCTCGCGGAACTGCTTGGAACCGGTCTGCTCGCTGCGCATGATCGTGAGCTTGTGCTGAACAAGCGGATGGTCGACAACCGTAACGCGGCTGCGGTCGAATTCGATAGTCATAAGACCTCCTGTGTGGCCTATGCGGGCGCCCTTGGTGCGTCCCGTTTGCCTGAGATGGGTGAGAGCGCGAAAGGAAGCTTGCATGGAGGCGCTATCCATCCGCGCGAATGACGTGGTGCGGCCGGGCTAATCGAGCGCCATGACCTTGGCGACGCGCGCCTCGTGGCGACCGCCCTCGAACTCGGTGGTAAGGAAGGTCTTCACGATCTCCTTGTTGAGGTCGAGGTCGACAAAGCGACCGGACAGGCACACCACGTTGCCGTTGTTGTGCTGGCGGAACAGCTCGGCAAAGGGAACGGACGTGATGGAGGACGCGCGAACGCCCGCCACCTTGTCCGCGGCAAGCGCCATTCCGATGCCCGTGCCGCACACCAGCACGCCGCGATCGGCCTCGTTGGTAGAAACCGCTTGCGCGACCTTTACGGCAAAGTCGGGGTAATCGACGGAGGCGTCGGAGTCGGGGCCCATATCGGAAACTTCGCAGCCAAGCTCATTGGTCAGGTAATCCACCAGGGCCTGCTTCTGCTCAAACCCACCATGGTCGGAGGCGATAGCGACACGCATCGTGCACGTCCTTTCTCGTGATGATTGCATCGTATTCACTCTAACAGGTTCACAGGAAACGCGGGCGCTAACGCGATCGCGCGCGCTCGACCGCATCGTGCCACCCGGACAGGTTTCGCGCCACGACCTCCTCGGATGCGGACGGCTCGAAGCGCTTGCCCGGCACGCGGTTCTGCTCGAGGTCCTCAAGGTCCTCCCAGTAGCCCACCGCCAAGCCCGCCAGATACGCGGCGCCCAAGGCGGTCGTCTCCACGTTCTCCGACAACACGACGGGGATGCCGAGCAGGTCCGCCTGGAACTGCATGATGAACTCATTTTGAGACGCCCCGCCGTCGACGGACAGGTACTCGAGCTTGACGCCGGCGTCGCGCTCCATCGAGTGCAGCACGTCGAAGCTTTGATACGCCATCGACTCACACGCCGCGCGGACGATGGTGGCTCGATCGCTCGCCCCCGTGAGACCGCAGATCAGGCCGCGGGCATCGGGGTCCCACCACGGGGCGCCCAGACCGCTGAACGCCGGCACCAGATAGCAGCCGCCGTTGCTGTCGAGATGACGGCACAGATCGGATGCATCCTTGGCGCTCGAGATGAGTCCCAGCTTGTCGCGCAGCCATTGAATCGTCGCGCCGGCGTGGAATATCGAACCCTCCAGCGCATAGGAGATCTTGCCGCCTTGGGCGATGCCGATGGTCGACACGAGGCCGTGCTCGGAGGTGACGCACGTCTCCCCGGTGTTCATGAGCATGAAGCAGCCGGTGCCGTACGTGTTCTTGGTGCACCCCGGCGTAAAGCAGCAGTGACCGAACAGCGACGCCTGCTGGTCGCCGGCGACGCCCGTGATGGGAGGTCCGTACGTCATGATCTCGTTCGAGACGCTGCCGTAGTCGTCCGAGCTCCAACGCACCTCGGGCAGCATGGAGCGCGGAATGTCGAGCATCTTGAGCAGCTCGTCGTCCCACTCCAACGTATGGATGTTGAACAGCATGGTGCGGCTCGCGTTGGTGTAGTCGGTCGCATGCACCGCGGCGCCCGTCAGGTTATATATGAGCCACGTGTCGATGGTGCCGAACATGAGCTCGCCGGCGTCGACCGCCGCCTGGGCGCCATCGACGTTGTCGAGGATCCACCTGATCTTGGTGCCCGAAAAATAGGGGTCGGGCATGAGCCCCGTCTTGCGCCGGATGGTCTCCCCCATGCCCTCGGCAACGAGACGGTCGGAGATGTCGGCGGTTCGACGGCACTGCCATACGATGGCGTTGTGGATGGGCTGGCCCGAGTCGCGATCCCACACCACCGTGGTCTCGCGCTGGTTGGTGATGCCGATCGCCGCGATGCGGTCCGAATGGATACCGCTCTTGAACTGAACCTCCATCATCACCGCGATTTGCGACGCGAGGATCTCCATGGGGTCCTGCTCGACCCACCCCGAGCGCGGATACATCGTCTTGATGTGGCGCGATGCCCGGGCGACCACGCAATCGTACTCATCTACGATAACGGCCCTTACCGAGGTCGTGCCCGAATCGAGCGCCATGATGTAGCGACCGCCCAAAGGGACGTATGCGTTGTCGACCTTGCTGAGATCTTTGAGTGAGAGCGCCATCGCGGGACCTTCCTATGCGCACACCCCGCGCGCCCATGGGCGCGCGGGGCAACGTAAGCCGTTGTGCATTGTGTCACGCGGGCGGTCAAAGCCCCGCGCAGGTTCGACGCGAGCTCGACAGGCGGAATAACTGGTCGGTCAACGAACAGTTTTCACAGGTAAAAGGCGCTTGGCATGTGTCCACACCAAGCGCCTTCATAGCCCATCAATTAATTGAATGAGCCGTGCGGATCATCCAGCCCTAAGCCTTTGCTATGGAACGCTTGCCAAGGGCAAACGTTGCCACAAAGGATACGACGACCGCCAAGACCATAACGCCCAAGGAGACCCATAGATTATTGAGGGTTCCATCCGGGCTGATGTAAGCGGCAAAAGAGATGAAACCGGGAGTGGATATCACATACTGCGTCATTCCGAGCAAGCCCGCGACCAAACCGCCAACGCCGCCGCCAATCATGGCACCCACGAGGGGATAGCGCTTGGTAAACAAGACACCATACACAGCGGGCTCGGTAATACCACATAGAGCGGTAATGCCGGCTCCAGCGGCAACGGACTTGTCGTCCGCCTTCTTGGCGATAAGCATCGCGGCGAGACAGGCGCCGCCCACTGCCACATTCGCAGGCGCCATTCCCGTGCAGACCAGCGGATCGGAACCAACTTCAGCCATCAACGCAAATACAACGGGATATGTCGCATTATTCATGCCAAAGAAAACAAGCCAAGGAGTGCCCAGGCCGACAATTGCGACCGCGAGAGCCGGAGCCACTCGATACAGAGCAAAGACGCCGTCGGCGAGCCAGGTTCCGACCGTATCGCCAATGGGGCCCAGAACAATCAACGTAACCGGAACCGTGACCAGCATCGTCAACAGAGGAACAAAGATCGTGCGGGTGTAAAGCGGCATGTACTTTTGCAGAGCCCGATACACGACGCTCATAAATAGCACGCCCAGGATAATGGGGAACACCGTGGAGTTGTACGCCACAAGTTTTACCGGCATGCCCAAAAACGTCATGGGGTCTTCGCCCATATTGGCAGTGAAGAACAGTAAAATCGCACCGAGAAAAGCACCGAGATAGCCATTGGACTTCAAGCGTTGCGCCGCCGAGAATCCTATGAACACCGGCAGGAAATAAAACGTCGCCTGGTTGAGGAAATAAAACACCTTATAGGTTCCATCATCGGGAGAAACCCCGGCAAACGTCGTAAGAAGCGTCAACACTGCGCCAGTCAGGCCGCCGGCGACAAGCACGGGAATCACGGGCGAAAACGTACCACCGATAAACGATAAAATCGCATCGATGAAGTTGCCCTTCCCGACCTTGCCGTCCTCAGCCGCCGCAGCCGGGTCGTCAACAGAACCACCCGCATTGATGCCCTCTTGACGCGTAAACTCCTCGTATAGCATCGCGACATCTTGACCGATTACAAACTGATATTCGCCATTCTGCACCACAAGATTGATGACACCGTTAATGTTGCTGGCGGTCTCTTTGTTCAGCTTGGAACCATCCTTAAGCTGAACACGCAAACGAGTCATGCAATGGGTCACGTTTGCGATGTTCCCCACGCCACCACATACGTCAATGATTGATGAGCAAATTGCTCCATAGTCTTTCTTAGCAGCCATGGGTGATTTCCCCTCCCCATTCGGCACCATTGGACTTAATGAGCTTGGAGTACCAGTAGAACGAATCCTTCTTGATGCGGCGGCACGCAGGAATTTCTCCTCTGTCCTGCGCCTCATTGAGCTCATCATCTGTCGTATCTACGTATACAAAGCCATACCGCTTCTCAATGCCGTTGCCAGTCGAAAGAAGATCGGTGAACGACCAAGGGTTATATCCGATGATTTCGCACCCGTCCTCAATAGCGAGACCAAGCTGATAAATGTTCTCGCGCAGGAAATCAATACGATATTGATCGTGGACTTTACCCTCTGAGTCCTTATGTTCATGAGCGCCAAAGCCGTTCTCTGTAATCATGAGAGGCAGGCGGTAATGGTCCCACATGTAGCGCATGACATACCGAATCGATATGGGATCGATTTCCCAATCCCAATCGGTGTATTCAACATAGGGGTTGTACACTAGCTGATAGGCACCCGGAACCACCGGAAACACCAGCTCGCCCTTATTGCCCGTCTTATTCAGTTCGTACGGATGCTCCTTGGCATCGGCGGGCGCCCACTTCGCAGTATTAGAGCGATAGCAGTTAATTGCAAAGAAATCGATCTTTGCCGACTTCATGAGCTGCTCATCGCCGGGCTCGATACCGGGGTCGATATCATTGTTTTTCCAGTAGCGTTTTACAAAGTCGCTGTACTCGCCATACGCATACGTATCGTTCCAGATCTTTTCGGTAAACTCTTCCGCATTCATTGCGGCAATTTGGTCCATCGGCCTGCATGTCTCCGGATAGATTGGCACCATGCCGGGAACAGGACCGATTTTTCCTCCGGGAACCAACTCGTGGCAGAGATTGACCGCAGTGGCATGGCAAAGATTGATGATGTGGTTGATGCGCCACTGATCGCGGAACCAGTCGTGACAGCCTTTGGAAACCCCCAGCCAATCACCGTATGCGATCTGCATGTTTTGCTCATTGATAGAGAGCCAGTACTTCACGCGATCGCCAAAGCGCTCAAAGCACACACGCGCATATTGCTCAAATGCGGCGATGGTTTTACGGCTCTTCCATCCACCAAGCTCTTCTTCGACCCAAAGAGGCATATCGTAGTGATAGAGGGTAACGATCGGCTCGATTCCGTTGGCAACAAGCTCGTCGATAAGCGCGTTGTAAAACGCTACGCCCTCTTCGTTCACCTTCCCGTCGGACGCTGGAATAATACGCGGCCAAGCAAGGGAAAAACGATAGCTCGTAAAGCCGCATTCGGCCATGAGCGCAACATCTTCTTTGAAGTGGTGATAGTGATCAGCCGCGATGCTGTTGTCGGCAAATGGTTTCTTGGTTTTTGAATTCAAATCGATGGCAGAGATGGAACGCCCGCCTTCCTCAGTGGCGCCCTCAACCTGCCATGCAGCGCTCGAAGCGCCCCACATGAAACCCTCGGGAAACTTTGGCTGATGACTGTAGTGCATTGCCCAATCCTTCCGCCTCGTGCATTACCGTGCTTGCTCGAGCTTCCTATAAGCTAGCAGCGGATACACATTTGCGGGGGTTCACAGATTGGACCCCTGTTTTGGGTTCAGATTTTGACCCCCGTAGTTGCGGCGGCAAATTTCAGACAGAGAATCGCGGCATGTGCAAGCGGCACCAGTCTGCCTCAATTGCTGACTTTAAGCGCGCCCAAATTTTTCAAAGTAGCGGTTATAAATCAAATCAAACAGATAGTTGATACCGTATTTTGCATACACCGTTCTCTCGCCATAGTGTCCATCGGGAGACAGATGCAATACAGCGTCGAAAAACTCCTGCAATTCACAATCATGATTCGTTGTCACCAGGACGCGGCACGCGGCGCTTCTTGCCAACTCACTTCGAGCAGCCCTCGCATAGTTGCCTGACGCCGAAATGACAATCACCAAATCGCTAGGTCCAAGGCTTGCCAGGCTATTTTCGCTACCAAATGAGTCGGTAAGAATTTGCGGAATTTTATGCATGAACAGCATCGATTGCTGAAATTCACGAACCGCCATGCTAGAGAAATCCGAAGCGAGAAGCACCACGTTCTCGGCATCGTGTATCAACTGCGCCAACGAATCCAGATCTTCTTCCGTGACCTGCTCGTTCACATCTATCATCATTCGCTCAATTTGATTGGAGAGATGCCCTTTAAAAGCAGGATGATCGGTATAGCCAATGAAAAACTTCCGATGGGTCTCCCATTCCCACTCGCACGACTTCAATGCAGAGAAGTTATCGAAACCTATCGATTGGCAGAATCGCCTAATCCCCGAGCGGGAGGTATAGCACTCCTCCGCAACATCGTAGACATTAAGCTCTTTGAGGTTCTCGAAATGATCCAAGAAGTACTTTGCAAGTGTGTTTTCCGGGTCTCCCGGCTCAGTCGAGTTGAACACCGTTAACAATGAATTCATCAGGCTAAAATGCCGAACAGACAGAGAGAGCGGAGGAAAGCCCTCGAGCTCAACAACCTCTCGATCACTCACAGCGCCCTCCTTTGTTCTGCCTCGATTGATGATACCGGTATATCTCGGTCGCCGTGAAGCAATGCCAAACTAATTCTCAAGCAAGCGCGCGATTGTCTCGGCGGGCAGGGCACCCTGGCGCAGGATGACGGGAGCGCCATCACGCACGGCAACGATAGTCGAGGCGTCCCGACAGGCGGTCTCGCCCGCATCGACCGCCAAATCGACGCCTTCGAGAATCCTGGGCTCGACCTCTGCAAACGATGCAGGAGCGGGATACCCGTGTGTGTTCGCCGAGGTCACGGCAAGCGGCGAGCCGGTTGCACGTATCAGGTCTTGGATCACGGGGGAAGCAGAGGCACGCAGCGCGACCGTCCCATCCGCCGCGCGCATAAAATGCGGCACACGGGCAGCGGCGGGCACCACCAAGGTCAACGCTCCAGGCCAACACTCCGCGGCAAGCGTGCGAATAGCATCGGGAACCGACGCCCCATACCGATCCAAGGCATCGGGACCGTCGACCAGCCACGGCACAGTCTGGGAGGTGTCTCGGTGCTTGAGCGTAAAGATGCGACCGTATCCGGTTTCCGAACCGGGCAGACCCCCCGAGTCAAGATACGCATTGACTGCAACGCCCACGCCGTAGACGGTCTCGGTGGGCAAGAGGGCGAGATCGCCGGCAAGCAACCTCTTTGCAGCAGACGCCAGCTGCTCCTCGTCTAGCGCCAAAGAGCATGCGCCTTCAACCGCCATGCTCGCCTCATACACATGAGCCACTGTCGCTCCTTTCCGGCCTTCACGCCCGAGACGCGACACTCGCCTTCAACCGCGCCTTCAACCACGCTTTCGATTCAAATACCGAGCTTTTCTTCTATGAGAACACGTGCTCGTCGAGACGATGGAGCGCCTCGTGCAGACGAGAGGTCGGCAACGCAAGATTCATCCTGATCGTCGCCTCGCCGCCGAAGGGCCGTCCATCTTGCCAAAGTACGCCTACTTCCACGCCCGAACGCAACACATCGTCAATACTGACGTCGTGCCCCCGGCACCAACCCGAGCAGTCCACAAACAGCATGTATGTACCTTGCGGGCGAGCAACCGAAACACCGGGCAGCGCCGAGAAGAACTCATACGCGATGCGGGCATTTTCGCTCAGCACGCTTGTGAGCTCATCGACCCATGCCATGCCCTCATCGCTGTACGCCCCCAATAGGGCGTGCATGGACAGGACGTTTTGGCTGTTGTAATGCGAAAGACTCTCCTCTTTATCGAGACGGGCGCGCAGCCAGTCGTTGTACACCACGCGGTAGCTGCCAACCAGCCCCGCCAAATTGAACGTCTTGCTCGGGGCATACAGGGCGACGGTGCGGTTACACGCGTCCTCGCTCACGCTCTGCGTAGGTATGTGAACATGGCCGTCTAAGAGAAGGTCCGACCAAATCTCATCGGAGACAACGTACACGTCATGTATGCGGAAGATCTCCATGGCGCGCTCGATCTCCCAGCGCTCCCACACGCGCCCCGTGGGGTTATGAGGCGAGCAGAAGATTGCAGCATGGATGTCGTTTTCGACGATTTTGCGCTCCATGTCGTCGAAATCCATACGCCATACGCCGTCCTCATCGGGAACGAGCTGGCTGGCAACAAGGTCGTATCCCGCATTCTTGAGGGTCTTGGTGAACCCGACGTACGTTGGCGCGTGCACCAACACCTTGTCGCCGCGTGAGCACAAAACCGCCAGAGAGGACGCGACGCCGCCCAAAACACCGTTTTCATAGGCGATGTGCTCGGGGCGCATGCCATGCACGCCGTTACGGCGCTCGTGCCACGCAATGATGGCATCGTAATAGCGCTGGGGCGCTTCGAAATAACCAAAGCACGGGTGGTCGATGCGCTCACGAAGCGCACACAAAACGCACGGGGCGGTGGCAAAACTCATATCCGCCACCCACATCGGAATGGGATCAAATCCTTCTCGCACCACGGCGTCCGTAGGCCCAAGAGACCCACCTGCAATGGCACTTGCCACATCTGCGGCAATTGAGTCCTTGCCAGCTCTATCGATAATCTCAGTGAAGGTAGACATCTGATCTCCCACGGTGAAAACTCTCTACATCGCAACGGCGTCGTGCTCGAATGGATGGATCTTCTCCAATTCCGGCTCAAGCTCGAAACGCGCCACTTCGATATCGTAGGCGATTTGTGCCCTGAGCCAATATCCTTCTGTCAAGCCGAAATACCGGCATAGACGAAGGTCGGTATCGGCCGTCACGCGGCGCCTCCCCAAAACGATCTGCCCTATCCGCTGCGCCGGAATCCCCGTCTCCTTGGACAACCTGTACTGCGAGATACCCAAAGGCTCGAGAAATTCCTCTTTTAGCAGTTCTCCCGGCGTGACAGGAGCCAACTCACGCTTCATACAGCCCCCTATCGGTGATAGTCGACGATTTCAACGTTCTTGACACCCGTCGGAGTCCATACGAAGCAAATCCTATATTGGTCGTTGACCCTCACGCTATGCTGACCCGCCCTGTCGCCCTCCAAGGCCTCAAGGTGATTACCTGGAGGAACCCTCAGATCGTTCAGGCTTCCGGCGATCTCCAGCTGTCTCAACTTCCGCATCGCCTAGCGCCCAAAGGCAACGAATCTCGGTACGCGAATGCCCCGCGACAGCCTCTCGGTGTCTTTGTCCCGACAAGACACAATCATAGTAACGCATCACGTTAATAACGTCAAGCGTACTAACGTGCCGACCAACCGAAAGCGTAAGCGTTTCCGGGCGCCCATCTGTGCAACAAGCAAGGGGAGCGCATCTCACGACAGCTCCGCCCTCGCCTCTGCTACACGCGCGCGAGGATCATGCGGGGGCGATTGGTGAGGTCGTTGACGATGCGGACGTCGGTCATCTGCGCGGCCCGACACAGCGCGGCGGCCTGGTCGAGATGACCCTCGTAGAGCTCGCAGGCAAGCAAGCCGCCGGGACGCAGCATATGCGGCGCGGCATTCACCAGGCGCCTGAAAATATCCAACCCGTCTTCTCCGCCATTGAGGGCAAGATCGGGCTCGAAATCCGCCACCTCATGTGGCAGCAATGTAAGCACCGACGTTGGAATGTAGGGAGGGTTGGAGACAAGCACGTCAAACGTCCCCCACTCGGTCTCCCGGTCGAGCGGAGACACCAGGTTGCCCAAGCGGACATCGACCGCTTGGGGCGAAATGCCCAACGCATCGCGATTCCTGATGGTCAGGTCCACGGCGCGCGGCTCGATGTCGATCGCCACGCATCGCACGCGGTCGCGCCGTTCGGCAGCGATGGAAAGCGAGATGCACCCCGTACCGCACCCGACCTCGAGCACACGAGCAACGGTGGGCGCCTGGCACGAAAGAACGTCCTCGATATTCGCGACCTCCACGCCGTCAAATCGGCTTTCAAGCGGCGATACGCCTTGGGAGGCATCGCCATCCGAAACATCGGCGCCTTCGTCGGCTCCGCCCTCTGCCGCCGCAGGTTCGCCCAGCTCCTCACTGAGCACCTCGAGGTCATGTTCAGTCAGCTCTCGCTCTGCAGGGGCTTCCCGTCGCGCAGCCTCGGCAGCCGTCCGTTCCGCCTCCAAGGCGGCCTCGACCTCCGCGTTCCATGGCAACTCAACCCGCTCGCGACGTTGCGGCTCACCGGCCCCCAAAACCTCCCGATCGAGATACCGCAGCACTTCCTCAACCAGCAGCTCGGTCTCGGGGCGCGGAATGAGGACGCCGGGCTCACACGCAACGGTGATGGTCCTAAAATCGGTTTCCCCAATGATGTATTGCAGCGGCTCTCCCTTTGCGCGGCGCACGACGGCACCGTGCATGGCCGCGAGCTCCTCAGCGGACATGGGTTTATCGAAGCTCATGTAGATCTCCGTGCGAGACAGCCCCGTCACCCCCGAAAGCAACCATTCCGCGGCAAGGCGAGGCCGCTCATCGCCCTTATCCCGCAGGTAGTCGCGCGTCCAATCCAAGCATCGCTTGATAGTCCAGGTTTCGTTGGGCATACCGCCTCCATCCCTCGTGTTGCTCACCCGCGATTCTACGGCACACCACATCGCCAGCCGCGATGAACGCCAAATTACAGCATTTCGAGCCCGAATTCGTTAATGAGGTAGCGAACTTCCCGCGCGGCCATACACAAATCGAACGAGGCGGCCCGCATGTGAAAAGCCTCCCATTTCTTGGACTGGAAAATAAAGTCCAGGAGATGGGAGGCTTTTCAATGACGATCTACGACAGGTCGGTGAGGGAGGCGGCCTGCGGGCTCTTCGAGCGCGGGCTCGGGCACGAAGCCGCCGCCGCGAAGCTGGGGATACCGCTGAAGGCTGTGAGACAATGGCACCTCACGTACCGCGCCGTCGGGAGGGACGCGCTGCTGGACATGGGGAGCCACAGGACATACGACTACGAGACCAAGGTCGCCGCGGCGAGCGCCGTCGTCGACGGCGGGATGGCGAAGCCGGAGGCCATGGCGCTCTTCGGGATCGCGAGCGCCTCGCCGCTCGGCAGCTGGTGCCGTCTCTACCGCGAGGGAGGGGCCGACGCGCTGAGGCCCAAGCCGAAGGGCCGGCCGAGGGGCTCGGGCGCGAAGTCCGCGCCCGAGACGCGCGAGGAGGAGCTCGAGCGCGAGGTCCGCAGGCTCGAGGCGCAGGTGGCGTACCTAAAAAAACGATAGCCCTGAAGGCGGAGATGCGCTCCCGAACCGCAAGAAGGCCGCGGCCGTGAGCGAGCTTTCGGGGCGGTACCCCCTCGCCGACCTGCTGGAGGCCGCCGGACTGGCCAGGTCGAGCTACTACTACGCGCTGGCGCACCCGAAGGCGCCGACCAGGCCGGAGCTGCGGGAGGCGGTCGGCGAGATCTTCTCGCGGACCCCCAACGGGTGCGGCCACAGGCAGATCGCCATGTGCCTGCGCGCCGAACGGGCCGTGCGCATCGCTGACAAGACGGTGTGTTAGCGTCAATATAATTTTCACCATTTTCGCCAACGCATTTTAGCCAATCGCGCCAGCGCGGATACGCCGGATTCGCCAACGCGGATGCGCCGCTTTCGGCGCCTAGGCGCCATCCTCCTTCCCGTCCTCACCGCCGATGGACACGTCCTTCAGGCGGTACGACCGGCCCGTTATCTTGATCATCGCGCAGTGGTGGCAAAGCCTGTCGGCCACCGCCGAGGCCGTGACGTTGCTGCCGAACACGTCGCCCCACCTGCCGACCGGCACGTTGGTCGTGGCGATCGTCGACCGCTTGAGCGCGTAGCGCCTGTTGACCAGCTGGAACAGCAGGTCGGCGTCCTCCTTGCCGATGTCGAGGTAGCCCAGCTCGTCTATTATCAGCAGGCTGCAGTGCTCGTAGAACCGCATCCTGCGCGCCAGCGCCTCCTTCGCCGAGGCGTGCTTGAGGTCCTCGACCAGCCTCGAGCAGTCGGCGAAGTACACCTGCTTGCGGGCCATAACGGCCTCGTGGCCTATGGCTATCGACAGGTGGGTCTTGCCGACGCCCGGGCTGCCGACGAGCGCGACGTTGTCGCCGCGGTCGACGAACTCGAGCGTGGCCAGCTGCTCGACCAGCCCGCGCGGCACGCTCGGCTGGAAGCCCCAGTCGAAGTCGGCCAGCGTCTTTATGTAGGGGAAGCTGGCCATCCTCGTGCGGCGCTCGTCGTCGGCGCGCCGCTTGAGGGCCATCTGGGCGTCGGTGAGCTCGAGCATGGCGTCGACCGGGCCCTTCCTGCCGTCGGCGACGAGCCTGACGTACTCGGGCACCGACGACGCCATGCCCTCGAGCCCCAGCTCCTCGAGGTTGGCCGCCAGGCGGTTGAGGGGGCTGGCCTGCACGGCGGCGCTCACAGCGAGCCCCCTATCGAATCGGGCAGGCCGAGGTTGGCGGCCATGGCCTCGGCGTAGTGCGCCGGGTCGTAGGCCGGCCCGCCCGCCACGTGCGTGGCCACCAGCTCGCCGCCGACGTGGCAGTCCATCGCGCCGCCGGGCATGCAGACGATGCGGGCGGGCCTGCCGATGCGGCGCCTGGGCACCGACATGGGCTCGCCGTGCGCGCTGACCGGCATCGTGGCCGGCACCCTGGCCACGCGCGCCACGTCGCCCATCGCCTCCTCGAGGGCGCGCAGGTTGCCGACGGGCAGCAGCGCGTCCTTCTCCTCCATGAACAGCGCCGATGGCGGCAGCCCCGTGGTCTCGTTGGGCTCGGAGTTGCCGGCGTCCTCGATCCGCGCGACGATCTCGTCGATGTCGTCCCAGCCGTCGAAGTCGCCCTGGTAGGCCGCGAGCCGCGACAGGAAGCGGTTCGACGACTCGACCTTGCCCTTGGCCTGGGGGCTGCGCGGGCGGCACGGCTTCAGCTCGAAGCCGGCGGCCTTGGCGAACTCGTATGCGCGCTGGACCTTGAGGCGCCTGCCGCCCTTGACCGTCACCAGGGCGGACATGTTGTCCGTGACCCACTCGCGAGGCACGCCGCCGAGCCTCGCGATCGTGGCGTACATGCACCTGACCGGGTCGTCGGTCGTCCTGGTCCCCGACCGGATGAATATGTGCCTGCGGGAATGGCCCGGCGTCGCCGCGAACACGTTGGACTCGAACAGCTCGCCGTCGCGGTTCGCCATCCTGACCGACTCCTTCCAGTCGAACTGCGGCTGCAGCCCGGGCGGCGTCTCGAAGCGCGGGTGCGGCTCCGGGCCGCCGGAGGCCCCGACGGCGATGCCGTTCTTGCGCATGAACTGGGTGAAGGCGTTGTAGCCGGCCAGGTCCTCGCCGGGATACCTGTGCAGAAGCCACTCGCGGATGCCCTTCTTGGTGACCCCCGGCAGCTGCGCCTTGGCGGCCACCTCCTCGATGTGCGCGTCGAAGGAGCCCGCCCTGTCGGCGCGCCCGTCGCGGGGCCGGCCGCCCTCGGCCCTCCAGTAGGCCGCCACGGTGTGCCTGTCCTTGCCGTAGCGCTTCGCCATGTCGCTGAAGTTGGGCTTTATGCCCGCTTCCCTGTACATGTCCAACTCTCCGATCAGGTTCTTCTCCGCCACGGCCCGCTCCTCCCGAAAGCATCGTTCGCTCGTCGGTCGAAGCGTAAGCCCCGGCGTTGGTGGAAATGGTGAAAATACGTTGGCGCAAATGGCGGGATTGCGTTGGCATGATTGGTTATTGAGCGTTGGTCAAAATGGTTGTTTTTACAGTAGCGCTAACACGGTGCTGAAGATCATGCACGAGGCGGGGATAAGCTGCGGCATACGCCGCGAGACCGACTACCACAGGTACAACTCGTACAGGGGCGAGGTCGGCGAGACCTTCGGGAACGCGATCGGCCGGGACTTCGCGGCGGACGGCCCCTGGCAGAAGATGGGCACCGACGTCACCGAGTTCAAGTGCTCGTTCGGCAAGGCCTACCTCGCGCCGGTCTACGACTTCGGCAGCAAGGAGATCGTGGCCCACTCCATATCCGCGCATCCCGACCTCGCCCAGCAGGAGGAGATGCTCGCCATGCTCATGGCCGCCAAGCCCGAGGGCACCAGGCCGATCCTGCACTCGGACATGGGCTGGCAGTACCAGCACGCGACCTACGTCGGCGCGCTGGCGGAGAACGGCTTCACCCAGAGCATGTCGCGCAAGGGCAACTGCATCGACAACGCCGCCACCGAGCAGGTCTTCGGCCATCTGAAGGACGAGTTCTTCCGCGGTCGCGACTGGGACACGTTTGAGGAGTTCAAGGCGGACCTCGAGTCCTACATCCACCACTGGAACAACGTGAGGCGCCAGGTCAAGCTGAAGGGCCTGACCCCGGTGGAGTTCCGGGAGCAGGCCCTTCGGGAGGCCGCGTAGCGGTTATTATTTAACGCGTCCAAGTTTTGGGGCGCAGTTCATAAGCGACCGTCTCCGGTAAAACGTTTTGAGGCGCGCGGGGTCGAGCTACCTTTTGCGGCGAATGGCCGCGCCCAGAACGCCAACGGCTGCCGAGGCGGAGGCAAGAAGGGCGGCAATCCCCACGGGGTCCCCAGTCTGGGGCAACCCGCCGTTGGGCTTGGCGGGCTTTGCCGGCTTCTGCTCGGGCGCAACCGGAGTCGCGGGCTCGAGCGGAGTCATGGGGACAGAATCGGGATCCGGCTGGGGCTCCGGATCGGGCTGCGGCTGAGGATCCGGCTGGGGCTGGGGCTCCGGGTCGGGGTTGGGCTGAGGCTCCGGGTCGGGTTGGGGCGCAGGAATCCTCTCGAAGAACGCCTTAACCTCAACATCGGCCGTAGCGGCCTCATCGGCCGTCACGGCAACCTCCATCGGCGCAGTGGGGTCGGGCACTTCAACAGGCTGCCCGCCCTTCGTCACCGAAAGGATACGATAACCCTCACTCGGAGCAATCGTAAACTCAACCGGCTGCTCGGAGGTCGGCGACACAAAGCCCTCGGGGGCAATCGTTCCGCCGGTTCCGGCAAGACCCACGGCGCCAAAGCTCGTGAGCCCGTCGCCAGTCAATGTAATGTCGAGCTTATCGATACGCGGCGACTTCTCGGCCGGGCCGGTGAACACCAGCTTCGAAGCGCCGGGGTGCAGGACGGTAAATTCGAACTCAACCGTCTTGAACGCATTGCCGTCACTGTTGCCCGCCGCGTGCTCACCCGATTTGATAACGGGATCTTGCTTGGCGGCGTCGGCCCAAACCAGCTTGTTGGTGTTGCTGCCGCTCATGTAACGCAAAACAACCTTGTAGGTACCCGCGCGCTCGGCCTTGAACGGAATGGTCAACGTATCGTTTTGAGCGATGGAGTCGATCACTTTGCCGCCGCTTGCGCCCTGGAACTCCTTCACTGACATGGGCCAGTTGCTATCGGTCGCGGGATCGTCCTTAATGGTCCCCAGCTCGCCCTCCATGGTCATGGTCTGACCAACCACGGACGGGAACACAAAGGGATTCTCCTCAGAGTAAAGGTCCTTGCGGAACTCAATGCCATCGCTTGCCTCGCGCAGGGCCTTCATAGCATCGTAGATGGCATCGGCGGAGGGGTTTTCCCGGGAGGCGACAAACTCGGCATTCAGCAGGGCCCGGGAGAACTTAGCGGCACTCTCAGCGGTCGCATTGCCCGCATTGAAGGAATTCTGCTTTGCCTTTTTAATAGCCTCGTCGAGTTTTGCCTTCGTGTAGTTGGTCTCGCGATCGATGATCGTGACGGTGGTTACGCTCGAATTGCCCAGGACAAGCTCCTTGGGCGAGCTCACGGTCATGGTAACGGTAAACTGACCGTTCTGGCCCGCGCCGGCACCGTCGGCATTGCGCTTGGTGCGAACAGTAACCGTCTTGTGTGTCTCGCCATCGGCAAAGTGCACCTTCTGGGCATTCGTATCAAAATCGCCCTGGACCGCAGAGCCGGGTTCGAAATTGACGGTCACGTCAAGCGCACCCTTAGAGCCACCGGAGCGCGTGATGCCCAACTCATAGGTGCTTTCCTCGTCCATGGAGATCGCGGTCTCGTCAAAATCCAGCATGCCTACCTCACCATTGTTGAGGACGGCTGCGGCATCGATGCCCACGGCGTTGCCATTGCCGCCGGCCTTTGCCTCAATCTTAACCATATGCTTCGTGTTGGACAAAGTGCCCGAGGTGTAAAGCGTCGTCTTGGTGCTGCGCGGGGAGCCTTTGGTGCTTACCGTCTCTACGAGCTTGCCGTCGATATACACGTTCATGTCACCGTGACCAGGATCCTTGGTGCCGATGATTGAAAACCTGGTACCGGTGAATTCGAACTCGGCACTCGCGCCCTGGACGTTCGTCCACATGCCGGTATTCGAAACAAACTGCGTTCCCGACTCCTTATTCCAGTTGCCGGTGGTCTTCATCTGCTCGTTATCGATCGTCTCCATACCCTCCGGCACCGGGCTCGGAGTCTCAAACGGCTTTGCCGCCTTATACAGGCCGACCTCGGAAAGCTGCGGGATGGTGTTATCGTGCGTGGTGACTTCGATTTTGACCTGAGTGGCCGTGACTTTGGGACCGCGAACGAGGCGCTTGGCACCCACGGTGCCGCCCTTGCCGAACTCCTCCCACTTACCGCTGCTGCCGTTGCGATAGGAAACGGTAAAGGACTTGATGTGCTGTCCGTTCTGGATGGGCTCTTCAAAGGACACCACATCGAATGACTGCGCCTTGGGCAGGGTGATTAGCATCGACTGAGCACCCGTCCCACTTTCGGCACTCCAATACGTATCGTCCTTGCCATCCAAAACCATAGATGGTGCGAATTCCCGAGAGTTCTTCCAGACAGACGTGGCCTCGGCTGTTGCGGCAGTGCGACCGGCCTTCTCGTCCGCACGGGTCAAATCGTGCTGGAAAGACTGTTTCACGGCAGCGCCAAACTCATCGACACGCTGCTTTATCTCGGGATCAACCGAACCGGCGGTATTCAGCGGAACATTCAGCAAAAATGGCGCACCGTGGCCCACGGAGCCAAAGTACATATTTCCCAGCTCAACGAGGCTTTTCGGAGTCTTTTTGTTCTGACCCCAGAACCAACCGGAGGTGATGCGCGCATCGGCCTCAGACATAACCCACTTGTCGCCGTTGGGATCTCCCGCATGGACGCGATTCTGATCTTTGATGGGCTGGTTGTTCTCGGTCTGCCACGGCATCTTGTCGGACGTCTTGGGGTCCCATTTGCCATCGATCTTCACGCGGTTCCACACTGTATCGGGAGCCAGGCCGTTCTCGTTACCCGACCACCGCACATCAGACTGCAGGCCGCATTGGAAGATAACGCACTCGTCCCCCTCAAGATCCTTGATGGTCTTGGCGAAGCGCTCGAAATCATATACCTGAGCATCCTGTCCTGTGCCCTTGGCGCCGTCCATCCAGACCTCAACGAACTTGCCATCGCGCCCGTACTTTGGATTGTCCAGGATCTCACGCAGCTGTTTGTCGTAAAAATCGTTGTAGTTATCGGCGTTGCCGTCCGAGTTGCCATACGACTTATCGTGGATATCCCAAGGCGACAAATACAAGCCCATATCCAGACCGTGCTTGGTGCATGCTTTCGAAAGCTCTTCGAGAACATCGATCTTGGATGTTGTACTACCCATATCGTATTCCGTTGAGGGGCTATTCCAAATGCAAAAACCATCGTGGTGCTTGGCCGTCACGATCAGGCGTTTGAAGCCTGCATCCTTAATCGACCGAACATACCCGTCAACATCCATGGAGGTCAACTGATTCATGAACTCGGTGGCCGATTTCATCTTGGTGCCGTAATCGGTGCCCCACTCAACCCCCGAGAACGTATTGGGGCCAAAGTGGCAAAACGCCGCCAGCTCCTCCTTCGCGTAGCGATATTGGCCGGCGTTGGGAACGACCGAATCTTTTGCAGGATCGGCAACGTCACCGGTGGTCAGGGCACTATCGCCAACAAACCCCGTCTCGGCAAACGTGACGGCGGGAGTGAACGACAAGGCCGCGCCCAACACCAATGCGGCAGTCCAGCGCGGAGTGATCCTCAGGTGCTTTTCCATACGCATCTCCAGATTCACGATGCCGGGCCGTAGGCCCGGCAAAAGAGCACTATTAGCCTGGGAATTTTACCAATAGGAAACCAAAACCAACCTAACGTGGCGGTAAATGGAAAGACGAATTGCCTAAGCGGTTGATTTTCCTACGCAAGTGGTATCAAACACGCCGACGCGCCGCTTAACGGTCGGATGTGCCCAGCTCGTTGGGTGATTTTGGCGTCACGACGCGCGCCAGGACAATGCGCGGGCGACCGGTCAGATCGTCCACGATACGCACGTCCTCCATGCCCGCCGCGCGACACAGATCGGCCGCGGCATCCAGATGGCCCTCGTACAGCTCGCAGGCCAACAAGCCGTTTTTGCGCAGCATAAACGGGGCAGCGCTCACCAAGCGGCGGAAAATGTCCAGGCCGTCCGTGCCGCCATCCAAGGCCAGGGAGGGCTCGAAATCGGCAACTTCATGCGGAAGCGTCGCCATGACGTCAGTTGGAATATACGGAGGATTAGATACTAGAACGTCAAACGTCCCCCATTCCGTCTCCCTATCGAGCGGACTCACCAAATTGCCCAGGCGAATATCCACCGTTTTGGCATCGATACCCAAGGCATCGCGATTGCGCGCCGCCAAATCGACGGCCCGCGGTTCGATATCCGTGGCAACAACCGCAACGCGGTCACGTCGCTCCGAGGCAATGGACAGCGAGATGCAGCCGGTACCGCACCCCACCTCGAGCACGCGGGCAACGGCATCCTCCCCGCTCGAGCCCTCAACCTCTTCCACAACGCTATCGGAGGCGGCGGCGTCAGCCGCCGCCTCTTTCTCCTCCGCCTCGCGGGCGGCCTGAACCTCACTGTTCCAGGGGAGCTCGATACGGGCACGCGAGGCGACGGCCCCGCCCAGCACTTCGCGGTCGATATATGTCAGCACCTCTTCAACCAGCAACTCGGTTTCGGGCCGGGGAATAAGGACGCCCTCTTCGCACGCCACATCGATCATACGAAACGTCGTCTCGCCGGCAATGTACTGGAGCGGCTCGCCCTTCGCGCGCCGCACAACGGCGGCGTGCATAGCATCCAGCTCACGGGGATCCATGGGTTTATCAAAGCTCATGTACAGCTCGGTGCGAGACATCCCGGTCACACTCGAAAGCAGCCATTCGGCAGACAGCCGGGCCCGCTCGTCCCCTCGTTGACCAAGGTACTCTCGTGTCCAATCAAGACAGCGTTTGATGGTCCACATCTTGTTTGTCATCGCCTGCTCCGATCGTTGCGCTTCGTATGGGTGGGATTGTACGGCACGGTTTCCCAATTCCCGTCCAGATGCAAAAAATAGCAGCTAACTCGTATTGTTTAACCCACCTGTTGCACGCATGTGCGCGTTGATTTTCACGCTGCAAACAGCCATCTACCAAACGCCGCTTATCAAACGCCGCTGCGCCACAAAAAAACGCCGAGAGCACATGGCCCCCGGCGCCACAACGCCAATTACACCTGAGCGGCAAGCTTGGCAGCGCGATCGGCGGCCGCCAGGGCCTCGATCACAGAAGAGAGCTGATCGCCCAGCAGTACGCCGTTGTAGGTGGAGTTGAAGCCGATACGGTGATCGGTCACGCGATCCTGCGGCTGGTTGTAGGTGCGGATCTTCTCGGAGCGGTTGCCGTGGCCGATCTGAGCCGAACGCTCGGCGCCCAGCTCGGCCTGCTGCTTCTCCAGCTCCATCTCGTACAGGCGGGCGCGCAGCATCTGCATGCAGACCTCGCGGTTCTGGATCTGGGAGCGCTGCTCCTGGGACTGCACCACGGTGTTGGTGGGCAGGTGGGTGATACGCACGGCGGAGTACGTGGTGTTAACGCACTGACCGCCGGGGCCGGAGGCGCAGTAGGTGTCGATGCGCAGGTCGGACTGGTTAATCTGCACGTCGATCTCATCTGCCTCAGGCAGCACGGCCACGGTGGCCGTGGAGGTTTGGATGCGGCCCTGGGACTCGGTCTTGGGAACGCGCTGAACGCGGTGAACACCCGACTCGTACTTCATGACGGAGTACACGCGGTCGCCCGTGACCTTGAACTCGATGCTCTTGAAGCCGCCGGCATCGCTGGGGCTGGAATCGAGCACCTCCATCTTCCACTTCTTGGACTCGATGAAGCGCTGGTACATCTTGAACAGGTCGCCAGCGAAGATGGCGGCCTCGTCGCCGCCGGCGGCGGAGCGGATCTCCACGATGGTGTCCTTCTCATCCATGGGGTCGCCCGGGATGAGCATGATCTTGATGTCCTCTTCGAGCTGGGGCAGCTTGGCCTCGTTCTCGGAGATCTCCATCTGGAGCATCTCCTTCTCATCGGCATCGGTTGCCTCGCGCAGCATCTCCTTGGCCGCCTCGATGTCGTCGAGGGCGCCGAGGTACTCACGGGCGGCCTTCACCAGGTCGGTCTGGTGCGCGTACTCCTTGTTGAGGCGGGTGAACTCCTTGATGTCGCTCGCGATGCTGGGATCGGAGAGTTTCTTCTCGAGCTCCTCAAAAGCGATGATGATCTTCTCAAGCTTGTCGCGCATGATATCTCCTTTATGCAGCGTGATGGTCAAACGGGGGCAAACCGCGCCGTAGCGGTCGCGGTTGGCGCAAGATGGCGTAAAACGCAGCTAGAGCTTATCGAGTGCGATGAACATGCTTCCTCCTCATTCTGGATGGATATCATACCCAACCAGCGTTGATGCGCCAACCGCACAGGGGTGCGGAGCTGCCAAGTCCATGAAAATCGCTCCCGCCGCACGCAAAAGGGCGCCGCCGGCATGCACCGGCGGCGCCCCCAAGCACAGGTGAAAAGGATCCTCCGCACAAGAGGCTGTTCCCGTTTACACGTGATTACGCCTCGAAGCTCAGCTGCTCCAGGCGGTCGAACACCGTGTCGATGCGGGTGAGGAAGTCCCACGGGTCGAAGATCTCGTCGAGCTTCTCGGAAGAGACCGTGCACTCGGGATCGGCCTCGAGGCGCTCGCGCAAGTTGGGGCCGTCGACGGCGGCGTGCACGTCGTCCCACACGGCCATGGAGTTGCGCTGCACGATCTTGTAGGCGTCCTCGCGGGTGATGCCCGTGTCGACCAGCGCGAGCAGTACCTTGGAAGAGAAGATGAGACCGCGGGTGAGGTCGAGGTTGGCCTGCATGCGGGCAGGATACAGGATCAGACCGTCGACGATGCGGATAAGGCAGGAGAGCATGTGGTCGAGGGCGATGAAACTGTCGGCCTGGGCCACGCGCTCGGCGCTGGAGTGCGAGATGTCGCGCTCGTGCCACAGGGCGACGTTGTCAAAAGCGACCTGCGCGTTGGCCTTGACCACGCGAGAAAGGCCGCAGACCTTCTCGAGCGTGATGGGGTTGCGTTTGTGGGGCATGGCGGAACTGCCCTTCTGACCTTTGCGGAAGGGCTCCTCGGCCTCGAGGGTGTCGGTCTTCTGCAGGTTGCGGATCTCGGTAGCAATGCGGTCGCAGGTTGCGGCCGTGGTGGCCAGAACGCCGGCGAGGTACGCATGGTGATCGCGCGAGATGACCTGCGTGGACAGCGGGTCGTGAGCCAAGCCCAGATGCTCGCAGACGTACTCCTCGACAAAGGGGTTGATGGAGCTGTAGGTGCCCACCGCACCGGAGATGGCGCCAAAGGCGACGTTCTTGCGGGCGTCGATGAGGCGGTCGAGGTCGCGCTTGAGCTCCCAGGCCCAGCTGCCGAACTTCATGCCAAAGGTCATGGGCTCGGCGTGAATGCCATGGGTGCGGCCCACGCACAGCGTGTTGCGCTCCTCAAAGGCGCGGCGACGGCAGATCTCGCCGAGCTTGCGCACATCCTCGATGATGATGTCGGTGGCCTGGACGAGCTGGTAGCACAGGGCGGTGTCGCACAAGTCGGAGCTCGTCATGCCGTAGTGGACCCAACGGCTGGGCTTAGGCTCGCCCTCAGGGACCTCCGCATCGATGTAGGAACCCATGTTGGTGAGGAAGGCGATCACGTCGTGGTTCGTCGTGGCCTCGATCTCGTCGACCTCCTCCTTGTTGAACGCCGCATGCTCGCGGATCCACGCGGCCTCCTCCTTGGTGATGCCGCATGCGCCCAGCTCGGCCTGGGCCTCGCAGGCGAGCACCTCGATTTCCTGCCAAATGGCGTACTTGTTCTCGAGCGAGAAGATGTGACCCATCTCGGGACGCGTGTAACGGTCGATCATGGCGGCTCCTTTTTGAATATTGGCACGCAAGGTACAACGAATATTGTACGTGCACGGGGTGGCACATGCACGCACTGCAAGAAGCGAACAAAAGCGGGCATTTTGGCTCCCATCACGCTCCGTTGGAAACGACCCCTGCCGCAAATCACGCGAAAATGTAACGAATTATCGGGGTGGTCGAGTAGACCGGGTCGCGTCCGTAAAGTGGTGTAAATAGCAAAGGCGAGCCAGAGGCCCGCCGACCAAGTAAACTTGCAATCGCCAAACCACAACGATTACTTGGAGGACGAGCATGGCTCGAATCAATCTTACACTAGACCAGGACGAGATCCTCTCCCTTCTCGCCGGCGACACCGGCGGCGCGTTCGCGGCCCTGCTGCAGAAGTCCCTGAACGCGGTGCTGCTCGCGGAGTCCGACGAGCAGCTCGGGGCGGCCCGCTACGAGAGGGCCGAGGCGCGCACCGACGTGCGCAACGGCACGAGGGAGAGGCCCCTGGCGACGCGCGTCGGCACGATCGAGCTGACGGTCCCGAGGCACCGGAACGCGCCGTTCAGGACGCTCGTCTTCGACAACTACAGCCGCAGCGAGGCCGCGCTGGTCACGACCATGGCCGAGATGGTCGTCTCCGGCGTCTCCACCGCCAAGGTCGGCAGGGTCATGGAGACCATCTGCGGGAAGAGCTTCTCGAAGCAGTGCGTCTCCGAGGCGTGCCGCGACCTCGACGCGATCGTCGGGGAGTTCCTCGCGCGGCCCATCGAGGGAGACCACCCGTTCCTCATGGCGGACGCCACCTACATCAAGTGCCGCGAGGGCCACAGGGTCGTGGCGAAGGCGCTGCTCGTGGCCATCGGGTTCACGCCGGACGGCCGCAAGGAGGTGCTCGGCTTCGAGGTCGCGGACGCCGAGACGACCGAGAGCTGGACGCGGTTCCTCGCCGGGCTGCGCCGCCGCGGCCTGTCGGGGGTCCGGCTCGCGACCACCGACGCGCACGAGGGGCTCGTCGCCGCGCTGCAGTCCGTGTTCCCCGAGGTGCCCTGGCAGCGCTGCCAGGCCCACTTCGCCCGCAACGTCGTCGACGCCGCGCCGAAGCGCCTGAGGGTCGGGCTGCGCGGCGAGCTCGCGGAGATGTTCAACGCGAAGACCATGGCGGAGGCGCGTCGCAGGCGCGACGAGATCGCGGCCGACTACGCCGGGGCCGCGCCCAGGGCGGTCGAGCGGCTCGACGCCGGGTTCGACGACGCGATGACGGTGATGGAGCTGCCCGAGGCGCTGCGGCGGGTCGTGCGGACGTCGAACCACCTCGAGAGGCTGAACGGGGAGGTGAAGAGGAGGTCGTCGGTGGTCAAGGTGTTCCCGAACGCGGACTCGATAGCGAGGCTGATCGGGGCCGTGCTCATCGAGGAGGGCGAGCGCTGGGCGGCCGGTCGCAGGCTGTTCTACTCGCCGGCCGTGAAGGAGCTGCAGGGCGTGGTCCCGCGCCTGGAGGTCATCGCGCGCGAGCAGCGCCAGCTGAGGCTCGCGGCATAGGAGAAAGCGGCGGTTGCGAATTTACACACAAAAATGGACTTGACCGTAGACCGCCCATTACGACGCCAAAAACCCAGCTCGCAAGAAGCCAAAACACCTGTCTACTCGGCATATCGAATTCTTCGTTACTTTTTCGCGTGATTTGCGGCAGGAAGTGGCGTTTTGGGCGCACACGCACTGACAAAACTGAGGTTTTGCGTCGACCTGGCTCCGTGTTACGTCGCCGCGTGCGAGCGAATACCGGCGCGCGCATAAAAAGGGCCCGACGCCGAAACGGCGACGGGCTCTCTAGCTCTCGCTGGAGCGGGTAACGGGACTCGCGTCCGCCTGCGGCGTCCGCAGCTCCGGGCGCTGCGCGCCCTCGCACGCTCGCTGGAAAACGGCTTTCGCCGTTTCCTCAGCCTCGCGACCCTAATGGGTTCGAGCCCCGGCACAAACATGAAAAGAGCCCGGTACCGCGACGGCACCGGGCTCTCTGGCTCTCACTGGAGCGGGTAACGGGACTCGAACCCGCGAATGTCAGCTTGGGAAGCTGATGCCTTACCACTTGGCGATACCCGCATGGCAAGAGATTCTACCATGTATCCGTCTGCATGGGAAACCGCATTCAGACACGCGTACAATTGAGGGAGCACGATTTGCGCTTCGCACATAAGCCGCACGTGAGTGGTGCATCAGCTCGCTCGACACTGGGGGCACAGTATGAAGAACAGTAGAAGCATGCCACACATGCCATATCTTCGCACCAATGACCAGGGCGGAACGCAGATTTGGTATTCAAACCAGCCTGATAATCTCAACGATTACAACACCATGGACGAAGACGTTTCCGCCGCTATCGAGAAACTTCGAGAATTCCTCCACCATGAACTATGCCCCGGTCAAGACGACTATGGAACTTCTAAGTCATCCATTGGCCGCAAGTGACCGAATAATCGAAGCCGCCTCGGAAAGACCGCGCGCCATCCATGTTGCAGCCGTCTGATCAATGGGAACCCTCACCTCTTCATATGCAATAACGGGAATACCGGCGGCAAGAGCAGCCTCGATGCCGCATGTCGAATCTTCAATCGCCACGCACTCCTCAGGCGCAAGAGACAGATCCGCAAGGGCGTTGCGATATATGGTCGGATCTGGCTTGCTCCTCTCAAGAAGCGCGCCGCTAACGATTAGATCGAATTCATCACGAATACCGCACGCATTGAGAACCTCCTCGATGCGTTCCTGCGGCGAAGATGAGACAACAGCGGTTTTGAGGGCAAATGCTTTTGCTACGGACAAGACTTCTTCGGTTTCTGGACGATAGAGTAGCGATACGTCGGAATGGCGATTCCACTCCGCATCGAACGCGAGGAAGCGCGCCCAAAGCTCCTCAGCATCCACCATGCCGTAGGTAAGGGCATAAAGCTGGTCGAGAAGCAAGGCGTAAGACTTTCCCAAAAGCAACTTGAAGTCGAGACCCTCGGACGAGCGACCGTTTTCCTCGTTGATCTTCTTTACAAACGCAACTTGCGCCTTGAAGTCTTCAAGCTCCGTATCAACAATCACGCCGTCCATGTCAAACAAAACAGCTTTCAGACCAGACATAAATCCTCCGCCCTCACACGCAGCACCCCAAAATGTGGTGCACTCTCAACCTCATCCTAGCCCGGCAGACGTTGATCTCTTTTCAATTGTTGCGCTCAAGCAAAACGAAACGTTGAAAGAGACGCTTGGGCGCCCTTCACAGATAGGCCCAATCAAACCGACTAAGCGAAGCGGCAAAAGACGGGGTTCTACATATTTTTGCGCAACGCCGTCGTAAGAAGCAGCTCGCGTTGAAGCAGGGGGATTGCGGGGTTATCGTTATCCTTACGGTAGATTAAACATAGCGGTATTGAAATCCCGTCATCCCTCATAAGCCGTTTTGTCAACGCGTCGGGATAGAGGCCGGAGAGGTCAGGCGTTCGACCTGTGAATAGCACACCACCATCATCCAAGAATGCACGATGCGCCTCCACCGTTGGAGCAACATCGACATACGTAGGTTCAACATGGTTCGCCTCAAACTGATGCTCGATAATGCGATACGCACAGCGAAAATCCATTGGCGTCGCCACAGGAAACTTAGCGACTTCGGCGATGCCAACGCGTTCGCGTCCCGCGAGAGGATGACCGGATGACATGGTGACACCAAATACAAAAGGGCAGATTTGCGTCCAAAGCAGACCCTCGCGCGTTGTTCTTCCAAGCGTTATCGCTGCATCAACGAGACCCTGTTGTGCCGCCGTCAGACAGGACTCGCTGCCGTTTCTTCTTATGGCTACCTCGATACCGAGATTGTTTGCGAAAAAGCGGCTGAGCAAATCGTCTGGCACGAGAGTTCCGCGAAGCGGAGAGGACGCAACGGCGATTGACACACTACGCGGCGTGTCAGTTGAGCCGACACGAAGCCGGGACGCCAGTCCCTCCATATCAGACACGCACGCAAGCACGCTCTCCGCCTTTTCTGCCAGTAGGCGGGCGTCATCCGTTATTGTCAGCCTGCGGCCATTTCGCCCGAAAAGCGTAACGCCGAGTTCAGACTCCAGATCCCCAAGAGATTTGGAGATCGTTTGGGGCGTCACATACAAATGGGAGGCTGCGGCGGAGAAGCTTCCGCATCGCACCGTCTCTACCAAATATGAAAGTTGGCTCAGGTTCACGCAGTCTCCTCTGCGAATCTCAGCAGCGCGTTCCGTCGGCATCGTTCGTTAGATTACAACCACATCACCGCTCAAGACCTGCACGCTGCGCGATTTGAGGCAGCGGGAACAGGTGCCAGAATGCTTGGACAGGCAAGGGCCGCCGCATTTGGCGGGCGGGGGCGCCGCTCTTGCAAGCAGCTGCCCCCGCATTCTCAAACGCAGCCTCACGGTGCTCGACCGCGCGCGGCTCGTCTTTACAGGTCCTGAAGCGCCACCACGTCGAGCGAGTCGCCAAAGGAACGGGCCTCCAGCGCGCTCACATAGGCGTTCGCCGCCGCGAGGGCCGTCACGCAGGTCACGCCGCGGCGCACGGCCTCGGTGCGCAGGCGGTACCCGTCTCCGCGCGAACCGGGACCGTAGGGCGTGTTGATGATGAACGCGATCTGCCCGTCGGCGATCATGTCCAGGATGCCCGGCTCGTCAGTGTCGTCGGACGCGCTGATCTTGCCCACGACCTCGCACGGCACGTTGCCGCCGCGCAGCACGCGCGCGGTGCCCTCGGTGGACAGCAGCTCAAAACCCAGGTGGCGCAGGATGCGCGCCAGGCCGAGGATGTGGCGCTTGTCGCGGTCGCACACCGAGATGAACACGCGACCGTTCTCCGGCGTGGGCAGCTCGTAGTCGATGGCGAGCTGCGTCTTGGCGTATGCCTCCGGGTAGCTCTTCGCAATGCCCATGACCTCGCCCGTGGACTTCATCTCGGGTCCCAAGATGACCTCGGCACCCGGGAAGCGACCCCAGGGCATGACGGCCTCCTTCATGCAGAAGTAGTCCAGACGGCGCTCATCACTCGGAAGACCCAGCTCAGCGATGCTCGCGCCCGCCATGATGCGCGCGGCGCAGCGGGCCAGCGGCACGCCCGTGGCCTTGGAGATGAACGGCACCGTGCGGCTCGCACGCGGGTTCGCCTCGATCACGTAGATGGTCTCGCCCTTGATGGCGTACTGCACGTTCACCAGACCGCGCACGCCCAGCGCCAGCGCGATCTTGCGCGTCGTCTCGCGCAGGCGCGCCATGAGCGAGTCGGAAAAGGAGAACGGCGGGATGCACGTGGCGGAGTCGCCGGAGTGGATGCCGGCCTCCTCGATGTGCTCCAGGATACCGCCGATGTAGACCTCCTCGCCGTCGCACAACGCGTCGACGTCGCTCTCGTACGCGCCCTCCAGGAAGCGGTCGAGGTAGATGGGGTGGTCGGGGCTCACGCGGGTGGCCTCCGCCATGTACTCGCGCAGATGCTCGGCATCGTAGGCGATCATCATGCCGCGACCGCCCAGCACGTAGCTGGGGCGCACGAGCAGCGGGTAGCCGATGCGCGCGGCCACCGCCTCGGCCTCCTCGAACGAGGTCGCCATGCCCGCCGGCGGGTACATGACGCCCAAGCGGTCGAGCAGCGCGGAGAAGCGCTCGCGGTCCTCGGCGAAGTCGATGGCATCGGGCTGGGTGCCCATGATCGTCACGCCGCTCTCTGCCAGTGCGCGCGTAAGGTTCACCGGCGTCTGACCGCCGAGCGTGGTGATGACGCCCGCCGGTCGCTCGGCATCCACGATGTCCATGACGTCCTCGTAGGTGACCGGCTCGAAGTAGAGGCGGTCGGAGGTGTCGTAGTCGGTGGAGACGGTCTCGGGATTGCAGTTGACCATGATGGTCTCATAGCCGCGCTCAGCCAGCTCGTAGCACGCGTGCACGCAGCAGTAGTCGAACTCGATGCCCTGGCCGATGCGGTTGGGGCCGGCGCCCAAAATCATGACCTTGGGCTTGTCGCACGCACGCACCTCGTCGGAGGCGACGCCGCGGCGGGCATTCGGAGCCTCGCGCATGAGGTTCTCGTAGGTCTTGTAGTGGTACTCCGTGGCGCTCTCGAACTCGGCGGCGCACGTGTCCACGGTCTTCATGCTCGGAACCACGCCCAAACCCTTGCGGTAGGCGCGCACAAAGCGCTCGTCGCTGCCGGTGAGGTAGGCAATTTGCGCATCGGAGGTGCCGTACTGCTTGAGCAAGCGCATGGCATCGGCGTCGATGTCCTCAACGCGCAGGCCGCGCACGGTCTCCTGCACCGCGATCATGTCGTGCAAGCGGGAGAGGAACCACGGGTCGATGCGTGTGAACCTGTGTAGGCGCTCAACGCTCCAGCCGCGGCGCAGGGCCTCGGCAAGGTAGAAGATGCGCTGCTCGGTGGCGCGGGACACGTTCTGCGCCAGCTCCTCGTCCGCGATCGACTCGAGCGCGGCCGCTTTGGCGTCGGCGCCCAGACCGCGATGACCATCCTCGAGCGAGCGCATGGCCTTGCCCATGGCCTCCTCGAACGTGCGGCCGATGGCCATGACCTCGCCCACGGCCTTCATGCGCGTGGTGAGCGTGGTGTCCGTGCCCTTGAACTTCTCAAACGCAAAACGCGGGGCTTTGACCACGCAGTAGTCGATGGACGGCTCGAAGCACGCCGGCGTGGCGCGGGTGATGTCGTTCACGATCTCGTCCAGCGTGTAGCCCACGGCCAGGCGCGCCGCCGCCTTGGCGATGGGGAAGCCCGTGGCCTTGGACGCCAGCGCGGAGGAGCGGCTCACGCGCGGGTTCATCTCGATCACGATAAGGCGGCCGTTTTGGGGGTTGACGGCGAACTGCACGTTGGAGCCGCCCGTCTCGACGCCGATCTTTTCCAGGATGGCGAGCGATGCCACGCGCATGCGCTGGTACTCGAGGTCGGAGAGCGTCTGGGCGGGGGCAACGGTGATGGAGTCGCCCGTGTGCACCCCCATGGGGTCCAGATTCTCGATAGAGCATACGATGATGCCGTTTCCGGCGCGGTCGCGCATGACCTCCATCTCGTACTCTTTCCAACCCTCGATGGACTCCTCCACGAGCACCTCACCCGCCGGGGAGAGCTCCAGGCCCTGGGTCACGATCTCGATGAGCTCAGCCTCGTCGTGCGCGATGCCGCCGCCCGCACCGCCCATGGTGAAGCTCGGGCGCAGGACGCACGGGTAGCCCGTGGTCTCGACGATGTTGAGCGCGTCCTCAACGGAATAGGCGTACCCAGAGCGGGCGACCTCCAGGCCGATCTCGGCCATGGCCTCGTTGAAGAGCTTGCGGTCCTCACCGCGCTCGATGGCATCCAGGTCGCAACCGATCATCTCGACGCCGTAGGTTTCCAGCACCCCGGCGCGGGCGAGCTCAACCGCGGCGTTCAAGCCGGTCTGGCCGCCGAGCGTGGGCAGCAGCGCGTCGGGGCGCTCGCGCTCGATCACGCGCTCGATGAACTCGGCGGTGATGGGCTCGACGTAGGTGCGGTCGGCCAAGCCCGGGTCCGTCATGATGGTCGCCGGGTTGGAGTTGACGAGCACGACCTCGTAGCCGTCCTCCTTGAGAACCTTGCAGGCCTGCGCGCCCGAGTAATCGAACTCGCACGCCTGGCCGATGACGATAGGGCCGGAGCCGATGACGAGAATCCTCTTGATATCTGTACGCTTGGGCATGCTTTTCCCTCTCAAATATAAAACTCAACCACGTAGACAGGTTGTCCAGGTGCCGCAGATTGCCACGAAAGAGGAGGGCGCACGCCTAGCGTGCGGCGCCCGACGATTGAGCGGCAAGGTGCGGTGCCTGGGCAAGCCGCAGGGACTTGGAAACTTAAAAGCTCCAGCCGTGCAGCCGGTCGCTCGCGATATCGATGTTCAGGTAGTCCGGCTCGCCGTCCATCAAGCGCGTGAAGGCCGTGAACAGGTAATGCGCATCGGTGGGGCCGGGCGAGGCCTCGGGGTGGTACTGCACGCTGAACGCAGGGTGGTCGAGTAGCTGGACGCCCTCGGCGGTGCCGTCGTTCAGGTTGACGTGAGTGAGGCGGATGCGGCCAAAGCGCTCGTTCTCCACCACGGGGGCGATACCGCGCTCGACCCAGAAGCGCAGGTCGCCGTTAGCGGGATGCGCGGCAACGCCGCCCGAAAGCTCCGGCACGAGCGCGCCCAAGCTGGGAAACACCAGACCGAAGCCGTGGTTTTGCGCCGTGATCTCCACGCGGCGCGTAAGCAGGTTCATAACGGGCTGATTGCCGCCGCGGTGGCCGAACTTGAGCTTCTCGATCTGAGCGCCCGCCGCGAGGCTGATCATCTGGTGCCCCAGGCAGATGCCGAACACCGGCACCTTACCCAACAGTTCCTGGACCTGGGCGTACGTCTCCTCCACAGCATCCGGGTCGCCCGGGCCATTGGAGAGGAACACGCCGTCGGGGTTCACGGAGAGCACCTCGGAAGCCGGGGTGTTCCACGGCACGACGGTCAAGCTGCACCCCGCGCGAACGAGGCCCTCGAGGATGCCGCGCTTGACGCCGCAATCGTAGGCCACCACGCGATACGGGGCCCGACGCGTTGCGCACGCGGAGAAAGCGAACTCGTGCTCTGCGGGCAGATCGTCCGCGGTGAAGGAATGGGGCTTGAAGCAGCTCACCGTCTGCACGAGGTTCTCGCCCACCAGCTGCGGTGCCGCCGCGAGCTTGTCCGCCAGCACAGCGAGGTCGAATTCCTCGGTCGACACGATGCCCATCTGGGCGCCATGGTCGCGCAGGTGCTGCACGAGGGCGCGGGTGTCGACACCCTCGATGCCCACAATCCCCTGCTGCTCCAGATACTCGGGCACGGACAGGGTACTGCGCCAGTTGGACGGCGTGCGGCACATGTCGCGCACCACCATGCCGCGTAGCGCTGGCGTAGCCGGGGCGCGATGGATGTCGCCCGGGAACGCGCTCTGTACGTCGGCGGGGTCGATGCCGTAATTGCCAATTTGGGGATAGGTCATGGTCACGATCTGACCGGCGTAGCTCGGGTCGGTCAGGACCTCAAAATAACCCTCGAGCGAGGTATTAAAGCAGACCTCACCAGTCGCGGTGCCCGCAGCCCCGCACGCGCGACCGTAAAAAACGGTCCCATCCGCCAACAGCAGAATCGCGGGACCGCAGTCGCCCTTGGTAGTGGATGCCATGATGCGCTGCGCCAGAGGGCTTGCAGCAGCGACGCGGGGCGTAGGGGCTCCCGCAGGACGGTTCAAAGCCATCTCGTCTCCTTCTCGGTCTCTCGGTACCGGCTTAAAGGCCGTATGGTTCCTCGGTATTGTACGCGTCCTTCTTCCATAATGTGTTTTCAGACGCGAATATGCAGTATTCGATACATATTGGTAATGTTTATACACAATTCATGACGATAATCTGTGGCACACAGGCGGACTCCTCACCAAGCGCCATGTGCGCGACCGGCCCGAAAATGCGGGGATGTGCGAAAACAGCCGTTTGAAACAAATCGTTTATTTCAAACGGCCAATTACGCACAAAAATGGGCCTGGTAATGTGCTTTACCAATGGTTTGAAACAAACGGAGCTTTTTCAAACGGCTGTTTTCGCACATTTCTGGCTGCGGCGCTTAACGCGCCTGGCGCGCTGCACTGGAAAACGCCATCGCGTTTCCTCGGCTCCGCGCCCCCGAGCAGGGTTCGAATCCCCGCGGGGCAAACAAAACGCGAGGGCATCGCTGACCCCTTGCGGTCACACGAACGCATATCACCTCTCGCGGGGCAAACAAAAACGCGGGGGCATCGCTGACATGGGCGACCTGTTCCAGGGCAACATGGCCCCGCAGGGTAAACAAAAACGCGAGGGGCATCGCTGCTCCTCGCGCTCTCGCTCTATGGTGGGTCATCAGGGGTTCGAACCCTGGGCCTTGGGATTAAAAGTCCCCTGCTCTGCCAGCTGAGCTAATGACCCGCGTGCGGTATTGTAGCACGGATAGACGAAGGCGGGCGCGGGCGCGCGGTCGAGAAGACCGCGCGCTGCATCTTCGATGTAGCACAGATGCACGAAAACGAGCACGTGCGCCCCGAGCGTCGAAGCCCTGGACCACCGAACCATCCTCATCTCATCGAGTCCGCAGCGCACGGCACTGGGTGCGCAGGCAGGATCACATCACCGCACGAAAGGAGATGCGAGATCCACACGCTCGCTCAGCAACTGAGGGGCAACCTGCCCGCCGAACAAACGCACATCGTCAATCTGCCTGCCTCGAACCTCCCGCATCGGCGCGCTCGCCATGCGTCAAAACGACGGAGCACCCTACTCCCAAGTCCACTGACCGTTCACGAACACCGGAATCTCCTCGCCGTCCGCCGTGACGCCCGTGATGTCCAGGTCGTCAGCGCCGATCATGAAGTCAACGTGGGTGCCGCTCTTGTTGAGGCCACATGCGCGCAGCTCCTCCTGCGACATGTCGTAGCCACCCTCATAGCACTCGGGGAAGCCCGACCCCAACGCCAAGTGGCAGCTCGCGTTCTCGTCGTAGAGCGTGTCGTAGAACAGCGTCTCGGTCTCGCGAATCGGCGTGTTCTTGGAGATGAGCGCCACCTCACCCAAGCGGCGGGCGCCCTCATCGGTGTCCAGGATGCTCGCAAGCGTGTCGCGACCGACCTCGGCATCAAAATCGACCACGCTGCCGCCCTCAAAACGAAGCCAGAACCGGTCGATCTTGTTGCCGTGGCGCACCAGCGGCAAAGCGGAGTGCACCACACCGTCCACGCGCTCGCAATGCGGCGACGTGAATACCTCTTCCGTGGGGATGTTGGGGAAGAACGCATGACCATCGGGGGTCTCGCTCGACCCGCCCTCCCACACGTGCTTGTCGGTGAGGCCGACCCACAAGTCGGTGCCGTTGGACGACGTGTAGTGCAGGCGGTCGAAGTGACGGTCGTTGAGGAAGCGCAGGTTCTTCTCGAACGTCGCGTTGTGCAGCTCCCATGCGGACTCCGGGTCCTCGCCATCCGCGCGGGCTACGGAGAGAATCGCGCACCATAGACGGTACACCGCGATCTCGTCGTCGACGCCCGGGTACACCTGCCGCGCCCACGCGGCAACGGGCGCTCCGGCGATGCACCAGGGATTGATGTTGAAGTCCATGCCGTGACGATAGCTCTTGCACTGCGTGTTGCGGGCTTTGGAGGCGGCGGCGGGCTTGGCGGGATCGATGCCCTTGAGCGCCTCGGGATCAGCGCCCTCGATAAAGATGAAGCACGCCCCCGCCTCGGCAAGGGAATCGAGCTGCTCGCGCTGCCATGCGGGAACGGTCTCAAACCAAGACGCCTCGACGTTCTCGTACGTCAGGCGCGTGATGGCGTCGTCGCCCCAAATCACCGTCACGTGACCTGCACCGGCGGCGTAAGCGCGCGCGACAACGATGCGCACGAAAGCGGCCACCTCGACGGGCGCCTGAACCACCACTTCCTGGCCGGGTTTGACGTGCACGCCTTTTCGCACGATGAGATCGGCATATCGCTCGAGCTTGGGCTGCAGGTTGACCATGCCCGAACGTGCCTCCTCGACGGTAAGCTCCGCTTTGAACATTGAGGTCCTTTCATTTGGACGGATATATCGAGATGAAAGGGCGCACCCATGCTGTGAACCTCGCGTTCGCACCTTGGCGCAGAATGTGCCAAGGGAATCGCGAGCACCATGGATGCGCCCGTGCGCGCATGCGGTGCGCGAAGGAGACCTACCGATGGAGGCCCCTACTTTTTGGACTTCTTATCCTGCATCGAACGAGCGATGACCTCGTCGAGCTTGGCATCGCTCAGACCAGACGCCGTCGCGCGGCACGCATTGCGGATGGGGCGGATCTTCACGAAGTCGAAGATGAACGCGATGATGATCGCAGCGTACGCGGCGATGATGAGCACCAGCTGACCCGTCTGGGCGAACGAGGAGTTGCCCGCATCGGACCCAAAGACCGCGAGCAGCACCCATGTGCCGACGAGGGCGGCGATACCGACGCCCAGCAGCACCCACCAGATGCGACGCAGACGCGTGTAGTCCTCATTCTCCTTGAGCAGGGCGTTCGCCGCCGTGTAGATCAGGTCCTCCTGACGGCGAAGCTCCGCCTTGCGGGCCTTCTTTTCCTCCTTGGACAGGTTGGAAAGATCCTCCCCGCGCTCGGCGGCCGCACGCTTTGCCTTGGCGGATGCGGGGACAACGCGGACCGAACTCGCCGCGGCGCGGGCCGGCTTGGCGGAAGAGGCGGACTTGCGGGCCATGCCGCCACGGCTCTCGCCCTGCATCTTTTCCTGGGTACGCTTGTTCTGGACGCTACGGGTGCTCACTTACTCGATCTCCTTCAATTACCTATTCGTTCTTCATCGGGACGAACGCCTCGCCCGTGATGATCTCGTACGCCTCGCGGTAGCGGGCGGACGTGCCCTCGATGACCTCGGCGGGAAGCTGGGGCGCATCGCCGGTGAAATCCCAGTTGGCCTTGAGCCAGTCGCGGACGTACTGCTTGTCGTAGCTGGGCTGGACCTTGCCCTCCTCATAGGAGTCAGCAGGCCAAAAACGGCTGGAATCGGGGGTCAGGCACTCGTCGATGAGCGTCACCTTGCCGTCGATGACGCCAAACTCGAACTTGGTGTCGGCGATGATGATGCCACGCGTGGCGGCATACTCAGCGGCGGCCTTGTAGATCGTGAGGGAGAGGTCGCGAATCTGAGACGCGATCTCCTCGCCCACGAGCTCGACGCAGCGCTCGTAGGAGATGTTCTCATCGTGGTCGCCGATGGCCGCCTTGGTGGAGGGGGTGAACAGCGGCTCGGGCAGCTTGGATGCCTCGGTGAGGCCCTCGGGCAGCTTGATGCCGCACACGGTGCCGTCGGCATCGTAGGTCTTCTTGCCGGAGCCGGTGAGGTACCCGCGCACGATGCACTCGATCATGATGGGCTCGGCCTTCTTGACCAGCATGGTGCGGCCCGAGAGATAATCGCCGTAATCGGCGAACTCGGCGGGGAAATCGGCGGAATCGATGGTCACCATATGGTTGGGGACCAAATCGGCGAACTTGTTGAACCAGAACGCGGAGATGCGATTGAGCACCTCACCCTTGTAGGGGATCTCGTCCGGCAGGATATAGTCAAAGGCCGAGATGCGGTCGGAGGCAACCATGAGCAGGTTGTCGCCGGCGTCGTAGATGTCGCGGACCTTGCCTCGAGAATCGGGGCGGCGTTCCATCGTGGTCATACGCGTCAACTCCTAACGTGAACGGTGTGGGCGGGCGCGGGGTTCACCCGGCACATTGCCCGATTCATGGCGGAACGGCAACGCTCCTCGCAGGCGCTCCTTCACCGCCATGGCACAGCTAATACTTCATTGTAGTGGATGGCGACCCTTCTTCCAGCTCACGCGGTAGATGAATCGTAAAAGTCGTACCCTTTTCAAGTTCGCTCTCCACCGCAATGAAGCCGTGGTGACGCTCGACGATCTGCTTGGTCACGGCAAGGCCCACGCCCAGGCCACCGGCCTCACGGGCACGGCTCGCGTCCGCCCGCCAAAACCTGCCGAATATCCGCGCGAGGTCATCCTTGGCGATGCCGATGCCCGTATCCGACACCGTGACCATCACGTGCTTACGGTCCCCGTGCACGGAGACGACCACCCAGCCGTCCTCGGGCGTGTAGCGCATGGCGTTGCTCATGAGGTTGATGATGCACTGCGTAATCATGTCGGCGTCGCAGATGATCACCGCCGAGCGACCCTCCATCTCGTCCACAAAGCGCAGATGCAGGCCCTTGTTGTGGAACAGCTGATGCTGGTTATTCACGATGGTCTGCGTGAGTTGCACCATATCGACCTGATCGAGGCGCAACGGCGCCGTATGGTTTTCCAAGCGCGACAGGTCGAGCGTTTGCTGCACCAGGCGCGCGAGGCGGCGCGTCTCGGCAGCCACGGTCTCGAGGTGCTCGGCGTCCGTGGGGTACACGCCGTCCTGCATCGCCTCGACCGTTGCCTGCATGGCCATGAGCGGTGTGCGCAGCTCGTGCGCCACGTCCGACGTCAACCGGCGCTCGCGCTTGAGATCGCGCTCGAGGCTCGCCGCCATCTCGTCAAACGTTTCGCCGAGCTGGTCGATCTCGTCATCGCCGCGCATGTTGGTGCGGGCGGAGAGGTCACCCTCTCGGATGCGGCGGGCGGTGTTGGTGATGGTGCGCACCGGATAGGTGAACATGCGCGAGACGAGAAAGCCGATGACGACGGCCATGAGAACCGCGATGAACGCGGCGAGCCCCATGGCGTTGAAGGTGCGCTCCCTAAACGCGGTGTCGGCCTTGGTGAGCAGGGCATCGCTGCCCAGCACCCATAGGCGCACCTGGCCAATACCCTCCCCCTCGCTGTTCACGATGGGGGTGACCACCGCCGATTCGGGGTCGGTTGGAGCCTTTGACACCGGGCTATGGCTGTCCTTGCGCGCCCCAGACCCGCCGGCGCCGCTCGCCATGGCAGCCGCCGGCCACGTGTCGTCATACATGATGACGCCGGAGGTGTCCGTCACCTGCATGCCGATATCGTCGGACAGCGCGCTGGACTCGGCAATGTCCTTGATGTCATCGACGTTCCACTCGCCCTCGCGCTCGTACCCCTCGGCAAGTTTTTCCGCGGCGACCTGGGCGATCTCCTCAACATTGGCGCGCGTGTAGTCCGAGAACGCACCGCCCCACACCACCGTGACCACGCAGGCCAAGATGATCACGGTGACCAGCGAGGTCATGGCGAACGAAAGCGCCATGCGACCGCCGTAGCTCATGCCGGTGCGCGGTGTTGGGTGCGGCGTGTTCCAGCTCGCGCGCGTCGAAGGCTGCTCGGCATCGGATCCGTGTTTTTGCCCAATGACCAAACGCGCCATGCGTCATCCCCTCCTCAGCGGGCGAAACATGCGCAACGGAACCGTTCCCGCGCGCACAAAAACGGGCGCCACATGTGCGGCGCCCGAATTGGAGACGTGCTACTTGTCCGCCTTTTCAGGCTGCGCGGGCGCCTCGAAACGGTACCCGACGCCGTGGACGGTGTAGAGCCACTTGGGCTTTTTGGGGTCATCGCCCAACTTGGCGCGAAGATTCTTCACGTGGCTGTCGATGGTGCGCTCATAGCCCTCAAAGTCGTAGCCCAGCACCTTCTCGACCAGCTCCATGCGGTTGTACACGCGACCCGGGTGACGGGCGAGCGTGGTGAGGAGCTTGAACTCGGAGGCGGTGAGGTCGACCTCCTTGCCCTCGACGAGAATCTTATGGCCGGAGATATCGATGACCAGATCGCCAAAGTCGAGCACCTCGACCTGGGGCTCGTCGGCAAGATGGGTGCGGCGGAACAGCGCGCGCACGCGGGCGACGAGCTCGCGCGGCGAGAACGGCTTGATGAGGTAGTCATCGGCACCGAGTTCCAGGCCGATGATGCGGTCCTCGACCTCGCCCTTGGCGGTGAGCATGATGATCGGCACATCGGAGGTGTCGCGAATGGCGCGGCACACGCGCTCGCCGGAGAGCTTGGGGAGCATGAGGTCGAGCACGATCAAGTCGAACTGGTGCTTCTCGAACTCCTCGACGGCGGACTGGCCGTCGCCCACGCCCACGACCCAATAGCCCTCGCGCTCAAGATACGCCGCCACCGCATCGCGAATGGCCTTCTCGTCCTCAACAAGCAGAATCTTACGTGCATCTGAAGCCATGGGCGGCCTCCTCATCTCGCAGACAAACGTCGTTTTATTCTAGCGCAGCAAAACAGCGCATACCGTAGAAGGAGTATGCCCAATCCGCAGAGCGTTCAATCAATAGCGTGGACGGCGGCTCCACTACAGGCTAAAGACCCTCAGCTGCACGGCCGCGGGCAGGCCATCGTCACCGCGCACCGTGGCGTAGGTCACAAAGCGATCGGTCGTCCCCTCGCTCGCCGGGTAGTCGCCAAAGTCAAGCGACTTATCGGGGGCGGCGAGCACTGCGTACGTCTGTGCCTCCGTGTCGACGACAAAGTGCGACGACTGGGCCTTGATGAGATATCGCGTGCCGTTGCCCGACACGCAGGCGAGGGGCTCGCGGCTCAAATACGTGAACGGACCCCCGGCATTTCCGATGAACGTGCCCATGTTGCCCAAGCCGCCGCCGTAGCCGTAGTTGGCCTCGACCGAGAACGCAAAGCTGCTGCCCATGTATACGGCCTCAAAGGGGCTCACCGTCTCAGGCATGACGAGCTGCGCGGCCACCTTGTTGTTGTTTTGCAGGTCGAGGGCGGTCAACCCGTAAAACGTGCCCTCGCTGGCGTTCACGCGCGGCGCGATCGTGAGGTATCCATCGCTCACGCGCGGCCACGTGGCAAAGCGGCCCGGACTCTCATAGAGGTCCTTGCCCTTGGGTGAGCCGGCGCTCCACAAGTAGCAATGGGAGTACTCCGCCCGCTTGGCACCGGATGCGAAGGGCATTTTTTGCCAGATAACCGAATTTCCCGTGACGGTAAAACGCGCCGGTTCCCAGTCCGTCGTGCCATCGTCAAGCTCAACCGGCTCGCCCACGAGCACGCCGTTCTCAAGCTCCTGGGCCAGAAGCACCCAATCGCCTGTGGCGTAGTCCATCTCGATCCAGGCGTACACCTGCTCGCTGCAGCGAACGTCGTGAAAGCCATACGTCTTGCCCTTGATCGGCTCGGGCACGAGCGTCGCACGGCTACCGCTCGCCAGGGAGATGATCCCAAGCGTATTGATGGCGCGGGCGCTCGCGGGCGCCTCAAGCAATGCCGCCCATGCGCCCTCGCAGTGAAACGGCACCGTTCCCAACGGCATATCCCACGAGAACTGGGGTGCAAGCGTGTTGTCCACGTTCTCAAAATCATCGATGACACTGATGATCTTGGAGTCATCCGTGATGACCTGCGGCTCACCGCTCACCGCAGAGCCCTCCCCGTCGGAATCACACCCGACAAGCGAGATGACCGTAAGTGCCGCCGTGGCGGCGGCGCCCCCCTTGAACAGCATTCGGCGACTGACGCCGGACCAGGCTTTTTCTCTTTGCGGCGCGCGGGCCGTCGAGGAGTTCTTGCCGTCCGACATGGTTACGACCGGGCCTGCGCCTGAGCCTCGCGCAGAGCGAGGGTAAGTTGATCGGCGCAGGATGTCTTGCGGGGCCCGCAAGTATTGCCCTCCAGGAGCGTGACGGTCTCATCGACCGGTTGGCCCGCCACGAGCTTGCCGATGGCCTTGAGGTTGCCGTTGCAGCCTCCCTCGAACGCCACACGCTCAATAGTCGATCCGTCATCGGAGAGTTCCACGTGAATCATGCGAGCACATACGCCGCGCGGCTTGAAATCTGAGGTCACCATAATCGCATCTCCTCTTTCATAGTTTTTGCCAGTATGCCACAGTTGCAGGAACGGCGATAAGCGCAGCGCGCCGTCACATCCCATAGGGAATGTCCTCAACTGCAGATTTGACACGATTATGTAGTTCGAGGCCACACTCGATAGCGAGATCGACCGGCTGCGGAGCTGAAAGTCGAACCCGACGGAGGGGATGACGCACTTTTCGCCGCGAGCCGCGCTTGGCAAGGGACCCCGGTGAACGCAAAAGGGCGAACCCGAAGGCTCGCCCTTTCTTGATGCACATGCTCTGGCACGCCGTGGCTACTCGGCAGCCTCGAACAGGAACGGGGTGGTCCAACCATCCGGCACGGCGCCCTGCTGGCCATCGCCCAGATCGACCTTGCTCCAGCCCTCGGGGATGCCGCCCTCGCCCTCCCAGGCACCGACCTGGTGGCAGCCGGCGCAGGTGAAGACGCTCTGGTCGTGCATGCGGTGGCAGGAGTTGCACTGCTGCACGCCGTGGTAGTCGCTGTGCGGGTCGAACGCCAGGTCCTTGGTGGAGGACTCGCTCGCACCGGGCATGATGCCGGCGCCGGCGTGGCAACCGCTCTGCAGGCAGAACTCGTTGGTGTAGGTCACCTTGGCAAGCGGGGTCTCATGGTCGCCCGTGAGCTGGGACTGCGCCATGCGGGCGGAGGTGCCCAGCGTGTTCTCGTGGCAATCCAGGCACTTGCCGTTCGCCACGGCCTTGTGGGCGTACGCAAGGGAATCGGTCTGATTCTCGAACGTGTCGTAGTACTTGCCCATGGTGCTGTGGCACAGGGCGTCGCAGTAGCCCGGGGTCGCGCGCCAGGCCCAGCCGGCTACGCCCAGGACCGTCACGGCCACAACGGCGGCGATCACGATGGGAAGGCGCTTGTCCTTCCAGTCACGCTTCTTCTTGGGAGTCTCGGGCGTGGCCTCGGCCGCGCTCGTCTCCTTGGTCTCATCAGCCATAGTTGCTCCTCTAGATCAAACGGCCCTACGCGGAGAGCGCCGGGTTGTCACCGCAGTATTTCTCGAGAATGTGATCGTACGTGCGGGTGCGCTTGTCGTAAGCCTCGCCGCCCTCGGTGAGCAGGCCACGGGACTCGAGATCCTCGGCGACATCGGACATGCCGAGGTCGTTCAGGCACTCCTTGGTGGGGCAACCGAGCTTCTCGTCCCAGCCAAAACGCTTGTACAGCATCTTGAGGGCCTTATCCCAGTCCTTGCGCTCCATCTTGTCGGTGCCGGGCGTGAAGGGCTCGATGTCCGGATCCTTCTCAAAGACCCACTCGGTGATGACGTCGTGGACGTTGCGCATATCGTTGCAGCCCACGTTGCCGTCCTTGTCCTTCATGCCGCGCACGGTGTTGGCGCGCTGGAGGGTCATGATGCGCTCGCCGGCCTTGTACAGGTCGTCGATGGTGACCTTCTGGCCCGTGACGGCCGTGTAGAACTGGGCCTCGAGGTCCAGGTCGCCACGGTAGTCGCGCTCCTTGGCGGGGGCCATGGCCATGGGCCACACCCAGTTGCACAGAACGAGCGAGTCGTGCAGGACGTCGGTGACGATGCTCCACCAGGCGAACTCGGCCTTGGCCTCGTTCATGGGGGTGTAGTTCTTGGTGTCGTCGATGGCACCCTCGCCCCACATCTCCTCGGCCATCTCCTTCTTGAGGTCATACGGCAGGCCGCAGCCCTGGAAGTTGACGGCGGAGTGAATCATGTCGTCGCGGTTGAACATCATGTTGTACAGACCGCCCGTCTGACCGAAGCACTCGATGGAGTGGTGCACCGGCCAGCCGCGGTAGTTGATGAGCGCGGACTTGGCGTTGTCGAACCACTCCTCGCAATCCCACTCCTTGGTCCAGACGATGGGGCCGTGGCCGAGCAGGGAGATCGGCTTGTTCTCGACATCGTTGGACGCGATGTCGAGCAGGATCTTGACAAAGCTGGAGGGGTCGCCGCCGTTGACGATGCCGTCAAAGTTGTACTCGGCCATCTGCTCGGCAGGGATGTGCTTGTCGAGGATGCCGGCGGAGTAGGTCCAGGCCAGGTCGCGGTAGAGCTGGGCGTAGTTGCACCACAGGCCGAGGTCGTCGACCGTGGCGGAGATGAGCATGTTGTAGCTCACGGAGAGGTCGGACAGCGTCTTGCCGTCCTCCTCGTAGATGCCCTTGGCCTTGAGGAAGGACTGCATGTACGCGGAGAACGGGAAGTTGGGCACGCAGGTGTTGCCCGCGGACTCGTAACCCGTCTTCTCCTGCACGTAGGGGACGTGCACCTGGGCGTAGCAGCGCACGGGGCAGCCGTGGCAGCCGGCCATCTTGACGGTGTACTTCTCGGCGGCGGGGCCGAGGTCCTTGGTGGACTTCATGCAGCGATAGCCCATGGTGTTGGGCTCGAAGGGCTTGGGCTCGCCCGTCTCGATGGGACCGCCCTCGGCAGCCGCCCAGTACAGGCCCTTCTTGGCCGTCCAACGGGAGCCGGCGTCGTAGTACTCGGCCCAGGACTGCTGGGTGCTCGGCACGACGTGGTTGTTGTTGGAGCCGATGACCTGGGCGATCATGTAGTCGGAGAGGTCGGCGACCATCTGCGGGTCGGCCACGTGGCACGCCTTGGTGCCGCGGACGACGACCGCCTTGAGGTTCTTGACGCCAAAGACGGCACCCAGGCCGGCGCCGGCGGAGTGGGAACGGGTGTTCATCACGCAGGCGTAGGGCAGCAGGTTCTCACCCGCGGGGCCGATGGCGGCGACGCAGCACTCGGCGCCGTGCTTCTTGCACAGGGCCTCGGTGGTCTCGCGCGTGCCCTTGCCCCACAGGGCGGAGGCGTCCTCGATCGAGATCTTGTCGTCGTCGATGAAGATGTAGCAGGGCTTCTTGGCCTTGCCCTCGATGATCAGGCCGTCGTGGCCCGAGTACTTGAGCATGGCGCCGAGCTGACCGCCGCAGTGCATGTCGACCACGAGGTGGTCGGTAGTGAAGGTCGACAGGGACGCCCAGGTTGAGCGGCCGGCGAGCGGCACGCCCGAACCGGTCAGAGGACCGACGGCGAGAACGGCCTTGTTCTCCTCGTCCATCCAATCGACCTCGGGGCCGACCTCGTCGTACATGATCTTGTTCGCGAAGCCCATGCCACCGATGTAGTCCTTTTGCATCTCGACATCGGACTCTTCGGTGATGTCTCCACTCGTGAGGTTAACGCGGGCGATCCATCCCGCCCAACCGTAAGAGGTTTCAGCCATTGCGCTTCTCCTTTACTGGGCGATCTTGCCGCCACCGACGAAGTCCTGGACGTCGTCAGCGTAGGGCCACTTGGTCTCGGAACGGGTGGGGCCGGAGGAGTGGTTCACGTTCTCCCACTTGATGAGCTCGAGCGCGCCGTTGGGGCACTGGTCCGCGCAGCGGCCGCAGGCCACGCACTTGGTGGACTTGTGGGTCTCGGTGTTCACCACGGGCATGTGCCACGGGCAGGCAGCAACACACGTACCGCACCCCACGCACTTCTCGGGATCGACGGTGCGGGTGCCGTCATCCATGGTGACGATGGCGCCGTGCGGGCACGAGGTCTGGCACAGGGCGGTGGTGCACATGTGGCACGCGCGGATCTGCCACTCGCAGGAGTAGTAGATGCCGTCATAGGACTCCCAGTCGGAGCCGAACTGGAAACCGTCGTGCACGTGGATGCGCGCGGCGGCGGGCTGGGAAGCGCCGTCGTTCTGCAGCGTGCACATCATCTCGCAGCGCTGGCAGCCCGTGCAGCGGGCACGATTGACCTTGAGCACGTGAGCGGGGGTCGCGTAATAATCGACCTCGCCCTTGGAGCTCGTGGGGGCAGCGGCGGCGGAGTCTGGGAGCAGACCCAGCGCAACCATGCCCGCCACGAACGCGCCCGACACCTTCACAAACCCGCGACGGGTAAAGAAGGAGTCGAGACGGTCCGCACCGGAGCCTACCTGCTCCATGGCGGTGTTCTCTTTCATAGTTCCCTCCCCTATTTGCTTCACGAGCGCAGGCGCGCCCGCGGAACCTTGAAGCATTGCGCGCGGCGATACTGCGCACAAGCAGACACGTTCAATTATGCCTGAATAAAGCGTTTAATCCGCAGATGGTCATTATTCTATTTGCAGAATAATGAGCTGCGAATCCGCCTATTCACACACCCATATTGCGTGAAGCCGCGAGCACCCCCACAGGCGCAGCGCGGGGCGGGATGGGCGAGCACGACAACGTCCGCACGGTGCGTCTGGGCTCCACGGCTGCGGGCGTTGCCACGGCATCCGGGGTCGCCGTGGTGTCGGGCGGTGGCGTGCCCAGAGTTGACAGGGGATTCCATATCGCAGCGAGCGGCGCTTAGATCTCGCCGGCCTCGCGCAGCTCTTGGTCGACCCGTTCGTCTCGCAGTGAGCAGTTCTCGGTGAGCAGGCAGTTGGGGCACATGCTCTCGCAACGCACGACGCCGGAGAGCTGCTCCAAGGTATATCCCTTGATGCGCAGCAGGTAGTCGCCTATGAGCGCGCGAACGGCCTCGACGGCGTAGGTGAGCGTGTACTTGCGACCGTTGGGCAGCCCGCCCACGTACTCAAGGATGTCCTCCTTGGTGATGGCGAGGGCCTCGTCGAACGTCTTTCCGGGCAGCATGGTCGCGAGGGCCGTGGCGCACGCAATGGCGGCAAGGCACCCATGGCTGCGAAAACCGACTTCGCCAAAGGTCTCCGTATCGGGGTCGATGACCGCGAACAACTGCATCTGAACGGTGCCGCGCTTCTCCTTGCCCACGCTGCAAAAGGCGTTGGCGCCATCGGGGATGCCGCCGCACCGCGCGTCGGCGATCAGGTCAAGCGAGCGCTCGGAGTACTCGGTGATGGGCGCATCGTTCTCGATTTGATACATGTCCGGAGTGCGCAAAAAGGGCGTGTCCTCCGTCAGGCGGCGTTTGGCCATGCAGGCCTCCTTTCGTTAGGGGTTGCGGAACCGCTCGACACCGTGCCACTCCGCAAGGGCCTTTGCCTGCGCGGGCGAGAGGAACGTGGTCGAGTAGAAATACGTGTCGTTGAGGCTCGTCTGCGTGGTCTCGATGTCGGCGTACGCCTCGTCGTTGATGGCGCGCTCGAACAGCGAGGCGACCTTTTCGGCCGACCACAGATACGGCTGATTGAGGAAACTCGCCGCCGCGACGGGGCGCGGGTACACCTTCGACTCCGTGCGCACCACGTCCACAAAGGTCGCCAGCTCGTCGCCCTCCGCCGTGTTGAACAGGGCGTGGGCGAAGCTGTGCGACATGAGGGGCTTTGAGTAGGCGTAGACCCCCGATTTTCCGTACAGCAAGACGATGTCGGTCACCCCGGGCTCGGGCAACGGGTCGTCAAGGTCGAGTTCGTCGAGCTCAGGCCGGTCGTCATATCCCAGGGGAACATCCTGCTTGCCGCGCGCCGGTGTGTCCTCGGCATGGGGGCGATCCTCGATATAGGCGAGCAGGTCGGATGCAAACGCGTGCCCGTCCACGCCGGAGGGCGCAAACGCGCGCTTGACCCAGCGGTCGGGCGTGGTGAGCTTGCCCTCATAGGAGCGGCGGCGTACGTCGGCCAGGGCCTGGTCGGCGGCGATGAGCCAGTCGTTTCGCGCGTGAATCGCGGCGAGCTGCTCGGAAGATAGGGTGTTCTCCGGGTTTGAGGAGTCGGTCTCCGACACCAAGGACGCCGCGGACGAGGCATCCAGAGGGACGGCGCGTGCACCGTGCCCGAACCCCGACGCGGGGGAGGCGCTGTCCACAGACGGCGACCCGACCTCGCTTGCCGAATCGACGCCAGGCTCGGAGGCAAGCCCCTCTCGCATGTTCGTGTTTCCCATAGTGCATCTCCCATAGAAAAATCCCGGGCGGCACAAGGCCGTCCGGGACATGGTACCAGCTATCGCCGCCTCGTTGCCGAGACCGTCAGGTCGAATAGGGCATCGCGGGCCGATTCGAGGCGCAGAATCGCAGACGCGTCGCTACTTGGCGCGGTTGGCCGCCTTCTTGCGGTCCGTGGCGTTGAGCAGGCGCTTGCGCATGCGGATGTTCTTGGGCGTGATCTCGACCAGCTCGTCGTCGATGATGTACTCGAGCGCCTCCTCCAGCGAGAACGTGCGCGGGGGCACAAGCTGCACGGAGATGTCGGCGGTGGAGGAACGCTGGTTGCCGAGGTTCTTGGTGCGGGCGATGTTCACGACCATGTCGCCGGGCTGATTGCGCTCGCCCACAAGCATGCCCTCATAGCACTCCGTGCCGGGCTCCACGAACAGCGCGCCGCGCTCCTGCAGCGTGCCCAGGGCGTAGGCAACGGCCTTCTCGGTGGTCATGGCGATCATGGCGCCGTTCTTGCGGCCGCCGATCTCGCCTGCGTAGGGGCCGTACTCGAGGAAGGTGTGGTAGAACACGCCCTCGCCGTGCGTAACGTTCAGGATGCGGTTCTTGAGGCCCATGATGCCGCGGGTGGGAATGCGGAACTCGAGGTGCGTCACGGACGTGCCGGTCTCCATGCTCGTCATGGTGCCGCCGGCGTTGCCGAACACCTCGATGACCTTGCCGGCGTACTCGTCCGGGCACTCAACGACGGCCTGCTCGATGGGTTCCTGGAGGTTGCCGTTCTCGTCCTTCTTGAACAGGACGCGCGGACGGCCCACCTGGAACTCGTAACCCTCGCGGCGCATCGTCTCCATGAGGACGGACAGGTGCAGGATGCCGCGACCGCTCACCTCGACGCCGCTCTTGTCGGGCAGCTCCTCGATGCGCATGGTCACGTTGTTCTCGCGCTCGTTGAACAGGCGCTCCTTGAGCTGGCGGGCGCCCACGATGTCGCCATCGCGGCCCACGAGCGGGGAGGTCGACGCCTCGAACACGATGGAGAGGGTCGGCGGGTCGATCTCGATGGGGTCGAGCTCGACGGGGTTCTCCGGATCGGTGTACACGTCGCCGATGTCGGTGTTGTCCACACCCACCACGGCGGCGATGTCGCCGGCCTCGACCTCGGAGCACTCGGTACGGCCCAGATAGTCGAAGGTGAAGAGCTGCTTGACCGTGGCCGTCTTGCGCTCGCCATCGTTCTTGACCACGAGGATCTGGTCGCCCGTGTGGATGGTACCGGAGTAGACGCGGCCGATGCCGATGCGACCCACGAAGTTGGAGTGGTCGATGGTCACGCACTGCATGGCGAGCGGGCCGTCGACGTCGACCTCGGGCGCGGGCAGGTCGTTGACGATCATGTCGAGCAGCGGGTACATGTCCATGTTGCCGTCCTCGGGGTCGAGGCGGGCGTAGCCGTTGACGCCGGAGCAATACACCACATGTTCCATGGCGAACTCGAGCTGCTCATCGGTGGCGCCCAGATCGGCCATGAGGTCGAGGCAGTCGTTGTACGCCTTCTCGGGGTCGGCGCCGGGGCGGTCGATCTTGTTGATGACGATCATGACGTACAGGCCGGTGTCGATGGCGTGGCGCAGGACGAAGCGCGTCTGGGGCATGGGACCCTCGAAGGCGTCGACCAGCAGGAGCGCGCCATCCGCCATGCGCAGCACGCGCTCGACCTCGCCGCCAAAGTCGGCATGGCCGGGGGTGTCGATGATGTTGATCTTTACGCCGTTGTAGTCGATGGAGATGTTCTTGGCAAGAATCGTGATGCCGCGCTCGCGCTCCTGGTCGTTGGAGTCGAGCACACGCTCCTGCACCTCCTGGTTGGCGCGGAAGGCGCCGGCGGCGCGCAGGAGCTTGTCACACAAGGTGGTCTTGCCGTGGTCGACGTGGGCGATGATGGCGATGTCTCGCAGGTTCTCTACGCGCATGGCGTCCCCTATCCATAGTTATGGTTCAACGCAAGCCCGCGTCCGGCGAAACGTTGCACCTGGTCGGTAACCGGTTGTAACTCGGCGGTATTGTAGCTGTTGGCGCGCGTCATGAAGGGTTTTAACCAGCCGGTTTGCGCTCGCTACACACAAGCGGAACAAAGAAGCGGACCCCGACGCCACCATGACGTCGGGGTCCGACTTGAGCCACGCGCGTTCTTCGCGGCTGGATTACAGCAGCGAGGGCTCCTCGCCGGCGGGCTCGGGATCGCACCACATGAAGTTCTCCCCGGTGCCCGCGCCGGAATACAACACGTAGGCGGAGTAGCCCATGGTCATGCCGCGCTGATAAAAGCTCACGATGATGGCATCCTGGAACTCGCAGTCGAGCTCGACACCGCCGGCATAGGCGATGGCGTACCGGTCGAGCGGCCCCACGTGGTCGGACTGAATGCCCGAGGCGTTGGACTCGATGAAGTGCTGGGCGCCTTCCAGGCAGGCCTCGGGGCCGTCCTCGGTAAAACAAGCCTGGTACCGGTTGGCATTGGCGTCCTCAGCGACGAGCAGCACGCCCAGGTCCTCGCCATCGGCAAGCGCATTGAGATAGTCGTCGAGCAGATCGCACACCATGGCGTCAAGCTCGGGCGACACCTCGTCCTGCTGCACGTTGTTGCTCTCGTCTGCCATGGAAACTCCTGTCATCGGTTTTGGTCTGTACAGCTTACCACGCAAGCACATCTCGTGCCGTGTACCGAGGTGTGTGCACCGAATCGGGCGAAAATGTAACGGATTTTCCAACGGGCCAAGTAGACACCGTTTTTCAAGAAGTGTTTCCTGGCGTTTTGCCCCTTCAAACCACTGTCTACTCGGGGATGTCGGTCGCGTCCGTAAAGTGGTGTAAATAGCAAAGGCGAGCCAGAGGCCCGCCGACCAAGTAAACTTGCAATCGCCAAACCACAACGATTACTTGGAGGACGAGCATGGCTCGAATCAATCTTACACTAGACCAGGACGAGATCCTCTCCCTTCTCGCCGGCGACACCGGCGGCGCGTTCGCGGCCCTGCTGCAGAAGTCCCTGAACGCGGTGCTGCTCGCGGAGTCCGACGAGCAGCTCGGGGCGGCCCGCTACGAGAGGGCCGAGGCGCGCACCGACGTGCGCAACGGCACGAGGGAGAGGCCCCTGGCGACGCGCGTCGGCACGATCGAGCTGACGGTCCCGAGGCACCGGAACGCGCCGTTCAGGACGCTCGTCTTCGACAACTACAGCCGCAGCGAGGCCGCGCTGGTCACGACCATGGCCGAGATGGTCGTCTCCGGCGTCTCCACCGCCAAGGTCGGCAGGGTCATGGAGACCATCTGCGGGAAGAGCTTCTCGAAGCAGTGCGTCTCCGAGGCGTGCCGCGACCTCGACGCGATCGTCGGGGAGTTCCTCGCGCGGCCCATCGAGGGAGACCACCCGTTCCTCATGGCGGACGCCACCTACATCAAGTGCCGCGAGGGCCACAGGGTCGTGGCGAAGGCGCTGCTCGTGGCCATCGGGTTCACGCCGGACGGCCGCAAGGAGGTGCTCGGCTTCGAGGTCGCGGACGCCGAGACGACCGAGAGCTGGACGCGGTTCCTCGCCGGGCTGCGCCGCCGCGGCCTGTCGGGGGTCCGGCTCGCGACCACCGACGCGCACGAGGGGCTCGTCGCCGCGCTGCAGTCCGTGTTCCCCGAGGTGCCCTGGCAGCGCTGCCAGGCCCACTTCGCCCGCAACGTCGTCGACGCCGCGCCGAAGCGCCTGAGGGTCGGGCTGCGCGGCGAGCTCGCGGAGATGTTCAACGCGAAGACCATGGCGGAGGCGCGTCGCAGGCGCGACGAGATCGCGGCCGACTACGCCGGGGCCGCGCCCAGGGCGGTCGAGCGGCTCGACGCCGGGTTCGACGACGCGATGACGGTGATGGAGCTGCCCGAGGCGCTGCGGCGGGTCGTGCGGACGTCGAACCACCTCGAGAGGCTGAACGGGGAGGTGAAGAGGAGGTCGTCGGTGGTCAAGGTGTTCCCGAACGCGGACTCGATAGCGAGGCTGATCGGGGCCGTGCTCATCGAGGAGGGCGAGCGCTGGGCGGCCGGTCGCAGGCTGTTCTACTCGCCGGCCGTGAAGGAGCTGCAGGGCGTGGTCCCGCGCCTGGAGGTCATCGCGCGCGAGCAGCGCCAGCTGAGGCTCGCGGCATAGGAGAAAGCGGCGGTTGCGAATTTACACACAAAAATGGACTTGACCGGGATGTCTGTTGTTCGTTACCTTTTCCCTTGATTTCCGGCAGCGGGCATGCCGTTCGCAGCGGGCAATGCCGTGCGGCGTACGAAGGACCCACCGGGGCGGCGGCGCGAGTGCTTGCCGGCCCTGTCCTTGGTATTAAAAAGGCCGGGGCGTCACCGCCCCGGCCTTCGTTCTCATATGGTGGAGCTAATGAGAAAAACGGCGAACTCACGCGACTTCTCTGAGCAGGACAATCATTCAATACAGCTTGATACCTGTATTGTTCAGGCAACAAATAGCTGGTTTGTAATAGTTGGATTGCTGGAAAAAAATCTGATTAAGGCAAAATAACCCTTGCACTTCTATGGGGTCTACCCTATAATAATAACTGTCAGAAGGGAGGTGATTCAGTTGGAAGACAGAGTTTGGGACGTGTTTCTTGTGGTCCTCGGCGTGGTGCTCGCAAAGGTGACCGACGAAACAGTTGAGCGTCTAAAGAAAAAGACCCCTCGCAAGCCCGGTAAGCACGCAAAGAGGTCTTAGCACAAGGGGCATCGCTTAGGCGGTGCCCCGCCACTCACAATTTTAGCGCAGGAGGTGCGCAATGAAAACACTGGTTATATCGTTCATCGTGTCATTCATCGCGTTCAGGATTTGGCGCAGTAGCCGCAAGGGGGAGTAATGCAGACGGAGGCGCAACGCCGAGCAAGCAGCAATTACCGCAAGAAGGTCAAGCAGCTTACCATTCGGTTTTATCCGAACAGTGATAGCGATGAAGAGATGTATGCGTGGCTGAAATCGCAGGAGAACACAACGGACTACCTCAAGAGGCTCATTTCTGCTGACATGCAAAACAGCAGATAGACGGCTTGCCAGAGTGTCATTTAACGGCAGAAAGCGGGGCACCCCTTACTAGGGTGCCCCGCTTTGAGGTTAATAGAATAGCTTTTGACCGGGATAAATCGTGTAAGGAGAGGCGATGCCATTCTTACTCGCAATGGTCTGCCACTTGACGCCGACCTTTGCGCCGATGCCGCTTAACGTGTCGCCGCTCTTGACGATGTAGACAGACTCCGCGCAGATTCCGGCGCGTTTGTTGACGATCGCCTGAACACTCTTCGCCTTTCCGCCGAGAACTTCGGCGCGAATGGGATTGACTCCGAACATGCCGCGCTCAACATCATCGGCAAGCTGCGCGCAGCTCGTTCGGTCGACATAGTTGATGAGGTCCTGTACCTCATCGTAACGGGTTCCAAGTTTGGCCTTGCGCTCATCATTCGCACCGAACTCGCCGCGCATGACTCGGGCCGCAAGTTCGAGAGCGGTCCCATCGATCGTCTGCGCGGGGGTGTCGGGCGCGTTGACCTCCGGCTTGACAGCCTCGGACGGGTTGCAGAACTTGTCCCAAGCGGCACGCGTCATATGCGCGATGTCGAGATCGAGCGGGCCGTCATAGCCGCCCGGTCTGCCGTTAGACGTGTATTGATGCAATGCGCACGTGTTCCATGCGCCGAAGCCACCTGATGGCAACCAAGGCGAGTTTTGATATCCGGTTCGCTCGGTGTTCGCATATTGTGCGACCCAGAGGGCGTGATTGGGAGCGATCGCGCTCCAATCTTCCTCGGTGCAGACCGATCGGGACATATATACGGCACAGCGTATCCCCGTAAGTTCGAAAACCCGGTCGAGAAACAGCTTTGCCTTGTCGGTTCCGATCCGACCGTACATCTCATAGTCGAGCGCCGGGAAGCCCTCAGTGAAATAGTTCTTGCAGTTCGCTACGAAATAGTTTGCCTGAGCAACCGGGTCAGACGCGTTCATGAAATGGTAGAAACCCCACTTCTTCCCCAGCTTCTTTGCGGTCTGGATGAATCCGTCGCACGTGTCATGCACGATGCTCGTTCCTTCCGTGGCCTTGCATATAACGAAGTCACAAGGAACTTTTGTAAGATCAAGACCGCGCTGGAAATCGGAAATGTCGATGCCGTTTAACGCCATGTTAAGACCTCCAAACAGAAATGAAATAACCCCAGTCAACGCACGTCATCTGCTCCAAGCTGAGCGTAACGGCGTATGGGCTGCAAGGGTCGTGGACAATTACGTTCTCTTCGTCAAATCCCGTCAGCAAGACGATGTGCCCGCCATAACTTCGCCCACCATCTTCAAGCTGCCCCTGCATCTCAGCGAAGATGAGTGAGCCGCCTTCAAGATCATCAAGGGCGCGCGCCATATCCTCGTAAATGACCGAGCTTGTGATAGTGGCATCCTGCTCATGCATCCATGAGCAGAACCCCGGCATGTAGTTCTGGCCTTCTTGCACGTAATCGTTGCCGACGGCGTTCAGCATCTCGATTGGAGTCCAATCATCGCCGGTGAAATAACTCCACGCCATCGCGGCGCACGTCAGACCGCATCCCGATGCGGAAAGCGTCTCACCGGCATAAGGAAGCCCGCCCCATCGCTCATCGGTCTGCAAGTAGATCGGAACGCTTGGGGCGGGCGCGTCGCTGATTATCGCGGCGCTTGGCTCGGTTTGGCACGGCCTTTCGGTCGGGTTGCCCGGTGCGGTGAGCACGGTGATTCCTGTGAGCAGCAGACATGAGGCCATGCCCGTGAGAAACGCCGTCAGAAGCCTGAGCCTACACATCAGCTTTCGGCTTGTCGTATGCCATCGCCTGCTTCGAGTCGCTGATTCCGGCGGTCGTCGGGTCGTTGACCACGCCGAGAATCGCGAGCACGGCGAAAAGCGCGTTTATGATCGCGGCAAGCTGCTCATTGAGCACGCCGAAATCCCATTGGTAGCCAAATGGTGCCGCGCATACCTGCACGAGCAGCAGCACGGCGGGGATGAGCGTCAACCAAAAGGTCTTGTTCTTGATTCGCGCGGTTATGTTAATCATTTCGATTCTCCTTTTCGTAAATCAGGTCAACCCTGTCGTATATGTGATTGACCTTGCTTGCCATGTCGTGCGAATGGGCGCGGGACTCCTTGATCTCGCTGTGAAGGGCGTCGTTTGAAGCCCTCAGCGATTCGACGGTAGCCTGAAGGCTCTCTGAGATGTTGTTGCTGCGCTCCATCTGCGCGGCGATGCGGCCCTCCATGACGGATCTCTCGCGGTCGCGCTTGGCCCTTTCGTTAAGCTCGTCGCGCTTGCGCGCCTCGCGCTGTGATTCAAGCTCGGCCTGCCGCTCGTCGCGCTTCGATTCAAGCTCTGCCTTTCGCTCGTTGTTTCGCCTGAACTCATCAAGAAGCAGTTTGGCGAAGATTCCCAATCCGACGGTCACGACCGTCATGAGGAACCATTCGGGGCCGAAGGCGGCGGCGTGGCTCACTATGCTCTCGCCCATCTTCTAGCCCTCCGAGACCTCACGCCAAACTGTCTCTGTGCCGACGGCACCCGGTTCCCAGACGTTGTTCGCGACGAGTGATTCCCAGACCTTGCCCCTGTGCTTCACGCGAGCGCCGAGTGGGTACGGGTTCGTCGATTCCGGTTGCCGCCATGCCGGGACATCCTCGCTCGGCGTGTCCGACGTGCCGTGATCGAGAACCCGTGCCCAGAGACTCGGTGCCTTGTCGGGAGACCAGTCTGGTTGCGAAGTGTGCGCCTGGAGGCAGACGTACAGCACGTCGTTGTGGCTCACGCGCTCGCCTTCGGCGTATTTGTGCCCGTTGCCGTCCCACAGGGTGAACAGCGCCGCGCTCTTGGATGCCACGTCGCTCGACAGCGACGGAGCCATGCCGTCAAAGATGGCGATGATCGCGCGAACCTTCGCCTCCTCTTGTTCGGTCAGTGCCATACTTTCTCCTTTCCTTGAAAACAAAAGCCCCCGCGATGAATTGCGGGGGCTGGATGCCCGTCTATGCGCTTTCCATCATCCGAAAAGCTCCTTGTATAGCGCGTCCATGCGCAGGACCGTGTCGTGCGCATCGAGCCGCTTCATGCCGCCGCGCCACGATTGATAGGATTGGTTTACCTGCTCCTTGGTCATCATGCCGCAACCGACGAGCGCCGCCTGCTTCTTGAGCTTCCTGCGCTGCCTCGTGATGGAGCTTCGGCATGGCCTCACGACCACCTTGCCGCCGTCGCCGAAATAGAACCTCTTCTTGAGGAAGACGAAGCCGCGAGACAGCTTCACGATCCTCGTCTTCTTCCGGTTGATGACAATCCCGAGTTCGTCGCATAGCGATTCGATTCTTTTGAGCGCGTCATATAGAACGCTTTTCTCAAGCGCGATGCAATAGCTGTCATCCATGTAGCGACCGCTTGCGAGGATTCCGGGAGTGGACAGCATGAGGTGGTCGATTGGGGACGGCAGGGCGACCGCGAGCACTTGGTTTGGCTCGCTGCCGAGACCGAGACCGCGAGTCCCGTGCGCGTCAATCTGGTCGAATACGACCGCTTTAACCAGATCGTCGTCAAGTGCCCGGTCGATGAGGCGCTTGCAAGCTTCGTGGTCGATGTTGCCGAAGTAGTTCGCGAAGTCGATCTGAAGGATGTATCCGCGCTCACCGTGCCTCTTGTGATGGTTTACAAGTTGGCGCTTTAGGCGCTTGATGGCATATTCAGTGCCGCGCCCCTTTATGTTCGCGGCGCACCCTTCGGTCAGCGTGGGCCATATCGCAGGTGCCAACGCGTGTCTGCTGATAGATTTCTGTATGACCCGCTCTGAGAAATGGACAGAGCATATGTGCCTGAGCTTTCCGCGCTCGAATATGTCGAACTCGATGAATCCGCGCTTGAAGTCCTTGCCGGATAGGAGGTCTCTTCGTGCGCGCATGATGTTCGGCACGACCCTCAGCATGTACCTCTGGACGCTCGATTTCCAACTAACACCACGTGAGGCGTCGATCGCCGACTGGTATAGGTTGTCGAGATCTGCGATGGATTCGAGCGTGCACCCCTCTATCCGCGCCGAGCGATTTGCGGCTCTTTTGCTGTCGCGCCGTGCCCGGCGCGCCACTCGGCGCTCATCAGAGTTCATGGGAGGCACCCCGAACGGCTTCATGCGGCACCCGCAAGCCGCTTGACGGATGACCATGAAGCGCGGGCAGGTGCCAAATCCCGCGCCATGCAAGAAGCGAACGGCAACCGTCTCGGGGTGCAAATTTACGGGCACGCGCCCGATGGTTGCCCCTTCCTTCCTCAAATGCACGGCGCTCAGAGCTGCGGTCTGCGCGGTCTGGCAGGTCTTGGGAATCACGGGAACGGGCGAACCCAGTCATTCGTCGCGGCGTTGTTGTTGGCATTGCCGTTGTTGTTGACATAGCACACGTTGGAGGACGAGCCGCCCATGACGGAGCGGAGCCACCAATTGACGCGAAGATTTCCAAGGGGCAACACTTATCCATTTTACCCCTTTCCTATCAGCTTCACGCCAGACCGAGCGCCCTTGATGAGCTTTATGTCATCATCGACGTTCTGGATAAGAGTCTCGAACCACGACAGGCTTATGTTCGAGTTGAGAGACTTCAGACATTGCAGGTCTTGAAGCAGTTGGTTGCAGTCGGCGATCGCGAGCGTCATGAACCGCTTGCGCTCCTCGACGTTGCGCGCGGTGTTCGGGTAGAACGCATCCGCCTTTACGAGATTCATGACCAAGCTTCTGGCCGTCTCGGCCATAGGGACGGCGAAGACGAACCTGTATGACTTCGGCAGCTGCTTCGTTGTCACCTTTTTGGTGATCTCGGCCCTTATCTCCAATGCGAGCGCGAAATACTTTTGGGCGCTCAGATGTCTGTTCCGGGCATATACACCACTCAAACGACCATCTCCTTGCTAAGCCGTCTCGACCTGATGGCGCATGCGCAAGGCATGCGCCGGTTCAGTGTTGCGTACGGCTGATAAATCAGCCTACGAGGAAGCACGGGAACGGGCGAACCCAGTCATACGCCGCGGCGCCGCTGCTGGCAGTGCCGCAGCTGCCGACATAGCACACGCTGGAGGACGAGCCGCCCATGACGGAGCGGAGCCACCAAAGGACGCGAGTTCCCAAGATTCGAGATGCCGTGTCTTCGAAAATCGGGAAATGGCAATCGAATCCGATGCTGTAACCCGTCTTGCTCCATGCTTGGAACCCGTAGACCTCGATTTCGGAAAGAGACCACACCTTCCCCAGATCGACCCAAGACCAACCGCTGTCATCGGTGAGCTTCCCGCTCGACGCGTAGCGCTCATTGAGCAGGACGCGTTGCGGCATGATGGCGGCTTGACACTCGGTCGGGAGGGACGGCAGGAAATCGCCGATCTCCCACTCATGCAGCTTCGAGCACAGATACGGGTGCTTCTCATCTGCGGTGCCGTTGTTGTCGTTCGTGTCGCGCCACTTGATATAAGATCCGTTCACGGCCTTGTCGCCGGTGACGGACACAGGGGCGGACGGGACCATCGCTATATGGTGGCCCTTCGCCGTGTCCCCGCACTGGTAATACGGGTCGATGGCCGCGATGCGGTACCTGACGGTCTGGGAGGGGACGTTTGCACCGGCCTTCAGCTGCACGTCGATGTAATCGCCGATGCGAAGCCCCGTGAAGTTGGCTGCCTTCACCCGCTTTTGGAGCCACGTCCAGACGTTTGCGCTGCCGATCTCGGCGGCGAAGACCGACACGATGGAGCGCCCCTTATAGGTTCCGGTCAATTGCTGTCGGTCGTATTCCTGAGCGGTGGTCGCGGCGTTTGCCGTGTTCCGTGCGGTGACGTCCTTGACGTTGCGCGGCGCGCCGTTGAATGTGAGGACTGAGACATCTGCCATGTTGGTTCTCCTTAATTTAGGGTCGCGGTTTCACCGGAAACGCCCGACTGCGCGAGCGCAAGCGTCTCACCGCTGTAAGAGGTCACGCGGGTCGGCGGGACGTATGCCGTCTCACCGATCAGGACGTACTTGTCCTGAAGTTCCGCGACCGCAGAGGCGAGGATTTCGTTGGCCTTCCTCAGTTCCTCGACCTCCGCGTCGCTCGGCGGCTTGATCGATGCGATGCTGTTTGCGATGTTCAGTGCGTTCTGCGCAGCCGCCGTCGCATCGTCAGCGGCACCGTTCGCACGCGCGGCGGCTGCGTTCGCGTTGCTCGCCGCCGTGTCAGCAGCCGTCTTCGCGGTGTTTGCGCTCGCCGTCGCCTTATCGGCGTTCGCCTTAGCGGTGTTTGCCGCCGATGCCGCGTTGTTCGCAGCCGTGGTCGCCTTGTCGGCGTTCGCCTTTGCCGTGTTGGCGGCGGATGCGGCGCTGTTCGCGGCTTCTGCTGCCTGCTGCGCGGCGGTGGCCTTTCCGTTGGCGTTGCTCGCCGCCGTGTTCGCCGCGTTCGCGGCAGAGTTGGCGGCTGATGCGGCGGAATTTGCCTTGTTGACCGCCGCGTTCCCTCGGTCGATGAGGTCTTGAACGGCGTCATCCCAGCTTTGCGCTGGCTTCTGACCGTCCAGAGCGCTGCGCAGGATTTCAATTGCGAAGCGCTCTGTCGAATAGGTCTTGCCGCTCTTCGTGATCGTGAAATAGGCTTCGTCGGTGTAGCCGGGAACGCTGCAAAGCTTCGACTCGTCAACCGTGATCGTTACGGCGTTGCCACTCACTGAGCACTGACCGCGATAGTAGTTCCGCTTATTAGGCAAAAGCACGACAAGCCATGCCGTAGCGCCGGAAAGCTCGAACTCAGCGCCGTTGTCGTAGATAAGCGCCTTGATCGTGGTTCCGCCATCGTCGCCCTGACCAACCTTGACGCAGGTTCCCGTTCCCTCCTTCGAGATATCGAGTTCGAGCGTCCGCGTGTTGCTCATTGCGCGCCTCCTTCCTCGCTATCGAGATAGGCAAGCTTCCTGAGCGCTTCCAGCGCTTCGCTGAAGCTCATAGCGCTTCGCGCCTTGCTCGAAACCGGCTGAACGTCGGCGTTCGATGCCACGGCTGGCACGCTTGCCGCAAGCGCGTCGAACACGTCGACTACCGCTTTAAACCTGTCATCGACATACAACGGCTGAACGAAAGTAAAGTGCTCATCTCGGTTTTCCGGCTCTCTCACGTCGGAAGCGGGGACGATTGAACGTGTTCCCTGATCGTCTACCGCTATGAACACTATTCCGCTTTCGTCAGCTCTTTTTATAAGCTCAGCGTCGTACTCAGTAAGCACGGCTTCAGAGTTCGATATCGGGTCATGAGCTAGATAATAGAGAATTGCCATTAGATACCTCCTAATCGAAGCTACACGTCGTACACAAACCGTTGATGAAGTTGATAGATCGCCATGAATTAGTCCATCCAACGGTTCCATTGCCGTTGTCGTGAATCTCGCTGACGTAGTGAAGCCTATGGTTACCCGTATGGCATATAGTCGCTGTGGTGCTCTCGTTGCTTGAAGCTGCTGTCGAAATCTGCGGCGAGCTGATGCGAACTGTCCCCTCTGCCGTCATCTGTATGCCTCGATACTTGATTGACGGGTTGTCGATGTTGTACGAATGGGCTGAGAAGTCTATACATCCGATTTGGGTACCGTTCTCAAGACCTCGAATCTCGCCGTTTATGAGGCGAAGCAGGTTCGATGCCGAACCGCACTCGAACGTCCCGTTAGCTCTGATGTTGTTTGCGGTCATGTAGTTTGTTGTGAGCTTGCCGGTGCTGAGGTTCCACGTGTTGCGCCCAATACGGTCGCTGATGATACCCGTTTCAATGTAGCTGGCGTTGATGTAGAGCAGCCCGCCGCTCAGGTAGATTCCCTGAGTTTGCCCGTTGTTCGTCAGGCGGTTGAACACCTCTCGCTGGTCTAGGTCTTCGTCTAGATCGTCGGTAGATTGATTGCCAGACGTTAGGGCGCGCGCCAGCACGGGCGTTGTGTACGTCTTCGTGCCGTCAGACCACGTTATTTCGCTCCGCGTCCAGTAGTAGCGACCGCTCACCCACGTTGGCTGGTAGTAGTACCAGTTGCCGCCGGTCTGCGCGGTGCTGCTCGTGCTCAGATAGTATTGCTCGCACACCTGAGAAACGCCGATGCCGTCATTGTCCGCCATGCGGTGCGCCGTGGTGTATTCGGTGTTGCCATCTGCGAGCGTGAGCTTTAGGCGCGTCCATAGGTACTGGCCTTGCTTCCAGTTCGCGTATGTTGTCCATGTGGTCGGTACCGTCGATGAACTGGTGGAGTTGCCATATTGCACATCGACCGCCACGACAGAGCTTCCAACATCTCCGTCCCCAACCGAAGCGTCGGCGGAAAGCGAGAACTCGCCGGTGGTCAAGTCCCAGAAGTTCTTACCGGCCTTGTCGGTGATGATTCCAGCCTTCAGCAGGTCAGCGTCAAGAACGCCGGTGTCCATGTAGGTTGCGTTGATATATACCTTGCCGTCTTTGAGGTACACGCCCTGCGTCTCACCGTTGTTGGTGAGACGGTCAAAGATGCTCTTCTGCCCCAACGCTTCATCGAGCGCGTCAACGTACTTCTTTGCCTGATCTTTAGCGTCGGTGCCCGCCGAAGATGCCTGCTCTGCGGCGTACTTCTTAGCTTCCTCTAGCCGCTTCGCGTCCGCTTCCTCAGCGGCCTTGACAGCGTTTTGCTGCGCGCCGCTCGCCGCCGTGTCGGCGATTGATTGAACAGTGTCGCCGCCTACGGTCGCCGTGGCTGAAAGCGAGAACTCGCCGGTGGTCAAGTCCCAGAAGTTCTTACCTTTCTCGTCGGTGAGAAGACCGGCGCGCACGCGGTCTGCTCGCATCGTACCGGCGTTGATGAGGTCTGCGGTCACCATGCCGCCGGTTAAGAAAGTCTTCCAGTCCCACTGTCCGTCTGAGGTAAGGCCGGATGCAAGGCGAAGACCCATGCCGTTAAGGTTGACAGCCCACATGCCAGACGTGTTGCGCAGCGGTAGGCCGTTCAGCGCGTCTATGGGAACGTTGCTGTAGATCGTGCCCAGCTCGAACGTCTCCACCCTGTACGTGCCAACCGCGTTGAACTGAGCGTTGAGCGCCGCTTGCAGCTGTTGGAGCCACGAAACGGACGTGCCAGCCGCCGCGTCGTAGAGCGCGTTTTGCTGGCTGTTCCCCTTCAGAGCGTTGCTCACGCTCTGCCACATGTCTGCCATCGTGTCGGTGAGCGTCCCGAACGTGACCGTAGCGTCGCCGGTGAGCAAGTCGCGCTCAATCTGAGACACGCGGCCATGGAGCCGCACGCCCTCTTCGGAGAATCCCTTGTCGATGATCGCAACGTCATCGCCAACGCCCACGCCCTCCCACGAACGCCCGAACGCGTATAGGTCGATAACCGAAGCGGTGTAGGTAACTTTAGGCTCCTTCACCTGCTTCAGGTAGTCTTTCGTTTCCTGCAAGAGCTGCGCCGCGTCCTCGCACTGCTCGTTCACGTATGAGGCCACGGCGGGCAGAATGCCGCCCTCTCCGTCGGGGTGCCCCCAAATCTCGGTGGCTTCGGCATCCTCAACGTAGTCCTTGCCGCCGTTTATGTCGCCGAAGGTAAGGCGGCGACCGTAGCCGCCGCCCTCCGTCTTAACGCCCTTTCCATATCCGTAGACGCGCGTTTTCGGGTTGTCGCTCGCCATTGAGCGCTTGACCGAAACGAGGTCTTTAGTCCACGTGAAGCGCTTTGCGCTGCTCTGGTTCCCGCGAAGGGCGCGAATGTTCACGCGGCGCGCGACGATGCCAGCGCCGTTGTGAACGATGGTCGTTTCAAGCTCGCCGCCCCACGTTTCCAGCAGCTCGGCTATGCCCTCGCGCACGCTGATGTGGTATAAGGTGCGCGAAGCGGTTCCGCCCTGATCGCACGTGCCAACCTCCCAGCGCGTGTCTGCGAGAATGGATGTGAGGGCTACCGACACGCTGCCCGAAGGCCGCTTATCGTCCAGCCAGTCATCCCACGTCTCGTTGATGGAGTTGATGCACGTTGCCTGCGTCTCAGGCGCGCCGTCATCGTCGTGTACCCTGTCGATGGTATCAACGATGTGTTCGTGGCAAACGCCCTGAAGGTCAATCCAGACTACGCGGTCGCCCTTCACGAGGTCTTCGGCGCACGTGATGTTGAGTTCGTCGGTTCCGTCCAGCGCGTCGGTGTGCGTCGCGGCGCTCACCGTGAGCCGCCCCAGATTGTCACCCCAACGGCTGAAACGGGTGAAGCCTATGCGTCTAATTAAAGCCATCGTTCCACCCACTCTAGTACCGCCGTGCCACTGGTGATGTTCAGGTGGCACCGCCCGTTGATTTCAAAGTAATCCGAATCAATCGTTACCGGCGCGGTCTGGTTGTTGACTGTCGCGTGTTCGGTCGCCATGTCAAAACGTATGGTGCTCGAAGACGTGAGCGGCGTGTTGACAGCCACGAACTCGCCGGTATCGACGTTCGTAATCCGCCACGAGCTGCCCGCCGCTGGTTTCGCCGTCACCTTCAGATGCGCTGGTCGGTTGCCGCCAGCGTTGACGTAGACGTTGCCCGCCGAAACCTCCATGCGGCGGCGCTGTCCGTAATAGTCGGGGTCGCCGATATGGAAAGTCACGGTTGTAGTCGGGCAATCGTCGGTGATCTCGTCTAGGTCGGTGCTGCCGCTCACGATTGCGAGCAGGTAGCGCGTCGGGTCATCGGGAAGGTAGAGCGGCGCGGGTTCGTCCGTCCAGAGAGCCGCCGCGAGCTTGTGCCGCATTTCCGCGACCTCGCGGCGGTCTTCAGTCCTAAGCCAAATCTCAACGGGAAGGTCGTAGCCGCCACGGTAGGCGCTCTTGAAGACCTCGCCATGCCGCCCCGGCACGCTCTCAAACGTCGCGTTGACGGTCGCCATGACGGGGCGGCGCACCTTGCAGTAAACCAGCTTCGATAGGTCGGTGCCGTTAAAGATGATTCGGTCGTGCTGGTTCCTAGTCCGTCTAAGTTGCAACCGGAACACCCCTTTGCTTCAGCTTGCTTGCGATGCCAGCGCCGATCTGCTGGCCGGTCTCATACGCGTCAACGCCGTTCGCCACGGTCGCGTTGACCGCAACCGAAACGCTAACCGGCTGGCTCGGTGCGGATGGGAACCTGTCGAACGCCTTGTTCACCGCCGTCTCGATGAATCCCTTGAGCTGGCGTTCCGGTGCGACGAACTCGCCACCGGCCTCGCCTACGCCGATGATCGACGGGTTGTCGAAATAGCCGCCGGTCTTGTACCAGTTGACGCTCACGCTCGGCAGGCTGATGGGTCCGAAGTCGTTCCAACTCACGCTGAAATGGGGCATCTTCGGTTTCGGGATGCTGATTCGGATCCCGTTGAAGGCGCTCATGATTTTTCCGGGAATTCCGGATATTGCGTTCCAAGCGCTTTGGACGGGGTTTTGGATGAAACCCTTGATCTGATCGAAGATGTTACTCACCTTGGAGCCGAGACCGGGGAACCCGAGCTTTTCGCCGATGCGGTCCGCTATCTCGATCGTCTTGCTTCGCGCCGCGTCCATCTTGCTTTGGATGTTTGCCTTGATGAGGTCGAACGCGCTCGCGGCATGGGTGCTCGCGCCCTGCCAATCGCCGTTCATGGCGGCTTGCAGCGCGTTCGACGCTGCGGAACCGACGCGTTTTCCCGTCTCCATGTCGCTTTGGATGGTCGATTTGATGCCGCTGAACGCGTTGGAGGTGTTCGTCTTCAGGTTGTTCCACGCATCCGAAGCCCCGTTCTTCAGGTTCTCCCAAGCGGTCCCCGCCGCCTCCTTCGCCTCGTTCGCCTTGCTCGAAATGGTCTCCTTCACGTTGTTCCACGCGTCCGAAGCGCCCTGCTTAAGGCTCTCCCACTTCTCGCCGACACCGCTGACGAAATCGCCGACACCGGTGCTCACCTGCTCCCATACGCCGCTCCAAAACTCAGGCACACCGGCGAAGAAGTCCTGAACACCCTGCCATTTCTCTGAGATCCATCCCGTGAAATCCGACCACATCTGCTTGCCGGTCTCGGTCTGCGTGAAGAACCACGTGAGTCCGGCCACTGCGGCGCTCACCGCCGCGACACCTAGGCCGATCGGATGGGCAGCGATGAGGCCGGTGAATCCGGTCCATCCGCTGGACAGGCTTCCGACAAGCATGCCGCCGAGTTCGCCGCCCTTCGTGACGATGCCGCCGAGCCCGCTCTTGATCGTGCCGAGAAAGCCGACGTCGCCCATGACGGATTTGGCGCCGCCCCAAAGCTCACCGGCGGTCTGGAACGCCCTGCCGACACCGTCGGCGGCCTCCATCGTCTTTCCGACCGCGCTTGTCACGCCGCCGAAGGCGACAGCGCTGAGCGCGAGGTTGTTCACAAGCTCCTGTTGCTCAGGAGACAGGGACTTGTACCACCCCGTCACGCTTTCCAACGCGGGCGCGAGCGTGTTGAGAAGGCTCGTTCCGATCTCCGTCACGGCCGTCTTGACGGGTATGGCAGCCTCGCCAAGCTCCTGCATGCTCTTGTTCATCTCGTTTTGGGCGTCGCGGGATTCAAGGAGATCCTTGTTCGTCTCCTGATACTGCTTTCCGGCCTCGCCATAAAGGCCGGTAAGCGTCTCCGTGATGAGCTGCGAACGCTCCTGCTCGCTTCCGCATGCGGCGAGCGCCGCATTGAACGCGTCCTCCTTGGTCTGTCCGTCGGCGACGGCCGCATTGAAGGCGTCCTGAGCGGCAGAGTGGCCGGAGAGCGCGGCGCTCCATTGCTCCGCCGATGCCGTTGACCAGTTGAGAGCGTCGGCCAAACCGCCCGTGACGGTGCCGGTGTGCGCCGTCTCCTGCGCCGCCTCGGCGAGATTTTCGAGCGGCAGCGCGTCGCCGAACGTGGCATACGCACCGGCGGCGATGTCGGTCCACTGCTTCAGCTCCTGCTCGTTCGTCGTGAGGCGGGCGAGATTCTGAGACGCCTCTGTCGCGGTGTCCGATTCACCCAGAATGCGGTAGAACATCGAGTACGTTCCCGAAGCCTGCTCGGCAGTGCCACCGGCGCTCTTCCAAGCCGTTTCGAGCTGACCGCTCTGCTGGATGGCCTCCTCTTGGCTCGCAGCCAGACCGGTCAGAGCGCCCGCCGCGCCGACGATTCCTCCGGACAGCGCGGTTCCCGCGCCCGACATCTTGGAACCGGCGCTTGAGAGCTTGTCGGCGTTGTCCTCGATCGCTCGACCGACCTTGCCGAGCGCCGTCTTGGAGCCCTCCGCCTCGCGGCTCGTCGCCTTGAGCTCATCGCCGTAGCTCTCAAGCTGCCGCTCGCACTGCATGATGGCGCGCTTGAGGCTGTCGTACTGACGCTCTTCCTCCGCCGTGAGCTTAGCGCCGCTTTGCTTCTTGCTTTCGAGCTGAGCGAGAGCCTGCTTGTAGGCGTCGAGCTTCTTTTCCGTGTCTGCGTAGGCGGCGCTCAGCGCCTTAACCTTCTGCTCAAGCAGCTCGGTGTTGCCGGGGTCGAACTTGAGCGCCCTGTTGATGTCCTTCAGGTCGCTTTGCGTCTCTTTCGAAGCCTTCTGCACCTGCTTCAAAGCTCCCTGAAGCTCGGTCGTGTCGCCGCCGAACTTGATTACGAGACCCTTATAGGTAACCGCCACGTCATCACCTTCTTAGATTGTCAAAGACCATGAACGCTTGAAGCAACGCGCCCTCTCGGGTGCGCTGCCGTCAAACGCTCGCAATCAAGACCAGAAACGCGCTTCCGCCAATCTCGCCTTTTCGTCATCGTCGTAATATGCCGCCGCGTCCGCGTAGAACGCGTTGATCTCAAGAACGTCCTGCACTTGCGTGTAGCTGAGTTTTTGCAGATCGGATACGGTCAGGCCGCATTGCTGACAGCTGTATATGTAACGCGCGTCGCAAGCGTCCGAAAGGTTACTCGGGAGCTTCGGCAGCGGCCTTTTCGGCGGCCTCGGCTTCCACTCCATCTTTTGCCGAAGGAAAAAAGTTGTCCTCTACGATTCGCATCACGTCGGTTGCCCAGCCGTCCTTGCGCTCCAAGTTGAACGCGCTTGATGGGAGCGCGGAGACCCATTCGTCAAACGTCTTCGAAAACGTCGGCTCGGCCGTCTTGATGCACGCGTAGAGGATTTCGAGCAGTGGCGTTACGGCCGGGACCCCATAAGTCGTGATGGAGTCCGCGATTCGTGACACGGCCTCTGCGATGTCTCGCGGGCGCTTACGGCCATTCTCCGCCACTTCTTTGAACGCGCGAGAAAAGGCGATCGGGGTAAAACCGTTGAACTCCGCCTTATACGCCTTTTCGCCGATTCGAATATCCATTACACTCCCTCGACGGCTTCGGGCTCGGAAAGCCCATCGGTCTTGACAGCCTCGAAGAACGTGGCGTAATCGGGTAGGTCGGAATAGGAGTCGTAACCGCTCGTGCGCTTGAGCTCGTCATCGCCGACAGCGAGGTTGACGGGTCGCCACGTGAACGGGAACTCCAGGGTCGTGATCTCCGGAGAGTCCTGATTCGTGTTCGCCTCGGCCTTCGGCTTGCTCATCTCGCACATGAGGAGGCAGCGGCGCTTGCCCGTGACGTGGCCGGGCTGCTCGCACATGAACGCGAACTTCTTAGGCTTCTTGTTCGCGGTCAGGCTCATGCGACCGTCATTTGTGACCGTGTAACCGGTCAGGTCGGCGAGAAGTCGGCGAAGCTCCTTGGTGCTCTCGACGTCGAAGAACGACATGGTACCGCTGCCGCCGTTGTCCTGAGTCTTATCGATCCACGGTTCGTTGTCAGCATAGCTCGTGGAGCTCTCGACGGAGGGCTCCATGCTGATTCCTACGGTGCCGGGAACGTGCACCGGCTTGTCATAGGTCAACTTTTCCTCGTCGGTGCAGATCGCGAAATGCGAGTTCTTCACACCGAAATAGCCATTTTTTGGCATGGCGATTCCTTTCTATTCGATCGCGTTCACGGTGAACGCAGCCTCGACCAACTTTTCAGATTCGATGCTCGTCACCGTGAGCGTGTACGGGCAATCCGCCGCATCGAGCGCGTCGCGAATCACTCTCTCTCGCCCGTAGTCGCGAGCCTTCGTGTAAAGCGCGATGTCATATGGCATCCAAGACGCATAGGCGCGATTGTCGGCGTAGACCGATTCCCCGTACCCGGCGACGAGGACGATGTACGGCGGGGCCGGTTCGCTCGCAACGCCGAACGTCTGGTTCGACCATGGGATTCCGATGGAGTCGAGCATGGCGCATAAGTCCTTGAGATGAATCAACGCCCATCACCGCCCATCTGCGCGAACTCGGCGGCGACCTGATCAGCGACCTCGCGGATAACCCCGTCTCCGGGAACCTTGCCGTAGGTCTTTCCCGTCTGGTTCTTGATCTTGTGCCCGTTCTCAAGAAGGTGCGTGAGCTGATAGACGCGGTTGTGCACCGTGCATTCCGCACCGGTCTCATCCGTTGTCACAGTCGCCTTCCAGCCCTTCTTGTAGGCACCCGTGCGCTCGGCGCTCTTTTGCCTCAAGAGCTTCACGGCTCGCTTCCCAGCCTGCGCCGAGTTGTCCGCGACAGCCGCCGCGTTGTCCTCGACGCACTCCTTGAAGCAGCTCGTAATGAAACGCTCGATGTTCATCTCAGCCACGGTCGCCCACCGCCTCAACGAGTGTCAGGCGCACGAAATCCGCGCTTGAGCGGTCGACGCGCTCGACGCCGAGCCTGCGCCCCTCGAACTCGACAAGCCGCTCACCGCGATAAGCCGCCTTGCGCACCTGCAAGACGGCTTCCGGGTGAACACCGGCGGTGGCTGCGGCGTAATAGGCGGAATCGCTGACGGTGAAGACGTTGCACGCGACCCTGCGCGGGACCTCACTGACCGACTCCACGCCGTACTCGTCCCGCACGACGCTCTGGGCAATCAGGGAGCAGCTTGCCGCCCACATGCTCATGACGCACCGCCTCCGTATTCGGATGCTCCGCGCATGAGCGTCACGAGTTCTTCGAACGTATGCGCGTACCTGTCGGCGTCAGGGTTGTCCATGCCGAAATTCGCCTTGCAGAAGACCTTGACCGCTAGGCGCACGGTGCCGTCCGAATCGTCCTTCGCCTTCTCGGGCGAGACGCCGCCCGCGCGCATAGATGCGCGGGCGGCGGCAATGAGGTCGGCTATCTCATCGTCGTAATCATCGACGTAGGCGGGGATTCTCAGCGCGTCACGGCATGCGTCCAGCATCGATTCCTTTTCCGCCATAGGCAATCACTCCCTAGCCGACACTACCAACGGTGAGCTGCGCGAAGCTCTCGGGAACGGCGAGACCGCCGTCATAGAGCATGTAACCGTTGATCGCGGTGTTCCAGCTGCCGTCGGGAAGCGTGACGGCCTCGACAATGGGGCCGTCGAACAGGTTGGAGTTGAAGAGGTCGGGGTAGCCGAGCATGATGACGCCATCGGCGAGGTTGTCCTCGAGCTTTACGGTGCATCCGAAGATGCGGCCCTTCACGGTCGGGTCCTCGTCCTTCTCATCCACGAAGTAGGAGCGCTTGGTCGCGTCCTCGATCGCCGCGATCTGGTTCCAGATGGTGCTCTGGTTGGCGTAGATGCGCACGCCCTTCGCGGCGGGGTTGCCGTAAGTCTTGAGCAGGCTGAGAGCCTTCATCATGTCGGCCTTGGTGAGCGTTCCGGCCTTAGCCACGTTGATCTTGTTTCCAGCGGCCATGCCGAGCGTGCCGTCAACGAGCTTCGCGAGGACGATCTTGTCACCGGCGACACCGCAACGCGCGCTGACCTCACGGTTGATGTAGGTACGGAAGCTGTCGAGGCTCTGGACCATCATCTTTCGCGAGATCTTGACGGTCTTCTTGATCTCATCGCCAGTGAGGGTGATGCGCTCGAACTCGTTTTGCTCCTCATTGGTCGGTGCCGCCCCCTCGGCGGTCTTTTCGGCGTCGCCCTTGGTGATCGCCTTGTGTCGGACAAGCTCGTACTGGCCGGGAATGGTGTCTCGGGTCACGTCGCCGAAGAGCGGCGTGCTGTTGTCGATGAGGGAAATGATCTCGTTCTTTAGCTCGACGGGGACAACCGCACTGGTGTTGCCGGTGGTCACGGTGAACGCCGCGCGCTCGTTCATGGCGGTGAGCGCGTCGCGCTCAACGTTGGTGAGTTCGTTACCGTCGGTGATGCGGATGCCCGCGCCCGTCGCGAGGTTCTTCAGGAAGCCGCGCGTCTCGGCTGCGGCGTAGTCGGTCGTGTCGTACACGGCTCCACGTGCATGGGCGGCGTTGGTCTGGATGTGATCGACCTGTCGAGCGGTGCCGCTCTCGATGGCGGAGCGCGCCGCCGCGATGCGTGCGGTGCGGATCTCGCGCGCCGCCGCATCGGCGGCGTTGCGCTTCTCGATCTCGGCGGTGAGCTGAGACATGCGCTCGGCGTCCTGCTCTGCCTGCTCCTCGGTCACGCCCTCGGGCGTGCCGTCCTTGTACTTGTCGATGAGCGCCTGAAGCTCTTTCAACATCTCGTCCATGTTCTAAACCTTTCTGCTCTTGGCGATTGCCAGTGTTGCCCGCGCGATCGCGAGGGCGCGATTACGGCGCGCAAGCTCCTTGCGCGACTGCTCAATCTCTCCGTCGAGCAGGTTCCTTGCTGAAATCTCCGTGTTCGGGTCTGCCGGTAGGCTGACGGCCGAAACGTCGAAAACCTTCTTTACGCGCGTGATCGTCGTGGTGTGCGTCTCGCGGTCGTACTCGTCGGCAGCGACCGTGAAAGCCCAAGACATGCGCGTGATGAGGCCGGATTGAATCTCTTCATAGAGGTCGCGAGCGGCCTGAGATCGCGACAGGTCCGCCGCGATGAATAGACCGTGCTCGTCCGGCTCCACGATGAGCGTTCCGTTGCTGATCCGCGCGAACACCTTGCCGGTGTGGTCGAACTGCATGATTACGTCCGACATGTCCGCATCGCGGAACGCGTCCGGACTGATCACCTCGGTGTATTCGAAACCGTCGTAGTCCTCGAACAACACGTAAGGGTCGTTGAACGTCGAGGCGTAGCCCTCGACGTAGAACTCGCTGTCGATGCGCTTCTCCGCGCTGACATCGTCCGGCTCAGCGCGCGCGACCAGCGGCACGGATAGGGAGCGGTATTGCCGCTCATTCGGCTTCGCTGGCATCTTCATCCTCCTTGTATGTCGATGTCGGTTCACTCGCCGCGATGGCGGCTATGTTCGCGTTCTTCGCGGCGGCATCAGCCGCCTGCTCTGACGTGTGCTCGCTGATGAGGTCGAGGTCGATGTACTCGCCACGGATGACATGGCGCTCCCCGCCGTCGTAATGCGCGGATTGGAACACGTCCGCGACCTGATTGCCGCACCAGATGCCACGGTCGAATAGGGCGACCGAGACGTTGAGCTTGGTCGTGTTGCTCGCGAACTCAAGGCGGTTCGCGCTGAACATGATCTCGTTGCCGTGCGCAATCTCATTCGGCGTGAAGGTCATGCCGGTCATCACGAACCCGAGCTGGACCGCGAACGGCTCGATGCGCCCCTCGTAATACGAGTTGAACGTGTCCTCGTCGGCGCGGTTCATAACGATTTCCTCGTTGCTCCCGAAGAATCGATAGGCGCTCTTTTCTATGCGCTCCATCTGCTCGGCATCGACCGTGTAGCTTTTCGGCGTGATCTGCTGCACATCGCTGAACAGCTTGTCATAAACCGCAATGCCACCGGCGTTGTCAACGGAGAGCTGGGAATTGAAGCTCTTGCGCGCCGCTTCCGAGTCCTTCTCATTGCGGTTTTGGCTAAGCTTGCCGATGAAGCGGATTGCGGCACCCTGCCTGATGGCAGTCTGCTCGGCCTCGGCCTGCGCGTGCATCAGCTCAAGCGTCGGCTGAAGCACGTTCGTCCCGTCTCCGAAGAGGTCGGACTGGTACTGGTGCCTCGTCATCACGCCGACACGCGACCACTCGACAAGCGCGGTGTCACCCGTGGGGAATCTCAGGTAAAGCCAAAGCTCGCCATCGACGTCATACGCCTCGCACTGGGATGGCAAGACCGGGTAATAACCGGTCACGTCACCGCCGTCTCCCATCGGAACGATGAGCGCCGTGTCGTTGACTTGCAGCATCGTCCACACGCGCTTTATGAATTGCGGCGTTGTCATCCACGGGTTTGGCGCATGCATGAGCGCACGGGCGGCATGCGGTTGCGCGCTGCCGGAAACCTCCGGCTTGAGCTTGCTCGCGTGGTCCGCGCCGCTCTCGATGATGCTGCGCGTCAACTCCGCCTCGTACAGACCGCCCTGCCACGTGGTGAAACTCGGCGCGTAGGCGGTGAACGTCTGGAAATACCCGTTGACCGCCTGCATCTGCGGTCGATGAAAGACGGCATCGAACAGTGATCGCACCATAGGTCGTGAGCCTGCCATTTAACCTCCAATCATCGCAGCGTAGTCATCGGCGATGTTCTTCATCGCTATGAACGCGTCGCACTCAGCCGCCCAAGCGTCGATGCGGTTGCGCGGGTCTTGGTTCTTCTTGTCGGGCTGGATATTTCCGTTCACGTCCGTGCGAATCGCGACGTTAGAGCGGCACCACTCGGCAATCGGGTTGCCGTTGTCCACGATTCGACCCTCCTTGTAGAGCGCCCGAAGCTCCTTCATGGGCATACTCAGCGTCTGAGCGCCCTGAATGATCTTCTGCATGTTGTCCGCGCCGAAATAGTCCTCATATGCCTCCTGCGTCGGCACGTCCCTCATGTGCCACGGGTCGTAACCGCACGAGACGGCGTAGATGCCGTATTTGCTCTGGACCTCAGCCACCCAGTCGAGCACATCGCGCTTATCCATGATCGGCGTCTCGCACGTCCTCATGAGGCCGCGCGCAATCCACGCGTCGTATGGAACGCCGTCGCGCCCGCCGCGCCGCCCCTCGCGCTCCGCCTGTTCCAAGGCGCGCAGCGGTATCCACGCCATGTGCATGGCGTAGATGTTCGGGTCGCCGGGTCTCTGCATGAGCAGGCACGCCGCCGTGAGGTCGGTCGTGTCGGCCGCATCGACACCCAGCACGGCATAGGTGAACGTCCCATCGCCGGGGTCGAACGTCTCATCGTTGTGGATCTCATCCCACGTGAGCCACGCTTGCGATTGGTTCTCGATGAGATTGAAGTCCTTGACAAGCAGGGTCGGGAGGAACGTCGGATCATCCTTAGCCTTCGACACGTTCTGCCGTAGAGCGGCTATCGACTTGATGGTCCCAAGACCCGGATTGGCCTTGATCCAGCAGCTCTCGTCCTGCCATTCCTCGCGCTCGTCAAGTTCGAAGATGAACGCGATGAACCGCTCCGCCTTGTCTCCTGTCGCTTGACCGTCGAGCCACTTGCACGCGTACTCATACTGGGCGTCGAAGATGCCGCCCCGGACGAATCCGTTGGTCGTGATCTCAAGAACGAGCGGCTGACGCCGCGCCGACGTTCCCTGAATCGTCAAGTCGTAAAGGTCGCGGTTCTTCATGGCCGCAAGCTCATCGACGATCGCACCCGAGATATCGAGTCCGTCGAGGTGGTTGGTGTTCGCGCTCAGCGCGCGGATGCTTCCCATGTTGAGGTCGCAGTAAAGGTCGGCAACACGCTTGCGGATGTGCTTGGCGAGCGCGGGGCTCGTCTGCACCATGCGCCACGCGTTGTTGAAGCCCTTCGCCGCCTGATCGTGCGCGGTTGCGACGTTGTAGACCTCCGGTGCGCCCTCATCGTCGTTGACGAGCAAATCAAGCTCTATCGCGGACGCGAGAGCGGTCTTTCCGTTCTTGCGCCCCATGATCCAGAGGATTTCGCGGTACTGCCTCGTGCCCTCGGCATCCACGAAACCGAAGATGACCGAGAGGATGGCGCGCTGGAACAACTCAAGCCTGAAATCATGCCCGAGACGGCCAGAGGGAAGGCGGCAAAACCGCTCGATGAACTGCACGTGCTTCTGCGCGTGCTCTTCCCGGAAGTGATAAGGGTAGAGCGGGTCGGCGTTGTCCATGTCACGCAGGATTCGCGCGGACACCTTGCGCATCTTCGCGCATGCCTTGACGTCACCGCCGAGTATTCCGCCGAAATACTCCCTAATAGCGCGCTCGCACGAACCGTCGGCACCCTTATACCGCCTAGCACCGCGTCTCATTGATGAAATCGATTAGCGCGTCTGCGGCGGCGGTTCCGCTAGGCATCATGTCCGTCAGCTGCTTTACCGATCGGCTGAACGTGGTGAACAGCTTGTTGTAAGCGCTGAACCCCGGGTGCTCGCGGAGTCCGGTCTGGCCACCGCCGTTGTCGTACTCGGTGAAAATGTCCTCGTAGAGCAATTCCGCGCGGGCATCATCGAGCTTCACCTTGAGAAAGGCGATGTTCGCGAGCAGGGGCATGATCGCCTTGCGCTTCTCATCGGGAATGGCGTCCTTGGTGAGTTCGCGAAGCTTCCGGAGCTCGCTCTCTAGGCGCGACTGCTTGGAACGCGCTCCCTTCGGCGGGCTATTCGCCGCTACTTTTGCCGAAACCTTCGAAGTATCGCCAACTTTCCCTGACACCGCAAGACCACCCCCTTTCGAAAACCTTCCGCGCGCATAAAACTATCTCCCGGCGTTGGTCCCCGGCCACCCACCCTGTGTTTTTGGGATGGGGGGATTGCCCACTGCGTTTACCTGCGGTTTTGCGTCGCGTTTTTGCGCTGCGCACTCGTTGTGCTGTGTTTGTGTGTCGTCAATCGAGCGGCACGAGATTGCCGTCGCTGTCAAAGCCGAAGCCCTGCCGGGTCGCGCCCTGCCTGATCCACCCATGCACTTGCTTGTGGCATCGGTCGCACAGGCTCACGAGGTTGTCAGGGTTGGTCGCAATGTCAGGGTCATCGACGTTCGAAGGGCTCAGCTCCTTGATGTGGTGCACCATGACCGCAGGCGTTATGTCCCCGCGCTTCAGACAGTGTTGGCATAGGTGCGCGTCTCGGGTGAGCGCGGCGTCACGCGCCTGCGCCCACTCGGCGCTGTGGTAAAAGGCGCGGCTGAAATCCTTGGCCATCGCGCCTCCTTGTCTCAGATGGCGGAGAGTGCAGGATTCGAACCTGCGGATGCTCGCGCATCGCCCGGTTAGCAACCGGGTGCGATAAGCCGCTCTGCCAACTCTCCGTAACAATGAAGGCCACGCAGGTTGCCCCGCGCGGCCTTCATGACAATTCACCATATCGAATCTTAGCAGAATCTAGAAACTGAACGCAACCAACGTTTATCAGGCGTTTTTCAGTTTTGCCCAACCGACGGCATCAATGTACGCAAAACCTACATCGCATAGCTTGCGACACCACTGCTGGGAACTCTGCATGATCTCCGCTATCTCAGACCACGGCTGTGCTTGCAGATACCCCATGCAGATAGCGTCCGCGTACCTAGTGCCTTTAAGCTTTGCCAGACCTCCGCGGCCGTCGATTCCGTACAGCACCTCGCATGCTTCGTCTATCTGCTTTCGAGCATCGGCAATGCGCCGCTCCAATCGCTTCTCGAAGTCGATGCGCTGGATGATGGCAAGTGAAGCACCTGTGCAGTATCCGCCGCCTCCCAATGGTTGGTAGCTCTGCGCCTTGGCACCCTCCTTCGCCCTCATGCGCTCCAGCATCTCCCGCGCCCTTTCGGTCTTCACCACCTCGGAGCGGATGCCCTCGAAATACTCCTTGGCCTTCACTCGGGTCACCTACACGACACCGGTGCTGCCGAAGCCGTCGGTGCCGCGCTCGGTGCCGCTCAGCTCCTCGACCGGCACAAGCTCGCACGGAACATAAGGCATCACGACAAGCTGGCACACGCGCGTACCCGCCTCGATGGTCACGGTCTCGTAGCTGAGATTGATAAGCGGAGCGCACACCTCGCCGCGATAACCGCTGTCGATCACGCCGACGCTGTGGGCAAGCGTGATGCCCTGCTTGGATGCCAGCCCTGAACGCGGGAACAACAGGCCGACGCATCCGCTCGGGATCTCGATTGACAGGCCGCACCCGACGATGCACCTCTGCATCGGTTCGAGCGTCACGGTCTCGGTGATGCGCAGATCCAGACCGGCATCCCCATCGTGCGCGTAGCGCGGAACCTGCATGCCGTCCGCAACCTTAACGTTGAGCTTGCGACCTATCATCGAAAGACCTCCTGACTGGTGATGAACGAAACGCATTCGGCGGGAACCCAACGCGCACCGCAGCCGCCGTGCATCGAGACATGACGGATGGCGACCTTGCCACGGTGGCTCATCGCCACGATTCGATAACGCGCGGAGTTGTAGAGCACCACATCGTCAAGGGCGAGCACGCGCCCCTGATCGTCTCGCGGGTTTGAGCTAGTCACATCCTCTGCTTGGCTCAGCAGCTCGCGCAGCTCTTCGACCTCGCTGTTGCGCTTGAAAAGTTCAAATAGCATCCTTGCTCCTTAAAAACGGAATATCCTCGTCGTAAACGTCTGGTACCGGTGACGCCGCAATCGGCTGCGCCGCCTGTTCTGCCGGATGGGAATATGCGCCCTGCTGATCGCGCTTCACCTGCATAAGCTCGACGTTATCGACGCGGATCTCCCAGCGCTTTATGTTCTGACCGTCCTTCTGATAGGAGTGCGTCCTGACCCTGCCGGAGACGGTCACCTTCACGCCCTTGGTCAGGTATGGCGCGAGCGCTTCCGCGCGCTTGCCGAACATCGAGCAGTCTGGCCAATTGGTGTAATTGCCCCAAGTCCCATCGCCGTTCGGCACGCGGTCATTGACGGCAAGCGGAAACGTCAGGACTGGTGTGCCGTTTTTCGTGTACCTCAGCTCTGAATTTGCACCGAGATTGCCGGAGAGAATGACGTGGTTAATGCTCATTAATCCGCTCCCTTAAAATCCCCTTGATCTCGCTGACACCCGCAGAAAGAAACATCAATTGCGCCAAGACAAGCAACGTCATGTCCTTTTCAGCGTCAGGGCCGAAAAGAGCGAGCAGTGACAGCAAGCCGCCGCACAGGTAGAAAATGGCGATCAGCATCCAAAAACCTCCAACAGGGCGGCACGCTGGCGAACGCCAAGACCCTTGACGCGTTTACCATCTGCAATGTGCAGGTCCCTCATAAGCTGTTGCGTCTTGGCGAAGCCGTATCCGGGCATCGAGCCTATGGCCTGCTTGACGCGCATGCTGGCTGCGGCTTGACAGCCAGCATCGGCGAGCTTGAGCATCTGCTCGAATGTCATAAGTCCGATCTTCAAGTCTTTGCGGATAATCGCCCGTTCCTTGCGCACTGTCGCGGCCTTATCAAGGCTCTTGCGGCGCTGGTCAGTTGTCCGATTCGGAATCATCTCCGGTGCCCCTCTCGTATGTGACGTACTCGCATCCGTGGACGACGCGAACGGGAGGCTCATAGCCTGCAAGCGCCTCCTCGACGGTTGAGGTCATGAGCTTGCGTTTGATGCGCAACCACTCATCGTTGTTGACTGCCACTTCTCTCATTCGTCGCTCCTTTCGTTTTTCTATATGTCCCTGACAGCTTCAGGCTCTTCAGCGCGTTCAGAACGTGCCGTGCCTGACCCTCTCCGTAGATCCGCAGCGTTTGCGCCGGGATGTCGATTTGATAGACGGTCGATGCCGCGATTTGGTCATTGCTCCACCTCTCTTGCAGTGCGTCGTAAGTTCGCATCATCGATGCTTTCAGCTTGTCGCTCGCATTGAGAGCGCTGACCATCTTCTCGGCTTCCTCTCGGTTCAAGGCACCCCCTTTTTTCGCGACTGTCTGATAATTACTTCTTATCGGACACTTGTGATTCCAACCGAAGCAAAAAGCGGCGGTTTACCTCGCGTTTCATCCTCGGTCGCCACCATGCCCGAAAACGCCCGATTGGTTCACTTTTGGCACACCCAATCAGCCCAATGCGCGCTTCTTCGCCTCGCTGAACAGCTGGGCGGCGATCGCGTCTCGACCGGGCATCAGATGGCCGTAGATGCGAAGCGTCGTTGCCTCGTCCGCGTGCCCCATGCGCTCCGAGAGCGTCTTGATGTCGCATCCGTTCGCGATGAGCCAAGAGGCATGCGTGTGCCGAAGGCTGTGAAACGTGATCTCCCGAGAGAGTCCGCATGAATCGCGGATACGGCTGAAAGCGCGTGAGACGGTCCTTGTGCGCATGTATGAGCCGTCGAGCGTCACCAGTGGCGCATCAGCGTCCAAACGGCCTAAAACGGCGTTCTGCGTCCTTATGAACGAGTCGATAACGGCTATGTCCTCGGCGGTCACGGCGATGTTGCGGCATTTCCTTCCCTTCGTGACGTTTCGACGGTAGGGCTTCCTACCGGGTTCCTCGATGACGGTGCCGCCAACATGGAGGAACATCTGGTAGCGCTTTACGTCCGAACGGCTGACCGCGCAGACCTCACCGACGCGCATGCCGGTGACAAGCGCGAGCCATGCGGCGAACGCGTAGACCGCGCGGCGATAATCCGCTGTGCTGGGATCGGTGACGTTCATGGCGGTTTCAAGCTTCTCGTTCAGGAACTCGAAATCCCATTCGACGATCACTGAAGCCTCGTGGCGCTCGGGCGATGGCTTGGCGACGAAGACAAGCGGGTTCGCCTCGCAGATTTCCGCATCGACAAAGTGGTTGTAGGCTCCGCGAAGGAAATGGTGCACGTTGAGTACGCTGTTTTTGCAAAGCCCCTGCCCACCCTCGGCTTTCGGCGTGAGCAGCGCCTGCTCGAAGCGGTTGAAGTCCATGACGCTGAGATCTCGCGCGTTCGCCGTCTTAAGGAATCGAGCTACGTATCTGGTGAACAGTCGGTAATTCCTGATGCTGTTCGGGCTCGCACCGTTGCGCTCGCGAAGCTGCACGTAATCGGCAAGCAGGTCGGTCAAACGAGCGCTCTTGACCGTTCCGTCAGCCGTCAGGTTCGCCGCCCACGTCTCCGCAAGCTCAAGCGCCTCGGATTCCGTTGCCGCGTGCGGGAACCGCTTGTAAGGCCGAATCGCCTTGCCGTCGATGCCGCGCCCGAGGTACAGACGGCATTCGAAAACACCGTCTGCACCCTTCCTGACCTTCACGTCCATCGCGTCACTGGGCTTTCTTGAACGCAGAGACAAGCCTGATGGTGAACAGGAGCATGAAGAGCGCGAAACCAAACCCCACACCGAAGAAAATGCCGACCGAGATGCACGCCGCGATCACAAAGATGGATGCCGCGCAGATGAGCGAGCAGCTGATAACGCCTTGTTTAACATCGTTGTCCATTTGAGAATCCTTTCATGCCGACATGGAAGCCAGCGCGAGAAACACGAGAAGAAGGAGAGCGGCGCACAGCTGCCTGTAAACCCACCAGTAGGTGCAGATGGCCGCTGTGGCGGTCAGGATTGCCGTGACGATCGCAATGGCGATTCGATGGCGTCTCACTGCCCGCCCTCGATCTCCGCAATGAGGTAGTCGATGCACTGGCGGCACTTGCGCAAATCCTGAACGCCGCCCTTGCGCCGCCACCGCCAGATGTACTTGAACGCCTCCGCCCACCAGTGCGCGGCAATCGCGGGCAGTGCGTAGCTGTCTCCGCTCATCATCGAGCGCATCGCGTCCATGCACTCGATCTCGCCGTCACCGGCGTAGTGGTCCGGATGCTCGACCACGTTGCCGCTCGCAAGCTCCTGAAGCGTCTTTGCCTGTTTAACCTCGATCATGTCATTTAGCCTTTCCAAACTTTTTGATGCCAACGCAGCACTTGACGTTCAATCCGCTTGCAAGGTCGCAGATGTCTAGGCTGAGATCGAAAGCGGCATCCCAATCGACATCCGGCTTGGACAACAGCTCTAAAGCGTCCGCTAGCCGACTCCTGATTGACGCGATGCTGGCTCGCGTCGAACTCACAAGCTCACGCTCGATTTCATCCGATGAGGTCATTGCGCTTCTCCTTTCTTGGCTTGCCGCCGTCCTCTCCGGTTTCTCGGCAAAGCCAGCAAGCTTCGTGCTCCTGATGGTTGCGAACGAACCAGTCAATCGGTCGCTCCTTGCCGCAGATTGGGCATCGTCGAACCTCGTACTTGCCGTGATACGTCCCGTAAGGCATCGCTATTCACCTCCAAACACCGCGTGTGGAAAACTCTGTGGAAAACATGTTGAAAACAACGGGTCAAAGTCGCCGATTCGAGCGTTTCGGAAGTGCTCGCAAAAAGAAGAAGCAAGAAAAAGAACCTTGCTTGTTAGGTTGACTGACAAGCAAGTGAGTGGGTTTGGTTTGGTTTTAAGAACCAAACCCACTCCTTCTTGTTTTGTTTTGTTTTGTTTTAGGCTTTTGCCACCTTTTGCGGACGGGTTAACCGAACCAAAAACCAACGGTTTTGTACTTGGTTTTATAAACATGCTTTTACACCTCCCTAGCTGCGGAATCTTCAGAAGCCTTGTTCTTTCGAGGTCTGCCGCCCTTGCGACCGTTCGCGCGCTGCTGACCGAAATAGAGCGCGTTTTTCTGCATTCGAACGCTCTGCAAGTAGCCGTTTTCATCGCATTCCAAGAGCTTCAGATCGATTAGGTCGGACACGAATGCTTTGCAGTCCTCCATGGCCATGAGGTCATCGAAAGCGCCGCCGGTTCCGAACCCGAGTACCCGCGCGAGAATCTTCGCGTCCTCGTCCGTCTGGAAAGACACATGGTGCCCAGTGGACGATGCGAGGTATTCGCAGAGAATCCACCATCGCCCGTATCCGTCGTATCCACGGCGAAGAATCAACCTCTGGCACTTGTCATCGTGCGATGCGTTGGAATCGTGCCTAAAGAAGGCCATTGGCTCGCGAGCTGCGGCCAATTCCTCCCTGCTCGCCATGTCACACCTCCTAACAATCTTCCTCGTCGCATTCGGCGCATGGTTGCCCGTGCTGGTGCCATCCGTCCCAAATGCAGTGCTCCCATTCGCGGCAGTTGGTCCAGATCTCCCGACCCCTGAACAGGCAGCACGATTTGGTGTTGAACGTCTTCTGTTCGAACTCGCACGCGCCGGGTGTCGGCATCGGCGGTTCGCCGAAATCAAGCGACAGCTGTCCTTGCCCGCTAGTCCTCGTCATCGTCGGAGATGTCGAGCGCGATTGAAGAGCCGATGTATTCAAGCAGGTCTTGCAGGTGCTTTGCGGTGTTCTTCTCAGCGTCAGCCCTGCCATCGAGAAGAGTGCAGACCCAGGCGAGGGTTCCGCGCACGACAGAGAAGACGGCGGGCATATCGACTTCGACCTCAGCGCCGGATTTCTTGTTGAGAAGCTTCATGCTCCCGCAGGTGACGAAGGTCTTTGCCCCGACCTCATCAATCAGGTCGATGATCTCTTTACGCTTCATGGGTTTTCTCCTTTTCATCGAAGATTGAATGCCTGATTACGATGTCCATGTCCGGGTGCCGGTTGAGCAGGTAACGCGCGAGCATCGGCGTAATGGTGTTGTTGATCCCATAGGTGTGCTCATGGCCGCTCAGGTCGTAGAAAGTGACCGGGTTGAGCTTCGAGCGCCCCTCGTACCTCTGTTTCTCTATGAGGTATTTGGTTGATACGCGCTTTCCGTGCACCGCGATGGCGAGTGCCGTCAGCTCGATTTCCCTGAGTGCTTGCGGGTTGAGTGCGCACCATTCATCGAACAGCTCGCGATGATCCTGAATCCTGAGCGGCAACGACCTAGGCTTGCTTTCAACGCGCATGACGGATTCGAGTGATTGCGTGAAATCATCAACGTCCATTGCCGCGCTCCCTGCATGCCCGAATGTAGTGCCCTAGCACGTGCTCTGCCTCGGCTCTGGTGGCTGTCGGCGGGATGTTCAGGCGCACGCGCTTGAAGACGGACCCTATGCAGCTCGTTTCAGGCGTCCGCGTGCTCTGCTCGATGCGAGCGACCCAATAACCATCTGGGTCGCGATGGAGGCATACGATTGGATACGGATTGCTCATCGCTCCACCAGCCTGAACAGGTATGCCATGCATGCGATGATGGCGGCGATGCACAACCCGATGCCGAGCGCCGCCATCGTGTCCGACCCTATAAGGGATTCGAGCGCTATGAGAACTCCGGTGAACGCGTCCGCGACAAGCTCTGCTGCTGCGAGCGGGATGATTCCCGTGACAGATCCAACCGCAATCGCATAGATGCCCCAACGCTTCCAGCGCGGCATCTGCGTTAAAATGTCCTCTGTCAATTGCTGCCTGCAATCTGACGCGCCCGTTCGAAGTTGCCGCTTCGGGCGGGCATCTTTCTTTTCATGTCCCAGATACGAACCTTGCCGAGCGCGTACCTGCACCAACGGAACTGCGCGGCGCGCAGCCGTGTTGTTTCGGGCATCCGTAAAACCACCCCCAAAACCAACGGTTTCTTTCACGGTTTTTAACCTCCTAAGACCAATTGATGAATGGCGATGCTGCCTGCAATCGTCAGATCATCCCAAGAAGGTCGGCGGCGCTGATGGTTGCGACCGCAATCATCAGCAAGCCCAGAATGACCATCATGAAAGAGATGAATCTGAGTGGGTCGATGTACCTCATGGTTAAACCTCCTTCCATCCCATAAGTTCATTGGGGCTTTTTTTCAGTGCGTTTGAAAGCGCAATGATCTTGTCGGCTCCTGGCGTGTATCCGGTGTCGCTCTCGTATTCGACAATTGCGTTTTTCGACACACCAACTGCATCCGCAAGCTCTTTTTGGGACATTCGCAGCGCGGCGCGGGCAGCGCGCAAATTTGCAGCGAAAATCTCCTTACTGAAACCCATGCGTCATCACCTCCAAAATAGGAAAGTTTCTGCCTAACACGAATTGCAGTATAGGCGAGATTCTGCCAATTGCAAGAGATAAGTTGGCACTTTGTTGCCTATTAGATATTTCTAGACTAGAATGCATGGCAGAAACCTGCCATGAGAGGGGTGTAAAGTGAAGCTTGCGATTCAGCAAATGAGAAAGAAAATGCGCATTTCGCAAACCGAATTCGCGGAGCGCATAGGTGTATCTCTGCGTACCGTTGGATCATGGGAACGTGGAGAATCTGTTCCTAGTGCTGAGCAGATTTGGAATTGCGCTGTTGTACTTGGATGTTCGCCAAACGAAATTCTTTGCTGGGATGACGAACGTCCGCATGAAGACAGCGGAGAGCATCTCACATCGGAAGAGCGTGAAATTGTTGGGTGCTACCGCGAAAGCACGTTCGAGAGAAAGAAATCACTCATGCAGACGGCCCGCGATTCAGCGGATATGTCTAAAGAAATGGCCAAACGTAGTGTATCTGCCACCAAGAAGCTGAAGGTGATCTAAATGAACTGTGGGGATGTAGTTCAAATTGTCGCGACCGTCGTAACCGCGGTCATAGGATTTTTGACCGTTGGCGTCGCGCTGTATGTGAGTTGGTCGGCAAAATGGCCTGACGTGATGGTGTACTTTGAGGCAAATAAGGACGATGGGATCACAGAGCTTGTTACCAAGAACTTTGGCATCGGCGTAGCCTACGACGTGAGAATCGATGGGTTCAACGTCGGAGTCATTCAAAAGGAGTACCAAGACAACGTTAAACAGACGTTCGTCCAGAATGGCATACCCATGCTCGTCCCCGGAGCAGAGCGCAGGACGATCGTATTTGAAAACGATTGGGCGAAAGATGCCTTGAGGACAACGCAGATGACCGTTCAGGTCTCATTCGAAAGAAGGTCGCTGTTCCGCACGCGCAGGAAGATGAGCATGAGCTGCATTCTCGATTACGATTCATACGCATATGCCGTCTACAAGCACACGGTCAGGAAGGAGATGGCCGATTCTTTGAAGTCGATTGCCGAGAGTGTCCAGCTTAAGCAATAGAAAAAGCCCCGTGCTGCTTCTTGGCGGTCGCGCACGGGGCAAAGGTGAAGAACAGTGCGCTTGTCCACGCCCGTCCCATGAGGTGATTTTAGCATGGTGAGAAACCGAGCCGCCATATATGCGCGCTTCAGCTCGCACAACCAGCGTTCGGAAAGCATCGAGATACAAGTCGAGAACTCGCGCCGGTACTGCGAGCAGGAGGGCTTGCAGGTCGTGCGCGAATACTGCGACTACGCGCAGACCGGGCGCAACGTCGATCGCGCCGAGTTCCAACGCATGATGCGCGATGCGAAGTTAGGTCTATTTGATTATGTGGTGATTTACAAGGTGACGCGCATTATGCGCAACCGTGATGAAATGGCGCTTGCCCGAATCATGCTGCGCAAGTCTGGCGTTGAAATACTTTACGCCGGGGAAGAGATCGCGAGCGGTTCGAGCGGCGTGCTGCAATTGGGCATGCTCGAAGTCCTCGCGGAATGGGAAAGCGCCATAGACAGCGAGCGCATCCGCGACGGCATCCAGAAGAACGCTCAGCGCTGCATGGCGAACGGTCGCACCCTCTACGGGTGGGACATCGTTGAGGGCCGCTATGTGGTGAACGAGCGCGAGGCGGCGGTCATGCGCCGTATGAAGAACATGCTGTTTAGCGGAAGCTCTGTGGCAGACATCGTGCGGGCCGTGAGCGCCGAGCGCAGCAAGCGCGGCGCGAAGTTCACCAATGACACCGTCTCGAAGCTGCTCAGGCGCGTCCAGAACGCGGGCGTTTACAAGTACGCCGGAAACGAGGTGGAAGGCGGCATGCCCGCTCTGTGGCCGCAGCGTGAGCAGTACATGATAAACAGCATTCTCGATGACCGTCACAGGCCGCGCCGCAAGATCGACAGCGCGCGTGAGTTTCCGCTTACCGGAAAGCTCTACTGCTCGACCTGCGGCGCGCCGATGTTCGGGACAAGCGGGACATCGAAGAACGGTTCCGCCTATCACTACTACAAATGCCGCGAGTGCCGCAGAACCGTCCGGCGCGACCTCATAGAGGGCGCCGTCGCTGATATGACCTACGAGGCCGTGAAGCGCAACGACGTGCGCACCCGCATCGCCGAGACGCTCGCAGGGTACGAAGCGGAGCAGGGGAGCGACGAAAAGCCTGAGAGCTACTTCATCAAGAAGGAGATACGGCGCATCGACACGACGTTTGAGCGCATCTGGCATGCGATAGAGGACGGTATCGCGCCTCCCGGCGGCAAGGAGCGCATTGAAGAGCTGAACCGCCAGAAATCAGAGCTTGAAGCCCGGCTGTGCGCCATTGAGAAATCGGAATCGTGCGAGGTGAGCGTCGATGATGTGTTGCTGTGGCTCGACAGCCTTGCAAATGACACGACGCCCTTGGAAATCCTCAACGAGTGGGTTCGATTCGTGGACATCGACGGCAAGGACATATCCGTTTACTTCATGTTCGATGATCTGCCGGATGACTTTAACCCGACAAAGAAAAAAGCCGAACACCCTTGCTACCAAAGGTGTTCGACTAATTCTCTTATGGTGGAGGTTAGGGGGATCGAACCCCTGACCTCAGGCTTGCAAAGCCCGCGCTCTCCCAGCTGAGCTAAACCCCCACGTTAGCAATAAACACCCCAGCGGCGACTCGGCTCTCGCTGGGGTGTTTATTGCGAAAGAGGTGGTGGACCTGACAAGGTTCGAACTTGTGACCTCCCGGTTATCAGCCGGACGCTCTGACCAACTGAGCTACAGGTCCAACGCGGGGATTACTATAGCCCAGCGGTCGATTCCGCGTCAACAACTTTTTTCGAATTACTTTCGAAAGATGAGTCGATAGATGGCCGATCCGATACTCCAGGCTATAAACACACAGGTCACCGCTGCTATATATCCAGATGCGTCCAAGAAAAGATCCAGCTTGTCGAAATGTCTGCCGGGCACGTAGAGCTTGTGATATTGGTCCGCGAACGACGCCGCAGCACATACGAGCATGGACAGCGCATACATGAGCCACGTGCGCCACACGCGAATGCGACCAGACTGACCCCGGCGGTGCGCCCAGCCGGACCCCCACGCCAACACGTTGAGGGCAACCACCCCACCAAGGAGGGCAAACTCAACCACATGAGCCTGCTGCCGGACGGATAGACCATGATTGGAGAACTTGTACGAAAGCAACAGCACGCGCTCGCCTGCCCACTTGACGGGATCGTCCACAAATGAAGGCGACTGACCGGTCTCCACGAGCCAGGCGCCTTTCTCGACAAGACCCCCAACGCTTGAAGAAAGGGCAGAGGTATCCACGGCGGATTGCTCGGTAAGGAAATATATGGTCATAAAGCCGAACACGAGCATGCCCAGGAAGAGCAAGCGCGTTACCCAACGGAGAGTCGAAGCCCCATAACGGAGATGTTCGTTCTCCAGAGACCGCACAGGAGCTTGAGGGTGTATCCCGCGGACGTTACATGAGTCCCAGCCCGCCGCGTCAGGCGTCATTCGCGCACGGTCTTGTGGCACGCGCGCCGTGCGTGCGCCCTCGGTGCCGACCGGCACCGCGCGTCGCACCTGAGCTGCCGGGACGCTTGACACGGACCCTCCCTGTGACACCGTGTTTTCCAAGGTTTGACCACGGGGATCGCCGTGGTATATAGACGCTTTTTGAGCGGATTCGCTTCGCTTGATGCAAGGGCTCCCCGTCATCGTCTCTCCCGCGAATGGATAGCCATCGCGAAACTTCGGCGTTTGCTGTCGGTCATCTACATCACCTAGCACTTTGGCCCCCTTTCAGATTTCCCCATTCTCTTACGGACTTTTTGCATGCAAGAAATCTATGCAGGATGGTCACGAGGGCGACACATGGCCGAACGGGGCCCGTCCGCGCGCCACATCTACACACTTCACGCGAGAGCCCAACCATGCAAACGAGTACAATGGCTGGACGCGCGGTGCCATCGAGGTACGGAGACGACACCGCGGCGCCAATCCACGTGCGATGTGCACATCGGGATTTTCGAACACAGATCCGCCGGATACTTCAACGCCGCCGGACATACCGAACGTAGAACGCGTAACGGAGTGAACCATGATCCGCGTTGACATAGAAAGCATCGTCATGGCATCAGGGCCCATGCCATCAGCCATCGTTTTGAGGGAGCGCGCGTCGAAAGCCACGGCGGACGTCCCCTTGCGGGCGCTTTCCATCCCCACCGGAGCATACGAGGCGGCGGCCATCGGCCATGGCGTACACGCGGAAAGGGCGACGGAACGACCCATCGCGCATGACCTGCTCATGAGCGCCGTAAGGGAGCTCGGCGGCAAGGTCGCGCGCGTGGAAATCAATCGCTTCGACGCTCCGGTATTCTACGCCGACGTCGTTCTCGAGCGCGGCACGACTGCCCGCGAGGCGGAGGATGGCAATTGCAAGGGCGATCAGGTCCACGAGATCAGGCTGGACGCCCGTCCGAGCGATGCGATCGCCTTGGCAACACGGTCCAACGCCCCCATTTATGTCGAAGACGACGTCATGAATCGGGCCGGCAGTGTTTCGGGCGCGGGCGCTAGCAAAAACGACTCCTCCCAAGAGGAGCTCGAGCGCTTCGACCAATTCGTCCAGAACCTGTCTCCCGACGATTTCTAATCGGTTCTCACCGGGAAACGGAAAGGCGCTCGGGACTTAACTGATAGAGAGTGGGCTGATTGACCATATGTCCAACCACTTTTGGAACGCCAGCGCAGCGGAGGGGCACCTCATGCCCGAGCACGGGAAGGTGGGGCAGAAAGCAGTTCGGGCGGGCCGTTCGAGCTGGGCGGTCAACCATGCGCCCACGCGCGAACGAGCGCGCGGACAACCTGCGCGAGCCCGCTCAGATAGTGACCATTGAGCATGTGGACGAACCCCTCGACAGCGGCAAGGGGAACACCGCTCGTGGTAAGTGAACGCAGCGGCATGTTCGCCGCCATCTCGCGCATCATGGTCCGCTGCACGTGATCCATCTTGCCGGTTGGCCCCGCCATCACGCGGTCGATGATGCGAAACATCCGTCGACCAAGCCAGACCGCCCCCATGTCCTCAACGGTCGAATCAATAGTCAGCGGGGTCACGGGCGGGGGCGCGGGCATTCCATCACCATAGAGGCTCTCAAATGCACGCGCCGCCTCGTCAGAAACAAAGCACCCTGGATATGGGCTCTCGTACAGGTCTCGGGAAGACACGTCCGCCGAGGATGCAGGGATCGCGCAGGCCGTCGGTGCATCACAAAGCGACAGTCGCACCGCCCCTTCTTCAAAACCCACATCGATATACGTCGACAAACGCACATCCCGACTCGAAGACGCAACTCGAACCTCGTATGCTCCCGGCCGTTCGCACCACGAATGGGCACGCGCATCCCACGAACGAAACGCCTCGACGGGAAGCGCCATCTCAACGCAGCGCTTTTCCCCGGGCGCCAAGAGCACCTTTTCAAAAGCCGCAAGGTCCTGCCGAGGGGTTGGCGGGGGCACGATGCCCTTTGCCGGTGAGACATACACCTGTACGACTTCCGCACCTTCCCGGCGCCCCGTGTTTTCCAGCACAAAGCTCACGACACCCCCGGCGATGCGAAGGTCACGATATGCAAAACTCGTGTATGACAGCCCAAAGCCAAATGGATATGCGGGCTCGACGCCCACCGCATCGTAATATCGATACCCCACGAACAAGCTTTCGCGATAGCACACCTCGCGATTGACGTCTGGAAATCCCTGCCCAAGCGCCGTGTCTTCCAACCGCTCCGGCCAGGTTTCGCCCAGCTTGCCGCTGGGATTCACATCGCCCGACAAGATGTCGACCGCCGCTCCGCCGCCCTGACAACCGGAGAGGTACATAAGCACGATGGCGGCGGGCAAATCGCGCCAAGGCATCTCCATGGGGGCTCCGCCCTGCAATACCACAATTGTTCGAGAGTTCGCGGCGCACACGCGCTCAATCAACTCAACGTGCCCCCTGGGCATAACCATGAGTTTACGGTCGAAGCCCTCCGACTCATACCGTGCGGGCAGACCCGCCACCACCACGGCGACGTCCGCACGAGCGGCGGCCTCTTCCGCCTCGCGCAACTGCTGGGGCGTGACCTCCCCCATCACAGGCTCGTATCCCTCCGCATATGTTGCGGCGTATCCGCGCTGCTCCAGGCGATACCACAGATTGTCGAGAAACTTGGGGTTTATGCGCGATGATCCTGACCCCTGATACCGCGGCATCCGTGCAAACGCGCCAATTACCGCCACGGTTTGGGAGGCCTCAAGGGGCAGCACCGCATTGTTTTTGAGGAGGACGGCGCTTTGCGCCGCGGCGCGGCGGGCGAGATCCGCGTGCGCCCGATAAAACGCCTCTTTATCGAGAACGGGCGCAGAGCGCGGCGATTCCCGAAGGCGCTCGCTAAGGCGTGCGAGCGCGGAGAGGCGTTCGTCGACCACAAGCTCATCAAGCTCACCTTCTCGCACCGCCTCACACACAGCCCGTGCATGATCCGGGCGGGGGCCGGGCATGCACAGATCAAGTCCCGCCCGCACGGACGCCACGCTCGAGCTCATGGCGCCCCAATCGCTGATCACGGCGCCATCGTATCCCCACTCCCTTCGCAACACACGTTGCAAAAGCCATTCATGCTGCGAGCAATACTCCCCATTCAGGCGGTTATATGCCGTCATGATCGCAGAGGGATGAGCCGCACGCACCACACGCTCGAACGGCGCAAGATACAGCTCACGAAGGGCGCGCTCATCGATAACCGAGTCGCTCACCATGCGAGCGTATTCCTGACTGTTACCGGCAAAGTGTTTAAGGCAGGCCCCGACCCCGCAGCTTTGAATGCCGCGTACCATGGCGGCACCCAACTCGCCCGACAAAAGAGGGTCCTCGCTGAAATACTCGAAGTTGCGGCCGCATAGCGGATGGCGCTTGATGTTCACTCCGGGGCCAAGAATCACGTCGACACCCTGTTCAGCCGCCTCCTCGCCGAGAGCCACACCCACCTCCTCGACCAGGTCACGATCAAATGAGCAGGCAAGGGCGGACGCGGTGGGAAAACACGTCGCGGGCACACTCTCGGCAATACCCAAGTGATCTTCCACGCCCTCCTGTTTGCGAAGGCCATGGGGCCCGTCAGACAGCACCAGGTTCTCAACGCCGCATGTGGAGAGGCCGTTGGTGCGCCAATGCGAGGCGCCAGCAAGCACATTTGCCTTCTCCTCAAGCGTCATCCCCATGACTCTCCTCCAAGTAAATCAATCATAGGACCCTTGTACCCATCAGTATGGCTGCAGTTGTAGCGCCCGTGCCGTCGAGGCGGCTGGCAGGGGCGCGCTCCGCGCCCTCCCGCTTGGCTCGCGAACCGCGCTACGGGGGGGGATTCGAGGGCGTGGGCGCTGGCGCCCACGCCCCCTGTATCGCAGCAATTCGCAAATGCGCGGATAATTGTTGGGATTGCCATCTATAGGAGCTATCCAAGTCAACAAACGCGCAGGTCAGGAATGCGGTGATTGTACCTGTACTCAGGAATCCGAAATTTAACCGCGCATTTGTAAAACTACGCGGCTGCAAAGCGCGCCTTCATCGGAAAGGCCCCTCGAAAGGGGCCTTTCCGATGAACCATTAACGTGCCAAACGGCGCTTACTCTCCGATCGGGTCTTCGAGCGCAGCATCATCGGCGCCGGCGTGCGCGGCCGCCGCTTCACCGGCGGCGTCCTCCTCGTCGATGGCGGGGGCACCGGCCAGCTCGTCGCCAGCTGCGGACGGGTCAAGCGGCTCTTCGCCCTCGTCCTCGACGGAATCCTCGGGCTTATCCTTACCGGCCGTCATGCGCGCGACGGCGCACACGCGGTCGCCTTCATCCACGCTCATCATCTTCACGCCCTGCGTGGCGCGACCGGTCTGGGAAATCTCGGCCGTCTTGACGCGAATGACCGTCGCGTTCTCGGTGATGATGAACAGCTCGTGCTGCGGCCCAACGACCTTCATGGCCGCCAGCGCGCCCTTGCGCTCGGTCATCTGAATCGTGTAGACGCCCTGACCGCCGCGGTTCTGCTCCGGATACTCGGCGACCGGGGTGCGCTTTCCGTAGCCGTGCTCGGTCACCACGAACAGCTCTCCACTGCCGTTGGTAATCTCCATGCCCAGGACCTCGGTACCGCCCTTCATGGTGATGCCGCGCACGCCGCTCGTATCGCGGCCGGTGGCACGCACCTGGTCCTCACAGAACATGATGGCCTTGCCGGCGGTCGTCGCCATGATGATCTTGTCACCCGGCTTGACGCGGCGGACGCCCAGCAAGCGATCCCCCGCCTTGATGTTGATGGCGATGAGGCCGTCGCGGCGCGAACGGTCGTACGCTGCCATGGCGGTCTTCTTGACCATGCCGCTCGCCGTGGCGAACATGAGGTATTCGTCCTCGGGGAACGCACGACAGGAGATGACGGAGGCGATCTTCTCGCCGTCCTCGAAAGGCAGCAAGTTCACGATCGCCGTGCCGCGGGCCTGGCGCGTGCCCTCGGGTAGCTCGTGCACCTTCAAGCGGTACACCTTGCCCTTGCTCGAGAAGAACAACACGTACTCGTGGGTGCTGGCGATGAACATCTCGTCGATGACATCGTCCTCTTTGAGGTTCACGCCCGAGACGCCCTTGCCGCCGCGCTTCTGCGCGCGGTAGGCGGCGACGGGAATGCGCTTGACGTACCCGGTGTGGGTGATGGTCACGACCATATCCTCGTCGGCGATGAGGTCCTCGACATCGAGGTCCTTCTCGACATGGGTGATCTGGGTGCGGCGCTTATCGCCGAACTTGCGGGCGATCTCGCGCATCTCCTCCTTGATCACGCCGAGGATCTTCTCCTCGTGCGCGAGCAGGTCCTCGTAGTAGGCGATGGCGCGGCGCAGGCCGTCCAGCTCCTCCTCGATCTTGTCGCGCTCGAGGCCGGTCAGACGGCGGAGCTTCATCTCGAGAATGGCCGTGGTCTGCTCGGGGCTAAAGCCAAAGCGCTCGATAAGGCGCGAGCTTGCCTCCGCGTCCGTCTGGGAGGAGCGGATGATCGAGATGACCTCGTCGATGTGGTCGAGCGCGATGAGATAGCCCTCGAGAATATGCGCGCGGGCCTGAGCCTTCTTGAGGTCGAAGCGGGTGCGGCGGGTGACGACGTCGACCTGGTGGTCGATGTAGTGCTGCAGCATCTCGCGCAGGGACAGGCACTTGGGCACGCCGTTCACCAGGGCGAGGTTGTTCGCGCCGAACGTCGTCTGCAGGGAGGTGTACTTGTACAGGTTGTTGAGGACGACCTGCGGGATCACGCCCTTCTTGAGCTCGATGACGAGGCGCAGGCCCTTCTGCGTAGACTCGTCGCGCATGTCGGAGATGCCCTCGATGCGCTTCTCGTTCACGAGGCTCGCGATCTTCTCCTGCAGCGTGCCCTTGTTCACCATATAGGGGATCTCGGTAAACACCAGACGGCTGCGGCCCGTCTTGGTGGACTCGACGTGCGCCTTGGCGCGCACGGTGATGGAGCCGCGGCCTGTCTCGTAGGACTGGCGGATGCCCTCGGTGCCCATGATGAGCGCGCCGGTGGGGAAGTCGGGACCGGGCATGATCTGCATGAGCTCGTCGACCGTCGCATCCGGATGGTCGATGAGGTAGCAGGTGGCCTCGATGGCCTCGTTCATGTTGTGCGGCGCGATGTTGGTGGCCATACCGACGGCGATGCCCTGACTGCCGTTCACCAGCAGGTTGGGGAAGCGGGCGGGCAGCGCGGTGGGCTCGGCGAGGGACTCGTCGTAGTTGGGCTGCCAGTCGACGGTGTCCTTTTGCAGGTCGCGCAGAAGCTCCATGGCGGGCTTGGCCAGGCGGGACTCGGTGTAACGCATGGCCGCCGCGCCGTCGCCGTCGATGTTGCCGAAGTTGCCGTGGCCGTCGATGAGCGGGGTGCGCATGGAGAACCACTGGGCCAGACGGACCATGGTGTCGTACACCGCGGAGTCGCCGTGCGGGTGGTACTTGCCGATAACTTCGCCGACCGTCCACGCGGACTTCTTGTGCGGGCGGTTGGGGAAGATGCCGCTCTCGTTCATCGCGTAGAGGATGCGGCGGTGCACCGGCTTGAGGCCGTCGCGCACGTCGGGCAGGGCGCGGGCGGTGATGACCGACATGGAGTACTCGATGAAGGACTGCTTCATCTCCTTGCCGAACTCGCTGATCTGCAGAGAGCCGCCGTTGATGTCCGTACCGGCGTCCTCGCCGCGGGTGTTGGCGCCAAAGCTCTCCTCGAGCTCCTCGTCGCCATCGTCTTCCTCGTCGGAGTCGGAGTCGGGGTTGTACGCCCCCTCCTCCTGCTCCTCCGCGCGGGCGAGCAGGCGCTTGAGGTCCTCGGGCATCCCCTCGGAGGCGCCGGTCTGGTCGCGCTCGTCGTTGTTCATATCGTCAGCCACGTGTTCTCCTTATCGGTCGTGGTTGCAAATCGTGTAGCGGGATGCGGAAAAGAAACGCATCTCAGCCAACTGGTCGAGTACCCGGTCAGCGAGCGACTGACAAGCGCCTTGGGTTGCCGTGAAAGAGGAGGGAAACGTACGTGCGCACGCGACCGACCATTGAGCGGCAAGGCGAGGTGCTTGGCAGCCGCGCGGCGTCGAGCCATTCCGCCGTTTGGTAAAACGGCGGAACATCAGGCATCGAGGAACCGCGCATCGTGCGCGTGCTTCTCGATGTACTCGCGTCGGTACCCAACCTCGGAGCCCATGAGCTCGCGCACGGCGCGGTCGGCGACCACGGCGTCCTCGATGGTCACGCGCTGCAAGATGCGCGTCTTGGGGTCCATGGTGGTGCTCGCCAGCTGCTTGGGGTCCATCTCGCCCAGGCCCTTGTAGCGCTGGACGGTATAGCCCTTGCGCTTCTTGGTGACCTTGCCGTTGGCCTGCTCGTCATCGGCCTCATCCGGGTTCAGGCCGAGCGCCTTGATGGAATCGCGCAGAATCTCGTCCTCCGCCTGGCGGCCGTTGGGGTACACGTAGTGGATCTTGTTGCGGACCTTGATACCGAAGATCGGCGGGCACGCCACGTACACGTAGCCCGCATCGATGAGCGGGCGCATGTACTTGTAGAAGAACGTGAGCAGCAGGATGCGGATGTGCGCGCCGTCGACGTCGGCGTCCGTCATGATGATGATCTTGTGGTAGCGGGCCTTGGTGATGTCGAAATCGCCGCCGTCGCCGTTGCCGGTCGTCACGCCGCAGCCGATGGCGGTGATGAGCGACTGGATGGTCTCGGAGGAGAAGGCGCGGTGGTCACCCACGCGCTCGACGTTCAAGATCTTGCCGCGCAGGGGCAGAATCGCCTGGATGTCTCGGCGACGGCCGTCCTTGGCGGAGCCGCCTGCCGAGTCGCCCTCTACGATGAAAAGCTCGGTCAGCTCGGCATCGCGCACGGAGCAGTCCGCAAGCTTGCCGGGAAGGCTCGCCGTCTCGAGCAGGCTCTTGCGGCGCGTGGCCTCACGGGCCTTGCGGGCGGCGTTACGGGCCTTGGACGCCTGCTGGGCCTTCTTGATGATCTCGCGGGCCTGCTTGGGGTGCTCCTCGAGAAAATCGGCAAGACCCTCGGAGACGACCTTGCGAGTGAGGGTGCGCATGAAGGAGCTGCCGAGCTTGGCCTTGGTCTGGCCCTCGAACTGCGGGTCGGCCAGCTTGACGGACACCACGGCGGTGAGGCCCTCGCGGATGTCATCGCCCGTGAGGTTGCCCTCCTTCTCCTTCAGGATGTTGTTCTTGCGCGCGTAGTCGTTGATCACGCTCGTGAGCGCCGCGCGGAAGCCCTCCATGTGCATGCCGCCCTCGATGGTGCGAATGTCGTTGGCAAAGGACACCACGTTCTCCGAGTACGAGGTGTTCCATTGGATGGCAACCTCGACCTCGCCGATCTTCTCGACGGGCGCGCCGGGCTCAGACTCACCGGACAAATAGATCGGGTGCTTGAGGCCCTCGGGCACCGTCTTGCCCTCGTTGAGGAACTTGACGAAGTCGACGATGCCGCCGGCGTAGCAAAACTCCTCCACGAGCGGGTCGGCCGTGCGCTCGTCCTTGAGGACGATTTTCAGGTTCTTGTTGAGGAACGCCGTCTGCTGCAGGCGCGTGCGCAGGATGTCGTAGTCGTAGACGGTGGTCTCGAAGATCTCCTCGTCGGGCCAAAACGTCGTGGTGGTGCCCGTGGTCTCGGATGTTCCGATCTCCCGCATCTTCTGCGTGGTCTTGCCGCGGGAGAATTCCATCTCGTAGATGTGCCCGTCGCGGCGGACCTGGACGTTCATCTTCTTGGAGAGCGCGTTGACGACGGAGACGCCGACGCCATGCAGGCCGCCGGACACCTTGTAGGCGGAGTTGTCGAACTTGCCGCCCGCGTGCAGGATCGTCATGACGACCTCGAGGGTCGGGATCTTCTTCACGGGGTGCTCGTCAACCGGGATGCCGCGGCCGTTGTCCACAACGGTGATCGAGTTGTCCGGATGCACCGTGACCTCAATCTTGGTGCAGAAGCCGGCCATCGCCTCGTCGACGGAGTTGTCCACGATCTCCCACACCAGGTGATGCAGGCCCGTGGAGCTCGTCGAGCCGATGTACATACCGGGACGGACGCGAACCGCCTCAAGGCCCTCGAGGACCTTGATCTCGTTTCCGCCGTATTCGTTCTCATTCGCCACGTATTCTCCCTTTGTAGTGTGAAATATGGCTAACCTTGACAGTTTATCCCATGATCCAATGGTAAAACGCGGCGCGCGAAAGGTTCGGAATACCTCTACAAGCCACTGAGAGGCGATTTGCGGGACATGAGCCCTCAATCGGTGGTTCACCGCCGACGTGCCGCCGCAAGCCCGTCGCAGCGGCCCGCGCACCCACCTCAATTTAGGGACTGTCCCTAAATTGAGGTGCTACCCCTCGGACTTTTTGGCAAAGCCGGGGCGCGTGGTCTTGACCACGATGTTGCCCACAGACCCGCCCAAGCGCTCCATGCGCGCGCGGATGATCTCGCGCATCATGGTGAGCTCCTGCGTCCACGACGCGCCGTCGGTGTAGACCACGAGCTCATCGCGCTCGGGCACGTAATGCAGGCCCGTCACGTGTTTGCCCTCGCGGGTGTTGGCGCAGATCTGGTTCCATGCGTGGAACACCTCGCGGCGGCGCTCGGCCTGCTTGAACTGCCGCCGCCGCTCGGGCGTGGCGCCGTCATACAGCCGGCTCCGCTCGGAGTTGATGAAATCGCCCAAACCCACCGTGGCGTTGAGACGGCCCTTCTCGGTCACACGACCCATTCACTCCCACCTTTCCGCCACCTCAAAAAGGGACAGTCCCTAATTTGAGGTGCCCACATGCACGACGCGCGCGCGGTCGAGCACTCTGTCCGTAAAGTAGCCGAGATTCGTCGTGGTGATGACCGTTTGGATGTCATCGGCGACAAACCCCATGATGGCCTCGCGCCGCGAGGCGTCGAGCTCGCTCATCACGTCATCCAAAAGCAGGAGCGGGGGGCGGCCCAAAATATCCCGCGTCACCTGCACCTCGGCGATCTTCCACGCCAGCACGATCGAGCGCTGCTGCCCCTGGCTGCCAAAGTCCCGCGCGGCGCGGCCGTCGATGGTGAACGCGATCTCGTCCCGATGCGGGCCCACGAGCGTCATGCCGCGGCGCAGCTCATCCGCGCGCCGGGCGAGGAGCTCCCGGCGAAACTGCTCCGCGATGGCCTCCCGCTCGTCGCCCAGCTCGCCCAGCGTCGACTCATACGCCACGTCCGGCGTCTCATGCGGGGCGATCGCACGGTACACCTCGACGAAATGCCCGCGGATGCGCGCGAGCAGGGCGCGGCGGTGCATGAGCAGCTGGGCGCCCGTGACGGCCAGCGACTCGTCCCAGACCTCGAGCAAATCCGCAGGGGGACAGTCGCGCAGGAGGTTGTTGCGCTGCTCGACCGTCCTCTCGTACGTCGAGAGCAGCTTGGCGTACTGGTCGTTCAGCTGCACGCCAAAGGAGTCGAGCGCGGCGCGGCGGGCGGACGCCGAGCGCTTGACCATATCGAGGTCGTCCGGGCAGAACAACACGCTGGGCAAGACTCCGCGTACGCCGGAGGCGGTGGTGCGCTTGCCGTTGCGCGTGAAAGACCGCTTTCCCTCGGCGAGCTCAAGGCCCATCTCCAAACGCCGGCCCTCGCCCTCGAGGAGCAGGCGCGCGCGGCCGGCGGGAGCGCCCTGCCTCAGCAGCTCCGAAGAAGACGGCTTGCGAAACGACGAGCCGGCGGTGAGCAGCTGCAGTGCCTCGACCAAATTCGTCTTGCCCACGGCGTTGCGTCCCACCAGGACCGTCACATGCGGGTCGAGTCGGAGCGCGTACTCGGCGAAACTGCGATATTGGACAACGGACAGCTCCGTCGCGGCAATGGTCATGATGGGGCAACCTCGGTGAGAAATAATCGGCGGCGATGGCGGCGGGGCGCTGGCCAAGGATGCGGCGGGCTCCCCTCGCGCGCGCTCTAGATGCGCACGGGCATGACCAGGTACAGGTAGTTGATCTTGTCGTAGGACTTGAACACGCCCGCCTGGTTATAGCTCTGCAGCTCCAGGGTGATCTCCTTCTCGCGCGAGAGCACGTTCAGGCAACCGAAGATGTAGTGGTAGTTGAACGCGATGACGCCCGACGCTCCCTCCGCCTCGACCTCGACGGTGGCCGTGGCGGCGTCTTGGTCGTTCGAGATGGCGGAAAGCACCATGGAGCCCGTCTCGGTGGAGATGTCGAACTTGACGGCGGAGTTTGCCTGGGCGACCGTGGACACGCGCTTGAGGGCCGAGGTGAGCGCCGCGACGTCGATCTTGACCGTGGTGGCGCAGGCGGCGGGGAGCAGCGCCTTGTAGTTGGGGTACACGCCCTCGATGCGGCGCGCCACATACGTGGTGTTTCCCGCCACAAACACGACCTGCGTGTCGGTGGAGCCGATGAGGATAGATCCCTGGCCGCCCGTGATGGCGAGCGCGTCGTTGAAGGCGTCGGCGGGGACGTTCAGCTCAAAGCTGCCCTCGAGCGTGGAGGTCTCAACCTGCGTGTCGCACACCGCCAGGCGGTAGGAGTCCGTCGCGACCAGGCGAATCGTGTTGTTCTCGACCGTCATGTACACGCCGTTCAGCACGGGGCGGTTCTTGTCGGTCGAGGTGACACGCCACACGCGGCCCACCATCTCGGTCAGGATGTTCGCGGGCAGCTCGACGGAGCGCTCAAGGGCAAAGGTGGGGAACTCGGGGAAATCGCCCGCGTCGAGCGTGTTCAGGCGAAACGCCGAGCGCTCGCACGTGATGGTGACCTGGCGCTCGGACAGCTCGAACTCCACCGGCGCGTCCGGGAGGGTCTTCACGATGTTGGAGAGCATCTTGCAGGGGATGACGACCTGCCCCTCCTCGTCAACCCGCGCGGCGATGCGGTGGCGAATGGAGATGGTGTAGTTGGAGGTTTGGAATTCGAGTACCCCGTCGGCGGCGCGCACGAGGACGCCGGAGAGGATGGGGAGGGTCGATGAGGGCGCGATGCCCTTCATGACGACGGCGATGGCATCGGATAGTGCCGACTGGCTGACCGTGAACTTCATCTCTTTATTATTCCTCTCTTAAATATATATAGGTAATAACAGTAATAACCCAGTGGACGGTGTGGACTACTCCTGTTTGCCCAGTTGGTCGTGGCGATTTCTCTCAACAATCCATTGTAGACAACCCCGCAGTTCTACCCATCCAGATTTAGCCCCGTTTTCTTTCAACCAAAAGCCGGGGTTTGTCCCCATCTTTTACCCCCGGTTTCCAACACGTTATCCACACGGCGTTTGCGGTTTTCGGTCCGCGCGCGGGTGCGTTTTTGGGGGCTGCGGGACAGTCGGGCGCGTGCCCGAGGCGCCCATCGGTGGCGTTGGCCTCCCGATGGGCGCCCGGGACACGTGGCTGCGTCGCCCAGTCGGCAGCACCGTCAAACGTGCCGGGGCGGTCGGTCACGACTTGAGCATGATCGTGTTCTTGAGGTTTTGCAGGTCCTCGCAGATCCTGCGGTCCTCGCGCATCTTGTTCTCGACCACCTTGAGCGAGTTGAGCACCGTCGAGTGGTCTCGCCCGCCGAATTCCGCCCCGATCGCCGGCGTGGTCATTTCGCACAGGCTGTTGGCCAGGTACACCGCGACATGGCGCGCGAAGGCGATGCTCGCCGTGCGGCGGGGGCCTATGAGCTCCTCGTGGCTTACGTGGTAGAACTCCTCCACCACCCGCTGCACGGTGTCGATGTGGATGACCTTGCGCGCGGTGTTGAAGTAGGTCTTGGCCGTCTCGTCGATGTCCTCGGCCGAGAGCTCCCCGCCCGCCGCCTCGCGCTCTGCGGCGAGGCCGGCGCACCGCTCGCAGAAGCTCTCGAGGTTGCGGATGTTGTTGCCCGAGATCTCCGCCATGTGGCGCAGGTGCTCGTCGGTGAGGTGCCCCTCGTGTTCGGGCAGCATGGACAGCAGCGAGGTGTCGACATTGAGCCCGTCGAGGCTCTCCGACCCGTTGATGATGTTCTCGTAGTAGCGCTTGAGGATGACGTACTTCATCTCAAAGCCGGGTTCCGACACCAGACACAGCATGCCGCGGCTAAAGCGGCTCGTGAGCCGTTCGTCCATGGCGAGGTCCTTGGGCGCGCGGTCTGAGGCGAAGGCGATCTTCTTGCCCTCGCGAATGAAGCTGTCGACAAGCTGGAAGAAGAACTCGACCGAGGCCTGCTTGCCCACGATGTTCTGGACGTCGTCGATGATGAGGATGTCGGCATCGCGGTACTCGCGCATGATGAGGCTGCCCGGCCCGCGCTGCGTGCCGAGTTCGTTCATGTAGTCGTCGAGGTAGGCCTGCGAGTTCGCGTACTTGACGCGGATGTAGGGCTTTTCCTTGGCGAGGTAGTTGCGCACGGCGAACAGCAGGTGCGTTTTGCCAAGGCCGGAGTTGCCGTAGATGAACAGCGACGGGCACTGCCCCGGCTCCTCAGCGAACGCGGCGAAGCGCATGGCGCTGTTGAACGCGTGCCGATTCTCATCTCCCGCCACGAAGCTCTCGAACGTGTATTTGGCGTTGATGTCGGCAACCGGGGCGTCATCCATCCGCGCGGCCGGTGCGACGCCCCCGCCGCTCGCCGCCGATGGACCGTAATGCCCGTCGGCTACCCTCGCGCTCGCTCCGGCGGTTCCGCTCGCCTGCGCGCCGCGCATCTCCTGCATCATGCGGCGGAACGTGTCGGCTGATACGGTGTTGACCACGTTGATTCCGCTGCGGGCCTCCTCGGTGCCCGCCTGCTTGTGCGGCGATGCGGGCGCCGGCGAGGGTATGGGCGCGGGGTTCATCGCGTCCGCCTGCATGTTGTTCGGGCGACCGGCGCGCGGTACGGGCGACGGCTCGGGCGCACCGCCGACGCGCCCCGCCTCGGCATATGCGGGAACGTGGTCGAACACGCCGGGAAACGTCGCCATGTCCTCGGGTGCATCGTCATCCTGTTCCGCCTGCGCAAGGATGCTCGCCAGGGTCGGCTCGCCCGCGCCCGGGGTCGCCTCGACCGCGGCTGCGGTCCGTTTGCCCGCACCGCGGCATCCTGCGTTTCGGTCCTCGACGACGACCTCGAGCCGCATGGGCATAAACGAGATCTCCTCCAGGTAGCCTTCGATGACCTCGCGCTGTTTTTCCAGGTACGTGCAGGCAAAGCGGCTCGGTACCGCGACGGTGAGAGATTCATCGTCAAAGTCCGACGCGCCGCACTGCTCCAGCATGTTGATGAGTCGCGGCTCGCGCCCGTCGCGCCGGCAGAACTCGATCACGTCGTCGAGGAGAATCCGCGCTTCGTTTTCCATCTTGCACATTCCTTATCTCTGGGCGGTTTGGTGATGCCCGCGCTCGCTGCGCCTTGTTGCCGGCATGCGGTCCTCGGCGTTCGTCATTGCTGTTGGGTCCATCCCTGGCCAAGCTCGGTGAGGACGTATTTTTGACCGCGCTTGTAGATGAGTCCCGTTCCCGCCAGCGTGTCGAGCTCGCGCGACCAGGTCGCATCCGAATTGCCAAACGCCCGCGTGAGGTCGGTGGGGCCGCCCTTGCCGTTCTGCGCGATGAAGCGCAGGGCCAGCGAACCTCGCTCGGTGACGTACGGGCTTGGGGGCTTGGGGCTCTCCGGTGCCTCGCCGCCCATGTTCGACGGCGGTACCGCTGCGGGATATTGAGGGGGCTGCATTGCGCTTTGCTGCCAGCCCTGGGGCGCGCCGTAGGGCTGGGCCGCGCCGTAGGCGCCTGTCATGGTGTACGGATTGGCGGGATTCCCGTATGCCTGCCATCCCGCCTGAGCGGTTCCCGGCCATGGATATCCCTGTTGGTAGTACCCAGGGTATGGCGCGCCCGGGATTGCCCGCTCGCCCGGATTGACGTAGGCCGGCTGCCCCGGCGCCGTACCCGTCGCGTGCTGGGGGTGCGCCTGCCCCGCGCCGTCGAATGCCCCGGGCGTCATCGCGGCGTGATTGCCCGCATGTTGAGTCTGCACGCCCGCGGACTCTGCGATGCCTGCCGGCATCATGTTCGGTACGGGCGCCCCGGGCCATTGCGCCTGGGGAGGCAGGGCCATTGCCTCACTCATCCCCGGCATCCCGTCGGGAAATGCTCCAACGCCTGGCATCTGCCCCGGATTGGTCGCCATCGCCGCCGAGCCCGGTTGCGCGTACGTGGGGTTTCCAGGCACCGCCGCGTTCGCCGTTCCGGGCGTCCCGTCGTTGTGGTGCCCGCCACGCACGGCCGCTCCACGTGAAACGGCGCGCTCGATCTCCGCCACGCGCGCCGCGTTGACGCTGACCGTGACGACCGTGCCAGCGCCCAAGTTGTCTTCCACCGAGATGGCGCCGCCCGCCGCCTCGACATACTGTTGGACCATGGGCAGCCCCGCGCCGGTCCCTCGTATATAGCGCTTCTTCGAGCGATCGGCGCTCGTCACGCCAAACTCGAACGCGCGCTCCTTGTCGTTGATGCCGGGGCCCTGGTCCGCGAACCTGATGGTGTCGCCGTCGTCCAGAATCGAGATGACCGGCTCGCTGAATTGCGCGTGGATGAAGTTCTCCACAAGCTCGCGAATGATCATGAGGGAGAGGTGACCGCCCTGCTCCTTCATGGTGCGGTGGACCGTGTTGGTCACATCCTCGAGGTACGTGCGCACATCGCTCTGCTCGACCACGATCACCCGCGGCGTCGAGAACATGTCGTCATACACGGATATGCGTGTGGTGTAGGTGGGCTTTTCCAGTGCCTCGGTGGATTCCCCATCGTTTTCCACCGGCTCCGCGCGCCGCCCTCCGCCAACGAGGTGCATATTGTCCGGAGCCGGGTCTCCGGAATCCACAAAAGGGTAGAAGTCTTCTGACATGGTGCGTTCTTTCTACGTTTGCCGTGAGCATAGGATAGCAGGTCACAGTGGAAGCTTTCAAAACTTTTCAACATGTTTTCCCAATATGTTGAAAAGTGTTGGAAAGAACTGAAAAGTTATCAACAAATAGCTAACAACCTGTGGAAAACTGAGTGAAAAGTTCTGAAAGATACTCGTGACGCTTTGCCTCCCGTGGACATCGATTGCGGTACGTCCGGAAAGTGTGCGCATTTCATGGCTTTAAGATTGACATTCCCGCACCATATTCCCTACAATCTCTTAGCTCACGCGTACTTTTTTCGAGTAGTCGAAACGCACCAGGAGGATGTTAACCATGAAGCGTACCTATCAGCCTAACAAGCGCAAGCGCGCCAAGACCCACGGCTTCCGTGCCCGTATGGCCACCAAGGCCGGCCGCGCCGTGCTCGCCCGTCGTCGTGCCAAGGGCCGCAAGCGTCTCACGGTGAGCGACAACTAAGCTCTCATGCAGACCATCAAGTCCCATCAGGACTTTGAGCGGGTATTCACTCAGGGGAAGCGACTCAACCACCCCCTGATTCGCATGGTTATATGTGATTGTGTCAGCGAAGGCGATCCGGCTCGGGTCGCCTTCGCTGCTGCCAAAAGGCTGGGGAACGCCGTGGTGCGCAACCGCTCCAAACGCGTGTTGCGCGAGGCCGCCCGTTCATGCCAGCTGCCCATCGAAGGCCGTGAGATCATCCTATTCGCAACGCCCCGCACGCGCTCGGCATCGCCCGAGGAGATGCGCGAGGCGCTCCAGACGCTATTGCGGCGCGCCCGTGTGGCTGCGCCCTCTGCGCGTTCGTAGCGGATCAGCGATGATCAAACGGTTTTTTCTTGCCGCGATTCACTGGTATCAGCGAAGAATTTCACCCGTTTTGCCGGATGCATGTATATACATCCCCACCTGTTCTCAGTATGCTGTTGAGGCAATAGAGAAATATGGCGTGGTCAGGGGCTGTTGGCTGGGTTTGCGCCGCATCTTGCGGTGCCATCCCTTTCATGCCGGCGGATACGACCCCGTACCGTAAGTATTGGTTCCTAACGATAGGATTGTTTGTATGTGGGACTGGATTGTTCAGATTCTCTTCCAGGCGCTGCAGCTCATTCAGGGCTTCGCGGGTGACTGGGGTCTTTCCATCATCATTCTGGTGGTGATTATCCGCCTCGCCTTGACCCCCATGATGCTCAAGTCGACCAAGTCGACCGCGCGTATGCAGGTACTTCAGCCCAAGCTCATGGAGATTCAGGAGCGCTATGCCGACGACCCGCAGCGTCAGGCCGAGGAGATGCAGAAGTTCTACTCTGAGAACAAGTTCAACCCCTTGGGTGGCTGTCTGCCCCTGCTCATTCAGATGCCGATTCTGATCGCGCTGTTCAATTTGCTGCGCGACTTGGGTCATTACTTCCCGGATGCCGCCGAGCAGGGCTTCTCCTTCTACAACATCCTGCCCAACCTCGTCATGTCTCCCGCGCAGGCCTTTGTGGACGGCTTTGGCGCCGCTCTGCCGTATCTGCTGGCCCTCATCCTGTTTGGCGTGCTCACCTTTATCCCGCAGATGTATATGACGCGCAACCAGACGGGTGCGCAGGCCCAGAGCACCAAGATGATGATGGTGGTCATGACGATCATGATGCTCTTCATGGGATGGGGCCTTCCCGCCGGCGTGCTGCTGTACTATGATGTGTCCTCCGCATGGCAGGTCATCCAGCAGATCTTCGTTACCCAGAAGGTCATCGAGAAGGCCAAGGCCGAGGAGGAGGAGCGCATGACGAATGCTCCCATCGAGGTCGACGTCGTCCGCCGCGAGCACAAGAAACGCCCGCATAAGAGCCGCTAGTCTCTGGTACTCAAGTACCGGGAATCAGTCTTTATTAGGTACCTAACAATGGAGAACATCATGGCTGACGAGCGTATTGCAGAGTTGGAAGACGAGACCCCGGCGCCGTCTTGTGATGAGATTGCTGGTGATTATCCAGAAATCGCTGCTCACTACAAGGCCGGTCTTGAGCTGACTGATGAGGAATTGGATACAGTTGCAGATGTGGCAATCTCGGTCGTGCGTTCGATCCTCGTCCACTTCGATGCCGATGACTCTCCTATTGATGAGTACGAGGGCGATGAGGGTGAGTTGATCCTCGACATCACCGCTCCAGATCTTGCCGTATTGATCGGTCGTCATGGTCGCACGCTCGAGTCCCTCCAGACTTTGGTTTCGCTGCTGGTAAGCCGTAAGCTCGGTTTCCGCTATCCTGTCTCCATTGATGTTGAGGGCTATAAGGGCCGCCGCCACGATAAGGTGATCGGGATGGCGAAGAGCGCTGCCGCTCGTGCTGTGGCACAAGGTCGCACGGTGAACCTTCCTCCTATGAGTGCTTACGAGCGTCGACTTGTTCACATCGCGCTTCGTGACGACGATCGGATCGATACGCACTCCGAAGGTGTCGATCCTGAACGTCGAGTGGTCATTACGCTTCGATAGCGAAACCAACGTATTCCTAGAGGGCACCTTCGGGTGCCCTTTTCTTATGACTGAAGTTCTTGATACACTGATTTCAGTCACAAACGATTGGATGGATTATGACCGAAGAAACAACTCGTACCATTCAGCTTCAACCCTTAGCTGAGTCTGAGCAGCAGGTCGATCAGCTCGTCCAAGAGCTTGTATCGTTGTGCGAGACTATGGAGATTGACATTGACCTTGCCTGTGCGAAGACGTGCGTGCAGCATCTGCTGCTTGTGAACCAGGTCAATCAGTATATGAATCTGACTCGCATTAAGGACATTCACGAGGCGCTTGTTCTCCACGTTGTCGATTCGCTTGCACTCACTTGCGATCTTCCCATTGAACCTGAGCGATTCCTCGATATGGGTACTGGGGCTGGATTCCCTGGTATCCCATTTGCCGTCTATACGGGGTGCGAGGGTATCTTGCTGGATTCTGTCCGCAAAAAGGTCAACGCTGTCAATGCCTTTATTGATGAGCTGGGCATTTCAAACGCTCATTCCGTCCATGAGAGGTGTGAATCTTATGCTCTGAATGAGGCGGCTTCATTTGATGTTGTCTTTGCCCGTGCCGTCGGCCAGATGAATCTCATTGTTGAGTATGGGGCACCATTTCTTGAGGATGACGGCTATCTGATTGTTGCGAAAGCCAATCCGTCGCATGATGAGAAACGTCTTGCGGAACGCACAGCCGAGGTATGCGGTCTTGAGCTCGTTGGTGTTGATGAATTTGATCTACCACGTGATCTTGGGCACCGCACCGTCTTCCTGTATCAAAAAGTCATGGAACCTCGTGTGAAGCTTCCGCGACCTGTTGGTTTGGCAAAGAAGCAATCGCTCGTATAGCTGATGTGTCTCTTTTTTAAAGGCCGCTCCATGTGAGCGGCCTTTGTTTCACGTGAAACAAAGGAACACCACTGACTCATTGAGTACTGAACGATGTTATGCATACGATGGTTGAGATAAGGTACATGTTCTCAGATTGGAGCTCGAGAACTAGAAACTTCAGCTCTAGAATATTCGGGCATGTTGCGAAACATAGAACCCTATTATGCTTAAGGCTGGAATTGAAATCATTTGATAATGAGTAATCTGGCTCGATATATGACTATCTACCAGGATTAAGGGCCTATGTTGGACTTTGAGTGTGTATTTGACTTAATGAATTCCAAATAGATACATGACTACGAATCGTATAAAGTTCTAAAAGAAATCAAGTACTGAAATAGAGAGAGTGACATAATCACTCCGTGCAGCGTGCAGCGTGCAGCGTGCAGCGTGCAGCGTGCAGCGTGCAGCGTGCAGCGTGCAGCGTGCAGCGTGCAGCGTGCAGCGTGCAGCGTGCAGCGTGCAGCGTGCAGCGTGCAGCGTAAAATGAGTAGCTAAGCGTGAGTTGGCAAGATTATGTTTAAATACAAATTGCTACCTCCGTTATGTGAAGATGCTCGACAGTGCTCTCAAAAACTAGTTGTTATATACGCATTTGCTTGATTATCGGAATTTTGATTATCGGAATTGCATGTGCTTGTAGTCGATTGAACAAGCATATTGAGAATCAAGAATTACACTCTGGTGGTTTCACGTGGAACATAATATGATTGATGGGATGTTTTGCTTGGAACGTAGGAAATTTGAGCCATGTTTCACGTGAAACTGCTGAAAATGTAGCATGAAACGCAACTATTTCAATCCGGGAGGCAGCGTGGGTTTTCGAGACGTAAAGCGTTCAAAAAGCAGCAAGCCAATGCACACCATTGCGATTATCAATCAAAAAGGTGGTGTTGGTAAGTCCACAACGACGGTGAATCTGGCTGCAGCACTCGGAAAACAAGGACGCAAGGTGCTCATCGTTGACTTTGACCCACAGGGTAATAGCACGAGCGGCATTGGTGTTGATAAAGAAGAGCTGTCACAGTGCATATACGATGCACTGCTCCATGATGTGCCTGCCGAGGAGTTGATCCACGACACGGTATGTGAGCGCGTATTTATCATTCCGGCGACCATTCAGCTCGCCGGCGCTGAAATCGAACTAGTTTCGGCAATGGCTCGAGAAACTCGACTAAAGGATTTGCTCGAGCCTGTGAAAGATGAGTTCGACTTTATCTTTATTGATTGCCCGCCATCACTTGGGTTATTGACGATTAATGCGCTTGCCGCTGCGGATAGCGTGCTCATCCCTATCCAGTGCGAGTATTACGCGTTGGAGGGCGTTACCAAGCTGCTTGAATCGATGCGCATGGTGAAGGGACGCATCAATAAGGAACTTGAAACGTACGGCGTGCTCATGACGATGTACGATTCTCGAACCTCGCTCTCCAATCAAGTGGTTGAGGAGGTTCAGAATTACTTTGGCGATATAGCGTTTAAGACCTGTATCCCGCGTTCGGTGAAGGTTTCAGAAGCTCCATCGTATGGAATGCCGGTGATCGAGTATGCACCGCAGAACAAGGGTGCCATTGCATACATGGATCTCGCAAAAGAGGTGATTCGTCGTGCCTAGTCCAAAAAAGAAGCCCGCGCTGGGTAGAGGTCTTGGTTCCTTGATGGGTGAGGCTCAGTCGGAGACGGGATTTAATCAGCCAGATACTGAAATGTCCATCGAGGATATTGTCCCCAATCCGAACCAGCCTCGCACACATTTCAACGAATCAGCACTTGAGGAATTGAGCGAGTCGATTCGAGAGAACGGTGTGTTGCAACCGCTGCTTGTTCGTAAACATGACAGTAAGTATGAGATTATTGCGGGGGAACGTCGCTACCAAGCTTCTAAAATCGCTGGTCTGACTAAAGTGCCGGTGATCATCAAGGACGTTGATGATCAGAAGATGCTTGAGCTTGCGTTGATCGAGAATCTTCAACGGTCTGACTTGAATCCCATTGAAGAGGCCAAGGGATATCGCCAGCTCATTAAGGCGAGCGGCATGACTCAGGAGGCACTGTCTAAGGCAGTCTCGAAGTCCCGCTCAACCATCACCAACTCTCTTCGGCTGCTTGACCTTCCTGAGCAGGTTCAGCAGATGATGTATGAGGGCAAGTTGACGGCAGGTCATGCGCGTGCCATTCTCGCAGTTCCGTTTGAAGAGGCCCGCATAAAACTTGCTGAAAAGGTTGTAGCTGAAGGTTTGTCAGTCCGCGCGACTGAAAATCTCGCTCCGTTGTTTTCAGTCGGAGAAACGCCTCGCGCGCCGCGTCCTGTCACGCCGCAGTCTTATAAGAAGGCAGCGCGTGTGCTGCGTCAGCTCTTTAACACCAACGTGAAGGTGCGCTCGACTCGGGGTAAGAATAAAATCGAGATTGAGTTCAAGGATGAGGATGATCTACAGCGTATCCTGATGTCCATGGTGGAAGCGGATGAGGGACGTGACTGACATGAGACGTTCGGTCCAATTGATGCTCATGGTATCGGGGTTGGCTCTTGGAGTCGCAGGTGGTTATCTAGTTGTCAAGAACAGGGATTCGATAGGCCATGCGATGCAACGCCTGGGGAGCGCCATAGATAAACCGCGGCGCCGCGCTCAGGAGATGTCCGAAGAGGTCGCCCTACGTACGGCGCGCTTGACGAACAACCCGAAAGTGAATCAGGATTGGGTTTCGAGGCAGTGGGATGCTGCCGGGTTTTAGCTAGGTGCTACGAAAAAAAACAAGATGAAAGGAGGCTGCGAATATCTTCGCAGCCTCCTTTCATGGTAAGCGCCAATGTGATCGAGTGGTTAAGATTAAGCCGCTACTGGGCACGGAACCTGCGCTGCTTGAGTTGGCCGCATGCGGCATCTATGTCGCTGCCGCGGGAGTTGCGGATGGTCGTCTCCACGCCATGCATGGTGAGTCGACGCTGGAGCGATTCGACCTTCTCGATGGGCGAAGGACGGAATGGGCTATCGGGAATGTTGTTGAGCTGAATCAGGTTGACGTGGCAGAGCGTTCCTGCGCAGAAGTCGACAAGAGCCTGCATCTCAGGGCTCGTGTCATTGATGCCATCGATCATGGCGAACTCATATGTCGGACGGCGCCCGGTCTTTTCGACGTAAAGCTGAATAGCCTCATGGAGTCGAAGGAGCGTGTATTTCTTGACCCCCGGCATGAGTTGATTGCGGGTGCCCTGAATCGCGGAGTGAAGGGAGATGGCAAGCGTGAATTGCTCGGGAAGCTCGGCGAATCTGCGGATGCCCGGGATGACGCCGCAGGTCGAAACGGTCAGGTGGCGCGCGCCGATTGCGAGTCCGTCAGGGTCGTTAAGGATGCGAAGAGCTTGGACGGTAGCGTCGAAGTTGGCGAACGGCTCGCCCTGGCCCATGAAGACGACGCTCGTCACGCGCTCGCCGAAGTCTCGCGCAACGTGAAGAACCTGATCGACCATCTCCTGCGCCGTGAGGGAGCGCGAGAGCCCTGCGAGTCCCGTGGCGCAGAATGCGCAGCCCATGGCGCATCCTGCCTGCGAGGAGATGCAGACGGCGAGCTTGTTGCGGTTAGGCATGCCGACAGTCTCCACGGAGACGCCGTCGGAGAACTGCAGGAGGTACTTGCGTGATCCGTCTTTGGAAACTTGCTTGACGAGCTCCACGGGCACATTGAACGAGAATCGCTCGGAAAGCTTCTCCCGAAGAGCCGCGGGAAGGTTGGTCATCTCGTCAAACGAACATACGTTCTTATCATGTATCCATTCGTTGAGCTGCTTAGCGCGAAATGCCGGCTGCCCGAGTTCTTTGACCAGGTCCTGCAACTCCTCGAGCGTGAGGAGGCGTATATCGCGCGAACGGGTGATGCGTTCCATTTGTCGCCTTTCGGTGGCGGGGCGCCAGGGCGTCCCAGATGCATATATGCCTATACAATAGGGTATTGTCGGGCGTTTGAGGCGCAAACGCGCGGCTATTGCGTGAAATGGACACCGCGGCGCGCAGATAAGACGCGCCCTGACGGTGAACGTGGGCGAAAGGCGGGATTATGGATAGGACGGGACGCCAGGATTTGAGGATTGCGGTCCTCGCGGGCGGGACCTCGGATGAGCGTGAGATCTCTCTCGCGTCGGGCAAAAACGTGGTGCATGCGCTTACGGAGGCGGGCTATGGGTCGGTCGAGCTCATCGACCCCGCGGCGCCGACGTTTCTGGAGCGCATGACGGGAGACGGATGGGATGCCGCCTTTATCGCGCTGCACGGGATCGGCGGCGAGGACGGCAGGATTCAGCACGTCCTCGAGTTCCTGGGCATTCCCTACACGGCTTCCTCCCCGCTCGCGAGCGGTATCGCGATGGATAAGGACCTTTCCAAGCTGCTGTACCGCCGCGCGGGGCTGCCCGTTGCCCCGAGCGTGACGTTCGGCCGCGCCGACATGCTGCCGCTGGAGGAAATCGTGGCGGTGGTGGGTGAGCAGAGCTTCGTCAAGCCCGTGGTTAATGGGTCGAGCTACGGCATCTCCCTCGCCAAAGACCCCTCCGAGCTGGCGAACGCCATCGAGGTGGCGTTCGAGCACGGCGAGAAGGTCATGGTCGAAAAGCGCGTATTCGGAACGGAGTGCTCCGTTGCCGCCGTGGGCGATGGCGAGACGCTCCGCGCCCTGCCGGTGGTCGAGATCCTCGTCCCCGAGCAGTCCGAGTTCTATGACCTTGAGGTCAAATACGCGGATCCCAAGGACCTTCACCGCATCCCCGCGTGTTTGCCCGAGGACGTGTATGCACAGGTGCAGGAGATCGCATGTCGCGCGCACGAGGCACTCGGCTTGTATGGCATCTCCCGTACGGACGTGATCGTGACGGAAGACGGGCCCGTTATTCTCGAAACGAACAACATCCCCGGCATGACGCCCGAGTCGCTCGTACCCGACGAGGCGCGCCATGCGGGCATCCCGTTCAGCGAGCTGTGTGCCGAACTCGTCGATCTGGCCCTCAAGCGAGCTGGTCGATGAGCGTGTCTGTCCCCGCCTCCCCCCTGGCGATGGCGCAGGCGGTGCTCCCGGGCACCCCGCAGGAGGTCATCGATGCGTATGCGACGCTCTCCGCCCGTGCGGAGACCCGTTCGTTTGGCCTGATAGAAGACGATGTGGTGGTGCTCGACACCGAGACGACGGGTCTTTCCCACCGGGAGAACGAGCTCATCGAGATTGCTGCCGCGCGCCTGCGCGGCAGGGAGGTCGTCGAGCGCTTCGACACCTTCATCAAGCCGCACGCGCTCATCCCGGCGGAGATCACGGAGCTCACGAGCATCACGAACGCCGATGTGGCGCATGCTCCCTCCGCCGAGGAGGCCGTGGCACGGCTCGCCGATTTTGTGGGCGGAGCTCCGGTGATCGCGCACAACGCCGCATTTGACCGTGGGTTCATCGAGGCGGTCTCGGGCGGGGCCGAGGTGACCGACATTTGGATCGACTCGCTCGCGCTCTCGCGCATTGCCCTGCCGCGTCTGAGCTCGCATAAGCTCGCCTCCATGGCCGAGTTGTTCGGGTGCTCGGGCGTGTCGCACCGCGCAAACGCGGACGTGGAGGCGCTGTGCGGCGTGTGGCGCATCCTGTTGTGCGCCCTCGACGACCTGCCCTCTGGCCTGATGCGCCGCCTGGCGGACATGCACCCGGATGTTGCGTGGAGTTACCGGCCGATATTCAGCTTTTTGGCTGGCTTGCACCCCGATGCCGTCTTCTCGCTGGTGGGCGCCCGTCAGGAGATCTTGGCGGCGGACGCCGCGACGCCGGCGTCGTCGGCGGCGCGCATGGACGCCGACGAGCTCCCCGGTCTTGAGCTGCCCTCCCGCGACGAGGTGGAGGCGTGCTTTGAGCCGGGCGGCTTGGTAAATCGCATGTATCCAGGGTATGAGCCGCGCGCCGAGCAGGTGCAGATGGCGGCTGAGGTCCGGGATGCGCTCGCGACATCGACGCACCGCGTGATAGAGGCGGGCACGGGCGTGGGCAAGTCGATCGCCTATCTGGTCCCCTTTGCCCAAGCCGCCAAGCGCAACAACATCACGGTGGGGATCGCCACCAAATCGAACAACCTGGCCGACCAGCTCATCCACCACGAGCTGCCGCGCCTGGCCCGCGAGATGGAGGGCGGCCTTGCCTATTGCGCCCTCAAGGGATACGACCATTATCCGTGCCTGCGCAAGCTCGAGCGCCTTGCCCGCGCTAACGAGGTGCAGACTACGCGCGATCCGGCGGATACCCTGACCGCGATCGCCGTCATATACGCCTACGCCTGCCAATCGCCTGCGGGCGACCTCGACAGCCTGGGGATTCGCTGGAGGAGCGTCCGCAAGGCGGATCTCACCACGTCTTCTCGCGAGTGCGCTCGCCGGCTGTGCCCGTTTTACCCGGATAAGTGCATGGTACACGGCTCCCGCCGCCGTGCAGCCCGTGCGGACGTGGTAGTGACCAATCACTCGTTGCTCTTCCGCAACGTGGCGGCAGATGGAAAGATCTTGCCCCCCATTCGCCATTGGGTGGTCGACGAGGCCCATTCCATTGAATCCGAGGCGCGACGTCAGTGGGCGCTCACGGTTTCGGCCGAGGAAAGCCGGTCGATCTTCGAGCGCTTGGGCGGCGCGCGCACGGGCGCACTGGGCAAGATCGCGCGCGACCTTGCCACGTCCGACGCGGCGACGCTGTTCATGGGGCTCACCGCAAAGGCGACCGCGACGACGCAGCGGGCGTCCCTCGCCATGGCCGAGCTGTTCGACGCCGTGCGCGATCTTGTGCGTTCGGGTCGTGCGGACGGGTCCTATGACAACGCGAACATGTGGATTAGCCGCGAGACGCGCGAGAGCGACGCATGGGGCGTGTTCGCCGAGGTCGCGCAGACCGCGCTCGACGCGCTCGATGAGGCCTCCAAGAACCTCGCATCGCTCGTGGAGACGGTCGCCCAGGAAAAGCCCGAGTTCGTGACGGATGTGGCGGACGGCCAACGGCGTCTTAAGGAGACGCTCGACGCCCTCAAGCTCGTGGTCTTGGGAACGGACGAGCGATACGTCTATTCCTGCCAGGTGAATCGGCGCCTCAAGGCCGGTGGGGAGAGCCTGAGCGCCGAGCGCCTCGATATCGGTGAGGCATTGGCGGAGAGCTGGTTGCCGGAGATGCATACCGCTATCTTCGCCTCGGCGACCATGACCGTGTCGGGCAGTTTTGACCACTTCACCCATGCGGTTGGGCTTGACCGCCTCGACCGGCGCGCGTATCGCTCTTTGCATCTCGACTCGAGCTACGATTTTGAGCGCAACATGGCGGTCGTGGTCGCGGGGGACCTGCCCGACCCCCGCAATCGGGCGGCGTACCTCGACGCCATGGAGTGTCTGCTGGTCGATGTGCATGTGTCCATGGGCGGCTCGACACTCACGCTGTTCACCAATAGGCGCGATATGGAGGAGCTGTTCGAGCGGGTTGCGCCCCGCTTGGCGCAGGAGGGGCTGTCGCTCGATTGCCAGCGAAAAATGGCGTCCGCAAAGCTGCTGCGCGACCGGTTCCTCTCCGATACCGCCAGTTCGCTGTTTGCTCTCAAGGCGTTTTGGGAAGGCTTCGATGCCGCCGGCGAGACCTTGCGCTGCGTGGTGATTCCCAAGCTGCCGTTCTCCAGCCCGACGGACCCGCTCTCATGTGAGCGCGGCGTGCGCGAGGATCGGGCATGGGCCCGCTACTCGCTGCCCGAGGCGGTGCTGGAAGTCAAGCAGGCCGCCGGCCGTCTGATCAGGACGTCGACCGATTCCGGTGTGCTCGTGCTGGCCGATTCCCGCCTGGTGACCAAGGGGTACGGCAAGAAGTTCCTCTCGTCGCTCCCGGCTCCGTATCAGCGCATCGAGTGCGCTCAGGTGGGAAAATACCTGCAGCTTTGGCGGGCGAGCCATCGGTAGCGGCGCCCTTGGCCAACGCTGGGCGCGATCGCGATGTGTGCGTGCCCTACCGCGCGTAGGCGATGAGACGATCGCGAAGCTCTGATGGAGAGGCGATGACGATGCGCCCGCCGGCTGCGAGGATCTGGTCGAAGAGCCATGCTTCCGACGTGTAGCTGACGGGCGCCTCGACGCCCCCGTCCTCGAGAGCGCGTGCGCGGTCCCTGTCGAGTCCGGCCCATGTGCAGGAGTCGATCGCCTGCTGCGAGCTCCACCTGATCAAGGCCGTGTCCCCATGGTCGCGTAGGCTTTCGGCAGTCGATCGGCGCGCGAAGGGATGGTCGATCACGGAGTCGTCGGTGAGGACCACGTCGTCGATGCGATCGAGGCGGTAACTTCTCTGCTCGTCTTTCTCGACATCCCACGCTGCGAGATAGGCCGCGTCCCCGGAGACCTCGATAAATCCGGGGTCGATGGTGCGTTCGGTCGGCGCGCTCTGCCCCGCGGCGCGATACCGCATGCGTATCCGCGCGCCAATGGATATGGATTCGGCGATGATGGGGAAAAACCCACCGAACAGGGCGTCGCCGGCGAGCAGGCGGTCCGCATGGCCCGATGTTTGGACGGGGTCGAGCGCGCGAGAGATCCGCGCGCGAACGTCGCCGTCGAGCTTGCACCGCTTGAGTGCCTGGCTTAACGCGTTCGCCTCCGGTTCGGTAAGGCGCAAGGGTGCCAGCCGACCGGCGTCGCCCATGAGGGATAGCGAGCTGCCCAGGCGCGCTATGGCGATGCGCGCCCCCGACCGCTCGTCGGCGATCGACTGGAGCAGGGAGAGGGCCTCGTCGATGCTTTCCTCGCTCGCGTCGAGTTCGGTGCAGAGGGCGTCAAGCTCAACCGCCCCCGTCCTCGACGCGGTGAGCGAGGTGAGGATTCCCAGGCAGAGGGCGATGGTGCGGTCCCCGTCGAGTTTTTTTGCGTTAGCGGCCATGGGCGTTCACCGCCTGTTCCTTGCGTGTGGCGATTCGTTCGACAAGTTCGGCGGGCTCGCAGGCCCTGATGCCCAGGTGCGCGTGCTCCAGGGCAAAAGACGCCGCGGCATCGAGATCGCGCACGTCCACAACCCAGTGATGGGCACCCTTTTCATCAGTCGCAATTGAGCCTCGCCCCCTGGTGATGAGCTCGATCTCGTGCATGCCGCACCCCGGCGCAAACGAAAAGTGGGCTTTGACGGGATCGTTGCGGGAGAAATCGAAGGGGAGGAATTGGAATCCGGAGACGTCGAACTCCGCGGGAATGCGATACGGCTTGCTGGAGCCGGCCGCCTTTTTTGCTGAGACGATGCGATCGGTCCTAAATGTCCTCAAATCGTTCGCATCGTGGTCGTTCCCCACCAGATACACCTGGGTTCCCCGTTCGAACATGCCGTACAGGTCCACGACGTGCGTGCGCTCCTCACCGCGGGCGTCGCGGTAGACGAAGGTGGCGGGCCGCCGGCGAACGAAAGCACTCCATACATGGGCGAGGTCGGCTGCCGCATGCCCTTGCTCGACGTGGGCGGCCTCTGGGTCGATGCCGGCGATCTTGCAGAGTTTTGCGCGGGCCATTTGGAGGGGCCATCGGGCGGGGTCTGCCGCATGAAGGCTGAAGAGCTGGTCGATGGCGGAGATGGCCTCCTGCGCATCGTATGGCGAGAGGGCGGTCCCGTCCGCATGCGTGGACCTGCGGTCGATCTCCCAGCGACGTTGCTCATTTTTGGCGTCGCCGTGAGCCGCCGCCTCTCGTATGTAGACACCGAGCCCGGCGAGGGTGTCACGGTCGCGGTTGAACGCCTTGACGCGCGATTCGCGCTCACGGCCCGAGTACCCGATCTCGGGATCGTTGATGATGCGGTCGGTGGTGAGCGGCTCGCTTGCCACGCTGAGCGCAAAGAGGAGGTTGAGAAGACGCCGCGTGCCGTCCTCGCGCCTCGTGCTTCCGCCGCGCGCCGCCGTGGGGGATGTCTTCTGCTGCATGGATCACCTTTTCCCAGCTCGCTTGCCGTCTTTGCGTATCGTTTGCCATATTCTAGTGCAACGGCGGGCTGCACCCGCTCATGTGCGTGAGGGGGAGCGCCCGTCCGCGGCGCGTGTCGATAGCTCGAATTCTGCAGGTAGCGCGCAAGTAAGGGTATACTTGCGACTATACATGCATGCCGCGCACGCGGCGTGTTTGCACAAAACGAGTTCGATGTGGAGCCCACATGGCGAATACGAAACAATATCTGAGCCACCTGCTGCAGAACACGGGGATCGCGCCGGCGTGTAGCGAGGAGGAGCGCGCCGCCGCCGACGTGATTGCCAAGGTCTTTGCCGATCACGGATTCACTCCCGAGATGCAGGAGTTCAGCGCGAGCGGTATGCACAAGGTGGTCCAAGCGGGCCTGGGCGTTGCCGTGTTCGTGGGTGCCGTGCTCCTGGGCTTGGGCGGTGCCCTCGGCGTCGTGGGCCTGCTGCTCACGCTCGCTGCCGCCGTGCTGTTCGTGCTCGAGCGGTCCGGCAAGCCGATTCTCTCGGGGCTCGGGTCCGGCGGTTTGAGCCAGAACGTCATCGCGTATCACAAGGCCTCGGGGCCCTTGGCGTCGCCTCGCAATCGTCCGGTCGTCGTGGTGGCGCACTACGATACGCCGCGTGAGGACCTTCTCGCCCGCGAGCCGTTCGCCGCGTATAGGCCCCTGATCGCCAAGGTGCTTCCCTTTGCCATGGTCGCCCCGGCGGCCATCGCCATCGTGCGCGTGTTCCCCGTCCCCGGCGCCGCCCGTGCGGTCCTATGGGTCCTCGCGATCATCGTGGCGCTCGTCCCCCTCATCAACGGCGTGGCGATCATCGCCAACCGGTTCGTCCTTCCCTATACCACCGGATCGGTGTCGAACAAGTCCTCTGTTGCCGCCATGCTCGGCGTGATGGACGCGGTCGCTCCGTACGAGCTCGGTGACGAGTTCCCGCACGACACCCCTGCCGACGAGTACTTCGCCGAGCAGCAGCGCATCCTCGATGAGGCGATCGCCGCGGCTCAGGCCGCTGCCGCCGCAGAGGTGGAGGCGGCCATGGCGTATCCCCACGAGCTCGAGGATGGGGCGGCCGATGGTGGCGACTCGATTGAGCAGGGTCCCGCCGGGCCCGAGGCCTTTACGTTGGTCGAAGACACCTCGACCGATCTTCCCGTGGCGGATTTGGGGTCGACGGCGATGATGCCCGCGGTCGACGCGAATGCCTCCGCGGAGCCTTCCGCTCCCGCGCATGAGGTCGTTGCCTCTGAGGAGGGCACCGACGTGCACGAGAGTGCGGACATCGCCTCCGAGAATCAGGTCGCGGCGTTCGACCCCGATGCGACGATCGCCGCCATGCCCGCCGTCGCCGCGGAATCCGCCGTGCCCGCCGAGGGCGGTCACTCGGATGTCGCCGCCGCGACGAGCTCCGTTGACGAGCCAGCCGCTGAAGAGGAGGCCGTGCAGCCCATGCTCGACCTCGGTGACGCCGAGCCTGAACCCAAGCTGCCGTTCCACCTGAACGGTGCGGGCAATGTGCGCTTTGGCGCCGATGTGATCCGCGGGCTGGGCATGCTTCCCGAGTCGTGCGCCGTGGTGTACGAGACGGTGGTCGAGCGGGTCTCCGAGCCGGCCTCGACCCCTGTGTCCGAGCCGACTCCGTCACCCGCATCTGAGCCGCGCGCGCAGATCGTCCAGGATGTCGACGAGGGCGGTCAGCATCCGGGTGATGAGGCGGAGTCTCTTTCCGAGCCCGTCCCGGAGCACGATCAGCAGGATGTCGAGCTTTCGGACGACGTGCAAGACGACCTGAATGTGCCTGCTATCGATGACGACGCGTTTGGCGCCACCGATGGCTTCGAGGCGACCTTCGAGGAAGAAGGGGATGCGTTCGCATACACCCCGATGACCGAAGACGACTTCGACGGAATCATGGAAGCGGAGTACGAGATCATCGAAGACGATGACTCCTCCGAGGGTGGCGATGGCCGAACGGAGGTGTTCGAGCCGAGCCCGGTTGACGCCGCTGCGGAGCCCGAGGGCCCCGTGGACGTTGTTGCCGCCGATGACACCGCTTCCGATGACGAGACCTCTGTTGATGACAACGTGTCGACTTTCCCCTTCGACGGCGATGCGGGTGCGTTCGACCAGCTTCCCTTTGACGCCGAGGCTCCCGCCGGGTCGTCGTACGATGAGGCGCCTGCCGTCTCGGTTGGATCTACGGTGGCATTCACGCCCGTAACGTCCACCCCCGCGCCGGAGCCCGCCGACCTCTCCGGCACCGTGGCGATGCCCGTCCCGACGCAGCCCGTGGAGACCGTCGACTCTCTCATGGAGCAAATCAACTCCGCCATTCCCGAGCGGCCTCAGCGCACGATCAGCGTGCCGAGCACTGCGGACGCCCCCGCGCCGCACGTGCCGCAAACCGCAAATCGCGCGTCTTTGTTCGACCTGCCCGACCCGTCGGCGACGCCGGTCGATCCGTTTGCCGCCGCCCCCGCGTCTTCGCAGGACGCGCCCACCGATCAAGACGCCGTCTCTCGCGCGAGCGAGCCCGCGTCCACCGTGGTCGACGCTCCGTCTCCCGCTCTTGGGGAGGGCGCGTTCGAGACCATCGGCGCGCCGGCGCCCGTGCAGGAAAAGCCGCGCCGCGGCATCCCTAAGCTCTTTGGGCGTAAGAAGAAGTCCGATGACAGCATGAGCGATTGGCTCGGCGTCGACGAATCCTTCGACGCCAAGTCCTCCGGGAGCGACATCGGCTCGTGGGACAACTTCGATGACGGATGGAAGGGCGGTGCCGCCGCATACGGGGATGCGACGGAGGAGGAGCTGCGTGAGGCCGTCGCCGATATGGGCGACGACGAGCTTTTGGGTCATGACATCTGGTTTGTGGCGACGGGCGCGTCGGAGAACGGCAACGCGGGCATCCGTGCGTTCCTCGATGCCCATCGCAGCCAGCTGCGCGGCGTGTTCCTCATCAACCTCGAGAGCGTCGGCGCGGGACAGCTCGCCATGCTGGCGACCGAGGGCGAGCAACGCGTCCTCAAGGGCGACAAGCGCATCATGAAGCTCGTCCAGCAGGTGAGCGCGGATTTCCATCGCGAATGCGCGACGGTCGACATGCCCTACGTGACGACGGATGCCCACGCCGCCATGGATATGAGCCTCCGCTCCCTGACCATCGGTGGTATCGAGGGCACGGGGTTCGCGCTGTCCCATACGGAGGAGGACCAGCCGTACAACGTCGACACCGATAACGTCGCGTTCGTCTCCGACGTCGTTACCGAGGTCATTCGCCGTTCGTAGATCGCCGGCCGGCAGCAGCTCAGGGAGGGACTGTGCTCGAGTACATAAGGGAACATTGGATCCAGTATCTCGTCGGCGCCACCATCGCCGCCCTGCTGGGGCTCGGCCTGTCGTTTTACCTGGGTGAGAAGTGGTCGACGCCCGAGAGCGTCCGCGCCCAGCGCGTTGAGGAAGAGCAGTCGCGGCTCGATGGCGTAGATGGCGAGGACACCGCGGAAGGATCTTCGGACGTCAACAGCGTTGGCGAGTAGGAGCGCGGCGCGCAGGTGCCTGCCGTGCGGGCGCCTGTCGTGCGGGCATCCGTCACGTGTCATGAGAGCCATGGGCTGGTAAGCGGCCTCCCGTTTCCTGGACGAGGAATCTAGCGTTCAGAATATGGGAGGCTTTTCCATGCCGATACGTGGTCATGCCGATATGAGGCGGATTAATCGAGAGGTCGAGGGGGCCGCTGAACCGGCTCCGCCCCTCAAGGACTGTGCGGCCGCCCGAGGTGGCTTCGGCGTCGCTCTCGCCTCCTGCTTCGTGCCCCCCGACGCCCGTTTTATGCTCGCCCGTTTCGCAACAACCTGGGAGACGCATCCTACCGCCCGAGCGCTGTCGCTCGTCGCCGCCTACTTTGTGCTCCCGCCCGCCGCCCGCTTCATGCCCGCGCATTTCGCAACAACCTGGGAGATGCATCCCGCCGTTCGCACGACGCCGGTTGACGCGCCGACGCGCTCAGACGTCGGCACAGAAGACGAGAAGGGTGCGTTGCGAGGTATGTGCGTTACCGGTGGAGCAGGTCACGAGGGTGAGGACGCGCGCCGCGCGGGCGCCTCGCTGGAGCGCGTCCTCGGTGACAACGCTGGCGTCCGCGCGGAGCGATTCGAGCAGCGCGGCCACGTCCTCGGGCGCGCGCAGGGAGAAGACCTGGATAGGTTCGTACGTCTCGTGCACTCTGAGCGCCATAAGAGGGCGGAAGGTCGTGGCTTCTTCGTGCGGCACGTAGAGGGTTGCGTCGCCGACGGTGGAGAACACATCGCTTTGATGGGCCGCGTGTATGGGTGAGAACATCGCGTGCGAGGCGGGTTGGTTGTGCCCGTATATCATGACGTGCCGCCCTGTCACCGAGCTGCGATGGTCCAGATAGGGGCATCCCAGCAAGCTGGGGCGTCCCCAAAAATCGTGATCGAGATACCAGTTTTGACGCGGTGCGTCCTTGGGGGCCACGACGGGCACGTCGATATCGACGCCGTCGATGTGAAGCCATCCGACCGTGTCCTCATTTTGTGCGAGTAGGTCGCCCCAATCCGGGGCGCCGGTATCTTCTTTGATGAGGGCAAGGCCGTCGCGTCGCGACAGCTGGTCGTAGTCGGATGTGGTCGCCACATCGAAATATGACATCCTGCCGGCAAGGAGGGCCGCGATCAGCGCGACGACCGCGAGGGAGAGCTTTACCACCGTAGGGGCGGATAATCGCGTCCTCCCTCGTTCTCGATCGTCGCGGCACCTACGCCTTAACGATGCGTGCATCGCCGAGGCCGCCGCGCGGTTCTTGCCAGATGGATGATGCCCGCCGCGCCCGCCGCGAGGCAGCACCCGATGAGCAACACGCGGGTTATAGAAGGCGCCGATGTTTGCGGCATGCGCTCCGCGACGTTCACGGGCGCCTGCGTCACGAAGTCCTCATCGTGGTCCTCCAGGTTCTCGCCACCGCCATTCCTGAACAAGTCGACCTGCGCGGTGTTGTCCAACTCGGTTTCGGCGGTATACGCATCCGTTACGTGCATGTGGAGAATGGCGCTAGCGGTCCCTTCACCGCCATCGGGCACGCCCGCAACATCATCGTGAGGGTCTTTGATGTCCTCTCGATCCCATGCGTCCGTGCGAGAGGTGAATCCCGCATCGACACGGCCGTACTCAAATCGAATGGCGGTCACCTTTTCATCCGGCTCGAGACCCAGGTCGTCGACGGATAGGTGGGTGGCTTCTTGCGTGGAAACATCTTGGGCCCACAGACGCCATCCCGCATAGGAAAGCGCCCTGCCGTCCTCGCCAAGGAGGTTCGAGGTCTCGGGATGGGAGAGCCATGGGTTGGCGTGCCCGTCGTCGAGCGTCGCGTTTGCCTGGGAGGGGTCGGCGTAGTCCTCAGGCGTTTGGTTGGTCTGGAACCAAACGTTGAGCTTGCCGTCATAGTCGCCTGACGTGATGGCGCACGTGACACCGTCGAGGATGGAAAGGCCCTCCTCGACGCCATCCAGGTGATCCGTGACCGTGAATTCATCGACCCAGGTCGCGCTCTCGTTTCTGAAGTCAAGCGTATAGTCGTAGCTCCCGTCGGCCGAGACACGCACCTCGGCGCGATTGCCGCCGGAATCGTCCGCCGTCGTGCCGGATGCCGTGGGGTCGGCGATTTGCTGCCGCTTGTCGATGGAGCCCTCGATGGAGATGGGCTCATCGTAGAGGGTGAAGCGCTGGATATCGGTGCGCGCCTCAACCTCGATCTGCAGGGGGTTCGCCACGTCGTGCCCTTGAGGGGAGGTGATTTCGACGATGGAATACGATCCCGGCGCAATGTGAGTCACCATATGGGCGTCGGCGGTGCTGGTCCACGTGTCGATGGTTTCTCCCGCGTCGTTGACGAGGGAGAGTTGTGCTCCCTCAACCGGTGCTTCGGTTTCGGCGTCGGCCTTTGATATCTCGACCTTCGTAAAGTCGTTCGCGATGGCGATGTGATGCACCTTGTTCCCATCGATCAGGCCGTCGCTGCCAACCTCAAAGGAAACGATTTCATCGCTTGCGACGTAGCCGCTTGGCGCTGACGTCTCCTTCATGTGATATGTGCCGGCTGCAAGGTGTTTCACGTTGAACACTCCACTTTCATTCGTGGAGACGGAGATGGGGTCCGCATCACCTTTGAGGAGAACGGGCAACTCGGCAAGCTCGTTGTCCTTGAGGGCGAGGTATGTGGCGCCGTCGCCCAGCGTGACGGTACCCACGTCGTTCCCATCTGCCATTACCTGGTATGTCCCGGCCTTGAGGCCGGACGCGATATACGCGTCGTCTTCGCGCGAGTAGGAGAGTTCGACGATGTCCTCCGCTGACCCCGTTTGCTCTATGCGCACGTGCGTGCCAAGCAGGTTTTGCGTGACGGTGATGTGCACTGCCGTGTTGGCGTTGATGTTCGCGGTGGGCGCATTCGTTTCGACCGTGGTGCCGTTCTGCTTGCACTGAACGGTGTACGTTCCCGCCGGCACCTGCGTGCCGTCGGCATCGATGGAGATTGGCTCCGAGCCGTTATGTGCGAGCGAGATGCTCATGTCGTCGGGTGCCTGGGCCGTGACGATTGCGTAAGGGGCCTCGTAACGCATGGAGATCGTCTGATCACCCTGCGTGCGCACGGCGACTGACCCGACGTGTTCCGGCGCGACGGAGATCTGATCGGCGGTGTTCCAAAGGGCGAACACCGCCCCCTCAACTGCCTCACCGGATTCGCTGTCGGTCTTGGCGACCTGCAGGTCGGTCGGGGCGTCGGCCGCGTTCACCTCTGTGTACACGACGTCTGTTGCCTGATCGACGTAGCTCAGCGTGAAGGTGTGGGGCGTGTCGTCGAGCACATGGCCGTCGGGGGCCTTGGTCTCGACGAACGCATAGGTCGCGCTGCCGTTTCCGAGGGGCAGGTTTTTCGTTTTGGCGCTGCCGTCCTTGTCCGTGACGACGTGATCGACGACGCTGTCCTTCGCGGCCTGCACGGTGCCGGTGGGGCTGACGATGTCCTCGCAGGCGATGACATCGAATTCCGCACCCTCGAGGCCCGCAGCTGACGGACACTCCTTGTCGGAGCATGTTTTGTGAATGGTGGCGATGCCTTCCGCCTGCTCATCCTCAACGCGGATAACGGTTACGGGTTCGAGCCCCTCTTTATCTGAGATGGTGAACTTCATATCCTCCCGCGTGACGAGGTAGGGTGCCGCCGCGGCAACCTCGCGCAGGTAGTACGTACCGGGCTTGAGCGCCTCGGGAAACGTCACCGTTCCCGAGTCGTCGGTGGTGAACTCGGAAAGCTCCGCATGCTGTGGGTACCAGACCTCTTGCGAGATGACGTTCTTATCGCTATCGAGCAACTGGAAGGTAAAGCCGGCGAGGGGGATTGCCTTGCCGTCGGCGGCATCGGTTTTTACCACCTGGATACGCGAGCTGACCGAGTCGTTGTCGACGATGTAGTGGAGGGTCGCGCCGTCGACGAGTTGATCTGCCTCGACAGTCCAATCGGGACACGGGCGGTATCCCTCCGGTGTGGTGGAGGGGTCCTCGTGGATGGTATAACCCTTGGCATCGTAAGGAAGGGCTCCGGCGATGTGCTCGTTGCGCCTGCCGTTACCCATCCAAGGTTTGCTTGCGTCGTAGGTTGCCGAAGGGGAGACCGCTTCGGGGTTGACCGTCTGCGCGTCTGCGGTCGAGGCCTTGCCGGCCTCGTTCGTCGTGAGCGCTCCGACGATCTTGCCCGTCGAATTCGCGACGATCTCGAATCGAATGCCCTTTCCGGCGGGCTGCAGGCCCGACCCGTCGGCTCCCGTGTCGAGGTATTTGACGATTTCGAGATCGAAGGCGGAGATGTCGTTGGATGCCTGCATGGGCTTGAGATCGATGACGCCCTCATTGTCCATGTTCGTTCCGTCGATCGTGTACGTATGGGGCGTGCTGTCGAGCTTGTATCCAGCGGGAGCCTTCGTCTCGGTGACGACGATGGTGCCCAAGGGGATATCGCCGATTGACGCTTCGCCCTTTTTGTCGGTCGTTACCGTTTTGCGCCACCCGGCAAGGGTGGTGGAGCTGATGGAGAACTCCGCCCCCTCGAGGGAGGCTCCGTACTGCGCTGATCCCCCCGTGCATGAGTCGATCTTCTGCACGCGCAGGCGGGCGCGAGCGGGGTGGTCGGTAAGCGCGACGTCGTCCGTGTCTCCAGCCGTATGGAACTCGATGCGCTGGTCGTTCAGCGCGTACCCTTGGGGAGCCTTGGTCTCGACGGCGTAGTAATCCTTGTCCCGCTCGAGGGTGCAGGACGCGGACCCCTGTGTATCGGTCGTGATCGTCGCGACCTTTTCGCCCGTCGCCTTGTCGTAGATATCGTACGTGGCGCCTTCGAGGGAGTATGCGCCATTGCCCTCGGTGAGGGATGGGTCCTTTGACGACTTTTGGAACGTGATGGTCGTTTTTGGCTTGTAGTGCAGCCGGATGCCGCCCATCTGCTGGGTTCCCGCCATCGCGCCCGGAAGAAACGCGTCGCTGTTGGCGCCCGGACTGACCTCCGAATGGACGACGATGTCGTATGTGCCATCCGCCTGCAGGGTGCCCACATAATCGTAGGTGCCGTCGAGTGGGACGGCGTAGGACTCTCCCGATATGCAATGTCCATGGGCGACTTGGGTCGTTCCATCGGGAAGATGGATGGTCGCCTCGCACTGGGCCACCGCGCCCTCGTAATAGGCCTGCTGTTTGTTGGTGATGACGATATCGACCTTGCCCGTGATCGTGGCCGGTGCGGCAAAGGCGTTGCGCACGGGGAGGAATCCCTCTGCAAGCGTCAGGGCCCCGAGAAGTGTGATTGAGGCGGCAAAAAGAACGGCGAGCGCGAATCTGCGCCCCCGTGCGCGCTTGGTTGCCCGTCGCCCTCCCGTTCGCTTTCGCGGTGGTCGCGTCATGGGGTTCGTGGTGGTGATCATTTGCTCCTCCCCGCTCGTGAGCGCGCGGCGCAAGACCGGCGCAGCTGTTATATGGGGGCAAAGCGTAGAGTCCGTGTTCCGGGGTTCGTCGCAAGGAGTCGCCGCGTGTCCTGGCGCTTTGTCCGGTGTGCTCTGACAGCTGGGAGAAACGGGCAGGTACATGGCGTGCCCCGTTCGCCCGCCGCCTTCGCGTCGAGGTGCCGTTCGTGCCCAAAAACCACGCATTCGACATGAGGGGGAGTTTGCCGCCCGTGCGCTCGGCTATACTTTGTGGCGTTGTCGACGCGTGTCTGGGAGGTACAGGTATGGATACCGCTACCGAGAAGGCCCCGCTCGTGGGCATTATCATGGGCTCGAAGTCCGACATGCCCGTCATGGAGGGTTGCACGGCCGAGCTCGACGCCTTGGGCGTGCCGTACGAATTGGTCATCGCCAGCGCCCATCGCAACCCTGCAAAGGTGCACGAGTGGGCCGAGTCTGCCGCCGATCGCGGCGTCAAGGTCATCGTCGCCGCCGCGGGCAAGGCGGCGCATCTCGGCGGTGTGGTCGCCGCATTCACGCCGCTGCCGGTCATCGGCGTGCCCATGAAGACGAGCGATCTGGGTGGTCTCGACTCCCTGCTCTCTATGGTCCAGATGCCCTCCGGCGTGCCGGTTGCGTGCGTGGCGATCAACGGCGCGAAGAACGCCGCCATCTACGCCACCCAGATTCTCGGCGCAACCATGCCCGAGTACCGTGACGCCATCGCGCAGCTCAAGCGCGACATGGCCGAGGCGTAGGCGCGCATGGCTACCGGAGGCAGGCATTTCAAGCCCGCGAACGAGGGTTCGCCCGCCACATCCGACCCACAGCAGGCGCCGCGCCCGATGGCGCCCCGCCCCATCGATACCGCAGGCGCGGGGAGGCACCATGCTCCGACGCCGCGCGCCGAGCGCGCTTCCCGCGGCGTCGCCCCCATCCCGTATGCCCATGGCGCATCTGCGCCCAATGCCTCCATGCGCGTGGACGCGCCGCGCGCGACGGGCGCTCAGCCTGCCGGTCATATGCCGAGCGACCATCGCGGCGGCAACCGAAACCAGACGCGCCGCGGTAAACGCAACGCGGCGTCATACGTTCTCATCGCCATCGGCGTCGTGCTGCTGCTCGTGGCCGGTGGTCTGTTCATCCATGCGCAGATCGGCTACAAGCAGGCCGCGGAGTTCTACGACACGTTGAACACCCAAGCCATCAAGGACACGGAATCTGACGGTTCGGGTGTGCCCTCTATCGACTTCGATGCCCTGACAAAGGTCAACGAGGACGTGGTGGGTTGGATCTACATCCCCGGCACGAACATCAACTACGCCGTGGTGCAAGGCGAGACGAACGACACGTATTTGAGGACGCTGATCTCGGGCGAGTACAACGCAAGCGGATCGGTGTTCATGGACATGGATGACACCGCTCCCGGATTGGTCGACCAACAGACGACGCTCTATGGTCACCATATGAACGACGGCTCCATGTTCACGCAGGTATACGATTCGCTCAGCCAGGAGAAGTTCGATTCTATCGAGCGCGTGTACTACATGACGCCCGATGCCACATACGAGCTGGAGCCGCTGTTCACCATGCGGGTCGAAGACGACTATGTGGCCGCGCGCCAGGTCAACTTCGAGGGCACCGCGGGCCTCGCCCAGTATCTTTCGGACTCCCTCAAGAACGCCGAGGCGAAGGCGAGCGACGCGGAGGCAAAAATTCAAGACGCGAGCGCCGTCCTCACATTGGTGACCTGCGATGACGCGTTCCTCGCCCAAACCAAGCGCGCGGCGATGGTGTGCACGCTGGTGGGCGAAGTGGACACGGAGAACGTGGACGCCGCGAGCGAATAGGCAATCGACGACCCCGCGGCGGCTCTCTGCCGACGGCACCGCCACCGCGGGCGCCGCACATCGTCGGGTCGTCCATCTGTCATGTGGCGCGCATGTCCGCGCGCCAAAACCGAGCAAGCATACACGTGCCCTGGGGCGGAAAGTGAGTTGCATATGGCTGAGATGCCGTCAATCGACACCTGGCTGCGCGAGGCGAAGGCCGATCCGAGCTTTCGCGGATGCGGCATGTACCTCGTGCACAACGGGACGGTGCGCGAGACGCCCAAGGCCGAGGTGCGCGGCGTCGAGACCGACGGCGTGCGTCCGGGAGACAAGGTCGCCGGCATGGTGTTTAGCTATGACGCGGAGAAGGTCGCCGCCGCCGTGGAGGAGACCCGCGCTCTCGATGGCATCGGCTACGTGCGCGTATGGCTCAACTCCGGGGAGCTGGCGGTGGGCGACGACATCATGCTCGTGCTCATCGGCGGTGACATTCGCCCCCGCGTGATCGATGCCCTGCAGCACCTGGTGGGCACCATCAAGAACACGTGCGTTGTGGAGGAGGAGCTATCTGAATAAGCGAGCATCGCGCTGTAAATGACCGCTCGAGGGGCGCCGCGCTCGGCCGCGGCGCCCCTCGTCGTACATATGCAGGAATTATGAAGTGCCATCCGATTGGATTGGCGATTCAGATACCAATCAAAGAGATAGATTACCGATGAGGTGGGTTTACCGCTCGTTCGCCGAAAGGAATCGCGGCGTGAGCGTTGCGTGTACGTTCTCCTTAAGAATTATCACGTTGGGTGAAAAGGTCTGCTGGTACACACCAGTAATTGCGGCAGACCGGATTCGAAGGGAAGGAGACGCACGTGCATCAAGACTCTCTCTTGAAGCGCAATTGGGTGCGCGGCTCGGCGGTCATCGCCACGGCCGCCCTCTCGCTCGCTCTGGCGGTGCCCGCTCAGGCGGCCCCGCTCACAGGTGTGAAGGACGCCAAGGCCAACAGCAATGTTGTTACCGTCACGTTCCAGCAGGGCGATCACGAGGTAACGGGCAAGATCACGTTCCTCGAGGACGACATCTTCCGCTACAACGTGGACCCCTCGGGCGAGTTCAGCGAGTATGCCAAGCCCAAGAGCGATGCTCACAAGGCGAAGATCCAGGCCCAGCCTGACTCTTCGAGCAAGTACGGCAAGCCCGGTGCCACGGTGTCCGAGGCCGACGGCAAGATCGTCATCACCTCTGGTGAGACCACCATCGAGTTCGCCAAGGACTCCGCCCTCATGACCGTCAAGCGCGGCGGCAATGTTGTTATGGAGGAGAGCTCCCCGCTCGACCTCGACAAGTCCGGCACCGTCCAGACGCTCAAGAAGCACGCGGGCGAGGACTTCTTTGGCGGCGGCACCCAGAACGGCCGCTTCATCCACACCGGCAACACCATCAATATTGCCAACGAGAGCAATTGGGTCGACGGCGGCGTTGCCTCCCCGAACCCGTTCTACTGGTCCGATAACGGCTACGGCGTTGTGCGTAACACGTTCGCCGATGGTAAGTACGACTTCGGTGCAACCGACGGTGAGAAGACCATCGCCAAGCACAACGAGAACGAACTCGACGCGTACTACTTCGTGGCGGATGCCAAGGAGGGCAAGGCAACTGCGCCGATCGCCCAAGACCTGCTCCAGGACTATTTCCAGGTCACCGGCAACCCGGTGCTCCTGCCCGAGTACGCCTTCTACGTCGGCCACCTGAATGCCTGGAACCGCGACATGTGGTCTTCCGAGGCTCAGAGCGGCTATGGCAAGTGGCAGATCAAGGGCAGCGAACCTGCCGACACCGGCACCGGCAAGGTTCAGTACGAGAAGGGCGGCACCGGCACCTCCATGCAGCCCGGTTCCCATGTTGAGTCTCTGAACGGCCACGGCGCCACCGAGCAGGGTGAGAACATCCCCGAGGGCACCGACTTCCCCAAGGAGTTTTCCGCTCAGTCCCGTCTGGACAATTACCTTGAGAACGACATGCCGCTAGGTTACTTCCTGCCCAACGACGGTTACGGCGCGGGCTACGGCGTGAACGGCTTCGGAAAGACCGGTGGTGTCGACCCGAATACCGGCGAGAGCTCTGCTGAGCGCCTTGCCGCCGTCGCTGCCAACGTCGCAAACCTCGAGGAGTTCACCAACTACGCCAACAGCAAGGGCGTTGCGACCGGCCTGTGGACCCAGTCCCAGCTTTCCCCGGACTCCAACCCCGATACGCAGTGGCAGTTGCTTCGCGATTTCAAGCAGGAGGTCAACAAGGGCGGCGTGACCACCCTTAAGACCGATGTCGCATGGGTCGGCCATGGTTATTCCATGGCTCTTGACGGTGTGAAGACCGCTTACGACGTCATCACCGAGGACGCCAGCTTCCGCCCGAACATCATCTCCCTCGACGGTTGGGCGGGCACCCAGCGCTTCGCGGGCATCTGGACCGGCGACCAGACCGGTGGCAACTGGGAGTACATCCGCTTCCACATCCCGACGTTTATCGGCCAGTCCCTCTCCGGCAACCCGAACGCCGGCTCCGACATGGACGGCATCTTTGGCGGCCAGCCTGTCATCGCCACGCGCGACTACCAGTGGAAGACCTTTGCTCCGCTCATGCTCGATATGGACGGCTGGGGATCCTATGTCAAGGCTCCGCAGACGCACGGCGACCCGTACACCGGCATCTCCCGTATGTACCTCAAGCTGAAGTCCCAGCTTCTGCCATACATCTACACCTCTGCTGCCTCCGCGGCGAATATCGATACCGGCAACGACGACACCGGCCTGCCGATGATTCGCGCCATCCTGCTGAACGACGATTCTGCCTACGCTCAGAGCACCGCCACGCAGTATGAGTACACCTTCGGCGATTCCTTCCTGGTCGCTCCGGTGTACCAGAACACCGATGGCGATGCCGCCAATGGTGGCATTGGCGATGGCAAAGATGTCCGCAACGGCATTTACCTGCCCAATTACGGCACCGAAGAGAATCCGACCATCTGGATCGACTACTTCACCGGCGACCAGTATCGTGGCGGCCAGGTCCTCAACAACTTCGACGCCCCGCTGTGGAAGCTCCCGCTGTTCGTAAAGGCCAATGCCATCGTTCCGATGTACGAGCCCAACGACAACCCCGAGGACATCGACCGCACCAAGCGCGAGGTTGAGTTCTTCGCCACGTCCGGCAAGGGCGAGTACACCCTGTTCGAGGACACCGGCACCTACATCGAGAACAAGTCCGATTCCTCCAACGCCGAGTACGGCAAAGAGGACAACATCAACTACGGCGAGAACGTGAAGACCAAGTTTACGTCCGAGGCCAAGGACGACAAGGCCACCTTCACCGCCGGCAAGTCCGAGGGCACCTACGAGGGCTACGACTCCAATCGGACCACCGTCTTCACGGTGAACGTGTCCAAGGAGCCCACGTCCGTCGTGGCCAAGAACGGCAAGCAGGAGCTCGCCATCGAGAAGGTCGAGTCCCTCGAGGCCTTCAAGAGCGCCACTCCCGCTGAGGGCAAGGCCGTCTACTTCTTCGAGCAGACCCCGAACCTCAACTACGGCGCTACCGCCGACACCGAGGCCGTCCGCAACGAGGAGTTCTCCAAGACTGCAATCAACACCACGCCCAAGCTGCACGTCAAGTTCGCCAAGACCGACGTGAACAAGAACGAGCAGACGCTCGAAGTCTCCGGCTTTGAGAACAAGGGCGAGCTGCCGGGCAACACGCTCGACAAGAACCTCAAGGCTCCTGCGAACCTGGCCGCCCCCGAGGACGGCCTGACCCCCACGAGCATCAAGCTCACCTGGGACAAGGTCGAGGGCGCCAGCTCTTACGACATCCTGATCGACGGCATGGTCAACAACATCCCGAGTGGCGAGACCACCGAGTTCAACGTGACCGACCTGTCGTACAACACCGAGTTCGAGTTCAAGATCCGCACCCGTACCGCCACCGGCTTCTCCGAGTGGAGCGAGCCCCTCAAGGTCAAGACCCTCGAGGATCCGTGGCGCAACGCCCCCAAGCCGGTCAGCGTTGATTGGAATGGCGGCGAGCAGTGGGGCAAGCTGGACCTCGCGTTCGACCATGACGACAAGAGCGGCAGCAACTTCCACTCCTCCAACGGCAACGAGGCCATCGGCATGCCGATGACCATCGACTACGGCAAGACCTACAACCTGGACAAGTTCGTCTACACGCCGCGCCAGGACAACGGCGGCAACGGCAACGTTGCCAAGATGAAGGTCGAGATCAGCCTCGACGGCGCTCACTGGGTCGACCTGGGCGTCCAGGAGTGGGACAACAAGGGCGAGGGCAAGATGCTGCCCAAGACCGTTGACCTCCAGGGCAAGTCTGCTCGCTACCTGCGCCTCACCGTTCAGGAGTCCACGGGCGGCTTCTTCTCCGCCACCGAGCTCGCGCTCTACAAGGTCGATAAGACCGAGGGCAGCGACACCGGCTCCCTCAAGGCCCCCGGTACGGTTGGCTCCGAGGACGAGAACCACCTCCCGAACTGCTATGGTCGCGAGAACCGCGGTACGGGCACGACGGATTGGGATTCCCATGTTGCCCAGTCGAACGCGGATTACAACCTGAACAACGCCTACGACGTGTACGACATGTCCTTCACCATGTCCAAGCTCGACGGCGGCACCAAGAAGGACGGTAAGGTCGCCGGCACGATTTCGGTTGTTCCTGAGAAGGCTTCCGTCAAGGCGGGCGAGACTATCACGGTCGCCGTTAAGGTCCAGGGCGGCAAGAACGTCAACGCCATGGGCGCTTTGGTTAAGTACCCGGTTGCCGATTTCGATTTCGTGAGCAACAGCCTTAAGACTGCCGAAAGCGCCAAGGGCATGGAGAGCCACTCCGGTATGCACACCTTTGGTGAATCGACCAACTCTGTGAACATCGCGCTTGCCAACAAGGGCGACAAGGACCTGTGGAATGGTTCTGAAGACATCGCGACCTTCCAGCTGACCGCCAAGAAGGACTGCGAGGTCAAGCTCGAGAGCGAGGCTTGGCTCATCGGTCCCAAGCAGGATTTCATCACCGCCGATGCCGACCCGGCACCTGTGGTGGAGGAGCTCAAGCAGGACGCGTTCAACATCAGCGTCACTAACGAGGGCTACCCCACGGACGACGGTCACAACGTCGAGAAGCTCGTTCAGCAGAACAGCTTCGCCGGCCTGTTTAACGACAAGGACAACGACCGCGAGTTCGAGTTCAAGTGGTTCCTGAACGCTGAGACCTTCGATCAGAAGGTCGGCCTGCCCGCGAACCTCACCTTCGAGCTCAAGGAGCCTCGCACGCTCAAGAACGTCGAGCTCTACAACGGCGCCAAGACCTCCAACGGTTCCATCAACAGCCTCGAGGCGGTCATCACCTTTGAGGACGGCACCACGCAGGAGTTCAAGGACGGCGATTTCGCCACGAATCAGCCGATGTACGACTTTGTGATCTCCGAGGCGAACAAGGCCAAGAAGGTCACCAAGGTTGAAATCAAGCCGTTGACTTCGACGGGTACCGCCACTGGCCTCGAGAATCCTGAGAACCGCATGCTCACCATCGGCGAGATCAACTTCAACTATGTTGAGGGCGAGGAGCCTCAGGAGGAACTCAAGGAGGTCGCTCAGGAGCAGTTCGGCATCACGATGACGAACGATATCCTGACGACCGACGACGGCACGAACGTCGAGAAGCTCGTCGAGAGCAAGCAGTACGATGGCCTCTTCAACAATGATGAGGAGAGCAACGACTTCGAGTTCAAGTGGGACGTCGCTGGCAACCACCAGGACGGCAAGCTGCCCGAGTACGTCAAGCTCCCGACCACCATGCACTTCGAGCTCAAGGAGCCGATGGTCCTGCGTGATGTCCAAGTGCTGAACCGTAAGGAGAGCAACGGCTCCATCAACTCCATGGAGGCCGTGATCACCTATACCGACGGCTCCACCACGGAGTTCAAGGACGGCGACTTCGCCAAGAAGCAGGACATCTACACCCTGACTGCCGAGAAGGGCAAGAAGGTCAAGAACATCGACATCACGCCGCTTACCTCTGATGGTAAGGCTACCGGCTACGAGGGCGACGCCGCTCTGAACCGCATGCTGACCCTGCGCGAGATCAACTTCCACTACGCTGAGAGCGATCAGAAGCCCGAGGCTGAGGTGAACAAGGATGCTCTCCAGGCCAAGTACGACGAGCTCAAGGGCAAGGCCAACGACGGCTACACCGAGGACTCCTGGAACGCATTCCAGAAGGCCCTCGAGAACGCCAAGGCCGTCCTCGACAACAAGGACGCCAAGCAGCCCGAGGTCGACGCCGCGCTCGACGCGCTGGTGAAGGCCAACGACGGCCTGGTCAAGGACGAGGCCCCGGAGCAGGTCGACAAGTCCAAGCTCCAGGCCAAGTACGACGAGCTCAAGGGCAAGGCCAACGACGGCTACACCGCCGAGTCCTGGGATGCGTTCCAGAAGGCTCTCGCCGACGCCGAGGCCGTCCTCGACAACAAGGACGCCAAGCAGCCCGAGGTCGACGCCGCCCTCAAGGCGCTGACCGATGCCAACGACGGCCTAGTCAAGGCCGAAGATCCCGATCAGGGCGGCAATGGTGGCAATGGCGGTAACACCGGCAACGGCGGCCAGGGCAATCAGGGCGGCAACTCCGGCAACGCCGGCGGCTCCAACGGCGGTTCCGGCCTGCCCCAGACGGGCGACCCGGCCGCGATGGCCGTGGCCGGCACGGGCATCATCGGCTCCGTGACCGCTGCGATCGGTGCGTTCTTCCACCGTCGTCGTCGCGACCAGTAGTCGCACACACTCTTAGAGAGGCGCGAGCCATCTCATAGAGGCCTTTTGGCCCGGCAGAGCGATACAAGTCGACTGCCGGGCCTTTTTCATTGGCCGGTCGGTGCGAGCGAACGATGCCTTTGCCGCGCCGCGCCAAAAGAAACGTGGCGGTACGGCGGGAACGCAGGTCCACGAGGCCAGACGTCCCCCGCATCGGTATACTTCTAGTATCAATATACCTAGCTGCTGGGAGGCTTTATGTCTGCAGAAACCACCGCAAAGACCCCGCTCGTGGGAATCATCATGGGCTCCAAGTCCGACACGCCCGTCATGGAGGGCTGCACCGCCGAGCTCGACGCCCTGGGCGTGCCGTACGAGCTGGTCATTGCCAGCGCGCATCGCAATCCCGCCAAGGTCCACGAGTGGGCCGAGACCGCTGCCGACCGCGGTATCAAGGTGATCGTCGCCGCCGCGGGCAAGGCGGCGCATCTCGGCGGTATGGTCGCCGCCTTCACGCCGCTGCCGGTCATCGGCGTGCCCATGAAGACGAGCGATCTGGGCGGCTTGGACTCCCTGCTCTCCATGGTTCAGATGCCCTCTGGCGTGCCGGTTGCCTGCGTTGCCATCAACGGCGCCAAGAACGCCGCCATCTACGCCACCCAGATTCTCGGTGCCACCATGCCCGAGTACCGTGACGCCATCGCGCAGCTCAAGCGCGATATGGCCGAGGCGTAGGCGCGTATGGCCGCTTCAGAGGGAAGGCATTTCAAGCCCAAAAACGGTGCGGGCTCCACACCTGCGCCGGGTCCTGCAGGCGGAGCTGCCCACGCCCCGCGCCCTATGAGCTCTGATATTCCGGTTATTCAGCCCGCCTCTGCCAATCCGTACGCGCGCCGTCAGGCGTCTCAGGGCGCTGCGGGGCGGATTCCGGCGTCGGTTCCATCTCCTGCGTCACGCGGCGCATCCGCGCCGAACGTGCCGCCCATGCCCCGTGCAGCGGGCATGCAACCGTATGCTCCCGCAGCTCAGGGTGCCCACAGCTCCGCTCAGCGGGATGCGCGCGCCGCGGGTACGCAGCAGAACCCTTATGGCGCTCGTCAGCAGGGCGCTCGCGACGCACGCCGTTCGGCTTCCTCCGGTGCGGCCTATGCGAGCGGCACTACTCCGTATAGCTCCGGGGGCTCGCGCGGTTCCGGGTCCAAGTCCCCGCGCCGCAAGGGCAACGTGCTGTCCACGATGCTCATCGTGCTCGGCGTGGTGCTGCTGGTCGCTGCTGGCGGGCTGTTCGTGCATGCGCAGATGGGGTACAAGCAGGCAGCCGACTTCTACGAGAACCTCAACAAAGAGGCGATCTCGGACACGGCGGGCGAGGGCATTCCCAACATCGACTTCGATGCGCTGAAGAAGGTCAACGAGGACGTCGTCGGCTGGATTTACATCCCCGGCACGAACATCAACCACGTTGTTGCGCAGGGTGACACCAACGACACCTACCTGCGCACGCTCATCAACGGCGAATACAACGCCAACGGCACCGTGTTCCTCGACATGGACGACACGGCTCCCGGCGTGGTTGACCAGCAGACGACGCTGTACGGCCATCATATGAACGACGGCTCGATGTTCAGCTACATCAACGAGACGCTCAAGCAAGATGCGTTCGACACCATCAAGAAGGTGTACTACATCACGCCGGATGCGACGTACGAGTTCGCCCCCATGTTCACGATGAAGGTCGAGGACAATTTTGTGGACGCGCGCCGTACGAACTTTGAGGGCGATGGCGGCTTGGCGCAGTACCTGTCCGATTCGCTCAAACGCGCCAGCGCTCAGTCCAAGGATGCAAAGCAACAGGTCAAGGACACCAAGCAGGTACTGACGCTCGTGACTTGCGACGATGCATTCCTGGCCAAGACCAAGCGAGCCACCATGGTGTGCACGCTCGTGGGTACGGTTGGCGGCGAGCAGGATTCTGCGACCCAAGACCCTGCAGCTCAGGACCCCACGGCGCAGCAGGCGCCCGATGCTCAGCAGGAGGCTTCCGCGCAGTAGGAATCTCTTGGTGCAGGGAATGTTTGACGGCGAGGTCCCGCAGGAAGATGGGACCTCGCCGTATTGCTTTTCCTTGGTGTGGTTGCCGGAGTGCGGTGGCGGACTCGGCCCAAGAGTAAGGTCCCCGGCGCCGCGGGGGCCATCGCGCAGCGGGGCTCCGTGTTGCAGTGGGGCCCTGAGGCGGCGGTGAGAAGCTGCTACATATGAGGTTTCATGTCCCCGGGGCAGAAAGAGATCTCATGCCCTCAGCGCGGGAGGAGGTCTTATGCCCTCAGGGCGGGAAGGTGCGAAGCGGAGAAGCCTGCGTCGCAATGGCTGGAATAGGAATCAATTGTCGTAGGGATCGATTCTGTAAGGAGAGCTCCACGTCTCAAATGCCCTCTATCGACGCATGGCTGCGTGAGGCCAAGGCGGATCCGGCGTTTCGCCGTTGCGGCATGTACCTTGTTCACAACGGAACCGTCCGCGAGACTCCCAAGGCCGAGGTGCGCGGTGTGGAAACCGATGGCGTTCAGCCGGGAGACAAGGTCGCTGGCATGGTGTTCTCCTACGATGAGGGCAAAGTTGCCGCAGCCGTAGAGGAGGCACGCGGTTTGCCCGGCATCGAGTACGTCCGCGTGTGGCTCAATTCCGGAAACCTTTCGGTGGGTGACGACATCATGCTCGTACTTATTGGCGGCGACATCCGCCCGCGCGTGATCGATGGGCTGCAGCATTTGGTGTCCACCATCAAGAACACCTGCGTGGTGGAGCAGGGGCTCTCTGCGTAGACGGCTCGTTGCTTCCAGGATGGGGTCCAAGCGTTCGAAATTGAGGGCCCTTGCGCAAAATATCTCGTCCCAAAACGTCCCGTTTCTGCTTGCGGCTTTGTGCCCAGCAGAAACGGGACGTTTTCCTTGCCGAAAACCGGTAAAACCGTCCGGAATGTGCTGGCCAGTCGATACCCAGCACATACCGGACGTTTGAAGAGGGTTGATCTCGTGGGCGCGCGTGGGGCCTACTTGTTCTCGGTGCCCGACTTGGGGGAATCCACGCGGCCGGAGGTGTCGGGGTGGATCGACATGCTCTGGAAGCGGTTGGCCATGTAGTCGTTGTTGAAGTGCTCGGCGTAGAACTCCTCCACCGGCGAGCTGGGGGCAAGGCCGCTCTCGCGGCAAAACCAGCAGTCAAGCGCCTGCAGCGTCATGGCGCCGTTGACCAGCATGAGTGCAGCCATGGCGGTGGTGAGCGAGTAGCGCATCTTCCAGGGGATCAGGTTGATGAGCTTGAGCAGGTGCGGCAGGCAGAGCTTGATCCAGAACAGCCCGAGCGTGCCCCACATGAACATAAACGGCGTGGAGGTGCGACCGGCGAACAGGATGGCCATGGGGTCGGGGATGCCGGGCAGCAGCTCAAAGGAGTAGCTCCAGGCAATCGCGCCGAACGATGTCTGCATCCACCAGCTCACGGCGGTCTCGAACACGCCGCCGATGACGGCGCTCACCAAGAAGATGAGCGGCCAGGGCTTTTTGTAAAAGCGGTTGAGCGCCACGGTGAGTAATACGGCGCCGAAACCGTAAATGGGGCTGAACGGTCCGAAGAGCAGGCCGGCGCGGTCTTGGTACACGCCGGGCTCGACCCATACCATGTGGAAGATGACCTCGATGATGAGTCCCAGCACGCAGCAGACCATGAACACCCAGAACAGGTTGAAGAAGTTGAGTTTGATGTAGCCCTCGCCGGTGAGGTCGCGGCCGAGCATGCCACCCGCCGCCGCCACGCGGTCCTCCAGGTCGCGCAGGTGGCGCTGCAGGTCGCGCTCCTGCTTGAGCGTGGGGTCGATGCTCGCCGAGAGCGCGGTGAGGATGCCCAGCTGGATGAGCGGGCGGATGAGGTGCACGCCAAAGCCCTGGAGCATGATTTCGATGAGGATCTGCCCGATGGTCATGACGATGAGCGCATACGCCCAGCGCCCGGCGTCGCGGCGGTAGCTCTTGATGAGGGCCCAGCCAAAGAGGATGAGCGCGACCGAGGACACGAACGACAGCACGGCTCCGATACCGGTCATGGTGGCGGTGAGCGTGAGGTCGCTGCCGATGAGGACCTCTTCTTGGCCAAGTGCCAGGCGATAGATCATGATGCCAAAGTACGCGCCCATGAGCGGCAGGGCCACGATGCCGTCGAGTGCGCAGAGGGCGCCGTAGACGCGGATCATGAGCGGGACGGTCCTGCGCTGCTCGGCGGTGGGGTTGGTGGGGTCGAGGTCGTTGCCCGGCAGGTCGTAGTCGGGGTTGTTGCTCGCGTTGGTGCCGGTATGGGCGTCTGCCGCGGTGCGGCCCGCTGCCTTGATACGTTCTAGCAAGGCGCTCATGCTCGCCATGGGTACTCCTCACTCGGTGCAGATGCAGGCGATTTTTATTGCGGTACATCATACCGTAAGCGTATGGATAAGGGTTCGAGCTGGGAAGATGTGGAGAGGCGTTTGTTTGGGTTGACGCACCTACCACTGGCTCCGTCTCGGTGCGGTCGTCTTTGTCCTTGTGCCGAAACACGTCCCTCCGTTCGCCCAAAATGCGCGCTGCTGCATCTTGAAAAAGTGGTCGAGCGGTATACTTAACAATGTGTGCGCAGATTGAGAGACGTTGCGCGCAAATGGGTTGCAAACGGGGATGCCGGGCTGTCTACCTGCAAAAACGGTGTTCCCCCTGAACAATTCGGAGAGGGGTTCTATGTTTGAAATCCTAAAGAAGACGCAGTTCTCGGAGAAGGTCTTCGAGTTCCGCGTCCATGCCCCGAGGATGGCAAAGAAGGCGCATGCCGGCCAGTTCCTCATGGTGCGCATCGACGAGACGGGTGAGCGCGTGCCGTTCACCTTCGCCAACTGGAACGCCGAGGAGGGCTGGATCGAGTTCATCTTCATGGTGGTCGGCAAGACCACGCAGTGCCTCTCCGAGCTCAACGAGGGTGATTTCATCCGCGACATCACCGGCCCGCTGGGCAAGCCCACCGAGATCGAGGGCGACTCCGTGGCAGTCATCGGCGGCGGCGTTGGCCTGGCCATCGCGTATCCCGTGGCCCGCATGCTCTGCGAGCAGGGCAAGAACGTCTACGTGATCATGGGCGCCCGCACCAAGGACCTCCTCATCCTGCACGAGCAGTTCGATGCGCTGCCGCTCGCCGGCCTGTACGTCACCACCGACGATGGCTCCATGGGCGAGAAGGGCGTCGTGACCCTGCCGCTCGCCCGTCTGTGCGAGACCGACGCCATCGACCACGCTTTCTGCGTGGGCCCCGTGCCGATGATGAAGTTCTCCTCGCTCACCTGCCATGAGCACAACATCCCGATCGTCGCCAGCCTGAACCCCATCATGGTCGACGGCACCGGCATGTGCGGTTGCTGCCGCGTCGAGGTGGGCGGCGAGACCAAGTTCGCCTGCGTCGACGGCCCCGATTTTGACGCCAGCGCCGTCGACTGGGACGACCTGGCCGCACGTCAGGCCAGCTACCGCGGTGAAGAGGCCGAGTCCACCAAGCGCCACAAGGAGGCCTGCGCATGCCAGAAGTAAAGAAGTACCGCCCGAACATCGGCGCCCCCCGTACCGCCCCCAACGAGGAGCCCGCCGCCGAGCGCGCGTGCGATTTCCGTCCCGTCGACACGGGTTTTACCAAGGAAGACGCCATCGCCGAGGCCAACCGCTGCCTCGATTGCAAGAAGCCCCTCTGCATGGAGGGCTGCCCCGTGGGCGTGAACATCCCCGGCTTCATCTCCAAGATCCGCGATGAGGACTGGGCCGGCGCGCTCGAGACCATCAAGGGCGACAACCTGCTGCCGTCCGTCTGCGGCCGCGTGTGCCCGCAGGAGAACCAGTGCGAGGGCAAGTGCATCCTCGGCCGCAAGGGCGAAGCCGTTGCCATCGGTCAGCTCGAGCGTATGGTGGGCGATATGGCCGAGGAGGTCGGCAAGGCCCCGGTCTGCAAGCCCAAGAACGGCAAGAAGGTCGCCATTGTGGGCTCCGGCCCCTCCGGCATCGCCTGCGCGGGCGAGCTCGCGCGCGAGGGCTTCGACGTCACGGTGTTCGAGGCGTTCTTCACCGGCGGCGGCGTGCTCACCTACGGCATTCCCGAGTTCCGTCTGCCCAAGAGCATCGTCAAGCGCGAGATCGAGGGCCTGGAGCAGTTGGGCGTCCACTTTGAGTACAACTCCGTGGCCGGCCGCCTGTTCGACGCCGAGGAGCTTTTCAACGAGGAGGGCTTCGACGCCCTGTACCTGGCCGTGGGCGCGGGCCTGCCCCGCTTCCTCAAGGTCCCGGGCGAGAACCTGCCCGGCGTGTACTGCGCCAACGAGTACCTCACGCGCACGAACCTCATGAAGGCGTACGACTTCCCGGTGTACGACACGCCCATTCGCCACGGCAAGAACGTCGTGGTGTTCGGCGGCGGCAACGTGGCTATGGACGCCGCACGCACCGCGCTGCGCCTGGGTGCCGAGAGCGTGACCCTGGCGTACCGTCGTACCGAGGCCGAGATGCCCGCGCGTCTGGCCGAGGTGCACCACGCCAAGGAAGAGGGCGTCAAGATCCTCGAGCTCGCCAATCCGCTCGAGTTCATCAAGGGCGAGGACGGCTTTGTGTCCTCCGTCAAGCTGGAGCGCATGGAGCTCGGCGAGCCCGACGCCTCCGGCCGCCGTCGCCCCGTGCCTGTGGCCGACTCCGCGTTCGAGATTCCCTGCGACGTCGCCATTACGGCCATCGGCACCATGGCGAACCCGTTTGCCAAGCTCTGCGCCGATGTCGAGCTCAATCGCTGGGGCCTCATCGAGGCCGACGAGGACGGCCGCACCTCCAACCCCAAGGTGTGGGCCGGCGGTGACATCGTGACCGGTGCCGCCACCGTCATCCTTGCTATGGGCGCCGGCAAGAAGGCTGCCGCGTCCATGAAGAAGACGCTGTTGGGCGAGTAGTAAGCTTCCGCTGCAAAGCGCTTGTGCACAGCAAGGCGCCCGCCGGACCACGAGGCCCGGCGGGCGCCTTTTTGCGTGGATGCGATTTTCGTGGATGCGATTGCGTTGGCGTGCTCGATTGCGCTGGAGCGCTCGGCCTCCCTAGCGAACACGGCAGTGCTGGTGCGTTCGCCTTCCCTTGCGAATGCGACTGCTTTAACGGACTTGGTTTTTCGAGCGAACTCGGCAGCCTAAATAACAGTGTATGTTGGCACAGCTCGCGTGCTAGTGTTTGCCGTTGCCGCTGGCGCCGCCGTTGACGTGGTCGCGTGCGAATACCACGCCGCGCGTGATGGCGAGGGCCGCGGCCTCGGCGGCTTGGCTCGTCATGACGGCGAAGTCTTCGGCTTCACGGGAGCGGAGCTGCTTGAGTACGAAGTCCGCTACGGGCATGCGGCCCGGGGGGTCGCCAATGCCAGCGCGAATGCGGGAGAAGTCGCGGCTTCCGAGCTTGTCGATGATCGAGCGCAGGCCGTTATGCCCCGCGTGGCCGCCGCCGACCTTGACGCGCACATCGCCGGCGGGAATGTCGAGCTCGTCGTGGATCACGAGCAGCTCTTCGGGCTTGACCTTGTATTGGGCGCACAGTTTGGAAATGGGACCGCCGCTCGTGTTCATATACGACTGCGGTTTGACCAGGACAACCTCGCGTTTGCCACCTTCGGCCTCGGGGTCGTTGACGTTGATAAGGGCGACTTCGGCGCCGGCTTGGTTTTTCCAATAGCTCACGCCGGCTTGGGATGCCAGGACGTCGACGGCTTTGAAGCCGGCGTTGTGGCGGGTGTCGGCGTACTCATCGCCCGGGTTGCCCAATCCGGCGACCATGCGGATGGGGAGGGGTTGTGCTGTGGCCATAAGGCCTCCTTATTGTTGATGGGTCTCGAAAACGCTCCGCGAAGCGCTTCGCCGACTGATAAAAATTTGCTGTTGAATATGGTGCGTGTGTCGCGCGATGGTGTCAAACGCGTCAAGAATAACCCCAAAATGGCCGTTGGCGTATTGGAAAGGGGGTCAGTCATTAAAATGTGCGGGGTTTATCAAGGACCCAGCGAGTAGAGGCCTATTTTTGACTACTTGGAAAACGAATAACCGCAGGTAGCGAAGTTTGCGATAGGCGGCTACTCGGGGTCTACTTGGCGAGTGCGTCAAGAACCCCACACATTTCAACAAATGACCTCTTGGCCGATATTCTTATCGGCCAAATTCGGGGTCAACGATGTGATTTACGGTCAAAAGCGGAGAAAAGCGCAATGCGACATCATGAAGAACCACCTCAGGTTAGTGCCTGTCCCCAATTTGAGGTGCGAATCGAACATGTGGGCCTCCGTAGCCTTTTCGGGCCTCCTGGAGACTGCGGACGATAAGTCGGATCGCCCGGACGGCCCGACTTATCGTCCGCAGTCTCTTCTGAGGTGCGCACTTTGGAGCAGTTGCGCGTGAAAGTAAACGGGCGCCCGTTCTAGCGTAGTGCAGTATAGAGACTTACAGCGCGAAGTCGCCGCCCACGAGGCAGGAGACGGAGCGCTCGTAGTACACGGCGGAGATGGTCTCGGCAAACTCGCCGGCAACGGAGATGGTCTTGATCTTGCCCGTCTCCTCAACCGGAATGGCGTCGGTGACCACACACTCCACGATGGGGGCGTCGTTCAGGCGCTGGACGGCCTCGCCGGAGAAGATGCCGTGGGTGGCGCACACGTAGATGTCACCGGCGCCCAGCTCCTTGAGCTCCTTGACGTTGGCGCACAGGGTGCCCGCGGTGTCGATCATGTCGTCGTTGATGATGCAGGTCTTGCCCTTGATGTCGCCGATGATGCCCATGACCTCGGCGGCGTTGTGGCGCGGACGGCCCTTGTGGGCGATGGCCAGGCTGCAGCCAAGCATGTCGGAGAGCTTCTTGGCGGCCTTGGCGCGACCCACGTCGGGGGACACGACCACGAGGTTGTCGGTGTCGAAGTTCATGGCGTTGTAGTAGTCGGCGAACAGCGGCAGCGCGGAGAGGTGGTTCACCGGGATGTCGAAGAAGCCCTGGATCTGGCCCTGGTGCAGGTCAAGCGTGATGATGCGGTCAACGCCGGCGCACTCGAGCAGGTTGGCCACAAGGCGAGCGGTGATGGGCTCGCGCGGGGCGGCCTTGCGGTCCTGGCGGGCGTAGCCGTAGTGGGTGATGACGGCGGTGATGGAGCGGGCGGATGCGCGCTTGGCGGCATCGGTGGCGATGAGGAGCTCCATCAGCATGTCGTTGACGTTGCCGCCGGCGACGGACTGGATGAAGAACACGTCGGCGCCACGAACGGTCTCGTCGTAGCGGGCGTAGATCTCGCCGTTGGCGAACTGCTTGAGCGTCAGGCCGGACAGCTCGACACCGAGCAGATTCGCGATCTTCTCTGCGAGCGGACGGTTGGAGGAACCCGAATAGACGCGGAGGATCTTGTTCATATCCACAGTCTTCTTGGGATCGGTTGTCGGCATGTCTTCTCCTTTATTCGCCACGACACCTTACCTGCTCTATATATTAGCCAGATTGAACGTTAATGCAGCGCTGATACCGCACCAAACGTAACTTCAAAACAAAACGACCCGCACCGGGGGATGCGGGTCGCAAAAGACGGGGCTCTGCAATGCGCTTGGACAGACGATCGCTTGCCGGCGCAAGGACGTCGCTGGCCTACAGGCGGGCGCGACGACGCTCGGTGTAGCCCTCGAGGATGCGCTGGTCGCTGCGCTCCAGGCCGAGCGCGCCGGAGGGCACGTCGCGCGTGATGCAGCTGCTCGCGCCGGTGATGGCGTCGTCTCCGATGTTCACGGGCGCGACCATCATGGTGTCGGAGCCGATGAACACGCGGTCGCCGATGACCGTCGCGTTCTTGTTCTTGCCGTCGTAGTTGCAGGTGATGGAGCCTGCGCCCACGTTGACGTCGCTGCCCATGGTCGTGTCGCCAATGTAGGAGAGGTGGGGAACCTTGGAGCCCTCGCCGATCGTGGACTTCTTGATCTCCACGTGCGTGCCCACATGCGCGCGGTCAAGCAGGTGGGTGCCCTGACGCAGGTAACAGCGCGGGCCGCACGTGACGCCGTTTTCGATAACCACATCGATGCCGACCGTCTCGTCGAGCACGCAGTCGTTGCCAACACGGGCATCCGTGAGGCGCGTGTTGGGTCCGAGTTGGCAGCCCTCGCCAACGGTGCACGCGCCGATGAGGTGCGTCTGGGGCCACACGACGGTATCGCGGCCGATGCGCGCGTCGGGGTCGATCCAGGCCTGTGCGGGGTCGATGAACGTGACGCCCTCGGTCATGAGGCGCTCGTTGATGCGGTCGCGCGCGATGGCGGTGAGCTCGGCGAGCTGGACGCGCGAGTTCACACCCAGGCCATCGCGGTAATCGTCGCAGTGGAAGATGGTCACGCCGTGGCCGTGGCTCTTCAGGATCTCGACCATGTCGGGCAAGTAGTACTCGGCCTGGGCGTTGTCGTTCGTGATCTCGCCGATGTGGGCGGCCAACAGCGCGCCGTCGAAGGCGTAGCAGCCCGCATTGCACTCGAGGAGCTCGGCGTTCTGCTCGGGCGTGCAGTCCTTCTGCTCGATGATGCGGTTCACGCCGCCGTCGGCGTCGAGTTCGATGCGGCCGTAGCCAAAGGGCACGGGCGGGGTGAAGGTGAGGACCGCGCCGGCATGCGCGCCGCCGGAGACCGTCTCGGCGAAGGTGCGGATGGTCTGGGCCTGGATAAGGGGCAGGTCGCCGTTCAGCACTACGACGGGCCCGGCGTTGATGCCGGTCGCCTCAAGTGCGGTGCGCACGGCATGGCCGGTGCCCAGGCGCTCGGCCTGCTCGACGCACTCGATGGCGCTCGCGTGCGGCGTGCCCTCGTAAGCGTCGGCGATGAGGGCGCGGACCTCGTCGGAATGGCTGCCCACCACCACGACCACGCGGTTGCACCCCGCCTCGAGCGCGGCGTCGATCACCCAGCATGCCATGGGTTTTCCCAAAATCTTGTGAGACACCTTGGCATGATTGGACTTCATGCGTGTGCCTTCACCGGCGGCCATTACAATCGCGGTAACATCCATACGAGGCTCCCCAAGATTGGTTGCAGGTTCCTGCGCGCCCGGCGCGCAGACAGGTCGATGATACCGCAGCGGGGAAGGGCTCGACGTATGCGCCGCGCGATGCGCGTGCAATTGCCATAGGGATAGGGGGGGTGGGCGCACGGCTCGCTCGATTCGACATACGGCTTTTGAAACTCGGCATCCCGCCGTGCCCGCCGCATACCTTGCGGTCACGCTCGGCCTCACCATGTTTTCCATGCATCCGCTGCTGATTGCGCTCTCGTTCGCCGGCGGGTTGGCGTATGGCGCCTGCGTGCGCGGATGGCGTACGGCGGCGTTGTCCCTGCGCTGGCAGCTCCCTGTGGTGCTGGTTATCGGTTTGGTGAACCCCCTGTTTGTTTCCATGGGATCGACGGAGTTGTTTGACCTGTTCGGCAGGCCGGTGTATGCGGAGAGCCTGCTATACGGTTGCGCGATGGCGGGGTTGTTCGTGGCGAGCGCGCAGTGGTTCGGCATCGGGTCCACCATGTTGAGCTACGACAAGGTCTTGGGGCTGCTGGGGAACGTGGTTCCCACGGTGGCCCTGATGGTGTCCATGACGATGCGCTTGGTGCCGCGGTTCGTGCGCCAGGGTCGCACGATCGCCGCGGTGCAAGATGTGGCGTTGAGTTGCATGGGCTTTGGTTGTGCCCCCTCCGAGGGCGGTGTATCGGCGTCTGGGGAAGCCAGCGCATCAGCGCCCGGGGAGGCCGCCGCGTCGATGCCCGGGGCGTCGATACCTGGAGAGGCCGGGGAGTCGATGTCCGGAGGGGCCCGCGCGTCGATGCTTGGGGAAACCGGCGCAGCAGCGACCACACCCGGGCGCCGCCACGAACCGGCGCGCCTCCTTCGTGCGAGGCGCCTGTCAGATCGAGTGACGGGCTGCCCATCGGATCGGATGCCGGTCCGCCTGTCGTATCGGATGCCGGTCCGCCTGTCAGATCGGGTGACGGGCCGCCTATCGAATCGAGTGAAGGGCCGCCTGCGGCAGAGCTCCGTGCTCATGGGGTGGGCGATGGAGGATTCCCTCGAGACGGCTGACGCCATGCGCGCCCGCGGATGGGGCGCTCGCCGGCAGAGAACCACGTACCTGCCGTATCGTTTCACGCTGCGCGACGCCGCCGTTTTACTGGTGTTGACGGTCGCTGCCGCCGTATGCATATGGGCAAGCTGGACCGCGACCAACGCATACGAGTTCTACCCGCGGCTTGCGCCTATCCGTGCGTGGTGGGGCTATGTGCCCTATGCCGTCTGGATGTTCGTCCCTGCCGCTTTGCACCTATATGAGACGAGGAGGTTCTCATGAGCGGGACCGTGTTGGCCTTAGAGCTCAAGGGCCTTTCATTTACCCATGCGGGCGTCACGGAAGAGGTCCTGCGTGGTGTGGACCTTGACGTTGCACAGGGCTCGTTCGCGCTGTTGGTGGGCGATACCGGATCGGGTAAATCTACCATGCTGTCCCTCGTGAAGCCCCAGATCGCCCCTGCCGGCAGCAAGCGGGGGTCGGTTCGGGTGTTTGGCCGCAACGTCGAGGATCTGAGCAACGAGGAATCCGCCCGTACGGTTGGGTTTGTCTTTCAGGATCCCGACAACCAGATCGTGTGCGACAGCGTGTGGCATGAGATGGCGTTCGGCCTGGAGAATCTAGGCGTTCCTGCTGCCGAAATGCGCCGGCGCGTCGCCGAGGCGGGGTATTTTTTTGGCATGGGAGATTGGTTCCACAGCCCGACGGACGCCCTTTCGGGCGGACGCAAACAGTTGCTGGCGCTTGCGTCGACGTTGGTGATGCAGCCGCGCCTGCTGCTTTTGGACGAGCCGGCGGCGCAGCTCGACCCCATTGCGACCAAGAACTTTTTGCACGCGCTGTTTCGCGTCAACCGTGAGTTGGGCTGTACGGTGATGGTCGCCACGCACGCGCCCGATCTGATGGCGGATTACGCGACGTGCGCGTACGAACTGCGCGACGGGAGTGTTCGCGAGATTGAGGACTTGGCGGAGCTCAAGAAGGGCCGCGATCTCGAAGGGGTGTGCGGGCGACGTCAGGGGAGGTCGGGATCGGTTTCGGATGCGCCCGCTGAGTCCATGGCGGATATCGAACGCCCTGCTGGGCAGCGCCGCGGTGGACCGTCCTTCGGCGGTGCTCGAGCTGGTTTTTCGATTACACCCGCCGTCGATGCCAGGGGCGTGTGGGCTCGCTATGAGCGCGATGCCGACTGGGTGTTGCGCGGGTTGGACATTTCCGTGACGACAGGCGAGGTCCACGCGCTCGTGGGTGGCAACGGGAGTGGCAAGTCGACCCTGTTGGCGCTGATGGCGGGGGTGCGCCGCGCGAACCGCGGTGCGCTTCGCGTTATCCCGACGAAAAAGGCCCTGCTCCCGCAAGATCCAAAGGCATTGTTCGCGTGTGAGTGCGTGGAGGATGAGCTCATGGAGTGGGCGGGCATTGGCGCGTATGGCGTCGCCGAGGCGCAGGCGATGCTCTCCCGGCTGGGCCTTGCCTCGTGCGCGGATCGACATCCCTATGATTTGTCGGGTGGCCAGCGTCAGCTGCTTGCCTTGGGCAAGGTTCTTTTGGTTGGCCCCCAGCTGCTGTTGCTCGATGAGCCCACCAAGGGGCTCGATCGCACAGCGCGTAAAGAAGTTGCCCGCCTGGTGGACGAGGCGCGCCGGGGCGGTGCGACCATCGTGATGGCGACGCACGACCTCGAGTTCGCGTCTGCGGTCGCGGATCGCATGTCGCTGCTGTTCGACGGCGAGGTTGCGTGCACCGAGCCGGTCGACGAGTTCTTCCGCAACAACCTGTTTTACCGGTTGTGATGCGCATGAGGATTCGCGAGCATTCCGACGGCGGGAAGGGGCTCGGCTCCGGGGGCGCATCTCGAGGGCGGTTCACGATGGCTGGTGCGGCGCCCGACCCTCGCGCGGCGTCTGACCCCGGTGCGGCGCCAGGCTCTCGCGCCGCGTCTGACCCTCGCACGTCGCACGACGACGGTCGCCCCCATGGCCCGGGTGGCATCTTCGAGGCGCTGCTGCTCGCTGCGGTGCCGATCGCCATGGGCGTCGCGCTCGTGGCTGGTTTTGCGCAGACCGCACTGCTCATGATGCTGGTGGTCACGGTGGTTTTGGCGCTGTTCTTTGCGGGCTACGAGGCGAGCAAGCCGGCGCTCCGCCAGATCATGCCCACGCTCGTGCTTGCTGCCCTTGCTGCGGCGGGACGCATCCTGTTTGCGCCGATTCCGGATTTCAAGCCTGTTTCGGCCATTGCGATCATCGCCGGAGGGACGCTGGGGCGGCGCAGCGGGTTCATGGTGGGTGCGTTGGCGGCGCTCGCGAGCAACTTCTTTTTTGGACAGGGGTTGTGGAGTCCCTGGCAGATGTACGCCTGGGGCCTGATTGGATATCTGGGCGGTGTCCTTGCCGATATGGGGGTTTTCCCAGATGCGTCCGCTCCCCGCGGGCGTCGCGTTAATGGCAAGGATGGTGGTTCAGCGCCCCTCGCATCACGGATTGGGCGCTCCGAGCGTGTCAAGGCTGTGCTGCTCGTGGCGTTCGGTCTGCTATCCGGTTTGCTCTATGGCGTGGTTATCAACGCGTACGGGGTGTTGGGCTTTGTGCGTCCGCTTACCGTGCCAGGTGCGATCGCGTACGTCGCGGCATCGCTTCCTTTTGACGTGGTGCACGGCGTGGCCACGGCGGTGTTTTTGCTCGTACTGTATCGGCCGTGGACCCTCCGCATCGCGCGAGTGGTGCGCAAATTTGACGTTCGTTGCCGGTGATTCGGGGCTTTTCCGCGCGGACGCGGCTGGATGCAGAGAAAGGCTCGCCTGCGTAAAAGGAGCGGAGTCCCGTGCATACATCCTCGACACGCTGGATAAGCTGATACGGCAGCCCCTGCACATCCCGTTCATTAGCGCCCCCGTTCGGAGGACCCATGCACCAAGACAGCATTCTTCTCGCCACATTTGTCGTGGCCCTCGTCGCGGCCTTCCTGGGCGGCATCATCGCCCGCATGGTGCGCCTGCCGCCGGTGGTGGGCGACCTACTCGGAGGTCTTGCGGTAGGTCCCTTCACCCCTGGTTTATAGGCGACTCGCACGCCATGAGCCAACTCGCCGAGGTGGGCGTCATGTTCATGATGTTCGGCACCGGCCTGCATTTTTCCTTCGACGACCTCATGACCGTCCGCGGCGTGGCGGTACCGGGGGCGCTGCTGCAGACCGCGTTGGGCACCCTAGCCGGTTGCGGCGTGGGGCTTGCGCTCGGTTGGCCGCTTGAGGCGGGCGTGATGTTGGGGTTTTCGGTGTCCATCGCCTCGACGGTCGTGCTCATCAAGAACCTTGCCGATGCCGGTCTTGCCGGCACTGACGGGGGCAGGATCGCCACCGGATGGCTTATCGTGGAGGACCTGCTCACGGTGGTCGACCTGTTCTCGGCCGTCCCCGATACGAATCTGCGCTGGATGACCGTTCCGGCAAACGGGGTAGCGGCGGGCAGTACGTTTGCCGACTTGCAGCTGCGTGCGAAGACGGGTGCGCAGGCGGTCGCCCTGCGCCGCGATGACGAGATAGAGTTCGCCATCGAGGCGGACATGCCCCTGTGTGCGGGCGACATACTCGGCTTGGCGGGGTCGGAGGCGCAGCACGAGGCGACGTTGGCGCTGCTGGGCAACGGTCGTGGATGATCGACATTCAAGGTGCGTGGCAAGGCGTCATGCAATATGGCTGAAATGTCGAATATCACGTGATCTGAACGCTTGGATTTCGACATCTCAATTTCGTCAACGGTGGTGTGAGGGCGTCGGTACACCGGCGCGCAACGCGAGGTGGAGGCATGAGCGCGTCTTGGCCGCCGACATCTGCCGTTTTTACAAGAGAGCTTACAGCCCGATCTCAAGCGTGACGGGGCAGTGGTCGCTGCCAAAGATGTCGCTGCGGATGCCCGTGGCGCGCACGCGGTCCGCAATCGAGTCGCTCACCAGGAAGTAGTCGATGCGCCACCCGGCGTTGTTCTTGCGCGCGTTGAAGCGGTAGCTCCACCAGCTGTACGCGCCCTCAAGGTCGGGGTTCGCGGCGCGGAACGTGTCGGTGTAGCCGGCGTCCAGCAGCTCGACGAACTTGCTGCGCTCCTCGTCGGAAAAGCCGGCGTTGCCGCGGTTGCTCTTGGGGTTCTTGAGGTCGATCTCGTTATGAGCGACGTTGAAGTCGCCGCAGGTCACCACGGGCTTGCCCGTCTCGTCCTCGAGCGAGAGCAGGAACGCGCGGTAGGCGTCATCCCAGGCCATGCGCGTGTCGAGGCGCGCGAGTTCGCCCTGCGCGTTGGGGGTGTAGACATCGACGAACCAAAAGCGCTCGAACTCGAGGGCGCACACGCGGCCCTCGGTCGCGGCGACGGCGACGAGCTCGAGCTGGTCGTCGGTGAGTCCCGCGGCACGGCCGGCGGCGAGCACGGCGTCGGCGTGGCGAACGGAGAGCGGCTCATCGCGGGTAAAGACGGCGGTGCCTGAGTAGCCCTTGCGCTCGGCGTAGCTCCAAACCTGGTGGTACCCGGGCAGGTCGATTTCGACTTGCCCCTCCTGCAGCTTGGTCTCCTGCAGGCCGAGGATGTCGGCGTCAAGTTCGGAGACGATATCGGTAAAGCTCGGGTCCTTTTTGAGCACGGCGCGCAGGCCGTTGACGTTCCATGAGGCGAGCTTGAGCGTGCGGGATGCCGTGTTCGTCATGATGATCTCCTTATGCGGCGCTTGTGGGGGCGCCTATATATCGAGGGGCCGCACGCCGCGAAGGCATGCATCGAAAGCCCCTGTAGGGTATCGCTTGGCTAACTATACTAGATGAATGGCGATTTTCCGGCAGCGGCCGCGCGATTCGCCGCCTTCCCGCGGCCGGCGCTTTCGAGAAAGGCCCTGCGATATCGCGCGGAGACTCCAATTCTAAGGGCTCGCGCTGCCTGCGCCGGCACCCGCGCTCGTGCCGATCGTGCCCGCGCTCCGAGACTTTCGCGCATCGAAAGCGGGGGAGCTGGATACAATAGAACGAGTTGTTTGTTCTCGAAAGGATTCTCATGGCACGCGATTCCAAAGTTTGGCGCTGCGGCAAATACGAGCTGAAGTTTGACCGGCCACGCATCATGGGCGTCCTGAACGTGACGCCCGACTCGTTCAGCGACGGCGGCGAGCATCTCGATACGGAGGCGGCCATCGCCCACGGCCTCAAGATGCTCGACGACGGAGCCGACATCATCGATGTGGGCGGCGAGTCCACGCGTCCCGGCTTTACCCCCGTCGACCCCGACACCGAGGCGCAGCGCGTCTTGCCGGTGGTCAAGGCGCTCGCCCGCGCCGGCACGATCGTGTCCATCGACACACGTCACGTGGAGGTCGCCAAGGCCGCGGTGCGTGTGGGCGCGTCGATCGTGAACGATGTGACCGGCTTTACCGACCCGCGCATGGTGGATTTCGTCAAAGAGAGCGACTGCGGCGTGGTGATCATGCACGCGGGCGAGGTGAGCGACATCGAACGCCCGCGCACGCACACAGCCGTTCAGCTCGATACCTCTGCCGCCGCCTTTATGGCCGAGAAGGCCCGTGAGGCCGAGGCGGCTGCGAGGGCCCTAGGTGCCACCGGCAAGTCCAAGCGCGCCGCCAAGGCCAAGCTCATCTCGGGCATGATCCAGCCGCTGCAGCCTCAGCTTCCGTTCGATGCGCTGCTTGCCGCCGATGGCGCTGCGCCCGCCGAGCAGCAAGCTGCCGCCGCCGAGCCTCCGGCTGCCGCCGCGGAGCCGCTGGAGGGCGCCGTTGCCCTCGATGCCGCGTCTTCCGACGGCACCGCCGTGGCGGTTTCCGCCGTCGATGACGCGCCCGCTGGGGCGAGCGCGGACGACCTCGCTTCCGTCATGGCGCGTTCCGCGGCTCGAACCGGTTCCGCAAATCGAACCTCTCAGCTGCGTCGCTTCACCTTGCCCGACTCCGCGCCCATCATGCGCCGCGTCATGGGGTTCCTCTCCGATCAGGCGCGCGCCCTCATCCATGCGGGTGTCGACCGCGAGCGCATCTGCCTTGATCCCGGTCCGGGTTTTGGCAAGGACGCGAACGAGGACATCGTCATTCAACGCGAGATGGGCAAGATCGCCTCGCTCGGCTACCCCACGCTCTGCGCCGTTTCGCGCAAGCGGCTGGTGGGGGCCATCGCCGGCGTCGAGGACGCGCGGGATCGAGATATCGCCACGTTCGGCGTGTGCCTCGGCGCCATCGAACAGGGCGCGAACATCGTCCGCGTTCACGACGTCGCCGGCTTTTACCAGTTCCTGAACGGTTTTTGGGCCATTGCCCGTCCCCAGCCCCGCCGCGCCTATGTTGCGCTGGGCTCCAACAAGGGGGATCGCGAGGAGAATATCCGTTCCGCCCGCGATTTGATCGCGCAGATCCCCATGACGTGCGTGTCCGCGTGCTCGCGCATATACGAGAGCGAGCCTGCGTACGAGACGCGCCAGGCGGCGTTTGCCAATGCGGTCGTGGAGATCAAAACCGAGCTCGCGCCGCTGATCTTGCTCGAAGAGCTCATGAAGATCGAGCAGAAGCTCGGGCGGACGCGTGCCAAGGGCGCTCGCCCCAACGGTCCGCGTGTGATCGACTGCGACCTGCTGTGGATGGACAACGAGATCCATGGCGGCGACAAGCTGCGCCTGCCCCACCCATACCTGGGGGAGCGCGATTTCGTGTTGGTGCCGCTCGAGGACCTCATGCACAACCCGGCGCGCTTCTTCCGCTACGAGGGCGTGGACGTCAAAGAGCCCGAGGATCGCGTGGGCCACGTGGTCGCGGAGCTCGGCACGTTGTAAGCGCGTCGCGCGCCGGCGCAGGCTCGCTGCGCGTTACCTGATGAGCTGACGACGCCGGGCATGCGGGGAGTCTGGGTCCAAAACGGACCGGGCGCACTGCGTGTCCGGCGTTTCCATTCGACTGCCTCAACGTCTTTGGTATGTCAAAACGGCGCGGATGCCCTTCGTGCCTAGCGTTTGCTATTGGAAAAGTCTGCTCATGGAAAACTCGGTGCACCATGCGGGCGCGGTGCGCCATACGGGTTCCGTGCACCTTGGAAACTTCGGTGCATTGCGGGGCCTCTGTGCGCCGTGGAAACTGCGGTGTGACACGGCAGGCTCGTTGCATCTTTTGAACTTCGATGCGCTGTAGAAAGTTCGCTGCACTTTGGGAAGTTCGGTGCACTTTGGGAAGTTCGGTGCACCCCTCGACCATTTTTTCATTGAAAGATGGTCGAGAAGTGCACCGAGTTTTGGGGGTGCATCGAAGTCTGAGAGGCACATCGATGCCCGCTGGGCATTACGGCTTGGGGTGGGGCATCGAGGCTGATGGGGCATGCCGACGTTCGGAGAGGGCCCGGTGCCGGCGGCCTATGAGAGGCGGCGGTAGATTTCGCAGATGCCCTTGATGGTGAGCTGCGGATCGACCACGTCAAAGACGTCGGTCGCCTCGGCGACGACGCGCGCGAGCCCGCCCGTGGCGATGACGCGGGCATCATCGCGCCCCAGTTCACGCTTGATGCGGGCGACCAAGCCCTCCGCCATCGCCGCCGCACCAACGACAGTGCCGCTCTGGACGGCTTCGACGGTGTTTCGGCCCACGGTTTGCTCGGGCGCCTCAAGAGGGACGCTTGCCAACCGCGCGGCGCGGGCGGTGAGCGCGTCAAGCGAAACGCGGATGCCGGGCGCGATGCAACCGCCGATGTAGGCGCCCTGCTCGTTGACCACGTCGATATTCGTGGCGGTGCCAAAGTCGACGACGATGCTTGGGGAGCCGTACAGCGCCGCCGCCGCCGTGGCGTTGGCGATGCGGTCGGCGCCAACCTCGGCCGGGTTGGCGGCGTCGATGCTGGTGACCGAGGCCGTCGCGCGCCCCACCACCACAAGCCGCGCGTTCAGGACCTCGGCGACGCCTTCCCATTCGCGCATGAGCTGGGGCACGACGCCGGCGAACGCTATGGCGTTGACCTGCGCCAGATCGAACCCGTCTTTGTGGAAGTATCCGAGCAGGCGAACGTGCAGTTCGTCTTTGGTGAAGGTGCGGTCGGTGGGCATGCGCCACGAGTGGAGCAGCTCCTCGTTATCGAATAATCCAAGCGCGGTCTGCGTGTTGCCCATGTCGATGGCTAGCAGCATGGTCGTGCTCTCCTTTTACTCGTGCTCGCTTGGAACGGGGCGCCGGTTGGCCGTTGTCCCGCGCGATGGCTCGCGCAGCGCCGCGATGCTCGGGGCGCTTGCCCTTCAGGGTGCTGTGGACCCGTGGTGGGCGCGCGCAACGCGGTCCGCGCGCCGGCGTGTTGGGGTGGATGCACGCGGCGCGCCGGCGTTGCCATGCTCGCCGTGGGCCGCCGGGTGTTCGCCCCCCCCACCTCAATCCAAACGGAACACTTGGTTTGATGCGGTCTTCCTGCGCACATTGTATACTTGTTGGCTGTGCAAAATTGCGCGGCGCTTGGGAAGCAATGGCATTCCGCGCGCGCCGTGGGGTACCCCTGGAGGGACAATATGAACAAGAAAGCCCAGCGCCGACTTGTCGTGACGGGAGGGATCGTCGCAATTGCCATGCTGGTGGTCGCCGCGATCGCGGGCTCTGGCGGCGCGGCCTCGTCGTTGAGCGTCGGCGATCTTTTGGCCGGCGGCTATACCGGCAAAAAGGTGCAGGTGACGGGCTCGGTCGTGGCGGATTCCATCCAGAGTGAGGGCGCGAGCGTCCAGTTCGCCATCACGCCCGAGGAGGGCGACGGCTCGCAGGAGCTGCTCGTTACCTACGACGGGGCTCTGCCTGCCACGTTCGGCACGGGCGTTGTGGCGATTTGCACCGGCACCGTAGAGGACCCGCTCATGCTGAACTGCACGGAGATGGTCACCAAGTGCCCCTCCAAGTACGAGAGCGCCGAGGGCTCCCTGACGGTGAAGGGGCTGCTCGACCAGGCCGAAAGCATGGTGGGCAAGGAGACGAAGGTCTGCGGCTACATCGACGGCGAGGTGAATGACGCCCAGGCCTCGTATCGCTTTGCAATCGAGTCTCAAGGCGCGCTGCTCAACGTGGTGTACGAGGGCGGTCTCGACGAGGCCATGACCGATGGCACGGCGGTCGTCCTGTCCGGCCACTTGGATGAGGACGGCAATTTCGTGGCGACCGAGCAGCCCTCGATTGATTCGTCTATCAGCAAGTAACATATAACGCATGTGGGCGCAGCGGGGCAGTCTCGCTGCGCTTTTTGACGGATGTGAACGTGGGGTGGTTCGCGGGTTCCTTGCAGAGGGGAATCCCGGCACCCGAACTCTAGAAAGGGCCCGTATGGTCTCGATTATCGGCAACGTGATGCAGGCGCTCGCGCTTGTGTTCGCCCTGGTCTCGGCAGTGCTGCTTTTGGCGGGTGTCAAGCTGGGCGGCGCGCGCAAGGACCGTGCCGTTCGCACGGGCTACGCGTTCACGCACGTGAGCTTTGGCCTGCTCACCGCGTGCATCGGCGTCATCTTGGTGTGCATGCTCACGGAGAACTACAGCTTGGCGTACGTGGTCTCCAACTACCCCGCCACGGACAGCCCCCTGCAGCCGCTGTACCGCGTGAGCGCCGTGTGGGCGGGCCGCCAGGGCTCGTTGCTGCTCTGGACGTGGCTCATCGCGGCGTTTGGCGCCGCCCAGGCGCACGCACGTCGCTGCGCAAAGGATGACCTTACATGCGTCGCCCTCGGCGTGACCGAGATCGTGGTTGCCCTGTTCACCGCCACGCTCGTGTTCTCCGCCTCCAACAACCCGTTCATGGCCACCGCCGCCGAGTACCTCAACCCCGACGGCACGCTTGTGAGCAAGATCGGTGGCATGAACCCGCTGCTCATGCACTGGGCCATGATCTTGCACCCGCCGGCGACCTTCATCGGTTACGCGGCCATGACCATCCCGTTCGCATATGCCATGGCGGCGTTCATCACCGGTGACCTCTCTGCGCGCTGGGTCGAGCTGTGCGACCGCCTGGCGGTGTTCGGCTTCATCTTCCTGTCGATCGGCATGGGGCTGGGCGCCGTGTGGGCGTACGTGGTCCTAGGCTGGGGCGGTTTTTGGGCGTGGGACGCCGTGGAGAACGCGAGCCTCATGAGCTGGCTCACCTGCGTGGCGATGATCCACAGCTTCACGATGTACCGCAAGCGCGGCATCTTCAAGCGGTGGAGCATGTTCGCCGCCACCATCACGTTCATCTTCGTGGTGCTCGGCACGTTCATCACGCGCTCCGGCCTGGTGCAGAGCGTCCACGCGTTTGCCGAGGACCCGGTGTCCACGTACTTTTTCCTGGCCATTATGGTGGCGAGCGGGCTGGCGTTCTTGTTGGGCCTGCTGTACCGCCATGGCGAGTTGGGCGAGGATGACGACCAGGTCGAGTCGATGGTCTCCAAGAACGGCACGTATTACCTCACGAACATCGTTATGATCATGGCGGGCGTGCTGGTGGCGTACCTGACCGTGTCGAGCGCGCTGCCCAGCTGGATGCCGCTCGGCGGCGCGGTGGTCGCGGCGGGCGCGTACAACGCCGTGGCGCGCCCGGTTGCCGTTGTGGTGGTGCTGCTCATGGCGGTATGCCCGCTGCTGGGGTGGCGCAAGACGCAGGGTCCCGCGTTTTTGCGTCACATGCGCTGGCCGCTGGTCGTTGCCGCGGTGATCTTTGCGATCGAGCTCGTGTATTTTGCGCTCACGCTGGTGCCCACCTACTACGGCATCTTGGCCGACGGCGGTTCTGCCGCCGCCGCGCTGGCCGAGCAGGGACCTGCGGTGTACTACTTTGCGCTGACCGTCGTGGCGTTGGCTTCCGCCGCGCTGCTGCTGGCGACCTCGGGCTACCTGCTGGTTCGGGGCGTGCGCGCCCGCATGAAGAACAAGGGCGAGTCCGCTCCCGCCGCCGTGATCAACCTGTTCCGCCGCTCGCCCGCGCAGGCCGGCGGCTACCTGTGCCACTTGGGTGTGGCGGTCGTGGTGATCGGCCTCGTTGGCTCGATGATGTACGTGCGTGAGGTCACGGTCGACCTTGCGGGCGAGGCAGGCGAGTCCGCGCAGGTGGGCGAGTACGTGCTCACGCTCACGGGCAGCGAGCGTTATTCGGATAGCCAGGACAACGAGATCATGCGCGTGGAACTCGATGTTGCGCGCGCGGGCGAGGAGGGCCGCGTGCTGGGACATGTGGCGCCCTCGATGAAGGTCGCCGCCGCCACGAGTCAGTCCACGCTCGACGCTGCCGTGCTCACGTTCCCCACCGAGGACCTGTTCATCGCGTTCCAGGGCCTGAACGCCGACGGCTCGCTGTCCATCAACGTCAAGGTGAACCCGCTGATCCTGTTCACCTGGGTGGGTGGCGCCGTGTCCACGCTCGGCATCGTGCTCGCGTTCGCGCCGCGCCGGGCCACGCCGCTGCTCGCCGCCGATGAGCGCGCCCGCGCGAAGGCGGGCGAGGCGTGATGTCCGCGTCCGAGGCCCGCTCAGCGGAAGGGACGTCTGGGGTCGCCGGGGGTGCGAAGGGGGCGTTTGCGCCGGCGGAAGGCTGTGGCGGCTCCGGTTTCGTGGAGGCGGAAGGGCAGTTGGACTCCCGAGCCTCTTCGCCCGCCGTCGTCCATGCGCCGTGCGCGATCGAGGCGCGTGGGCTGATCAAGCAGTTCGGCGCGCGCCGCGCCCTCGACGGCGTTGACCTTGCGTTGCCCCAGGGGGCGTTCCTCTCGATTTTCGGCCCCAACGGCGCCGGCAAGACCACCCTGTTGCTCGAGCTGGCCCTCTTGGCACGTCCCAGCCGCGGCAGTCTGCGCATGTTGGGCATCGATGCCCTGGAGGAGCCGGACGCCCTGCGGTCGCGCATCGGGCTCATCTCGCACAAGTCGATGCTGTATGGCGACCTGACCGCCCAGGAGAACCTGGCGTTCTTCGCATCGCTCTACGGCGTGACGGGTGCGCCCGCGCAGGAGCGCATCGATGAGCTGCTCCGCCTGGTCGAGCTCGACCACCGCCGCAACGATTGCGTGCGCACCTTCTCCCGCGGCATGCAGCAGCGCCTGTCCATCGCCCGCGCCCTCATCAACGACCCCGACCTCGTACTGCTCGACGAGCCGTATTCCGGCCTCGACCCGCATGCGGCGGAGCTGTTCGACCGGCTGCTGGAACGCGTGCGCGAGGGCCGCACGTTCGTCATGGTGAGTCACGATTTGGACAAGGGGTACGACCTCTGCACCCATGCGCTCATCTTGGCGCAGGGGCGCGTGGTGGTGTGCGCGAACAAGGATCTCATCGACCGCGAGGCGTTCCGCGAGCTGTACCTGGCAACGGTGGGCATGGGGGTGGCGTAGATGACCGTGCGCAAGTCGATGGGCGAAGGCCCGTTCACACAGGGCGCCCGCGCGCCAAGACCCTCCGCGTTCGCCCAGTACAGAGCCCTGCTTGCCAAGGATGTTCGCCAGGAGCTGCGCACGCGCGAGATGCTCACCTCCATGGCGGTGTACTCGCTGCTCGTCTTGACCGTGTACGGCGCCGCGTTGGCGCAGGTGGGCGACAAGCTGCAAATCGTTTCGTTTGCCGGTGGCCTGCTGTGGGCCCTCATCGTGTTCACGAGCCTTCTGGGCCTCAACCGCAGTTTTTCACACGAGACCGAGTCGGGTTGCCTTGAGGGCATTTTGCTCGCCCCGGTCGATCGCGCGGTGGTGTTTTTGGCCAAGGCGACCTCGAACCTGCTGTTCCTGCTTGCGGTCGAGCTCGTGACCGTGCCGCTGTTCTTCGTCTTCTTCCTTTCCGGCGCGGCCCTTCCGCCCACCGCACCGTTCATGGTACTGCCGCTCTTGGTGGGCACGGTAGGCGTTGCCGGCGTGGGCACGCTGCTGTCCACCATGGCCATCGACACGCGCGGCAAGGACGTGCTGCTCGCCATCCTGTTCATCCCCGTGGCGTTCCCCCTGCTGTATGCCTGCGTGTCCGCCACCGGGGTGGCGCTCGCGGGTGTTGAGGGGACCTTTGCGACGTTCTGGCGGAGCCTGGCGCTGGCAGGGGCGTACGACGTGGTCATGATCGCCGCGGCGTGGGGCCTGTACGAGTTCGTGCTCGATTCGTAAGGGGAGCCGCCCCGTGCGTTAGTATGTACGGGTCAAACGCTTATGGCCGCCGCGCGCCGAGCTTCCTCTCGCGGGCGCGCGCCGCGTTGCCGTGACGTGAAAGGAGTGCGATGCACAAGAATCGCGCCGATGCGCTGGTGCCGGCCTTGTTGGTCCTGGGCGCGCTGCTCATAGCCGCCGACGTGGTGTGGACGTTCACGCTCGCCCCGCTCGTGCAGGGCGCGCAGCTGCCCGAGCCCGTGGTGATTGCCGGGCAAATGGTCACCACTAAGTTGCTGCTGAGCCAAAAGATCTTTTACCTGCATGTCCCTGTGGCCGTCGCATCATTTGCGGCGATGGGCGTCGCGGCGTTCCATGCCCTGCGCTTCCTCATGACCAAGGATCGCGCCCACGACGTGCGCTCGCGTACCGCCATGCAGATCACACTTGTGTTCATTGTGGCGACCATGATCTCGGGCGACTTGTGGACCCGTTTTGAGTGGGGCGTCTGGTGGGTGTGGGAGCCGCGCCTGACCACCTACTTCATCTTGATGCTGCTGGTGATTGGCTATTTTGTGCTGCGTAACGCGCTGGACGACCCCGAGAAGGCGGCGCGCTTTGCGGCGGTGTTCTGCATCGTCGCCTTTGTGGACGCGCCCATCTCGTTTCTCATTACGCGCCTGGTGCCCTCCTCGGTGCATCCCGTGGTGTTCCGCACCGATTCCGGCCTGCCGCCGCTCATGCTCATCCCGTTTTTGCTGGGAATGGCCGGTGTGCTCATGATCGCGTTCGCCCTGTACCGGTATGCCCTGCGCGTAAACGCGGCTGCCGATGAGGTCGAAGATCTCAAGCGCCGTTTGGAGGAGCTGGATGGAGAAGCGTCCCGCGCGGCAGCGGCTGCGGCGCTCGATCGGCTTCAGGCGCGTGCCGCGGATGTGGCCTTGACGGGTGGGTCCGGCGGCGCGCGGGGCGCGACTGCTTTTGATGCGTCTGCCGGTTCGCGCGCCCCTGGTGAAGCCGATACGCCTGCCGGCTCGCGCGCCCCTGGTGAAGCCGACGCCCCCACCCGCTCCTGTCCCGATGTTTCGCGTGCGTCCCATATGCCCAAGGAGGACTAAATGGATCCGATTCTCTCTGAGGTCTACTCGACCGTGCTGCCTGCGGCTCCGTATGTGATCGCCGCGTATGTGGGCATTCTGCTCGCCTTGTTCGCGTTCGTGCTGTCGCTGTGGCGCAAGTCCAAGCGGACGGAGGCGGATATCGACGCGCTCAAGCGCGCCCTTGAGGATCGAGAGAAGGGCTCTCGCTAGGCCTGGACGACACGTGCGTGTTGCTTTGCGTGATGAACGACCCCTTGCACGTTGGTGCGAGGGGTCGTTTTTTGCGCATTTCGTGCATCTTTTTAGGGTGGCGAGCGCACGTTGTTGCGATACGGCGTGCCTACGCTGCGGTGTCAGACGATGCGGTGCCGCGTGCAAGGCTTTGGTCAGCATGGGCGGGAAAAGCCGCTCGATCGGCCTGATACGCTCCTGCTCCCAAGGAAATGGAGGGCAAGATGGTACACGTGGCGCAAGGTGAGATGGAGCGGGCGGAACGCGGGCAAGTGGTTGCGGATGCGGGACCGGAAGACTGGGAGATATTCGAGGACGTCGAAGATTGGGGGCTGCCGGACGATGCGGCGGGCTCGGTTGGCTGGTCGGAGGGCTGTGGAGCCTCCGCGTCCTCGTCAGTTGCGTTTACCGAGGACCCTGCGGGCTTTTTAGGGCAGGCGATCATCGGGGCGGCGGACCGTGATGCGGGCGCGATGGAGCGCGCCCATGCGTTTCCGTTGGGCAAATGGCTGAGAGACGATGGCGGCGTTCCCATGCGGGAGGCAAAGACTCATCTGAGCCGCCTTGCGACGTATGCGAACGACACGGGGGAGACCATCCGGGTGATGCGCAACGGCGCGCCCTGGTTTGAGATACGCCCCCTCGCCTTTGCGGGCCACCGCGTGTGAAGACGCGAAGCGGGGCGCACCTCCCTGGCCGTGCGTAGGCGGCTCGGCGTGCGGATGGTTCGCGCACGAGACGGGGGCACACATGAAAAGCCCCGCCGGACCGCGTGTGTGCGGAGTCCGGCGGGGCGTCGGGAGCGGGCCTCTGTGGCGCTACCGTTGGGGCTATGCGCTACTCGAGCTCAAAGGCGCCCGTGTAGAGCTGATAGTAGTAGCCCTTCTTGGCGATAAGCTCATCGTGCGTGCCGCGCTCGATCACACGGCCGTGGTCGAGGCAGATGATCACGTCGGAGTTGCGGACCGTCGAGAGGCGGTGCGCGATGACGAAGGTCGTGCGCCCCTGCATGAGGGCGTCCATGCCGCGCTGCACGATGGCCTCGGTGCGCGTGTCGATGGAGCTCGTGGCCTCGTCCAAGATCATCGCGGGCGGGTCCGCAACCGCGGCGCGCGCGATGGACACGAGCTGGCGCTGACCCTGGCTCAGCTGCGAGCCGTTGCCGGTGAGCATGGTGTTGTAGCCGTCGGGGAGGCGACGGATGAAGTCGTCGGCTCCGGCGAGCTCGGCGGCCTTGATGCATTCCTCGTCCGTGGCGTCCAGCTTGCCGTAGCGGATGTTGTCCATGACGGTGCCGGTGAACAGGTTGACGTCCTGCAGCACAACGCCCAGGGAGCGACGCAGATCGGCCTTCTTGATCTTGTTGACGTTGATGCCGTCGTAGCGGATCTTGCCGTCGGCGATGTCGTAGAAGCGGTTGATGAGGTTGGTGATGGTGGTCTTGCCGGCACCCGTGGCACCCACGAACGCGACCTTCTGGCCGGGCTTGGCGTACACGGACACGCCGTGCAGCACCTCGTGGTCGGGGGTGTAGCCAAAGTCGACATCGACCATGCGCACGTCGCCGCGCAGCGGAACATAGGTCACGGTGCCGTCGGCCTTGTGCGGGTGCTTCCAGGCCCACAGGCCGGTGCGGTGATCGGCCTCCTCGATCTCCCAGGTGTCGGGATTGACCTGCGCGTCGACGAGCGTCACGTAGCCCTCATCGACCTCGGGCTCCTGGTCGAGAAGCTCGAAGATGCGCTCGGCGCCCGCAAGGCCCATGACGACGGCGTTGATCTGCTGGGAAACCTGGCCGATCTGACCGCAGAACTGCTTGGTCATGTTGAGGAAGGGGACCACGACGGCAATGGAGAACGGCAGTCCGGAGAAGGAGAGGTTGGGAACGTCGAGGGCGAGGAACACGCCGCCCGCGAGCGCCACCATGACGTAGATGAGGTTACCCAGGTTCATGAGGATGGGCATGAGGATGTTGGCGAACATGTTCGCCTTTTGGGACACCTCGAAGAGCTTCTCGTTGCGCTCGTCGAAGTCCTCCTCGGCGGCTCGCTCATGGCAGAACGCCTTGACGACCTTTTGGCCGTTCATGACCTCCTCGATGTGTCCCTCGACGACGCCGAGCTCCATCTGCTGCGCAATGAAGAAGCGTGCGGAGTTGGAGCCCAGCAGCTTGGTGAGGAACGTCATCACGGCGACGCCCGCGATGATCACCAGGCCCATCCAGGCGGAGAAGTAGAACATGATGCCCAGGACGGTGGCGAGCACGATGATGGTCTGCAGCAGGTTGGGCAGCGACTGCGAGATCATCTGGCGCAGCGTGTCGATGTCGTTGGTGTAGTGCGACATGATGTCGCCGCGCTGGTTGGTGTCGAAGTAGCGAATGGGGAGGTCCTGCATGCGGTTGAACATCTTCTCGCGCAGCTTCTCCAGAGAGCCCTGCGTGACGACGCCCATGTAGCGGTTCCAGAACAGGGAGGAGAGGTTGCCGATGAGATAGATGATCGCCAGGACGGTCACCAGGCCGAGGATCTTGGGTTGAGCCGCTGTCCAGTCGCCCGTCTGCCAGGAGGTGGAGATGACCTCGAGCGCCTTTTGCAGGAAGACCGACCCGATGGAGTTGATCAGGCCGCAGAGAAGCACGCCCGCCATGACCAGCGGCAGCAGCACCGGATAGAAGGAAAAGAGCATCTTGATGATGCGCTTGAGGGTGCCGGACTTGCGGTTCTTGGCGCGTGCGGCGGTGGATGCCTTACTCATGCGCCTCACCCCCTTCCTGGGTCGTGTCGTTCGGCTCGCCGGCAGGCGTCTCCTCGGCGTTCAGCTCCTCGGCGGCGCGCATCTCGGGCGCTGCCGCCTGGTCGAGGTCCTGCTCGGCCTCAGCCTCGGACTCCGCGGCCTCGGCCTCCTCGCTCATGCGATTTTGAGAGAGGAACGTCTCGCGGTAGATGTCGGAGCATTCCATGAGCTCGTCGTGCGTGCCGATGTTCGCGATGCGTCCGCCCTCCATGACGATGATACGGTCGGCGTCCTGCACGGAGGCGATGCGCTGGGCGATGATGAGCTTGGTGGTCTCGGGCAGGTACGCTGCCAGCCCCGCGCGGATCTTGGCGTCGGTCTTGGTGTCGACGGCGCTCGTGGAGTCGTCGAGGATCAAGATCTTCGGTCGGCGCAGCAGGGCACGCGCGATGCACAGGCGCTGCTTCTGGCCGCCGGAGACGTTGGAGCCGCCTTGCTCGATCCAGGTGTCGTACCCCTGGGGGAAGCCGTCGACGAACTCGTCGGCGCAGGCGAGCTTGGCCGCCTCGCGGACCTCCTCGTCGGTTGCGTCGGCGTCGCCCCAACGCAGGTTCTCGGCGATGGTGCCGCTGAACAGCACGTTCTTTTGGAGCACCATGGCGACCTGATGACGCAGGGCGTCGAGGTCGTAGTCGCGCACGTCCACGCCGCCCACGCGGACGACGCCCTCGGTGACGTCGTACAGACGGGCGATGAGGTTCACGAGCGAGGACTTTGCCGAGCCCGTGCCGCCGATGATGCCGATGGTCTCGCCGCTCTTGATGTGCAGGTCGATATCGTCGAGTGCCTGGCGCTCGGCGTGCTTGGAGTACTTGAAGCTCACGTGGTCGAAGTCGATGGAGCCGTCGGCGACCTCGTGCACGGCCTGGCTGGGGTTGTCGATCGTGGGCTGGGCGTGCAGCACCTCGACGATGCGGTTGGCGCTCTCCTCGGCCATCGTGACCATCACGAAGATCATGGACAGCTGCATGAGGCTCATGAGGATTTGGAAGCCGTAGGTGAAGGTGGAGGAGAGCTGGCCCACATCGAACAGCTCGCCCTGGCTGGTGATGATGAGCTTGGAGCCCAGGAAGATGATGATCACGAAGGCGCCGTTGACGCACAGGTTCATCATGGGGTTGTTGAGCGCGAGCAGCTTTTCGGCGCGGGTGAAGTCGGCGCACACGTCCTGCGCGGCGGCGGCGAACTTCTTCTTCTCGTAGTCCTCGCGCACGTAGCTCTTGACCACGCGCATGCCCGTGACGTTCTCCTCGACCGACTCGTTGAGGGCGTCGTACTTATGGAAGACGCGCGTGAAGATGGGGCCCACCTTGTGGATGATGAGACCCAGGCCCAGGCCGAGGAGCGGAATCATGGCCAGGTAGACGAACGAGATGGAGCCGCCCATGGCATACGCCATCACGAACGCGAAGATCAAGACGAGCGGAGCGCGCACCGCGATGCGGATGATGAGCATGAACGCCTGCTGGACGTTGGTGACGTCGGTGGTGAGGCGGGTGACGAGCGACGAGCTGGAGAACTGGTCGATGTTGCTAAAGGAGAACGTCTGGATCTTGTAGAACAGGTCGTGGCGCAGGTTCTTTGCAAATCCGCAGCTCGCGTGGCTGCAGGTGATGCCCGCCGCCGCACCGAAGAACAGCGAGACGAGCGCGATAACCACGAGCAGGCCCGCCGTGGGCAAAATCTGCGCAACGGTCGCGCCGTCCTTGATGGTGTCGATGAGGTTGGCGGTCACAAAGGGGATCGCCATCTCGCAGGCGACCTCGAACAAAACAAGGATGGGTGTGGCAATGGTGTGCCACTTGTAATCGCGGATGGATGCGGCGAGTGTCTTAACCATCTAACTCCTCCCAGGTGACGCGTATCTTCTCGAGCATTTCGGCGAGCTGCTCCTGCTCTTCGACGGTCAGGCTGCTAAAGGCGACCCGGCGAAACGCTTGGCGCTTCTCATGTTCCCGACGAGCCAGTTCGCTGCCCGCCCGGGTGAGCTTGACGAACAGCTGGCGGCGGTCCTTGGTGTCGCGCGTGCGCTCGATGAGCCCAGCCGCCTCCATCTTGGAGAGGATCTCGGAAAGCGACCCGGGCTTGAGCTCAAAGTGCGAGCCGAGTTCCTGCTGTGAGAGCTGGCCTCCGCAGCGGTCGAGCATGCACACGATGGGCACTTGCCCCGACCGTCCACCTCCGTGAAAGTGCATGTAATGTCCGCAAAAGCCCAGGCCCTGCAAGATGCGCTTTGCCCGGGCGGTGCCGTCGTCCAGCTCGGCGTCGAGGTCGCGCGCGTTCTCGGTGGGAGTGTCCTCGGCGCCCTGCGATGCAGAGTCGCCGCACGTGGTCGACATGATTCAGCTCCTTCCTGTAAGTCAAATTGTTCGTAACCAGTTTAATTCGGTGCCTTATCGAATGTAAAGGTGCCTAATGATAGCGGATGCTGAAGCGTTTCAAGCGACACGCGAGCAACACATTGTGAGGTAAATCCTGCCCATATCGACCGCGCGCGGCGCCGTACCTACCCTTTACCGAAACAGATGTACTGCTAAACGAAGTACGGCAGTACCATTCGACCATTACTTTGGCCAGATTGTGTCAAAACAATCGAGAACGGAGATGGCTATGAGGTTGAAAGCCCCAATCTCGCTGCATGGAGCATGCGGACGGGTCGCGCGAGGCGCCGTTGCGGGCGCATTGGGCGCCATGCTGCTCGCAACTCCTGCAACGTACTGCTTTGCCGAGGGCGCGCCCGAAGTCCGGTCGAGCTCGTCGACGCAGATGAGCTCCGCGGAGGAGGTCGTGTACGTCAACACGCTCAACGACCCTGCCGCGCGCATCCAGAGCTTTAACGAGAACTGGAAGTTCAACCTGGGCGATGCGAAGGGGGCGGAGGCGCCCGAGTTCGACGACTCCACTTGGGAGCATGTGAATTTGCCCCACGACTACAGCATCGATCAGGAGTACACGCAAAAGGGCGAGGCCGAGAGCGGTTACAAGCTGGGCGGTATCGGTTGGTACCGCAAGAGCTTCACCGTGGGCAAGGAGCTTGCGGGCAAGCGCATCCGCATCGACTTCGACGGCGTGTACATGGATTCCACGGTATGGGTCAACGGGCATAAGCTCGGCACCCACCCCAACGGCTACACGCAGTTCTCCTTCGACCTCACCGACTATATAAAGGTGGGCGAGGAGAACACCATCGTCGTCAAGGTCAACCATCAGACGCCTTCGAGCCGCTGGTATTCCGGCTCCGGCATCGGGCGCGATGTGAACCTGGTCGTGACCGACCCGCTGCACGTTGCCAAGGACGGCGTCGTGGTGAGCACTCCGGAGCTCTCCGCTTCGAACAAGACGAACGTCAAGACGAATTTCAAGACGACGGTTGAGAACGACGGCAAGGGCGATGCCACGTTCACCGTGGTAAGTACGGTGTTCCCGCGCGGCGGTGAGCCTGAGCAGAAGATCGCCGAGGCAACGGCTGAGAAGACCGTCAAGGCGGGTGCGTCCGTCACGGTCGAGTCCTCCGCCAACACCACTGCGGCCCCCGAGCTGTGGGGCCTTGACGACCCGAATCTTTACACGGTGCGCACTCAGATCAAGAAGGACGGCAAGGTCGTCGATGCGTACTACGTCGACTTCGGCTACCGTTTCTTCGACTTCGATCCCGCCAGCGGTTTTTCGCTGAACGGCGAGAAGATGAAGATCAAGGGTGTTTGCATGCACCACGACCAGGGCGCGCTGGGATCGGTCTCCACGCGCGATGCGATCGAGCGCCAGGTCAAGATCCTCAAGGACATGGGCTGCAACGCCATCCGCACCTCGCATAACGTTCCCGCCAAGGAGCTCATCGAAGTATGCAACGAGCAGGGTATGCTGCTCGACGTCGAGTTCTTCGATGGCTTGGCATGGCCCAAGAACGGCAACGGCAACGATTACGCCCGCTTCTTCAACCAGAAGATGGGTGAATCCGAGCTCGTGGGCGCCGATGCGAACAAGACGTGGGCGCAGTTCGACCTCGAGCAGTCCATCGCGCGCGATGTGAACTCCCCGGCCGTGATCATGTGGTCGCTCGGCAACGAGATGAGCGAGAGCGCTGCCGGCTACAACCAGTCTGACGCGCGCGCTATTTTGCAGAACATGGTCAAGTGGGCCAAGGCTGCCGACCCGACGCGTCCGGTGACCACCGGCGACAACAAGATGAAGGGCGACGCCGGCAATACGGTGCTGAACTCCGACGTTATCGGCGATGCCGGCGGCGTGGTTGGCTTGAACTACGCAACGAGCGCTAACTACCAGTCTGTCCATAAGGCTAAACCCAACTGGTGCCTCATCGGCTCCGAGACCGCTTCCGCCACCAACAGCCGCGGCGTGTACAGCACCAAGGCGAACAACTCCCTTGTCAATAAGCTGCTGACCTCGTACGACAAGTCCAAGGTCGGCTGGGGCGCCTACGCGTCCGAGGCGTGGTTCGACATCATCACGAACGACTTCATGGCGGGCGAGTTCGTGTGGACGGGCTTTGACTACCTAGGTGAGCCCACGCCCGCCAACGGCACGAACGCCGGCGCGCAGGGCGCTTGGCCTTCGCCCAAGAGCTCGTACTTCGGCATCATCGACACCGCCGGCCTGCCCAAGGACTCCTACTACCTGTACCAGTCCCAGTGGAACGACAACGTGAACACCTTGCACATGCTTCCCGCATGGAACGAGGACGTGGTGGTCAAGACTGGCGACAAGAAGAACGTCGAGGTCGTTGTCTACACCGACGCCCCGCAGGTCGAGCTCTTCTTCACGCCCGCGAAGGGCGGCAATCCGCAGTCCCTGGGCAAGAAGGCCCTGACCAAGGTGACCACGGATGGCGGCTACAGCTACCGCGTGTACAAGGGCGAGGACGGCACCAAGACACCTACGCACTCCGATTTGTACCTCACATGGGAAGTTCCCTACGCCGACGGCACCATTACCGCAAAGGCCTATGACGACCAGGGCAAGGAGCTTTCCACGGAGAGCTGGGACGGCCGCAAGAGCGTGACCACCGCAGGCCCCGCCAAAAAGCTTCGTGCCACCGCGAGCCGCACCAAGATGACCGGCAACGGCACCGACCTCGCCTACATCACGGTGGATGTTACCGATGAGAACGGCGTCATTGTCCCCGACGCTACCAACAAGGTGAGCTTCAAGGTCGAGGGCGCGGGTGCCCTGGCCGGCATCGACAACGGCGTTCAGGCCGACCATCATTCCTATCGCGATTCCAGCCGCGCCGCTCAGGCGGGCCAGCTGGTGGGCATCGTCCGCGCGGGCAAGAGCGCGGGCGAGGTGAAGGTCACCGTGAGCGCGGACGGCCTGGAGCCGACGAGCGTCACGATCCCCGTTGCCGCCGCTCCCGGCAACCCGGATGCGGGCAAGCAGATCGACAGCTTCTTCTACTCCAAGAACTACTACGTCAAGGCCGGGTCGGCGCTCGAGCTGCCCACTCAGATCGAGGTCCGCTACACCGACGGCAGCTCCAGCGAGCAGCCGGTCGAGTGGCAGGCTGTTTCCAACGACCAGCTCTCCAAGCCCGGCTCCTTCAGCGTGAGCGGCACGGTTTGCGGGCTTCCGGTGTCCGCCAACGTGACGGTGCTCACCGAGGTCGCCGCGCTCTTGAATTATTCGACCACGACACAGGTGGCATCTCCTGCCGTGCTGCCGCAGGGCCGTCCCGCGGTTCTGGATGACGGCACGATCCTCAACGCGAGCTTCCCCGTGACGTGGAAGACCCCCGGTGATGATGCCTATGCCCAGCCCGGTAACGTAACGGTCGAGGGCACGGCAAACGTGTTCGGCAAGGACCTTGCGGTCCAGGCCACGGTTCGCGTGCAGGAGGGCGAGGTCAAGCTCGGCTCAAGCGTGACCAAGGACGCGAAGCTCTCCCAGAGCGTTCCCGAGAGCCAGACCTCCGACACGCTCGACGCCATCAAGGACGGCAAGACCGAGATCGGCTCCAACAGCAGTGGCGGCCGCAACGAGACCTGCTGGTCCAACTGGCAGTACTCGCAGAACGGCAATAACAAGGCATCGATCACGTTCCGCTATGACACGCAGCGCGTCTTTGGCAAGATCAACGTGTTCTTTGGCCGCGACAACGCCTCGGGAACGTACCCCGATGCGGACACCACGACGTTCGAGGTGTCCGAGACGGGCGCCGAGGGCAGCTGGCGAACGCTCGACGTCAAGGAGACCATCGACGCCGCCGAGTCCTCCACGAACGTTAAGAAGTACAGCTACGAGTTCACGCCTACGACTGCGACGTTCGTTCGCATGAACGTGACGAACGCGTCCGAGCACAAGGCGCGCGCTTCCAAGCCCTGCACCATGGTCACCGAGGTCGAGCTCATCGAGGCAACCACCTCCTACCCGGTGAACGGCACCGCTGAGCTCGCGAAGCTCGCGGTGAACGGCCAGGAGCTGAGCGCCGCCGTTCTCGCATCCGGCGAGTTCTCCACGCGCGCGCTTACCGCGGAGGTCGTTGCCGAGCCTAAGGACAACGCCGCGATGACCGTTCTGCCTGCGCACGACAACAAGATCAAGATCCTCCTCGAGTCCGAGGACCACGCGAAGAGCTCTGTGTTCACCATCAACCTTGCCGCCGATGTCGACAGCGGCGACGCCCTGGCGAACGACGACGCGTCGCGCGATTACCCGGTCGAGAAGATGACCAAGAACACCGCCGGCAGCGAGCACAAGCCCGCGACGAGCGGCGAGGGCCCGATCGGGCTCGCCTTTGATAAGGACGTCAACACCAAGTACCACTCCCATTGGGATGGCGGCGCCCAGAAGGACATGTGGGTCCAAATGGAGCTGCCGGAGCCTGCGACCATCGAGGCCCTGCGCTACCTGCCCCGCCAGGACGCGAGCGACAACGGCACGGTGACGGGTTACCGCATCCAGTACAGCGAGAACGGCTCGGATTGGAAGGACGCCGCCAGCGGTTCGTGGGAGCGCGACAAGGGCTGGAAGGTCGCGCAGTTCGATGCTCCCGTCACGGCGAAGTACTTCCGCTTTGAGGGCACCGAGACCTATGCCGACAACGGCAAGGTCTACATGTCCGCCGCCGAGATTCGCCTGCGCCAGCCTGCCCAGAAGATCGACATCTCCGATGCCGCTCAGGTGAGCGTCGAGGTTCCCGAGCGCGTGGTGGTCGAGAGCGCGAGTGAGGAGCATCCGGTGGACGCCCTCGCCCTTGACGAGAAGCTCACCTGCGACGGCAAGGACCTCGTGTACGGCGTCGACTACCTGATGACGTTTGAGAACAACACCGCTCCCGGAACCGCCACCGTGACCATCGAGGGCATCGGTGCGTACTCCGGCACGGTCACTCGTGAGTTCACGATTGAGGTCGAGCCCCCGGTCGACCCTGAGCCCCCGGTCGATCCGGAACCTCCGGTGGACCCCGAGCCCCCGGTCGATCCGGAACCTCCGGTGGACCCCGAGCCCCCGGTCGATCCGGAACCTCCGGTGGACCCCGAGGAGCCGAACGATCCCAAGCCGCCGGTCAGCAATGGTGACGCGGGCGCAAGCGGGTCGGGTTCTACGAGCGGGCTGCCGCAAACGGGCGATCCGACTGCGCTGGTCGCCGGGTCTCTTGCTGCCATTTCGATGGCGAGCATCGCCCTTGGTCGCGCTCGGCGCAAGCGCGATGAGTAACCGAGCTTTCTGAGCTGGGCTATATGGGGGACGGGGCAACCCGTCCCCTTTTCATGTTGGAGCGGTCGGCCAATTGCGCGTCCAGCCGAGATGGGCGGAACGGCGATACAATCAGTACCGTTGATGTTTCAACCGAAAGGAGCCTTTCAATGGCCACCCTCACCACTATCTCCAAGGGCGGGGTCTCCGCCAAGATCAGCTCCATGGGCGCCGAGCTCACGAGTCTTTCTCTCGATGGCCGCGAGTATCTCTGGCAGGCCGACCCGGCGTTTTGGGGCAAGCACGCTCCCGTGCTGTTCCCCATTGTGGGCTCCCTGCGCAACGATGAGGCCCAAAGCGCCCAGGGCGTGTGCCGCATGCCCCGTCACGGCCTCGCCCGCATCAACGAGCATCGTGTGGCGGAGGTCGCCGAGGACGGCTCGTCCGTGACTTTCGAGTTCGCCAGCACGCCCGAGACCCTCGAGGCGTACCCGTACAACTTCAAGCTCAACATGACCTACGCCGTTACCGGCGAGGCAACGCTCACCCAGACGTTCGCAGTGACCAACGCCGGCGATGCCCCGATGCCGTTCTCCGTGGGCGGCCACCCCGCTTTCAACGTTCCCGCCCCGGGCTCCGATGACGAGGTGTTCGAGGATTACGCCATCGAGTTCACAGAGCCCTGGACGTGCGAGGCACCCACCATCGCCGAGGGCGGCCTGCTCACCTACGACATGACGACGACGCCCGTCGAGAACGCCGACACCCTGCCCATCTCACGTGAGCTTTTTGCCCACGATGCGGTCATGCTCACGGATGTCCCGGGCAACACGCTGACGCTCCGCGGCACCAAGAGCGGCCGCGGCGTGCGTGTCGACTTCCCCGACTTCCGCTATATCGGCATCTGGTCCGCGCAGGGCGAGTCCCCGTTCGTCGCCCTCGAGCCTTGGACCGGGCACGCCACGCTCACGAGCGAGGACGATGTGTTCGAGCATAAGCGCGATATCACGACGCTCGCCCCCGGCCAGAGCGCTTCCTACACGTTCAGCATGACGGTGCTGTAGGCAAGGGCGTGTAAGGACCTCGTGCGAGGGGCTTGAAAACAGCCGGGCGCCTCGCACGAGGTCCGCGCCCTAGCGATTTTGCTGGCGGCGGTGCCGTTTGCGGTCGCGTGCGCGGGCGGCGGCTTGGCTCGTTTTGGCGCTCACGTGATGGCCGGCGCGCTGGATGGGGCGAACCACGGGCCGGGCGACCTTCTTGACGGGCTCGGGAAGCTTGTGCGGGTCGAACTCGGTGGGGCTCATGATGTTGTAGCGGATGGACCACCAGCGTATGAGCATGGTGAGCGCGACGCTGATCGTCGCGGCGGCGATGTTCCACATGCCCAGGCTCTCGATGAGCGTCATGTAGGCGATGGCGCCCGCGATGGCCGCGATGGCGTAGAGGTTGCTGCGCTGGAAGATGTAGGGCACGCGCGCGAGGCAGATGTCGCGCAGCATGCCACCGCCCACTGCGGTGAAAAAGCCCATCATGACGCAGGTGACGGGCGGATAACCGTAGACCATCGTCTTGTCCGCGCCCATGACGGCGAACAAGCCCACCGAGAAGATATCCAGGGCGGCGACCAGGCGGTCGGGCTTTTCGACCACCATGGGAAACATGAACACGGCGGCGGCGGTGGCAATGGAGACGGGCAGCGCCAGCGGCTGTCGAAGGATGTAGACGTCGCCCACCTGCAGGATGACGTCACGGATCAGGCCGCCGCCCAGCGACACGATGACCGCCAGGCCGATGGCGCCGATAAGGTCGAGCTTGCTCTCACGGGCGGACAGCACGCCGCCCGCAGATGCGACGATGACGGCGAGCATCTCGAAGGCGATGGGGATGGCGACGGTTTGGCCCGCTGCGGATGAGATCGATGCGGCGCTTTGCGTCGCCGCCAAAACAGCTGGAACCACGGCATCTCCCTTCGCGAGGCGCGTCTGCGCCCATCAATTTTAGCGGAGGTTCGATGCGTCCGGCTCGACGGCGCGCGGCGGGTTTTGCAATCTTTCTCATAATGACGCTTGCGCCGTTCGGTATTTACGGTACAATAGCCCCTGCATTCACGGAGAGTTGTCCGAGTGGCCGAAGGAGCACGATTGGAAATCGTGTAGGCGCCAAAAGCGTCTCCAGGGTTCAAATCCCTGACTCTCCGCCAGAACTTTCAGCGGCGCGTCTTCCCCATGGGTACGCGCCGTTTTCACTTCTACGGAGGAGTGGCAGAGTGGTTGAATGCGGCGGTCTCGAAAACCGTTTATCCGGTAACCCCGGGTACGAGGGTTCGAATCCCTCCTCCTCCGCCATTATTGTTTGACGCAGCGAGCCCCAGCGGCTCGTTTTTTTGTATGCCGCGTGAGGATTCGAACCCGCGAGGGGGCGGAGCTGGGGAAGTGCGACGACGTTTGCAGGCGCAGCCCGCAACGCCGGGGCCGGGCGGGCCACGTGCCGCCGTGTGCCATGTGTTGCTGCGTGCCGTGTGCCGCCATGCGCCACGTGCCGTTATGCGCCCTGTGCCACTATGTGCGTAAACCACCGTTTGAAAACACGCTGATCGTTTCAAACCATTGGTAAAGCACATTATCAGGGGTATTTCTGTGCGTAAGCGGCCGGTTGAAACGAACCATGTTGTTTCAACCGGCGGTTTACGCACATATGGCCGGTGGTTTCCACACATGTAACGGGCGGTTCCGCGCACGTGCGCCTTAAGCCGCACTTAATCCCGGGCGTTCGCGCGCGTGCCGGGCATGTGTCGGGCTACACTGCATCATGAAAACAGGCTCTTCGAAAGAGATGAGGAATGATGTACGCGCAAAATCTCGGGTTTATGTCATCGTGGCATATGCTCACTCGCGATAAGGGGTGGGTCAAGCCGGTTCTGGTGCTCACCTTGGTTGGATGGATTCCGATCTTGGGGCAGATCGTCCTGATGGGTTACGGTCTTGAATGGGCCCGTCTGACCGCGTGGGGGGTCGACGCCGCCCCCAAGCAGCGTGGGGTGGACTACGGCAAGGTGTTTTCCACGGGCGGGCGCGCGTTTTTGGTGTCCCTCTCCCTGGGGTTCGTCATCGCGCTGGTGCTGCAGGTGGTCTTCCCGGGCTCCTTGTACATGCTCTTTACCGGTCTTACCGCGGGCAATGCCGTGAGCGTTGCGACCGCTATGGCTTCGGGCGCCGCGATGTCGATCTTGACCATGGTGGTGAGCATCGCAATGGGCACCTTCCTGCAGGCCGCGACCCTTCGCGCCACCCTGTACGACAGCTTTTCCGCCGGATGGCGCCTCGATCGGCTGTTTCAGATGATCGGTCGCGATTTTGGCGGCTTTTTGAAGGTGCTGCTCGTGACGTTGATCGGTGGGGCTATCTCGGGAGTGTATGCGTTCGTCGTCTCGTTGGTTCTCATGCTGGTCGTGATGGGCGGCGTCATGAGCGCGACGGCGTTCGTGGGCCTGTCGGGGTCGTATATGAACGGCTGGCATTTTCTCCTCGAGCAGCTCTTGCGCATCGGCGCCGGCCCGCTGCTGCTGTTCATCGTGGTCGTCATCGCGCTTGCGTTTGTGGGAAGCGCCATTTCGACGGCCATGAGCCTGGTGTCGATGAACGCCATGGGGCAGTGGTTCTGCCGCTTTGACGTGCATCGTTGGGGCGTTTCCGCCGACCCGCTCCCCAGCGATGTGCCGCATCGTGGCGGCGCGTCCGACTCCGGCATGGGCGCTCCGGTGAACCCCACTGCGTCCGATGCGTCGACGGCCCAGCCCGATTCCAACGGCAACGACTTTGCCCAGTCCGCCAGCTGGTCCCAGTCCGGATCCCAAGGCGCCACGACGACTGATTCTGCAGACTGTGGCTCGTGTGCGGCGCCGGTTCAGCCCGTTGCGCCTGTCGATTCCGCTGCCGCTGCCCAATCCACTGCCCCCGCCCAGCGCACTGCGCCCGTCGAGCCCGCCGCTCCTGTCGAGTCCACTCAGGCTGCGGGTGCGGAATGCCCCGCCGAGGCGCCGGTGGCCCCGTCTGCCGCTTCCCTCGAGCGCGTCGTCTCGCTGGATTCGGAGGAGTACGCGGCGCCTGCGGTTGATGAGGAGGCCGCTCGCGAGGCGGCTGAGGCGGCGGCCCGCAGCATTGCCGAGGAGCAGGGCCTATCTGGGACGCAAAGGGAGGCTCTGGGGCGTGAGGCCGAGGGCGATTGCGGTCCCGCCAAGGACGAGAGCGGCTCCGACGGGGCGGTGGATTCCTCAGGCGAGGCGCCTGTCGAGCCCGATGCTTCGAAGAAGCCGATTCCCTTAGGCCCCATTACCTCGCATGATGATGAGCCGCAAGAAAATGGTCCGATTCAGGCTTGATGTCCCCGTGGCAAAACGGTGAAGACGCCGACGCCCCGTGTGTGGTTGTTCTGCGGAGCAATCGCGCGCGGGGCGTCTTGCTGCGCAGAACTCCGAATGCCTGACCTGCGGCGAGACATCGGCGGTAAGAGATGTGCCCGCCTGCAGAGGTGAAGAGACGCGACGCGTCGCCGTTTTTTTGTCTGAACGGCATGGCATGCTCATTGCGTGGCGAATCACAGGCTTTTGACGGCGGCGTCAAAGGATGTGTGGAGGTCATGGGGTATGCGGTCGTTCACCTTGCAAGATGTGCAGACTCGGCTATAGTTAGCACGTCTTTTCCTGCTTCGGGCGCACCTTCACGACCCGAAGCCGTTTGTCCAGAGGAGGTGACCACATGAAGGCTTATGAACTGCTGTTCTTCGTTGACCCCAACCTCGATCCCGAGACTCGTCTCGCCGTGATGAAGCGCATCGACACCACGATCGCCGAGGGCAATGGTAAGGTCGACAACGTCGACGAGTGGGGCAAGCGCAAGCTCGCTTACGCCATCGACAAGCTCACCGAAGGTGACTACACCCTCATCAACTTCCATGCAGACCCGGCTTCCATCGCGGAGCTCGATCGCGTGCTTCGTATTACCGACGCCGTGATCCGCCACATGATCGTCCGTCGCGACGACCAGGAGTAGGTCATTTGTATGGATGCGGCGCCACATTCGCCGCGTGAGAGGTAGTGAACACGTATGAGCATCAATCGAGTCAACATTTCCGGTAACCTCACCCGCGACCCCGAGCTGCGCGCCACTTCGAGCGGCACGCAGGTCCTGAGCTTTGGCGTGGCGGTCAACGACCGTCGCCGCAATCCCCAGACGGGCGATTGGGAGGACTACCCGAACTTCGTGGACTGCACGATGTTCGGCACCCGTGCGGAGGCCGTGAAGCGCTATCTCTCGAAGGGGTCGAAGGTCGCGATCGAGGGCAAGCTCCGTTACAGCTCCTGGGAGCGCGACGGCCAGCGCCGCAGCAAGCTCGAGGTCATCGTCGATGAGATCGAGTTCATGTCCCGCGGCCAGCAGGGCGAGGGCGGCGGATACGCGCCGGCTCCGTCCTATGGCCAGCAGGGCGGCTACGCCCCCGCGCCCGCTCCGCAGCAGGCCCCGGCGCCCATGGCGGCTCCGGTTCCCCCTGCGGTCGACGTCTACGATGAGGACATCCCGTTCTAGGGATGATATGTAGTTGGCGGTACGGCGTTTTGCCTGTACCGCCGTCACGAAAGGTATTGAGACATGGCTAATGATTATTCTGCCCGTCAGCCGCGTCGCAAGTACTGCCAGTTCTGCAAGGAGGGCACTGAGTACATCGACTACAAGGATACTCAGCTCCTTCGCAAGTACATGACCGACCGCGGCAAGATCAAGCCGCGCCGCGTTACTGGCGCCTGCACGCAGCATCAGCACGACATCGCGAACGCCATCAAGCGCGCCCGCGAGATGGCTCTCCTGCCGTACGCCGTGCCCGTGGTGTCCACCCGCGGTCCTCGCGAGAAGAAGTAGGGAGGGTACCCATGAAAGTTGTTCTGCTTGGTGAGATCAAGGGCAAGGGCGGCGAGGGTGACGTCATCGACGTCGCTCAGGGTTACGCCGAGAACTACCTGATTCCGCAGAAGCTCGCCGTTGCTGCCACCAAGGGTAACCTCAAGCAGCTCGAGGAGCGTCGTCACAACATCGAGAAGCGCGAGGCCGTTCGTCTGGCCGATGCCGAGGCCCTCAAGGCCAAGCTCGATGGCCAGAAGGTCGCCGTCGACGCCAAGGTCGGCGAGGAGGGCGTCCTCTTTGGTTCCGTCACCGCTGCCATGATCGCCGACGCGGTCAAGGCTCAGCTCGACGTGGACGTCGACCGCAAGCGCATCGAGCTCGGCAAGCCCATCAAGGTTGCCGGTGCTCACGAGGTCTCCATCTCCATCTACCGCGAGATCCGCACCTCCATCATCGTCCTCGTGGGCGTTGAGGAGGAGGCCGAGGCTGAGGTCGAGGAGACCGAGGCCGCCGCTGAGGAGACCGCTGAGGTCGAGACCGAGGCTGCCGCCGAGTAGCACGTGCTGCGACGCGCATCTTCGTGTATGTGATTAAGGCTCCGCGCTCTGTGCGCGGGGCCTTTTCTGTGCACGGCGGGTTTGAACGCGCCGGCCCCAAAGCCGCGTGGCACTCGGCCGGTTTGAACGCGCCGGTCTCCAAGCCGCGTTTTCACGCCGGTGCGACTGGCCCTGGTCTTCGACTCGCGCTTGGGTGAGGTGCTCTGGCACCGCGCATGGCGGTCATCGATGTCAACGCCAGTCTTCGCCGCACGCTTAAGCGAGGCGTCCTGGTGGTCCGAGCTTGTTTGATCCTGGAGCCCGAGCCTGTTTGATCATTTTTTGGCACGACGGAGCTCTTTGACTCTGAAAGAAGAAATCCACAGGTCACGGATTGAGGCTCGGAAGAGTTCGCAGCTAGCGCGGGTCAAAACACAGGATGCAGGTGCAGTTCAAAATAGCATCCTTGCCGGGTAGTCGAGGTGAATATCTACAGACACCAGTATCTACCTGCGAAAATATCTAAAAACCAAGCACGAACTCCACTGTGAAAAAGTACGCGCACCCGCTTCAGCGCGCGCACTTCGCTCCTTTCGTATATGTGGAAAACTATTCCACATGCTCTGTTCACATTGTGGAAAACGTTGATAATCGCTCTTTGTGCAGATGGGGCGTATCTAGTTATCCCCATGCGTGTGTGGAATATCGCATGCGGGCGGCAAGGGCCCCAATTGCCGCCGATTGGTTGCGAAATGCACCGGATACCCTACCATTGAACATCCCTACCGATGTAATCAGGTTGCGAATGGCATGAGGAGGCCGCGTGGAAATCGTCAGCAACAGCTGGTCGCAAACGGGTTCGACTGACCTTGGCGCGATCAAGGGCCTGCCCAACAACACCGAGGCCGAGGGTAACGTCCTCGCCGCGATGATGCTGTCGGGCGAGGTGGTCGAGGAGGCGCTCGTCGAGCTGCTGCCCGACGACTTCTATCGCCCCTCGCACAAGACGATCTTTACCGCGATGTCCGGCATGTACGAGAGCAGCATGCCCATCGACTCGATCTCGCTCATCGATTACCTGCGCTCCATCGACAAGCTCGAGGCCGTGGGCGGCGAGGCGTACATCCTGGAGCTCATGGGCAACACGCTGGCGCTCGCCCATTGGCAGCATCATGCCGAGATCGTGCGGCGCGACGCCATGCTGCGCGAGATCATCGGCGCCACCAACCAGATCAGCGCCCTTGCCTACGACTCTCCGCTCGACACCAAGGAGGTCATCGAGCGTGCGGAGTCCATGTTGCTCTCCGTTACGGAGCGCGAGGTCAAGAGCTCGTATAAGGGCCTTTCGGACTTTATGACCGAGGCGTATCAAGAGGCCGAGGAGGTGGCCCGCGCCGGTGGCGACGTCCACGGCGCGCCCACGGGTTACCCCAGCCTCGACCGCATGCTCATGGGCCTGCGCGAGGGCCAGCTCGTGGTTTTGGGCGCCCGTCCGGCCGTGGGTAAGACCTCGTTCGCGTTGAACTTGGCGCTCAACGCGGCGGCGGATGGTTACACCGTGGGCTTTTTCTCCCTGGAGATGTCCGGCAAGGAAATCGCGCAGCGCTTTATCTGCGCGCAGGCCATGGTGAACATGTCCAACTTCCGCACTGGCCGCATCTCGCCCGAGGAGTGGGCGAACATCAACGAGGCGATCGCCGAGCTCGGCCGCCTCGACATCCTTATCGACGACACCCCCGGCACCACGGTGACCGAGATTCGCGCCAAGGCGCGACGCATGCTCCACAACAAGGAGCGCGCCGTCATCATCCTGGACTACCTGCAGCTGGTGAATCCGCCGGCAGGCAAGAACTACAACGGCAACCGTGCCGTCGAGGTGTCCGAGATGAGCCGTGGCCTCAAGATCATGGCTAAAGAGTTGGGCGTCCCCGTCATCATGCTGTCGCAGCTCAACCGTTCGCTCGAGGGCCGTACGGGCAAGCGCCCGCAGATGAGCGACTTGCGCGAATCGGGCTCCATCGAGCAGGACGCCGACATCGTCATGCTGCTGGATCGTTCGAGCACCGAGGCCGAGGCCGAGCGCGAGGATCGTCCGGACTTTGGCATCACGCGCGTGATCGTGGCCAAGAACCGTTCCGGCCCCATCGGCGACGTCGACCTGATGTTCCTGCCCGCGTCGACCAAGTTCTACGAGATCGACGAACACGCGGTTGAATAGAACGCGCCTTCATTAAGGCGATGCTTCGCCAACGCGAGGCTGCGGCGGGACGACGCGCAACGACGATGCCGTACCGTCGCTACGATACGTCTGCGACATGACTGCGACACGGCTGCGACATTTTGTCGCAGAGCTGTCGCGGCCGTGTCGCAGTGCGCGTATACTTGAGCGCATCAAGTGAAATTCGTCACGCAATGAGGCGGTGGGGCGTCATGATTACCGCGGAGCAATTAGCCTCGGCTATTTATCAAATGCGCGCAGATGGAACGGATAATTCAAAATTTGAAGCAAAGGCGTGCGGCAAAAAACTGAGTTCCGATGTTTGGGAAAGCGTGAGCGCGTTTGCCAACACCAACGGTGGCACCCTGCTGTTGGGTTTGAGTGAGCCGGAAGGCTTTGTTGTTTCCAAGGGATTTAATCCAGAACGAACGCTCGATCAGTTCATGAGCGGCATCGGCGATGGCGGGAAAGATGGCGTCAAGCTTGCAAATCCACCTCGTTATCAAGCGGACGTGATTGATTTTGAAGGCGAGCATTTGCTGGTAGTCGAAATCGAGGAGAACGAGCTGGCCCAGAAGCCCTGCTATATCGATGCCCGGGGCATACGCTCGGGGAGCTTTAAGCGCGTGTTTGATAAAGATGTGCAGCTCTCGGCGACAGAGCTCTTTGAGATACAGCACGCGATGGTGCGAAGTGGTGCCGACAGAATTCCTGTTGCCCATATGGAAGATCTCGACGACGCGCTGGTTGACGAACTGTTGAGGGCTCGGCGGCACAGCCGCGCCCTACGCGGGGCTAATGGAAAGATCGACCAGCTCAAGCGCCTCGGCGTGCTTACCGCAGACGGAAGCGTGACCCTTGCAGGCTTGCTTGTGCTTGGCCTGTACCCCCAGCAGTACTACCCGAAGCTAATCATTGATGTTGCGGTGTTTCCCGACAACGAAAAGGGTGCTCCTGGTTCAGTGCGTTTTCTCGACCGAGTCCGATGCGACGGCGGCGTTGTCGAGATGGTGGACATGGCCGTCGAGACGGTCGCTCGCAACCTAAGAAGCGTTTCTCTGGTGACTGGCACTGGTCGTCACGATGAGCTTGAAATTCCCCGGGAGGTTCTACGCGAGGCGATTGCAAATGCGGTCGTTCACCGCGAGTACGATGAACGGTTCGTGGGGCAATCGGTAAGCATCGATGTGTATCCCAATCGTATCGAGATAGCGAATCCCGGAGGCCTATGGGGAACGAGAACCCGCGAGAATTTAGCGGATGGCGTGTCGGAATGCCGCAACGATTTGCTCATGTCGCTCATTGATGGCGTGCCGCTGTCGGATGAGGGGGGTAAGATCGCGGAGGGAAACGGTACGGGTATTCCTTTCATGATCAGGGAGATGCGTTCCCGCGCTTTGGAAAGCCCCGAGTTCCACATTGGAATGGATCGCGTGACGCTGTGTTTGGGTAGGCACGGGACCGAAATTGTCGAAAATCGTGCATGGCTTGCAACGCTGACCGACGAAACGGTTGGTAAAGACGCGGAAGCGCTGCTTCTCTTGTTGAGAGAGCGAGGGGTCTCTTCAGTTTGGGATATACACGAAGCCCTGGGGTTGGATTCGGATAGGGTGCGCGATCTTGCAAAACACCTGCAGGAACAGGGCGTTCCTCTTGCATGGGCTGATGACATGCTCGAGTTGGCGGCGTGTGATTCCGCGGGTGATGACGACCGGCTTTCCGCCCTGCGCCCCATTGTTCGCAGCGTGTATCTCATGCTTGACGAGGAAGAGCCGGTGGACGCGCAGGAGCTTGCGCAACGCCTGCGCAAAAGCGTCCGAACAGTTCAACGCTACTTGCGCGAACTGGTTGACGCCGGATTGGCAGTGCCGACCGCCGGGCAATCGAGCTCGGCTCGTCAATATTTGAAGGGCTAGTGCTCAAGCGATATGCGCCATTGGCAGCGATGCAACGCCGCTACGACACGGCTGCGATGCTACTGCGACAAAGCTGCGACACTACTGCGACAAAGCGGCGACATTTTGTCGCAGAGCTCCGACAAAATGTCGCAGGGCTGTCGCAGTGGCGAAGGCCGCCAATCTGCGCATGCCATTACGCACGCTCGCTATTGAGTAATGGTGGAATGAGGGCCCGTGCCGTATCGTTGGCGGCACGGGCCCTTTGCATGCCTATAATGGGAACGTTGACCCCACTGAGGTCAGGTCCGGGAAGGAACCCGGTTGCAAGAGCTGCGCGCGGGAGCGGCCCGTTCGCACGGAATGAGGAGTAGTCATGCCGTCAACAGTGTTGGTGGGAACCCAATGGGGCGACGAGGGCAAGGGCAAGATCTGCGACCTGATCGCTCCCGAGTTCGACTGCGTCGTCCGCTACCAGGGTGGAAACAACGCCGGCCACACCATCGTGGTGGGCGATAAGAAGTACGGCCTGCACCAGGTGCCCTCCGGCATCATGTACCCGGACTGCATCTCGGTCATCGGCAACGGCTGCGTGGTGAACCCCGCCGTGCTCCTCGAGGAAATCGACATGTTCGAGCGTGACGGCATTTCCACCGCCAACCTCAAGGTCTCGGGCAACGCGCATGTGATCATGCCGTATCACGTCGACCTGGACGGCGCCTACGAGGAACTGCTGGGCAAGAACAACATCGGCACCACCAAGCGCGGCATCGGCCCGTGCTACCAGGACAAGATGGCCCGCGTGGGCATTCGCATGCAGGACCTGCTGGATGAGGACACGTTCCGCACCAAGCTCGCCGCCGTCCTTGACCGCGTGAATCCGCAGCTCGAGCGCATCTTCAACCTGCCCACCTACACGGTGGACCAGATTTGCGAGTCTTACCTGCCCATGGCCGAGTGCCTGCGCCCGTACATCTGCGAGACGGGCATCCTGCTCAACGACCTGGTGGAGCAGGGCAAGAACATCCTGTTCGAGGGTGCCCAGGCAACGCTGCTCGACATCGACCACGGCACCTACCCGTTTGTCACCTCGTCCAACTGCACCGCCGGCGGCGCCGTGACGGGCTCCGGCGTGGGCGTCAAGGCCATCGACCGCGTGCTCGGCATCATGAAGGCCTACACCACCCGCGTGGGTTCCGGTCCCATGCCCACCGAGCTCGACTACGACACGGACGAGGACGGCCGCACCCTCACCGAGGTCGGCTATGAGTACGGCGTGACCACCGGTCGCCGCCGCCGCTGCGGCTGGTTCGACGGCGTGATCGCCCGCTACGCCACCCGCGTGAACGGCCTGACCGATATCGCCCTGACCAAACTCGACGTGCTGTCTGAGTTCGATACCATCAAGGTCTGCGTGGCCTACGACGTGAACGGCACGCGCTACGCCACCGTGCCCGAGCACACCGCCGCGTTTGCAAGCGCCGTGCCGGTGTATGAGGAGCTGCCCGGCTGGAAGTGCGACATCACCGGGTGCCGCACCTTTGACGAGCTGCCCCAGGCCGCCCAGGACTACGTGGCCTACATCGAGAAGCTCGCCGGCTGCAAGGTGAGCTTTGTCGCCGTGGGCCCGGATCGCGAGCAGACCATCGTTCGGGACTGGTAGCGGCCTGCCCAAGCACTGCACCTTGGGGATCAATCGTCAGGCGCCGTGCGTGAGCCGCGCGTCCCTCTCTTCAACCCCAAGCTCCGGCACTTGGAAAGCCCGCTGCACAAACCTGTTGGGTTGATGTTGCTGCGACCCGATAGCATGGGGTCGGGGGACGGCAAAACTGGTTGTGAAAAGGCGGGCTCCGTTTGGGGCCCGCTTGCGTATAAGGAGGACGCATGAGCGCACCTGAGAACACCATCGACATCCTGCTGCTGGGCAGCGGCGGCCGCGAGCATGCCCTGGCGGCCAAGCTCGCCGAGTCCCCGCTGTGCGGCGCGCTCTACATCGCGCCGGGCAACGGCGGCACGCTCGCCGTGGGCGAGAACGTGGCCCTCGATGCTGAGGACCCTGCCGCCGTGGCGGACTTCGCACGTGAGACCGGCTGCGGTCTGGTGGTAATCGGCCCCGAGGCGCCGCTCGTCGCCGGTGTGGCCGACGCGGTTCGCGCCGCGGGCATCCCGTGCTTTGGCCCGGGTGCCGAGGGCGCCAAGCTCGAGGGCTCCAAGCGCTTCTCCAAGGAACTCATGGCCCGCGCGGGTATCCCCACGGCTGCCTACGGCTCCTTTACCGACGAGGAGTCCGCGCTCGCCTACGTGCGCGAGCAGGGCGCCCCGGTGGTCGTCAAGGCCGACGGCCTGGCTGCGGGCAAGGGCGTCGTGGTGGCGCTCACCCTCGACGAGGCCCTGGACGCTGTGCACGAGTGCTTTGACGGCGCGTTCGGCGCCGCTGGCAGCACCGTGGTCATCGAAGAGATGCTCACCGGTCCCGAGTGCACGCTGCTGGCCTTCACCGACGGCAAGACGGTGCGCCCCATGGCAACCTCGCAGGACCACAAGCGCGCCCTCGAGGGCGACAAGGGCCCCAACACCGGCGGCATGGGCGTGTACAGCCCGGTGCCGATCGTGACGCCCGAGGAGCACGAGGAGATGTGCCGGATCCTCAACGAGACCATCGCCCAGGCCAATCGCGAGGGCATCGACTTCCGCGGCTGCCTGTACGGCGGCTTTATGCTTACGCCCGCCGGCCCCAAGGTCATCGAGTACAACGCCCGCTTTGGCGATCCCGAGACCGAGGTCCTCATGCCGCGCCTGGCCAGCGACTTGGTTGAAGTCATGCTTGCCTGCGCCGAGCGGCGCCTGGACGAGGTCGAGCTCGCGTGGCGCGACGAGTGGGCGGTCTCCGTGGTGCTCACCTCCGCCGGCTATCCCGGCCCGTATGAGAAGGGCAAGGTCATTACCGGCATCGAGGACGCCGAGGCCATGGAGAACGTGACGGTCTACCATGCCGGCACCGCCGTGAACGAGGACGGCGAACTGGTGACCTCCGGCGGCCGCGTGCTCGACGTCACCGCCCTGGGCGACACCTTCGAGGCTGCGCGCGACCTCGCCTACGCCGCATGCGAGAAGATCGACTTTGAGGGCAAGACGCTGCGCCACGACATCGGCCTGCGCGCCCTGCGCGGCCGCGAGGCTTGGGACGAGTAAGCCCCAAGAGCCGTCCCCACAACACGAATGGGCATGAGGGTCGCCGGAAGCCGGCGGCCCTCTGTGCATAATGGCTCGGATTTGATGGTTCGGGTCTTGCGCAGACGGCATGCGATTTGCAATTGGACGGTCAAAAAGTCTGCAATTGGACGGTTAAAAATGCTGCAATTGGACGGTTGAAATCTCTACAATTGGACGATCGGTGGGTGTGAGCAGGCAAAACGTGATGCCCGTTAGGCACAAATGTTGACGCCCGGAGGGTATGCGTATCAGCGCGATGACGGTGTGCTGGTGCTGCCGATTACGTGCTTGACCGCTTAATGCGCGACGCGGCCCCGCCGTGTGGCATGGGTTGTTTGTAGGCGAGCCTGCTAAGCTCCCGTTAGGGTGTACATTTTTGCGTGCATGGCGATTGGAGAGGAGAGGCAGATGAAGAGCGAAGAGATGCATGGTGGACCCGAGCGCGCCGAGGGTGACGTCGACGTGTTCGGAGACCGTGACGATATGGATGAAAAAGAGTTCGAGGCGGAGCTGCTCGACGCCGAGGAGGCCGGGGATGCCGAGCGCGCCTGCGCGGGCGAGGCTCAGGCCGAGGTGATCGATGCGCAAGATGCGGACGAGAAACAGATTGAGCCGGTGCTCGTTCTGGGTGATGACGACCCCCGTGACGCCGGCCTGCACGAGCAGATTCTCTCCGAGGAGCCTGCATGGCGGGGTCGCATCCTCGATGTGCATACGGCGGAGGTCAGGCTGCCCAACGGTCGCGTGACCGGGCGCGACCTGATTCGTCACCCGGGCGCCTCGGCGGTCGTGGCGCTCACCGAGTCCGGTAAGATCGTGCTGGTTCGCCAATACCGCACCGCGCTCGACCGCGTGACGGTTGAGATTCCCGCCGGCAAGCTCGACCCGGGCGAGGACCCACTTGAGTGCGCCAAGCGCGAGCTGCTCGAGGAGACGGGCTTTAAGGCCGCGCGCGTCAACCACCTCACCACCATTGCCACCACGCCTGGCTTTTGCGACGAGGTCATCCACCTGTATATGGCGACGGGCCTTACGTTCGCGGGCGCCAATCCCGATGATGACGAGTTCGTGAACGTGGATCTGGTGCCGCTGTCCGAGCTGATCGATGCGGTGCTCGACGGCAAGATCGAGGATGCCAAGACCGTGATCGGCGCGCTCGCGTGCGACGCGATCTCGCATAGGCTGTAGCTGACCGGGCGGAGGAGGCGTTTTCAGTCTGGGCTGGTCCTCGTTCCTGCGGAATCGCCCAGACCGAAAACGCCTCCTCCGCCCTACGGTGACCCCCCGAGGCGCGCTCGCGTCGCCCGAGAGAGCGCCGAGGGGACGGCCGGGTTTGCTGAACGGAAGAATGTTGGTAGAAAGTCGTCGGGGTATGTTCAAGCGGTTTCTTTCTTATTATGGGCCGGTCAAGGGGCTCTTTATTGCGGATACGGTGTGCGCGCTGGTGCTGGCGGGGATCGACCTCGCGTTTCCGAGCATCTTGCGCTCGCTCACCAACGGGTTGTTCACCCAAGGGTCGGCGGCGATTTTGGGTGCGCTCGGCTACATCGCGGCGGGGCTCATCGGGCTCTACGCCCTGCGCTGCGCCTGCCGCTACTTTGTGTCCGCGCAGGGTCACATCATGGGCGCCCGCATGGAGTCCCGCATGCGCGAGGACCTCTTCGACCAGTACGAGCGCTTTAGCTTCGCCTACTTTGACGCACACAACTCCGGCGACATGATGAGCCGCGTAGTCAACGACCTGTTCGACATCTGCGAGGCGGCACACCACGTGCCCGAGTGGATCATCATCTGCGGCATCGAGATCATCGGCGCGTTCGCGATCCTCTTCACCATCTCCCCGGTGCTCGCGAGCGCCATGGCGGCGATCACTGCCGTGTTCGTGGTCATCATGGTCCGCCAGAACCTGCGCATGCGCGCCGTGTTCGCGGATAACCGCCGCCGCATCTCCGACGTGAACGCCCGGCTCCAGGACTCGCTGGCGGGCATGCGCGTGGTCAAGTCCTTTGCGAACGAGCGCACCGAGCGCGCCAAGTTCCGCGTGTCCAACGACCGCTACCTCGACTCCAAGGTCGCCCAGTACCACGTGATGGGTCGCTATCAGGCCACGAGCGCCCTCATGACGGGCGTGCTGTACGTCACCATCGTGGTGCTCGGCGGCTACCTGGTGGCCGCCGGTCAGATGACGGCGGTGGACATGGCCACCTTCGCCCTGTACATCACGCTGTTCGCCACGCCCATCGAGACGCTCGTGAACTCCACGGAGAACTTCCAAAAGGCCGCCGCGGGCTTCCGCCGCATGGACGAGGTCCTACGCACCGCGCCCGACATCCAGGACAAGCCGGACGCCCGTCCGCTCGAGGTCCGCGAGGGCGCCATCGAGTACCGCGACGTCTGCTTCTCCTATCCCGATACCGAGGTGGGCGAGGGCGGCACCGCCCCCGAGAGCCCTGTGATCGACCATATGAACCTTTCCATCCGCCCCGGCGAGACCATCGCGCTGGTGGGTCCCTCGGGTGGCGGCAAGTCCACCACCTGCTCGCTGCTGCCGCGCTTCTACGACGTGGCGAGCGGCTCCATCCGCATCGACGGTCAGGACGTGCGCGACGTGACGCAGGAGAGCCTGCGCCGCGCCATCGGCCTGGTGCAGCAGGACGTCTACCTGTTCGACGGCACCCTGCGCGACAACATCGCCTACGGCCGCCCCGGCGCGAGCGACGCCGAGATCGAGGACGCGGCCCGCAAGGCCAACATCCACGACTTCATCGCGAGCCTGCCCGAGGGCTACGACACCGTGGTGGGCGAGCGCGGCAGCCGTCTTTCCGGCGGGCAAAAGCAGCGCGTGGCCATCGCCCGCGTGTTCCTCAAAGACCCGGCGATCCTCATCCTGGACGAGGCGACCTCGGCCCTCGACAACGAGAGCGAGGAGGCCGTGCAGGAGTCGCTTGAGCGCCTGGCCGCCGACCGCACCACCATCATCATCGCGCACCGCCTGTCCACCATTAAGAACGCCGACGAGATCGCGACCGTCGAGCGTGGCAGGGTTGTGGAGCGCGGCACGCACGAGGAGCTTCTCGTGCGCGGCGGCACGTACGCCCGCTACTATCGAATGCAGTTTGAGGGCGCACGCGCGCGCGACGTGAGGTAGGCAATGAGCAAAAGGCACAACATGACCCCGGATGAGGCGGAAGAGCTGTTTTCCGAGCTCGACGCCTCGGGCGTGCTCGATCCCGATCGCGCGGCGGCTCGCGAGGGCCGTGCCAAGCGCCGTCTGTTCATGCGGCGCACGGCCGGTGCCACGGCGGTCGCCGAGCGCGAGGCGGCGGACCACGAGCGCTCCCGTGCCCGCGCGGGCAAGATCGACCCGCTGTCTGAGCAGGACCCCTCCGGTTCGCAGGTGGGAAAGACCATCTCGCGTACGGCGGTCGTGGTGATCCTGGGCGTGTTCGTGTTTGTGCTGGGCATGCAGATCGTATACGGCGTGAGCCGGCGCCTGAACACGGCGAACCTCTCCGACCGCACGAACAGCGAGACGGTGGAGCACGCCATGGAGTCGGGCGTGGAGTGGGGCAACGGCTTTACGCAGTTCCCGCAGGATTTTACCGTCGATGAGGCGAGCGAGAAAACTGGCGTGGTCGAGGTGTCTGTGGTGGACACGGACTCCCGCAACGAGCTCGAGCTGCTGTCGAACTCGCAGATCCAGGCGAGCGCCCTGGCGACGAATGCGCTGTTGAATGAGAAGATCAACCGCGTGGTGTACAACGTGTACGCGCTCGTGGACGAGTCCGGGGCGTTTCGGCACGACAGCCTGTTCGGATTTATCCCGGCGCGAGGTGCGCGCCGTGCGATGCTGACGTTCGTGTGGACCAAGTCGCAGTCGAGCGTTCCCGCAAATATCGACTGGGAGCTCAAGATCATCGGCATGGACGACGACCTCGCCGAGGCGATTCAGGAGCAGGTGAACTCCGTGAGCTCGTTGACCGAGAACCCCGGAGCATCGCAGGCGGAAATCGATGAGGAGCAGTCCCTGTTCGGCGATGTGTAAAAGAGGGCGCGCCCGCGAGCATGCGTGAGGGGGGGCGGGCGGCTTTGCCCCTCTGTCGCCGCCTGATGACCTGTTGCTGAAATGCCTCGAGAGTTACCTCTCGAGGCATCTTTTGTCTTGTTCGGCGTGAAACGCGACGCGAAAGGTAGCTCTCGCGTCGCGTTTGGGCCGTGTCGTGCGAAAACCCGCCCCGAGAGTTAACTCTCGGGGCGGGTTTTTCGTGCGGTAGGGCTCTCTTGCCTGCGCGGCGTGTGGGGCAGGTGAGCTTTCTTTGCTGTTTCCGCAGGTTCGACCTGCACGCCGAGGTGCTCGTATGCCGCTGTGTCCCCCGTGCTGTCAGGGAGGGTCGTGTCGAGCGATGGGAGCTCTAGGCGCGAGGCGTGCAGGAACACCTTCCCTCGCATCGCGTTGCCCTTTGCAGGATGCAGGGACGTGCCCCCCCGCGCCGCGCGGCTCCCTGCAAAGCGCTAGCTCAGCAGTGCGGCCACCTTGCCCAGGGTGGGCTCGAACGAGACGCCGCGCATCTCAAAATCGGGTTGCTCAAGCGTGACGCGCATGGCGTCGCGCACCAGTTCGCCGGCGAATTCGACGGCCTCGCGCGTGGTGCGGCCGGTGAAAATCGCCGCGGTGAGCGCGCTGGCAAACAGGTCGCCGGTGCCGTGCAGCATGTAGGGGAGCAGCTCGCTGACGACTTCCTCGACCTCACCGCCGTCCGCCGCGCTGGCAAGGTAGTTGCGAATGACCTGCTCGCCCTCGTGCACCACACCCTTGATGACGACCGTCTTGGCGCCCATGTCGAGCAGGGCGCTGGCGTTCTTCTGCACAAAATCGAGCGAGACATCCTGGCCCTTATAGGGGATGCCGGTGAGAATCGAGGCTTCGGTGAGGTTGGGCGTGAGCACGTCGGCGCCGCTCACCAGGCCGGCCATGGCCTCGCACAGCTCATCGGTGTAGGTGGGGTACTTCACGCCGCCGTCGCCCATCACGGGGTCAACGATGCGCAGGGCGCCCGGGTACTCGCGGTACAGACGCTGGATCACGGTAACCTGCTCAGCGGAGCCGAGGAAACCCGAGTACACGCCGTCGAGGTCGACGTTCTCCTCGCGCCACGCGTCGAGGTAGGCCTCGAGCATGCTGGTGGTGTCGTGCATGTGGAAGACGGGATACTTGGTGTGGGCGCTGAACAGGGCGGTGGGCACGGGGCACACGTCGACGCCGGCGGCGCTGAGCACCGGGATGGCAACGCCGAGCGAACATTTGCCGTAGCCGCACATGTCGTGCACGGCCGCGACGCGCGGGATGTACGCGCCCTTGCGCTGATAGAGTTTGGTCATGATTCGATTCCTTTCCGCGGACTTATGGACCAGCGTACAGTCAAACAGGGTAGCACCCTGCATGGCTTGCAGAAGAAGGCGGCCTTGTTTTACACATTGGACATGAGCGCGATTGGGGATGGGCCGCGATTGGACGTGCGCTGCGGCTGGGCGCACTTCGATTGGACGCATGTCTCGCTTGGGCGTACGCTCGATTTGGACACGCGCCACGATTGGACACGCACCTCGCTTGGACGTGCGCTCGGATTGGACACGCGCCTCGTTTGGACGCCCGCCGCACACGGACACGCGCCTCGACCCCGATGGACCGCCGCCCCTCGCCGATAAATCTACGCTACGGACGGGAAAGTGCGCCCGGGGGCATCGTGGGGGCGTATGATGCAAGTATTCGTGTCCGTTTTTGGCGTGCTTCGCACGGCAAGTTGGATTGGGAAAGGTAGAACCATGGCTGATGTGCATGAGCTTCTCGATACATGGATCGAGAACGTCACCGATGAAGAGCTGCTCGGCGAGCTCAAGGCGATGCGGGAGGCGGGCGACGAGGACGCCATCACCGACGCGTTCTTCCAGGAGCTCGCGTTCGGCACCGCGGGCCTGCGTGGCACGCTGGGCGCCGGCACCAACCGCATGAACATCTACACGGTCGGTCGCGCCACCCAGGGCTTTGCCGACTACCTGGTCAAGAACTTCGAGAACCCCACCGTGGCCATCGCGCGCGACAGCCGCAACAAGGGCGAGCTGTTCGTCAAGACCACCGCGGCGATCCTTGCCGCCAACGGCGTGACCTCGTACGTGTACCCCAAGATCTCCCCGGTGCCCACGCTGTCCTGGGCCACCCGTTACCTTAAGTGCTCTGGCGGCATCTGCATGACCGCTAGCCACAACCCCGCCGCGTACAACGGCTACAAGGCCTACGGTCCCGACGGCTGCCAGATCACCAGCGAGGCCGCCGACGCCATCTCGGCCGCCATGAACGCCTGCGACCCGTTCCACGACGTCAAGACCATGGACTTTGACGAGGCCGTGGAGCAGGGTCTGGTCAAGTGGATCGGCGACGAGGTGCTCGACGCCTACTACGACGCCGTGGCGGACAAGTCCGTGAGCAACCTCACGCCCGAGCAGATCGCCAACGCGCCGCTCAAGCTCGTGTACACGCCGCTCAACGGCACGGGCCTGATCCCGGTCACCAAGGTGCTCAACAAGGTGGGCGTGACCGACATCACCATCGTGCCCGAGCAGAAGGATCCCGACGGCGACTTCCCCACCTGCCCGTACCCCAACCCCGAGATCCGCGAGGCCATGCAGAAGGGCATCGACCTGTGCCAGGAGGTCAAGCCCGACCTGCTGCTGGCCACCGACCCCGACGCCGACCGCGTGGGCGTGGCCTGCGCCGATGGCGACGACTACACGCTGCTCACCGGTAACGAGATGGGCGTGCTGCTGCTCGACTACATCTGCAAGATGCGCGCCGAGCGTGGCGAGGATCTCTCCCGCAAGGTCGCCGTCACCACCATCGTGTCCTCCGCCATGGTCGACGCTCTGGCCGATGAGTACGGCTTTGAACTGCGCCGTTGCCTGACTGGCTTCAAGTACATCGGCGACATCATCACCGGCTTGTCCGACGCCGGTGAGGTCGACCGCTTCATCTTTGGCTTTGAGGAGAGCTACGGCTACCTGTCCGGTGACCATGTGCGCGACAAGGACGCCGTCAACGCCTCCATGCTCATCTGCCAGATGGCCCAGTACTACAAGCTGCAGGGCCTCAACCTGGTTCAGGCCATGCGCGCGCTGTATGAGAAGTACGGCTACTATCACAACAAGACCGTCTCGCTGAGTTATCCCGGCGCCGACGGCGCCGCCAAGATGGCCGGTATCATGAAAGCCCTGCGCGCTGAGGCCCCCTCTGAGATCGCCGGCGCCAAGGTCGAGGCGGTCGTGGACTACGCGACCTGCGTGAACGGCCTGCCCAAGGCCGACGTTATCGAGTTCGACCTCGAGGGCGGCAACAAGGCCATCGTGCGTCCCTCCGGCACCGAGCCCAAGATCAAGCTCTACATCTTTGCCAAGGGCGAGGACGCTGCCGCCGCCGATGCGCTCATCGACGCCATCGAGGAGGACGGCCGCAAGCTGCTGTCCTAAGGCGAGTGCCCGGCCATGGGCGTGTTCGCGCTCCTGGTCGCGTGCGAGTTTGCGCCTGCGGGCTGCAGCTTGTGCCGGGCGTTGTGCATAGGTAATAGAAGGCGGGCCGTGCACCGTAATGGCGCACGGCCCGCCTTTTGCGTGTGTGCCCTCAGGATCGTGCTGTTTTTGGTGTTGTGGGCGGCTTGCGACCCGCATTTTGCGCCCGTGTTCCTCGTGGCTTGCGGAAGGGTGCCGAAATTATCCGCGCATTTGTTGAGACGAAAATCGCTGTGGTGGGCGAAAGTCGCCGCATGCTTTACGAAAAGCGCAGGTAAAGGCGTTATTGTAATTTGCAACTCTGCGAGACCGTCGAATTGGCCTCAACAAATGTGTAGGTAAAACGGCGGGCGTACGACTAGAGGCGTGGCAAAACGCCCGCCGCGGGCGTCGCGAGCGTTGTTTTCCAATGGCATCGCGTGTTCACGCGGGTTAAACAATGTTCGACGTGCGCCGGGTAGCGTTTGGTGCATGCCGAGCAGAGTTCAATGGGTGTCCTGCGGCGCCCGGTGCCCGACAGGCGGTGCGCCCAACAGCGCCCAGCGAGTGTCAAGCGGCGTCCGTTGCACGTCAAACTCTGTTCAATGCGTATCGAATATGGAGCTTTGGGCTCCTCAACGGGGCGTCGTGCGCGTGACGCTTTGCTTATGCTCCAATGCCGCTCATGAGGTGGGCGCGTTTGATGGCAGCGGGGATGCGCTGCTTGAGCAGGTCAAGCTCTTCGCGCGTAATGGCTTCAGACAGCGAGAGGCGCAGCGCGCCGCGTGCGCTGCTGGGGGAAAGGCCCATGGCGGTGAGCACGTGCGAGGGCTCAGTGGAGCCGGTCGAGCAGGCTGATCCCGTTGCGGCGGCGACTCCTGCGCGGTCGAGGAGCACGACGAGCAGCTCACCGTCGATGTTGTCGCAGGAAAATGATGCGATGGAGGGCAGGCGGTCGGGCGTACGGCGGCCGGCTGCGATTCCCGGGAGGCTGACGTCGGGGTTGGCTTCTGAGGCGCCGACGGCAGTAGCGACGGGGTTTGTTTCTGGAGCGGCTGCGATGACGAAGCTCAAGGTCGTGAGCGCGTGGCCACCTGCGGCCCCCGCCGCGTCTGCGCAGGGTGCGCCGGTGAGGCGCACGCCCTTGCACGAAGCGAGGATGTGCTGCACGAGTTCATCGCGCGCGGCGGACACCCGTTGGGTGTTCCGAGCGAGACTACGAACTGCCTCTTCGAGCGCAGCGGCCATGCCGGTGATGCCCGCAAGGTTCTCGGTGCCCGCGCGCTCGCCCCGCTCTTGCGCGCCTCCGGCGATGAGCGGCGGTATGGAAAAGCCATCGCGCAGGTACAGGGCACCCACGCCTCGAGGTCCGTGGAACTTGTGGGCCGAGAGCGAGAGCGCGTCGACGCCAAGCTCGCGAACATTGACGGGGATGTGGCCCACTGCTTGCACGGCGTCCGTGTGAAAGGGAGCGCCATGGCGATGCGCCACAGTGGCAAGCTCTCGGATGGGTTCGATGGTGCCCACCTCGTTGTTCGCCAGCATGATCGACACGAGCGCCGTTGCGGGAGGGTGGGGGGCGGCGCTGTCGTCCTCGCCGTGTCGACCGCCTGCGATTTCGCGGTCACCCGATTTGCGCGCGGAGCGGTGGCTGGCTGCGGAGGCTGCGTGCTCCCCGCCGCCCTTTGCGCTCGTGGCTACGGGCCTGCAAGCGGCGCTTTCGCCGGCCGCATCGGTGCAATCCAGACCTCGCTCGGCATCGGTGCAGTTGGAGACGCGCTCTGCACGGGCCGCCTGCTCGTTGGCGATGAGCGCCGCCTCGAGATCTTCGGCTCGGACAAAGCCCTGCTCGTCGACGGGCAGGTACGTGACTGCGACGCCCTCGCGCTCGAGGGCCTCGCAGCAGTGCAGGATGGCGTGGTGCTCAATGGAGCTGGTAATGATGCGAGGAGTGGCGTCGCTGCCGTACAGGTCGCGGAACCGCTGGACGGCGCCGCGCAGCACCCAGTTATCGGATTCGCTGCCGCCGCTGGTGAAATACACCTCGTCTGCCCGGTCGGCTCCCAGCAGCTCGGCTATGCGAGCGCGGGCGGCTCCAAGCGCCTCGGCCGCCTGACGCGCCACGCGGTGAATACCGCTCGGGTTGCCGAACGTGTCCGTCAAAAACGGCATCATGGCCTCGAGAGCCGCGGGTGAAAGCAGCGTGGTGGCGGCGTTATCGGCGTAAATATAGGGTTCGGCGTCTTGTGCGTTCAAGGGCTCTCCGTTGGAGGATTGGCGGGGATTAAATGGGTGCGGGCTAAATGGGCGCGAAATAAACGGGCATGAAGTAGGCGGGCGCGGGTCAAACGGGCGCGGGACAAGCAAGCACGTGACAAGCAAGCGCAGGGCAAACGGGCGCGCGTCAAATGGGTGCAGGTCAAACGGGCACGGGTCAAATGGGCGCAGCGCGATTAGCGCAGGGCAAAAAACCAGAACAGCGCGAGCGCCACCGTTGCGACAACGAGAATCGCGAGCAGGATCTTGACGCGGCGACGCTGCCGATCTTGGCGAGAGGTGAATATCGTGTGCCCCTTTTTGGGCTGAGAAATATAGTTCCGGCCAGGCGAGATGTTGCTGCCGCCCTCATTCGTGCGGACTTGCAGCGTGGGGCTGCTGGGAGGAATGTAGCCGCCGGAACGCCGCGCGACGCCGCCGGTCTGCGCGGACCCGCCACTGCCATACGTGGTTTTTCGCACGGGAACGCGTACGTTGCGGTCGCGTTGGGGTGCGTTGGGGTTGTTGACGGGCGGCAGGTACGTGGGGTCGCTCGTGGCGACGCCCATGTGTTTGCGCGACGCGGGGCGCGCGCGGCTTGGCCCCGGGGCTGTCAGCTTGCCGGCGGTCTGGGCCTCCGGAGAAATCTGCTCGTCCATAAAACACCTCGTTGGGTGGTTGGTATACCGGCACCATTCTATGGCATGGGCGCACGCGGGCGAGCGAGTGCGCAAATAATGAGTCAACGCGCCACAAATGGCCCGCGCACCAACTTTGGCAGTTTCGCGGGATGCGGGCGTGCGTCCTTCGCTGGGAGAATTCGCGCGTATACTAGGGCGGTACGGCCTGCGAACGGACCCAGAGGGGAACCTGTATGTCTCTCGACACCAACCTGTCCGAATTCACCGCATTCGATTCCGACGCCGACCACCCGCACGAGGAGTGCGGCGTATTCGGCGTGTGGGCGCCCGACCGCGATGTCGCCCGCCTCACGTACTTTGGCCTGCGCGCGCTGCAGCATCGCGGCCAGGAATCCGCCGGCATCGCCGTGGGCGACGGCGGCACCGTCATGGTGCGCAAGGACCTCGGACTGGTGAGCCGCGTGTTCTCCAACGCCGACATCGAGGCGCTGCCCGGGCAGCTGGCCGTCGGCCATGTGCGCTACGGCACCGCCGGCGCCAAGAGCTGGGAGGCCTCGCAGCCGCACCTTTCCACCATCAACGAGGTCATCGTCGCGCTCGCTCACAACGGCACGCTCGTCAACACCGACGAGCTGCGCCGCCAGCTCATCGAGCTCGGCGTTCCGTTCAACTCCAACTCCGACTCCGAGGTCGCCGTCAAGCTCATCGGCTACTTCACCCAGGAGACGCATCACCTTCGCGAGGGCATCCGCAAGACCATGGAGCTCATCCGCGGCGGTTACGCCATGGCGCTCATCAACGAGAACGCGCTCTACGCCTTCCGCGACCCGCACGGTGTGCGCCCGCTCGTGCTCGGTCGCCTGACCAGCGACGAGGGCGTTGCCGCCGCCAACGCCGCGGCAGCCGCCTCCGCCCTGCCGAGCGACGCCGCCTCCGCCGAGGACCTGGTGGGCGACGAGGTGCTCGCATCCACCGCTGGGTGGGTCGTGGCGTCCGAGACCTGCGCGCTCGACATCATCGGCGCCGAGTACGTGCGCGACATCCGCCCCGGCGAGATTCTGCGCATCTCCGCCGAGGGTCTGGTGTCCGAGCAAGGTGTCCCCGCGGCCGAGAAGACCGCGCACTGCATCTTCGAGCAGGTCTACTTTGCGCGCCCCGACTCCATTGTGGACGGTAAGTCCATGTACGCCTGCCGCTACGACATGGGTCGCAAGCTGGCACTGGAGTGCCCGGTCGAGGCCGATATGGTCATCGGCACGCCCGACTCCGGCCTGCCCTCCGCCGAGGGCTACGCCTTTGAGAGCGGTATCCCCTACGGCACGGGCCTCATCAAGAACCGCTACGTCGCCCGCACGTTCATCGAGCCCACGCAGGAGCTGCGCGCCATGGGCGTGCGCCTCAAGCTCAACCCGCTCAAGGACGTGATCGAGGGCAAGCGCATCGTCGTGGTCGACGACTCCATCGTCCGCGGCACCACCATGGTCCAGCTCGTGCGCATGCTGCGTCAGGCCGGCGCCAAGGAGATCCACATCCGCATCAACTGCCCCGAGGATATCTGGCCGTGCTTCTACGGCGTGGACACCGGCGAGCAGAGCCAGCTCATCTCGGCCACCAAGTCGGTCGAGGAGGTCTGCGAGTTCATCGGCGCCGACACGCTGGCTTTCCTTTCGGTCGATGCGCTGCTGGAGTGCGTGCCCAAGGGCGGCTACTGCACCGCCTGCTTTACGGGCGAGTACCCGGTCGCGATCCCCGACAGCTTTGGCCGCGACAAGTTCATCAAGGGCTACGTGCCGCGCGGCGTGGTGCGCACCGCTCCGGTGACCAAGGACGTGCTGGAAGAGAAGTACCACGACCACAGCTGGGAAGAGCGCAACGAGGCGTAATGCGTAATTCAGCGCGAATGGGCGCGACGTGTGAAAGGGACGGGTCCGTTTTGCACGTCACGTTCGCGTCTTGGCCCGTCGTGCAGCAATGCGCGGCGGGCTTTTTGCTTGACTGCTTGGCGCGCCGCGGCGGGCTTTTTGCTTGGCTATCCCATGTGTAAAAACGGGCCCGTCCCCCTTTTACACATCCAAGCTGCACGCCCTGCTATCATGCTGAGTGAGGAATTCCCTGGGTCGAAAGGAACCCCACATGGCCGAGAGCAAGCACGTTACGTATGAGGACGCCGGCGTGGACACCGCCGAGGGCGGCCGCGCGGTCGACGCCATCAAGCAGATGGTCAAGGAGACCAACCGTCCCGAGGTCATCGGCGGTATCGGCGGCTTTGGCGGCCTGTTCTCCGCCGCCGCGCTCAAGGACATGGAGGACCCGATCCTCATCTCCGGTACCGACGGCGTGGGCACCAAGCTCGTGCTCGCCCAGATCCTCGACCGCCACGAGACGGTGGGTCAGGACCTCGTGGCCATGTGCGTGAACGACATCCTCGCCTCCGGCGCCGAGCCGCTGTTCTTCCTCGATTACGTGGCGATCGGCCACATCGAGGCTGAGCACATGGCAAAGATCGTCAAGGGCGTGGCCGACGGCTGCAAGCTCGCGGGCTGCGCGCTCGTGGGCGGCGAGATGGCCGAGCATCCCGGCGTCATGCGCCCGGACGATTACGATATGGCCGGCTTCACCGTGGGCGTCGTCGACCGTCCCAAGATGCTCGACCCGGCGAACGTGCGCGAGGGCGACGTGATTATCGGCCTGCCCTCCACGGGCGTCCACTCCAACGGCTACTCGCTGGTGCGCAAGGTCATCGGCGTCGATGGCATCGTGCCCGGCACGCCCGAGGCCGCGGCCAAGAAGGCCGAGCTCGAGTCTATCGAGCTCGCGCCCGGCCTGTCCCTCGCCGACGCGCTGCTCGCCCCCACCCGCATCTACGTCAAGCCCATCCTCGAGCTGCTCCGCGGCGAGGCAGGCAAGCACGTTCACGCCATCGCCCACATCACTGGCGGCGGCATCACCGAGAACCTCAACCGCGCCCTGCCCGCCAACGTCGATGCGCTCGTGGAGCGCGACGGCGCCAAGATGGGCTGGGACGTGCCCGCGGTCATCACCTACATTTCTGAGAATGCTGAGCTCACGCCCAACGAGGCCTGCAAGACCTTCAACATGGGCGTCGGCCTGATGCTCATCGTCTCCGCCGAGGACGAGGCCGCCGTGACCGAGGCGCTCGAGGCCCTGGGCGAGAAGCCGTTCCGCGTGGGCACCTGCATCGCCGGCTCCGGCGAGGTGAAGTACACCGATGAGCAGTAAGGACGAACTGTCCCTGGACGCCGTCGCGGCAGAGGTCGCGGCGGTGGCCTGCGCCTCCGGCATGCCCGACATCAACCAGCTGCAGGATGCACGCGCTGCCCAACCTGAGGCCGAGCGAGTCCCGCTTCCGATCGGTGTGTTGCTCTCCGGTTCCGGCACGAATCTGCAGGCCCTCATCGACGCCATCGAGGCGGGCGAGCTCAATGCGCAGGTCAAGCTCGTGGTGGCGAGCCGTCCCTCCGCGTACGGCCTCAAGCGCGCCGAGGCGGCGGGCATCCAGACGCTCACGCTCTCCAAGGAGATCTACGCCGACCCCATTCAGGCCGACGAGGTCATCGCCCATGAGCTGCTCGCGGCAGGCTGCGAGTACGTGATCATGGCCGGTTACATGCGCATGGTGCACGCTCCGCTGCTCGCCACGTTCCCCAACCGCGTGATCAACATCCATCCCGCGCTGCTGCCCAGCTTTCAGGGCGCGCACGGCATCCAGGATGCATTTGATCGCGGCGTCAAGGTGACCGGCGTGACGGTGCACATCGCCAACGCGGCGTACGACATGGGCCCCATCATCGCGCAGCGCGCGCTCGTGGTGGAGGAGGGCTGGGACGTCGATACGCTAGAGGAGCACATCCACGCCATCGAGCACGTGCTGTACCCGGAGGTCGTGCAGATGCTGGCCGATGGGCGCATCCGTGTGCGGGAGAACCTCACGGTCGAGGTCCGGTAGCGCGCGGCCGCAATTTTGGTTGCGGAGCGTTCCTCAGCTGGGCAAACGCGCAATTTCGATTGCGATCTGAGGGTAGTTTTTCCCATGGGGGAGAACGCATCATTGAGAAGAAGAGGGCTCTTTGCTGCGATTTGCAGCGGAGAGCCCTCTTCTTGTGCAGGGACGCCGTTTACCGAAAAATGAAGACCGTTTACCGCCTTCCATAAACGTGCTGAGCCTATGAAGACTGCAAAACCTAACAAAGTCGGTGGGATTTCGGGGGAGGGGTGGGCCTTTCTCAAGGCAAAACTCGCAACAAAACCCGAGTTCATATAGGTTTACAACCAATTGGTAACAATACAAACAAACCACTTAAGTATGAATAAATTCGACGCGTCTTTGCATATCGGGGAGCCGGGACCGCAAAACGCATTCCCCGCAATTCTCATAGAGTTATAAAAATCCATGCTAGGGATAGGTATGACCGTAGGAAGCATCGCGGGCGATCGGCATGGGAAGGCACGCTCTATGAAGGAGGATGCATGAGGAAACATCGCTGGAAGGGGGGGCTTGTTGCCAGTGGTCTCGCGGCGCTATGTGCTGCGGCCATGGTTCTTCCCGCGCAACCGGTGTTCGCGGCTGAGGAGAACCTGGCGCTGAACAAGCCCGTGACGACAAGCGCTGAGCATCAGAATCTGCCTGCAAGCAGACTGACTGATGGCAACAAGGATCCCAAGAAGGGCCGCTGGAGTGCGGAGCAGGGGCCGACGCAGTGGGCGTACGTCGACCTTGGGGCCTCCCAAGAGATGAACTACTTTGAACTCACGTGGGAAAGCAACACGGAATACGCTACGGATTTCAACATCTACGTATCCGACAGCAAGGACGACTGGGGTGAGCCCGACAAGGCGGTGAAGGGCAACACCTCCGGCGTTTCTACCATCAAGCTCGATGCGCCCGTGACCGGACAGTATGTGAAGCTCGAAGTCACCAAGGTGAGCGCGTACCCCAACGTGTCCTGCTCTGAGCTCGAGATCAGGAACATCGCGGGCGAGGCACCCGAGAAGCCTGCGGAGGCCACGAACCTTGCGCTCAAGAAGCCGACCAAGGCGAGCAAGGACTATCACAATGAGAACGGTGCTCGCGCTGTCGATGGCAAGAAGAAGAACAGCAAGGCCGATCGCTGGATGACCGAGACCAAGCCCTCGGTCGATAAACCCATGTGGGTTTACGTCGACCTTGGCAAGTCCGAGACGGTCAACCACTTCGAGCTCTACTGGGAGAGCGCCGCGAACTACGCCACCGACTTCAACCTGTATGTCTCCGACTCCACCACCGAGTGGGGCGAGCCTGTCAAGGCCGTGAAGGGCAATAACCAGGGCCAGACGAGCGTCACGCTCGAGACCCCCGCCAAGGGCCGCTATGCCAAGCTCGAGATTACCGCGGAGACCTCCGGTTGGGGCGCCTCCTGCATGGAGTTCGAGGTGTGGAACGAGGTCCCGCCCGCGCCCGAGAAGCAGCCTGCTGACTACCTGAACGACATCGTCGTCAAGCCGGTTACCGCTGAGTCGACCGAGCTCGAGTACACGCTGCCCACGGACCTTCCCGCCGGCTACAAGATCAAGTACAACGGTACCGACTACGAGCAGGTCATCGGCTTGGACGGCAAGATCTACCGTCCCATCTCCGACGTGACGGTCAAGGCCTCCTTCAAGATCGAGAACGAGAAGGACAAGTCCGACTACGCGTTCAAGGAGTTCGACGTCACCGTTCCCGGTTCCATGACCGCCGGCACCAACCCTGCCCCGCAGGTGCTCCCCGAGCTCCGCGAGTGGGTCGGTGGCGAGGGCCAGTTCGCCGCGTCTGCCGCCAAACGCGTGGTGTACGGCTCCGAGTCCCTCAAGGCCATGGCCGAGGACTTTGCAGCCGACTTCCAGGCGATCACGGGCGTCAAGCTTTCCGTCGCGAGCGGGTCTTCCGCTGCTGCCGGGGACATCTTCTTCACCCTGGGCGCCGATGCGGCCAAGGGCCTCGGCGATGAGGGCTACCTGCTCGACGCCAAGGCCGACCGTATCACGGTGAGCGCTGAGGAGGTCGCCGGCGCCAATTGGGGCGGCAAGACCATCCTGCAGGGCATGAAGACCGGTGCCAACAACTTCCCGGTGGGCATGAGCCGCGACTACCCGCTGTACAAGGTGCGCGGTCTCATCCTCGACGTGGGTCGCAAGACCTTCACGCTCGACTGGCTCAAGCAGATGACCAAGCAGCTGTCGTTCTACAAGATGAACGACTTCCAGATTCACCTGAACGACAACTTCATCGGTCTTGAGAATCTTGAGGACCCGATGAAGGCCTACTCCGGCTTCCGTCTTGAATCCAACGTCAAGAAGGGCGGCAACGGCGGCAAGAACCAGGCTGACCTGACTTCGACCGACGTGTGGTATAGCAAGGCCGACTTCAAGGAGTTCATCGAGCACTCCAAGGACCTCGGCGTCAACATCATTCCGGAGATCGACACCCCGGCTCACTCCCTGGCGCTCACTAAGGTCCGTCCCGACCTGCGCACGGGCACGAGCGGTCGCCAGAACGACCATCTCGACCTCAAGAACCAGTACAACGAGTCCATCGGGTTCGTTCAGGACATCTTTAACGAGTACCTCGACGCCAACAACGACGGTGCCACCGCCGCTGACGACGTCTTCGCCGACGCCGACGTGATCCACATCGGTGCCGACGAGTACAGCGCGGACGCTAACGCTTTCCGTCGCTTCAACAACGACATGTTCAAGTACGTCGAGGATCACGGCAAGATTGCCCGCGTGTGGGGTTCGCTGACCTCCATCGCCGGTGACGGCTCCGTGAAGGTTCCCGGCGTCAACGAGGATGGCCAGCGCCGCCAGATCAACCTCTGGAACTTCGGCTACGCCAACATGGACAAGATGTACGAGGACGGCTTCGAGCTCATCGACTGCAACGACGGCGACTTCTACATCGTCCCGAACGCCGGTTATTACTATGACTACCTGAGCTACGACCACTGCTACAACGATCCGTTGAACGCCGTGGGTCGCGTCAGCATTCCTGCGGGCGACCCGCAGATCGCCGGTGGCGCCTTCGCCGTGTGGAACGACATGTGCTACGTGTCTGAGAACGGTATGTCCGAGTACGACATCTACGACCGCATCGACGGCGCGCTGGGCGCCTACGCGGCCAACAGCTGGGGCAAGGGCGCTCTGAGCGCCGCCGACTCTCAGGCTCTGTATGCCAAGATCGGTGACGCCCCGAACACGAACTTCGGCTACGAGGCTGCTGCCGATGAGAACGGCATGTACGCCCAGTGGAACATGGAGGGCACCCTCGCGGACTCCTCCGACATGAACCGCGACCTCGAGAACGGCAAGAACGCCGAGCTCGCTAAGGTCGACGGCAAGCAGGCCCTTAAGCTCAACGGCGGCGAGTCCTACGTGTCCGTTAAGGACGACGCTCTCACCACCCTGGGTCTGGGCAACGACCTGCGCGTCAAGGTCAAGCGCACCAGCGCCTCCACCGATGAGCAGGTTCTGTTCGAGTCCGAGTACGGCACGATCAAGGCGGTTCAGAAGGGCACCGGCAAGGTCGGTATCACCCGCGAGAACCGTGACTACTCCTTCAACTACACCCTGCCGGTTAACGAGTGGGTTGAGCTCGAGTTCAAGAACGAGTTCGAGGTCACGACGCTCTACGTCAACGGCGAGAAGATCGAGACTATTGGCGCAACCGGCGAGGGCAGCCGCAACAAGCTCAAGGCAACCTGCATGTTCCCCGTGAACAAGATCGGTTCCACCGAGAACGCCTTCGAGGGCTATGTGGACGACGTTCGCATCTCCACTGCCAAGGAGTTCGCCTCCACCATGGAGCTCGACTACGCGGTCCTCACCGCCGAGTCCGTGCTCGCCGCACAGGATGTCCCTGGTCTGCGTGAGCTCCTGGACCAGGCGTACGCCCTGTTCCTGAACCCCAACCCGGCTCAGGCCGACATCGACGGTCTCGTGACCAAGATCGAGGCCCTGCTCACTGGTGAGGATGGCAAGCCTTCTTACGAGATGGCGGACTACTGCCGCCTGGACGCCTATGCGCAGCTCCAGCTTGACGGCGATGCCGCGGCTCTGCTCAATGGTCTGTTCACCGAGGAGTCCGTTGCCGGCGTGCAGGCCGCTTGGGCCCAGGTTCGCGAGGACTTGCCCAAGAGCATGCAGTCCACGGTTGACGCGTACGAGAACGCCATTGTGAACGCCCTCAACGACCTTGAGCTCAGGACCGGTGGCGATTTAAACTTCGTCGATCCCGCGAGCCTCAAGGCCGTTGCCAGCTCCGAGCAGGGCGGCGCCGAGGTTGCTGCTAAGGTGCTGGACGGCAACGTTGGCACTATGTGGCACTCCAAGTACAGCGAGAACAAGCTGCCGATCTCCATCACGCTCTCTTCTGAGACGCCGATGAGCGTTGACGGCTTTGTGTACACCCCGCGCCAGAGCGGTGCGAACGGCAATATGCAGGCTTACGACATTGAGGTGAGCCAGGACGGCAAGACCTTCACCAAGGTTGCTAGTGGCACGGTCAAGCTTGATGGCGTTAACCCTGTATCCCTCAAGTTCGATCGCCAGGATAACGTTAAGGCCGTGAAGATCGTTTGGACCAAGTCCGTTGGCAACTTTGCCTCTGCCGCTGAGCTGCGTCTGATGGACGCCGCCGCTGCACCCGACTTCGCCGGTCTCCAGACCCTGGTCGATGCTGCCAAGGCTATCAAGCAGGATGGTTCGTGCAAGCACGACGCCTTCACGGATGCCACGTGGGACGCTCTGCAGGCAAAGGTCGCCGAGGCCGAGAAGGTGATCGCCGACAAGAGCGGCGACGTCAACTCCGTCTTTGCCCTCATGGGCGAGCTTGGCAAGAGCATCGTATCCCTGCGTCTTGACGCTAAGGTTGTTGACCCCGGCGCCGATGAGTTCACCGTCACCGTCGACGACCGCATTCCCGGCCACGAGGACCTGGTGATTGTGGTCAAGAAGGGCGACAAGGTGCCCGTGCTGCCTATGCCCGAGTTCGCCGGCTACCTGTTCGACGGCTGGTACACCGACGGCGTTGACGGCACCTGGAAGAACGAGTGGGACTTCGATGCCCCCGTTACGAGCGACCTGGTGCTGAGCGCCAAGTGGGTTGAGAACCGCGATGCCCCAGTCGATCCGGGCGTTGACACTCCGGAGCCCCCGGTTGATCCCGAGAAGCCGACCGACCCCGAGAAGCCGGTCAACCCGGGCAAGCCCAATGCGGATAACCCCAACCCGGGCGTGGGCCTGCCGCAGACCGGCGATAGCTCCATGCTGCTCATTGGCGGCATCGCTGCGGCTGCCGTGGTTCTGCTTGTGGTGGGCGTGATCATGCGTCGCCGCAACTCGCGCTAACCCGGCGCAAGCGCTGCCCGTACGTCGTATACGATGTGCGCACGGCGGGGCTCTTCGCGAAATGCGAGAGCCCCGCTTTTTTATGGCGGAGCCGCGGCCGCATGTGAGACAATAAACAACCATATGATTGCAGCGGCTGCGCGTTTTTGCAGCCTCATCGAGAACGGAAAGAAGGCCCATGGCTGTTAGTAAGAAAAGCCCCAAGATTAAGCGGGAGACGACCAAGGCGGATGCCGCGGAGGCCCCCAAGCCCAGCAAGCGCGAGATCAAGGCAAAGCGCAAGGAGAAGCTCTCCAAGACCGGTAAGATCGTGCTGGTGGCAATCGGCATCGCCGCCATGCTGCTCTCGGTGAGCGCCATGGCGTGCTCCGGCGTCCTCAACGAGGTGCAGTCCAAGGAGGACTACAAGCTCACCGGCGGCGTTGCGGCCACGGTCAACGGCGTCAACATCAAGGAAGACAGCGTGACCGAGCAGATCATGAGCATGCGCCAGTCCGCATACGAGAGCGACAAGGACTGGGCGACGTACCTGTCCCAGCAGGGCATGACGCCCGAGACGTACCGCGAGAACGTCATCGACAGCATCGTTCGCCAGTACCTGCTCGTGCAGGCCGAGAAGGACTACGGCATCAAGGTGACGCAGGAGGACCTCGACAAGGCGTGGAAGGAAGCCGTCGAGGGCAACGGCGGCGACGAGGACGCTTTTGTGGAGACGATCTCGCAGTTCGGTTTCACCAAGGAGACCTACCTCGAGAACATCAAGAGCTCGCTGGCCCAGCAGAAGCTGCGCGAGAAGGTCGCGGGCGTCAAGAAGCCCTCTGACGAGGACATCGTCGCGTACCTCAACGAGAACCTCTCCACCTACAACGACGCGCGCCGCTCGTCGCACATCCTGTTCAAGGTGGCCGAGGACGCGACTGAGGAGGAGCGTGCCAAGGTCGAGGCCGAGGCCCAGAAGGTCCTCGACAAGCTGAACGCCGGCGAGATCGAGTTCGCCAAGGCCGCCGAGAAGTACTCCGAGGACGGTTCCGCCAAGAACGGCGGGGATGTGGGTTGGGACAAGCTCACCACGTTCGTGACCGAGTACCAGGACGCGCTGAGCGGTCTTTCCGACGGGCAGATGAGCGGGCTGGTCAAGACGACGTACGGCTACCACATCATCAAGTGCACGGGGCAGTTCAACGTACAGACCGTGAGCAGCATCGACGAGGTGCCCGAGGGGATTCGCGACGCCATCGCCGAGCGCATCAAGACGACTGCGGAGAGCGAGAAGTACTCCGAGTGGCTGACCGAGTACACCGAGAAGGCGGACATCAAGATCAACGAGATGCCCGAGGAGGTTCCGTACAACGTTGACATGGACAAGGCGCTGGCGGAGGACGGCAAGGCGGACAAGAAGGACGCCGACGGCAAGAAGGATTCCGCGAAGTAAATTCGTTGCGGGCGCCCTGCCGTTCGGACGGGGCGCCCAATACGCTTGACGCGCCGGTGCAAAGTGAGGAGTTTGACATGACATACGAAGAGCTGCATGCCGAGATGGTCGCTGCGATGAAGGCCAAGGACAAGGTGCGCCTGGGCGTGACGCGCCTGGTGCTGGGCGAGCTCAAGAACGCCGCGTCGCGCGGCGGCGCGCACGAGATCACCGAGGAGGAGACGACCGCCCAGATCAAGCGCACCCTCAAGCAGACCAACGAGACGCTCGAGATGTCCGAGAAGGCCGGCAACAACGAGGAGCGCACGCAGAACCTGCGCGAGCAGGTGGCGGTGCTCGAGAGCCTGCTGCCCGCCCAGGTGTCCGGCGACGAGCTGGATGCCCTGATTGAGCAGGTTATCGCTGAGATCGGCGCCGAGTCCAAGAAGGACATGGGCCGTGTGATGGGCGCGCTGACCAAGGCCACGAACGGCAACTTTGACAAGCCCGCCGCCGCTCAGATGGTGGGTGCCCGCCTGGCGTAACAGACGTTCTGTGGCGGGTGCTGGTTTGGAAAGGCGCCCGGCCCATCGATGATTCGCGTGATGACCCTCGAAGGTTTTCTTCGAGGGTCGTTTTATATGGATAGACGCGAATCATACGGGCCGTGCTCGCTGTTGCCGGTCTGTAATTTAGGGTATTGCGCTGTGCATAGGTGTGTATATACTGTACTTATCGAGTATATACACTATACTCGGTTATGGCGCAGGTAGGACGTCGACCTGGGCCGTAGCGCTCGCCAAGGGACGCCTTGCGAGCCAACTGGGAAGGAAACTGTTTGTGGACATCATCATCTCAAACTCGAGCTCAAAGCCCATTTACGAGCAGATCACGAGCCAGATCAAAGATCAGATCATGGCTGGCAATCTCGTGGCGGGCGAGCAGCTCCCCTCGATTCGCGCGCTCGCAAACAGCCTGCGCGTGAGCGCGATTACCACCAAGCGCGCCTATGCCGACCTCGAGGCTCAAGGGTTCATCGAGACCGTGCAGGGCAAGGGCAGCTTTGTTGCCGGCGGCAACGACGAGCTCCTGCGCGAGGAGCGCCTGCGCGAGGTCGAGGGGCATTTGCTGCGGGCCATCGAGGGTGCGCGCGTCATCGGCGTGAGCGCGGCGGAGCTCGTTGAGATGATGACCGTCCTGATGGAGGGTGACGAGTAAATGGGTATGGAACGGCTCATCGATGCGCGCGGGATCACCAAGCGCTACGACGGCTTTACGCTCGATGCGGTGGACCTCACCGTGGATACGGGCCAGATTGTGGGCTTTATCGGCCAAAACGGTGCGGGAAAGTCGACGACCATCAAAGCGCTGTTGGGGCTGATTGGTCTCGACGGCGGCCAGGCGACCGTTTTGGGTGTGCCCGTGGGCGCCTGCGCGCCGAGCGAGGCGGCGCAGATGCGCGAGCAGGTGGGCGTGGTGTTCGACACGGTGTCTTTGCCCCCGCATCTTACGGTTGGTGAGGTGGGCAATCTCATGGCATGCGCGTATCGCACTTGGGACGCGGATATGTTCGAGCGTATGCTCGGGCGCTTCAGGCTCGACCGCGCCAAGACGGTCAAGGACCTTTCGCGCGGTATGGGTATGAAGCTGAGCCTGGCATGCGCGCTGGCGCATCAGCCGCGCCTGCTCATCTTGGACGAGGCGACGGCGGGCTTGGACCCCATGGCGCGCGACGAGGTGCTCGACCTGCTGCGCGATTTTGTGGCGGTAGAGGGCTCGAACGGCGAGCCGGTCAACGCGATCTTCATGAGCAGCCACATCACGAGTGACCTCGATAAGATCGCCGATGAGGTACTCTGCATCGACGAGGGGCGGGTGGTGTTCCGCTGCGCCAAGGATGAGATTTGCGACATGATGGGCGTGGCCCGTTGCCGTGCGGTCGATTTTGAGCGCCTGCAGAACGAGGGCGTGTCTGGGCAACTGGCTGAGCGTTACGTGCGCCATGAGTACGGCATCGACGTGCTGGTGAGCGACAGATTCGCCTTTACGCGGGCGTTCCCCGAGATTCCATGCGATCGCATCACGATTGACGACTACATGGCGCTCATGTTGAAGGGTGCACCGATGCAGACGAGCATCAATAACGTGAAAGGGGGTGTGCGGTAATGCTGCGCATGATGAAGATGGAGCTCGCGGTGCTCAAGAAGTACCTCAAGCAGATTGCGCTCACGATGTTGATTATGATTCCATGCCTCGCTGCGGGCATGGGTTCGTTGACGTCAGCACCGGGTGTGGCGTTCTTGATAGTTATGTTCAGCATGTCGATGAGCTCCTCGATGTATGACGATCAAAACGAGTGGGGGTCGTACCGGATGGCCATGCCTTTGACGCGTTGCGACGTGGTGCGGGGTCGCTATGCGTTCAACCTACTGGCGGCTATCTTTGCGGCTGCCATTGCGGCGGTGCTCATGACGGCGTTTATCGCGCTGGGGTCCGCGGTTGAGTTGCCGGAGTTTTTGGCAAACCTCGCCGTCTGGGGCAATCAGCAGCTTGAGGCGACGCTCGTCGCATCGATTTCCTGCGCCTGCATTGGTTTGTGCATCTGCAGCGTGACGCTGCCGGCGTACTTCAAGCTCGGCATGACCAAGGCGACGCAGTACCTGCCGTTCATCATGCTGTTCCTGAGCGTGGCCCCGTTCCTTGTGTTGGGCGTCATCGGCGGGCCGCTGCTCGACCAGGTGAAGGGCGCGATTGAGCTTGCGGAGACGACAGGCGGTCTGGGATTGATCGCCTTTGCCGCGCTGGCGATCTCGCTTGCAGTCTACGTGGCGAGCTCGTTTATCGCCGTGCGCCTCTATTCCGCGCGCGACCTGTAGCTTATTTGCGCCCGCGGTTCGCCATCGCGTGGCTCTATTTCGCACGCGACTCGTGGCTTGTAGATGGTTCGGCAAATTGGGCGCGGTCTGTAGCCCGAAGTTGAACCGACATGCTGGGCGTGAACTGCACCCCATGTCCGCCCAAAAGCCTCACGATAACCCTCAAAGAAGAAGGCTCGCCGAGAATCGTTCTCGGCGAGCCTTTTGTGATGACGGCATCTTGTGGATGTGCATTGCGCATGGGCGTTGCGCCAAGGAGGCTCACGCCGTCGAGGCACGCATGTGTGCCTCCAAGCCGAACCATTCGAGCGGTGCGGCTTTTTGTCCACAGCCCCTTTCGCTACTTGATCTTGGTCGTGCCCGGGGCGAGGTTGGGGTCGGTCTCGTTCGCGGCGCTCTGATGTTGCTTGGTGTAGACGTCCTTGCCGTCGCCAAACAGCTCGAGGTATTGAATCTGCGCGTACTGCATGCGCGCCTCGAGGGCCTGCTGCAGCGAGCTCGCGGGCATGGCAGGGTCGGCGGACGCGTTAGTGTCGCTCTTGACGCTCGCCAGGTACACGGAGCCCGCGGAGTCGAGGAAGCCGGTGGTGTTGATTGCCGGCAGCGACTGGCGCAGGACCAACTGGGCCTTCTGATAGTCGGTAAGCGGCGCGCCGATGAGGTTCATCATCTCGGTGCCCAGGTAGTTCGTGGAAAGGTCGATGTCGGCACTCTCCTGGCTGTTGCCCGCCACGTCGTAGTTCGCCCAGATGAGATAGTCCGTGGTCCACAGGCGCATGTTGTGGTCTGCCTTCTCCTCGTTGAGGAACCAGCGGTTGTTGTACTTATCGGGGAAGAACGGCTGGTGATCGCCAAAGAACACCACCACAACGGGGCGGTCGAGCTCGCGCAGCTCGCCAATGAACTGCTCGAGTGCGCGGTCGGATTCCTCGATGAGCGATAGGTACTCGTTGACCTCGGCGTTGCTCTCGCCATCGATAGAGAAGTTGAGCTGCTTGTCGGCGGGTAGCAGGCCAGTGTCGTAGCCCGAATGGTTCTGCATGGTGACGTCGAAGATGAACTGCGGCTCATCGTTGGTTTTGAGCATCTCGAGGATCGCGTCGTAGGTGGCGGCGTCGGTCACCATGCCGCGGAGCTTGTCGGCGTTCTGGAAGTCCTCGATGGTCAGGAACTGGTCAAACCCAAAGCCGCTGTACACGTTCTCGCGGTTCCAGTTGGTGCCGTGGTTGGGGTGCATGGCGGTGGTGGTGTAGCCGAGGTCCTTGAACTGCGCGGCGAGGTTCTTGGTCTCGTTGAGGTCGTAGATCGTGTAGGGGTACACGCCGGAGCCCAAGTAAGACATGGAGTTGCCGGTGAGGAACTCGAATTCGGTGTTGCATGTGCCGCCGCCGTAGGCGCTCACGTACAGCGTGCCGCGCGCCAGGGCGTCGGGGAGGCTCTTGAAGAATTGCGGGCCGTTGTAGCCGGCGTGCATGTTCTGGTAAATCGACAGGTCGGAGAAGGTCTCGTTCATGATGGCGATGACCGCGGGCTTTTCCTGGTCAAACTGCTTTTGCGCGAGCACGTGGCTGGCGTCGTCGCCCTCGCCGGCGTCGTATGTCGCGGCGAGCGACTTCTCGAGCTCCTCTGCCGCCTGCATGTCGTAGTCCTCGGGCACGGGGGGCTTGATGGTCTGGGCGCTCGAGATGAACGTGGGGATAAAACCCTGACGGTAGTAGCTCTCGAGCGGGCGCCACGTGTACACGGTGATGTTGAGGGTGTTGTAGTAGTCGATGAGCGTGACGTGTGCGGTCACGCCGGCGAGGCACAGCACTCCCACGAGCAGGTTAACGAGCACGTGCTTGCGCGTGCGTTCTGCGCGGGCGACGCGGAACTCGGACGCCAGCGAGCAGAGGAACATCGACACCGCGAGCAGGGCCATGCCGTACAGGCCAAAGGCACTAAAGATGTAGTCGTAGCCGGCGCTCACCGCAGCGGCGGTGCCCAGGGCGGAGAGGTCAGCGGGCTGGATGGGCATGGACTTGAACGTGATGACAAAGAACTGGGCCATGCCGATGCCCCATAGCGCAAAAGCGATAACGGCGGGGGCGACGCCATGGCGCTGGAACAGGTGGTACAAGCCGATCATGACGGCGCTGATGAGCGACCACTCGAGCAGGATGCACAGCGGGTAGTACCACGTGAGATCGTGGTTGGAGGGAATCTCGAGTGCGAGCATGGCAAAGAGGCCCGCGAGCAGCAGGATGATGATGCGAACGGCGGTGGGGCGGTGCAGGAGCGCGCTGGCAGTGCGTCCCAGCTTGCGAAGGGTGGCACCTAGGCGTCCGGCGAGGGTGAGGTCCTCGGGTTTGGCAATGCGGTGGCCGCAGGTTTCGTACTTGTCGCAGGCGGCGCAGTCGGGCGCGAATGTGCGCGCTTCGGCTTGGGCGCCGCGCTCGATGTAGGAGGTCACGCGCTGCCACACGAGGTCGCGGGCAAAGCTGCCCCATGCACACGCCGTGAGCACCAAGTTCAGAACGATGGGGGAAAGGATGTCATCGGGCGCCATACCCAGCACGCCGAGCAGGGCGGCGATGAGCTGCATGACGCAAAATGCGACAGCCCAGCCCAAGCCGGAGCGCTCCCCGGAAGCCTTGCGGCGGCTGAGCTCCCGTCGGCCCAGATAGGCGGAGGCGACGAGCCCCACAAGGGAAATGATGGTAGTGAACATACGATGACCTCTTCTTTGCTCATTACGTATTGCGACGGACGAGCGGCGCGTGCTCGAACGCGACTCGCCGCTCGTCCGGTATTGATGCCATGCACTGTGAACAGTAAACAACAAGGGAACATAGTACTCATGGATTGTCGAGATTTGGTCGATAGCCTGCGGTTCGTCGCAGTTTTCATAGAATGGGCCAAGAAGCCGCAGGGCGGGTCTAGAAGTTTCAGGGTGGCCCAGGAAGCTGGAGGTCGGGCCAGGAAGTCGCAGGGCGGGTCGGGAAGCCGTAGGTCGGGCCGGGGAGTCGCAGGGCGGGCCGGAGACACCACGTCCCATCAAGCTGTTCCCGTTTTCGCTTTGAGTTTGGCCTTCCATTCGTTGCCGCTCGTGCTCCCGGGCCCAAGTCAGAGCGTTTTTGCATTTCAAGTTGCGCAAAAGCGATTACCCGGGGTGTTCGAAATTAAAATGTGTGGGGTTTAAATTGGAGAGGTGGAGTAGACGCCCATTTTTCTCAACCGCCAACTGAGAAAACGCTTGAAATAAAGGAGGTCTACTCAGACCTTTCCAATAAACCCCACACATTTTAAAAATAGACCCCCTGTTTAGCGTGAAAGTTTCCATTTTCTCGTTCTTGTCGGCTCGGGCGCGCGTTCAATCGGTGGGGTTTCATCGGCGCGCTGGCTGTCCTTTCCGGCGGCCGCTCGGCAGGGCTTGGGCTCGCCTCGCTGGCGTGCGCTGGTCGGGCATGGACTCACTTCGCTGGCGGCGCGCTGGTCGTGCGCGCTCGCCTTGCCGGCGGTGGGCTGGTCGTGCGCGCTCGCCTTGCCGGCGATGGGTCGGTTAGGCATGGGTTCACCTCGCTGACGGGGGTTTGGTCGTGCACGCTCGCCTTGCTGGCGCTGGGCTGGCCGCGCATGTTCAACCTACCGGCGGTAAGCTGGTCCACGGATTCAACCGACTGGGCTACATGGGGCGACCTCCGAGTGTCGACCAATCGATCATGAGATTTCGTCTGAGTTCGTTCTCGCGCCTGAGCGCTTCTCCGGTTGACTCGGGGAGCGGGTAATCGATTCTTTTCGCAATGAGGCCCGCGATGGACTGAAACGTGCTGGCGTTCGATACCTTCTCATATGTGATCCAGAGCACCTCGATATTCATGGACGCCAACGCAGTTGATCGGTCGCTATCGCTGATGGCTTGTTTTTCATTCTCGTGAATGATCGAGCCCTGGCATTCAACGTCGATGTCGGGGCGGCTTTCGTTGCCCTCAAAAAGCAGGTCGGCGCGGATGAAGTTGTGAGGATACATTTTTCGCGCCTCTTTGGTTAAGGCGATCTTTGCGTTGTTGGTAAAGAGCGGCATGCCTTTGCCGCCCATCGACTCCGGGAGAGCCAGCAGCATCGAAAGCTGCGCCTCGAAGGGCGAAGACGTGACACCGGTAACAAGATTTGCTGCCTCACGGAATCTCGTCTTGCCATGAAAATGCGGATACTCGTCAAGGGCGCTGTGCAGCTCGTCGAGTGAGACGAGCGGAGGACGCATCCAAAGGGACGACGTTTTGCCCGAGGTGGTTGCCGCTGAGCTGCGAACCCTCTTCCAAGCTCCGGGTTGCCTGTTCAGCTCGGCGGCTTCGGGAGTCTTGAGCAACCCTTCGATTGCCTCACTTGGCTTAAAGACGGAAAAATTCCCGCAGAACTCGTACATGGCCATGGCGAGCTCGATGGTGTTGAGGTCGCGTGCGAGGGTTAGCAGCGTGAAAAGCGGCGAGCAGGTTTGCACGCCGAGGACGGAGTCCACAATCGCCCCAGCGGGTAGACGGGATTCCACGAGGTGCGTGCGGACATTCTTTGCGGTTCGGCGGTCTTTTCTGTTGGTGACAAGCACGTGGAGCGGGCTGCCGAGAATCTCGTGTATCACGGGGTGCTTTGGCAGGAGCGGATCGCGTACGTTGTCCCACAGGGGAGGGATGGGAGGACATAACATAAGCACCTGGTAGGGAATGCGATGCAGCCGAAACGAACTCAAGCCAAATAGAATGTCTTTTTCTCCGTGCATAGGCCCTCCAATGCGTTTTGGGATTGGAAGAGCGTTATATCAAGGGAAATCCGGGGCCAAACTGAAAATGTGTGGGGTTTATCTGACCGGAGTTATGTAGAGAGCTGACCGCGAGCGTAAAACCCCAAATAGCGAAGAGCTGAAACTCGCGCATGCGGCCGGATCGCCGATAAACCCCACACATTTTTGAAAGCCAATCACACAGAGAGGACACATGCGGTGCTTGGAAAGGGGCATGGACAGCATCTGGGGGAGTGTGGACAACGTCTGGAAGGGGGCACGGGCGGCATCTGGGCGCGGGCGACATTTGGGGAAAGGCCGCGTCTGAGGACGCAATGTTTGGAGGGGGAGGGCATGGGTCACGCCTGGGAGCGCAACGTTTAGGGGGGCGCGGTCGGAACTTGCGTCTATCCAGGCCCGCCAATGCGCCTCGGGACGCAACGTCTGGAAGGGGCACGGGTCACGCTTGGGGTGCTGCGTCTGGAAGGGGGCGGGTCGCGCCTGGGGCGCCGTGAAAGCCGCACGTGGCTGCGCACAGCGTGTAATAACCCGTCGCTCCACCCGGTGTCTCCACCAACTAAAAGGGCCGCGATGGATTTCCATCGCGGCCCTTGGGCTCGAATCATCGAATCAATGGGGTGCGAGGCGCACGGTCCCATTGCTGGGGCACACTTACGCCCGGCGCTCCTCTACGCTCACGCGCTCCATGCGGTCGACGTGCTTGAACTTGGTAAACAGCGGCACGTACTCGTAGAACACGTTGGAGTTCTCCAGACCGAACCACTGCACGGGCGAGCCGGCAAAGCGGCGGATGGCGTACTTCATGGCGATGGCGTGGCGCTCCTGCTGCTCGACATCGGACTCCGGCGCGAGCGTCTTGCGAATCAGGCAGAAACGGAACGAGCCGATCGAGCCGGGCTCTTCGTACACGGAGTAGTCGTGCGTCTGGACCGGCAGCTCACCGGAGGCGGACAGGTCGGACACGATCTGGCGCAGGTAGGCGTTCACGCGCTGGTTGACCTTGTAGCCCAGGTGCAGGTGCACGCGGAACACGTAGTCGGTGCCAAAGTTCTCAACGGAGTACTCGAACGTGTGCGGCTCCTCCGTGACCTCGACGTTCAGGAACCAGTACGCGCGGGCGCGCTTGGGGTGCTTGTCGAAGATCGAGTACAGGATGTCGCGGTCGAGCATGTCGGTCGAGGTGCTGTTGGTGAGGTACACCAGGTTGTCGCAGAGCATCTCGTAGCTCGGGTCATTGCGCAGGCGGTCGAGCTGGTCCAGGTACTTGCGCACGGGGAGCATGGTGTACTGGCGGCGCTCAACGCGGCTGCCGTTGTACCAGCTCACCATGATGCCCATGATGAGGGCGGCCATGAGGATGGTGAAGTAGCCGCCGTGGAAGAACTTGGTGAGCGAGGACACGAAGAAGAAGCCCTCAAGCGCCACGAAGAAGATCACGAAGACATACGGGAACACGCGCATCTTGCGGATGCCATGCAGGTAGAAGAACAACAGCACGGAGGTGCAGATCATCGTGATGGTGATGGCCAGGCCGTAGGCGGCCTCCATGTGCGCGGAGCTCTGGAACAGCAGCACCACGATGACGCAACCCACCCACATGACGTTGTTGACCATGGGGATGTAGAGCTGGCCCTTGGTCTCGGCGGGGTAGAAGATCTGCATGTGCGGCATGAGGTCCAGGCGGCTGGCCTCGGACACGAGCGAGAACGCGCCGGTGACGAGCGCCTGGCTGGCGATGATGGCCGCGCAGGTGGAGAGGATGACGCCGAACGGGCGGATCATCTCGGGGAGCATCTGGAAGAACGGGTTGAGGTCCTCGATCATGGCGAGGTCGGCGTTGCCAGCGTTGGCGAGCAACCATGCGCCCTGGCCCAGATAGGACAGGATGAGGCAGATCTTGACGAACGGCCAGGTGGCGTAGATGTTGCCGCGACCCACATGGCCCATGTCGGAGTACAGCGCCTCGGCACCGGTGGTGGCGAGGAAGCAGCTGCCCAAGATCATGATGCCCGCATGGTTGTTGGGCGACAGCAGGAAGCTGATGCCGCGGATGGGGTTGAACGCGAGCAGCACGACGGGGTTGCCGATGACGTACAGCAGACCCGCGCCGCCCAGGAACAGGAACCAGAACGTCATGACCGGGCCGAACGCGTGGCCGATCTTAGACGTGCCGGCGCGCTGCACGGCAAAGAGCAGGCACACGATGATGAGCGTGATGATCACGACGTTCATCTGGTTGTCGCCCATGATGTCGTGGACGGCGGGGATGGTGCGCAGGCCCTCGATTGCCGTGGTGATGGTCACCGCAGGGGTGAGCACGCCGTCGGCGAGCAGCGCGGCGCCGCCGAGCATGGCGGGGATGATGAGCCACTTGCCGTATTTGCGCACGATGCTGTACAAGGCGAAGATGCCGCCCTCGCCGTGGTTGTCCGCCTTGAGCGAGACCAGCACGTACTTGACGGTGGTGAGTAGGGTGACCGTCCAGATGACGAGCGAGAGCGCGCCGAGGATGAACTCCTCGGTGACGGTCATGATGCCGCCCTGGCCCGCGAGGAGGGCCTTGGTGACGTACATAGGCGACGTTCCGATGTCGCCGTACACCACGCCGAGCGTGATGAGCATCGCGCCGATGCTCACGGGTATCGCGTGCGAATGGTGCTCGGACGCGTGTGATTCAGTTGCCTGTACCATTGCGGTTGTTGCTCCTTGGCGGGGGTGACCCGGCGGCGGCGCCCGAGGCGTCGGAGCCGAGAGGCATTTGCATGCCATCTAAACGTGCAAGCCATTATAGGGGTTGCGCAGGTCAAACGCTATAACCCGCAAGCTGCGGGAATGTAAAAAAAGCCGCCGCCGGCGACGTGCGCTAGCGGCGGTGGGGCGGCTATGGGGTTGCGGCGGAATGGGGGTGGCGCGGCCTGGCGGGGATGCGGGGTGGCGAGGGGGCTGCTGCGGGGTTAGCGCCTGCCGCGTGGGCGGTCGTTGCGAGGGCCGCCGTCACGCGGGCCGCTATTGCGAGGGCTGCTGTTACGGAGACCGCCGTTGCGCGGGCTTCCGTTGCGAGATCCGCCGTGGCTGGTGCCGTCACTGTTGCGCGGACCGCCGTCGCGGTCGTTGTCGCGACGCGGGCCGCCCTTGCGCGCGGGGCCCTTGGGCGTCGGGCCGCCGTGGCGCTCGGCGTTGCTGCGCAGCTCGCGCGTGCGCTCGCGGATCGCCTCCTCGTCCATGCCGACCATGCGCATGGCCTCCTCGGAGGTGTAGCGGCGTACCAGGTAGCACTTGTGGATGCGCTGGTTGCGTGCGAAGTCCTCGGGGATCGTCTGCTCGGTGATGTCGGTGAGCACCACGCCGGCGCGCGCGAGCTCCTCGGTGTCGGGGCGGAACGTGCGCAGGTTGCACGAGAAGATCGCCTCGCCCTCGCGAGTGAGCAAGCGCGAAAGTCCGATGAGCAGCTCGACGTGGTCGCGTTGGACATCCCAAGTGCGGTGCCCCATCTTGCTCGAGTTGGAGAACGTGGGCGGGTCGCAGAAGATAAGGTCCCAGCGGTTGCGGGTCTCTCGCATGTCGCGGATCCAGCTCATGACGTCGGCGCGCACATAGTGGTGCTGCGGCCCCACAAAGCCGTTCTGCTCCATGTTGCGTTCGGCCCAGTCCAAATATGTGTTGGACAGGTCGACCGTCACCGTCTCCTCCACGCCGGCGTCGGCCGCGTAGCAGGTGGCGGTGCCCGTGTAGGCGAACAGGTTGAGGAAATAGCGGGCGCTCTTGGCGTGCTCGCGCACCAGGCCGCGCGTGATGCGGTGGTCCAGGAAGACGCCGGTGTCCAGGTAGTCGTTGAAGTTCACGGCAAAGGTCAGGCCGCCCTCCTCGATGAGAGGGAGGTGGCGCGTTCGGATGTCCGCGGGCGTGGCGGGCGCCGCCGCCTTGCCGGGGCGACCGCCCTTGGGCGTGTTGCGGGTGCGTCCTTTGGCATCGCCCGCGCCGGTGGCGGAAGTGCCACCGGCCTGCTTGCCGTACTGCGAGCCGCCACGCGAGCGGATGCGGGCCTTGGCGAACACGTTCTCGGGGTCGACGTTGAGGATGCGCGGCGCGATGGCGAGGATGTCGAGCAGGCGCTTCTCGGCCAAGGCGGGGTCGACCGAGCGCGGCGCGGCGTACTCGGCGATGACCAGCCAACGGCCCGGCGTTGCGGAGCTGCCCTCGTACAGGTCGATGGCGGCGGAGTAGTCGGGCAGGTCGGCGTCGTACACGCGGTAGCAGGTCACGCCCTCGCGTTGGGCCCACTTGCGGCGCAACTTGGCCATCTTGCGCAGGCGGCGGGCAAACTGGTCGGACTCGGGCAGGAACACCGGGCAGGGCGCGCCGTCGCCCAAATCGAGGGCGATGCGGTTGTCGCAGGGGTCTGTCGCGCTGTCGCCTTCACCTTCTGGGGCACTGCCCGCAGGCGTGCGCTCGGCAAAGGTGAGGAGCTGGGCTTCCTCGTTGTTGGGCATGACGGCGATGCGGTTGGTCGCCGTGCCCAGGGTCTGCTCGATTACCGCGTCGCGCGTGAGGGTCGCAATCGGCAGGTCGAGCGCGATGCCGCTGCTGGAGAGCGGGGAGCCGTCGCGCACGTCGTTGACGAGTGCGAGCAGGCGCGGGAGCTTGGTGAGGGCGACCTCGGTGGTGTCGAGCGCAATGCCGCCCGCCACGGCGGCGCCGCTGATAACGGGGATGGACAGCTTGCGCAGGATCTTCTCCGCGTCGGGCTGGGCAAAGATCACGCGGTCCGCCAGGCCTGCGGCCTTGAGCACGCGGCGGGCGCAGGAGACGGCATCGCCGGAAAGGTCGGTTGCCACGATGCGCGCGGCGCGCCCGCGGGCGCGCTCGGCCTGGGCGAGGGCGTCGGCGCGCAGCTCGGCCCATGCGGCTTCGTCGTGCTCGGCCCAGCCAAAAAAGCCCCAGCGTTCGCGGTCGATGCCGGGGGCGCGCCCGGCGAGGACGGAGGCCGCCTCGAGGGTGATGCCGCCACCGGCGCAGCACAGGTCGATAAGGACAGGGAAGGTGGTGGGGGCGGAGTCGCGGGCGATGGACTGAGCGCTGTCGGTGCCCGCCTCTTCGGACGTTGCGGCGTCGAGGTCGCTGTCGGAGTTGGCGCTTGCGTTGGGTTCGTCGGATTTAGCGCGATTGGCCGCAGGTGCGGCATCGTTTTCTGCGGCGGGTGCCGCGGCGTCGCCGGTGTTCACCAGCGCGTTGGCGCACGTCTGCTGCCAGTTGATCTGGGCGAGCGCGAGCGCGGCGTAGTCGGGGCGCAGCACGTGGGCCGCGCCGGGGCGCGTGGCCTCGCGCGGCAGGCGCTTGAAGAGCGGGTCACCGGAGAGGTCGAGATGCAGGCTGGCGCGGTCGTCGCGGATCGTGAGGGAAAGACGGCAGTCGGGGCAATCGGTGTCCACGGAGGGCCGTTCGCCCAGCACACGCGCCAGACGGTCGCAGACGGCATCCTTCACGCGCAGGGCGGAGAAGTGCGAGTTGCGCAGCTCGTCGGAGGTGCCGCGCGCCGCAACGGCGAGCGTGGCGCCGGGGCGCAGGACGTGCTCCCAGGCGATGGCGGCAGCGTTCTCGTAAAGCTCATCGGCGTCGCGGGCGTCAAAGCGCGCGAGCGTGACAAAGATGCGGCTGGCGAGGCGCGACCACAGGCACGCGCGGTACGCGTCCGCGACGGGTCCGACAAAGGTGACGCGGCCCTTGAGGCGGCGCACTTGGCGCAGGCCCAGAGCGCGCAGCTCGTCGGCAAGGGCGACCTCGAAGCCCTCCGGGCAGCTGGCGAAGAACTCGTGCGATGCCTCGCGTGAGGCGTTGGGGGACGTGGACGCCATGGGCTCTCCTTGCGTCGGCGCTGTGTGAATGTGTTGACCTTAGTATTATGGCAGCTTCGGGCAAGTTGAACCTACGACCTCCGGGCAATGCAGAACATAATTGAGTATCCCGAGGTATCACGCTTAACACCGCTGTTTACCTGCTGAGATTCATCAAACTAGTCTCACGCCGTATCACGCTGGATCACTGAAAATCATGGCGAGTTAGACCATTTTGGAGACCATTCTTTCGACCCCGTCGCCATCCGAATGCCATCGAAACTCTGCAAGGGTCAGTTTCCCTGACCCTCTCCAACCCTTCCTGCTTCCGTTGATAATCCGCCCCCTCTCGTTGATGAAAACAGTATACATATTTTCATCATGCTGGCCCGTTCCCATGGGCTGCGCCTCCGCTCTGGCCCCGGGCGGAGGTCCCGTGATCCGACGAAGGGAGATGTCTAACTAAAATTAGACACTTTTGATCGGTTAGCCTGGAACCAATGAGCTTGCGTCGCCTTAATCCTGCAGCCTTCATCATCTGAGCGCTGCGCCCCGCCGCGCTCACGGACACCCTCCCGACAGGGGGCGGAAGCCCCGCGATCCGACGGAGGGAGAAGATCATGCGGAGGGGAGCAAGGGCGATCACGCTGCGCGCGGCGACGGCGGCGGAGCAGGTCGCCGCGACGGCGCTCGCCATGGGAGGACTTGACGTGAGCCCGAGGGCGTACCGCCCGGCCGCGACCGGGGCGCTGGGCGCCGCCATCATCGTCAGGGGCGCCTCGACGCCGTGGACCGTCGCGGCGGTCGAGGAGGAGCGCGGCGACGGGCTCGCCGAGGCCCGGGCCGAGGGGAGGGCGCGGGCCCTCGCCCGCCTCTTCTGCGCGGAGTTCCGCACCCCGCCCCACACCGTGAGCGCGGACGCGGTCACGGTCGAGTTCACCGGCGCCTCGACGGCGGCGGTCTCGCGCAGGGCGGGAGTCTGGTTCGACGACGAGGCGGAGGGGGCTGCCTGATGGGAAACCGAGCGATCATCACAACCAAGAAGCGAGACCTGGGCGTCTACCTGCACTGGAACGGGGGCAGGGACTCCGTCGGGGCGTTCCTCGAGTACTGCGAGCTGAGGGGCTTCCGCGCACCGGACGGCGACACCTACGGCTGGGCGAGGCTCTGCCAGGTCATCTGCAACTACATGGGCGCCGAGGGGCTCTCCGTGGGTATCTCGCGCTACGAGGGCGACGCGCGCATGGACCCCGGCGACAACGGCATCTACGTCATCGAGGGGTGGCGCATCGCCCGCCGCCTGACGACGGAGTACGGCCCCGGCTGGGAGCCGGTGGGGATGCGGGAGGTCCGCCCCGAGGAGGAGCAGGACGTGTACTCCCGCGCCGAGATGCTGCGCGACATCGACGCCGCCCAGCCCGAGGACCAGAGGCTCGGGGCCTACCTCGACGCCGAGGAGGTGCCCGCCTCCGGGGTCGTCCCGGGCGACGAGGTGTTCATGCGGCGGGTCGACGGGCGCTTCGAGGCGTACCCGGTGGCCGGCGTCGGCGACGGCCGCGTCGTGAACGGGCTCGACACTTCGGGCGTGCCCTACGTGGCGATGTACGGGGCCGACGACGCCGGCTGGTCGGGCAACGTCAACAACTACCTGCTCACGCCGACGGTGCGCAGGGTGCCGGTCCGCGCGATCTAGGGAGGAGGCCGACGGCTGTGCTGGAAGACGGGAAGGCGGGGCCCATAGGCCGCGACACCATGGACGGTATCCTGGCGGTGACGGGCGAGCTGAGGGCGCGCGTGCGGCGGGCCTTCGAGCCGTTCGAGGGCGTCTACCAGATCGATGACCTCGGCGAGTACGTCTCCGAGGACGACTGGCGCGAGGTCTGGGGCGGACGCCCGGCATGGCACGAGAAGGCGTGGATGCTCGCGGACAACGGGCGGTGGTCGGCGGCCGAGGTCGCGGCGATGTCCCCGGAGGAGATCGAGGCGGCCTACGACGACCCGGCGTTCGAGCCCGAGGTGACCTTCTACACCGAGGCCGACGAGAAGGGAGAGCTGTGATGGAAGCGGAAGCGGGAAAGCGCCTCGCCCGGGCGCTCCTCGAGGAGCTGGCGGCGGTCGCCTCGGACGACTCGAGCGACCCCGCATGGGTGCGGGGGTACGTCGCCGGGATCGCGAACGCGGCGAAGATCGCGCTCGAGCTCGAGGACGAGGCGGGTTAGAAGTCGACGAGGTCGCGCACCCTCACGCCAAGGGAGTCCGCGATGACGCACAAGATGTCGAAGCCGACGCTCACGCGACCGGTCTCGATCTCCCATAGATAGTTGTGCGAGGTCCCAACCATAGCGGCGAACTGGCGCATCGAGTGTCCGGCCTCGATGCGCCTCGCCTTGATGTTCCTGCCGAGCCTCAGGCGGCGCTCCTTCTTTTCCATTTCCCGAGCGTAACCGCTTGAAACAGCCCGCCGGTTCGCTATCATTAACCATGTACTATTCGGTTCGCTATAGCGGACCACAAGCGAGGGAGAGAAAGCCGGATGGGAAAGTACCAACCGAGGCACATGGCGCCCAAGGCGCAGAGAGGGGTCGATATGAACAAGCTGGGGAGCCGCGCCCTCGTAGGCGCGCTGACCGTCGCGATGGTGGCGCCGAGCGCGCTCGCGCCCGTCTCGCAGGCGGTGGCGGCAGACGCGCCCGCGATCGAGCGCGTCACCGTCGACACGAGCTTCACGGGCGCCGCCCAGCGCATCATCAAGGGCGAGGGCCGCATGACGGCAGAGGAGCTCAAGGCCGCGATCGATAAGGCCGCGAAGGCCCTCGATGCCGCGAAGAGCGACGCCGCACGCGCCGAGGGCGCCGACGCCCAGCAGGCGACGGTCGTCGCGAACGCGAAGGGCAGCTACGACGGCGCCTCTGCCGCCGCCAGCCAGGCCGACGCCGCGAAGGTCGCCGAGCTCGAGCGCCAGATCGAGGCGCTCAACGCCGAGCTCGTCGCCGCCCAAAAGAAGGTCGAGGACCTGAACAAGCAGTCCGCCGACGCCAGCGCCGCGCTCGAGGGCCTCGAGGCCGACAAGGCCGAGGCCGAGAAGAGCCAGACGCAAGCGCAGACCGCGCTCGATGAGGCCAACGAGGCGCTGAAGGAGGCTCAGGCCGCCCTCGACGCGCTCGGCGAGAACCCGACCGCGGACGAGCAGGCCGCCTACGACGACGCCAAGAAGGCCTATGACGAGGCCGTCGCGGACCAGCAGGCCAAGCAGCAGGCCGCCGACGAGGCGAAATCCGCGCTCGATCAGCTCACCGCCGAGCTGGCCTCCAAGCAGGGCGAGCTCGCGACCGCACAGAGCGATCTCGCGAACAAGCAGGCCGCGAAGCAGCGGGCCGACGAGGCGCTCGCGACCGCGAAGGCGAACTACGCCTCATCCGTCGAGGCCATCAAGGGCGAGCTCGTCGCCGACGAGAAGGCCGCGCTCGACGCCGCCGGCACCGAGCAGGCGAACGCCCAGGCCGCCTACGACGCCGTCAAGGACGGCGAGGACGAGGGGGCCATCGCCGAGGCCAAGGCCGCGCTCGACGCCGCCAACGAGAAGCTGGGCACCGCCCAGGCAGCCTATGACCAGGCCGTCGCGACCGCAGGTGCCAAGGCCGAGGCCGAGGCCACCGCTGCGATCCAAGAGAAGCAGACCGCTGCCGATAACGCCGCAGCCGAGCTCGCCGACTGCGAGAACAAGATCGCGACCCTCCCCGGCCAGATCGAGGGCATCGACGCCCAGATCGCGTCCGAGGAGCAAAAGGTGACCGACGCGCAGGCCACGGTCGATGCCGCCAACAAGCTCGTGAACGAGAAGCAGGAAAAGCTCGACCTCGCCGAGAAGGCGCTCGAGGACCTCGAGGCCGCGCAGAAGGAATGGGACGAGAAGGCCGCGCCGCTCAAGGAGGCCGTCGAGACGGCCAAGCAGGGCGTCGCCACGGCTAAAGCTGCGCTCGAGCAGGCCGAGGCCAAGGTCGCCGACCTCGACGGCCAGATCAAGGCGAAGAACGCCGAGATCAAGAAGATCCAAGACCAGATCGACCATGGCACTACTCAGATGATCGATGACTTCGGCGACTTCCTCACTTGGGCAGATGCTAATGGATACCTCGAGGACGATTACCTAGGCACAAATGAACTTGACCTACTTCAAGGATGGGATTCACATGACCACGACGGCTTTATCGCTAATTTCGGCTATGTGATGTCCGGTGAGAATCCCGCAAACAACCCACATTGCGGTGTGAGCTTCAAAGATGCCGACTTCATCCAGTGGTATACCCACATGGGTGATAAGAACGATGCGAGTTCCCTAACCAACGTTCTCAAAGCGCTCGACTCCATCGATGCCGCGAATGAGCTGCGTGAGGAGGCCGGGCTCGAACCGCTCAAGGTGACCTATCTCATGACCGCCGTGTCGATCCTCAACGCGAACTGGTCGAAATATCACATTGATCAGACTCATAAACTTGAACATGCGCAGACCGTCATCGCGAACACCCCGAGCAACAAACTTCCGAACGGCATGAACGTAGCGGAAAACCTTGCATATGGGAGCAACAATCCCGTCTCACTCTGGGCATCCGAGAAAGTCGACTGGGAGAAGTTCTGCCAAGAGACCTACGGCACGGTACCAGCGGCAGCGGATACCTACAACTTCTATTACGAGCATCGCCGCGACCCCGCCATGCAACAGGCATTTGCTACGTGCGGGCATTACATCAATTTGATGAGCGACCGATACGAGGTCACCGGAGCGGCCTATACGAAAGGCATGTCGAGTCAGGTCTACAATTGGGAGAATAACATCGCCACCAATAAATTCTATGGCATGGGCCTCAACGCTAACTCCTATGACAAACATCGTTTTACCACGGATCAATTCCGCGACCTCATCGAGCTCGCAATGAATAGCGGCATCAGCTCCACAGCTGACAATGGCTCTCTCGTCGAGCAGCTCGAGCAGCTGAAATCCCAGCTCGCCGAGCTCGAGCAGCAGAAGACCGCGGCCGAGGGCGAGGTGACGACCGCCCAGAACGGCGTCACCGCCGCCAATGGCCAGCTCACCCAGGCGAACAACGACCTCGCCGCCATCGGCGCGCGCCCGACCGAGGACGGCTTGCAGGCCGCCTACGACAAAGCCCAGCAAGAGCTGAATGATGCCAAGAAGCAGCAGTCTAACGCCCAGGACAACCTCGACACCGTCACCGATGCGGTGAACCAGAAGGTCAGCGAGCTCACCGGCCGGAAGTCCGAGCTGCAGAAGCAGCTCGACACGGCCAAGGGCCAGCTTGACAATCTCCGCACCGCCTCCGAGGAGGCCGCCCGCCAGCTCGCCGACACCCGCGCCCAGTACAAGAGCCTCACCGACGCCGCCGAGGCGCTCGACAACGCGGAGGCCAACGCGACCGAGGCTGATAATGCCTACGAGACTGCCAGCGCGCTCGTGAAGAGCCTGAACAGCCAGATCGCCGAGCTCAACGGCCAGATCGAGGCTGCCCGGGCCGACTATGACCAGAAGAAGGCCGCAGCAGAAGCCGCCGGCGCATCCGAGGAGCAGATCCAGGTGCTAAAGAATGCCGAGGCCGCACTCGAGACCAAGAAGCAGCAGGTCGCCCAGCTTGAGCGCGACCGCGACGCGGCCAAGCAGACGGCAGACGAGGCCGCAGCGGCCAAGGACGAGGTCGACGCCCTCGTGAACGCCATCATGGCCGACATCGAGGAGCAGACGGGCATCAAGCAGGCCGCCGAGGCCGCGCTGCCTAAGGCCCAGGCCAAGGCCGACGCATGGGCCGCGGCGCTGCCGGACGCCGATGCCGTGAAGGACGCCGTCCTGAACGGCGGCACCGCGGGCGACGCGGACGTGAAGGCCGCGCTCGATGCGGCGCACCTCGCCTACGAGGAGAAGGCCGTGCTCGCCGAGATGGCCACGGAGCGCCTCGCGCAAGCGAAGGCCGCCTACGAGTCCGCGCTCGAGGACAAGGACGCCACCGCAGCCGAGCTCGCTGAGAAGAAGGCGGCACTCGCAGAGGCGCAGGCAGCCTACGACGAGCTCGTGGCGCTGCTGCCCGAGGAGAAGCCGGAGGCCACGCCCGATGAGCCCAAGCAGGGCGCGGAGCAGGGCGGCATGACCCAGGCCGGCTACAAGCCCGCAGAGAAGACCGTGCGCGGCGACCTGCCGCAGACCGGCGACGCGGCGGGCGCCATGATCGCCGGCCTCGCGCTCGCCGGCATGGCCGCTGTCGGCGCAGGCGCGCACTTCCGTCGCAGGAACCAACTGTAAAGACATCCGATTCCGAGGGGCCCGCCCATGCGCCGGGCCCCTTACCAACTTGAAAGGAGGCAGTATGTTCTGTCCCAAATGCGGAAAGAAGGCCCCGGAAGGCTCCTCGTTCTGCCCGTCTTGCGGCTCGCCCCTCACCGAGAAGGAGTCGACCGTCAACGTGGAATCCACGCCGGACGATTCATCGGAGCCTAGTCTCGCACCCGTTCCCATGAAGAAAAAGCGCTCGAAGAGGCCGCTCATCGCGGCAGTCGCCATCGCGCTCGTCGCGGTGGGCGGCTTCATGTGCATCCGCGCACTCGCGGCACCCAAGGAGGACCCCCATGTCGCCAAGCAGGCCGAATCGGGCGTCGAGGAGGAAGCGTACGAGGACCTCGAGGTGAGCGGGATCAAGGCCGACGACGAGGAGGGCCTCGGCCGCTGCGTGAAGCTCACCGTCACCAACAACACCGACGAAATCGCGCGGAACGTCGAGATCACGGCGACGGGCGATTTCGAGATCGTCGACGAGTACGGCGACAAGGACAAGACGCAACTCGAGATGACGCTCTCCTGCTGGTCGCCAGGTTACGGCACGGGCGGGACCATCGCCTACCTGATGCCGGGCGAGAACGAGGTCGTGCTGCTCGCCGAGAAAGGGGACGGCACGGTGGCTTCCTACACGCCCGACAACGGTGACGAGCAGAAGTTCGGCCTCGAGGATGCAAGCGACATCGAGATTGAGACCGGCGGCTGGGAGCAGCTCGAGCAGAACTACGACATCCTCACCCCGGAGGAGTGCGACCTCACCATCGACATCGCGCCGGACGGGAAGCTGAGCGGGACTATCACGAACAACACCGAGGACAGGTGGCGCAAAGCCGAGGTCTTCCTGCGCGCGGAGGACGGGAACGGCGGCCCGGGCGGAGCCCTTCTGAAAATGGCGAGCGACGACTTGAGGACGTCGTTCAGCTACGCCGACGTCTACGCGGAGTACGTGAAGCCGGGGGCCACCGTCGACCTCGTATCGGAGGTCGGGGCAAGAAGCGAGGCGCCGCGAGCCGAGGCGATATACGTCCTCGTGGAGAAGGACGTCTAGCCGCCACGCCCCAGCACGACGTGGTCGCGGCGAACGACGATGCCGCCGTGCGCGGCGGTATGCCGAGAATCCGCTCGCCCCGGCCGTTGCCGGCTGAGGGACGGGGCGCGGGGCCGACGCTCTATCGTCGGCCCCTTTTTTGTCGACAAGGGCGGAAAGGAGCAAATCATGACAGGGAGCAGGAGGGCGGCGGCGCTCGGGCTCGTCGCGGTACTGGGACTCGCCGGGTGCGCGCCGGGCGCCGCGGGGAGCGGCTCGCAGGGATCGGGGCCGGCGGAGGGCTCGGCGGCCAGGCAGGAGGCGGCTCCGAAAGAGGAGGCCGAGCCCGTCGCCGAGCACGACTACGAGACCGAATGGTTCTACGTGGACGTGCCCGACGGCTGGACCTACAGCGAGGACGGCGGCCCGAACACGTGGTTCGTCGAGGGCCCGACGGAGGCGGACGACGGGGCCGTCGTGTACCGCTTCCATGTGACCGGCGCGAACGTCGGCGCGGACGGCAACGTGGGCGGCGACACCGTGATCGTGGGCGGCCCCCGGCTGGAGCAGTACAGCGCGGTCGTCGGTCCCGCGCCGGACGGGACTGCGGTGTACCTCTTCGGCGTCGGCGCGCCCTTCTTCGCCACGGACGGCCGCTTCGAAGGGGACGACTTCGTCACCATCGTCAACGGCGTGACCGATCCCGACCTTGCGACCATCGCGCTCAAGACTGACGAGGCGGAGGATTCCGGCGCACCGTCCGTCGACGAGGCCTTCGTCGCCAAGGCTCGCTCCGGGCTCAGCGTGCCCGACGACCCGTCCATCACGTACTCCGTGGACGGCCCGTTCCTGTGGGGGGCGGAGGGGAAGTACCTCCCCTTCATCGAGTTCTATCAAAATGGCGAGCCGGTCGCCTCCGCTCTGTGCTGGGAGGACGGCACGCCCGTCCGCAGCATCTACGCCTATACCGCCCCCGAGTAGGGGCGCGGGCTGAGCGGAATAGGCGGGGTCGATTATCGGCCCCGCTTTTTCTTGCGCGCGTCGGCGCGTCCCGCAGCGCGGGGCCCGCTCCATTTTTTATCAGGCGCGATGCTGTCCGTGCCGCGAGCCAAAAGCCGGCGCGTTCGTCGGGCGTATCGCCCAGGGGAGTCTTCGGCTCACAAGCTCGAGGCCCGATGCTGGGGGCGGGACCGGTACGAAGCGGCCCCGCCTCCAGCCCGCTAGGCGCACTCGCCGCCCGGCTGATCGCTGAGCCGCTTGTTCTCCTCCGAGAGCCTCGCGCAACGCTTCTCCTGCCGCTCGAGGCGTTCCACCAGGAGGTCCTCGCTGAGGTAGCACTCCAGGATGAAGCTGACGATGAGCTCGGGCGCCGGTCGCCCGATGTAGGTGATGAGGTCCATGCAGAGCTCCGCCAGCCGGTCGCGGCTCGCCGTGCTGAGCGCGTGCGTCAGGCCCGGGTACTTGTCGGCGGCCGTCTCCAAATCGTATTTGCACATCTTTGTCACCTCCCTTCGTCTCCCTCGCTGGCTTTCTCGCTGACATTGTCCCCCGCCGGAGGGGTCGGCCCGGCGACATTCGCGAACACGCGTTTGACCCGGGGTTTTGCGCCTCGGCGGGGCGGGCCCCGGTCGGCGCCGGCAGCGCTGCACCGCATTTCGGGTGCCCTGAGCTGCCGTTTCCGTTTTAAGGCCCCTCACGCCCCGCCGACGGCGCGCACGGGGGTGTGCGGGTGCGCCCGCAGCCGCCCCCGGGTCGGCGGGCCGCCAGGGCGGCGTGAGGGGCCAAAACGGGCGCCCTAGAGCTCCGGCGAGTCCTGCGGCTCGGCGCACGGGACCGAGGGGGCGGGGGCCGAGGGCGAGCGCGGCGGGAACACCAGCTCCTCGAACTCGTGGGAGGCGCCCTCGAACTCCCGCGTGCCCATCCTCCTCACGAGCCCGGACAGCACGCGCCCGACCTCGTTCTGCCCGCCGGTGAGCCGGTCGCGCCCGAAGCGGTCGGCGAGGAAGATGAGGCCACGCCGGAGGACATCGCAGGCGCTGCCCGCCAGCGCCCGGAGGCGCTCCGCCTCCCGGAGCTCGGCTTCGGCGCGCTCGCGGGCGTCGCGGGCACGCGCCTCCTCCTCGGCGGCCGCGCGCTCGCGCTCGGCGGCCTCCCGCTCGCGGGACTCGACGGCGGCCTCCCGCTCGGCGAGGCCGGGGTGCGGGAGCTCGGGGTCGAGCCCGAGGCGGAGCGGGACACCGATCGCGTCCATCGCGTCCGAGGCGTAACTGTCGAGGGCGTCGCCCCAGACGTCCGGGTCCACGCGGCCCTCCTCGTCGAGGAACCACTCGTTCAGCTCGTAGTCCTCCGGGATGGCGTCGAAGAGCCAGACGCCCTCCTCCCCGCAGGCCTTCGCGCAGGCGTCGCGGTCGCCGTAGAGCCCGTCAAGCAGCTCGTCGAAGTCGTCCTCGACGGCGTCGGGGTCGACGACCGGGGCGTCGGAGCCCGGCAGGACGCAGGTGCGGTAGCGGTCGGGGACCTCGGAGTCGTCGGGCTCGTAGCCCTCGAGCCTCGGCCCGTAGAGGTAGAGCCATAGGGCGTGCATGTCGGGCGGCATCTGCGCGGGCCTCACGAGGTGCGCGAAGGCGGGCGGCTCGTAACCGTTGAGCAGGACGCTCGCCTGCGCCTCCCGCCGGGAGAGCTCGCGGGCGGCGGCCCGGGCGGACTCTGTCTCCCCCCGCGCCAGCCTCCGGTCCGAGAGCGCCCCCGCCTTGATCTCGCAGGCCTCCTCCCACGCCTTGAGGACGATCTCGTCCGCCTTCTCGATCGCGCCGTCGAGCACGGCCTCCGCGTCCTCGCGCATCCGCTCGATCTTCTCGCGCTGCGCGCGCTCGCGGCGCTTGCGCCCCTTGTACTCGGGGAGGGTCTCGCCCTTGCGCCGGGGGTCGCGCTCGCGGTCGAGCGCCTCCATCCCGTGCTCGGCGAGCCACTCGTCGGCCGCGTCCTCCATCGCCTCGCGCACGCTCGCGGTGAACGCCGCGAGACGCGTCGCGCGCCTCACGTCGCGCTTGCCGCCCGAGGCCGCCTCGGCGGGCTCGACGCCGTGCTCGCGGAGGGTGCGGTCGACGTTGAACTCGCCCTCGGAGTCGATGAGCGCCCAGAGAACGTGCGCGTGGGGCGTCGCCTCGTCCAGGTGGACGTCGACGGCGACGATCCGGGCGCCGAGCTCGCGCATCCGCCCGAGCGCGCCGCCGAGGGCGGCCTCGAGACAGCCCTCGGCGGGCGACTCCTCCGCGTCGCCGACCTGGATTATCGTCTCGAACAGGCGGTGGCGCGCATCGTTGCAGTAGTCGCCGAACTCCTTGACGCGGGACGGGTTCTTGCGCCAGCCGGCGCTGGCGAGCTTCCTCGCGTACTCGGCGCGCAGGGTCGACTCGTAGAACGAGTCGACGGCGGCGCCGGTCCGCCCGGCCTGCTCGCCGCCCGTCAGCCACTCGCCCTCGGGCATGGTCTCGTCCCAGTGCAAGTTGAGCGGCCTGCCGGCACCGAACCGCGCACCGTCCCAGAGGTACATCGAGCCGTCGTTGTGCTGCGGCTGGTAGCCGCCCTTGCCGCCCCGGGGGCCGCGCTGGGCGTGAAGAGATGCCTTCATGGCGTCCTCCCTAGAGCTCGTCCGCCTTCTCCGCCCGCACCGCGCCGCCCGCCGGGCGCCCGTCCTCGGGCGCCGCACGGTCTAGGCGCTCGCGGTGCGGCGCGTCGGCATGGAACCGCTCGACGCCCCGGAGGTACATCAGGGCGTCGTTGTGTTGCGGCCGGTGGCCGCTCGCGGCGCCCAGAGCGCCGCGCTGGTTGTGAAGAGATGTCTTCATGGCGTCCTCCTTGATAACTCGTCCGTCAACTCCCCCGCGCGCGCCGCCACAGGGCGGCGGCGCGGGGGTCTCCCGTGGCGTGCCCACGCCACGTAACGCAGTACGCAGCGTTGCCGTGGCAACGCTGCCGCCCGCACGGGGCGAGCGCCGCGCCCGTCCGCCTCGCGGACGGGGAGGGCCCGGGGAGCGGGGCTCCCCGGGCCGGCCGGCCTCACGTCGGGCCGGGTCCCGGAGGGCACTCGGCGGGAGCCTCGGGCCCGTCCGCGCCCCGGCCCTCGCGGGCCTCGAGCAGCACCTCCGCCAGCGGGGCGTCGGGGCTCGCGTGCGCCTCACGGCAGAGGCGCTCGAACGCGCCGACCGTCATGCGGTCGGCCGCGGCCGCGATGTCGCGCGCCCGGCGCTCCGCCGCGCGGCGCACGGCCTCCGCCTTGCGCCTGCGCGCCTCCGAGAGCCTCCTCGCGTAGAGCTCGATGAGCTCGTCGTCGGTCTTCTTCGCCATAACGATGGCCTCCTTTCACGGTGTCGCGGCACCGGGCCCCGCTCCCCGGAGAGGGGCGGGGCGGCCGGCCGCCTAGATCCAGCGCCCGAGGCGATCCTCGTCGGGGCCGTCGGGCATGTCCTCGTCGTCGGGATCGTAGAAATCATCGGGATCGCAGAGATCGCCGGAACCGTAGACATAGTCGGTATCGCAGAGATCGCTGGGATCGTAGAACCCGTAGAGCTCGAACAACTCGTCGAGGTGTTCGGACAGGGTCGGCGACGTCTTGGGGGTGCTGATGCCGCCCTCGGGCATGTAGCCGTAGAGGATGAGGCCCCCGTCGGGCCCGTACCCGATGTCGCCGGGCTTCTTGGGCGAGTCGTTTGTCGTTTCCATTTCCTTTTCCTTTCATCCGTGACGGATTGTCTGGCGAGCTGACCTGACTGATCGCTCAGGGCCGTCGCGTGCCCGAACGCCCCCGCTCATGGCCACAACACCAGCCACGAATCGGGGTCATCGCTGCGCATGCACTCGACGATCTCGGCCAGCATGTCCTCGGGCGCGACGATGTTGCGGTTGCTTTTGCGGCAATCCTTCCACGTGTTCGCGTTGAACTTCCCGTGGTGCTTGGAGGAACGGGGGATGAAGCGGTTGATCCATCGGCAGCAGGCATCGACGCTGCCGCGCTTGCCGGTATCGAGGGCCGCAAGCGGACCGATCGCCAGGGCGCCCTGCCGGTACGCGCAGACGGCGGCGCGGACGAGCGTCCATACGGGATCCTTGCTGACGTACGCGCCCTCGAGCCCATAGCGCAAAAACCAGACGTCCCAGTCGGCGCGCGTGCGCAAACAACCGCCCTCACGGGCGATGCGCTCGCCGAGGCGCTTCCCCTTCATGAATTCCTCGACGCTGTCCCATGGGGCCGTATCAACAGACGCCACCTTGAAATCAACGCCGTCGAGAGTCAGGGTGCCCTCAGCAAGCGTCTCGCGCAGGGGACGGCGCTTCATATCGAAGTCCATCGAAAGATAGCGGCCCTGGTCCCTAAAGCCGAAGTCCGCGCGCTCGGAGCGCGACGTGAGGGCGCGGAACGACGTGGGGCGGGCCTTGTGGGTCTCCACGCGCCCCGTGCGCGACGCCACGGCAAGCATGAGCGCGTGCCGGTCCTCGTACGAGTCCTTCTCCTCACCGGTCACGAGCGAGTTGTGGGCGCAGACGCCCGGGTGCCCGCCCAGCACGGAATCGGCGCCGCCCACGCGCAGCGAGACGTTGCCGCGCGTAGTGAAATTGCAAAGGTCGTCTTGGACATGCTTCAGCGACCAGACGGACGGATCCTTATACCCCGTGAGCTGCAGGCGAGCCTCGCGGAAATATTTCGCGAGCCCGTAAAGATCGAGCTCCTCGATAACGTCGGCCGGGGCATCGGTGATGAAGCCGTCCGTCGTGACGGAAAAGACCTCGTAACCGAGGTCGTGAAGCTGATTGATCGCCATCACGAGCAGGACGCGCACGAGAGCGGTGATCATGCACGCATGATAGGGGCTCGTAATGGACGATCCCTCCAGGTCTTCCATGCACCCGGTCATGGCGTTATATGTGGCCTTGGGGCTCACTCCCTGCGACACTTTGCCATAATTGCAGTTGATGCCGAGCTTTGCGAGCAGTTCGGCGAGAGACTTGGCGCCGTACATTTCCACAGCCTGAGCACGGGACTCGACGAACATGCGACACACCTCGGATAGGCTGCGAGAGAACACCCCGTCGTCGTTGCGAAGCGTCCGCAGGAGTACGGCGTGACGAATGATGACCCTCGCCCCCAGCTTCTTCGCTGCCCAAAGCTCGGGGCCAGAGGCGACGCACACGTTCGCGCCCTTTGACGTGCGGGGGAAAACGAGCGACCCATCGCAGGCGATACCGATGGACGGCTGATACACGCTGCGGGGAAACTCGAACTCAACCTCAGCGAGCAGCGGCGTGCAGGGCCCTAGCGCGGCATCGAAGTCATCCCAAGAGAGCTCGGCGTCGCGCCATTCCCTGAGGATGGGGGATGTCCAGTCGATGTCGACGACGAGCATCATCCCCGTAGGGTAGGCGTTGCGCGCGTCGACGTCGTAGGTGATGTAAGGGAAGCTCCCGACGTGCATGCAACCGTTCAGCCCTCCGTGGTACCCGGCCGACGCCATGTTCATGACCGTGGCGGCGTCGGTCGAGTGCGGCGTGAGCTTCGAGAAGGGCACCATCCCCGTCGCCGTGTAGGCCATACCGCGCTTGATTTTGACAAGGCCGCGATATTTGAGGTCAAATTCAGCCTGGTTCGCGCAGCGCAGATATTCGCCGATGGATTGACGCGCCACGCGGGCGGCGGCGCCATTTGCCGTGACGGGCAGCTCGTTGTTCTCGCCGAAAAGGGCCTTCGCATAGAACAGGGCAATCACGGCATCGTTGACGGCGTACTCGCAGAACAGCACGGGGTCGACGGTCCACAACTGATCCATGTTCTCCTTCCACTCATGGGGAATATCAATCTTCGGAAGCCCGATGGCCTCGCCGAGGGCGGCGAGCGTCTTCTTCGCGGCCGGCGCATAGCACATCGTGTCGCGCACATTCAGCAGCACCTGCTGGAACGCCCAGGATCGCGTCGCTGTTCCCACCATGAGAGACACGGGGCGGAGCGTCACGAGGCCGCCCTGCACCTTCGATAGGCGCGTCATGAGGTCCTTCTCGAACAGGCCGCGCTCGAACGTGGTCGCATCGGCCATCCCGAAGTGCTCAACCAGCGTGACGACCAGTCGCCAGTCGGGGTCCCGTTCGCCGGCGCTGTCACGCCCCACATCGGTATAGTCGTTCGTGTAACCGACGGAGCAGCCCGAGGCGCGCGTCCCAGCGAACACATCGCGGTAGCGGTACGCCGACGGCTCCTCATGGTCGGCCAGCCGGTCGTCGTCATAGGAGGATTCGGCCCGGAGCAGACCACGATACGTGAACTCCTCGGTCACGGCGCCGTGCTTGTCGTAAGACCTGCCGATCACGGGAAGGTCGCGGGCCTCCGCTTTCGTCATTCGGGCAGGCTCCATCAGGGCGGTGAGCTCCTCGTCGTAGGGCAGCGCTTCGCACATGGCGAGGAACGTTTCCACGCGAGCCCTGGCGGACGCCATGCGCTCACCGCTCCCATGCCTACCGGTGATGCGAGGCGCGTGCACGCTCACCAGCTCGCACTCCCCGGGCTTGCCGTCCACGGGCATGTGCACGAACCAGCACTGATAGTCCGCATACTCGTAGGCGGGAGACATCCCGCGAATCACGACCGCGAGCGCGTCATCGCGCGAAAGGCGCTCCCCGGTCATCGAGAACATGATCCACTGGCGCACCGCGTCGCCATCCAGCACGGTGAACTGGTACGTCAAGACGTACCGCACGCCGTCAACCTCCACGTACTCCGTGTCAAACCCCACTTCGACGTGCGGCCCGGTGAACTCGCGCCCGCGCATGGCGTCCAGGGCCGGAATACCGAAGCCGTTGTGGATGCGCTCGATGGCCGTGGTCGCGTCGCCTCGCGCGAGCACCGGCAAGGGCGCGGAGACCCCCACAGCCCGCCCGGCGGCCTGCCCCGACGGGGCCCCGGAATCCCGCGCGCAGGGCGCGCTCGGCGCGCCGCCCGCGCACGGTGCGGCGGGGCGGGCGGGGGCAAACAGGGGCGCCTCGCGGGTTGGGCACCCCAGCTCGCGAAGTGCCCCCGGTTTGTTTTCGCAGGTAGACAATGAAGTGGGCCCTGAAACCTGTGGTGCAAAAGCCTCGTTTTGCACCGTCGTGCACCTCGGAGAGGGCGTCTGGGGGGTGTTTTGCGCAACAGATAGCTTTGCTGTGTCAAGCGCTTTTACCTCGCGATACAGGACGCCGAACTGCGGGGCGTAACGGCTTTTGACCAGCTCCCCGTACCCAGCGAAACCGTATCCGGGTTTGTATCCCGAATAATTCCAGCCTTGCTGTTCCAGAGTCTTGAGCTGCTGCTCCGTTAGCTGTAGGGGCATCGCGGGATAACTCTGTTGCTGGTCGCGCGTTGTGGACTGCTCCGTGACGGTGGTCTCGGTTCCATCGCTGAGAATGACCTTGTAGGTGCGTTCAGGCTGCTTCTTCACGACGCCCACCGCCTAGTCGGAGAGCAGCGCGCCGAGGCGCCGCTTCTGTTCGTCGGTGGGTGCCGGGTTTTGTTTGGCGAAACAGCGCTGTGCGTGTTTCACGGACGCCGCTTCGAGAGATTCGTCGTTCGCATGAACTCGATCTGTTGTAGGTGGCTTCATCGGTCAACCACCTACTCGCTTAGATGCGCGTTGAGATAGCGCTCGAGTTCAGCTATGGGGTATACGACGGTGCGACCGAGGCGTGCGAAGCGCGGCCCTTTCTGAGGGGTCTGGCAGCGCCAGTTTCGAAGCGTTTTTACTTTGATTCCGAGTGCAACAGCAGCTTCGTCTTCACGTAGCGCGAGTTTCGGTGTTTTGTCAGTATTAAGCCTAGTTTGCTTGTCGTTTGCCACAAAAATCACGTCCAGAATCAAACAGACGCTTGCGCGTCATGCTTTGACTCTGGACGCCCCGCCTATTTTCCTGGGATCGTAAGGCCCCAACCACGGGTCGGCTAAACGCCATTCTCCAGACATCATGCAGCTTCTTGCTACACGATGCTCGTGACTATCCGGTGATCTCGGTGCTGTCACTATACTAGCTTGCTTAATTATACCGCATGGCTGCCCTCAATCAATATTCTCGTTTCTTAGGGCTGTGGCCCTATGATTTTCCGTTAGATCTACGTGGGTTAATGTAGATAGAATAGATTGTTTGTTGTACGCCTTCCAATAGCATGATGTTTGTAGGTTAATGTAGATAGCAGTTGATGGCGATAGCTTTGGATATGGGGGCATCATGCATATCAGGAAGCAGAGGATGAAGAACGGCAGGGTTTATCTGTCGCTCGTGCAAAGCTATCGCGATGAGGACGGCAAGCCGCGGTCCAGATATATCCGCTCGCTCGGATATCTTGATGTGCTTGAGAAACAATACGACGACCCGATTGCGCATTTCGAGGCCGAAGTAAAGGCCGAGAACGAGCGGATGCGCGCAGGAATCGCTCCCATTGGGGCGAATCTCGAGGATGCGCAAAGGATCGACATGAACGATGAAAACCCGTGTGTCGAAATGGGAGCGGCGGTGCCGTCCGCATATTATTGCCGCGTTTTGGGGTTGCGGGATTTCTTCGAAAGTGACCATGCCCCGCACGACACCTCACTTGACTTGTGTGGCATCTTGGAGTTTCTTGTATGGGATCGCATCGCCCATCCCTCCTCGAAACGCGAGGCCTGGGAGAGGCGCGGGCTTTTCCCTCGAGACTGCGGGTTTTCGCTTGACGACATTTACCGATCACTTGCGCACCTCGCCGCGTGCTCTCGCGATCTCATCAGGCACATTAACGCCTCCCTCGATCGGGCGCGCGGTCCCCGCAATCGTGGTCAGCTGTTCTATAAGATCACTGACTACTACTTTGAGGTCGGGAACGGTTTTCAAACGAGGGACGTGCCCGCGCAGCGTCGCGCGGACCCGTTTGTCCAGATGGGCCTGTTGTTGGACGCCGACGGCATTCCTTTGGACTACGAGCTGTTCCCAGGGAACCGCATGCAGGTCCTCAAGATGCTGTCCTTTATGGATGAAACAGATCTCAAGGGAAAGCAGCCTTTTGAAATCGTGATTGTGGCCGATAGGGAGCGTGATGCCCTGAATTGCGCCGCCGACTGTGCGAGAAGCCTGTATCGCTTCGTGCTGCCCATGTCTATGCGGCATGCAAGGAAGAACGAGAAAAAGTGGGTACTCTCTGACGATGATTACGTATCGGATGCCTCTGGAGACTTCAGAATAAAGAGCCGCATCTCCGATACGGCGGTTCGCCTGCACCGGGTTAAGAGCAGGTATACGTACGAAAAGGTTAAGGAGGTCGCCTTCTGGTCAAGGGATCGTTTCGAGGCGGGTCGGTACGAACGGGCAAAAGCCTTAGAGATGTCCCGTTCCGCGATGGAACATGGTCACCTGATCTCTGCCGGGCAGGAAGAGGCCTGTTATTTCGCCGACGGAGCCCCCGTTGCTTGTTATGGAGCTGATGAGGCCTCGTTCCACAAATGGGTTCTCGACGAGACCAGAATCGCTATGGATGAGGCTTTTGACGGTTATGGCTGCATCATAACGAATAACACCTATTACGATGATCGCGACACGGTTGAGATATATTTCGACCTTGCGCACATCAAGGATTCGTTCCGCGTGCTCAACGATGATGCGCGCACACGACCTTCCTACGTCTCACGTGAGGATTACATACGAGCTCATTTTCTTGTGTGCTATGTGGCGTTCCTGATCATGAGGCTCATGCAGAAGGACGTCGCTTCGATGACTGGCTCAAAGACTGGTGCCCGGGCAATCGCGGAGGATCTTGCCCGCATGGTTGGGCACCATCTTAGCGGCGACGCCTGGCTTTTCGATTATCGAACAGAACTTACCGATGCGTTATGCGCCGCTGTTGGAATCGATTTGTCCCACAAGATTATGACAAGGTCGCAAATGATAAACGCGATGTCTGAGACGAAAGAGCCGATGAGCGATACACCTTAAAGGGCTATCGCGACGAGGTGCTTCCGATGGCCGGCATGACAAGCCCTGGGCCGCCCGCTCGCAGAATGCCTCGAACGCTGTGGCGACAGGCACCTTGCGACAATTAAGCCCGATGTGGCGGGCGGTGTTTTGAAACGCAGCGGGGCAGCCGGGGAACTCGGAGGCGCGACCTCCGCTCCTCCGCGTCCGCCGACGCGAGCCGAAGCCCTTGCTCTCCTCGATGTCCATCTCCGTCGCCTCCCATCCGCCTCGGGCCCGTCGCGCGCACCGACTTCTAGCAGCTGATATTCGAAGTTGTGAATGTTTTATGAGCGCCTGTCGGGCGATGGCGAAAAATCGCCCTCCGGTAGGCCCGCCGTGGACGGGCGGCCGAACGGGGCCGATGCGCCTCATCCTGCCCCGCCGGAAGCCTTCCGAAACGAAAAAACGACAGGCCCCCTAAGCCTCCCGCGGTTTGACTTTGAAGCCCGCTGAGGGTATTCCGTTTTGCCGTGGACCGGCGGGGCCCTTCCAAGCACACCGGTCAGCCGCAGCCCCGCTCAGGGGCCGGCGCAACTGTACCCCGAGGTTACGGCCTCCCTTGACGCATTGTATCGGCGCCAGCCCTGTTCGCGCGTGAGACAGAATCGCGGGCTCGGCCGGGGTTCTAGAAAAGAGGTCGGAGCCACGTCGGAAGCGACGCCCGGTGGGGGCAGCAAGGCTTCTCGACAACCTCCCCGGCCGGGGGCGGGGGCGCCCGGATGGCGCCCGCATGGAACCGCTGCCCGGCGCACGAACGCGCTGCCGGGGAGGCCAGGAATGAAAACGCACGATAACGCCATCTCGAATCAGGACGACCCTTGCCGCCTGCTCAGCTCGGCGGAGGCGGCCGCGATGCTGGGGATCTCCGCGAGCACGCTCGCGAACTGGCGCGCGGCGGGCAAGGGGCCCGACTACGTGCGCCTCGGCGCGAAGCGCTCCCCCGTGGGGTACCGCCGCGAGGACGTCATCTCGTGGATCGACTCCCGCACCGTCAACTGCGCGACCGGTCTGGCGGCCACATCACGCGGCGCCCGGTCCGGCCGCCGCACGGGAGCCCCGTCGCATCCGCGTCGCTAGGAGGGGTTCCCGATGAGAAGCATGGCGCTCGAGCCGGGGCAGAGCACGATCGACTCGTGCTCGTGCCGGCAAAGGCCGCAGGGCGGCTACGTCCTTCAATGGCGGGTCCGGCCGCTCAACGGCGAGAGGCCCGCCAAACTCACGGTTCAAGGCAACTGCTCGCAGGCGGAGCTCAGGCGGCGGGCCCATGCGAAGACCGAGGAGTTCCTGGCAACGCACGGCCGGCCGCGCACGAGCCTGTGGCGAAGCAGCGACGGCATGCGGGACTACGTCCTGAAGGAGACAATCCCCGCCATCGAGGCGAAGCCCGACTCGAAGCTCAGGCCACGGACCAGGAAGAAGTACGTCGAGCTCCTGCGGCTGTACGCCGAGGCGGCGCGGCGCTACCCGATCGCCGACGCCGCCACCTCCGACGCCCTCGAGGAGGCCCTCCTCAGCATAGAGCGCGGGCACGGCACCGCGACGGCGAAGCAGGTTCAGAAGGTCGTCAGAAAGTACGTCGTCGCCGAGCTGAAGTCCGACCATGTCATCTCCGTCAACGAGGCCATCGGGCTCAATCCCGACTACACGGGGGACCAGCGAAAGGGCAGCAAGCCCAAGGGCGGCCAGGCGCTCACCCGCGACCAGCGGCTCAGGGTCGTCGACCATCTGCTTTCGATCGACCCGACGATGCCCAGGGGCGCCCGCGGGCGCTACACCGCCGAAGAGCGGACGGCGAAGCGCCTCCTGGTCATCGACGCGACCCTCACCCAGGCGACATGCGGACTCCGCATCGTCGAGATCAGGAGGCTGACGCGCTCGTGCGTCGCGGAGGCAAACGGGATGCTCCTGCTCGAGATCACCGACGAGGCCTCGAAGACGCGCCGGGGGCGCATGTGCTTCGTGGACGACGAGCGCGTCGCCGAGCGCATCAGGGAGCGCGTCCGCAGGCTCCCCGCCGACGGCGACCCCTACGTGTTCGGCGCCCCCGCTGCCCCCGGCGCGATGTGGGACAGCTCGAACGCGCAGAAGGCGGTGCGCGCCCTGTACGACGAGCTGGCGGACGACCTCGGGATCCCGCTGCTCCGCAACGTGGCGTCCCATGTATGGAGGGCCACGCTCAACAGCGAGTGGCGCGACCGCGGGGTGCCGGCCGAGGTGCGCTCGGCGTACTTCGGCCACTCGGTCGAGGTCAACAGACAGTATTACACGGCGGACATCGACCTGTCCGTGCTCGCGGGGATGGTGCGCCCCGAGCCCGCGCAGGCGCCGTCGGGGCGTCCGGCGAGTTAGACCATTTCAAAGACCATTTTGGTGTTTTCTAAAGAAAAAAGCTCGGAGGAAAAGGCCTCCGAGCTGGGCTTTTGGTCGCGGGGGCAGGATTTGAACCTACGACCTCCGGGTTATGAGCCCGGCGGTATGGGTTGCGTGTTGGAATTGTGGAGAAGCATGGGCATACTCTTGCAGGAAGGCGGGCTCCTGCGTAATATAACTCCTTGCGCACACGGTGCGTCCAGACATTGCGGGGTGGAGCAGTCTGGTAGCTCGCCGGGCTCATAACCCGGAGGTCGTAGGTTCAAATCCTGCCCCCGCGACCAAGAACTTGCAGCTCGTCGGCTATGCCGGCGAGCTTTTTTATTGCTTTTCGACTATGAGCCGACTGCTTTCCGACTGTGTTCGCGAATGGACACGATGCGACATGCTCGCGCAAGCGACAATGTCGCGACGGCAAGACGACGCTGTCGCGGCAGGAAAACGACACTGTCGCATTCGAAGTCTCGATGACGTTTCGTCGTCCTTTCGGCTCGCGGGTCGATGGTTCAAATCCCGCTCAACGGTGCACGTTGGTGGGATTTTGCCGTTTCGAGGGGGGGGGTTAACTTTGCCGTGAAGAGTCTAGGGCTGCTCCTGACATTTGCGGAGCAGGATGATATAGAATTGGCAGCGTATCAATAGGCAGTCGGTCGGCTTGCCCGACGCGGCTCAAAAACGGGGGGGGGGGTCTTCATGGCTTTGATCACGTGTCCCGAGTGCAATCATGAGGTGTCGGATAAGGCGGATGTTTGTCCAAACTGCTCATATCCGCTCAAGTCGCCGAGTTCGGATGCGGCGCCCGCTGCCGTGAGGAACCCGTATCGCTCCGGCGCCATCATGGGTCTCATCGGAAGCATCGCGTTCATCGTGATACTGGGGATCGGTTACATGAACGCCATGAATGCCGGCGTTGAGTCGAGTGGGCGCGAGGTTCCCGTGTGGGAGCTGGAAGCGGGAATCTGCATTTTCGCCAACACGGCGGTGTTCGCAGCCGGTCTCACCACGGCGAAAAGCGCCGGCAGAAAGGTGCTCCTCGGCATTTCCGCCGTCGCGCTGGTCTTCGCGTTCATTGGGACGGTCGGCATGGTCCTGTACATGAACGTCATGGCGCTGTGCCTTGGCCCTCTGTTCCTTTGGGAGCCCATTCTCCAGTTGGTCGGCGCGGCGAAGATGATGAACGCCTCCCTGAAAATCGATGAATAGCCAGGTCGACGGAGATTTCTTCGAAGCCCGTTTGGTGGCATATGGAATCGCCGGCATCGTTGGCGGGTACTGCTTCACGCCCCTCGCGCATTTCGTGTGTGACGCCGGGGCGCGATGCCTTGCTTGCGGCATGAGAACGGGTCCGCTGGCGTTTTTGAGGGGCGATCTCGGTGCGGCGCTGGAGGCAAATCCCATGTCGGTGCTGCTCGGATGTGCTGCGCTGGCTGCCGTGGTCGACGTTGTGATCACCTGCTTCAGGCTTCGGCGCGGTCGGGGGCTGTAGGGGTTGTTGGCCACGCGTTCTCGGTTTGCCTGCAGGCGTTTGGCAGATGGCGCTCAAACGTATGCCGAGCTGGCTCGGCTCGATTTGTTGCGCAATAAATCGAGGGTCGTATTCTGCGATAATCAAGTTGTCTTGTTGATGGCTGCGGTGGCATCTCTCACCCAAGAGAGACCGCAGCAGAGGTCGATTGCAAGAAGGAGAAACGACTCATGAAAAAAAGATCCTCTCATTGATTCTTTCGATGTTTCTGCTGGGGACACTGTTCCTTGCGGGTTGCTCCTCGCAGCAGGAGCCAACGTACGCCATTGGCGATACGGTCGAGAGTGATGTCATGAGCTTCACGCTCGACGCCGTGCAACCCACCATCGCGGTGGAGAATAGCGGCGCGGCAACCTTTGGCCCCGGTTCCGATGGGCTTGCGGTAGAGGGGTACTTTATGCCGCGGGAATATGACCCCGAGGAGGACAAGAAAAATCCCTATGTTGCTGCGAAGGGTCATACCCTGATCCACCTGACGTTCACCGCCGGCAATCTCGATAGGTATTATGTTGAGGTTGGGGATGACCTGTTCACGATCAAGTGCAACGGCGAAGAGTTTTCCGCCGACTTAGACACCTTTAAGCTCGGTGCTAAGAGCGTGAAGGGCGGATGGGTCAGCATGGATACGGTGAACGACTTGATGGAGGTTGGTGAGAGCTCGTCGTACCTGTGCTACGTGGACATCCCAGTTGATATCGAGGATTTGGGCGGCGAATATGAGGTCGTCGTCAATCTGCCGAACTCCGAGGGGGAGGCGTCTCCGTTCGTGTACAAGGTAGCTGCCGAGTAGGCCTACCAGGCAGTTTGCACAATCTGTTCCTGCGGGGTCGTCGGGGGTTCCCTGGCGCCTCCGTGTTTTTGGCCACGGACTCAACCTCAATTTAGGGACAGTCCCTAAATTGAGGTTGAGCGCACGCGCCGCACGGCCGGGAACGTTCTCAAGGGGATTTCGGGTCCTTCCGATCCGCTCGAGTGGCACGGCTCTGTCGTCAACGATCCGGGGCAGTACTGCTCTCTGCGATAGAGTTCGCACCTATTTTGCGCCCATTTTGCAGTAGTGTCGCACCTTTGTCGCAGTAGAGCCTGAGGCTGATTCCTCGCGAAGAATCCGCGTGGAATCAGCCTCGAATCATCTCCGCGAAGAACTTGCGAGGAAAGAATTGAGTGGAATCATGTCAAATATACCTGCGGAAACAAGGGGATGCGAAGAGCTGTCGCTGATGAACGGCATTGTAAACGGGCTCATAACCCGGAGGTCGTAGGTCCAAATCCTACCCCCGCGACCAAGAACTTGCAGCTCGGGAGCCGAATGGCTCCCGAGTTTTTCGTAAGGCTTTAGCCTGTGCGGCGCGCAGCGCCGCATCTAAACCCACCTGCTAGGCGGGTGGAGTTAACCGGCTTTACAAAACCACCCTCCCACCGGACACTTGCGATTGTTCAGGCCGCAGGGATTCCGAGATGGAAGGGTGGCGGGGCGTATGGCCGAGAAGGCCTACAGCCTGTCGCACACGAAGTGGATGTGCAAGTACCACATCGTGTTCACGCCGAAGTATAGAAGGAAAGTGATCTACAACCAAATCAGGTCCGACCTCGGGGAGATCTTCAGGAAGCTCTGCCGGTACAAGGGGATAGAGATAACCGAGGGGCACCTCATGCCCGACCACGTCCACATGCTGCTCGCGATACCGCCGAAGTACAGCGTGGCGAGCGTGATGGGCTACCTGAAGGGCAAGAGCTCGCTGATGATCTTCGACCGGCACGCGAACATGAAGTACAAGTTCGGCAACCGGAAGTTCTGGTCGGCCGGCTACTACGTGTCGACCGTCGGCCTGAACGAGGCGACGATAGCCAAGTACATACGGGAGCAGGAGAAGGCGGACATCGCGCTGGACCGGCTGAGCGTGAAGGAGTACGAGGACCCGTTCTCGCGCGGGAGCCGGCCGAAGCGCTGACGCCGGTTCGACCGGCCCGCCACGGGTCAAAACGCAATGCGGCCTGAACACCGTGAAGGCCGGCGTCTTTAGGCGCGGGCCAGCGACCCGAGGGTTACACCCTAAGAGCAAACACCCCTTTTAGGGGTGGTTCTGATTACTCAAGGCATTTGTGACTGCTAGAGAGCTTGCCGACCACATTGGGCGCACGCGTCGCACCGCCGGCAATGTTCTTAAGGGGATTTCGGGCCCTGTTGGTCCGCTTGAGTGGCATGGTTCGGCCGTTAACGACCCGGGACAGTACTACTCTTTAAGATGGAGTTCGCACCTATTTCGCAGTAATTTCGCACCTATTTCGCAGCGACACTGGAGGCGGATTCTTCGCGAAGAATCCGCCTCGAATCATCGCCGCGAAGAATTTACAAGGAAGAATTGGGTGAGATCAGGCCAAATGTACCTGCGGAAACAAGGGAGTGCGAGGAGCGGTTGCTGATGAACGCCATTGTAAACGGGCTCATGCACCGGAGGGTATTGGTTCAAATCAAGCCCTCCCTGCATCCAAAACCAACCGCTTTGTCAAACTAATAGTCGAACAATCTGCCATAGTCGTTCCATTCGCCATAGAGCTCGCCCTTCTTGGTATGGGCTATGAGGTTAGCGAGGTTGCGCTCGTAGACCGTGCGGTCCTTTTTGTGGAACGCCGTATTGTATGCTCAAATGCGCTGGCAAGGCGGAGGGAGTCGTTTGAACTTCGCCCAGCATCGCGCATCCTTGAGGGGCTGTCCTCAGCCGAGGAGCCCCTGCAAGAGCTGGGCGCCGTAGTGGCCGCACAGGTAGCCGACCGCGGCGGCGAGAACCCCAATGCCGACGGCGCGCACGACGCGCATCCAACTCGGAATCGACCGTTCGTGGCGACCGCGCTCGGTGTCGCGGTTTGGCTCGACGCCGTTCAAGAAATCCAGCACTTCGAGATACGTCACGAGGTTGTGGTCGCGCTTGATGCACTCGATCCAGCAGGCGGCGAACATGGCGATGCCCCACAGCACGAAGGCGAGGATGAAGGAGGGCGCCGTTTGTGGAAGCGGCCAATCCCAAGCGACGAGCTGCACGACGGCCCATGCCAGCGCGGCTATCATGAGCAGCAGGAAGGCGAACATCGCGTAGGTCAGGCGCTTCATGGTCTTGGCGTCACGGTCGATGGTCTCGTTCATTGCGTTCACGTCTCCTTTGATGAGAGAATCCACGGACGCACCGAATATCTCGGAGAGCAGAAGCAGACTCTGGACGTCGGGGTAGGTCTTGCCGTTCTCCCAGGACGATATCGTCTGGCGGCTCACGTACACGCGCGCCGCGAGGTCGTCCTGGGACATCCCGTGAATCGCGCGCAGCTCGCGTATCCTCCCGCCGATTTTCATGCCCACTCTCCCTCCGTCCTTCTCGGCGCGGCCTCTTACGGGCCAGACCATGACACGTCCCGCGAAATCGTACCATCAAAGGGTCCCGACATAGGGCGCTACGGGATGAGAAACGCGCGTCAAGAGTTCTTTACGTGGCTTCTACCTGCGGAGTTCCGAAGCACTGCGCAGCGGGGGGCAACACGTGGGAATGGGATTGGTGGGAAGTTAAGGAAAGTTAGGGGCGACTTGAGGAGATGCGTATTCGCAGCTCGAAGCCCCGCCCATCAAAAAAAGAGGGATAATTCCCCTCTTTTGGAAAGTTACGGAAAGTTAGGCTGCCCCTTAGGCCCAGTATGGGACGTAGCGCATGTGGCGCGGTGCCGTGCTGGGGTCGACAGGCTTGACTAAGCCTGCGGCCACGGCGTCTCGAATAATCTTGCTCGCCTGGGAGCTCTTCGACGCCTCGAGGCCGAACACGCGCCGCACGTCGGTGTTGGTGATTGAGCCGAAGTTGACGTAGGCAAGGCAGGCCTGCATGTAGCAGGTCCGGACCCGGTCCTCCTTGCTCGTGAGGTCGAAGGGCATCTTGGCGAAGAGGACCGCCTTAGTGAACAGATCCATCTGGTTTTGGACGATCGGGGCGATGAGCTCGTTCTCGCAGGTTGCCATGACGATCTTGTCATAGCCGCTGCCGCGTTCCTCGCAGACGCCGCATTTGCGCATGAATCCAGCCATGTTCTCGTTGCGCGAGAGAGGCACTGTGTCGATTAGCCGTTCGATTGGGACAAGAGGAGCGCCCGGATTCGAGAACTCGATACGGTTCGAGAACACTTCCACCATCGGGTTCGTTCCGCGCTGATCGAGGGACTGATGGACCATCATATTTGCGAGGAGCTCACGCACGGCTATCTCGGGGAATGCAGTGTGCTGACGCCGTATGGAGCTGTCCAAGACCTCTTGGCTCGGGGTGATGGCCATGATATATCGTGCAATCTCCTCATAGGAAATCGCATAGCCTGCGGGAAAGCTTTCCTCCCTATCGCCCCCGTCTTCCAGCCGCATGTCTCCCTTGTACTTCACGACGCGAATCACTCTGCGGGCGAGGCCGTCGAACGCGCCGAGGTCATAGGCGATCATGAGCGCGCCCAGCGCTGTAACGCTCCAAGTGCCGGCGTCCTCGGGCGCGATGAACTTCTCTTTCGCGAGGTCGGCGAGCGCCTAGTTGCGGTGGGCCGGTATGGGCAACCCGAGCGAGCGGTAGTAACCGGGATAATCGAGGAGTCCGAACAGCTCCTCCTCGCTTAGCCCGTCAGCGACGGTCCTAAGCTCGGTGGGAGTCGAGTCGAACGTGCGCCAGAGCTGAGCCTCTCGATCCTTGAAATTCGCGAGCGATTTAACGTTGCTGCCGACTCTCACATAGGCGGAGGGTCCGTACCTCGTCGGCTCGTGGGTTGCCGCCGGGACCTCGAGGATGACCACGTTGGTTCCGTCTCCCATATCGACATCGTGGAAGGAGAGATTGAGTTTGGGGTTCACCATTCGCGCCAACCACGCCTCCAGCTCCTCGTTACCCTTGCGGAGGCTGCGGTAGGAGAAGGGCGCGCCAACTATTTCGTGGGTGGAGTCGTCTATGCCCCAGAAGAGATAGGCTGTGGGCTTGCCGCAGAGCGCGGCGGAATTGCTGAGCGCCGAGATGTACTTGGCGATGCGCTCGGGTTGATCGTTGCCGACCTTGAATTCGACCCATTCGGTCTCGTCGGTCAGCTTGGAAAGCTCGGCCACGAGGCTGCGGTAGTATTCGTCTGGTCGGTTGGCCATCTTCATCCTCTCGATCGGTTGCCCCATTTTATCACCCGGTTAGCACGGCACCCGAACCCTAGTTGTTCCGTAAAGCGGTTAAATGCCCCTCGCCATGACGGTGATCCGGCTCTCCTCGATGGTGGTGGGCGCACCTGTCCCGTACTGGATCTCCAGGAGCTTAGCGGCCGAGGAGACCGTGATCCACCGCCCCTCGACCCAGGCGGTGCCGCCGCGCACGACCTCACGCTCGACGAGTTTGGCGCCCGGTCAGGGTGTGCACCCGGGTCCGGCCCGACGACGATGAACCTTATCGGCTCGGACTTTACTTTCAAGTCCAAGAAATGGGAGGCAGCAGGATCTCGGCCGATAAATAGCTTCACGGACGGGCTTACAGGTTCGGAGGTCGTAAACTCAAATCCTGCTCCGCAACCAAGAGCTTACAGCTCGAGAGCCGAAAGGCTTCTGAGCTTTTTTATATGCGTGCTGGCTGGGCATTGTCGTGCGTTGCGAGCATGGGCGCTTGGGCATATTTGCTCATCTGCCTCTCGCATGCTGCCGGAGTATCCTTTCGCATTAATTCGGCAGGCGATTTGTTCGATGACGGCGCAATTGACTGCGCTTAGCCCTCGCTAGGGCAGGACGACGCTCATTTCGCCATGGAGATACAGGCGTGCTGTGGGGTCGACGGCGGTTGCGCCGTTGGCGATTAGAGCGTCCATTACCTGGCGGGGGAGTGGCGTGCACGGATTGCCCGCGTGCAAAACGCCGTTGCTGCACGCAGCGATGCTCGAGCTCGTGGGCTCGCTGCCGGTTGCGCCGTCGCGTTCACTGTCGGCGCGTTCGTTGGCCGTGTCGTCGCGCTCATCGTCGGAGCGCTTGACGTCCGTGCCCACGCGCACTTCAGCATCGCTCCCTTTGCCTGCGGCAACTCTTCTAGTTGCGCCCTCTACGTCTGCTTTCTCGATCGAAAGGCGTTGGAGCACATTGAGCCCCGCGCTGTCGGTGCTTACCCGCGCGGTTCCGTTGTCTAGCCGCACGCGGACCTGCGCAATGCCCAACTCGTGCAGATAATCCTCGCATGCGCGTACAACCTTTAGTTTCTTCTGGGTGAGCATCTCGCCGCAGGGGATGCGCGTGGCCAGGCATGCGCCGGCGGGCAGGCTCCACACCTCGTGGCCCCACAGCTTGAGCACCTCGCGTTCTTCCGACTTGTGCCAGCCGGTTTCCATGAGGGGCGACTGGACGCCCAGCTCGCGCATGGCGCGCATGCCAGGGCGGTAGTCGCCGGCGTCATCGGCATTGCTGCCCTCGAGCACCGTGGCAAACCCGCGCCGCCGCGCCTCGGTAACAACGCTTGAAAATGCCGCCCGTTTGCAGTGGTAGCAACGGTCTGCGGGGTTGGCGGTAACGGAGGCGTGCTCAAGGGGGTTTTCGGTGAGGCAAATGATCTGTAGGCCCATACGGGCAAAGCGCTCGCGCTCACGCTCAAAGGACGCGTGTTCCGGGGTGCCGATCAGCGGCGTATCCAAGTGGATGAGTGCGACGCGGCAGGCGGGCACAAAGCACGCGCACACGGCAGCCAAAAATGTGCTGTCGACGCCTCCAGAAAACCCGATTGCCATGCTCTCGTAGGAAAGGAGGAGGTTCACCAGGCTGTCCAGCTTACGTTGCAGCCCGCGGGGTACAGGGATGGCGGTTTGTGCGGGCGTGGCAAAGGGTTCGAACGCGGTGGAACGAAATGAGGCATCGGTGGCCGCGCACGCGTCGATGGGCTCGAACGCATCGCGATCGGTGGGGGCGACGGAGGTAGCGCATGCATCGCGATTTGCGGCGCTATCGGAAACCGCGCTTTCAGCAGAGCGTGCGGGTACGGCAGAAAGTCCGCTGCCCTCGCCCGGCTCACCGCCGCCGTGCGTCTTGGCTGATATGTCAATGCAAGTTTCCATGTGGGCAATGATACCCATCGAAGGGCGCCCCGCGCCCGGGCTGAGTAAAATACCGTATTGGTCGCGGACACGTGGTGCCAATTGGAAAGGGGCAAGGCCATGCGGCATATTCAGACGGTCATTTTCGATATGGACGGAACGCTCGTCGATTCTGAGAGCGTGAGCCAAAAGGCGTGGCAAGGCGCCGCTGTCGACCTTGGCGTCGAGCTGCCCGGCGAGTTCACGTGCTCGTTTATCGGGCGCAACGTCGTGTCGGTCCGTGCGCTTTTAGCGGAGCGCCTGGGCGGCAGCGTCGATGCCGCAAACGAGGCCATTCGCCTGCACAACGTGCATTTTGACGAGCTCTCGCAGACCGACCTCACGTTGATGCCGGGTGCGCGCGAGGCGCTCGACCAGCTCCAAGCGGCGGGCTTTCCGCTTGCGCTGGCCACGTCGACGTATCGGGAAAAGGCGTTGATGCGTCTGGAGCGTTTTGGCCTGGGTGATGCCTTTGCAACCATCACCTGCGGAGATGATGTCGAGAATGGCAAGCCCGCGCCGGATATCTTCCTCAAGGCCGCCGAGCGCATGGGCGTGGACCCTGCGCACTGCGCGGTGATCGAGGACTCCCATAACGGCGTTCGCGCAGGTCATGCCGCCGGCGCTCAGGTGTTTATGATCCCCGACATGGTGTCGCCCACCGAGGAGATTGCGGATATGTGCGCGGCGGTCCTGCCGAGCCTGCGCGAGCTGCCCGCCGCCATTGCGGCTCGCAACGCATAGGAGGAAAACGCCGATTCTGGCGGGAAGACGCCCCTGCTGCCGAGCGAGGCTCTTTTTGCAAACGCGCCCGCCCCATCGAAACGGGGCGGGCGCACTGCCGAGCAGGCTCGGAAACTCAATCAAACGCTACTTCATGATCTGGCGGAACATGCCCATGACGTCATCGTAGGTTGCCTCGCGGGGGTTGCCCGGGAAGCAAGCGTCGGCCATGGCGTCCTTGGTGAGCGTGTCGAGCTCGTCCTCGGTGATGGCCTCGCACACGGTGGGGATGTTCACGTCCACGGAGAGCTGCTTGACGGCGGCGATGGCGGCGTCGGCGGCCTCCTCGGTGCTCATGCCGGTGGTGTCGACGCCCATGGCCTCGGCGACCTTGGCCAGGCGCTCAGTCACGACGGGCTTGTTGAACTCCATCGCGATGGGCAGCAGCATGGCGCAGGCCACGCCGTGCGGGGTGTCGAAGTGCGCGGAGAGCGTGTGGGCCATGGAGTGGTCGACGCCCAGGCCGACGTTGGAGAATCCCATGCCGGCGATGTACTGGGCGAGCGCCATGCCCTCGCGGCCGGAGCCGGGGACGCCGCTCTTGGCCTCGGCGACGGCGTCGCGCAGGTTCTTGGAGATGAGCTCGATCGCCTTGAGGTGGAACATGTCGGACATCTCCCAGGCGCCCTTGGTGGTGTAGCCCTCAATGGCGTGGGTGAGCGCATCCATGCCGGTGGAGGCGGTGAGGCCGGCGGGCATGGTGGCCATCATCTCGGGATCGACCACGGCGACCTCGGGGGCGTCGTTGGTATCGACGCAGACGAACTTGCGGACCTTCTCCACGTCAGTGATGACGTAGTTGATGGTGACCTCGGCCGCGGTGCCGGCGGTGGTGGGCACGGCGATGGTGAACACGGCGTGGTTCTTGGTGGGGGCGACGCCCTCGAGCGAGCGGACGTCGGCGAACTCGGGGTTGGTGATGATGACGCCGATGGCCTTGGCGGTGTCCATGGCGGAGCCGCCGCCGATGGTCACGATGGAGTCCGCCTCGGCCGCCTTAAAGGCCTCCACGCCGTCGGTGACGTTTTTGATGGTGGGGTTGGGCTTGATGTCGGAGTAGACGCTGTAGGCGATGCCGGCCTCGTCGAGCAGGTCGGTGACCTTGGCGGCGACGCCGAACTTCACCAGGTCGGGGTCGGTGCAGATGAATACCTTCTTGTAGCCGCGGCGCTGGAGCTCGCCCGGAATCTCGGCGATGGCGCCGGCCCCGTGGTAGGAGATGGTGTTGAGGACGATGCGATTAGCCATGATGGGTCCTTTCTCGATGACCAGGTTTGTGGCGTCGCCGCATGTCCGTGCAGGGGTCGAGCGGCCGCCACGAAGATGGTCACATAATACGCCGAAGAGCGCCCCTCTTTACATAAATGAAACGTTTCAAGTTGAATTAACCGTTCACCGAGAAATACCATCCACCCGCCGAGTCCGATAGGACAAAATGGTTGCCCATTGCGACTTCAAGGACACGAGGTGCTTACTCACATGATGCGCGGGGTATTCGACAGACCGACGGTTCGAGCGTCTCCTGCTCAGCTGTTCGCCCCTACAGGTACCCGCTGATATCTAGGTCCGGATCGGCAAATTCGGTGGCATTGCCCTCGCCCGAGCTCGCGCGGGCGAGCAGGAAGGGGCGGACCAGCGCCTGGTGGTTTTCGGTGGGCATGGCGTTGCCGGCGCGGCGGTTCTCCTCGATCTGCGCGATGAGGTATTGCACGCCCTTGCGGCCAATTTCGTAGCCGGGGGGCGCGATGGTGGTGAGGGACACGTTGCCGCTCCAGGCAAGCGGATTGCCATCGCTACCAGCGACTTTAATGTCGCCGGGAACGTTGAGGCCGGCTGCCTGGATGCCCGCGACGGCCCCCGTCGCAAGCACGTCCGAAAGCGCGATGATAAAGTCGGGCCGCTCGGAGGCGGGGCGCTTGGCCAGGCGATACCCAACGGAATAGCCGTCGCGCGCCAAATTCCAGGCGCCCTCGTCGATGAACTCGAACGCCACGCCCGTCGTGGTGCGCATGATGTCCCGCACGCCCGCGATGCGCATGCCGAGCTTCTCGAACTCGTCCTTTCCAAACACCGCGATTCTGCGAGCGCCGGCATCGATGGCGTGCTGCGCCACCAGGCGCCCTTGCGCGCGGTTGTCAGCGCCGACAAAATAGCCGGGCTCGCTGCTGTGGAAGTCGAGATACACCGTGGGGACCGAGGGCGTCGCCAAAGAGGGCTTCCATCCATAGACGCTCATGGGCTGCACCAAAATGCCCGCCATCTGCGTGCCCATAAAATAGGTGAGGTAACGCGCGGAGAGGATGTCGTCGTTGTCCGCATTGGCGATGAGCAGGCCGTACCCGTGTTTTTGCGCCTCGGCGTTGGCGCCGTTGGCGATTTGGAGCGAGATGCCGTGTTCCAGGCTGGGAAGCACCAGGCCAAACGACCGGTTTTGCCCGCCCGCAAGCATGCGCGCGCTCTGGTTGGGGGCGTAGCCGAGCTTCGCGGAGGCCTCGTTGATGCGCTTGAGGGTCTCGGGGCGAACTTTTTCCGGATGGTTTAAGGCGTTCGACACGGTGCCGAGCGCAACGCCCGCCTCATTGGCGACGTCGTTGATGGTCACGGTGGTGCGGCGAGCCACGAGGCCTCCAATAAGCGCGCAGGTGGCGCGCGAGATGGTGATGCTGATACGGGAGTATTGTATCGCTTCAAAGGGCGGCGCGTGAAGTCCGCGGTGCTGTCTCGCTGTTCTCCATCGCGGCGGTCCCGTCGCCGGCGTCATCGCATCTCCTTCTGATGGTCTTAAAAATCAAATACCACCGTTACATGATGGTAATAATTCATTTTTACAATCGATTGCCTATGACAATCGACGGATGGACGACGGTCGACCGAAAGGATTTCCTATGTGCGGAATTGTTGGCTACACGGGGTCGGGCTCAGCGACTAACGTGCTGGTTTCCGGGCTCAAGCGCTTGGAGTACCGTGGCTATGACTCGGCCGGCGTGGCGCTTGAGCTCGCGGACGGCAGCACGCCTGGCTGCGTTCTCGACGTAGTCCGCAGCACGGGCAAGGTTGCCGGGCTCGAGGAGGAGCTCGAGGCTCATCATTCGAACGCCACCTGTGGAATTGGCCATACGCGCTGGGCGACGCACGGGCGCCCGTCGGTGAAGAACGCCCATCCGCACACGAGCTGCGACGGCAGGATCGCCGTGGTCCACAATGGCATCATCGAGAATTTCGCCGAGCTTCGCGATGAGCTCAAGAGCCGTGGGCACCAGTTCAAGAGCGAGACCGACACCGAGGTGTTCGCACATCTCATCGAGGAGGCATATGATCGCCACCGCGCGGAGCCCGATGCGCTCATGGCCGCCGTGCGCGAGGCGTGCACCTTTGTGGTTGGCGCATACGGCCTTGCCGTGGTGTGCGCCGACGAGCCGGGCACCATTGCCGTGGCGCGCAAGGACAGCCCGATTGTGGTGGGCTGCGGACCGGACGGCAGCTACGTGGCGTCCGACGTGATCGCGCTCATCGATGCGACGCGCGACGTAGTGGTGCTGGAGGATGGGCAGTTCGCATGTCTGACACCCCAGGGCATCGAGTACACCGATGAGCAGGGGCGCTCCATTCGACCCCAGGTCACGCATATCGATTGGGATATCGATATGGCGGAAAAGGGCGGCTATCCCGACTTCATGCTCAAGGAGATTTTCGAGCAGCCGCGCGTGGTGCGCGACACGCTGGTGGGCCGCCTTGCCCCCACGGGGGAGCTCGACATCGACGAGCTCGGCCTGACGTACGAGCAGCTCGACGTGATCGATCGCGTGTACGTAATCGCGTGCGGCACGAGCTATCATGCGGGCCTGATCGCGAAGAACCTTATCGAGGGCTGGGCGCGCATTCCCTGCGAGGTTGAGGCGGCGAGCGAATTTAGGTACCGCAACCCCATCATCACGCCCTCGACGCTGGTGGTCGCCGTGTCTCAGTCGGGAGAGACGGCGGACACCCTCGCTGCCATCCGCGATGCCCGCATCAAGGGCGCCAAGGTCTTCGGCATCACCAACGTAGTGGGCAGCCCGGTGGCCCGCGAGAGCGACGGCGTGATCTACACCAAGGCGAACAAGGAGATCGCGGTGGCCTCCACCAAGAGCTTTATTGGCCAGGTGGTGAGCTTGACGCTGCTCGCGTTGCTGCTTGGCCAGGTCAAAGGCAAGCTCACGACCGCTCAGGTGCGTATGCTGTTCCACGAACTGGGCGACACTGCCGAGCAGATTCAGTGGGTGCTCGACACGCAGAAAGAGGCCGTTCACGAGGCCGCCTTGGCGTGCAAGGACGCGCGCTCGGCGCTCTTTGTGGGCCGCGGCATGGGTGCCGCCATCTCAAACGAGGGCGCGCTCAAGCTCAAAGAGATCAGCTATCTGCACGCCGAGGCGTATGCAGCGGGCGAGATGAAGCACGGACCCATCGCGCTGATCGACCCCGGTTTCCCGGTCATCGCTGTTGCCACCAAGAGCCCCACGTACGACAAGACCGTGAGCAACCTCAAGGAGTGCGAGGCTCGCGGCGCGCGCATCATCGCGGTCGCGACCGAGGGCGACGAGGACATTCGTAAGGTCGCGGACCATGTTATCTACGTGCCTGCCGTGCGTGATGCGCTGAGTGCCATCACTGCCACCGTGCCCCTGCAGCTATTGGCGCGCGAGGTCGCCATTCTGCGCGGATGCGATGTCGACCAGCCCCGTAACCTTGCCAAGAGCGTGACGGTGGAGTAGCTCCTTCGGAACTCGAGAAAAAGAGCGGGGCGGTAAGAGACAAGGCTTGACTCAAAGTGGCTAAAAACTACCGTTTTGTATTCTTAGCATCGTGGCTCGCCGGTGTTTGGGTTCGCGGGATGCCCGACGAGACGCCCAGACACGGTCAAGTCCATTTTTGTGTGTAAATTCGCAACCGCCGCTTTCTCCTATGCCGCGAGCCTCAGCTGGCGCTGCTCGCGCGCGATGACCTCCAGGCGCGGGACCACGCCCTGCAGCTCCTTCACGGCCGGCGAGTAGAACAGCCTGCGACCGGCCGCCCAGCGCTCGCCCTCCTCGATGAGCACGGCCCCGATCAGCCTCGCTATCGAGTCCGCGTTCGGGAACACCTTGACCACCGACGACCTCCTCTTCACCTCCCCGTTCAGCCTCTCGAGGTGGTTCGACGTCCGCACGACCCGCCGCAGCGCCTCGGGCAGCTCCATCACCGTCATCGCGTCGTCGAACCCGGCGTCGAGCCGCTCGACCGCCCTGGGCGCGGCCCCGGCGTAGTCGGCCGCGATCTCGTCGCGCCTGCGACGCGCCTCCGCCATGGTCTTCGCGTTGAACATCTCCGCGAGCTCGCCGCGCAGCCCGACCCTCAGGCGCTTCGGCGCGGCGTCGACGACGTTGCGGGCGAAGTGGGCCTGGCAGCGCTGCCAGGGCACCTCGGGGAACACGGACTGCAGCGCGGCGACGAGCCCCTCGTGCGCGTCGGTGGTCGCGAGCCGGACCCCCGACAGGCCGCGGCGGCGCAGCCCGGCGAGGAACCGCGTCCAGCTCTCGGTCGTCTCGGCGTCCGCGACCTCGAAGCCGAGCACCTCCTTGCGGCCGTCCGGCGTGAACCCGATGGCCACGAGCAGCGCCTTCGCCACGACCCTGTGGCCCTCGCGGCACTTGATGTAGGTGGCGTCCGCCATGAGGAACGGGTGGTCTCCCTCGATGGGCCGCGCGAGGAACTCCCCGACGATCGCGTCGAGGTCGCGGCACGCCTCGGAGACGCACTGCTTCGAGAAGCTCTTCCCGCAGATGGTCTCCATGACCCTGCCGACCTTGGCGGTGGAGACGCCGGAGACGACCATCTCGGCCATGGTCGTGACCAGCGCGGCCTCGCTGCGGCTGTAGTTGTCGAAGACGAGCGTCCTGAACGGCGCGTTCCGGTGCCTCGGGACCGTCAGCTCGATCGTGCCGACGCGCGTCGCCAGGGGCCTCTCCCTCGTGCCGTTGCGCACGTCGGTGCGCGCCTCGGCCCTCTCGTAGCGGGCCGCCCCGAGCTGCTCGTCGGACTCCGCGAGCAGCACCGCGTTCAGGGACTTCTGCAGCAGGGCCGCGAACGCGCCGCCGGTGTCGCCGGCGAGAAGGGAGAGGATCTCGTCCTGGTCTAGTGTAAGATTGATTCGAGCCATGCTCGTCCTCCAAGTAATCGTTGTGGTTTGGCGATTGCAAGTTTACTTGGTCGGCGGGCCTCTGGCTCGCCTTTGCTATTTACACCACTTTACGGACGCGACCCCAGACACGCGTCTTTTCGGGTAAAACGTCTCGTTTTGATGCGCTCGCCCTCGGATTGCGCCTTCTAAGTTGCCTTCAAGGCGGCGTTGGCATGAGGAGAGCGATACAAAACGGTAGTTTTTAGCCACTTTGAGCAAAAGTAGATGTCGTCGCAGCCTGTCGTACTTGTCGCAACCTGTTGTGCGTCGCTTTTTGATCGCCCGCGGCATGAGGGCTCACGGTAGGCTGCGCCATGCTTTGCAGAGGGCGCGATATCGTGGTGCGTATTGGCTGCCCCGTTGCCAGATGAGGCAAAAGTCGTGTTCGATAAAGAAGTCGACAGGTGTAATATCCACGAACTCCCCTCGGGCGAGTTCCTCTGCTGCTGCCACGCGATACATGAACGTTATTCCCGCGCCGCTTCGCACGCATGCCTTGATGGTCGGGATGCTCTCGAGCTCGACGACTCCCGCGAAGTCCGTCACGGCGAGATCGCGCGCCGCCAGGTGCTTTTCGAGGATCTCGCGCGTGCCCGATCCCGCCTCGCGCAGGATGAGGCGCTCGCCAAGAAGGTCGCGAATGGAGCTGGGCCGGGCAACGTGGGTTCGAAACTCTGTGGGGGAGTCGCCCTGTTCGGCATCTGCTGGGTTGCCGACCTCGGTTTTAGTGCCCGCCCCGTGCGCGACGCCTCCTCCTGCCCCGGGAGTGACGATCCCTTTTGCGCCTGCCCTTCCGGCGATGGTGATATACGGCTCGCGCGAGAGGATCTCGTAGTCAAAGCGCTCGCGGTCGAATGAGCCCTCCACGAGCGCGAAGTCGATGTCGCCCCGATCGAGCGCCCCCACTAGGTCGCGCGTGTTGCCGGCGCGCATGGTGATAGAGCTGTTGGGGTGCCGAGTGAGATGGACTGCCATGAGCTTCGGCGCCGTGAAGTCGGCGATGGTCCGCGTGCAGCCGAACTTGAGTGGCACGGTGTGGGCCCTTGTGGGCTCCGCTGCGAGGTTCCCTACCTCGGTGATCAATCTCTCCTCGTCGTTTTCCATGGCAAGAAGTCTCTGATACAGCACGTCTGCGGCGGGCGTGGGTTCGATGCCGCGGCCCGTTTTGGTGAATAGCGGGCATCCATAGTGCGATTCGAGCTGTTTGATGTGCTGGGAGACGGCGGGCTGCGTGATCATGAGGGAGGCTGCGGCTTGCGTGAAGCTGCGCTGCCGATAGACCTCCAAGAAGGTGTGGGTGCGGTAATCAAGCATGCTTGTTTCCCGTCTGCTCTTTCTTATATAATAAAGATATCTAATGAAACTATAACTAATTAGATAGAAATAATTATAGATAAAGGTCCTACCATAGTTTCGACAACACGGGTGCCGCTTCGTAGCTCGCTCAAGTGGGCATAGCGGTGAATACAAGCCTCAATGCGAGAAACCTCAAGAGGAGCACGTTGCTACATTGAGGTTCGGAAAGGTGGATGTGTGGAGCTCTTCAAGGATTTCAAGGACCTGTGGCGCGGGGTGGCGCTGACGTTGGTGATCTCGGTGCCGGCCTGGTTGCTGGGGAGGCGATTCGAGGTCATCGGTGGTCCCGTCTTCGCCATTCTCATCGGCATGGTGATGGGACACGTGCTGCGTAAGCGCTCGGGTGTTGCGGAAGCCGCCGCCCCGGGCATCAAGTACACCTCTAAGAAGATTCTCCAGTATGCGGTCATCTTGCTCGGATTCGGACTCAATTTGGGGCAGATCGCCAAGGTGGGCGCCAGCTCGCTGCCCATCATTGTCTCCACCATCACGACCTCGCTCGTGATCTCCTTTGTCCTGTGCCGCGTCATGAACATCCCGCGCAAGATATCGACGCTCGTGGGTGTGGGCTCGTCGATCTGCGGCGGTTCCGCTATCGCCGCCACGGCTCCGGTCATCGATGCGGACGACGAGGAGATCGCCCAGGCAATCAGTGTTATCTTCCTGTTCAACATTATCGCCGCGCTGGTGTTTCCCACGCTTGGCGGCGTGCTCGGCATGAGCAACGAGGGCTTTGGCCTGTTCGCCGGCACCGCCGTGAACGACACGTCGTCGGTGACCGCCGCGGCGGCGGCGTGGGACGGCATGCACCCCGGCTCCAACGCGCTCGACCATGCCACGATCGTCAAGCTCACCCGTACGCTCGCGATTATTCCCATTACGCTGTTCCTGGCCTTTTGGCAGGTCCGACAGGCAAAGCGCGCCACCGAAATGGGCAAGGGCGACGGCGCGGCAGCGGGCACGTTCGACATCAAGAAGATCTTCCCGTTCTTTATCCTCTTCTTCGTTTTGGCGAGCGTCATCACCACCGTATTCGCCCTGCCGGTTACCGTGACCGCTCCCATCAAGACCCTCTCCAAGTTCTTCATTGTCATGGCCATGGCGGCGATTGGCTTCAACACCGATGTGGTCAAGCTGGTTAAGACGGGCGGCAAGCCTATCTTCATGGGTCTGTGCTGCTGGATTGGCATCACGCTGGTGAGTGTGGGCATGCAGCACTTGCTTGGCATTTGGTAGGTCGGGCGCCATTCGTATGCATACCGTTGCTCGAACAAAAGAGCCGTCCACCAAGTTTTGCTCGTAAAACGTGCGTAAGGCGGGAAAGATGGAAGCATCGGTTATGCAAGCGCCCGGCGTCGGGTCCGGGCGCCCGACAGATAGGAGCCAACTATGGGAATGAAGGCTGATCAGGAGATCTCCTTGGATTTCGAGGGGCTTTTGTCCTACCTCCGCTCTAAGACGCGCGTGTTCATGGACGTCGACGGCCATGAGTACTATGTCACCCACACCGATGGGTATTGGCGCGTGCAGGACTGCGAGCAGTTGAATGACAAGGGCCGTTTCGTCGACTGCTCCGAACTTGTGACCACCTTGCCCGAGCTGGTCGAGCTGCCCTGGCTCGACGGCAAGAGCGTGCACGACCTTGCCGATGGGGCCACGTTCTTCGAGTCAATCCAGGAGGGCTGGGTGCGCCCCGGCGCCGAGCCCGTTGAGGCTGAGGAGTCCGTTGAGGAGCCTGCTGTTGAGGAGGCTGAGTAGGAGACGCCGCCCGACAGGCTTGGGGCCCAAGCGGCCCCGTAGACGGCGACGCTCCGTGTGGCCGTGAAGGCTGCCGCGTCGCGTGAAGCGTTGGATGCCTGAGGCATGGGCGCCCCATCCCTTCCAAGGGATGGGGCGCCTATTCATGCCGTTCCAAGACATCCTGCAATTGTATGGGTGACGCATGCGGGGCGGGTAGCACTTGTTCGCGTCAACCTTGAACGTCTCTTGGTGCGCCCGCACGCGCGATTTTGTTGTCTGTGCCGTCTGGTGCTTCTCGTGCCCCCGCAGCTCCTTTCCGTGTTTTCAATCGTGGGTCCCGTCCCGCGCTTGCACGTGTTAAAAGTATGCGTCGCGCTGCGCGGCATGATATAGTGGAATTTCATGTCATTTACCTGCGGCTTATGGGGAGGACGTGCGAATGAAGCTGCTGTGGCAAACCATCAAACCCTACAAGGCCCTCGTTGCGGCAACGCTCGCCGCGCTGCTGCTCGACGTTGCCGGAACGCTGTACGTGCCCACCATGCTCGCGGGCATGATTAACCAGGGCGTGACGAGCGGCGGCACCGACTTCATTGTCTCCCAGGGCCTGCGCATGCTCGTTGCGTGCTGCTGTGCGAGCGGCGGCGCCCTGCTGGGCAATTACCTGTGCGCTCGCCTCGCCTCCTATGTGGGTCGCGATATCCGCAATGCCGTGTACGATGCCTCGCTCGCCTACTCGGGCAGCGACTTTGAGGAGTTCGGTACCGGCTCCATGATCACCCGCACCTTGAACGACATCAACGTCATCCAGCAGACGGTCATGCTCTCCACACAGGCCATGCTGCCCGTGCCGATCATCTGCGTCATGGGCACGGTGCTCGCGTTCCAAATCGACGCGCAGATGGGCGCCATGATGCTTGCCGTGGTCACGGTGGTCATGGTCTTTGCCGTTATCGCCGTGCGTCGCGCCGCTCCCATCTTTGAGAAGATGCAGGGCTTTATCGACCGTATGAACGTGGTGCTGCGCGAGAACATCATCGGCGTGCGCGTGATCCGCGCCTTTGGCAAGGAGCACCACGAAGAGGGGCGCATGGGCCGCGTGTTCAGCGACTACGCGAACGCCGCGATCAAGGTGAACTGGATCTTCGCCGGCGTGGACTGCTTTAGCTTTTGCCTGATGAACATCGCCGAGGTGCTGCTCATGTGGCTCGGCGGCAACCGCGTGGGCGCTCACGCAATGGAGATCGGCAACATCTCCGCCGTGGTCGAGTACGCCATGCTCATCATGTTCTACATCATGATGGCGCAGTTCGTGGCGCTGATGGTGCCGCGCGCCATCGTGTGCCTGCAGCGCTGTGCCGAGGTCATCAACAAGCAGCCGAGCATCGTCGACGGCGACGGGAGCCTGCCGGCAGGGGAAGGCGTCGCGGCTGGCAGCGAGACCCTGCCGACGGACGCGGACGCGGGTGACGAAGGTTCTGGCGAGGGCGCCCGCGAGGCCATGCCGTCCGCCTCGCCTACGGTCAACGCGTCAAACGTGGTGGCGGAATTCGACCACGCGTCCTTCCGCTTTGCCGATGCCGACGAGGACACCCTGCACGATATCGACTTCGCCTGCCGACGCGGGCAGACCACGGCGATCATCGGCTCCACCGGTTCGGGCAAGTCGACCATCGCCAAGCTGCTGCTGCGCCTGCACGACGCGACGGGTGGAACGGTGCGCTTTGAGGATGCCGACCTGCGCAGCTTGACCCAGCACGACCTGCGCGAGCGCATCGCGTACGTGCCGCAGAAGGCATGGCTGTTCAGTGGCACGGTGGCGAGCAACTTGCGCTACGGCAACGAGCGTGCCACCGAGACGGAGATGCGCCATGCGCTCGCGGTGGCTCAGTCCGACTTCGTGTGGGGCCTTTCCGAAAAACTCGAGGCGCCGGTTGCCCAGGGCGGCACGAACTTCTCGGGCGGCCAGCGTCAGCGCCTGGCCATCGCGCGCGCCCTCATGAAGCACGCCGACCTCTACATCTTCGACGACAGCTTTTCCGCGCTCGACTTCAAGACCGACGCCGCGCTTCGTCGCGCGCTCAAGCCCGAGACGCGCAACGCCGCAGTGCTGATCATCGCCCAGCGTATCAACACGATTCTGCACGCCGACCAGATCATCGTGCTCAAGGACGGCCGCATTGAGGGCAAGGGCACGCACGAGGAGCTCATGGAGACGTGCGAGGTGTATCGCGAGATCGCCAACAGCCAGATGAAGGGAGGTGAGTAGCATGGCATGGAACAAGAAGCCCCTGCGCAGGAAGGACAAGCAGGACGCCTTGTTCGCCGAAAACGCCCGCTTGGAGGAGGAGCGCGCCCGCGGTGCCATCGAGGACGCCCGCGCCATGACGCCCGATGCGCAGCCCGAGGACGAGCTTGAGGTTCCCAAGGACACATTGGGCACGGTCAAGCGCTTGTGGTCGGCCGCCAAGGGCGAGCGCTGGCGCTTTGGCGTGGTGATCGCCGCCATCCTGCTCTACACCGGCTTCCATGTAGCTGCGCCCGCGTACAGCGCGCATGTCATCGACGTGCTGTGGGCCAACATCCAGGCGGCCTTTGCGGCGGGGCGTACCTTTACGGTCACGTGGGACACAGGCGGCCAAGAGCTCGCCATCTACTTTGGCATTTGGACGGGCGCCTGCGCGCTGTACTCGGTCCAGTGTTTTGTCATGGCGGGTTTTGCCGAAAAGCTCAACCTCTCCCTGCGCACGAGCATCGCCGAAAAGCTCAACCGCCTGCCGCTCAAGTTCTTTGACGGCCACAAGCCCGGCGAGGTGGTGAGCCGCGCGACGAACGACCTGGACAAGATGTCCGAGGTGCTGCAGACCGGCCTGCTCAAGCTCATGAGCGCGGTGGGAACCATCATCGGCGCGCTTATCATGATGTGCCGCTACAGCCTGCTGCTCACGGGTATCTTCCTGGTGTTCGCGCTGCTCTCCACGCTGGTGACGCAATACGTGTCCAAGCAGACGCTGCGCTTGGCCGCCGAGCGCCAGCGCTACGTGGGCAAGCTCACCGCCACGGTTGAGGAGGCCTATTCGGGCCGCCTGATCATCAAGAGCTTCAACCGCGAGGAGGCGAGCTCGGCCGAGGTGCATGAGCTGGCGGACAAGCTCGCCACCGCGAGCCGCCGCGCGGACTTTGTGACCAACGCCATCAGCCCGCTCATCCGCTTCATCATCCGCCTGGCCCAGGTGATCATCGCCATGGTGGCGGGCGGCATGCTCGTGGGCGGTCAGATCACCATCGGCGTGTTCCAGGCGTTCTTCCACTACATCTACCAGGTGTCCGAGCCGCTCACGCAGCTGTCGTTCACCATCAACACGCTGCAAAACGCGCTTGCCTCGGTGGAGCGCGTGTTCGACATCCTTGACGAGGAGGAGGTCGAGCCCGACCCGGCAGTCGAGGCCGCGGCGCATCTGCCGGCGTCCGTCGAGGGGCGTGTGGACTTTGAGCGCGTGCGCTTTGGCTACAATCTCGAAAAGCCGCTCATGCGCGATGTGACGTTCCACGTGGAGCCGGGTCAGAAGATCGCCATCGTGGGCGCGACGGGCGCGGGCAAGACCACGCTCATCAACCTGCTCATGCGCTTTTACGAGATCGGCGGCGGGCGTATCGCGCTCGACGGGGTGGACACCCATGAGCTCACGCGCGCGGCGCTGCGTCAGAACTTTGGCATGGTGCTGCAAGATGCGTGGCTGTTCGAGGGGACGATTGCCGAGAACATCGCCTATGGTCGCCCGGACGCGACGCGCGAGGAGATCGTCGCCGCGGCGAAGATGGCCCACGTGGACCACTTTGTGCGCACCATGCCCGACGGCTACGACACGCGGGTGGAAAACGACGCGGAGAACATCTCGCAGGGCCAGCGGCAGCTGCTCACCATCGCGCGCGTGATCCTGTGCGACCCCAAGATCCTCATCTTGGACGAGGCGACGTCGAGCGTTGACACGCGCACGGAGCGCGACATCGTGCGCGCCATGGAAACGCTCATGCACGGTCGCACGAGCTTTGTGATCGCCCACCGCCTGAGCACCATCGTGGACGCCGACCTGATCTTGCACATGCGCGCCGGCACGATCATCGAGCAGGGCACGCACGAGGAGCTGCTCGCGGAGAACGGGCCGTACGCGGAGCTGTACCGCAGCCAGTTCGCATAAGGCGCGCGGGGCTCAGTGCGCTGCGTGAGCCGCCTCGGTAAGCAACAGGTGTCTTTTATCTGCCACCCGGGAAAATCTCGGGTGGCAGATTTTTCCTCGCTGAACAAAGTGGCATCGATAACAAAGTACCAGATAATCCGTATAATCCATCGGAGCCTATGCGGGGACGAGTATTTTCCTGCATCATTAAAGGGTTGAATGCATGCCGTGAGCGGTTTAGACTCACCATTGTTGTGTTCAAATCGTGTAACAACAAAGGAGGTTGTGTGATGGTAAGTATCGTTTTGGCAAGCCACGGTGACTTGGCCGAGGGTCTCAAGATGACCGGTTCGATGGTCTTTGGTGATCAGCCCAACGTCGCCACGGTTTCCCTCATGCCGAGCATGGGTCCGGATGACTTCCGCCAGAAGGTGGAAGAGGCGGTTGCTTCCTTCGACGATCCCGAGGACGTCTTGTTCCTCGTCGATCTGTGGGGCGGCACCCCGTTCAACCAGATCAGCGGTCTGTTCGACGCCCACCCCAACTGGGCGATCCTGACCGGCGTGAACCTGCCGATGCTCGTCGAGGTGTACACTGCTCGCTTCGACGCGTCCAAGTCTGCCCACGATATCGCCAAGCACGTCATTTCCGAGGCCCGCGCCGGCGTTCGCGTCAAGCCCGAGTCTCTCGAGCCTGAGGAGGCCAAGCCCGCGGCAGTCGCGGCGCCGGCCGTCCATCAGGGCGCCATCCCCGAGGGCACGGTCCTGGGCGACGGTCATATCAAGTTCGTGCTCGTCCGTGTCGATACCCGTCTGCTCCACGGTCAGGTGGCAACCACGTGGACCAAGATGACCAACCCCGATCGCATCATCGTCGTGTCCGACGCCGTCTCTCACGATGACCTGCGCAAGTCCATGATCATGGAGGCCGCGCCTCCCGGAGTTAAGGCCCACGTCGTCCCGGTCCAGAAGATGATCGAGGTCGCCAAGGACCCGCGTTTCGGCGCCACCAAGGCCATGCTCCTGTTCGAGACCCCGCAGGACCTGCTCCGCGCGGTCGAGGGCGGCGTGGACATCAAGGAGGTCAACCTCGGCTCGATGGCCCACTCCGTGGGCAAGGTCGTCGTGACCAACGCCATCGCCATGGATAACGACGATGTCGAGACGCTCGAGAAGCTTGCTGCCAAGGGCATCACCTTCGATATCCGCAAGGTCCCGGCCGATTCCGCCGAGTCCTTCGACGCGATGATCAAGAAGGCCAAGTCCGAGCTGGCCGCCCAGTAAAGGAGGGAATATGTCAGCACTTTCGATCGTTTTGATCGCCATCATCGCGCTGCTGGCCGGTATGGAGGGTATTCTGGACGAGTTCCAGTTCCACCAGCCGCTCGTGGCCTGCACGCTCATCGGTCTCGTGTCCGGCCACCTGCAGGAGGGCGTCATGCTCGGCGGCTCCCTGCAGATGATCGCCCTCGGTTGGGCGAACGTCGGCGCCGCCGTCGCGCCCGATGCGGCCCTGGCCTCCGTTGCGTCCGCCATCATCATGGTGCTCGCGCTCGACGGTGGCACGGCCGACTCGCAGACCGCCATCACCACCTCCATCGCTCTCGCCGTGCCGCTGTCCGTGGCTGGCCTGTTCCTGACGATGATTTGCCGCACGCTTGCCATCCCCATAGTTCACGCTATGGATGCCGCCGCCGAGAAGGGCGACTTCAAGGGCATTGAGATGTGGCAGATCCTGGCTATCCTCATGCAGGGTGCCCGCATCGCTATCCCGGCTGTGGCCCTGTGCTTCGTCTCGCCCGAGATTGTGACTAACGCGCTCAACATGATGCCCGCATGGCTGTCCGGCGGCATGGCCGTCGGCGGCGGCATGGTCGCTGCCGTCGGTTACGCCATGGTCATCAACATGATGGCGACCAAGGAGGTCTGGCCGTTCTTCGCGCTCGGCTTCGTCTTCGCCGCTATCAAGCAGCTCACGCTCATCGCCCTCGGCGTCATCGGCGTGTCCCTCGCCCTGCTGTACCTCGGCCTCAAGGACCTGGCCAAGAACAGCGGCGGCTCTGCCGGTACCGGCGATCCGCTCGGCGACATCCTGAACGATTACGAGTAAGGAAGGGAGGACGTACATCATGGCAGAGAACAAGGTTCAGCTTTCCAAGTCCGACCGCATGTCGGTGTGCATGCGTCATCAGTTCCTGCAGGGCTCGTGGAACTACGAGCGCATGCAGAACGGCGGCTGGTGCTTCGCTATGATCCCCGCGATCAAGAAGCTCTACTCCAACAAGGAGGACCAGATTGCGGCGCTCAAGCGTCACATGGAGTTCTACAACACACATCCGTACGTGTCCGCTCCCGTCATCGGCGTAACCCTCGCTCTTGAGGAGGACCGCGCCAACGGCGCTCAGGTCGAGGACGCTGCGATCCAGGGCGTGAAGGTCGGTATGATGGGCCCGCTGGCCGGTGTCGGCGACCCCGTCTTCTGGTTCACCCTTCGCCCGATCCTCGGCGCGCTCGGCGCTTCCCTGGCCCTTGGTGGCTCCATCATGGGCCCGCTGCTGTTCTTCTTCGCGTGGAACATCATCCGCATCGCGTTCCTTTGGTACACCCAGGAGTTCGGCTACAAGGTTGGTACCTCCATCACCAAGGATCTCTCTGGCGGTCTGATGGGCAAGATCACCGAGGGTGCCTCCATTCTGGGCATGTTCATCATCGGCGCGCTCGTGCAGCGCTGGGTGAGCATCTCCTTCACTCCGGTCGTCTCCACGGTTCAGCAGTCCCCCGGCGCCTACATCGATTGGGCGAACCTGCCCGCGGGTGCTGAGGGCATCCATCAGGCCCTGAGCCAGTTCGCGGCGCTCGGTCCCGCCGGCCTCGAGGCCGCCAAGGTGACCACGCTCCAGGCCAATCTCGACCAGCTGATCCCCGGCCTTGCCGCCGTGGGCCTCACGCTCCTGTGCTGCAAGCTGCTCAAGAAGAAGGTCTCCCCGATCGTCATCATCATCGCCCTGTTCGCCGTGGGTATCGTTGCCCGCCTGCTCGGCATCATGTAAGGCAGTTCGGTAGCGAGTGCGTGTAAGCGCTTGTGCCTGATGTCGCGCCTGTCGCCATGGGTTACCATCGGTGACGGGCGCGATTTTCCCATCAGGGGGGGTTGGGTTCGATGCGGGTTTTGACCCGCGAGACGCGCCCGACGGGTTTTGCTTGCGATGTGCCTGTTCACGAGGGGGCTTGGCCTTGGGACCGGCGGGCGCTGAGCGAGCTTGGATTTTAGCTTTTGGACTCAGAGGAGGGGGTGGCCCTCGGGGTCGACGGGCTGGAGAGGGCCTGGTCCTCGGGACTATTAGACTTAGGGAGGGCTTGGAACTCGAGAATACCGAGGGCAAGGAAAGGAATTTGGACCTGCCGAGATGGAGGACCCTTCTCAGGTCGATGGGAATGCCGAGGGTTGGACAAGGAATTGGACCCAGCTCGCGCTTGCGCGTGTGAGGGCGAGCCGGATTCAATTTCTACGAATGGGGGCGTTGGCGCGCCCCGGCAGATTGAACGAATGGGGGCGTTGGTGCGCTCCCGGCAGATTGAACGAGAGGGCGGGACGCGTATGGCCCAGTCGCAGAACAGTTCGGTGTATTACACGGAGAAAGCCACGTCGTTCCATGGACTTGGCACGTACGGAACCGTCATGCTGGGCAACAAGGCCTTTGAGTTCTACAACGAGAAGAATCCTGAGGACTACATCCAGATTCCGTGGGACCAGATCAACTACGTTGCCGCCTCGGTCTTGTTTGGCGGAAAGAAGATCGCGCGCTTTGCCATCTTTACCAAGGGCAGTGAGAGCGGCTTTTCGTTCTCCACGCGCAACAACAAGGCGACCCTGCGCGCCATGCGCGAGCATGTGCCCGAGGATAAGTTGCTGCGCTCGTTAAGCTTCTTTGACGTGATCAAGCAAGGTGTGCTGTCGCTGTTCCGCAAAAAACGGTAGAATATCCTTTGCACGTGCTTACACCATGTCAGCTCTGGACTTGATGCTCGCTTGCTTGCAGTCGTTTGAGGGCTGAGCGTCCTGTTTCGGATGGCATGCAGGATGCGCATCGCGAGTTGGGATGACGTTGGTGTAGGTTCGCTTGCAAATGGCAATGCCTCCGTAGCTCAGGGGATAGAGCACCGCTCTCCTAAAGCGGGTGTCGTACGTTCGAATCGTATCGGGGGCACCATCAAACTCGCAGGCCAGATGGGCAATTGCTCATCTGGCCTTTTTGTTGTTCGCGGCGAGGCTGCTTGCTGTCAGCGCCTCGTTGGTACGGTTAGCCATTCCCAAGCTACTTCGGCGTTGCGCTCCATCGGCCCGATGTCTATCTTGTGCGCCACTGAGCGCGACGGGGCGCCGGTGAGGGCATCGTGTGGATGTCGGGCCGGTGACGAGTTCGATGCACGTAAAAAAGTTCGATGCACCTGCGAACCATATTCGGGTTGAAAAATGGTTCACAGGTGCATCGAGTTTCTCGTAGTGCGCCGAAGTTGCGATTAGTGCATCGAGGTTTTAGTTGGCACGTCGAAGTTGCAGCCGGCGCGCCGTTGACAGGGCCTGCGGCCCGTGGATGGGGCGTCGTTGAGGGTGTCGGCGCCGGAAACAAGGCCTGCTGATCGTGGGCGGGGTGCCGGTGAGTCCGAGGCCCTTTGAGTGCAGCGTGCCTTGTGCGCGAGACGCCGGTGAGGGCGGCCGGTGCGCCGTTGAGGGCGACGGGGCAGCGCCGGGGGCGCCGGGGGTGGCGGAGGTGCCGTTGAGCGCGAGGCGCCCCCGCCACCCTACGAGTGGCTCAGCGCCTAGTCCTCACCGCTCTCGGTGCCCTCGCCGTCGCCACCGGAGTTGGCGGCTTGCGTGGTGAGCGTGATGCTCGCGCCCTTGTTCAGCGACCCGGAGGCGGACTGTGCGGTTACCACGCCGTCGGCCGGACCCTGGATGGTCACGGCAAAACCAAGCGCCTTGAGGTCGCGTGCGGCGGTCGCTGCGGACTCACCCACGTAGTAGGGGGCGTTGACCTTCTCGACGGGCTTGGGGCCCTGGGAGACCACGATCTCGATGACCGTGCCGGGGGCCACGTTGCCGCCGGGGTTATAGCTTATGACCAGGCCGGACCCCACGGAATCGCTGTAATCGTACGCGACCTTGTAGGCAAGCCCCGCCTTGTCGAGGGCGGCGGTGGCGTCGTACTCGGTGTAGCCGGTGATGGCGGGCACGTCGACCGTGTCGGGGCCGGTGGAGACCCAGATCTCAATCGTAGAGCCCTCATCGACCATCTCGCCCGTGTTCGTGCCCTGCTTAAAGACCTTGCCCTCGTCGGCCTCGTTGGCCTCTTCGTGCACCTGGGCCTTGAGGTTGAGGGAGGTAAGGGTGGACTCGGCCTCCTCGCGGGTCATGTTGGTGAGGTTGGGCACCTCGACCTGCTCGGTGGGCTCGGGTCCCTTGGAGAGGATCAGCTTGACGGTCGAGCCCTCCTTGGCCTCGCGATTGCCGTCGGGGGTCTGGTCGACGACGTTCCCCTTCTCGACCTCCTCGTCGGTGACGGGTGTGCCGTACTCGACCTCAAAACCGGCGGCCTCAAGCGTCTTCTCCGCCTCGTCCTTCGTGTAATTGATCACGTTGGGAACGGTGACCATCTTGCTGTCGCCAAACAGCCCGCTCGCGAAGATCGCGATGGCGGCGATGACGGCGATGACTCCGATCACGGCAGCGGCGATCTTGCCGCGGTTGGACTTTTTGGGCTCCTCGTAGTTGCCGTTTCTGGTGCCCGGGCTCGGCACGCCCATGCGCGGGCCGGCGGCGGTGGAGCCGGGTGCCCCGTCGGCGGGTCGGATCATGGCCTGCGTGGCGTCGCCCATCACGCGCGTTTCGGTGCCGCCCATGCCTCCCATGGGCACGGCGCCGGCAATGACGTGCGTGGGCTCGGCAACGTCCACCGCGCGGCCCGCGGCGTAGGCGTTGAGCACCTCGCGGAGCTCGTCCGCCGTCTGGAAGCGGTTGGCGGCGTCCTTTTCCATGCACTTGAGGATGATGCGCTCGAGCGCGGGGTCGACGCCGGGGTTGACCTGCGAGGGCGGCACGGGCAGCTCGTTGACCTGCTTGAGGGCGACGGAGATGGCGTCGTCGCCGTCAAAGGGCACGCGACCGGTGGCGCACTCGTACATCACCACGCCCAGCGAGTAGATGTCGGAGGTGGGGCCCAGGTCCTGGCCGCGCGTCTGCTCGGGCGAGACGTAGTGCGCGGTGCCCAGCACGTTGTTGTCCTGCGTGAGGTGGCTGTTCTTGGCGCGCGCGATGCCAAAGTCCATCACCTTGATGTTGCCGTCGGGCAGCACCATGATGTTTTGCGGCTTGATGTCGCGGTGGATGATCTCGTGCTTGTGGGCCACGGAGAGTGCGCCGCAGATCTGCGAGCCGATCTGCGCGACCTTCTTGGGGTCGAGCGCCCCGTGGCTGCGGATGCCGCTCTTGAGGTCGGTGCCGCGCAGGTACTCCATGACGATGTAGTACGTGTCGCCGTCCTTGCCCCAGTCGTACACGCCCACGATGTAAGGGCTCTGCAGACCGGCGGCGGCTTGAGCCTCCTGCTTAAAGCGCGCGGCGAACGTGGCGTCGCCGGCGTATTGCGGCAGCATGATCTTGACGGCGACCGTGCGATCGAGGACCTGGTCCTGAGCGCGGAACACGCTTGCCATGCCTCCGTTGCCCACCTTGTCCTTGAGCAGGTACCTGCCTCCAAGTACGCGCTGTGCCTCTGCCATCTCTCTTTCTCCTCATCAGTCAATCCGCAGAGCGGAAATATCGTTACCTCGTCAAATGCGCTTACATGCCCTGTGCCGCTAGCGCCGCTCGCAGGACTTGCCCTGCAACGGCGGCCGCGGTCGCCTCGTTTTCCGTCGTCTCCTCAAGAACCAGCGAAACCGCGAGGGTGGGGGTGTCGTATGGTGCAAACCCGATAAAGGTCGAGTTGGGGGTGGCGCTGTTGGTCTCGGCGGTGCCGGTCTTGCCGGCCACCTTGACGCCCGCGATGCCTGCGGCCGAGCCGCTGCCGTTTTGGACGACGTCGAGCATGGCCTCCTTGACCTGCTCGGCGGTTCCGCTGCTGACGGCCTGGCCGAGCGAGCGCTCGCGCGTGGTCTTGATGACCGTTCCGTCCGGTGCCAGGATCTGGCCCACGACGTAGGGGTTCATCGCGATGCCGTTGTTGGCGATCGCCGCCGCGATGACGGCGTTCTGCATGACGGTGGTCTGGGGGCCGGGCGTATGACCCTGGCCGACGGGCTGGCCGGCGCCCGCCCAGGCGAGCTCCCAGGTGGACATGTCGGCCGGGTCGGGCATGATCGACACCGCGGTGGAGAAGTCGATGCCCAGGTTCTGGCCATAGCCGAACGCCTGCGCGGTCGCGACGAGCCGATCGGCGCCGAGCTGCTCGGCGACCTGGCCAAAGACCGTGTTGGAGGACACCGCGAACGCGCGGTCGAGCGTGATGGTGCCATGGCCCTGCTCGTTGACGCTCACCACGTCGGCACCGCCGATCTCCATGCGGCCGGGGCTGCTGTACGTGGACGAGAGCGCCGCCACGCCGTTTTCGAGGGCCGAGGAGAGCGTGACGGTCTTGAACGTGGAGCCGGGCGAGTAGAGGGCCTGGGTGGCGCGATCGAACATGGAGGTGTCGGCACCGCCGCTGGCGTTCGCCGCCTCCATGGCTGCGGCGATGTCCGTGTTGTCGTACGCCGGGGCGCTCGCCCAGGCCAGCACGGCGCCGGTGCGGGGGTCGAGCACCACGATGGCGCCCTTGCGGCCCGCCAGCGCTTGCTCGGCGGCTTGCTGGATGCGCGAGTCGATGGTGAGTTGCACGGAATTGCCCGGCTCGGTGATGCCGGCGAGCGAGTTGAGCGCGTTTTGCCAGCTCGAGTAATCCTTGGAGCCGGTGAGCGTCTTATCCTGCGAGGACTCGACGCCGGAGCTGCCGTACTGCTGCGAGTAGTAGCCCACGGCGTGCGCCGCGAGGTTGCCGTTGGGGTACGAGCGCACGTACGTGCCGTCCTCCTGCTGGATGGACTCGGCGAGCGTGAGGCCGTCGGCGGTGATGATGGAGCCGCGCTTGATGTAGCGAGCCTTGGTGATGGTGTGGTTGTTGCTGGGCATGTCCTGATACTCGGATGCCTTGAACACCTGGATGTAGGTGAGGTTGCCAATGAGCACGGCGAACAGCGCGGTGAACAGGAAGACGGTGCGCGTGAGGCGGTTGGCCAGGGCGACGCGGCCCAGCAGGCCGCTCTCGGGCGTGTCGAGGGCGGGGCGGCGCACGTGCGAGCCGCGCGACCCGCCGGGGCGATAGCCCACGGGCGTGAGCTCGGTGCTGGTGTTGGCGATCTCGGTCGAGCGGCCGGTGGCCTCGTCCCCGGCGCGCAACAGCAGCGCCACGATCACGAAGCTCGCCAGCAGCGATGAGCCGCCCTGGCTCATAAAGGGCAGGGTGACGCCGGTGAGCGGGATGAGCTTGGTCACGCCGCCCACGATGGTGAACGCCTGGAAGGAGATCGCGGCGGTGAGTCCCGCGGCCGAGAACGCGGCGAGGTCGGACTTGGCGCGCGCCGCCGTGGTGAGGCCGCGGACGGCGAACAGCATGAACAGCAGCAGCACCGCGGCGCCGCCCAGCAGGCCCATCTCCTCGCCGATGGCGGCAAAGATCATGTCGGAGGCGACGACCGGGATGGTGTCGCCGCCCAGGCCCTTGCCGATGCCCACGCCCAGCAGGCCTCCGTCGGCGAGCGAGTAGAGGGCCTGGACGATCTGGAAGCCCAGGTTCTGGGCGTCTTTGAACGGGTCGAGCCAAATGGCCACGCGCACCTGCACGTGTCCCATGATCTGGTACATGCCAAATGCGCCCACGGCAAGGAGCACCAGCCCGATGAGCACGTAGGACACGCGGCCGGTGGCGACGTAGAGCATGATGAGGAAGATGGTGTAGAACAACAGCGCGCTGCCCAGGTCGCGCTCGAAGGCCACCACGAGCAGGCAGACGCCCCACACGATGAACAGGGGGTAGAGCAGGCGCAGGCGGGGCAGCTTGACGCCCAGCACGGTACGGTTGGAGATGGAGAGCAGCTCGCGGTTCTCGGCCAGGTAGCCTGCGAGGAACAAGACGATGAACACCTTGGCGAACTCGCCGGGCTGGAACTGGAAGCTGCCGATCTTGATCCACAGCTTGGAGCCGTAGATCTCGGTGCCGATGAGCATGGGCAGCACGAGCAGGGCGATGCCCGCGGCGCCGAGCACGTATTTGTACCTCTTGACGACGTCGAGGTTCTTGACCACGGCAAGCGTGCCCACCATGAGGGCGACGCCGAGGAACAGATAGATGATCTGGCCCATGGAGGCGGAGGGCTCAAGGCGCGTGACAAAGGTGATGCCTATGCCGGAGAGCGCGAACACGATGGGAAGCAGGGCGGGATCGGCGCCCGGAGCGAAGAGGCGCACGCCGATGTGCGCCGCGGCGAAGGCGGCGAACAGGCCCAACGGCACGGCGAGCGTCTGGAACGAGAGCACGGCGCCCGCGTTGACCACGTACAGGGCGTACAGCAGGGTCACGGGGAACGCTGCGGCTATGAGCAAGAGCAATTCGGTCGTGCGGCGACTCATTGCGCGGCACCTCCCTCGGTCGTAGTGCTGGCGGACGTTGCGGCGTCGGATGAGCCGCTCGATCCCACGGCGTCGGCGGGCCCGGAGGCATCCGCCGTCGCGGGCGCATCGCTCGCCGAGCTCGCGCCGCCCTCGCCGGCCGGGTCTTCCACGTCCTGAGAGATGGCGCGGGCGTCGAGCAACGCCTTGGTCTTGGACTCGTCGATCTGGGCGCGATAGTTCTCGACCGCCTTGCTCGCGTCCTCAAGGCTCTTTTGCGGAATGCCCTCGCGCAGGCGGTTTTGCGTGTCCTCGGGCAGGTCGGCGAGCTCGATCGACGTCTCGTCCTCGAGCCAATGCAGCTTGAGGCCAAGGGGCGTGCCGGGGACGCCGGTGTAGATGGCCACCGCGTCGTCCTTGACGCCCAGGTACACGGAGTGCGTGATGGAGACGAACGAGACGATCGCGGCGATGGCGATGACCGCCAGGAGCCCCACGGCGGAGAGCGTGGCGATGCGGCGGTGCTTCTTGGCGAGCTCGCGCGCCCGACCGTCGTCGGTGATGTCCACCACCACCACGGTCACGTTGTCGCCGCCGCCCGCCGCAAGCGCGGCGTCCACCAGGTTATCGGTGCAGATCTGGGCGGTGGAGCTCTGCTGCGCCACGCGCTCGATCTCGCCGTCGGGGATCATGCTCGACAATCCGTCGGAGCACAGGATCAGGCGGTCGCCCTCCTCGACGTTCAGGGTGAAGTGGTCCGCGTACATGGCGGGGTCGGAACCCAGCGCGCGGGTGATCACGGAGCGGTTGGGGTGTACGCGCGCCTCGTCGGCGGTGATCTCGCCGGCGTCCACGAGCTCCTCGACGTAGGAATGGTCGCGCGTCACGCGGATGAGCGTGCCCTCGTGCAGCAGGTAGGCGCGCGAGTCGCCCACGTGCGCGATGGCGAGCGTGGTGCCCTCGATGACGGCGGCGGTGGCGGTGCAGCCCATGCCCGGGCGGCCGACGCCGTTGACGGCGGCCTCGATGATGGCGGCGTTGGCGGCCTCGACGGCAGCGCCAAGCTGTGTTGCGTCGGCGGTTTTGGGGCCGGTCTTGGCGATGGTCTCGACGGCGATGGCGCTCGCCACCTCGCCTGCCGCATGCCCGCCCATGCCGTCGCACACGCAAAAGAGCGGAGAGGCGACTAGGTAGGAGTCCTCGTTGTGGCTGCGCACGCATCCCACGTCGGAGCGGGCGCCCCACATGAGCATGGAGGACGTGCCCGCGTCGAAGGTCTCGTCGGTGTCGATGAGGTCGTCGGTGATGGGCTCGAAGCTTTGGGTCGACCCCGGGTCGCTCAGCTGCGCCTCGACCGCCGTGATGTCGATCTCGGCGGTGTCTTCTGGGGATGCGGGGGCGGTGGGGTCGGGGAGGACGTCGATGGGGGAGGCGCCGGCGCTCGCGGCGTCTGCCAGGAAGGGCGGGACGCCGTGCGGGGATTCTTCTTCGCGTGCGGCGTGCTCGCCGATGCCCGGCCGGTCGTCCGGCTCGTCGAGCGGGCTGTCAAGGTCGAGGGAATCGCCCGCCACGGTCCATTCCGCTACCGCGGCGGCGGGGTCCGATTGAGGGCTCCCGCCGAGTTCGGCGAGGCTCTCGGGGTCGGACGCCGCAAAGTCGTCGCTGGGGTCGGAAAAATGGCTCGCCTGGGGTGCGTGTTCGGGTTTTGCCGGGACATCGTCCAAGGCCGCGCCCGTGTGCTCGCCTCCGAGCTCTGCCAGGGCGTCCGCATCGGCGGCGCCTTGGGGCTCGACGAATGGGCTTGCGGGATGGAGGTCGGGCTCAAACGATCCGGGGGCGGCGTGCGCGGGCGCGGTCGGCGCCGCGGCGTGCCGAGGGGGCTCGGCGTGCGCTCCCTGGGGCGCGCTCGCAAGGCCCTCCTCTAAAAAGGATGCGTTGTCCCGCTCCATCGTCATCGGCGATTCACCTTCATGACCACGTCGCCGATCTGCACCTCATCGCCCTCGCGCAGCGTGGCGGGCTCCTGCAGCGCGCGGCCGTTCACCAGCGTGCCGTTGAGCGAGTTGAGGTCCTCGATCACGAGCGCGGGGCCCTGCAGCGAAAAACGCGCGTGGCTCGCCGAGACGAACGGCTCGTTGACGCAGATGTCGGAGCTGGGGGAGCGGCCCACGATGACCGGCCCCAGGATGTCCATGTGGATGCCGCGGATGCCGCGCGGGCCCTTGTCGACGTCGATGGTCCAAATCGCGGAGTCGCGGCGCTGGCCGCGCACGAGGCCCACGCCGGTCTTCATGACGGCGAACAGGAAGATGTAGAGGAGCACGACGAGGACGATGCGCCCCGCGAACAGGATGATGTCGATCATGCGCTAGCCCCTAAACTCGAAGGTGCTCAGGCCGAACGTCAGCAGGTCGCCGGTGCGAAGCGGGCACCGCGAGATGCGGCGGTTGTTCACGAGCGTGCCGTTGGTGGAGTTGAGGTCCTCGATGGACCAGTCGCTGCCGGTAAAGGTGAGCTGCGCATGGCGACGGCTCACGTTGGGGTCGCGCAGCACGACGTCTGCCATGGAGCGCTCGCGGCCCACCGTGGCGCGTGCGCTGGTGAGCTCGTAGGTGTCGCCGGTGACGACGTCCACGAGTTGGGCGAGCGGGCGGGCGGGGGCGCTGGTGCGGGTCGACGCCATGTGCGCCGCGGCGCCCGCGACGGCGGCTCCTGCCCCGGTCGCCGCGGCGGCTCCGCCCAAGCCGGCGAGCTGCTCGCGCGTCATGGTCTGCGGCACGGGGATGGGAGCCTGCGGCGCAAACGGGTCTGCCGGGGCAAAGGGGTCGAAGCCCTCGATGACGGCGGGTTGCGGGGCGGGGGCGTTGGGGTCGGCATCGGAGGCGAGCGGCGAGGGCGCGGGGCGCTGCGCGGGGGCCGGGGCGGCGGGCTGCGGGGCCGCCGCGGGCATGGGCGCGCCTGCCTGCTTTCCGCCGTGCAGGAACGCGCGCTCCTCCTCATAGAGGCGGGCGAGCGTGGGGGCGTCGACGTTCTCGGCAAAGACGGAGAACTTGCCCGCCTTGAGAGACGGGTCGATCATAAAGCGCACGAGCGGCGCGCCCGCAAAGCGGTAGTGCTTCTTCTCCGCCTGCGCCTTGACGAATTCGGCGACCTCGCGTGCCAGCTGCGGGTAAAAAGGCGCCAAGAAGGGGTCGTCGTCGGCGGCGATGAGGACGGTGTACAGGGCGGGCGCGGTGTCGACGCCGTTGATGACCAGCGTCTGGTCCTCCATCTCGCGCGCCGCCTGCTTGGCGAGCTTCTTAAAGGAAAACGGCGCCTGCGCCGCACCGAAGATGCCGGCGATGCGGTCCTCAAAGATATTCAGGAAGTTCACGAACGATCACCTTCCGTGGTTTCTCGTCTATATCCGAGCGAAAACATGCATATCCAAACGATTATAGAGGATAGGCACCCGAGTCCTGCAGCCGCAGCGACCTCGATGGCGGGCACGGCGGCAATTTCCATAGGCTGCGCAAGATAGCGCAGGGCTACGGATGCTACGGGAAGCAGCAGGTACAGGGCGGTGAGAAGGCCGGTTGGCCGACTGTCTTGGTGTGCCTCCCAGGTGCGGTCGAGGACCCAGCTCGCCCCTGCGGCCAGGGCGGAAAAGCCGGCGGCGGGAACCAGGAACGAGGGAGTGAGGAGCGCTTGGAGCGTGGCGCCAAAGGGCAGGCTGCCCCCTGCGGCGTGCGCGGCGAGGAGCAACTGGGCGAACGCGAGGCCGCAGCCGGTCGAGGTGGCGGCGTGCGCGGGCGCGAGGAAATACGCGGCGAGCACGGCTGTCACGGGGGCTGCGAGGGCCGCGTCCCCGCATGCGAGGGCGAGAGCCGCCGCGGCGGCGAAGGTGGCCGAGGCGGCCGGTTGCAGGCGGCCCCACACGAGCCACCATGCGGCGAACATGGCAAAGGACAGGATGGCGACGGGCAGCGCCGAGAGCAGCGGCGTGTTGTTGAGGACGAGCATGAGCAACCCCCCGACGGCGAGCGCCGAGCCGATTTGCGGCGCGAGGGCGGCGCCAACGCCAATGCCCATGGCGGTCACGCCGCGCGCCAGGGCGCTCCCCACGTGCAGGTCGCCCAGCAGGGACCACGAGACGGCCGTGACGGCAAGGCCGCTCACGGCGCCCAGGGCGTAGGCGCGCGCCCTTCCCGTGCGGCTGCCCAGGTAGCCCTCGGCGGGGTCGAGTTCCCATACGCGACCCTGCGCCTCGGTCTCGCCGTCGTTCGGCTCCCCCTCGTCCGAGGTGAGGCGGGCGATGATGCGCGCCAGGCTGCGGCGGCCCTCGCGCGGGTTGCCGAGCCCCGGTAGAAAGCCGTCGCCAAACTCGCCCACGTCGATCATGCGGTCGTCGGCGTTGGGGGAGAGGGCGCGCAGCAGCGCGTGCTCCGCGGTCTCGGGGATATCGGGCAGCAGGTCGCTGGGGTACAGGACGCCCTTCTCGATGTTCTTGAGCGAGTCGGCGGGGGTTCCCGCGCGGAACGGGGCGGTGGCGCATAGCGACTCGTAGAGCACGGCGGCGAGCGAGAACACATCGCTGCGCTCGTCCACTATCTCGCCGTTGAGCTGCTCGGGCGCCATGTAGCCGATGGTGCCCCCGCGCGCGCCGCCAAAGCCCGCTGCGCTCGCGAGCGTTGCCATGCCAAAGTCTGCGAGCTTGACGTGGCCGCTGCGGTCGATGAGAACGTTGGCCGGCTTGATGTCGAGGTGCAGCACGCCGTTCTCGTGGGCAAAGGCGAGCGCCTGCACCAGCGCGTCGGCGATGCAGGAGGCCTCGTCGTAGGTGAGCGAGTGGCCGTCGACCTGTGAGAGGAACTCCTCGAGGCTCATGCCGTCCACGTACTCCATGACCAGGTATGCATAGGCGCTGTCGTAGGTGAAGTCGATGACCTGCACGATGTTGGGGTGTTGCAGCATGCTCGCTGTGCGCGCCTCCGCAAGCGCGGTGGCGGTGGTCTCGGTGGACGTGCGGTTGTACGGCGAGGCGAGCGGCATGCGCTTGATGGCCACGCGGCGCTGGAGGCGCCCATCGAGGCAGATCTCTACGCTGCCAAACCCGCCCGCCGCGCGGGTTTCGAGCGGACGGTAGCGCTTGAGGAGTGAGGACGCCGCGGAGCCGGCTGGGGGCGGCGGCGCGATGTGCGCGTTGCCCAGACCGGTGCGGGGTGTTGGGATATTGTTGAGCGCGCCGGTTTGGCGCGAGGGGCGTGAGGAGAACAGCGGCATGGCCATCCTTGGTGCGTTTGAGCTACGTTTCCCGGCCTTGCGACCGCTTGGTGTACGCCGCATTCTACCACGCGCGCCCTGCCGCCCCGCGAATCCGCAGGTTCGTCACCCTTTTTGCCGTTCTTCCCCCTGCGCCGTGCCGGGCGGCTTCGTTTTGGCGCCCTCCTCCTGCGTCGCGTGTTGGGTGGATTCGTTTCGGCGCCCCCTCTTGGCTCTGTCCGCTTCACCTCTCGTTCTCATTGCGGTCCTCGCAGTCCCGCCCTGCTTGCGTGCCGCGTCGGGGCATCGCTTTTGCGGTGCGTCACGCGAGTGGATCTTTTCGTTTTGCGTCATTCGCGTCTTCGGTGCCGGCCCCCTTCGTCCCGGCACCTCCCCCTGCGCCGAGTGAGCGCTTTTCCAACGTTTGAGGGGGTTGAAACGTTGGAAAAGCGCTCACTCGGCGACGCCGGTTGCGGCGACAGTGGTCGCGACGGCGACTTGGGCGGCGACGGCGACTTGGGCGGCGGCTATCTCGTGCCCGTTGCGGGCGCGTGCGGGATTCCGGCGCGCGGTCCGGTCGCAAGGCGTTCGCGGCCGGACGAGGCGGTATGATTGAAGCGACGCGCGACGTTGGCGCGGCGGACCTGAGGAGCGCGGCGCGCACATTTGCGGGGCGGCGCTGCCATGCGCTGCCGGCGGAAGGGGAGAAGGGCGGTGCCGGGTGAACAACCAAGAGCGACTTGCGGCGTTTGACCAGTTCGCGGAGGATGTTCGGCATGAGCTTGACGAGGTCTCCCACCGTATGGAACAGCTCCGTGCGGAGAACAGGGTAAAATCCGCCACATACAAACAGCTCTTTGCGATCCGTTCGACGTTGAAAGAGATAGACCGCCGTCTGGCGGAGCGCGGCCTGTAGCGCGCCGCGCGGCACCCGACACGGCTGTAAGGGAGGCCTCCCCATGGAGTCGCTTTATAGAAAGTACCGTCCGCTTACGTTCGAGAGCGTGGTGGGCCAGCAACATATCGTGTCCACGCTCAAGCACGCCGTGGCCGAGGGTCGCCTGTCGCACGCGTACCTGTTCTGCGGACCGCGCGGCACGGGCAAGACCACCATGGCGCGCATTCTCGCCAAGTCACTTTTGTGCGAGGGCTCTGAGGCCGCGCGGGCAACCGGCGCGTCGGGCTGCATGCCGGACGGAACGTGCCCCGAGTGCGAGGCCATCGCGGCGGGTACGCACCCGGACGTGTACGAGCTCGACGCGGCGAGCCGCACGGGCGTGGACAACGTGCGCGAGGAGATCATCAACTCGGTGAGCTTTGCCCCCGTGCGCGGCGCGTACAAGGTCTACATCATCGACGAGGTTCACATGCTCACCACGGCGGCGTTCAACGCGCTGCTCAAGACGCTTGAGGAGCCGCCGAGCCACGTGGTCTTTGTGCTGTGCACCACCGACCCGCAAAAGATCCTCGAGACGATTTTGTCGCGCTGCCAGCGCTTCGACTTCCACCGCATCTCGAACGAGGATATCGTGGGGCGTCTGCGGTTCATCTGCGAGCAGGAGGGCTTTGCCTTTGACGAGGAGGCGCTCGAGATCGTGGCGCGCCATGCCCGCGGCGGCATGCGCGATGCGCTCTCCACGCTCGAGCAGCTTTCGGTGTTCGGCGACGGCTCCGTGCACGTGGATGACGCCCGCTCGCTGCTGGGCGAGGTTGCCTCGACGGTGCTCTCGGAATTTGCCTGCAAGATCGCCGTGCGCGACACGGTGGGACTGTTCGGCCTGGTGCGCGTGCAGGCGGATGAGGGCAACGATTTGATGGAGCTCACACACGACCTGGTTGCGCACGTGCGCGACGTGTATACCGCGGCGATTGCGGGCCCCAAGACCGAGCTGTTCGACGGCACGCCCGAGGAGGTCGCGGCGCTGGTGGAGGAGGCGCGCCTGTTCGAGGGCGCCGATCGTCTGGCGCGCGCGCTCACCGTGCTGGACGACGCCGCGCTCGAGATGCGCAACGCGTCCGACCAGCGCCTGGTGCTCGAGATCGCGCTGACGAGGCTCGCGCGCCCGGAGACCGATTTGACCCTCGAGGCGCTGGCCGAGCGTCTGGCCCGCCTGGAGGTGCAGCTCGCCGCCGGCGTGCTGAGTGGCCCCATGGACGCGGCGCAGCTGGCTGCCGCTGCCGGCCCGCACGGTGGCGCTCCGAACGCCGTCCCACGCGCCGGTGCGGTGCCTTTGGCCACTTCTGCGGCGCCGGTGGTTCCGAATTCCGCCTCGGCTGCGGCGCCGGCACCCGTCTCCTCCCCGACTGCCGATCCGTGTGTGACCCAGGGTCCCGCGCGGGCTTCGAGCAGCCCGGTTGCCGCTTCTGGCGCGGCGGACGTGAGCCCCTCTGTCCGCTCGTCGACTTCCGGGTCCGCTGCCGCGCCCCGTTCGGCTCAATCCGGATCTGCCCCGGCGCCTCGACCGGCGGCACCTGCTGCCTCGGCGTCGAATGGACCGGTTCCCGCTCCGACTGCTGCCGCCCCCGCTGCAGCCGTTCCCGCCCAGGCTGCGCAGCCTGTGGCGGGCGCCGCGACGCAAACCGGCCCGTCGGCGCCTCGGGCGCAGGTCGCCCCGGTTCCCGCATCGCAGGCGGCGCCCGCCGGAGCTGAGCGTCCTGCTGCGCAGGGGGCGCCCGCCTCACCGGCCCGGGCCTCCGCTCCGCAGGAAAGCATCACGATTGCCGCCGACTCCCAGCCCGAAATGGCTGCGTGCCCCGTGACCCCGCCGGCGGCCGACGCGGGCGACCTGCAGCGTCGATGGGCGGATGCCGTTAAGCGCATCACGGCCGAACAGCCCTCTCGCGGCGGCCTGCTCCAGAGCTCTCGGGCGGTGAGCGACGACGGCGAGACGCTCACGATCGGATTCCCCAAGGGTTCGACGTTCGCGCTCAAGATGATCACGCGCCCCGATTCGAGCCAGCTGGTCATGCCGATCATCTGCCAGGTGTTCGGAAAGCGCTCAGTGACGTATGTGATGGAAGGCGCGGCGAAGGCCCCCGCGGCTCCGGCGCCTGCTTCCGCTCAGGTATCCACTTTCGCCCCGGCTCAGGCGCCCGCCCCCGCGGCTGCACCCGTCACAGCTCGGACCATGCCCCCTGCTTCGTCACCCGTTTCCGCCGGCTCGGCTTCCGCCGCGCCTTCTGCCCCCGCGGCCCCCGGAGCGCCGCGCGCCGCGTCGCCCGCCCCTGCCGGCTCGGCTCCCGTCCAGGCGTCCACGGTTGCCACGCCGCCGACATCAGCGGCTCCCGCCCCCGCGGCTGCTCGCGCCGCCTCTGCGCCTTCTTCTGCCGCGGCGTTGCCCGCCGCGCCTGCTGCCTCCGCATCAGTGCCCGCGGCTGCGCCTTCACCCCAGGTTGAGCCCTCGCCCCAGCCCTCGCCATCCGCCGTCGACCAGGCAACCGGTCCCACGATTTTGAGCGACCGCGATATCGAGGCGGACCGCAAGGCGTGGGAGGACGAGATGCCTCCCTACGACGACGCCTTTATCGCGTCGTACGAGGGCGATGACGAGGTCCCTCCCTTTGACGTTCCCGCTGAGGTGCCATCGGTGGATTCGTCGTCCGCGTCTGCCGAGCGGTCGGTGGGCAACTCTGTCCCCGCCGCGCAGACGCCCGCTGCGCACTCAAGTGCCCCGACGTCCTCAAGCACCCCGGCACCGATGCCTTCTGCCCCCGCGAGCGGCGCGCCCGTTCCGCCGGTGGCGTCTGCGTCGACGGACGCCACCCCGCCGGCAGCCCCCATGCCTTCGCTTGCGGCAGACTCCGACGCCGAGGCCGATCCCAAGGCCGTCCTCGAGAGCATCTGGGGCAACGTGGTCTTTAAGTAGTCCCGGTAGAGTGCCTGCGAGCTGCAGAGCGCTCGTGAGTTCGTCGAATGTGCCCAGCCGCCCATGTCGCTGTTTTGCGATGTGGGCGGCTTTGATATGGGCGGCTTTTCGACGTATTTCGCGGCGCCCACTGTACGGCGGGCCGTGGCAATTGCACGGCGGGCGGCGCGCGACCGGCCATGGCAACCGTACGGTCGGCCGTGGCAACCGTGCGGTAGGCGGTGTACGACCGGCCGGGGCAACCGTACGGTAGGCGGCGTACAGCCAGCCGTGGCAACCGCGCGGCGTCCACCGTACGGCCGGCCGTGGCAATCGCACGGGGCGCGGGCCGATCGGCCGGCCGCGCCCCGTGGTACCATGCCTTCTGGATTATTCGCCTGCGCGCGTCAACTCGCGTTGCAGGCTCAGTGAGTGAGGAGAACCCATGGCCGGTATCAACATGAATCAGCTCATGAAGCAGGCTCAGCAGATGCAGCAAAAGCTCGCCGAGGCCCAGGAGAGCATGAGCGAGGTCACCGTCGACGCCAGCGCCGGCGGCGGCATGGTCAAGGTCACCGTCGATGGCGCCATGCAGCTCAAGTCGGTCACCATCGACCCCGATGCCCTCGATCCCGAGGACGTCGAGATGCTGCAGGACATGATCGTGGCCGCCGTCAACGAGGCGTGCCGCGGCGTTGCCGAGATCGCCAACAAGCGCATGAGCGCCGTGACGGGTGGCATGGGCGCCGGCATCCCGGGCATGCCGTTCTAAAGAGCAGGACACCCCGGGAGCTGGGTTGCGGTTCCCGGGATGAGTCGTTTGGGCGTCGGGCGGCCGCCTTGACGCCAGCGGCCGCCTTGACGCCTTGTTTTTTCGCGAGGGTGCCCGGGCGCGCCCGCCGTGCGACTCGCCGATGGATTGTCCACCCGCAAGCCACCTGCCCGCGTAAGCCACCTACCCGTAAACTTTGATCTGTTGGAGCGGCATCATGAGTGCAGACCGCAGCCTTCAAATTCTCCTCGATGAGCTGGGCCGCCTGCCCGGCATCGGCCCCAAGAGCGCTCAGCGCATCGCGTATTACCTTCTCGAGGCTGATGCCGAGGAGGCCCGCCGTCTTGCCGACGCCATTCTCATGGTCAAAAACGAGGTCCACTTCTGCAGCCGCTGCTTCAACTACGCCACCGGCGACGAGTGCGCCATCTGCGAGGACATGTCCCGCGACCGCAACCGGATCTGCGTGGTGGGCGAGCCGCGCGACGTCACGGCGATTGAGCGCACCGGCAGCTACCACGGCCTGTACCACGTGCTGGGCGGCGTGATCAGCCCCATGGACAAGATCGGCCCCGACCAGCTTCATGTTCGCGAGCTGCTCGCCCGCTTGGGCGCGGAGGACATCGAAGAGGTCATCATCGCCACCAATCCCAACATCGAGGGCGAGACCACCGCGAGCTACCTCGCCCGCACCATCAAGCCGCTCGGCATCACCGTCACGCGTCTGGCGAGCGGCCTGCCCGTGGGCGGCGATCTTGAATACGCCGATGAGCTTACCTTGGGCCGCGCCATCGAGGCCCGTCGCGCGCTGTAGCCGCCGCTTGCCCCGCCGGCGCGCAAAAGTGTTGAACGCACTGCAATATAACCAAATCTACCTGCGAAAACATACGCTCACCGACTCTCTCAGATTGTCCTTCTATAAGTAATCTCGGGGGGTACAATGAGTTTGCATGCGTATCCCGCGTGGCACTTTGTCCTGCCGCGCGAGTGCATGGCGGAGGCGCGGGGCACCGCTGTTCGACGCATCCGCCCATGCGAACATACCGGGGGCCGACGTGACCCCCGGCGCCTTATATACCTAGTCGAGAGGAGAGGGGTATATGGCAGATCGTAAGTTCAAGTCTATGGACGGCAACGAGGCCGCCGCGTACGTAAGCTACGCGTACACCGAAGTGGCGGGTATTTACCCGATCACGCCGTCCAGCCCTATGGCCGACCATGTCGACCAGTGGGCGGCTCAGGGCATGAAGAACATCTTCGGCACGCCCGTGAACGTGGTCGAGATGGAGTCCGAGGCCGGCGCCGCCGGTGCCGTGCACGGCTCTCTGGGCGCCGGTGCCCTCACCACCACCTACACGGCCTCCCAGGGTCTTCTGCTCATGATCCCGAACATGTACAAGATCGCGGGCGAGGGTCTGCCGAGCGTCTTCCACGTCTCGGCCCGTACCGTCGCCACCCACGCGCTCAACATCTTCGGCGATCACTCCGACGTCATGGCCTGCCGCCAGACCGGCTTCGCCATGCTCGCCGAGGGCAACGTGCAGGAGGTCATGGACCTCGCACCGGTGGCCCACCTGGCCGCCATCGAGGGCAAGACCCCGTTCCTCAACTTCTTCGACGGCTTCCGCACCAGCCATGAGATCCAGAAGGTCGCCGTGTGGGACTACGAGGACCTCAAGGACATGTGCGATATGGACGCCGTCCAGGCCTTCCGCGACCACGCGCTCAACCCCGAGCGCCCCGCGGCTCGCGGCAGCCACGAGAACGGTGACATCTTCTTCCAGCACCGCGAGGCCTGCAACGCCACGTACAACGCGCTGCCCGCCATCGTTCAGTCCTACATGGACAAGGTGAACGCCAAGCTCGGCACCAGCTACCACCTGTTCGACTACTACGGCGCCGACGACGCCGACCGCGTGGTCGTGTGCATGGGCTCCTTCTGCGACACGCTCGAGGAGGTCATCGACTACCTGAACGCCCATGGCGAGAAGGTCGGCCTGGTCAAGGTTCGCCTGTACCGCCCGTGGTCCGTCGAGGACTTCGTGGCCGCCCTGCCCGCGACCGTCAAGAAGATCGCCGTGCTCGACCGCACCAAGGAGCCCGGCTCCATCGGCGAGCCGCTCTACCAGGACGTCGTTTCCGCCCTGTACGAGGCCGGTCGCTCCGACCTCGTGGTGGTCGGCGGCCGTTACGGCCTGGGTTCCAAGGACGAGCCGCCGGCGGCTGCCTTTGCCGTGTACGAGGAGCTCAAGAAGGACGCGCCCAAGCGCGAGTTCACCATCGGCATCGAGGACGACCTCACCCACCTGTCCCTGCCCATGGACCCGGACGCCCCCAACACCGCTGCTGAGGGCACCATCGAGTGCAAGTTCTGGGGCCTTGGCGGCGACGGCACGGTTGGCGCCAACAAGAACTCGATCAAGATCATCGGCGACCACACGGACAAGTACGTCCAGGCCTACTTCCAGTACGACTCCAAGAAGACCGGCGGCGTCACCATCTCGCACCTGCGCTTTGGCGATTCCCCCATCCGCTCGCCGTACTATGTGACCAAGGCCGACTTCGTGGCTTGCCACAACCCGAGCTACATCGTCAAGGGCTTCAAGATGGTCCGCGACGTCAAGCCCGGCGGCACCTTCCTGGTCAACTGCCAGTGGACGCCCGAGGAGTTCGCCTCCCATATGCCGGCGAACGCCAAGCGCTATATCGCCAAGAACAACATCAACGTCTACCTGATCGACGCCATCGACCTGGCCGCCAAGGTGGGCATGGGCAAGCGCACCAACACCGTGCTTCAGTCCGCGTTCTTCGCGCTGGCCGGCGTGCTCCCGCAGGAGGAGGCGCTCCAGTACATGAAGGACGCCGCCACCAAGTCCTATGCCAAGAAGGGCCAGGCCATCGTCGACGCCAACCACAAGGCTATCGATGCCGGCGCGACCGCGTTCGTGAAGTTCGATGTTCCCGCCGACTGGGCCGACGCCACCGACGAGGCGCCTGCCGCCGTTCTCACCGATGACGAGAAGACGGCCATCGCCAAGCAGGTCAAGGAGCTCATGGAGCCCATCGCCCGCATGGACGGCGACTCCCTGCCCGTCTCCGCCTTCAAGGATTGCGCCGACGGCCAGTTCGAGCTGGGCGCCTCTGCGTACGAGAAGCGCGGCGTCGCTGTTATGGTGCCGCATTGGGACGAGACCAAGTGCATCCAGTGCAACCAGTGCGCCTACGTGTGCCCGCACGCTACGATCCGCCCGTTCGCGCTCAACGCCGACGAGATGGCCGCCGCTCCCGAGGGCCTGCGCACGCTCGATGTGAAGATCCCCAAGGACACCGGCTACAAGTTCACCATGGCCATCAGCCCGCTCGACTGCATGGGCTGCACCAACTGCGCCAAGGTCTGCCCCAAGGACGCGCTCACCATGGTTCCCGCCGAGGGCGAGCTGTCCGAGCAAGAGAACTTCGACTACTGCGTGGCCAACGTCTCCGAAAAGCCGGAGCTCATCGGCAACAACGTCAAGTCCAGCCAGTTCAAGCAGCCCCTGCTTGAGTTCTCCGGCTCCTGCGCCGGCTGCGCCGAGACCGCGTATGCCCGCCTCGTCACGCAGGTCTGCGGCGACCGTATGTTCATCTCCAACGCCACCGGCTGCTCCTCCATTTGGGGCAACCCTGCCGCGACCTCCCCGTTCTGCACCGATGCGAACGGTCACGGCCCGGCTTGGAACAACTCCCTGTTCGAGGACAACGCCGAGCATGGTCTCGGTCTCGAGCTCGGCTACAAGGCCGTCCAGGGCAAGCTTGTCGCCGCGTGCGAGGAGATGCTCGGCTGCGACAAGGCTTCCGACGAGCTGAAGGCCGCCGCCCAGGCTTGGATGGATGCTCGCAATGACGTCGAGGGCTCCAAGACCACCGCTGCCGCGCTGATCGCCGAGTGCGAGAAGTCCGATTGCGACAAGGCCAAGGAGATCCTGGCCGACAAGGCGTACCTCACCAAGAAGTCCTTCTGGATCTTCGGCGGCGACGGCTGGGCCTACGACATCGGCTTCGGCGGCCTGGATCATGTCCTTGCCTCCGGCAACAACGTCAACGTCTTCGTGTTCGACACCGAGGTGTACTCCAACACCGGCGGCCAGGCCTCCAAGGCCTCTAACCTGGGCCAGGTCGCCCAGTTTGCCGCCGCGGGCAAGAACGTCAAGAAGAAGAGCCTCGCCGAGATTGCGATGAGCTACGGCTACGTCTACGTGGCGCAGGTCGCCATGGGTGCCAACCCGGCCCAGACCCTCAAGGCCATCCACGAGGCCGAGGCCTACGACGGCCCGTCCATCATCATCGGCTACAGCCCCTGCGAGATGCACTCCATCAAGAAGGGCGGCATGCAGAACTGCCAGGCCGAGATGAAGAAGGCTGTGGACTGCGGTTACTGGAACCTCTTCCGCTACAACCCGGCTGCCCCCGAGGGCAAGAAATTCGCCCTCGACTCCAAGGAGCCGGCCGGCGGTTACCAGGAGTTCCTGATGAACGAGGCCCGCTACGCGAGCCTGACCACCGCGTTCCCGGAGCGCGCCGAGAAGCTCTTCGCTGCCAACGAGGCCGCTGCCATGGATCGCTACCAGCACCTGGTCAAGCTCAAGACGCTCTACAACGAGTAGTCGCCTAAAACGGGCTTTGAGCCGCAGCGCATAGCGCCTGATGCGCCCCCGTCGGATTCATTTCCGGCGGGGGCGTTCGTGTGTGTGCTGGAATACACAGCCTGCCGAGGCGAATCCGAGATGGAAAACGCAATCAAGCAGGCTAAAACTGTGTTGGAAAAGCGTGGCAACTCGATCAAAAATGGGATGGAAAAACGTAGTAAAACATCCAATAACATGATGGAAAAGCGTAGTTAAAACTCTAAAAGTAGGATGGAAAAACGTGATGTATGTGCGTTTTACGATCATCGGTGCACGAGAAGAGCGGCGGTGCACGAGAAGAGCTGCGATGCGCTTGGCGAATCTGCGTGCGCTTGGCGATCTTTGATGCGCTTGTAAAACCCGATGCACTTTGTGAACTTCAGTGCAGGTGGCGACCATTTCTCGCCTGGAAAACGGTTTCCAGGTGCATCGAAGTTTGAGAAGTGCATGGAGGATTCGGGAGTGCGTCGGGGATCGGCCGCCGGCAAGTGCACCGATAATCCAGAGGCGCGCCGGGGGCCAGCCTTCAGCAAGTGCACCGAAGATTCGGGAGTGCGTCGGGGATCGGCCACCGGCAAGTGGATTGATGATCCAGAGGCACACCGGAGCTTCAGCCCCTGGCAGGTACACCGGAGCTCCAGCCACTGACAAGCGCACCGAACCTCGGCAGGCGCAGCGATGATGCACCGGACGGGCTGTGACGGGCTGTCGGCGGCTATTCACTGAGAATCTTAACAAGCGACTCACCGCGAAACGCGAGGTGCGGGGGACGGGACACTCCACCGTGCTAACAGGCGCGTATATTCGAGTGCAATCTTGTATAGAAATGTATATACTTGCCAAATAGGCAGGAAGAGTATACAGAGACGCCCTTTGTTAAAACGATTGAGCAATGTGGCGAGATTATGCCCATATCCTTGGGATATAACGTTTATCGCCAATAATCGTCCGTTCACCAAGACAAACAAAAAGACCGAAGCGACAACAGCCAGTTGCGGGTATATTGCATAAAGTACGTCTGCTGGTGAATATTCAAACCGGCACCATGCGTTAGAAAAGAGGCAGTTATGTCCAAGCCTTACGGCAAACCCGACCGTATCGTCGTGGCCCTTGGCGGCAACGCTCTCGGCGATACCCCCGCCGAGCAGATCGAGAAGGTCAACCACGCCGCTCATGCCCTCCTGGGCCTCATCGAGCAGGGCAACGAGATCATCATCACCCACGGCAACGGCCCGCAGGTCGGAATGATCCAGAACGCCTTCGCCGCCGCGCACGACGCCATCGGCACCCCCTCCATGGACCTGCCCGAGTGCGGCGCCATGTCCCAGGGTTACATCGGTTACCACCTGCAGCAGGGCATCGGCCGCGAGATGCACAAGCGCTACAAGCGCTGGCACGCCGCCACCGTCGTCACCCAGATCGAGTGCGACCCCGACGATCCCGCGTTCGCCAACCCCACCAAGCCCATCGGCCCGTTCTACACCGAGGAGCAGGCCAAGGAGATCATGGCCGAGAACCCGGATATGACCTTTGTCGAGGACTCCGGGCGCGGCTGGCGTCGCGTTGTGGCTTCCCCCGAGCCCAAGAAGATCGTCGAGGCCGACTCCATCCTGAACCTCCTCGATAACGAGTTCATCGTCATCGCCTGCGGTGGCGGCGGCATCCCCGTGGTCCGCGACTACGAGAACAAGGGCTGCTACAAGGGCGTGGCCGCCGTTATCGACAAGGACATGGGCGGCGAGCTCCTCGCCGAGGACTGCTCCGCCGACGTCCTGTTCCTGCTCACCGCCGTCGAGCACGTTGCCATCAACTTTGGCAAGCCCAACCAGGAGGAGCTCGAGGAGCTCACCGCCGACGAGGCCGAGCGCCTGGCCGACGAGGGCCAGTTCGGCAAGGGTTCCATGGAGCCCAAGGTCCGCGCCGCCATCAAGTTCGCCCGCTCCCGCAAGGGCCGCACCTGCATCATCGGTGCCCTCGACAAGGCTGCCGAGACCATGGCCGGCCTCTCCGGTACCCGCATCACGGGCTAATCGATGTAAACGGCTTCCCTGGTACCGCGCTTTGGCGCTTGGCCGTTGGGCGCTACACGTTAGATGTGCCGACGCACGCGATACGTGAGTCCTTTGCTCCTGCGCCGATCTGTGGCACCTGGGAAACCCGTAGGCTCGGGTCGAGCATTATCGGCCCAGGTACAACACGCCTCCCTCTCCTGCGGACGCTCCGGAAACTGCCCCGGGGCGTCCTTTTTGTATCTGCGTGCGCCCATATCGGCGATCAGGTTTGTGTCTATTTGCATGCGACCGCGCGGACCTGCCGTGACTCATCGGCGCCGATGTCGCATTGCGAGCTCGAGATGGCAGCATATTATACTAACTGCTCACATAATATGATATAGTGTGAGTAATTAGTATAATATCGAGGAGGAGTGCAGAATGCTCTATAGATACGATCAAGTCCTCGTCCGTTTTGGTTCTGCCTATCAAATCTCGAAAGCGGTCGACTCCCGTTTGATCTACAAAGTCGAACGCGGTCTCTATTCCGACGAGCGTCATCCGAATCCGAATACCGTTGTGTGTACCTTGTACCCGCAGGCAGTTCTCACGATGGAGACTGCCTTTTATCTGCATGGGCTTACTGATGTCGCGTCTGATGTGGTTCACGTTGCAACACCTCGCAATGCTACGCGCATTCGTAACGAATGGGTCCGGCAGCATTTCATGGAACCCGTCCTTATGAACTGTGGCGTGGTTGCCATGAACAAAGGGGATGGTGCCGTGCGCGTGTTCTCGCGAGAGCGCATGCTTATTGAGCTGATGCGCGCCTCTGCTGGTATGTCTCCCGACTACTACAAAGAACTCATCATCTCGTATCGAGCTATAGCCAACGAGTTGGATATGCGCGAGATTGAGGATTGTCTCGCCCTCTACAGTCGTGCCGACGCGCTATTCGACAAGATGCAGAAAGAGGTGCTGTAAATGAATCTAAAGGAAATCAAAGATTCCTATATCGACGACGGAATGGGTTTCGATGCCGCAACCGCGCGGACCTGCCGTGACGTTGTGCTGACGCTCATCGCCGCCTCTCCAATGGCCAGCCATGTGACCGTAAAGGGCGGTGTGGTTATGCAGCAGGTTTCTGGCGATGTGCGTCGGGCGACACGAGACGTGGATCTCGACTTTGTTCGTTATCCAATGACGGTTGAGGGTATTCGTGCTTTTCTTCATGCGCTTTGTCAGTCGGGCTCTGGGGTTGCGCTTGAGGTGGTTGGCCCAATAGTGGACCTCAAGCATCAGGACTACCACGGCAAGCGCGTTAACCTGCGAATCTCCGATTGCAATGGGATGTCCATGGAAACAAAGCTCGATCTTGGCGTTCACGATTCTCTCGCGCTTGAGCAGAAGGAACTGTGGTTCGATACTGCCTTATGTGAAGCTGGCGTAGCGCTCATGGCCAACAGTAAAGAACAGATGTGCGCGGAGAAGCTTCGCTCACTTATCCGAATTGGCGCGGCATCGACTCGTTTCAAGGATGTGTTCGATGTGTATTACCTGCTGTGCCGCGTAGGCGTCGATGCCATTGCATTCGACCGGGCGATGAGGATTATGGTGTATGAAGCAGCGGATATGCGAGAGGACGGTAGAGCAGCCGTCCATGCGCGCTTGGCGCGCGTGTTTGGTGACAAGCGGTTTGTTCGGGGTCTATGCCGCGCGCACAACAATTGGCTTGGCGCGAATGTTGCCAAAGTGACATCGGGGATATTGAGATATTTCGAATAATGTCGCATGGAGACCGACACCGAGATTACCGTGATTATCTGCACTTTGGGCGGTAAAAGGGCAGAAACGTATGGGTGGCGCGCCATGGTGAGGTGTAGCTCATGCGCACGGGGAGAGCAGAGAGCCCATACACTCGCGGGGCAGGGACCCATGCGTTCGCGGAGGGCAGGGGCCTTGTACTCGCAGGGGGCAGAAGGCTGGGGGGTCACACCCAAAACGACCAGCAGGCTTTGGTCTGATTGAGGATGCGCTGAATGGGCCAACGCCGCGCGCTGTTGAAGGGGCTGTTGGGGTCGAAGACCTCGACCATGCCTTGATCGTCGATGCCGCCAAGTACGATAAAGTGGCCGACCGAGGTAAAATCGCCGGGATGCACGCTGCAAATGACTGGACGTCCACCGGCGAGCGCGTTCTCGATGCTCTCGCGCGTGGGGTGAATCTGCGTGGACTGAATGCCCAGCATGTTGGCCCCGCTTGTCATGAAAGACCATTCGGTCGCACCCGTGGGGGCAAAGTTGTTCTGGTCGGCAAATGCGGACATGCGCGCGGGGTCCATGTCGGTTCGCCCGGTAAGGCATACGTATACCATGGTGAGGCACGTTGGCCCGCACGCGTTGACGCGCACCGTTCCGCCGGCGTATGGCTGGTCGGCCCATGCGGGGTCGGTCTGATACAGGTGGGGCAAGGTGCCCTGCTTCCACTCCGCACGCGGGGTCGATGCCGGTAAGAGCGTTGTTCCCAGTTGGGTGGGGTGGACAATACGCGCGGCGAGCTCTTTCTTTTGCGCGTCCTTCTGCTCTTGGGCTGCGACTTCGGCGGCGTGGCGTTGCGTGGCAGAGATAATGCCAAAGGCTCCAAAACCAATAACAAGAATCGCGATGAGGCAAGTAACGATGAGAGGGCTGCGCAGGAAATCTGCCGGTCGGCTGCGCGTGAAGATACGGTTTGACGTTGCGTACGAGTGCCCGGTTCGGCGCAACGATCTGCTGAAAGAACGAGGGGAGCGTGCAAGAGAGTCGGTGCGGAATTGGGATGTTCTCGGGCTGTCGCCGGCACGTGGATTGCCGTCGGCCCGTGGACTGCCGTCGGCCCGTGGACTGCCGCCGGCGCGTGGGCTGCGCGAGGGGCTCATGGCTGCGCGCGGATCGTGAGCGAGGCCCATAGCCGCGTGTGGGTCGCGCGAGTGATTCATAACTGCGCGGCTGCCGGAAGGGGGAGTGGCGCCTGCGCGCCGATCGTTAGTGCGTCTTTCGGTGTCGTGTTGGCTGAACTGCTGGTTGTTGGCGTCGTGTTGGCTGAACTGCTGGTTGCCAGCGGTGTGCGGGTCGCGGGATGTGCCGCTGGGTCGGGGGTGGTCAGATACCCTTTCGGTAGGACGCGAGCGGTCGGAGGCCCTTTGGGAGGGGTATCGATCGCGAGAGGGCATTTCAGCAGAGTGCCGGTCGGGGGAGGGGCCTTCGGAGCGACGTTGGCTGCGGGTTGATCTGTCGTCGCGAGGGCTCCGAGCCTCCTGCGCACGTGGAGGAAACGCGTGGCTCCCATTGTGAAGCCGGGCAAATCCGGACGCTCGATCCTGCGTCGTATGCCCCGCTGGGCGTTCGTCATCACTGCGGAGGAAGGGGTTCGCGCGCGACACGCTTCCCTGTCGGGGCGCTGGGCTGCCGTAAGGCCCCCTGCCGTCAGACGGACGTCCCGATCCCATCCCACGGCGGCGCTCGTTGACACCGAGGGGCACGTGCCGTTCGTTGCCGCCAGGGGGCGTATGGCGTTCGCGTTCCGTTGCCGTTCCCGAGTTCACCCCGTTTTGCGTATCGCCCCAATTGCGGCTCGAGGCAAGGCGGGCGGAGCGCCGCTGCATGTCGTTGCGGTTGTTGGCGTCCATCCGACCTCCCAGGGAAATCGCGCATCATGCCGTATGTTACCAGCGATGACGCTCTTGCAGACCGTCCTTTGCATCGTTGTTCGGCACGCACCTACACAATTGTTGGCATAAAATCTGCGCAGCGGAGCATGCGGCGCGGCTTATGCAGTAAAAGCGCAGGTACATGACGTGAGTGAAACAACGCGTGCGTGGCATTGAGAAAATGGTGCCAACAAATGTGTACTCAGTTTTGGCGTTCGCCCGCATACCGCCCGCTTCGATCCGCCCCGCACGCACGCAATCCGCACGAGGACCGCCCGCATCCATCCGCCGCGCGTGCCTGCCGTGCTCCGGTAACTCCGTGTGCCCGCTGTTCCGCTCGCGTCTGCCTACTCGCTCGCCCGCCTCCACCCGCGGAGCGCCCCTGCAACCTTGCGCGCATCTGCCCGCCCCGCGCCCCTGCTGCCCGCGTGCCTCCACCCGCGGCGCACAAACCGCTTGTCTGAAAATCGCGTCCGTTCGTCTGCAATGGGCTTCCGCAGGTCGACCCGCCGGCAATCCGCTTGCGGCTTGGCAATATCCTGCAAGCGTGGAAAAGGCGCATGTACACGACCATGCGCAGAGGGGTGGGCCCGCACGTGCAGAAACGGGTCCCAAACAAAGAAAGGAGGCGTGCTATGGCGGACACCAAGGCTCCTGCTGCCGAGCAGGGCGGCATGAAAAAGACGCTGTCGCTGTGGAACTTCTTCACCATCGGCTTCGGCGCCATCATCGGTACCGGATGGGTCCTGCAGGTTGGCGACTGGATGGTCGTTGGCGGCGGTCCCGTTCCCGCTATGATCGCATTCCTCTTGGGCGCCATCGCGCTGGTGCCCATCGGAGCAGTGTTTGGCGAGCTCACGGCTGCCATTCCGGTTTCCGGCGGTATCGTGGAGTACGTCGACCGCACCTTTGGTCACACGGCGTCCTACATCACCGGCTGGTTCCTGGCCCTGGGCAACGGCATCCTGTGCCCGTGGGAGGCAATCGCCATCTCCACGCTGGTGTCGGACATGTTCGGCAGCCTGCCCGGCCTTGAGTGGCTGCGCGCCGTCAAGCTCTACACCATCCTCGGCGCAGACGTGTACCTGTTCCCCACGCTCATCGCGCTCGCCTTTGCCGGCTACGTGATCTACCTCAACTTCCGCGGCGCCAGCTCCGCCGCCAAGCTGCAGGCGTTCCTCACCAAGGCGCTGCTATGCGGCATGCTGCTCGCCATGGGCGTGTCCATCTTCACCGGCTCCCCGAGCAACGCGATGCCCGTGTTCTCGCAGGTCTCCGGTGCGGGCGGCGGCGTGGCTGCCACCGAGAGCGGCAACCTGCTCGCCGGCATCGTGAGCGTCTTGGTGCTCACCCCGTTCTTCTACGCGGGCTTCGACACCATTCCCCAGCAGGCCGAGGAGGCCGCCGAGGGCCTCAACTGGAACAAGTTCGGCAAGATCATCTCCCTTGCCCTGCTTGCCGCCGGCGGCTTCTACATGGTGTGCATCTACTCCTTTGGCACCATCCTTCCCTGGGATGAGTTTGTGAGCCAGCCGGTCCCGGCCCTCGCGTGCCTCAAGAACATCAACATGATCCTCTACATCGCCATGCTCGTCATCGCGACGTTGGGGCCCATGGGTCCGATGAACTCCTTCTACGGCGCCACGAGCCGCATCATGCTCGCCATGGGCCGCAAGGGCCAGCTGCCCGAGAAGTTCGCAGAGGTTGACGAGAAGTCCGGCGCGCCCAAGCTCGCCTGCGTGGTTCTCGCCGCCATCACCATCGTCGGTCCGTTCCTGGGCAAGAACATGCTCATCCCGCTGACCAACGTCTCGGCCCTCGCGTTCATCTTCTCCTGCACCATGGTCGCTCTTGCGTGCTTCAAGATGCGCTACACCGAGCCCGACCTGCCCCGCCCCTACAAGGTCCCCGGCGGCAAGATCGGCATCGGCCTCGCCATCGCCGCGGGCGCCATCATCATCGGCCTGCTGGTCCTGCCCTTCAGCCCCGCTTGCCTGAACATGGTCGAGTGGTCCATTGTGATCGGCTGGCTGGTCATCGGCCTGGCGCTCATGGCCTTCACCAAGGCGCGCTCCAAGTAGCGCCTGCCCAAAGCGGTGATGCGCGAAAAGCCGGCTGCCGGCTCGCGAGCGCGTCATCGTTTGGGGACATCGCCCCCACGCGGCGGGCTTTCTCAAGGCCTGTCTTTGCGGAAGGCCCGCCGCCTCCTCTTCTCTCGTGGCATTGCCCGACCGTGCACGTACCCCGCGCGGCCGGGTGCCGATAGCCAATCCATCGTTCCAAAAGGAGGAACATCATGGGTAAGAAGTACGCAATCGTCGGAGGCAAGCTCATCGACGGCACCGGTGCCGAGCCGGTCGAGAACTCCCTCGTGCTCGTGGACGAGAACGGCAAGATCGAGTACGCCGGCGCCCATCAGGACACCCCCGAGGGCTACGAGGTCATCGACGCCGCCGGCAAGACGGTCATGCCCGGCCTGATCGACACCCATCTGCACTTCTCCGGCAACCTTACCGACGACGACACCGACTGGGTCATGCAGCCGCTGCTCGAGAAGCAGGCCGTCGCCGTCAAGCAGGCGTACGACTGCCTCACCCACGGTCTCACCACCGTGTGTGAGATCGGCCGCTTTGGCATCCAGATCCGCGACTGCATCGACAAGGGCGTCTTCAAGGGCCCGCGCGTCCTGGCCACCGGCCTGGGCTTCTGCCGCACCGCCGGTCATGGCGACTCCCATCACTGCAGCCAGCTCGAGAACAAGGAATCGCATCCGTGGGGCGATCAGGTCGACGGCCCGTGGGATCTGCGCAAGGCCGTGCGTCGTCGCCTGCGCGAGAACCCCGACGCCATCAAGATCTGGGCTACCGGCGGCGGCATCTGGCGCTGGGACTCCGGCCGCGACCAGCACTACTGCTCCGAGGAGATCAAGGCCGTGGTCGACGAGGCCAAGATGGTGGGCATCCCCGTGTGGAGCCACTGCTACAACAACCACGCCGCCGCGTACGATTCCGTCCGCTTTGGCTGCGAGCAGCTGATCCACGGCTTTGACATCGACGAGCGCACCATGGACCTCATGGCCGAGCAGGGCACGTTCTTCACGCCCACGATCGCCTTCCTGCCCACCTGGTACTCCACCTACCCGCCGGTGTACGTGCCCGAGCTGCACGACAAGTACGAGGGCACGCTCGTTGAGAAGGAGCTCCAGCGCAACTACGACTGCCTGCGCGAGGCCAAGAAGCGCGGCGTCGTGATGACCATCGGCTCCGACTCCTTCTCCTTCGTGACGCCTTACGGCACCTGCTCCATCGAGGAGATGTACGAGTTCGTGGACAAGATCGGCTTCACTCCGGTCGAGACCATCACCTGCGCGACCCTCAACGGCGCCAAGATGTGCCACATCGAGGACGAGACCGGTTCGCTCGAGGCCGGCAAGTGCGCCGACCTACTCGTGGTCAACGGCGACGTGGCTGCCGACATCCACACCCTCAACGTCGACAACATGGACGTCATCATGAAGGACGGCTGGATCGTCGACGCCGGTACCTTCGGTGAGGGCAACAAGTACTCCGAGTAACGAGGGGCACTCCCATCGGTCGGGGCCGGGGAATTCCTTCGCGAACGTCCTCGGAAGGCGCGCTTGCGCGCCCTCCTGCGGAATGTTCGCTCAGGAAATCCCCGGCTCCTCCCTGCGTTCACCCCGTTGCAAGTCGGGTGAGGCGGTGGGGGCGGCTCGGTGGGGCCCTGGGGTTGAGGCGGGCTTCTATCCCGAAGGGCCGCGAACGCCCCTTCGGGGCTCCGCAGCGTACCGGGTGCGGCGGCGTTGCTGGTCGAGGGGCTCCTCGACTTGGCGGGCGCGATGGCACTGCTGGCCGAGGGGTTCGCGCGACTTGGCGGGCGCGTTGGCATTGCTGGTCGAGGGGCTCCGCGGCGTACCGAATACGGTGGCATTGCCGGTTGCGTGTCTCATAGTGCGGCTCGTTTGGCAGGGTAAAGGTCAGCCCTCCTCAAGCGCTCTTGAACCATGCGACTTGGAGTGCAGTTACTATAGTGTGCGTTTGAGGATTGAGGGGCGGTCCTAGGGGGCGGTATGCAGCGACCGTTTGAGCGGCAAAACCAGACCAAGTTCTTTAGGGACGCGCAAAAGTGGGCGCTGCGCGGCCTCATGATGTGCGTTCCCATGCTGCTCATCCTGTTGGGGCTCGAGTTCTTCACCAACCCCAACCCGGTGCCTGCGGTGATCACCATTGCGGGTCTGGTGCTCCTGTGCTTCTTTTTTGCCTACGTGTTCGTTGCTCCCGACGACTTCTCGCTTTCGGCAACCGACCGCACGCTGGGCATTGCCAGCAAAATCTTTACCTACACGCGCCATGGCCTTACGCCCGAGGCCACGCTCGGCGCGTGCCAGATTATCTTGCCCGAGACGCTCGCCTCGGCCATCTGCGTGACGGACGGGTCGGCCGTCGTGGCGTGCTGGGGTGAGGACTCCGACCGATGTCCCGCGGGTACGCCCGTGGTGCTCGGCAGCACATTGCGCGTGCTGCAGAGTAAGCACATGGAGGTCTTTGCGCGCGAGGCCCCCGCGCCTGGCGAGCCCCGGTTCTTTCCGCGCCTGCACGCCGGCATCACGGCGCCGCTCATCGTGCGCGACCGTTGCATGGGCACCATCGAGCTCTATTACCCGCGCTACAGCGACATCGATGCGCGGCAAACGGCGCTGGCCACCGGTTTTGCCGAGCTCATCTCCACGCAGCTCGCCAGTTTTGAGCTTGAGCGACAGCAGGACGTGAGCGCCCGCATGGAGCTCCGGGCCCTGCAGTCGCAGGTCGACCCGCACTTCCTCTTCAACACCATCGGCACCATCGTGTCGCTCGTTCGCACGGAGCCCGAGAAGGCCCGCTCGCTGCTCATCGACTTTTCCAACTACTATCGCCAGACGCTCTCGAACTCCGATGCGCTCACCTCGTTGCAAAACGAGCTGGGCCAGGGCATGCGCTACATCAACCTCATGCAGGCGCGCTACGGCGAAAGCAGGCTCAAGCTGCGCGTCGACCTCGACCCGGCCACGCTGGACAGCCGCGTGCCGCCGTTCATTTTGCAGCCGTTGCTGGAAAACTGCATCAAGCACGCGATGCGCGAGACCGAGCCGCTTTCGATCGTCCTTTCCTCGGTGGAGACGGACGACGGCGTGCAGATCGTGGTGGAGGACGACGGCATTGGCATGTCGCGGGAGACGATTGCGCACCTGTTCGACGTCAAGCGCGTGACGGGCTCGCAGGTTGGCGAGGCGGAGAGGCAAGACGGCGGCAGGCGTCGCGATGCCCCCACCACGGCGGACGGCTCCATCAAGCGCGGGGGCGGGTTGGCGCTCGCCAACGTGCTCATGCGCATCCATTTCTTTTTTGGCGAGGAATCGGGTATTCGGGTTGAGTCGCGGGAAGGCGTGGGCACGCGCGTGGTGGTCGAGCTCGTTGGCGAGCCGCATGAGCCGGAGGGGAGCACGTTGCCCTCGGCCCAGGCGTAGCGCTGCGGCGGGGCGCGGGCGCTGTGGGGACGTGGGCGGCGGCGCGGCGGTGCTGCGGCGCGCGGCGGCGCCGGGACAGGGAGTGTCACGTGGGGCCGGACGCGGCTCTGGGACAGGCGTCGTCGTGGTTTGAGGTGGCACCGCGGCGGGAGTCGCTGCGGGGGCTGGGCGGTTTCGCATCGGCGGCTGTCGCGCGACCGGTCTGCGCCGACATCGACGGGTTTGGGGCGCCGCGTCTTCGCTCGCTTCGACCGGGGCCTTACGCGCATCCGTCTTGTTGTGACTGGGGTGCTGCGCGCGCCCCGCCCCGTTACGACTGGGGTACACTGATTCGGGGCTACCTAGGTAATTGGTGGGCGGCAAGAGGGCATTGCAAAGGGACGATGCCTGCAAAAGGGAGGCTTCATGGCTGAACAAAACTGGCGCGTGCTGATCGTGGACGACGAGCCGCCCATTCGCGCTGAGCTCAATTACCTGCTCAAGCAAGATGCGCGCGTAGGCCAGGTCGAAGAAGCCGGCGGCGCGACCGCCGCGGTCGAGAAGATCCTGTCGTTTCGTCCCGACGTGCTGTTCTTGGACATCCAGATGCCCGGCACAAGTGGCGTGCAGCTTGCCGACAGCTTGCACAACCTCAAGCACCCGCCGGCCATCGTGTTCGTGACCGCATTTTCCGAGTACGCGGCCGAGGCGTTCGAGCTCGATGCCACGGACTACGTGCTCAAGCCGGTTGAACAGGCGCGCTTGGAAAAGGCGCTCGACAAGGTGGAAGCGACCATCGCGGCTCGTAAGCCCGCTTCGACCGATGAGCCGGTGCGCCGCATCCAGGGCGAGCGCAACGGCAAGCGCTCCTACATCCCGGTAAGCGAAATCGCCTATATCGAGGCGCGCGCGGATTATGCAACCGCCTACACGCAGGCGGGAGGCTATTTGGTGAACGATTCGATTTCTGTGCTTGAGCGGCGTCTGGCATCCGAGGGCTTTTTGCGCGTGCATCGCAGCTTCCTGGTGAATATCGATGACGTGCGCGACATCGAGGTTCTTAAGCCGAGCGGGCTCATCCAGCTGACCCTTGAGCACGCCGCAACGCGCATCCCGGTGAGCCGCCGCCGCGCCCCTGGTGTCAAAAAGCAGCTTGGCCTCGCGTAGCCGCATGACGGGAGTGGTCCCGTCTCGCCAGCCCTGGGTGTCGATTGCCGTGGGGGCATTGAAATTGCGCGCTGTGAGTCGTTTTTTTGTCCGCCAAGTGGCGCGGCGACTGCCGCAGCGGTATTGAGACGGGGCGTTGCAGGTTGTCCTTGTCCGTCTCAGCGACGTAGCGACGGGCGAGGTGGCATTGAAATGGGGTGTCGCTGGTCGTCTCTGCACGCTTTAGCGGTGGTATGACTGCCGCGAAAGCGTTAATGTGCCGCAAATCGGGCGATAAGGTAACGAATTTCAGGGTAGCCCGAGTAGACACCTTTGATAAAAGAATTTATCTGGGCGAATGCCGTCCAAAATAGGCGTCTACTCGACGGGTTGCTTTTTTCGTTACATTATCGCCCGATTTGTGGCAGGGGCCGCCCCCGCGCGCCCCGTGGCGTGCGGGGGCGGCCCAACGCATCGGCCCAACGCATCGGCCCAACGCATCGGCCCAACGCATCGGCCCAACGCATCGGCCCAACGCATCGGCCCAACGCATCGGCCCAACGCATCGGCCCAACGCATCGGCGGGCGCGTCGCGCGCCCCGCGGTGCACGGGGGAAGCCCCAGCGCGGCACGACTACGCGGCGTTCCAAGTGTCGTATTGCAGCGGATCGGCGGGCTCGTTCACCACAATGGCCTCCGCCGTGCTCGGCTCGCCGGTGAAGAAGCGTGCCGCACGGTCGAACTGGACCATAACCCACTCAAGCGGGTTGGGCGCGGGGACGTTTTCGGAGGCGACGAGCTTTGCCGTGCCCACGGTTGCTTTTCCCTGTTTGAACGTGATGGTGCCCACGTCATCACCCTGTTCAACGGCACCGGAAAGCTCGTCGAACTCAATGGACTGCTCGAGCTCATCGCCCAGGCTGAACACGGCGAACGTGGCGTCTGCGTCCTCGAGCTGGGTTGCCGCCGTTTGATCGCACCAGGCGCTGCAGGGTGCCTCGCCCACAAGGGGAATGCCGTTGCGCTTGACTGGTGTGTTGGCAAACGGGACGGTCGCCATGTGGTCGTAATACCAATTGGCAAGCGTCAAGGTGTCGGCAAAGCGCTCCTCGTTGGTTTGGGCGCCAAAGATCGCCACGTAGACCTCCCCGCCAAGATCGCGGGTGAATGCGCCCACAAAGCAGTTGCCCGCCTCGTCCGTGGTGCCGGTTTTGCCGCCGATGTTGCCGTCTTGGCCATGAATCTGGTTGCGCACCACCAGGTTAACGGTGCGTGCGCTGCCATCGGCCGAGGTCACGGGAATGGATGTGCGGTCGCTGTTGTCGATGGCGCGGAAGTCCTCGTTTTGCATGGCGGCGGCGAAGACCTTGGTTATGTCGCGCGTGGTGGAGTGCAGGTTGCCCGCCCAAGCGTCAAAATCCAGGCCGTGGGGATTCTCGAACACGGTGTCCGTACAGCCCAGCTCCTTTGCCTTCTCGTTCATGGCCTCGATGAACACGGCATACGGGTCGTCGCTGGTGGGGTCGATCTGCGCGCCGGCGGTGGTGGCGATCGCCGTGGCGGCGTCGTTGCCGCTCATGACCATGAGCCCGGTGAGCGCGTCTTCCATGGTGAGCGTGTCGCCCTCCAAAAGGCCCAGGCTGGACTCGCCGACGGTGGCTGCGGCGTGGTCAACGGTGACGGTATCGGAAAGATCGCAGTGCTCGAGCGCAACGAGGGCGGTCATGACCTTGGTGACCGAGGCGATTTTGATGGGATCGTCGGCGTCGCGCTCAAAATAGGCTGTTCCGTCCTGCCCCAAGATCATGGCATGGGGCGCGGAGATGTCGGGCAGTTCGCTTTGGTCGATGCCCCGCTCGCTCGCCGCGGTGCCCATGATGACGTCGCTCGTGCGGACCTCGGCGCGGGCCGGCGTGGGCAGGCCAATGATGAGGGCCGCGGCGGTGGCGAAGGCCGCAAGGGCAGATGCGGCAAAGCGTTTGTTCATAGGTGCCTCTCGAGGGGGGTCGGTTCGTTGGCTGGAGTATAGCGCTTGCTGGGCTCGCGGCCATTGGTCGACGCGCTTAGCTTTTGCTTAAAGCGTGCAACGGGCGTGCGCCAAAGCGAAGTCTTAGCCATAATAGTCAAGGGCGAAGGGAGCAAGCTATGGATACGCCGCGCATCCTGGTTGTGGATGACGAAAAGACCATCACGGACCTGGTGGGCATTTACCTGCGCAACGAGGGCTACGACGTCACGCTGGCGTACACCGGCGCCGACGCCGCGCGTTTGATCCTGGAGCAGGAGTTCGATCTGGCCGTGCTGGACATCATGCTTCCCGATGTCGACGGCTTTGAGCTGCTGCGCACCATCCGCACCGAGCGCACGTACCCGGTGATCATGCTCACCGCGCGCGACAGCCAGGCGGACAAGATCGAGGGCCTCTCCTTGGGCGCAGACGACTACATGGTCAAGCCGTTCCGCCCGCTCGAGCTGGTGGCGCGCTGCAAGGCGCAGTTGCGCAGGTACACGAGCTATGGCACGCGCGAGCAGTCCGTGGCGGCCGAAGACGCCGGCCCCATCATCGCGTTCAACGGCCTCTCCATCAACAAAGACGCGCGCACCGTGACGGTGGACGAAAAGCCTGTGCGCTGTACGCCGCTCGAGTACTCGATTTTGCTGTATTTGGCCGAGCATCGCGGGTGCGTGGTGCCGGTGGAAGAGCTGTTCCGCGCCGTGTGGGACGAGGAGTTCATGGCGGGATCCAACAACACCGTCATGGTGCACATCCGGCACCTGCGCGAGAAGCTGGGCGACGATGCGCAGAACCCGCGCTTCATCAAGAACATCTGGGGCGTCGGGTACACCATCGAGAAGTAGGAAAACCGCAGGTAAAACTGCGTAAGACCATTGTCGGTGACACCTGCCGCCTGCGTTTTCGCGAGCGGTTTGGTGCAACGTTTGGTGCAATGGGGGCTGCTCATGGCTGCGGAGGAAAATGTATATTCCCGCCCTTTCATCAAGAAGAAGCGACCGTCTTATCTTTGTCGAATGCAAGGGGCGAGATATTCATGAGCGGTAAGCATGGCGCAACCCTTCCGATTGCACCGAACTGTGCGTCCAATTTTGTATAGAACACCGTGATGGTGCACATCGTCACCTGCGCGAGAAACTGGGCGACGACGTGCAGAACCCGCGCTTCATCAAGAACATCTGGGGGTGCGCTACCTGCCGTCGTCCTGCTGCAGGCGCGTATGCTCGTGGCGGCGGGCCTGCTTGGAGAGCAGGCGCGCGGGCTTGTCGGGGTCGGGCACGGCCGTCGGGACGGGCTCGTCCACGTGGCCGCCCCACCAGCCGCCCACAAAGTCGAGCGTGTGGAACACGTTGATGACCGCGGTGGGGTCGATATCGCACACCAGCTTGATGATGTCCTGGCTCTCATACGTGGATACAACCGTGTGTAGCAGGTACATTTTGTCGCGGCTGTAGCCGCCGATGACCTCGGCGCAGCTGATGCCGTGCTGGAAGTGGTTGACGTACGCGGTCATGACCTCGTCGGCCAGGCGCGTGGTGATTTGGAGCGTCACGCGGTCGTAACGATGGTAGAAGCTGTCGATGGTCTTGGTTGAGATGAACTGGAACACAATCGAATACGCGGCGTTGTCCCAGCCGAACATCCAGCCGAAGATGACCAGGATAAAGCAGTTGAAGGCGAAGATGACGCCCCAGATGGTCTTGCCCGTGTGATTTGAGACCCAAAGCGCAATGAAGTCGGTGCCGCCGGTGGACGCGCCCGATTTGAGTGCGATGGCGATCGAGATGCCCGAGACGAATCCGCCAAAGATGACGAGCATGATTTTGTCGCCCAAGAACGGCGCGAAGTCGAAGATGTTCAGGAAGAGCGAGGAGAGCGCGACCTGCATCATCGAGAAGATCACGAAGCGCTTGGAGATGCCGCTCCAGCACATGAGGGCCACGGGGATATTGAGCGCGAGCATGCCGAGCGAGGTGTCGATGCGCACGCCGCCGAGCGAGGTGATGCGGTCGAGCAGCACCGCGACGCCGGTGAATCCGCTGGGCAGCAGGTCGGCGGGTTCGACGAACGCCTGGATGAGGAACGTCTGGATGAGGGCGGACGCGATGACCGCCACCGCGGTGATGATGCGGCGGACGATGGTAAGGCGCGCAAGGTCGAGCGCGCGATCGGTGAGGCGGTCAACGGCGTTTGCCACGGCGGCTCCTTCGGCAGTTTATGTGCGGGCATGTCGAGCGATTGTAGCACGCGCAGACGCTGCGGATTGGCGGCGTTCGCAGGGCCGTTGCCGGTGGGGGAGATGGGCGGCGATCGAGGTCCTACGCGTTCGAAATTGGGCGTGCGAAAAGGAAAGGCGCCAGGCCTGCGCGCTGCGGGCTTGGCGCCATCGAATTAGGGAGCGGGCCCCGGCTTCGTACCGTGCGGGCTACTCCTCGGCTATGGTCGAGGCGCCGTAGGCCACGGCCGCCGCGCCGGCAACGGCTGCCGCCGCGCCGAGCACCGAGGCAGCGTCGCCCGTTTGGGGCAAGGTGCCCGACGGCTTGTTGCCGGGCTTGCCACTGCCGTTTCCGGTTCCCGCGGAGCCGCTGAGCTTGACGAGTCCGTCGATAGCGCTCTGGAGTGCCGCATGCGCGGAATCGACGTCCGCTTGGGTCGCATTTGCATCGCTCATTACCTTGCGGGCCTGGTCGAGCGCGGATGCAAGGCGCGCGAAGCTGGATGCGGTGTAGGACTTCTCGTGGGGAAGAACGTCCTTCTCGACGCTGGAGATCAGCGCCGCCAATGCGCTCTTGTCCGCAGTGGGGTCGTCGCCCACCTTGTCATACTCAAGGCCGAACCCAAACGGGTAGACGATTGCGGTCGTGTCGATGACCGTCTTCCCGTCGACGCGCTTGGTGGCAAAGACGTCGACCGGCAGTTTTCCGGAGGCAGCGTGCCCGCCAAAGATGACTTCTACGCCGGCGGGGACATTGGGTCCGAACGCGGCGCTCGGGGAGAGGCCCTCCGTGGGGTCCATGCCCTTGTTGCCATATGCGATGGCGATCGCCGGTGCCTCGGGGTACACGGCGGCGTCGTAAGGTTTGGAGATGCTCAGGACGGCGACGGACTTGCCGGCATCGTTCGCGGCCTTCACGACTCGCGTGGGGACGTATGCGCTGCTTCCGCTCTTCTTGTCGGGGTCGAGATTTGCGGCCGAGCCGATCTCGGAGATAACGACCACGTGGCTCGCCTGCTCCATCTTGCCCGCAATCGCGGCAACGGCCTCGTCCATGTCGTCAAAGCCATCGGCGTAGTTGATCGACTCGTACGTGACGCCCTGCTCGATCACGTTCTCCGCGATCAGGCGGCGCATGGAGAGCTCCATGCCCGGTTGCTCGTTTGCCCAGGCGGCAACCAAGAGCACGTGGTCGCCCGTCTTGGGCTTCATGGGCAGAATGCCGCCGTCGTTCTTGACGACAGTGATGGCATCTGCTGAGACCTCTCGCTCAATGGAGCGGTTCTGCTCGCTGCCCACTTGGGCGAGCGCGTTGGCGAGGTTCTCCTCATGAGAGCCCGCGGTGTCCTTGTAGGCGAGGATGCCACGCCGCTTCTTAAGCTCGAGGATGCGGCGGACCGAGGTGTTGAGGCGCTCGTCGGTGAGTTCGGCGTCCTGCTCAAGGGCGTCGACGAGCTCCTTGAGCTTGGGAACGTCTTGTTGGCTCCTCAGCGTGACGGGCATGAGGGCGATATCCACTCCCGCCTTGAAGGTACGCTTGACGGCATCGATGTATCCGAAGTTCTTGGAGATGGCGTCCATATTGAGCGCGTCGGTGATGGAGACGCCGGTGAATCCCATCTCGGTGCGGAGGATGTCGGTCATAAAGACGGGGGAGAGGGTTGCGGGCAGCTCGATTTCTCCCATGGAGGGATCCGCTGATGGGACCTTGGCGGTCTCGACCTTGGGGAACTGGATATGGGCGGTCATGACCATATCCACGCCCTTTTCGATGGCGGAGCGGAAGGGGATGAACTCCAGGTTATCGAGCTCCTCCTTGGTCTTTTCGATGCGGGGGAGGCCGGTGTGGGAGTCGGTCCCCGCGTCTCCGTGACCCGGGAAGTGCTTTGCGGCGGTTGCGATGCCGTGCTCCTGCATGCCGCTCATCATGGCGGTTCCAAGCTGTGCCACGAGCTCAGGGTCGCTGGAGTAGGAGCGAAGGCCGATGACCGGGTTATTGGGGTTGTTGTTCACATCGAAGGACGGCGCGAAGTTGACATTGATCTTGAGCGCCTCGAGCTCGCGCCCGATGACCTGACCGCACTGGAGGGCATCTTCCTCGCTACGCGTTGCGCCGAGCGCCATGTTGCCGGGAAGGGCGGTTCCGCTGCCCAAGCGGTACACGATGCCGCCCTCTTGGTCGATGGTGAGCAGGAGCGGGATGTCTCCTGCGGGGGCTTGCGCGGTGTTCCGCAGGGCCGCCTGCTGCATGTCCATGGCGAGCCTGAGCGTCTGCTCGGTCTCTTTGACGTTGTTGGCGAACAGGATGACGCCTCCCAGGTCGAACGAGTCGATGACGGAGGCGATTTCCTCATTCAGGACCGTGAGGTCGCTTACCTTGCCGTTTTGCATCCACTGGCGGAAGTCCGGCATGAGCATCTGCTCGATCTTTTGGCGGCGGGTCATGGTGGCGAGGATCTCGTCGACGCTGCCGGCGGAGAGGGGCTGCTCGGTTGCGCGGGCGCTGGCGGGCAGGAGGCCGAGTCCCGCGAGGGAGGCGAGCGCCGCGGCACCGCCGGTGACGAGGTTTCTACGGGAGAGGCAGTGCGCGCTCGGCGTTGCCGGTGCGTTATACGGGGTGCGTGAGGACATCGTTCCCTCTTTCCTGTTGGGGTGGACAGGCCCAGTATATGGGGCCGCCGGCCGGCCCCGAGCTTATAAATCGATGAGCGGGCAAAAGGTCGGGCCGGATGGGCGGCCTTGTGCGCGGTAAGATGCAGGGGGGACGCGACCGGGAGCGCATCGAGCGCTCCCAAGGCACGAGAGGCATAGCAGTTGGCAGGCACCGCGCACGAGACGCTCAAACGTTACTTTGGTTACGACGCATTCCGCCCCGGGCAGGAGCGCATGGTGTCGGCCATCTTGTCTGGCCGCGATGCGTTGGGCGTTATGCCCACGGGCGCAGGCAAGTCCATTTGCTATCAGGTGCCCGCGCTCATGCTGCCGGGCATCACGTTCGTGGTGTCGCCTCTTGTCTCGCTTATGGGTGACCAGGTGCGCGCTCTCAAGGAGATCGGCGCGCGGCCGAGCTACCTCAACTCCTCTCTTACACCGGGTCAGCAAAACACCGTGCTCAAGCGCGCGGGAGAGGGCTGGTATCAGATCATGTACGTGGCGCCGGAGCGCTTGGCCGACCCGCGCTTCCTGGCGTTTGCGCAGGCGGCTGCGGCGCCCGGCGGAATCGGCGTGCCGCTCGTCGCGGTGGACGAGGCCCACTGCGTGTCCCAATGGGGACAGGACTTCCGCCCGTCGTACCTGCAGATCGCCGACTTTATCGATGCACTGCCGCAGCGTCCGGTGGTCGCCGCCTTTACGGCCACGGCGACGGACCGCGTGCGCGCGGACATCGCCGGCATGCTGCACCTGCGCTCGCCGGAGACGGTGGTGACGGGCTTCGACCGCGCGAACCTGTCGTTCAACGTGGAAGAGCTGGGCGACAAGGCGAAAGCCGAGTGGATTTACGCCTACGCGAGCACCCATGCGGACGAGAGCGGCATCGTGTACTGCGCGACGCGCAAGGCGGTGGATGAGCTCTCCGACGAGCTCGGTCGCGCCTTGGGGCCGCGCGGCATCCGGGTCGCGCGGTACCACGCGGGGATGGCCCAGCAGGACCGCGCTTCCGAGCAGGCGGCCTTCATCGCCGACGTCGCGCCGCTCATGGTCGCCACGAACGCCTTTGGCATGGGTATCGACAAGCCGAATGTGCGTTACGTGATCCATCACAATGTGCCTGAGAGCATCGAGGCCTATTACCAGGAGGCGGGCCGCGCGGGCCGCGACGGTGATCCGGCGGCGTGCTACCTGCTATGGAACGGGCACGATTTCGGTTTGCGCCGCTACTTCATCGAGAAGGACGTGCCGGACGACACCCTGAGTCCGGAGGAGCGCGAGTTCGCGCGTCAGAACCGCTACCGTCTGCTCGCCCAGATGGAGGGCTATTGCCAAACGACCGGTTGCCTGCGCGCCTACATCCTGCGGTATTTCGGCGACGAGGGCGCGCTCGGCATCGAGGGCGCGCCATGCGGCGGGGCCGTTGGGGCGGTGTCCGCTTCCGGGGCGCCCGGCGCGGGGGAGGGCTGCGGGAACTGCTCCAACTGCCTGACGCGCTACGAGGTCGAGGACGTGACGGATGTGGCGCTCGCCGCCCTGCGCATGGTCGCTGCGACGGGCGGGCGCTTTGGCAAGGCGCTCATCGCCGATGTCCTGCATGGTGCGAATACCGAAAAGATTCGGCAGTTCCGCCTCGATGAGGCGCCTGGTTACGGCGAGCTGCCCGAGGTTCCCGTCAAGCGCATCAAAGATGTTTTGGACCAGCTGGTGGGCCGTGGGTATCTGGTGCAGTCGCAGGGGCGCTTCCCGGTGGTGGGTCTCGGCCCGCGCGCGGACGAGGCGTTGGACCCGCTCAGGACGGGGGAGTTTGCCTTCACCGTGAAGAAGCGCGCGTCGAAGAGCCGTTCCGCCAGCCGCGCGCGGCGCGCCGTCGATTTGGTGCGCGAGGAGGCCGCGCTGGATGCCCGTCCGCGCGTGGGCGACGATGCGGAGCTCTTCGAGGAGTTGCGCGATCTGCGCCGCGAGCTTGCCGACGAGCATCAGGTGCCCGCGTACATCATCTGCTCGGATGCGACGCTCCGCGGCCTGTGCCGCCGGCGCCCCGCCACGCGCGAGGAGCTGCTCGAGGTCACGGGCATCGGTGAGAAGAAGGCCGATGCATATGGGGCGGCGTTCTTGACCGCCATCGCCGATTACGAGGCGAGCGTGCGGTAGGGCGTCCGACAGCGTGCTCTTTAATCGGACTCGGTGCAACGCGGGCATGGGAAGAGCGACTACTGCTCGGTGACGTCCAGGTAGATGTCCGCAAGGGTGACAATCGAGAGGTCGAGTCGATCACCCGCCTTTCTCGATGTTTCGCTGCTTGGCTCGCCCTTCATGAAGAGGACGTGGTGGGTTTGCTTGAATCCGGGAATGAGCGTCGCGCGGTGTTCGAGCGTTTGAATCGCCTCGCTCTCGTTGAATCGGGAACGATACTTGCACTCGCCGACGCAGAGATGCCCGCTCGTCTTGTTTCCAGCGACGACATCGATGTCTACTCGTTCGCGGATCGAGGGGTCGGTGCCCCACCAACGTCCGATTTCGAGCGGAAGAAACGGAAGGTTCCCCGCTCTTGCCTGATTGGTGAGCCATTGCCGGCAAATGTCCTCAAATTGCGTTCCGACATAGGTGGAAAAGCCGTCCCCTTGGGTCGCGATCTTGGCCGCTGCTTCTCCAAGGCCCGCCTCGATAGCGCCGATGTACGGGCTGACGAATCGGTACCAATAAGAGAAGAACGGATCGCTCAGGTAGTACAGACCCTTGCGGGAGCGAGAGGGGTCTTCACCGAAAGGTACTTCTCGCGTCACCAGGCCGAGCCGCACGAGCGCGGAGAGGTAGTTGCTGACTGCAGCTGGATCGATGCCTGCGCGCTCGGCGATCTGTTTAGGGTGCGTGGCGCCCGATCCTATCGCGTCGAGCACGGAGGTGTAGGTCGCGGGCTCTCGAAGCTCCTGCCTGATGAGCATTTGCGGCTCGGCATACAGGATTCCAGAGATGTCGAACATGAGGCGCTGGACATTCTCCGCGAACGGCAGGGATCGGTCGATCTGCTCGAGGTAGTAGGGCGTGCCGCCAAATACTGCATAGTAAGCGGCATGTTCCTCGGGACTGTAGCCACCGAGCAGGCGTGCGGTATCTTGGTAATCGAACGGCTTGAGCCTGATCTGGCTGGTCCGCCGCCCGTATAGGGGACTCTTGTAGCCCAGGACCTCGCTTTCCATGAATCCTTCGTTGCTTCCGCATAGGGCGAGCATCAGATTCGAGCGCTTGAAGGTGTGGTCGATGGCGATTTGGAGTGTCGAGGGCAGCGAGGGATTCGCCGCGGCGGCGTAGGGGAATTCGTCGAAGACGAAAACGGTACGCTCGTCTCGCGGGCAATGGTCGGCGAGGTAGCCTAGAGCGTTTGCCCATGAGTCGAAGGTGGGGTTGTCGTCGCGTTCCCCGAAAAACGACCAGATGGCGCGGGAGAAGGAGCGCAAGTTGTCCGTGTCGTTCTTTTGCTCGGCAGTGAAGAATAGCGTGCGCTTGCCTTTGCAGAAATGCGATAGCAGGGCGGTCTTTCCAATGCGTCGCCGTCCGTAGAGGACGAGCATCTGGAAGCCCTCTTTTCCATACAGGTTTTCGAGGCTTTTAAGCTCGGCTTCGCGCCCGATAAACATGGAGAACTCCTTAAGCATATTACGATTAAGGTAATCATAACATGCTTACTAATTCAGGAGGGCGCATCACTGCTGTAAGCGTCCGAGCGTGTTCGAAGCGGTCCATCATGGCCTGTGCTCGTTAGGGCGAGACGGGCTAGTCTCCGACGTGCTCGAGCTTCTCAGTTGACTCAACTGTGTATGCGTAAAGGTCGCCGTTGTAGTAGGTGTCAGTGTATTCGAAGGGGATGAGTTCTCCCTCTTTTTGCGTGTAGGTGACGTGCGAAGAGCAGAGAAGCGCGATATCGGTTGCCCCGAGGAGCTCTTGTTGCTGCGCCGTGGGAAGTGCGGCGCTAAGACGCTTGCTGGGTGCAAGAATCGTCAGTCCGAGTGTTTTCACATAGTCGTAGAACGAGTTGTCGAGACACTCGATGCTGATGGCGGGAATCACGGTGCCTGAAACGTAGGTGTCGCCAATTGCGATGGGGCGTCCGTCGCCCATGCGAAGGCGAACGAAATGATGGACGAGATCGTCATCGTGCAGTTTGAGCTTGGCGGCGATTTCGGGAACCTCATGGGCCCGGTGGACCTCGTATGAGATCAGCTTAGCCGAGGCGGTCATTCCAATCGCCTTCATGTCTTCGGAAAAGCTGCGCCCGCTGCTCGCGCTTTTTTCAACGCGCGACGCCCTCACGAACGTGCCTTTGCCGGGAATTCGTTCGATGTAGCCGCTGGTACGCAGATTGTCGAGGGCCTTTCCGATTGTGGTTCTGGAGAAGCCGTATTTGCGACAAAGGTCTTCTTCCGTCATGAGCTGGTCTCCGGTGGATAGCTCACCGCTGTTAATGGAATCGCGAATAGCCCGTTCGACAATCTGATACTTGGCAATCTTTGACATGACAAATCCTTTCAGCAATTTAATGGTACTCGAGAAAATGTCTTATTACCAGAGCAATTGCAAACTCAATATGGCAGCAGACAGATTTAGGGTGTCTACAGGTTGGATGGGTGCTTATCACTCCCAACGTCGGTTGCAGCACCGTGTGAAGAAGGCGAGAGACGGCAAATGTTCTAACAAAAAATACCGTTCACGGTAAAAATCATGTCATTTAGAGTTTACAAATCAGAATCATCATTGTAATATGGTGGAAAATGACTTATTAGATAATATCAATATAATGACAAATGATCATCTGGTCGATAGGAGGAAGTGGTATGTCTTCAGATTTGACGTAGGAATCACCGAGCATGATGGGCTATATGCGCGATCAGGGCCGTGCGTTGCGCGATACGTTTGCCCGTCGTGAAGAGTTCTGCGCCCCCATGCGCGACCTGTTCGCCTCGCACGAGATCGAGCAGGTATATTTCATCGGTTCCGGCACCAGCTACAATGCCGCGCTTTATATCGCCCCGTGTTTCGAGCGTCTGGCGAAGGTGTTTGCCGTTGCCGAAGTCCCCACGCGCTTCATTGACATGCGCCTTGCGACACTCACGCCGGAGCGCGCCCGCAAGACGCTCGTCGTGGGCATCTCCCAATCGGGCACGAGCGTGTCTACGGTTGCGGGCGTGCGCGCCGCGCGCGAGGCGGGCTGTCTCGCTGTGGCGGTTACCGATGCCATGGAGAGCCTGATCACGCGCGAGGTCGACGTCGCGGTCAAGCTCACCTGCGGGGTGGAGCTGATTCCGGTTGAGACGCGCGGGTATGTGGTGACGTTGCTCGAAGGGCTGCTCATGGCGCTCGACGCCGGGCTGACTTCCGGGGCGCTGCCTTGTGAGGATCATGGGCGCATCATGGGTCAGATCCGTGAGCTCATCGAGCGCTACGACGACGTTTTCGACGAGGTGGAGGCTTGGTACGACGCGAACGCTGCCGATTTCGTCACCATGGAGCGCGGCGCGATCGCCGCATACGGCCTCAATTTTGCGACGGCGGTGGAAGGCGAGCTCAAGCTCGGTGAGACCTTCAAGCGCCCAGTCAGCTCTTACGAGATGGAAGAGATGATTCACGGCCCGCAAATGGCGTTCGATGGCGGTACGTTCGTGTTCCTCATCGCGTCGAACGAACACGGCATCGATCGTGTGCCGCTGTTCTCGTCGTTCTTCTTGGATAACAAGATCACGAGCAATGTTTACGTGATCGGCGATGCATCCGCAGCGGCAGCCATCGAGTTGCGCGAGTGCGACCTGTGCATTTCCGAGGAGATCCCCGCGCTGCTCAGCCCGCTCGTCTATACCCTTCCGTTTCAGGTGATCGCCGCCAAGAACTGCATCGCGGTCGGTATCGACACGGCCAAACGTCCCGAGGGCAAGAGGTCGTTCGCACACGTTTACAGCGAGGATTGATTATGAACCAAATAATTGTCGCAACCCACACTACCCTGGCGACGGGGTTCGAGGCGTTCGTGAAGTTCTTCATGCCCGATGTGGCGAACCTGCACGTCATCAACGCCTATGTCGAAACGCCCGAATATGAGGGCGAACTGCGCGGGGTTCTCGACGCCCTCCCCGCCGAAGACGAGGTAATCGTACTGACCGACATCGCCGGTGGAAGCGTGAACCAAAAGGCGACGCTGTTGATGGGAGAGTACGGCTTCAAGCTCGTCGCCGGCATCAACGCTTCGTTGTTGTTGGAGCTCGTGTGCCGGACGGACCCCATATCCGATGAGGATCTCGCCGCTGCGGTTGAGCAAGCGCGCGGTCAAATGGTGTTTATGAATGGGCTCGCCCTAGACGATATCGACGATTCAGATGAACTGTAAGCCGCGCAAGCGGTGGCAATCATGAAGGGAGAACAACGATGATTGCACTTGTACGAGCTGATGACCGACTACTGCATGGTCTGGTGGCTGTCTCGTGGACGTCTGACGTGGCGCCCGAGACGATTCTCATCGCAAATGACGCCGCAGCCAAGGACACCTTCTTGTCAAACACGATGAAAATGGCGAAGCCCGCCGGTGTGAAGATGGGCATCAAATCCATCGAAGGCGCCGTGAAAGCTCTGAACAACCCGATCAACGATGGAAAGAAGATCTTCCTGGTGGTCGAGAGTGTCATTGACGCGGAGAGCATCTTCAACCAGCTCAACAACAAATTCAATCGCTTGAACATCGGTACCGCCGGCGTCAAGAAGCAGCCTGGTCAGGAGTACCGTCCCACGCTGCCTCAGGTGCATGTCAGTCGAGCGGACTATGAGGCAGCCGAGCGCCTCGATGCCCAGGGTGTCAAGGTGTTCGCGCAGGTAACCCCCACGCGCGAAAAGATGGATTTCGCTGAGATCAAGAAGGTGTTCGCCTAGGTGCAGGAAGCCTAGACAAATAGGGAAGGGGAGCAGCTATGCTTCAAGGTGTTCTGGTGGCACTTGCCGCCACGCTGATTTACCTGGAATCTCGCATCGGCGGTCAGCACATGATCGACCGTCCGATCATCATCGGTCCGGTGGTCGGTCTCATCATGGGCGACCCAGTGACCGGTCTCGTAGTCGGCGGCCAGCTCGAGCTGGTTTGGATGGGTCTGGCCGGTATCGGCACAACGACCCCGCCCGATGTCGTGACGGGCTCGGCGCTCGGTACCGCGCTTGCGATCCAGACGGGCGCCTCGTACGAGACCACGCTCGCTCTGGCCATTCCGATCTCCCTGTTGGCCCAGTTCGGCGCCATCGCCGTGCCGACCGTCAACGCGATCTTCGCGCATCGCGCCGACGCTTGCGCCGCCAACCGCGATTACAGGGGCGTCGAGCGCTGCCTGTGGATGGGCACGTGCGTCTATTTTGTCATGTACTTCTGCATGACCCTCGCTGGTTTTCTGGTTGGATCTGAGGTCATCACCCGCCTTGTCGAGATGATTCCGGCTGTCATCCAGGATGGCCTCGCCCAGTCCGGCAACTTGCTGCCCGCCATGGGTATTGCGATGCTTATCCAAATGACCTGGGATAAGAAATTCGGCGTTTTCCTCTTTCTTGGTTTCGCCCTTGCAGCCTTCCTCGGGGTCAGCACCATCGGCGCCGCCGTGTTCGGCGCGATCTGCGCGGTCATCTACTTTCTGTTCATCGGCGGCAACGCAGCGTCCCCCGAGCTTGCTAGTGCCACCTCGAGCGATTTCATCGACGAAGATTCTGAGGAGCTGTAATCATGGCAGAAGAGAAAAAGCTGAGCACCGCCACGCTCAAGAAGGTATTCAACCGTCATTACCAGCTGCTTGGTTGCTTCAACTACGAGCGCCAGATGTCCACCGGTTTCGCTTGGACGATGATGCCGGCGTTGCGCAATCTGTACGGTGATGACCCGGATAAGATGCAAGAGGCCGTGAAGCGTCACCTCGAGTTCTTCAACTGCGCAACGACCGTGTCTCCGTTTATCATCGGCATCACCTGTGCCATGGAGGAGCAGTACGCCAACTCCGCCGAGGGGGAATACGATCCCGCCTCCATCACATCGGTGAAGACCGCTCTGATGGGTCCGCTTGCCGGTATCGGCGATAGCTTCTTTTGGGGCACTTTTCGCGTTATCGGTGCAGGCATCGCCGCCCCGCTGGCGATCGCCGCGAACGTGCTGGGCCCCATCCTGTATCTGGTCATCAATGTGATCCCCTCTGAGATCGTTCGTCGCTTGGGATTCAAGATCGGTTATGAGGGCGGTTCGAAGTTCCTCGACCGTATCCAGGCCGACGGTACCTTGCAGAAGATGACGGAAGCGGCTCGCATCATGGGCTTAGTGGTCATCGGCGCGATGATTCCCTCGATGGTTACCATCGCGCTCACTGCCACGGCGAGCATCAATGGCGCCGAGATCGTTGTCCAGGACATCTTCGACCAGATCTGCCCGCAGATTCTGCCACTGGGCCTTGTGTTTGCCTGCTACGCGCTGCTCAAGAAGCGCGTTTCCGGCACCGTCATCCTTTTCGTCCTGTTGGCACTCGGAATCGTGATGACCGCGTTTGGCTTGGTGTAGGCGGTACTGCCCCGTGGTGTCGCAAAAAGACGCGGGGCATGGCCCCCATTTCCGGGCGCCGTTCGGCTGGACCGGATGATGTCGCCCATCTACGAACAGAAAGGAAGCTCCATCATGTCGGAGAGGAAATCCAAGGAAGAAGTGTACGCGAGCCTTGAGGATGGCTTGATCGTCTCGTGTCAGGCGACGCCCGCCGAGCCCCACTACATGCCGGGGATCACGACGATGTTCGCCGAGTGCGCACAGTGGGCGGGTGCCAAGGGCCTGCGCGTCGATTCACCCGAGAATATCCGCGCCATCAAGGAGAAGGTCGACCTGCCGGTCGTGGGCATCTGGAAGATCGATCGAAACGTGAAAGATGTCTACCTCACGCCCACGCTTGAGGCGGCTCAGGCAGTGTGGGACGCCGGTGCCGAGATCATCGCGCTTCAGGCGACAAATCATAAGCGCGACGACGGCCTGCTCTCCTACAAGACCATCGAGGAGGTCAAGGCGGCCATTCCCGAGGCGCTCATCTTCGCCGATGTCGCAACCGCCGAGGATGCCCGCATCGCCGCGGAGTGCGGTGCGGATTTCGTCGCCCCGACGCTGTACGGATACACGAAGGCCGGCTGCTTCGACAAGCTCGACATCAAGGACTCCCCTGATTTCTATCTGCTCCGCGACATCGTCGATGCCATCAAAGGCACGGATGCCCGCGTGATTATGGAGGGCAAGGTCTCCACTCCCGAGATCGCCGTCCAATGTCTGTATATGGGTGCCTATGCCGTGGTCGTCGGAAACGCCATTACGCGCCCGCACATTACCGCCAAGCGCTTCGTGCGCATGCTCAACCGCTATCACGAGGAGTAGGTTCTGCGAGCCGCCGGCTTGCCCGGTTTCGCGAACAGGAACACGCAGAGAGGATTAATCCATTATGGCAACGAACGATTGGGATATGTACGACTACATTCTCGAGTCGAAGGACGCTGTCCGAAACATCGTCGAGCATCAAGATGAGATCTTCGGCGAAGCGCTCGACTATCTTGAGGGCAAGAATATCGACCGAATCTATATCGCTGGCTCCGGTACGAGCTATCATTCGGCATTCGCCGCGCGCAAATTGATCGAGGACAAGCTCGGCATCGAGGTCACGGCCGTTTACCCTATGGAGTTCGTCGACAACACCCGCGTTTTCACCAAGAACGCCCTAGTCGTCGGCATCAGTCACGCCGGCCGCTCCACTTCCACCATCAAGGCGCTCGATCGCGCCCGTGAGCTCGGCCTCGCCACCATCGCCATGACCGCCGAGCGCGACCGCCCGCTGAACGACCATGCCGACGTAACCACCTACATCGAAATCGGTGACGAGTTCGCCGGTCCCAAGACCAAGGGCTTCATCGGCTCCATCGCCACTCTCGACGTCCTGGGTCTCATGCTCGCCGTCCGTCGCGGTGCCATCACCGAGGAGGAGAAGGGCGAGCTTGAGCGCAAGATGCTGGCCACCACCGACAATATCCCGGCGATTGCGGACGCGGCGTGGGCCTGGTACCGAGAGAACGCGGAGGACCTGAAGCGGTCGCGCCGTCTTGTGGTGCTCGGCTGCGAGGGGAACATGGGCGCCATGCTCGAGGGCACCCTCAAGATCTGGGAGGCGGTCCGTTACGCCGTCGCCGGCTATGAGCTCGAGGAGTTCATGCACGGTGGGTACCATTCCATCGACGATAAGACCTATATGCTCAACTTGGGCAACCCCGGCAAGCACTTTGAACGCATGCTGCGCATGCGCGATTACTTCGTCAAGGAGCGTGGTGCCCACTGCTTCGTGATCACCTCCGAGGACAAGGGCCATCGCGACGTCGACTTCGTCTTCCCGTTCCAGAACGAGCCGTACTTCTCCAGCATGGAGTACGTCGTCCCGCTTCAGGTCATCGCCCGCAAGCTTTCTCTTGATCTCGGGATCGACTGCAACATCGCGAGCGACCCCGATTTCCACAAGAAGATGGGCAGCTACACCTACTAGCGCATCGACTCAGTTGGGAACAAGGCCGTCTGGAGATGAATGAACTGCTCTCCAGGCGGCCTTTTCCGCACTAACATGAAGATGAGGAGTTCGACTGTGGGCAAAAAGGGGATGTTTCTTGTTTCCGCCGCCGGCATCATGTGGGGGTTTGTCGGTATTTTCGTGACTCATTTGGCGAGCATGGGTGTGTCGACGGTTGGGATCGTGACCTTGCGCATGGGCGGATCGGCTCTGTGCGTGGCGATGTTCATCGTGCTTTCGGAATTGGCGTGCGGGCGGTCTTGGGATGAGATTGCCGGCCTTTTCAGATGTAGCCCCCGCGATCTCGCGCTGATCGCAGCAATGGGCTTTTTGGGCTTGGGGGTCAGCAATCTTTGCAGTTATCAGGCGATGCAGCTGGTTGGCGTGGCAACCTCGACGGTGCTGTTGTATACAGGGCCGGTGTTTGTGGGCATTGCCTCGGCGTTGCTGTACGGCGAGCCGCTCGATGGACAGAGATGCGTCGCCTTTGCATTAAATCTGTTCGGCTCTTTTCTCGTGGTGACGAACGGCGATGTGTCAGGGATGTCCTTTGACGTGTTCGGTGTCGCATTGGGCGTCTTCGCTGCGCTAATCAATGTGGTGTATGTGCTGGGTGGAAAACACCTTGCGGGCGCACATGATCCGCGAGTGTTGGTATGCTATGGGTTTCTGTTCGCGTTCATCGGTCTTTTGCCCATCGGTTTCCCGTTCCGAGATGTGACGCGCGTCGCGGGCCTCGAGCTCGCGTCGTGGTCGTTTGTATTTTGCCTGCTTCCTTCTGCTGTGGCATACCTGCTTTATATGGCGGGTATCGCCACGGGGCTCGAGGCGGGCAAGGTGTCCGTGCTCGCATCTCTCGAGGTGGTTTCCGCGTCGTTGGTCGGTGTGTTGCTGCTGGGCGATCCGATGGGGGCGGCGAGCGCGGCGGGAATCGTTGTGGTCTTTTTGTCCGTGGCGGCCATGAACCTCAACATCGCTGGTAAGCGCGCGTCGTATACCCTTGGCTTGCTGGCATTCATACGTGAAGAATGGGTCCAGGCGAATTTCAAGGCAAAGACCGCAAGGCTGTATTGGTGACAGTGCGGCGCAGCCTATTTCGCCCGTACGCTCTCGGCACGGATATTAGGCCGCCTGACTTGAACCAAACGTTCGGGTCTGGCGGCTTTGTCCTATGTGGACGCAGAGAAATGTCGGTAAGAGAAGATCTGATGTAGTGAAGAGTGCGAACTTTGGCGCCCTGCGAAGCCAGACGTTATGACATGACGGATGTGACCTGACGATTTTAGTGGTTGGGATAAGAGAGGTGGAAGATGATGGCACGGTCGGAAAAGCACGAGGCGCACGCCGGGTCGTATCACATGAACCTGCGCGGTGTGGCCTGCGCCCTGGCGGGCGGCGCGCTGTGGGGCTTTTCCGGTACGGCCGTGAGCTATCTGTTCCGCTCGAGCGGCATCGATCCCCTGTGGGTGATGAGCGTCCGCATGGTGCTCGCAGGTGCCCTGTTCCTCCTGCTCGCGCTTGTGCGCGGCGATCGCCGTCCCTTTGAGCTGATGCGCGATAAATCCGCCGTGCGCGATCTGTTGCTTTTTGCGGGCGCGGGGCTGTTCCTCAACCAGTTCTCCTACCTCATGGCCATCCAGGCGACGAATTCCGCCACCGCTACCGTGCTGCAAAGCCTGCAGCTCCTGCCGGTCGCGGTCGTGGCATGCGTGATCGGCCGGCGCGCGCCCAAGCGCCGCGAGATCGCGGGCATGGTGCTCGCCCTCGCCGGCACGTTCCTCATCACCACGGGGGGCGACCCCTCGCAGATGGCGCTTCCCCCGGCGGGGCTCCTGTTCGGCCTGCTCGCCGCGCTCGGCGGTGCGGGGCTCGCGGTGTTTCCCGGCAGGATCCTCGCCAAATATGGAGTCACGGCGGTGAACGGCTGGGCGATGCTGCTGGTCGGTCTCATCGCCGCTCCGTTCGTGCCCGATTGGGGGCAGGCCGTCGCCTCGTTCGACATCTCGTGCTGGGTGGTCTTCGGCGCGCTCGTGGTGCTCGGGACCTGGTGCTCGTATCTGTTCTACATGCAGGGTGTGCACGAGATCGGATCGCTCAAGACTGCGATGCTCTCCACGGTCGAACCCATTTCCGCCACGGTGTTGAGCGCACTGTGGATCGGCGTCGTGTTCTCACCGACCGACCTTCTTGGCTTCGCGATGATCATCATCATGATGCCGCTCGTCGCGTGAGGCGCGTCTCGCGGCTACTTGGCGTTCCAGGCTGCCTCGTCCCACCAATCAAGCTGGGCGATGTTGTCGCGGATGTGCTGGCAGCTCTTGTGGAAGCCTTCGAGCTCGCGCTCGGAAAGATCGAGCGTGTAGACCTCCTCGACGCCTTCGGCTCCGATCACGCATGGCAGTGAGGTGAAGATGCCCTCCTCGCCATATTGACCGGTCATAAGGGTGGAGGCCGAAAGAACGGCGTGCTCATTGTGCAGCACGGCGGCGCAGACACGCGCGGCGGAGTTGGCAACGGCGTACTCGGTGCACTGCTTGCCGGCGTATGTCACATAGCCGCCCTTGCGTGCGAGTTCCTCGATCTGCATGTGGTCGAACGCGTACTTCTCGGGGTTCTCGGCCTCGAGCTCGCTGAGCTTTTTGCCGGCGATGGTCGCCGCCTTGAACGCGCCGATCTGGCTGAAGCCGTGCTCGCCGATCATGTACGCGTCGATGGACTTGGGCGAGATGCCGATCTGCTTGGAGATCTCGGTGCGCAGGCGCGCTGAATCCAAACCGCAGCCCGAGCCGATGATTTTCTTGGGATCATAGCCGGTCAGGTGCCAGAGTTCGGTGCACACGACGTCGCAGGGGTTGGAGATGCTCACGAAGATGCCGTCGAACCCGGCGTCGACGACGCGATTGGCGAAGGTTCGGGCGGCGTCGGTGGTGTAGAACAGCTCGCCGTCGCGGTTGGTCGCGGCGAGTGCGACCTTGCCGGCGGCGTTGACAACGATGTCGCAGCAGGAGAGCTCTTCGTAGCGGTCGCCGCAGTTCACGATCTTGGTGTTGTATGGCACGAAGCTGAGTGAGTCGCGCAGGTCCTGGACCTCGGAGGTCACCTTCGTCTCATTGATGTCGCACAGGTAGAGCTCGTCGGCGATTCCCTGCAGCAGGAGGCTGTTGGCAACGTGTGCCCCCACGTGGCCTTGGCCGACCACGCCGATCTTTCGAGTCTGGTACATATCCGAGTCCTTCCGGCCGAAGTTCGCGTAAGGGAAATTGTAATTCGCGCACAGCGCTGCGCCGAGATAAAGTGACACGACTCCGTTCTGACACATTGCGATGGCGGCATGGGGCGGGCGTTCCGGGCGTGATGGGCTTTGCAGGTGCAGCGGGCGCGGCGGGGTTGCGGGGCGGCGCGGGTGCGCACGTACGGCGTCCGTGGCGCGCGGTTCGCTCCGGCACCGGTTCGCATCGAGCCAGCCTCCCAGCGCGCGCGTTTGTGTCGTACCATAAGGGGACGTGAACCAAGGAGGCCCCATGCCCATCCGCATCCCCGACGCTCTGCCCGCCACCGCGGCGCTTGAGAGCGAGAACATCTTTGTCATGACCGAGTTCCGCGCCCTGCATCAGGACATCCGTCCTTTGCGGGTGCTCATCTTGAACCTCATGCCAACCAAGATCGCCACCGAGACGCAGATTATGCGCAAGCTCTCCAACACGCCGCTGCAGATCGAGGTCGAGCTGCTGCGCACGCGCAGCCATGAGGCAAAGAACGTGTCCCGCGAGCACTTGGAGACGTTTTACCGCACGTTCGACGAGGTGCGCAACGAGCATTTCGACGGCTTGATCATCACGGGCGCTCCTGTTGAGAAGCTCGACTTCTCGGACGTCGACTATTGGGACGAGCTCGTGGACATCATGGATTGGTCCACCACCAACGTGCATTCCACGCTGCATATTTGCTGGGGTGCGCAGGCGGGGCTGTTCCACCACTACGGCATCGACAAGCACGAACTGCCCGCCAAGCTCTCGGGCGTATACGAGCATGTGCTCGAAAAGCCCAGCTCCCCGTTGGTGCGTGGCCTTGATGACCGGTTCTTTGCCGTACACTCTCGCTACACCGGCGTGGATGAGGGCGCGGTGCGCGCGCATCCCGAGCTCGAGGTGGTCGCGAGTTCGCCCGAGGCGGGTTTGTACCTGGTAAAGAGCGTGGACAGTCGTCGATTCTTCGTGTTCGGGCATCCGGAGTACGATGCGGACACGCTGCGCCTTGAATATGAGCGTGACGTGCGGGCGGGCATCGACCCGGACGTGCCGGTGAACTACTTTCCGGGCGACGACCCTGCGCGCGAGCCGCTGTGCATGTGGCGCGCCCAGGCTCAGCTCCTCTACACCAACTGGCTCAATTACTACGTGTACCAGACGACCCCCTACGACGTGACCTGCGCCGGCGTCGAGGAATAGCCCCTGCTCTGAGGGATAGCTCCCGGTTAGACGAATGGTTCCTGGTCAAAGGAATAGCCTCTGGCTAGGGGGGTGCCCCTGGTCAAAGGGGTGGCTCCTGACCTGAGATATGCCTCCTGGTTAGAGGGACACCTCCTTGTTCCGAGGAAGAAGCCGGCGCCAAGGGCGTTTTTCGGCCTTCCAGGGAGGGGTTAAGTCCCGATAAAAGGCCCTAGCTCGATCCGCATGTTGACTTTGCGTTGCCTTGTGTTGGGGGTGATTCGCAAATGCGCGGATAAATTCGCGGGGTGCCGTGTAGGGGAAATAGGCGCGTCGTTCTGACCTGCGGTTTTTCTGGGGAATGTTGCGCGTCTACTGCTGGGACGAGAATTTATCCGCGCATTTGCGGATTTTGGTGTTAATCGCGGCCCGCGCGCGTGCGTCGGGAGCGGATGGAACCTTCTCGTGGGGCGAATGGGATCCCTCTTGAGGTCGTCGAGGCCTCCCCTTGGGGTGGGCGGGACCCCTTTGGAGACTGACGAGGCCCTTTTTACGGCGAGAGTAGCTCCCCTGGGGGCGGACGAGATCCTTTTTGGAGCGGATGATACCTTCTCCTGGGGTGGATGGGCCCCCGTTAGAGGTTGGCAAGACCCCTTTTGGGTGGGGTGGAGCCTTTGGAAACGGACTGGTTCCCCTTTACGGCGGACGGTTCCCTTTGGAAACGGACGGTGCCCTCTTTGGGGCGGATGGGACCTTCTTCAAGGTGGCCCGGGCTTCTTTTTGGAGCCGCTTAGTCCCCGAGTCCGAGGGGCTTTGCGGTCGGTTGGGTTTGGTGTGGGGGCTTTGCGGTCGGTTAGGTTTGTCTGGGCGTCTCGCTATACTGATTGAGCTCAATAAGTGCCGGCTTGGACGCTGGCCGCGATGTGTTTTGGGGTGGAAAGCATGACGGATCAGCCGAACTTGTGGGACCTAGCGGCAGTTGCGCCCGCGTCGGATGGAGGGGCCGTGCCCGCTCCGGATCTCGTGCCGCTCGATGTCTACGGTTCAGTAGACGATCACATGGAGGCTCCTGCGGGATACGTGCCCGCGGACTATGAGCCCTCGTCGGTGGATACCGCCCCAGAGCGTGCTTCTGCACCTGCCGCCTCAACGGACGCTGCCCTGGAGCGCGTTTCGGCGGCCGCCGCTCCGGGGCACGTCTCGGCACCCGGTGCCTCGATGTACGCCGTGCCCGCCCGCCCGCTCGTGGACATCGATATCCTGAACCCGGCTCAGCGCGAGGCGGTCCTCACCACCGAAGGCCCGCTGCTCGTCCTTGCGGGCGCCGGCTCGGGCAAGACGCGCGTGCTGACGTTCCGCATCGCGCGCATGATCGGCGACCTGGGCATTCGCCCTTGGCAGATCCTCGCCATCACCTTCACCAACAAGGCAGCCGCCGAGATGCGCGAGCGCTTGGGCGCCATGCTGCCCGACGGCGGCATGCGCGGCATGTGGGTCTGCACGTTCCACGCCATGTGCGTGCGCATCTTGCGCGAGGACGCCGACCTGCTGGGCTATACCGGCCAGTTCACCATCTACGACGACGACGATTCCCGCCGCATGGTGCGCGAGATCATGACGCACCTGGGCATCGAGCAAAAGCAGTACCCAATCAACATGATCCGCTCCAAGATCTCCACGGCCAAAAACGCCATGATCGGCCCGGAGGAGTTCATCGAGAAGGCGAGCTCCCCGCAGGAGCAGAAGGCCGGTCAGGTGTACCTGGAACTGGAGCGCCGTCTGCGCGCCGCGAACGCCATGGACTTCGACGACCTGCTCGTCCGCACGCTCGAGCTGCTACGTACGCGCCCTGAGGTGCTGGAGAAGTACCAGGAGCGCTTCCGCTACATCAGCGTCGACGAGTACCAGGACACCAACCACGTCCAGTACGAGATCGCCAACCTGCTCGCCGCCAAGTACCAGAACCTCATGGTCGTGGGCGACGACGACCAGTCCATTTACTCCTGGCGCGGCGCGGACATCTCCAACATCCTCGACTTCGAGGAGGATTTCCCCAAGGCCAAGGTGGTCAAGCTGGAGCAGAACTACCGCTCCACCGGCCATATCCTTGCCGCCGCCAACGCCGTGGTGCGCAACAACTCACAGCGCAAGGAGAAGCGCCTGTTCACCGATTTGGGCGACGGCGAGAAGATCCAGGCGTACCAAGCGAGCGACGAGCGCGACGAGGGGCGCTGGATCGCCTCGGAGATCGAGAAGCTGCATGTCTGCGGCATGAGCTACGACGACATGGCCGTTTTCTATCGCACCAATGCGCAGTCCCGTATCTTGGAAGATATGTTCCTGCGTGCGGGCGTTCCCTACAAGATCGTGGGCGGCACGCGATTCTTCGACCGCGCCGAGATCCGCGACGTCATGGCGTATCTCAAGATGATCGTGAACCCTGCCGACGAGATGAGCGTCAAGCGCGTGATCAACACCCCGCGGCGCGGCATCGGGTCGACGTCCATCGGCCGTATTGAGGACCTGGCGCGCCAGAACGCCTGCTCGTTCTTCCAGGCGTGCGAGATCGCCATGGCCGAGACGGGGCTGTTCTCCGCCAAGGTGCGTAACGCCCTCGGTGACTTTGTGAACATCGTCCGCGAGGGGCGCCGCATGGACGGCGAGCTCAAGGACGTGGTCGAGATGATCGTGGACAAGAGCGGTCTGGTGCAGGCGTTCCGTGCCGAGGCCACCATGGAGGCCGAGAGCCGCGCCGAGAACATCCAGGAATTCCTGGGCGTCGCCGCGGAATTCGAGGAGACGCACGAGGATATCGAGGGCACGTTGGAGAGCCTCGAGGAGCTGCGCGCCGCGGGCGTCGCGGGCGTCCCGGTGGCTGCGCCGGCGGGCGCGACGGGTGTTGCCGTGGGTGCCACCGCGGGTGCTCCGGCGGGCGTTGCCGCGGGCGCCCTGGCGGGCGCGACGGGCGTTGCTACGGGTGCCACCGTGGGTGCGGCGGCTGGCTCCACGGGTTCGCTGGCAAGCGCGACGGGCGTTGCCGCAGGCATAGCGGGTACTCCGGCGGACACGATGGACGCCGCGATGGCGTCTGCCGCCGGTGCGCTTGGGGCGGCGTTTGCCAGCCCTGCCATGGCGACCGCGACCTCAGCTCCCAACGTCGCGGCCATGGCAGCCGCAGAGGTCGAGCGCACGTACGGTCCGCTCGCCTGCAAGGCGCTGCCGGCGCTGCTCGAGTGGCTCGCCCTGCGCTCCGACCTCGATGCGCTTGCGGGCGACACGCACGCCATCACCATGATGACCGTCCACTCCGCCAAGGGCTTGGAGTTCCCGGCGGTGTTCGTTGCCGGCATGGAGGAGAGCATCTTTCCGCACGTTGCGGGCTGGACCGACGACGACCCCGCCAAGCTGGAGGAGGAGCGCCGCCTGGCCTACGTCGCCATCACGCGCGCGCGCAAGCGCCTGTTCTTCACGTACGCCGCCACGCGTCGTACCTACGGTTCCACGCAGGCCAACCCGCGTTCGCGCTTTGTGAACGAGATCCCCGCCGAGCATATCGAGTTCTCCGGCATCGGGTCCTCGGGCTTCTCGGGCACGGGCTGGGAAAAGCGTGGCGACCGTCGGGGCACGTTCGGGTCCGGCCAAGGGTCGGACATGTACGGCGGGCGGGTGTTCGGCTCGTTCACGCGCTCGACGCCGGGCACGCAGCGCCGCACGTCCATCAGCCCCGACGCCGGTCGTGTGGGTACGGGGTTCGCGTCGGCCTTTGGCGAGGGCTCTGGTTCCGGTGCCGGGCGCTCGCGTTCGACCTTTGGCTCGGGCGCGCCGCGTCCCAAGAAGACGAACGTGTCCGCCACGGTCGAGCGCAAGGTCGATGCCGCGGCGGCTGCCACGACGTTTGCCGCCGGGGACCGCGTGAGCCACAAGACGTTCGGCCCGGGCACGGTCATCTCCGCTGCCGGCGACATGATCGAGGTCCAGTTCGAGCGCAACGGCCAGACCAAGAAGCTCATGAAGGGCTTTGCGCCCATTGTGAAGCTCACGTAGGCGGGCCGATTCCTACCGTTCGCAATAGTCCCTGCATTCCCTAGGGTTTTTAGCTGCTACCATACAAAAGGGCGCGTGCGTGCGCCCTTTTGTATGGGTCCCGATAAAAGGGGGAATGCGTATGAACGCGCAACGCATGAGGGGAGGTGCACTCCGTAGGCTCGTGCTCGCTGCCTGTGCGTCTTTGGCGCTCGTGGCGGCGCCTGCGACGGCGCTTGCCGCCCAGACCTACCAGGTGTACCCAACCCCGCACGCCATCGAGTACGGCGAGGGCGAGGTGACCCTGCCCGAAACCGTCAACGTGGTGCTCGACCCCGGTGTCGATGCCGAGACCGAGAAGCGCTTGAACGACATCTTGGCTCTCAAGCAGATCAAGGCCAACAAGGTTGATGCGCTAGGCAAGGACGCCAACGCTGTCGAGGTGCTCGTTGGCATCAACGGCTCCAAGGGCCCGGTCGACCAGCTCGTGCAGAGCGGCGCCGTGACTCCTCAGGCCGATCTGTTCAAGAAGACGGACGCCAACTTCGTCACGGTTCTGCCCAAGGGCAAGGACGCTCCGGCCCGCATCGTCGTCGTTGGTCGCGACACCGATGCCGCCTTCTATGGCTTGAGCACGCTGTACCAGGTGTTCCAGCAGATCGAGGGCCGTGCGCTTGCTGCTTTCACGGTGAACGACTGGGCGGACGTCGAGACGCGCGGCTTCATCGAGGGCTACTACGGCAATCCGTGGTCCACGGAGGACCGCGCGGAGCTCATGCGCTGGGGCGGCCTCTTCAAGCAGAACGCCTACATCTACGCGCCCAAGGACGATCCCAAGCACAACGCGCAGTGGCGCGATCTTTACTCCGACGAGGAGATCACCAAGCTCTCGCAGCTCGCCCAGGCGGGCAACGAGTCCAAGTGCCGCTTCGTGTACGCGCTGCACCCGTTCATGAACAACCCGATCTCGTTCGGGTCGTCGTACGAGAGCGACCTCGCGACGCTCAAGGCAAAGTACCTGCAGGTCATCGACGCGGGCTGCCGCCAGATCATGCTGAGCGCCGACGACGCCGACAACCCCGGCTCCAGCAACTACATCAAGCTGCTGAACGACCTCACCTCTTGGCTGCACGACCTGCAGAAGATGAAGAACGAGGACGGCTCGCTCAAGTACCCGGGCCTCAAGGACACCATCCCGTTCGTCGCGGCCAACTACGCCCAGGCGGGCGAGAGCTGGTACAAGAACCTGCCCTCGAACGTCAAGCCCATCATGACCGGCACCCGCGTGTGGGGCAAGGCCGACAAGTCGACCATCAGCACCTTCACCTCGCGCTCCGGCGTCGCTCCCTTCATGTGGATCAACTGGCCGTGCACGGACAACACGCGCGACCACCTGTCCATGGGCGGCTATGAGAACGCGCTCGGCGCCGACGTGGTGCCCGGCTCCCTCGTGGGCTGCGTGATCAACCCCATGCAGCAGTCCGAGCCCAGCAAGGTGGGCATCTTCCTCAACGCCGACTTCTCGTGGAACAACTGGACGAGCTACGACCACGCCGACAAGGTGTGGAATGACGCGTTCAGCTTCGTGGACCACGATTCCCCGGCCGACACCGACGCCTCCAACGCGCTCCGCACGCTGTCTGAGCACATGAAGTGGTACCAGGGCGGCGGCGTGACGTTCGAGTCCCGCGAGTCCGAGGCAGTCAAGCCCATGCTCGACGCCTTTAGGGCCAAGGTCGAGGACGGCAGCGTCAAGGTCTCCGACATCGACCAGGTTGAGGCGCTTTTCAAGGAGCTCCTGGCCGCGGCGGGCACATATGCGCAGAACGCGGGCAACGCCTCCCTGCGCACGCAGATCGACCCGTGGCTCGGCTTTTGGTCCGACGGCATGAACGCCGGCCTGCGCTACCTCGGCGCGCTGCGCGGTCACCTGAACGGTGACAAGAACGCGCTCGTGAGCGAGTACACACAGGGCAAGGAGCTGTTCGACAACGCACTGTTGCACAGCTACCCCTACGTGAACGACACCCAGTATGCCCGTGCCGGCACGCGCGCCGTGTGGCCGGTCGTCGAGGCGCTCGGTGAGTGCCTGCGCCCCGTTGTGGGCGATGCCACCGGCACGGTGGATGTGGTGGCCGAGGTCACTCTGAAGGGCCTGGGCACGAGCGGCAACCCCGCCAACATCATCGATGGCGACACTTCGACCTACGCTCACTTCTCAGGCAGCAACGCCACGACCAATGTGAACGTCGGCGACTCCTTCACCATCACTTACGAGCCCTATCAGCGCGCTGACGCGGTGACGTTCGTCCAGTCCGTCCCCTCGAACCGCCCCCAGGACGTGCTCAAGGACGCGCTGGTCGAGTACACGACCGACGGCACGACGTGGGTCGAGCTCGGCCATGTGAACGGCGATTCGGAGCAGACACTCAAGCTGCCCAAGACCACCGACCTCAAGGGCCTGCGCTTTACCAACAAGCAGTACTACAGTGGCTACTGGCAGGTTAACGAGGTTGCGACGTCGGTCGCCACCTCCAAGCCGTACGAGCCGTTCGCCAGCGAGAAGCCAGCTCAGGGCGAGCTGTCCGCCATCGTGGACGGCGACGTTAAGACGGGTGCGTCCTTCGATGCGCCTGCTAAGGGCATGAACGCCGGCCTGAGTTACGTCAAGACCACCGAGATCGGCATGGTCGAGATCGCTCAGGGTGAAGACGCCCGTTCCGGCAAGGTCGAGGCGCTCATCGGTGGCGCGTGGACCAAGATCGGCACGTTCGACGCCAAGGCGTCCCAGACCGTCGAGCTCGAGAAGAACACGGCGGTCAACGGCGTGCGCCTCGTGGTCGAGGGCGAGGGGGCCTGGAACCTCAACGAGGTCGCTGCCAAGCGCCTGCCCAGCAAGGTGACGCCCGTCATGAACGAGACGATGGGCGAGTACGAGTCCTTCACTATCGACAAGATCGCCGATGGCAACGAGGGCTCCTACGCTCACCTCAAGAACCTCAAGGACAACAACATTCGCGCCAACGACTGGGTCGGCTTGACCTTTGAGCCTTCCGCCCGCATCGGCAAGATTGCCTTCGTCCAGGCCCCCGACGGCGGCGACGTCATCGTCAAGGGCAAGGTCGAGTACCAGGCGGAGGACGGCAGCTGGCACAAGGTCGGCGACGTGACGTCCGCCCAGAAGCAGACCTTCGAGTTCGCCAACGTGAACGCCAAGGCAATCCGCGTGACGAACCTCGAGAACACCGCCAAGTGGTGGAAGGTCTACGAGCTCTCCGCTGAGGAGGGCTATGAGAGCCCGGCGGGTGCCATCTTGACTGACATCGAGGGCACCGCCCTGGCTGGCACCGCAGACAGCACCTCCGCGGCGATTTCTGCGGGCAAGGTCGCAATCCCGGCCGGCTCCTATGTGGCGATCGACCTAGCTTCCGTCCAGGCGAACATCGCCATCGACGAGGCATCCGCAGCTGCCGTTGCCAAGGCCGGTCTCACGGTCGTCTCTTCGGTGAATGTTCTGAGCTGGGATGCCGTTGAGAATAACGCGGTGGCGTCCGCGCGTTACGTGGGCGTTCGCAACTTGAGCGACCACGAGATCACGTTCGATTTCTCCGCCGATCCGTTCCGTGTCACGTATCCGGGTGTTCCCGGCGACTTCACGTGCGATAGCGACCCGGTCGACGAGGCCCATGGCACCAGCGCCATGCTCGATGGTCGCGTGACCACCTACTGGTGTCCCGCGAATGCGTCCGGCACGCTGACCTACCACGTGTCCGAGCCCCTTTCCGGCGACCTGCCGCGCAATGGCGTGCACATCGTGTCGTGGGGCGACCCGAGCGGCGCCAAGGTGACCGCGACGGTGTACGACAAGCCGGATTACAGCTCCACCACCGAAGTCGAGCTGGGCACGCTCGACGCGTCCGTGAACGACTTCTCCTTTGCCGAGGCCGCCAATGGCCGGTTCTGGGGTGTAAAGGAGGTCAAGGTGAGCTGGAGCGACGGCGCTGTTCCCTCGATTGCCGAGGTCTCCATGCTCGACACGACGTTCGAGCCGCAGCCCCTGCCCGAGACCCACAAGGTGACCTTCATGGTCGACGATACGGTGTTCTCGGAGGTCGAGGTCGAGGACGGCTCCGCCGTGGCGGCGCCCGAGAACGCACCCGCCAAGGACGGTTTCACGTTCGACGGTTGGTACCTCGATGATGCCGCGTACGACTTCGCGGCTCCCGTGACGGGCGATTTGACGCTCGTGGCGCACTTCACCCCCAAGGACGACCAAGGCGGTGACCAGGGTGGCGACCAAGGCGGAGACCAAGGTGGCGACCAAGGTGGCAACCAGGGTGGCGACCAGGGCGGGGACCAGACCCCCGACCCCGATGACAAGCCCGGCACCAACCCGGGCAACAAGCCTTCCGGCAAGCCTGGTGCGGGTCTGCCCAGCACGGGCGACTCCGCGATGCTCGCGGTCGTCGGCGTGGCGGGCGTGGCTGTTGCTGCGTTTGCCGCCGGTGCTGTGATGAAGAAGCACAGGGCATAACACCCGCGCTTGCATACGCATCGCCATCAGGGCGGGGCGCCTCTCAAGGGGCGCCCCGCCTTTTTGCATGCGAGGCGAACATGCGGTGAGTGGGTGCGTGCTGCAGCTTTCGCCAACGAATGCGCTCCATTCTGCTAAAGTTCACATTCTATACGTCAACGCCTCGGAAGCGGAGCGCCTATGTCCACCGGTAAATTGACTTCCAAGCAGTCCCTATTCGTGGGCGTTACCCTCTTTTCGATGTTTTTTGGCGCGGGAAACCTGATTATCCCGCCCTTACTGGGTTTGCAGGCGGGTGAGGCCGTGGTTCCCACCATGGTCGGCTTTCTGGTGACCGGCATCGGCCTGCCCGTGCTCGGCATCGTGGCGGTGGGGCTGGCGGGCACCATTCGCGACCTTGCCGCGCGCGTGCATCCGCTGTTCGCCTCGGTCTTTGTCGCTGCGGTGTATCTGGCGATTGGCCCGTGCCTTGCCATTCCGCGCACCTCGTCGACCTCGTTTGAGATGTTCGAGCCGCTGCTGCCGGCGTGCGTGTCGCTCGAGGTGGCGCGCCTGGTGTTTTCCGTTGCGTTCTTTGCCGTTGCGTACCTGCTTGCCATGCACCCGAGCGCGCTGACGCGTCTGCTGGGGCGCATCACCGGCCCCGCCCTCATCGTCCTGTTGGTCTTTGTGATCGGTGCCGCGCTGTTCGACCCCGCATCCGTCCAGCAAGCTGCCCACGCGAGCTACGCGTCTGCGCCCGCCATGTCGGGTTTTCTCACGGGGTACCAAACCATGGACCTGCTCGCCTCGCTCACCTTTGGCATTGTGATTGCCACTAACATTCGCGAGCTCGGTGTGACGGACGATGCGGGCCTTGCGCGTGAAGTCTCGCGCGCGGGCGTTTTTGCCGGCCTGCTCATGGGGCTCATCTATTGCGGCCTGGCGATGGTTGGCCTGGGTGTTGCTGCCGAGCTGCCCGGCGCGACGAATGGCGCCGAGATCCTCGCAGCTTCTGCCGGCATACACTTTGGCGCGGTGGGGACCGTGGTGGTCGCCGCGATTTTCCTGCTCGCGTGCCTGAACGTCTGCATTGGACTCATCAGCTGCTGCGGCACGTATTTTGCCGACGTTGTTCCCCGCGTGCCGTACCGCATGTGGGCCCTGGGTTTTGCGGTGTTCTCCTGCGTGGTGTCGAACTTTGGCCTCGATGCCATTCTCACGTTCTCCGTTCCGCTGCTCAACGCGTTGTACCCCATGGCGATTGTGCTGGTGGTGATGGGCATGCTGCACAAGGTGTGCGATCGCATGCCGCTGCTGTGGCCATGGGTGGTGTGCCTTACGGCCGTTGTGAGCATTGCCACCGCGCTGCGCGATGCGTTCTTTGCGGGTGCGTGGCTGCCGTTTGACCAGCTGCCCTTTGCCGACGTCGGCATGAACTGGGTTGTTCCCGCTTTGTGCGGCGTCGCTGCGGCCATTGTGCACGCGGCGGTGCGTCGCAACAAGGTTGCGGCATAAGGGTTCTGCCTGTTCGATGCTCGTTTGTCCTCGGCTGGCTGTTCGGCTCTGGCTGGCCGTCCTTTGCTGGTTGATTGCCCTTTCCGCTTGTCGACTTATCGAGCCTTCCCGTACCTCGAGTGTGCGCTTTTCCAACGTTTGAGGTGGTTCAAACGTTGGAAAAGCCCACGCTCGGCGCCGCATGGCGATCCCCGGCGGTGCGCGGTGGTCCCCGATGGTGCCGCACGGCGATTATCGGCGGATACGCATGACGACTCCCCCCGGCGGCACACGGCGACCCCCCGGTGCCGCACGACGATCCCCGGCAGCGCGCGGCGGCGCATCGGCTCTCGCGCGGCGGGCCGTTAGCGGTATAGTTGGAGCCACTGGAAGATTCGACCACGGGGCCCAAGACGCTTGGCGCTCCGCGATGCGAAAGGAGCATGCATGCCCGACAGCAAGCAGTATTACATCGGCATCGATGTTGGTGGCACCTCTGTTAAGGAGGGCTTGTTTGACGAGGACGGCAACCTGCTGGGCAAGGTGAGCGTCCCCACGCCTTCGCTTGCCGAGGAGGCTGGCTATGCCGCCGTGGTGAGCGGTATCGAGGAGCTCATGGGCTCGGTGCAGCAGCCCATTCTGTTTGTGCGCGGCATTGGCCTGGCGCTGCCGTGCCCCGTTCCCGCGAGCGGCAACATCACGCTTGCTGCCAACATCAAGATCAACGCCCCCGAACTCAAGGAGGCGCTCGAGTCTCGCTGTCCCCATGCCGACGTGCGCTACGTGAACGATGCGAACGCAGCTGCCATGGGCGAGCTGTGGCGTGGTAGCGCCAAGGGTCATCGCAGCATGGTCATGGTGACGATCGGCACCGGCTTGGGCGGTGGCGTCGTGGTGAATGGCGACGTGATCGACGGCGCGTTCGGTGCGGGTGGCGAGATCGGCCACATGTGCGTGAACCCCGATGAGACCCGCGTGTGCGGCTGCGGCAACAAGGGCTGCCTCGAGCAATACGCCTCCGCCACCGGCGTGGTGAGCAACTACCTGCATGAGTGCGAGGTCCGTGGCGTCGATCCCATCGAGCTTTCCGGCACGAGCGACTCCCGCGCCGTGTTCCAGGCGTGCCGTGAGGGCGACGAGGTCGCCTGGGCTGCCGTTGAAACGATGACCGACTATCTCGCCCGCGGCCTGCAGATCATCTCTGCTGTGGTCGATCCCGAGGTGTATGTCTTGGGCGGCGGTGCTTCTGCTTCTGCGGACGTGTATTTGGACAAGCTGCGCGAGAAGTATGCTGCTTGCGCTCTCTCCGTGAGCGCCAAGACGCCTATCGAGGTTGCCGAGCTGGGCAACGACGCGGGCATTATCGGCGCGGCATACGTGGCCCTGCGCGCCGCTGCCTGCGAGGTGTAACGCAAGGGATTGGTTGACAGCGCGAGTGACTGTCCTATGGCGTGAGAGGCCGTTTGACGGTGTGAGCGCTGCCCGATGGCGTGAGAGGCGTCCAGCAGCGAGGGGGCAGTTTGGCGGTGCGAGAGACTGCCTGACGGCGGGATGGCCGTCTAACGCGAGGGAGGCCGTCTGACGGCCGTGGTCTCTTGTGGTGCGCAGTCTCCCTGTTGCCGCGCTCGAAGATATGAACGACCGGAACTTATGAACGATTTTCTTGGTCGCAGTGGAGCTTATGAACGATTCGTTCATAAGCTCCATTTTTATACGGGCTTTGAGCTGGTGATTTGCTCATCGACAAAACCGGTCGACGGTGCAATCGTTCATAAGCTCAAATCGTTCATATCCTCCATCTTGTGCGGTGCGTCACGCGAGTGGATCTTTTCGTTTTGCGTCATTCGCGTCTTCGGCACCGCCCCCCCCCTCGTCCCGGCACCCCCCCTCTGCATCGAGTGAGCGCTTTTCCAACGTTTGAGGGGGTTGAAACGTTGGAAAAGCGCTCACTCGATGACAGCGGTCCGGTTGCGTCGACAGTGGTCGCGACGGCGACTTGGGCGGCGACGGCGACTTGGGTGGCGGCTATCCCGCGCCCGTTGCGGGCGCGTGCGGGATCCCGGCGCGCGGTCCGGTCGCAAGGCGTTTGCGGCTGGCGTGGATGGCATGGTTTGCGGTACTTGCGTCATGAACCGCTGCACTGCGCGAACCGCCGCGCTGCCCGAGCGGTCGCGTCGCCGCGCTGCCCGCGCCGCCGTGCGCGAAGTCTGCCGTGGCCTAACGCCCGGTAGCACGAACGGCGTGCTCGGCAAGAACAGCATGCGCTCCCAAGAGCGCGATTGCCATAAGCGGTATGAGGGCCGCCCCGCCTGCGCCTGCGACCAGGCCAAAAACCGGGGGAAAGAGCATGGACCCGGCATACGCGCAGGCCATTTGCAGGCTGACGAGCCCCTGGGACGCGCGTTCGCCAAAGCGCTTGGGCGTAAGCGCCACGATGCTGGGGTAGATGGGAGCGCATCCGAGTCCGGCGACGAAGGTGCAGGCGCCCGCCGCGACGCCACCGTTGAGGGCGACAAGCCCAATCAGGCCCCCCGCGATGAGTACTTGCCCAAGACGGATTTGATTCTCGCTGGTCAGCCATTGTGCGGCAAAGCCCGAGACGAGTCGTCCGATCGTGATGCCGAGGAAGAACTGGGAGACGATCGAGGCCGCGGTGGCGGCGTCGAGCCCGCGCGCCATGGTGAGGTAGCTCGCGATCCACAGGCCGATGGACCCCTCGAGGGCACAGTACGTGCCAAAAGATCCGATTGCGGCTCGTGCGCCGGGGAGGCGGAGGAGTTCGCGGTTGGTGAGCGGGCGCTCAGGGTGGGCTACGGTCTGCTTGTGCCCGGGCGCAGCCGGGTTTGCTTGCCTGCACTCGGGCTTGGCGGCCTCGGCCTGCGTGTGCCCGAGCGCCGCCGGGTTGGCTTGCTTGCACTCGGGCTCGACTGCTGCCCACTCGCACTCTACGTGGTCGGCGGTTCGCGCGCATGCCTGTTGGGCTACGGTCTGAGTGTGCTTGGGGCCGTTGGACTCGTTTGCGCACTCTGCTTGTCCGGCATGCATTGCGCGCGAAGTCCCGGCCGGGTCGGCCTGTACAGCCGCGCGCTCGTTCGCGGCTTCATCCTCCACGCGCCCATCCGTGGATTTCCACAAGGGCAGCGACAGGAAAAGCGCGGCAGTAATGATGGCCTGCATCGCGCCGATGGCGAGGTAGCCGCCGTGCCAGCTCAGGGGTCCGGCGAGCGCCCAGCCCATCACGAGCGGTCCCACGCTCGCGCCGATGCCCCAGCAGCAGTGCAGCCAGCTCATGTGCCGCGCGCCGTAATTGAGCGCGACGTAATTGTTGAGCGCGGAGTCGATGGCGCCCGCGCCCAGGCCATAGGGGATGGCGATGAGGCACAGCTGCCAAAACGCGTTCGTGGCGGAAAAGCCCAGAATCGCGCCGGCGGTGAGGGCCACGGAGAGGGCGGTGAGCTTGCCCGTGCCCAACTTGTGCACGAGCTTTGCGGTGAGGAGCGAAGACACGATCGTGCAGCAGCTGATGATGATGGAGATGAGGCTCTGCGCGGCGACGGGCGCGGCAAGTTCGACGTGCATGACGGGCCATGCGGTGCCCAGCAGGGAATCGGGCAAGCCGAGTGAGATAAACGTGAGGTAGATAACAGCAAGAAGAAGCGAGGCCATGGGTTCGTCCAGGGGTCGGGGTGTTTGATGCTTGGGGAATCTTGTTCGGATGTATAGCGCCTTGCTCGGCATGCGGGAAACGCCGTGCGCGACGCGGCTGGATGTGCGCCGTCACGGCAAAACCGTCGTGCCGCCGCAACCGCCGTGCGCGCTTTGTACGTCGCGGCGCCTTGTCCGGCGCGCGCCCTACAGCTTGTGGAACACGGGCTCCATATGGTCGAACGTGCAGAACTCGTCAAAGCCGAGCGCGCGCAGGCGTTCCCGCATGACGGGGATGTGCGCGCCCAGGTGCTCGGGCTTGTGGGAGTCGCTGCCCAGGGTGAGGATGCGACCGCCCAGATCGCGGTACAGGCGCAGGATTTCCGTGCTGGGGGTGAGATCGGACAGGCCGTAGCGAACGGAAGACGTGTTGAGCTCGATGCCCTTGCCGCGGCGGATGGCCTCTTTAAAAATGGCGGCCACAATGTCGCGAATATTGGCATCGGGCCAAGGACCGAGCGGATCGTAGCGCTTGATGTGGTCGACGTGCCCGATGACCGACCAGTTGTCAAAGCCCTGGACAACGCGCAGCATCTCCTCATAGTGCTGCATGTTGTACTCTTCTTGCGTCTTGCCCTCCTGGAACGCGCCGTCCCAGAATTCCTTGTCGCCCACCTGGTGGATGGACAGGATGATGAAATCCCATTCGGCGGCGTGCCGGTCGAAGAGCGCGCGGAAGCGGTCGATGGTGTGCGACTGTACGCCAAATTCCATGCCGGTCTTTACGGTGAGCTCGGGCGCAAAACGCTCGCGCGCCTCTGCGATGGCGGGGAAATAGCGCTCGTAGTCGACGTTGATCGAGGGCTTGCCCTCGAACATCTTGGCGCAGGAGGGGTCGCGGCGGTATTCGTCCCAGTCGGGGCGCACGCCGTAGTCGACGTGGTCGGTGATGCAGATCTCGTCGATGCCGCGCTCGATGGCGAGGGCGCACACGTCGTTGAGCGGAAACACGGAGTCGTCGGAAAACTCCGTGTGCACGTGGTAATCGGCGAACATGGTGGCTCCAATCGTTGTGGTGATCCCCCGCCGTGCCGCGGCGGCGAACCGGTTGCATCGGCGCGTTCGAGCCGGGGGTACGGCCGTCGCGCAGGGCTCCTCGCGGCGTGGCGTTGGCCTTTAACGCAAGGTTTCCGGCCAGGAGATGGTGGGGCGTTGGTATTCCGCACGCTATCATACTCTTCGTTCGTTGTTTCTCGAGCTACGTTGAAGGTATATGAGGGAGCGGGGCGGATGGCATGCGGCAGCTTGCACATTGCGAACAGGGGTTCATGGCATGGATCGGCCGTCACTTCAAGTTGATTGCTGTGATTGCGGTGAGTTTGGTATTGGTGGACTGCCTGCTGCTGCCCGATCGTATCCCGCTGGTCTTAACGACCGAAGGACCGGGAAGCTATGTGGGAAAGGGCACGGCGTTATTCCTATGCTGTCTGTTCTTGGGCGCCGGCCTTGCGTGTCTCAAAAGGGCTTGTGGTAGAGAGGGCCTTGTCTTGTATGTGGCGGGTCTCATTATGGGTGTTTTTTATCTCGTGGTAACGCTGTGCCCCATGTAGCGGGCGGCTTTCCTACGTGCGAAAAAGCACGTTTATTTCCTTTGAGATGTTGCTCCGCGGCGCCGTCGAGCGATTCCATTGGATTGTTCCTCTCGAGAGCGGGCAATCGAGGGCGGGCAATTGATTGCATTGTGGCGGCAGTGTTCCTATCGTCCCTTACTGTTGGGCACCGCGTGTCTTTGCCCTGTTTGGCGCGGTACAATATCCGTATCCGTGCATCTGCTACAAGGGAGGAACCCCATGAGCAACGTCCTCGTGTTTGGACACCAGAACCCCGACAACGACGCCATCATGTCCGCCGTCGTGCTGTCCCAGCTGCTGAACCAGGTCGAGTACCAGGGCAACACCTACACCGCCTGCTGCCTGGGCCCGCTGCCGGCCGAGTCCGCCAAGCTCCTTGAGGACGCCGGCGTGCCCGCGCCCACGCTCATCGACGCCATCGAGCCCGCCGCCGAGGGCGCCGAGCCCCGGCAGGTCGTCCTGACCGACCACAACGAGCCCGGCCAGTCCGTCGCCGGCCTCGAGAACGCCGTGATCGCCGGCGTTGTGGACCACCACCGCTTCGGCGGCTTCACCACCGCCGCCCCGCTGCACATCGTGGCGCTGCCCTGGGGCTCCTCCTGCTCCATCGTCGCCAAGCTCTTCGAGGTCCTGGGCGTTGAGCCCACGGGCACGCAGGCCAAGCTGCTGCTCTCCGCTATGATGACCGACACCCTCATGCTCAAGAGCCCCACCGCCACCGCCGTGGACGCCGCCATCGCCGCCAAGCTCGGCGAGCAGTTCGGCGTCGATCCGGTCAAGTTCGGCATGGAGGTATTCCTCACCCGCCCGTCCGGCTCCTTCACCGCCGCCGAGATGGTGGGCAACGACATCAAGATGTTCGAGGTCGCCGGCAAGAAGCTCCTCATCGGCCAGTACGAGACGGTCGACAAGTCCCGCGCGCTCGGCATGATCCCCGAGATCCGCGAGGCCATGCGCGCCTACCAGGCCGAGAAGGGCGCCGACGGCATCGTGCTCTGCCTCACCGACATCATGGAGGAGGGCTCCCAGGTCCTGCTCGAGGGCGACGCCGAGGCCGCTCAGAAGGGCCTGGGGATCGAGGATGTGGCCGAGGGCGTGTGGATGCCCGGCGTGCTCTCCCGCAAGAAGCAGGTCGCCGCTCCGATCCTCGCCGCCAACTAACATCTGGCTGTACGCGCATCTCCTTGCCGGGGCTCGTCCGAATGGGACGAGCCCTTTTTCTATCTGAGCATGATCGTGAGGGAATGGGCGAATGGCGGAAGAGCGCGCTGGGCTCATCGCGCGCCGGGTCGCCGCCGTGGGCAAAGGTCGTCGTTTTGCTCGGGCGCGCGGTTGCCTGCCGTAGTGGTCGAATTGCAGGCGTGGAATTGCCGGGGGCGGTATCGGTGCACCGTCTCACGTCATCCGGCCTCCCCGCGCCGCTCCATATGTGTATTCGGTCTAGAGCCGATGCTGAACACACGTCTCTTTGGGAAGGTCTGTGGGTAGGATAGAAGCAACCGAGCGCTCGTTTAAGCGGCTCTCATCGCCGAGGCGATGTGGGCCGTTTTTGATGGGCGCGGGACGCACAGAGAGAGGGGCGCCGGCGGCGCGCGCGGCACTGCATTGCCAAGACGTGGAGCCGCCGCTGGTGCCCGAGCACGACAAGGAGCGGCATGGACGCACGTGAGCAGCTATTTACCGAGAGGCAGCGCAAGCTCCTCGCGCGCCACGACCTGTGGGAGCGCGTCACGGGGAACGGCACGATCTCGGCGGCGGTGATGGTGCTCGCTGCGCTCGCGGCGGTGGTGTGCGCCAACACGGACGCCTACGAGGCGATCCATCACTTCCTGCTCGAGCCCATCACGTTCGGCGTGGGCAGCTTTTCGGTCTCCATGTCGGTCGAGCTGTTCGTGAACGACTTTCTTATGGCGATCTTCTTCCTGCTCGTGGGCATCGAACTCAAGTACGAGATGACCGTGGGCGAGCTGCGCCGGCCGCGTCAGGCGCTGCTGCCCATGCTTGCCGCGGTGGGCGGCGTGGTCGTTCCCGCGAGCATCTATGCCTTCCTCAACAAGGGCGGCGCGCTGAACGGCTGGGCCATCCCCATGGCGACCGACATCGCCTTCGCGCTCGGTGTCCTCTCGCTGCTGGGCAACCGCGTTCCCACGGGCGTCCGCGTGTTCTTTTCCACGCTCGCCATCGCCGACGACCTCATCTCCATCGCCGCGATCGCCATCTTCTACGGCCAGACGCCGCGTATTGAGTGGCTCGTGTGCGCCGCGCTGGTGACGGCGGTTCTCTTCATGCTCAACAAGACGCAGCACTTCCGTCTTCGCCCCTATGTGGTGGGCGGTCTCGTCCTGTGGTTTTGCCTGTACCAGTCGGGCGTGCACGCCACGCTCGCCGGCGTCATCCTCGCCTTTGCGATTCCCTCGCGTTCGGGCGTCCGCCTGAACCACCTCGCGGAGTGGCTGCGCGACTACATGCCCGACATGGTCGACCGCTACGACGATGATGCGCACATCCTCGGCCAGCACGACTTTACGCACGCCACGCTGGGCGCCGAGCGGGTAATGCACCGCATCACCCCGCCGCTCATGCGACTGGAGCGCATGATCTCCACGCCGGTGAACTTTGTCATCCTGCCGATCTTCGCGTTCGTCAACGCGCAGGTGCGCCTGGTGGGCGTGGACCCCATGGCGCTGGCGCTCGACCCGGTTGCCTTGGGCACGTATTTTGGCATGGTGCTCGGCAAGCCCATCGGCATCTCGGGCATGACGTTCCTCATGGTCAAGTTCGGCATCTGCGAGCTGCCGCGCCGCGTGAGCTGGAAGCAAATCGTGGGCGTTGGCATTTTGGGCGGTATCGGCTTTACCATGTCGATCCTCATCTCGGGCCTGGCGTTCCCCGCCGAGCCGTTCGAGATGCTCGCCGCCAAGGCCGCGATCCTGCTCGCCTCGGTGACCTCCGCCGTGGTCGGCATGATCTATATGAGCATCGTGTGCAAGAAAAAGCCCGCACGCAGGTCTGCCTAAAGGGGCGCGCCCGCTGTCTCGTGCGTCAGGCGCCATCGCCGACGCGACCGCCGTCCCGTGCGTCGGGCGCCATCGCCGGTGCGACCGCTGCCTCGTGCGTCAGGCGCCATCGCCGGCATGCCCGCGAGGCGCCGGGGGAGAAAGGAACTGGCATGAAGCTTTTGTTCAACGCCGATTTTGTGCCGATGACCTACGAGGACGCCCACTTTGAGGCGCTCGTGATCGATGACGAAGGCACCATCTCCTTCACCGGCGACCTCGACCACGCTCGCGCCCGGTACGCCGGTGCCGAGGAGATCGACATGGGCGGCAAGACCGTCACCCCGGGTTTCATCGACCCGCACAGCCATTTTATGATGACCGCGCAGAACTTCACGAACGCCGACCTGACGGGCGCGGCCTCCATCGCCGAGGTGCAGCAGCGCCTGCGCGATTTCATCGAGAAGCGCGGCGTCACCGCCGAGGGCGTGGTGCAGGGCAACGGCTACGATCACAACGCCTTTGCGGAGGGACGTCATCCGTCTCGCCAGGAGCTGGACGAGGTGTCGCGCGAGATCCCGATCATTGTGAACCACGCCTCGGGCCACGTGGGCGCCGCCAACACCCGTGCACTCGAGCTCGCCGGCGTGGACGCCTCCTTTGCCGACCCCGATGGCGGCAAGTTCCTGCGCGAGGCCGACGGAACCCCGTCTGGCCCCTGGGAGGAGCTGCCCGCGATCGCCATTCTCGAAGACAAGGTCATTGAGCCGCGTGAGCACGTCGATTACTTTGCAATCGTGGACGACATGCAGGACCTGTACTTTTCCCACGGCGTGACCACCTGCCAGGATGGCGCCACGATGGATCCCTTTACCGATACGCTGATCTCGCTCGCCGAGGCGGATCGCATCAAGCTCGACGTGGTGTCCTATCCGATGGACGGCTTTGGCGGCACCGCGCAGGAGGTCATCGACAGGCACGCGTCCTACGACGGCCGCGCGTATCATCACCACGTGCGCTTTGGCGGGCACAAGCAGGTGCTCGACGGCTCCCCGCAGGGGCGCACCGCGTGGATGAGCAAGCCCTATGAAGTTGTGTCCGAGGGCGATGACCCCGCCTATTGCTCCTATCCGGCCATGGATGACGAGGCCGTGTATGCGAACTGCAGGGCGGCTATCGACACGAACCACCAGATCCTCACGCACTGCAACGGCGATGCCGCGGCCGATCAGCTCCTGCGCTGCTACGAGCGCGCGCTGGCCGATTCGAACAACCCCAACAAGATGAACCTGCGCCCGGTCATGATCCACTGCCAGACCGCGCGCCGCGATCAGTACGAGAAGATGGCGCAGCTCAAGATGATCCCGTCTATCTTTGCGTCGCATATCTGGTTCTGGGGCGACGTGCACCAGCGCAACTTTGGCCCCGAGCGCGGTCCGCGCATTTCCGCGGCGCACGACGCCATGGACATGGGCCTGGTGTTCAACTTCCACACCGACACGCCCATCATCCCCTGCGACTTGCTGCGCGGTGTGTGGTGCGCGGTGAATCGCGTGACAAAGGGTGGCGTGCAGCTTGATCGAAGCCAGTGCATCGACGCGTTCAACGCGATGCGCGGCATCACCATCAACGCCGCCTACGAGTACTTTGAGGAGGACCGCAAGGGCACCCTCGAGCCGGGTAAGCTCGCCGACCTCGCGGTGCTCGACGCCAACCCGCTCAAGGTCGACCCGATGAAGATCTGCGACATCGAGGTCCTGGAGACCATCAAAGAGGGCGAGACGGTTTGGGTGCGATAGGCTGAACGCCGTAGCGCGGGCGCGCTACTCGACTGTCCCGTACGTGGCGCCCCAGCCGTGGGCCGCCAGTGCGGAGTTGATCTGGTCGCACAGGCGCGTGCGGTCGTAGGTTCCCGGGGGCACCAGGTTCACGATCTCGAGCAGGTCGGGCGCGAGGTCTAAGATCTCCGCCTGCACGATGAGGTCGAGACGGTCGATGGTTTGGTGGCCGGTGAACAGGCCGTCTACCAGGCGTTGCAGGTCGCCGAACTCCTCGGCTTGAAACATTCCCATGTGCATGATGGCGGCTCCTTAGTCTGCGGATGAGGGGTCGTGTTCCGGTGCGGATGCAGTCTTGGGCCGGGTCTCCGCCACGGGCTACGGCTCCGATGCGGGTGCGTGCTCCGGTTCCGCAACGGGCTCCGGTCCCGCCGCAGGCTCCGGCTGCGCTCCGTCCGTCTCCGGTGCGGATGCGGCAGCTCGCGTGCTCTTGCCCGCATGGGCGCTCGCCTCGAGAGTCGTCTCGATGACGTGATCCATGGTCTCGTCGATGCGGTCGCGCTTGAGCTCGCATTCCCAAATGGTGATGGCAAGCCAGCCGAGCTCTTCGAGTTCGGCGAGGGCGCGCTTGTCGCGCTCGACGTTGCGGCGGAACTTTGCCTCCCAAAACTCGACGTTTTTTCGCGGCACGCTGGGGCTGCAATGGGGGCAGCGATGCCAATAGCACCCGTTGACAAAGATCGCGACCTTGCGGCCGGGAAAGGCGATGTCGGGGCGCCCGGGCGCCTTGGCCCAGTCGAGGCGGTATCCCGTGAGCCCCGCCGCACGCAGGCGCTGGCGCACGAGCAGCTCGGGTTTGGTGTCGCGCCGCTTGTTGCCCTGCATGGACTTGCGCACCGCGGCTCGCCTCCGCACCAGGGCGGTCTCGGCGGTCGAGAGGGAGGACGTGTCGACGCCGTCGAGCAAGTCGGGCTTTTTGCGGGCGCGCTTCTTGCGCGGGTTCTTTGGTGCGCGGGGCGCTTCGACGGAGGACGCGGCGGCGGTCGGCTTGCCAGTGGAGGGCTTTTTGGTGGAAGGCGCGCCCGCGTTTGGCTTGCCGGTGGAGGGCTCCTTGGTGGGGAACGTGGTGGCGGCCGGATTGTCAGCGGAGGCTCTCTCGGCAAAGGATCGCGCGGCCGAGGGCTCATCGACGGAGGGCTCTATGGCCGAGGCCCTCTCCGCGGCCTCCTCGGCGCCAAGCGCCTCGAGGAGCTCGACCAGCTCGATATCGGCCGGCATCCATTCGAGCGTCGCGAGCGATTGCTTGGGGACCCAGCGCAGCTCGCGCTGACGGTCGCTTCGCTGCGGCTCGCCCTCGCCCTCGGCAAGACGGCAGAAAAAGCAGTTCATGGAAAGGTGAAAGCTGGGGTAGTCGTACTCAAGCGTGTAGAAGTCCTGCAGCCCGGTAACGCGAACCTGCAGCTCCTCGAGGAGCTCGCGCTCGCATGCCTGCGCCGGGGTCTCGCCGTTCTCCACCTTTCCGCCCGGGAATTCCCACAGGCCGTCCATGTCCCCGTACCCACGCTGAACTGCAAGGACCTCTCCGCCATCGCGTTGGATGATGCCCGCGGCAACGTGAACGGTTTTCATGGGACCCCCTCTCGGAATCACTTGCCCGGACAAATCGGGCGGCGGGCGTTTTGTTTTTCACAAGCAACCTTACACGAATGCAACTCTTCTGTAAGCCAAATCGATGGTTGTGCATGGTGGCTCCTGCGAGTATAGGGGTCGAAGAACACGAGTTGTTCACGGGGCATGAGAGCCTGCGTCCACAGTCGCGCCGTCGCACGCGTGCGCGCCAAGCAAAAGGCGGCCGGGACCAGGCGCGGCAGGCGACTCGGCCGCGCGCCTCGTGGACAACCTGACAAGAAGGGAAGCATACGATGAAGGAAGCGATGCTGAAGATGGACGGTAGCATGGTTCAGGACGATTGCGCTCCTGTTCAGGCGAGCATGAGCCAGGTCGAGATGACCGTGTGGCTGTGCGTGATGGCGCTCATGGCCTCGGGCATGCTCGCGCTGTTGGCGCTGGTGAGCCGTTAGGGCTGCCGGCAAGGGGCGCGGCGTTGAGGCCGCGCGGCCACGTTTGGCACCCCGCCAACCCGTAGGGAGTTTGATGAGAATGGCGACGAAAGGAATGAGCCACATGTCATATGGAGTACAAGGAGCCCCCGTTCTTGAGGTGAGTCACGTCGAGAAGGTGTACGGCAGCCGCAACAACGTCACCCGTGCGCTTGCCGATGTGTCGTTTACGGTGAACAAGGGCGAGTTCGTGGGCATCATGGGCGCCTCGGGCTCCGGCAAGTCCACGCTGCTCAACTGCGTTTCGACCATCGACACCGTGACGAGCGGCAGCGTGGTCATCAACGGCGCGGACGTCACGCGCTTGAAGTCGGACAAGCTCACGCGCTTCCGCCGCGAGCAGCTGGGGTTCATCTTCCAGGATTCGAACCTGCTCGATACCCTGACCGCCCGCGAGAACATCGCGCTGCCCCTCACCATCGCCCGCACGCCCGCCAAGGAGACGCTCGCGCGCGTGGAGCAGGTGGCGCAGCGCCTGAACATCGCCGGCGTGCTGGACAAGTATCCGTACCAGATGTCCGGCGGCCAGCAGCAGCGCGTCGCCGCGGCGCGCGCCCTCGTGACCGATCCTGCCGTCATCCTGGCCGACGAGCCCACGGGCGCGCTCGACTCCAAGAACGCCCGTCTGCTGCTCGAGAGCCTCGAGGCCATGAACCGCCAGTACCAGGCCACCGTTCTCATGGTCACGCACGACAGCTTTGCCGCGAGCTACACCAACCGCGTGCTCTTCATCCGCGATGGCCGCATCTTCACGGAGCTTCGCCGCGGCGACAGTGACCGCCGTGCGTTCTTTGACCGCATCATGGAGGTTGTGGCCATGATGGGTGGGGAGGGCTCCGATGCTCTGTAAGCTCGCTTGGGGCAACGTGCGCCGCGCGGGCAAGGATTACCTCGTCTACCTGCTCACGCTCACGCTTGCCGTCACGGTGTTCTACGCGTTCAACACCATCTCGGTCCAGGCCGACCTGGTGCTTGAGGAAGAGGGCATGCCCGAGCTGCTCGGGAGCATCATGCTCGGCCTCACGGTGTTCCTCGCCGTGGTCATGGGCTTTTTGATGGTCTATGCCAACAACTTCATCATGAAGCGGCGCAAAAAGGAATTCGGCCTGTACCAGGTGCTCGGCATGAGTCGAGGCCAGGTTTCGCGCGTGATGGCCATGGAGACGGCGATCGTCTCCGGCGGCGCGCTGGCGCTCGGCATCGTGCTGGGCGTGGGGTTCTCCCAGATCATGACGTTCTTTACGGCGTCGCTGTTCAAGACGCAGATCCGCGACTTCCACTTCTTCTTCTCGCCGCAGGCCTTCTTCACCACGGTGGGGTGCCTCGTCGCCATCTTCTTGGTGACGCTCGTGTTCAACCTGGGCGTGGTGCGCCGCGCCAAGATCATCGACCTCATGAGCGCCGATCGCAAGAACGAGGCCATCAAGATGCGCAACCCGATCGTGTCCGCGGCGATTTTCATCCTGGGCACCGCGCTCATCGGCATCGCGTATTTCCGGCTGCTGCGTGACGGCCTGCCCGTCGACAGCGCGCCAAGCGAGATCGATGCCGCCATGAGCCAATTCATGCTTACCACGGGCATCGTGGTTGCGGGCACGATCCTATTCTTCTTCGGCCTGTCGGGATTCCTGCTCAAAGCGCTTCAGGGCGCGCGCAGCCTGTATTGGCACGGGCTCAACATGTTCACCGTGCGCCAGCTGTCCGCAAAGGTGAACACGGTGAGCTTTTCCATGGCCATCATCTCGATGATTTTGTTTCTAGCCATTACGAGCGTGACGGGCGGCATGTCCATTGCCAGCGTGATGAACACGAGTGTGGAGCGCAGCACGATCGCCGATTACTCGCGCGTGGTTATGTACCATGGCGAGAACGTGGTGAACGACCCGACATACACGGGCGACGTACCCATGAGGCTTGCGACCGAGCCCGTGGACATCATGGAGCTGAGCCGGAGCAACGTCATCGATAAGGGCACATCCGAGGAGCGCCCCTTCGACCTTGCGGGCATCTTGGGCAGCCACGTTCAGGTGGAAACCTACGACTCGCGACCGATAGGCACCGAGTTACCGTTGGTGAGCCTGAATGATCTTGCCGCTGCGGTGGACATGCCTATGCCCAAAGGTACGAACTCGAGTAACGCGAGCATGATGGGCCTGATGGTCATGAAGGAGAGCGACTACAACCGCTATCTCGACTTCCGTGGTAAGGAGCACGTCGACCTGGGTGATGATGGCTACCTCATCACGAGCGACATGGGCGAGTCGGTGAACAAGATCTACAACGCCGACATGCGCGAGGGCGTGGAGGTCGAGCTTGGCGGACGCACGCTTCGGCCCGTCGCTGACCATGTGGACGAGGCCGCGAGCTCCTTCTTCAACTCCCCGATGGGCAGCAATTCGGGCACAATCGTCGTGCCGGACGAGCTGGTGGATGCAAGTGGCCTGCCGCTGTACGCGAGCTACTTCTTGGGCGATTATCGCGAGGGCCTCACGTACGACGAGACAGAGGGCTACGTACGTCAGGACCGCTCGTGGGATCAGATCCTGAACGCAGACGGGTCCGAAAGCGCGATTTGGGGCATGGAGGCCACGCGTGCCCAGAGCTACGAGTCTACGAATTCCATGAACGGCCTGATCAGCTACCTGGCCATTTACATCGGCTTTGTGCTGGTGGTCGCATGCGCGGCGATTCTCACCATCCAGCAGCTCTCCGGTGTGTCGGATTCTGGTAAGAACTGCCGGATCTTGTCCGAGCTGGGCACGTCCCGCCGCGAGATCATGCGCTCGGTCCTGGTGCAGCAGACGATCTTCTTTGTGTTCCCGCTGCTCATGGGCGTGGCGCACTCGCTTGTTGCCCTGCGGGTGGTCATTGACGTGGTGGCGCTCTTTGGCGGCATGTCCATTGGCGGCACCGTGGGTGTGACCTGCGCCATCTTCATGTTGTGCTACGGTGGTTACTTTGCGGTGACGTACGTTATGAGCAAGGGCATCGTGCAGGATTCGATCCGCCTGCGCCACGCGCAGTAAGGGCGTGCGGGCCCGGTGCGCGCCGATGCGCGTGCCGGGCCCGGTGCGCTGCGATGAGCGGATCCGGTGCGCTGCGATGCGTGCGCCGGGCCGCTCGCTTTTTGACGCGCTTGTTGACGACGTTCTTCGCGGCGAGGGGTGGTGCTGCCTGCGGGCGATGGAGCAGGCGGCGTTGTCGCGGATGGTGGATGGATGGTGCCGCTCGATACGATGGGTGGTGCTGTTCACGGGCGAAGGCTGGGTCCTTGTCCGTGCTTGTGTGACGGATTGTGGCCGTTTGGGAGGTGTGCCATGCTTGAGATTATCGAGACCGCGTTGGACGTGGGCATGTTGATTGCCGGGGTTGCCGCCGTGGTGAGCACGCGGGTGCAGATGCCCGCCGCGCGGCGGAGCACGCCCCGAGGCCCGCGGGACGTGTAGGGGGTTACGAGCAAGCGTTCCTGTGTGTGCGCGACGCGGCGCATCGGTCCTGCGCGCTCCGGGTGAAACACGGTGAGAAAACGCGGCGATGCGCGAGCCCGAAGGGGCATGCGCGGGTATAGTGGGGAAAACGATCTGGGAGGAAAGCCATGTCGATCCTGTATATCATCGCCGCGCTGCTCGTTATTGCCGCCGTTATCTCGTTGGTGTTGTCGCTGCTGGGAATTGTGGTGACGGGTGCCCTCAAGTTGCTGCCCGGTGTGTTCATCGTGCTGGCCATTATCTTTTTTGCGCGGGGCGGTCGCATCGATGTGCATGTCCCGGACAAATGGAAGAAGCGCTAGCTGTTGTGTGCCGATAGGTTGTTGACATCGCGGACCCCGCGTTTTCCATACCGTAACGAAACGACCCCAAGGACGCCCATGGTCCTTGGGGTCATATCTGCATGCGCGATGAAGTCGTTACGCGGTGATGAACTGGGGGATCGCGCGGTCGTGCTCGTCGCAGGGCACGAGCTCGACTTCCTGCTCGGCAAACGCAACGCCGAGCAGCATGCAGTCCTCGCGCAGCTGGGGCAGGTAACGGTCGTACGTTCCAAGGCCGTAGCCCAAGCGATTGCCCTGGGCGTCAAAGGCAACGGCGGGCACGATGACCAAGTCGATCTCCGAGGGCGGTACCACGGGGAAGCGCGTGTCGTCTTTGGGCGGGACGCTGCCCTTGACGCGCGAGGGGATAAAGCGGCGCGTGGCGCCGGCGCGCGTGCTCGTGAGCGTCTGGTGCTCCTCGGTGACGGCGGGGCCCCACGGCTTGCGCGGGTCCACGATAAACGGCACGTTGCCGCCCAGGTAGTTGTTGCACGAGACCGAGCGCATGCACATGGCGCCCTGCGCGGCGTTGGGAATCATGCAGGGAAACACGATGCGGTAGCCATAGGCGTACGCCCCACGGATAAACCGGTCGAGGTCGACCTCGTAGCGCAGGGCGGCGTACACGGCGAGCGTGGGCGGCTGGCCGTTCTTGCCCTTGATGCTGCTGGCGCGCAGCTGCTCGATGAGCTGGTTGCAGATCTCGCGCGATTTGGTCGAGCGCGCTCCGGGCCGGAGCTCCTGACGGGCCTCGATGATGGCCCGGCGCACATCGCCCTTTTTATCAAGAATCGCCTGCTGTGCCTTGCCGGGCTCGTGGGCGGTGCTTTTTGTGGTGGTGGCTGGCGTCTTCGTTCGTTGTGCAGGTGCCATGGCGCGTCCTCTCGATGGTTCGTCTGTTCATTCTAGCGCTAGGCGCGGACGGCGGCTAATCCGCGAACACGTTCGCCGCGCGATACGCCAAAACCAGGTCGTCCAGGCGCATGCGGGCGTTTGCCGGGCTCGTGGACGGCAGTTCGACGAGCTTGATTCCCCGTTGCGCGAGTGCTTTGCCGTTGAACCGGCGGCACAACTGGGCCGCCCTGCCGCCGGTGGTGCATACCGTGTGGATGGGTGCCACATCGAGGATGCGCGCGAGGTCGTTGGGCACGGGGTTCGCGATGCTCGCGTCGGACGCACCCGCAATGTCGCAGGCGGCCAGGACGTCCCACAGGGCGATGCGGTACCGGAGCAAAAACGCGCGGCGCGCGGCATGGGGGTCGGCCGCCGAGGGGTCGCTCGCGAGCGACCCCTCCTCAAGGCCGTACAGGCGCTCCATCACGCGCCAAAAGCGGTTTTGCGGGTGGCCGTAGTAAAACCCGACCTCGCGCGAGCGCGGCGACGGCATGGTGCCGAGCACCAGCACGCGCGACCTGCCGTCAAAGACCGGCTCGATGGTGTGGAGGATGTGCTCGGCGTCCATGGCTGTTGTTACGCCTCGAAGCCCTCGGCGTCTTCGGCGCTCGCCCCCATGAGCTCCACGATGTTCCACTCGGCATCGCTCGCCTCGATGGCGTCGCGGCTGGCGAACACGCAGGCGGGCGCCTCCTGCGCAACGCGGGTGACTTCGGTGCCCAGGGCGCGCAGCTGCTCCGGTGTGGCGGCCAGGATCTCTGCGCGCCGGCGCTCGCGCTCGCCTGCATCCATCTTGCAGAAGTACTCGGCGTTGCGGCGCTTGGTGAGCGCGTAGGGCTTGAGCGGCGCGTCCATGCCCGAGACGCAGCTCACGATAAAGCCCTCAAAGGCGTCCGCATCGGGCTCGAAGCGCTCGAGCCATGCGCCTGCCGCCTTGATGCGGGCCAGGGAGGCGTCGATCTCGGGGTCGCGGTACGTGTAAAAGCCCGCCTGGCGCTTGCCGCCCGCGCGGAACCCGCAGCCGTAGGCACCGCCCTTCACGCGGATCTCGTTCCACAGGTAGTCGTAGGAGAGCGCGCTGGCGGCAACGCTCCACACGCCGTTCGTCTCGATGTCGAGCACGCGCGGGTCGGTGGCGAGCGCCAGGTAGCTCACGTCGCTGGGAATCACAAAGGCCTCGTGCTTGTCTGCGGGCCGGGGCACGTAGAGCTCCTTGGCGGGCGCCGTGCGCGGCGCGAGGCCCAGATCGCCCGCCGCGGTCCAGTAGCGCTGGAAGTCCTCGTCGGAGCCGGTGAAGCTCGCGACGGCGCCGGTCGAGGTGAAGATGCGGTCGCGCAGGTCGCGCAGGGTCCGGCACAGCTCGTCCTTGCGCTCGTCGAAGTGCTCGAGCAGCTCGCGCAGGAACAGGTAGAAGTCCACGCCCGAGAGCTGCTGGGTGAGCACGGCGGCGGGGGACACGTAGGACAGGGCGCGTGCCATGGCTGCGCTGTGACCGTTCATGAGGAAGCCCTGCTCCATGCCGATGCGCATCTGCGTGAGCACGTCGCGCATGCGGTCGGTGTCCTCAAAGACGGTTTGGGACCACACCTCGCGCGGGATGCGCGCGAGCTCGTCCGTCTTCTCGGAGAGGGCACCGGCCGAGACGAGTAGCCGCGGGCGCGCGAGTTTCCAGTTGGGCTGCGTGGCGACCTCGGTGGTAAAGGAGAGGAAGCCCAGGTTGGCGCCGATGTAGCTGTCGAGCTCGCCGGCGCTCATGTCCTCGGTGGCGAGCTGCTGCATAAGGCGCGTGAGGATCGTCACGTACGGCAGCTCGGCAAAGGCGAGGTGCGAGAGGTCGAAGTACGTGAGCGCGTAGGCGAGCTGGTGCGTGGGCAGGTTATGGCGCAGGCAGGGGATGGGCGTCTGCTTGTTGACGGTGAGCTGGGGCTCGGGACGCGCTGCCCCGATGTCGCTCACGTGCAGGCGTGGCAGGGTCGCCTTGGCCTCGGGCGTGTCCTCGGCCTCCTGGCGCTCGCGCAGGAGCGCGACGTCGTCCACGATGCGCTGGAGCTCTGCCTCGCTGAGCGCTGCCTTTGTGGCGGCGAGCTCGGCTTCCTCCTCGCGTGCGGCCTGCGCGTCGTCTGCCATGGGGACGAGCTCCACGAGGGCGCGGTGATTGCTCTCGAGCACGATCTCGCGCAGCAGGTCCTCAAAGAACGTGGTGTCCAGGGCCTGCTTGAGCTCGTCGTACACGGAGCCGTGCTCCAGCGCGCGCGTGGCGGCTTCGTCGGTGTCCTCGTAGAGCCATGTGCCGAGCGCGTCGCAGGCGATCGCCACGCCGTCGGCGATGCCGAAGTCGCGTTGACGCAGGTCGAACTCCTCGTTGGCGAGCGCGGCGGCCAGGCGGTCGCGGGGGATGCTCTCTTCTGCCAGGCGGCGGCACTCGTCCTCGATCACGCGACGGAACTCGCGTGCGGCGTCCGGCTGGGCGTTTTGCAGGATGATGAGCGTGTGCGGCTGCAGCTGGTCGCCGGAGGTGTAGCTCACCACGTTACCGCCCAGGCTAGCGGCGAGGACGGCCTTCTTTACCGGCGCCTCGTTGCTGCCGAGCAGGGCGTCGAACATGATGTCCGCGGCGATGAGGCGCTTGCGGTCCGCGGCGTCGCCCAGTACGTAGGCCATACCCACCAGGGCGTTGTCCGGGGTGGTGGCCATTTCCACGCGCTCGTAGTCGCACGCCACGGGCTCCTGGAGCGTGAGCGGGTTGGGGGCGCCCACCTGGTTAGGAACGCCGGCCGGGTTAGGAGCGCCTACCAGGGCGCTTTCCGTTGTCTGGCTGGACGCGCCTGCCGGGGCGGGCGCTTCTGCCGGAACGGGCGCTTCCGCCGGGGCGGGCATCGTCTTTTGCCCGGACGCTGATTCGCCCTGATTCCCCATCGTGTCGGTCGTGCCTCCGCCCGCATGCTTCTTCGTGGCCTGCAGCGCTTGGGCACGGGCGGTCTCGTCGCGCAATCGCGGCTCGTCGGCCAGGTAGCGCTCGTCCAAAAACGCCAGCTCGCGCTCGATGTGCATGTCTCCGTACAGGACGATGTAGCTGTTCGCCAGGTTGTAGTGGCGCGCGTGCGTGTCGAGGAACTCGCCGTAGGTGAGCTGCGGGATGGCCCGCGGGTCGCCGCCCGATTCGCGGGCGTAGGCGGTCGTGGGGAACAGCGCGCGGTTCACTGCGTCGTCAAGCACGCTCATGGGATCGGAGAGCGCGCCCTTCATCTCGTTGAACACCACGCCGTTATAGCGCAGGGTGCCCTCGGCGAGCTGCTGGCCCGGTTCGATGTCGAGCTCGTAGTGCCAGCCCTCCTGCTCAAAGATGGAGGGCTTGGTGTAGATGGCCGGGTTGAGCACGGCGTCCATATAGACGTCCATGAGGTTGAGCAGGTCCTGTTCGTTGGTGCTCGCCACCGGGTATACCGTCTTGTCCGGGTACGTCATGGCGTTGAGGAACGTTTGCATGGAGCTCTTGATGAGGTCGACGAAGGGCTCCTTCACGGGGAACTTGGCCGACCCGCACAAAACGGAGTGCTCGAGGATGTGGAACACGCCGGTGTCGTTGGTCGGGGGCGTTTTGAAGGCGATGGAGAACGCCTTGTTCTCGTCCTCGCAGGCGAGGTAGAGCAGGCGCGCGCCGGAGGTGGTGTGGTGCAGCACGTAGGCGTCGGCGTCGAATTCGGCCAGGGGCTTGCACGACGTGACGGTGAATCCCGCGAGGTTGGTGCCGGGGGAGAGGAGCCGCGCGGCGCGCGCGCGTGCGGAGGCCTGGTCTTCGCTTGGGTTGGCGAGGGTCTGTGTCTCAGTTGAGCTCGCATGAGCCTGCATGTCGCTTTGATTCGTGGCCTGGTCTCGAGGGGAGGACTGCACCTCGGGCGTGTGCACAGGGGCCTGCGCTGCATGTTCGCATGCAGGGGGTTGGGTTGTGCCTGCGTTTGCGGGCACTTGTTCGCGCGTGGGGGAGGGAGCTGCGCCCTCGCATGCTATGGTCTGGACTTCGTTTGTGCGCGTAGTCCTGTTTTGAGGGGACATCTGATCCGATGTGGTGGTGTTGGACATAAAAGCTCCTTTATGAAGGTCGATTGCTTCGCCCAGTATACCCACTCGTCGCGTGGCATCGCTACGCGCCCTTTTGTCGCCACCTGCCGCGCCGTGCAGGCCGTCTGCCACCTGCCGCGCCGTGCAGGCCGTCTGCCGCATGCCGCGTCGCACGCGGCATGCGGTTTGCGTGGGGGCGTTCGTGCACGGCGTGCGATTTGCCCGGGCGTGCCCTACGTAGGCGTTGCCCAAAGTTGCGTTTTGTTCGTAGACGGTAGCGGGGCATGCGGTAAGGTTGTCGAGAAATACTGTCAGGGGATATCGAATCGATGGGGAAGTGCATGGAAAACGGGCGTCCGGAATCTTGTGAACATACGGCCGCAGGCCAGAACGCGTGCAGGGTGGCGGACACCGAGCGCGCGAGCGACGCGCGCGAGCGTATGGGTCTGGCGTCGTCCATCAAGCCCGGCGCGGATTCCGATGCCGCCTCGCGCGCTGCGCGCCGTTCGATGCGCGAGCGACTCAATAACAAGGCATCACGCCAAGCCCTGATTGGCGTTATCGCGACGTTGCTGGGTGGATCGTTCTGGGGCTTTTCCGGCACGTCGGCGAGCTTCTTGTTTGCCAATTACCAGATTGATACCATGTGGCTGATGGCCGTTCGCCAGCTTGGGGCCGGAGCCGTCTTTATGGTCGTTGTGCTGTTGTTCGACCGCGAGCGCCTCAAGCGTTTGCTCACAACCCCGCGCGACCTTGCCACGCTGGCCGCCATGGCGGTGCTGGGCGTGTTTTTAAATCAGCTGTTTTACCTGTTGGCGGTCCGGCTTACCAATGCGGGGACCGCGACTGTCTTGCAGTGCTTGCAACTGGTAATCATCATGGCGTTCGGCTGCGTGCGTCAGCACCGGGCCCCGCGCCGGCGCGAGGTCGCGGGTGTGGTGCTGGCTTTTGGCGGAACGTTTCTCATTGCGACGGGCGGGGACCCCACGCGCCTGGCGATTCCTTTCGAGGGCCTGGTCGTGGGACTTATCGCTGCCTTTGGTGCGGCGTGCATGACAATCATCCCTGGCCGCATTCTGCCCAAGTACGGTTCATCGATCGTGACGGGCACGGCGATGTTCTCGTCGGGCATTGCGACCTCGCTGGTGGTGCAGCCGTGGAACAACGTCCCGGCGCTCGACGCCGCGGGTTGGCAGGCGCTCATCGTGCTTATCTTTGTTGGGTCGTGCCTTGCGTATGCGCTTTATATGCAGGGCGTTAAGGACATCGGCAGCGTGCGCGCGAGCCTGATCGGCACGGTCGAGCCGGTTTCGGCCACGGTCACGAGCGCGTTGATGCTCGGCACGGTGTTTGCCCCTACTGACCTAATCGGTTTTGCCTGCATCATCGTGATGGTGTTCCTTACGGTGTAGCGCGCGCTGTGCAGGTGGCGCATGCAGCGCGGCCCAGCGCGGCCGCTGGCGCGATCGTTTCGGTAGCGTGCACGGTGCAGATGACATGCGCTGCGCAGATGGTGCGCGCAGCACTGCACAGATAATAGGATCCGCACATATGTCGCACGTTGCGCAGATGGCAAGCGCCGCTCAGCACGCTGCGCAACGCTTTTCGCATGTTGGCGTTTTTCCTGCGGCATGGGCGCCGCTTTGGGCATTCTCTTGTCGTGCAGGGCACCGTTCGAAGCGTTTTTTGCGGTGTGTGTGGGTGCCTCTCGAAGCGTTTTCCGCGACGCAGCGGTCATTTCTGTTGTGCAAATTCGCAAATGCGCGGATAAATAACGACCGGGTTGAGTAGCGGCATCATAGCTGCAGAAAAAACAGCAGGTAGATGGGTTGCGGGTTTTCGGGCTACTTCGAGGGGCCGAGTATTATCCGCGCATTTGCGGATTAACGTTTGGTGGGGAGACAAAGAGGCGCCGTTCGATCGCTTGAGGGATCGAACGGCGCCTCTTTTGGTGCACGCGATGCTTGCTGGAAGGGCGTCGGCACGGGGAAGGCGGCAGCATGGGAAAAGCGGCGGCGCGGTTGTTGCCCGATATGAAGCGCTCACGCAAACCGCTTTTTCCAGCGCAAACCACTGCGCCCGATACAGACCGCTGCGTCAGGCGCAAACCGCCGTGTTCGGCGCGGGCCGTCAAGGCTTTGGGCTCATGCGGCGTCGCAGCTTCTTGCGCGCCGTTACAGCTGGTAGAGCTCGCCGAACTTCTTGGCCAGGTAATCGCAGTAGAACGTGGCGTCGAACGGCGCGCCGCAGGCGGCCTCGACAAGCTCGCCGGCGTCCTTGCCGCGGCCCCATTGCCAGATGTTCTCGCGCAGCCATGCACGCACGGGGGCAAGGTCGCCCACGGCGCAGGCGGCGTCGAGGTCCACGCCCGCGCGCTCCATGGCAGGGACGTACTGCGCATCGTAGGCGGAACCCAGCGCGTACGTGGGGAAATAGCCAAAGCTGCCGCCGCTCCAGTGCGTGTCCTGCAGGCAGCCCAAGGTGTCGTTGGGCACGTCGAGCCCCAGGTACTCGCGGGTCTTTTGGGCCCACAGCGCGGGGATGTCCTTGGCAGTTGCCTCGCCGGCGAACAGCAGGCGCTCGATGTCGTAGCGGATCATGATGTGGAGCGGGTACGTGAGCTCGTCGGCCTCGGTGCGCACGAGTGAGGGCTGCGCGATGTTGACGGCGCGGTACAGCTCGTCCTCGCTCACGGTGCCGTAGACTTCGGGGACGTAGCGGCGCAGCAAGGCGAGCAGCGGCGTCATGAACGCGCGGCTGCGGCCCGCCGTATTCTCAAAGAAGCGGCTCTGGCTCTCGTGGATGCCCAGCGACGTGCCGCCTTCCAGGCAGGTGCGCGCGTACGCGGGGTTGACGCCCAGCTCGTAGGACGCATGGCCCGCCTCGTGGATCACGGAGTACACGTTGGAGAGCAGGTTGTCCTCGTAGATGTGGGTGGTAACGCGCGCGTCACCCACGGCAAAGCCCTCGGAGAAGGGGTGCTCGGTAAAGGCGAGGCAGGTGTCCGCCAAGTCGAGGCCCACGAGCTTCATGAGGTCGAAGGACATCGCGCGCTGCACCGCGTCGGGCACGTGCGCGGTGAGGAACGGCGCCTCGGGCTGCGTGCCTCGCTCGCCGATCGCGTGGACGAGCGGCACAACGGTCTGGCGCACAGCGTCGAAGAACTGGTCGTAGGCGCGGGCGTCCATGCCGCGCTCGTACTGGTCGAGCCACACGTCGTAGGGGTCGCGTGTGGGGTCCACATAGCCGGCGTGGCGCTTGAGGGTTTCGACGATGCGGTCGACGTACGGCTCAAAGCTCGCCCAGTCGTTTGCGTTCTTGGCCTTGTGCCACACGGCATCGGCCTCGCAGGTCAGGCGGCTCCACGCCTCGACCTCCTCGGTGGGCAGCGCGCGGGCTTCGCGCTGGTCGCGGGCGAGGGTGCGCACCTCCGCCACGACCTGGGGGTCGGTGAGCTCGCTCGCGGCAACGGAGGCTTCGAGCTCGGACACGAGCGCGCACGCGTCGCTGCTGGTGAGCAGCTCGTGGTGCTCGCCGGCCAGCGCGCCCATGGCGTCGCCGCGGGCGGCCGCGCCGTTCTCGGGCGCGATGGTGGCGCCGTCGAATTCGGCGATCTTCATGAGATATTCGCGTGTCCAGAGCTTGCCTTCGAGCGCGCGCAGGCGGCTGGTGAGGTCGTCGGGGTTGGAAGCGGTCATGGGCCCTCCTTGCGAGGTCATGGCGCTCGATCGTTTACGAGCGGCCGGTCATTTTGGCTGAGTTCTAGTGTACCCACCTCGCGCCATGCTACGCGCCGCCGTTCGGGGAGTTGGCTTTGCTCCACGGTGCTCGGAGGCTGCCGAGCGCTTTGAGATGTGGCCGGGTGCCTAGGATGCAGCTGGGCACGTTGGGATGTGTTTGGGTGCCTGGGGGCGTAGTCGAGCGCCTGGGATGTGGCCAAGCGTTTGGGCTTGGGAATGCGGTCAAGCGTTTGGAAGCACAGTTAAGGGCTTGGGGAATAGACGAGTGTTTGGGGACGTAGCCGAGTGTTTGGGGGGCACGGCCAGACGCCTGGGGCGTGGCCGAGCGCCCGGGGGACGCGGTCAGACGCCTGGGCAGTAGCCGAGTAAGCCGAGCGTGGTGCACCCGAGCACGGTGCCGTTGTGCTATCATCGTGACCAATGCGTTGACGGAGAGGTTGCACCTCAACGCCACGTCGCATGAGAGAGGGTGGGTCACCGGCTGCGAGCCCGCCTGCGGTGTGGAGGTGCGAGTTCACTCCCGAGCTGCGACTTGAACGGCCGTGTTGCCGCGTGCGCCGGACTTGTGTCCCGGTGCTCGCAGGGCGGGCGCCGCGTGGAGGATCTCCATCGGGCGGACTGGCTGAGTAGGGGAGCCGCGTGCCCGCGCGACATCGGGCAAAAGAGGGTTCGCCGGGCAGACAACCGGCGGCCAATCAAGGTGGTACCGCGGAAATCCAGATCCGTCCTTGGGCAGTGCGAACGCACGAACCCGAGGGCGGATTTTTCTATGGAACACATCGGCGCGCTTCCCGGCGCGCCGCATAACAGGAGAGGGGAACAGATGAGTCTGATCGACGAACTTGAGGAGCTCGAGCAGCGAGCCCGCGAGATGATCGAGGGCGCCGAGACGGCGGAGAAGCTCGAGGCCGCGCGCGTGGCCCTCATGGGCCGCAAGGGCGAGATCACCGGCCTCATGCGCATGATGGGCAAGATCACGCCCGAGGAGCGACCGGTGCTCGGCAAGCGCGCCAACGAGATGCGCCGCATGGCCGAGACCCTGCTCAACGCGCGTATGCAGGAGATGAAGCGCGCCGCCGTGCGCGAGCTCATGGCCACCGAGGCCGTGGACATCACGCTGCCCGGCGCCCGCCCGCACATCGGCCACGCCCACCTCATCAACCAGATCATCGAGGAGATCGAGGACGTGTTCTGCGGCATCGGCTACACCGTGGAGAAGGGCCCGCAGGTCGAGTCCAGCTGGTACAACTTCACTGCGCTGAACGCCCCGCTCGACCACCCGAGCCGTTCGGCCCGCGACACGTTCTACGTGCGCGACAACGCGCCCGGCACGGCCGCTCACCCCGAGGAGCACGCCCATGGCGAGTCCGATGTGCTGCTGCGCACCCAGACCTCCGGCGTCCAGGTGCACACCATGGAGACGCAGGAGCCGCCCATCTACATGATCGCCCCGGGCCGCGTGTACCGCCCCGACACGGCCGATGCCTGTCACTTGCCGCAGTTCCACCAGGTTGAGGGCCTCGTGGTGGACAAGGGCATCACGTTCGGCGACCTCAAGGGCACGCTCGACTACTTCGTGAAGTGCATGTTCGGCGAGGACCGCGCCACGCGCTACCGCCCGCACTTCTTCCCGTTCACCGAGCCCTCCTGCGAGGTCGACGTGAGCTGCGGCGTATGCGGCGGCGAGGGCTGCCCGTTCTGCAAGCACTCCGGTTGGATTGAGATCCTGGGCGCCGGCATGGTCGACCCCAACGTGCTCGTCAACTGCGGCATCGACCCCAACGAGTACACGGGCTTCGCGTTCGGCGCGGGCGTGGAGCGCATCGCGGCGCTCCGCTACGACCTGCCCGACCTGCGCACGCTGGTCACGGGCGACATGCGCTTCCTGAACCAGTTCTAGTCCCGGCGGCTTGCTCAGGCACCCGACCTTCGGGTTCAATCGTCGGGCGCCGCACACCAGGCGTGCGCCCTCCTCTTTCAGGGCAATCTCGGGCACCTGGACAACCCGTCTTTGTTGTTGAGTCGTTTCGTATTGAGTTTTCCACCTCAATTTAGGGACTGTCTCCAAATTGAGGTGCGCATAGAAGAGGTTTGAGATGAAAGTTTCTTACGACTGGCTTTCCACCATGGTTGAGCTGCCGGAGGATCCCTCCGAGCTCTCCCGCGAGTTCATCCGCACGGGCACCGAGGTCGAGGCGATCGAGACCGTGGGCGAGGCCTTTGACCACGTGGTCACCGCGCAGGTGCTCTCCAAGACCGCCCATCCCGATTCGGACCACCTGTGGGTCTGCTCGGTTGACGTGGGTGCCAACAACGTCGACGCCGAGGGCAATCCCGAGCCGCTGCAGATCGTGTGCGGCGCGCAGAATTTCAACGAGGGCGACCACATCGTGACCGCCATGGTGGGCGCGGTGCTGCCCGGCGACGTCAAGATCAAGAAGGGCAAGCTCCGCGGCGTGGTGTCGATGGGCATGAACTGCTCCGCGCGCGAGCTCGGCCTGTCCTCCGACCATGAGGGCATTTGGATCCTGCCGCAGGACGCCCCGGTGGGCATGCCGCTCTCCCAGTATCTGGGCAGCTCCGACGTGGTGCTCGACTGCGAGATCACGCCCAACCGCCCCGACTGCCTGTCCATGATCGGCATCGCCCGCGAGGTCGGCGCCATCTACGACCGCGATTTCTCCGTCGAGCTCCCGCAGGTGCGCGAGGAGTCCGGCGCGAGCGCCGAGGACACCGTTTCGGTCGAGCTGCTCGACGAGGGCTTGTGCGACCGTTACGTTGCGCGCGTGGTGCGCAACGTGAAGGTGGGCCCCTCGCCCGATTGGCTGGTCCAGCGCTTGAACGCTTGCGGTGTGCGCACGCACAACAACGTGGTCGACATCACCAACTACGTGATGATGCTCACCGGCCAGCCGCTGCACGCCTTCGACCTTTCCGCTTTTGAGGAGCGCGACGGCAAGCGCGCCGTGGCGGTCCGTGCCGCGCATGAGGGCGAGCAGTTCCGCACGCTCGACGACGTGGAGCGCACGCTGTCCGCCGGCATGGGCCTCATCGCCACGGGTGAGGCGGGCGCAACCCCGGTGGCGCTTGCGGGCGTTATGGGCGGCATGGACTCCGAGGTCACCGACGCGACCGTCGACGTGCTCATCGAGAGCGCCTGCTTCAACGCCGGCCGCACCTCGCACACGAGTCGCGACCTCGCGCTCATCTCCGACGCTTCCATCCGTTTTGAGCGCCAGGTGGACGAGACGGGCTGCGTGGACGTGGCCAACATCGCCTGCGCCCTCATCGAGGACCTCGCCGGCGGCGCGGTTGCCCCGGGCTGCGTGGACGTGTACCCGGCGCCCCGCACGGTCGAGCCGGTGACGCTTCGCCTGGCGCGCGTGCACGCCATCTGCGGCGCCGCCATCGAGCCCGCCTTCATCGAGAAGACCCTCGGCCGCCTGGGCTGCACGGTTGCGCGCGCAGGCGAGGGTGAGGACCTCGTGTACACGGTGACGCCGCCGACCTTCCGCCCCGACCTCCCGCGCGAGATCGACCTGATCGAGGAGATCCTGCGCATCTGGGGCATGGGCCGCGTCGAGGCCACCATCCCCGCTGCGAAGAACCACATCGGCGGCCTCACGCGCGAGCAGCGCCTCACGCGCAAGGTGGGCCAGGTGCTGCGCTCCTGCGGCCTGAACGAGACCATGAACTTCTCCTTTGCCGCTCCCGGCGACCTCGAGCGCATCGGCATGACGGCCGAGGGTCGCGGCTGCGCGGTCGAGCTCATGAACCCGCTGGTTGCCGAGCAGACCGAGATGCGCCGCTCGCTCATCCCCGGCTTGCTGCAGTCCGTGGAGTTCAACATCACGCACAGCACCGCCAACGTGCAGCTGTACGAGATCGGCACCCTGTTCTTCGGCCGCGAGAACGCCAGCGCGCCCAAGGAGCGCGAGGCAGTGGCGGGCGTGATGTCTGGCGCCATGGGCGACGTGACGTGGAACTACAAGCCCATGCCGCTGCGCTTCTTCGACGGCAAGGGCGTGGTTGAGGAGCTGCTCGAGCAGTTGCGCATCCCTAAGGTCCGCTTCCGTGAGGCCACGGGCGACGCCTACGCCTTCCTGCAGCCCGGCCGCTGCGCCGAGGTGCTCTCCGGCGGCACCGTGCTCGGCTGGGTGGGCGAGATCCATCCCGACGCGCGCGAGGCCTACGGCATCGACATTCCCGTGGTCGCGTTCGAGCTCAACCTTGATGCGATGCTCGCCGCCGCGGGTACGCAGGAGGCCTACCGCGAGTTCTCGCAGTTCCCGAGCGTCGAGCACGACCTGGCCATCGTGGTGAACGAGGACGTGACGTGCGAGGACCTCGAGCGTCGCCTGCGCTCCGCCGGCGGCAAGCTGCTTGTGGGCGTGCGCCTGTTCGACGTCTACCGCGACCCGGTGCGCGTGGGCGCGGGCAAGAAGTCCATGGCGTTCGCGCTCACGTACCGCTCCGACGACCACACGCTCACGAGCGAGGAAGTCGAGAAGGCCCACTCCAAGCTGGTTGCGAAGGTGTGCAAGGCCACCGGCGGCGAGGTCCGCTCCTGAGCAAAAAGTTCCCCAGGCACCCCATCTTCGGGCGAACCCGGTGGCTTATGTACCGCCGTACACCGCGCCCCCGCGCTCGCCCGAACCTGGGGCACCTGGGAAACTTTTGGGTGCTGGGGCGGGCGCCCCATCTCGCCCTTCAATCGCTGGGGCGCCGTGCATGAGGCGTGCGCTCTCCTCTTCCAGGGCGGCTTGGAGCACCTGGGAAACTTTTGGGTGCTAGGGCGGGTGCCCCATCTCGCCCTTCAATCGCTGGGGCGCCGTGCATGAGGCGTGCGGCCTCCTCTTTCAGGGCGGCTTGGGATGCTCTTGGAGGGTTGCCACGTTCGCGTGGGGAAGGCGCCCCGTCCTGTCCGGCGATTGCGCGAAGGGGCGGGGCGTTCGGCCAAGTTACAGAAGAAAGGCTGGGATATGCCGAGCTGGAACATTCATATCGCACATGCCGAGGGCCTGCTCGCTAAAGATGGTCCTGTGGCGCGTGTGGTGCGCGACCGCAACGCCTTTCTGTTCGGCAATCTCATCCCCGACATCTACGTGGGCTACATGGTGCCGGGCATTGTGCACCCGATTCCGTACCGCGTCACGCATTTTGCCAAGCCCGAGCACATCCCCAAGCCGCGCGAGGCCGAGTTTTGGGTGCAGTATGTCGCGCCCACGCTCTCCGAGCTGGGGATTGCAAATGGACGTGCCGGAGGCGGTGGCATCTCTACCGACGGCGTCGTCGATGCCATCGGTGCTGCCGGATCGAAGTCCCCGGAGCCCTCTATCGCGGTTGACGAGATTGCCGCCGTGCCTGCTGTCGCCGTGCCCGCCGCCGACGGTATTGTCGCTGTGCCCGCCGCCGACGGGATTGCCGCTGCGCCTGCCGCCGTCGGGGTTGCCACTGTATCTGCCGCCGGCGAGGAGGCCGCCGCGATGCCCTTCGGCGCAAAGCCAGGTGACGCTGGATCTCTCGCGCGCGAGGTGGCGCACGTGTCGCCCGCGCACGCGCCCACGTACGAGTTGGAGTTTGACCCGGCGCAGTCTGCCCGCTTTCAGGAGGAGGCCTTTGATGGAGCGGTCCGTGCGTCGGCGCTGCCCGCCGCCGCGCGACACTCGCTGTTCGATATGGTGCTCGGCGCATGGACCCATTTGCTGGCGGACACCATCTGGAATTCGCGCGTGAGCGATTATCTGGACGTGCTGGGCGAGAAGCCGAGCAAGGGTTTTCGCATCAAGAAACAGGGAGATTTCGACCAGTTTGGCAAGTCGTTGGCGATCGACGCATTTCCGGCTCCAACCCCTGGGCTCATCGATACCGCGGCGCAATTTCCCCAGTATGCGATTGATGAGCGGTCCGTCTATTTTACCTGCGCCATCGCTCACGAGATCGTGCGCACCAATCACCTGGCTGCGCCGGCGTCGTATCGCCTGCTCACCGAGGAGTTCTTCGCGGCGACGTTTGACGAGGTGCAGCATGCTGCGGAGCGGCTTATGGGTGAGCGCCTTTAAGGGGTGCGTGCTGCGGCACGGCTTATGACCGAGCACCTTTAAGGGGCCTGGATTCATCGCCGCCTGGACGGTTCGAGTTCATGACCGTGCAGATCCGTGGCCATGTGAACCTATTGAGGTCCGAGCTCATGGTGGTTCGGGCTCATGCGCTCCGAGCACATTGCGATGCGAGCCCATGGAGGTCCTTGTCCATCACGGCGCGAGCTTGCTGTGATACATGGCCAATGATGTTCGCTGTTGCCCGAACCACTTTGGGTCTGTTACAGCGTGATTTGCTGCGGCCTACTGCCCTTCAAACTGTTTTGATCTTTTTTATCGAGCCTTATGGCGCTCGGTCCGCAAGCGATTTCGATGTTCGAGATCTCTTTGGGGAAGATAGTACGTCTCCCAGTCACCAAAGAGGTGCTCCCTTAAGACGATAGCTTCCCGCAGGGCCGTCTTGGACTTTGCGCGCTTGCGCACGCCAAGCTTACGTCGCAGATGGCCAACGAGCGTGTCGAAACGCACCTGCTCGGCAAGTTGCTCTTTGGTGAGCAGGATCACGTCCATGCCCATTTCCTGCAGGGCAAGGGCTCGGTTTGCGTCTACGCCGCCTTGCTCTGGGCTGTCGTGAACGACCCTGCCCTGGCACTCGACAACGATGGGCGCTCGATCGCTGGTCCCCTCGAAGTACAGATCGGCATAGCATGTATTTTGGCCCGCGAGCGTTCGCGCTGCCGGCGTAAGGGCGATGGCGTGGTTATTGTCAAATGGCCCAAGGCCCTCTCCACCCAGGCGAGGTGGAAGCCCAAGAAGCATGGATGCCTGGACCTCCAGAGGTGACGCACACACTCCGTTGACCATGCGTAGCGCTTTAACAAGCTTGGCATTTCCCCGAACTCCCTTTGTCTGAGCGCAGTACCGCTTGAGTTCCGGCATGGTCAGGAGGGGATCGCGAATCCACAGGTCGGTTGCGACCCCATCCTTAGCGTGGACTTGACGCCAGCCTCCGGACCAGACGAGGCGCTGGGCGTTGGCGATGTCGATCTGCTCTTGCAGCTCTGGCCCAGGGTCAAAGATGGCGAACGCCCCGCAGAGCTCATAGGCTGCCATGGCGAGCTGGTAGATAGAAACGAGCGGCGCCATGGTGAGTAGCGTGAGCTGGGGCGATGCGAAGGTAAGCCCAAGCGTGTCATCGGTTTGAAACGAACCGGGTGGAAGCTCGGCGGTGAGCACGTGTTCTCGGATCCCTATGGCGCGCGTCTTGCCTGTCTTGTCCGCGCAGAGGATGTGCAAGGGGAGGCTGGGCCAATAGCTTTCAGGTTCATGGAGGCTGAGGCGCCTATGGTCGAGGCTTGTCTCAATATAAGGAAAGGCGGGGAGTACCTGTTTAGCCTGCGGTGGGATCCGATGCAGTGCAAACGATGTTGGACCGCAAAAGAATTCATGCATTTCGAGCCTCCTTTGATCTGACGAGGCCGGTTGATGCGACGGTGCGAGATGCTCAAAGAAGCGCAAGTGGTCCTAAGCACGCGCATGCTGCAGCAAAAAGGCCTCAAACGGGGTGTTCGCCCTTGTACCCAGCGGGTTATGAGGGCTATCCAGATGGTGGGAGACAAAATCGCTGCCGCAAATCGGGCGAAAAGGTAACGAAACCGAAGACACCCTAAGTAGACAGCAGAGTGGCACCTCGTTTGCGCAGATAAACTTCTTTACCTTTAGGGGTCTACTTATCCTAAGTCGAAATTCGTTACCTTTTCGCCCGATTTGCGGCATGGAGGGTGTGCAAGACGCTGCGACAAGTTAAACCATGGCGTAGATAAGCGTTCGGGGTGGAGGATGCCAATGCGGGATGGGCACTGCCGGCGTGAGTTTGACACGGCCAATGCGGGATGGACGCTGCCAATGTGGGATGGGCGCTGCCGGCGCGGGGTTGATGCTGCCAATGTGGAACTGACGACGCGGGGGCAACGACGCGCGCGAGAGGAGCGACGTCGACCGGACGCTGGCAGAGGGTTTGATATACCAAAAAGGAGGCCGCTGGAATATCCAGCGGCCTCCTTGTAACGGCAGCGATTGCCGAAGCAATCGTAAGTAACGCGGTGAGCGTGTTTTAGCGCACCTGAGCCACGTAGGCGAGGTTGGTCGAGGAGATCTTGCCCTCGAGCTCGACGGAGAGACGGGCATCGCCGGCGGTCGCGACGGTCAGGTCGCCCTTCTCGACGAAACCGAGCTCCTTGGCCGTTTCAACGGCCTTCACGATGGTGCCGTTGACGGTGCCCTGGGTGATCTCGGCCTGGCGCGGGATCACGCCCCAGTACATGATCATCTGCTGGACGGCCCACTCGTGGCGGGAGAACGCCAGGATGGGCATGTTCGGGCGGAAGTGCGAGATGAGGCGAGCGGTGCGGCCGGTGGTGGTGGGCACGGTGAGGCACTTGGCGCCAACCGTGGTGGCCATCTGAACGGCGGACATGCCCACGACGTTGTTGACAACGCGGGTGCCGGTAGCGCCCTCGGGGATCTTGAGCTCGGCGTGGGCCGGGAGATGCTTCTCGGTCTCGATGGCGATCTGGGCCTGCATGCGCACGGCCTCGACCGGGTACTTGCCGGCAGCGGTCTCGCCGGAGAGCATCACGGCGTCGGTGCCGTCGTAGATGGCGTTCGCGACGTCGGTGACCTCAGCGCGCGTCGGGCGCGGGTTCTGCTGCATGGAGTCGAGCATCTGCGTGGCGGTGATGACGGGCTTGTAGGCCGCGTTGCACTTGCGGATGATCTCCTTCTGCACGTGGGGCACGAGCTCAGGGGCGATCTCGATGCCCAGGTCGCCGCGGGCGACCATGATGCCGTCGGAAGCTTCGAGGATCTCGTCGAACTTCTCGACGCCCAGGGCGCACTCGATCTTGGGGAAGATGGTGACGTGCTCGCCGCCGTTGGCGCGGCAGAGCTCGCGGATCTCCTCGACAGCCTTGCCGTTGCGGATGAAGGAGGCCGCGATGTAGTCGATGTTCTGGGTCAGGCCAAAGAGGATGTCCTGACGGTCGCGCTCGGTGACGGCGGGCAGGGAGATGTCGACGTTGGGGATGTTGACGCCCTTGCGCTCGCCGATGAGGCCGTTGTTCATGACGACGCAGTGCATGTCCTGCCCGTCGATGGACTCGACCTCGAGGCCGACCAGGCCGTCGTCGATTAGGATGATGGAGCCCTTCTCAGCCTCGGAAGGAAGCTTGAGGTAGTCGAGGGAAATGTGGGAGGCGTTGCCGAGCCAGTCCTCGGTCGTGGGCTGCGCGGTGACGATGATCTTGTCGCCGGTGTGGACCTCGACCTTGGCGTGACCCTCAAGCAGACCGGTGCGGACCTCGGGGCCCTTGGTGTCGAGCAGAATGCCGATGGGCTTGCCAACCTCGGCAGCGCAGCGGCGGACGCGCTCGATACGACCCTGATGCTCTTCATAGGAACCGTGAGAGAAGTTGAAGCGAGCGACGTTCATGCCCGCCTTAATCATCTCGCGGATGGTCTCGTCGTTGTCGCACGCGGGACCCATGGTGCATACGATCTTGGTGCGCTTTTGCTTTACCTGCATACAGACCTCCATTTGATGTCTTGTGTAAGCGTCGTTGGTGAGCAGATATACATGGGAACATTATAGGAAAGTCAAAGCCGTTTATCGATGTGAATCGACCGCGTGCCGATTCATTACACATAGAGCTTGCGTTACGGGCGATTCCATTCGCGCTCTCTCAGCTCGACCACGCCCAAAAGCCGATATTGGTGTGAAGCCCCTGTCTATGGGGTAAGATAGTCGACTGTTATTCATCGCTGTTCAGCACGGCAGCCTTGATGAGCCCTTGCCCTCTCCTGGGGAATTATGATCGGGCATCAATCTGCTGGGCAGCCTGATCCCAGGAGGTAGTACCAAGTGGAGAAAGAATACTTGGCTTCGGCCGAGGAGGTGCTCGAGGCCCAGTCCACGAGCGCCGATCAGGGCCTGACGGCCGCGGAGGCGCAGAAGCGCCTGGCGAGCGTGGGCCCGAACAAGCTCGATGAGGAGGAGAAGACCCCTCTGTGGAAGCGCTTCTTCGAGCAGATGGCCGACCCCATGGTCATCATGCTGCTCGTCGCGGCCGCCATCTCCGTCATCACCGGCTTTATCCAGGGTGAGCCCGAGTGGGCCGACGCCGTCATCATTCTCTCCGTCGTTATCCTGAACTCCGTCCTGGGCGTGGTCCAGGAGGCCAAGTCCGAGCAGGCCCTCGAGGCCCTGCAGGAGATGAGCGCCGCGCAGTCCAAGGTCATCCGCGATGGCAAGATGTCCCACATGCCGAGCTCCGAGCTCGTTCCCGGCGACGTGGTGCTGCTCGAGGCGGGCGACTCCGTCCCGGCCGACTGCCGTGTGCTCGAGAGCGCTTCCATGAAGATCGAGGAGGCCGCCCTCACCGGCGAGTCCGTCCCGGTCGAGAAGCACGCCGACGCCATCGCGCTCGCGGCCGAGGCCGACGACGTGCCGCTGGGCGACCGCAAGAACATGTGCTACATGGGCTCCACCGTGGTGTACGGCCGCGGCCGCGCCGTCGTGGTGGGAACCGGAATGAACACCGAGATGGGCAAGATCGCCACGGCCCTTACCCAGGCCAAGAAGGAGCTCACGCCGCTCCAGATGAAGCTCAACGAGCTCTCCGGCATCCTGACCAAGCTCGTGCTCGCCATCTGCGTGATCATCTTCGCCGTGGACATCGTGCGCCACTTCGGCGAGCTCGGTTCCAACCCGGCCATGATGCTCGACACCTTCATGGTCGCCGTGTCCCTGGCCGTCGCCGCCATCCCCGAGGGCCTGGTCGCCGTCGTGACCATCGTGCTGTCCATGGGCGTCACCAAGATGTCCAAGCGTCAGGCCATCATCCGCAAGATGACCGCCGTCGAGACCCTCGGCTGCACCCAGATCATCTGCTCCGATAAGACCGGCACCCTCACCCAGAACAAGATGACCGTCGTCAAGCACGAGCTCGCCGCCCCCGAGGAGAAGTTCCTCGCCGGTATGGCGCTGTGCTCCGACGCCGAGTGGGACGAGGACAAGGGCGAGGCCGTTGGCGAGCCCACCGAGTGCGCGCTGGTGAACGATGCCGCCAAGGCGGGCATGACCGGTCTCAAGGCCGAGCATCCGCGCGTTGGCGAGGCCCCGTTCGACTCCGGCCGCAAGATGATGTCCGTCGTCGTCGAGACGCTCGACGGTGAGTTCGAGCAGTTCACCAAGGGCGCTCCCGACGTCGTGATCGGCCTGTGCACCCATGTGTACGAGAACGGTCAGATTGTCGAGCTCACCGAGGCTCGCCGTAGCGAGATCCTCGCCGCCAACAAGGCCATGGCCGATCAGGCCCTGCGCGTGCTGGCGCTCGCCAACCGCACCTACACCGAGGCCCCGACCGACTTCACCCCCGAGGCCCTCGAGCACGACCTGGTGTTCTGCGGCCTGTCCGGCATGATCGACCCGGTTCGCCCCGAGGTCACCGCGGCCATCGTCGAGGCCAAGGAGGCCGGCATCCGCCCGGTCATGATCACCGGCGACCACATCGACACCGCCGTGGCAATCGCCAAGGACCTGGGCATCGTGACCGACGCCTCCCAGGCCATCACCGGCGCCGAGCTCGACAAGATTTCCGACGAGGACTTCAAGACCCGCGTGACCGAGATCTCCGTGTACGCCCGCGTCCAGCCCGAGCACAAGGCGCGCATCGTCGACGCCTGGAAGAGCCTGGGCAACATCGTCGCCATGACCGGCGACGGCGTGAACGACGCCCCGTCCATCAAGCGCGCCGACATCGGCGTGGGCATGGGCATCACCGGCACCGACGTCACCAAGAACGTGGCCGACATGGTGCTCGCCGACGACAACTTCGCCACCATCATCCACGCGGTGGAGGAGGGTCGTCGCATCTACGACAACATCCGCAAGGTGATCCAGTTCCTGCTGTCCGCCAACATCGCCGAGGTCCTCTCGGTGTTCGTGGCCACCCTCATCGGCTTCACCATCTTCCAACCGGTGCAGCTGCTGTGGATCAACCTCATCACCGACTCCCTGCCGGCGCTCGCGCTCGGCATGGAGGAGGCCGAGGGCGACGTCATGAAGCGCAAGCCCCGCAACGCCTCCGACGGCGTGTTCGCCGGCGGCATGGGCCTCGACATCGCGTTCCAGGGCATCATCATCACCCTGCTGGTGCTCGCCTCCTTCTTTGCCGGCGTGTACTTTGACATGGGCTACATCGACATCGCCGACATGATCGCCGGCACCGCCGATGCCGAGGGCGTGACCATGGCGTTCATCACCCTGTCCATGGTCGAGATCTTCCACTCCTTCAACATGCGCAGCCGCCGCGCCTCGATCTTCACCATGAAGACGCAGAACAAGTGGCTGTGGGGCGCTGCCGTCCTGGCCTTGGCGCTGACCGTCGTTCCCGTTGAGGTCGACGTGCTCGCCAACGTCTTTGGCTTCATGCCGCTCCCGCCTCACGCGCTGCTGACCGCACTCGGTCTGGCGCTGCTGATCATCCCGATCATGGAGGTCTACAAGGCCATCATGCGCGGCATCGAGAAGAACAAGGCGTAAACGGAAAGGACCTCAGCGTAAGCGTGGCTGACGTTTTGGAACATATTCCGAGCTTTGGGGACCTGCGTGCTTCCAGCGCGCAGGTCTCTGCGTTTGAGGGGGCGCGCTCGGAGCTGGCGCAGGCCGGCGACATCCCTCTAGAAGAGATCGAGCTGGGCGCCGTGGTGCGCCTGGACCGCGGGTTCCCCATGATCGCGACGGCCGCGGGGGCGCTTTTGCGCGCCGAGCACGCGGTGGATTTTGCCAAGGGCAAGCGGGGGAAGCGCGGTGGTCGCAGCGGTTCGGGTCGTCAGGCGACGCGGGCGCGCGGCGGTGGCGCGGCGGGGGCGGGCGCTCCCGATGGCGCGGGCGTGGACGGCGATGGGCTGCTGCCCTCCATTGGCGATTTTGTCGCTGTGCGCGTGTCTCCCGGCCATGACATGGGCGTGATCTTGCGCGTGCTGCCGCGCCGCACGGCGTTTGAGCGCTGGCGTGGAAAGAGTCGTGGGGAGCGTCAGGTCCTCGCCGCCAACGTCGACGTGATCTTTATCGTGCAGCCCCTGGGCGCCGAGCGCGACACGTTGCCGCTCATGCGCGACCGCGTGGCCCGTTCGCTCGTGCTCGCGCGTGATTGCGGGGCAGAGCCGGTGGTGGTGCTCACCAAGGTCGACCGCTGCGAGGCGGCCGAGGTCGTGCAGATCGCCGATGACCTGCGCCGCCTTGCCGGCCCGGGCGTTCGCGTGATCGCGACGTCCTCGCATACGGGTGAGGGGCTGGACGAGGTGCGCGCCTGCATTCCGCGCGGTGCCGTGGGGATGATTTTGGGCGAGTCGGGCGCAGGCAAATCCACGCTGCTCAACACGCTGTTGGGTGCGGAGGCGCTCGAGACGAACGCCGTGCGCGAGCGCGATGACGCCGGCAGGCACACCACGGTGGCGCGCATCATGGTCGCGCTGCCTGAGCCCTGCGGCGTGATCGCGGATTGCCCGGGGTTGCGCTCGCTGCCGCTGGTGGGTCATGAACGCGGCTTGGCAAGGGCGTTTCCCGAGGTCGTCGAGGCATCGCGCGCCTGCCGATTTAACGACTGCTCGCATGTGCACGAGCCGGGGTGCGCGGTGCTGCGGGGCGTCGAGGACGGGGAGATCGAGCGCGTGCGCGTCGATGCGTTCCTCGCGCTCGCGAGGGAGATGCGCGTGAGCGCGCAGAGCCTGGACCCGGATATTCATCTGTAGCTCGATGTGCGTGCGGTTCCGGGGCGTGTGGCCGATGCCGCCGTGCGAGCCGTGTGGCCGGCGGTGCCGCGTGGACCGTGTGGCCGATGGCGCCGCGTGGGCTATTGGGCTTGGGCGCGGCGCCGGTTGCGCGGTGTGTTTGGTTGGGCTTAGTTGCATTATCGATTGCGCGGTGCGACCGGTTGGGCTTGGCTGCGTTGTTGAATGTGTTGCGTAGTCGATTGGACTTGCCCGCAACGATTGCGTCGAGAGGTCGATTGGGCTTGGCCGCGTTGTTGAACGCGCATCGTTCGATTGGTTGGGCTTTGGTCGTCTGATCTGCGAAACTCGTGGTTTCCGCCCAAGAGGGGCAAAAAGGAGGCTTGGCTGAGCGCCGGGCCTCCTTTTTCATGCGACTGGTCGTATCTGCTCGGTTTCTCGCCCCTTGTCGCGGAAATCGAGTTTTCGCTCTGTTGTGGACATCGGCTTCCCATCTAGTTGCGGGCGCAGTTTTGAGGGGCGGGTTGCGGCAATCGCTCCTGTTTCTGACCTGCAGCTGGCGCATTCCTTGCAGTGCGTGTCAGCCGCAGGTCAGAGCCCTCAACAGGTCGCAATTGCCTTTCTCAGAATGACCTCCCGAGAGGGTGCTTCGGCATTGAGAATCGTGGTGTGGGTCGCATGCGGAGGAAGGAGGCGAACATGAATCGAAGAACACGGTTGCTCGTGAGTGCCATCGCCGGCATTGCCGCGGCGGTCATTTCGTTTACGGCGATATCCGGAGCACACCAAGAGGCGGAACGCGCCCGGCGAGAGACGCTGGAGCAGTATGGCGGCGAGCTGGTGAGCGTGTGCGTTGCCACGCGCGACATCGACCCGGGGGAGCAGATTGACGACGGGAACGCGGTGGTTACCGAGTGGGTTTCCACGTTGCTGCCCGCGGAGGCGGTGACCAGCCTTGCCGATGTGGCGGGGCGCACGGCGACAGCGCGGATTCCTGCGCATGCGCCCCTTTCGGAGGCGTACTTCGAGCAGCGGGAGAGTGCGGTCGACGTGCCTCGCGGCAAGGTCGCCGTGTCTGTGGCGAGCGATGCCGAGCATGCCGTGGGCGGCGTGCTCGAGCGCGGTGACCTCGTGGACGTGTATGTGCAAGGAGATGCCCTGGCGGACAAGTTGACGGATGCCGAGGTGATTGACACGAGCGCGCTCGCATCGGGTTCGGGCGATGTGCAGTGGGTCACGCTCGCCGTGCGCCCCTCGGCGGTTCGCGAGCTTTTGGCTGCCGCGTCTCGCGGCATGGTCACACTTGCGGTGCCCGCCGAGCAGGAGGACGGGGATCGGGATTCCGACGATGCCGAGGAAAAGTCTGATGCGAAAACGCCCGGTGACGAAGCATCGGCAGAGTCGTCTGGTGATGAGGGGCCGGTTGGCGAGGTCGGAACGGGCGAAGGAGATTGACGATGGGGCGAATTTGGGTGATTTGCTGCGAGGAGGGCCTCTATGGGACGGCTCGCCAAGAAGTTCTGAAGCGCGATGGGGACGCGAGGGTCGCCCGTGTCGCGTCGGTCGAAGAGATGATGAGCCTACGTGCGCTGTGCGAGTCCGAGCGTGTGGGGATCGTCGTGGCTGGTCGAGGGGCATCGCTCGATAGGACCGCACGAGACGTGACCCGCATACGGCAACAAGGGCTCGGGGATGATGTGCTGGCGATACTCGCCGGATGCGGGCCGGGCTCTGTTGCCCGCATGCTGCGCGCCGGTGCTAATGAGGTCATCGCGGCGGAGGGCGAGTGGGCCGGATGCGCCCTGCCCGATCGGCCGCTTGTGTTGGGAACATGCATGGAAGACGACGGTTGCGGATGCACGGTGGACGGGGCACCTCCGTTTCGCGATGACCTGGTTCCGCTTGAGGAGCTCTGGCCTCCGCTCGACGAGCCAGACGATGAGGTGGGTGCGGGTCCGTCGGCGCTTGAGCGCACCGGGGATTGCGGCATTTCTTGCAAGGGGTCCGTCCGCACGGGCCGCGATGGGGTGGATATGCCTGCCGCCGACGCGCACGAGCTCAAGGAGGTCGCGGCGCGCGCGGGCGCGAACGCCGCGATGTCCGGGGGAGGCCATCGGGCCCCCTTGGTGGCGGTGGTCTCCGGCCGCGGCGGGGTGGGCAAGACGACGGTGGTGGCGGGGCTTGCGGCCTGCGCCGCGCGCGTTGGGCTGCGATCCGCCGTGCTTGATCTGGACTTGATGTGCGGGGACATGCCGGCGGTGCTGGGCGTTGATGTGTTTAAGGGACTCGAGGGTCTGATGGCCCACGAAAGCGGAGGAAGTATCGCCGAATGTGATATCGAGGCGACTGCCATGCGCGTGGGGCCGGGATTGACGCTGTGGGGCCCGCTGGCGGAGGGCGAGCGCGCGGAGCTGTTCGGCGATTCCGTCGAGCAGTTGATCGATGCGCTCCGAAGTGCCGCCGATGTGATTTTTGCCGACACGTCCTGCTTTTGGGGAGACGCGGTGGCGGTGGCGGTCGGCGCGTGCGATCGCTGCCTGGTGATTGGAGGGGCCGGCGAGACATCGGGGGCCTCCGCTGCCCGCGCGGTGGCGCTCGCGATGCGCCTGGGGGTTCCCGCAACGCGCATGACGAGCGTGTTCAACGGGGTGGGAGGTTGCGGGAGCGGCGAAGAGGAGGCGCTGCGGTTTGAGATGGGGGCGTCGCTGCGTTCTCGGGCGCGCATATCCGATGGAGGCGATCGCGTGTCCGGTCTGCTCTCGTTCGACAAGCTCGATGCGCTGATTGCCGAGGACTGCGCGTTTTCGAGGGACATGCGCTCATTTGCGGGCGAGCTGCTGAGCGAACTTGGATGCCGGATGGTGGGAAGCCTGGAGCCGGCACCTCAAAACACGCCAGCGACTAAGTTCAGGCTTCCGTGGGGCAAGAGGGGGAGTGGTGAGAGATGAGCTTGTTGCGTCGCATGGAAGCGGTGGGCGAGGAGCGCTCCGCTGCCCCGAGCGTGTCGGTACGCGTTGTGGCAAGGGATGTCGTCGCGTCCGAGCGGGCATCATCGCTGCGTCCCGAGCGCGTGCGCATCATGCGCTTGATGATGGACCGCGTCGGCTTTTCGGAGGTCGCGCGCATTGTGAAGGCGGGCGACGTCGACCGCGGTCGCCTTGAGTTGAGGCCTGCGCTCGAGGCGGTGGTCAATGCCGACGAGCGCCTGGATGTGACGATGGACGAGCGGGAGCAGATCATCGCCGACGTCTTGGACGACGTGGTGGGCCTGGGCCCGCTGCAGCCGTATTTGGAAGACGATGCGGTGACGGAGATCATGGTCAATGGACGTGACCATACGTTTATCGAGCGTCGGGGCACGCTGGTGGCGCTCGGCAGGCTGTTTGAATCGGAGGAGCAGATTCGAGTGCTCCTCGATCGCATCATCTCGCCGTTGGGTCGCCGCGTTGATGAGCGCAGCCCCATGGTGAACGCGCGCTTGCCGAACGGGTATCGCGTGAACGCGGTGATTCCGCCCATTGCCATCGACGGACCCACGCTCACCATCCGCAAGTTCTCCGACCGTATCAGCGCACTTGACCACCTGGTTCGGTTAGGGTCGCTTCCCGCTTGGTATGCCCAACTGTTGTCGTTTGCCGTGCGCGTGCGTCAGGATTTGGCGGTTGCCGGGGGCACCGGGTCGGGTAAGACGACGCTTTTGAACGCGCTTTCCTGCGAGATCCCGCACGGAGAGCGAATCGTGACCATTGAGGATTCGGCTGAGCTCAAGTTCACGCACCATCCCCATGTGGTGCGGCTCGAGGCGCGCGAGGCGTCCATCGAGGGCGAGGGCGCTGTGAGCATCCACGACTTGCTGGTGAACGCCCTGCGCATGCGACCCGATCGCATCGTGGTCGGTGAGGTGCGCAATCGAGAGGCGATCGACATGCTCGAAGCCATGAGCACGGGCCATGACGGGTCATTGACAACGCTGCATGCCGGCAGTGCTCAGGAGGCCGTTGTGCGCCTGACGCTGCTGGCCCGATACGGCATCGACTTATCGAGCGATCTGATCGAGGAGCAGATCGCGATGGCTCTTGACGGAATCGTGATGTCGGTTCGCACGCCGGACGGCAGGCGATTCGTCTCGACATATACCGGGGTCTCGCGCGCTCCCGATGGAGGAGTGAGGCTTACGGAGTATGTCTCGTACGACGCCTTCTCGCGTTCGTGGACGTTGGCGCGCGAACCGGAATTCATCGAGGAAGCCGTGCGGTCGGAGGCTCTTGATCGGGAGGAGGTGGCGCTATGGCGACAATCGTGTCCCTGCTCGTCGGGGCGCTCGTAGCGGCGAGCGCGCTGGGTTTCATGGACGAGGGGCGTGCCCATGGCGAGGGGGCGGGTGACATCGCGCGGGTGCAGGAGCGGGCGCGTCGCTCGTTTCGGCGCGCGAGGCGCAGCGTTGAACGGGCACGCGCCCTGGTGGAACGTGGCCTTGCGGAGCATGGCGTGATGACTTCGCGCAGGCGGGCTGAGCGCGAGCGCATCGAGCGCGCCATGCCGGAAGCCTTTGGCGCCCTGGCCTTCTCCTTGGGTTCGGGTCTTTCGCTCGCGCAGGCTATGCAATATGTTGGCGGACGCTCGGAGGAACCGGTGCGCACGGAGTTCCTCCATGCATCGGCGCTGATGACGTGCGGGGTCTCCTCGGTCGATGCGCTCGACGAGTTGGTTACACGTCTCAACGCCCCCGCCTTGGATTTGGTGGTGCTCGCGCTCAAGGTGTCAAGGAAAACCGGGGCCTCGCTGACGGGCCTGCTATCTGAGGCGGCGGGGCTTGTTGGGGAGCGCATCGAGCTGGCGCGGAACCTCGAGGTCAAGACGGCGCAGGTGCGCATGTCGGCGCGCCTTGTGGCGGGGATGCCCGTCATCATGGTCGGCTTTCTCTCGCTTGTGTCACGGGACTTTAGGGCCGGGGTGGCCACGGGGCCGGGTATAGGGTCGCTCGCTGTCGCGCTGGCGCTGAACATCGCGGCGTGGCTGGTCATTCGCAAGATCATGCAGGTCGATGCGTGATGGGCGGATTGTTTGCGATGACGGCCCCGGCGGTCGTCTCGGGGGTTTTGGCGGCGGTGCCGACGTTTTTGCTGCTTGGGTGGGATGCCCAGGATCGGCGAGAGACGTGTGCCCGGTGGGCGCGGCGGTTTCGGGCCGCTTTCGCGGGTCTTATCTCACGCGCATGTGCGCTCGCGCGCGGTCGTCTGTGTCCTGCGTCGGCTGCCGAGCTCTCGGTGACGCTCGGCGAGGTGTCGGAGATGGTCGATATCGTGCGGCTGGGATTGTCGGCGGGACTCTCGTTCGATGCCGCTTTGGAGCTGTATTGCGATGGCCGGTCGGGCCCCCTTGCCGTGCGGCTCGCCCGCGCGCACGTGTCTTGGCAATCGGGGTTGTCGACGCGGGAGGATGAGCTTCGGCTGGTCGCGCGCGAGACGGGGGTGCGTGCGCTCGAGACGTTTGCGATTGCTGTCTCGCAGGCGCTCGAGCTTGGCGCCCCCTTGGCGGAAACGCTCGAAGGGCAGGGAAGGGAGATGCGCGCGGCGCATCGCGCCGAGGTCGAGCGCCGCATAGAGCGCGCTCCCGTCAAGCTCATCATCCCCACGGGGACGTTGATCCTTCCCGCCCTGTTGTTGTCCATATTGGGTCCGCTGCTTGCTGCCGGCGGAATGATGTAGGGAGGTTTTCATGGTCGCTTTGGTCGAGTATCTGCATGAGGTGTTGGGGGATGCGTGGCGTTTGATGCATGACGCCTATGGGCGAGCAACGGTTGCCGCGCCCGTTCTGTCGAAGGAGGAGCGGGCGCAGGGAACGACGGAGTACGCGATCTTGGTGGGCGTTCTCGTGGTCATCGCGATCATCGCGATCATCGCGTTTCGCGACAAGGTGAGTGAGTTGTGGACGGCCATTTCCGACGGCATCAACGGCCTGTGAGGAAGCGCCGGGCGTGTGGCTCGCGCCGCCCGCAGCGTGACCCGCGAGGCGGGGCGTGCGAACCTCAGGTCTGGGTGCGTGGTCCGTGGATTCGGTTCCGCGGCCCGTGGGGCTGGGCGTTCCCTGCCTGCGTGGGTTTGGCAATCGTTGCGGCCTTGGCCTGCCATGCGCTGGCGGATGGGGGAGGCCCCCCGAGTTCGGGCGACGCGGCGGATGAGAGGTCGTTTGACGAGGGCGCCGAATCGGCGGCTGGCGACGAAGGCGGAGCTGGCGGCAGCGATGGGGTCGGTGATGACGGTGGGACAGATAAGGAGGGCGGAACCGACGATGCGGGCACTGACGGAACGAATGGCGACAATTTACAGCGCATATGGGGGCTTTTGGATGGCCCCGGTCAAGAGAGCTCCGCGCGCTCATTTTTGGAGGATCTGCCGCAGGGAGAGGGGGAAAGGGGTGACGGCGACGCGACGACCGCGATCGTGTACTGGACCGAACGAGGCGATCTGCCCGTCGCCGCCGAGCGCGTGTTGGACGCCTATGCGGATGTGTGCGGCGTGATACTCGGCGCGAGCGGCTACCTCGATATGTACGGCAATGTGTGGGGCGCCTTGGTGAGGAGAGGAGATGCCTGGTGCGATGTGGTGCTGGTGAGCACGGAGGACGGCGAGCAGAGCGTGGTCCGGGTGGCCAGGGTGCTGGCGGGAAGCGTGTGAGGTCCGCGCTCGGTCGCATGTGGCGAGGGCGCCCGATCGGCGCCCGTGACTTTTGGGGACGACGGGGAGGCGAGCATGCGAACGGGCGGGCTGACAGGGCGTGGCGTGTGGCACGGGAGCGCACGGCGCAGGGCACGCTCGAATATGCGCTTACCGTCGTCGCGCTGTTGGCGATGGTCGTGGCGTGCGCGGCGATTTGGCGGGCGGCCGTCGATGGGACGTTTGCGGGGATCGTCCAACAGGCGGCATCGCACCTGTTGGATGGCGACGGGTTCATCGACATATCCCTGTACTGAGGGCGCTGATGGGGAACTCGCCCAGGCGACGGTTGAGGCGGCGATGTTGATCCCGGCGTTTCTGCTCCTGCTTTTGCTCATGCTGCAGCCGGTCTGCCTGCTGTATACGCGCTCCGTTATGGAATCGACCGCCGCCGAGACCGCTCGCTTGCTGGCGACGGGCGATGCCGACGGCGATGAGGCGTACCGGTCTTTTGCCCTGCGTCGACTCGCCGCCATCCCCGATCTCTCGATTTTTCATGCGGGCGGTCCGCTCGCATGGGACATCGAGCTCACGCGGGCGCCGGCCGCGGAAGGCGAGGTCGAGGTGGTGATCGCGGGCGCGGTTTGCCCCCTGCCCATCTTGGGGGCGTTTGCCGCAACGATGGGGGAGACGAACGCGCGGGGGGACATTTTGATGCGCGTGAGCGTTTCGTATGAGGCGAGACCGGAATGGCTGGAGGGAGATTATGCCTCGTGGATCGAAGCATGGAATGAGTAGGGCGGCGATCGCGCGTGCACGGTATGTGCGCATGGGGCGAACGCGCATGGGGCGCGCGTGCGCCCGGGCGAGAAACGCGTGCGCTCAAATGGGACGCGCAGGTGAGCAGACGGGGCGTCCATGCGCGCATTGGGGCATCGATCTGTTTATCGAGGAGGGCGCGTATACGACCGTCGCGTCCGCCGTTGCCATGCTGATGGTGCTGGCGCTGTTGTTCTCCGCAACGCTGGCCGTTTGGTCGGCGGGCAGGTCGGGGGATGTCCAGGCCAACGCGGATACGACGGCCCTTGCCGGGGCGAACGTGGTTTCCTCGTACCATACGGTCGCGACGGTGCTTGACGCGTGCGCGCTCAGCATGGGGTTGGCGGGATTTGCCATGACGGGCGTGGGGATGATCGGCGCCTTTGTCCCCGGCGCCCAGAGCGCTGCGGCAAAGACCTTAGATGCGGGCATCGATATGCTCGAAGCGCGTAACACGTTCGTGGCGTCGGCCTCGCGTGGCTTAAAGACGCTCGAGGGGTCCCTGCCGTATCTTGTCGCTGCCAATGCCACGAGGGCGAGCACCGCTCAAAATACAGAGTCGATCACATACACGGGCAGTGCGCTCGCAGCGCCTGCAACCTCGGCATCTGAGTTTCCGGCGTTGGAGGGCAGCCAGATCGCGCTGGATGATCTGACTCAGGAATCGCAGGAGCTGGAGCAGGCGGCGGATGATCTGTCTCAGATATCCGAGGAGGTGGCGGCTAAAAAAGAGGCCGCGTGGCTGGCGGATTGCGGGCGCAATGGCAGGAACATGCAGGAGCGCGCCGCGCGTCTTTCGGGCATAGCGGCTGAGGACAATCCCGATTTCGCATCGAGCACGGTATGGGAGCCCAACGTGGCTCTCGAGCGAGGGCGGGCGTACTACCGGTGGCGTTACGAGCATGATGAGCCGGAAGGGCAAGGCGTCGAGGCGCGGGCGGACGCGGCTGCGCGTCACGCGTTTTATGGATACGCCCTTCAGATGTTGGAGGGCGCGCAGGTCGTTGAGCGCGACGGGGTGATTACCTCGACGGTCGAGCTGCTTCCCAAGAACACCGATGAGGTGCGACGGACAACGCTGTATACCGACGCTGTGTGGCCGTCGAGTGTTGAGGACGACGGGTTGACCCTGCATTTTTCGTCATCGTGTCCGGGGGTTGCGGGCGCGCAGGGCCCTTTGATCGCTCTCGCGAGCATTGAGGAGGGAAGTGCGCGCGAATGCCCCGTGTGCAAGTTCGGCGTGGGAGATGTGGGCAAGGCGCCGGCGGCGTCGACGAGCATCGACAACGGTTTTGAGTACCACCTGCGTGCGTATACGCTTGCTTTGGACGAGTACGTTGCCGCTCGCCAACGCGAATTGGATGAGCAGGCACGTGCACGGGGCGAGGCGGAGCAGGCGGGTTCTGCCTTTGAGCAGGCGATATCGGCTCTCTCGGGAAAACGTCCGCGCATCGCCCCTCCCGGGCGGAACGGGTGCATCGCGCTCGTCGTCGCGTCGGCGGTCGATTCGCCGGATGAGCTTGAAACGCCATTCGCTGCGTCGGAGGGCATCACCGAACGTGGGGCGATCTCCGCGGCGGCTCTCGCTCCAGACAGGGCGACACGCGAGAACAACGTGCTCTCGTCGTTTTTCAGCTCCCTTGAGGAGCGTGTCGGGTCGGGAGGGGCGGTGGGCCTCGTCGACTCGGTGATGGATCTTTGGGGCGACCTGCTTGTTTCCTACGGCGAGGCGGGGGCGGGCGTCGACAAGGCGTTTGGCGACATCGTGGATGGCTTGGAGGGCCTTGGGCTGGGTCCCGTCGGATCGTGGCTGAGCGAGCGCCTGCAGGGCATCGTGCGCGCGCTGGGGATAGAGCCCGTCGACTTGAGCCAGCGAAAACCCGTGCTGACGGACAGCGCCCGCGTTGCTCAGGCATCGGGAATGCAGGGCTATGTGAACGTCCAAACGGTCTTGCGGGACATCCCCGCCGGATCGACGGATCCGAAGGCGATTGTGCGGGCGGTTGGCTATGCGGTGGAGGACCGCATCATGTCGATGGAGCTCACCGTCGCGGAGATTCCGTTGCCGGGCGGCGGCACGCTTCCGCTGACCGTGCGCGTGCGCGATATCGCCTCGTTGGTCGGCGGAGGGACGTGATGCGGTTGCGCGCCATGCGGGAAGAGCATGCCCAGGCAACCGTCGAGATGGCGGTCGTCGCCCCCGTCATGTTGGTCGTGGCGCTCATCGTGTACAACGTGATGGTGTTTGCGTCCGCAACCGCGCGCTTTGACCGGGTGGCACCCGACATCGTTCTCGCCCATGGGGTGGCGCCGGCGGGCGACGCGACGGGCGCCCTTTCGATGGCGGGGTCTGCGTCGAACGTGGAGGAGCGCTTGGAGCGCGCGATGGACGGTTATGACGTGGAAATCGATGTAGAGGCCGATGAGCAGGCGGGAGGCGATTCCGCCACCGGAGGGTCCCTGCTGCACATGGTCGGGAGCCTGCGCACCTATCGTTGCACGATGCGGTATGCGCCGTGGCCCCAGGGCTTGGTGGTTGCGGGAGTCGATATGGGGGCTCCCCTGGAATTGACGCACACGAGGTCCATCACGGTGGATCCATGGAGGCCGGGGGTGGTTATGTAGGGCGTCTTTCTGCTGGGGATATGGCTTTGGCCGTGAAACCGTGTGTTGCGGCGACGCATGGGATGGCTTGAAGATGAGGTGATTGCGTGGGGCGTCTTGGATTTTTGAGACGTTGGAGGGTTCGCGTGCTGCGCCAACGCCGCGATGCGGGCAACCGATGCGGAGCGCCGGGAGCGGAGGCCGGGGCTCGGCGGCGCGGCGTTTCGCGAATCGCATCGTGCCCTATGCGCCCCGGGCGAGACGTGGCGTGGCGTGCGATTGCCGCCCGGGCTCTATGCGAGCTTGGCTGGGATGGGGATGTTGAAGGGGCGGTGACGTATTGGCAGCGCGCGAGGGGACTGATTGCATGCTCCGCGTTGGACGAAGCAACTCGCCCGCGCATCTTGGTGTTTCCACGCTGCCGTTCGGTGCACACGTGGTTCATGTCGGCCCCAATCGATATCGCGTTTGTCGATGCCGCGGGTCGGGTCATACAGCGTCATAGCTGCGTTCCGCCTTGGAGTATGTGCTCGTGCGCCCGGGCCTATCTCGTGATTGAGCGGTGCTCTCCAAGGGAGGTGGCTTCGCACGTTCAGGGTGAGGGCGCCTGGTGCGCCCTGTCCGGATGACGGTAGGGTGTCCAAGCCGGTCGGTCGAGCTGTAGGCGTCTTGGACGATTGGGATGTGTGCACGTCGCCCCTCCCGCGTGCCGCGGCCTCTTATGCGCGTCGTGTTCCGCGCCTCCCTGGTCGGCGGCAGGGTGCGGGTGAATTTTGACAAAAGGAAAAAACGCGCTTGACCGGATCGTAAACTTTGGTATAGTAATCTCCGCTGTTAACGACAGCGCACCTTGTGGCTCGGTAGCTCAGTTGGTAGAGCAGAGGACTGAAAATCCTCGTGTCAGGGGTTCGACTCCCTTCCGCGCCACCCTTTGCATTGTGAGGCCTTCCAGAAATGGGAGGCCTTTTGCATTTACTTTCCATCGCGTGCGCTCCGCGATGTGGGGGTATCCTAAGGAGACGAGTAGGTTTTACGCGGAGAGGGCTGCCCATGTTCGACAGGATTCGCGGTGTCAATCTGTCCGGCTGGTTTATCTTGGAGCCGTGGGTCACGCCGTCTTTATTTGCCGCGACGGGCGCATCGAACGACGGCGAGCTTCAGCAGGTCTTGGGGCCGGCCGCCTATAACGAGCGCATCCGCGAGCATTACGAAACCTTTATCTCCGAACTGGATTTCAAGCGCATGTCCGCCATGGGCCTCAACGCGGTGCGCATTCCGTTGCCGTGGTACGCGTTTGGCTCCCAAAACGAGCACGAATCGTACATTTCCTGCATCGACTACATCGATCGCGCCATGGAGTGGGCCAACAAATACGAGATGAAGGTCCTACTCGATCTCGCGACGGTCCCCGGTGGACAGGGAGATTCCAATAGCTCCCCCACCACCTCGGATATCGTTGCAGATTGGCACTCGTCTGCAAATGGCAGGGCGACGGCGCTCGAGGTGCTCGAGCGTCTTGCCGAGCGCTACGGAGAACAAGACCCCTTGCTCGGCATCGAGCTGCTCGACTCGCCCGTCATGAGCGTGCGCACGGGGCTGTTTTCCGCAAGCGTTGGCATTCCCAGCCATTACCTGCGGAATTTCTACCGCGATGCATATGAAGTCGTGCGTCGCCATATGCCCACGCGAAAGATCGTCGTGTTTTCCGATTCCGGGCACCCGGGCGCCTGGAAGCGCTTTATGGCGGGCGACCAGTATCAAAACGTGGTCATGGACCTGCATCTGTATCATTTCCGCGATGAGACCGCTCAGGACATCACCACTCCCCGGGGGCTCACCTCTGCCATACAGCGCAACAAGGCTCTGATACACGAGGCGAAGAGCCTCAAGTTCCCCGTTATCGTGGGCGAATGGTCAGGCGCTGCGGTGCTTTCCGGCTCTTCGGTCACGCCCGAGGGGCGTCGCGCGTACGAGCGCGTCTTTGTGTCGAACCAGCTTGCGACCTTCGATGCGGCGGACGGCTGGTTCTTCCAAACATGGAAAACCGAGCGTCGCCTGCCGGCGTGGGACGCCCGCGTGGCGCTCGCCCCGCTTGAGCGCGCGATGATGGAGTAGCGCATGGAAGCGGAGAATACGTTGAATGCAGGCGGCGGTGCCGGGGGAATGCTGTCACTGGTGGGGACGCCCATCGGCAATTTGGGCGATCTTTCCGCCCGCGCCGCGGAGACCTTCCGCCGTGCCGACGCGGTGTGCTGCGAGGACACGCGCGTGACGGGCAAGCTCCTTGCCTATCTGGGGATTTCCAAACCCCTCGTGCGCTGCGATGACAATGTGATCGAACGCCGCGCTCCGGAGCTCGTGGGCCGCGTGCTGGCGGGCGAGCGCATCGCCTTCGCCTCCGACGCCGGCATGCCGAGCGTTTCCGACCCCGGTCAGGTGCTCGTCGAGCTGGCTCGGTGCGAAGGCGCTCCGGTCGAGGTGATCCCCGGCCCTTCTGCGTGCGTGACGGCTCTGGTGCTCTCCGGCATGCCGAGCGACCAGTTCTTTTTCGAGGGCTTTTTGCCCCGCAAGCACGGTGAGCGCGTGCGCCGTCTGCAGCGTTTGGCCCCCGTTCCCGGGGCGCTGATCTTCTACGAGTCCCCGCATCGCGTGGAGGCCTCGCTCAAGGCGATCGCCGAGGTGTTTCCCCAGCGTACGGTTGCCTTATGCCGCGAGCTCACCAAGTTGCATGAGGAAGTGCTGCGCGCGCCTGCGCCCGAGTTGCACGAGCAGGTACTCGAGCGCGGCGAGCTCAAGGGCGAGATGGTGATCGTGGTGGCGCCTCCGAGCGAGGATGAGCTCGATCGGCTCGAGGCGGCGCTCGCCGCCGGCGCTTCCATCGGTGCGCCCGTCGACCCGGATGAGCTGCTGCGCTCCGACATCGCCGAGGGCCTCTCCGCCGGCGATTCGGCAAATGCGCTGGCCAAGCGCTTGGCGCAGAAGTATTCGCGAAAGAAGCGCGACGTCTACAACCTGGCACTCGAGCTGCAGGGCTAAGTTGGGGGCGGCCATGGACTTCTCGCAGGATTCGCATACGGAGGGTCTAACCGGGCCGCTCGCTCGAACCGATGCGGGCGGGTCTCTAGATGGACGTGAGCCTACGTCGATGCAAGAACGGTACGGCGCGCCACAGGTGCGCTTGACGGCCCCTCTGCTTGATGCGCCTCGCGAACGTATAGACGTTTGCGAGCGGGTCTTGCTCAACCTGCAAGCGTTCAAAGATGTCCGCTTTGGAACGGTGGGTCGGCGCTTAAGGACATTTGTCGTGTTTCTCGATGTCGGTGTCGTTTGGATGCTCCTGTATTATTCGAAGGGCGATCCACGGAACATCGTTTACGGCGCGATCTTCTTCAGCATCTTCCTCATTCCGGCGAACCTTATCTGTCTGCGACAAACGATGATGACATCGACCATCGACCCGATGGTCCGAGCGTGGTTCGGCATGTACGGCAGCCGCAACCTCGATTCCCCGCGTGGGGAGCTGTCCGCGGAGTATGAATTGTCGCTCGATGATGTAGGGTTTGAACAGGTGCTTTCATGGGGTTACGTTATCCGGGTGCCCTGGATCGCGCTCGCGAAACGCCCGTTCAAGGGCAGGCGGGGATATGTGTTCGGCTTCGATGAGGGCAAACTCGAGGCGGTCTTCGAACTCCTTGCGGGCAACAACTGGGTCCATAAGGTTAATGAGATGCCAGCGGAATGTCTATATTTGCCCTTTGACCTCGTATCTCGCCGTCCAGAGTTGCTCGGCCAGGTAAAAGAGCGCATAGCATGGTGGCGGGAGAAATTCGAGGGCGGAAGTGACTCCACGAGGGCGAGTATCGGGAGGATGATTGGCGAGTGGATGGTCGATGCGGATGACTTCGAAGAGGTGAACGAAGGCCGGCGCGCCGTGTGAGGATGTTGCGGTTTGGCGGCTGCGCTTCACCTGCTAAAATGAAGAATTGCATGAACAACCAGCGAGAAGGAAGCCGCGTGTCATGAGCTCGAAGCCGTCCTACTACATCACCACGCCGATTTACTACGTCAACGCCGACCCGCACCTGGGCACCGCGTACTCCACCATCATCGCCGACGTCCAGGCGCGTTACCGCCGTGCCGCCGGCTACAGCGTCAAGTTCCTGACCGGCATGGACGAGCACGGCCAGAAGGTCGCCGAGGCCGCCGAGAAGCACGGCATGACCCCGCAGGAGTGGTGTGATTCCCAGGCTCCGCACTTCCATGAGCTGTGGGAGGAGCTGGAGATCTCGAACGACGACTTCATCCGCACAACCGAGCCCCGCCAGAAGCGCGCCGTGCAGTACCTGTGGGAGCGCATGCAGGAGGCCGGCTACATCTACAAGGGCAGCTACGACGGCTGGTACTGCGTGCCGGATGAGACCTTCTTCACCGAGACTCAGGTCGAGAAGGCCGACGAGGCCCGCGGTACCGAGGGCCAGCACCTCTGCCCCGACTGCCATCGCCCGCTCGAGCGCGTCAAGGAGGAGAGCTGGTTCTTCAAGCTCTCCGCGTTCCAGGACAAGCTGCTCGCGCTCTATGACGAGCACCCGGATTTTGTCCAGCCCGACTTCCGCATGAACGAAGTCCGTTCCTTCGTGGAGGGCGGCCTGAACGACCTCTCCGTTTCCCGCACGTCCTTCGACTGGGGCATCCAGGTCCCGTTCGATGACGAGCACGTGACCTACGTGTGGTTCGACGCGCTTACCAACTACATGACCGCCGTGGGTTACGGCCAGGAGGGCGACGAGGCGGCGGCCGACTTCGCCTACCGTTGGCCGGCGCAGACCCATATCGTGGGCAAGGACATCATCCGCTTCCACTGCGTGATCTGGCCCGCAATGCTCATGGCGCTGGGCGAGGCCCTGCCTGAGCACGTTTTCGCTCACGGTTTCCTCACCGTCAAGAACGAGGAAACTGGCAAGGCCGAGAAGATGTCCAAGTCCCGCGGCAACGCCATCGCGCCGCGCGAGGTCATCGAGAAGCTCGGTGTCGAGGGTTATCGTTACTACTTCATGACCGACGTTACCCCCGGCACCGACGGCGCCATCAGCTTCGGCCGTATGGAGCAGGTCTACAACGCCGACCTCGCCAACAGCTGGGGCAACCTGATCTCGCGCTCCACCAATATGTGCATCAAGTACTTCGAGGGCGCCACGCCCGAGCGCGACTCCAGCGCTGCCGGCTACGCCGAGAACCCGCTGGCAGCCGTGGCCGACGGCCTGTTCGAGCGCTACGCCGCCAAGATGGAGGCCTTCGCCTACGGCGACGCCGCCAAGGAGGTCATGGAGCTCGTCCATGCCGCCAACCTCTACATCGAGAACTCCGAGCCGTGGACACTCGCCAAGGATCCCGCGAAGACCGGCGAACTCGCCAACGTGATCTGGAACCTGCTCGAGTGCATCCGCATCACCGCGCACCTGCTCATGCCGCTCATGCCGAGCACCAGCGCCGAGGCGCTGCGCCGCATCGGCTGCGAGGGCGAGGCCGCCACGGACAACATGGCAGCAGCCTGCGCGTGGGGCCAGCTCGCCGCGGGCCTGCCGGTCGAGAAGGGCGAGGCCCTGTTCCCGCGCTTGGCGTAAGGGCTGTTTGCGTCGAAATGTGCTGGGCGCATGCTCCGCACGGGGCACGGCCAGATAAAGATGAGAGGAAAGGCGCCGAGAGGCGCCTTTCCTCTGACTCGGGTTTGAGTTTTTGCTCCCTGTGCGTGGGATGCAAGCCACAAATCGAGTGAAAAGGTAACGAAGATCCGTACCTCCCGAGTAGACGCCAAAGATAAAAGACTTTATCAGGGAAAACAAAGGTCAAATTGCGCGTGTACTCAGGACGTCGTGAAGTTCGTTACCTTTTCGCCTGATTTGCGGCTTCAACGGGGGCCGACGGGTCATTTGCAGGAATACAATCGTCTTCGTTTCTGGCTTGGCTGCACCTTCTCAATCACGAGGATTGCATGAGGGTCACGATACATCGTTTCGTTTCTGGCTTGACCGCAACTCAGGCCCTCGCTGCCTCAACCCAAGCCATGCTCGGGTCGGCTCCGGTCCGGCTCGGGTTGCGTTTGCGCGCCTCGGCCCATTTTTGGCCAACTTCGTTCGTCACAGCCACAGTTCCAGCCCGTCTTTTGCCATAACCGGTTCCGCGACGGCTCGGCGACATCTCAGCTTCGTTCAAGATTGACTTGGTTTGGATCGGCATTCGACCTGTTTCGTTTTGGCTCCAACCCGGTTCCGACTGCGCTCGGGCTGGCCTTCGGCCCAGCTTCTGCCTTGATGGGTCTTGTCCCAGCTGCGGCTCGCCATTGCCCGGCTTCTGGCTGGGCTGGTAAGCTAGGCACGTTGTAATACGTCATCGTGAAGGGTTTCGCCCATGACAACCTCCCCTCTGGCCAATCCCTCCGCCACGCGAGAGATACTCGAGGCCTTTGGCCTGGCCACAAAGCACCGCCTGGGGCAGAACTTCCTCATCGACAACCATGTGATCGAGCGCATTATGGATCTCGCCGAGCTCACGGGTTCCGAGCGCGTGCTCGAGGTGGGTCCCGGTATCGGCACGCTCACGCTGGCGCTTGTGCAGGCCGCGGGCCGCGTGACTTCGATCGAGATGGATTCCGAGCTCGAGCCGGTGCTCTCGGCCCATGCGATCGACCATCCCAACTTCAACTTCATCATGGGCGATGCGCTCGCGGTCCCGCCGGCGCAGATCGCCGAGGCGCTTGGTGGTGAGTCCGAGCTGCTCGTGGCAAATCTGCCGTACAACGTCGCGGCGACCATCATCCTGCAGTTCTTCCAGACCATGCCGAGCCTCAGGCGTGCGGTGGTCATGGTGCAAAAAGAGGTTGCCGACCGTATCGCCGCCGTTGCCGGCACTAAGGTGTACGGTGCCTACACGGTCAAGCTTTCCCTGTATGGCGAGGTCACGGGTCGTTTTGAGGTGCCGCCGCGTTGCTTTATGCCCGCCCCGCACGTGGATTCGGCGGTTGTGCGCATCGATCGCGTGGGCTTCCCCGGCACGTTGTCGGATCGCCGAGTTGACGCTGCGTGTGGCACGGATGCTCCGGTTTCGACGGCGGGTTCTGATGGCGTTTTGACATGCGACTCGAATGGGGGCCAGGATGGCGCCTCAGTTCTGGTGCTGGCCGGGGCTCCGAGCGCTGAGGACATCGCGCGCGTGGTCGATGCCGCTTTTGCCCAGCGTCGTAAGACCATTCGCAACTCCATGAGCGCCAACGGTTTTGACAAGGCGGCGCTCGATGCGGCGTTCGCCCAGTGCGACATCGCGTCGACCGCTCGAGCGGAGACCCTGTCCACGATCGAGTTCGTGCAGCTCGCCGCGGCTCTTGCGGCTGCATCCGCTTTGTCGTAGTCGCAGCAAACGAGGAGAAACACCATGACCTATGAACCAATGCAGCCCGCGTGTGCGCCGGGGACGGTGCCGTCCGCCGGTGTGTGGCCGTCTGCAGAGGATGGGCTGGCGGGTTGGGAGCAGCTGCAGTTCACCAAGAAGAACAAGGTGCTCGACTTGCCCCGACCGCAGGCCCCGCTGTTCGATACGCATGCTCACCTGCGCTCCTTTTGGGGCGAGGATAAAGACCCCGTTGCAGTCCTCGTGCGCGCGTACCGCGCCGGTGTCCGCGGGCTGGTGACGTTGTTCGACCCCGTGGCGGATGCGTGTGAGGAAACCCCCGATGCCACGGCCTTTTCTGCCTGGCTGCAGGACGTGGCGTCGCGCACGGCGCAGGCGGGGGCCCCGTTGCCGGTCCGGTATCTGGTGGGCGTGCACCCCTATGGCACGGCGGACTACACGGATGCCGTGCATGCGCAGGTCGAGGCGGCGCTGGACGACCCGTGGTGCGCGGGCGTGGGCGAGGTTGGCCTGGACTATCACTTCGACGCGGACGACGACATCGAGGCGGCTCCTCATGAGCTGCAAATGGATGTGATGGCGCGGCAGGTCGAGCTGGCCGTGCGTCGAAACGTTCCGGTTGAGCTGCATCTTCGCAACGATACCGGCGACGCGGCGCGCCAGGCGCACGCCGATGCCGCGCGCGTGTTGGGGCAGGTGGGCGTGCCGCGCGCCGGCTGCGTGCTGCATTGCTTTGGCGAGGACCGTGCCACCATGGAGCGGTTTGTGGACCTGGGCTGTCACATCGCCTTTGGCGGCGCCGCCACGTTCAAGCGCAACGACGAGGTGCGCGAGGCGTTTGCCGCCTGCCCGCTCGATCGCCTGCTGCTCGAGACCGACTGCCCCTACATGGCACCCGAGCCGATCCGCGGCCTCGAATGCGAGCCTGCGATGATCGCGCAGACGGCGGACACGCTCGTGTACGACCGCTGCGACCGTACGGGAGAGCTCCCGAGCACGATCGCCCGGGCATTGTGGGACAACTCGGTCGCCCTCTTTGGGTAAAAGGCGGGGTAGCAATATGCAACACATGAGGGGAATGATCCGGTGAGCGCGAAAAAGCACGCAGACGCAAAGAAGATGGACAAGGCGGCGGCAAAGGCGGCGCGCCGGGAGGAAGACGCGCGTGCCCAGGAGGCCGCTCAGGAACTGCGTGCGCGCCGAGAGGCCGCCCGCGGCCCCGCGCCCATCGACAACCAACTGCACCGCGAGCTCCCGCTTACCAAGGTTGCGTACGGCCTGCTCGCCCTCACCGTTTTCATGTTTATGGTCGCGCGCCTTGGGGTGTATTTGGCCAACGCGGAACTCGAGAGGATCGCGAGCATCGCCACCACGCTGTTTTTCCTAGCAACGTTCATCGTGTGGTTTGCCTCGCGCCATCAGGCAAAGAAGCTCACGAAAGAGCGCGGGCAGGGCGACGGCGCCGGAGAGTAATACCTGCGCGTGGCTGGCAGGCGAGTAATGGTCGCGCGTGGTTGACCGAGGGGTAATGCCCGCGAGCTGTTGACTGGTGAGCAACGTCTGCGCGTGGTTGACGGGCGATTTGCCAGAAAAAAGACAAGGAGAGATGCATGAACTGTTCGGCACGCCGTTCCCTCACCGAGGTGGGCGTGATATCGCTCGCCTGTGCCTTGGCGACTGTGTTGATCGATATCGTTTTGATGACGGCGCCCGTGGAGAGCATGGAGTGGCTGACATCGGTTTTGTCCGTCGTCTCGCTGGCCCTTCCCGTTTTGCTGTTGGTGGCTGAGGTGCGCGCGTGGCTGGCGATAACTCGTGCGGGCTCGGATGCATTTAACCTGAGCGGAAAAGTGGTGCTGGCCGCTGCGTTGTGGTTTGGCGGATCGCTGCCCGCGGGGATCGTCGCATTCGTTCGCGCGCTGCTGTTCGGCTCCATCGCTTCGGTGGTGCCCATGTTTTTGGTGCAGCTCGGTATGGCGCTGGTGTGCATCGCTGCCGTTGCCGGCCGCGTGTCCAAGGTGCTGTCGCGATAGGGCTCCGGGTGTGTCGTCGCGATGAGGCGACGGACCATCCGGCACCCAACCTGCCTTGATACGCCCCGGCAGCTGTGGGCACCCCCTTCATGGGGGCAGCTTGCAGCCGCCGGGGCGTTTACCGTGCATGATCCGCTGCTGCGCGGGGGCCGCCGCGCTCGACCTGCGGGCGTCCGAGAGTCTTCCGCGCCATCTGTCGTTTCCTGCGGCCGCCCGAGAGCTTCCTGCGCCACCTGTCGGTGCCTGTGAGCTCCTTGCGCCCATTGCCATCGTTGGGCCGAAATGGGACGTTCGCCCGCGTGCGGAGCGGGGTCGGGTCGGACCCATGCGCGGCGCGAGATCAAGGAAAGCCCATGTGCGGAGCATGTGCGGGCAAAGCCGCCCGCGCTGAAGCGCCGGGTCAAACCCTTGCGCCGCACACGGGCTCAGCGTTCGCGCTTATTCCTCGCGGTCGAACTCCTCGCTTGCATCGAGCGGGCGCCCGGAGTAGTTGAGGTGCTCGGTCACAGACGTCGTGTCTCCCGTCTCGATAAAGCGCGCGGCGGCCTGTTGGTAGTCATCGAGCGCGCGCTCAAAAAGGGCGGGGAAGCTCTCCGTGCTCGTGTGCTGCGTAAACGGGTTGACCCATTCCCGACACGCCAGATTGCCTGCTCCCGCGGGGGCTTCGGCGGTGACGCGATGTCCGAGCGCTTGGAGCAGCGAGTAGTCTTTGACCAGGCCTTCCAGGCGCGCGAGCGCATCGGAACGCAGCGAGCCCGCGGGCTCGATCATGCGGTAGGCGAGCTGCATGTCGGCGACGGCCCCGCCGTACTCGTTGGCCCCCACGCTCAGGCCGTACACGCTGCTTGCCACAAAGCTCATGAGGGCTCCGGCGACCTTATCGATGCGCGCGTTGGTGACCAGCTCGCCTACGGGCGGGTAGTCGGCGACGGTGGCGCCATCGCGCTTGAGCTGGAGCATGAGAACGTCAAGGTCGCTCTCGATGACCGCGTGCACCTGGCTGCCCGCGCCGGTGAGGTCGCCGTCAACCTCTTGAATGCCCCACTGCTGGGCGTACACAAAGGGGTGCGCGTTGCGGTCGAGCACGTAGTGCGAGAGCAGGCCGAGTGTCCATGCGCGGCCAACGCCGGCGTCGGAGGGCTGCAGGTGCGCAACCCCGTCGCGCAGCGCGGCGAGCTGGCGCGACATGCGGCTGCGGTGCATCACGCGGGCCAGTTCCATGCAGGCGCCCATGTGAGGCGTGCGAAAGCGGAAGAAGAACGGGTCGGGGCCCTGGTTGGCGAGCAGAAAGGCGGCGCGCTCGTCATCGGAGGTGATGAGGCCATGGGGCAGGCGCTCGATGCTCTCCTCGCCAAACAGGCGGTGGGTAATCAGTGCAGGCATGGTGCCTCCTTTTAAACAGACGTCTGTCGCTCATTATGCCCAGCAAAAGGTTGTTTTCTCAGATGAATTTGGGCGCGAACGAGGTGCGTCGGCTTCATGCAAAACGTCGTTGCGCGTGAAGGCGGCGGCCCCTCGGCCGGCGGCTGTTCGGGTTGCGCCCGATTGCGAGTCCGATCGAGTGTTCGCCCGCGCGCCCGCTGCCGACTACGAACTCGACCAAGTGCCTGACCATGGTGCCGCCACCGCCCAGAGCCCCGCCCGTTGCCGCCTGGAACCCGTGCCCGCCCGCGCGCTCGCCCGAGTGCCCGCCCGCGTTCCCGCCGCCGCCCGGGACCCCGGACGCGGCTCCCCGTGCGCTCAATAGAAACGATATTGAAATGGTTTTGAAATCCAAAATATTGCATGTAGCTGGGCAAATAGGGTATAACGGACACTTGTTTGATTGGCATAAGGAGGAGCGCATGGCCAATATGATCGAGATTCGGGGCCTGAATAAGTACTTTGGCGACCTGCACGTTCTCAAGGATATCGACCTCACGGTCAAGGAGGGCGAAAAGCTCGTCATCATCGGGCCGTCCGGCTCGGGCAAGTCCACGCTCATCCGTTGCGTTGATTACCTGGAGGAGCCCACGAGCGGCGAGGTCATCATCGACGGCACCCCGCTCACCAAGAAGAACCACCTGGAGATGGCGCGTACGTACAGCTCCATGGTGTTCCAGCAGTTCAACCTGTATCCCAACATGACGGTGCTGGGCAACCTCACGCTCGCGCCCATCAAGCTGCAAAAGAAGTCCAAGGAGGAGGCCACCGAGGCCGCCATGGCGGCGCTCAAGCGCGTCGGCCTGGCGCACAAGGCGGGCGAGTACCCGCAGAACCTCTCCGGCGGCCAGCAGCAGCGCGTCGCCATCGCACGGGCACTCTGCACCAAGCAGCCTATCATCCTGTTTGACGAGCCCACGAGCGCCCTGGACCCCGAGATGGTCCAGGAGGTGCTCGACGTCATGATCGAGCTCGCGCAGGAGAACATCACCATGATCTGCGTGACGCACGAGATGGGCTTTGCGCGCCAGGTGGCCGACCGCGTGATCTTTATGGACGACGGTCGCATCCTGGAGGAGGGCTCGCCGGAGCACTTCTTCGAGAACCCGCAGAACCCCCGTTGCCGCGACTTCCTCGCGAAGATCCTGCACTAGGGCGAGGCGATGCACATGAAGAATCTTGCGAATACCGCCCCGCGCGCCGTCGAGGCCCGGGGCCATGAGCAGGAGCGCCGCACCGCGGTACCGGTGCAGGACTCCGTTTCTGCTGCCGGTGTGCGCCCCGCTGCGGTACCGGTGCGGGGCTCCGTTGCTGCTGCCGGCGAGCGCCCCATCGCGCCGCACCGTGGCCGCACGTCCGCCTTTTGTCCGACGCGCCGTTCGCTGCTGCGCGGCCTCGCCGCCTCGGCGGCCCTGATGGGCGCGGGCGTCCTTGCGGGCTGTGGCGCGGGCTCAGGAGCGACCCAGCAGGGCTCCACGTCCGCCGCCCCCGGCTCCAAGTTGGCCGCCATTCAAGCGCGCGGTCAGCTCAACGCGGGCGTCAAGAAGGACGTTCCCGGCTACGGCTATTACGACCCGGCCGCCCGTACGTACGAGGGCATGGAGATCGACCTGTGCTATCAGGTCGCCGCGTCCATCTTTGGTGTGAGCTACGAGGAGGCGCGCGAGCGCGAGCTCGTGGCGTTCACCGACGTCACGCCCAAGACCCGCGGTCCGCTCATCGACAACGACCAGCTCGACATCGTGTGCGCCACCTACACCATCACCCCCGAGCGCCGCGAGAGCTGGGATTTCTCAAGCGCCTACCGCACGGACTACGTGGGCCTCATGGTCAAGAAGCGCAGCGGCTTCAAGCGCATCGCCGACCTCGACGGGCGCATCATCGGCGTGAGCCAGGGCGCCACCACGCAGGGCCTCATCGAGCAGATGCTTAAAGACGAGGACATTGACGCCACGCCGGAGTTCCTGGCGTTCTCTGGCTACCCGATCATCAAGAGCTCGCTCGACGCGGGCAACATCGACTGCTTCGCCATGGACCGCTCCACGCTTGCGGGCTACATGAACGAGACGGTCGAGCTGCTTGAGCCCGAGGTCAAGTTCGGCGAGCAGCAGTACGGCATTGCTACCAAAAAGGGCAGCGACCTGTCTGCCGTGGTCGATCAGACGGTGCTCGATTGCGCCGCAAGCGGTTGGCTCGATGAGAAGATCAAGGAATGGGGGCTGGTGTAAATGCTCGAAGGTTTGCTTGACCCCCAACGCTGGTCGTTGGCGTTTGCCAACATGGACACTTTTTGGGATGGATTTGGCGTAACTCTGCAGGTCGTGGTCGCGGGCCTCGCTCTGGCGCTCGCGCTCGGCACGCTGCTCGGCGTGTTCTCCACCACGCGCTCGCGCGTGCTGCGCGGTATCTCCCGCGTGTATGTCGAGTTCTACCAGAACACGCCGCTGCCCGTGCAGGTGCTCTTTATGTATATGGCGGGTCCGCAGTTCCTGCAGGCTGTGACGGGCGCCGCTCAGCCGGTGCGCATCGCGCCGTTCGCGCTGGGCGCGCTGGGCGTCGGCCTGTATCACGCGGCCTACGTCGCCGAGGTTATCCGCACGGGCATCGAGGCCGTTCCGCGCGGTCAGATGGAGGCGGCGCAGAGCCAGGGGTTCTCGCGCCTGCAAACGTACGCCTACATCGTGTTGCCCCAGACGTTCAAGATCATCTTGCCGCCCCTGTGCAACCAGGCGCTCAACCTGGTCAAGAACACCTCGGTGCTCGCCCTCGTGGCGGGCGGCGACCTCATGTACCGCTCTGATAACTTCGTGAGCCTTTACGGTTACCTGCAGGGCTACATCATCTGTTGCTTCATGTACTTCCTGATCTGCTTTCCGCTTGCCATGCTCGGCCAGTGGCTTGAGCGTCGCAGCAAGGAGCGCCCGCGCGCCAAGGTCATTCCCGGCGTGACCGATGTGGCGGCTACGGCCAACGGAAAGGAGGCGTAAGCGATGGAGATCTTCAATGCAACGAATCTCGTCTACATCATGGGCGGCTTCGTCAAGACCATCGAGATCTCGGCGCTGTCCATCGTCTGCTCGGTCATCCTGGGCACGGTGCTCGCCCTCGTCAAGGCCTACGGGCCGCGGCCGCTTCGCTGGTTGGTGAGCGCTTATATCGAGCTGTTCCGCTGCACGCCCAACCTGCTGTGGATCCTCTTTATTTACTTTACGGTGCAGGGTCTGGACATCTTTATCTCGACTCTCGCGTTCACGCTGTTCACGAGCGCCGTCATGGCCGAGATCGTGCGCGCGGGCCTCAACGCCATTCCCGCCGGTCAGTTCGAGGCGGCGCAGAGCCAGGGCTTCGGCTTTTTTGCCACCATGCGCTACATCATCTTGCCGCAGACGTTCAAGACCATCACGCCCGCGCTGTTTGGCCAGTGCACCACGGTGATCAAGGACAGCTCGTATCTATCGGGCATCAACGTTGCCGAGTTCATGTACACCACCAACGTCGTCATGGCCCATGCGGTCTCGCTCGATCAGGTGCTCATGCTCTATGGCTTTGTGTTCGCCCTGTACTTTGCCCTGAACTTTGGCATCTCGCTGCTGGTGCGCCGGTTCCAGCGTAGGGCAATTGCCGCGTAAGCGACTTGGCGCGGCGCACCGTTGAAGCGGGGCGCCGTGTGCGATGGGCGCGGGCGGGCACGACCCGAGGCGCGGCGGTGCGTGGTTGTTCGTACGCTGCCGGCCACATGCGGGCGCATGCCTCAGGTTGATTGCATGTGCCCCGCTCCGTCCACACCTTGCCGTTGTTGAAAGGACTGTCATGGGATTTTTGAAAAACATGCACGAACGCAGGATCGCCGCAGATCAAGAGGCGCGCGTCGATCAACCCGTGGTCATTACCATCGCGCGCGACTATGGCGCCGAGGGGCACGAGATCGGCAAGATGCTCTCCGTCGAGCTGGGGATTCCGCTGTATGACAACGAGCTGCTCGTGCGCTCCGCGTCGCGCGCGGGCGAGGCGTTGGACAAGGTCGCCGAGTACGATGAGCGCATGGCGGCGGAGTTCATGGCGTTTTTGCCCGATCGGGTCGACTCGCGCACGCTCTCCGATAAGCTGTTCAAGTCGATGAGCCAGGTGATTGTGGATTTGGCGGCTACGCGGAGTTGCATCATTGAGGGCCGCCTGTCCGACTACCTGCTGCGCAACAGCCCCAACCACATCGCCGTGCTGGTGACGGCGCCGTTTGATGAGCGCGTCGAGATCGTTCGCGCCAAGCGCGGGCTGGACAAGCGTGCGGGTGCCAAGCTGGTGCGCGAGATGCAGCATGCGCGCGAGGCGTTTTATAAGCGCTATTCCGCAGGCAAGTGGAAGATGACGGACGGCAAGGACCTCGTGGTCAACCGCGCGAAGCTCGGACGCCAAGGCTGTGTGGACGTGATTGCGGCGGCGTACCGTTTCAAACTGAGCGAGCTTGATCAGGTAAAAACGGGCGTTGAGCAGCGTCAAGACCAATAGCTGGCGGGGAACGCCGACAAGGTCGATAGCGGGCATGGAACACCAGCAAGACCGATAGCGGGCATGGAACGCCGACAAGGTCGACAGCGGTCTTGGAAGGCCGACAGGATCGATAGCGGTCGTGGGGCTGCGCAAAGATCCACAGAACCAAGACGGCGGGGCCCCTCTTTGGGGTGCCCTGCCGCAAATCGCGCGATTATGTAACGAATTTTCCAATGGGTCGAGTAGACCTTGCAAAACATGAGCGTTTTCCCAGATAACGCTCATCGATTTGGGGCTTGTACTCGGAGGGTCGCGTTTTTCGTTACATAATCGCCTTATTTTTGGCAGCGATTCGCCATCGCAATGTTCCGATGCGCGTGTCGCCATAAATCTAAGTATGTTGCGCTTAGATTTGATGACTATATGACGCTTAAAAAACTTCCATTACATTGAATAACTGAGTGCGGGACGGGCATAACGAAGATGTCAAACAAAGGCACGCACCCGCTGAGCGCGTGTTTAGCGCGGGGCATGGACCCCGCGCGCATCACGAAGGAGTGATCGATTATGGCAATGGTTCCGTATCGTCAGGGTTATGGCGTTCTCCCCGTTTCCGCCAACTCGCTGTTCAACATTTTCGACGACATGATGGATATCCCGCGTGCCGCGTTGTCCTCCAAGGCGTTCCCCATCGACGTTGAGGACAAGGGCGATGCCTACGAGGTCAAGGCCTACCTCACCGGTGTGACTAAGGACGATCTTGACGTCGAGCTTAACGAGGGCCGTCTGTCCATCTCCGTCAACGCTGAGGAGAAGGAAGAGGACAAGGGCAAGAACTACCTCCAGCGCGAGTTCACTTCCTACAGCGCCACCCGCGGTGTGTATCTCAAGGACGCGGCGAGCGAGGGTTTGTCCGCCACGTTTGCCGACGGCGTGCTCACGGTCAACGTTCCCAAGTTCGTTGAGAAGAAGAACGTCACCAAGATCGCCATCGACTAGCCTTTCCGGTAAGTCCCGCCGCCGCCCCGGCGCCTCTCAAAAGGCGCCGGGGCATTTTCATGGCGCGCGGCCGGCATGCGGGCCGCATGAGCCGCAAGACGAAGGGGGCGCGTCGGTGCGCTTTTCCGCAGATGCGGCAAACGTTGTGTTAAATTGCCCCATCCCACGCATATACACTATGTTGGGCAAAAAGCACGCTACAAGGGGAGGGTCCAGCATGGCTGCGGAAACCAAAGAGTACAAGAGCTATCTCGCGAACAAGTGCGTCATCGGCTACGGCATCATCAACGGCATCGTCAACGCGGCGATCTTCTTCGGCATGAACGCCTCCAACCCCGATGTGACCTTCGCCGCCGGCAAGATCATCGAGGAGATCGTCATGACCGGCGCCCTGCTCGGCCTGATCCTCACCTGGTGCGTCGTCCCGCTCACCAAGATGGACCTCAAGAAGGGCGTGTACAAGGCCGACGCCGATTGCAACAGCATCATCGCCAAGCTCCCCGGCGGCACCGTGACCCTGTCCATCCCGGTCGGCATCATCGCCGCCCTCATCGCCGGCGCCCTGGCCTGGGTCTTCACTCTCGTCCTGCCCCTGCCGCTCACCCGCACCAGCATGATGGTCTTCAAGGGTTGCATGTGCGCGATCGTCGGCCTCGTGTCCGGCTTCATCGTCGTGACCCGCACCACCATCGGCTTCGAGCTCGAGGCCAAGTAGGCATATCCATGCGCATATCGCGCGGCGCTTTTGGCGTGACGCGAAGCCACAGGGCCCCGCTTCGGCGGGGCTTTTTTCGTCGGCGGGGCCTCGCCTTCGGCGCGCTGTGCGGACTGATTGCCGTAGATACGGCAGATGTACTGCTCAAGTGCGTGAATATGTCGGCGTATCCTCATTTTGAACACAGTGATCCGGCGCCTGCGCGCCGCTGCGGAGGCGGATGGGGACCGCCGATTGGGCGCTTGTCCGGACCTGTTTTTCGAGAGGGGGCGTAAAGGAGCGTCTCCCGTAGAAGAAAGGAAGATGCTATGGCGTCTACTGCTGCAAAGGAGGGGAAGGAGAAGTTCCTCGTTCTCCCGATTCTCGTCCTTATCCTCGCCCAGATGGGCACCTCGGGCGATAACGGCGCCCTGTCGCTCGCCGCCACCGCCCTCACCCAGGACCTCGGCGCCACCGTCGCCGACATCCAGCTCGCCAACATGGTGTACTCCCTCATGGCCGGCGCCTTCATGATCGCCGGCGGCATGATGGGCACCATTATCGGCTGGAAGAAGAACTTCCGCATTGGTGCCGCCCTGTGCGCCCTCGGTGAGGTCGTCCTCGCCTTCGCCCCCAACATGATGGTCTTCATCTGGGGCGGCCGCGTCCTCGTCGGCTTCGGCGCCTCCTTCATGATCCCCTCCGTCCTGGGCCTCGTCCCCAAGATCTACTTCGGTGCCAACCGCGCGCTGGCGTTCGGCTGCATCGGCGCCGCCTCCGGCCTCTCCGCCCTGCTGCCCCTCGTGCTCGGCGTGGTCATGGAGATGGCCGGCATGAAGGTCACCTTCCTCGTGCTCGCCGCCTACTTCGCCATCGTGCTGCTGCTCTCCTTCAAGCTGCCCGAGATCGAGCAGAATGACGGCAAGCTCAAGTTCGACGGCATCGGCGTCGCCCTCGCCGGCCTCGGCCTGTTCCTGTTCCTCGTCGGCATCTCCCAGATCTCCTCTTGGGGTCTCGTCGAGGCCTTCCCCGGCGCTCCCTCCATCGCCGGCTTCTCGCCCGCCATCCCCATGGTCATCGCGGGCCTGATCATTCTCGCCGTCCTCGTCGTCGTCGAGAAGAAGGTCGAGGCCAAGAACGGCCTCGCCCTGCTGCCCCAGTCCTTCCTCAAGACCCCGCAGGTTCTCGCCGGCCTCGCCGCCTCCGCCATTACCTTCTTCTTCATGGGCGTCCAGGCGATCCTCATGGCTCCCTACCTGCAGCTCGTCGCCGGCTGGTCCGCCATCACCGTCGGCGTGATCTCCATCGTCACCGGCGCCCCCACCTTCGCGTTCTCCATGGGCATCCCCAAGTTCTGCCCGAACGCCAATCCCCGCCGCGTCATCCAGCTCGGCTACATCGTCATGGCCGCCGCCCTCGGCTGCATGGCCATGGCCGTCACCAAGACCGGCGTGAACAATATGCTCATCTACCTGGGCGCCTTCCTGGCCGGTGCCGGCGCGGGCATCGTGTCCTCCCAGGCCAACAACGTCGTCGCCCTGGCCGTGAACGAGCGCGACGCCGCCCAGTCCGGCGGTATCCAGACCACCATGCGCAACGTGGGCCAGGCCCTCGGCATCGCCCTGCTCGGCGCCGTCCTGCTCTTCGGCATCACCAATTCCGTGAAGTCCGAGGCCGCTTCCAACGACGCGATCTCCCCCGAGGTCAACGAGCAGCTCGCCGACATGAACTTCTCCCTGGTCTCCGACGCCAACTTCGAGGCCCAGATCGCCGAGATCGACATGTCCGACGCCGAGCGCTCCGAGCTCGTCAAGATCAACCAGGACTGCCGCTACAACTCCACCCGCATGGCCTACGCCGTGGGTGCCGCGATCGTCCTCGCCGGCCTGCTGACCACCCCCGCCATCAAGATCTTCAAGAAGGAAGAGGCGTAATCTTCAATGAAGAAGCTGTATTTCAACGGTGATATCCTGCCCATGACGGGCGAGGGCGACACCTTCGAGGCCCTCGTGGCCGAGGACGGCGTCATCGCCTTCACCGGCTCGCTCGCCGACGCGCGCGCGTTCGCCGCGGACGCCGAGGAGGTCGACCTGGACGGCGCCTGCCTCATGCCCGGCCTGATCGACCCGCACAGCCACATCGCCGGTTCCAACCAGTACGTTGTCGCGGCGCAGCTCGAGAACTGCAAGAGCTTCGACGAGATCGTCGAGACCATGAAGGCCTTCGCCGAGCTCAACAACATTGGCCCCGACAGCGTGATCATGGGCGTCTCCTACGATCAGAACTCGCTGGTCGAGGGCAAGCACCCCAACCGCCACGTGCTCGACCAGGTCTCCACCGAGATCCCGGTCGTGGCCATCCACGCCTCCAGTCACATGCTGGTCGCCAACACCCGCCTGCTCGAGCTCACCGGCATCACCGCCGAGACCGCCGACCCCGAGGGCGGCCGCTACGGCCGCGAGGCCGACGGCGTGACGCCCGACGGCTACTGCGAGGAGCCCAACGCCATGTGGCCGGTGTTCGGCCAGGTGCAGTCGCGCCAGAAGTTCGACATGGACCAGCTCATCATTCAGATGCAGCAGGTCTACACCGAGCACGGCATCACCACCTGCCAGGAGGGCGCCACCACCGCCGACCAGCTCGCCATGTTCGCGGGCTTCGCCAAGAAGGGCCTGCTCAAGATGGACGTCGTGAGCTATCCCATGCATGGCGAGGACGTCGACAAGATGCTGGCCGACTACGCCGAGTTCGACAGCCGCGATTACACCGGCCACCTGCGCATCGGCGGCCTGAAGATGTTCTTCGACGGCTCCCCGCAGGGCCGCACCGCCTGGATGACCGAGCCTTACGCGCCCGGTGACGAGGGCGAGGGCTACTGCGGCTACGGCACCATCTCCGACGATGACGCCTACGATTACATGCGCAAGGCCATCGACGGCAATCACCAGCTGCTCGCCCACACCAACGGAGACGCCGCCGCCGACCAGTACCTGCGCGTGTACAAGCGCGCCCTGGCGGATTCCCCCAACGAGGCAAAGCACGAGCTGCGCCCGGTGATGATCCACTGCCAGACGGCCCGCCGCGACCAGTATGAGCAGATGCCCGAGATTCACATGATCCCGTCCATTTTCACGAACCACATCTGGTACTGGGCTGATGTGCACCTCAAGAACTTCGGCCCCGTCCGCGGCGGCCGCGTGTCCGCCGTGCGCGACGCGCTCGACTGCGGCCTCACCCCGACGTTCCACACGGACTGCCCGGTGCTGCGCCCGAACCTTTTCGAGAGCGTGTGGTGCGCCGCCAAGCGCGTGACGAAGAACGGCGTCCAGCTCGACGAGGACCAGAAGATCTCCGTCTACGAGGGCCTCGAGTGCATCACCAAGAACGGTGCGTTCCAGTACGGCGAGGAGGACCGCAAGGGCACCCTCGAGGTTGGCAAGCTCGCCGATCTCTGCATCGTCGAGAAGAATCCGCTCAAGGTCGAGCTCGACGAGGTCCGCGACCTCAAGGTCCTCGAGACCATCAAAGAGGGCGAGACCATCTGGAAGGCCTAACCGCCGACCGGGAAAACCGCATCACCCGGAGCTCCGAGCTCTAAGATGGGACGCCTGGCGCCACGTGCGCCGGGCGTCCTTTTTTCGCGATGGGGGCGGGCGCGAATCGGGGATTCCCGGTCCATGGGTGGGCAAACGTCGCCAACGGGAGGAATTCCTCAACACGCGCCCGCCTCCAATTGGGACGTCGGGGCGCACGTGTGCCGATCGGGCTCTACAGCTCGCTGGGCGCGAGCCCCATGGAGACGAGTTGGCGCCTGAACGTCTGGGAAAGGGCCCCCAGGGCTCGTTCGTCGGCGGTCGAGACCGCGAGGACCGCGGCATGGGTGAGGCGCGTGCGCCTGAACGGGATTTGCGCGTCGATGTCGCATATCAGGCTCCCGGTCCTGTTCGCCTCATGGGAGAAGTAGGTGAGGATGAACGTGCTCCCGCAGGTGAAGGAGCACATCTCGAAGATCTTCGAGAACTCCTCCTCCGATCCCGACCACATACGCTCGCCCGTCAGTTCGCGGTGCAGGGCGTGCTTGAGCGACTCGCCCTCATTGCGGGGGAGCTTCTTGACGCAGGGCTCCTCGATGGCGGGCGCCTCGCCCTTCATGCGGTGGCTCGCGATGGCGAGGACGGCGTCGTTGATGTGGCGTCGGTCCTGCTCGGTGATGGCGCTGGAGATGACCGCGGTGGGAAGGTCCGTTTCGATCGGGTCGAACGAGATGAGCAGGTCCAGGCCGTCGAGGGGCGCGCTGCCGTCCGCCTGCTCGCTCTCGGGGATCACGCGGGCGATGCGGATGAAGGGCAGGAAGCGCTCGATGCGGTCGCGGGCGAAGAACACCTGCTCGACGCCGCAGTTGACCACGAGACCCGCCCGCCAGGCGTCGCTCACCGCGATGCCGTCCATGAAATCGAGCAGCAGCATGGCGATGCGGGTGAAGTCAGTCTCGAAGAGGTTGACCTTAGCGAGGGAGGGCGTGTCTCGCATGACCTGGGCGAGGCGCATGAACAGGGTCATGTTCTCGAACCGCACGGTCCAGGAGATCTCGGGGGGCAGGGCGATGGCGCGGTTCAGGCGCTTGTGTGTGATGCCCGCCTCGAAGAGCAGTGCCAGCGGCTTGCGCAGGTGCGATGCGGGGCAGGTGCCGTAGCGGTCGGACAGCGCGAGGAAGAGGTCCTCGGCCAGATGGGCCGATGCGCGCTCGGGCGTGAACGTCTCCTGGAAATCGGGTGTCCAGCGCCGCACCGCCACCAGGAACAACTCAGCGGCGACTACCCTCTCACCGGGCCCGAGTGCGATGCCGTAGTGTTCCTCGGCGTGGTCGAGCAGCGTGGCGAAGGCCGTCGGGACGGCGCCCGCGCGTGGCGGGATGGTCTTGCCCTTGCGGATGCGCAGCATCATGACCTGCAGGTAGATGGCGAGCTCGTGGCGCGCGTTATCGGTGAAGGGACAGTTCAGGGTGCGCTCGACCATCTCGATTTCATCGAAGAGGAACTGGCCGTCCCCGTCGAAGAGCTGGGGCTCCACCCGCCGCTTCATGGCCGTGGGGGCGAGTTCGAACAGGCTGTGCGTGACGAAGAAGCGTATGTTCTCCTCGGGCCCCACGACCGCGAGGCGCCGCCCACGCTCGATGCGCGCGCCGTAGGGGTAGAGCATGTCGTTCCAGGAGCGGATGTCCTCCTGCGCCTGTTGTTTGTTGGTGAGGATGGCGCGGGCGAGCGACTCGACGGTGTAGTCTCCCCGATAGTCGCAGATGAGCAGGAGGATGCCGCGGTAGAAGCGGTCGAGCGCGGGGTCCATGGCGAGCGCGCGCTCCTTCACCAGGCCGAGGATGCGCTCGCGCTCCGCGGGACTCGGGTTGAGCTGGATGCCCGTGCCGCGCTTGGACGTGGTGCGCGCGGCGAGGCCGTTTTGCTCCAGGAAGGTGTTGACGGCCGAGACGTCGTTGCGGACCGTCCGCTCGGAGCATGACAGCTCCCCGGCGATGGTCGCCGTGGGGATGTAGCTCGTGGTTGACGCGAGGACCTTGAGGAGGTTGGCCTGGCGGCGGTTGATGCTCATGGGTCTTCCATTCGGATGGTGCGCCCTCGGGACACGGCGGATATCGGCGAAATTGCCGCATCTGTGGCAAACTCGCTGCGGTAATAGCTTAACGATATTCATATGATGAAGGCACCTGTATTTTCACGATGACGTGCATAAAACGTCAATGGATGGTGATTGTCGTGAATTCCATGCGCGCGTGCACGGATGCGTCGGGGGAGAATCGCGGCGCTTCCGGCGCCTCCAAGGCGACCCTCTCCCTCGCGGTTCTGGCTTTGGCACAGCTGGGCGTCTCTGCCGACAACGGCGCCTTCTCGGTCGCGATGTCCGAGATGATGCGGGTGTTCGGCTGCTCCGTCGCCGACGTCCAGCTTGCGAACACCGTGTATGCCCTTATGGCGGGCACGTTCATGCTCGCCAGCGGCCTGCTCGGCCTCATGGTCGGTTGGCGCCGCACCTTTGTGGGGGGCATGGCCCTCATCGTCGTCGGCGAGATCGCGACCGCGCTCGCCCCCTTCATCGAGCTGCTCATCTGGGGCGGCCGCCTTGCCGTGGGCGTCGGCGCGAGCCTGGTGATTCCCTCGGTGCTCGGCATGGTCCCCTTGCTGTTCGAGGGTGATGGGCGCAAGCAGGCGTACGGCGTGATCGCCGGCTCCGCCGCCCTGGCGACCCTCGTGCCGATCCCGCTCGGCATGCTCGTCGACGGCCTCGGGTTTCGCTTCACCTTCGGCGTCATCGCCGCGTATTTCGGAGTGCTCGTCGCCGCCAGTTCGGCCCTACCCGTCTCGCAGCCGCACGCTTTCAAGAAATTCGACTTCCCCGGGGCGGTCCTCGCCTCTATGGGCCTTTTCGCCGTGATGTTCGGCCTCTCCCGCATCTCGGTGTGGGGTGTCGCGGAGCCGCTCCCCACCGCGCCCTTCACCGTGCTCGGCTTGTCCCCCGCGCCGTTCATCGCCGTCGCCGGCCTGGTGGTGCTCATCGCGCTCATCCCGGTCGAGGCGTGGATGGAGCGCACACGCGGCGTGGCGATCCTGCCCTCGAGTTTCCTCAGGAGCCCCCAGGTCCGCTCCGGTGTCGTGGCGATCGCCCTGCCGTTCTTCTATATGGGTGCCCAGGGCCTTGTTGCGACGTCGTTCTACCAGCTCGTGGTCGGCCTCGGCGGGACCGGCACGGCTCTTTTGGGCATCGTCTCGGGCGTGCCCATGCTCGTGCTCGCCACGGGCATCCCGCGCAAGTTCCCGCAGGCGAATTCCTGGCTCGTGGTGCGCTGCGGTTACGTCGCGATCGCCCTCGGGGCGCTCATGGCCGCCATCGGCGTCCGTGGTGCCTCGCTGACCGCCGTGATGATCCTCGGCACCCTGCTCGGCGGCATCGGCGTCGGCATGGTGAACTCGCAGTCGAACAACCTCGTCGCTTCCGCGGTGCCCGCGCGCGACGCTCAGCAGTCCGGCGGCATTCAGGGGGCCGCGCGCAACCTGGGCCTCGCGCTGGGTTCCGCCGCCATGGGCTCGGTGCTGCTGATCGCCGTCAACATGGGCCTCGACGCCCGAGTGGCGGCTGTGAGCTCGCTCGACGAACCGGTTCGTGTCTCGCTTGAGGAGACGGTGTACACCTATGAGGGAGACCTGTCGTTCTCGGCGCGCATGGACGGCATGGGGGTCGCTGAGCTTGCGGCCGGCGAGCTGGTCTCGGCCAACCGCGAGGTGCGCGCCGACGCCGGCGCCATCGCGATGTCGACTGTCTCGGTCATCGCGGGTCTCGCGCTGCTCACGACCTTCCCCAAAAAAGAGCAATTGGGGACAGGCGCAAATTGATTACCATGTCCACCGATGGCGAGACGCCGAGATGCGGATGGGGAAATCTGGTTTCTACCGAGGGGCTCGTGCAGAGCCCCTCACATCTTGAGTACAGCCCCTTTCAAGCTATTCGACGGTGAACGGGCGGTTTTGACCCGCCGCGTGGATGTGGAGGTCGACGCCCCCATCCGACCGTGCGAGCGTGGCGCTCGACCCGAGCTCGTTGTCGAGTTCGGCGCCCAGGGCCGCGGCGAGTGCGCGCACGGCAAGGCTCGGGCGGTTGTTCTCCTGCGAGATGTGCATGGCGACGACATGCTCGGTGCGATCGGTCACGAGCTCGCGGAGGGCGCCGGCGGCCTGCTCGTTAGAAAGATGGCCGAGCTCGGAGATGATACGGTCCTGCAGATGGCGCGGGTACGATCCGGTGCGCAACATGGGGACGTCGTGATTGCTCTCGATGGCCAGGATGCGCGCATCGCGCAGCAGGCTCATGGCGCCGGGCGGGAGCGTGCCCGTGTCGGTGACGTAGCCGATCGCGTCGCCTTGGCAGGAAAAGCGGAAGCCGACGGGGTTGATCACGTCGTGCGTGGTGGGGAAGGTCTGCACGCGCACGCCGGCGACCTCGAACTCCTCGCCGGGGCCGAACGTCTCGAACGGCAGGCATGCCAGGTACTTGCGCGCGTCGGGCGTGCCCTGGCTTGCGAAGAGCGGCCCTTCCCAGCGCTTGACCCACACGGAGACGCCGCTCACGTGGTCGCTGTGCTCGTGCGTGAGCACAAGGGCGCGCACGTCGTTCTCGTCCAGGTCGAGCTCGTGTATGCGCGCGAGCACCTCACGGCGCGAAAAGCCATTGTCGATCATGATGAGCCCCTGCGGTCCTTCCACGAGGGAGCAGTTGCCGCGCGAGCCGCTGCCGAGGACGTGCAGGTGCAGGGCGCGCGCGACCGCGGGCGAGGGTGAGGGCGCCGCATCGGTGCAAACGGCGGCTCCGGCGCAAGCGGTGCCTGCGAGGCGCGCCGAGCCGAGGTTTTTCGACCGATCATCGACAGGGGGATTTGGGCCAGGCGCGTTCGTTAAAGAATCGTGAGCGCGTGCAGCGTTGCCGCATGTGGCGTTGGGTCGGTTCATGGCGTCGGGTGCTCCTCACAGATACAATGCGTACAGGAATATATGGTAGGAAGGCGACATATGCCCACGGTTTTCCAACGATACGGAGCACGTCGCGGCGCCGCGGCGTCCATGGCGAACGCGTCGCGCGCCGGCGAGCTGAGCGCTCCGGTGGTCCTTATGGTATCAGGCGGTGCGGACTCGACCGCGCTGCTGCTCATGGCCTGCACGGGTGCCCTCGACATCGCGGACGGTCGCGGCCCGGCGCGCATCGCCCGCGAGCGTTTGCACGTTCTGCACGTCAATCACCATCTGCGCGGCGAGGCATCCGACGGCGATGAGGCGTTCGTACGCGAGCTGTGCGCCCGCGAGGGGCTGCCCCTGTGCGTGGAGCACGCGAGTTTCGCCGACCTGGGCGGGCAGAACCTTGAAGCGGCCGCGCGCGACGTGCGCTATGCCGCCGCCCGTCGCTACGTGCGCGAGCTCTGCGCCCAAACGGGTGCGCCGCGCTCCGCCGCCCGCATCCTCACGGCGCACACCGCAAGCGATCGCGCCGAGACGTTCTTCATGAACGCCATCAAGGGGTCGGGTGCGGCGGGGCTGTCGAGCATCCCGCGCCGCCGCAACATCATCGTGCGACCCCTGCTCGATATGACCCATGCTGACCTCATTCGCTATCTGCAGGTCGCCGGCCAGTCGTGGCGCGAGGACGAGAGCAACCAGGACACCGGCTACCTGAGGAACTTCGTCCGCCATCGCCTCATGCCCGTCGCCGGGGAGCGCAATGCGAACGTCGCCCGCAACGTGAGCGCGGCGTGCGACATCCTCGGCGATGAGGACGCATTCATGTCCCAGCTGGCGTCGACGGCCCTGCGCAGCTGCGTGCGCCGTCGCGCATCGGGCCTCATCGTACTCGACGTATCGCGCCTTGCCGCCGCGGAGGTCGCCATCGCCCGACGCATGGTCCGGCTGGCCGTGCGCGAGCTCGACGGCGAGGCCCGGCTGGAAATGCGCCATGTGGAGGCGGTGCTCTCGTGCGTCGCGATGGGCGAGGGGTCGGTGACCCTGCCGTCGGGAATCGACGCGCGCATCGAGTTCGGCACGCTCGCCCTGCGCACGCCGACCGAGCGCGAGGGTGCCACGGCAGGCTGGCTTGCCATCCCGGGCCGCTTGCGCGTGGCGGCGGGCACGCTGGAGGCGCAGCTGCTCGAGGTCCCGGCGGGTGCGGACCCCGTTGCCCTGGCGCGCGAGGCGTCGACCCCGGCACGCGAGGCGCCAGCCCGGATGTGCGAGGCGTCGCCCGGGCCGTGCGAGGCGTCGACCCCGGCGTGCGAGGCGTCGACCCCGGCGTGCGAGGCGTCGCCGGTGGGCCAGTCCTCATGTCAGGGGCTTCCGCCGGCAACATCACAAGGCCTGGACCGGGAGCTTTTGTCGGCATCGCTGCGGGACGCTCCGTCATGCGCGTCGTCGGCCACCGTGCTCATCGACGCGGCGGCCCTCGGCTACGCGACGCACGAGCTGCCGCGCCTGGCGGAGGACCAGCGCTGGGGCGCATCGGGCTCGCAGCAGCCCGACCGTGACGCGCTGCGTCTGTGGGTCGACGTTCCCGCCGCGGGTGACATGTTGTGCCCCTTTGGCATGCACGGTCGCAGCAAAAAGCTCTCCGACCTGCTCAACGAGGCACATGTGTCCTTGGCGGAGCGCGCGGTCACGCCCGTGCTGCGCACCACGCCGGGCGGAGCGATTGTGTGGGCTGCCCCCATTCGGCTCGACGATCGCTTCAAGTGCACCGCGACCAGCAAAGTCTTGGTAAAATTAACGTTTCGTCCCATTGCTGACGTGCGGTGAGCCGCAAACGGGTATCCTGCACATTGACCGTACCTGCACCACGAAAGGGAAGCCATGGAAACGCTCCATCCAGATGTTGAGAAAGTCCTGTTCACCGAGGAGGACATCGCGGAGATCGTCAAGCGCCTGGGTGCAAAGATCACCGAGGATTACCAGGGCAAGGACCTCGTGCTCATCGCCGTCCTGCGTGGTGCCGTCGTCTTTATGGGCGATCTGATGCGCGCCATCGACACCAAGTGCGCCATCGACTTCATGGCCGTTTCCAGCTACGGCAACGGCGTCAAGTCCTCGGGCATCGTGCGCATCATCAAGGACTTGGACATCGACATCAACGGCCGCGACGTGCTGATCGTCGAGGACGTGCTCGATTCCGGTCTGACGCTCAAGTATCTGATGAAGAACCTGGCCAGCCGCCACCCGGCCTCGCTGGAGGTCTGCACCTTCCTGTGGAAGGACGTCGAGGGCAAGCAGGCTGCCATCGACCCCAAGTACGTGGGCACGCACTGCCCCGACGAGTTCGTGGTGGGCTACGGCCTGGACTACGCCGAGCGCTACCGCAACCTGCCCTATGTGGGTGTGCTCAAACCGGAGGTTTACGCATAATATGACCAATCGTACAGACTGTACCGACGATTGCATGCAGGGACCCGTCGTTCTCTATTCCGAGGGCGACGGGTTTGATGCAGACAACGGGGGCAATCGCCCCACGCCCCCAACCGGCTCGGGCCCTGCGGATTCCGGCTCCGGTGCCCCTGGCGGCAAAGGGGGCCGGCCTGGCGGTCCCTCCCGCGCGAGCTGGATTTACTTCGCGTTTGCCTGCATCCTGTTGGGATACGCTTTCTGGAGCCTGGGCGGCGGTCTTCAGACGCAAGGCAATTCGGATGAGCTCGCCACGAGCGATTTCGTCGCCGCCGTCGAGGACGGCCGGGTGCACGATGCCACCTACACGGTGGCCGATGGGTCCGTGAGCGGCACCTATTGGCCCGAGGGCGAGAAGAAGACCAAGGACAACTTGGAGCAGTTCAACTCCACCTATGTGGGCTCCGACTCGCTGGCCGCCCTCATGGCCGAGCACCCCAAGACCACGTATAAGGTGGATACCGAGGATCCCGACCTGCTGCTCGATCTGATCCTGGGCATTCTGCCGACGGCGATTATCCTGATCGCCATGGTCTACTTCATGCGCCAGATGATGGGCGCCAACAACAAGGCCATGCAATTCGGCAAGACCAACGCCAAGACCAACGCCGCCACGCGCCCGAACGTCAAGTTCAAGGACGTCGCCGGCATCGACGAGGCGGTCGAGGAGCTCGAGGAGGTCCGCGACTTCCTCTCGGATTCCGAGCGCTTCCGCAAGCTCGGCGCCAAGATTCCGCGCGGCGTGCTGCTGGTCGGTCCTCCCGGCACCGGCAAGACGCTGCTGGCCAAGGCCGTGGCCGGCGAGGCGGGCGTGCCGTTCTTCACGATTTCCGGCTCGGAGTTCGTCGAGATGTTCGTGGGCGTGGGCGCGTCGCGCGTGCGCGACCTGTTCAAGAGCGCCAAGGAGCAGGCGCCGTCGATCATCTTCATCGACGAGATCGATGCCGTGGGCCGTCAGCGCGGCGCCGGTTTGGGCGGAGGCCACGACGAGCGCGAGCAGACGCTCAACCAGTTGCTCGTGGAGATGGACGGCTTTGAGGAGAACGAGAGCGTGATCCTCATCGCGGCGACCAACCGCCCCGATGTCCTCGACCCCGCTCTGCTGCGCCCGGGCCGCTTTGACCGTCAGATCACGGTCGATCGCCCCGACGTGCGTGGCCGCGAGCAGATCCTGCGCGTGCACGCCGCAAACAAGCCGCTCGACACCGACGTGAGCTTTGAAAAGCTCGCGCAGCTCACCGTGGGCTTTGCCGGCGCCGACCTGGCCAACCTGCTCAACGAGGCGGCCCTGCTCACGGCTCGCCGCGGGCGCTCGCTCATCTCCATGGACGAGATCGAGGAGTCGATGGAGCGTGTGATGGCGGGCCCGCAGCGCAAGAGCCGCGTGATGAGCGAGGCCGAGCGGACCACGATCGCCTACCACGAAAGCGGCCACGCGCTGGTCGGGCACATCCTGGACAACGCCGACCCCGTGCACAAGATCTCGATCATCAGCCGCGGCCAGGCGCTCGGCTACACCATGCAGCTGCCCGCCGAGGACCATTTCCTCAAGACGCGCGGCGAGATGCTCGACGAGCTCGCCGTGTTCCTGGGCGGCCGCGTTGCCGAGGAGCTTATGTGCTCGGATGTCACGTCCGGCGCGAGCAACGACCTGGAGCGCGCAACCAAGATGGCGCGCGAGATGGTCACGCGCCTGGGCATGAGCGATGAGCTGGGCACGCAGGTGTTCGGCGAGGCGCAGCACGAGGTATTCTTGGGTCGCGATTACGCCGATCACCAGGATTACTCCGAGGAGACCGCCCGCCGCATCGACGCCGAGGTCCAGCGCATCATGCGCGAAGCTCACGCGCGCGCCGAGGAGATCCTGGCTGCCCGCCGCGATCAGCTCGACCTCATGGCCAAGGTGCTGCTTGAGCGCGAGACGGTCGAGGGCGATGCGGTGGTGGCGCTGCTCGATAACGAGTGGGACGCCTATCTTGAGCGCGAGGGCGATATCGTTGCCGCCAAGGAGGCCCGCAACAACGCAGCCGCCAACGGTGCCGACCCTGCGGTGGTCGAGGCCGAGCGCGCCCGTCGCGCCAAGCCGCGTCAAAGCGACGAGGAAATCGCGGCCGAGGCCGCCGCGTTTGCCGAGGCCGCCGTTGCGGGTGAGGCAGGCGAGCGCGCGGATGCGCCCGGCGAGGCCTGCGAGCAGACGGACGCGCCTAGTGATACCAGCGAGTATGCGGGCGCGTCCGGTAAGGCCAGTGTCGTCGGTGCCGAGGAGCCCGCTGGGGCTGGCGCGGCTGTCGAAGAGGCTGGCGCAGCTGAGAGGGCTGCGGAGGATGCGGCTACTGGCGACGGCGACAGCCAGCGTTGACGGCCGTTGCCGAACATGTCGCATTCAAATTGCGTTTCATTGCAGAAGCCCGTGTGTTCGCGCGGGCTTCTTTGCATTCGGGGTGTCGGTGCCAGAAACATCGATGCACTATAGAAAACTCGGTGCACTTCTAGAAACATCGATGCACTTTTAGACCGCTTTGCCAAGGGAATTCGGTTGAAAAGTGCATCGAGTTTACCGGTGGTGCATCGAGTTTTGAGAGGTGCATCGAATCTGGTGAGGTGCATCGGGTTCGTGCCGGACCTGCATCGGACCCGCTCGCCCCGCCGCCCCCGCGCATGCCAGCGTTTCCGCTTCGTGACATGTGCGTGGCGGCGGATAGCCCTCAACGCCGGCGGGTATGATGTGCCTACTGCAAGAGCCGTAGGGGAGGGCGCATGATTAACGAGGCCATGTACGCGCGAGGGGCGGAAAGCTCCAAAATCAGGGAGATCTTTACGTATGCGTGCGAGCGCAAGGCTCAGATCGGCGCCGACAAGGTGTTCGATTTCAGCCTGGGCAACCCGAGCATCCCTGCGCCTGAAGCGGTGCGCTCCTCAATCGAGCGCTCGTTGGCCGAATGCGCTCCCGAGGAGCTGCATGGCTACACCCCCGCCCCAGGGCTACCCGCCGCGCGCAAGGCTGTTGCCGCTTCGCTCAACCGGCGTTTCGGCACCTCATATAGCATGGGGGACATCTTTATGACGGTGGGTGCCGCCGCCTCGGTTTCCTGCGCGCTGCACGCGCTCACCTCGCCGGGCGACGAGGTCATTGTGGTCTCCCCGTATTTCCCGGAGTACAAGGTCTGGATAGAGTCCTGCGGCTGCACGTGCGTGGAGGCGCCGGCGAAGCTCTACACGTTCCGCCTGTCTGTGGGCAGCATCATGGAGGCAATCACGCCCCGTACGGCGGCGATTATCGTCAACTCGCCCAACAACCCCACGGGCTCCGTGTACTCCCGGGAGGTGCTGCAACGGCTGGCCAACTGTCTGAACGAGGTGAATCGATCGCGCGAACAGCCCGTGTTCCTCATCTCCGACGAGCCGTATCGCGAGCTTACGTACGGAGCCGAGGTTCCGTGGGTGCCGGACATCTATAAAAACACGGTGGTGTGCTACTCGTACTCCAAGTCGCTCTCGCTGCCGGGCGAGCGCGTGGGCTGGGTGCTCGTGCCGCCTGCGTGTTTCGAGAACGCGCGCGCGATGGCTGCGATTGCCGGCTCGGCGCGCGCCTTGGGATTTGTGTGCGCCCCCGCCCTCTTTCAGCGGGTGGTCGCCGATTGCGTGGATGAGCCCTGCAATGTGGGGGCGTACAATCGCAACAGATTGCTGCTGGTAAACGAGCTGGGCGAGATGGGCTACTCGGTGGTTGAGCCCGAAGGGGCCTTTTACCTGTGGGTGCGCGCGCTCGAGTCGGATGCCGAGGCGTTTTGCGAACGGGCGAAGCGCTTCGAGCTGCTCCCCGTGCCGTCCGACAGCTTTGGCGTGCCCGGTTGGGTGCGCGTGGGGTACTGCGTGAGCTACGACACCATCGTGAACTCCCTGCCGGCATGGCGAGCGCTGATGGATTCGTATCGTTAGAAGAGGCCGGGGCTGCGGCTGGGTTGGAGACGGTTGGCTCGGAGACGCGCTCGGCCTGGAGAGACGGATGCTCAGGAGCTGCGACCTCGGCGGCCGCGCGACCGGCCCGCGGGGAACGGCCGGCCTTGTGGAGCAGCCGGATCGACGGGGGACGGCCGGCCTTGTGGAGCAGCCGGATCGACGGGGGACGGCCGGCCTTGTGGAGCAGCCGGATCGGTAACGCGACCGGCACGGCACCGCGGCAAGCCCGTAGACGTGCCAGACAGAACGGTCGCCAGCCTAAAAGCTCCGGCTGGAAATGCCGTCGGACATACACGCCACGCGACCGAAAAGCGCGCCCGACCAGAAAGGGGTTTTACCATGGGATACCGTATATTGGGCGACGTGCACACGCACACACTCTATTCGCGCCATGCGTACTCGACCATACAGGAGAACGTGCAGGCCGCCGCGCACGCCGGGCTTGAGATCCTCGGGTCGACGGACCATCTGAGCTGCATGCTCTTTCCCGAGCAGCATGTGCGCAATTTCCAGTACTTCATCAATATGGGCATCTGGCCGCGCGAATGGCAGGGCGTGACGCTGCTGCACGGATGCGAGGCCGATGTGGAGGGATTGGACGGCTCGCTCTTTGGCCAGGATATTGCCTGCACCGAGGACATCACCGGTCGTGCGTTGAGGCGTGAGCGCACGCTGTTCGAGCGCGTGACGAGCGCTGCGGATTACGTTATCGCGAGCGTGCACAACGCGGAGTTTGCGAGCGGCTGCGACGTGGCGCGAATCACTGACATGTACGTTGCCGTGCTTGAGCAACCGCGCGTGCTCATCTTGGGTCACACGGGTCGCTCGGGTTTGCCCTACGACCTCGATACCGTGTTGACCTGCGCCAAAAAGCGCCACAAGCTCATCGAGATCAACGAGCATTCCCTGCAGAGCGCGGGCCCTCATCAGGACATGTGCCGTCGCATTGCCGAACGCTGTGCCGAGTTGGGGGTGGGCATCACCGTTTCCAGCGATGCACACATCGCGCCGCAGATCGGGCGCTTTGACGCGGCGGAGCGGATGTTGGCCGAGATTCACTTCCCTCAGGAACTCATCATGAACCGCGGTCGCGAGGCATTCATGCAGGCCATCGAAGCCTCGGGCGTGAGCAACGTAGAGCCGAGGTAGACGTCCGTTTGCATGTGGCGGCTCAAGTCTACGGGCCGAGTTGGCGTCAGCGTGCCGAGGTGGGTCAGCGTGCCGAGCCGGCGGAGCGCGGTGGAAGTGGGCGGCGCGCTGCAGCAGGGTAGGCTACGTCGACGCGGCGGCGAGATATGACGGCTGTCGGCACGTGGTGCGCTCGGCCCAGCGTGCCGAGGCGGGTCAGCGCCCCTCAGGTGGCGGTGCACGCCCGCGCGACGCCCTTCCGCGGCAACGACTCCAGGCCTCTTCGACCGCAAACCTTAAGGTTTCCCCACGAAAATGTAAGCGTTTCGTCACATGCCAAACCCGCGGGGCTGGTATTCTGAGCGACGTCAAGCACCGGGGTGTTCATCAACGGCAGGGCGTAAGGATGGCTGCCGTCATACCCGGGTACGAGGTTTCGCGCGGGGAGGTGGCGCATGGCACAACGGTCTGGCAGGATGCGTGCGATTATGCGCCGCGTGCCGTTCGCGTGCCTTTTGCTGCTGATCGCGGGCGTTCTCACCGCGTCCGCTCGTCTGTACACACGCCACGTGCAAGAGCTTTCCGGCATAGCCGCGGTCGAGTCCCCCGGGTTGCCCAAAGCGTACGGCGACGACGCCTCGCTGTTGCCGCGCTTGTCGACGGACCTCACGTACACGAGTCTCGATGCGCCGGGGTCCGGTGAGGCGCAGGCGCACGTCACATGGGACGACGCGTGGTTCACCGCCAGCGACACCGCGTACAACCATGGGCTCGCGCAGACCAGTTCGGTCCTCGCGGCGCTCGCGTATTCAGAATCTGGTTACTATCAGTCAAAGACCAGTCAGCCGGCGTACATGGAAAACGCCCTTTCCGCACTCGGGTTCGACGATGCCTGCACGGCCTCCTATCGGTATCGCAGCGAGGTCGTCGATGAGGTGCTGAACTTGGTGACCGACGATGCCGATGGCGTTGCCTACACGGTGGCTCGCAAACGCCTGAAGTTGGATGATGAGGGCAAAGGGGCTCCGCGTGACCTCATCTTGGTGAGCGTGCGGGGAAGCTACGGTTCGGAATGGCTGAGCAACCTCGACCTCACGTCGGATGAGTCGAATGACCACGGCGGGTACTGCCGCGCCGCGCAGGAGATTTGCGAGGAGCTGGGCACCTGGGTCGATGAGTCCGTCGCGGATGGGGCGAATGTATCGGTGCTGCTCGTGGGCCATAGTCGCGGCGGGGCGGTTGCGAATCTCGTCGCTGCGGAAATCGACGACTGCCGCGCCGGCGTGCAGCCGGTCGCCGCGCAAGACCCCGGCCACGCTGACGACCTGAGCGCGCTCGGCGCCGTCGACCATCTCTATGCGTACACGTTCGCCTCTCCGGCGACGACGCTGAGCGCCCAGGCACGCAGCGCGCGCTACGACAACATTTTCAACATCGCAAACCCTTCTGACATCATGCCTTACCTGCCGCTGTCGTCGTGGGGATACGAGCGCTACGGTGTGGACATGGAACTCCCGTCGGTCGATACCGCCGGTTTTGATGCGGCGTGCGAGGACATGCGGGCGCTGTACGAGCAGTCGGTGGGGGTGGCCTGCGGTGCCGATCCCACCGACAAGCACGTGGTGCAAGCGGTCCTTGGCGACGTCGCGACGGGTATCGGGTCGGTCGAGGAGCTGGTGACGCCGCGCGGCGCGCTCGCGGTCTTTACCTCGGTGGCGGCGCGCGTCGATCCCGTGCGCATTCTGTACAGCCACTATCCCAGCACGTATATCGCGTGGATGAGCGTCATTGCCGAGGATGGGTTGACGGTCGTGAAGTAGCGCGCCGAAGCATGCCGGTGGCGCACCGGGGCATGTGTGTGGCCATGATGCTCGGCCCGTCCTCGAGGTGCGAGCGATGTGGCGACATGTGCGGCGTTGCGGGGCGGCCTATGTTGCCGAGCGCACTCTTCGCCGCCGCCCGCGTTTTTGCGCGCCTGCGCCTCGTGGCCTAGCTCGTCGCGGGCGTGAGCGTGGCGATCATCTCGGTATGGGTGGTGTGCGGGAACAGGTCGACGGGGGTCAGCCGGTCAACGCGATACCCCGCCTCGCCAAATTGCTCAAGATCGCGCACGTGCGTTACGGGGTTGCAGCTGATGTAGACGATGCGGCGCGGTCGGAGGGTCGTTGCGGCCTCGACAAAAGCGGGCGCGGACCCGGCGCGCGGTGGGTCCATGATGAGCACGTCGACGTTGAGCCCCTGCTCGGCGGCTTCGCGCATGTATTCGGTCGCATCGCGCGCGATGAAATCGCTCATATCTTCCAAGCCGTTGACCTGGGCATTTCGCTGCGCGTCGCGCACGCCCTCGACATTTCGCTCAACGCCTATCAGGCGAACGTGCGCTCCGTTGGCGCGTGCGCTCGCCGCCGCGGCAAGGCCGATGGTGCCGCTGCCGCAGTACGTGTCGAGCACGGTGTCACCCTCGCGCAGCTGCATCCCCTCGATGGCGCTTTGGTAGAGCACCTCGGTTTGTTGGGGATTTACCTGGTAAAACGATACGGGGGATATCTCGAACGTGCAGTCGAGCAGCTGGTCGCGCATGCGGGGCTTCCCATGGAGCAGGCGGGTCTCGCCGCCCAGGATCGCGTTGGTCACGCGCGGGTTGACGTTTTGCGCAATCGTCACGATGCCGGGGTGCTCGCGGGCGATTGCCTGGGCGAGCGCGTCGAGGTGGGGAACCTCGCGCGTCCGCGTCACGAGGGTGAGCATCGATTCGTTCGTGCGCCACCCGCAGCGCAGCACGGCGTAGCGCAGCTGTCCCTGCCGGCGGTCCTCGTCGTACGCGGGAATGCCGAAGTCGCTTGCCAGGCGCGCGACCTCATTGAGCAGCTCTCGTGCCCCCGGTGCCTCGACTGGGCACGCGGGGCAGGGCACGATGGTGTGGGTGCCTCGGGCAAAAAAGCCGCAGCGCACTTCGCCATGGGGGCCGGGGGCGAATGGTGTTGAGGCCTTGTGCCGAAACGCGCGCGGTGAGGCAAGCGGCGAGTCGGCCGCGGTGACGGGTCCCGCTTCGCGCGAGGGACCCATGCCGAGCGCGTCGTCAACGTGCACGTTCCAGCCAAAGCGCCCGATGAGGGGCTCGTATAGCTCGATCATGGCGGCATGCTTGCGCTTGAGCTGCTTGCGGTAGGGCAGGCCAAGCCATTCGCATCCCCCGCAATCTCGCATGATAGGGCAGGGCGCCTTGCGGTCGCTTGCTGCGGATGAGACCTTGAGGGCTGGGTTGGCCTTCCGGCTGTTGGCAGCAGGGCGTGCTTTGCGACCTCCGGCGGCGGGACGTGCCTTGCGATCAATGGCGGCAGGGGAGGCTTTTCGATCGCTGATGGCGGATGAGGCCTTGCGGCCGCTCACAGTAGGGGGCTCCTGGCGGCAGCCTGAGGCGGGCTGCGCTTTGCGACCTCCGGCGCCGGGGTGCGCTTTGCGGCTGCTCGAGGTGGGGCGGGCCTTGCGATCGCTGGCAAAGGCGGAGACCTTGTGGCCGCTGCCGCCGGCGGAGGCCTTGCGGCCGACAGGGGAAGATGAGCGCTGCTTGGCCATGGGTAATCCATTCACGTTGGGTTGGCGTGTGCAACATTCTAACAAGCTGCAGGTGCCTTGTTCGAGATGCGGACATGCCTCGCGACGCCATGGCTTCGTGCTTCGCATACGGTTGCCGCGCGACGCGCCTGCATCTTACATAACGTGCTTGCGCCATGCACAACGCATCCGCGTTGCGCATGAGGTGCCTGGGGCCATACGTAACATATCTGCATCGTCCGCGACATTCTTGTGTACCATGCGCAGCGTGCCTGCCCCGCACGCGACGCGCCCGCACCGCATGCAGCATGCCCGCACTATGCGCAACGCGAGCGCATCCCTCGCAACACGATCGCACTCCGCGGAGCATACCCGAGCCTTGCGTAACATGCCTGCAATCTTGAAGAACACTCTTGTACTCCATCAAACTAAAGTGCTATTCTCCCAACTGTCGACAACGACACTTTAGTTAAGTAAAGTACTTACAGGGGAAAGAATCAACCATGAAGAAGAACGAGCAGAATATGGCAGACGAGACGACCCAGAAGGCATTCGCATCCCGTGGGCTGACGTGTCGATCCTTCATGGCGGGCGTGGCGTCTGCCGCGATGGCGCTCACGCTGTTTGTCGGGTGCGGTGGCGCGCCGGCCGCCACCAACGAGGGATCTGCAGCCGGCTCCGCGGCCGCAACGAGTAAGGACACCTCCGCTGTCGCGACGGGCAAGCTCATAGTCGGCTTTGACCAATCGTATCCGCCGTACGGATACGTGGGCGATGACGGCGAGTATACGGGCTTTGACTTGGATCTTGCCCGCGCCGTCGCAGAGGAGCAGGGCTGGGAGCTCGAGCTCGAGGCGATTGACTGGGACGCCAAGGACGCCATGCTCAAGTCCGGTGCCATCAACTGCATCTGGAACGGCTTCACCATGGATAATCGCGAGGACGATTACACCTTCTCCGACCCGTACATGCTCAATGCCCAGGTCGTGGTGGTGCGTGCCGATAGCGGCATCGAGGACGCCGAGGGCCTTGCCGGCAAGACGGTCGTGACGCAGGTCGATTCCGCCGCTGAAGCCGTGCTCAAAGAAGACGCCGCCGACCTGGCCGCCACGTTCGCCTCGCTCGAGACGATCGGTGACTACAACACGGCGTTCATGCAGCTCGAGTCCGGCGCGGTGGACGCCGTTGCCTGCGACCTCTCCATCGCCATGTATCAGATGACGGCCAAGCCCGATGCCTATGTCATGCTCGACGACTATCTTTCTGAGGAAAATTATGCCGTCGGCTTTAAGAAGGGAGACACGGCGACCGCCAAGAAGGTGACCGAGACGCTCAAGGCCCTGTACGAGGACGGGACCGTCGATGAGATCGCCGCCAAGTACGCCGACCAGGGGCTTACCATGGACAACTGGCAAATCAAGTAGCGGCTTTCCAGGCGCCTCATCTTCGCCCGGTGCCGAGAGCCCATGTGCGTCAGCACGTCGCGCTCTCGGCACCGGGCGCACCCGGGACGTTTGGAAGGTCGTATCGACTGCGAGGCGCCGTGGTGCCCGACGGCGAGACGCTAACGGACATGGCGGTGGGGTTGCCAGCGAGAGGCCATGGGCGCACCCGGTGAGGAGACACCGGGCGCACCCGGGGCGTTTGGAAGGCCATATCGGCTGCGAGGTGCCGCGGTGCCCGACGGTGGGGCGTCCGGCGAACCCGTCGGGTATGGCCCCGCGGGCATGGCGTTACTGCTTGAAGGAGAAAGGGCTCGCGCCTTGGAAATCACGACAATGGTTCAGATGCTGGCAGAGGGTTTTCTCACCAGCTTGCAGATCTTCGCGTTGACGCTCGTGGGCGCCCTGCCGTTAGGTATGGTGGTGGCCTTTCTGCGCGGGAGCCGATGCGCCGTCGTGCGCGCCATCACGCGCGTCTATATCTCCGTGATGCGCGGAACGCCGCTCATGTTGCAAATGTTCGCCATCTATTTCATGCCGTACTACGTATTCGGCATCCAACTTACCCAGGACTCCAAATGGCAGGCAACCATCGTCGCCTTCATCATCAACTACGCGGCGTACTTTGCCGAGATCTATCGCAGCGGCCTGCAGTCCATCCCGCGCGGTCAATACGAGGCCGCCGAGGTCCTGGGCTATTCCAAGCCGCAGACCTTTTGCTACATCGCGCTGCCGCAGCTTATCAAGCGCATCATGCCGGCTATCGGCAACGAGGTCATCACGCTCGTCAAAGACACGTCCCTGGCCTTTGCCATTGGAGTGGGCGAGATGTTCTCCACTGCCAAGGCGCTTGTCGCCTCGCAGGTGAGCATGGTGCCGTTTGGTATAGCCGCGGCGATTTACTGGGTGTTCAACTTTATAGTCGAGGTCGCGCTGGGGCGCATCGAAAAGATGCTTGCCTATTACCACGACTAGCGTTTGACGGGGGTTCTCATGCCTGTTGTATCTGTGAGGGACGCCCGCAAGGCGTTTGGCGGCGCCGATGTGCTGCGCGGCATCACGCTCGAGGTCGAGCGCGGCGAGGTCGTAGCAGTGATTGGCCCTTCGGGTGGCGGCAAGTCGACGCTGCTGCGATGCATGACGCTGCTTGAGACGCTCGATGCCGGCGACCTGTCCTACGGGGACTTGGCCGTGGCGCGCCAGGACGGCTCAGGCAAGGCGATCTATGCCAGGAGCGACGTGCTCAAACAGACTCGTAGCCGCTTCGGCCTGGTGTTTCAAAACTACAATCTCTTTCCGCACTATACCGTTATGCGCAACATCACGGACGCGCCGGTGCGCGTGCAAAAACGCCCGGCCGCCGAGGTTGAGCAGCGCGCCCGCGAGCTTGTCGCGAAGATGGGGCTCAAGGGCTGCGAGGACAAGGTGCCCTGTCAGCTTTCGGGCGGTCAACAGCAGCGCGTGAGCATCGCCCGCGCTTTGGCCATGGACCCCGAGGTGCTGTTCTTTGACGAACCCACGAGCGCACTCGATCCTGAGTTGACCACCGGTGTTTTGCGCGTAATCAGGGAACTTGCTGCGGAGCATATGACCATGGTTGTGGTCACGCACGAGATGGATTTTGCGCGTGACGTCGCGGATCGCGTGGTGTTCATGGACGGCGGCGTGATCGTGGAGGAGGGGCCTGCGGCTCAGGTGCTCGGCGACCCGCGCGAAGAGCGCACGCGTGCATTTTTGGCGCGGCAAGGCAGGTAAGGGCGGCCCGGAGCGGCTCCTGGCGCAGGCGATCGCGGCTTGGAACGCCTCACGATTTTAGTGGAGGGGGGGTCATACATTAAAATGCGCGGGGTTTCTTGAGATGGGCCAAGTACACAGCTCATTTCAGCAGCAAAACCCCTGTTGAGAAGAAGGCAAAACGCCGGTGTATCCGCGTGGTCCAGAATAAACCCCACACATTTTAATCGCGGGCCTTTTCTGGGGCGCGACGTTCCCCCTGCGACGGCATATTCTGGACGTTCCCAATCGCTTTCATTGCGATGGGGGTGCGGGCCGCCCTCTTGGGCGGGCCCAGAGCGGGCCAACTTGCTTGACGGCGCGCTCTGGGTCCGCAGCGTTCCGCCCGCCGCCCCGGCGTTTCGTGCCGCTTGCGGGGCGGCCGGAAAGCCGTCCTCGCCCTTTGGTAGGATGAGGCGAGCCAAGATGAGCATTTGCCAGGGCAGAAGAATGGGAGCGCGTGATGGCGGATAATGTGTTCAAACTTCCACTGTTTGCAAAAACGCAGCAGCTCAAGCCCATTCCGGGTGGTGACTCCGGTCGCGTCTTCATGATCACGAGCGCCATCGCGCCGCAGCCCGAAAGGAGTATGGGCTACGTGGTGGAGGCGGCCGGACCGCGCAGGGTGAAGATCCACGCGTGGCTCGCTCTGGGCGGTGCCATCTATGCGTGCGACGAGCCCTTGGCAAAGCGCCCCGAGCGCGACTCCAACGCGGGCATTTCCAAAGACGACGAGGGCGAGATCGTGTTCTACGTGAATCGCGAGGGCAGGATCGCCAAGGTCGCCCATCTTGCGCAGCGGGAGCAAGACGGGCGCGTGAGCGTCGTAGATTGCCGCGGTGACCTGGGGGCGTACGGCTCGGGCGCGTACGATATCGACGAGATGGGCGCGGCGTGCTTTTTATCCCAGTGGCTCTTCCCGCGTGAGCGCGGCGAGGAATATTCCCTGGTAAGCGTTGCCGATGTCTTGGACGGTTTGCTGACTTCCTCCTATCCAGACGCGCTCGATGCTGTGGTGTATCGAGGCCGTCGCGAGGGCGCAGACGGCTTTGAGCGCTTTGCGTCTCGCTCGCTTATGGCAGCGGGCGCCGAGCGCGTGCGGCCCATCGCCGCGGCGCACGATATCGACCTGCGTCGCCTGGGGTCCACGGGCCTGTTCTGGACGGCGTGCAACAAAAGCGAGCTCAACGAGGCGGAACTCGATACATTGCAGGCGGTCGAAGGTGCCCTCAACCGCCTGGTGTTCATGGAGCGCGACTTGGGAGACGGGCAATCCCCGTTGGTAGGAGATGTGACAGAAGAGGCCTGTGAGCGCTCGTCGTTGGCGTCGCTTCGAACGTTCATCTCTGTAGCACCGCGGTTGATGCGCGGTTGCGACCGGACGAATGATTTTTCGACCGTGCTAGGCGCGGAGTCCGCCCGCGGCGGCGAGTGGGACGTGCGCACGCGCTTTGCCGCAGCCACCGAGGGCCTGCGCGCGCCCTTTGGGTTTGACTACCGCTTTGACTGCGATGCCCGTGCGGGCGTGTTCGCCGTCGACGTCGCCGTGCCGTCGTCCTCGGCGTTTCCGGCGACGGACCAAGCTGGGCGCAACGCGCTGCAGGCCGCGTACGTGCTGCGCCTTGCGGCGACGCTCGCCGCGGTCGCGTTCGGCTCGGGCGTGGGCGTGATCCGCGCTGTGGTCACCGCCCGCGAGCGCACGCTGGCGGGCCGCGCTATCGCTTCGCTGGAGTTGAGCCGCCAACTGTTCGCCATGGAGGTCATGCCGCTTATCCAGTCGGGTGAGCTGCTCAAGGAATCCCTGACCGCCGCGGACCTCATCAAGATGCTCTCGCCCGTCGCGGTGTATATGGACGCCGGCGCGGATGGAGGGCTTTCCACCATTGAGTCGCTTGACGCCGGCCTGCCGGACCGCTCGGTCAAGATGGCCGACGACCGCCGTCCGCTGCCGGATTCCCTCGTGGGGCTCCTGCATGCCGACACTGTGGCGGACCTGGACATCTTTGACGCGGACGACGACCCGCTGCGCGACCGGTATCGGGAGATCTGCGAGCGCTACAAGGACGACTCCGCGCAGGCGGACGGCGCCTCGGGCTCGATCGCCGCGGAGCTTGTCGACCTGATCGCCGCATACGACATGGCCGACGCCCTGCAGGACAGCGACGCGCGGCCGCTCTATTGCGTGAGCATGGTCGCCCGTGCCGTCGTGGGCCAGGTTGATGAGAACGAGTCGGTGCGCTACCGCAAGATTCCCGACACCGCCTACGACGCCCGCTCGATGCTCTGCCGCATCTATCGCGAGCAGGGGAATATCGAGGACGCCATCGGCCTTGCAGAGGACCTGGTGCGCCTTGCCCCCACGTCTTTCACGTCGTACCAATCGCTCGCACTCACCTATCGCGAGGGCGGTCGCGACCGCGACGCCGTGGAGGCGCTGATCGACGGCCTGCGCTTTGCCGCGGACCCCACCGACATCGCTTGCGCATACTACCGTCTGGGCTTCCTCTTTTGGCAGGGCGGCGACCCCGCGCTCGGCCTTGCCTGTTACACGCTGGTCAGGCCCAACACGCTCTTTTTTGGCGAGGCGCAATCCGAGATCGGCGAGCTCATGCAGGAGAGCCACATACATCGCAGGCCAACGATCGACGAGGCGTCCGCGGCTTTGCGCGCCGACGGCGTGCCGGTGGCTCCCGTCTCGCAGCTGGGCGCCACGTCCGCGCGCGCCGCGGTGGCGTTGGTCGACGCGGGGCTCTTCGACGCCGCGAACTCGCTCGTGCATTTCCTCTCGTCGATCGACGTGGGGCCGAACAGCTTTGACGTGCTCGCGCAGGTGCGTCGCTCGTTGAGCCGGGGGTAGGGTTGCAAGAACCGAACCGCCCCGCGCCGTTGACCTACATGGCACGTTGGCAGTCTTAGGGTTAAGGCCGCAAGAACCGAACCGCCTCGCGCCGGATGCGGGGAGCGGCTTACGAAACACGAGTCGCGACGAACGTCTCATGGGGAAGGCGAGACGGTCGCAAAGACCGAATCACCTGCGCCTTCGTCGCCAGGTACACATGATGTCAAGGAGCCGTCCGGAAGGGCGGCTCCTTTGCTGTCAGGCCGCGCCACCCTTTACCGCGCGCAAGTGCAGATTGCCGAAAGCTGGAGAAGGTGAATGAAGGGCGGGGCTGCATGACGAGATGCGCTGCCCGTCTTTGCTGGGACGATGCGATGGCGCAGCTATTCGCCCTTTACCGCGCGCACGTGCACGCTGGGCGAAAAGGGTGCGGCATTCACGTATGAAATGGGTAGGCTCAAGCCATACGGCTGTCGTGCGGGGATGCACAGGGCACCTCGCACGCATTTTCGGCGCGTCTCTGCGCGCTGGGAAAGGGAGGTGTCCCATGGGTGCACCCAAGACTGGTAACGTGAGGAACGTGGTGCTCGTAGGCCAAGGCGGGGTGGGCAAGACCTCACTCGCGGAGGCCATGCTCCACCTTTCCGGCAAGACCGCCCGCCTGGGTGGCCACGACGGCACCAAGCCCACGCTCGATTACGATGCCGAGGAGGTCAAGCGCGAGTTCTCAATCTCGACCTCCATCGCGCCGATCGACTGGAAGAGCGCCCGCATCAACGTGCTCGACGCCCCGTGCTACCCCGACTTCATCGGTGACGCCTATGCGGCCATGAGCGTGTGCGAGACGGCCCTGTTCGTGGTCGATGCCGCCGAGGGCCCGCAGCCCACCACCGTCAAGCTCTGGTACGCCGCCGAGGACCTGCGCCTTGCCCGCGCCGTATTCGTGAACCGCGTGGACAAGGAGAACGCGGACTTCGACATGTGCCTCGAGATGCTGCGCGAGCGCTTTGGCACGCGCCTGGGCGCCGTTACCCTGCCGTGGGGCACGGGCGACGACTTCAACGGCATCATCGACCTGGTGCGCATGAAGGCCCGCCATTGCGATGGCACCAAGCAGACCGAGTCCGAGATCCCCGAGGAGCTTCGCGCTGCCGCCGAGGCCGCCCACGAGACCCTGTGCGAGCTCGTGGCCGAGGCCGACGACGACCTCATGGAGAAGTACCTCGAGGGCGAGCCCCTCACCCAGGAGGAGGTCGAGGGCCTGCTCGCCAAGGCCATCGCCCAGCGCCTGTTCGTCCCGGTGTTCGCCGGCTCCTGCGTGCAAGAGCAGGGCGTGAACTCCCTTATGGACGACATCGCCACGTACTTCCCCGCACCCACCGACTACGGCGAGATGCCGCTCATCGACGGTGACACGCTCAAGATCTCCTCTGAGGACGACCGTCCCGTGGTGTTCGTCTTCAAGACCCTGAACGACGCCCAGCAGGGTCGCCTCTCCTTCCTCAAGGTGCTCACGGGCACCATCGAGCCCGGCATGGAGCTCGTGAACGCGCGCACCCGCAAGGGCGAGCGCCTGGCGCACCTGAACGTGATGTGCGGCCGCGAGATGACCGAGGTCGGCCATGCCTACGCGGGCGATATCGTGGTCGTTCCCAAGATGGGCGCCGAGACGGGCGACACCCTCTCGGTGACCGGCAAGGTCGAGGCCGCGGCGTTCAAGTTCCCCAACTCCCAGTACCGCATCGCCATCGAGGCGGAGAACCGCTCCGACGAGGACAAGCTCTTCACGTTCATCGAGAAGGCCTGCGAGGCCGACCCGACCATGAGCATCGACCGCGACGAGGAGACGGGGCAGACCGTGATCTCGGCGGTGGGCGAGGCCCAAGTGAGCGTGCTGCTTAACCGTCTGGGGGACCGCACCAAGGTTGCCGCGCACATCGTGCCGCTGCGCATTCCCTACCGTGAGACCATCCGCCGCGTGGCGAGCGCCCAGGGCCGCCACAAGAAGCAGACCGGCGGCGCCGGCCAGTTCGGCGATTGCTATCTGCGCGTCGAGCCGCTGCTCGACGGCACCGAATACGAGTTTGTGGACGAGGTTGTGGGCGGACGCATCCCGCGCGCGCTCATTCCGGCGGTGGACAAGGGCGCGCAGGAGACCATGAAGGACGGCGTGATCGCGGGCTACCCGCTCACCGGCATCCGCGTGGCCTGCTACGACGGCTCGTATCATCCGGTCGACTCCAACGAGATGGCCTTCCGCACGGCGGCGCGCATCGGCCTCAAGAAGGCGTGCGAGGACGCCGATCCCGTGGTGCTCGAACCCATGGAGAACATCACGGTGACGATCCCCGAGAGTTACGCCGGCGCCGTGATGGGCGATGTGTCCGCCAGCCGCGGCCGCGTGACCGGCATGGATTCCAACGAGCGCGGCGAGACCGTGGTCGCCGCGACGGTACCCTACGCCGAGCTGGTCGATTACGCCACGCGCCTGCGCTCGCTCACGCGTGGCACGGGCGATTTCACCATGGAGCCCGCCGGCTACGAGCAGGTTCCCTACGACGTGCAGCAAAAGCTCGTCGAGATCTACGAGCACAACCGCGCTCAGGGCAGGTAGGCCCGCGGCGTGCGGTAACGTATCTGCTCCGTGATTGGCAGGAGACGGGCGCATCCCCGAGGGGGGGTGCGCCCGCCTTGTCTTGAAATAGGAGCAGGCGCTGAATTGAGGCTGCGCGATGATCCTGCCTTGGTGCCCGCATCTCCATCCTGAGGTTGCTGCCCGACAGGGCTACCGGCTTAATCCTCATTGAGGCTCGACACATCGAAAAAACGCGCTCGCGGGCGTTGTTTTGTCAGCATATCGACCCTTTCAGCCAAGGCGCCTCAGAATAGGGACAGGCACTGATTTGAGGTCGGGCCTCGCTTCCCGTGGCCCCAAAACAGCGCCTGTCCCTATTCTGAGGCGGGGCTTTACACGGTCCTTACATGTGGCTTTCCCGTGCCTGAACTGCGTTCTTTATCATCCTCGGAGTTCGACTGCCGTGTAGAGGAGGAGCCTGGTGGATCGTACGTCTGAGGAAAGCGCCCGCGCCATGGCACGAGCCGTCGAGGCGGCTTCGGTGCGCGAGATGGGCGGCGCCGCGTTCGCCCAGGTGGGGCTCGAGGCCGAGGGGCCGCAACCCGCGCATGCCACGCGCCTGGCCGTGAGCCACGTCAACCTGTATTACGGCGACCACCATGCGCTCAAGGATGTGTCGATCGAGATCCCGGAGCGCGAGATCACCTCGTTCATCGGCCCGTCCGGCTGCGGCAAGTCCACGCTGCTGCGCTGCTTCAACCGCATGAACGACTACGTCAAAGACTGCCGCATCGAGGGTTCCATCACCCTCGACGGTCAGGATATCTACGCCGACTTCAACACCACGCTGCTGCGCCAGCGCGTGGGCATGGTGTTCCAGCACCCCAATCCGTTCCCCATGAGCATCTACGACAACGTCGCGTACGGCCCGCGCGGCATGGGCATCAAGAACCGCTCCGAGCTCGATGACCTGGTGGAGGAGTCGCTGCGCCGCGCCGCTCTGTGGGACGAGGTCAAGGACAAGCTCAAGGCGTCGGGGCTGTCGCTCTCCGGCGGCCAGCAGCAGCGCCTGTGCATCGCGCGCGCCATCGCGGTCAAGCCCGAGGTCCTGCTCATGGACGAGCCCACCTCGGCGCTCGACCCCATCTCGACGGTGCAGGTGGAGCAGCTCGCCATGGAGCTCAAGCGCGACTACACCCTGGTGGTGGTGACCCATAACATGCAGCAGGCCGCGCGCATCTCCGACTCGGTGGCGTTTTTCCTGCTGGGCGAGTTGGTGGAGCACGGTCCGACCGCGCAGATCTTCAAGGCCCCGCGCGATCGGCGGACGGAGGACTATCTCACAGGCCGCTTTGGCTAACCTCTGGCTTCCCCAAGTACCGCATCTTGCCCTTCAATCGTCGGGCGCCGCACGCAAGGCGTACGCCCTCCTCTTTCAGGGCAATCTGGGGCACTTGGGAAACCCAGAGGTGCGGGGCTGAGGCGTTTGGGTGGGTTGAGCCTGGACGCTAGGCGCGTGCCCTCCTCGTTCGCGCCGACCTGCGGCACTTGGGAAACCCAGAGGTGCGGGGCTGAGGCGTTTGGGTGGATAGGGTTCGAGGTCGCTGCGTGCGGGGCGTGGCGCCCTCTTTGCCCACACCGACCTGCGGCGCTTGGGAACCCCAAGGTTCTTGGGGCGACGAGCGGCGTTGGGCTTGGCGCGGAATGCGGGGCACGCGGGGTAGAATGGACGCAAAACGGGCGAAGGGAGCCGGTCGCATGATTTATTACGTCGAGGATGATGACAACATTCGGGGGCTCACCCTGTACGCCCTGCGTCAGCAGGGGATCGAGGCGGAGGGCTTCGCCTCGGACAGCGAGTTCAAGGCTGCGGTCGCACGCCGTGTGCCCGACGCCGTGCTGCTCGACATCATGTTGCCCGACACCGACGGCCTCGAGATCATGCGCCGCCTGCGCGCCGACCAGGCAACGGCGACCGTTCCCATCATGATGCTCACCGCCAAGGACTCCGAGCTCGACAAGGTGGTGGCGCTCGACGGCGGTGCGGACGATTACCTCACCAAGCCGTTCTCCCTCATGGAGCTCACGAGCCGCTGCCGTGCCCTGCTGCGCCGCGGCGGCATGACCAGCCGGCCTGCCTCCGAGACGCTGCAGGTGGGTGGCATCGAGCTGTCTCCCAGTCGTCGCACGGTGCGCGTGGAGGGCCAGGAGCTCAAGCTCACCCTGCGCGAATTCGACCTGCTCGAGTACCTCATGCGCAAACCCGGCGTGGTGTTCACGCGCGAGTCGCTGTTGCAGAGCGTGTGGGGTTGGGACTTCGACGGCGGTTCGCGCACGGTGGACGTGCACGTGCAGACGCTCCGTCAAAAGCTGGGCGATCACGCGGATCGCATCGAGACGGTCCGGGGCGTGGGCTATCGCCTCGCCGATCTCTAAATGGGCATGCGTAGCGCAGGGAAGCCTGCGAGCGCAGTGCCCGGGCGTCGGCAAACGGGCGGGGTACCTGCCGCGTCTGACGGTTCCGCCGTGTCGGCGACCTCGACGAGCGCGGTGGAGCCCGCATATGCCGCGCCCGGCAGTTCCGCCGTGCCTACCCCTTCAACGAGCGCGGTAGAGCCCTCGGATGCCGCCCCGCGGCGGCGCAGGGCGAAGAGCGCCCCTCGCTCGCTTTCCCGCCGCGTGTTCGTAACGCTGCTCACCATCTCGCTCACCACCATCGCCGTGTTCGCGCTGGCGCTGACGCTGTTCATGCAGCAGCGCCTGATGAGTTCCACCGCCGCCGAGCTCGCCAATGAGGTCCGCATCGTCGCCGCCTCGCTCAACAGCTCGCCGAGCTATCTCTCCACGCTCAAGCGCCTGCATCTGGACGGCACGCGCATCACGCTGGTGGGGTCCGACGGCGATGTGCTGTACGACAGCGACATCGACGAGGCCACGATGGAGGACCACGGCAACCGTCCCGAGATCGAGCAGGCGCTCAAAACGGGCCGCGGGTCGGCGGACCGCTCGAGCTCGACGCTGGGCGAGGTCATGCTCTATGAGGCGATGCGCCTGGCGGACGGCAGCGTGATTCGCCTGGCCCAGGGCGAGGCCGGTTACCTGGCAGTGTTGTGGTCGCTCGCCGGCCCCGTGGCGCTGCTCACCACCACGGGCGTGCTGGTTTCGATTGTGGTGGCGCGCCGCGAGTCGCATCGCATCATCGAGCCGCTGCTCGAGGTCGACCTGGATCACCCCCGCCGCAATGCGCAAAACGCCTATGCCGAAATGGAGCCCATGTTGGAGCGTATCGAAAGTCAACGCCAGGAACTCAAGCGCCAGGTGCGCGTCCTTGCCGACAACGATCGCATGCGCCGCGAGTTCACGGCGAACATCACGCACGAGCTCAAGACCCCGCTCACCACGGTCTCGGGCTACGCGGAGCTCATCGCCAACGGCCTGGTGACGGACGAGGCCGACCTGCGCGATTTCGGCCGCCGCATCTACAGCGAGGCCGGTCGCCTGACGTCGCTGGTGAACGACATCCTCACCCTGTCCAACCTGGACGAGGCCGAGCGCTCGGAGGGCGAGGCCGCGGCGGCGACCTTGGGCGCGCGCGAACCCATCGACGTGCCGCGCACCCTTGAGGGCATTGTGCAGCGCTTGGAGCAGGTCGCGGCGCGTGCCGAGGTGACTTTGGAGCTGGCGTGCGAGCCTGCCATGGTGATGGGCGTTCCGCGCTTGATCGACGAGCTGGCGTACAACCTGGCGAGCAACGCCATTCGCTACAACCAGCCGGGCGGCAGCGTGGTGCTCGCGTGCGGCGTCGAGCCGGCGGAGGGCTCCGCGATGCGGGCGCCCTACATCCGCGTATCCGATACGGGCATCGGCATTGCGCCCGAGGAGCAGGGCAAGATTTTCGAGCGGTTTTACCGGGTGGACAAGAGCCGGTCCAAGGCGCGCGGGGGCACGGGTTTGGGCTTGGCCATCGTCAAGCATGCGGCGGCGTTTCACGGTGCGCGCATCGAGCTTGAGAGCGAGCTGGGCCGTGGCACGGCGATCACGGTGCATTTTCCCGTGCAGGATCTGCCCGAGCTGAGCGCGTAGGCGAGTGCGTGGGCGAGCCGGAGGTGCATGGGCGTGCCGGCGGGTTGGCGGCAAATAGGCGAGTGTGCAGGCGGGTCGGCGGTGCACGGGCGAGTGTGCTGACGCGCCGGCGGCGCATGGGCAGGCGGCCCGGCAGCGCACGGGCGCACAGACGGGTCGGCGGGTGCGGATCGCGCTCGCCACTGGCTTTGTAGAACGTATCCGCTACCGGCTATGTAAAAACTCAACCGCTCATCGAAGTCACGGGGCCTTGGAGGCTCGGCGGCGTTTCTGCACCTTTTATACTGGCGGTGTACGCGTAATGAGTACGGGCACATTGCCGCGAGGAGGGTCTGCCATGAAGTTCTTTATCGACACCGCGAACCTTGACGAGATCGCCGAGGCAAAGAGCTGGGGCTGTTTGGCCGGTGTGACCACCAATCCGAGCTTGTACGCCAAGACCGGCGGCAAACTCGAGGACTTCGAGCCGCATATGCTCAAGATCGCCGAGCTCTGCGAGGGGCTGCCCGTCTCGGCGGAGTCAACCGCGATGACCGTCGAGGGCATGGTCGAGGAGGGCCGTCGCCTGTCCGCGCTCGCGCCGAATATCGTGGTTAAGCTGCCCATGTGCGAGGCGGGGCTCGCCGCGTGCCGCGCGCTTGCCAACGAGGGCGTGCGCGTCAACATGACACTCGTCTTCTCCGCCACGCAGGCGCTTTTGGCCGCCAACGCCGGCGCGCGCTACATCTCGCCATTTGTGGGCCGTTACGACGACATCGCGCTCGACGGCCTGTCTCAGCTCGCCGACGTTGTCGCCTGCATCAAGAACTACGACTGGTCCGATAAGAACCCCGACGGCCGGGTGGAGATCATCGCCGCCTCGATCCGCACGCCCAACCATGTGACGCAGGCGGCGCTCATGGGAGCCGACATCGCGACCGTTCCCATGAAGGCCCTCAAGAAGTGCCTGCACCATCCGCTCACCGATGCGGGTCTGGCCTCGTTTGCGGCAGACTGGGCGCGCGTCACCTCAAATTAGGGACAGTCCCTAATTTGAGGTGTTCCCAAACGGGTGTTGGTCAAGCGTTTTACCGCAGGTAGATACGGTAATTTAGGCTTCTAAGGTTTTGAATTTACCGTTTGCTTTCGACCCAATTTTGCGCACTGCCGGTATGATTACCCTGATAACGCGCCACCGCTCACATGCAAGGAGGCATTGTTCATGAGCGATGAGGAACTCATTCAGATTGCCAATGAGGTTCGGAAGGGGGTCGTGGTCGGGACGCATTCCGCCAAGGCCGGTCACCCGGGCGGGTCGCTCGGCGCCGCCGACATCATCACGTACCTGTACTTTGAGGAGATGGACATCGATCCGGCCGACCCGCGCCGTGCGGACCGCGACCGCTTCGTGCTCTCCAAGGGACACTGCGCGCCAGCCCTCTATGCCGTGCTGGCCCATCGTGGGTTCTTCCCCGTGGACGACTTGCCCACGCTGCGTCACATCGGCAGCCACCTGCAGGGCCATCCCAACATGAACGACACCCCGGGCGTCGACATGTCCACCGGCTCGCTCGGCCAGGGCATCTCCGCCGCGGTGGGCATGGCGCTCGCCGCCAAGCACTGGGGCGACTCGTACCGCACGTTCTGCCTGCTCGGCGACGGCGAGATCGAGGAGGGCCAGGTGTGGGAGGCCGCGATGTTCGCCGGCAACCACCACCTCGACAACCTCGTGCTCATCGTGGACCACAACGGCCTGCAGATCGACGGCACCATCGAGGAGGTCAACTCCGCGATGCCCATCACCAACAAGTTCGAGGCCTTTGGCTTCCATGTGATCGAGCTCGCCGACGGCAACGACATGGCGCAGGTTCGCGCCGCGTTCGAGGCTGCTCGCGAGGTGAGCGGCAAACCCGTGTGCATCGTCGCCGAGACGGTCAAGGGCAAGGGCGTCTCCTTCATGGAGGGTCAGGTGGGCTGGCATGGCAAGGCCCCCAATGACGAGCAGTTCGAGCAGGCCATGGCCGAGTTTGAGGCCCGCGCGGCCGAGCTCGCAAAGGAGGCGTAAGAGATGGCAGACGTGAAGAAGATCGCCACCCGCGTGAGCTACGGCGAGACGTTGGTCGAGCTGGGCGCCGAGCACGATGACTTCGTGGTGTTCGATGCCGACCTGGCCGCCGCCACCCAGACGGGCAAGTTCAAGGCCGCTTACCCCGACCGCTTCTTTGACGCCGGCATCGCCGAGTGCAACATGATGGGCCTCGCGGCGGGCGTTGCCACCACCGGTCGCGTCGCGTTCGCGAGCACCTTCGCCATGTTCGCCGCCGGTCGTGCGTTCGAGCAGATCCGCAACTCCATCGGCTACCCGCACCTCAACGTCAAGATCGGCGCCACGCACGCCGGTATCTCCGTGGGCGAGGACGGCGCCACGCACCAGTGCAACGAGGACATCGCCCTCATGCGCGCGGTGCCCGGCATGACCGTGGTCGTTCCCGCCGACGACGTGGAGGCCCGTGCCGCCACGCGCTGCGCCTATGCGACCGATGGACCCTTCTACCTGCGCTTTGGTCGCTTGGCCGCGCCGGTGATCAACGACCCCGAGACGTATGAGTTCGAGCTCGGCCGCGCCATCGTGATGCGAGAGGGCACGGACGTGAGCATCGTCGCCTGCGGCCTTATGGTGAGCGCCGCGCTCGAGGCCGCCGAGGCGCTCGAGGCCGAGGGCATCTCCGCCGAGGTCATCAACATGCACACCATCAAGCCGCTCGACACCGAGACCCTGTTCGCCTCCGCCGCCAAGACCGGCCGCGTGGTAACCGTCGAGGAGCATTCCGTGATCGGCGGCCTGGGCGAGGCCGTGTGCGCGGCTCTGTGCGAGCACGCCCCGGTCCGCGTGAAGCGCGTGGGCGTGCAGGACGTCTACGGCGAGTCCGGCCCGGCGCTCGACCTGCTCGACAAGTACGGCCTGAACGCCGAGGGCATCGCCTCCGCCGTGCGCGAGGTGCTCGCGTAAAGGTGCATCGCTTCGGTGCGTCGAAGGGCCTGTCCGGGTGCCCTACGGCGCGCGTACGGCTTTTCGTCCATTCGGGTCGCCCCCGTTTTTTGAGCCTAAAAATAAGGGCTCAAGAACCGGGGGCGATTTCTATCGCGGGGTCTTTGAGCATGCGATGGGCTGTGCGAGCGTTTCCCAGTTGATGAACAGTTCGGCCCGTAGCTTTTGCTCGGCACGTTTTTGCGCGGGAGTTTTTGCTTTAAGCGGGCGGTTCAGCTTTTTCCCTAGGAGGGCTCGCACCGCCTCATAGCTCTCCTCGTCAACGAATTGGCGGTATGTCAACGGGAGGACCTGGATTCCCAGCGATTCGAGCGCCGCCGCTCGATCGGAGTCCGAGATGCTTGCCGCCTCGCTGTCATGCACCGAGCTTCCCTGGCATTCGATGTCGATGGCGGGGTGCACCTCCGTGCCCTCGATAAAAATGTCAGCGTAACAGTGCTCATAGCGGTACAGGTTGCGCGCCAGTTTGGTGAGGGCAAGTCGGTGATTGTTTTTGATGGGAAGGCCTTCGCCGCCCACGCGGCGGCCAAGTCCCAGCAACATCGATGCCTGCACTTCGAATGGGGAGGCACATATTCCGGTCATGCGCTCAAGCGCCCAGCGGAATTTCTTAGCCCCGTCGAATCCGTTGATGTTCTGGGCAAATTGCTCAAGCTCATGCTTTTCGACAAGCGGATCCCTGCGCCATAAACTTGTTTTGCGTCCACGGGTGTCTTTTACGCGGACCCATCCGGCTCCCAGGGGAATCATGCCTTGTCGATAGGCCTCCTGCAGGATTCTTTCCGCACGGTCGGATGGACGAAACACGGCAAACTCGCCGCATAATTCGTACATCGCCATGAGCAGCTGCGTGCGCGACAAACTCGGTGCCATGGTAAGCAGGGTGAGCGCAGGGGATGTGACGCTAAAGCTATGGTCCGTCTCCCGGATGGAACCAAATGGAAGTTCTTGGGTGCAGACATGCGTGACGTATAAATTGGTTTTCGCGCGGCTTGAGTCTATGGGTGACAAGCGGTGCACAGGTGTGCCAAGAAGATCAATGACACATTCGCATTCGGCGATATTTCCGTGGTAAAACCTGCTGTTGGGCTGCGGAATCGGCGGATAGAGCATAAGAATTTGAGGCGGCACGCGGTAGTAATTGAAAGCGGACTGAGCGCAAATTGGATAATCCACAGGCACCTCCGATTCCGTGCTTGCGCTGGTTGGCGCATACTTATGGCGGTAAAAGAAGCGATTGATGGTCGCTTGTTTTAACGTTCCTCCTACCCATTTGTGCCTCGCGAGCCGTCTTTAAATAGAAACTTCCGGTATTGGGAAGCTCTTTGGGGTTTAGCAGAGTAGAGGGACTCACGAGGATGAATTTATCTGGGCAAACGTTGAAGAAAATCGGTCTCTACTCAAGGAAATCCACAAGAGCTTCCCAATACCGAAAGTTTGTAATTACGTAGAGCGGCAGTATGCAGTTGCAAGAGGTTTTCCCCGCTTGAATTGCTGGATGAGGCGGGTTGTGAGGAAGGGCTTGAATGGGATGCGGGGCCGTTTTGGGGTGCGTGGCCATTTTGCGGGGCGGGGCCGTTTTGCGGCGCGTGCGCGTAGCTCCGATACGCACGAAGGGAGTGACTTGGAGCGGTGCGAGGGCGTTCTGCGGCGTGCACGCGCCTGCGCGCCGGTTTTATAACAGAGCGCAGGTGTGGTTGAAAGCGGAGCAAGGGTGTGTTCGAGCAGGGCATAGGCGTGATCGAAAGTAAGTCGTGAGCATGTTCGAATGGGGCCCAGGCGTGATTGAAAGCAAAGCGTGGACGTGTTCGAGCGCCTCAAAGACTTCCTTGGAGCGAAGATGCAATGTGGAGCATATATCTAAGTCTTATAGACTAAGGTTTTATGAGCGCGAGAGTGGGTACTATAGTTCCCGTTCAGTAAAAGCGAGGGTACGAGCGCGGCTTTCTCGCGGTCCACGGATTGAAGCTTGTGGTCCGAACGAAGTTCGCAACGTGTGGACAGGGGTTCGTGGTCGCAGCCCGCAGTTCGCAACTTGCGGTTAGCGGCTCGCGGCTCGAGGTTCGCAATGCGCGGCTCGTGGGATGGGTCGCAGGGCATTGCGTTGGGGCACCGCCAAGCGATCCTCGCTATATGTATGGAAGGGAGCGCGCATGCGCCAGTTCAAGACGGAGAGCAAAAAGCTGCTCGACCTGATGATCAACTCCATCTACACCAACAAGGAGATCTTCCTTCGCGAGCTGATCTCCAACGCGTCCGATGCCGTGGACAAGCTCAACTTCAAGAGCCTGTCCGACTCCAGCATCCAGGTCGACCAGGGCGACCTGGCGATTCGCGTCTCGTTCGACAAGGACGCCCGCACGCTCACCGTCTCCGATAACGGCATTGGCATGACGGCCGAGGACCTCGAGAAGAACCTGGGCACCATCGCCCACTCCGGCAGCCAGGAGTTCAAGCAGGAAAACGCCGACCACCAGGGCAACGACGTCGACATCATCGGCCAGTTCGGCGTGGGCTTTTACTCCGCGTTCATGGTCGCCTCGAAGGTGCGCGTGGTCAGCCGCGCCTTTGGCGAGGACGCCGCGCACGTGTGGGAGTCCGACGGCCTTGAGGGCTACACCATCGAGGAGGGCGAGCGCGCCTGCCACGGCACCGACGTCATCCTCACCATCCGCGAGAACATCCCCGGCGAGAACGGCGAGCCCGGCGAGAGCTACGACACCTACCTGTCCGAGTGGGGTCTCAAGGACCTCATCAAGCGTTATAGCAACTACGTGCGCTATCCCGTCCAGATGATGGTTACCAAGAGCCGCGAGAAGGACAAGCCCGATGACGCTGGCGAGGATTACACCCCCGAGTACGAGGACTACCAGGAGCTCGAGACCGTCAACTCCATGACGCCCATTTGGAAAAAGCGCAGCTCCGACGTGTCGGACGAGGACTACAACGAGTTCTACAAGTCCACGTTCCACGACTTTGAGGACCCTGCGCGCAAGGTGAGCTTCCACGCTGAGGGCACCCTCGAGTACGACGCCCTGCTGTTCATCCCCTCGCGCGCGCCGTTCGACTTGTACAGCAAGGACTACGAGAAGGGCCTTGCGCTCTACAGCTCCAACGTCCTGATCATGGACAAGTGCGCCGACCTGCTGCCCGACTACTACAACTTCGTGCGCGGCGTGGTGGATTCGCAGGACATCTCGCTGAACATCTCGCGCGAGACGCTCCAGCAGAACCGCCAGCTCAAGGCCATTGCCAAGCGCGTTGAGAAGCGCGTGACGAGCGAGCTCGAAAAGATGCGCGACGAGGACCGCGAGGCCTACGAGACGTTCTTTGAGAACTTTGGCCGCGGCCTCAAGTTTGGCATCTACTCGAGCTACGGCATGAAGGCCGACGAGCTCGCCGACCTGCTGCTGTTCTGGAGCGCCCGCGAGAACAAGATGGTCACGCTCGCCGAGTACGCCGCCGCCATGCCCGAGGGCCAGAAGGCCATCTACTACGCCGCCGGCGACGACCGCACGCGCCTGTCCAAGATGCCCGTGGTCAAGAGCGTGCTCGACCGCGGCTACGACGTGCTGCTGCTCACGACCGACGTCGACGAGTTCACCTTCCAGGCCATGCGCGGGTACACTGCGAAGAACATGCCCAAGCTCTACGAGGACGATGCCGCCCGTGAGGCTGCCGCCAAGGCTGTGGCCGACGGCGCCGAGCCGGAGACCGAGGACCGCTTCTTGGAGCTCAAGAATGTGGCGACCGGCGATTTGGACCTTGCCACCGAGGATGAGAAGAAGGACGCCGAGGAGGCCTCCAAAGAGCACGAGGACCTGTTCGGCGCCATGAAGGACGCGCTGGGCGACAAGGTCGAAAAGGTCGCGGTGTCCGCGCACCTGACCGACGCCCCAGCGTGCATCACCACCGAGGGCCCGCTGTCGCTCGAGATGGAGAAGGTCCTGGCGCGCGGTCCCGAGGCCGACGCCGGCACCATGCCCAAGACGCAGCGCGTGCTCGAGCTCAACGCCAAGCACCCGGTGTTCGACAAGCTCGTCGCCGCGCAGGAGGCGGGCGACACGAGCAAGATCGAGCTTTACGCCGGGCTGCTTTACGATCAGGCTCTGTTGGTGGAGGGCATTCTGCCCGCCGACCCCGTGGCCTTCGCCCAGAGCGTGTGCGAGCTCATGTAGCACGAGCTGCGCAATCGCGCCTGTGAGCGCGCGATCGCGTATAGAACCTGCGTGTTTGACCGGGGCGCCCCCAAGGGGTGTCCCGGTTTTTGTCTGATTCGCCTCTATCGACCCCTCTTTTTGCGGAAACTATCGATAGTTAACGTTACACGTGTTGTTTTACTTACGAACATAGTATAGTTCTGCCCCATAAGAGGAAAACGCAAGGTCAAAGGGTGAGATGGACGTGAAGAAATCCTTCCAGATCTTCAAGCGCGATGTGCTGCGATTGCTGAGAAACCCGGTTGCGATGGTCATCACCATCGGCATGTGCATCATCCCGTCGCTGTACGCGTGGTACAACATCGCGGCCAGCTGGGACCCGTATGGAAGCACCGCGGGCGTTAAGATCGCGGTGGCCAACGAGGACGAGGGCACCAGCAACGAGCTCGTGGGCGAGCTGAACGCCGGTGAGCAGACAATGGACGAGCTCAAGAAGAACCATGACTTGGGCTGGGTCTTCACGGACGCCGACGAGGCGGAGGAGGGCGTGCGCCGCGGCGATTACTACGCGGCCATCGTGATCCCGCGCGACTTTAGCGAAAAGCTCACCAGCATGCTCACGGGTGACTTTGAGCAGCCCAAGATCAGCTACTACGTCAACGAGAAAAAGAACGCCATCGCACCCAAGGTGACCGACACGGGCGCGGAGACCATCGAGGAGCAGATCAACGAGACGTTCGTCTCGACGGTGAGTAAGACGCTCGTCACGCAGGCCAAGGAGCTCGGCGTCGATTTGGATGCCCAGGCGGCCACGACGCAGTCGGGCCTGCTTGCGCACATCCGCTCGTCCAAGGACGCCGTAGCCGAGGTGCGCGAATCGCTGGGAGGCATGGACGAGACGATCGCCGCGACCAAGAAAGCCGTGGGCACCGCGCAGGGCACGCTGACGCAGCTGAGCGGGCAGGTGCCCGCGCTCACCACCGCGCTCGGGCAGGCGGACAGCCTCATGGGCACCACGCGCGCCGCGGCCCGCGACTTCTCCACGGCCCTCTCCACGGCGCTGACCGGCGGTGCAACGCAGCTCGGCGCGGCTTCGGCCAAGGCGAACGCCGCGGTGGGCACGGTGTCGGGCGTGGTGGCGGAGGCCAAGCTCAAGGCGGATATCTCCCTTTCGAACCTCCAGTCCATCATCGATACAAACACCAAGGTCATCGAGCTGCTCGTAGAGCTCAACGAGTCCGGTCACATCACCGGCAAGCTCGACAGCCTCATCGCGGGGCTGCAGGAGCAAAACGCAACGATGCAGGGGCTCAAAGACGGCCTCCAGGCGCAAAGCGACGCCGTGGGCCAGGACATGAACGCCGTCGAGGGCGCGGTGGGCGCGGTCAACACTGCGGTCCAGGGCAGCGTCGACGGCATCAACGGCGTGCAGGCGCAGATGAGCGCCACGGTCCTGCCGCAGATCTCGACGGGCCTCGACGCGTTCTCGAACGTGTCGAGCGACCTCACGGGCGTCGTGGCGGGCGTGCAGCCTACCATCGCGCAGTCCGTGGGCATCCTCGCCCAGCTGAACGGCATGCTCGATCAGACCACGACGGCGCTCGACGCCACGGACAAGGTCCTCGCGGACATCGAGGGCATGCTCGACACCGCGGCGACCGACGTGGCCGCGCTGCGCAGCTCCGAGTCCATGCAGGACCTCGCCGACGTCCTCAACATGGATGCGGACGAGGTGGCGGAGTTCATGACGTCCCCGGCCCAGCTCACCACCAAGGCGGTGTATCCCGTGGTCAACTACGGCTCGGGCGTCACCCCGTTCTACACCAACCTCGCCCTGTGGGTGGGCGGCTTCGTGCTCATCGCCATCATCATGCTCGAAGTGGACCGCGAGGGCATCGGACACATCACGGCCATCGAGGGCTACTTTGGCCGCTGGATGCTGCTGGTGCTGCTCGGCCTGGTGCAGGCGCTCATCGTGTGCTTGGGCGACCTGGCGCTTGGTATCCAATGCGAGCAGCCGGTCCTGTTCGTGCTCGCGGGCATGTTCATCTCGTTCGTGTACGTGAACATCATTTACGCGCTGGCCCTCACGTTCAAGCACATCGGCAAGGCCATCGGCGTCATCCTGGTCATCGTGCAGATCCCGGGCTCCTCGGGCATGTACCCCATCGAGATGATGCCCGCGTTCTTCCAGGGGCTGCACCCGCTGCTGCCGTTCACCTACGGCATCAACGCCATGCGCGAGACCATCGGCGGCATGTACGGCATGGACTACCTGGCCAACCTGGGCGTGCTGGCGATCTTTCTGGGCCTGGCCCTGGTGCTGGGCGTGTGGCTGCGCCCGCTGCTGCTCAACCTCAACCTGCTGTTCGACCACGAGCTGTCCGGCACCGACGTCATGATCTGCGAAAAGGACGACATGCCGCGCGAGCGCCTCAACATGCGTGCGACCATCCGCGCGATGCTCGACACCCAGGCCTTCCGTCGCGACATCCTGGAGCGCGGCGCGCGGTTCGAGCGCCGCTACCCGCGCTTGATCAAGGTCGGGTTCGGGCTGGTGTTCGGCCTGCCGGTGCTGCTGTTCATCCTCACCGCCACGCTCGACCTCGACATCGACGGCAAGCTCGTGATGCTCGTGCTGTGGATCGTGGCGATCATCGCGGCGGACGCCTACATGATCGTGGTCGAGTACATGCGCGAGAGCCTGAACGTCCAGGCCCGCATGACGGCGCTTTCGGACGAGGAGCTGCACAGCCAGATCGAGCGCGCCTTTCCCACGACGCGCCAGAAAGGGGGCGAGGAGTAGATGAGGAACATCATCAAGCTGTTCAAGCGCGACCTGCAGCATGTGCGCAGGAGCGTGATCGCGCTCATCGTCGCCGTTGGCCTGGTCATCGTGCCGGTGCTTTACGCATGGTTCAATATTGCCGGCAGCTGGGACCCGTACGGCAACACCGGCAACCTCAAGGTGGCGGTGGCCAACTCCGACGCCGGCTACAAGAGCGACCTCATCCCCATACAGGTGAACATGGGCGAGTCGGTGGTGTCGTCCCTGCGCGCGAACGACCAGATCGGTTGGGAGTTCGTGAACGAGGACGACGCGCTCGAGGGCGTCAAGTCCGGCGAGTACTACGCCGCGGTGGTGATTCCCAAGAGCTTTTCCGCCGACATGATGACGCTCTTTTCCAACGACGTGAAGCACGCGCAGATCTTGTATTACGAGAACCAGAAGGCGAGCGCCATCGCCCCGCGCGTGACCGACAAGGCGGCGGGCACCGTGCGCCAGCAGATCGACGAGACCTTTACCGAGACCATCGGCGACGCCGGTTTGGTGACCGCCTCGAGCCTGCTGGACTTTATGAACAGCGATCAGGTGGCGGCCTTCGTCTCGAATCTGGACGGCACGCTGGATTCGGGCGCGACGAGCCTGCGCGACGCGAGCGACTCGGTGACCTCGTTCGCCAACGTGATCGGCTCCTCCACGGGCGTGCTGCAGCAGACGAGCGACCTGCTGTCCCAGGCGGGTGCGACCAGCGCCGGCGAGGGCGACTTGGTGGCCGACGCCAAGCAGGGCCTGTCGAGCATGAAGGGCGCGCTCGACAGCGCGGTCGAGGCCGTGAACGGCGCGCTCAAGGACAGCGCCGGCAACTACGATGCGGCGGGCCAGGCCATCGAGGGCGCCTTCAACACCGTGGGCGACCATGTGGACACCACGGTGGCGCAGCTCAACAGCGTCGCGGCTGCCGTGTCGCAGGACGCGGCGAAGACGCGCGCCCTGCAGGAGCAGATCCGCGCTCTTGAGGATGAGGTCGAGTCCTCGCAGCTGCCCAGCGCCATCAAGGACGAGCTGGTGCAAAAGATCGACATCGCGCAGAACAGCGTGGGCAACGTCGCCAACCAGCAGGAGCTGTTGGCGAAGAACCTCACCGACGCCGCCACCACGCTCACGACCCACATGGCCGAGGCGAACAAGCAGCTCCAGGACGCCAAGGACCTGATCGCGCAGGCCAAAAACGACCTGTCCCAGGTGCAGGGCACCTATGATGAGACGCTCAAGACGCAGCTCTCCCAGCTGACGGATACATTCTCGGGCATTGCGGAGAGCAGCGGCGCGATCGCGGACAACCTGACGGCCACGGTGGACGACCTGTCCAGCGCGGCGGGGTCGCTCTCCAAGAACATGGATGCGGCGCACCAGTCGCTGGTGGACGCGGCCGCGGGGCTCTCCTCCTCGGCAGACGAGCTCACGCAGCTCAAGAGCGACCTGAACGATGCCGTGAACAGCGGCGACCTCGACCGCGTGCGCGACCTGATCGGCTCGGACCCCGAGGCGCTGGCGGGCTCGCTCGCCGCTCCGGTGGTCCTGGACCGCAATCCGGTGTACCACATCGAGAACTACGGCAGCGCCATGGCGCCGTTCTACACCACGCTGTCTCTGTGGGTGGGCGGCATCGTGCTCGCCGCCATGCTCAAGGCGCAGGTGGACGAGGCGACCGCCCGCGAGTTGGCACCCATCCGCCTGCACGAGCTGTACCTGGGGCGCTACGCGTTCTTCGCCCTGCTGGCGTTTGCGCAGGCGACGCTCGTGTGCGCGGGCGACCTGTTGTTCTTTGGAATCCAGTGCGCGCATCCGTTCCAGTTCATGCTGGTGGGATGGGTTGCCGGATTCGTGTTCAGCAACATCATCTACACGCTCACGGTGAGCTTTGGCGACGTGGGTAAGGCGATTGCGGTGGTGCTGCTGGTCATGCAGGTCGCGGGCTCGGGCGGCACGTTCCCCATCGAGATGACCGCTGACTTCTTCCAGGGCGCGTACCCGTTCCTGCCGTTCACGCACGCCATCAACGCCATGCACGCCGCCATGGCGGGCGCCTACGGCATGGAGTTCTGGACCGAGCTGGGCATTTTGGCGAGCTATCTGCTGCCGTCGCTTGCGCTGGGCCTAGTGCTCCGCCGCCCGGTGATCCGTGCGAACGCCTGGGTGTCCGAGAAGCTCGAGGAGACCAAGCTCATGTAGGAGCCGACGGTCGAGCGCACGGCGGCGTGGTCTCAGCTGCTGATTGCCGCGAATCGGGCGTTTTTGTAACGAGTTTCCAGAGGGGCCGAGTAGACAGGTATTTTGGGCTATCGCCAACTGGGGTTTTGATGCCCAAACCGACCGTCTACTCGGGGTGTCCCGATCTTCGTTACAAAATCGCCCGATTCGCGGCATTGCACCTTCTGCCTATGCCCTCATTTCCAAGGTGCTTTTATGCGGGGGGGCGCCGGAAACTCGGACGAAACATAACTATGCGAACATGGAGACAATCTGGCATCATCGCATGTGAAAGGGCTCGCATATGGACCAGCAGCAGAACATCGATTTCGTCCTGCGCACCGTTGAGGAGCGCGACATCCGCTTCATCCGCCTGTGGTTCACCGATGTGCTCGGCAGGCTCAAGAGCTTCGCCATCAGCCCTGAGGACCTCGAGGTCGCGTTTGAAGAGGGCATTGGCTTCGACGGTTCCGCCATTGAGGGCTTCACCTCTCCCGACGAGGCGGACATGCTGGCCTTCCCGGATGCCTCCACGTTCCAGATCCTGCCCTGGCGCCCCAAGCACGACGGTGCCGCGCGCATCTTCTGCGATGTCTGCACGCCCGACCGCCAGCTGTTCGCTGGCGATTCGCGCGAGTGCCTGCGCCGCATGTTCTATCGTGCGGAGAAGCTTGGCTACATCATGAATGTGGGCGCCGAGCTCGAGTTCTACTATTTCCCCGACGAGCATACGCCCGAGCCCATGGACAAGGTTGGCTACTTTGACCTCACGCCATCGGATTCCGCGCGCGACCTGCGCCGTTCCACGGTGCTCATGCTCGAGAAGATGAGCATCCCGGTGGAGTACACCTTCCACAGCTCCGGCCGCTCGCAGCACGGCATTTCCATGCGTCACGCCGAGGCACTCACCATGTCCGACGCCATCATGACGGCCAAGCACGTCATTCGCACCTGCGCCTACGAGTCGGGCATCCACGCCTCTTTCATGCCCAAGCCCATCGCCAAGGGCTCGTCTTCGGCAATGTTGCTTCACCAGTCCTTGTTCGATCGTGAAGGCAACAACGTCTTTTGGGGTGACGACGCCAAGAACCACCTGTCGCCCATTGCCAAGAGCTACATGGCCGGCATCTTGGCGCATGCCTCCGAAATCAGCGCCATCACCAACCCCACGGTGAATTCCTACAAGCGCCTCTCCGCCGGCGTGGGTAACGGCCCGCGGTATGCAACGTGGGGCATGCGCAACCGCTCCGCTATGATCCGCGTGCCCATCTACAAGCCGGGCAAGCAGATTGCGGCCCGCATTGAGCTTCGCAGCCCCGACCCGATGGCCAATCCGTACCTGGTCAACACGGTGACGCTCGCCGCGGGCTTGGACGGCATTAAGCGCGGCCTGGAGTTGCCTGAGGAGGCCACCTCCGAGTTGCTGAGCCTGCCCCAACATGAGCTGCGCGCCCGCGGTATCGAGCCCCTGCCGCGCAATCTCGACGAGGCGCTCGATGTGTTCGAGAGCTCCGAGTTCATGAAGGATGCGCTGGGCGAGCACATCCACGCGTTCTTCCTCAAGAAGAAGCGCGATGAGTGGAATCGCTTCAACTCGACGGTCACCGAATGGGAAATTGACCATTATCTTGCAAATTCGTAGGCACTGACATGCGGGCGTGGTCCATTTTTGAATACCACGCCTGCTCACGGGCTTGTCCTACCGTCTCATTTGTTATGATGACGCTGTCGGAGGTGTGAATATGTCTGAGAAATCCGTGCTGTTCATGGCGCGCACAACGCGCCTGCATGATTTTGTCCGCTCGCTCGCCGAGTCTTTGGGTGCCGAGGTGCACATCGCAACCCCGGATTCGCCCGCCGCGGCTCACGATTTCGACCTCCTGGTGCTTGACGGCGACGGCGTGCGCCCCGACCGCGTCGACGCCATGGCCAAGTGGCTCGAGCAGCGCGGGGGAGCCCCCATGTTGCTCGTGGTGGATGAGGAGAACCTGGGCGATCTGCACCTGCCTGCGCAGGTTCGCTCGGATTTTATCTGCTCCGGGGCGAGCGACGCCGAGCTTGAGGTGCGTGCGCGTCTGCTGCTGGGCGACACCGAGACGGCGGCGGTGGACGAGGTTCTCACCGTGGATAACCTCACGATCAATCTGGCCACATACCAGGTGTCTTTGGACGGCGAGCCCGTCGACCTCACGCTTATGGAGTACTCGCTGCTGAGCTTTTTGGCCACGCATCCCAACCGCGCGTACAGCCGCGAGGTGCTGCTGCACCGCGTGTGGGGCTTCGAGTATTGCGGCGGCACGCGCACCGTCGACGTGCACATCCGCCGCATCCGCAGCAAGGTGGGCCCGCAGATCGCCGGCCACATCTCCACCGTCCGCGGCGTGGGCTACCTTTTCAAGGAGTAGCGTCCGGCCCTAGGTCGGGCGCCTCAAATTAGGGACAGTCCCTTTTTTGAGGTGTGTGTTCACACTTCAGAAAAGTGCCCGTCCCTGATCTGAGGCGCCCGAGCACATGAGTCGTTACGGCACGAGGAGCGATGCAAAACACGTCACGTTTGCCACGGCGAGCATCGCCAGGCCGTAACGCGTGTTCTCCGTCTCTTTTGCCTTGTGCACCTTGGTGTACCAATATGCGAGCCATGCGAGCTGGACGGCCATGATAACAACATGGGGAACAACGTCCGCGACGATCATCGAGAGCGCGCCGGCGAGGACGAAGGCGCCCATGCCCAGCGAGACCCTGTCAAAAAGCGGGACTCCTGCAATGAGGGAGACGTCTGCAACGATGGCGACGGCGATCAGGGCAAACGGGCTGTCGATTCCCGGAATGTTGTGGGCGAGAATCAGAAGCACCAGGGCGGCCAAAAAGACAATTCCACATACCTTGCGCATCATGGTGGTCTCCGATCTCGTGCCTTACGTGCAGCTCAAGCCTACCATGGCGAGGGCCGCCCCCCCCCTGCGATTCGGCGGACGGGTGGACGGCCGGATACGCCGCCTCAGATCGGGGACAGGCGCCATTCTGAGGTGATGTAGGCGCAAGAGAATGTCCGCAGTCCCGTGTTCGCGCTTCAAAATAGCGCTCGCCCCCAATCTGAGACGGCTACTTACAACTTGATTAAGCTCTTAGGGCGTGGCGGGTCGCCCCGTTCATTTGGGGTACAACGTTGGGGACGAAAACGTTGAAAGGATCCGACTATGAGTGACGAAAAGACCCCTCAGCGGCCTGAGGGCATGTCGAGCGACGAGCAGCGTCCCGTCTCCGCCCCCCGTCTTGAGGTTGAGCCAACGCCGGTTCCGCCGGCGGGCAGCGAGCCAACCACGCAGATTCCGCAGCACGCCGAGCACGCGGCTGCAGACCAGGCCGGTCAGACGCACGCCGGCCATACGCAGCATATCCCGGCGAGCGCCAGCTCCGGCCCGAGCATGAATACCACGGCGTTCGGAGCGCCGCAGCACACCGACGCCGCCTCCTCTGGCGGTCCGGCGACGTCCGGCGTGCACACCGAGACGCGCACCGTGGTCAAGACCAAGAGCAAGAAGCTCCCCATCTTCCTCGCGTCGTTCGCGGGCTTGGTGGTGGGCTCGGTGCTCGTCATCGCCCTCGTCATGTCCGGCGCCTTCCGCATCACCGACACGAACGTGGAGGCCACGGGTAACGGCTCTGCGCAGGCCATCGAGATCGACCCCGAGGACACCACGCTCTCCGAGGCCGTTGCCGCCAAGAGCCTGCCCTCAGTGGTGTCCATCACCGCGCAGGGCGAAACCGAGGACTCCGGCGGCGTGGGCAGCGGCGTGATCTTGGACGCCGACGGCAACATCCTCACCAACTATCACGTGATCGAGGGCGCGACGGCGCTGGTGGTCCGCACCGATGACGGCAACAGCTACGAGGCGGAGATCGTGGGCACGGACGAGTCGAGCGACCTCGCGGTCATTCGGCTCAAGGATGCCAAGGACGCTACGCTCACGCCCATCGAGATCGGCGATTCCGACGGTATCGCCGTTGGCGAGTGGGTCATGGCCATCGGCAGCCCCTTTGGCAACGAGCAGTCCGTCTCCACGGGCATCGTCTCCGCGCTGTACCGCTCGACCGCGCTGCAGAGCACGAGCGGCACCTCCATTTACGCGAACATGATCCAGACCGACGCCGCCATCAACCCCGGCAATTCCGGCGGCGCGTTGGTGAATGCCGAGGGCGAGCTCATCGGCATCAACTCCGTGATTGAGTCCTACTCCGGCTCGAGCTCGGGCGTCGGCTTTGCGATCCCCGTCAACTACGCCATCAACATCGCCAACCAGATCATCGCCGGCGAGACGCCCGTTCACCCGTACCTGGGCGCGTCGCTCATGAGCGTGAACGCCTACATTGCCCGTCAGAACGACCTGGCGGTCGACAGCGGCGCCTATGTGGCCGAGGTGACCGCGGGCGGCCCCGCTGCCGAGGCGGGCGTTGAGGCCGGCGACATCGTGACGGCGGTCGACGGCGAGGACATCTCCTCCGCCGACGGCCTGATCATCGCCCTGCGCGAGCATGAGGTGGGGGATAAGGTCACGCTCACCGTGATGCGCGGCAAGGATGAGAAGGAGATCGAGGTCGAGCTCGGGTCCGATGAGGCTTTGCAGGCCGAGCAGGAGGACACCTCCGACGGCAACGGCTCCGGCAACGGCATGACCGAGGAGGAGTTCCTGCGCTATCTCCAGGAGTATCTGGGCCGCGGCGGGTTCTAACGGGCTGAGCGAGGGCCCGGCGCCGACAGCGTTGTGCCGATAGCGGTGACGGAAGGCCGGGGTGCCGCCCTGGTCTTCCGCTCGCGATTCATCGCTTCGTCTTTCCACGCCCGGGCGAGCACGTCCGGGCGCGCGCGGTTTGGCGCCGCTCTGGATGAGGTGGCCGCAGCGGACGCGTGGTATAGTGTCTCCACATGCGGGTATGATGCTCGCGAACAAGGCAATGCGTGCGCTGCGGCTCATCTGGGCGGCAGCGCTGAACGAAGGGATCGAACATGGCGGTGAACGAGCAGCTGCTGCTCGAGGTCCTCGAGCAGATTCGACCGAACCTGCAGGCCGACGGCGGCGACATGGCCTATGTGGGCGTGACCGACGAGGGCGTGGTGCAGCTTGAGCTGCAGGGCGCCTGTGCCGGATGCCCCATGAGCTCTCTGACGCTCTCCATGGGCATCGAGCGCATTCTCAAGGAGCACGTGCCCGGTGTGACGCGCGTCGAGCAGGTTGGCGGCGGCGCGGATGCCGCAAACGAACTGTATGACGAGTACGCTCCGTTTTAGGATTGCGTAGGGTCCCGGGGCGCATGCCCGGCGGGGCCCTTTTGGTATAGATGTGCGCGCGTCGAGCCTTCGGTCTCGGCGCGACCGTTTTTGAAGGGCCGTGCCCATGCTTAACGACCTCTACCACAGCATCGATCCCGTCGCGTTTTCCGCGGGGCCCTTCACCGTGTACTGGTATGGCCTCGCCTATATGGTGGGCGCGCTGCTGGCGGGTGTGGTGATGTATCGCACCCTCAAGCGCTGGGGGACCGAGATCTCGATCGACGACACCATGACGCTGGTCGTGTCCGTGGTGTTCGGCTTGCTCATCGGCGGCCGGTTGTCCTACGTGCTGTTTTACAGCAATGGATACTATTTTGAGCACCCGTTGGAGATCATCTTTGGCAAGGACGGGCAGGGCATTAGCGGCATGAGCTTCCACGGGGGGCTCGTGGGCGGCCTGATCGGCGGCCTCATCGCCTGCCGTGCGCTGCGTCTTTCCCCCTGGACCATCGCCGACGCGGCGTTTGTGGGCGTGCCGCTGGCCCTGTGCCTGGGCCGTTGCGCGAACTTTGTGAACGGGGAGCTGTGGGGTAAGCCCACGGACCTGCCCTGGGGTGTGGTGTTCGGTGGCGCCGCGGGCGATATCGCGCGTCATCCGAGCCAGCTGTACGAGGCGTTCCTTGAGGGCATAGTGCTGTTTGCCCTGCTCTACCTGTTGAGCCGTCGCAAAAAAACGCCGCCGCAGGGTAGCATCTTGGGGACGTTCGTGCTGGGTTACGGCATCGTCCGCTTTCTGATCGAGTTCGTGCGCCTGCCCGACGCGCAGCTTGGATACCTAGCGGGCGGCTGGCTCACCATGGGGCAGTTGCTGAGCGTCCCGCTCATCGTCGCGGGCATGGTGCTGCTGGCCTGCGCGCTTCATTTCAAGCGTCCGCAGCACGTGGATTGGCCGTAGCGCGTCCGTAAGTTATGGCCGCGCCCCGAAGGCCGTGGTTCGCTCGTCTGATGTGGTGGCGCTCTGAGGGCTATGATATGTCCGCCGGTTGCCGTTACGCTCCGAGGGGCGATCCGTTCCCGCCGCTCGCGGTCACTTTTCAAGATCTGGTGTGTGCTCGACAGGCGCTGCCGCTCTCCAGTACCTGCACCTGCTTTCCGATTTTGGATGTGTTGCAAGACCCAGCGCTCGTCCGCCGCTCGCGGTCGCTCTGAAAGCCCGTCGCCGCACCCGTCAATCACTGCCGCTCAGCAATATCCGGCGTTGCGCACGGCAAAACGGTATGTGAAGCCTCGTCAAACCCCTTTCGCGCCGGTTGCAATCGGTATATCATGCTGAACGTGTGTTTACATGGGCTCTCGATGCGCGGGCGGCGCGCTTGCGTGCAGGGGGCAGGGAAATAGAAGGAGCATCACATGTCCGGACACTCTAAATGGGCAACAACCAAGCACCGCAAGGGTGCGCAGGACGCAAAGCGTTCCGCCCTGTTCTCCAAGCTGAGCCGTAACATCACCGTCGCGGCCCGCCTGGGCAACGACCCCAACCCGGACAACAACGCCTCCCTGGCCGCCGCCGTGGCCAAGGCCAAGGCCCAGTCCATGCCCAAGGACAAGATCAAGTCCGCCATCGACAAGGCCTTCGGTGCTGGCGCCGACGCCGCCGTGTACGAGAACATCGTCTACGAGGGCTACGGTCCCGCGGGCGTCGCCGTGTACGTCGAGTGCCTGACCGACAACCGCAACCGCACCGCCGCCGACGTTCGCTCCGCGTTCTCCCACGCGGGCGGCAACCTGGGCACCACCGGATCCGTTGCCTTCCAGTTCGAGCGCAAGGGTCAGGTCGTCGTCGCCAAGCAGATCGTCGACCCCAACGACAAGAAGGAGAACCTCATGGCCAACGGCGCTGCCGGCGATGAGGAAGAGTTCATGATGGCCGTGGCCGAGGCCGGCGGCGACGACTACGAGGACGCTGGCGACGAGTGGGTCGTGTGGACCGCCGCCAACGAGCTCATGGCCGTTTCCAAGGGCATCGAGGCTCAGGGCATCGAGGTCAAGGGCGCCGAGCTCACCATGGTTCCCACCACCCCGACGGCCGTTTCCGGCGTGGACGCTAAGAAGGTCCAGCGCCTCATTGACCGCCTCGAGGAGCTTGACGACGTCCAGGACGTCTACTCCACCATGGACATGACCGACGAGGTCATCGCCGCCCTCGAGGAGGAGTAAGCTCCCCTTCTGGGTCGTTCGACAGCCTCTTTGCTCGCATAGGAGCGCTTGAACCGGGTTCGTACAGGTTGCGGACCCGGTTTTGGTATGTCGCACCGGCGCCCCGCCAACCCCGGCGTCCTGCCAATCCCCGGTCCCCCTCATCAAGTCTTGTCCTCATCAATTCGGATGCTTTTCGTCCATCTTTGTTTTCTTCCATCAGTCTCAGTGGCCTAGCAATGCTGGTTTCCCCATCAATTCTGGGCGCTCGTCAATCTGGATTCTTGATCAACCCCGATTTCATCAATCCTGGTTCTCAATTAATTCCGGCTTTCCGCCAATCCCGATGACCCCATCAATCTTGTGTGGATGCTCGTAGGGTGCGGACATAGGTTCTTTTCGCTCATCTTCGCCTGTACAGGCAGCCGCTTCACGACCAGCTTGTTGTGCGGGCTGGCTTTGCCATTCGTCTCCACAGCGGCAATGGCTGTGGTCAGGTTTGCTTGCAGCATAATGCGGGCGACTTCGTTCGCCGTATAATCATGGGACGCGCCGCGGTGCTTTTTCGCGCTTCGGGGTACAAGAAACAAATGGCTGCCGATGTCATCGCATCCACGTTGGGCGCCGGCGCCCTCATGACGATGCCGTCGCGTTCGCCCAGGTTGCCGTCGCAACCGTTCAGCACCAAGAGAGGAGGGGCTATGCGCCGAATGCGCAGGATAGGCTTGGTGATCTACCTCGTTGCCGCCTGCATGGTGGTCGGTGCGTGCGTGGGTTCACTGTTCGGCCCCTATACCGAGCGGATTTCCGCCCTGGTCGCATCGGGCTCGGGCCGTATTACCATGGCGGCCTGCCTGACGATTGTCGCGCTCAATATGCTCGCCGTCTTGATCTTCCTGTTCGTCGATCGCCCTGAGCCCACGTGCTTGCGCTTGGACGGTGACGCGGATATCGAGGTGACGACCGACGCCCTGGTGTCAATTGCCCGCACGGCCGCCTCTGAGCGCGACGTCATGGTCGAGGACGTGCGCGTGCGCATCGCGGGCCGCGACAAGGCGCGTGCGGATATCTCGATCGAGGCAATTCTGCTCGCCCGCTGCGATATCGAGAGCGTCGCGCATCGCGTCGAGCATCGCGTGCAGACTGCTTGCGACGACATGCTCGGAGTTTCCGGAGCTCGCGTGCGGGTGCGTTTTCTTCCCAGTACAACCGAGACCATAACAAAGGAGGCCGCCGGTGAGCGATAAGAATCTTGCGCCTAAGGCGCCCAAGGCGATAGTCGAGCAACTTGAGTCTGCGGTGAAAGGGGGGCCCTGCGTTGACGGCGACGCCGCGGACGGCGCGTTCACTGCCGGCGATGCTGCCTCGTCGCGTGATCACGCGAAGGCGGACGCTTCGCAGACGGGTGAAGGCGCGTCTGGGGCGGGCAACGGCCCGGCACGTGGGTTCCAACGCACGACCATCGGGTTTTTTGAGAACATGGGACACGCCGCCTGGGCGTACGCCGACGCGCATCCCCATGCCACGCTCTACGGCATCATTGGCTTTGTGCTGGCTGTGCTCATTTTGGTGATCGGCCTGTGGGACACCCTGGTGATCGCCGTGTTCGTGTTCGTGGGCACGGTGATTGGGCAGATGGTCGACGGCGATAACGCGGCGGTCGATTTCATTCGACGTTTTATCGACGGGCGCAAATAGGCGCTCGCGTGCGGTTGAGTTTTGAATCGGGACAATCGGGATAAGGAGAACATCATGGCCGATACCAAGGAGCTTTTGGTGGACGAGAACATCGAGGTCGAGGAAGCTGCCGACGTCGTTGACGTGACCGCATCCCAAGCTGTCGACGAGCGCGAGGACGCGGAGGTGGCGCAGGAGCTTGCCGAGTCCGAGGAGGACGACGATTCGGAAGACTCGCTCACGTATTCCAACGGCGTGATCGAAAAGATCGTTGCCATGGCGACCCGCGAGGTTCCGCACGTGCTGGGCATGAAGGGCAACCTCATGCACCTGGTGCAGGAGACGTTCGGCGCCGAGAACCTGTCTAAGGGCGTGACCATCGAGGTCACCGATGACAACCGCGTAGTGGTCAACATCTCTGTGATCATCGAGTACGGGTGCTACGCCCCTGCCATTTTTGAGGACGTCAAGGAGCGCGTGACCGAGCGACTGACCGCCATGACCGGTCTTGAGGTCGCGGGCATCAACTTGCGCATCGAGGATGTGGTGACGCGCGAGGAGTACGAGGCGAGCAAGCGCCGTCATGCCGAGGACGACGAGTAGCGTTTTTCGATGTGGGGACGGTGCGGTTTGGAAAACCGCACCGTCGCGTGGCTTACGCCCCACCGCCGCAAGTTTGGACCGCCTCCCATTGTTCGATATTTAAGAAATGGAAGGCAAGCCGGGCTGTCGACGGTGGGGCGTGATTCTTTTTTGCGCGATTTCCGCCCTGGGTCCTCGCATGTCATTACCGCATCGCGAAAAGCGGTGTAGGGCCGTTTCCCGTATCGCGTCGCGAAAAGCGGCGTAAGGTCGTTCCCCGGGGCCGCAGCCATGCCCGGATGTCAGAAATCGCGCGTTTATGTAACGAATTTTAGGTCGGGTCAAGTAGACAGGGATTTCGGTCTCTCGCCAACTGGGGTTTTGACGCTGGAATTGGCAGTCTACTCGAGGCGTTCCGTTTTTCGTTACATAATCGCGTGATTTCGGGCAGGGAAGTCTCGGCGGGGGTTCGAAAAGGGGGAATCAGGACGTTTTCCGCGCATCCTACGCTATGCATCGGAGGGACGTGAGGCACCCGCCGCGGACAGACAGCGCGGTCGCGGTGTTTGCCCGGGGCAGATAGCGCGGTGGTGGTACCCGTCGGAGGCCGGGCGGCTCAGGCCGGAGCTCGTCGGAGACAGACGGCGCGGTCGCGGTGCTTCCCGAGGGCCGGGCGGCTCAGACTGGTGCCCACCGGGGGTGGACGGCACAGTTGCGGTGTTTGTCGGGGCCGGTCAGGTCAGGCCGGCGCTCTTCGGAGGAAGGTACGACCGTGGCGTTCGCTGGGGGTCGGGCAGCTCAGGTCGGCGCTCGATGGGATAGACGGTACGGCCGTGGCGTCCGCCTGGGTCGGGCAGATCAGGACGGCGCTCGCCGAGGACAGACGGCGCGGCCGCGGTGTCCGCCGGGGGAGGGTGCATGTGCTTTTCGGCCTTATCTGTTGGCGTCATTTTGTTACATACTAGTTTCCTAGGTTGCTCGATATACGGTACCCTGTTACTCTCATCCCCATGATTACGTTTGTTGGACATATCGCGAGCATGATGATGGTCATGGAGATGCCCTCGCCCGGGCACTTTGTCATGCCGCGCGATTCCCGCGTGCTGACCGAGACCGGGCGCCTCCACTAGGCCGTCTCCGGCGGGAGATGGCCGTTTATCCCAAAACCATCTTCAAGCGGAGTTTTCCTCGTGATCAGCATCAAGCATGTGTACAAATCATTCGCCGCGCCCAAGGCGTCCGGCAAGAAGCGCCGCGGGGACGGGACCGACATGTCCTATGCCGCCTCGGTGAGCGGGAACCCGGCGCTCGGCGCCGCGGCCGTCGTCCAAGCGGCGGATGAAGCCGTCGAGGCCCTGGCCCCCGTCGAGGCCGACGGGTTCGTCCACGCCCTCTCCGATATCAACATCGAGATCGCCGACGGTGACATTTTCGGCATCATCGGCATGAGCGGCGCGGGCAAGTCAACGCTCGTCCGGACTATCAACCTGCTCGAGCGCCCCACGTCGGGCACTATCGAGGTCGATGGCCGCGACGTCACCGCCCTGTCCGGCGAGGAGCTGCGCGCGTATCGTCGTCGGGTGGCCATGATTTTCCAGAACTTCGGCTTGCTCGCGCAAAAGACCGTGTTGGACAACGTGTGCTTTCCGTTCCTCGCCGCTTCCGGCAAGGTGACGGAGGAGAATCGCGCCCGCGCGCTCGAGCTGCTCGACCGCGTCGGTCTGGGTGAGAAGGCCCGGAGCTATCCCAGCCAGCTGTCCGGCGGGCAGAAGCAGCGCGTCGCCATCGCCCGCGCACTGGCCTGCGAGCCCGAGGTGATCCTCTGCGACGAGGCGACCTCCGCGCTTGACCCCAAGAGCACCAACACCATCCTCAAGCTGCTGCGCGACATCAACCGCGAGACCGGTGTGACGCTGGTGGTCATCACCCACTCCATGGACGTCGTCGAGAAGATCTGCGACAACGTCGCGGTGCTCGAGCGCGGCCGTGTGGTTGAACAGGGGAGCGTGGCGAAGGTGTTCGCCGAGCCCCAGGCCGAGGCCACGCGCGTGCTGCTTGGAAAGGTGGACTGGGATGCTTAACGATTTCCTCGCGGAGTTTGCTCCGCTGCTCATTCAGGGCACCGTCGATACGCTTGTCATGCTGTTCGCATCGACGGCGGTTGCCTATGTGATCGGCACGGTGCTCGGTGTGATCTTGCACCTCACGGCCCCCGGCGGTCTGCGCCCCGTTCCCGCGCTCAACGCGGTTTTGGGCTGGGTGGTCAACATCGGACGTTCTCTGCCGTTCATCATTTTGCTCATCGCCCTCATGCCCGCCACGCAGGCACTCGTGGGCACCTCCACCGGCGTGGTGGGCGTCATTCCGCCCCTGGTGGTCGCTACCGCCCCGTTCGTGGCGCGCATGGTCGAGCAGTCGCTCGCCGAGGTGAGCCGCGACGCCGTTGAGGCCGCTGAGGCCTGCGGCGCGTCCGTCCCGCGTATCGTGTTCTCCGCGCTCCTGCCCGAGGCACTGCCGAGCATCGTGCGCGGCGTCGCCGTGACGCTCATCGCCGTACTGGGTTACACCGCCATTGCCGGTGCCGTGGGTGCGGGCGGTCTGGGCGACATTGCCATCCGTTACGGTTACTACCGCTATGAGGATGAGGCCATGATCGTCACGGTCGTCCTGCTCGTCGTCCTCGTCCAGCTCATCCAGTCCGTCTGTAACGCCATTGCTCGCAAAGTGGACCACCGCTAGAGGTTGGTTTGCTGCCAAGGGCTTTGGCTCGTCGATTCCGAGGCGTTGCCCTCGTGTAAAATCCTCCGCGAAAGTTAACTTTCGCGGAAGGTGAGGGAGGGGGGGGTGAACCAAAGGCCTTCGATTCCCTCCCGCCAACTGTGTTTTCCATCTGAAAGGATCCCGTCATGAAGAACTTCAACACTTCCATTTCCCGCCGCTCCCTTATCGCTTCCGCTTTCGCGGGCCTTGGCGTCGTCGCCCTAGGTGGTCTGACTGCCTGCGGCGGGTCTGGCACCGCTGCCGAGGGCTCCACTGCCGCCGACTCGACCACGTTCACCGTGGCCGCGAGTCCCACGCCGCATGCCGAGATCCTCAACGACTTTGCCGCGCCGTTGCTTGCCAAGGAGGGTATCGAGCTCAAGGTGAAGGAGTACACCGATTACATCCAGCCCAACAAGGACACCACGTCGGGCGCAGTGGACGCCAACTACTTCCAGCACATCACCTACCTGGAGAACTACAACGCCGAGAACGGTACCGACCTCGTCTCCGCGGGGCTGATTCACTACGAGCCCTTCGCCGTGTACGCCGGCACCTCCAACGACCTCGACGCCATCGCCGACGGTGCCACCATCGCCGTCCCCAACGACCCGACCAACGAGGGCCGCGCGTTGCTCCTGCTGCAGGACCTGGGCCTCATTACCCTCAGCGATCCCGAGAACCTCGAGGCCACGCCGAAGGACATCAAGGACAACCCGCACAACCTCAAGTTCCAGGAACTCGAGGCTGCTGCGCTTCCGCGCGCCCTCTCTTCGGTGGATTTTGCGGTCATCAATGGCAACTACGCCATCGAGGCGGGCTATCACGTGGCCGACGCTCTGGCTCACGAGTCCTCCGATTCTCTTGCCGTCGAGAAGTACGCCAATATCATCTGCGTTTCGAAGGGCAACGAGGATTCCAAGGCCGTTAAGGCGCTCGTTAAGACCCTGACCTCGGATGACTTTAAGGCGTATCTTGAGGAGAACTACGGCGAGGACGTTCTTCCGGCGTTCTAAAGCTTGCCCGATCGCCCAGTTGCGCATCCGTGCAAGACAGGCTCTCGCGTACTTCTTCGGGCTGTCCCGCACGCACGGGGCGGCCCGTTTTTTGAGTACGCTTGGTTTCCGCTTGCGTCGTCGCGCTGGCGCGTTACCATCAGGGCGCTATGGTTTCGGCGGACGATGGAGCGCGCGGTGGAAGAGCACGGTAGCGGCAGGCAGGGCACCTTCGCGGCGGAGGGGGCGGACGGTCGCCTCGCCACAGGGCATACGCCGCCTGTGGAGCCTTTGGAGCACTTGGTTTCCGAGGAGGATATCCGTCGCGGTGAGCGGGCTGGCGCCAAGCGTAGCAAGGACCCGGGCCCTCTTTATTTCTTCGCCATCCTCAACGGCGGTCTCATCTTAACGGCACTCGCCATCGTCTTGTTTAAGACGCCCAATCACTTTGCCTTTGGCGGCACGTCTGGCGTGTCGGTTATCCTCTCCACGCTGTTCCCGTCGCTGCCCGTTGGTGCGTTCATGTGGATCATCAACATTGCGCTCGTGGTGCTCGGTTTCATATTCCTTGAGCGCAAGGCAATCCTCTGGAGCGTGTTTGCATCCTTCGCGCTTTCGGGGTATGTCTCGTTGTTCGAAATGCTGTTCCCGGGAGCCTCGACTACATCGATCACGGGTGACATGTGGCTCGACCTCTGTTTCGCCGTGATCTTACCGGCGATTGGCAGTGCCATGGTGTTCGACATCGGCGCTTCAACGGGCGGCACGGACATCCTTGCCATGATCCTTAAGCGTCACAGTACGCTTGAGATCGGTCGCGCGCTGCTGTTGGTCGACATCGGAATCGTGTGCATCGCTGCGGTTCTGTACGGTCCGCGCGTGGGTCTTTACTGCGTGCTTGGCCTGTTTGCCAAGACGCTCGTGGTCGATAAGGCAATCGAGAGTATTCACCTGCGCAAGGTGTGCACTATCATCTGCCGCGAGCCGCTCAAGGTCGAGACCTATATCGTCAAGGAGCTCAAGCGCACGGCGACCATCAGCCGCGGATATGGCGCGTTTTCGGGCCAGTGCGTCACGGTGATTATGTGCGTGCTGAGCCGTCGCGAGGCGGTCAAGCTCCGTCGGTACGCGCGCGAGGTCGATCCGGGGTGTTTTATCACCATTGTGGATAGCTCTGAGATCGTGGGAAAAGGCTTTAGGGGCGTCAATTGATAAGGGGCTTGCCTAGTTTAGGGGCCGGAAAGGCCATAAAATTAGGCCATGAGCAGCAAGAAGGCGCCTAAGAACAAGTACGTCACAAACTCGCACCTCTCGGAGCGCAAGTTCAGGGAGTTGCTGAGGCTGTTCTGCGCCGACGTGACGGCGCTCTCGGCGGCCTCCCTGACGGGCCTCAACCGCAACACGGTCAACCGCTACTACGGGCTGCTCCGCGTTAGGATCGCCGAGATCTGCGAGGCCGACAGCCCCTTCGACGGCGAGGTCGAGGCCGACGAGAGCCACTTCGGCGCGAGGCGCGTGCGGGGCGTCCGGGGCCGCGGGGCGCGGGGCAAGACGATCGTCTTCGGGCTGCCCAAGCGCGGCGGCAAGGTCTACACGAGGATCGCGCCGGACGTCACCCGCAGGACGTCGATGCAGGTCATCGAGGGCAAGGCGTCCAAGGACTCCATCATGTACACCGACGGGTTCGCCTCCTACGACGGCCTGGTCGACTGGGGCTGCAAGCGCCATTACAGGGTGAGCCACGGCGAGAACGAGTTCGTCGAGCGCGGCAACCCGGGCAACCACATCAACGGCATCGAGAGCTTCTGGGGTTACGCCAAGAACAGGCTGGTAAAATACCAGGGGATACCCAAGGAGGACTTCTACCTCCATCTGAAGGAATGCGAGTTCAGGTTCAACATGCGGGGGCGGGACATGTACAGATTCATGTTGAGGGAGCTCCGCGAAAGGCCCCTAAACTAGGCAAGCCCCATTGATAAAATGTGTGGGGTTATTTCTCATAAGCTGAGTAGAGCCGGCTTGGGGTGCGCAAAAGCCTGCGGTTTTGCTGCGTGAAAATGGGCGTTACTTTGCATAGCTGGAAATAACCCCACACATTTTAAATAGTAACCCCCTAATCGCTGCAATTGAAGCGTCCGAGAGGGCATCGACCGGAAGCCGGGATGCTGCCGGGCGACCGGGATGTTGGCCTATGGCAATGGGATCGATCGATGACTGGCGTGTCGACTGGAGGCCGCGGCATCGTCCGATGTTGGGATGCCGATTGATAGCCGGGATACCGACCGGTGACCGTTGAGCTGACCGGAGAACGGGCTGTCGATGGGCGATTGCGGTGTCGACTGGTTGCCGGGACATTGGCCTGCAACCGGGGTCTAACAGCTGGGCGTTTCTTCTTCGATGTCGTCATCCACGTCAAGACAGAAGTCAACAATGGCCTGCTTGAGCTTGTCGATGCCCAGGCCGGACTCGCTGCTGGTGACGATGAGACGGTCGGCGGGGACGCCGATCTGCTTGCGAATCGATGCGGCTTGCTTGGCCTGTTGGGATTTGGAGAGCTTGTCGGCCTTGGTGAGGCAGACGATGAAATTGAAGCCGTTCTCGCGCAAGAAATCAATCATCTGCAGGTCGAGTTTGCTGGGGTCGTGGCGGATATCCACCAAGGACACCACGAGGTTGAAGCTGCGCTCCGAGTCGAAGAAGTCGCCGATCAGGCGGGCCCAGCGGTCGCGCTCCGCCTTGCTTCGCTGGGCGAAGCCGTAGCCGGGCAGGTCGACAAAGTGCACACCGTCCGCCTCGAAGAAGTTGACGTTGGCGGTCTTGCCCGGCGTGCTCGAGACCTTGACCAGGCTTCGGCGGTTGAACAGCTTGTTCATGATGGAGGACTTGCCCACGTTGGAGCGGCCCACAAAGCTGACTTCGGGGCAGGTCGACGGCGGAATCTGCGACGCCTTGCCGTAGCTGGCGACGAAGTGGACTTTGTTGTAGTTGATGGCCTCTGCCATGAGGTGCCTTTCGGACGAAGGAATGAAATCGGGCTGCGTGTGGCGTCACGAAGTAGAGGTTGTGAGCGATGAAAGCCGACTCCGCTAATCGCGGGGCTCGATGCCCAACTGCGCGGCAAGGCGGCGCACGATGGAAAGCACCAGGCCGCTTGCGCTCTGTGCGTACTCCTCCAGGTCGAACTCGCGGGAGGAGAGCGCGTCGTAGCTCTCGTCGCAGTTGTCGGAGATGGCGCGCAGCACCAGACAGTCGATGCCGTTCTTGGCGGCCACGTGCGCGATGGCGGCACCCTCCATTTCCACGCAGTCGGCCTGCGTTGCCGAGACGGCTGCGGCCTTGGCGTCCGCGCCGCTCACGAAGCGGTCGCCGGTGGCAATGATTCCGCGTAGGTACTGCTGGGGTTCCGTGTCGGGGTTGTTGCGGCGCCAAAGCGAGGCATCGGCCTCGGCGCGCGCCTGAGCGGCCTCGACCTCGCTGCCCTCATCGCTCAGCGCGGCATCCACGTAGCCGTGCGCGCGCAGGGTCTCCTCGGCGAGGTCCACGAGGAAATCCGCGCTGGCGAACTCCTCGAGCCCAGGGGCGGATTCGGCGACAAGGGACGTGTCCGTATCGAGGTAGCGCAAGCGCTCGCCAATGACCACGTCGCCAACGTGCAGGGCGGGATTGAGCCCACCGGCGATGCCGGAGAAGATGATCGCGTTGGCCCCGTGCGCGCTGATGAGGTGCTGCGCCGCTGCGGCGGCGTTGACGGTGCCCATGCCCGCGGTGGTGGCAACCACGGTAAAGCCGTGGTAGTCGCCACCGACCACGGTGAGGCCCGCCTCGTCGGCGACGGTGCCCTTCTCAACGGCGGCGTAAATCTGCTGGACTTCCTTCTCAAGTGCTCCGATTACGGCGATGACGGGTGCCATGCGACTCCAATCCAACGTGTTGAACGGTGCTCAGTTTACCAGCTAGATGCCGAATTCTTCGATTTTGCGCAAGAGGTGCTACTGCAACGACTGCAAATACTCGTACACAAAGCTCGCGATGGCCGCGGAATCGTTGATGTCGAGGAACGGCGGCAGCTGCACGCTCTCTTCGTCAAAGACGCGCCCGGCCTCCTCCGCCTCGGCTCGTGCGGCCCGCATCGCACGCGTGCGGAAGTCGCGGGCGACGACGTCGTTGCAGGCGACGGCGAGCGTGTTCTCGTTGATGAGGTCAAACGAGTCGCGCCCGCGCATGCGGTCGATGCCCGAGCGCGCCACGACGATGCTGGGGAGCCCCGCCGCCTTATATCCCTCGACGATTACGGCGTCGACGTCGGTGTATCGCGTGAGGATGTCGGTGACGGTGACCTCCTCGGAGGTGCGGGCGTACTCGGCGTAGGCGTCGGGCGAGATGAGGCCAACGTGTCGGCTTCCCGCCTGGGCGTGGCGCCACGAATCCTTGCCGGGCTGATCGATCTCAAATCCCTTGTGGCCGTGGTGCTTCACGGAGCCCACGCGCACCCCGCGCTGCGTGAGGCGGGAGATGACCTTCTCGACGAGGGTCGTCTTGCCGGAGTTTTGGTACCCGACAAAGGCGACGGCAGGGGCCTGGGCGCCCGTATTGGGCCCGCCCGGAAGCGCGGAGGCGACGGGCTGCTCGGCCTCGTCCATCCCGTCGGCATCCGTGAGGGACGCGGCGAGCTCGGCTTCGCGATCCCACACACCGGAGCGACCGCCCTCCTTGCGCAGGAGCCGAACGTCGACGACCTCCATTCCGCGGTCGACCGCTTTGCACATATCGTAGATGGTGAGGCACGCGGCGGACGCGGCGGTGAGGGCCTCCATCTCGATGCCCGTCACGCCTGTCACGCCGCAGGTCGCCCGCACGCGAAAGCCTACGCGCCCGTCTTCGCGCGCCGGCGCCCACCCGCGCACGCGCCGTGCGCCGCTTGCGATGGGCTCGATCTCGACTTTCGCCTTGGTGAGGTTGAGGGGGTGGCACATGGGGATGATGTCGCTCGTGCGCTTGCTCGCCATGATGCCGGCGATGCGGGCACAGGCGAGGACGTCGCCCTTTTTGGCGCGGTCCTCAAGCACCATGGCTTGCGTCTCGGGATGCATGAGGATCGAGCCTTCGGCAATCGCGAGACGCTGGGTGACGGCCTTTTCGCCAACGTCCACCATGCGCACGTCGCCGTGCTCATCTACGTGCGTGAGCTCGTCGCGGTATGCGTCGCGGTCGCCCACGACGGAGGCGGGGTACTTTTCGTGCACCTCGCGACCGAGGGTCTTCGGACGTTCGGGCTTGTCGGGGGTGTGGGTGGTCATGGCGATCAGCCTCCAATTTGCGACATGAAGCGCAGGGTGCCGTCAATGTGGTCGTGTTGCTGAGGTTTGTGCGCGAGGGCGTCGCGGTACGTCGCGATGACGGCCTCGTCGTCGCCGCTGCGAAGCGCCTCGCGCACGCGGGATTCCGCGTCAGAGAACAGGCAGGGGCGAATGGCGCCGTCGGCGGTGAGGCGCAGCCGGTTGCACGCGCTGCAGAAATGGTTAGACATCGCCGAGATGAAGCCGACGGTTCCCGCCGCATTGGGGAACGCCCAGTAGCGCGCGGGCCCGGCGCCAAAGGGCGCACTTTCGTCGACGGGGGCAAGCGCACCGATGCCCGCTGCGAGCCCCAGGGAGGAGATGTGCTCGCGAAGCTCGTCGGAGGGGACGACATCGCTTGCGTCCCACAGGTCGGGGTTGAGAGCCCCGCCTGTCGCACCCGCGGTACCTGCCCCGCAGTGGGGCGAGGCGCTGCAGCCGGATGGTGCCGAGGCGGCACCGGAGGCGTCTTGCGCGCCATCGCTCGCCTTCTGCGCGCTGCTGCCGATGGGCATGTACTCGATGAAGCGCACGTGGACCGGTCGGTTGAGGGACAGGCGGGCGAGCTCAAGCACGTCTTGCCGCATGCGCCGCACCACGACCGTGTTGACCTTCACGGGTTCAAAGCCGTATTCGAGGGCGGCGTCGATGCCCGCGAGCGCCTGCTCCACGCGCCCCAGGCGTGTGATTTGCGCAAAGCGCTCGGGGTTGAGGGTGTCGAGCGAGATGTTGACGCGATTGAGGCCGGCGTCGCGCAGGGCGGGGGCCAGGCGCGGCAGGAGCGCCCCGTTGGTGGTAAGCGAGATGTCCTCGATGCCCGGGATGGCACGAATCTCCTCGATGAGCGGCACGATGCGATGGGAGACGAGCGGCTCGCCGCCGGTGAGCCTCACGCGCGTGATGCCCTCCTTGGCGACGAGGCGAACGAAGTGGGCGATCTCCTCGGCGGTGAGCAGCTCGCCGTGCGCACGCGCCGGAACACCCTGTTCGGGCATGCAGTACACACAGCGGAAATTGCACTTATCCGTAACGGATATGCGCAGGTAGTTTATGCTGCGGCCAAAGCCGTCGTGAAGTTCGCGAGGCACGTGGGCGCCTTTCGGGTCGTGTGGCTGGGGTGCCGGTTGTTGCGTATGGATTCATGGTACCCCAGGCGTGCCGCGGTCGGGTAGTGGTTCGGTTTGGTTTTGGAGATGCCGCAGCATTCACTTTGCTACACTGGTGTGCTAAAGCAAAGGAGTTCAGATATGAAGCACGTGCGCCCCGCCGGCTCGCAAAGCCGGTTTTCTTATGCGACCCCACAACTCACCCAGCAGGTCCGCCGTTTCATCGCGGCGCGCCTTCTGCTGTATTTGGGTGCCATGTCCAGCTATTTCATTGGCGTGATGGGAACGTTGACGTTTGCCATGGGGGCTGGCGTGGGCGACAACGCGATTGCCGTGGGCTTGCTCAACCTCTGTATCGTGTTTGGCCAGATCAGGGGCGGGGCCCTGCTCGATCGCATGGGCCCGCGCACGTATTTTCGCCTCGCGACATGCGCCATGGCGGCGAGCGGCCTGCTGTACCAAGTGCTGGGGATGAGCGTTGGGGGCGTGTTTGTCGGGGCGGCCGTGTTCGGCATCGCCTGGGGCATGTCCGAGACCATCCCGCGGTCATATCCCGCCTATCTGACGGCCGATTTGGGCGAGCTCAAGCGCATCAACTCTCTCGTGACGCTTACGGGCAACGTCGCCATCGTCATCGGGCCGATTGTCGGAGGCGCGATCGCCCTGTTCGCGCCGACGCAGGCGGTGTTTTTGTTCATGGCAGCGTGCTCGGCGCTCGCGCTCGTTCCCGGATGGGGCATCGAGGCGCTGCGCGATCCCAGTGCCGCGTCCGCTGAGGGCGATTGTCCCCGCGAGGTCCCCGTGGACGCCGGGGCGGCGGCGGGGGAGTCCGCCCCGAAGGGTTCCATCTCCGCCGGCTTCTCGGTGATTTTTGGCAGTAGCGTCCTCACGCTGCTGTTTTGGGCCACGTTGCTGTCGTTTATGGGGTACGGCGCCTTCGATCCGCTGGAGTCGTTGTTCTACCGCGACGTGCTCCAAGTCGGCGCCGAGTGGATGGGGTGGCTCTCGGCCCTCTCCGGCGTTGGCGGGCTCATCGGCGCCGCCCTTGCGGGCGTCTTGCCGCCGCGCCTGATCAACGTGCGAGCGCTGCTGGTCGTGCTGTTCATCACGGGCGTGGGAAGTTTGGTGTATGTGGCGACGCCCTATGTCGCGGTCGCGTGCGTGGGCCAGTTCACCCTCGGCATCGCATTCTCGGCGTTTGGTCCAATTAAAGACACGCTTGTGCAGGTGCATACGCCGCTCGACCGCATCGGCCGCGTAAACGCTGCCATGGGTGCCGGGTACAACATGGCGGGAGCGATTCCCCTGCTTTGCGCCCCCGCGCTCGCGCACGTGTTCGGCGTGCAGGGAACGCTGGTGGCCGCCGGTGTGCTCGTGGCTGTTGTTCCGCTGGCAATCTTGGTGGCTCGTTCCTCCGAGCTCGCCTCTCTGGTCGATCGCGAGGTCAAGGCCGAGGAGGGGCACGAATCGCAGTGATGAAGAGCGCGTGAACGTGGGCGTGTCCCAATCGTGTCGAGCTTGCCGCCGGTTCCAACCTCAGATAGCCTAGAATCACGCCAATCACTTGGGAGACGTGATATACATGCCGCGCACGAATACGCAGCACCAAGATTTGACAACCATCAATAGCAGCGACTCCTCCGCGGAGGGCGACAGTTCGAGCATCGTCTGTGAGGCCGACGGCGAAGCCGTGCACCAAGGGCGGGCGAGCAGTCCCGCAAAGCGATGCACCTGCAGGGGCGATCGCGCGTCGGGCATGCGCATTGCGGGGCTGAGCCCGCGCGAGTTCATCAAGCACGTGGCGTTCATCCTGATCGGGTCCGCGATCTTCACCTTCGGCGTCCACAACATCCATAACGTTACGGGCATCACCGAGGGTGGCATCATAGGGCTCGTGCTCTTCGGCGATCACTGGTTTGGCGTGCCCGCATCCATCGTGTCGCCCGTGCTCGACGGCCTTTCGTATCTCATTGCCCTCAAGATTCTCGGCGGCGGCTTTTTGGGCTGGTCCGCCGTGGCGACGGTCGCCGTTGCGTGTTTTTACCGCTTGTGGGAGAGCCTTCCGTATATGCTGCCCAATTTGTCCAACCAGCCTTTGACGGCGGCCGTGCTGGGTGCGCTGTTCGTGGGCGTGGGCGTTGGCCTGGTGATTCGCCAGGGCGCCTCCGCCGGCGGCGACGACGCGCTCGCCCTGTCGATTTCCAAGATCACGGGTTGGCGCGTGGGCCGGTGCTACCTGTTCACCGACCTAACGGTGCTCGCCCTTTCCCTCACCTATATCCCCGTGGTCAAGATCGTGTTCTCCCTCATCACGGTGACGATTTCCTCGGCCGTGATCGACGTGGTGAAGGATGCCTCCTGGGACCATGTCGAGGAGTTTGCCGAGGGGTTGCGCGAGTGTCTCACGACTGCCGCCAAACGCCGAGACCGGTGATCCCTTTTGAGTACTCACCTCGTCAAAACTCGCTCATGAAATTGTTGTCAATTACAAAAACTCGCTCATGAAATTGTAGACAACTAAGAATAACTCGCTCATGAAATTGTAAAAATCGCAGGTAAATACTAAGATAAAGCTATCTTAGAAAATTCTTGTGAAATAAGGGGCGTGTTATGTCCTATTTGAAGAGAAAAATCGATGGCTATCTGCTTGCGTGGAAGGCGGATCCGTTCCGTCTTCCGCTGATTGTCAAGGGTCCACGTCAAGTCGGTAAAACGGAGAGTATTCGTCGATTTGCCCATGGAGCCTATGAGAGTGTCATCGAGATCAATTTTGTTGAAGAACCAAAATATCGCGCCATTCTTGCCGATGGCTACTCGACGGATGACATTGTTCGCAACGTGACGCTCATCGACCCGAGCAAGCGTTTTCTTCCGCAGAAGACACTGGTGTTTTTCGATGAGATCCAAGAGTTTCCGGATATCGCGACATCGCTTAAGTTTTTCAAAACAGATGAACGCTTTGACGTTATTTGCAGTGGTTCTATGCTGGGCATCGCATATAAGAACATTGAGCATAACAGTGTCGGCTATAAAACAGACTATGAGATGCGTTCGATGGATTACGAGGAGTTTCTCTGGGCTAAGGGGTACGGCTCAGGGATTATCGAGGAGATGAACGCGCATCTCATCGAGGCGCGCCCATTTTCCGACCTTGAAATGGAAGTGTATTCTAGCCTCTTTATGGATTACTGCATTTTGGGTGGCATGCCAGCTGTGATATCCAAGTACATTGCGCGTGGTTCTTTTGAGGGAACGCTTAGCGCGCAGCGCCAGCTTATTGCCGACTATCAAGAGGATATTAGGAAATACGCGGACGGGATGGATCAGACGCGCATTCTCAACGTGTTTAAGCACGTACCGGTCCAGCTTGCCAAGGAGAACAAGAAGTTCCAAATCACCAAGGTTGCCCGGGGTGCGCGATTTAAGGATTATCGCGGCTGTATCGAGTGGCTTGAGCAGGCCGGCGTTGTAAGCGTGTGCCGATGCCTGCTGTATCCAGAGCTTCCATTGAGGGGTAATTACGATGAGAACAAGTACAAGTTATACATGAGCGATACGGGTCTACTTGTTTCCCAGCTGGATGACGAGGCGAGTGATGACCTGAGGGCGAATCGAAACCTTGGAGTGTACAAGGGGGCTCTCTATGAGAACTTTGCGGCAGAGGCATTCGTGAAGAGCGGCATGGATCTCTATTATTTTAAGAAGGAAGATTCTACGCTCGAGCAGGACTTTTTCGCTCGTACCAAGACGCGGCTGGTGCCTATTGAGGTTAAGGCAAAGAATGGGACGGCAAAATCGATGCGTACGCTCATTGCGTCGGACGCATACCCCGACATCGAATACGGAATCAAGCTGTGTGCGGGGAATGTGGGCAATGAGAACGCCATTCGCACGTTTCCCTATTTTTGTTCGTTCATGGTTAAGAGATATCTATCAGAGCAAGAGTAGTCTCACCTTGCACGCTCGAACGGTCGGTCTAAAGCGGTCATGCTCTGATGACTCGCGAACAACAATGTGTCAAATATGCGCTACCGCAGGCGGTTGAGCATCACGCCTGCGTATTCGGTGGGGCTGAGCTCGGTACGGCGCAGGGCGGGCAGGCTCGTGATGGGAAGCGAGCGTTCCAAAAACGCCCGGCTCTGCTCGTAGTCGCGGGCAAAAAGGCAGCCGAAGAGCGAATCGAGCACGTATTGCACGGCGATGTGGCTGGCGAACTGCGTGATGCGGTTTTGCAGGCTCTCGCGGTCGCTGACGTGCAGGTAGATGCTGAGTCCCGGATTGAGTTGCCCGCCGCGGGGCGTTCCCACAAAGATTGTGGGCACATCGCGTTCCTGTAGGATGGGCAGCAAGGTGCTGAGATTGGGGCCAAGGCCCGAGTACGAGATGAGAAGCGCTGCGTGCGTCCTGTCGGAGGCGAGCGCCGTGCGGGACTGCCGCTCGATGCTCTCGAAGCACGTGGCGTGACGGCCTATGGAGAGCAGTCGGTCGCAGAACATCTGAGCTGGGTAGAGGTTGTGCGACTGGGTGTAGATGTCGATACTGAGGGCGTTGTCGAGCAGCTCTGCGGCGTGTGCGAGGGAGTCGGGGTCGAGCAGGTCGCGCGTGTCGGAAAGGGTCGTCTCGTACACGGAGGCCATCTGCGCCAAGACGCCGTCGGCGGTGTCGTCGGCGGCAAACGGGAAGTTGATGTCCACCTCTCCTCGCTCGCCGGTGTGTCGCGCGTCGGATTTGGCCATTTCGACCTTGAGCTCCTTGAAGCCCTCGAGGCCGAGTTTCTTGCAAAATCGGTGCACGCTTGGGATCGAGACGTGCGCCGCAAGGGCGAGCTCCTTGAGGGTGAGACTCTGCAATCGAGGCCCGAGCGCCGAGACGGTGCGCGCGATTTGCAGCTCCGAGGGGGTGAAGTCGCTTGCGCGCTCCATGCGCCGCTTGATGTCCATGGCTCCTCCTGCATGAATGCAGCCTGTCGATATCAGATAAGCTTATCAAAAAGTATCATCACGTGAGGAAGCCTAAGGTTAGGGTAGAGGTGTCCTCGATGTGGTTGGGTCCGCGGATAGCGCGCAATCGATGGGGATGAATCGTGTGCATCGCAACCGTTTACGGAATACTCGATGTGACTCCCCGCAATTTGAGGTATCTATACATGTAGTAAAACATTTGTTTAGTTGTTTAGGAGTATTCCATGGCGAAGGTCAGCGTGAGGGAGATCAGTCGAGTGACGGGGTTTTCTCCCGCGACGGTTTCCAACGCTCTTAATGGAAAACGCAGCGTGAGCGAGGAGACGGCGCGTATCATTCGGGACGCCGCTCAAAACATGGGTTATCAGCAGCCCTCTCAGCTGGACGCCATCACATTTGTCCTTGCGCGTAAAAACGGCAAGATTGTCGACGAGAGTACGTTTCACCCTTCGGTTATCGAGGGTGTGGAGCGCCAGGCCCGACGTCATGGGATGAGCACCTCCTTTGTTTCACTCGACTTCTCCGACGTGGCTGCAGCCCGCTCACAAGTCGAGGCAATTACCCACGATCCATCAGCTGCCATTGTGCTGCTGGGCACCGAGCTCGGTGAAGAAGATTTTGAGCTGTTCCGCAATTGCGCTGCGCACATCATCGTGCTCGATAGCTGGAGCGACCAGTTCGATTTCGATGCGGTTGTGATGTCCAACGAGGATTCGACCCTCCGCGCAGTCAACCATCTGATCGAAAACGGCCATCGCAAGATCGGGTACCTTGCGGGCGATTTCCGCATCCAGAACTTCAAGGCGCGTGAGCGCGGGTTCGAGCGGGCGCTCGCTGAGGCGGGTGTCGAATCGAAGGACGCCTGGCACGTGCTGCTGGGCACGACGCTTGAGACCGCGTACGAAGACATGGCCGCATGGCTTGCCCAAACGCCGCGAGAAGAGCTCCCTACCGCCTTTTTCGCAGATAACGACGTGTTGGCGGTCGGGGCTCTGAGGGCGCTTTCAGAAGCTGGTATTGAAGTGCCACATGAGGTCTCCATTATTGGTTTTGATGACCTGTCTGTCGGCGCATTCTCGAACCCGCCGCTTACCACCGTGCATGTGCTCAAGCATGAGGTGGGGGAGATCGCGGTGCGCCGTCTGGTGGGCAACATCTCCAATCCCAAGAAATATACCTGCAAAACGCAGGTAAGCACCTATTTTGTCGAGCGGAAGAGCGTGGCGGACATCCGCTAGGCTTAGACATTTCCCCCCAGATTAATTGCTTGCGCTATCGGTTCGGGGGCAAATGACAGACAGCGACTTGGATGGGGTGGGGATCGCGCGAGTGTTCACGCGCGGTCCCCACCCCATCCGGTTATGTCGACTCAATAAATGACAAGCGCGCCGAGGGCGCCCAATCTGATTCTGTACAGAGGTCATGTCGTCCAACGAGCCGATCGCGCTTCATCCACATCAACCTAATCAACATGTTTAACTCCATTTACTGAGATTTATATACCGTTTACAGGTTTAGAACCTAAAAACTTGTAAACACTGGTATAAAACATTTAGGTAAACAGTATGGAACTATACCCATGCTCTACGTGAGCGGGAGAGGGGCGATTGTGGATACGATCAAATTGGGCTTTGTGCCCACCCGTCGAAGCATTTTCAGTGCGCCGGACGCCATCAAGTACCGCGGACTTACGGTTGAGCGTCTGCGCGAACTCGGCGTTGACGTGGTTGACATCGATGACGTGAACGAAGAGGGGCTGCTGTTTGACGATAGCCACATTCAGCCAATCCTCGACAAGTTCCGCGCGGAGGGCGTCGATGGCATCATGCTTGCGCATTGCAATTTTGGCACCGAATACCTGTGCGCACGTCTCGCCCGCGAGCTGGGCAAGCCCGTTTTGCTGTGGGGTCCGCGTGATGAGCGCCCCGAGCCCGATGGGACGCGCCTGCGCGACTCGCAGTGCGGTTTGTTCGCCACCGGTAAGGTCCTGCGCCGATTCCAGGTTCCGTTCACGTACATGACCAACTGCCGTCTGACCGACCCCGAGTTCGAGTGCGGCGTGTGGGACTTCCTTGCGGTGTGCAACGTGGTGCGCACCTTCAAGCACATCCGCATTCTGCAGATGTCCACGCGACCGTTCGATTTCTGGACAACGATGTGCAACGAGGGTGAGCTGCTCGAGAAATTCAATATTCAGTTGGCGCCGGTCCCCATGACCGAGCTCATCCAGTCCGTGCGCGAGGCGCAGGCAAACGATGCCGTCATGGCCGAGATGCTCGCCTACATTCGCGAGAACATGGTCATCGAGATTCCCGAGGACAAGGTGCCCGAGGTTGCGGGTCTGGCCGCCGGCATGAAGAGTCTCATCGATAAGTACGGCTGCAACGCCGGCGCCATTCAGTGCTGGAATGCCCTCCAGGCCGAGCTGGGTATTATGCCATGCGCTGCCAACGCGATCCTCAACGAGATGGGTATCCCGATCGTGTGCGAGACCGACATCCATGGAGCTATCACCGCGCTGCTGGTAGAGGCCGCTGACTTGGGCCGTCATCGTGGCATGTTTGCCGACTGGACCGTTCGCCATCCCGACAATGAGAACGGTGAGCTGTTGCAGCACTGCGGGCCTTGGCCGTGCTCCGTCGCATGCGAGAAGCCGCGTTTGACCTACCCCCTTGCGTTTGACCATCCCGGTGCGCTGACCGCGGAAGCCAAGCATGGAGAGCTTACGCTTGCCCGCTTCGACGGCGACAACGGCGAATACTCGATGTTGCTCGGCCGCGCACGTGGTATTGACGGCCCCAAGGGGATGGGCACGTATTTGTGGGTTGAGGTGGACAATCTCAAGCGCCTCGAGGCGAAGATCGTCGAAGGCCCCTATATCCACCATTGCGTTGCCATTCATGCCGATGTGGTGCCGGTGTTGTACGAGGCCTGCAAGTACATCGGCGTCAAGCCGGACCTGTACGACCCGATCGAGGAGGAGGTCCGCGCTTACCTGCGCGGTGAGTAACGGGGCTACTCGGTCGGAACGTGCCGGCGCGCTACCACAGCACCCGATCTTCGGGCTCAATCGTCGCTCACGTACCGAAGTACGCTTCGCTCCTCTTTCGCCCGAATCTCGGGCACTGTGGAAACGCGAAGGCCTCATATGGGGCGCTCTCCTGAAAGGAGTTATTTGTGGCAACTATCGAGGAGCTTGAGACGCTGCGGTGGGATTTGCGCCGCGACTGCGTTGACATCATCATGGCCGGAAAGGGCGGCCATATCGGCGGCGACATGAGCGTGATCGATGCGCTCATGGTCCTGTATGCACGCCATCTGAACATCGCGCCCAGCCGCGTGGATGACCCCGATCGCGATCGTTTTGTCCTGTCGAAGGGCCACGCTATGGAGGCCTACTACGCCGTGCTGTGCCATGAGGGCTATCTGGACCTCGACGATGTCAAGGCGCGGTTCTCGCAGTTCGGAAGCCCTTACATCGGGCATCCCAACAACAAGCTGCCCGGCATCGAGATGAACTCCGGCTCGCTGGGCCACGGCCTTCCCGTGGCCGTCGGCATGGCGCTGGCCGCCCGCATGGACAAGCGGCCCACGCGCGTCTACACCATCATGGGCGACGGCGAGCTCGCCGAGGGCTCCGTGTGGGAGGGCGCCATGAGCGGCGGCAACTACGCGCTCGACAACCTGTGTGCGCTCGTGGACCGCAACCGCCTGCAGATCTCGGGTTGCACCGAGGACGTGATGAAGCAGGACTCACAGGAGGAGCGCTGGGCGTCGTTCGGCTGGAACGTGCTGTCCATCCCCGGCAACGACGTCGCCGCGATCGACGAGGCGCTCGGCCTGGCGTCGCGCACCAAGGGAAAGCCCACGGTGATCATCCTCAACACGGTGAAGGGCTACGGCTCCCCGATCATGGAGGACAAGGCCGGCTGGCATCACCACCTGCCCAATGCCGAGGAATACGCCCGGATCGTCGCTGATTTCGCCGCCCGCAAGGAGGCCCGCCATGCCTAACACCGTCCCCAACCGCAAGGTCATCTGCGACGAGCTGCTCGCCGCGGCTTCGCATGACGAAGACATTGTCGTTCTTTGTTCCGACTCGCGCGGTTCCGCATCGCTTACGCCGTTCTTCGAGGCATTTCCTGAGCGTTCTGTTGAGATGGGAATTGCCGAGCAGAATTTGGTGAGCACCGCCGCCGGCATGGCCGCCATGGGAAAGCGGCCCTTTGCGGCAAGCCCCGCGTGCTTCCTCACCACGCGTTCCTACGAGCAGTGCAAGGTCGATGTGGCGTACTCGAATACGAACGTCAAGCTCATCGGTATCTCAGGTGGTGTGAGTTACGGAGCGCTCGGCATGAGTCATCACTCCGCCCAGGATATCGCGGCCATGAGCGCGGTGCCCAACATGCGCGTGTACCTGCCGAGCGATCGCTTCCAGACTGCCGCCCTGATGCGTGAACTGGTGGTGGACGACAAGCCTGCCTACGTGCGCGTGGGTCGCAACCCGGTGGAGGACGTGTATACGGAGACCGATTGTCCGTTCGAGATGGACCGCGCCACGTGGGTGCGTCGCGGCAAGGATGTTGCAATTATCGCTGCGGGCGAGATGGCGCGTCACGCGATAGATGCTGCCGATATCCTCGCCAGCCAGGGCGTCTCCGCCACCGTACTCGACATGTATTGCGTGAAGCCGCTGGATGAGGATGCCGTTGTCGAGGCTGCCCGCGATGCTCGCGTTGTGGTGACAGTCGAGGAGCACAGCCCCTTCGGCGGCCTGGGCTCCATGGTCTCCCAGGTGGTAGGCGAGCGCTGCCCGCGCCCCGTCAAGTGCCTGAGTCTGCCCGATGCCCCCGTCATCACCGGTGCGAGCCCCGAGGTCTTCGCCCATTACGGTCTCACCGGTGAGGGCATTGCGCAGACGGTCCGCGAGTTCCTGCCGCAGGCGTAGCCGGGACAACGCGTAGACGCATTCGTTGAAGTCATGGCGGTCGGTTGGGCTCTTACGGGCACGCCGGCCGCCTTTTTTCGAAAGGTGCAACATGAGTCGCTACATCATCGGAATCGACCAGTCCACGCAGGGCACCAAGGGCCTGCTCGTGGATGAGGGCGGGCATTTGATCCACCGGTCGGACCGCCCACACAAGCAGATCGTGAGCGACGAAGGCTGGGTGAGCCATGATCCCGCGGAGATCGCGGAGAACGTGCTCGCGGTCGCCCGCGCCGTGGTCGAGGAGACCGGCGTGGACCCTGCAGAGATCGTCGGCGTGGGCATTTCGAACCAACGAGAGACCACGGTGGCATGGGACGCGCGGACGGGCGCCCCCGTGTGCGACGCCGTGGTTTGGCAGTGCGCCCGCGCGCAGGGCGTGTGCGAGCGGGTCGAGCGGATGGGGGGCGCGGCGGAGCTGGTGCGAGACAGCACCGGGTTGGTGCTCTCGCCGTACTATCCCGCATCGAAGATGGCGTGGATCATCCAGAATGTCCCGGAGGTCCGCGGGGCGGCGGAGCGCGGCGACCTTCGCCTGGGGACCATCGACGCGTGGGTTGTCTGGACGCTCACCGGTGGACGGGAGTTCCGCTGTGATTACTCCAACGCGAGCCGCACGCAGCTGTTCAACCTGCAGGACCTTGTTTGGGATCCACGTGTGTGCGAGCTGTTCGGCATCGATGTCGCTTGGCTACCCGAAGTCACGGATTCCGACTCCTGCTTTGGAATGACCGACTTGGGCGGCTTTCTGCCTGCGCCCGTGCCCATCCACGGCGTGTTGGGAGACTCGCACGCGGCGCTGTTCGCGCAGGGATGTTTCGAGCGGGGCATGGCCAAAGCGACACTCGGCACCGGCTCATCGGTGATGATGAACGTGGGCACCCGGTTTGTCCCGAGTTCGCATGGCCTGTCGAGTTCGCTTGCCTGGCGCATGGGCGGGGTCGCCGAGTATGTGCTTGAGGGCAATGTGACCTATGCCGGCGCCGTCAAGACGTGGCTGCGCGACGACCTCGAGCTCATCGCGAATCCCGACGAGGTCACGGACCTCTGCCTTGCGGCAAATCCGGAGAGTCGTGTGTACTTCGTGCCCGCGTTCACGGGGTTGGGTGCCCCGCATTGGTGTGCTGAGGCGGAGGGTTGCGTGTTCGGCATGACGCGGACGACAGGTAGAGCCGAGTTCGTCAAGGCTGCCGACGAGTCGATCGCCTTCCAGATCTTCGACGTGATCGACGCCATGAGTGAGGATTGCGGCGCCGCGCTCTCCGAGTTGCGCGTCGACGGCGGCCCCACGCGCGATGCCTACCTCATGCAATTCGAGAGCGACTTGATTGGCGCGCCTGTCCGCATTGCGAGCAATGACGAGATGAGCGGCCTCGGCGCCGCGTGGACCTGCGGAATCGCGTTGGGGCTGTACGGGCGCGACGTGGTGAACACCTATGGTGCCCGCGGTGTGGTCGCCCCCGCGATGGACGAAGCCGATCGTGCGGCTCGCATCGCCGGCTGGCGTCACGCCGTGCACGCGACGATGACGTACGTGCGTTAGGGGCGCGATCGGGCCCGAGGCGCCTCGTCTATTAAAAGAAGTGAAAGCTTGCAAAAGAAGTTAAAAGAAGCAAAAGAAGTTAAAAGATGGCGTACGTATACTAAGGGGGCGCGGCATTCAGCGCGCGTATCGAATGAGTCTTAACCGCGCGCGTCGCACGGCTTTCATGTCGCGCGCGGCCACACGAAAGGGGCGCCCATGGAGCGCATCGCCAGCTTTTCCGTCGACCACCTGCTGCTTGAGCCTGGCGTGTATGTAAGTCGCCTTGACCGCGACCCCGTGACGGGCGCGGCGGTCACCACGTTTGACCTGCGCCTGACCGCTCCGAATAAAGAACCCGTCATGAACACCGCTGAGTGCCACACCATCGAGCACTTGGGAGCCACGTTCCTGCGCAACCATGTCGAGTGGTCGAGCCGCATCGTCTATTTTGGCCCCATGGGTTGCCGGACGGGGTTTTACCTCGTCGTGTTCGGCGAGGTCGCGAGTGCAGAGATCCTGCCGCTCGTGCGCGAGCTCTTCGGGTTCGTCGCCGAATTCGAGGGGGAGATCCCCGGTGCGGTGCCTGAGGAGTGCGGCAACTACCTCGACCAAAACCTTCCCATGGCGAAATGGCTTGCGCGTCGGTATCTCGAGCGCGATCTCACCGACATCGACGAAAAGCACCTGAATTACCAGGGCTAGCGCGTCCGATCGCATCGCCATCGGAGTCGCGTAAATGACGAAAAGCGCTTGGATTGCCAAAATCGGCTGGGCCTTTGCAGCCCGCAGGGGCAAAGTGTAAATTTTGGGGGAGGTTTACCGAGTTTTCAAGCGCTCGTTCGTTCTTCAGATATGCGCGACCTGCGGTTTTACCAACCACATCCGAAGCACAGTGCCTCAAAGAGGTTAAAACCTCCCCCAAAATTTACACTTTGTATTTTGACTGCTTTGAAGGTGGCGTTTCGATGCAAGCTCCCTTATACCATGTCGTGTTGCTGTGCGAAATCGGATGCACCCGGGAAGGCATCGCTTCCATATTGGAGCAGATACTGCTGAACAACGAGGTCAATTGCCGCGAGCGCCCCGTATTTGCCCGTGTCGTTGGCATTAGACTCGCCGCACTGCATGATGAAGGTAGCTTGATTCCAATAAGGGTTCGAGGTGTTTTGCGTTATTGCTAACACGGAGCACTTGCTATCCCTGATGCTGTTGCAGACATCGACATATCGCATGGGATAACTGCCCCCAACGCTGCAGATGATTGCCAGGTCCTCGGACTGGAGGGACCGGGCGCACGCAAGTTGGGAGGCTTGATCCAGGTGCAGGTCCATGACCTTTCCCATGGAAAACAGCTTGTTCTGAAGGTATCGTCCGGTATCCCAAAGAAAATGATGTGAGAAGAACGCGACTCGGCAGCAATTATGAATCGCATAGGCGATTTTCGGAAGCTCGGCTAGGTTTTTCTCGGAGATAGTCGCGGCGATGTTTTGTTGAGCCTCCCTCGCATAATCGAGAAACGCCGCATGTGGGTCCGCGGTGAGATTGCAAAAGAAACGCTGGGAGTAGTCGTAGCTGATGGGATAGTCGATTCCGAGCGCGTCATGCATCTCTTTGAAGCTCTCGTAGCCTAAGAATCGGCAAAAACGCGAGACGGAAGCCTTCGAGACGTAGCACATATCGGCGATCTGCGCGATGGACATGTCCTTGAGCGCATCGTAGTTTTCCAACATCTTGACGGCTATCTGATAGTTGTTGTCGCGCTGCATGCTGGTGTCTATATAGCTGAGGAGCTTTTCCCCAACAGAGCCCATCGGGTTGGCAGAATTCAAGGGTTCACTCCCATCAGACGTCTCAATACCATTACATACCAGCAGGTTTCATATCCTGAAACCCGTGTCTCCATCCTGAAACATCGGTGTCCAGGATGGAACGCAAAACCTTGCGCACTCGTGTTGTACTCAATGGTAACAGGAGCCGGGCGATTAAGCCCGGATGCGGATACATGAAAGGGAGATTGCATGGCATATCAGTCGACTTCGGTATTTCCCGAGACGTTTCTCTGGGGCGTCGCGACCGCTGCGCACCAGGTTGAAGGCAACAACGTGAACAGCGACACGTGGCTGTTCGAGAATGTTGAGGACACGGCGTTCATGGAGCCTTCCGGCGACGCGATGGACCACTACCATCGTTTCCGCGAGGATATCGCCCTTATCGCATCTCTTGGCCTCACGTCCTACCGTTTGAGTGTCGAGTGGTCGCGCATCGAGCCGGCGCGCGGCTTGTTCTCCAAAGCAGAGCTCGCGCACTATCGCGAAGTGCTCCAGTGCTGCCGTGACAACGGTCTCAAGACGATCGTCACACTCCATCATTTCACGTCGCCGATCTGGCTGCTCGCCCAAGGCGGCTGGGAGTCGCCCGAGACTCCCTCCCTTTTCGCGCGGTACTGCGCGCGTGTGGTCGAGGAGATGGGCGATTTGATGGACTACGCATGCACCATGAACGAGCCAAACCTGGCATGGCTCTTGGCTGATGTCGGGGCCACGTCGCGCAACGCCTCTGATCGTGCCGAGGACCCCATGTTCCGCAGCGTTGCCAAGGCGTTGGGAGTCGAGCCGGCATTCCTGGCCCAGTTCCAGTTCGCAGCCACCGAGCGGGTGTTCGATGTGAAGCTCGCCGCTCACAAGGCCGCCGTCGACGCCGTGCATGCAATCCGTCCCGATCTCCCGGCAGGTTGGACGCTCGTGGGAAGTCCCTTTAAGGCGGCTCCCGGTGGCGAGGGGCGCGCCGCAGCTGCCCGCGAGGAGATTTGCGATCGCTTTTACCGTGCTTCCGCAGGCGATGATTTCGTGGGTATCCAGACGTACTCGCGCTCGTGGTACGGCGCGGATGGCCCGGTTGACCCGCCTGCCGGCGTGGAGCTCACCCAGCGCGATGAGGAGTTTTATCCCGAGGCAATCGAGGAGAGCCTGCGAGCTGCTTGGGACCAGTCGGGCACGCCTCTGTTCGTGACCGAAAACGGTATAGCTTCCGAGGACGACGAGCAGAGAGAGCGCTTTTTGGATCGAGCTGTCGCCGGTGTGGGGCGTTGCGTCCGCGACGGTATCCCGGTCTTGGGATACACCTGCTGGTCCGCGTTTGACAATTTCGAGTGGGTTTTCGGGTATGGCCCGAAGTACGGGATCATCTCCGTCGACCGCGAGACACAACGCCGCACCGTAAAGCCAAGCGCTACACACCTGGGAAGCATAGCGCGCTGTAACGGTGCCTGCGTCGAGATCGGTGATGCCCGATGAGGCGCCTGCTGATACGCGCCGACGACCTTGGCTACTCTCGGGGCGTCAACTACGGCATCGTCGATTCGGTCCGCGGCGGACTCGTCGGGTCAGTCGGGGTCATGACCAACATGGAATCCGTGGACCACGGCCTCGAATTGCTCGACGGGCTTGACGTGTGCCTTGGCCAGCACACGAACATCTGCGTCGGCAGGCCGCTTACCGACCCTGCGCTCATTCCGAGTCTCTGTGGACCGGATGGCATGTTCAAGCCGAGCGGGGCGTATCGGGACGCCATGAAGCGGGGAATCGACTTCGTGGTGCTCGATGAGGTCGTCTTGGAGATCGAGGCTCAGTATCGAAAGTTCGTATCGCTTGTGGGTAGAGAACCCTCCTACTTTGAGGGTCATGCGGTGGCGAGCCCAGCGTTTTTTAAGGGGTTGGAGATCGTGGCGGAGCGCCACGGACTGCCGCTGTTCCCGATGGGCGCGCCGGGGGAGGCGGTCACGTTCAAGAGCACGCGTGTCGCTGCGTACATGCCCACAGATTTTCGCGCCTATGAGATGGATCCGTTCTCGGCGGTGCGCGGCGCCGTCGAGAATGCGAACGACGACGCGTGCACCCTCATGGTGTTCCATCCGGGTTATATCGATGCCTATCTCATGGACCACTCGAGCATGACGACGGCGCGGGCGCGTGAGGCGTCGATGCTTTGCGATCCTGCAACCCGTGAATGGCTGGTGAGTCAGGACATCGCGTTGGTGACATACGACGATTTGAACTAAGAAGAAAGGTGGCAAGTATGGCAAACAGGTTTCCCGATGGATTCCTATGGGGTGCGTCGACGAGCGCATTTCAGGTAGAGGGTGCCTGGGGGGAGGGCGGCCGAGGCAAGTCGACGACCGATCGCGGCTTCGGCATCCCCGGAATCACAGATGGCAGCGTGGCGTCCGACCACTACCATCGCTGGAAAGAGGATGTCGACCTCATGGCCGAACTCGGACTCAAGACGTACCGCATGAGCTTCTCGTGGTGTCGCATTATGCCCGGTGCGACTTGCGAGCCGAATCCCGAAGCCCTGGCGTTCTACGACGGTCTGATCGATTACCTTCTGGAAAAGGGCATCGAGCCCTTTGCGACGCTGTATCACTTCGAGTGCCCCCAAGCACTCGTCGACGAGTTCGGCGGATGGTTAGATCGCAGGATGATCGATGCCTTCGCCCGCTACGCCGAGGTCTGCTTTAGGCACTTTAAGGGCCGTGTAAAGCTGTGGGCGACTATCAACGAGCAGCTTATCGCGACGGCGTCGTCGGTGAACACCGGGGATACCGAGACCGACCCCAAGAGACATCAGGGCAATACCTATCAGATGAGTTACCACATGTCTCTCGCAGAGCACCGTGCTTTCGAGCTTTTGCACTCAATCGATCCCGAGGCGAAGATCGGGCCGGTCTGTGCCATCCAGGTGACCTATCCGCTCAGCAGCTCGCCTGCAGATGTGATGGCGGCGCTCAATGCCGAGGAGATGGAGCAGTTCTACATGCTCGACATGAGCGTGCGTGGATCGTATTCCCCGTATGCGGCGAGCTATCTCAAGCGCGAGGGGTTCTATCCCGCGGTCGAGCCCGAGGACGATGCGGTCCTGCACGGGTCGACGCCCGATTTCATCGGCATCAACTATTACTCCAGCAGCTGCGTCAAGGAGCGCACCGAGCCCATCGTATTCGGTGGCTTCCCGCCTTGGGGCGCGGGCGACTTCGTCCTCTGCGACAACCCGAGGCTCGAGAAGACCGAGTGGATGCCCAACGGCCTCGACCCCATCGGGCTGTCGATCGGCATGCGCAAGGTGCATGACCGCTACGGCCTGCCCATGATCATCACCGAGAACGGCATGGCTTTGAGCGAGGAGCCCGATGAGTCCGGCGCGATTCACGACGAGCAGCGCATCGCCTATCTCTCCGCGCATATCGCCCAGGTCGGCGAGCTTATCGAGCAGGGTTATCCCATCTTTGGGTATTGTCCGTGGAGCTTTGTCGATGTGGTCTCCAGTCATCAGGGCTTCGCCAAGCGCTATGGCCTTGTATACGTGGATCGCACCGATGACGACATCAGGACTTGCGACCGGATTCGCAAGGACAGCTTCTATTGGTATCAGAAGGTCATCGCGGGCAATCAGCTGCCCGAATAAACGCAGGTTTTCCGGTTGGCGCGAAGTCGCCGATGGGGGATAGAAAGAAACGGGAAAGGAAATACCATGGCAGATAACAAGCGTATCGCCGAGGATATCCTCAAGGCGGTGGGCGGCCCGAAGAACGTGACTTCGGCGACCCACTGCATGACGAGGCTCCGCCTTGTGCTCAAGGACGAGTCCAGCATCGACGATGACGAAGTCAAGGCCGTTGACGGCGTGATGGGCATTGTCCACGGCGGTCAGCAGTATCAGATCATCGTGGGGACGAACGTGCCCAGGGTGTACGCGGAGTTCTGCTCACTTGCCAACGTCAACGAGCTCGAGGCGGTTGAGGACGCCGAGGCTGCCGCCGCCGACGTCGAGCTTGTTAGCAAGAAGAAGCTTACGCCCATGCAGATCCTGAAGAACGTCGTCGGTTACATGGCGGGCTGCATGACCCCGATGATCCCGGTGCTGCTCACGGGCGGTCTCGCAAATGCGATCAATGCCCTGTGCGGTCCGCAGCTCCTGAGCCTGTACCCCGCGGAGAGCGACATCTACGTGCTCTTCGACTTCATCTACGATGCTGCCCTGTACTTCATGCCTATCCTCGCGGGCGTCAACGCGGCGAAGCAACTTGGCATCAACGGTATGCTCGGCGGATTTATCGGCTGCGTCCTCATGTCGCCGGATTTCGCCGCAATCATCGCCGGGGGTAAGGCGTTTACCGTCTTCGGCATCCCCTGCAACACGTCTGCCGCCTATGCCCAGACTGTCCTGCCCATCATGATGTCCGTTCCGCTGTTCGCTGTTGTTTATAAGTTTGTCGGTAAGCACATGCCCGACATGCTCTCAACCGTGTTCACGCCCATTTTGAGCCTCCTTGTCACCTCGCCGTTCATCCTGTGCCTGCTCGCCCCCTTCGGTACGATTGTGGGCAACGCCATCAGCGGCGGCCTTGCCTGGTTCGGTATGAATACCGGATTCTTCGGTGTCGGCGTGATCGCCGCCCTTTGGGAGTTCCTCGTCATGAGCGGTATGCATCTGGCCCTTATGATGCCCATGATGGCCTCGTTCTTCGAGACTGGCGAGATGACCGGTGTCATGCTCGCGGGTAGCTTCGCCACGTGGGCATGCTTCGGCGTCGCCCTCGGTGCGGCTCTTCGACTCAAAGGTAAGGCGGAGCGCGGCAACGCCTTCGGCGCCTTCGTATCCGGTATCTTGGGCGGCGTTACCGAGCCTGTGCTCTATGGCATCTGCCTGTCTCACGTGCGCTGTTTCGGCGCTTTGATGGTCGGTAGCTTTGTCGGCGGTGCGTATGCTGGTATCGCCAATCTCACCCAGTACGTCCTCACCTCTGCGAACTTCCTGTCCGTCCTGAGCTATGTGGGCGGCACCAACGCCAATTTCATCCAGGGTATTATCGCGAGCCTCATTTCCCTGGTCGTCGCAGCTGTGTGCACGTATCTCTTCGGCTTTAGCAAGAAGGAACTCGATCAGGCAAACGCCAAGTAGCATTGAGCCCTTGCTCCTTTAGAGGGAAACTCCATGATTGATGCAGCCTGAAATAGCCCGCGCCTCTCTCTCGAGTGGGGCGCGGGTTTTTGTCATGCATCTGTCGGTGTGGTCCAACCTACGTTTTACGGTGAGCTCGTGCTCATCTTAGGCGCGCGCCACGCGATAGCGGGTGGCGCGCGCCTTGCCCTCCTTGATGACCTCGCCATCTTCAATCATGCCGTTGATCACCTTGAGGGTCACATCGCGTCCGACCCCAAGGGCCTCTTCGGCCTTCTCATGCTCAAGACGTATGGACGCAAACGCCCGAGCGACTTCGGGTGGGAGCATGCCGCCATCGTCGAGCTTCTCGTAGTCCTGGTATTCCCCCCCCTCAGGTTCGCCCATCATTGTGCCTGACCGAGAGGTGCGGGTTACGCGTGGTGTTGATATTGGGCAGCGAGAGACAGAACCAATTGCCCGTCGATTTGACGGTGGGGGTGAGTTCTTCCTCTTCGTACAGCTCGTATATGCGTTTAAGCCCCGCGCCGATGGCCTCCACGATATCCAAGCGGTAGAACAGTTGGCGCAGCAGGGCGTTTGTAACACTGAGAAACGCCTCCGCCTCTTCAGTTTGCTTGAAGATCGATCCTGTGCAATCGAGGCGGTTGATCAATTCGGTCATGGCATCGTTATTGAAGGACGCGCATCGTAGCGAATAGGGATTTTGGTCGGATATCAGTAATCCCAAGTTGGTGTAGAAGCCGTCCACGCCGATGATGCCGAGATTTTTGAGCGTAATGCGATCAAATGACAGGCCATTGTTTTCAAAGGCCCTCCGGCCAAGCGCTTTTTCGAGGTTCCTATCGAACCGTCACGGCGACCTGCGAATAGCGCGTGCAGGGGCGTTTTCCGCGGGTCTTTACCGAGAGGGTGAGGACGAATCGGTCGCCTGTTTGGGCGTCGGCGGGTACGGTGAACGTGCCCTGGACTCTGCGAACACACCAACTTGCGAGGTCCTCGACCTCTCGATAGCTGCTAGAGTGAGGCGAAACAGTCCATGTTGCATCGAAGCCGGCGCCATCGGGGTCGATCACCTGTGCCTTGAGCTCGATACGCTCGCCTGCGCTCGCCTCGCAGTCTGCGGTGGCGTTCTCGATGCGAGCGGGGTGCGAGCATTCCTCGGGTTTGTGCGCGCACCATTGCGCCCGTGCGGCAAAATCCTCCTGGTAGGCGCGGAGAAACGGGTTGACGTTATGATTTGCCGGTTTACCCAGGGAGTCCAATCCCATAGGTGCGCCCTCGACACTGGGCGTGTCGCCATCGCGGAACGTCGGCCCGAGAACCGTATCGAAGGAAGGGTCGCCGGCGCCGCGCAAGCCAAAGTCGAGCAGTGGGATGTAGGTTGTCGAATCGCCTTCGGCCATGAAATCGCCGCGCTCGAACCGCATGGGCTCCACACCGGGCCAGCCCCAGTCCAAGGTGGCGTGTATTCCAAATTGGAATCGATCTGGCTCGTTCTCGTAGATTTTGCCATCGCCGTAGAGCATGTAACGCTCCATGAGGGGGCCATTGCCCTCAATGAGGTTTTGCGCGGGCCATGGGGCGCGGAAGAGCTCGATGGAGTCGGGTTGCGCGGATTTGGCATCGACGTAGCGGCCGTAGGGAAACGGGGTGCGCAGAAGCTGGAGCTTGGGGAACAGCGGCTCGCCGTAGTCCTTCCACGAGTTGTCCTGGCCTACGCCGTCCATGACGCCCAATACGCGGACTTTGGTATACACGCGCTCGCGCACGTCTTCCCAGAGGGGCGTCTCCACGTATTCTGCGGCGATGCTCATGAGCGCACGGACGATGGTGTTCATCCCGCCCCAGCTGAGCAGCCACAGTGTGCGTGGGTCGTCGTCCATGATTGCGCGTTTGATTGCGTCGGATCCGGGTGTGTCTTCGCGCACGTCGCCCTCAAAGGCTACGTTTCCGACATATGTGCGCGCGATGAGCTCCTCGGGCGTGGGGAATGCCGGCTCTCCGGCGACCTGCGCGTTTGCTTGCAGATTGGGGTATGCCTGAGCGTACTCGCGCTCCCACAGGTTCTCGATCCAGCGCTCGGGGAAGGGGCGGTACCGGCGGAGAGCTCCCGCTTCGGGATCGGGCTCGCGCGGCACCACGGCGCACTCGTACGAGCGCACACCTTTGGTGCGCCAATGGGGGTTGACCTCGCCTAACGTGTGGATGCCATCGCCTTGAAAGTGGTACTGCGACGCCGTGTAGACGATTGCCTCGAGGTCGATGTGGTTGAGGTACAGCGCGAGATGGATGATCGAGTTCATGTCGTCGACTTCCATGTCCGTCGTGATGATGACGCGTTGTCTTTCCTGCACGATGCTCCTTTCGTTCGGTGGCGGCCCTTGGTTGCGCAATGAGAGCGTCTCGCCTCTGCGATGCTCGTTGGCTTAGCGCCTCTGCGCGGCGGCCCACTCCCAGCAGCTCACAGGCTCGCCGTCAACGAGTACGTTGCGACCATCGAGATCAGTGCGGCAGAAGTCGTTGAACTGGTGGATCCACACGCCATGGTTGAACGTCTTTTTGGGCGTTCCGTCTGCCTCGCGATAGCGGCCGGTGAGATCCTCCACGTGGTCGAAGTAGGTCATGTGAACCTCGGCTCCGGCTTCCGCAAGCTTGTGGTAAAGCGGCAGTGCGGTGTCGAGCGGATCGACGAGCTCATCGCCCTTGGAGTGGATGAACCACAGCGGCGTTTGGCCGAGCGCCTTGATTACTTCGGGTGTCTGGTTCTCGGTGAAGAACGGCGCGCAGCATGGAATACCCGCGGCGAAGAAGTCGGGGTAGTCGAGGCACATGCGTACCGTCATAAACCCGCCGTTGGATAGGCCGGCGATTACGATGCGGCTCGCGTCGATCTGATCGGTATGTTCGGCGACAAACTCGTCAATGAGCGCCTTGAGGGCTGCGGTGTAGATGCTCCTGTTGGAATGGCCGAGCTGCTCCACGCCGTCATCCATCCAGAACGTGGGGCACTGCGGCACGAGCACCCATGCGGCGCCATCGAAATACCTTTGGATGGGGTTCTGAGAGAGGGAGGTCACGCGGTTGCCCGTGTAGGCGCGTTCGGGCCCCTCCCAAGTCGCCTCGCCTACGCCCTCGCCGGCGCCATGCAGATAAACGAGGAGCGCGGCCTTTTGGGGCTTGGGCGCGGGTTTGGCAAACGGGCCTGCGAGGGCGGGGTCCGTGGGCGAGAAATCAGGCTCGAAATACCCGTATTTGAGGCTGACGCCGTCGATCGGCTCCGCCATCTCGCCGACATTCCAGCGTTCGAGCGCGGGGCAAAGGGATGCGCGGAGCTCATCGAAGACCAGTCCGGACAGCGGAACGGGGCCGTCGACGACGGAGATCTCGCGCACCTGCGTCACCGTGATGTCGCAATCGACGTATTGGGAGCCGAGGACGCCGCCCTCGATGCGTTTGGTGAGACGCTCCTCGCTCGTCTCAAGTGCCACGTGCGAGCTCGCGGCGAGGCGGTGACCCTGCTCATCGCAGGGATACGCGTCGATGATGCCGATGTAGCCCTGAGAGGGGAGGGAGACGCGGGAGCCCTTTTCCTTGAGCATCACGATGGTCCCATCGCGCCTACGCCGCGCGCAGAAGGCGCTGAACGCGTCGGGCGCGATGTCGCCGGCGCGCACGTCATGCGGAAGGTCGAGGATGATCTTGGAGATCCAGGGGCCGAAGTCGCCCAGGGTCGTCACGGTTGCGTACGTGAGGGAAGTCATTCGTGCTCCTTCTTGATAGACATAACCTAAACATGTTTAGTATAGAACGATATCGATATCCTGTTGAGGCAATCTCGGCCAACGGTGTTTGAATGGAGGCAAACAAGTCAGGTTGATAAAATAGCAGGTAAATTGGCCGGTAGTTCAGAACTTGGCATATGATGGGGACTCAACCCCATAACGTTCACCTTCTGTTTACTACCGTTCACCGTTAAAATAGGTGATAAAGATTGATATTATGCATAATGAAATACGTAAACGTTCAGTAAACATAACGTTTAGCCAATGAAAGTCGGTTGAGCGTCGTTTGCTGTACTGGTAGGCGCCCGCCGGGGCCGTAAGGGGTTATAGCCAGGCGGGCGAGAATCGACCGAGAGGTCGCATGGAATTTGGGGAGGGGTCCCATGGCAGTAGACAACAAGCAGATTGCCACCGATGTCCTCGCACTCGTAGGAGGAGCCGAGAACGTGCAGGTGGCCACCAACTGCATGACGCGCCTGCGCCTTACGCTCAAGGACAACGCCAAGGCGGATGTCGAGAAGATCAAGAAGGTCAAGGGCGTGCTCGGTTGCCAGTTCTCCGGCAGCCAACTGCAGGTCATCATCGGCCAGAACGTGCCCAAGGTGCTCGATGAGTTCGTGGCCATGTCCGGCGTCAAGCAGGGTGCCGTCGTGAACGAGAACCTCGATGCGCCCAAGGAGAAATTCGAGCTCAAGCAGCTCTCGAACATCATCCTCGACTACCTGTCCGGCTCCATGACCCAGCTCATCCCGCTGCTGATGGCCGGCGGTCTCTTCCGCACCATCGCCGCCGTTCTCGGGCCGACCATGATCGGCCTGCTGTCCGATACCGACCCGACGTACACCTTCCTCTATACCACCCTGTACGAGGCGACGTTCACCTTCATCCCGATCTACCTCGGCTACGCCGCTGCCAAGAAGCTCGGCGCAAGTCCGGTGCTCGGCATGCTGCTCGGCGGTGCCCTGATGGCGCCCTCCGTCGTGAGCGCTGCCGCTGAAGGCGGAAGCGGAATCATCTCCGTGTACGGCATTCAGATCGCCGCGGCGAACTACCAGCAGTCCGTGCTGCCGATCATCCTGTCGGTTCCGGTTCTCTATTTCGTCGAGAAGTTCTTCAAGAAGGTCATGCCCGATGTCCTCTCGACCGTCTTCACGCCCTTCTGCACCATGATCGTCACCATTCCGATCGCCTTCATCGCCCTTGCCCCGCTGGGCAACCTCATCGGTAACGTCATCGCCAATGCGCTGTTCGCCGTGTCCGATGCCGGCCAGATCGGCGTCCTGTTCGTCATGGCGATCCTCGGCGCCTTCTGGCAGCTGTTCGTCGTCGCCGGCATGCACATGCCCGTCATTCTGCTCGCCCAGGTCCAGATCATCGCCGCCGGCTACGACCCGTTCGTCTTCGTGTCCACCAACTGCGCCATGGCCGCCGTCTGGGGCTGCGCTTTCGGCGCCTTCCTCAAGATGAAGAACAAGAACGAGAAGGGTCTCGCTCTCGGCTACGTGATCTCCGCCATCGCCGGCGGCGTGACTGAGCCCGCGCTTTTCGGCATCCTCATGCGCTTCCGTCGCACCATGCTCGGCATGTTCATCGGCGGTTCCATCGGCGCCGTCTTCTCCGGCCTCATGGGCGTCACCTACTACCTGGCCGGTGGTGCCTCTAACTTCCTGGTGTTTACCAACTACCTGCAGGGCGGTCAGATGAACACCGTGTGGGCGATCGTCGGCATGGCAATCTCCTTCGTCATCGCCGCCGTCGTGGTGTTCGCGACCGGCTTCTCCAAGGAGGAGCTCGCCGAGATGGACGAGGAAGAGGCTCCGGCTCTCGCCTAGCGTGTAACGCGCATATCTGAGTAGGCTGAGATGGCCCCCGCCGCTCGCCTACATTGACTCAGGGCCCCGCTCGGCATCCGCCCGGCGGGGCTTTCGTTATCGAATCTGCTATCCGATAATTCGACTTCGGGCACGGGTCGAGAAGAGAAGGGAATCGCATGGGACTTGGCAAGCTCGCGGTGAATGACCGCAAGGACGGCTTCACGCTCGACGGGAGGCCATGGTTCTGGCTGGCGGATACGTGCTGGGGCGCCTTCACCAGCATCGAGCTGTCCGATTGGGAGTACTACCTCGCGCGTCGCGCGGAGCAGGGCATCAACGTGCTGCAGATCAATACGCTTCCGCAGTGGGATCGCTGCCGCCCGGACCTCGGCATCTACCCGTACGCCAGCGAGGACGGGACGGTGTTCGACTGGTCTGCCCCCAACGAGGCGTATTGGGAGCGCGCGCGAGAGATGTGCCGGATGGCGGTCGAGCATGGTATCCGCCCGGCGCTCGTCTTGCTGTGGTGCAACTACATCCCGGGTACGTGGGGGTCGATGATCGCGCAGAAGCTCGGCGCGCCCGTCATGCCGCTCGACGAGATCCGCTCCCATATCGAGCGCGTCGTGAGGCATCTTGGCGAGTTCGATCCCGTCTACGTGGTTACGGGCGATACCGATTTCAAGTCGGACGAGGCGATTCGCTATTATGAGGAGGGCCTTTCCGCCGTGTGCGAGCTGGCGCCGAACGCCCTTCGGTGCATGCACATCAACCGTGCCAACCGCACGATTCCCGAGCGGTTCATCGATCGTTTGGACTTCTACATGTACCAGCCCGGCCATAATTACGAGGGTCAGAGCGAGGCGTGGAAGCTCCCCGAGGATTTCCGTGCGAGCTATCCCCAAAAGCCCCTGCTGAATTCAGAGCCCTGCTACGAGCAGATGGGCGCGAGCCGCAACGTGTACTGGCGCTTCACGGCCCAGGATTGTCGTGCAAGTGCCTGGTCGGGCATCCTCTCGGGCGCCGCGGCGGGTCTGACATACGGCGCGCACGGCGTATGGAACTGGCAGACGGCACAGAGCAAGGGATCGGTGTTGGGCGAGGGCTTCGACATGCCGTTCCGTTGGCAGGAGTGCCTGCAGTTCCCTGGCGTGTGGGACTATGGCATGGTGCCCCACGTGCTCAATTCCTTAACCGAGGGCGGCCTTCACGCGGTCGTGCCCGCCCAGGAGCTGCTGGACGATGCCCGCGAGGCCATCCGCGTTGCGCGCGTGGGCGATCGCGTGGTCGCCTACCTGCCGCGTACGACGGCGCTCAAGCTCCATGGGTCGTTTGCCGATATGGAGGCGGTCGCATTCGATCTCGAGGACAAGCGCGTGGCGCATCTGCCCATGCGTGTGGACACCCAGACGGGGATGACGCGCGTAGAGCAGCATCCCTTCGGCCACGACGCGCTGGTGATCCTCAAGCCGGCCGCGCATTAGGCGGTTTGCTTGTCTGACAGTTGTCTATGCCGCAACGAAGTAATGAAGCCCCAGTGCCAAGTGCGCTGGGGCTTCTTGCCGTGCGGGTCAATCATTTCGCGAACTGAGCGCGTTCGTGACTGACGTGCCTCGAAAATTCAGAAATAATGGCTCGATTTTTCAGAAAAATGGGCTCGAAAATTCGATAAAAGTCGCTCGAAAATTATTTATACTAAATTCATTGCCCGTTCACGCGGAGGTGATATGTATGGGTCTTAAGCCTTCCGGATATTTGCCTCGACTGACAGATTCGATTATCGAACGGAGGATGAAGGCATTCGGCGCCGTGGAGGTTGCCGGTCCGAAGTTCTGCGGGAAAACATGGTCGAGCATGGCACAGGCGGCGAGCATAGCTCATTTGGACGATGCGGGCACTCGTCGCATGGCGGAGCTTGACGTATCTCTAGCACTCGAAGGGCAGCTCCCCCATGTGATTGATGAATGGCAGGACGTTCCGACAGTTTGGGACGCGGTGCGGCGAAGCGTAGACGAGCATGGCAACAAGCGTGGCATGTATCTGTTGACGGGTTCCTCGACGGTCGATAAGAGTAAAGTCTCGCACAGCGGCGCAGGGAGGATAGCGACGGTCCCCATGCGCACCATGAGTTTATTCGAGAGCGGGGAGTCAACGGGGGCGGTCTCTCTTCGTGGATTGTTCGAAGGCCAGTTTGTTGGCGGTGTGGCATCGACTGATGTACGCAAGCTTGCCTATGCGATTTGCCGAGGTGGATGGCCCGCGGCGCTCGAGGGCGATGATGGACTGGTCGGAGATATCGCGGCGCAATACCTGGATGCACTATTTTCTGTGAGCGCGGTAAAGGCCGGACTTGATTCGCGCATGGCTCGGAGATGCGCATCGTCGCTGGCGCGAAACATGGGGACGTCCCTGACGTATCGCACGATGTACGCCGATTTGCATGAGGGAGTTGTGCCATCGGGTGTCGCAGCATCGTATTTTCAAAGTGAGCTCGAACCCTACGTTTCATTTTTCGAGGATCAGTATTTTATAGAAAACCAGGCCGGCTGGGACGCTCCTATCAAATCTAAGTCCAGGATTCGCTCAAAGCCAAAGCGCACGTTTACGGATCCCTCACTGCCCGCTTCGTTGCTGGGAATGTCTCCCGAGCGCTTGTTACGCGAGACACAGACATTCGGCACGTTATTCGAGGAGCTGTGCCTTCGTGACGTTCGCGTGTACAGCACCGCATTGGGCACAATGCCGAATCCCATCGTTTCCTATTACGGCGACGCTGACGGGCTTGAGGTGGATATTGTTGTCGAACTGCCTGATGGGAGGTGGGGGGCATTCGAGGTCAAGTTGAGCGAAGAAAAGGTGCCCGCAGCGGAGGCGAACTTGCTACGCTTGAGGGATAAAATCGCTCGCAACCCAGCGGCGCGCAATGCAGACCCTTCGTTTTTGGCGGTGCTCGTCGGTAAGGCATCATATACGTGGAAAATGCCGAGTGGCGTCTATGTCATACCCATCACGGAGCTTGGAGCGTAGAGTTAACTCAATTTCTGCCGATTTCGATGTTGCGAAAAGTTACCGCGCCGTTATCGATAACCCTCCCATAAGGGGAGGGGGAAGAGAACGTCCTCGAATTTGGCCCATTCTGCGGGATAGTCGATTTCATCCGGACGGGCAACCCAGCGCCCCTCAAGGCCGTACATCGCCGCCATGGCGCAGGAGAACGTGTCGTGCGCGTTGACCCCCTCCGGCACGCTCCATGCAATCTTCTGCTCCGGGTCGGTGATGTTCTTCGAGCGCTTATTGAAGTAGTCGTGCATTGGGCTCGCCGTGCTCATGCCCTCGGTGTTAAGCGTTTGGAACAGCATGACGAGTTCCGGCTGGTTGTTGTTCTCGGCAACGACGAGGCGGCAGTACTCGGGGATTTTCGGCTGCTGTCCCTCGAGGGCCCCGCCGGGTGCAAAGAGCGAAACATAGTCATCGGCCGATGAGCAGCGATCGTAGTAGTGTCGGATCACTTCTAGGAGCAGTCCGTGCTTGCTGCCCACGTAATGCAAGACGCCGGGCTGACTAATGCCTACGGCATCGGCGACCGCCTGGAGGGACATGCCGGTGTAGCCGCGCTCGTTGATAAGGCGGACGGCAGCCTGGACGATTTGGTCGAGGCGTTCCTGTGCGGCGACGCTGCGCTTCGCTGCGGTGCGCACAGATTTTTTGGGGGATGTTTCGGTCATTCGTGGTTCTCCTCAAGTGGGCGCGGGTGGGAATATGCCCGCGCCCTCCCAATGCTAGCTGAAATTCGTGCGAATGGTTGACGCCGCACTCTGCTTTCGTGGAGAGCATATGCCGTTCACCTAGGGATTCATACCGCTTGCAGAGATAAGTACTTACTGAGTACTAAGTAACCTTACTATGCAGATAACAAGTTACTTAGTACTCAGTAAGTAACGTGCTGGCGCATCCCAGATCGCAACCTCTCTCCCGATCGTCCTCGAATCCAAGGCAGAACCCCTCCTTGTGGCTTCGAGGGTGCGCCTCCTTTTGCGCATCACCACTTCGAAGGGAGCCAATCTCATGGCCCAGCAGACAGCAACAGCGACGTTTGACGAGAATGTCATTGCCCCCGACACGGGAAAGCCCATGCCGAAAACGGAGACATGGCGCTTCATGATCGGTTTCATCATCTTCGGCGTCATGTGGATGATGTCCGGCACAATCGGCTCGAACGTATTGTTCCCCGAGCGCTTTAACGGTTTGGGAATCGGTCAGCCCGAGGCGATTCTGGCGACCATGAACTCCGTCGGTTCCGTGTTCGCGCTCGTGTCGAACCTCGTGTTCGGCGCCCTTTCCGACCACTGCCACTCTCGCTTTGGCAAGCGCACGCCGTTCATCGTGGTGGGCGGCTTCATCTGCGGTGCCGCGTTCTGGAGCACTTCGGTTGCCACCACACTTCCCATGATCGTCGCGTCGTGGTGCGTCCTCCAGATCGGTCTGAACTGCATGCTTGCGCCCGCCGTGGCGGTGCTGTCCGACCGCATCCCGCTCAATAAGCGCGGCACGCTCTCGGCGTTTTACGGCGGCGGTGCCACCGCCGGTCAGTCCGTCGGTACCATCATCGGCACGCAGTTCCTCTCCAACCCGGTCCCCGGTTTTGTGATCGGCACGGTCTCCTGGTTGCTCACCGGCATCCTCGCCATCATCATCTGGCCTCGTGAGAAGTCTGCCGCGCTGGCGGATGGCGAGAAGAAGGAGGAGCTGAACCTCGTCTCGCTCCTCAAGATGTTCGTTCCGCCCACCAAGAACTGCCGCAACTTCTACCTTGCCCTGGTCGGTCGTCTGCTCCTCATCTTTGGCTACTTCTGCGTCAATGGCTACCAGCTCTACATTCTCGAGAAGTACATCGGCTTGCCCGTTGCCGAGGCGGGAGCGGTTCTGTCTTCCATGTCCGTTGTGATCATGGTGGTCTCCCTCATCTCCTCACTGACATCGGGCGCCATATCCGACAAGATCGGCGCGCGTAAGCCCATCATCGCGGTCGCCACCTTGCTTATCGCCGTTGGCATCGCCGCGCCGTGGATCCTCAAGTCCGTCATGGGCATGTACGGTTTCGCACTGCTCGCCGGTCTGGGCTACGGCATCTACTCCTCCGTTGACCAAGCGCTGAACGTTGACGTTCTCCCAAGCAAGGAAGAAGCTGGCAAGGATCTCGGCATCTTGAACATAGCCAACACCATCGGCCAGATTCTTGGACCCATTGTCACATCGTCCATCGTGGTCGCCACCGGCTCCTACTTCATGGCCTTCCCCGTCGCGATCGTTCTTGTCGTGGTTGGCTTCGTCTTCATCGCGCTCATCAAGGGCGTCAAGTAAATCCTGGAGATACGCCCGGGGAGCTCAAGGTAGCCCCGGGCGCCTGTAGATTGATCATTCCAAAATGGGAGGAAACCATGAAGTCTGTAGAGCAATATAAGGTCTTCAGCGTGGAGCTTGAGGGCACCGCTGAAGGCAATCCATATGTCGACGTGACGTTTGGCGCTCGTTTCGAACGCGCTGACGGCGGGGATGCCGTGGACGTGCCCGGATTCTACAAGGGTGATGGCACCTATGGGGTCAATTTCATGCCCGGAAGCGCTGGCGCGTGGAACTACGCCACGCATTCCAGCGACTCCGCCCTCAACGGAGTACAGGGCTCGTTCGAGGTGACGCCGGCGAGCGGGGACAACCATGGTCGCGTGCTTCGTGCCCGCGACGTCCTGCCGCGCGAGGCCCCGTTCAGCACGGAGAACGACTTCACCTTTGCCTATGAGGACGGTACGCGCTACCTGCCCTTTGGTACCACGTGCTACGCGTGGACCAATCAGGATGAGGAGCTTCAAGAGCAGACGCTCGAGACCTTGTCCCACGCCCCGTTCAACAAGATCCGCATGTGCATCTTCCCCAAGTTCTACGACTACAACGTGGAGGATCCGGCGATGTACGCGTTCGAGGGCTCCAAGGGGGCGTTCGACCATACCAAGTTCTACGAGCCGTTTTGGGAGAACCTGGAGAAGCGCATCGCCCAGCTCGACGAGCTTGGCATCCAGGCGGATATTATCCTGCTGCACCCGTATGACAAGCCCGAGGACTGGGGCTTCTCCCGCATGACCAAGGATGAGGACGTTTTCTATCTCACGTATGCGGTGCGTCGCCTTGCCGCCTACAAGAACGTGTGGTGGAGCCTCGCGAACGAATGGGATCTCCTGCCCTGGAAGCCGGCGGAGGATTGGGACCTGTACGCTCGCATCGTCATGGCCAACGACCCGTACGGCCACCTGCGCTCAATCCACAACTGCCGCGAGATCTTCGACCATAGCCATCCCTGGATCACCCATGTGAGCTGGCAGCGCTGCGATTTGCAGCGCACCGCCGAGTGCGTGGTCGACTTGCGCGCCCAGTACGGTAAGCCGGTGATCGTTGACGAGGCTGGTTACGAGGGCAACATCAACTGGGGCTGGGGCAACCTCACCGCCGAGGAAGAGGTTCGTCGGTTCTGGGAGGGCTGCTTGCGCGGTGGCTATGTGACCCACGGCGAGACTTTTGTCGACCGCGGACCCAAGCTCTGGTGGGCGCATGGCGGCAAGCTGTACGGCGACTCTCCCGAGCGTATTGCGTTTTGCCGCTCCTACATGGAGTCGCTGCCGAGTGGAATGGATTGGGTTCCCGACGAGATCGGCGTGATTGACGGGACCTTCACCTGGGACGTGACGTGCATGGCCGATTCCATGGGCAAGGGCACCGATGACGTCCTCATGTACTTCGGCTTCTTCCGCCCGGCGTATCGTGAGTTCACCGGAGACGAGGGCAAGCGCTACCAGGTTGACGTTATCGACACGTGGAACATGACCGTCGAGACCCTGCCGCAGGAGTTTGAGGGTGCGTTCCGAATCGATCTGCCCAGCCGTCAGTACATGATGTTGCGCGTGCGCACGGTCAAGGCGGAGTAGCCGTACTGCCTCGACTCGAGGTTGCCCCCGTTCGGCCGCATTGCGCGCTCGCACGGTGGCCGCACGTCTTACACGGGCGGCATGTAGATGAAGGAAAAAGGGATGGACGAGTTTTTTGGTATTGATATCGGCGGGACGAGCGTTAAGTGGGCGGTCCTCGGAGAAGATTTCTCCATTCGCGAGCGTGGGTCTATCCCAACGGATTTCTCCACTGCGGAAGAGGCGGTCTCGACCCTCATGGAGATCGTCGAGCCGTACGCGGACCGTGTCCGGGCGATTGGCGTGAGCGCCCCCGGAGGCATTTACGAGGGGGATCCGGACGGCGTGATCCATCGGGGCGGTGCGCTCGCCTATATGGACGGTTGCCCAGTGGGCAGACTGCTGCGCGAGCGCTTCGACATGCCGGTCGCCGTGGACAACGACGGCAAGTGCTGCGCTCTGGGCGAGTACGCCGCGGGCGCCCTGCGCGGCGCCTCCACGGGCGTTGTGCTCGCGATCGGGACGGGCATCGGCGGCGGCATCGTCGTGGACGGCAGGGTCCTGCGCGGCGCCAACGGATTCGCGGGCGAGTTCAGCTTCATCCGCAACGACGCGCAGGCGCCGGTCTCCATGGGGAATATCTTCGGCGGGACGGGTAGCTGGCGCACGCTGGTGGCCCTCATGCTCTCCGAAAAGGGCATGGAGGACGACGGCACGGTGGACGGGCGCAGGGCGTTCGAGTGGGTCGCCGCGGGCGACGAGGCCGCACGGCGCGGGCTCGATCGCTACGCGCTCATGTTCGACAACATGCTGCTCAACCTCCAGGCCGTTCTTGATCCGGACGTGTTCGCCATCGCGGGCGGTATCAGCTGCCACCCCGAGCTCATGGAGGCACTCGAGAGGCAGATGGAAGTCGCGCTCTCGGGCTTCGCGGGTCCGCTCGCCGGGTTTCCGAGGCCCAACGTGGTCGCCGCTCAGCTCGGTAACGACGCCAACCTGTACGGTGCCGTTCAGGGCGCGATGCGTCTGGCGCAGTCTTAGCGTGCTGTTGGCTCAACGCGCGTAGGGCAGCATCCCTTCGGCCACGACGCGCTGGTGATCCTCGAACCGCTCGCGTAGGCGTAGCGACCGTGCGGGGCGTGCGACCGACCGTTCAGTGGTAAAGCCGTTGACCAAGTCGTGTATGTGCGGCAATATTGCAACGGGCGTCGGCATGTGCCGACGCCCGTCTTTTTTACGGGAGGGAATATGGCCGCCAAGGTGACGCTCAAGGAAATCGCGCAGGAAGTCGGCCTGTCCCCCTCAGCCGTGTCGCTCGTTCTCAACGACCGGCCCTGCCGCATCTCCGAGGAGAACCGCCGGCGCATCAAGGAGGTCGCCGCGCGCAAACGCTACGTTCCCAATCAGATCGCCCGCAGCCTCGTGATGCAACAGTCCCGCACGTTTGGCCTGATCGTCCCCAACATCGAGAGCCGCTTCTTCTCGTCGCTTGCGCGCAACCTTGAGATTCGCTGTCGCGAGCACGGTTATGCGCTATTCATCATGAACTCTGATGTGTCCTCCGAGCACGAGGACGAGCTTGTGCGCTTGCTGGTCAATCGCGGTGTGGACGGCTTGATTTTGGTGACCGCTCATGAGATCGATGCCGATGAGCAACTTGTCGAGAGCCTGTCCACGCTGCCCGTGCCCTTGGTGATGGTCGACCGTTTTATTGACGGTGTCGCTTGCGACCGCGTGCGTTTTGACAGCGAGCTCGGTGGCTTTTTGGCGACGGATTGCCTGCTGCAGCACGGGCATACGCGTATAGCGTGCCTGGTCAACACGTCGTCGAACACCGGTCGCGCGCGCATGACGGGATATCGCCGGGCGCTCGAGTCGCACGGGGTCGCGGCCGATGACGCTCTCGTGTTCGAGAGCGACTACTACATTGCCGATGGCGCCGCGGCGACGGAGCGCGTGCTCGAGAGCGATGCGACCGCGATTTTCGCGAGTTCCGACAACATCGCCTTGGGTGCGCTCAAATGCCTGTTCGCGCACGGGAAGCGTGTGCCTCGCGACTATTCGCTTGTAAGCTACGACAACTCCGCTGCCGACGCGCTGTTTGAGCCGGCGCTGACCGCCATCGAGCAAAACGTTTCAAAGCTTGCGGACAATGCGATGGAATTGCTACTCAAGCGCGTGAACGAGCATGATGGGCACGAGTTTGAGGACCGTGTTTTGGCTCCGCGCCTGGTGTGCCAGGCGAGCGTTGCGCCGCTCGATCGCTGAGCCTTTCCTGCAAGTTGCGTAGGAGAAACTTCTCCGCACGGGCTGCCTGCCCTCTCCTGCCGTTCGCTCCCGGCGCCGATGGCAAAATCCATGCCAGCGGCGCCGGAGGAGAATGGCCGGTGGGCTGGGCGGCTGTTCGACCGACTGGCTGGGGTGTTAGTAATTAATATGTGCGGGCTTTAATCTGGCACGGTGAGTAGAGCACCAATTCGACCGGATGCCAACTGGGGTTTTGTGCTCGGATGAGCCGCGCTACTTGATCGTTACGGATAAACCCCACACATATTTGAGATTGCTCAATCTGCATGGGTCAAACGCATACCAAAGCTCTTTGTCCGATTGCGCGTGCCGCGCCTTGTGTTTAGATGTGCTCAATTTCACTCAACAGCATAAACAGTAGTAAACAAAATTGAATATTTTTAGAAGAAACGTTTTATCGCAAACGATAAAACGTTTTAGCGTTTACACTCGGGTAAAGACATCAAAGGAGCGGGATGTGTTGGCCTGCTTCGTGTAGGAAGGGAAAAGCCATGACGCAGCCCGTGATTGGCACTCCGTGGACCAAACTCGAGAACCCAGTGAGCGCAGATGCTCTCGCCGCCGTGGATAAGTACTGGCGTTGCGCTAACTACCTGTCAGTTGGACAGATCTACCTGCGCTCCAACCCGCTGATGCGCGAGGACTGGACCGATGCCAAGACGGGTAAGAAGCGCGACTTTGGCCGTGTGGACGTCAAGCACCGCCTGGTGGGCCATTGGGGCACCACGCCGGGCATCAACTTTTTGTTCGGGCACGTGAACCACCTAATCGCCGACCATGGCCAAAGCACGATCTTCCTCATGGGCCCCGGCCACGGTGGTCCTGCCGGAACGGCACAGTCTCTACTCGACGGGACGTACCGCGAGATCCGTCCCGACATCACGGATGACGAGGCTGGCCTTGAGAAGTTCTTCCGCCAGTTCTCCTACCCAGGTGGCATCCCGAGCCACTTCGCGCCCGAGACCCCGGGCTCCATTCACGAGGGCGGCGAGCTGGGCTATACCCTCAGCCACGCATACGGTGCCGTGATGGACAACCCGAGTCTGCTGGCTGTGGCCGTGGTGGGCGACGGTGAGGCCGAGACCGCGGCGCTCGCCACCTCCTGGCAGTCCAACAAGCTAGTCAACCCCAAGACCGACGGCATCGTCCTGCCGATTCTGCACCTCAACGGCTACAAGATCGCAAACCCCACCATCCTGGCGCGCATCTCGGACGAGGAGCTTACCAAGTTCTTCGAGGGAATGGGCTACAAGCCGCACTTCTTTGTGGCGGGCTTCGACAACGAGTCGCACGCCTCCATCCACGCGCGTTTCGCCGCGCAGCTCGAGGTGGTCTTCGGCGAGATCTGCGATATCAAAGCAAATGCCGAGCTGGGTGACGAGACGCGTCCCGTGTACCCCATGATCGTGTTCCGCACGCCCAAGGGGTGGACGTGTCCCAAGCATATCGACGGTAAGAAGACCGAGGACTCCTGGCGCGCGCATCAGGTGCCGCTGGCCGATGCCCGCGACACCCACGAGCACTTCCGCGTGCTCCGTTCCTGGCTTCGCTCGTACGGCCCCGAGGAGCTCTTCACCTCGGAAGGCCAGGTTCGCGAGGATGTGACCGCCTTCATGCCCAAGGGCGACTTGCGCATCGGCGCCAACCCCAACGCGAACGGCGGGAAAATCCGCCGTGAGCTTGAGCTGCCCGATATCCATGCCCATGAGGTCCCCGTGGCGGAGAAGGGACACGGGTGGGGCGCCACCGAGGCGGCACGCGTGTTTGGCGCCTACACCGCCGATGTCCTTGCCAAAAACGACAACTTCCGCATCTTCGGCCCCGACGAGACCGCGTCCAACCGTCTGCAGGACTGCTATGCCGCGACGAGCAAGCAGTGGCTCGCCGGTCACTACGCCGACGCCGACAACGATGACCTGCTCGCCCCGAGCGGCCGAGTAATCGAGCAGCTCTCCGAGCACCAGTGCGAGGGCTTTCTCGAGGCGTACGTGCTCACCGGCCGTCATGGCGTGTGGTCGAGCTACGAGAGCTTCGTGCACGTCGTCGACTCCATGGTGAATCAGCACTGCAAGTGGCTCGAGGCGACTAAGCGCGAGATTCCGTGGCGCGCTCCCATCTCCGGTCTGAACATCCTGCTTTCAAGCCACGTGTGGCGCCAGGACCACAACGGCTTCTCTCACCAGGATCCGGGCTTCATCGACGTCCTGCTCAACAAGGCAAACGACACTCACGTCGTGAACGCATACTATCCGTGCGACGCCAACATGGCGCTTGCGGTTGCGGAGCGCGTGTACCAGTCGACGGACTGCGTGAACGCGATTTTCTGCGGCAAGCAGCCCGCGCCGACGTTCGTGACGGTGGACGACGCCCGTGCCGAGCTCGCCGAGGGGCTGGCCGCATGGGAGTGGGCGAGCACCGCTTCGAGCCTCGAAGAAGCCGACCTGGTGATCGCCACGTGTGGTGACGTCCCCACGCTCGAGGCGCTCGCCGCCGTGGACCTGCTGCGCGAGCATGGCGTCAAGGTGTGGTTCGTGAACGTGGTCGACCTGCTCAAGATTCAGAACGCCTGCGAGAACGACCAGGCGATCTCCGATGAGCGCTTCGCCGAGTTCTTCGGTGCGGGCGACAAGCCGGTCCTCTTCTGCTTCCATGCCTATGCCGGCACGATCCGTCGCCTGGTGTGGGCGCGCCCCGGTCATGACGCCTGGTGTGTCCACGGCTATGAGGAGAAGGGTTCCACCACCACCCCGTTCGACATGCTGCGCCTGAACAACATGGATCGCTGGGCGCTCGCTGCCGAGGCTTTGCGTCTGGTGGACTCCGCGAGCTGCGATCCGGCGCACGCCGGGCAGATCGAGGCCTGGGAGGCGTTCCGTCTCGAGGCGTTCGAGTTTGCCGTCGAGGAGGGCTACGATCATCCCGCGTTCACCGATTGGGTTTGGCCCGATGCCGCGTCCAATATGGAGAGTGCGCTGAGCGCCACGCAGATGACGGCAGGCGATAACGAGTAGATTGAGCCCCGTGACGCCAAACCTCTACCCGGCCTTGGAGGTTTATGCGTTCAGGTGTGCCCCACCTCCGGATCGAGCGAATCGCTAGCGTCTCAGAATCCCAACTCGAAGAGGCGGAACACCAGTGAGCTGCCCCCCGGCTCCAGGGCTTATAAATAAAGTTTTGGAGCCGGAGGCTCTTCTATGACGATCTACGACAGGTCGGCGAGAGGGTTGGCCCGCATCACTTGGGTAACCCGAATGGCCTGCGGACAGTCTGTTCGAAATCGCTGCACCTTGGATTCCAAAAGGTCATCTCGGTAAATAAAACCCAGGAAGCCCGCCGATGGCGGGCTTCCAGGGTCGTGTGCCTGGATGCGTGGACAGTCCGCGATGCGGGGGCGACCTACTTCACAACCAGAATGTCGCAGTCGGTGTTGCGCAGCAGGAACGTGGAGATCGACCCGAGCAGCGCGTATTTGATGGAGGACAGGCCGCGGGCGCCACAGAGCACCAGGTCGGGCTGAACCACGTCGAGCATCTCATCCTTGAGCGTCTCGCGAATGCGACCGGCGCGAATCATGACCTCGACCGACGGAATATCGGGGTTGGCCTTGGCCTCTTCGACCTGGGCGGTGATGGAGTTGGTGAACGCCTCCTGCAGGCCCTGAACCAGGTCGGCCGGATAGGAGCCTGCGGATTCGAGGGCGGTTGAGTCGATGACGTGGCCGATGACGAGCGCGGCCCCATTGTTGGCGGCGACTTTGATGGCGCGGGCGAGCACGAAATCCTGCTGCTCGGTGCCGTCAAGGGCAACAAATACCTTGGAATAACCCTCGTGCATGGTAGCCTCCTTAACTTAAGCGACGGGCTCCGTGTGGCCCGTCTTGTTGCTTTGCCATGCCACAGTTATACCCAAATGAGCCATCCACCGGGGCAATATGCCGTGAACGGCACGCTTTTTCGGTGCAGCGCGCCGTTGGGGGCGATAATAGACCGGTACGTGACGCGCGGTGCTCGTCCTTCCTCGACGGCATGGGCCTTTCGCCGCGCCTCCGCTCAAATGTCTGGGAGGTCCACGTGGACATCATCGAACTGCTCAAATCTGCCTTCCTTGGCCTGGTCGAGGGCATTACGGAATGGCTGCCCATCTCGTCGACCGGCCATATGATCTTGGTGGACGAGTTCATCAAGCTCAACGTGACCGAAGAGTTCTGGAACATGTTCCTCGTGGTGATCCAGCTCGGCGCGATCCTGGCCGTGTGCGTGCTGTTCATCCGTGACCTGCTGCCGTTTGGGTTTGGCAAGACGCGCCAGGAGTGCCGCGACACCTGGAGCCTGTGGGGCAAGATCATCGTGGGCTGCCTGCCTGCGGCGATTATCGGCATTCCGCTGGACGACTTCATGGAGGAGCACCTCTACAACGCGTGGGTCGTCGCTGCCGCGCTCATCGTCTACGGCATCGCGTTCATCGTGATCGAGCGTTGGCGCGCTAACAAGCTCGCGGCGCGCGTGGCCGAGGAGGCCGCAGCGAACGCCCGTCCCGGCGGTGCCCACTTTGCGGCTCCCGCCGTTGCCGTCGAGCCTACGCAGGGCGGCGACTTTGGCGCCATCACCTCGCTCGAGGACCTCTCCTACAAGACCGCCCTGGGCATCGGCTGCTTTCAGGTGCTCTCGCTCATCCCCGGCACATCGCGCTCCGGCTCCACCATCATCGGCGGCCTTCTGCTGGGCACCACGCGCTCTGTGGCGGCCAAATTCACGTTCTTCCTCGCCATTCCCGTCATGTTCGGCGCGAGCTTCCTCAAGCTCGTGAAGTTCTTCCTCAAGGGCGGCGTGTTCGATGCGAGCGGCCTGGCCATTCTGGGCGTGGGTTGCGCGGTTGCCTTTGTGGTGTCGCTCGTGGCCATCAAGTGGCTCATGGGCTTTGTGCGCCGTCATGACTTCACGGCGTTCGGCATCTACCGCATCGTGCTCGGCATCGCGGTCTTGGGATATTTCGCTCTGCTGGGCTAGTGATCGCGGCGCATCGCGGCGGCACGGCCCTCGTCTACGAGTCGGCTCGTCGTGAGCGGACGGCGGAGGGGTTTGCAGGGCATAGCGTCCCGTGATTCGCCGGCATGCTCGACCTGGCTAGCCTATGGCGCAGGTCTTTTTATGGCGCAGGTCTTTTGCAGGGCTGCACATAAACGCACGTATATGGCACGCGCTCTGGCATACTGGGTGCGTGCCATGTTGTATGAAAGGGACCTCTCCATGACCAATGTGTACTTCAACCATGACGGTGGCGTCGACGACCTTGTGAGCCTGCTGCTGCTTTTGCAGATGCCCGAGGCCCACGTGACGGGCGTGTCCGTGATCGACGCGGACGGCCAGATGGAGGCGGCGCTCGAGGCAACGCGCAAGATCATCGACCTGTTCGGCGGCAAGCAGGGCGTGCTCGAGGTGGCGGCCTCCACGTCGCGCCCGCACCATCAGTTCCCCTCCGAGTGGCGCGGCGCGGCGTTCACCTTCGACGCGCTGCCCATCCTGAACGAGCATGGAGCGCCCAAGACTCCCGTGACCGATGTGCCTGCGCACCTGGATTTGGTGAACAAGGTCATGGCGCAGGAGGGCAAGACCACGCTGCTGTTCACCGGCCCGCTCACCGACCTCGCCCGCGCGCTCGACGCCGAGCCTGCCATCGAGGACAAGATCGAGGCGCTCTACTGGATGGGCGGCTCGCTCGACGGCCATGGCAACGTGGTCGACCCGTGCTTTGACGGCACGGCGGAGTGGAACGCGTTCTGGGATCCGGAGGCCGTCAAGCGCGTGTGGGACTCCTCGCTCGAGATTCACATGGTGGGCCTGGAGAGCACCGAGGAGCTGCCGCTCACGCGCGAGCTCTGCCAGCATTGGGCGACTTTGCGCCGCTACCCCGCCATCGACCTCATCGGCCAGGGCTACGCGCTCGTGCTCAACGTGGCGGCGAACAACGTGTACTACCTGTGGGACGTGCTCACCACGGTCTACTGCCTGTACGCGGATATTGCCGAGGTGGAGCGCGTGCGTTGCGACGTGCGTGTTGACGGTGCGGCGGCGGGCCGGACGTATCGCTGCGAGGATGGTCGTGAGGTCACGTTGGTGACGCATACGGACGCGGAGCGCTTCTACGCCCTGGTGGACGAGCTCGCGATGTCCGCGGCGCCCGCGCTGTACTAATACCGTCACTTGCTCGCGAACTTGCGGAGGGCATGCCATGAACATCCAGATCTTTGGAACCAAGAAGAGCTTCGATACCAAGAAGGCGCAGCGCTACTTTAAGGAGCGGCGCATCAAGGTCCAGTTCGTCGACCTCAAGGAAAAGGGGATGAGCAAGGGCGAGCTGCAGAGCGTGATGCGCGCCGTGGGCGGCATCGACGCCGTGGTCGACGAGAACGCGAAGGACCAGGACACGGTGGCGCTCATCACCTACCTTGCCGAGAGCCAGAAGTTCGACAAGTTGCTCGAGAACCAGCAGGTCCTGCGCGAGCCCATCGTGCGCAACGGCCAGAAGGCGACGGTTGGGTACTGCCCGGACGTCTGGAAGACCTGGGAATAAGGCGCGCTTGCGGGTGGTGGCTCTGGTGAAGACCGCGGACGGCGCGGCTGTGAAAGGTCTTCCGCGATGAGGGTTTTCTTGGGTGCCGCTCGGTGATCTTGTGAGTGCAGCCTGGACGATGGGGAAGATGCCTCCCCATCGTGTGGCGCGTGCATGACCTCGTGGGGGTATTTCGATGAAGCAGCATGCAATGGACGTCATTGTCACATGTGATGAGGGGTACTTGGGCCCACTCCGCACCATGTTGTACTCGCTGCGCGCAAGCAATCAGGGCGCTCAAGTTCGTATTTGGCTGCTGCACAAGGGGATTTCCCTCCCGGCGCTTGAGGAGCTGGAACGGTTTTGCTCGGTTCTCGGCCTCGCGATAGAGCCCGTGACGGTCGACCGTGTGCTCCTCGATGGAGCCAAATGCAGCGAGCGGTACCCCCAGGAGATGTATTACCGCCTGCTTGCACCCAGCATAATCAAAGCTCCCATCGAGCGGGCCCTGTATCTCGACCCCGATATCCTCGTTATCAATCCGCTTGACGATCTTTTTGAAATCGACTTGCATGGCAACGCGTTTGCCGCTGCTTCGCATCTGGATGCCGTCCACCCTGCGACGGCGCTTAACAAAGCTCGGCTTAGCACGTCTTCGGACTACTTTAATACCGGCGTGATTCTGTTCGATATCGCAAGGGCTCGAAAGAGCATATGCGTTGATGAACTCTTTTCGTATGTGAAGGCACACGAGCAAGTCATGCTCTTTCCCGATCAAGATCTGTTTAATTCCCTTTTTGGCGCAGTCACCCTTCGTATCCCCGATGAGATTTGGAATTACGACGCGCGCAAGTACCCAGATAACATCATTCGAACATGGGGAACGGCGACGCTCGATTGGGTGATGGAGCACACGGCGATTTTGCATTTCTGCGGTAAGAACAAACCGTGGGCTCCTGGGTATCGCGGACAGTTTGCATCCCTGTATAAGCATTATGACGTTCTTGCCCAGCGCGTTTTGAAGTGATTCGCGTGGGCTATATGGAACGGGGATGCAGGCTTGTTGAATAGCGGGTTGAGATGGCTCATCAGGTTGTTGCTAACGATTGCTACGTGTTGACGGGGCAGATTAAGATAAATCTAATGCTTGTTGATGTGACAGTTTTTAGAGATGGGATTGGGGCGAGGGCAATGCTGGATGTTGTGGTGTCAATAGCGGGGGCCTGTTTGCTGGCGGTGTTCGGCACCTTAATGTTTCGAGGCAAGTTGACAGGGCTCCTCGCTGGAATGCCACTGCTGTCGGGAGAGCATCTGGATGAGGCAAAGCGCGTGGTTGAGTCTCGTGGGGCGCATCGAGCGGTGGGGGCGGCATTGGTCTTCTCTGCAGTATGCCTGCTGTTGTCGCTGCTCTTTCCGGATAAAGGGTCATTTTTTGGGCTGCTGGTGACCGTCGCTGTATTTGCATCGCTTGCCTATGCAAACCGAGAACTAATTCTCTCGTACTTGAAGTCGCGATGGCGTTCTGGACGTCGCGAGCCGAAATAGTACATTTCCGCGATCGGCGTAGACGTCATATAGGAGCAATTCGCATCCGTGAGTGGAGAAAACAACGCTCAATGGGGATGGATGAGCGGATGTCCCCATCCCCATCTTATGCAGTTGGCGCATTCGCTTAGCAGCTACAGGCACTCCAGGAAGCTCGTGCCCTCGCCGTTGCCGGGGACGCCGAAGTTCTCCAGGATCGTCGCGCCTAGGTCGCTGGCGGTGCCGCGCAGCCCTAGGTCGCACCCGGCGCATCCGCGCTCGGCCATGGACGGGGTCCAGGCCAGCAGCGGCACGAGCTCGCGCGTGTGGTCGGTGCCGCGGTAGGTGGGGTCGTTGCCGTGGTCGGCGGTGATGAGCACCAGGTCGTCCTCGTGCATGCGGGCCATCACGTCGCCCAAGCGGCGGTCGAAATCCTCGAGCGCCAAGCCGTCGCCCAACGGGTCGCGGCGATGCCCGTACACGGCATCGAAATCCACCAGGTTGGTAAAGCACAGGCCATGCCAGTCCTGCGCCATGACCTCGTCCACATGGTCCATGCCGTCGGAGTTGCTCTGGTTGTGGTAGTGCGCGCCAAAGCCGTTGCCGCACAGCAGGTCGAAGGTCTTGCCCACGGCGATGGTATCGAGCCCGGCGTCGTGCAAAAAGTCCACCACGGTGGGACCGGTGGGGGTGAGGCCGTAGTCGTGACGGTTGGCGGTGCGGGTAAAGTCCGTCGCGCACGTGCCCACGTAGGGGCGCGCGATCACGCGGCCCATGGTGATCTCGGGCCCGTTGATGAGGGTGCGTGCGTACTCGCAGATGCGGTAGAGCTCCTCGAGCGGAATGACCTCCTCGTGCGCCGCGATCTGCAGCACCGAGTCGCCTGAGGTGTACACGATCAAATCGCCGGTCTTGAGCTGGTGCTCGCCGTAGTCCTTGAGGACCTCGGTGCCCGAATAGGGCTTGTTGCACACGATGTCGCGACCGCTGAACGCGCGCAGCTTGTCCAGCAGGCTCTCGGGAAAGCCCTGTGGGAAGTAGTCCATCTCAAAGCGCGTGGGCAGGCACATCATCTCCCAGTGGCCATCGAGTGAGTCGTTGCCGCGGCTGATGATGCGCATGCGGCCAAAGGCGCCGGCGGGAGCCTCGGGCGTGCCGATTCCGGCGAATGGATTGTCGGGGCGCGCGAGGTTGAGGCCCAGGCGCTCCATGTTCGGCAGCGCGAGCGCGCGCCCCTGGTTGTCGAGCCACCACTGGGTCAGATGGCCCAGCGTGTCGGCACCGTCGGAGTTGTATTGCGCCGCGTCGGGGGCGTCGCCCACGCCGATCGAGTCGATCACGATGGTGAGGATGCGCTTGAATTTCTGTGAGGTCATGCGAATGTCCTTTGACGCGAACGATTAGGCTTCGAGCTCGCTCAGGATGGCGATGCTGGCGGAGACGCCCAGGCGGTTGGCGCCGGCCTCGATCATGGCCTCGGCGTCGGCGAGGGTGCGGATGCCGCCGGCGGCCTTCACGCCAAAGTCCGGGCCCACGGTCTCGCGCATCAGGCGCACGTCCTCGACGGTGGCGCCGCCCGTGGAGAAGCCGGTGGACGTCTTGACGAAGTCGGCGCCGCCCTCGACGGTGAGGCGGCTGGCGCGCACCTTCTCCTCCTCGGTGAGCAGGCAGCACTCGATGATGACCTTGAGGTGCGCCCCGCCGGCGTGAGCGGCCTCCGCCACGGCGGCGATGTCGGCGCGCACGACGTCGTCGTTGCCGGCCTTGAGCTCGCCGATGTTGATGACCATGTCGACTTCCTGCGCACCGGCGGCCACGACGTCGGCGGTCTCGGCAGCTTTGGCAGCGGTGGACATGGCGCCCAGCGGGAAGCCGATGACGGCACAGGTCATGACGTCGGCGCCCTCGAGGGCACGGGCCACGCGGGGGACCCAGTAGCCGTTCACGCACACGGAGGCGGTGTTGAGCTCACGCGCCTCGGCGGCAACGCGGTCGATCTGCTCGGCGGTTGCGTCGGCCTTGAGCAGGGTGTGGTCCATGTACTTGGCGAGTTCGGACTTGGTGAGGGACATGAGGGTTCCTTTCGTTGATGGAAGAGCTGGGTGGCTCTAAGCGTACACGATGCCGTCGCGCGTGACGGTGGCATACAGGAGGGGAGTCGCCGGCGGTTGCTTGGCGGCAAAGGTGTAGGCGCCGGCGAGGCGCTCGGCTCCGGCGGCGAGTTTGGCGGGGTCGTTGGCGTGCAGGATTGCCACGGGCTCGCCTGCCACAACGGGGTCGCCGTAGTTCTTGAGTAGGGTGATGCCCGCGCCGTAGTCGATCGCGTCTTCCTTGGTGAGGCGTCCGGCGCCCAGCTCGGCGCTGGCAATACCCACGGCCTCGGTATCGATGTGCGCCACAAAGCCGTCGCAGGGAGCGGCGAAGGTGCGGGTGAGCGTGGCGCCGGGCAGCAGGGAGGGATCGTCGAGCACGCGCGGGTCGCCGTCTTGCGCCTCGACGATCTCCTTGAAGGCGGCGAAGGCGGAGCCGTCGGCGATGACGCGCCGGGCGCGCGCCTCGGCCTCTTGGCGCGTGCAGTGGCCCGTGAGCTCGAGCAGGTCGCTCGCGATGAGCAGCACCTCGTGCTCCAAGTCGGCGGGGCCGCGACCGTGGAGCGTCTCGATGACCTCAGCCACCTCGAGTGCGTTGCCTATGGCGTGCCCGAGCGGCCGGTCCATGTTGGTGACGAGCGCCTTGACGCGGCGCCCCATGCCCTCGCCGATGGCGACCATGGCCTGCGCGAGCTCGACGGCCTCGGGGACGGTCTTCATGAACGCGCCGGACCCGACCTTCACGTCGAGCAGGATGCAGCTCGAGCCGGCGGTAAGCTTCTTGCTCATGATGGAGCTGGCGATGAGCGGAATACTGCTCACGGTGGCGGTGACGTCGCGCAGGGCGTAGATGAGCTTGTCGGCGGGGACGAGGTTGCCGGTCTGGCCGATGATGGCCGCGCCGTGCTCACGCACGCAGTCGATGAACGCCTCTTGGCTGAGCGCGGTGTTGAAGCCGGGAATGCTCTCGAGCTTGTCCACCGTGCCGCCGGTGTGCCCCAGCCCGCGCCCGGTCATCTTGGCAACAAAGGTGCGCCCGGGATCCATGGCGGCGAGCATGGGCACCACGGCGAGGGACGTCTTGTCACCCACGCCGCCGGTCGAGTGCTTGTCCACGGTCGCCCCGGGAATGCCGGAGAGGTCGACCACCTCGCCCGAGTTCATCATGTGCAGGGTGAGCAGGCGCGTCTCCTCGGCGCTCATGCCGCGCAGGTAGATGGCCATGAGCAGGGCACTCGCCTGGTAGTCGGGGATGCGCCCGGCTACGTAGCCGTCGACGAAGAAGGCGATCTCGGCGTCGGTGAGCTCGTGCCCGTCGCGCTTTTTCTCGATGATGTCGTACATGCGCATTGCGATGCCTCGTTTTCGCTCGTTGGGGTTGCCCTTGGGCCGTTGTAGTTCAGCCGTTTACTTGCCGAGGTTCTCCGGTCCAAAGCTGTAGGGCAGGAGCTCCTCAAGGGTGGACTCGATGTACTCGGTGTCGCTGGTGCCCATGAGGATGCGGAAGGTCGCGGGATCGCAGAACTCGCGCATCACCTGACGGCACACACCGCAGGGCGCGCAGAGCTCACTGATGGGCTGCCCCTGTGGTCCGCCCACCACGGCGATGGCGGCAAAGTCGCGATGCCCGTCGAACACCGCGCGGAAGATGGCGGTGCGCTCGGCGCAGTTGCCCGGCGAGTAAGCGGCGTTCTCGATGTTGCAGCCCCCGTACACGGTCCCGTCAGCGCAGAGCAGGGCCGCGCCCACGGCAAAGTGCGAGTACGGCGCATACGCGTTTTCCCGCGCCGTAATGGCCGCACGTACCAGTTCAATATCAGTCATGGTGCTCCTTTCGGTCCCAGGGGGTTGGCCCTCCGACCTGTATCGTCCTGTGCTCGGGCAGTCCTGTTCGCTCGGAGAGCCCACAGGGCTCTCCGGCTCATGTGGAACTCGCACAGGACGATGCAGGTCGGAGGGCCAACAAACGCTAGGAATCGATCATCGCAAAGCAAATGTTTGCGAGCTCGGGCAATCGGATTAACGCAGGGAGGCCCGCATGTTTCTTCCGGCGCGAGTTCCGCATGCCAAACAGTCCAGTGGACTGTTTGTTGAGTGCAAAACGACTGCTCGAGCGTAGGAAGAAACATGTGGGCCTCCCGTTGGGACTGATTACCCGCGCGAGCCCTTCTCGTAGGGAACGCCGTCTGCCTTAGGCGCAACGGAGCGGCCCACGAACAGAACGAGCACCACGAGGGTGAGGATATAGGGCATGCAGGCCAGAATCTCGGAGGGGATCGGCACCACACCGCCGCCCAGGATGATGACGAGCGCCTGTGCCAGGCCGAACAGCAGGCACGCACCGAATGCGCCATGCGGGGTCCACTTGCCGAAGATGACGGCTGCGAGGGCGATGAAGCCCTGACCGGCCACAGCGGTCTGGGTGAACTGCGAGATGATGGCCAGCGTGATGGATGCGCCGCCAAAGCCCGCCATGACACCCGAGAGCACGACGCACGCAAAGCGGATACGGCTCACGTTGATGCCAAGCGTGTCGGCGGCCGCGGGGTGCTCGCCCACGGCGCGCACGCGCAGGCCCCACTTGGTCTTGTACAGCACGAACCACACCACGATGGCGGCAACAAGGCCAAGCACCACGGTGACGTCGATGTTGAGGTTCGCCCACGGGGTGCCGGCAAAAGCACCGGATCCAAACACCTTGGGCAGCGTCTGGACGGCCGGGCTCTGCGTGCCGCCGTCCCACATCAGGCGGGCGAGGAACAGGGCGATGCCCGGTCCCAGCAGGTTGAGCGCGATGCCCGAGACGTTCTGGTCGGCCTTGAACGTGACGGCCGCCACGGCGTGCAGCAGCGCAAAGGCGCCACCGGCCAGGCCGGCGATCAAAAAGCCGAGCCATGCGTTGCCGGTGAAGAACGACGTTGCGGCACCGGCCAGGGCGCCGATGGTCATCATGCCCTCGATACCGATATTGACGACGCCGGAGCGCTCGGAGATCACGCCGCCCAGCGCGCCGAACACCAGCGGCGTGGCGTACATAAGGGTGATGCCGATGAGCAGGGTGATGTTATTAAGCATTGTCGGCCTCCTTCTCCACGGCAACGGTTGCGACGGCGGTTGCGGCAGAGGTTGCCTCCGCACCGCCCGAGCCCGTCGAGCCGCCCGTGCCCTTCTGCGCGGCGCGCTTCTCCAGGCGGTTGGCCACAAGCGTGACCACGCGGGCGAGCGCTACGAAGAACACGATGGTGCCGATCATGATGTTGATGATGTCGGTGGGGGCGCCCACGGCCATCTGCACCGAGGTGCCGCCGTACAGCAGGCCGCCGAACAGCAGGCCGGCGAAGATGCAGCCGATGGGTGAAGATCCGGCGATGAGCGCGACGGAGAAGCCGTTGAAGCCGTAGTTCTCAAAACCAGCCAGCGTGGACAGGCTGTGGGGCTGGATGCCGGTGATCATGAGGGCGCCGGCCAGGCCGGAGATGCCGCCGGCGATGAGCATGGCGAGCACGGTGTTGCGCTCAACCGGCATGCCGGCGAACTCGGCCGCATCGCGGTTGAAGCCCACGGCGCGCAGCTCAAAGCCCAGCTTGGAGCGGAATAGCACGAACCAAATCAAAACTGCCACGGCCACGGCGACCAAAAACGCGATGTTCACATCGGTCTTGACCAAGAAGTCGTACAGCCACGGGATGTTGCGCAGCGTCTCCAGGCCGGCGTCGGACAGCTTCCACTCGGGTAGGATGGTGGTGAAGCCCGAGGGGTTGATGGCGATGGAGGAGGTGGAGCTCGGCTGGTGGAACATCTCAGAGTTCACCACGAAGTTGTTCATGTAGAGCATGGTCCAGTTAAGCATGATGGCGGTGATGACCTCATGGATGCCGAAGCGCGCCTTGAGGAAGCCGGTGATGCCGCCGATGATGGCACCGCCAGCCACGCCCGCCAGGATAACGACGGGGATCTGCAGCGGCATGGGCAGGTTGAGCATGGTGCCCGCGATGAGCGCGCAGATGGTGCCGGCCACGTACTGGCCCTCGGCGCCGATATTGAACATGCCCGTCTTGAAGGCGAAGGCCACCGAGATGCCCGTCAGGATGATGGGCGCGGCCTTGATGATGGTGTTGGAGATGTATTTGGGCTTGGCGAAGATGCCCTCGAACAGCGCGGTGAACGATGCGATGGGATCGTAGCCGGCAACGGCCAAAAGGATGGCCGCCACGGCAAAGCCCAAAACGATGGCGAGCAGCGTCGCCGTGATGGGCTTCTTCAAAATGCGGACCGCGGTGCTCTCCTGCGGCTTCGCGGTTGTGGATGCGGTAGCAGACACCTATGCCTCACCTCCTGCCATGAGCAGGCCGAGCTTGTTCTCGTCGACCTCGCCCTGCTTGAACGTACCGGTGATGCGGCCGTCATAGATCACATCGATGGTGTCCGAGACGCTCATGACCTCGTCGAGTTCCAGCGAGATGAGCAGGATCGCGATGCCGCGGTCGCGTTCGGCCACCAGCGCCTTGTGCACGTATTCGATCGCGCCCACATCCAGGCCGCGCGTGGGCTGGACGGCGATGAGCACGTCGGGATCGTTGGAGACCTCGCGGGCGATGATGACCTTCTGCTGGTTGCCGCCGGACAGGCCCGCGGCGCTGCGGTCGGCGCAGTCGGCGGGGCGGATGTCGTAGTCGGCGATGAGCTGCTCGCAGAACTCGTGCATCTTGGTGCGGTCGAGCACGCCCCGCGCGCCAAACTCGGGCGTGCGGTACTTCTCGAGGGCGGCGTTTTCGGCAACGGTGAACGGCAGGACCAACCCGCGCTTCTGGCGGTCTTCATGGATGGTCGAAACCTTGTGGTCGATCACGTTGCGCGGAGTGGTGTTCTGGATCTCGACGCCGCGCACGCGCACCTTGCCGCCCTTGGCCTTGGTGAGGCAGGTGATGGCCTCAACCAGCTCTTTCTGGCCGTTGCCGTCGATGCCCGCAATGCCCACGATCTCGCCGGCATGCACCGTGAGGCTGAGGCCCTTGACGGTCTCGATGCCGCGCTCGTCCTCAACATGCAGGTCTGAGATCTCGAAGATGGCCTCGCCGGGCTGGGCGGGCTTCTTGTCCACGGTAAGGTTGACGTGGTGGCCCACCATCATGTCGGCAAGCTGCTCCTCGGACACGTCGTCCACGTGCACCTCGTCCACATACTGGCCGCGACGGATGATGGTGCAGGTCTCGGAGGACGCCTTGATCTCCTTGAGCTTGTGGGTGATGACGATGATCGTCTTGCCGGCGCGGGTGAGGTCGCGCATGATCTGGATCAGGCGCTCGATCTCCTGCGGGGTCAGCACGGCGGTGGGTTCGTCGAGGATCAGGATGTCCGCGCCGCGGTAGAGCGCCTTCAGGATCTCCACGCGCTGCTGCATGCCCACGGAGATGTCCTCGATCTTGGCATCGGGGTCAACCTCCAGGCCGTATTGGGCGATGATCTGCTCGACCTTTTGGCGGGCCTTCTTCATGTCGAGGATGCCCGCACCGCGGCAAACCTCGCTGCCCAGCACGATGTTTTGCGTGACGGTGAAGTTGTCCACGAGCATGAAGTGCTGATGGACCATGCCGATGCCGTGCGCGATGGCGTCGTTGGGGCTGTTGATCTGGACGGGCTCTCCGTTGATGCAGACCTGCCCCTCGTCAGCCTGGTACAAGCCGTAGAGTACGTTCATGAGCGTGCTCTTGCCCGCACCGTTTTCTCCCAATACCGCGTGGACCGTGCCTTTTTTGACATTCAGGTTCACATGGTCGAGGGCGGTAAACGTGCCGAACGTCTTGACGATGCCGCTCATCTGCACCGCGAAGTTCGCGTTGGGCTCCATAAGCCACCTCTCCTTCCTTCGTTTGTTACGGGGTTTCGTCCCGCGTTGCACGTCCGGGGTCATCGGGCGGTCAACGTGGAACGGCTCGCGTGCGGCGAGCAGGCGGGGTTGCGCTATCCGGGTCGGGTTGTGCCGAACAAACGCGTGGACCCTCATCGCTTCGGGCGGAAACGATTCGTCTGTGCGGAATCGGGCATCAACATAAAACGGGGCGGCGGCGCCTCACACACCGTCGCCCCGTCTCAGTTACACCTTAGAGGGAGGCAACGTAGTCGTTGAAGTCCTTCTCGGTGCCCGGAGGCGTGATCTTGCCGTCCTTGATCTGCTGGAACAGGTCCTGGGCGGTCTTGTAGACGTCCTCGCTCATAAGGTCGTGGTGCTCGGAGATACCCACGGCGCCGTCCTTGGCGGACAGCTCGATGTTCTTGCCACCGATCTCCTCGCCGTCGGCGGCCTCCTTGGAGACCTCGATAACAGCCTGGTCAACGTTCTTCATGACGGAGGTCAGCATGTTCTCGGGAGCCAGGTCGTACTGATCCTTGTCGACGCCGATGACCTTCTTGTTGGACTCCTTGGCGGCCTCGATCACGCCGTTACCAGCGTTGCCGGCGCAGGCGAACACGATGTCGCAGCCGTCGGAGTACATCTTCTGGCCGGCAGCCTTGCCCTTGGCGGCGTCGGTGAAGGTCTCGATGTACTGGGAAACGACCTCGACGTTCTTGCCCTCAGCCTTGTTGGCGTAGGCAACGCCGGCCTGGAAGCCCCAGTTGAAGGTCTCCAGAACGTCGGACTTCATGCCACCGACAAAACCGACCTTGCCGGTCTCGGAGGTCATAGCGGCGATGTAGCCGGCTACGAAGGAAGGCTCCTGGGTCTTGAAGGTCACGCCGGTGAGGTTGTCGGTGAGGCCGTCCTCGTTACCCTTGTCGTCCTTGTGGCCCTTCTCAGGGTAAGCATTGTCGATGATGGCAAAGTGCACGTCGGGGTTGGTCTTGGCGGCATCGCGGATGGCGCCGGCCATGGCAAAGCCGATACCCCAGACGGTCTGGGCGTCGGAGTCGACAGCCTTGTCCAGGTTGGTGGCGTAGTCGGCCTCCTGCTTGGACTCGGTGTAACCGACCTCGATACCGGTCTCCTTGTTGAGCTTCTGCAGGCCCTCCCAGGCAAGCTGGTTGAAGGAGCGGTCGTTCACGCCGCCCATGTCGGTGACCATCTGGACCTTGTAGTCGGCCTCGGCGGGCGCGGAGCCGGCCTCGGAGCCGGCGGGCTTGGCGTCGCCACCGCAGCCGGCAACGGTCAGCGCGACGGCGCCGGCCAGGGCAAGACCCATGAGACGATTCTTCTTCATGCTCTTCCTTTCTTGCGATTCGGAACATACCTATACGGAGAGGCGAGGGGCCTCTCATCTTTTACCGTGCCTGAGCAAGAGCGCGGCGAAAGACCGAATGGCGGCGCCCGGCGCGGGGTTCCTTGGCGGAGCCTCGCGATGCGCGACGCGTGGATACGGGCAGGCCCGGACCTCGCTGGCGAGCGGGCCCGGGCCTACGGCGGGATTCGTTATGCGGGGAGCGCGAGGGAGAGGGCGATCTCCATCATCTGGGTAAAGCTCGACTGGCGCTCATCTGCGGGGAGAGACTCGCCCGTGAGCGGCAGGTCGGAGACGGTGAGCAGGCACAGGGCCTTTTTGCCGGCGCGCGCGGCGTTCATGTAGAGCGCGGCGGCCTCCATCTCGACGGCAAGCACGCCCATCTTCTGCCACGTGGCGGTGGCGTTGGGGTCGTCCTGGTAAAAATGGTCGGACGAGAGCACGTTGCCCACCTTGACCTCGATGCCCTGCGCGCGGCCGGCGGCCACGGCGCGCTCGAGCAGGTCGTAGCTGGCGATGGGTGCGAACGTGCCGGGCAGGCGGTACTGGGCGGCAAAATTGGAGTCGGTGCAGGCGCCCATGCCGGCCACGACGTCGCGCACGTGGACGGACGGGTCGATGCCGCCGGCGGAGCCCACGCGGATGATCGACTCGACGCCGTAGAACTCATAGAGCTCGTAGGAGTAGATGCCGATCGAGGGCATGCCCATGCCGCCGCCCATCACCGAGACGGGGTGGCCCTGGTAGGTGCCGGTGTAGCCGAGCATGTTGCGCACCTCGTTGAAGAGGTGGACATCCTCGAGGTAGTGGTCCGCGATGTACTTGGCGCGGAGCGGGTCTCCGGGCATCAGGACCGTTTTGGCGATATCGCCGATGTGAGCCCCGTTGTGGGGCGTTGGGGTGCTTTCCATAGTGGGACGAGGCCTCCTTGCGTCGTAGATACCATAGAGTACACTTTCTCACGACTTTGGTGGACCTCGTGCGTCAAATCGGCTGTCGGCCGGTATTTCTGCGAACGGTTCCGCAGGTCAGGGGCTTTATTCTGCTAAAGCATCGACGCCGTTGGCGCCCGCTTCGCCGGTCATGAAGGTGCGGGTCCGGCGCGCGAGCGCCCGCTCCGGGCTTCATGGGGCCTGGATATGCAACGGTGGCGTTGTCGCGACTCGCCCTGCTTGGCGTAGCGTGTCGGTTTAAGCCTAGATGTGCAACGAGGGCGTTGTCGCGACCATGCGGTGAAACACGAACGTGCCCAGGGCGATGCTGACGACGCCTACGATCAGGCTCAGCGCGTGCCCAACCGCTAGGCCAAAGATGAGCGAGGCGACGAAGATGACCGTCCCCAGCGCGAGCACGTAGACGAGGCCGCCCAAGATGCAGCTGAGCATGGGCGCGCCGCGCTTGATGACGTCTTGGGGGTTAATCCAAGTGAGGTTGGGGTGCTTGACGTCGACGCGCATGCCCACGCACACCCACAGCAAAAACGTACCAAATCCCACGAGGAGGCACTCGAGGGCGCCGAGCGGCGTGACCTGCCCGCTTGCCAGCAAAATGCCGGAGGCGAGGGTGAGCGAGGCCGCAAAGGGGATTGCGCTGTTCGCGAGCTTGGCGCCGAGCATGGTGCGCGTGCTCACGGGCGCCGTGGCCATGAGCCATGCCGAGCGGCCCTCAATCGAGACGGATGGGACCGAGCTCGTGCAGGTGAGGCCGCAAAAGCCGAGCACCCAGGGAAGAATGAGCTGGATGTTGCCCATGAGCGCCGCGACCTGCTCCGCGCCGAGCTCGACGCCGTTGACGGTCCCCGATGCCAGGAGCTCCTGCAGCCCCATGCTCGCGAGCAAAACCGCGAAGCCTATGGTGAAGACGTAGCCCACCAGGCAGTTGAACGCGTACGTGGGGATGCCCAGCAGCGTGCGGATCTCCTTGACGACGATGGCCCAAAAAGGCGTCTTCGTGTGGGCGTGTGCTCCGGCCCCGCTGGTGCGCTTCGTCCTGTGCCCGTGTGCCCCGGAGCGCCGTGAACGCGCGGCGAGGGTGGCGTTGAGGGCGGCGTAGCGGCGCTGCATGATCTCGAGGCACAGGCCGGATACGCCAAGAGAAAAGACTGCGAATCCGGCGAAGGCGAGGGGAGAGCCGTACGCGACGGCGGCTCCCGCCCAGGCGGCGGGCGGATACGCGCCCGCGATGGAGCTCTCCAGGGTGAGTCCCACCTGCTCGACCGCTTCTATGGCGTCGGTCGTGCTCATGTTGTTCGCGCTGGCAGAAAATACAAAGCATGCGCCTACAAATGCAAGAATGGCCACCATGCCCAGCACGACATATGCAAGGCTCGCGTGGCGAAAGCGCGCCGCGACCCACGTGATGGCGTACGAGGCGAATGTGGCGAGCGCCGTGGGAGCAAGAGGCGCGAGAATCACGCTGAGCACCGCCGCCGCAATCGAGAACGCGCTAGAGGGGACCATCAGAAAGTACACGATGTACAGCGGCGTCATGGCGCATGCCGCAAGTGCGAGTGCCATGCCCATAAGCGTGGCCATACGCGAGGCGACGACCATGCGGCGCGAAACGGGAAGGGACATGACCAGGTCGTAGTCTTTAAAGCCAAAGAGCGTGCCGTTCGCCTTGAGAAACGTGAATACCACGCCGGCGAGCGCCCCTAGCGTGACCGCCAGGGCGGGCAGGATGCGAGCAAGACCCACGAGCGCCAGCCTTACCGCCATGAGCCCGAGGTAAGCCATGAACAGCAGTCCAAGCAAGACGGCGACTGTGGCGATGCCGACGATGCGCAGCGTGCGCTGGTTGTGGGAAAGCCCGGATTTCACGGGTGCGAGGGAGTTCAGAACACTGAGCATCTGCACCCGCGTGAGCAACAGGAAGGTGCGCATGTGGTTTTACGCCTCCTTCTCGACCAGCTCGAGGAAGACCGACTCCAAAGAGCCGTCGCCACGGACCTGCGCCGTGGTGCCTTGGGCCACGACCTCGCCCGAGCGGATGACGGTGAGCTCGTCGCAGAGCTTCTCGACGACCTCGAGCACGTGGGAGGAAAAGAACACCGCGGCGCCCGCCTCGGCGCGTTCGCGCAAGATGAGCTTGAGCTCGTGGGAGGCCACGGGGTCGAGGCCCACAAAGGGCTCATCGAGCACGAGCAGCGTGGGGTCGTGAACGAGCGCGCCGATGATGACGAGCTTTTGCTTCATGCCGTGCGAATAGGAGGAGATGGGGTCCGTGAGCGCTTCGGCGATGTCGAGACGCTCCGCCAGCGCGACGATGCGCTCGACGCGCACCGCTGCGGGAACCTCGAAGATGTCGGCGAGGTAGGTGAGGTACTGCATGCCGGTCATGAACTCGTACACGTCCGGGTTGTCGGGCACGTAGGCGAGCGCGCGCTTGGCGGCGATGGGCTCATGCTCGATGCTGTGTCCGCAGACCTCGATGGAGCCGCCGTCAAAGGACTGCGCGCCCACGATCGCGCGGATGAGCGTGGTCTTTCCCGCGCCGTTGTGGCCGATGAAGCCGTGGATGCTGCCCGCCTCGACGGTGAGGGAGAGGTCGCGCACGGCAACGTGGTCGCCATAGCGTTTCTGAAAATTGCGAACGGATAGAATGGACATGACGCCTCCAAAAGACTATTAGATAAATATCTAATAGTCGAGGATTATGAGGCTTCGCCCGGGAAAGTCAAGCCAATAAATGAATGAGAAAAAGTCTCAATTACGATACCCTTGGGCACCTGCGAGTATGGTATCCTTGCAAACGTGAACATATCTTCGGCAAGCGGTTGCTATTTTCACTCAAACGCACGCGTTTTCTCGGCGAGTGGTGTATGGGGAAGACTTACCGCTGTTCGGGGATGCCGGGTATCGGGGCGAGAGGCGTCCCGACAACACGACGAGGAGCGTGGTCAGGTAATGCAGGAGGCATGGGAAGGCTTCGAGGACGGTAATTGGACCAAAGAGGTCGACGTCCGCGACTTCATCCAGAAGAACTACACCCCCTACGAGGGCGATGAATCGTTCCTGGTGGGCCCCACCGAGCGCACCACCAAGCTGTGGGATGACGTCATGGCTCTTATGCTCAAGGAGCGTGAGCAGGGCGGTGTTCTCGACATGGACACCAAGGTCGTGACCGGTATCCTGTCTCATCCGGCCGGCTACATCGACGCCGAGCATCCCGAGCGTGAGACTATTGTTGGTCTCCAGACCGACAAGCCGCTCAAGCGCGCCCTGCACGTCAACGGCGGTATCCGCATTGCCTGCCAGGCCGCTTCCCAGCACGGCTATGAGGTCGACCCCGAGATCGTCGACTTCTACACCAACAAGCGCAAGACGCACAACGCCGGCGTGTTCGACGTGTACAAGCCCGAGATGCGCGCTTGCCGCTCCGCCCATATCATCACCGGTCTGCCGGATGGCTACGGCCGTGGTCGCATCATCGGCGACTACCGTCGCGTGGCCCTGTACGGCGTTGACGCCCTGATTGAGGACAAGCGGGCTCAGAAGTCCTCCACCCCCTCCGTCATGAACGAGGACAACATTCGCCTGCGCGAGGAGCTCTCCGAGCAGATTCGCTCGCTGCAGCAGCTTATCGAACTCGGTAAGCTCTACGGCTTCGACATCGCCCGCCCGGCTGCCAACACCCAGGAGGCCATCCAGTGGATGTACCTCGCCTATCTGGCTGCCGTGAAGGATCAGAACGGCGCCGCCATGTCCATTGGCCGCACCTCCACCTTCATCGACATCTATGCCGAGCGCGACCTCAAGAACGGCGTCTTCACCGAGGAGCAGATTCAGGAGTTCGTCGACCACTTCATCATGAAGCTCCGCATGGTCAAGTTCGCTCGTACCCCCGAGTACCAGAATCTCTTCTCGGGCGACCCGCAGTGGGTCACCGAGTCCATTGGCGGCATGGGTGTTGACGGCCGTACCCTCGTCACCAAGATGAGCTACCGCTACCTCCATACGCTCGAGACCATGGGCACCTCCCCGGAGCCGAACCTGACCGTCCTGTGGTCCACCAGGCTTCCGCAGGCCTTCAAGGAGTTCTGCGCCAAGACCTCCATCGCTTCCTCGTCCATCCAGTACGAGAACGACGACGTCATGCGCGTGTACCACGGTGACGACTACGCCATCGCCTGCTGTGTGTCCTCCATGCGCGTGGGCAAGGAGATGCAGTTCTTCGGCGCCCGCGCCAACCTGGCCAAGTGCCTGCTGTACGCACTCAACGGCGGCGTCGACGAGGTCTCCAAGAAGCAGATCGGCCCCAAGTACCGTCCGGTCGAGGGCGACACGCTCGACTTCGACGACGTCATGTCCAAGTACAAGGACATGATGAAGTGGCTGGCCGGCGTGTACGTGAACACGTTGAACATCATCCACTACATGCACGACAAGTACTGCTACGAGGCCATCCAGATGGCCCTGCACGACAAGGACGTCCACCGCTGGTTCGCCACCGGTATCGCCGGCCTCTCCGTTGTGGCCGACTCCCTGTCCGCCATCAAGTACGCCAAGGTTCATCCCGTCCGCGATGAGAACGGCGTGATCGTCGACTTCGACATCGAGGGCGACTTCCCCAAGTACGGCAACGACGACGACCGCGTCGACTCCATCGCGCACGACATCGTGCACGAGTTCATGGAGTGCATCCGTCGCCACGAGACCTACCGCAACTCCGTGCCCACCACCTCCGTTCTTACCATCACCTCCAACGTGGTGTACGGCAAGAACACCGGCGCCACGCCCGACGGCCGTAAGGCCGGCGTGCCGTTCGCCCCGGGTGCCAACCCCATGCACCAGCGCGACAGCCACGGCGCCATCGCCTCGCTGAGCTCCGTGTCCAAGCTTCCGTTCCGCGACGCTCAGGACGGCATCTCCAACACCTTCTCCATCGTGCCGGGCGCGCTCGGCAAGGAGGACCAGGTTATGTTCGGCGATCTCGACCTCGGCGACATCGAGTTCGAGAACCCGGTTGCCTGCTGCGATTGCACCGACTCCTCCGCGCCCGAGGGTGCCGAGGACCGCTAAGGTCTGCTGACGTTTCGGTCCCGCCCGCAACGTGTTAATCGAGCGGGTGGGGCCTTTGTAAAGGTTGTTGTGCAAGTAACATTTACGCTTGCCGATGGCCGTTCTACTGATATAATTTCAGTAACAATTCCTACTACGACGCTTCGGCGCCAATGTATGAAAAGGAGAGCACCATGAAGGTTGCTGACATCCCCCAGGCTCAGGCCGATAACCTCGTGAGCATGATCGACGCGTACGCCGAGAAGGGTGGCCACCACCTGAACGTCAACGTGTTCAACCGCGACACGCTGCTCGATGCCCAGGCTCACCCCGAGAAGTACCCGCAGCTTACGGTGCGCGTTTCCGGCTACGCCGTGAACTTCCACAACCTCACCAAGGATCAGCAGGATGAGGTCATCTCCCGTACCTTCCACGAGGGCTTCTAAGGCTTCCTCAAGCATCGCACTTGTTTTAGCTGGTCGATCCAATTCGTTGGTTTGACCGGTAGTGCAAATCAATCGATTTGACTGGTTGGTCAGAAAGATTGATCCAATTGGCTGATTAGGCTGATTGAACGCGGCAGGTAAGGCAAGCGGTTTTCTTAAAAGCACCCTTACTCCTATCGCGAATCTCTGGTTTGCTTGTGCCCCCTTTCGAAACGCTGACGCGTTTCGAAAGGGGGCTTTTCATGTCGCGATTGCTGCTCCATGCGATTTCTGTTCGATATGAAGTCTGCTCAGCGTGAGGTCTGGAAAGATATGAAATTGAGCATCAAAGGCCAACGGGTTAATTACGATTCACCTGAATAAAAAAGTATTAAACCGCCTAAGGACATCAACCTCCATCGTTGGTTTTCCACGTTGATTGATGACGACCGAGCCTGGACAAACGAAAGGGCGCGCCGCGTTATCCTTACCATCGCAAACCGATTGATACCGTCTGTAGCTGCATGAACGAAAGAGCCTATCGCGCCATCGTAACCTTTCTAAGATGATTGATAGCAACTCTCCAACTCAGTACGGCGCCTCACCATTCAGGGGCGCTCTTCTTTCATCGTCGGCATTTTGTTGGCTTTGAATTGCGAGCAGTGAGGCAACAGGGTCGTTCCACCTGTTTTGCGTACCATATGTTTGTCGCTTTTGTACATGACGCTGCGAGGCAACAGGGTCGTTCCACCTGTTTTGCGTACCATATGTTTGTCGCTTTTGTACATGACGCTGCGAGGCAACAGGGTCGTTCCACCTGTTTTGCGTATCGGATGAAGGCGAATTCGCGATTTCGATAGTCCAAATGGGTCAAGTCCATTTTTGTGTGTAAATTCGCAACCGCCGCTTTCTCCTATGCCGCGAGCCTCAGCTGGCGCTGCTCGCGCGCGATGACCTCCAGGCGCGGGACCACGCCCTGCAGCTCCTTCACGGCCGGCGAGTAGAACAGCCTGCGACCGGCCGCCCAGCGCTCGCCCTCCTCGATGAGCACGGCCCCGATCAGCCTCGCTATCGAGTCCGCGTTCGGGAACACCTTGACCACCGACGACCTCCTCTTCACCTCCCCGTTCAGCCTCTCGAGGTGGTTCGACGTCCGCACGACCCGCCGCAGCGCCTCGGGCAGCTCCATCACCGTCATCGCGTCGTCGAACCCGGCGTCGAGCCGCTCGACCGCCCTGGGCGCGGCCCCGGCGTAGTCGGCCGCGATCTCGTCGCGCCTGCGACGCGCCTCCGCCATGGTCTTCGCGTTGAACATCTCCGCGAGCTCGCCGCGCAGCCCGACCCTCAGGCGCTTCGGCGCGGCGTCGACGACGTTGCGGGCGAAGTGGGCCTGGCAGCGCTGCCAGGGCACCTCGGGGAACACGGACTGCAGCGCGGCGACGAGCCCCTCGTGCGCGTCGGTGGTCGCGAGCCGGACCCCCGACAGGCCGCGGCGGCGCAGCCCGGCGAGGAACCGCGTCCAGCTCTCGGTCGTCTCGGCGTCCGCGACCTCGAAGCCGAGCACCTCCTTGCGGCCGTCCGGCGTGAACCCGATGGCCACGAGCAGCGCCTTCGCCACGACCCTGTGGCCCTCGCGGCACTTGATGTAGGTGGCGTCCGCCATGAGGAACGGGTGGTCTCCCTCGATGGGCCGCGCGAGGAACTCCCCGACGATCGCGTCGAGGTCGCGGCACGCCTCGGAGACGCACTGCTTCGAGAAGCTCTTCCCGCAGATGGTCTCCATGACCCTGCCGACCTTGGCGGTGGAGACGCCGGAGACGACCATCTCGGCCATGGTCGTGACCAGCGCGGCCTCGCTGCGGCTGTAGTTGTCGAAGACGAGCGTCCTGAACGGCGCGTTCCGGTGCCTCGGGACCGTCAGCTCGATCGTGCCGACGCGCGTCGCCAGGGGCCTCTCCCTCGTGCCGTTGCGCACGTCGGTGCGCGCCTCGGCCCTCTCGTAGCGGGCCGCCCCGAGCTGCTCGTCGGACTCCGCGAGCAGCACCGCGTTCAGGGACTTCTGCAGCAGGGCCGCGAACGCGCCGCCGGTGTCGCCGGCGAGAAGGGAGAGGATCTCGTCCTGGTCTAGTGTAAGATTGATTCGAGCCATGCTCGTCCTCCAAGTAATCGTTGTGGTTTGGCGATTGCAAGTTTACTTGGTCGGCGGGCCTCTGGCTCGCCTTTGCTATTTACACCACTTTACGGACGCGACCGTCCAAATGCGGAGCACGGAAACAAACTTCCGGTATTGGGAAGCTATATTGAGATTCTTCGAGTAGACGACGCTGTATGTAAAGAAAACCGCAGGTCAAAAAGATTGAAAAAGACGGTATAGTCGAGCAATCGCCCGAGAGCTTCCCAATACCGGAAGTTTGTAAATCTTGCAGTGATTAAAAATGGATGTTGCCCGGTTTGGCTGGTAAAAATGGGCACTGTGGATGATTGGCGGTACATCCTGAGCCGCGCGTCGGAGGGGCGCGGCGCTTGCCGGGGCCAACCAGCACGTTTCTGCTTAATCCGGTCTGTTGGGCATGACGTCGATCTCCTCGTAATCGGGGGCCGACCAGTGCATTTCTGCTGAATCCGACCTGATGGGGCCGCCGCTTCCAAACATCCAGAGCCCCATGAACTCATCGAGGGCGGTGTTCTTTTATCCCCTTGCATAGCGGGACCTCTGCTTAAGCGGGAAAAGCGGCCCCCAGCTCGGGCATTGTCACAGCCCAATCCCTTTTGTCGCCTGCTCTTGACTTGCCTGATGGCCTTGCATATCGCGATTCAGCTGGGTTAGCGGTCGTGTCGTTCCCGGCTTGTTGTTTCAAAGAGAGGACTGTGCGTAAGCATCTGACATGGCGGGTCGCAGTGCATCTCCAGCCCATCTTCCCTAAGAAGGACTGTGTGCGCAAGCCCGCAATAAAGGTGCAGCTTTGCCCTCGCCGGCCCATCGTCTCAAAGAGAGGGCTGGCGCGCAGGGGTGGCTATGGGAGATAACAAACCCGTGGGCGGGACGTGCCCGCATCTACGAAGGGCGCGAGATCTCATGACGCATCTGTAGAAGTAATGGCCTCAACGTGCAGGCAGGCCAACTGTCCTGCATCGCTTACGACGTGCTCGGCGCGGTTGTGCGTAACGGCAATCCGCGATCCAACGGGGAGACCCTCGAACATCGCGGCCACGTCGTCATTTCCCCTTACGCCAAAAACCACTGTGCCTTCAGCGTCATTGCAATCTGCGCATGCGGTCCAATCTGCCTGCTCGATGGTTAACGTTCTTGCGTCGGCATCGATGCTCGTGAGCGTTCCCACCGTTATGGCGTGGCTATCAGACCCGCTGGAGACGGGTAGAACCTCGGATACGCAGTAGCTCTGAGCCTGCAGTTGCCCAGCATCGCTCACGACGTCTGGAAGACGGTCGTGGGTAACGGTGATGTGCGTTCCGGCGGGCACCTCTCGGTCGAGCCTGTGCAGCTCCTCGGGGTCGGTCATGGTAAACACAACGACGCCGTCAACATCGTTTTTATCCGCGGATGCGCACCAGCTTGCATGCTCAATGGTGAACGTGCTGTTGCTGACATCCACACCGATCAGCAGTCCGCTCGTGGTGTTTTCCTGAGTGGGGTTCCAATCGCCAGCCGGCGCCGGATTGCTGATCGCATCAAGGGCGTTCCACGCTAGGGCACCGAGCGCAAAGACGGCGACAAGGGCGCAAATCGTTACAGAACGGCGCTTCATTGGTGTGCCTTTCAAGTAGGGTGTATATGCCGGGTCGATGCCGTGGGATATCATCAGGCAATCTTTAAAAGAGACTATACGCCCAATACCGAGAACTGCGATGTTTCGTTCAAAGAAGGACTGCTTGTCAAAAGCGGCACTAGGCGGTTGTTCCAAAAGAAAAGCATGCATCGATTGCTTCGCGTGGATTGAAGGCGCATCGTGTGCCGGAGGCGGTACCGCGTGTTAACGAATGCATCGCACGCCGCCGTCGGCACCGCGTGTCGGGGTATACGCCACACGCCGACAAATGCGTCGCGCGCCCGAGCCGGCGCTGCGCACCGACGAACGTGCTGCGTGCCGGGGCGGTACCGCGTGCTAACGAACGCGCTGCGCACCCGCGGCGACGCCGCGTTCCGATGAACGCGCCGCGCGCCCGAGACAGTGCCGCATGTCGATGGATGCGCCCGCCGCACGTCCGACAAGTCTATCTTCTTGAGTCGGCGCTTAAGCCTGGCCCAACACACACGCCAGGGCGAGGAACAGCGCGAGAAGAATAACGTTGTAGACAAGGAAATACAGCAGGTATCTGCCCGTTTGCGCATTGCCGGAGCGCGCGTAGATGCGCAGGGTGATGAGGCTCGCGAGTGATGCCACGGGCGTGCCCAGCCCACCTATGTTCGTGCCAATGAGCAGGCTGGCGGCATTATGCGTAAATCCCGAAAGCATGATGGCCGCGGGAACATTGCTAATAACTTGGCTCGTCAAAGCCGAGACGAGCACCTCGCGTCCGGCGAGCAGTCCCTGCAACGCGGTAACGAGTGCGTCGACGTGCTTGAGGTTGCCGACAAAGATGAAGAAGCAAACAAAGGTCGCAAGAAGACTGTAGTCGATGTGCCTCAGCACGCTGCAATCGAATGCCAGGCAGGCCGCAATCGTGACGAGCGTGCAGAGCTCCCAGCTCACAATGCGTCCCACACACGCCAAGGCGAGCGCAAAGAGCACGCTGTAAATGGCGAGGAGTTGCCGGTTAATCGAGGTCTCACGCAGCTCGTTTGCGGCAAGGGGCTCGTTTGGTATGAGGACACAGGGGAGAAGAGAAGCGGCAAGCCCCAAGATGCCATACGGTGCGAGCGTGGCGAGAAACGTGCCAAGGTTGATGTTGAATGTCGAGTAGAGGTAGATGTTTTGCGGGTTGCCGATGGGCGTCATCATGGAGCCCAAGTTGGCGGCGACCGTTTGGGCTACGAGTGCGATGATGAGCGTGCGAGGTGCCGCATGTTGCAGGAGCAGCAGCGTGAGCGGGACGAACGAGATGAGTGCGACGTCGTTGGTGACGACCATCGAGGCGAAGAACGAGATCGTCACAAGCAGCAAGACGATTCGGCGCGCGCCGCTCTGCCCGCGTGTGAGCAAGGTGCGTGCCCGGGCGAGCAGGCCGGCGCGGGTAAACCCGGCAACCACGGTCATCAGGCAAAAGAGCAGCCCTATCGTGCGCAGGTCGATTGCGTCGAGGTAGGCGGGGAGATTGTCGAGGACGGGCGGGAATGCGGCCATGGACGCGATGGCGGCCAGCGCAGCGATCGTCAAAACGGCCTCGGACTGTATGAACGTGCGGATGCGGTCGGCCAGGAAGCGCGCACGCGATCGGGATTGGACCTGAGGGTGCAGGGTCATGTATGTCACCTTATACGCGGGGAAAATCGCATCTATGGTAGCGGAAAAGAAGCCGGTGAGTTCGTTCGGGCGCTTTCCGCAAGCAAGTGGAGGGCGGCTGCCCGGCTGCAACGGTCCTCGCCTCGAAATGCGCGTCGTGCGCACGCGCGTCCCATGCGTCTGCTACTCTAGTTCCGATACATACGAGAGCGGAGTGAGGCTATATGGCGCAGATCGTGTTGGAGCAGGGGCAGTCGCAGGAGTCGCGGTACGCGACGGGTCGCGTGCATTCCATCGAGAGCATGGGCACGGTCGACGGGCCCGGCGTGCGCTTTGTCGTGTTTACCCAGGGCTGTCCCATGCGTTGCGCGTATTGCCACAACCCGGATACCTGGGCGGTCGGCTCGGGGGCGGGAACCTCGGTGACGGTCGAGCGAATAATCGACGAGTTCGAGAGCAACCGTCCCTTCTACCGCACGGGCGGCATCACGGTGACCGGCGGCGAGCCGCTGCTCCAGCCCGAGTTTGTGGGCGACCTGTTCGCCGCCATGCACGCCAACCCCAACGGGCGCGTGCACACGTGCCTCGACAGCTGCGGATATGCGTACAACCCCAAGAAGCCCGCGCGCTTTGACAAGGTGCTTGCCCAGACCGATCTGGTACTGCTCGACATCAAGCACAGCGATCCGGAGGGCCACAAGGCGCTGACCCGCTGCGCGCCCGACAACATCCTCGCGTTCGGGGACGAGCTGGCCCGTCGCGGCGTCAAGGTCGTCATCCGTCATGTGATCGTGCCCGGCATCACGGATACCGAGGAGGAGTGCGAGGCCCTGGGTCGTCTGATCGCTCCCTGGCACAACGTGGTGGGGCTCGAGATGCTGCCCTATCACACCATGGGCATCGTCAAGTACGAGCAGCTGGGGCTCGAGTATCCCCTTAAGGACGTGCCCGCCATGGACAAGGGCCGTATCCCTGCTCTGCGCGAGGCGGTCATGCGCGGCCTGCGCCAGGCCCGCGCCGCCGAGCGCCACTGCGCGGGATAGGCGCGTTACGCGCCCCCAATACCGCCAAGAACGGCTACAGGCACGAGGAGCATTGTAGACGCGAGGAGCAGGTGCGCCCCCCCCTTGGTTGAGTGCGCATCTGCTCCTCGTGTATGGGGTACATGCGCCGGCAAGCGCGGTATGCGCGCGCGTTTCGATAGGTGAGCCGCGTGCCCCCGCGCCGTTCCCGCGCATGCCCCGCACCACTGCCGCTCGCGCTCCGCGCCGCGGTCGCGCGCGTTGCCCGCGGCTCGGATGTGTACCAGTCCCCGCCGGTGGCATGAATCCGTGAACGGTTGCTTGGGGACCGCGAGCGGTCGCACAATGTTTCATCTTGCGGCAGCATTTTGGGCTCTTGTCGTGCGTCTGGCTCTATTTTTAGCTATCTACCTGCTGATTTTCTTCAGTTCACAGCCCTTCCGCATGAATCGGAAGCAAATGAACCGAACCCCCGGCGCAATCAGCGTATGATTTCGTTGTCGCACGAAGGGGGTGTTTGGCCATGGAGAACGTGGAGCTCGTCACATTTATGCGCGAGCACGACGGCGTGACGCCGGAAGACGCGAGCGCGCAGCTCGGCGTGAGCACGCGGACGCTGCGCAAATATGTTGCCCGGGCCAATGAGTCCCTGTCGGGCAGTGCCGTTGTCGAGTTGAGCCGCGGCGAGGGATACCGCCTGCGCGTGCTTGATCAAGAGGACCTGGACGCCTGGATCGCCGCACAGGGTGGCGGCCATGCATGTCTTGCGTGCAAGACCTCCGAGGAGCGCGTGAACTACCTCCTCAACGATCTGCTCATGCGCAATGACTGGATCAAGCTCCAGGAGTTGTCGCAGGCCCTCTTCGTCTCCAAGAGCGCATTGTCGGGCGACCTCAAAAAGGTCGAGGAGCGTCTGCGCCCCTATGACCTCGTGCTCGAGAAGCGCTCGCATTACGGTATCCGCGTGACGGGCGGGGAGATGTCCCGTCGCCTGTGCTTGGCCAATGCCGCCATCGACGCGAGCAGCGCAACGGGCGCCTCCGGCGTCACCGGCGGGCTCAACACCCTGGTCCTCAAAAACTTTGTGGGGGGGGGGGGGCCTCCAAAATAACGAGGCGGTGCTCGATGCCATCGCCGTCTGCGTGAGCGAGGCAGCCGAAGCCCAGCTCCTCACCATAAACGCCGCCGCTTTTCAGAATCTGCTCGTCCACATCGTCATAGCGCTGATACGCATTTCGAACGACTGCTACGTGCCCATTGAGGACAGCCGCCTGCAGCGCATCGTCGCAACGAGCGAGTACCGCGCCGCGGAGGACATCGCCCGACGCATCGACGCCCTCACCTCGATCTCGCTGCCGCAGGAGGAGGTCGCCTACATCGCGATTCACCTGGCGGGCAAGCAGACCATCTATCAAACGCCGGACGAGAGCAGCCTGGTGATCTCCGACGAGGTGTGGCAGGTCGTGTCCGACATGCTCGATCGCGTGTGGCGGGTGTTTCGCTTCGACTTTCGCAACGACCTTGAGCTGCGCATGAACCTTGCGCGCCACATCCAGCCGCTCTCGGTGCGCCTGCGGTACAACCTCAAGCTCAAGAACCCCATGCTCGATGACATCAAGGCCCGCTACCCGCTGTCCTTTTCGATCGCCGTCGACGCATCGACGGTCATCGCCGAGGCCTACGGCGCACCGCTGTCCCATGACGAGATCGGCTATGTGGCCCTTGCCTTCGAACTCGCGCTCGAGCGGTCTAAGACCGAGACGGTCAAAAAGAACATCCTGGTCATCTGCGCCTCGGGTGCCGGTAGCGCCCGCCTGCTGGAGTACCAGTGCCGCCGCGAGTTCGGTGACTACATCGATCAGATCCAGACCTGCGATGCGTTGGGGCTGGACAAGGTCGATTTTTCCACCATCGACTACGCGTTCACCACCGTGCCGCTCAACCGCGAGCTGCCGGTGCCCGTGCGCGAGGTGTCGTGCTTTCTCGACCCCGTGGAGGCGGAGCGCACGCGGGCGGTCCTGCGCAAGGAGATGCGCCGCCCGTCCGCCCTGGGCGCCGATTACCTGGGGAGGGACCTCTTCTTCCCGCATCTTGCCTGCACGTCCAAGGCGGAGGTCCTCGATTTTCTCATTGCCCGCGCCGAGGAGTCGCGCGACGTCGCGCCGAACTTCCGCGAGCTCGTGTTCGCGCGCGAGGAGCGCATGCCCACCGCCTTTGGCAACAACATCGCCATGCCGCATCCGCTCGAGGTGGCCAGCAGGGACGCGTTTGTCTGCATCGGCCTGTTGGATGAGCCCGTGGTGTGGGGAGCTGAGGGCGAGGAGGTGCAAGCGGTGTTTCTCGCGGGCTTCTCCTTTGACGAGGACGGCTCCGCGCGCACGTTCCTGGACAGCTTTGCCGGCGTGCTCGTCGATCCTCAGGCGATCGAGCGACTGGTTACCGAGCAAACCTGGGAGGCCTTCGCCGACGTGCTGGGGGCGTCGGGAATTGTCGTAGACGGGACGCCCGGCTCGGTGAACACCCCGACCTAACTGCTTTTTCGCATCGCCGCGGCGTGTCCGCGCGCATTCGATAGATGGGTACGACCACGAGATAAGAGAGGAGGAGAACATGGCCGAAGAGGAAAGCATGGAGCTCATCTCGTTTGGGATTGTGGCATCTGCCGGCCAGGCGCGCAGCCTGGCCATGGAGGCGATTGCGCAGGCGCGCGAGGGCGACATCGAGGGCGCCCGCAAGACGCTCGAGGAGTCGCGCGAGGTTGGCCTGCAAGCCCATGACGAGCAGACCAAGCTCCTGTCCCGTGAGGCCAGTGGCGACCACGTGCCCGTGGACGTGCTGCTGGTTCATGCGCAGGACCATCTGATGACCTCGATGCTCTGCCAAGACCTGGCGGAGGAGATCATCGCCCTGCACGAGCGCATCGCCGCCAAGTAATCGTATGGTCCGCAAGGGGCCGTTGTCCGGGGCAATCGCCCCAGAAGGGAAAGATCTGTCATGAAGGTACTGCTCGTTTGCGCGGCTGGTATGTCCACCAGCATGCTCATGAAGAAGATGGAGAGCTACGCGGCCGAGAACGGCATCGACGTCGAGGTCGCCGCGCGCAGCTTCTCGGAGCTCAAGGATCCCAAGGCCGCGGGATATGACTGCATCCTCGTTGGCCCGCAGATTTCCTACCAAAAGGACAAGATCGTCAAGAAGGCGGACGGCCTGCCGGTCGACGTCATTCCCATGAAGGACTACGGCCGCCAGAACTGCCCGGCCATTTTCGATCAGATCAACAGCCTGATCGGCTAACTGGGTTCGCTGCACGTGCATGATGGGTTGAGCTTATGAAGAAGAAAGAGCAGGTCAAGCGGTCTCGCGCCAAGGCGCAGGCCCAAGCGGGACGTTCCAAGGTGGACGGCGCGGCGGGCAACGGTTCTCGTGACGCCCACAGCAAGGGCCCGTCCGTGCAGGCGGCCTCTTCGCGCAAGCGCCAGGGTCCGGGTACCGACGCGTTCAAGCGCGAGCAGTCCGTCAAGACGGCCAAGTGGAATCGCTTCATGCTGATTCGCTACCTGGACGCGGGGCTGTTCTTTATCGGGCTGTACTGGGCGCTCATGCTCCTGGCGTTCCAGCCCGGTATCGCCATGGTGGTGCCGGTGCTCGAGATCGTCATCGCGCTCGCGGTGATGGTCGAGGTCTTTACCACCTTGTCGAGCGAGACCGAGTATCTGGTTTGGTCGCATCGCGTGCTGGTGGCTTCCTGCGCGCTGTCCGCCGTGACGCTCGCCGCGACGGTCTTGGTGGGCGAGCAGCTCTTCTTCCCGTTTTTGAGCAGCAAGATGGTTGGGGCCATGTTCTGCGTCGCTCTCATCGCGGTCAAGCTCATCATCATCCACCGCATCGTTCTTGTGCGCGACCGTCGCGACAAGCGCTATGCACTGTATCAAAAGGTTCTCAAGTACAACAGCTAGACAATTAGGAGGTTGGATATCGTGTTTGATCTTCTCGAGAAGTACATCATGGGGCCGATGACCAAGCTGTCACAGTTCCGCATGATCCGCGCGATCACCTTCGCCGGCATGACCTCGATCTCGTTCACCATCGTGGGATCGATGTTCCTCATCCTGAACGTCCTACCGCAGGCGTTCCCGTTCCTGGCCGGCATCTGGTCGGTGTCGTTCGACAAGATCACGAACATCTACATGCTCGCCAACAGCGCCACCATCGGCTGCATCGCGGTGTACTTCCTCATCGCCACCGCATTTGAGTACGCTCGCATCCTCTCCGAGGAGGACGAGATCGACATCAAGCCCATCAACGCCGTGCTCATGGCCGTCATGGCCCTGTTCATCTGCATTCCGCAGATCGGCATCGTGGACGGTGTGATCTCCCTGCTTAACGATCCCGAGGCAGGTCTGTTCAACGGCTGGACCATGGGTAGCGGCCCTGCCCGCTTTGGCGCCACGGGCATCTTCTGCGCCTTCATCATCGCCTGGTTCTCCGTGCGCATCTACGCGCTCTGCGTCCAGAAGAACATCGTCATCAAGCTGCCCGACGTGGTGCCCGACGGCGTCGCCCGCTCCTTCACCGCTCTGATCCCGGGCTTTTTGGTCGCCATCGTCTGCATGCTCATCCAGGCCGTCTTCATGGCGTTCGGCACCGACTTCTACAGCTTTATCGCCATCCCATTCGGCTTCGTGGTCAACATCGTTGACACCCTGCCCGGCATCCTGGTGATCTACTTCCTCATCCACGCCCTGTGGCTCGTCGGTATCCACGGCGCCACCATCGTGACGTCGCCCCTGACCGCCATCGCGCTGTCCAACCTCGTGGTGAACGCTGAGGGCGGCACCGCCATCTGGGCGGGCGAGTTCAACAACGCCTTCGTGACCGTCGGCGGTTCCGGCGCCACGCTGGGCCTGACCATCCTGATGCTCACGCTCGCCAAGTCCGAGCAGCTCAAGGCCATCGGCAAGGCCGAGATCGTGCCGGCGCTCTTCAACATCAACGAGCCGCTCATCTTCGGTCTGCCCATCGTCTACAACCCCGCCCTGGCCATCCCGTTCATGCTCGCCCCCATGGCTTCTGCCGCCATCGCCTACCTGGCCATCTCCATGCGCATCATCCCCTCGGTGATCGTGCAGATGCCGTGGCCTACGCCTGTTGGCCTGGGCGCGTTCATCTCCTGCGGCGGTTCGTTCACCGCCGCCCTCGTGGCCATCGTCTGCGCGCTGGTCGCCACGCTCATCTACTTCCCGTTCTTCAAGAAGTACGATAAGCAGCTTTGCGAGGAGGAGGCCGCCAAGCTCGCCGCCGAGGCCGAGTAAGCGTCGCTGCACCGCATATGCTCACGCAAGGGGCCGGTGGACCAGACGGTCCGCTGGCCCCTTTGGTATCCAATGCTCGAATGAGAGGTCTTACCATGCCTTTTTCCAACGGATTTTTGTGGGGCGGCGCCGTTGCCGCGCATCAGCTCGAAGGTGGCTGGGATTGCGGCGGCAAGGGGCCGAGCATCATGGACGTCACCACCGCCGGCGACGTGAACACGCGCCGTCGCTTTACCGGCGAGGTGCTGCCCGGTGAGAACTACCCCAATCACGAGGCGATCGACTTTTACCACCGCTTCCGCGAGGATATCGCGCTCATGGCCGAGATGGGGTTCAAGTGCTTCCGCACCTCCATCGCCTGGAGCCGCATATTCCCCGAGGGCGACGAGCTCGTGCCCAACGAGGAGGGCCTCAAGTTCTACGATGAGCTCTTCGACGAGTGCCTGGCGCATGACATCGAACCCGTGGTGACGCTCAGCCATTTTGAAATGCCGCTCGGCTTGGTGAACAAGTACGGCGGCTGGCGCAATCGCAAGCTGATTGACCTGTTCACGCGGTTCGCCACGGTGTGCTTTGAGCGGTATCGCGACAAGGTCACCTACTGGATGACGTTCAATGAGATCAACAACCAGGCCGACTACAACAACGACTTCGCGTTGCTCGTTGACTCCGGCATCGTCGCGGAGCCGGGCGAGAACCGCGAGAAGGCCATGTACCAGGCGGCCCACTACGAGCTGGTGGCGAGCGCCAAGGCCGTCATGATCGGCCACGCCATCAATCCGAATTTCCAGATCGGCTGCATGATCGCCATGTGCCCCGTGTACCCGGCGACCTGCAAACCCGAGGACATCCTCATGGCCCATAAGGCGATGGAGCACCGCTACTACTACGCGGACGTGCATGCGCTGGGCACGTACCCGCCCAACATCATCGCGCTGTGGGACCGCAAGGGCTATGACATCGACGTCACGGCGGAGGATCTCATGCTGCTGCAGGAGGGAACGGTCGACTACATCGGATTCTCCTACTACATGAGTTTTGCGACCCAGTGGCGCGAGGAGAACGCGCATTTCGAGTTTGACGAGACCGCCGACTTGGTCAAGAACCCGTTCGTCAAGGCGTCCGATTGGGGTTGGCAGATCGACCCCGTGGGCCTGCGCTACGCCCTCAACTGGTTTACCGACCGGTACGGCCTGCCGCTGTTCATTGTGGAGAACGGCTTTGGCGCGTACGACAAGAAGGAGGCCGACGGCTCCGTTCACGACCCGTACCGCGTGGATTACCTGCGCGCGCACATCGAGCAGATGAAGCTCGCGGTCGAGGAGGACGGCGTGGACCTCATGGGCTATACGCCGTGGGGCTGCATCGATCTGGTGAGCGCCGGCACCGGCGAGATGGAGAAGCGCTACGGCTTCATCTACGTCGACAAGGACAATCAGGGCAACGGCACGCTCGAGCGCTCGCGCAAGGACAGCTTTGCCTGGTACCAAAAGGTGATTGCCACCAACGGCGAGGACCTGGCGTAGCCAAGACGAGGACGCCGGGCAAAAGGCGCGGGCGCGGGACGGTTCCCGTTTTTGGAGCCGTCCCGTCGCGGCGCCGCTGAGAAGGTCCGCTGCGGAGGAGTTGCTGCGATGGCGCCGCTGCGATGGCGCCGCTGCGAAGGCACCGCTGCGAAGGTGCCGCGAGAGTTGACTTTCGCGGAGGTTCTTCGCCCTGTCACGGGTTTAGCGGCTTCGAAAGTTAACTCTCGGAGCGCTTTGGCGGGGGTGCGGCGGGTGCCGGCTGTCGTGTGGGCGCCGGCCGCGCGGGCGCCGGTCGCGTGGATTCCGGCCGCGTGGATGTCTGTCGTGCGAGCGCCGGTCGGGTCTTTCGGTCGTGCATAAAGGAAAAGAGGGGGTATGGGGGCGCTGGCGGGGGACGCCCTGGACGCGACGACGGGAGGTGCCCCGGGCGCGTTGGTGGGGGATGCCCCGGGCGAGCTCGACGCTTCGCACGGAGCGAAGGGGCGCCATGAGGACGAGCGCGGCGGCGCGTTTCGCGAGATTTTGCGCGAGCGTGTCCTGTTGATGATCCTCGCAGGGTTTATGGTCGCGTTCATCGCATGCAACTGCCTGAGCGTGTACCTCATCGACATCGTGGTCAACGTGGGCGGCGACACATCGATGTACGGCGTCGCGATTTTTTGCATGGCGGTGAGCGAGCTGCCCGCCATGGCGCTGGTGCCGCGCCTACGCCGTCGGTTTTCGACGGGAACGCTGTTCATGGTGGTGGGCGCGGCATATCTGCTGCGCAACATGATCGTGGTCTGCGCGACCAACGTCCCCATGGTGTTCATCGGCCTGCTCTTTCAGTCCACAAGCTACGGCCTGCTCACGCCGCTGCTGACATGCTACATAGCCGAGGTTTGCAGCCCGCGAAGCGAAATGCTCGGGCAGACCTTGCTCTCGGTGGCAACGACGGGCGTGGGGGCCATGGTGGGCACAGTGTGCGGCGGCGTGTTGCAGGATGCGTACGGCATACAGGCGATGTTGTTGTTCGTGGCGGTCGCGACCGTAGCTGCGGCGTTCATGTTCTTTGTCGCGGGGGTGCGCGCACGCCGAGAAGAGATTGCACGCCGAGAAGAGACCGTGCGTTGAGAAGAGATTGCGCGTCGAGAAGGGGCTGCATGTCAAGAAGGAGCCGCGCATCGAGAAGAGGCTGCATGCCGAGAAGGGGCCGCGTGTCGAGAAGGGCTTGCGCGCCAGGAAGGGATCGCGCGTCAAGAAAGGGCCCCGCTCGTCGAGAAGAGCCCGCGCGTCAAAGAAGGGCTGCGCGACGTGGGACTCGGACGTAGCGCCCTCAATGCAAACGGCGGCGCCGGAGGAGAAGCCGACGCCGCCGTCTAGAGGGGTGGAGTACTGTTGATGTACCCGCCTAGCGGGTGCTTGCATTGCTGCACACGCGACTCCACGGAGGGCTCACGCATTGCGCACGTCCCGTACATATTTGATGCGGGCCCCGTGCTGGGAGGGGCATTAGCAGGCTGTCCCGCTGTGCCACTTCTGCCGGTGCCATGGCGGGTTCGACGCGGCGCGCAATCCGTTACGGCAGGTCGTTGCCCGCCGCGATGTACAGGTCGTACCAATCCTGACGAGAAAGCTCGACCTCGGCGCCCGCGGCAATGTTACGGATGCGCTCCGGGTTCATCGAGCCCGAAATGACCTGCATGCGTGCCGGATGGCGCAATATCCATGCAATGGCGATGGCCTCCTTGGAAACGCCCTTTGCCTCGGCGAGTTCGGCAAGCATCTGATTCAGCTCCGAGAACTGGTCATTGTCGATAAAGGTTCCTGCGAACATGCCGTATTGCAGGGGGCTCCATGCCTGGATGGTCATGCCGGTGAGTTGCGAATACGCGAGCGCGCCGCCATCACGATCCGCCGCGGCGTCGTCGTCCATGTTCTCATGCATCTGCACACGCACCATACCGGCGTGGCACAGGCCAAACTGCAGCTGGTTGACCTCGAGCTTTTGGTCGAGATTGGCCTGCAGCATCTCACAAGACCACGGCCCCATATTGCTCACGCCGATGTGCCGCGCCATGCCGGAATCGACGATCTCCGCCATGGTCTGCCCGAGTTCATCAAGCTCACAGAGGGCATCGAGACGGTGCAGAAGCACAAAGTCGACGTAATCGGTCTGCAGACGGTCGAGCTCGGCCTCGAGTGATGAGAGCAGATGATCGCGCGAGAAGTCGTAGATGCCGTTGCGCTTGCCGGAAAAATCGGGCGCGATGCCAAACTTGGTTTGCAAAACGACATCTTGGCGATTGACGCCCAGGTCGTGCAGCGCCTGCCCCAGCACGCGGGAGCTTTCGCCCGCACCGTAGATGTCCGCCGAATCAAAGAAGTTCATGCCGCAATCGAGCGCTGCCTGCGCGATTTCCCGTGCCTCGTCGCGCGTCTTTCCCGCCATGCGCATGACGCCCATCGCAATGCGGCTCGCCTCGACGCCGCTCGATCCGATCTCCTGGTATTTCATGGTGCCCCTTTCGTGACCGCTGTTGCCGAAGAGTTATCATAATTATGATAACTCTTACAAAGGGAGCTCAGATGCCGTCCATTCGTCCGATTTCTGACCTGAGAAACAAGTTCACGGAGGTCTCTTCCGAGGCACAGGAAACGGCCGCGCCGATTTTTCTCACGAGGAACGGGGTCGGCGAGATGGTGGTCATGAGCATGGAGGCTTATGAGAACCTGCAGTTCGAGAGCGAGGTGTACACCAAGCTCAAGGAGGCGGAGCGTGAGGCCGAACTGACGAGCGTTCGATACTCGTCAAAGGAAGTCTTTGCGGCGATGCGAGACGCGGTTCGCAATGCGTCGTCTTCGGAGGCGTCCTGTGTATAAGGTCGAATACCTCCCCTTGGCGCTACGTGATGTAACGGAAATCGTTTCGTATATCGCGGGCGATCTTCAAAACCCGCGAGCGGCGGAAAAGCTTGCGCAGGAGTTTATGGCTGTGGGAGACGGCCTCCAGTCGATGCCATATCGCCGCCGCGTCTATCAAACGATACGCCCGCTTGCGCATGAGTATCGCGCGCTACGGGTGGAGAATTACCTCATGTTTTACTGGATTGACGAGGACGCTCAAGTGGTAACGGTCGCGCGCGTGATATACCGCGGGGCGAGCATCGCGTCCAAGCTTGCTCCTGTAAGTTGATCGAGCGCCACTGCGGTCGGGCGGCGCTGCGGTCGAGTGCCGTTGCGCTTTGGCGGTGCTTGCGCACCGCACGACCTGTCTACAGGTATTCGATTTGGGCGCCTTCGGTGTCGCAGGTGAGGATGTGCGTCTCGCAGGTGGGGAACTGCTCGCGCAGGCGCACCTGCAGGAACTTGGCCACGATGGTGTCGTCGGTGACTGCCATGAGGGTGGAACCCGAGCCGGAGATCCAGAGCGTCCCCGCTCCGCCGGAAAGGCACGTGGCGCGGATCGCGTCGTAGTCGGGGATGAGGGCGCGGCGGTAGGGCTCCTGCAGACGGTCGTCGTTCGCATCGGCGATGAGGGCGAGGTCGCCGGTCTCGAGGCCGCGCGTCATGCCCGCGATGCGGCCCATCTGCCACACCGCGCTGGAGAGCGGCACCTCCTGTGGGACGACCTTGCGCGCCTCGCTCGTGTGCACCTCGTAGGGAGGGATCACGGTGATAAAGCGCAGGCGGTCGCTCACGTCGTAGCGCAGGCAGCGGGGCAGTCCGCCCTCGGGCGTGAACGAGCACACGGCGCCGCCCAGAATGGCGGGGGCCACGTTGTCGGGGTGCCCCTCGACGGCGGTGGCGATGCGCACGAGCTCGGCGCGGTCGACCGTGTGCCCCGTGAGCGCGGCCGCGGCCATGATGCCCGCGACGACGCACGTCGAGCTGCTTCCCAAGCCGCGCGCGACGGGAACATCGGTGTGGATGTCGAGCTTGACGGGGAAGGGCTCCTCGCCCCATTCGTGTAGCGCGTCGACGAACGAGACGTATACGAGGTTCGATTCGTTTTGGAACTCTTCGGGGCAGCCCGTGATCTTGAGTTCATCGGAACGCTCGAAAGTGAAGTGCGAGTACAGCGAGACCGCCATGCCGAGCGTGTCGTAGCCGATGCCGAGGTTCGCGCTCGTGGCGGGAACGGTGATCTTGATCATGAAGTGCCTCCTTGTTGAGGGCGAGCCGCACCTCACCATCCTATCAGGGACTGATTCTAAGTGATGCGCATGCGGGTACAATGGTGGTACTTTTCATGCCGTTGAAATGAGCGTCTATGCGAGTTATCGCACTGTTTTTGGGAATTAAAATTACCATGTACTACGATGAGCATAACCCTCCTCATTTCCATGCGGAGTATACCGGCAGGTCGGCGTCAGTTGATATCCAAAATGGCTGTGTCACTCGTGGCGCCTTGCCAAATCGCCAGTTGAAGTTCGTTCTTGCCTAGGCTGAATTGCACAAAGACGAGCTGATGCAAAACTGGGAGTTGGCCGCTGCGGGCAAGCCGCTCAATCCCATTGATCCGTTGATGTAGGAGGTATCGCATGGAGTATCTGCCTTGTGTTGTCCAAGCGCTCGCGGGCGATGATTTTACCGTGTATGCGTATTTCTCCGACGGGTCGGTACGTCGCGCAGATATCAAGCCCCTCATCGAGCAAGGTGGTGTATTTGCCCAGCTATCGGATGAGGATTTCTTCTCAAGCAGGTTGACGGTCATGAATGGTGCCGTCGCGTGGGACGTTGCCGGAAATCACGACGAGACTTCTTGTGTGGACCTGGATCCTTGGAACATGTACGAAACGTGTGAGTGTGTTGCCGATCCGCTTGCCGAAGACGCGGCCTAACTCTTCTTGATACATCGATATAAGTACGGGCGACGTGGCGTGTCCGAAGCTCGGGCATGGTACGTCCGGCGCTCGGGCAGTCCTGCTCGCACGGAGAGCCCACTGGGCTCTCTGGCTCGTGCGGAACTCGCGGCGGACGTACCACGCCTAAGTGTCGGGCGGGCCTTCCGCTTCCCATGCGCATGGGTGGGGAGCGGAAGGCCCGCGCGGCTTAAAGGGCTCGGGCGGCATTCTCCACGTAGGCGGACATGCCGTCGACATCGACCACGTCGGTGTGGAGCACGGGCTTGCCCTGGAGCGTGGCGAGCTGCTCGGGGGCAGTGGTGTCGGTGGCCTTGGCAAGCACGTCCATGCAGGCAAAGTCGCTCGGCGGGCAGAAGAGCCCCAGGGCGCTCGCCACGGCGCGGGGGAACTTGTACGGACTTGCGGTGGACAGCAGCACGCGGGCCTTGGCGCCGGGGGTGGCGGGCTGATCTGCCAGGACGTGGTAGCCGCAGGCGGTGTGCGGGTCGATGAGGTAGCCGTTCGCCTCCCAGCACGACTTGATGGCCGCCGCCACCTGGTCCTCGTCCGCCCAGCCGCAGCCAAAGACCTGTTGGATCTTGGCGAGGAGCTCGGCAGGCACCTCATAAGAGCCCTGGGCGAGCTGGTCCATGAGCTGGGAGACGAGTTCGCAATCGCCGTCGCTCAGGTAGTACAGCATACGCTCGAGGTTGGACGAGATGAGGATGTCCATGCTCGGCGAGGTGGTGGTGAAGAACGGTCGGGCGCGGTCGTAGGTGCCGGTGGTGAGGAAGTCGTAGAGCACGTTGTTCTTGTCGCTGGCAACCACGAGCTTGGCCACAGGCAGCCCCAGGCGCTTGGCGTAGTAGCCGGCGAGGATGTCGCCAAAGTTGCCGGTGGGCACGCAGAACTCCACGGCGTCGCCGGGCTCGATGGAACCGGCGCGCAGAAGCTGCGCGTAGGCGGCAAAGTAGTACACCACCTGCGGGACCAGGCGGCCCACGTTGATGGAGTTGGCACTGGAGAGTCGCACGCCCTGCGCGGCGAGACGCTCGGCGAGCTCGCGGTCGGCGAAGATGCGCTTGACCGCGCTCTGGGCGTCGTCAAAATTGCCGCGCACCCCGCAGACGGACACGTTGCCGCCCTCCTGCGTGCTCATCTGCAGTTCCTGCACGCGAGAGACCTTGCCCTCGGGGTAAAAGACGGTGATGCCGCAGCCCGGGGCGTCGGCAAAGCCGGCGAGTGCCGCCTTGCCGGTGTCGCCGGAGGTCGCGGTCACGATCATGATCTTCTCGGCGGGAGCAGGGGAGGATGCCGAGGCGGTGTCGGCTTCGGCGGTGGCGCCGGTGTCGGCCGTGGCGGTGCAGTCGGTATCGGTGTCGGCGGTGCGCGCCATGAGGCGCGGCAGCATCTGGAGCGCAACGTCCTTAAAGGCGCTCGTGGGGCCATGCCACAACTCGAGCACGTAAGCAGGCACGTTGTCGGCGTTGGGAGCGCAGCTCAGCGGCACCACGGGCGTCAGCTCGTCGCTCGCAAACGTGCCCTCATATGCCTCGGTGACGCAGGCGGCGATCTCGTCGGCGGTATAGTCGGGCAGCAGGGCCCCCAGCACCTCGCGGGCGAGCTCGAAGTAGTCCTTGTCTGCAAGGTTCTCAAGGTCAACGGTGGCATCTCCGAGCGCGTCGCTCACATACAGCCCGCCGTCGGGCGCAATGCCGCGGCGAATCGCCTCTTTGGAAGTGAGTGCGGGTGCCTTTGAGCGCGTGCTGTGATACGTCGCCATGTTCGCCATGCTTATGTCCTCTCACGGCCGGTGCCTTGTGTTCGCGCTCATGGTAACAGAGCGCGACGCTCCGCCGCGCTAAAGCGCCGGCGACTTCCCGCTCTTCAGCGGCGCTTCATAGGACGTTCTTTATTTGGAAACAAATGCGCCGGTTTATTGGCGAGGTACTTGCGCATGATAAAGTGACAACCTGCATACCGTACGTGGCTCGCATATGCGATTTGGGCTGTTCGCGCCCGCTGTGGGGAAAGGTTTCGCTCACCATGATCAAGATCACCAAGTTCGGCGGCTCATCCGTTGCCGACGCCGAGCATTTTCGCAAGATCAAGGCGATCATCGACGCCGACCCGGCGCGTCGCTTTGTGGTGGTGAGCGCGTGCGGTCGTCGCACCAAGAGCGACACCAAGGTCACCGACCTGCTGTATTTGGTTGACGCGCACGTGAATTACCATGTCTCCTGCGACGACCTGCTCGCCGACATCGGCCAGCGCTACTTTGACATCGCCGACGAGCTGGGGCTCGGCTATCCCATTCGCGACGAGTTCGCCGCGTTCGCCGAGCGCGCCCGCTCGGGCGGCTACACCACCGAGGAGCTCGTGAGCCGCGGCGAGTATTTCACCGCGCGCCTGATGGCCGAGTACCTGGGCCTGCCGTTCATCGACGCGGCGGACATGGTCGCCTTCCATCACGACGGGACCCTCTCCATGCGCCGCACCGCGGAGCTCGTCAAGGAGAACGCCCGCGAGGGCGGCTTTGTGATGCCCGGTTTTTACGGCGCCACCAAGGAGGGCCGCATCAAGCTGCTCGACCGCGGCGGCGGCGACATCTCCGGTTCCATCCTCGCCCAGTGCCTCGGTGCGGACCTGTACGAGAACTGGACGGACGTCTCGGGCTTTCTGTCCGCCGACCCGCGCATCGTCCCGGGCGCCCAGCCCATTCCCCGCATCACCTACGAGGAGCTGCGTGAGCTCTCCTACATGGGCGCGAGCGTCCTGCACGAGGAGGCAGTGTTCCCCGTCCGCGACGCCGGGATCCCGCTCGTGATCAAGAACACCAACGCCCCCGAGGACCCGGGTACCATCATCTCCGAGACCGCGAAGGAGGGCGATACCGAGCCCATCATCACCGGCATCGCGGGCAAGCGCGGCTTCCTTGCCATCACGGTGGCGCGCGACCGCACCAAGAGCCGCATCGGCTTTATGCGCCGCGCGCTCTCGGTGTTCGAGCGCTACGGGGTCTCCGTCGAGCACATGCCCACGGGTGTGGACCAGTTCGCCGCCGTGGTCCAGGCGTCCGATGTCAAGGATTCGCTGTACTCGCTGATCGCCGACATCCAGGAGGAGGTCGAGCCCCTCGAGATCGAGGTGGTGGAGAACCTCGCGCTCATCGCCACGGTCGGCCGCAACCTGCGCGGCCGCGCAGGCATTTCCGGTCACCTGTTCGGCAAGCTCGGCGAGGCCGGGGTGAGCGTGCGCATGATCACCCAAGGCTGCGACGAGATCAACATCATCGTCGGCGTGGAGGAAAAGGACTTCGACCTGGCCATCAAGACCATCTACGACGCGTTCTCCGACAAGAACGGTATTGTGACGACGGCCGATCTGGAGGCGTAAAACCCACCGTTCGACGTGGGCTTCGGTGCTGGTGGCAGTTGGCTGCTGCCTTCCCAGGCGCACGGCAGAGAAGGAGAGAGCACCATGAAGATGTACACAGTCGCGATCGTCGGCGCCACCGGAGCGGTGGGCACGCAGATGCTCGCGTGCCTGGAGGAGCAGCAGTTCCCGGTGGGCAATCTCAAGCTGCTCGCGAGCCCGCGCTCCGCGGGCAAAGTGATCGAGACCCCGTGGGGCGCCGTGACCATCGAGGCCGCCGCGTCCGAGGCGTTCGACGGCGTGGACATCGTGCTCGGTGCAGCCGACGACGACGTGGCCCTGGCGCTCTACCCCGAGGCCGTCAAGCGCGGTGCCGTGGTGGTGGACAACTCGCATGCGTTCCGCCTGGACCCCGACGTCCCGCTTGTGGTGCCCGAGATCAATGCGGCGGACGCCCTCGACCACAAGGGCATCATCGCCAACCCCAACTGCGCCACCATCATCGGGCTCGTTCCCACGTGGCCGTTGCACCAGCTCGCGGGCGTCACCCGCATGATCGTGTCGACCTACCAGGCCGCCAGCGGCGCGGGTGTGCCCGGCATGCGGGAACTTGAGGAGCAGATCGGCTGCATGGGCCGCGGCGAGGAGATGCCCGCGCCCCGTGCGTTCGCCGCGCAGCTGGCGAGCAACCTCATCCCGCAGATCGGCGGGGAGAAGTTCGAGGGCTTCACTTCGGAGGAGATGAAGCTCCAAAACGAGGGCCGCAAGATCATGCACCTACCCAACCTGCGCGTGAACTGCACGTGCGTGCGCGTGCCCGTCCTGCGCTCGCATTCGGAGAGCATCACGCTCGAGTTCGAGCGCGACATCACGCTCGAGCAGGCGCGCGAGGCCCTTGCCGCCGCCCCGGGCGTCAAGCTCGTGGACGATTTGGACGCGCAGAGCCCGCATGACCGTTGGCCCATGCCGCTCGACACGTCCGACCAGGATCTGATCTGGGTTGGTCGCGTGCGTCGCGATATTTCCAATCCGGATGAGCTGCGCGGCATCACCTTCTGGTGCTGCGGCGACCAGATTCGCAAGGGTGCCGCCACCAACGCGGTCCAGATTGCCAAGCTGCTGGTCGAGTAGCGCCGGCTCGATCGAGCGGGTTGGTGTCGGGCTCCATATGCGCGCCGCGGGGTGCTGGTCCTCTGCATGTGGGGCGTTCCGCTTTGCAGGTGCAGTGCTGCCTCTCTGCATGCGGGGCGTGGTGCTCCGCATGGGGCGCGGCCCTCTGCATGCGGGGCGCGGTGCTCTGTTGCCATGGGGTGTTGACCCCCTGCCCATTCATGGGAAATGGTGACCGCTGTGCGAGATAAGTAACAGGATTGTTCAAAGTGTGTATAATCGTACATCGAGTACGATTGGAATCCGAAAGCGCCGCCGCCGGTTCTGCCGTGGGCGGTGCTTTTTTGAGAGCGGAACAGCGACGTTGATAGGTTGTGATTGGTGTGGGCAAATACGTAGTCGTGGTTGAGTCCGGTGCGGACGTTACGCCCGAGCTGTGCGAGCGCTACGGCATCGTGAGCGTTCCCATGCACGTTACGATTGGCGACGAGACCGTTGACGACGGCGCCATTTCGCCGCTCGAGATCTACGCGCGCTGCAACGAGTTGGGGCAAATGCCCAAGACGAGCGGCTGCTCGCCGGCGGATTTCGAGGAGGTCTTCGACCGTATCCACGCCGAGCAGCCCGACGCCACCATCTTGCACCTGGCGTATTCCGAGGTCACAACCTGCTCGCACCAATCCTCGAAGATCGCTGCCGAGGGGCGCGACTACGTGCGATCCATGGACACGCGTTTTGTCTCTGTTGGCCAGTCTCTCGTTGCCGTTGAGGCGGCAAAGTATATCGAGGCCCACCCCGAGGCGAGCGTTGATGATGTTTTCACGTTCGTCGAAAGCGTCATGGATCGCGTGCTGCTGGGCTTTGTCCCCACCGACCTGGCGTTTCTCAAGGGCGGCGGTCGTCTTTCCAACATGGCGTTCTTGGGTGCCCACTTGCTCAAGATCAAGTCCTGCATCGAGGTGACGGGCGGCAAGTTCGTTGCGACCAAGAAATTCCGCGGCTCCATGCTCAAATGCGCGCGGGCGTTCCTTGACCACATGATTTCCAAGGGCGATATCGACTACTCGCATATCGGCCTCGCGTATTCCGTGGGCCTGTCCGAGGAGCTGCGTGGCGACATGGAGGTCTATGCTCGCGAACTTGGATTTGAGAGCGTGACGTGGACGCAGGTCGGCGGCGTGATTTCGAGCCACTGCGGTCCCACCGCCTTCGGTGCGGTGCTCACGCTCAAGGCGTAAGGGCCGTTTGAAAGGCCGTTTGCGGAACAACCGGAGGCGCATGTGCTGCAAGAATCCCTTGCGGCACATATGCTTAGTCATTAGCAGTATTAACGGGCTCTTGTGAGCAAGGTTTGCCCAGTTGGCAGATACCCCTGCCTCTCAATAATATGCTGTATGAGATATAGCATTTTGCTGTTAGGGATTTTTGCAGCACTTTGAGTACGACTTCGAGTCCAACTAGGCTGATTGCCAAGTCAGTCCTAGGACAATTATAAAGTCATGTTTATGATAATTACTAAGTCGTAGCTATGACAATTATAAAGTGAAGGATATGATAATTATAAAGTCATCAAGAACTGCACAGGTAATGCGAGTAATTGGTATTAGGCAGAAGGTGGTTTCTCGTGATTTCACGCGATATGAAGCGGAAGTTGACGCAGTTGGCGACAAAGTTCCCCGTCGTTTCTGTTACAGGACCTCGTCAGAGCGGTAAATCCACGCTTATTAAAAGCGCGTTCCCCTCGCATGACTATCTGTCGTTCGAGGACCCTGCAACGCGTGAATTATTCCAAGCAGATCCAAATGAGTTTCTCAACCGCCATGCCCATTGCGTGATTTTTGATGAGGCTCAGCGAGTGCCCGAGCTATTTTCATATTTGCAAGGCATGGTTGACAAGCGTGACGAGCCCGGCTCGTTCATCATTTCTGGTTCACAGAACTTTTTGCTCTCGAAAAACATTTCTCAATCGCTTGCGGGGCGCGTTGGAATCCTGCGTCTGCTTCCGCTTTCTTATCGGGAGATATCGCAGGGCTCGTTGCGCCCTGAAGGTGCTTGGAGTTGGATATATCGCGGAGGATATCCGCGTGTTATCGCATCGGATATCGATCCGCTTGATTTCTATCCCTCGTACATTGAGACGTACTTGGAGCGTGATGTTCGCCAAGAGCTCGGTGTGGCGAAGATTGGGGAGTTCTCGCGCTTCATCCGGCTTTGCGCCCTTCGGTCCGGCGAGCTTCTCAATGTGGCGAGTTTGGCGAGCGATTGTGGCATCTCGAACGTAACCGCGAACAACTGGATATCGATTTTGTCCTCCAGTTATGTGATTCATCTGCTGAGACCTTATGCAGCCAATCGGGGGAAACGGCTTATCAAAACGCCCAAGCTTTATTTTCACGACAGCGGGTTGCTGTGTAACCTGCTTGGTATAGAAGATGCCGATGAGCTTTCTGTGCACCCTCAGAGGGGAGCTGTTTTTGAAACTGCAGTCGTATCGGAACTTATGAAGGAGTATTTCAATCGTGGAAGGGTGCCGAGTCTTTCCTTTTGGCGCGACTCCAACAAAAACGAGATCGATGTCGTTATTGAAAAAGGCCCTTGCCCATTCGCTGCTGTTGAGATTAAATCCTCCACGACGTTCCGGAGCAAATATTTTGACGTGCTCGAGCGGATCGCTTCCCGAGAGCTTGATTTGGATGCCGACCATCGTTGTGTCGTGTATGCCGGAGAAGACGAGCTCTCGACTCGGCGTGGCGGGCTTGTCCCCTATACGGATATTCCAAGCGTTTTGGGCTTCGAGTGATGCGAGACGGTCGGTGCTATCGCGGGCGCTGCTCGGCTATACGCTCTCGAGGAATGATATTGATTTTCCATGTGCCGGCTTGAGTATTCGACAGGCGCTCGGGAGGTCAGAGTGATGACAAGGGGCGTGCGAAAGGCATGCTCTTTGGACGTTTGAGCAATGAGGGGCTGCCTCATTTGGGAACATGGACGCAAGGTTTTGTGGCGGAAAATGAGCGTGCTTTGAGGGGCGAGTTATTGCCAAGAGCCTGATGCTTTTCTTGGTCGTTGGTGCTTATGCGCCATAATAATCAGATCAACTCTTGCGCACGAGAGTCATTGTTCCAAATCATTAGAGGACAGACTGTGCTGCCGTGGAAGGGTAATTTAATATTCGAGAAGCGCACAATTGTCGAGTTGTCGAGTTACCGAGGAGCGGTATCGTGACCAGCGGATTGGCATGACACCTATGCTTGTGGGTATATCAAACTAATATGGGAAATTCGCGGTATGGGGGCACGGCATGGCCTATATCGAGTTCAGCGATGTCATGAAGATATACGGGTCGGGCGGCTCGGAGGTGCACGCTCTCGACGGCGCGAGCTTCGAGGTCGAGCGCGGTGAGCTCGCCGTGATCTTGGGCGCCTCGGGCGCGGGCAAGACCACGGCCCTTAACATCTTGGGCGGCATGGACACCGCCACGAGCGGGCGCGTGATCGTGGACGGTCGCGATGTGAGCCAGGCCAGTGAGGACGATCTGGTGGAATATCGCCGCGCGGACGTGGGCTTTGTCTTCCAGTTCTACAACTTGGTGCCCAACCTCACGGCGCTCGAGAACGTCGAGCTCGCCTCGCAGATTTGCCCCGATTCCCTCGATGCCGCCGAATGCCTGCGCAAAGTGGGCTTAGGTGAGCGCATGGCGAACTTCCCGGCGCAGCTCTCGGGCGGCGAGCAGCAGCGCGTGTCCATCGCCCGCGCCATCGCCAAGAACCCCAAGCTGCTGTTGTGCGACGAGCCCACCGGCGCGCTCGACTACCAGACCGGCAAGCAGGTGCTGCAACTGCTGCAGGACACGTGCCGCCGCGACGGCATCACAGTGCTCATCATCACGCACAACTCCGCGCTCGCGCCCATGGCCGATCGCCTTATCCGCTTCAACAGCGGCCGTGTGACCGATATGCAGGTGAACGCCAACCCCACCCCGATTGCGGACATCGAGTGGTAGGGGACGCGTGTGAGTAAGCGGAGAAACAGGCAAGAGCACGCGAGCACCAAGGGGCGCGTTCGCGTTGAGCGCGCCCCTCGCGGAGGCCGCAGCGTGATGCCGGCGGCCTTTTCCACGGATATCCGGCGCACCATCACGGGAAACCTCAAGAAGTTCGTGTCGCTCGCGGTCATCACGGCGTTGGGCGTCACTTTGTTCGTGGGCCTCAAGGCGGCCTGCGACGACCTGCGTTTTACGGCGGACAGCTACTATGACGACCAGCGGTTGTTCGACGTCTCCATCCAGTCGACGCTCGGCTTGGACAGCGCCGATATCAAGGCGCTCGGCAAGCTCGACGGCGTGGATGTCGCCGAGGGCGGCTACTCCGAGACGGCCTACACCACGGTGGACGACGCGAGTCAGAAAGTGGACGTCAAGGCGCTTTCCCCGGCCGGACTGAACGAGCCCCAGGTGCTCGAGGGCCGCTTGCCGCGTGATGTGAACGAGGTCGCCGTCACGCAGAAGTACCTCGATGCGAGCGGCAAGAAGATCGGCGACAAGGTCACGTTCGAGGGTTTGGATGAGGACGAGAACACGGTGACCGAGGACGCCGCGGCCGAAGATGCGGCGGACGAGGATTCTGCGGGCGAGAGCGCCAAGGGTGAAGGCGCTGTTGCCGCCGGCGAGGACGCCACAGGTGAAGGCGCCGCGACCGGGGGCGCCGCGAACGAGGGCGTTGCGGACGAGAGCGCCGCGGGTGAAGGCATTGCTCTCGAAGGTGCCGCGGGCGAGGATTCCGCTTCGACGTCTTCCGAGTCGACTCCCATCTTCAAACGCGGTTCCTACACCATCACGGGCGCGGTGCTCGATCCCATGGACGTGAACGCCGGCAGCCAGAGCATGTCGTTTCGCAGCACGGGCGGCGCGCAGTACGCGTTCTTCCTCACGCCAGGCGCGGTACTGGACCGCGATACGTTCACGGTTGCCTACCTCGCCGTGACGGGCGCGTCCGACCTCATGACCTATTCCGACGAGTACAAGGCCCTCGTCGACGATGTAAAGCAACGCGCCGAGGGTATTCGCGAGGAGCGCGAGGACGCGCGCACCGACGGCGTCAAGGCCAGCGCGAACGAGGAGATCGACGAGCAGCAAGACGCGGCGAACGAGCAGCTCGCGAGCGCGCAAGAGCAGATCGACGCTGCGCTGGCGCAGGTCGCAGCCGGTTTCGCGCAGCTTTCGGAGCAGGGCGACCAGGCCCGCGAGCAGCTCGATGCGGCCCAAAAGCAGCTCGATGCCACGCGCGCTCAGATCGATACGGCCATGGCGGGGGCAAACACGCTCGCCTCGATGATGGGCTCCGCGTGGCCGGCGGACGAATGGCAGCGGCTGCAAAACGGCGACGCCTCGGCCAAAGCGCCGTTCACGCAGGCGATTGACGCCTATGCCGCCGCCATCGCCGAACGCGCCCGCGCAGGCGCTGCGCTGTGCGACGAGCTGAGCGATGCCGTGGGCAAGCTGCCTACGGGCGACCCCGCGGTAAAGGACCGCGTCCACCAGCTGCTCGACCCGCTTGTGGAGCAGGGTCACCTGAGCTCCGATGACGCCGCGCGCTTGGGTGCCCTCGTCGACGCTTATCCGGAAAACGATGCGCAAATCGAGCAGCTGCAGCGCGAGATCGCCCAGATCAAGACGGGCATCTTGAGTTTGAGCGAACAGCTGCCCGCCCTCGCGAGCCAGGCGGGCATGCTTGCCGATGCCGCCTTGAGCGCGCCGCAGCTCTCGGCCGCCCAGACCGAGCTCGACCGCAAGCGCGCCGATGCCGAGCGTCAGCTCGCCAGCGGTCAGGCCCAGCTCGACGCTGGTGCCGCGCAGGCGGCTCAGGGCCAGGCCGAGCTCGACGAGCAAAAGGCGGACGTCGAGGCGGCCTTTGCAAGCGCGCGCACCGAGGTGGACGGCATCGAGCGTGCCGCCTGGTACATCCAGGACCGCACCTCGCTGCCCAGTTACGCCAGCGTGGAGTCGGACGCGAGCTCCATCGAGTCCATCGCCACGGTGTTCCCGCTCATCTTCTTCACGGTGGCGGTGCTCATCAGCCTCACCACGGTGACGCGCATGGTGGAGGAGGACCGAGGGCTCATCGGCGTGTACAAGGCGCTCGGGTACAGCCGCGTGCAGATCATGGCGAAGTACCTGGCTTATGCGTTCTCAGCGTGCCTGGCCGGCGGCCTGGTGGGTGACGCCCTGGGCTTTATCGTGCTGCCGGAGGTCATCTTCACCATCTTTCGCACCATGTACGCGCTTCCCGCGTTCCAGCTGCATTACAACCCCACCACGGCGGTGCTCGGCATGGCGCTGTTCGCCGTCGGCATCGTGGGGGCAACGTTCCTCGCGTGCCGCCACGTGCTCAAGGAAACGCCCGCCTCGCTCATGCGCCCCAAGGCCCCGCGTGCCGGCAAGCGCATCCTGCTCGAGCGCATCACGCCCCTGTGGCGCCGCCTCTCCTTCCTCAACAAGGTCAGTGCGCGCAACCTCTTCCGCTATAAGAAGCGCTTCCTCATGACGGTGTTCGGCATCGCAGGATGCACGGCGCTCATGATCTGCGGCCTGGGTATTCGCGACACAGTGATCTCGCTCAAGCCGCGCCAGTACGGCAGCGAGGGCGTCGTGCGCTACGACCTGCTCGCCGTGACCACCGATGACGACTTCGCCCAGGGCGAGCGCGAGCTGCGCGCCACCGGCCAGGTGGACACCATGCTCGAGGCGCGCGTGGACTCGGTGACGGTCGAGCTCGACGGCGTCAAGGAGAGCGTCCAGTTGGTGGTAGTTCCCAACGGTGCGGACCTTTCCGCCTACATGCGCACCGAGGACGGCTCCAGCACCACGTTCTTGCAGCCCGCAATCGGCGGCGAGGACCTGGAGCTGCCGCGCGAGGGCGCCGGCGCGCTGGTGACCAAGAACATCGAGCAAGTCTTGGGCTTGGAGATAGGCGACGAGCTCAAGGTGCAGGACACCACGCTGCGCACGGGCACGGTTCGCGCCGAGGGCATCACCGTGAGCTTTTTGGGCAACTTCATCTACATGACGGAGGACGCTTACGGGCAGGCCTTTGGCGAGCCGTGCGTGCCGAACGCCCTCTTTGCGAACCTCGACGGTTCGAACGCCGAAAAGATCGAGCTTGCCGACGAGCTCGCCGCCGGCGATACCTTTGTGAGCGTGTCGAGCTCCGCCAAGATTGCCGACAGCTTTGGCGAGAGCTTCAAGATCATCGACGTGGTGGTCTACGTGGTCACGGTCATGGCCGGTGCCCTGGCGTTCGCCGTGGTGTTCACGCTGTCCAACACGAACATCTCCGAGCGCGAGCGCGAGCTGGCCACCATCAAGGTGCTGGGGTTCCGCAGGCGCGAGGTGTATCGCTACATCAACAAGGAGACGATCATCCTCACGCTCATCGGCATCGTGGCGGGCTGGCCGCTGGGGTACGTGATCACGCGCTTCCTCACCTACGTGCTGCGCATGCCGTCGCTGTTCTTCGATACGATCGTGGAGCCGCAGACGTATGTGTTCGCATCGGTGATGTCGCTCGTGTTCACGCTCATCATCAACCGCTTCACCAACCGTAGCCTCGACAAGATCGACATGGTGGGCGCTCTTAAGAGCGCCGAGTAGCTGGGTGGCTCTGCAACCCTAGCGCCCTAGTGTTCAGAGTGGCCTTGCGATCCGAGTGGCGCCGCGCCCGAGCGGCCCTGCGATCCGAGCGGTCTTACGGCTTGAGAGCCCTGCGATCCGAGTGGAGCCGCAGCCCGAGCGTCCTGGCGTTCTGGGTGCTCTGCAGTTCGAGGGGCTCTGCAATCGGGGTGGGCCTGTGAGTCGAGCAGCCGTGCGATCGGAGCGACCTGCGACCCGCATGGCTCTGCGTTGACCGGCGACTCGAGTACCCCTGCGATGTGCAAAAGGGGATGGGCCCCTTTTGCACACAGCCTCGTCGCGCGCGGTACAATGGGCTGGTTAGACGAGAGGGGCCGTTCGCATGATAACCACCACCTATCACTCGCCGTTGGGCGACATAACGCTTGCCGCCGACGCGCAGGGGCTCACCGGGTTGTGGTTTGTGGGCCAATCTCATTATGGCGCCACGCTCACGGGCGGTGAGCGCTCGTTCGACATGCAGAAGGGCGCGTTTTCTGCGGTGGAGACCGATGCGGCTGTTTGTGATTCGCCCGTGGTTGCCGACGAGGTGATTGAGGGCTGCGATGCGACCTCCGGGGGAAATCCCATGAGCGCGAGCGACCCTCAGAACACGGCTGCCGTGAGCGTGCTCGAGCGTGCATGGGCGTGGCTGAATGCGTACTTTGCCGGTCAGGCGCCGCGTTGGACGCCCCCTCTGCACGTCGAGGGCACTGAGTTCCAGCATGCCGTGTGGGTTGCGTTGCTTGAGATTCCGTACGGGCAGACGGTCACGTACGGCGATCTTGCACGCAAGATCGGTGACAGACGAGCGCTTGCGTCTTCTTGTGGTCGGGGTTTCTCCAACGCATCGGCTGGTTTAGGGAGCTCAAGCGCGGCTAGTGGAGAGCGGGATGCAGCCGGCGGGAAGCCGGACGCGGCCGACGGGGAGCCGGATGTTGCCGGTGCTTCCACTGCCCACGGAGAGCGGGGCCTGTCCATAGCCGCCCATGGGGCTCAAGCCTCGTCCGATGCGGCGCTGGCCGGGCGCGAGACCTCCGATGCCGCAACCTCGGCACGGGCCGTCGGTGCCGCCGTCGCGCGCAACCCCGTTTCCATCATCATTCCGTGTCATCGCGTGGTGGGCGCCGACGGTGCGCTCACGGGATATGCCGGGGGACTCGGTCGCAAGCGCGCCCTCCTCGAGCTCGAGTCGGCTCGATAGCCTGATCGACCCCACTCGAAAGCTTGCTCGCCCCCGCATGATGCGTTTTCCACGCGCCTTGCTTCCTTTGTTTTACAGGACGTCCAATCTCCTCTCCGAGAGTTAACTCTCGGAGAGGAGATATGCGTTGCGCGTCCTTTTTGACCACCGAGAGGTAACTTTCGCGGCAGGTTTATGCCCGCTCCGCGACGCCCTTGGTTTTGCGATGAAGTGACAATATCTGCATGGAGGTCCGTGGCGCCTCATGGTAAAAATAGCCACAACGAACCGATGCGGGTTCCCAGCTCAAGCTGCTATGAGGTGGGAGCCCGCTCTTTTTGTGGGAAGGTTTTGTGGGAAGGAAGCGCATGAATCACCCGACCGATGCCGTCAAGACACCGAACAAGTGGGCCATTTTGTTCACGGTCCTCATCATGACGTTCATGGCGACGCTCGATTCGAGCATCGTCAACGTGGCGCTGCCCGTCATGCAAAAGGCCCTGAACGCCGGGCTCGACCAGATCCAGTGGGTCTCCTCGGTGTACCTGCTCACCATGTGCGCGTTCCTGCTCGTGTTTGGCCGCCTGGGCGACCTGCATGGCAAGGTGCGCTACTTTGAGGTGGGCGTGGTGATCTTCAGCATCGGCTCGCTCATGTGCGGCCTCTCCACCACGCTGCCCGCGCTTGTGATCTCGCGCGCGGTCCAGGGCATCGGCGGCGCGTCGGCCATGGCCAACAACATGGGCATCATCACCGAGGCGTTCCCGGCACGCGAGCGCGGCCGCGCCCTCGGGCTGCTGGCGAGCTTCGTGGCGCTCGGCATGATGTGCGGGCCCGTGCTCGGCGGCTTTATCGTGGCGGTGCTGCCCTGGGAATACATCTTCCTCATTAACGTCCCCGTGGGCCTCATCTCGCTGGTCATTGGCCACTTTACCCTGCCTCGCACCATGCGCGACCACAAGCCCGGCAAGATGGACGTCGTGGGCAGCCTCATGCTCATTCCGGGCATGCTCCTTACGTTCCTCTCCATCACCATGCTGCAGAGCAATGCCGGTCCGCTCGTGGTCGCCGCGCTGGTGGCGGGCATCGTGCTGCTCGCGCTGTTTGTGCGCCACGAGCGCGCTTGCGCCGAGCCGCTCATCAACCTCGACCTCTTCCGCGACAAGCACTTCATGGTGAACCTCGCGTGCCTGTTCATCAGCTTTGTCGCCATTGGCATCTATGAGCTCATGACCCCGTTCTACCTGCAGGATGCCCGCGGCTTCGACCCGGGCCTCTCGGGTTTGATCTTCTGCATCATCCCGCTGGTCAACGCGGTGGCGGGCCCCATTTCGGGTGCGATCTCCGACCGCGTGGGTTGCGAGCCGCTCACGTGTCTTGGCCTGGCGACGTTTGCCTCGGGCCTCTTCCTCATCGGTACGCTCGGCATGGGCGAGGGCATTCCGCAGATTCTGCTGTTCTTGGGTCTCGCATCGCTGGGCACCTCGATTTTCCAGGCGCCGAACAACTCGCTCATCATGGGGTCGGTGCCCGTCGAGATGCTTGGATTTGCGGGCAGTGCGAGCGCGCTGGCGCGTTACCTGGGCATGGCCGTGGGCATTTCCGGTTCCACGTCGCTGCTGTACGGTCAGATGAGCGTGGCGGCGGGTCGTCCGGTCACGGCGTTTGTCGAGGGCAGGCCGGACATCTTCCTGTACGGGCACCACTTCGTCTACGTTGTGACCGCGGCGCTCGTTGCGGTGGGTTTTGCGCTCACGGTGGCGCGCATGGTGCAAAAGCGCCGCACGCACCGCGCATAGTGTAAAAACACCGCGCGCCGTTCACGCCGCAGGTCAGGCGCATCCGGGCCTGCGCGCACGGGGGACGACCGCGCATGTGCACGCTCCGCGCATAGGGAGTATCGCGGCAGATATGTGTAAAAGAAAGCCGTCCCTACGGGTGGATGGGGCGCGGGATTCTCTCGCGCCCCATTCATCCGACGCCCCATAACTTCAACACCGGAGTGTGCGAAACTGGTACTCTTACGGTAAGAGAAAGCCATCTATCGGCACACAAGGAGGTCCGTCGCTCGCATGCTGCTGGAACGCATTTCATCGCCGCAGGACGTGAAGCGCCTCGAGCCCGAGACATTGCCCGAGCTGTGCGCCGAGATCCGCCGTGCCATCTTGACGAGTTCCGCCTCGGTGGGCGGTCATATCGGTTCCAACCTGGGGGTTGTCGAGCTGACCGTGGCGCTGCACCGCGTGTTCGACTCGCCCACGGACAAGCTCATCTTTGACGTGTCGCACCAGACGTACGCGCACAAGATGCTTACCGGTCGCGCCTCGAATTACCTCGATCCCGCGGAGTTCGGCGGCCTATCCGGTTTTACCAGCCCCGACGAATCCGAACATGACCTCTTTTCCATGGGTCACACCTCTACCTCGGTGAGCCTTGCCTGCGGTATGGCAAAGGCGCGCGATCTGGCGGGGGAGCGCTACAACGTGGTCGCCGTGATTGGCGACGGGTCGCTCTCGGGCGGGTTAGCGTTTGAGGGCTTGGACAATCTTGCCGAGCTCGGTACCGGCGTGATCGTGATCGTCAACGACAACGGCTGGTCCATCGCCGAGAACCATGGCGGTCTGTACCGCAATCTCGCCGAGCTGCGCGAGAGCGAGGGCAAAGCCCCGTGCAACCTGTTCCGCGCGCTGGGCCTGGACTACCGCTTCTTGGCCGAGGGCAACGACGAGGCGGCCGTCGAGCGCGTGCTCGCCGAGCTTCGCGGCATTGACCATCCGGTTGTTTTGCACCTGTGCACAACTAAGGGCGCCGGCTACGAGCCCGCCGCGGCAGACTCCGAGAACTGGCACCATGTGGGCCCCTTTGACATCGAGTCGGGCGCGTATGACGTGTTTCCGCGCAATCGCTGCGAGGACACCGAGACCTACGCCGGCATTACGGGCGCCTACCTGCTCAACCGCATGCAGGCGGATCGCCGTGTGGTGGCGATCTCTGCCGCCACGCCCTACATCATGGGCTTCACGCCCCTGCGCCGCGCTCGCGCGGGCAAGCAGTTCGTGGACGTGGGCATTGCCGAGGAGCATGCGGTCACCTACGCGGCGGGCCTCGCGCGCGCCGGCGCCAAGCCCGTGTTAGGGCTCTACGGCGTGTTTATGCAGCGTGCATACGATGAATTCTGGCACGATTTGTGCCTCAACAGCCTGCCTGCAGTCATTTTGGACTTCGGTTCGTCGGTGTTCGGCACCGCCGATGCCACGCACCTGAGCTTTTTCGACCTTGCTCTGCAGGGGGCGCTGCCCAATCTGCGCTGTTTGGCGCCGGTGTGTCGCGAGGAGTACGAAGCCATGCTGGACTGGGCGCTTGCGCAAAACGAGCGTCCCGTGGTGATTCGCGTTCCCGGCAACGGCGTGGTCTCGCGTCCGGAGTTGCTGGCTAACGGAGTTATCGACGCCGGCGTCGCCCCGTGCTCCGCGAAAGTGGGTCGCACTGTTGGCGAGCAGGTCCTTCACGAGGAGGCAGGCGAGACGGTCGCACGAGGCGGCGAGGCGCGCGACGCCGTGTGCGCCGATTGCGCGGGGCTCCCTGTGAGCTTTGACGAGCCGCGCTACCGGACGGTTCGCGCTGGCAGTGATGTTGCAGTGCTGGCGCTTGGCAGCTTCTTTGGCCTGGGCGAGCGCGTGTGCGATGCACTCACCGAGCAAGATGTAACTCCCACCTTGATGAATCCGCGTTTTGCCACCGAGCTGGATGAACGCGCTTTGGATAGCCTCGCGACTTCGCATCGCGTGTTTGTGACGCTCGAGGACGGCGTGCTCGAGGGCGGTTGGGGCGAGAAAATCGCCCGGTACCTGGGCCCATCCGCCGTCCGTGTGCTTTGCTATGGCGTGCATAAGGGTTTTCCCGACCGTTTCGACGCCGAAGAGCTGCTCGCTCAAAATGGCACAACCGTCGAGGCGATCGTCGCCGATATCCGCTCCGCGCTTCGCGATTTTTAGGCTTCGAGCTCATTTGGGCATACAAATTTTCGGTATTGGGAAGCTCTTTCGCCTCTCATCGAGTAGACCGACATTTCTGCTCTCTGCCAACTGGGGTTTTGTTGGAATTTGCCGCGGTCTACTCGAGCGATGGCCATTAAGCTTCCCAATACCGAAAGTTCCTGACATGTCGGGCCTCGCGGTGTGGCGCCATGGAGTTTCCTCGTCCGACGAGTTGCGTGCTGTTACAAGTTTCTGTCTGCGGGTAAAAGACACCATACTTGTCGCAAAAATGTGACAAAATAACGCAATCACTTCGGCAAACTAAAGTGATACCGATGAAGAGGGAGAGGAATCTCATGAGCAACAGCACTCGTTCGTTCATGTTCAACCGCCGTCAGGTGCTCGGCGCCGCTGCCGCCGGCGTTGCCGCCTTGGGCCTCACCGCGTGCGGCGGCGAGCCCGCCCCTGCGCCCGCCGGTTCGGACGATGCAAACGCATCCGAGGACCAGGAGCCTGCGGCCCTCGATGCAGAGGCATATGACAAGCTGATTGCCTCCGGTGCCGTGGCTGACGACGCCACCATCGCCGCGAGCACGTGGGCGCAAAAGATCAAGGACGCCGGGACCATGCGCCTGGGCGTGGTCCAGACCTCCATGCTCTTTAGCTTGCTCAACGAGAAGGACGGCAAGCTCCGCGGCTTCGACGCCGGTCTGTCCCAGCTGCTCGTACGCTACATCTTGGGCGACGAGTCCAAGTTCGAGTCCACGCAGGTGACCTCCGACACGCGCGAGTCCGTCCTGCAAAACGACCAGGTTGACGCCGTGTTCGCCACCTATTCCATCACCGAGGACCGCAAGAAGCTCATCTCCTTCGCCGGTCCGTACTACAGTACGCAGCAGTCCATCTTGGTGCTCGCCGACAACGACAGCATCGAGGGTCTCGAGGACCTGGCGGGCAAGAACGTCGCCGCGCAGTCCGGCTCCACCGGCCCGAGCATCATGGAGGAGCTCTGCCCCGATGCCAAGCTGCAGGAGTTCAAGACCGACGAAGAGGCCCGTTCGGCCCTCGCCCAAAAGCGCGTTGACGCTTACGTGATCGACCGCAATATGCTGTTCTCCGACATGATGAAGCAGCCGGGCAAGTACAAGATGGCCGGCGAGCCCTTTGGCCCGGAGGACCTGTACGGCATCGGCATGCCGCTCGACTCCGACGGCGTGGCGTTCGTGAACGACTTCCTTGCCAAGATCGAGGAGGACGGCACGTGGGAGGAGCTGTGGAAGCTTTGTATCGGTGACCGCGCCGAGATCGACGAGGTTCCGCAGCCGCCCACCATCGGCGAACTGTAAGGTCTCACCGCGCGGTCCGCACATGCGGCGGGCTTTATGCGAGGGATGATTGGGCGGGGGCACTCGCGTTTGCTCGACGCATCTCGTGCGGGCAGGCGGGTGCCTCCGCTATTATTTTCGCAGGTAACGATTGATTTGGGGGAAGGAGAGGCGCGTGAGCTTATCCGAGCTGCTGTCCACGTACGGGCAAAACTACGTGGACGCCCTGCTTTCGACATGGGGAATGACCGCGTTGTGCTTCGCGCTGGTCATGGCGCTCGCCGTCGGCATCACGGTACTGCGCGTGTGCCCGTTCAAGCCGCTGCGCTGGTTGGGCGACGGCTACGTGCAAGTGTTTCGCAACATCCCGGGCGTGTCGCTGCTTATCATCATCGTGTACGCCCTGCCCAGCTTGAACCTGGTACTGCCGTACCGCACCTGCGTGATCCTCACCGTCGTGCTCGTGGCCTCCGCGTTCGGGTCGGAGAACTTCATGAGCGGCATCAACACCATCGGCGTGGGGCAGATCGAGGCCGCGCGTTCGCTGGGGCTCTCCTTTGGGCAGATGTTGCGCCGCATCGTGATCCCGCAGGCCCTGCGCACCACGGTGTTGCCCATGACCAACCTGCTCATCGCCGTGATGCTCACCACCTCGTTGGGCTCGCAGGTGCCGCTCGACCCGGCGGAGCTCACGGGCGTCGTGTCCTATATCAACACGCGTGCCACGGGCGGCATCTTGGCGTTCGCCGTCTCCGCTGCCGGATACGCGCTCACGGCGGTTGCCATCGCGTTCATGGGCAACCGCATCGATAGAAAGGTGAGGATCGCGCGATGAGTGCACAGACCAAGGCGGGCGCACGCGCCGCAGCGCCACTCAGCATCCGCGATGCCCTCTACGAGGCCCCGGGACCCAAGATGCGCATGAAGATCCGCATCGGCACGGCCGTCTCGGCGGTGCTGGTGGCGGTGCTGTTGGGTTTTGTGGTGTATCAGTTTTGGGCGACCGGTCAGCTCGATCCGCGCTACTGGGAGTTCTTTACCTGGGGGAGCACCTGGGCGTACCTGATGGCTGGCCTGCGCGGCACCCTCACGGTGGCGCTCACCGCCGGCGCCATCGCGCTGGTACTGGGCCTCGCCCTCATGCTGGGACGGACGAGCGGGATACGCTGGCTTGCGGCCCTGTGCCGTGTGGTCACGGACTTTTTCCGCGGCGTGCCCAGCCTGCTGCTCATCTACTTCTTCTTTTTGGTGGTGCCGCAGTACGGCATCCGGATGTCGTCGTTTTGGATGATCACCCTGCCCGTGGCGCTCGCGGCCTCCGGCGTGCTCGCCGAGGTGTTTCGCGCCGGCATGAACGCCGTGCCGCGCGGGCAGACCGAGGCCGCCTTGGCGCTTGGCATGCGGCCGTTTCGCGTCAAGCTCAAGATCGTGCTGCCCCAGGCCATCCGCTATGTGATCCCCTCGCTCATCTCCCAGCTGGTCGTGGTGGTCAAGGACACCACCGTGGCGTACGTGGTGAGCTATCCGGACATGCTGCAGAACGCGCGCGTGCTCATAACCAACTACGATGCGTTGGTGAGCACCTATTTGGTGGTGGCCGTGATTTACATTCTGCTGAACTACGCTATCAACCAGCTGTCCGTGTACGTCGCGCGCCGCAGCGGCACCCGCGTGGTGAGCCGCTACAGCACCAACCCCGCGTAGTGTTAGCTTGCCCGCAGGGCGCCGCGTGAGAGTACGGCCTACGGTGCCTTTGTGCAGCGGTCCCCGCCCTGCGAGCCTCCCCTTCCTTCGAGAGAACGGATTTCGATATGACCTCAAACGTAGAAACCTCAGCCGACCGCGCCGCTCAGGCTACCCCCATCATCGAGCTGCGCCATGTGGATAAGCACTTCGGCGACCTGCACGTGCTCAAGGACGTGAACCTTTCCGTGGGCAAGGGCGAGGTCGTGGTGGTGATCGGCCCGTCGGGTTCGGGCAAGTCGACGCTCTGCCGCGCCATCAATCGCCTGGAGACGATCGATTCCGGCGAAATCCTCATCGAGGGACAACCTCTGCCCCAGGAGGGCAAGGAGCTCGCGGCCATGCGCGCCGAGCTGGGCATGGTGTTCCAGAGTTTCAACTTGTTCGCGCACATGAGTATCCTGCAAAACGTGACGCTCGGCCCCACCGAGGTGCTGGGTCTGCCCAAGGCCGAGGCGGAGGCCCGTGCCATGGAGCTGCTCGAGCGCGTGGGGGTGGCCTCGCAGGCGCACAAGGTGCCGGCGCAGCTTTCCGGCGGCCAGCAGCAGCGCGTGGCAATCGCCCGCTCGCTCGCCATGCACCCCAAGGCGATGTTGTTCGACGAGCCGACCTCGGCGCTCGACCCCGAGATGATCAACGAGGTGCTCGACGTCATGGTCGACCTGGCGCGCCAGGGCATGACCATGATCGTGGTCACGCACGAGATGAACTTCGCCCGCCGCGTGGCCGACCGCGTGGTGTTCATGGCGGACGGCGCCATTGTGGAGGAGGGCGCCCCCGACGAGTTCTTCGACCACCCCACGTCTGAGCGTGCCCGCGACTTCCTGAATTCGATTAAGGGGCATTAACCATGACGGCAGCACAGAACCGACCAATCATCCTCGTCGCCCCGCGTCTTGAGCAATGCCAGCCCTGCCTGATAATGCCCGAGCGTCTGGCGCCCGAGGAGACGGGTGCAACGGTGTTTCTCGATGCGATCCTTGCCGCGGGCGGCGTGCCGCTCATCATGTCGCTCACCGACGACGATGACGTGCTGGCGCGTTATATCGACATGGCCGACGGCGTTGCCATTCCCGGGGGCCAGGACGTCGATCCGGCGTTATGGGGCGAGGAAGAGCCTTATGACGAGCGGTTGCTATGCCACGAGCGCGATGCCTTTGAGCTGCGGTTGATCAGCGCCGCGCTCGCCGCAGGCAAGCCGATCTTCGCCACGTGCCGCGGCATGCAGATCCTTAACGTGGCATTGGGCGGCACCCTGTGCATGGACGTGCCGAGCCTGCCCGTTCCCGAGGGCATGGTGCACTGGCGCCATTTGCCCATTTTGCACGACCCCGCGCACCCCATTGTCGTGGAGGACGGCTCGCTGTTGTCGCGCGTGCTCGATTGGCGCGGCGAGGTCCAAGTGAACTCGAGCCACCATTGCTGCGTGGACAAGCTCGGCGAGGGCGTGCGCCTCACCGCCGTCGCGACCGACGGCGTGTCCGAGGCCATCGAGGTCGAGGGCCAGCGCTTCTGCCTGGGTGTGCAGTGGCACCCCGAGTACACCTGGCGCACGCTCGAGACGGACTTCAAGCTGTGGCGCGCGTTCGTCGACGCCGCCCGCGGGTAGAGCGGTCGCAATCGCCCGCGTGCAGGGTGCCGCGACCGTGCGCTTGCAGGTCTTCTTGCGATCAGGGTTGACGCAACCGCCTTGTGCTTTCATGAGTACGGGGCGCAGTGTGGGCCGCCCCGTTGTTCATGCGCCCACTCATCTCAGGGTGCTACTCAGGGTGCTATTTTGATCGAGGGCAGCACCCGCTTGGCGAGAGACGGTGCCTACCCGGTTGGAGGCGGCGCCTACCCGGTTGGGGGCGGCGCCTGCTCGTTTGGAGGTGGCGTCGAGGCGTTGAGGGGCGGCATCCGCCCAGTTAGGGGCGACATCCATCCAGCTGAGGGCGGATGTCGCCCCCCATCTGCCCGTCTAGCGAATGAAGTTCGTGAACTCCATGTCCGGGTCCATCGCCGGCGGCTCGATGCCCGCGGCGCGACCGGCCTCGATGCAGCGGAGCATCCATGTCATGTTGCGCGCGAGCATGCGCATGGTGGCGAGCCCCTCTTTATCTTGCTCGATCTCTTCGGCGGTGTTGCCGTGGATGTTGTTCCAGTACCGGGAGCTCACCACGGGCATCTGCGAGATGGTGAAGAACTTGTTGATGTCGTCAAAGGACGCCGTGGTGCCGGCGCGACGGGCGCTGAGCACGGCGGCGGCGGGCTTGTGGGCGAACACGTTCGGTTGCCCCGCGCGCCCGTTGGCGTAGAACAGGCGGTCCATAAAGCCGAGCAGGCTGCCGGCGGCATGCGCGTAATGGACCGGAGCGCCAAACACAAAGCCATCGGCGTGCGCGGCGAGCTGGCGGAACTCGTTTACCTGGTCGTCGAACACGCAGCGGCCGAGCTTGTTGCAACCGCCGCACGCCACGCACCCTCCGATCGGCTTGGCGCCAATCCAAAAGATCTCCGCGTCCACGCCCTGCTCGGCAAGCGTGCGCGCAACTTCCTCAAGGGCGCGGTTGGTGCAGCCGTGCTTATGCGGGCTTCCGTTGACGAGCGATACCTTCATGAGCGTGATTCCTTTCTTGTTTGGGCTCGCAGTTGTCAAAGACGTTTGGGTTCGCGCATGCCAGAGACGGTGAGCGAGTGCTATGTGGCCTGCCGTGTGGCTGCGTGCAGGCGGCGACAGATGCTACTTTGCGCCGCATGCTCCCGCCGCGCTGCAGCTTCCGCGCCCGGCGAGCAGCTCGTCGTAGTGGGCAATTTTGTAATCCAGCCGATCGAGCCCCTCTTGAACGCGCGCGAGGCGTTCGCGTGCGGCCTCGCGCTGTTCGATGAGAATCTGCTTGCGCGCCTCGAGCGTCGCGTCGCCCTCGTCGAGGAGCTGCATGTACTCGATGAGGGCCTCGATCGAGACATTTGCCCCGCGCATGCATTTGACGAACCCGATGCGCATGCAATCGTCCTCGCTGTAGTCACGCACGCCGCCCGTGTTGCGTCGCACGGGACGCAACAGGCCGATGCGTTCGTAGTACCGCAAGGTATCGGCGCTGATGTCGTACTTTTCCGCAACTTCCGCAATGCGCATGAGGGCTCCCTTCATCGTCTTCGACGCGTCTGGGGTCATCTTAGTATCTGGAGCGAGCTTTAGGGCAAGAAGCTATTCTTTGAGTTGCCCAAATACGGCGCGTGCGGTGTGGCATTGACGGAAAGGTATGGAAAACCGCCAACGTCAAGGCGGTGCGTCTGCTCACTGGGCGCATAGATGACGTGGCTCCAATGCTTTGTCTCCGCTTTGAACGCAAAAGGTATCGTTTTGTTGCAGTCAAAGAGGGAGATATCAAGTAAGCATAATACTGCCAAAGCGCTGACCTCGTCTTTTGCTGAGCAAGATCAAGGCGATACTTGCAAGGGAGACATTTGACTGCAACAAATCGTTGAATTCTTGCTCGAGTGTGTTGTCACTGCCCAAGCAGAGGGATTCCACGCGTGGCATATTCCTCCGTTGGCGGAAAGGCATGGTTAATCCGTCAAAGCCGGGGTAGGAAGAACCATATCAATCGAGCGCCGATTGCCGGTGCGGGCCACGTCGAAAGGAGCGGTCATGTCTGTCAACCTGATGTTCTTTGTACTGCTGCTGGTGGTGTGCGCGCTGGCGGGTTGGATCGCCATTCCGCGCATCATGCGTTCGTGGACCGTTGCGACCAAGCCCACCGACGAACGCTTGGAATACGTCTCCCATATGGGCAAGGAGATGGATTGCGGCCCATCTGAGGCCGCCCCCGCGGAGCACGAGCACGCCGCCCATCGAGACCTTGAGGGAACCCCGATCCGCCAGCTGTGAGCCAGCTGTGAACATTCCGGCTCGCGCATGGGGCGGTGCCAACTGTCACGACGTAACGTGGGAGGCGACAGCCCATAGAGCTGCCGCCTCCCGTTTTTATGCTGTGTGCTGGATCGCGGGCAAGCTACGCCTCGATGGCGACCTCGCGGTGGCCATTCGTGACGAGGTCCTTGACCGCGATGGTGGCACCCAGGTGCTGCTCAACCAGGGAGGCGAGCTCGTCCGTCGCGGCGCGGCAGTCCTCCAGGCGGTCGGGGTCGACGCACTCGACAATCAGGAAGGCGTTGCGCGTGTCGTCCGTCAACGCGGTGCGCACGCCATCGCGCCAGTTCCAGCAGCGGCAAACCGCGCCGGCGTCATCGAGGTAGGCGAGCTCGCCGGGCAGCGTGGGGTCGTCCTCGGCGCCCTCGCCGAGCGGCAGGAAGGCGTCGCCGCCTTGCGTGATGGTCAGGCGCAGGTCGCCCTCGAACGCATCGATGTCCTCGCCGCCCAGGGGCAACGCGTAGGTGAGGCTCACGGCGTTGTAGATGTCGACGGAGGGCGAGATGGAGCCCACGGGATTGCCCTTGAGCACGCGCTTGAGCAGGTTCTCGATGGAGCAACGGGCACCGCGCTTGGTCTTGAATTGCTGGTAGGCTTGGCGCCACACGCGCACGGCGGGGTTTTCGGAAAGCGTGGGCGACTCGAGGTGGCGCTCGGCGCGCGTGTTCGCCCGTGCGAGCAGGGCGCGGATCGCGGCGAGCGCCTCGTCATCGACTTCCGCGGCGGGCTTCATGCCCTGGGCGACCACGACGCCAAACGACGCGCCGGGGAACAGCTCCCAAAACGAGTCTTCGGTCACAAAGCGCTTCATTTCTCCTCCTTTGAAAATGCGCCCACATGCCGGTCACCTTCAACGTCCTACGGTGCCGGCGCGTGGGCGCACGCGCGCTGCCCCCATCCGGAGAAGGGGGCGATATGTTCAAGGCGATTGTAGGAGGGCTGTCGTCTGCTGTCCATGGGTTTCCCCGTTTTGAAATGCTCCGAGATTTTCCGCTTGCCCTAGAGCCGACTCCAGGCTCTAGAATCGCCGCAAGGCGGAACCGGTTGTTAGGGAGCGCTCGCTTTCCGCATGACGGCGATGCCTTTTGCGAAGACGAAAGGGACATGTATGCACTACGCAAAGCTGGGAACCAGCGACATCGAGGTTTCGCGCATTTGCTTGGGCTGCATGGGGTTTGGCGACCCCGGCAGCGGCCAGCACGCGTGGACGCTGGGCTATGACGATTCGAAGGCCATCATCGCCCAGGCCCTGAGCGAGGGCATCACCTTCTTCGACACCGCCATGGGCTATCAAAACGGAACGAGCAAGGAGTACGTGGGCCGCGCGCTGGCCTCGCTGGCGCGCCGCGAGGACGTGGTTGTGGCGACCAAATTCGTGCTCGGGAGCCTTCATGCGCCGGCGGGGGAAATGCCGGGCGAGCACGGCACGGAGTCGGTCGACGCCAAGGTCGAGCGCCTTCTCGACGCGAGCCTCGCGCGCCTGGGCATGGACTACGTGGACCTCTACATCTACCACATGTGGGATTGGAACACGCCCATCGAGGAGTTGCTGCCGGCGCTCGACCGGCAGGTGCGCGCGGGCAAGATTCGCGCACTGGGCATTTCCAACTGCTATGCGTGGCAACTTGCCGAGGCCAACGCGATCGCCCGGGCAAACGGGTGGACGCCGTTCGTGAGTTACCAGGGCCATTACAACGCGATTGCCCGCGAGGACGAGCGCGAGATGGTGCCGCTTGCGGCGACGCATGGCATCGCGCTCACGCCGTATTCGGCGCTGGCGGGCGGCCGTCTGTCCAAGCATCCGGGCGAGACGAGCAAGCGCCTGCAGCTCGACGCGTACGCGCATGGCAAGTACGACGGCACGGCGGACGTCGACGCGCCGATCATCCAGGCGGTGGCGGACATCGCGCAGGAGCGCGGCGTCACCATGACGGAGGTCGCGCTCGCCTGGCTGCTCACCAAGGTGACCGCTCCGGTGGTGGGGGCTACCAAGCCGCATCACATCGACGGGGCCGTCGCCGCGACCGAGCTGACGCTCACGCTCGAGGAGATCGCGCGCATCGAGGCGCCGTACGTCCCGCACCCCGTGGTGGGCGTGGTCGCCGAGAATCGCCCGCCCGCGATGTAGCCAAAAAGCGCGCGAGCTGCTTGACGGGGCGGCATACGCTATGATGACCCGGATACATATCAATGGCTCGGTGGATGGTGCGGAGACGCACGGCCGCACGGGGTTCCCGTGTGGCCAGGAGAATCGGGGTGCAAGTCCCCGGCTATTCCAGTAACCGTAATTCCCGCGCATGCGAGGGCGCGCTGCAGATCGGACGGCGCGCGCGTGCGGCACAGGGATAAGTCGGATCGCCTCTCTGCCTGCAAATGCCCAAAGGGATGGGCGGGGCCCTGGATTGAAGGGGGAATCTGCATGCTCAGATCCCACAAGGCGGCGCCGTGCTGTGGCGTTGCCCGTCACGTGGTAACGGCAGTCTTGCTGGCGGCCCTTACGGTCGCGTCCGTTCCGACCGCGGCGTTTGCCGAGGCGTTGGGCATCGATGGGGCCGTGGCGGCTGCATCTCAGCCGGTCGCATCCGAGGTCGCGGCGGCCTCCGATGAGGGCGCGGAACAGCCGGGTGCGGAGTCGGGTGCACCTGTTGCAGGCGGTGCGGCACCTGAAGGCGCGACGCAAGACGACGCGGTGCACGCGGAGCAGGGCGCGCCGGAGGAAGATGCCGTCGACGGCTCGGCGGGTGCCGGCGCGGGCGCGACTGGAGATGTCCAGCAGGAAACCCCGGGCGGTTTGGCCGATGAGCCCGAGGGCTCTGACGGCGCCGGGCAGCTCGCCGCCGGCGTGACGGCAACCGGGCGTCCGGACTCGACGCAGGCCGGAGCGGACCGCGACGACGCTGCGGAAGACGCAAGCGCCGTGGAATCCGCAGATTCCCAGGAGGAGGACGCGGAAGACGCCCAGAAGCTGAACGTGACGCTCGCGGTTGTCGGTCCCGATGCCGACGGCGCCCATGCGTACTGGGCCCCCAGCACGTCCCTTGAGATGGAGGATGGCTCGACGGCGGCAGATGCCTCGGAGCAGCTCTTCAAGCGCGCCGGTTTGACGGCCGACTACGGGACTGGTGACTACGGGTGGTACCTCAACACCATCACCTCTCCCTACACGGGCGATGCGCTCGGCTGGGACCAGGCGACCGGAAAGTACTGGCAGCTGTTCGTCAACGGCGAGGCGTCCGAGCTGGGCGCCGGCGGCGTGACGCTCAAGGCGGGCGACGTCGTGACGTGGGCGTATTCCGCGTTCGGGGACGGCATTCCCCCTGTCGGCGCATTCGAGGTGTCGGTCTCGGTGGTAGGGCCCGACGCCAACGGCAACAACGTGACCTGGGCGTCAAACACCCGCCTGACCGTCGAAAACGGCATGGCTGCCGCGGTGGCGTCCGAGCTCCTGTTTAAGGAGGCGGGTCTTAAGGCCGACTACGGAACGGGCAGCTACGGGTGGTACCTCAACACCATCACCTCGCCCTACACGGGCGACGCGCTCGGCTGGGACCAGGCGACCGGAAAGTACTGGCAGCTGTTCGTCAACGGCACGGCGTCCGAGCTGGGCGCCGGCAGCGTGATGCTCAAGGCGGGCGACGCGGTGACGTGGGCGTATTCCGCCTTTGAGGAAGATCTGCCCGAGCCGCTGCCCGTCGTGCCCGATCCTGACGCGCCGCGCCCCGAGTGGGAGAGCGCGTGGCCGGGCTATGCCAGCGGGTCGAATACCGAGGCCGCGACTCCCACGGGCGAGGTGAAGGAGTCCTGGGTGTCCTCGATCAAGGACTCTGCCGATTGGGCCACCAACGTCTCCGACCCCATCTACGTGGGCTCGTACGTCTACATCGCCGCGGGGGCCAAGCTGCTGCAGATCGACCCCGCAACGGGCAAGACCGTTCGCGAGGGCGCCCTGGCCGCCCCCATCGACTCGATCGCGCGCATGGTGTATGCGGACGGCGTGGTCGTCGTGCCGCTCTCCGGGGGACGCCTTCAGGCGCTCACGGCCGATGCGCTCACCACGGTGTGGGTCACGGCGAAGCTCCCGGCAAACGAGCAGGGCGGCGAGCAGCAGTCGCTGAGCACCCTCATCGTCAAGGACGGGTGCGTGTACTTTGGCACGGCGGCGGCGGATTGGAGCGCCTCGTACGGCGGCTACCTGGTGTGCGTCGATATCAAGACGGGCTCGGTCAAGTGGAAGACGGAGAACGCGGACGCCGGGTACTACTGGGCGGGCGCCGCGGCCGTCGGCTCGCTGTTGGTGATGGGCGACGACACCGGCTTTGTGTACGCGGTCGACTCCCAGCGGGGCACGCGCGTGGGCGAGGGCTTGGATCTGGGCGCCCGTGTGCGCTCGACGGTCGTCGCGGACCCGGACGGATCCACGGTCTACGTGGTCACGGTGGACGGCGTGCTGCATAAGGTGCGCGTGGGCGCGGACGGCGAGCTGAGCGAGGCCGGCAAGGTCCAGTTCGCCTCCGCCTCGACGGGCACGCCGACCCTTGCGGGCGGCCGCCTGTACGTTGGCGGCCAGCTTGTCCAGGGGTCTTCGGGCGGACAGGCGCGCTGCGGCGTGCTGGCGGTCATCGATGCCAAGACGCTGCAGGTCGAGCATTCGATCACCTCGGCGGACGGCACTGAGCTCGAGGGCTCGAATGTCATGAGCGCCCCGGTCGTTTCCACGCAGGGTGGAGCAACCTATGTGTACTTCACGGCGAACAGCCTGCCCGGAGGGGTGTATCGCTACCGCGTGGGCGACGCGACCGCCTCGCGCATCTACACGCCGAGCGAGGACAAGCAGAACTACTGCATGGGCTCGATCACGGTCGGCCCCGACGGGTCGCTGTACTACGTGAACGACTCGGGCACCCTGTTCGCCATTGCGGGCGTGGGCGGCGACGGCTCCGATGATCAGGAGCCGCCCGAGACCGATAACCCCGACAAGCCGGAGAAGCCGGAGGGCGACACGCCGGAGTCCGAGGACGATGGCGTGCAGAAGCCTGGGGGCGACGACACCAACTCCGGCGCCGACGGCTCGGGAGACGAGGGCTCTAAGGGCGACAACGCCGCGGGCAGCGGGAAGGCTCCGGCGGGCACCGCGATGGTTCCTGGAAAGAAGCCCTTGGCGCGTGCGGAGACTGCATCTGAGGACACCAATGAGCCTGAGGGCGACGGGGATGAGCGGGATGCCGAGCAGGCGTCCGGTGCGCTGAGCGCCACTGCCGGCAAGAACGTCCGCAAGGGCGGCGACACCGACGGTGAGCAGGCGGATTCCGTCCGGATGCTTTCGGTGGCAGGCTTGGTCGCCGGCGTCATCGGTCTGGTGCTGATTGGCGCGTGGCTTGTGCGCATGCGGCGCCGCGCATAGGTTGGAGTGCGTATGAACAAGAAGGATGCGAGCAACGGTTTCGAAGAACCTTTAGAGAACGAGGCGGCTGTCGAAGAGACGCCGTGCGCGGAGGATACGGCTGCCGAAGAGGCGCCGTGCGCGGAGGATACGGCTGCCGATGCGGGCGTGCACATGGAGGATACGTCTGCCGAGACGGAGCGGAGCGCAGGCGGTGCGGCTGCTGAGGCCGTGCCGCACGCAAGCGGTGCGGCCGCCGAGGCGGGGCCGGGTGCAGGACGTGCGGCTGCCGCGGCGGAGGCGCACGCAGGCAGCGCCCCGGACGACGCGGTTCGCTCGGTGGTGATGGGCGCGGCTGGAGATTCCACCGCCCCTGCGGGCCCACCTGCCCAATGCACGTCGATACCGCGTGCGCGCCTGCTCATGGCGGCAGTGGGCGCCTGCATATGCGTGGCGTTGATCGGCGTGTCCGCGTGGTCGCTCGTGACGGGTGGAGCCTCTGCTCCCCATGCCGGATTGGCGGAGCTCGTGGCGGGGAGCGGCAGTTCCTCTGCGGATGGGGCCGATCCCGATGACGATGCCTCGGCGCGTTCCGAAGGCGCCGAGGGCGGCTCCTCTCGCGACAAAGCGGGCGCCGCGGACAAGAGCGACTCGAACGGAGATTCCTCCTCTTCGGAAGACCCCTCGTCCGACTCGGGAACTTCCGACACATCGGATCGCGGGGCTTCGAATAACGAGAACGGCTCGAGCAACTCGGCGGGCGGTTCGAACGGTAACGCGGGCGGTAACTCCGGCGTCGGTTCGAACGGCGGCTCCGGCGGCAACTCGAATGGCGGGGCAGGCGGAAATTCCGGTTCCGGTTCTGGGGGCTCATCCTCCAACGGCGGGGGATCGGCGGGAGGCGCTCCCGGATCGGGGCAAGACCAGCCCAAAAGGGTCTCGGTTACCATCTCCGCCGATGGCAGCCTGGGCGGCGGGGGCGTTTCGGGCCCCGTGACGCTGACGTTCGAGGAGGGCGCGACGGTGTACGACGCCCTTGCGAGCGCCGGGTGGTCGGCCCAGGCCAGCTGGGGGGCCTTTGGCGCGTACGTGACGTCGATCAACGGCGTCGCCGCGGACGCCCAGACCGGCTGGACCTACACGGTCAACGGCTCGATGCCCAGCACGGCCTGCAGCTCATACAAGCTCTCCGATGGCGACGTGGTGGTTTGGACGTTCGTCAAGGTTAAGTAGCCGCGCGCGGCACACCGCCCGCGCGCAACAAGAATCCGCCCCGTATCGCACAACAAGCGGTACGGGGCGGATGCCGTTCATGGGGCGTTGTGTGCTGGAACCTACGCGGCGTCGCTCGCGTTCTGCTCGGCCACGGCCTGCATGGCCACGGCGCCGATAAAGTTCACCGGCTGGCAGAAGTTGGGCTGGAAGAACAGGTCGACGCCCGCTAGTTGGTCGATGGTGAAGCGCGCCTGGATGGCGACGGAGATCGCGTTGGCGGCCTCGGCCACGTCGTGGCGGCACATGAACTGCGCGCCCAGCACGCGGCGGGTCTGGGGATCCCAGGTGAGCGTGCAGGTCACGGGCGTGGTGGTGAGCATGAAGTCCGGGCGGTAGTCCTGGACGAGGGTGGTGGAGCGGGCGGTGACGCCGCGGGCCTCGGCGCCCGCCTGGGTCAGGCCGCTCGCCGCAAGCGAGAGGTCGTAGAGCTGCACGGCACTGGTGGCTTGCGTGCCCATGTACTTCTGCACGGGCTCCTCAACGTTGGCGCCCACAAGCAGCGCCTGGCGCACGGCGTTGGTGGCCAGCGGGATGTAGTCGTAGGTGCCCGTGGGGTTGTACAGCACGGTGCAGGAGTCGCCGGCGGCCAGGACGTCGGCGCAGGCCTCGGTTCCGTCGGCAAGGAACGCGCGCATGTACTCGTCCGTCTTGATGGCACCGTTGGGCAGCATCTCGAGCTGGCCCTCGAACAGGTCGGTGCGCGGCAGGAAGCCCGCGCCCATGATGGCGTAGTCGACCTCGTACTCGCCGGCGGTCGTGACCACCGTGACGCCCGCGCCGCTCTCGGAAAGGCGGAACTCGGTCACCATCTGCCCAAGCGCGAGCGTGACGCCGTGCTCGGTGTAGGCGGCCTCGACCTGCTCGGTGATGGGCGCGTCGAAATTCTTGGCAAGGGCGCGGTCGAGCCCGTCGACGAGGATCGCGTGCACACCGGCCTCGCTGAACTGCTCGACCAGCTCGGCGCCGATGTAGCCCGCGCCGATCACCGCCACGGCCTTCGCCTTCATGGCGTGATCCTTGATGGCCTTGCCGTGGTCCCAGTTCTTGCACAGCATCACGCGGCCGTCCTCAAGGCCCTCGGCCAGGCCGGGGATCGGCGGCACCACGGGCTTGGAGCCGGTGGTCACCACGAGCTTGTCAAAGGTGTAGCCGGTCTCCTCGCCCGTGTTGAGGTCGCGGGCCACAAGGGACTTGCCGGCGACGTCGACGGAAAGCACGTCGGTCTGCATGTGCATGCGCGCGCCCAGGTCGGCAAGGGCGGCGGGGGAGGAGTAGAACATGCGGTTGGGGTCGCTCACATGGCCGCCCACCCACAGCGCGATGCCGCAGGACAGGAACGACAGCGTGTCGTTGCGCTCGAACACGTGGACCGTCCAGTCGGGGTGCGCGGTGAGGATGGCCTGAGCGGCAAAGGTGCCGGCGTGCGTGCAGCCAACAATGGCGACGGTTTTGGACGGGGTGGAGGAAGAGGTGGTGGTCATAGGGGGCTCCTTGGGTTCGGCGTTGGCGACCGGAGCGCGCAACGCTGCATATACGCAGGCAACAGTGGCCTGCGCATTCATTCGAAGAGAAATGATAGCCATGAAGGAGCAATTGGCAAGAGGAAATCGATGTACGGCATCTTTGAGCTCGCGTGAGGTATGCTAGCCACAAAACCAATGCGACAGACGGGAGTGTGCATGTTCGGTCTTGGCACGTCGGCCACCGCGGCTGAGGGGCAGTCCCCCGCGGAATGGCTCTTGGCATTCATTCACGAGAGCCCCACGGCATTTCACGCGGTGGCGTCTATCCGCGCCCAGCTCGATCGGGAGGGCTTTACGTATCTGCCCGAGGGGGCGGCGTGGGAGGTGCGTCCCGGCGGGGCGTATTACACGCAGCGCAACGGCTCGAGCATCGTGGCGTGGCGCGTGGGCGATGAGGTTCCGTGCGCGGACGCGAGCACGGCGGCGGGGAGTGCGTCGTCTGCCCCGTATCATTTCCAGCTCACGGCCTCCCATTCGGACTCACCGGCGTTTAAGGTCAAGTCGACGGCGGAGGTCGAGGGGCCTGCCGGCTACGTGCGCTTGGACACCGAGGCATACGGCGGCATGATGGACTACACCTGGTTCGATCGACCCCTCTCGCTCGCCGGGCGCGTGTTGGTGCGCCAAGGCTCTCGCATCGAGAGCCGCCTGGTGGCCCTCAACCGAGACGTCGCGTTGATCCCGAGTCTCGCCATCCACATGAACGGCGAGGTGAACAAGGGTTTTGCGCCCAATCGCGCCAGCGATCTGTATCCCCTGATCTCAGCGGGCGACCTGTCGGCCGGTTCGCTCGACATGCTCGTGGCCGATGCGTTGGAGGTCGAACCTGAGCAGGTCGTTGCGCGCGACCTGTTCCTCGTCAACGCCGACGCCGGCCGCGTGTGGGGAGCGACGAGCGAGTTCGTGAGCTCGCCCCGGTTGGACGACCTTATGTGCGCGTACACCTCGCTGCGGGCGTTCGTGGCGAGTGACAACAAGAACGCAATCTCGGTGTACGCATGCTTTGACAATGAGGAGGTGGGCTCCGAGACCAAGCAGGGCGTCGCTTCGACCCTGCTCGCCGATGTCTTGGCGCGCGTGAACGGCGCCTTGGGCTATCGCGGGGATGATCTTTGCCGCGCGCTGTCCGCCTCGATCCTCGTGAGCTGCGACAACGCGCATGCCATACACCCCGCGCATCCAGAACTGGCAGACGCGCTCAACCATCCCGTGCTCAACGGCGGTCTGGTGATCAAGGAGGCGGCCAACCAGCACTACTGCACCGATTCGTTCAGCGCGGCAGCGCTCAAGGCGGTGCTCGACGATGCCGAGATCCCGCATCAGGCATTTGCCAACCGCAGCGACAAGGCGGGGGGCTCCACGCTCGGCAACATATCGAACATGCAGGTGAGCGTTCATGCCGTCGACGTGGGATGCGCGCAGCTCGCGATGCACTCCTGTGTGGAGACGGCGGGCTCGCGCGATGTCGAGCTGGCCATCGAGGCGCTCACCGCGTTTTACAACGCGAACATCTGCATTGACGGGGCGGACGCCATCGAGCTGGCATAGCCTCGCGCAGATATCCGCGATCAACCGCGCGGCCTGGCCGGGAACCGCGCGCTTTGGCCGATTGACGTGGCGGGATAGCCCGGCGCCTTGGTTTGGCATGGTGCCGCGCCACCGCGGCCGCAAAACGCGGGCACTTTGAGCAGATTGGGGAGCCGGGGCGCCTGTCATTGGGGAGCCAGGGCGCTCATCTGGTATAGTTCCGCAGGTATGAGAAGCATTCGGACCCGAAAGGACCGTTCATGATCAAAGAGCTCGTGCATGATGAGGCCATTCTCTCCACGCCCTGCGAGGTCGCTACTGCCGCCGACGCCGACGTGGCCCAGGACCTGGTCGACACGCTCCTCTCCATCGAGGACGCTGCGTGCCTCGCCGCCAACCAGATCGGCGTGACCAAGGCCATCGTCGCGCTCGCTGACGACGAGGGCAACGCGCACGTGATGTTCAACCCCAAGGTCCTCTTTGGCATGGGCGCGTACAAGGCCGAGGAGAGCTGTCTGACTCGTGAGGGCTCTGTCAAGGTGACGCGCTTCGCCAAGATCAAGGTCTCCTACGATGAGCTGGTCGACGGCGAGCTGAAGCCCCGCAAGCGCGATTTTGTCGAGTGGGCTGCCGAGCTCATCCAGCACATGTGCGACCATTGCAATGGCAAGCTGGTGTAGATAAGACAAGCGCACACCTCAAGTTGTCTAGAGGCTGGTCTCCTCGCGCGGTGACGCGCACGGAGACCAGCTTTTTCTTGCGAGGGGATGCCTGCGGGGGCACGCATGGAAACCGACCTTTTGCCCGTGAAGGGACAGGCATGGAGGCCGGCATTTTGCCCGTGAAGGGACAGGCATGGAGGCCGGCATTTGTGGCCGCATGCTTGGATGCGAGCCATCAGACCTCGATTTGGTGCGGAGTGATCGAAGGCGCGCGCTACGCCTTGCGACGAACGCGGACGGCGGTGCCGCAGGCGGTGGTCATAATCATCTCGGAAAATGTCTCGTAGCCGACGGATGCCCCTATGACGGCGTTTGCCCCGAGCGCCTCGGCGCGCTGAGACATCTCGTTCAGGACCTCCTCGCGCGCCTGTGACATCTCGTCCTCGTAGCCGGCTGAACGGCCGCCAAAGACATTGCGCAGCCCCGCGCCGATGTCGCGGAACATGTTGATGCCGCTCACGGCTTCCCCGGTGACGATGCCCAGGTACTCGACGACTTCGTATCCGTCCAGGTTGTTCGTGGTGGTGATGGTGAGCATGGACCGTCCTTTCTCGTCGGTGTGCGCGCCGGCTTACCCGTGTGACGTGCTGGGCGTGCGCCGTTGCGCAGCGCGTCTTTGGCGCTCGCGCCGTGGACCGCGCGACTCGGGCGCACCGCGCCGCACCTCGCGTAGTGTGCGCCGCCGCACCTCACAAGGTATGCGTCGCCGCGGAGCGTGTTCTGGGCGCGTTGTCGCAGAACGCGTCTTGGGTGCATCCCGTCGTACCGCGTGCCCCGGGCGTGCGCATCCGCCCGCGGCGCGCGCCTTAGGTGCGCGCGTCCCGCCTCAACGTCTCTCGCTGTGGCAAGCTGCGCAATTTGCCACGGTTGGCCGCACGGGTCCGCAGCGGTTTGCTGCGCATTCCTTATACCCAAACGTTCGATTTTCGATGTGTGGTCAAAATACCCTAATTGCGCGCCGAGATGGGGCGCCGTTTCGTTATGCATAGACGAGCGATTGACAACATCCCAGATAGTGAGCGTGCAATCCTATGTTCATCCATGTGGCGGTCGCCTTGATGGCTTTACCGCCTCGTTGCGCTTGCACGAATCCTTGGGTTTTGTTCGCGCCGGGGTGGATGTTCGACGCGCAATTAGGGTATTTTGACCACGATGAGAAAACTTCACGTTGAAAGTCGTACATCATATGCAGTTTGATTCCAGTTTTATGCAATCGATAACGTGGGCAGCGCTGGGATGCGGTTTTACGTGGCTTATGACCACCGCGGGCTCGGCGGTCGTCTTCTTTTTTCGCAAGGACCGTGCCATCACCCATAGGATCTTCTTGGGATTTGCCGCGGGCGTCATGATCGCGGCAAGCGTGTGGTCCCTGCTCAATCCCGCCATCGAACAAGCGGAGGAGCTGGGGCAAATCGGGTGGATTCCGGCTGCCGGCGGCTTTTTGCTGGGTGTCGCGTTTCTCATGGCGCTCGATACCTTCCTGCCGCATTTGCATGCCGAGGAAAACGAACCCGAGGGTATCAAGACGAGCTGGAAGCGGACGACCCTGTTGGTGTCGGCGGTGACGCTGCACAACATTCCGGAGGGGATGAGCGTGGGCCTGCTGTTCGCCATGGCCGGACAGGCGACGGGGGCGGAGGCGACCGCCTACTTGGGCATGGCCATCGCCCTGGCCATCGGCATGGGCTTGCAGAATTTCCCGGAAGGCGCCGCCATCTCGTTGCCGTTGCGTCGAGAGGGCATGAGTCGAGGCAAGGCGTTTGTCCTGGGAAGCCTGTCGGGAATCGTCGAGCCCATCTTTGGCATCCTTGTGGTGCTGGTGAGCGGCCAGATCGCTCCGTTCATGCCGTGGATGCTGTCGTTTGCCGCCGGCGCCATGATCTACGTGGTGGTGGAGGAGCTCATCCCTGAGGCCCACCTGGGGGAGCACTCGAACATCGGCACGCTGGGGGTCATCGCCGGTTTTGTGATCATGATGGTGCTCGACGTGGCCCTGGGATAACGAATATCCCAGGGCGAATGCCTCCCCATAAACAGCGCGCGGGCCTTTAAAGTACTGCTGGTACGGGCAGTGCCGTTGTTGCCGGAACCATTGAAGGCAGTTTTGTTGCTGCCGGAACCATTGTGGGCGGTGCCGTTACGGCCGTCGCTCGATGCGCTTACTTTCCGCGGCGGGCGTCGTGCAGCTCGCGCGCGGCGGTCGCGCGAGCCTCCCGCGCATCGCGCAGGGCGTGGTGCGCACCGACGGTGGCGGCCCGTGCCCCGCGCAGCGTGTCGGCGAGCTCGGGGTTCTTTTCGGCCACGCGTTTGACGAGCGGGCCGTCGAGCTCATCGCGCGTGGGCTCTGCCAAAAAGTCGATGGCGTATTGCGCCGCCACCGCGGATCCCTTGGCGAGGACGCTCTCGTCCACCTTGTAGTAACAGGAATGCTGGGCAAACGTGGCGCCGATCTGCGCGTTGCGGCAGCCTACGAACGCGAGCACGCCGGGGACGCGCCGCAGGTACTCGGAGAAATCCTCGCCCGACATGGTGCCCCGGTAGTGGCCTTCGCCTTCGCTGCCGAGCGTCTTGAGCACGGCTCGACGGCAGCGCTCGCTGGCTTCCGGCTCGTTTTCTACCTTGTAGTTGGCGATGGTGTAGTCGGACAGCTCGGCCTCGGCGCCATGCGCCTGGGCGATATGCACGGCAATGCGCTCGATCAGCGCGGGCATGAGCTCGTGTGTCGCGTCGGAGTACGTGCGCACCGTGCCCTCCAGGTGCGCCTCTCCCGCGATGACGTTGCGGGCGGTTCCGGCGTGGAGCTTGCCCACGGTCACCACGGCGGGCTCGTAGGGGGAGAGCTCACGGCTCACGATGGTCTGCAGGGCGTTGACGATCTCGGCGGCGACCATAACCGCGTCGCTGCCGCGTTGGGGCATGGCGCCGTGGCAGGAGGTGCCGTGAACGTCCACGCGGAACCAATCGGTGTTGGCCATGCGCGGGCCCGGCTCGCAGCTGATGGTTCCCGCGTCGACCTCGCTCCAGATATGCATGGCAAACGCGCCGTCCACGTCATCGCACACGCCGGTCTCGCACATCATGCGCGCGCCGGACCCGTTTTCCTCGGAGGGTTGGAACACCACGCGGATCTCACCGTGGATGTCGTCGGTCATATGGCGCAGGACCTGGAGCGCTCCGAGCATCATGGCGATGTGACAGTCGTGCCCGCAGGCGTGCATGCAGCCCTCATTGACGCTCGCGAATTCCTCGTTCGTGCGCTCGGTGACGGGGAGGGCGTCGATATCGGCGCGCATGAGCAGGCGCTTGCGCGGCGTGCCGTCCTCGCGGTACGCATCCGGTGCGGTGCCGCGCACGGTCGCGACCAATCCCGTTTTGAGCGGGCGCTCGTAGGGGATGTTCATGGCGTCGAGCTGGCCGGCGATGTCGGAGGTGGTGCGCACCTCCTGAAGGCTGAGCTCGGGGTGCTTGTGGAAATGACGGCGCTGGCGAATGATGTAGGGCTCGAACTCCGCCGCTATATCAAGGATGGACTGCGTGACCTCCTCGGGAGAGCGGGTGTCGCGGTGGGCCATGATCTGCTGGGCTTTTGTCTTGGGCATAGGATCCGCCTTGCTCTTGTGGGGTGTGTGCGCACCCCGACGTTGCTGCCAGCCTCTACGATACTCCTTGATCTACCGGGCGGGCGGGAGGATGAGGAATCGCGGCGAGCGTTTACGGACGTCTCGCTCGCGTGCGGACACGCCCGTTCGGTATGTCACGTCGCACCGCGCTTCAATGTGGAGGCGCCCGCCCATTCGCGCGCCGCGCCTGCGCGTGAGGAAGCATCCCACACGGCATGCCACGACGTGCCCGTGCGCTCACGAGGAGGCACCCCGCCCCGGTTGCTTGCCCGGGCGCTCCGCCCGCGCACGTGGAAGCACCCTCCCTCCGGCCGTTCGGTGAGCGATGCACGGCGGCCCGCGGAGCGCATGGGACGCGCGAGAGAATGCGTACGTACGCATTTTTAGGCCGGTATTCGCCGCGGCCGACGATGCCGTCTGACGGTGGATATACTGCTGGTTTAGTGGTCGTAACCACTTCCAGACGCTGGTATCTACCTATTCCGAACAGCCAAATTGCTCCCAATAGTTATATTTAGCTGGGAAAAGAGCGAAATACCGTTCACCGGCTAAAACATACCGCTTGCAGACCAGTACACAATTTGACTACATCCCTGAAGATTTCATCGCATAATTATTGCCCGACGGAGGGACAATGGTGACCAAGCAACTTGAACCCCCCCGTCAATTGCTTTGTAGCCGATGCAAGGAGTCGCATGCGCACATTCCAGATTGCAGATAAGTTCCTGCTCGATGGTGAGCCGTTCACCATTCTGTCAGGCGCTATCCACTTCTTCCGCGTGCACCCTAGCGACTGGCATCATTCCCTCTACAACCTCAAGGCCATGGGCTTCAACACGGTTGAGACCTATGTTCCCTGGAACGCCCACGAGCCCCGCCCGGGCGAGTTCAACTTTTCCGACGGCCTGGACCTCGGCGCTTTCCTGGATGAGGCGGCGGAGCTCGGCCTGTACGCAATCGTGCGTCCCACGCCGTTCATCTGCGCCGAGTGGGAGTTCGGCGGCATGCCCCCGTGGCTGCTGGCCGACCGCTCCATGCGCCCGCGTTCCAACGACCCCAAGTTCCTCGAGCGCGTTGCCGCGTACTACGACCAGCTCATGCCGATTCTCGAGCCCCGTCAGATCACGCACGGCGGCAACATCATCATGATGCAGGTCGAGAACGAGTACGGCTCTTACTGCGAGGACAAGGATTACCTGCGCGCCATCCGCGACCTGATGCTCGAGCGCGGCGTCGACGTCCCGCTGTTCACCTCCGATGGCCCCTGGCGCGGTTGCCTGCGCGCCGGCTCCCTCATCGAGGACGATATTCTCGCCACGGGCAACTTCGGCTCCCGTTCCAAGGAGAACCTCGAGGCGCTCGCCGCGTTCCACAAGGAGCATGGCAAGAACTGGCCACTCATGTGCATGGAGTTCTGGGATGGCTGGTTCAACCGCTATGGCGAGGACGTCATCAAGCGCGATCCCCAGGATCTGGCCGACTGCGTGCGCGAGGCCCTCGAGCTCGGCGCGAGCGTCAACCTGTATATGTTCCACGGCGGCACGAACTTCTACTTCATGAACGGCTGCTCGGCGCGTCATACGCACGACCTGCCCCAGGTGGCCTCGTACGATTACGATGCGCCCCTGAGCGAGGAGGGCAACCCCACCGAGAAGTACTTCGCGCTGCAGCGCGTGGTGCACGATCTGTTCCCCGACGCCTGGCAGGCCGAGCCCCTCACCAAGCAGGCGGTCGCCATCGATTCCATTCCCGCGACCGATCACGTGAGCCTTTTCAACGTGCTCGACGCGCTCTCCGAGCCGGTGAGCTCCCAGTATCCCCAGCCCATGGAGGACCTGGGCCAATCCTACGGCTTCATCCTGTACACCACCTCCATCGAGCGCGACCGCATGGACGAGGAGCGCATCCGCGTCATCGACGGCCGCGACCGCGCCCAGGTGTTCGTCGAGGGCGAGCTCGTCGCCACGCAGTACCAGGAGCACATCGGCGAGGACATCAAGTGCGTCCTGCCCGCCGAGCACAATCGCCTGGACATCCTGGTCGAGAACATGGGCCGCGTGGGGTATGGCCACAAGCTTTTGGCCGACACGCAGCACAAGGGCATTCGCACCGGTGTTTGCGTCGACCTTCACTTCATCACGGGCTGGGAGCAGCGCTGCCTGCCGCTCACCAGCATCGAAGGCATTGATTTCTCCGCGGGCATGGTCGAGGGTCAGCCGGCCTTCCACCACTTCGAGTTCACGCTCGATGAGCCCGCCGATACGTTCATCGACACCACGGGCTTTGGCAAGGGCTGCGCGTTCGTGAACGGGGTCAACGTCGGGCGTTATTGGGAAAAGGGTCCCATCATGACGCTCTACGTCCCGCACGGCTTCACGCGCGCCGGCGTCAATGAGCTCGTTATGTTCGAAACCGAGGGGACCTACGCGGACGCGATCTCCCTGCGCTCCGAGCCCCTTGTAGTACCCATTGAAAAAGAAGGAGTTGAGTAACATGATCGTTGGAGCCCGTATCGACTTTCGCCTGATCCATGGCCAGGTGGCCAACCTTTGGTCCAACGCCCGTCAGGTCAGCCGCTTCATGGTCGTTGACGACGAGGTCGCCACCGACGACACCCAGAAGCAGGTTCTCCGCATGGCTTGCCCTGCTACCTGCAAGCTCTCCGTTCTCCCCGTGGAGAAGGCCGCTGCGAACATCACCGCTGGCAAGTATGACGCCCAGCGCCTGTTCATCGTTGCCAAGAAGCCCGAGACGTATGTGCGCCTGCTCAAGGCCGGCGTCAAGCTCGAGCAGCTCATCCTCGGCAACATGACCACCATGGATTCCGTCAAGAAGTTCGGTCGCAACATCAACTGCGACCAGGGCGACTTGGATGCCTTCGCCGAGATCAAGGCTATGGGCGTTCCCATGGTCGTGCAGCTCACGCCCCAGGACAACCCCGAGAAGTTCGAGGGCTAATTCCCATTTGGCGCTTAGGTCGCGAAGGGAGATGCGCGGCTTAGTTATAGCGTTTTGTACTGTCGGATCTGTAAACTCGTTATTAAAGGAGGAAAACCATGTTTGCTTGGTGGCAGATTCTTCTGTTGACCCTGTACGCAGGCTACCAGATCATGGACGAGCTCCACTGGTACACCAGTGCCGGTTCCGCCGTCTTCGCCGGTATGATTTCCGGTCTTGTCATGGGCGATTTGACGACCGGTCTTTACATCGGTGGTTCCATGCAGCTCACCATCCTGGGCGTCGGCACCTTCGGCGGTGCTTCCCGTATCGACGCTAACTCCGGCACCATCATGGCCACGGCCTTCGCCGTTGGCGCTGGTATGGACCCGGAGCAGGCTCTGGCCGCCATCGGCGTGCCGGTTGCCGCCATCCTCGTGTACACCGATATCGCTGGCCGTTTCGCCAACACCTTCTTCGGTCACATGTGCGATGCCGACGTCGAGAAGATGAACTGGGGCGCCTACAACGTCCACTACTGGCTCGGCGCCGTGTCCTGGATGCTGTCCCGTATGGTCCCGGTCTTCCTGGCTCTGGCCTTTGGTCAGCCCCTGGTCGAGGCCGTCACCACCGCCCTCAATGGCGACCTTGCCTGGCTCGGTAAGGGCCTCACCGTGGCCGGCGGCTGCCTGCCTGCGGTCGGCTTCGCCATCCTGCTTCGCTACCTGCCGGTTAAGAAGCACATCGCCTTCCTGCTCCTGGGCTTCGTTATCGCTGCCCTCATGGGCACCCTGTTCTCCGGCGTTGGCGCCCTCAGCGGCAACATCGCTGCCGTGAATGGTGCTCTGGCTGAGCCCGTCGAGGGCCTCGCTGGCGTGATCAGCAACATGTCCATGCTGACCATCGCTCTCATCGGCTTCGCGCTGTCCCTCATTTACTACAAGAACAACCAGCGCCCCGTCGCTGCTGCTGCTGTGGAGGAGGACGACGACGATGAGCTCTAAGCTTCCGAACGGTACCACTGGGTACAAGCTGACCAAGGAAGACCTTCGTCAGATCAACATTCGCAACCTCATCGGTTTCCAGGCTGGCTGGAACTACGAGCGTATGCAGCACTCCGGTTACCTGTGGATCATCCTGCCTCAGCTGCGCAAGATCTACGGTGACGACACCCCCGAGCTGAAGAAGGCTGCCCAGACGCACTGCGGTCCGTTCTTCAACACCTCCAACTTCCTCAACACGATCATCACCGGTATCGACCTGGCGATCGAGGAGACCGACGGTGTGAACGGCCTCGAGGCTGTCGCCGGCCTCAAGACCGGCCTGATGGGCCCGCTCGCCTCCATCGGCGACTCCATCTTCGGCTCCCTGCTGCCCACCATCTTCGGTGCTCTGGCCGCCAACATGGCCATCGCCGGCAACCCGCTGGGCATCTTCATCTGGGTCGCCGTCAACATCGTTGTTGACTGGTTCCGCTGCAAGCAGACCCACATGGCCTATGAGCAGGGCATGAAGCTCGTCACCACCATGTCTGACAAGCTCAACGCCATCACCGACGCCGCTACCGTCATGGGCGTCTTCATGGTCGGTGCCCTCGTCGCCACCAACGTCGGCATCGTCATCGACGCCGTCCCCGTGATCGGCGGCGTGCCGGTCAACCTCCAGGGCATCTGCAACAACATTTGCCCCAAGCTCGTGCCCGCTGCCCTCGTCGGCTTCGTGTACTGGCTGCTCGGCCGTAAGGGCATGACCTCCACCAAGGCGATCTTCATCGTTCTGGTGATCTCCATCGCCCTCGGCGCCCTCGGCATCATCGCCAAGGGCTAAGGAGCACTCGCTCTCTTCGTGGCGCCTGCAGCAAGGCGGGCGCCACACCGAGTCCCTCGGGACGTAGACGTGCACTTCCAAGACGGCTCGCCGTCGCATTCTCCCGGAGGTGCACGTCTTTTTTCTATTGAGGACGAGCGCGTCCGACCACGGAATGCGAGGTGTATCCTCAATGCCGCCGGTTCTGGGGCGCTCCCTCGTATGCAGTGGAGGGACGTTCGGCGCGATCCCGCCCCCGGCTTTTCCGCGGGATGCCGGCACCCGTGCGATTCTCGATATTCATTGCGGCTCCGTGACCGCAGTGCGCATCGAGCATCACATGGCATATCACGTAAGAGAAAGGGCAGCGCATGCTTGAGTGGAACCCGTTGACCATCGCGGTCGTCGTGCTGATCGTCGTGTACATCATCGGCTCGGAGGTGCTCAAGAAGTACCTCGACATGAAAATCGAGATGTTCTATACCGCCGAGATGTACCAGGAGGCCATCGACCTGCTGGACAAGATCTACACGCGCATCCTCTTTTCCACGTTCAAGCAGTACTACCTGCGCTTTACGATTTATGAGGCGGACGGCAACAACAAGGCCGCCGAGCTCATGCTGGAGCATCTGCTCAACATGCGGGTCTCCAAAAAGCGCCGCCTCGCCCTGGTGCTCCAGGCCTTCAACTTCTATGTGATGAACGGGCGCCGCAAAGACGCGCAGGGCATGCTCGATGAGATCAAGGCCTCGGGCAACCAGGCCGTCATCGCCGACAGCCAGCTTACGTACGACATCGTTTTGGGCAAGCGCTGCGATAAGATCGACCAGATGGAGGGCATGCTGCAGCAGGCCGACCCGCAGACCCGCGCCAAGCTGTATCTGCTGCTTGAGCACCAGTACGCCAACAAGGGCGACAAGCGCAACGCCGCCAAGTACCGCAACCTCTCCCACAAGCTCGTCGAGGCCCATCGTGTTCGCAGGCCGCAGGATGGCGCCAAGCGGTAGGGGTGGGTTGGTTACTGGTTGAACGTGCGATACCAGTTCAGAACTTCTCCATACGTCTGTGCTCGAACGCAGTAAGCGCATTCGCCAGTCCTTTTGGCAGGGCTCGTTTGACTTGCTTGTTCATTTATGAAGAATCGCAGCATATACGCGATAAACGGTACTTATTAACCGGTGAGCGGTAGGTATTTACCCCTGTCTCATATGCTGCGCGTGAGCGCTCAGTAAGTTGCTATCATGGTAACGGGTAATGTGGTTACTACCAGTTATCCAAGCGTAATCTCGTCATTATCAAAGGCAGAAAGGAGCCTGTTAATGGTCGGTTTTGTCCTTACTGGTCATGGTCAGTTCTCGAATGGTCTCAAGAGCGCTGTCGACATGGTCGCCGGCGACCAGCCCAACTTCGCGATTGTTCCCTTTGAGGGTTCCGAGGCCGTTACGTTCGGTGACGACCTGCGCAAGACGATCACCGACATGGCCGCCGAGTGCGATGGCGTCCTGGTCTTTGTGGACCTGTGGGGCGGTACGCCGTTCAACCAGTCCATGATCATCTCCAGCGACGTCGAGAACATGGAGATCGTCACCGGCACCAATCTGCCCATGCTCGTCGAGCTGGTCATGACCCGTGCGTTTGGCGACCCCACGCTTGAGGAGCTCGCCGAGCGCGCCGTCACCGTCGGCGCCGAGGGCGTCAAGCACACCCACTTTGAGGCTGCCACCGACGACGATGACGATGAGATGTAATCGTTCGTCTTTGCACTTCATTCATTGATGGTTGGTTCGTGGCGCACGGGTTTTACCTGGGCCCGCGAACCTTTTTACCATCACGGTACTGTTCACGTATGTATGTAAGGATTCCCCATGGCGATGGGCGCGCGCAAACAACCGCTCTACGACCAGCTTGTCGACATTCTGTCCGAGAAGATCGAGCATGAGTACCGTCCGGGCGACTTGATGCCGTCCGAGCGCGAGCTCTCCGAGCGCTACGGCCTCTCTCGCACCACGGTGCGATTGGCCCTGCAGGAGCTCGAGCGCCTGGGGCTCGTTGTTCGCCAGCATGGTCGTGGCACGTTTGTGGCCGATCGCTCCGCCCAGACCACGAACCTGATGCAGGCATACAGCTTTACCGAGCAAATGCGCGGCATGGGGCGTGACCCTTTGACGACGATCCTCGAGTTTAGCGAGGTTGAGGCCGATAAGAACCTCGTTGAGCACATGAATGTCCGCCTGGGCGAGCGCCTGTTCAAAATCAAGCGCCTGCGCTCTGCGGACGCCATGCCCATGATGGTCGAGCGCACCTACTTGCCCGCGCGCAAGTTCCTCACGCTCAGGCGGCCCATGCTAGAGCAAAAGCCCCTGTACGACATCATCGAGCAGGATTTTCACGAGAAGATCAACGTGGCTGAAGAGGAGTTCTTCGCCAGCATCGCTCGTCCCTCCGATGCGCACATGCTCGACATCTCCGAGGGCGCGCCGGTACTCGATTTGGTGCGTACGACCTACAACGTTCACAATGAGATCGTGGAATACACGCTCTCGGTGGCACGTGCCGACCAGTTCAAGTACAAGGTCATGCATCAGCGCAACGTCTAATGGCTTTTTACGTGATTTAGGGATACAATGTCCTTAACTGGTTACAACCAGCATACCATTGTTCTGTAAACCTCCTAGTACATCCGTTTTTACGATTGAGAGGTATTAAACATGTTTGAGATGACCACCGATCAGCTCAACGAGATGGGTGCCCTTAACACCACCGTTGAGATCAAGCAGCAGCCCGAGCTCTGGCTCGACACGCTGAACATCTACAAGGAGAACCTCGAGGCCATCGAGGCCTTCCTGGCCGACGCTCGCGCCATGGGCGAGGGGCGTCTGTCCGTCGTGTTCACCGGCGCCGGCACCTCCGACTACGTGGGCGACACCTGCGCCCCCTACCTGCGTCACGCGGGCGACACCACGCTCTACGACTTCAAGCCGATCGCCACGACCGACATCGTGTCCGCCCCCCGCGACTTCCTGAACCCCGATGAGCCCACGGTCGTCGTGTCCTTCGCTCGCTCCGGCAACAGCCCCGAGTCCCTGGCCGCCGTCCAGGTTGCCAAGACCTTCGTGAAGAACGTCAAGTTCATCAACATCACCTGTGCTCCGGAAGGGCGCCTCGCCGTCGAGTCTGAGGGCGACGCCGACCAGCTCACGCTGCTCATCCCGCGCGCCAACGACAAGGGCTTCGCCATGACCGGCTCCTACAGCTGCATGACGCTGCTCTCCACCCTCATCTTCGACACCGCCTCCCTCGAGCAGAAGACCGCGTGGGTCGAGGCCATGGCCAAGCTCGGCGAGGACGTCATCGCTCGCGAGGGCGAGATCGCCGAGTTCCTGTCCGGCGACTTCAACCGCGTGACCTACCTGGGTTCCGGCTCCTTCGGCGGCCTTGCCCAGGAGGCCCAGCTCAAGATCCTCGAGCTCGCTCATGGCCTCGTCGCCACTTCCTACGACACCTCCATGGGCTATCGTCACGGGCCGAAGTCCTTCGTTGACGACAAGACCCTCGTGTTCGTGTTCGTGAACAACGACGAGTACACCCGTCAGTACGACCTCGACATCCTGAACGAGATCAACGGCGACCAGATCGCCGCCAAGACCATCGCCATCCAGCAGGACGGCGCCACCAAGTTCGACGGCGCCTCCTTCACGCTGGCCGGCGAGGCCCTGCCCGAGGCCTACCTCGCCCTGCCGTTCGTGATGGTCGGCCAGGTCGTGTCCCTGCTCAACTCCGTGCGCGTGGGCAACACCCCCGACACCCCGTCTCCCTCCGGCACTGTGAACCGCGTCGTCAAGGGCGTGACCATCCACCCCTTCGAGGCGTAATCCTCGCTGAGAGCTCCCATGTGGCGCCCGCCCTGTCCCTAGGACGGAGCGGGCGCCTTTTTATGTGCGACCTTTCTATGGGCCTTATCGATAAGGGCCCTTTCCCGCTTTGGTCGGTCGTCATGTATCGTGCGCGCGTACATGCGTGCAAAAGGGGATGGCGCGCCGGGGCGGGGCTCATTTGGGTATAACCGTTTTGTCTGCATTGATACCGTGTTAGGAGTACACATGAGCACGTATGCAATTAAAGCCGATGCCTTCTACCTGCCCGCCCGCGTTGCGCGTGGCGGCTACCTGATGGTCGAGGACGGCGTGTTCGGCGAGTATGTGACCGAGCAGCCCGATTGCGAGATCGTCGACTACACCGGTCGTGAGATCGCCCCCGGCTACGTCGACACGCACATCCATGGCTTTGACGGTGCCGACATCATGGATTGCAAGGCCGAGAGCGTCGCGACGATTTCCCGCGGCATCCTCCGCAACGGCGTGACCAGCTACCTGCCCACCACGCTCACTGCCAGCACCGAGCAGCTCGAGAGCGCCTGCGCCTCCGTCGCCGAGTACGTCGAGGCGGGCGACGATGCGCCGCACGCTCGCATCCAGGGCATCTTCCTCGAGGGCCCCTTCTTTACCGAGAAGTACAAGGGCGCCCAGAACCCCGCTTATCTGTCCGCGCCGACCATGGAGAAGCTCAACAAGTGGCAAGACGCCGCCCATGGCCTGGTAAAGAAGATCGCCGTCGCTCCCGAGTATGAGGGCGCCGTCCAGTTCACCGCCGACGCCGTCAAGTCCGGCGTCGTCGTGGCGCTCGGTCACTCCGCCGCGACGTGCGCCGAGGCCCAGGCGTGCCTCGATGCCGGCGCCAAGGTCTTTGTCCACACGTACAACGGCATGAGCGGGCTGCATCATCGCGAGCCCGGTATGGTGGGTGCCGCCCTGTCCACCCAGGACAAGTCGTACTCCGAGCTCATCTGCGACGGCCACCACGTCAACCCCGTCTCCGCGGGCATCGTGATGCATGCCAAGGGCCACGAGCACGTCGCGCTCATCACCGACTGCATGTGCGCCGGCGGTATGCCCGACGGCGATTACTTCCTAGGCGAGCTGCCCGTCGTGGTTGCCGAGGGTACCGCGCGCCTTAAGGACGGCGGCTCGCTCGCCGGCTCGATCCTCAATATGAAGGACGGCGTCAAGAACGTGTTCGACTGGGGCGTCGCCACCAAGGCGGAGGCCGTTTACATGGCCAGCCAGGCCCCTGCCGAGGCAAACGATATCGCCGATGTCTGCGGCTCGATTCGCCCCGGCCGCAACGCCGACTTCGTCGTGCTGAACTCCGACCTGACCCTCGTCGAGACGTATCTTGGCGGTGAGAGCGTCTACAAGGCGTAAGACGCCCGGGTACGCCGGCGGTCGCGCTGCCGGTGATCGGACCTCACAAGGTAAGCCCTCCTGGATCGTGAGACCCAGGAGGGCTTTTTGCTGGCGTGGACGCCCCGGCGTGCGCACCCCGACGGGGACGACCTAGCGAGGTGTTCCGGCGCGGACGCCCCGGCGAGCTGGAGCGCCCGTGGGGGCCGGCGCCGGGGCGAAAGAGGTCGGCTAGAGCGAGTCGATAAAGCGCTGCTGGGCGGCGCGACCCTCGCCGTCCCACTTAAAGACGCCGGCGTTTTCAAGCACGTGGCCGAACACGACGCCGACCTCCTCGAGCACGATGTCGTGCGCGGAATCGGCGCTGATCTCGTCGTGGCGCGTCGCGTAGACCTCGGCCGCCCAAGCGGCGTGGCTGGCGGTCGCATCGGCGGCCGAGAGCCTGTCGAGCACCTGTTCGGAGGAGAGGCGCTCGTCGGCGCCCTGAATGAGGACACGCTCGACGGCTGCCATCTCGTCCTTGAGGCGCGGCGGCAGAATGGCCAGGCCCATGACCTCGATAAGGCCGATGTTCTCCTTTTTGATGTGGTGGTACTCGGCGTGCGGGTGGAAAACGCCCAGCGGGTGCTCGTCGGTGGCGATGTTGCAGCGCAGGGCGAGGCAGAGCTCGTAGCGGTCCCCGCCCGCGTGTCCGGCGGAGTCGACGCGCCGGGCGATGGGGGTCACGGTGTTGTGCGGAACGCCGTCGTCGGTGCGCGCGATGACGCCCACGGACTCATCGGTCCAGGACCGCCAAGCGTTGATGACGTGCTCGGCGGCATCGATGAGCTGGGTGCGGTCGTTGCTGCGCAGGCGAAGGACCGATAGCGGCCAGCGCACCACGGCGCCCTCCACGTCCGGATAGCCGTCGATGGAGAAGGACCCCACGACGGGAGCCTTCATCATGGGGAACTCGTGCGCGCCTCCCTGGAAATGGTCGTGCGAGAGGATGGAGCCGCCCACAACCGGCAGGTCGGCATTCGAGCCGATGAAGTAGTGGGGGAGTGCATCGACAAAATCGAGCAGGCAGGTGACGGCCGCGCGGTCGATGTGCATGGGGCGATGGCTCGTGCTCATGGCGATGCAGTGCTCGTTGAAGTACGCATAGGGGCTGTATTGCAGCCCCCAGCGCTCGCCGCCCAGCTCGATGGGGACGATGCGCAGGTTCTGACGTGCGGGGTGGGCGCTGCCGCTCGCGGCGGAGCGTCCGGGGTAGCCCTCGTTCTCGATGCACAGCTGGCAGGCGGGGTACACCTCGCCGGTGTTCTTGGCGGCGCCGGCGGCGGCAATCTCGCGCGGGTCCTTCTCCGGCTTGGACAGGTTGATCGTGATCTCCAGGTCGCCCCACTGCGTGGGTGCCTCCCACGCGACGTTGCGCGCGATGGCCGCACGGCGGACGTAGCCGCAGTCGCAGCACATGCGGTAGAACCAGTCGGTCGCAGCGTGGCGCTCGCCGACGTCGAGGCGCCCGCGGAACTCCGTTGCCACCTCGGAGGGACGGGGCATGAGCGCGCCCATCACGCGCATGGCGATGCGGTCGCGCCCGCTCGCGGTGTCCTCGGCGGCGCCATGCGCCACGGCCACCTCGGAAATGAGCGCCAGGGCGGCCTCGAGGTCGTAATCGTCCGCGGGCGATGGGTTGAGCACGCTCGTGTGCGGCTTGTCGGCCAGCACCCATTCGGTTGCGGGGGCGGGACCCAGCGCCGCCACGCAATCGAGGACGGTGTTGTAGGCCCACACGCGGTCGGCCCATCCGATGAGGCCGCGCGTGGCGCAGTAGTCCACCAGGGACTGGATGGTCTGCGCGCACGCCTCGGGGGTGGGCGTCAAGGTGTTCATGTCGGTCATGGTGTTCCCTTCTGGAATCTGGGCCTACAGCCAGCCGGCGTATGCACCGCTCTCGGAGATGGCGTAGTGGCGGCAGGAGCCCTCGCCCAGCCAGGCGTCCATGCGCGCCATGAAGTCGTCGACCATGTCGACCGGCACGAATGCCTGGATGGTGCCGCCAAAGCCGCCGCCGTGGATGCGGACGGCGCCGCGACCGTTCAAGATGTGCTCGGCAAGGCCGAGGGCGTACATGGCGGGCTGGGACTTGCCGAGCTCAGCGGTGACGTTTTGCAGGTACATGGCGGAGCTGGCGCCCGAGGCGCGGGTGAGGGCGAGGAAGGCGTCGATGTCGCCGTCGTTCAGCGCCGCCCAGCGGCGATCGACGAGGTCGTTCTCGTACCAGTAGTGGATGCAGCGGATGACGGCGCGGTCGCCGAACTGCTCGCGCAGCGCGGGGATCTTGGCGTCGAAGTCGGCGCGGGAGACCTCGCACAGGCGGTTCTTGCCAAATTCCGCGGCGACGGCCTGCATCTCGCCGGGGACGGCGGCGTAGTCGTCGGTGGATGCGGCGTGGTCGGCTCCGACCTTGACCAGGACGAGCCCGTAGCCATGGTCCTCAAAGTTGAGCTCGAGCTTCTTCGTTGCGGGGCGGTCGGTGTTCTCAAAGTCCATGTACGCGAGGCCGCCGAGGCACACGGCCGCCTGGTCCATGAGGCCGCAGGGCTTGCCATAGTAATTGTTCTCGGTGCGCTGGCTCATCTGGGCGAGCGTGACCGGGTCGACCTCGTCGGAGCCCCAAAGGGCCTCCATGGCGCGGCCATAGGCGGCCTCCACCGCCGCGGAGCTGGACAGGCCGCCGCCGGACGGCACCGTGCAGGTAAAGGCAAAGTCAAAGCCGGAGGGCGTGCCGCCGAAGGAGGCGATCTCGTGGGCCATGCCGCGCACGAGGGCCTCGGAGGTCCCGAGCTCGTCCTCGCGAACGGCGAGGCTATCGAGCGAGATGGAGAAGGTGGGGAAGCCCTCGTCGACGATGCGGATCTCGTTGGTGCCGTTCGCCACGGCGATGCCGTCCACCGAGACGTCGAGCGCGCCCGCGATCACGTGGCCGCCCTCGTGGTCGGTGTGGTTGCCGGCGATCTCGGAGCGACCCGGCGCGTGCACGTAGAGGACGCGGGCGTCGGCGTCGATGGCGCCGAACTCGGACTCGAAGAGCGCGCGGGCGCGGTCGAGGCCGGTCTGGTTGGCGATGATGGTCATGACAGGTTCCTTTCCTTGCTGTCCGCGATGGCGGGCGTTACTACCGTGCGATGGGGCGCGGTGCGCTCGGGCGCCGCGCCCGTGGGATTCAGCGGCGGGAGAAGCGATAGACGATGACGGAGCGGTACGGCTGCTCGGGGGTGCAAACGGGGTGCGGCCATGCGCTGTGGTGCATGGCGTCGGGATAGAACTCAGGCTCGAACGCGAAGCCGTGGCGGGGCTCGTATGCGGCCCCGTCCTTTGCATCGCGATCGTCGAGCCAGTTGCCCGTGTAGAGGTGCGCGCCCGGTGTGGTGATGGAGATGTCGAGCACGCGCCCGGAGGCGGCGTCCTCGGCGTGCAGTGCCGGACGGGGCGCGGCGTTCGGCGCCGCGTCGAACCCGTCGACGCACAAGCAGTGGTCGTAGCCGCGCGCCCCGGCGAGCTGGTCGTCGGCGGCGTCGATGTCGCGGCCGAGGGGCTTGGCCTCGCGGAAGTCGAAGGGCGTCCCATCGACGGGGCGCACCTCGCCCGTCGAGATGTTGTCGGCGCGCAGCGGAAGGAAGTGCCCGGCGTTCACGCGGACGGTCTGCGCGAGCGCCGACCCGGAGGCGTGCCCGGCGAGGTTGAAGTAGGTGTGGTTGGTCATGTTGACAAAGGTCTGCGCATCCGTGGTGCAGCCGTAGGTGACCGTGAGCTGCGCATCGGCCCCCTCGGGGGCGCTCAGCTCGTAGCGCGCGGTGAAGGTGCGGTTGCCGGGAAGGCCAAAGACGCCGTCCTCGAGCTCATGCGTAAAGGTGACGGCTTGGCCGCTCTCGTCCACCGCCGCGCGCCACATGCGTTTGTGCAGACCGTTCGCGAGGTCGGTGTGCAGGTTGTTGGCGAGGGCGGGGCCGTCATTTTTGGGGAGCTGGCACACGGTGTTGCCGAGCGGGACCTCGGCGCGGTCGGAGCGATTGGCGGAAGGACCCACCGTGCAGCCGTAGCAGGCGGGATTGTCGAGGTACCCGTCGAGGGCGCCAAAGCCGAGCACGATGTCGGCGGGATCGCCGGCGCGATCGGGGACGGTGACGCCCAAAAGGGTGGCGCCAAAGTCCATGACGCGCACCGAGACCTCGCCCGCGGTGAGGGTGTACGCGTGCACCTCATCGCCGGCGGGAGTCGTTCCAAACGTAGAGATATCAACCATTACGGCTCCTTTTCCGATGGAAATGCCTAATCAAGATACTAAGGCCATCATTAAATGTTAACGTACTCATTAACGGATGGAGCCGACTTTAGCGTATTCTTGCGAACGGTAAGAAACGGACGGCGACTGGTTGGGAGAGCGCCATGGGAATTGCATCGCATGAGCCGGACGGACGCGATATGCCGCAGGAGGGCGAGTCGCCCACGCGCTTCGTGTCGATGGCCGATGTCGCCGCCGCTGCCGGCGTGTCGCAGCAGACCGTGTCGCGCGTGGTGAACGACCGCCCCAACGTGTCCGAGATCACGCGCAGGCGCGTGCAGGAGGCCATGGACCGATTGGGGTTCAGGCCCAATTACGCAGGGCGATCGCTCCGTGGCGGCAGGTACCTCTCCGTGGGGCTGTGCGCGTACGACATCACGCAGGTGGGCAACCTGACGATGCTCGACGGCATCATGGGCGCGGCGCGCGAGCACGGCTACGCCATCACGCTCGTGGAGATGAGCAAGGTCGACACGTTCTCGCTCGCCGAGGCGTCGCGCGCGTTGGCGGAACGGCCCGTGGACGGCGTGATCATCGGCATGAGCCGCATGGCGCCCGATTTCGAGTCGTTCACGCCCCAGCCGGGCCTGCCCACGGTCATCGTGACCATGTTCGCCCACCCGCGGTGCACCACGGTCGACTCGGACCACTACGGATGCTCGACGCTCGTCATGGACTATCTCTTTGCGCGCGGGCACGAGCAGATCCGGTTTGTGGGTGGCCCCGATTTTTCGATCGACAGCCAGTTCCGCGAGGCGGGGTGGCAGGACGCGCTCGCCTCGCGCAGGATCGAGCCGGTCGCGCCCTTGCGCGGCGACTGGAGCGCGCGCAGCGGATACGAGGTCGGCCGCCGTTTGGCGCAGGATCGCGCCATGACTGCGGTGTACGTGGCGAACGACCAGATGGCGACGGGCGTGATCGCCGCCCTGCGCGATGCGGGCCTGCGCGTGCCCGAGGACGTGAGCGTGGTGGGCGTGGACGACTCGCTCGATCCCATGGTTCCCCACAACGAGCTCACGACCGTCCGCTTTGACCTGCGGGAGCGCGGCCGCGTGGTGTTCGAGCGCGCCGTCCCCGGCATCTCCCGCGGCATTGAGGCGATTCGCATCCCCGGCACCCTCATCGAGCGCGAGACGGTGGCCCCCAGGCGGTCGTAGCCTGCAGCTCGAACATGGCTTGCCGCTCGAGCGTGACCCCCGCCGCCGCCCGCGTCGCCTCCGTCTCCACACGTCCCGCCCCGCCCCGCTGAACGTGACCCCCGCCGCTCGAGTCGCCCCCGCCCGACCGCCCGCCGAGTGTGCGCTTTTCCAACGTTTGAACGGCTCAAACATTGGAAAAGCGCACACTCGGCGTGGGCAATAGACGCGCGAAAACCCAATACCTCCCATTCCCAATAGACTAAAGGGGAATTTACTCAAAACGTCGGGACTTGTTGTCTCGCAGGTTCGTCTCTCCCATGCAATGCGTGTCGTATAAAACGCGTCAAAGGCTGCGTTGAGGCTCATGTTGTCTCTTGGCACTATGGGAGTTGGGAGGAGGTTGACATGGCGATTCGATCATCCGATATCGTTCGTGCGCTTCATGCACATCCAAATGGAATGCAACTGGTAGATCTTGCTTCAGAGCTCGCGGTCAGTGAGCGAACGATTCAAAGGCACATTACGCGCACCAATGAGGAGCTATCCGATCTTGCGCACATCGAGCGTTTGAATCAGGGCGGATACCGTCTGGTCATCGAAGATGGCGAGGCGTTTTCGCGGTATCTCGATGGGCACGCGACTTCGCCCGCAATGCCGGAATCTCCCGATGAGCGCGTGTATTATCTGCTCAACGACTTGTGTACGCGCGAGGACTGGGTAACGCTCGATACGCTCGCCGGTGCGCTGTTCGTTTCCCGCCGCACCGTCTCTAACGATTTGCGTGAGGTGGAGAAGCGTCTGGCGTCGTTTCGACTTACGCTCGAAAGCAAGCCCTACCGGGGCATTCGCGTGACGGGAACTGAGCTCGACAAGCGTTTGTGCCTGGCGAGCACCCCACTTATCACCGATGGCGTGTGGAACGTGGTGGCGGGGATGCTCGATGCCGTGTATCAGGCCTATCGATTTGATTTCAGGAATGACCTCGAGCTGCGGATGAATCTCGCGCGCCATGTTGCGCCTTTACTCGTTCGGCTCTCGTATGGCCTGAGCGTCGATAACCCTTTGACGGAAGACATTCGGATGCGCTTCCCGCTTGCGTGGTCCATGGCGGTGGATGCCTCCCAGGCGCTTCAGCAGATGAGCGGCGCGACTGTCGACATGGCGGAAACAGGCTACATTGCTCTGGCGTTTGCGCTTGCCATTGAACGTGCGGGATCCAGCCCGTCAAAGAAGAACATCCTCGTGGTGTGCGCATCGGGCGCGGGCAGTGCCCGCCTGCTCGAGTATCGCTTTAAGCAGCAATTCGGACGATATCTTAACGAGGTGCTCACGTGTGACATTGCGGCAGTTGCTTCATGTGATTGGTCTGCAATCGACTACGTGTTCACAACGGTTCCGCTTGAGGCGGAAATTCCGGTGCCGGTCTGTCAAATCAGCGCGTTTCTCGATGCGAACGATGCAGGATACGTGCTTGAGATGCTTCAGACACCCGCCGCATCATGCCTGCTTCCATATTTTTCGCCCGAGCTCTTTTGGCCGCATGTTGAGGGCTCAAGTAAGGATGAAGTCCTCACCAAAATGCTCGATGCGGTCGGTGTCGTTAAGGGCATGGGCGATGAATTCAAGGCGTCGGTGCGCGAGCGCGAGCGCATCGCGCCCACGGCTTTTGGCAATCTTGTGGCGATGCCGCATCCGGTCCGCGCGTGCAGCGATGAGCCGTTCGTCGCCGTTGGCCTTCTCGATGAACGCATTATGTGGAACGCGCACGAGGTGCAGGCGGTGTTTCTCATTTCATTTTCCGACTCCATCGTCGATCCAGATTCTTTCAACGCCGGCATGGCGACGCTGCTTACGAACGCGGATGCGATTGCCGAGCTGTTGCGTACAAGAGCGTTTGAGACGCTACAAGCGATTCTCCTTGGGCGTATAGCCGCTCCGGAGGGAAACACATTGCGGTAGATGTGCGGCTGCGAGCCGCAAGAGCAATAGGGACGAGTGCCCGGAAAGGTGACGGCATGGCGGTAGACAAGGGATTTCTGTGGGGCGGCGCGACGGCCTCATATCAGTGCGAGGGGGCATGGGATGCCGATGGCAAGGTGCCCTCAAATTGGGATTGGTGGCTCCATGAGCGTGAGCTCCCCAACGCCGATGTGGCAAGCGACCACTACCATCATGTGCTCGAGGATATTGCCCTGGCAAAGGAGGGCGGTCATACCGCGTACCGCTTCTCGCTGTCTTGGCCTCGCATTATCAAGGACCGCGAGGGTACGGTGAACGAGGCGGGTATCGCGTTCTACAACAAGATTATCGATGCATGTGCAGAGGCGGGCATCGAGCCGTTCGTGACCGTGTTCCATTGGGATCTTCCCATGTATTGGGAGGAGCTGGGCGGTTGGACCAACACTCAGACTGCGCTGGCGTTTGAGCATTACGCCCGCGTGTGCTACGAGGCATTTGGCGATCGCGTCCGGTCATGGGTCACGATTAACGAGCCCAAATGGTTTACCTCGCGTGGCTATTTGGTGGGAGATTACCCGCCGTTCCACCAGAACGCCCAAGAGTACATTCAAGCGGGATTCAACATCATGTTGGCGAGTGCTCTGGGCGTCAAGGCGTTCCGCGAGGGCGGTTTCGAGGGCTCCATTGGCATCGTCCACAGCTATACGCCCGTGTACGGTATCGATGACACGATCGAGTCTCAGATCGCGGTGCGCTACGCCGACAACTTCAACAACAACTGGGTATTGGATACCGCGGTGTTTGGCGAATTCCCCATCGATCTGGTCACGGAGCTTTCCCGCACGTACGACTTGTCGTGCATGAAGCCGGAATACCTGCGCATCATCAAAGCGAATACCGTCGATTTCCTTGGTTTGAATTACTACTCGAGCACCGACGTCAAGGCGTGGACCGAGGGTGAGACCACGTTGCGGTTCAACACGTCGGGCAAGGGCGGCGAGCGCGGCAAGATCATGGTGAAGGGTTGGTTCGAGCAGGTCTACAACCCGCACCATAAGTTCACCGATTGGGGCATGGAAATCTATCCCGAAGGCCTCTACCACGGTCTTAAGAAGGCGTTCGATAAATATCACGTCCCTCTGTACATCTCAGAAAACGGAATTGGTTGCTACGAGGACATTGTCGACGAGCCCGTGCACGACGATTACCGCATCTCCTTCCTGCAAGATCACATCGCCGCGATGCTCGACGCCATGGATGACGGCGTGGATATGCGTGGTTACTTCGTATGGTCGTTGTTCGATCTGTATTCCTGGATCAGCGGCATGGAAAAGCGCTACGGGCTTATTGGAGTCGCGGACGACGAGGAGCATCGCCGCGTTCCCAAGGACTCGTTTACGTGGTTCAAGCGCGTGATCGAAACGGGTGGCGACTGCATCGACCGTAGCCAGTACAAAGACGAGCCCGTTGCTTCACCGGAATCTGCATAGATATCGCAATCGTTCTAGAAAGGAATGATCATGGCCAATATCAACGACACAATTGAACGCAAGCTGCTTCCGCTTGCAAATAAAATGTCGAGTTGGCGCTATCTCAAGGCAATCCGAGATTCGTTTTTGACACTGCTTCCCATTTCCCTGACGGGTGGTATCGCGTCAGTGCTGGGCGCCGCGCCGTTCCCCAAGGAAGAGGCCGAGGGTTTTTTATACCTGTGGGCGGTGTTTGCGGAGAACGCGAACTTCATCCTCACGTGGATCAACACGGTGACCATCGGCGGTCTGTCTCTGTATTTCGGTATTGGCATTACGTATTACCTGTGCCGACACTACAAGATCAACCCCTTTACGCCGCTGCTGGTGAATATCGTCGGCTTTTTGATGCTAATCGTCGGTCCTCAGGAACTTGGTTGGGCGGGAACGATTGCCGACCTGAGCTATATCGGCGGCAAGGGCTTGGTTCCGGCGATGATCGTCTCGATCTTTACAGTTGAGGCATATCGTTTCCTTACCAACAAGAACTTTGGTCGCATCAAGATGCCCCCGAGCGTTCCTCCGGTGCTGAGCGACACGTTTGCCAATATGGTGCCCTGCCTGGTTATCATTGGCGTGTTCTCCGCGGGGTTCACCATTTTCCACAACATGGGAACCACGATGGCCGGCTTTATGTATCAGGTCATCGCTCCGTCCTTCGCGGCTTCCGATAACCTGATTTTTGTGATCCTGGTCACCCTCGTCACGCACTTTCTCTTCTTCTTTGGCATCCACGACACCGCTATCGCGGGCTTTGTTGGACCAATTCGTGAGGGCAACCTTGCCGTCAACGCCGCCGCTCATCTTGCCGGCGAGCCCATGCAGTTCATCTACACGACGCCATTTTGGGTGTACTTCGTGATCATTGGCGGCTGCGGCAGCGTGCTCGCCCTTGCCATCCTGCTGCTGCGCTGCAAGTCCCGTGTGTGCCGTTACGTGGGTCGCATCGGCATCATCCCGAGCTTCTTCGGTATCAACGAGCCGATCGTCTTTGGCCTGCCCGTCGTGCTCAACCCGATCTTCTTTATTCCTTTTATGCTGGCGCCCTTGGTTAACGGTATCGCTGCCTACCTGCTTATGAGCGCGGGCGTGATGGGCAAGACGTTTGCCCTGCTCTCTTGGAACATGCCAAACATATTCGGTGCGTTCTTGTCCACGATGGACTGGACAACCGTGGTGTTCATTCTGGTGTTCACCGTGGTCGACATGTTGATTTACTACCCGTTCCTGCGCGTGTACGACAAACAGCAGGTGCAGCTCGAGCTTGAGGGCGATGGAGATGATGACGATGAGTAGTGATGTCCAGATGGATGAGACGCAGATCGCGTGCTTCTCGATTATCTCGTATGTTGGCGAGGCGAAGTCCTGCTACATGGAGGCTTTGCGCGCGGCTCGCAAGGGCGAGTTTGACCAGGCTCGCACGCTGGTGGAGCAAGGGTCGGCACATTTTGCCGAAGGCCACCAGGCGCACGGAACGCTTATTACGCGAGAGGCCGCTACGGGGGATGTCCCCACTTCACTTCTGCTTATGCATGCGGAGGCTCAGCTGATGGACGCCGAGAGCTGCAAGACGTACACGGTTGAGTTTATCGAGCTGCATGAGGAGCTTACCGCCCTGAGGAAGGGAATGGCAGCCGCATAAGGTCTGTGCTTGGGGCGTCACATGCGCCACGTATTCGAATAAGGATTCTAGAGTAGGAAAGAGGCTCATCATGGAAAAGGTCATGCTGGTATGCAACGGGGGTATGTCCACGAGCATCATGGCAAAGCAGATTCACGAGGCGTCCGAGGGTCGCTACGAGGTCAAAGCATATTCCGAGAGCGTGTATGCGAACAACCTCGACGACGATATCAAAGTGATCCTCATCGCTCCTCAGATTCGTTTTCTCAAAGACGATATCCAGGCAATCGTGGGGCCCGATCGCGTGGTCGAGGCAATCGACATGCAGACGTATGGTCTCATGAATGGCAAGAAGGTCACCAAACTCATCGACAAGCTGTATCGGGAGCATGGGCTCGAAGTAAGCGAATAGGTTGTTATTCGTTTTTGAGTGGGCTTGGTCGAATGACTCTTAGACCGGCGAGGCTTTACATGGTCGCGCCGGTTTTGTGTGCGCGTTTTTTTGGCCTTGATGCGTTGGTACCTTTGCTTGAAGGCTTGAGGTGCATGTTGGTTTCGGCGCACCGCCCTTTAGGTTTTGGCCGGGAGGTAGCTTCGGGTCGTTTTCGCCGAGTGTGCGCTTTTCCAACGTTTGAACGGCTCAAACGTTGGAAAAGCGCACACTCGGCGAAAAACAGAGACCCAAAGAGTGCGGGGCAGAGCCAGTACGGTTTTATGCCGAGGTTTTATGCCGAGCTGAACGTTGCGGGGAGCCGAGCTGAACGTTGCGGAGAAATAGGAGGGCTTTCCGCTTCGAAGATTTTTCGTATTATGCAGAAAAGTCTCTAGGATGGTGAACCCGGAGCCGCTTGCGACAAGATGAAGACCGTTCGCCGAATCGCCAAATTGCCTGCGCCGCCTTGGAGCTGGGAGAGTAAGACGAACCCCGAGTTTTTGTCAGATGGTGACGGGATATCGCCTGATACGGTCGACGCTTCAACTTGTTCTGCTCAGGCGGGAGGGCGGCCATGCGATGCAACTGCGATCTGGTACGAAAGCTCAACGAATCGGCTCGATCTGGATATCTGTACGCCCCAATTGGAGAGTCCGAACGATGCTCGCTGCGCAGGCGCCTTCATTGCGGGGAAGTGATCGAGCCATATCCCGGTCTGTATGTCCCTGCTGATTTCCATCAGAAGGCGACCCCACGCGCTAAGGCGTATATGCTCATCAAAACTCTTTCCAAGCGGCATCCGGATTGGGTGTTCTCCTCATTCAGCGCAGCGTTGGTTCATGGTTTGCAGGTCCCCTATGCGCACTTGAGCGCCCTGCACGTGAGCGTTGAGCCAGGTGGAAACAGAAGGCGTTGCGCGGGAAAGGTGAGCTGCCACTCGTCGGAGGCTTTGGCCGCCGCGCAGCGCGCTGACATTCCTCCCGTCACAGTTGTTCAGGGGATTCGCGTGACCACGGTCGAGCACACCGTGATGGAGTGCCTCTGCCGGTCAAACTTTAGGGACGGTCTTGTGGTCGCCGATTCGGCCCTGCATTGTAGCTTGACCACAAAGTCACTGGTGGAAAGGCAATTCCTGGAGTGGGGTCGGGGAAAAAGGGGGATTCGGCAGGCAAGGGCAACTCTGGCATATGCGGACGGGGGCAGCGAGAGCGGTGGCGAGTCTCTTGTTCGGGCGGCCATTATCGAATTGGGGTTCGCCGTGCCCTCGCTGCAGGTGCTTGTGGATGATCCCCTTGAGCCAAACAACCCAAAGCGGGTCGATATGGCATGGCGTTTGGGGGATGGGTCCCTGGTAATTCTTGAGGTGGACGGAAAGATCAAATATGTACAGGCGGCGAACGGACGCGAAAAGACCCTATATGAGATGGCGGCAACGTTTTCAAAGGAGCGCCGAAGGGAGTCTCATCTCAACATGACCGGGGCGAAGGTTCTGAGATGCTCCGTTGAGGACGCGTGTGACGGCGAAGGCTTTCGAGATATGCTTGAAAGGGCTGGTGTACCAAGGGCAATGAGTGCGGAGCGGCCCAATTAAGCGAGGCGCTGTCTGTTTTGGCATATCGCTCTCTCATATGGGTGCATTGTGCTTGAGATTGGATTGCGGCCGGAGCCGCCTTTTCGCCGAGTGTGCGCTTTTCCAACGTCTGAAGTGGTTCAAACGTTGGAAAAGCGCACACTCGGCGAAGGGACGGTGCGTTGCCAAAGCGGGGCCGGCAAGAACGACTACGCGGCGCCAAAGGGGTAGCCAGCAAGAACTGCCGCGCGGTGCCAGAGCGGGGGCCAGCAAGAACGACTACGCGACATCGCGCGGTGCCACGCGACGTGACGCGGCGCCGCGCGATGTTACGCCGTGTTGCGCGGCGCTACGCGATGATGAGGCGGGTCGAGGCCTCGATGGCGGCTCGCTGCTCGGGCGTGGCGCTGGCGTCGGTGATGACCGCGTCGATGCGGTCGAGGTTGCAGAAATTGTAGAAGTCCTGCTGCCCGATCTTGCTCGCGTCGCACACGAGGTACCGCTCGCCGCTCCGGTCGCACGCCAGCGACTGGAGGCGCCCCTCGTCCAAGTTCGACGTGAACGCCGTGCCGCCGCTCACGCCGTTGGCGCCGATAAAGCACTTGTCGATGCCCATGGGGGAGAGCATCTCCTCGGTCACGGCGCCTATCAGCGAGCCGGACCTGCTGCGGTACTGGCCGCTCAAGACGCAGATCTCGATGGCCTCGTTTCGCTGCAGGATGCTGAACGCGATCAGGCTGTTGGTGACCACGCGAAGCGGCACGGCGGGCAGCAGGCGGGCAATGGAGGCGCAGGTCGAGCCCGGCCCCAAAAAGACGGTGTCCTTCTCCTTGATGAGCCCGCACGCCGCTCGCGCGATGTCCTGCTTTTCCTGCGGCCGGATCGAGAGCTTCTCAAAATAGGGGAGCTCGGTGGGTGGCGCCTGCAGCGCGTTGGGCAGGCGAATGCCGCCGTGCTCGCGAATGACGCGGCCTGCCGCGGCGAGTTCGTCAAAATCGCGGCGCGCGGTCATCTCGGAGATGTCGAATGAGCGCGCCGCCTGCCGCACGGAGAGCGACCCTTGCTGGTGGCAGAGCTCGAGCAGCTTTTCCAAACGTTCGGTTTTGAGCATGAAGGCCTCCTTTGCGAGGGTTGCGCCCGGCTATTCGGTGACGACGGTGGTCCAGGAGCGGAGCGCCTCGAGCTGGTCGGGAGCGGTGTCGGGGTTGATGAACACGGCATCGATGCGGTCGAGCGTCGTGAAGGCGTAAAAATCGCGCCGCCCGACCTTCTCGCCGTCGGTGACGATATACCGTTCGTCGGCGCGGTCGAGCGCATCGGCGAGCACCATCGCGGAATCCATGTACGAGCCGAAGACCTCGTTGCCAAAGATGCCGGTGGTGGACACAAACGCCTTTGACGCGGTGAGCCCAAAAAAGCCGTTATGGCTGCTCGGCATGGTGAAGACGCGCGTCTGGCGGCGGTACGTGCCGCCAATGAGATAGAGGTCGACCTCGGTGTTGTCGGCCAAGAGACTGAACAGGGGCGCGTTGTTGGTGATGACCCGGATGCCCCGTGTGGGCAGGTACTCGCACATGAGCTCGAGCGTGGAGCCGCCGCCCATGAAGATGGAGTCGCCGGGTTTGACGTAGCGTGCCGCGAGCTTGGCGGCCTCCCGTTTTTGCTGCACATTTTGATGGCGCTTCTCGTCATGGGTGTGCACGCGCGAGAGGGTGGTGCCATGCGCGCTGTGCGGGAGCTGCGCCCCGCCGTGCACGCGCGTGATGAGCCCCTCCGCGGCGAGGTCTGCCAGATCGCGGCGAACCGTCATGCTCGAGACCCCGAGACCCTGGGCGATGCCGTTGACGGTGACCGTGTGGCGCTGTTTGAGAAGGTTGAGGATTGCTTGATGCCGCTCGGACTTCATGGCTCCTCCTATGGTGTTAGTAATCATGTTCGTTTTAATTAAAACGAACAACAATACATCTGACAAGTGTTCCTTAATATGAACACGCCTTTCACTGCCAAAAACCTACCGTTCACGGGTTCTATCGATAAAAAAGCAGGTATCTCTAGCAGACGAGGACATCTTGTCTAATTCCGACCTTGACAATGTTGAAAACATAGAGAATCATAAAGGCACAAAAACAAACAACAAAGAACGATTCAAACATGACGAACACGAAAGGATCGCCCATGCGTATCGGCGTAATTCTCGCAAGCCACGGAGAGTTTGCACGTGCCGCCCTCGGTGCCGTCGAGATGATCGCGGGCAAGCAGCCCGACGTCGTCGCCCTTGGCCTGACGGCCGAGAAGAGCCTGGAGACGTTCGAGGCGGAGATGCGCGATGCCTACGAGGCGCTCCACGCCGACTGCGATCTGGTCGTCACGCTGTGCGACATCTACGGGGGCACCCCCTTTAACGTGACCACCCGCTGCCTGCTCAACGGCATGGACATGGTCGCCTACACCGGTCTTTCCATGCCCGTCGTGGTCGAGCTCCTGCTCACCCGCGACGGCCTCGATTCCGCCGACGCGGTCCGCTCCCAGCTCACCGCGGCCCATGCCGGCGCGCAGCAGGAGATCAAGGCCCCGGTCGTCGCCGCGGCCGACGAGGACGACGACCTCGACCTCTAGTCACATTTCAATCCGCCCATCTTCCGGCGCTGATGGCGCGGCACCCACCACAGACAGTACGCAAGTGCGAACGATAAGGAGAACATCATGGCACTCAAGCTCGTCGACATCGATGACCGTCTGATTCACGGCCAGGTGGCCACCACGTGGATCCCCGATTTTGGCATCGAGTCCGCAATCATCGTCTCCGACAAGGTCGCCAACGACCCCGTGCAGAAGTCCGTGGCGGGCCTCGCCGTCCCCGAGATCAAGGTGTCGGTCTTCGGCGTCGACAAGTTCATCGACGTCCTCAAGAAGACCACCCTCAAAAAGGCCACGATGGTGCTCTTTACCAACCCCATCGACGCGCTCAAGCTGCATGAGAACGGCCTGCCGTTCGACTACCTCAACGTCTCCGGCATGCGCTTCAACGACGAGCGTCACCGCCTGCACAAGAACATGTCCGTCACCGCCGAGGAGAAGGCCGCCTTCGAGGAGCTCATCGGGATGGGCGTCGAGTGCTGGATGCAGACGACCACGCGCGATTCCAAGGAGCCGGTGTCCGAGCTCCTCAAGAACTACTAGACACGGTAACAAGCTCCGGGCAAGAGGGGTTCGGAGTGGTTTGCGCAAAGAGCGTGAACGCATAGGGAAGGAGAGCGTATGCTTCAGGCACTTTTGCTCGCCATTTGGGCGGGTCTGTGCACCTGGGACCAGTTCGGTCCTCACCTGGGCTTCCGTAAGCCCTTGCTGGCGTCCGTGGGCGTCGGCATCATCCTGGGCGACATGACGACCGCCATCATGATCGGCGCCACCATGGAGCTCATGTGGCTCGGCGTCAACAACATCGGCGCCTATGTTCCGCCGGATGTCATCTCCGGCACCATCGTGGGTGCGGCCCTGGGCATCATGGGCGGCGGCGACACCGCCAGCGCCATCGCGCTCGCAGTCGCCATCGGCATCCCCACGGCCACGCTCGTCCAGCAGCTGAACATCCTGGTCATGACCACCAACGTCTCGCTCGTCCACGCCGCCGACAAGGCCGTCGAGTCCGGCAAGTTCAACGCCGTGAACAAGTACTTCTGGACCGGCGCCTTCTGCTTCTTCCTGACCCGCGCCGTTCCGGTGTTCATCGCCACGGGCATCGGCTCCTTCGTGATCGAGGACATCATGAACTTCCTGCAGACGCAGGTGCCGTGGGTCCTCTCCGGCTTCTCCACCGCCGGTGGCATGATGCCCGCCGTTGGCCTGGCCATGCTCCTCACCATGATGATGAAGAAGAACATGTGGATCTTCCTGCTGCTCGGCTTTGTCCTGGCTGCCTTCCTGAACGTCCCCACCGTTGGCATCGCCCTGGCCGCCTGCGCCGCCGCCGGCATTTGGGATGTCATCACGGAGGGTCAGAAGAACCAGCCCGCCCCCGCCGTTGCTGCTGCCGGTTCCGATGACGATGACGAGGAGTACGATCTCTAATGGGTAAGATTTCCAATTCCACCCTGAACAAGGTGCTCCTGCGCACCCAGGGCTGCCAGTTCGCCCACAACTACGAGCGCATGCAGTCGCTCTCGCTGACGTATTGCTTCGCGCCGGTTCTCGAGGAGCTCTACAAGGACGCCCCCAAGGAGCAGCGCGTCAACGCCATGAAGCGCCACCTCGAGTACTTCAACACGCACCCCATCGCGATTCCGTTCATCCTGGGTATCACCGCCGCCATCGAGGAGTCCACGGACGAGGACCAGAAGGACACCGTCGTCGGCATCAAGACCTCCCTCATGGGCCCCTTCGCCGGCCTGGGCGACTCCCTGCTCAACCTCACCTGGTTCCCCATCGCCGGCTCCATCGGCGCCTCCATGTGCGTCGACAACGGCTCCATCGTGGGTCCGCTCGTGATGTTCCTGCTCATCAACCTGCTCTACTGGCCGCTCAAGTACTTTGGCCTGCACAAGGGTTATGAGATGGGTATGGACCTGGTGGAGAAGGCCGGCGTCCAGGTCTTCGATCGCCTGGGTAACCTGGCCAACGTGCTGGGCGTCATGGTCACGGGCGGCCTGATCGCCACGACCGTCAAGCTCAAGCTCGCCGTTCAGTTCGCCTTTGGCGAGGGCGACCCGCTGATTCTCCAGGACCAGCTCGACAAGGTGCTGCCCTATGCGCTGCCCGTCCTGTTGACCTTCATCTGCTACCGCCTGCTCAAGAAGGGCCAGGGCAAGAACTCCGCGCAGATCATCATCGGCTGCATCGTGTTCGCCCTCGTCTTCGCCGCCATCGGGTACTACTTCCCGGCGTTCAAGATCTTCGCCTAATCGCGAGCTCGTAAGGGGCAAACCGCTCGAGGCCCGCGCCCCGCATGTCGGGCGTGGGCCTTTTTCGTCCCCGGCGCCCCTGGCCTGCCCGGTGCCCGGCGTGCGCCTCGGTGTCCGCCGCTGGTCCGGTGCCTGCCGCTGGCCTGGCGCGTGCTGCTGGCCTGGCGCGTGCCGCTGGTCCGGTGCCTGCCGCTGGCCTGGCGATCGGCGTCCGCCTTCCCGGCGACGCCTGCCCGAGCCCTTGCCCGGTATTTGTTCCGGCGCCCTTCGCCCGTCCCTTGTGCCCCTCGCTCCCCGTTGCCGATGACGGGGCTTCCGCTTCCATCCGCCTACCGAAAGGACATCAATGAGAACCGTCCTTGTTCTGATGGACACGCTTCGCCGCGACGTCTTGTCGTGCTACAACCCCGTGACCGACGTGCAGACGCCCCATCTGGACGCGTTCGCCGAGCGCTCCTGCGTGTTCGACAACCACTGGATCGGCTCCGCGCCCTGCATGCCTGCCCGCCGCGACATCCTCACCGGGCGCTACAACTTCCTCGAGCGCCCCTGGGGACCAATCGAGCCCTTTGACGTCACGCTGCCCCAGTGCCTGCGCGCGCAGGGCGCTTTCTGCCACATCACCACCGACCACTGCCACTACCTGCGCACCGGTGGCGAGGGCTATCTGCAGGAGTTCAACACGTGGGACTACCACCGCGGCCAGGAGGGCGACCCGTGGGTGAGCCGCATCGACGAGCCCACCAACATGCCCGAGACGTTCTACGGCCGCGTGCGCGAGCAGTACCAGAAGAACCGTCAGCTGTGGCCGCGCGAGGAGGACATGCCCAGCCCCAAGACCTTCCAGTCCGCATGCGACTGGATCGAGGACAACAAGGGGCACGACGACTTCTTCCTCATGGTCGAGGCGTTCGACCCGCATGAGCCCTTTGACGTGCCGGACGAGTACATGGAGATGTACGGCGGCGATGAGGGGCTCGACCGCGACTACTTTGAGATCCCCCTGTACAAGCGCGTGTCCGACACGGACGTGACGCCCGAGGCGGAAGCCTACATCCAGCGCCGCTACAAGGCGCTCGTCACGATGACCGACCGCTGGTTCGGCAAGCTCATCGACACGCTCGAGGCCAACGACATGCTCGACGACACCCTGGTGATGGTGACCACCGACCACGGGTACTTCCTGGGCGAGCGCGATTACATGGGCAAGAACTACATGCACCTGTACAACGAGTTGGCGCACCTGCCGTTCATCGTGCACTTCCCGGGCGGCGCCCGCGCCGGTGAGCATGCGGGGCAGATCACGCAGGCCATCGACATCATGCCCACGGTGCTCGAGGCGCATGGCTGCGAGGTGCCGGCGGACGTGTGCGGCGTGTCCCTCATGCCGCTGGCGACCGACGCGGAGGCGCCCACGCGCGACTACGCCCTGTACGGCGTGCACGCCATGACGGTCAACGTGACCGACGGCGAGCTCACGTATTTCCGCGCGCCGGTGGCGGACAACCAGCCCTGCTTTGAGTACGCGGCGCTGCCGCACACCATCCGCAAGAAGATGGGGTCGGACTGCCCGGAAGAGATCGAGTGCGGCCGCTACTTCGCGCGCACGCGCTACCCGTTGTTCAAGATTCCGTGTAAGAAGCCCGCGCAGATCGAGGGCAGCGCGCCGTTGGCGGAGGTCTCCGAGACCATGCTGTTCGACCTTGCGACCGACTACGGCCAGACCGTCAACCTGGCGGGTACGGGCGATGCGCGCGAGCAGCGCATGATCGAGCTGCTGCTGCGCGGTCTTGAGGAGCACGAGGCGCCCGCTGAGCAAAAGGAGCGCCTGGGCCTGGCGTAGAGGCCGATGCAACGAAACGGCGCCCCGAGCGGCTTTGGCCCGCTTGGGGCGCACGTGTGGAAGGGAGACAAGATGGCAAGCAATACGCAGCGCCCCAACGTGCTGCTCATCATGTGCGATCAGATGCGCGGCGACTGCCTGGGCATCGATGGGCATCCGGACGTCAAGACGCCGTACCTCGACACGCTGGCGGCCGACGGCATGCTGTTTGAGAACGCCTACGCGGCGTGCCCGAGTTGCATTCCGGCGCGCGCCTCGCTCTTTACGGGCAAGACGCCCGCGGGCACGGGGCGCGTGGGCTACCAAGACGGCGTGGATTGGGAGTATGACCACATGCTCGCGCAGGAGCTGCGCGACGGCGGCTACCAGACCGCCGTGGTGGGCAAGATGCACGTGCATCCGCCGCGCCTGGGCTGCGGCTTTGAGCACATGCGCCTGCACGACGGCTACATCGGCCATTACCGCAAGGCCAACCTGCCGTATTGGATGCACCAGAACGTCTCCGACGACTACATGCGCTTTTTGAAGAACGAGCTGGGCGAGTTCGCCGATGTGAACGGCTCGGGCGTGGAGAACAACTCGTGGATCGCGCACCCCTGGGTGTACGAGGAGCGCCTGCATCCCACCAACTGGGCCGTCGACGAGTCCGTTCGCTTTTTGGAGACGCGCGACCGCACGCGCCCGTTCTTCCTCATGACGAGCTTTGTGCGGCCCCATCCGCCGTTCGACGCGCCGCAGACGTACTTCGACCTGTACCGCGACATGGAGCTGCGCGAGCCCGCCGCGGGCGATTGGGACAACACAGAGGCCACCGAGCGCGACGGCATGGTGCTCGACAGCATCCACGGCTGCCGCGACGCCGAGCTGCGCCGCCAGGCCATGGCGGGCTACTACGCGTGCATCACGCACATGGATCATCAGATCGGCCGCCTCATCACGGCGCTCGAGAACGACGAGACCTACCACAACACGGTGATCGTGTTCTGTTCCGACCACGGCGAGATGCTGTTCGATCACGGCCTGTTCCGCAAGGTGCTGCCGTATGAGGGCTCGACGCGCATCCCGTTCATCGTGCACGTGGGCAAGAACGTCCCGCGCGTGGCGCAATCCCGCGCGCGCGGGACGAGCGAGAGCGTGGTCGAGCTCATGGACCTCATGCCCACCCTGCTCGACCTGTGCGGCATCGACGTGCCCGAGGGCGTGGAGGGCGCCTCGCTTGTGGGCGAGCTGACCGGCGCCGCCCCGCTCGACCGCGCCTACCTGCACGGCGAGCACAGCCGCGATGCGGAGCAGTCCAACCAGTGGATCGTCACCCCGCACGACAAGTACATCTGGTTCACGCAGACGGGCGTGGAGCAGTACTTCGACTTGGACGCGGACCCGCGCGAGACGGTCGATCTCATCGGCGACCCCGCCCGCGCCGAGCGCATCGCCGAGCTGCGCTCGGCGCTCGTCCGCGAGCTCGAGGGCCGCGAGGAAGGGTATAGTGTGGACGGCGAGCTCGTGGTGGGCCGCACACCCGCGGTGGTGCTGGAGCACCCGCGCGGCGCTTGAGGAGAGGAGCCTGGTTCGTCATGAGCATGCAACAGATCGGCATCATCGTTTTGGCGGCGGCGCTCGCCGCCCTCATCTACGTCGAGGTGCAAAAGCGCTCGACGTTCGCCAAGATCGAGCACTATATGGAGGAGCAGGACTTCGCGAGTGTGCTCGCCCTGCTCGACCGTCCGATCACGCGCGTGCTGTACCCGGCGTACAACCGCCTGTTCATGCGCCTGAACGCGTGCTTGGCCATGGGCGACACCGAGGCCACGGTCCGCGTGATCGAGGAGATGCTGCCGCTGCGCATGACCAAGCAGCAGGAGCTCGCGCTTGCCATCAAGGCGTTCAGCTTTTACGTGGAGATTGAGGACAAGGACGGCGCGGGCAAGATGCTCGAGCGTATCGAGGCCCACGGCTCCAAGGAGATGGCCCAGATGAGCCGGCAGACGTATGAGATCTTCCTGTGCGGCTCGACCGCCTATATCGACGAGATGGAGGCGGCCCTGGCCGACGCGCCGTTGCCGGAGCAGGCGCGCCTGTGCCAGCTGCTGGCGCTGCAGTACGAGAGCCGTGGCGACCAGCCTCGCGCCGACGAGTACCACGCCCGCGCCAAGAAGGCGTTCGAGCGCGCCCTCAAGCAGTAGGGACGCCGTGGGCCGCCGCGGTGCAGATGCGGTGCGGGGCGGGCGCGGCGCGAAGCCGTTGCGCCGCGGACGGATGTGCCGCAGATCGTTGCGGCTTGGGTCTCGAGCGCCGCGGGCCGATGCGTCACGAGGCCGATGAGCCGCGGGCCGATGCGCTGCGGGATGCTCGCCACAGGGCCGCCGCGATGTGGGAAACGCCACCGAGAGTTGACTCTCGGTGGCGTTTTCTTGTGCGAACGGGGATTTTGCGCCGCGAAAGGTAACTCTCGCGGAATCTGTAGCGGCGTGGTGCAGAGCCCACACCCCGGTCCAGCCCGATTCCCGGCTTCGGTCTCCGTCCCGGCCCAATTCATGGCTCCGGTCCACAAAGTCTCGGCTCACGTCCCGGCCAAAGCCCCGGCCCCGGTCTCCACCCCGACTTCGCGGCACCTTCGGCGATGCCGCCTATGCCAGGCGCCCGGTCTCCGCAACGCGCTTGAACCAATAGGCGCTCGCCTTGGGCGTGCGCTCCTGCGTCTCAAAGTCGACGTAGAAAAAGCCGTAGCGCTTGTTGTACCCGTTGGTCCAGGAGAACTGGTCCTGCAGGCTCCACAGGAAGTAGCCGCCCACGTTGACGCCCACCTCCATGGCCTTAAGCAGCCAGCGCAGGTGCTGCTCGATGTAGTCGATGCGCGGCTGGTCGTCCACAAAACCGTCCTTGTAGGGGTCCTTGTAGCCCATGCCGTTCTCGGTGATGAAGATCTGCTTGTAGTTGGGGTAGCGCTGCTTAATGTAGACGAGCAGATCGAACAGACCCTCGGGATAGATGATCCAGTCCCAGTCGGTGGTGGGGATGCCGGGCCGCACCGCGCGCTCGCCCACGCCCGCCAGGCGCCACCGACCCGTGCCCTTCTCTCCCGTGCCGTTGTGGCGCAGCTCGCTTTGCCCCTCATATGCCTTGAGGAAGCGGCTCTGGTAGTAATTGATGCCCAGGCAGTCGTTGAGCCGTGCGGCCTCGCGCATGATGGCGAGGTCGCCGTGGGGAATTGCCATGGCGCCGCCGGAGGATGTGCACAGCTCCTCGATGATCGCCAGGGTGTCGGGCGCGTAGTCCCCGCGGAACGTGGCGTCGAGCAGCAGGCGGTTTTGCAGGACATCGTCACGCGCCGCGGCGGCGATGTCGCCGGGGTCGCACGGGTCGTAGGGGTACTTGTACTCGAGCGCATGGATGACGCCGATCGTACCCGGGTAGCCTCCGTGCTTGAACGCCACGACGGCCCTCGCATGCGCGAGCATCATGTTGTGCTGCGCCTGGAGGCATTCATGCGGGCATGCCTTCTTGCCCAGGGGCCAGGTGCCCTCGACGTAGCGGTTGAGCGTTGCGGCGGCGATCTCGTTGAAGGTGAACCAGTGGGTCACCTCGGCGCGGTACTCCTCAAAGCAAAAGCGCGCATACGCCTCGAAGGCGTCGATGGTCGCGGGGTTGAGAAAGTCGCCGTTCTCGTACAGGGCGGCGGGGGAGTCGAAATGGTGCAAGGTGACGTACGGCTCGACCCCGTGCGCGTGGCAGCTCGCGAACAGATCGTGGTAGAACTGCACACCCTCGGGGTTGGGGCTTCCCACGCCGCCGTTGGGGAAGATGCGGCTCCATGCGATGGAGACGCGGATGCCCGTCATGCCGAATCGCTGGCAGAGCTCGAGGTCCTTGTCGTAGCGGTTGTAGAAATCGCAGGCGGGCTCGGGTGAGAAGCGTTCCTGCTCGGCGAGATAGTCGTGAATTCGGAAAAGTTCTTGCATGTTTGAAACTGTTTGATTATGTTGGTTATTGTGAGAGAGGTATCAAGGGCGCGCTCGGTGCGCGCCGTGACAAAGGAGGAGGGCAACATGAGGGTTGTCATCGGTTCTGATGCGGCGGGCATGCCGCTCAAGGAACTCGTCAAGGAAACGCTGATCGAGGACGGTCACGAGGTCGTCGATCTGTCCCAGGATCCTGCGGCGGACTTTGTGGACGCCGCCGTGGCGGTCGCCGAGGATCTGCTCGCGCATGAGGGCTCCCAGGGCTTCTGCTTCGACGCCTATGGCGTGGGAAGCTACATGGCCGCCACGCGCGTTAAGGGCATGGTCGCCGCGAACATTTCCGACGAGCGCAGCGCCTACATGACGCGCGAGCACAACAACGCCCGCATGGTCTGCCTGGGTTCCACGGTCGTCGGCTCCGAGGTCGCCAAGAAGATCGCCCGCGAGTTCCTCAAGGCGGACTACGCCGCTGGGCGTCACCAGATTCGCGTCGACATGCTCAACAAGATGGCTTAAGGGGAACGGAACATGACCAAGAAGATCATCGCACTTGGCTGCGACCACATCGTCACCGACGAGAAGACCTATCTACACGACCGCCTCGAGGAGGCCGGTTACGAGGTGCTGGACTGCGGCACCTACAGCCACACCCGCACCCACTACCCGATCTACGGCAAGGCCGTGGGCGAGGCCGTGGCCTCCGGCAAGGCCGACCTCGGCGTGGTTCTCTGCGGCACCGGCATCGGCATCACCAACTCCGTCAACAAGGTGCCCGGCGCCCGTTGCGCCCTGGTCCGCGACATGACGAGCGCCCTGTACGCCCGCCGCGAGCTCAACGCCAACGTCGTCGGCTTCGGCGGCAAGATCACCGGCGAGTTCCTCATGGCCGACATCATGCTCGCCTTCCTGGAGGCCGAGTACGAGTCCACGCCCGAGCGCGATGCGCTCGTGGCAAAGCTCGACGCCGTGAACAAGGCCGACGCCGAGGCTCAGGCCGATCCGCATTTCTTCGATGAGTTCATCGAGAAGTGGGACCGCGGCGAGTATCACGACTAACGTGTAGCGTTTGCGCGCAATCGGGTCCGGAAGCCACCGGGCCCGATTTTTGTTTGGGCGTCCCGTCGTCGAGGTGGTCAACGTTGCTCTTGGGCGAAGCCGCTGCCATCGGGCCCGATTATTGTTTTGCGTCCCGGGTTTTTCGCCCATACGTCATCATCTGGGCACCGCGATTGCTTCCCCTTTGCGTTTCCTTGCGTTTTCCCGCGCCGTTCGCCCATGCCGGTCGGCGTGGTGCCCGCCTTGCGCACCCGCATGACGCTACAATGCAAAACAGCATTGCACAAGCTAATTCTCGAGTGAGAGGAGCGTGTGGTTTTATGGACTATACCCTCGACAACGGCGTGCTCTCGGTGGCGTTCACCACGGCGGGCGGTTCGTTCACCTCCATCAAGACCCAGGGCCGCGAGTACCTCTGGCAGGGCGACCCGTCGGTGTGGAGCGGTCAGGCTCCCGTGTGCTTTCCCATTTGCGGCGGCCTGCGCGACGACCGCGCCGTGACGCGCTCCGGAAAGCAGATCGCGCTCGGCCGTCACGGATTTGCCCGCAAGCAGGAGTGGAAGCTCGCGGAAGAGGGCGAGAACATGGTCGCCTTCAAGTTGGACAGCGACGATCACCCCGAGCTCCTCGAGCAATATCCTTTCCCCTTCGTGCTGACGGCGCGCTACGCCCTCGATGGCGCCAAGCTGCTCGTAAGCTATGAGGTCACCAACAAGGGCGATGAGGACATGCCGTTCTTCATTGGGGGCCACCCCGGGTTTGCGTGCCCGCTCGACGAGGGCGAGGCATACAGCGACTATACGCTTCGCTTTGAGTCCGATGAGGCGGCCGAGCTCTGCACCGCTGTCCCCTCCACCGGCCTGATCGACGTCGAGCACCGCAGCGCCAACCCCATGGTCGGTCGCGACCTGCCGTTGAGCCATGAGCTGTTCGACGTTGCCGAGACCATTTTCGATGTGCTGGAGAGCCGTACGGTCGATCTGGTCAAAAAGGGCGAGGAGAAGGGCCTCCGGGTGAGCTTCCCCGATTTCCCGTACCTGATCGTGTGGAGCAAGCCCGAGGGTGATTTTGTCGCAATCGAGCCGTGGGGCGGCCTGTCCACCTGCTCGGACGAGGGCGATGTCTTCGAGGACAAGCGCGGCTGCCTGGTTGCCGCTCCGGGGGAGACGGTCGTCCGCACGTTCTCGATCGAGATTCTCTAGCGCCGCGACGCTGCGGGCGCGCATGGGGCATGCGGGCGTGCGCGGTGCGGTGTCCGCGAATGCGTCGCCGCGCCGAGCCAGCGCCTTATTGTGTAAGACCGAAGCCCATGGGTGGGCTTTGAGAAAAGGAGTGAACATGATCCTCACCGTCACTATGAACCCTGCGATCGACACCGCATATCAGCTCGATAAGCTGGTCATCGACGACGTGAACCGCGTCGTGCCCAAAAAGACCGCGGGCGGCAAGGGCCTGAACGTCAGCCGCGTCCTGTGCCAGCTGGGCGACGACGTGGTGGCGACGGGCCTGCTCGGCGGCCACATGGGCGCCTACATGGGCTCCCTTATGGATGCCGACGGCATCAAGCATGACTTTACGCCTATCGCCGGTGAGACCCGCATCTGCCTGAACATCCTGCACGAGGGCAATCAGACCGAGCTGCTCGAGAGCGGCCCCGAGATTTCCGCCGACGAGCTCGAGGCGTTCACCGCCAAGTTCGCCGAGCTCGTGGCCAAGGCCGACTGCGTGACCATCTCCGGCTCCCTGCCCAAGGGCGTCCCTGCCGACTACTACGCGGGCATGGTCGCCGAGTGCGTGCGCCACAACGTTCCCGTGCTGCTCGACACCTCGGGTGCTTCGCTGGACGCTGCGCTGGAGGCCGAGTCCAAGCCCACGCTGCTCAAGCCCAACCTCACCGAGATCAACGCTCTGCTGGGCACGAGCTACACGCCCGAGCAGGTGAACGACCTTGCCGCCGCGCTCAAGGCCGATAAGCGCTTTGCCGACATCGAGTGGGTTGTCGTCTCCATGGGCGCCGCAGGCTCCTTCGCCTTCCACGGCGATAAGATCTACCGCGCCAAGACCCCGGATATCCCGGCCGTGAACGCCACCGGCTCCGGCGACTCCACGATCGCGGGCTTTGCGCACGCCATCGCCGCCGGTTCCGACGACGTGACCGTGCTCAAGACCGGTAACACCTGCGGCAAGCTCAACGCCATGGACCCGCAGACCGGTCACCTGGTCATCGAGAAGTGGGACGAGGTTTACAACGCCGTCGAGGTCACCGAGCTTTAGCGGCTTCCCCAGGTGCCGCACCTTCGCCCGAGTGCGAGAGCTTATGTACCTTCGTGCACCGCGCCCTCGCCTTCGGGCGAATCTGCGGCATTTGGGAAACCCGCGCGGCATTTTTCGAAGCCGATCTTACCGTTCAATCGCACGTGCCCGCACGCAAGGCGTGCACCTCCTCTTTCACGGCAACCTCGGGCACTGTGGAGGCCCGCTTTGGAAGAGGGCGCCGCACCTTCGCCGTTCAATCGTCGCTCACGTGCGCAAGCACGTTTCGCTTCTCTTTCACGGCGATCTGCGGCACTTGGGGAACCCGTGTGGCTTCTTTGGGTGCACGGATGGTCGCATAACTGGAAAAACTTTGCGAAATCGGGAAGTTTTTCCAGTTATGCGACCATTTGCGTGTTTGGGATGCGCCGCGGCGCGGGCTGCTCGTCCGCCGAGGTGAGGGTTCCTCTCGATGCCGAGGTGAGGTACTCTCTCCCGACACCGCGGCGAAGGCTGCGTTTCTGCCGTTGCGGCGAGGGCCGTTCTCTTGTCGTTGCGGTAAAGGCTGCTCTCCTGCCGCTGAGATGAGGGCTACACACTCGCAATCATAAGCTCGGGGCGCTTGGCGTCTTCGGGAAGCGCGTTGAGGGCGTCCGCGAGGGCGCCTTTTTCGTCTTGATCAACCACAACGCTGTCAACGGCATCGAGCGCGGCGAAGCAGTACGTGCCGCGCGCGCCGAGCTTGCTCGAGTCCATGAGGGTGGTGCTTCGTGTCGCCGCATGGATGGCGGCCGTCTTGATTTCGGCCATCTGGGGGAAATCGGTCATGAACCCGCGATTGGCGACGAAGGCTCCCGGGCAGATGACGGCGAGGTCTGCATGCAGCGTGCGGAGGGCTGCCATGGTGAGCGGGCCGTAGAGGTAGCGATGGCCCTGACGCAGCTCTCCGCCGAGCATGATGGCAGTGACGCCGGGGAGGCTCTCGTCAATAAAATCGGCGATGGTGATGTCTGCCGTAATGACGGTGACGCCGCTGCGCCGGTCGAGCATACGGACGAACTCGAGTGCCGTGGTGCCGGAGTCGACAAAAACCGTGTCGCCGTCGTGCACGAGCTCGATTGCGGCGCGAGCGATGGCTTGCTTGGCGTCGACATTCACATTGATGCGCTGGTCTTGCACGGATACGGTGAGCCGTTTGTGCAGCGAGACGGCGCCGCCGTGCGTGCGCCTCAGTTTGCCGGCGCTCGCAAGGGCATCGAGGTCAGCACGCGCGGTGACCGAGGACACGCCGAACGTGTGCGCGATGTCGGCAACCTGGACCGAGGACGCACGCTCCAGCATGTCCATGATGGCGGCGCGGCGCTCTTCGGCAAAGGTGCGCGATGCGGAGCCGGTCATGAGCTCTCCCGTCAGAAACGTGTACGATTTGTGCAGAGCTAATTTTCCTCTAGTTTCTTTTTAGCAAATAAAACAAGTTTCAATCTCTTTCGTTTTGCCATAAACGCAAGTTTAACTGTGACAAGTTGAGCGTTGGCGGGCATGCGGTGGCTTTCCGTTATCTTCTCGACGCAACGCACGTCAAAAAAGGCATCATCGCACGAAAATAGCCTGTTTTGTACAATAAGGCCAGCAAAAGCGCCGGCACGGTGCCGGTGAAACAGCAGGGTTTGCAGGGGCTCTGCGGACCAGAAGGGAGCGATCGCTCATGCTCGTAACCACCAAGGAGATGCTGCTCGACGCGCAGAAGAACCACTACGCCGTCGGTGCCTTCAACGTCGAGAACCTCGAGTTCGTCATGGCCGTTCTGGCTGCCGCCGAGGAGACCAAGTCCCCCGTCATCATGCAGACCACCTCGGGCACCATCAAGAAGACCGGTCTCGATTACTTCTACGGCATGGTCAAGGCCGCCGCTGAGCGCGCCTCCGTGCCCGTGGCCCTGCATCTCGATCACGGCGACGGCTACGATCGCTGCATGAAGGCCCTGCGCACCGGTTACACCTCCGTCATGATCGACGGCTCTCATGAGTCCTTCGAGGACAACATCGCCCTCACCAAGCTCGTTGCCGACGCCGGCGCCGCCATGGGCGTTCCGGTCGAGGCCGAGCTCGGCAAGGTCGGTGGCAAGGAGGATGACGTCGAGGTCGAGGGCGAGTCCCCCTACACCGACCCGGTCGAGGCCAAGGAGTTCGTCGAGCGCACCGGCTGCACCTCCCTCGCCATCGGCGTGGGCACCTCTCACGGTGTGTACACCGAGGAGCCCCACATCAACCAGGACGTCGTGAAGGCCATTCGTGCCGCCGTCGACGTGCCGCTGGTTCTGCACGGCACCTCCGGTGTGCCCGATGAGCAGGTTGCCGAGGCTGTCAAGAACGGCATCTGCAAGGTTAACTACGCCACCGAGCTTCGTCAGGCCTACACCAAGGGTTACATGGCTTACATGGCCGAGAACCCCAACAACTTCGATCCCAAGAACCCGGGCAAGGCCGGTGCCGAGGAGATCACCAAGATCGTCAAGATCCGCATGGAGAACCTCGGTTCCGTGGGCCGCGCCTAAGCGTCGCGCACTTAACGAGCGGGACCCATTGGTCCATAACGAAGGGGACGGCTTTCGGGCCGTCCCCTTTTTGTGCAGAGGGTGAGGTGAATACACGTGCCCAATGCGCAACGAGAGTTCGTGGGGGAGGCGATGCGCGAAGCAGGTCATCCGGGATGCGGATGCCCGCATCGCTTCGTGGGTGTCAGAAAAACGGCGAAAATGTAACGAAATTCGCGACACCCTGAGTAGACGGTTGTTTGGGACAGAAAAATCCCAGTTGGCGAGAGCCTGAAACCCCTGTGTACTCGGCGCCTTGGAAAATTCGTTACATTTTCGCCCGATTTGCGGCAGGACCCCATGCGGACTTGCGGTTAGGGCCCCATGCGGGCGGCCTGCCTGTTCGTTTGCCCAAGAGCTTGCAGGCAACCCATCCGCGTCTCCTGGCTTAAGAGTACGCGAATAGGCCGCTTACGCGGTAGGCCAGAAGCTACTTGATGGCTTGCCTGCGCGCCGGGCAGGGGTTTGCGGTCGGCGCGCAGGCAAGGGTGAGCCAGAGGTGAGCGGGCAATCCGCCTGCGCGCTCGTCCAGGGGCATGTAGGCGTCCCGCCTGAGTGCTAGGCCAGGAGCTTGCGGGCTTCCTGGACGGCGCCGTACAGGTTGGCATCGTTGCCCAGGGTGGCGCGGGTAATGCGGGGGAGAGGCATGGCGTCGAGCGGGCCCGTGTACGCTTTGCGCTGCTCGACAATGGCGCGCTCGATGGCCTCGATCAGCGCGTCGTGGCAGCTAATGCCGCCCGCGATGGCAAACACGTCGGGGTCGAGCACGCATTGCAGGTTGAACAGGCACCCGGCAAAGGCGTTCGCGTAGGCATCGAGTCCGCGCTGCGCGTCCTCATCGCCGCCGTCGATCCATTCAAAGATGGTGCGTCCGTCAACATCTGCGTAAGCGGGGTCGTCAGCCAGGCCCTTGGCCTCCAGGACAAAGCGACGCAGGCCCATCCAGCCGCAGAGGTCGGAGAACGTGTTGGGGATGGTGAGCGGGCTCGCGGCGTCGTTGCGCATCATGCTGAACTCGCCGGCAAAGCAGTGCGTGCCGTGCAGCACGTTTCCGTCAATCACCACACCGCCGCCAATGCCGGTGCCAATTGCCATGACCACGCCCACACGCGTGCCCTTGAGCGCGCCGACCGCATACTCGCCCATGGCGCACGCCTTGCCGTCGTTGCGCACGGCCACGGGAACGCCGAGCTTTTCGCGCAGGATGCGCCCGATGGGGCACTCATGCATATAAGTGAGCGCGCCGCCATGGTAAATGGTGCCGTCGGGATCGTCCTCAAAGATGAGACCGGGCGCGCTTACGCCCACGGCCTCGAACGAGCCGGCGTGCGCGTTCGCGATGTCGACAATCGCCTGCACGACTTCTTCGCTGGTGGAAAAATCGGTCGGGGTGTCACCGCGGTCGATCATGTTGAATGCATCGTCGACCAACGCCCACTTTACGCTGGTTCCACCGATGTCCACACCAAGATATGCGCCCATTGCGAGGCTCCTTTCAAACGTAGGGTCAACCTGCAATGTACACCAAAAGGGCCCTGTTGCCGGGTCAGAGGGGTATCCGTCGTCGCGTCGCATGACCTGCAACGCATACCAAAAGAGTCCCGGTGCCGGGCGATGCCGCCTCGCTCGATCTCGCCAAGGTATCTGCAGCGCACACCAAAAGGGTCTCGGTGTTGGGCTACCAGGTCGCCGGTCACTCCACCGAGGTACCTGCAACGCACACCAAAAGAGCCCCGTTGCCGGAGCCCTTTTGGCGAGTCGCTGTATTGGTGGTGCACTTAAGCTGTGTGATGCTGCATGGGCGCCATGTTGAGCGCGCTCAGCAGGTTGCGGTACGACCGCTCCAGGTTTGCATGCTGGTTGCTCGAGCGCGGGCAGGTGGTGGGATCGAGGAGGCCCATTCTCTGTGTCGGGGGGAAGGAGAAATGGTTCGCACGTTTGAATGGCGACCGGGAAGCCCGGTTGCGCTTAGCATCGCTGGAAGCATGCATGCTCGGGCCTCCTCGTCATCCACCTAATCGGACACGCGAGGCCTCGCTGCTTTAAGCCCCGGTGCTGACTTCATTATTGCCAGCCGGCCTCTCCTTGGTGCCATAAGAAAGACTTACGAGTCTTTGTCAGCTTCATGAAACGCCAGCGTATGGCGGTAAAAAGGACGTGCGGGCCCATAGATGCGCCCCATCAACCTTACGCACGCCTTAAGAAAGCGACCGTTCACCGTGGCACTTCTGTGGCGGGTCTGTTGGGGAAGTGTGAAGGGCGGCGGTCCATCGCCACAAACGTGTATGAAAAACCACGTATACTGGTTCGAAGCAAAGCGGCATGCCCGCAACGCCGGACGGCCCTTGGGCTCCCGAACATTTTCGCCTCCAGGAAAGGGGCCGATATGCAGACGATGTATCAAAAGATGGACGATGCCGAGTTGGCCAGCGCTCTGGCCGACCTCAAGGCCCAGGTCGCCGAGGTCAAGGCGCGCGGCCTCAAGCTCGATATGGCGCGCGGCAAGCCCTCGCCCGAGCAGGTGGACATCTCCCGTCCCATGCTGGACCTGCTGAGCTCCAGCGCCGACCTTACCGACGAGGGCGTGGACTGCTCCAACTACGGCTGCTTTGAGGGCATTCCCTCCGCGCGCAAGCTTGCCGGCGAGTTCCTGGGCGTCCCCGCGGAGCAGACCATCGTGCTGGGCTCCTCCAGCCTTAACATCATGCAGGACGTCATCGTGCACTACTGGGAAAAGGGCGTGCCCGGCCACACCCCGTGGCACAAGCTCGAGGGCGTCAAGTGGCTGTGCCCCGCGCCGGGCTACGACCGCCACTTTGGCCTCACCGAGGACCTGGGCATCCAGAACATCCCCGTGCGCATGACCGAGACCGGCCCCGATATGGACGAGGTGGAGCGCCTGGTCGCCACCGACCCCTCCATCAAGGGCATGTTCTGCGTCCCCAAGTACTCCAACCCCACCGGCGTCACCTACTCCGATGAGACCGTGCGCCGCCTGGCCACCATGGAGTGCGCGGCGCCCGACTTCCGCATTGTGTGGGACGACGCCTACGCGGTGCACGATTTTGGTGAGAAGCCCGAGAAGCTCGCCAACATCTTCGACTTCGCGCGCGAGGCCGGCAATGAGGACCGCATCCTGGCCGTGGCCTCCACCTCGAAGATCACCTTCCCCGGCGCGGGCATCGCCTTCTTTGGCTCCTCGCCCTCGAACGTGGCGGAGGTCGCCAGCACGCTCAAGGTCGGCCTCATCTCCGCCAACAAGCTCAACCAGCTCATGCACGTGCGCTTTTTGCCCACGCTCGATGCGGTGCGCGAGCACATGGAGCGTCACGCCGAGTTCCTGCGTCCCCGCTTTGCCTGCGTGCAGAGCAAGCTCGAGGAGGGCCTGGGCGGCACCGGCTGCGCCACGTGGACGCACCCGAACGGCGGCTACTTTGTGAGCTTTGATGGTCCGGAGGGCTCCGCCAAGCGCGTGGGCGCTCTGTGCAAGGAGATGGGCGTCACCATGACCCCCGCCGGCGCCACGTGGCCCTACGGCGAGGACCCGCGCGACACGAACATCCGCATCGCGCCGAGCTATCCGAGCGTCGAGGAGCTCTCCGCCGCCCTCGACGTGCTGGTTCTCGCGGTCAAGCTGGTGAGTGCCGAGCTCGCGAGTGAGGAGCGCGCCTAGATGAGCGATGCCTTTGACGAGTTTTTCGACGACGAGCAGGAGCTGATGAGCGCCGAGGAGCCGCTCGAGGGCGGTACCTCTGCCGACGAGGCGCCAGATGGGGAATCCGTGCCGTTCGAGGGCGAGAACGCAACGCCGAAAAAAGCCGACAAGGACGAAAGCGCCGCGACGCAGGGGGCTGCCACGGACGAGCCTGCCGTTACGCGGGGAGCCGCCACGGCCACGCGCGCCGCGACGGAAGGAGCCGCCAAGGTCGAGCGCGCCCCCGACCGGAAGGCCGCCAAGGTGGCCAAGGCCGACAAGGCCAAGAACACCCCCACGCCGTCCGCTCCCGCATCCGGCCGTCAGGCCCCACCGTTCTGGATGGTTTTGGCCATCGCGGGCGTCTCGCTCGTGCTGGGTGTGGTGATCGGTTACCTGGTGGGCACCTCCGCCACCATCGCGGAGCTTGGCGCGACCGCCGGACAGTCGGCGTCCGTGCAGGACGGCGGCGAGGATGGCTCGATCTCCATGCCGGAGGGGCACCCGGACATCGACGTGGACGAGGACGGCACCGCCTCTGTTGCCGGGGGCACCGACGCCGATAAGGCCGACGGTGACGCCGCTGCGACCGCCGGCACCGACGCCGACGACGCCGCTAGCGAGGATGACCCACTCACCCGGGCGAACAACTTCTTCGACATGGGCATGGCCGCCATGGAGAGCACCCAGGACGAGGAGTCGCAGCAGCAGGCCGCCGGCTTGTTTGCCCAGGCCGTGGAGTACTACGACGAGTACCTCGCGACGGCTTCGTCCTCATCCGCCGAGGTGGACCGCGCCATCTGCGTGTTCTACTCGGGCGACCATGAGGGCGCCATCGCCGACTTGGAGGCCCTGGTCAAGCGCGACAGCACCTTTGCCCCCGCGTGGGCGAACCTCGGCATGTTCTACGAGTCGCACGGGGATACCGCCAAGGCCAAGAAGGCCTACCAGCAGGCGCTTGACGCGGCCAAAAAGGAAGATACGTACGGCGTCAAGGACTATGCCCAGCAGCGTCTGGATGCCCTGAGCGAATAGCCGCGGCGCACCGTCGTCGCAGCCCATCGAAAGGTGATACATGGAACTCACGATTACCACCAATCCCAGCCCCGAGCGCTACGTGGTCGCGGTGACGGGCGAGATCGACATCTCGAACGCGGATAAGCTGCGCAACGCCATCGACCTGGCGCTCGAGCAGCCCACCGAGCGCGTCGAGCTCGATTTTTCCCAGGTCGCCTACATCGACTCTACCGGCATCGGCGTGCTTGTTGGGGCTGCGCACCACGCCGGTGAGCGCGGCCGCGGATTTGCCATCACGCATGCCCAGCCCAACGTGGTGCGCGTGGCGCAGCTGCTTGGCGTGGACAAGGACATCGACATCAGCGCGGCGTAAGGCTTTGCCGTTCACCCGTGTTCCGAGGGGTTCCCTGCGGGCGTGGGGGTATACTTGAACAATTGCCGGCGTTTGCCGGTGTTATTGCCGACATGTGCCGGTGCGCTGTTGAGCGGCGCGCCGGCTTTTCGACTGCCCTGGGAGGTATCCCGTGTTTGGAATCGGCTCGACTGAGCTCGTGATCATCCTGGTCTTTGGCTTTTTGCTGTTTGGACCCGACAAGCTGCCGCAGATGGGGCGCACCATCGGCCGGGCGCTTCGTCAGTTCCGCGAAACGCAGGAAAAGCTGACCGCCGTTGTGCAAACCGAGGTGGTCGACCCCATGGCGGCTGCCGCCAAGAAGCCGGTTGTGGCCACCGACACCGCCGTGTCCGCTTCCGGCGACGAGGATGCCGACGCCGATGCCCCTGCCGCCGCTGCGCCTGCGCGCAAGGAGACGTTCGCCGAGCGCCGTGCCCGCTTGGCTGCCGAGCGCGCCGAGCAGGAGGCCGCCAAGGCCGCCGCTGCGGCGTCAGGTGCCGAAGCGGCCGAAGGCGATGCCGCTGCCGCCCAGGCGTCCGTTGCCCCGGAGGCCGGTGCCCCTAGCGTCGCAGCGCCTGCATCCACGTCCGTCGAGGCTTCCACAGCATCCGATACGCAGTCGGCCGCCAGCGCCGCCCCCGCCGAGGAGCCCGCGCAGCTCACCACCGAGGACCTGTACGCTCGCCGCCCGCGCAAGCGCAAGGCCGCCGCAGTCGAGCATGATGCCGTCTCGCCTGAGGCGAGCGTCGTTGCGACCGAGCCGGTTGCCGCCTCTACCGAAGCGCCGGCCGCTGTGGCCGGGCCGGCCGCGCCAACGTCTGGCGCCGTTCATGCAACCGGGGACGAGGCTTCCGCGCCCGTGCCTGCTGATACCCAGAAGGGGGGCGAGCAGTAATGCCCATCGGACCCGCGCGCATGCCGCTCATGGATCATCTCGGCGAGCTTCGCCGTCGCCTGACCATCGTCGTGGCCTCCCTCGTGGTCGCCACGGTGTTCATGTACTTTGCCGCCCCCACGTTGGTGGACATCCTCAAGGACCCGATCAACGGCGCCCTCAAGGAGGGCGAGCAGCTTCTGGTCATGACCTCGCTCGGCGGCTTCTCCATCAAGTTCAACATCGCCATCAAGGTCGCCGTTGCCATGTGCACCCCCATGATCATCTGGCAGATCCTGGCGTTCTTCCTGCCGGCCCTGCGCCCCAACGAGCGCAAGTGGGTCGTGCCCACGGTGCTCATCGCCACCGTGCTGTTCTTTGCGGGTGTGGTCTTTTGCTACATGTTCATCGCCCCGGCGGCCTTTGAGTGGCTGCTTGGCGAGACGCGCACCATCGGTGCCGCCGCCCCCCAGCTCGAGGACTTCATCAACACCGAGCTGCTGCTCATGATCGGCTTCGGTGTGTCCTTCGAGTTGCCGCTCATCGTGTTCTACCTCGCCGTGTTCCACATCGTGCCCTATGCCACCTTCCGCGCGGCATGGCGCTACGTGTATGTGATCATGCTCGTGGTCTCGGCGTCCATCACGCCAGACGCCTCGCCCGTCACGCTCATCTTCATGTACGCGGTCATGCTGTCGCTGTACGAGGTCGCGCTGATGGTGACGCGTTTTGTGGTGATGGCGCGCGACGGCAAGGCCGGCCTTACCGAGAGCCGCCTGGGCCTGTTCGGCGACGACGAAGACGAGGAGTAGCGCCTCGGCGCGAGACGTCCGGTATGCACGAGATCGGTATCGTCAGCGGTATACTCAAAACGGTGATTGACACGGCGCGCGAGGCGGGGGCTTCGCGCGTCGTGCGCGTTTTGCTGCGCATCGGCGACATGTGCGAGGTGGTGCCCGAGTCGCTCGACTTTGCCTGGGAGGTCTTTCGCGAGGACGACCCCCTGACGCTTGAGGCGGCTCTTGAGGTGGAGGAGGTCCATCCGCGCAGTCGCTGCCTGGTGTGTGGGGAAGTGTTCGCCCACGATCGATTCCATATGCGTTGCCCGGCGTGTGGCAGCGGCGACACGCATCTCGAGTGCGGTCGCGAGCTCGATATCGTCTCGATGGAAATCGAGACGGACGATTGAGGGCTGACAGGTTTGGGGTAGATACGGGGCGTTTATCGGCCGGGCGGAAGGGCGCCTGTGCGCAAGGGGGAAGGAAGCACCTAGGATGGCAACGACAATCGGAATCGAGCAACCGGTGCTCTCGCGCAACGACCGCATGGCCGCTGAGCTGCGTGGGCGATTTGCGAAGGCGGGCACCTTCGTGGTCAACGTGCTTTCGAGTCCCGGCTCGGGCAAGACCACGACCATCCTTGCCACCAATGAGCGCTTGCGCGCCGCGGGCCTTTCCTGCGCCGTGATCGAGGGCGATATCGCTTCGGATGTGGACGCCCTGGCGTGCAAGCAGGCCGGTATGCCCGCCATCCAGATCAACACCGGTGGCCTTTGCCACCTGGAGGGCAACATGATCGCGCAGGCCGTCGATGCGCTCGACGCCGGCGTGGGCTTGGACTCCATCGACGTCATCTTCATCGAGAACGTGGGCAACCTGGTGTGCCCCGTTGACTTTGACCTGGGCGAGAACCTCTCGGTCATGATCTTGTCTGTGCCGGAGGGCGACGACAAGCCGCTCAAGTACCCGGGAATCTTCCAGCATACGGGCGCGCTACTGCTCAACAAGGTCGATGTGGCCCCGGCGTTCGACTTCGACATGCCCGGGTACAATCGCGTCCTGGATAACCTGAACCCCACAGCCGCGCGCTTTGAGGTGAGCGCTCGCCATGGGCAGGGCATGGACGAGTGGTGCTCGTGGCTTATCGAGCGCATTGAGGCTGCTCGCGCGTAGTTGTAGAGCGCGTAGCCGCCGCTCGAATGGGCGTGGCGTGCGTGTTGTCGTCGTCCGAATGGCCGTTTCCCGCGCATGGCCGTCGCCCGAATGCCCGTTGCGTGCGTGTGTCCGTCGCTCGAATGGTCATCGTCCGCGCATGTCCGTCGCCCGCGCATGACCATCGCGCGCATGGCGCGTGCGAGCGCAGCCCTCAACATGGGCTTTTCGCGCTTCTGCAAGAACTCGTGTACACTGACCCCACACCATATATAGATACCGTCGGCGGCCCTTGTGGCGCGCCGCATCGCGCACATCACAAAGGAGCGAGTCGTGAAGCTCGTCGTTGCAGAGAAGAACATCGCCGCGCAGAAGATCGCGCAGCTGCTGGCCGATGCCGGCAAGCCCAAGAACGACAAGGTCTACAACACGCAGGTGTACCGCTTCACCGTGGATGGTGAGGACTGGGTGTCCATGGGCCTTGCCGGCCACATCCTCGCGCCGGACTTTCCCGACGAGATTCTCTTTGACAAGCAAAACGGCTGGTACAGCGTGTCCGCCGAGGGCGAGGTCCTGCCCGCCGATGTCCCGGACGGCCTTGCCCGCCCGCCGTACGACACCAAGCGCAAGCCCTTCCTCGCCAACGGCATCTCCATCAAGGGGTGGAAGGTCGAGAGCCTGCCGTACCTCACGTGGGCGCCCATCGTAAAGCTCCCCGCCGAGAAGGAGATCATCCGCGTCCTCAAGAACCTCGCCAAAAAGGCCGACGAGGTCATCATCGCCACGGACTTCGACCGCGAGGGCGAGCTCATCGGCGCGGACGCGCTCAACATGGTGCGCGAGGTCGCGCCGGAGTTGCCCGCCCGTCGCGCGCGCTACTCCGCGCTCATCAAGGGCGAGGTCACCGAGGCGTTCAACAACCTCGTGGAGCTCGACCAGGACCTGGCCGACGCCGGCGAGTCCCGTCAGTACATCGATCTCATCTGGGGCGCGGTGCTCACGCGTTACCTCACGCTCGCCAAGTTCGGCGGCTTTGGCAACGTGCGCTCCGCCGGCCGCGTGCAAACGCCCACGCTCGCCCTGGTGGTGGAGCGCGAGCGCGAGCGCATGGCGTTCGTTCCCGAGGATTACTGGCAGATCCGCGGTATGGGCGAGGCCTCCGGCCAGGAGTTCAAGATTGCCCACACCACGGTGCGCTTTACCGACAAGGCTGCCGCCGAGGCCGCGTTCGCGCACGTGAGTGGTGCTGAGACCGGCACGGTGACGGCGGTTGCCAAGCGCAGCCGCAAGCAGCAGCCCCCGGTGCCGTTCAACACCACGGCGCTGCAGGCCGCCGCTGCCGCCGAGGGCATCAGCCCCGCGCGCACCATGCGCATCGCCGAGTCCCTCTACATGAGCGGTTTCATCTCCTACCCCCGCGTGGACAACACGGTGTATCCCAAGACGCTCGACATCGAGGGGATCGTGAAGGGTCTCGCGTCCGGCACGCCGGCGCTTGCGCCCGTGTGCAAGAAGGTCCTCGCCGGGCCCCTCACGCCCACGCGCGGCAAGGTCGAGACCACCGACCACCCGCCCATCCATCCCACGGGCCAAGGTGACCCCACCACGCTCGACGGCGGCCAGCTCAAGCTCTACAACTTGATCGCCCGCCGCTTCCTCGCGACCCTTATGGGCCCGGCGACCATCGAGAACACCAAGCTCTCCATCGACGTCGCGGGCGAACCGTTCGCCGCGAGCGGCGACGTGCTGGTGGAGGCGGGCTTCCGCGAGGCGTACCCCTACGGCCTCAAGCGCGACGAGCAGCTGCCCGCGCTGGCCGAGGGCGACGTGATCGACGTGCGCGACATCAAGCTCGAGGCCAAGCAGACCGAGCCGCCCACGCGCTACAGTCAGGGCAAGCTCGTGCAGGAGATGGAGAAGCGCGGCCTGGGCACCAAGTCCACGCGCGCGAGCATCATCGAGCGCCTGTACGCCGTGCGCTACCTCAAGAACGACCCCATCGAGCCGAGCCAGCTGGGCATCGCCATCATCGACGCGCTGTCGCAGTTCGCCCCGCGCGTGACCACGCCCGAGATGACCGCCGAACTCGACGCCGACATGACCATGGTGGCCGAGGGCAAGGACACGCAGGACCACGTGGTGGACCACTCGCGTGCGTTGCTGGCCGGCATGCTCGACGCGCTGATCGAGCACAAGGACGACCTGGGCGAGGCCATCTCCGACGCCGTGACCGCCGACGCCCGCGTGGGCGCGTGCCCCAAGTGCGGCAAGGACCTGGTCATGAAGACGAGCGCCAAAACGCGCGGCAGCTTCATCGGCTGCATGGGTTGGCCCGACTGCGACGTGACCTACCCCGTACCGAGCGGCGTCAAGGTGAGCCCGCTTGAGGGCGAGGCTGCCGTGTGCCCCGAGTGCGGCGCGCCGCGCATCAAGTGCCAGCCGTTCCGCCAAAAGGCCTATGAGCAGTGCGTGAACCCCAAGTGCCCCACCAATTACGAGCCCGACCTCAAGGTGGGGGAGTGCGCCGTGTGCCGTGAGGCCGGACGCGCCGGGGGCGATCTGATCGCGCACAAGTCCGAGCGCACCGGCAAGCGCTTTATCCGCTGCGCCAACTACGAGGAGTGCGGCGTGAGCTATCCGCTGCCCGCGCGCGGCAAGCTCGAGGCCACCGGTGAGGTGTGCGAGCACTGCGGCGCGCCCGTGGTGGTGGTCGAGACGGCCCGAGGCCCGTGGCGCATCTGCGTGAACATGGACTGCCCCGGCAAGGAGAAGAAGCCCGCCCGCGGCAAGGCGGCGGCGAAGAAGGCCCCGGCCAAGAAGACCGCCGCGAAGAAGACGACTGCTAAGAAGGCTCCCGCGAAGAAGGCTGCAACTAAGAAGGCGTAGGGAGTCTACAAATTGCCAGCTAAGAACCCGGGCAGACTTTCGCTGCCCGGGTTCCGCATATCGGTGCGATTCAGCGTCTAAATGGTTGATTTGCTCGCATCGACGGGGGTGCGCGTGGGAGAGTTTATCCGCCTGGACATAGACGACGTCGATATTCAGGGGAGGGAGTGTGTTGTCACGGGCAAGGGTAACAAGCAGCGTCCCGTGTACTTCGATGCGCGGACAAAGCTTCATCCAACCGCGTACCTTGAATCACGCAAAGACAGCAATCCGGCGTTATTCGTGTCTCTCAATGGGAGGACGCAACGGCTGAGCGTCTGTACGATCGAGAAGAGGATGAAAGCACTGGGGGAGAAAGCGCAGATCGGTAGGGTGCATCCTCATACGTTCCGACGCACGCTGGCCACGCACGCAATCGACAAGGGCATGCCCATCGAGCAGGTACAAAAACTGCTGGGCCACTCCAAGATCGAAACTACTATGCACTACGCCATGGTGAACCAAAGCAATGTAAAGGCATCTCATGAGAAGTATCTATTCTAGTTGAGTAGTGCTAAAATTAGGGCTACTTACAGTGCTAAAAAAGGAGCTGAAATGAGTCCTTCAGTAGCGACGGTTGGTATGGCCGAGGCAAAAACCAACTTCAGCAAACTTACCGCGAACGCGAACGCAACGGGTCTTCCTGTTACGGTGTTCAAGAACAATAAGCCTTGGGTGGAGATTCGTCCGTTGGCAACGCCTCGCAATGATTTCAAGGGCATGCCTGCAGAAACCATTGAAGCAATTCAGGAGACTGAAGACATGTTGGCGGATCCCGCTCACGTGACGTATGCGTCCGCCGACGACTTGTTTGCTGCGCTTGGGTTGTAGGGGATGCGAATGTACCCGGCATCATTTTCCCCGCGGTTCGAACGCGATGTGAAGGCGTGCAAGAAGAAGCACTGGAATATTGCGGCGTTGAAGGTTGCAATTGCTGAGCTGCTTAAGAGCGATGAAGAGCAGCTATCAAGACGCTACAAAGACCATGCGCTCGTTGGTTCATGGCTGGGTTACCGAGCGATTCACGTGGATTCAGCACCAAATCCTGCTAAGGATCAATGGGTGCTCATGTACAAACTGATCGGCAATGAGCTTGTGTTCGTCCGAACAGGCACACACGAAGAGGTGTACGGGAAATAGATGCTGTTCGATGAGTCTCGTGGGATTTGAATTTAAACTGCTGGAATAAAGGGTTGGACGATGGTTTTCAAGACAATGCGGCTTGGTGATGTGCTGGAGTTGCGAAGAGGCTTCGATTTGCCCAAATCGAAGCGAGAGAAGGGTGGCGTTCCCGTTTATTCGTCATCTGGCACATCTGGTTATCACTCTGTTTCAGCGGTTGATGGGCCATGCTTGGTAACTGGTCGTTACGGCACGATTGGTCAGGTGTTTTATTCGGAGAAGCCGTGTTGGCCTTGAATACCTCTCTTTATGCAACGGAATTCAAGGGTAGCAATTCTCGCTTTCTGTATTACCTTCTTAAAACATTGCCATGGGAAAGCTACGCTACAGCTAGCGCTGTGCCGGGAATCAACAGAAACCATGTGAATGCAATCCCCGTTTGTCTTCCTGATCTGGAGTGTCAAATAGGGATTGCATCCATGCTCGGCGCCTTAGATGACAAGATTACTCTCAACAATCGGCTAAATGGCTATTTAGCTGCGTGAGGTCGACCTTCGAGACGTCGATCTCGCCGGACATGAGCTTGGGAAGCAGGGCATCGCGAAGCAGACAGAGCCTGCGATTCTCCAATTCGAGCGACTTCTGCTGTTCAAGGATTGGGTGGGAAAATGCGCTGAATTCCGCACGCAGCTGCTCGTTCGGCAATGAAAGAGGAGTGGACTTCATCGTGCTGCCAGACACTTCTGGAAACGTCGTTCCGGCGCCCATATCTGCGATCTTCTTTTTATTTCTACGAGGAAACAGTAGACGAAGGCGGTGCCGAACTCCTTCTTGGGCACGATCGACTTAAGCCCTTGGTTCGTAGCCACATCGGCAGCCGCAATGGCCACGTTCTCGACGGCGCCGGGAAGGAGGGCGTCGTCATATCTGTCGGACGCGCGAATGACATCGGGGCCGTAAAGATGCTCGTATCCGAATTCATCGCGAAGCACCTCAATAATCGATTGTTCGTAAGAAACTTCGCTCATGCTGGCTTGTTCAAAACAAGCTTCGCATCGTACGTTTCAACATGCGGGACGGTCATGGGGGCTCCGTTAATTCGAGGTAATGAGCTTATTATCTCGCAAGTTGTCGCATTCTGCTAAAGGTGCGCGTCGCGGTATGATGAGAGTTCGTTTTTTACGTCTGGAAGGGCGCTCTATATGACAAAAGGCCACTTCATAACCGTTGAGGGTATCGACGGTGTGGGCAAATCGACCCAGGCGGCACTTATGGAAGTGCTCCTTGATTCTGCCGGTTATGACGTGCTGCGTCTGCGCGAGCCAGGCGGCGTTTCCATTTCCGAGCAGATTCGCGCAGTCCTGCTCGATCCCGCCAATGACGAGATGGGCGACATGTGCGAATTGCTGCTGTACGAAGCCGCGCGCGCCCAGCTCGTGCATCAGGTGATCAGACCCGCGCTGACAGCTGGCAAGACGGTGATTTGCGATCGCTTTTACGATTCGACCACGGCGTATCAATCTTTTGCCGACGGCTTGGACCGCGACATGGTGTTTCAGGCAAACGAGCTTGCGGTCGACGGTTGCCGTCCTGATCTGACCCTGGTGTTTGATCTTCCTGTTGAGGATGCGCATCGTCGGCGTTCCGATCGATCGGCCGAGGACCGTCTCGAGTTGAAGGGTCGGGATTTTCAGCAGAGGGTCTCGGAGGGTTTCCGTGCGGTTGCTGCCGATGAGCCGGATCGAGTGAGGCTAGTCGATGCCGGCGGGTCTATTGCCGAGGTGTTTTCTATCGTTGTTGACGAACTGCGCGCCGCCGGCATGGATGTATCTGACTCTGATGTCGAGGCGGCTCTCGCGGTGATGAGAGGGGAGCGCTAGCCATGCCTGAGTCCCTCGCACCCAACAGCCTCCTCGCCAGGCTCGACACCCAGCCGCGTGTGCGCGACTTCCTCGCTCGCGCGGTCAAGAGCGGCCGCGCGAGTCACGCGTATCTCTTCCTGGGCTCGCCCGGTTCGGGAAAGCTCGACGCCGCTTGGGCCCTCGCTCAGGCGCTCCTCTGCTCAAACGCGTCGGCGCCCGGTGCCGTGCCTGCCCACGCCGGCGCCGCGTCCGAACGCATCGCCGCCGCGCCGGATGCCGCGCCCGCCCCGGCTGCCTCCCCCGATGTGTCGCATAACTGGAAAAACTTCGAGAAATCGCAAAGTTTTTCCAGTTATGCGACCAATTCGTCCACTCCCGGGCGGTCGGCGGCCGTGGCCAACCCCGGCGCTTGCGCCGCCTGCGACGATTGCCGTCGCGTGGCGCGCCGAACGCACCCGGATGTGCACTACCTCGCGCCCGAGTCGGCCACCGGCTACCTCATCGCGCAGACGCGCGACCTGCTCGAGGACGTGGCGCTTTCGCCCATCCGCGCCCGCTGCAAGGTCTACATCATCGACCGGGCCGAGCAGCTCCGCGCCAATACCGCCAACGCCCTGCTCAAGACGCTCGAGGAGCCGCCGGCCAACGTGACGTTCATCCTCTTGGGAACGAGCACGGACGTCATGCTCCCCACCATCGTGTCGCGTTGCCAGTGCGTGCCGTTCCGCCCGCTGTCGCTCGAGGAGTCGACTGTCGCCGTGGAGCACGCCACCGGACAGCCGGCCGCCCGATGCCGCATGGCGGTCGCGGTGGCGGGCAGCCCTGCCCGCGCGGTCGAGTTTCTCAAGTCCGCCGATCGTGTGGCCGCCCGCCGAGCCATGGTCCGCGCTGTTGATGCGCTCGCCCGTGCGGACGAGGCCGATATCCTTGCGAGTGCCAAGGACCTCATGGGTGCCATTCACGCCCCGCTCGCCGAGGTCAAATCGACGCAGCAGGCCATACTCGAGCAAAACCAGGATTATCTTTCGCGTGGTGCTTTAAAGCAGCTGGAAGACCGCAATAAGCGCGAGCTGAACGCCCGCGAGCGTTCGGGTATCATGGAAGCGCTGGCGAGCGTGCGCTCCTTGCTTCGCGACGTGCTCATGATGGTCGAGGGCGCTCAGGGCTCGCCGGTCAACGACGATGTCTCAGACGTTGTCGAGCGTATCGCCGCATGTGCCACCACGGCGGGCGTCATGCGCGCGCTTGACGCCGTGGCGCAGGCGGAGGCTCGCGTCGCCCGCAACGTCACCCCCCAGCTGGCCGTCGAGGTCATGCTTTTCGATATAAGGAAGGCGCTGAAATGCCCATAGTCGTACCCGTTAAATTTGCCTTCGCCGCCCGCGAACTGTGGTTCGATCCGCGCGACCTCGATATCCTCGAGGGCGATCACGCCATCTGCTCCACCGAGCGCGGCACCGAGATCGGCCTGGTCACGGCCGACCCATTCGAGGTTGAGCCCGAGGAGCTCGCCGCCCCGCTCAAGCCCGTCCTGCGCATCGCCACCGATGCGGACCTCGATCGCGCCGACGAGCTTGCCGACGCCGGCGAGGACGCCATGTTCGACTTCCGCCGCCTGGTGGAGAAGAACGGCTTGGATATGAAGCCCGTGGGCGTGGAGTACCTTTTTGGCGGCGAGAAGGCCGTGTTCTACTTCGCGGCCGAGGACCGCGTGGACTTCCGCCAGCTGGTCAAGGACCTCTCCGCGCACTTCCACGTGCGCGTCGACATGCGCCAGATCGGCGTGCGCGACGAGACCCGCCTGCAGGGCGGGTACGCCACGTGCGGCCAGGAGCTGTGCTGCACGCGCTTTGGGGGGCAGTTCGAGCCGGTGTCCATTCGCATGGCCAAGGAGCAGGACCTGCCGCTCAACTCCGCCAAGATCTCCGGCGTGTGCGGCCGCCTCATGTGCTGCCTGCGCTATGAGTTCGAGGCGTACAAGGACTTCAAGAGCCGCGCGCCCAAAAAGAAGACGCTCATCGACACGCCGCTCGGCAAAGCGCGCATCATGGAGTACAGCACCCCGCGCGAGCAGCTCGTCTTGCGGCTCGAGAGTGGCAAGGTGTTCCGTGTGAACCTGTCCGACATGAGCTGCACGAGCGAGAACAAGGAGCGTTGCGAGCAGCAGAAGTGCGCATGCCGTCCCGACTGCGTGACGCGCGACGTCCTCGAGCGCCTCGATTCGCCCGACCTGCAGCTCGCCCTCATGGAGCTCGATCGCAAGAACGGCGTCGACGTGGGCGACGGTCTGTCCACCGCCGATCGCATCGTGGCGTCCGGTCCCACGCCGCGCCGCAAGCGCATGCGCGAGGAGGAGGCCGCAAAGTTCGAGAGCGCCGCTTCCGGGAAGTCCGGACGTGGGCGCAAGGGCTCGTCCGCGCCCGCGAGCGCGTCGGCCAAGGGCAAGGCCCAAGGCAAGAACGACGTGACGGGCGAGGAGCTGCCTGGTCGCAGGCGCCGTCGTCGCCCGGCCGAGGGCGATGAGCGAGCCTCGATGCCTGCGGCATCCGATGACATGACCACCGCGGGCGCCACGCCGGGAGGCCGTCGCCGCAGGCACCGCTCCGGTGACGGCGCACAGGCCGCCGCACGTGAGGGCGCCGCCCGCCAGGCCGGCACGGCAGGCGAGTCGGCAGGCGAGACGCAGGGCCGCAGCCGTCGCCGCACCCACGTGGCCTCGGGCGATGCCGCGACGTCTCAGGCGGCGTCTGCCGGCTCGAATAGTGCGAACGGTCAGCGTCGCAAGCGCTCCCGCAAGCCCGAGACCCCGTCCGTCGCCGATCAGCTCGCCGAGGGCGATGTGAAGGTGCAGCGCCGTCGTCCCGGAGACGGCGGTGGCGCGCAGGGCCAGACGCGCATGGCTGCCGATCCGGCCGCTCAGGGCGAGGATGCGCCCAAGAAGCGCCGCCGGCGCAGGAATCGAAAGCCCAAGCAGGACGGTCCGGACGGTTCCGGGTCGGCTGCGCAGCAGGCCGAGTAGATGGGCGCCTGGGTTTCAGGCGTGCCGCACGAACGGCGATGCGCCCTCCCTCGCAGATGCGGGGGAGGGCTTTTTCATGTCGCGCCAGAGATGTGCCAGAGCTTGCGCGGCGTTGTGTCTGAACATGGTTGCCGGAGAGGCAGGCGCGGTGGATGGCTGGTGGCAGTTATCATTCAGAAGGGTCTGAGTGCCATGCTTCCCGCGCTTGCGCCGCGCGCGACCACATCGTCCGCGGCCGCGCTTGCGCCACGCGTGACCGCATCGCCCGCGACCGCGCCGATCGGGCCCCGGTTGCCCGCGCTCTCGTGGCCCGCACCGGCGCGGCCCGTGCTCATCCTGCGCGCGCGTTGGAAACCGCATGCAAGGGAGGGGTGCCCATGAGCGCGCAATCCCGCTTGGCGGCGGTGACGGAGGTCATAGGCGAGTTGTTGTCGCCCACGCGCTGCGCGTCGTGCGAGCGCCCGGGCGCGCTCATATGCGACGACTGCCTGCGGACCATGGTGCGCATCGACCCCGCCCATGCGTGCCTTCGGTGCGGGGCGCCGTTTGGGGACATGCTGTGCACGGAGTGCCGGGGTGCCGCCTCCGACCTTGACCGATGCCTCGCCGCGGTGGTGTTCGACGGGCCGCCCGCCCGCATCGTTCGCGCGTACAAGGACGCGGGCGAGCGCCGCCTGGCGGAACGGATCGCCGAGATCATGCTGCGCGCCGCGCTCGAGGCTGAGCGCGCGGCGCCGGAGCGCTACGGCGGGATGGTCAGCGCGGCGGACGCGGTGACGTTCGTGCCCGTGACCGCCTCGGCATATCGGCGGCGCGGCTTTGACCACATGGAGTCGGTCGCGGGCGCGTTTGCAGCCATGAGCGGCGCCTCTTTGCTCGACGCGCTCATCAAGCACGGCAGTGCCGACCAGCGGGCCTTTTCCCGCGAGGAGCGCCTCGAGTGGTCGCAGGGTGCATATGAGGTGGTCGAGCAGGTTCGCGGTGCGCGCCTTGTGCTGCTGGACGACGTCATCACCACCGGCGCGACCATGAACGCCGCCGCGCATGCGCTCAAGGAGGCGGGCGCGGAGCGGGTGGACGGCTTGGCGTTTGCCCGCGTGTGGGGATAGGCGCGCGAGGGCAAGCGCGTGAGCGCGGGTGTTTCGCATGCGCCGCCATGCGATGGCACGGCGCGTAAGGGCGGCGTGCTTCACGTGCGCGCCCACGCAGGGGCAACCGGCGCGCGAGGGCGGCGCGCTTCATGCGCATGGCGTCGCGCGAAGGCGCCGACGTCCGTTTTACCCGCCACGGCCTGTAAGCTGCGGTATAATGCCCCGCAGTTCCTTCCAGGCTGTGGTTGCGGGAGCGTGCGGACGTCCGTTTTGCGCATCCCTAGTCCAGGACAGACGCGGTCAAAGGGATCCACGTAAGCCGATGCGTGCGCGCAAAGGCGATCATGGCGCGTCCTAGAGGTCAGTCGCACCGTCCGTCATACACACTGAGGCAATAGGTGCCTCGCGGGCGAGCGGGCTAGTCGTGAGGCCGTTGCGGCGGTTGAGCAAACGTCCCGGTGCGCAGGTGTGGGGTCAAAAACCAGGTCAGCTGGGGGAACATCGAATATGGACGCTCGCGTGCATGGGCGCGTGGGCGAGTACGGGCCAGCTGAGTCGAGTCGGGGGAGAACGCGATGCGGGCAATGAACGGGACGGGCAAGTCGGGCCGCGCCACGGCGCTCGCGGTGGGGGCGTGCACCTGCATGCTCACGTTGGGCTTGAGCGGCTGCGTGTTCACCACGCCGTCTCGCGCCGAGGTCGAGCCCGAGCCCATCGAGGCGGTGCTCACCTCCGACGACCTGGTGAACGACGGCGTTCTCACCGTCGCCATGGACACCACGGACGCTCCGCAGGCCATGACTGACGCCGACGGCGCTCCATCGGGCTACTACGCCGACGTTGCGCGCGCCCTTGCCGAGCGCCTGGGGCTCGATCTCAAGGTCGTCTCGTCCGCGAACGCCTCCAGCGCGATCGAGGACGGCGAGGCGGATATCTATCTGGGCACCAAGATTGCGGATGACGATGAGGGCCTTGCGGTGACCGAGGCCATCGTGGGGGACGCCTCGTCCGTCTTTGCCCACAACGAGGACGGCTCCCGTGAGGCACCCGCCCTGGACGCCGATTCCCTTGCGGGCTCGGTCATCGCCGTTCAGAGCGATTCCGCGTCTCAAGACGCCCTCGACCGCGGCGGTGTGGACGCCACGCTCAAGGCCTGCTCGAATGTGAACGAGTGCTTTGAGGCTCTCTCGTCGGGCGCGGCGGATTACGTCGCCTGCGACGCGACCGCCGGCGCGTATCTTGCCCGCGCCTATCCCGGCACCGTGTTCGTGGCGACGGTCGGCTCGCTTTCGACGTATGGCATCGCCATGCCGGATGTGGACTCGGATCTTACCCGCGCGGTTGAGGATGCCATGGATGGACTGCAGGGCGATGGCACGCTCGAGGCCATCTACCGCTCGTGGTACGGGTCGCTACCGTTTGACCTCGCGGGTTCGCGACTCTCCGGCCTCACTGCCACTTCTGACGATGAAACAGCAGGTCAGGATGGTGAAGATCAAGGGGAGACGGGTTCGTCTTCGTTGCAGGGCGATAGCGACCTGACCTTTAGCGGGGACATCAACGCCATCGACTAACCGTATTGGACGCTTTGCGCCACGAGAATTCGGCGGCCGGTGCCCATGTTCCAGTTAGCGGGAACGGCGCGAGCCGGCGTGTGGAGACTCCAATCTTGGGTACAACAAGGGCATGGTCCTATCCCCGGATAGATTGGAATCACGTATGGAAATCAAGGTCTCCGGTCGCAAGACAACGGTTACTGATGCACTGCGTGCCCACGTCGATGAGAAGATCGGCGAAGCCCTCAAGGTGTTCGACATCGAACCCATGACCGCGGACGTCGTCCTGCGTTACGAGAAGAACCCCTCCAACCCTAATCCCGCCATCGTCGAAGTCACCGTGCGCGCCCGCGGCTCGGTGATCCGCGTCGCCGAGCACGGCGCCGACATGTACGCCGCCATCGACTTGGCCGCCGATAAGGTCACGCGCCAGCTGCGCAAGTTCAAGACGCGCGTGGTGGACAACCGCCAGCAGGGCCTGTCCGCCGCCGAGGTTGCCCCTGTCGAGCCCGTCGCCGATCTCGCCGACCTGCTGATTCCCGAGGAGGAGGACGATCAGCTCGTCCGCGTCAAGGAGATCGAGCTCACCCCCATGACCGAGGAGCAGGCGCTCGTTCAGACCGACCTTCTGGGCCATGATTTCTATGTGTTCGAGAACAGCACGACGGGTCTGATCAATGTGGTGTATCACCGTAAGAATGGTGGATACGGCATCATCAAGCCCAAACTTGAGGTTGAGGGCGAGTAAAATAGCATCCATTGCATGATTCGGATGGCGGCCATCCCATGTGGGTGGCCGCTACTTTGTTACGAAAGGCATGCGTATGGATAACACTTCCGCCGCGGACGGACGTCCCGGCTTGTGCCGTATCGTCATCGACACGTGCGCCGACCTCACGCCCGAGGTCGCGGCCACGCTCGATGTGGACATCTTGGGATTTCCCTACATTTTGGACGGTGAGGAGTTCACCGACGATATTTGGAGCACGATCACGCCAAAGGAGTTCTACGACAAGCTCCGGGCGGGCTCCAAGGCCTCGACGTCGGCCGTTTCCCTCGGCCGTTACATCGAGTTCTTCACACAGTGCGCCGAGGAGGGGACTCCCACGGTGTACCTGTGCTTTACGAGCGCCCTTTCCTCGAGCTACAACTCGGCGTGCCAAGCCGCCGATTGCGTGCGCGCCGAGCATCCCGATTTTGAGCTCTACGTGGTGGACAACGCGCTGCCCTGCTCGTGCGGCGAGCTGCTCGCCATGGAGGCCGTGCGCCAGCGTGCCGCCGGGTTGTCCGCGCGCCAGTTGGCCGATTGGGCCAACGAGGCAAAGACCTATGTCCATGGCTATTTCACCCTGGACGGCCTCGATGCCCTCGCGGCGGGCGGTCGCATCCCGCCGGCGGCGGCGTCGCTTTCGTCCAAGCTGGACATCAAGCCCGAGCTCTCGTTCGACCTGGCGGGCTCGCTTTCGCTCATCGGCGTGAATCGCGGGCGCAAGAAGGCGCTCAAGTCGCTCATCAAATCGTTCAAGGAGAACTACGAGTTCGACCCCGCGCTGCCCTTGGCGATCGTGTCCTCCGACGCGGAGAAGGACGCGGACTGGCTCGAGGGCGCCGTGCGCAAGGAGCCCGGGTGCGAGGACCTCACCATCCTGCGCGGCTCGGTGGGCCCCACCATCGGCGCGCACGTGGGCCCCGGCATGGTCGCCCTCATCTTTTGGGGAAAGAACCGCGCCGATAAGATCTCGCTGACCGACCGCATCGCCAACCGCGTCCGCGGCGAGTGACCGTCCATCGCGCGCGGCCTCGCCAAGATGCGCCGCCGCGCAAGAACCGATTCCATCAAGTACCGCGATAAGGAGATTCGCATATGGCAACCAAGAAACTGAACGTCGCCTTTATCGGCACCGGCATCATGGGCGCGCCCATCGCCGGCCACATCCTGGACGCGGGCTACCCGCTCACCGTCTTCAACCGCACCAAGTCCAAGGCCGAGGGCCTGCTGGCCAAGGGCGCCGTGTGGGCCGATTCCCCGTCTGCCGCCGCCGAGGGCGCCGACGTGGTCTTTACCATGGTGGGCTACCCCGCCGACGTCGAGGAGATCTACCTGTCCGGCACCGGCCTGCTCGCCTGCGCCAAGGAGGGCGCGTACCTCATCGACCTCACCACGAGCGCGCCCGAGCTCGCCCGCGACATCGCCGGCGCGGCCGAGGTGTGCGGCAAGCACGCCTTCGACTGCCCCGTGACCGGCGGCGAGGGCGGTGCCATCGCCGGCACGCTCACGGCCATCGTGGGCGCCACCGAGCGCGACATCGAGCCCGTCCGCGAGCTGCTCGAGACCTTCACCTCCAAGATCTTCTGCTTTGGCGGCGCCGGCAAGGGCCAGGCCGCCAAGCTCTCCAACCAGGTGGCGCTCGCCAGCTCCATGGTGGGCATGGCCGATGCGCTCTCCTTTGCCCAGCAAAACGACCTTGACGTCGAGCAGGTGCGTGAGATGATCTGCTCCGGCACCGGTTCGACCGGCGCCATGGCCACGCTCGCTCCCAAGGCCCTCGACGGCGACTTCAAGCCCGGCTTCTTAGTCGAGCACTTCCTCAAGGACCTGGGTCTCGCCCTGTCCGTGGCGGAGGAGAAGGAGCTGGCCCTGCCCGGCGCCGACACCGCCTTCACCCTCTACGACATGCTCGAGGCCATTGGCGGCGCCCGCATGGGCACGCAGGCCATCACCCTGCTCTACCAGGAGGAGGCCGACGCCGTTGCCGCCGGTCTGGACTGGTCGCTCTACACCGCCGCCCACGCGCACGACGATGAGTGCGGATGCGGCTGCGGCCACGACCATGAGTGCGGCTGCGGCCACGACCACGAGGACGAGCACGAGTGCCAGTGCGGCCACAACCATGGCGAAGACCACGAGTGCTGCGGCGGCCACGGCCACGGTCACGACGAGGGTCACGAGTGCCGCTGCGGCGGCCACCACGAGGAGTAGCCGGGCATGCCAGCAGGTTGGTCATTCGCCATCATCTACGTGATGGTCTTTGGGTTTGCCATCTACATAGGGTTTTTGCTTGGTGATGGTTGGGGTAAGCGCATCGTCACCGCAAAGGCGTACTGGCTCTGCAATTTGGGCATGCTCGTGTGCTCGGTGCTGCTCGTGAGCCTCGTCCCCCTGCCGCTCGTGCAGGTGGGGGCCATGGGCGTGCTCGCGGGCGGTATCGCCGGGCTCAAGATGGGCTTTGGCGAGTCCACCGGCCCGTGGAAATGGCTCGATTCGTTCATGAACGTCAATCGCCATCAGCGCAAGGTCGCCGAAAAAGGCACGGGCGAGGCGTACCGCCGTCGTCGCAAGACGGGGGAGGCGGGTCCCGATTTGATCTCCGTGGACAAGAAGGGGCCCTCGAGCCGCTCGTAGCGCTCGGGCGCCTTGGTAATGAAAAGTACATCTTCGGTAAGAAAGACACGAGGTACGAACATGGCAGAAGAATCCGCCGTCGAGCTGACCCCCGAGGAGGCCGCCCGCCTCGCGAGCGTTGAGAACAGCGCCGATGCGCTCTCGGCCCTCATCGACGACCTGTCGAGCTCGAGCCGCCGCACGCGCCAGCTCGCCGCTCGCGTGGTCAACCTGCTCGCCCAGCGCGAGCCCGAGATGCTCGTTCCCTTTATCGAGCAGCTCGTCGACGCCCTGTACCGCCCCGAGGCGCAGACGCGTTGGGAGGTTCTCGACGCCCTGACGCTGCTCGCCCCGGGCAACGCCAAGGAGTGCGGCGCCGCGTACGAGGGGGCCGAGTCCGCCCTGTTCGATGAGATCTCCGCCCCGCTGCGTCTGTCGGCCTTCCGCTTCCTGACGGTGTGGGGCGCAACCGAGCGCCGCCGCTCCGAGAAGGTGTGGCCCATCGTCGACGAGGCGATCCAGTGCTACCACGGCGACCTCGAGTACCGCGATATGCTCGCGCTGCTCTTCGCGTTTGCCCATGGGCAGATCGCCGGTTCCGTGGCGGCGGAGCTTGCCGGTCGCCTGCAGTTCGATGCCGAGAACGGCAAGGGCAGCTACCTGCGCGTTCGTTCGCGCGAGATCTACGATGCGCTCGTCAAGCGCTTCAAGTTGGACAACCCCCAAAAGCGCGTGCGCGCCAAGAAGAGCAATGCGGACGACGAGGACGAGGAGTAGACCATGACCCACGACGTCGTACTGATTCCCGGTGACGGCATCGGACCCGAGATCACGAGCGCCATGCGCCGCGTGGTCGAGGCGACGGGCGTCCAGATCAATTGGAACGTGCAGGACGCCGGCGCCGGCGTGATGGGCGAGTACGGAACGCCCCTGCCCGAGCACGTGCTCGAGGCGGTGCGCGCCACCAAGGTGGCCATCAAGGGCCCCATCACCACGCCCGTCGGCACGGGTTTCCGCAGCGTCAACGTCGCCCTGCGCAAGGAGTTCGACCTGTACGCCTGTGTGCGCCCCTGCCTGTCGCAACCCGGCGACGGTTCCCGGTATCGCGACATCGACCTGGTGATCGTGCGCGAGAACACCGAGGACCTGTACGCCGGCATCGAGTTCGATGAGGGCTCTCCTGAGGTCGTCGAGCTGAGCAAGTTGGTCGAGGCGTCGGGCCAAAAGCCGTTCGCCGCCGATTCCGCCATCTCGATCAAGCCGATTTCCATCGCCCGGTCCCGCCGTATCGTGGAGTACGCGTTTGAGTACGCCCGCCGCTGCGGTCGCAAGAAGGTCACGTGCGTGCACAAGGCCAACATCATGAAGGCCACGGACGGTCTGTACCTGCGCATTGCGCGCGAGGTCGCCGAGCGGTATCCGGATATCGAGTTCAACGACAAGATCGTGGACGCCACCTGCATGGGCCTTGTGCAGGAGCCGCACGATTTCGACGTGCTCGTGTGCCTGAATCTGTACGGCGACATCGTGAGCGACCTGTGCGCCGGCCTGGTGGGCGGCCTCGGCATGGCGCCCGGTGCCAACATCGGCGCGGACGTGGCGATCTTTGAGCCCACGCACGGCAGCGCCCCAGATATCGCGGGCAAGGACATCGCCAACCCCACGGCCGAGATCCTCTCTGCCGCCATGCTGCTCGACCACCTGGGCGAGACGGACGCCGCCGAGCGCATCCGCGCCGCCGTGCGCGCCACGCTCGCCGAGGGTTCGCAGGTGACGGGCGACGTGCAGCGCGCGCTCACCGGCAGCGCCGAGGGCGCTGTGGGGACGCAGGCATACGCCGACGCCGTCATCTCCCACCTCGCGTAGCACCTCAAGCACCGTACCTTGGCGTTCAATCGTCGGTCGCGTACCTTCGTACGCTTCCCTCCTCTTTCGCGCCAATCTACGGCACTTGAGGCGCTACGCGCGTGTTCGCTTGGGCGCCGCATCTCGGGGTTCAATCGCACGTGCCCGCACGCAAGGCGCGGTACCCTCCTCTTTCGCCCCGACCTGCGGCACCAATGCGCGTTACGAGGCGCAGGAGCGTGTGCCCTGCTGCGGCGCTTGGCGCTTGGAGTCGGGGTGATGTGCGGGGAGTTAAGCAAACCTTAAAGGGGATGCGCTGCGCGCCGGCGTATCCTCTTGTTGTTACCAAGGAGCGTCGTGGCCGCATGGCGGCGCACGAGCGCTCAAGAAAGGAGCGGACCGCATGGGTCTGATCATGAAGAAGGATGATTCCGAGGACAACGAGTACATCGATGGCATCGAGGTCATCGGACGCGGTGAGGGCCCGAACGGCGATCCGGAGGACGATATCGAGATGGAGGTCCACGAGGGCCTGACCGCGGAGGACATCTCGGGCAAGACCGCTGCGCGCGATGCGGATCGCGAGACCGAGGCCGACCCCGAGCTGCTCGAAGGCGTGCGCAAGCCTGCAGGGCGCTCAGATGAGGCCGCGGGCGCGGATCGCGATGCGCGATCCGACGCGGATGCCGACAAGGGGCCTGTTCGCGACCATTCGGCCGATTCCCCCATCGCTCCGTCCCGTCCCGCCGCCTCGGGTAACCGTCACAAGATGTATATCGCCATCGCGGTTATCGCCGTGATCGTCGCGGCGGTGCTCGGTTACGTGCTCGGTTCGGGCGGTTTGGGGTCGAAGGGCCTCGACTCCTCCATGATCACCGAGGAGCAGCTCGACACGACGGTCGCCACGTGGACCAAGGATGGGAAGACCAACACCATCAGCGCTCGCCAGGCCATCGAGAGCAAGTACAGCCTCGACAGCGTGAAGGGCGACGACGACACGTACCCCGCCCCGTCCGCCGAGATGATCGTCGCCTATGCGCGCAACCAGATCCTGCTCGCCGAGGCGGAGAAGCAGGGGATCACGGTGGATGACGATGAGCTTGCAACCGCTGCCGAAGAGACGCTGGGCACCTCGGACTTCGAGGTGATCGCCGACCAGTACCAGGTGAGCGAGGATCAGGCCAAGGATATCGTGCGCGAGCAGGTGATCATCCAGAAGTTCTACCAGACCGTGGTGAAGGACGCTCCCAAGATGCCCGAGGCGCCCGCGGAGCCCGAGAACGGCGACAAGAACGCGACCTCTTCCGAGTACGCCGCTTATATCATCGACCTTGCCGGCGATGAGTGGGATGAGGAGGCCGGCACGTGGGCGAGTGAGGACGGCGCGTATGCGTCCGCGCTTGCCGGCGAAACGTTCACTGCGGACTCGGCCTCGTATGTCCAGGCGCAAAAGGCGTATGCCGTTGCGTATCAGGAGTATGCCACCAAGGCAGCGGATGCGAACAAGGATTGGACCGCCTACGTCAACGAGCTCTTTGCCAAGGCCGATCTCACGGTGTACGGCCTGTACGCGTAACGCGCCGTTCGCGCTGGGGCCTATGCCGTCAAGCTGCGGGAGCATGTTCCGACTGCTTGAAAGGCGACCTGAGGTTCTGGACAATCGACCGATTCTTTGCGCGCCCGTCGCGCCGCTCGCGAGTTTTGCGCGGGCGGACGGCGGGCGTCTTGCTATGCTGGAGGCGTGATCGAGTGCCAATGCGCGCCCGCGCGCGGAGGAAAGGACGACTCATGGAAACGACGTTTGAGAAGATGGCAGAGCACTGCAAGCCCACGGTCGAGCATCCGCTCGCTATCGTGCTGGGCAGCGGCCTGGGTGCCCTCGCCGGGCGCGTGCGCGTGGTGCGCCACATTCCGTATAGCGACATCGAGGGCTTCCCGGCCGAGGCGATTCCCGTTGCGGGCCACCGGTACGAGGTGCTCGTGGGCGAGATCGACGACGTGCCCGTGGTGGTGTATCCCGGCCGTATCCATATGTATCAGGGCTACGACGCCCTTGAGGTCACGTCGCTCGTGCGCCATGCGCATAAGCTGGGCTGCCGCAGCATCATGCTGAGCTGCGCCTCGGGCGCCGTGCGCGACGTCGAGCCCGGCACGGTGGGCCTCATCACCGACCAGGTCAACCTGACGGGCCGTAATCCCTTGGCAAGTGCCGAGGGCGCTGCGGCCGCGGAGCTCGAGGCGCCGTTCGTCCCCATGGCGGGCGCGTATTCCAGCTACCTGTCCGACCTCGCGCGCGACGCCGCGGCCGAGGTGGGCGTCGAGCTTGCCGAGGGCACCTATGTTGGCCTGCTCGGCCCCACGTACGAGACGGCCGCCGAGATCCGCATGCTGGCGAGCTTTGAGGCGGACTACGTGGGCATGTCCACGGTGTGCGAGACCATCATGGCGCGCGCCCTGGGTATGGAGGTCCTGGGCCTCACGCTCGTGACCAACAAGGCCGGTCGTGCCGACAACAACCATGCCGAGGTCCTTGAGGCCGCGAACGCCGCAGCTGAGGCCACGCAGAACATCGCGCTGGGTGTAGTCCGTCGTTTGGCTCAGTCCGCATAATTTTTTCCGCTGGGCCGTGTTGGGCACTTGCGCACGGGCGGGTTTCCACGTACACTAGTCAATCGTCGGTGCGCACATGGCTGCGCATCGCCCATGGAACCGCCAGCGTAGCTCAGTTGGCAGAGCACCGCTCTCGTAAAGCGGGGGTCACCGGTTCGAGCCCGGTCGCTGGCTCCATCGAAATTAGCAGGTCAGATGTCTCGTGCGTCTGGCCTGTTTTGTATTTTGCGCTGTTATTTTGGATACGCCGCCTTACGCGGTTTACATCTGGCAATCGACCGATGGGCGCCTGGGCCCGTGCGATCTCGGGGTGATTTCTGTCGTAGAATCGAACATGCTCGCGTAATGCAGGAGACGGGCGAATTGTTGCGCCTGGCGCGCAAGCAAAGACAGGCGGGAGCCCACCATGGAACTCGAACGGCCCGATTACATCGTTACGTCTACGCGCGTCTTTACGAGCGCAGTAGGGGAGTGCGCTGCTCGGCCGTTGGCGTTCGCCGTGGCGGGGGAGCGCGTGGTGCATGTGGGCGCATTCGAGGACGTTCGCGCCGCCTGCCCGGCGTTCACGCCGGTTCACGACTTTGGCAATGTGTTCATTTGCCCCGGCTTTCACGACGCCCACCTACACTTCTTTCATACGGCGCTTGGCGAGTCCCCTTATTTGCTCATGCACATGGGCACCAGCGAGGCCGAGCTGGTTAAGCGCACGCGTGCGTTTGCCGAGGGCCTGCCGGGCCACGCCTGGGTGGTTACGCAGGGGTGGCGTGATTACCGCTGGGACCCGCCAGTCCCACCCACCAAGCGCTCGCTCGACGCGGCGTTCCCCGATCGCCCATGCGTGATGTACTCCGGCGACGGGCACACGCTATGGATGAACTCCCGTGCGCTCGAGGCCCTGGGCGTCACACGTGATTCGGTTCCCCCGCAGGGCGGCAGCTATGACAAGGATGAGAACGGCGAGCTCACGGGCATTATCCGTGAGGCGGCCGCCATGGAGCTTTTGCCGCGCTGCTTGGCATGGCTCACGGAAAGTGACATAGCCCGGGCCTACGAAGAGCAGATGACGTGTATGGCCGAGCAGGGGATCACATCCATCTGCGATATGGCCCTCATGCCGCATCCGGGCTGCGACTTCATTCGCGACGATGTGTACGAGGCCCTTGCGCGCTCCGGCAAGCTCACGTTGCGCGCGCATATGTACCCCACGCTGCTCGACGACCAATCGCGCCTGGAAGCGCTGCAGGCGCGCTACGCTACGGGCGAGTTCCCGCTGCTGCGCGCTCCGGGTTTCAAGCAGTTCTTCGACGGGGTGAGCAGCCAGCACACGGCGTGGCTCACCGACCCGTACACCAATGCGCGCACGCCCGGCGACTGCGGCCGCCCAACCGTGCCTGCCGATCGCATGCGAAAACTGGTGCTCGCGGCCGCCGAGCGCGGGCATTCCGTGCGCATCCACACCATCGGCGACCGTGCCATCCACGAGGCGCTCGACATTTTCGAGGAGGCGCGCGAGCGGTTTGGGTCGCCCAGCCAAGGTCGCAACACCTTGGAGCATCTGGAGAACCTGCTGCCGGGCGACATCGACCGCCTGCGCGAGCTGGACGTGCTCGCAAGTTCCCAGCCCGGTCACATCACGCTCGACCCGGGTGGGCCCGAGCGCGATCTTGGGCAGGAGCGCAGCCGCATCATGTGGCCGTTTGCAACCTACGCGGCGCGCGGCGTTGCGCAGGCATTTGGCACCGATTCGCCCATCACGGCGGTGACGAGTATGGACGTGCTGTACTGCGCGGTTACGCGCCAGGATCCGTTTACCCTTGAGCCGGCGGGCGGCTGGCTGCCCGGCGAGCGCATTTCCGCCGCGGAGGCGCTGCGCATCTACACCGCGGGCTGTGCTGCCGCGGTGGGTCGCGAGCACGAGCTGGGGCGCATTGCCCCCGGATACCTGGCGGACTTCGTGGTCCTCGACCGCAACGTCACCGCGTGCGACGCAAGCGAGATCCAGGGTGCGAAGGTCCAGGCCACCTACCTGGCAGGCAAGCGGGTATTCGAGCGCGTATAAGCGTCTTTGTGCTGATGGATGGAGGCAGCTTCCAACCATGAAGCCAAATCTTGCAGTTCTATATTGCAAGATTTAGATCATGTCAGCCGAGTTTCTGCTTCTCGGTACGCCGGTAAGCCGCCGGCCGGCGTCTCTCGCAGCTGCCTTGCCGCTGCCGAACATGAACTCAGAGCGCGCCCTGCGCTTGGGTACAGTTCACTCGACATTCCATTAAAAAAGTCATGAAACGTCGAGTGAACTCGATAATTTGAAAATTAAAGGATAAAATGTCGAGTCAACCCGACAATCTGTTAATACAAACATGGATTGTCGAGCTGGCTCGACATTTTGGGAGGTTTCATGCGTCTCAAGGACACAGTTCATCGTCCTCGCTATGAGCGGCTCCTTGCGGAGTATCGTGGTTCGCAGGACATTAAGGTGATTACGGGTGTTCGCCGTTGCGGTAAGTCGACACTGCTCAGGTTGTTGCTCGAACAAGTCTCGGAAGAGCTAGGAGCACCGGAGAACATCTTTTACCGTCGCATGGACGGATTTGGGGTCCCGCTCGATGCGGATGCCGCTTGGCTTGAATCCGAGATAACCTCTGCGCTTGACGCCGCCGATCCGTCAAAACCCTTTTACGTTTTCATAGATGAGATCCAGGATGTGCGGGGCTGGGAGAAGGTCGTTCGTCGGCTCCACACGCATCCGAACGTCGATACATATATCACCGGCTCGAACGCCCACGTGCTCTCGTCGGATCTGTCTACGCTTTTGGGTGGGCGATACGTCGAGATCCCCGTTCATCCACTTTCTTTTTCGGAGTATGTTGAGTTTCATGCAGCCGCCGGTGCTGAGTCCCTCGGTATGGATGCGCTGTTTGCCGAGTATCTCAGATACGGTGGCATGCCCGGGCAGTTTGGCATGGTGCAGCGCACGGAAGAGCAGCTCACGCGTTTTCTCGAATCGATCCGTGACACCATCATCCTCAACGATGTCGCAATGCACTCAAAAGTAAGCGACATGGATTTACTGTCCAAGCTCGTTCGCTATGTATTCGCTACGTCCGGATGCCTGTATTCCACCAGGAGCGTTGTCAACGCATTGGCGAGCTCCGGTAGAAAGACGACGATCGAAACAGTCGACAATTACCTCGCGGCGCTCAAGAGCGCGTTTATCTTGGGCGAATGCGAGCAGGCGGGCATCGCGGGTAAGCAGGTGCTGCGGCCCCAGCGCAAGTTCTATCCCGTGGATACGGGTCTGAGGAACCTAGCCACAGGGTTCGCACCCAAGGATTTTGGTGCGCAAATCGAGTGCGTGGTGTACAACGAGCTCATTCGTCGCGGCTATCGCGTGACGGTCGGCTCACTTCTCAAGGGGGAGATCGATTTCATAGCCGAGAAGCGCGGGGACCGCATGTATATCCAAGTGACGGAAACGCTCGTTGCGCCTGAAACATTCGATCGCGAGCTCGCGCCGTTTGCGCTCGTGCGCGATTCGTTCCCCAAGGTGGTCCTTACTGCCGACAGAGTGCGTCTTGGAACAACGGAGCAGGGTGTGAGGATAGAGAACCTCATTGATTGGCTGCTTTCTACTTGGTAATGCGGTGACTAAAGAAATCTAAGTGCTGATTCATAAGATTTTTTGCCTTTCCGTTGTATAAGTCCGCACAGCTGGGTAGTATTCATCGCGTACACAAACCGCGGGATGCCCGGCTGCGCGCCGGGCACCAGCAAAAGGAGGACAGCATGTCTTTGAAGCCGCTTGCAGATCGCGTTCTGATCAAGCCCGATGCCGCCGAGCAGAAGACCGCCTCTGGTCTCTACATCGCCAGCAACGCTCAGGAAAAGCCGCAGCGCGGCACCGTCATCGCCGTGGGCGCTGGCAAGATGAACGACAAGGGCGAGCGCATGCCGCTCGACGTCCACGAGGGCGACATCGTCATCTATGGCAAGTTCGGTGGCAACGAGATCAAGGTCGACGGCGAGGACTACCTGCTCATGCGCGCCGACGACATCTACGCCGTCGTCGAGTAACGGCACTTCGTCTGCGCTCGGATGCGCTCAGCGCGCATCTCTGTCCGCGCTTTTTTCGCCGCCGCGGCATAGCGACTCATCCGCATAGCGGCATCGCACATCTCTCATTTGGAGGATTGAACAATGGCTAAGAACATCACGTTCGACACCGACGCTCGCGCCAAGCTCGCCAAGGGCGTCAACACCCTGGCTGACGCCGTGACCGTCACCATGGGCCCCAAGGGCCGTTACGTGGCCCTGCAGCGCTCCTTCGGCGCTCCCACCATCACCAACGACGGCGTCTCCGTCGCCAAGGAGATCGAGCTCGAGGACAACATCGAGAACATGGGCGCCCAGCTGGTGAAGGAGGTCGCCACCAAGACCAACGACACCGTGGGTGACGGCACCACCACCGCCACGCTGCTGGCCCAGGCCATCGTCAACGACGGCCTCAAGAACGTCGCCGCCGGCGCCAACCCGCTGGCCATCCGTCGCGGTATCGACAAGGCCGTCAACGCCGCTGTTGCCGAGATGAAGAACCTCGCCAAGCCGGTCGAGACCAAGGAGCAGATCGCTTCCGTCGGCACCATCTCCGCCGGTGACGCCGAGGTCGGCAACAAGATCGCCGACGCCATGGACGTCGTGGGCAAGGACGGCGTCATCACCGTCGAGGACTCCCAGACGTTCGACATCCAGATCGACACCGTCGAGGGCATGCAGTTCGACAAGGGCTACGTCTCCGCGTACTTCGTCACGGACAACGACCGCATGGAGGCCGTGATGAAGGATCCTTACATCCTCATCACCGACCAAAAGATCTCCAACGTTCAGGACATCATGCCCGTGCTCGAGGCCGTGTCCCGCGCTGGCAAGGGCCTGCTCATCATCGCTGAGGACATCGACGGCGAGGCTCTGCCCACGCTGGTCCTCAACAAGATTCGCGGCGCTCTCAACGTGTGCGCCGTCAAGGCCCCTGGCTACGGCGATCGCCGCAAGCGCATGCTCGAGGACATCGCCGTTCTCACCGGCGGCCAGGCCGCTCTCGACGAGCTCGGCATCAAGGTTGCCGACATCACCGCCGAGATGCTCGGTACCGCCAAGAGCGTGACCATCACCAAGGACAATACCACCATCGTCGACGGCGCCGGCTCCAAGGAGGCCATCGCCGACCGCGTTGCCGCCATCAAGGCCGAGATGGAGCACACCGACTCCGAGTTCGATCGCGAGAAGCTCCAGGAGCGCCTGGCCAAGCTCTCCGGCGGCGTTGCCGTGATCAAGGTCGGTGCCGCCACCGAGACCGAGCTCAAGGAGATCAAGCATCGCGTTGAGGACGCCCTGCAGGCGACCCGCGCTGCCGTTGAGGAGGGCATCGTCGCCGGCGGCGGCGTGGCGTTCATGGACGCCCTGCCCGCGCTCGAGGGCCTCGAGGTCTCCGATCCCGAGGAGCAGATCGGCATCGACATCATCAAGAAGGCGCTCACCGCTCCGGTGGCCACCATCGCCAAGAACGCCGGCTATGAGGGCGCTGTCATCGTGGACAAGGTCTCCGAGCTCCCCGCGGGTGAGGGCCTGAACTCCGCCAACGGCGAGTGGGGCAACATGATCGAGATGGGCGTGCTCGACCCGGTCAAGGTCACCCGCACCACGCTGCAGAACGCCGCTTCCGTGGCCTCCCTCATCCTCATCACCGAGGCTACCGTCACCGACGTGCCCAAGAACACCCAGCTCGAGGACGCCATCGCGGCTGCCACGGCTGGCGCTCAGGGCGGCGGCATGTACTAAGCCGTAAGGCCTAGCTGATTCACTTACATCCCCCGGCGACACTGCGCGCTCACAAGCTGCGCGCATGGGTTCGCCGGGGGATTTTTGCGTTGTTCAACTCGGGTGTGCAATTCGGGGACGGGTGCAAAATTACACATTGGGATTTTGCTTGGGCTGCTACGGCACGGATGTGTAATTTTGCACCCGTCCCCGAATTGCACATCGTTTGCCACCGACGGCGATGACGCCCCTGCTCGAGTGGAGTAGAGGAGGGTCAAAATGTTCGAAGATGTGCGAATACAAGCTTGTTGCCAATATCGAACATCTGGCGTTTGTTGTTAAATCACATCGAATACATACTGAAAAAACCCATTCAACCTACCGTTACTGTGGAAATATAAGCCACTGGTCGAAATGAACAGCAATTGTTCGAAAGTGTTTGTTACATTTGCTCGGATATGTCGGGCTGCACTTGCAGCAAGGTTGATAGGAGACAGATGGAAAGAACGCTGGGCTTCGAAATATCGGGGCGTCCGTTATTTCGCAATGTGCTGAGGCGCCCGCGCCATGTCGTCACATGCGCGCTCGCCGGCGCTGCAATTGCGGCGACATGCGTGATGACCGTCCCCTCGGCGGTCGCCGAGCAGACGGTCACGCCGCAGACCGCGCAGGGCTACTGGTCGTTTGAGAAGATGGGTGAGGACGGCAGTTACCTCAACGAAGGTAAAAATGATTCGCTCAAGCTGACGGTTGCCGGCGAGGGGGCGACGGTTGAGAAGAGCGACCTCGAGGCACTTGGCGATTCACTTGTTCTCGCCGACAAGACCAAGGATTTCGACGTCAAGGTCGCCCAGGCGGTCGACTCGCAGAAGGTGTACAGCATCTCCTTGTGGGTGAAGTCAACCGATGAGGCCCCGGGTGCTAAGACGGCCATCCTGCAGTTTGCGGATGCGGGCCGCACATTGCTGTACCAGCGCGATAGCGGCGAGTTCGTCTCGTATGTGGGCGGCAACGACATCAATCTGGGCTCCGATCCCAAGCGCGGCAGCTGGGAACACCTCGTCATCACCAAGACGGGTGACCCTCGCAACGTGGCGCTGTACGTGAACGGCAAAAAGATGGGGTCGGGTTCTTGGTCGGAGAATCTGCCCGCCGGCATGATGGACCTCCTCATTGGCGAGCACAAGAACGCCTCCGACATGTCCCGCTTCCAGGGCAAGATCGACGAGCTGTGCATCTTCGACCGCGCCCTGACTGAGCAGGAAGTCCAGCAGCTCTACTTCTCCTACGGCGATATCACCGTGGCCGACGAGCTCGCCCGCGACGTCGAAGCTGCCCAGAAGCTCTACGACGCGGCATCTGTCAAGGACACCGCCGAGCACCAAGCGCTCAAGGCCGCCATCGACAAGGCGCGCTCCGCTCTGGAGGGCAAGGACGTCGAGGCCATGAAGGAGGCCAAGAGCGAGCTCGCCGCGGCAGTCGCCGCCGTTCGCGCGCTGGGCGCCATCATCTCCGTCGACCCGACAGCGGTCGGCCGCGATATCGACGACTCGCTCTTTGGCATCAACCACCGCTATTCCAACTACGGGTACGGCACTGTGAATCCGGACGGCACCGTCAAGGACGACTTCGCAGCGCTCTACAAGCAGGCGGGCTTCGGCTCCCTGCGCTACCCGGGCGGCACGATCTCCAACAACTACGTGTGGACCGAGTCCATCGGCGACCTGAACCCCGCAACTCCGGAGATTGAGCGCACCCCGCAGATTCACGGCTTCTATAACAACCAGGGCCAGGCCGGCTTTATCCCCGCGTTTGGCCTGCTTGAGGTTGCCGAATTTGCCGAGCAGATGAACTCCGAGATCATCATGGTGTACGGCATCGGCCGCGGCGACGCGCTTGACGCCGCCGATATGGTCGAGTTCCTCAACGCCCGTCAGGGCACCAACCCCAACGGCGGCATTGCCTGGGCGGACAAGCGCGCCGAGCTCGGCCATCCCGAGCCCTTTGGCATTCGCTACTTTGAGATCGGCAACGAGAACAACCAGGGTGGCGACGACGGCACCTCGTCGCAGCAGTACTGGATGCCCAGCGTGAACGGCGGCGCCCTCGAGGGTTACGTCGACGGCGGCACCGCGACCTTCAACAAGCAGTACGCCGTCGTGCGCGGCGACTGGAACGTCGCCAAGTCCTATTCCACGGGCGAGAAAAACCAGGAATTCGCCTGCCGTTACGCGCTTATCCCGCGCACCGATGAGAACGGCCGCGCCCGCGATTCGGTGGTGAAGGATTCCGTCAAGGTTTACGTGGGCGACGAGCTGTGGACCGCCGTTGACAACATCAAGGACGCCGGCCCAACCGACAAGGTCTACCAGCTTGACATGACCACCGGCTTCTTCACCTTCGGCGACGGCGAGCATGGCGCGATTCCCGAGCAGGGCAGGCAGGTCAAGGTCGACTACCAAGTCGCGCGCGACGGATTCATAGACATCTCCCAGAAGATGCGCGACACCATGAAGCAGATCGATGGGGACGCCGAGATCAACATCTACACCTCTTGGGAGGCAAACGACTTCGTCGACAAGATGCACGCGAAGGGCGCCGACCACCTCTACGACGGCATGGCCGTGCACCCCTACACCAACAAGGTCGGCAACCCCGCCTACAACAACGATGCCCCGACCGTCGAGAACAAGACCCAGTGGTACCTCGACGTCATGCGTCTGGGCGACGGTGTGGCCAACAGCGTTCAGGGCCATGTCGATCACATGCGCCAGGTGACGGGCGACGACACCAAGGTTCCGGTCATCTCCGAGTACGGCATCTTCCGCTCAACCAACCCCATGGTGCGTTCGCAGACGCATGCGCTCTACATCGCCCGCGCCATCATGGAGTACGCCGAGCAGGGGAGCCCCTACATCCAAAAGCACTGCCTGGTCGACTACTATTCCAGCGGTGCCGACTCGCTCGGCCCCACCCAGCAGGCCGTGATTCAGGCGGTTGCCCAGGGCGACCTGAACAATCAGAAAGATGGCACCGGCGAGTTTAAGTTCTTTGCCACGCCGAGCGCCCATATCTTCCAGATGCTCAACGGCAGCTTTGGCTCCAAGATGGTGGGAACGACGCTGTCCAACGAGGCTACGCTGTCCAACGGCGTGACGCAGCATTCCGTGATGGCCTCGATCGACGAGAACGGCACCCTGTATATCGCCATCGTCAACCTGGGTCTGAACGACGTCGAGACGGCCGGTGCCGACGCCGCGCTGTCGCAGAAGGTCACGCTCGCCGTGAAGGACATGGACCTCACGGGGAAGACCCTCAAGGTCCAGACGCTGTCGGGCGACAACTTCTATCAGGAGAACGACCTGGCCAACCCCAACAACGTGACGGTTGAGGAGCGCACCGAACGGGCCACGGGCGCCACGCACGAGCTGGAGCTCGCCCCGCACTCCTTCACGATCGTGACGGTGGGCGAGGGGACGGGCGACTCCGAGCCGCCGGTCACTCCTGAGCCTGAGCCCCCGGTTACCCCCGAGCCCCCTGCTCAGGAGAAGCCGGCCGGCCCCAAGCCTGCGCCTAAGCCCGAGGGCGGTCTGCCCCAAACCGGCGATGCTTCGATGCTGCTCGTTGCGGGCGTTGCCGGCGCCGGAACCCTAATCACGCTGGCGGGAGCGCGGAGCCACAAGCGCTCCGGTCGCCCCCGGCGCCAATGACGAACTAGTGACGTAGCGTCACGCGAACAACTCCAGTCATGACGGGGCGCTCGTCCTCCAACCGCGGAGGGTGGGCGCCCTTTTTGCCCGATGTGCAATTCGGGGACGGGTGCAAAATTACACATTGGGATTTTGCCTGGGCTGCCACGGCGCGGATGTGTAATATTGCACCCGTCCCCGAATTGCACAACGCCCTGGTGGTCGGCGTTAGTGAGGGCGCACGACCGTTGCGTATTGCGAGAAAAGACAAAACAGCCACTATTGTCTTGCATGGTCGACACATATCGGGCGCCCCTCGTCATGTTCAATCCTGTACGCAGGTATACAATAGCTCGAGGTGTTTATCGAGCGATTGGATGTGAAATGGTGCGCACGAAGAGCCCCGGCCTTGTTCCACCCCCCTCCATCATTTGGCCTGTACTGCTTGTATTGAGCGCCGCATTTCTGCTTACGGGAGCCTTTACTAACGAATTGTGGTTTGACGAGAGCTTCTCAGTTGCTATGGCGACCCACTCGTTTGCGGAGATTTGGGACATTGCTGCTTTGGACGTTCACCCTGTGCTGTACTACTGGATGCTCCATCTGGTGAACGTAATTTTTGGAACGAATTTAATCGTCTATCGCGTGGTTACGCTGCTTCCAACGTTCTTGTTCGCCGTGCTGGGCGCAACGGTCGTTCGACGGGATTACGGCGATATTGCCGGTCTGCTGTTTGCCGTGATGTCCGTTATGTTGCCGCACGCCTCGTCAATGTCCGTGCAGCTTCGCATGTATTCTTGGGCTGCTTTTTCGATCGGGGCGTGTTTCCTGTGCGCGCTGCATATCAAAAAGCTTTCCGATGCAGGCGCCCGACGCCCGACGCGCCTTTGGGTTCTTTTTGCCCTAGCGAGCCTCGCCTCGGCATATTTGCATTATTTTGGTGCCATTGCCGCATTCATTATTAACTTGCTGCTCATGATTCATCTGCTGCGCGGCGTTGCGGCAAAGTCGGAAAATGCTCAATCCAACATGGGCGCATTTGTTGTATCGACCGTATGCCAGCTTGCCTTGTACGCCCCGTGGTTACTTAAACTGTTGGACCAGCTCTCCGTGGTATCAACGTCTTATTGGATTAAGCTCACGCCCGCCCGCCTTGCTCAAATGATGGTATATCCGCTCGTTTCGACCCAGATGCTCGATGAGGCTCGTGGTCTGAGCGGTGGCATGCTCCAAATGGTTGCGCTGGTGTTCCTTGCGCTTGCTGCCGCGCTTCTGCTTCTACTTGCCTTTCTGTTTATCAGGTTTTGCATGATTTCATTGAGGCCGCTGGCACGCGGGTCCCATTGTCGCGTGCAGCGCTCGGATGATTGGGCCGTCGACGTTTGGTGGGGCGTTGCAGTGTATGCAGGTACGGTGGCGTTCGCCTTGGCTGCTTCGGTGCTTCTGGCATCCCCTATAGCTGTTGCTCGCTACTTTTACGTTGCGTTGCCGCCGTTGCTGCTGGTCATCTCTATCGTTGCGGCAAAGCTTTTGGGTGTGCGTGCAATCGCCTGCGGCTGTGCGGCGCTCATCGCTGTGGGGCTATATGGCCAGGCGGTTTTTGTGGCCGCCGGGTATTCCCAGCTCAACAATGAGCCGATTGACTATCTCGAGGCGGTGGCGCACACCTACGATAACGATGGTGAGCCCACCGTTATTTCAAGTAATATTTTGTGTGCAGGAACGTATGCGGTGATGTGCGACGATGTGCCGCAGACGTTCATTGCCCCCGATACGGGTATCGGCCGCGCGTACCGCGTGTACGCGCCCGTTATGTCGTTTGCGGCACATGTCGAGGAGGTCTTGAGTGCCTCCGGGCGATTTATTGTGGTGCTTGATGAAGACAATGCGGAGGAAAACGACGTATACGAGGTCACGTCGCTTGCAGATGACCTCGTGGCGACCGGTGCATTTGAGGTGGTTGAGGGAAGGACGTTCTATCGTCCGTACGAGCGGAACAACTATACGGTTACCGTGCTTGAGCGCATGCAATGACACGTGGCTTTGGCCACAGTTGCAGCCATGCTCGCCCCCGTTTTCCGTAGGGAATGCGGAGGCGTTGCACGTGGGAAGGGGTGCGGTTGACTCGCGGACGGGTCGACGGGCCAACGCGGCAGCTTATCGCGTGCGAGTGGTGGTGGAGTACTGGGAGAAAGTCTCGGGCCGTTGACGCGTCTCGGTGTATTCGACCATGACGCCCTCAAGGTCAAATGTGTGGCTGCGCATAACCGAGACGGCGTTGAACCCATCAAGATCGATGCAGCGCTCGTCCTGCTCGGTTATGCCCTCAACGGTGATGATGCGGCGGCTTGTGGCGATTTTGATTCCGCGCTCCCCCTCTAAAAAACGATAGATGCCGCCCTCTACGATCGGGGGCGTGAGCCCCTCAACCACCGACGAGAGGTAGTAGCTTTCGTCGGTCGAGAGAGCCTTGCCGTCGGCGATGCGGACGCGCAGCACGTGCGTGAGCTCGCTTCCTGCAGGAAAGCCCGTCAGACGGGCGAGGCCTTCGTCTGCCGTGAGGTCCTCAAGTACCAGGCATCGCGTGACCGGCGTGAAATTGAGGCGCGCTGCCATCTCGTTGAAGGTTTCAAGCCCGTCGTAGCCGCGGCTTACGTCGAGCGTGGGGTCGCGGATAACGCGCACGCCCTTACCTTGCTGCGACTGCACATAGCCGTCGGACGCGAGCTCGGCGAGCGCCCGCCGTACCGAGCTGCGCGAGCAGCTGTACCTGCCCGTAAGCTCGTTTTCGGAGGGCAAAAACGCGCCATACGCAATATCGCCGCATTCGATGCGGCCTTTAAGATCTTGATAGATGTCTTGGTAGACCGATTTAGGCATGATGACCCCACGTCCGTGCGAGCTTACCTTGTTTGATCTTGTACGAACATGATACTGCAACAGGGCGCGCTGGTGTACGATCGCGCATGCCGTCGACCATCAGCATAGAAACACGTTCACCGGTAAAAACCGACCGTTCAGGGAAGGCCCCTTCTCAATAATTGACTTGTACGAACAAGTAAGCAATTATGATGCCACACAACTTGTACGAACAAGTAATCCCGTAAAGGCGCCAAGGGATGTTCGCGCAGGTGGCACGTAGCGCCCCGCAAAGGACGGGACGCACGAGAGGGGAAAGGAACTTCCTGCCATGATGCAGAAGATTCAAAAGTTCGGAGGTGCGATGTTCACCCCGGTCATGCTGTTTGCGTTTGCGGGCGTCGTGATCGGATTCGGCACGCTCTTCACGACCGAGGTCATCTTTGGGCCTCTCGCCGCACCCGGCACCATGTGGTACGGCGTCTGGAATGTCATCCTTCAGGGTGGTTGGACCGTTTTCAACCAGCTGCCGTTGCTGTTCGCCGTGTCGCTTCCCATTGGCCTCGCCAACAAGCAAAACGCCCGTTGCTGCATGGAGGCCCTCGTGGGCTATCTCACCTTCCAGTACTTCGTGAGCACGCTGCTCTCGCAGTGGGGTGGCTTCTTTGGCGTGGACTTCGCGGCCGAGGTGGGTGGAACGTCCGGACTTGCTATGATCGCCTCGATCAAGACACTCGACATGGGAATGATCGGCGCTCTTGCCGTCTCCGGCATCGTGATCGCCATCCACAACAAGTTCTATGAGGTCGAACTGCCCGAATGGCTGGGCGTCTTTGCCGGTTCCACCTTCGTCTACATCATCACGTTCTTCGTGATGCTCCCGGTTGCCTTCCTTGCCTGTCTCGTCTGGCCCCATGTCCAGGACGGCATCCGCGCCTTCCAGGGTTTCGTGGCGACCACCGGCACCTTGGGTGTGGGCGTGTTCGCCTTCCTCGAGCGCGCGCTCATTCCGTTCGGTCTGCATCACCTCATGTACAGCCCGTTCTATTATGACAATGCCGTGGTCGACGGCGGCATCTACAGCGCCTTCGCCACCGCACTGCCCCAGATCGCCGCATCCACCGATTCGCTCAAGGAGCTCGCTCCTTACGCCGCCTTCACCTGTTCCAGCTGGTCGAAGATCTTCGGTTGCCCGGGCATCGCGCTTGCCTTCTACGCCACCGCCAAGCCCGAGAAGAAGAAGGAGCTGCTCTCCCTGCTCATCCCCATTACCCTCACCGCGATCTTCTGCGGCGTGACCGAGCCCATCGAGTTCACGTTCCTGTTCATCGCGCCGCCGCTGTTCATCGTCCACTGCTTGCTCGCCTCCCTGCTCGCCATGGCCATGAACCTGGTTGGCTGCGTAGGCGTGTTTGCCGGCGGCCTCATCGAGATTAGCTCCCTGAACTTCATCCCGCTGATGGCCAACCACTGGCAGCAGTACGCCATGGGCTTGGCCGTTGGCCTGGTATTCACCGTCATCTGGTTCGTGGTCTTCCGCTTCCTCATCGTGAAATTCGACTTCAAGACCCCTGGCCGCGAGGACGATGCCGAGGAGGTCAAGTTCCACAGCAAGGCCGAATACCGTGCAGCCAAAACCGGCGAGCTCGCCGAAGGAGCCTCCATCGACGTCGACGATTCCGATCCCTACGCAGCCATGGCCGAAGCCGTCCTCGAACTGCTCGGCGGCGCCGACAACATCGTGGACGTGACCAACTGCGTGACCCGCCTGCGCGTCAACGTGAAGGACGAGACCCTCGTGGTCGACGACCGCGACTTCAAGAGCATCGGCACGAGCGGCATCGCCAAGAACGGCAAGGGCATGCAGGTCATCATCGGCCTCAAGGTGCCCAAGGTCCGCGAGCGCTTCGAAGCGCTTCTCTAGCAGATGGGGCGGCGCGGCGACGATAACACCGCACACCTCCGCGCCGCCTTCGTCTTCGGGACCCTGCCCCTCCCGCACCAAAACCGAGCAGACCGCATTTGGTACTACATGGGCGCCGCATATGGCCGCGGCGGCGCCTCCACATGAAAACAGCGGCCGGATCCAGGAGGGATCAACCATGGCTAAGTCAAGCTACGCAGTAACCATCGCCGGCGGTGGCTCCACGTTCACCCCGGGCATCGCCCTCATGCTGCTCAAAGAGCATGATCGCTTCCCCGTAGACAAGGTCGTCTTCTATGACAACGACGCGGAGCGCCAGGAGATCGTAGCCAAGGCCTGCGAAATCTACTTTAAGGAAAACGCTCCCGAGCTCGATTTCTCCTACACCACCGACCCCGAGGAGGCCTTCACCGGCATCGACTTCGTCCTCGCCCATATCCGCGTCGGCAAGTACGCTATGCGCGAGCTGGACGAGAAGATCCCGCTGAAGTACGGCTGCGTGGGCCAGGAGACCTGCGGTGCCGGCGGTATCGCCTACGGCATGCGTTCCATCGGCGGCGTCATCGAGATTCTCGACTACATGGAGAAGTATTCCCCGGACGCTTGGATGCTCAACTACTCCAACCCTGCCGCCATCGTAGCCGAAGCCTGTCGCGTACTGCGCCCCGACTCCAAGATCATCAACATCTGCGACATGCCCATCGACCTCATGGACAAGATGGCCGTCATGTGCGGGCTTAAGGATCACCGCGACTTGCAGTACAGCTACTACGGCCTGAACCACTACGGCTGGTTCACCAAGATCTTCGATAAGCAGGGCAACGACCTCATGCCCCAGATCAAGAAGCACATGGCCAAGAACGGCTATCTCGACGGCATCAGCCATGAGGAGGGACAGGAGCAGCATATCGACGAGTCCTGGATCCATACCTTCGGCAAGGCCAAGGACGTTTACGCGATTGACCCCGAGACCATCCCCAACACCTACCTCAAGTACTACACCTACCCCGATTACGTCGTCGAGACCTCTAACCCGAATTACACCCGCGCCAACGAGGTCATGGACGGCCGCGAGAAGAGGGTCTTCGGTGCTTGCCGCAAGGTGATCGAGAGCGGTACCGCCGAGGGCGCCGGTTTCGAGGCGGACGCCCACGCCACCTACATCGTCGACCTGGCGTGCGCCCTGGCCGAGAACACCGGCGAGCGCTTCCTGCTCATCGTTCCCAACGACGGCGCCGTTTCCAACTTCGATGAGACCGCCATGGTCGAGGTGCCTTGCATCGTTGGCTCTAACGGCTACGAGAAGATCTGCCAGGGCAAGGTTCCGCAGTGGCAGAAGGGCATGCTCGAGCAGCAGGTTTCCGTTGAGAAGCTGGTTGTGCAGGCATGGGTCGAGGGTTCGTACCAAAAGCTGTGGCAGGCGCTGACGCTTTCTGCCACCATCCCGTCCGCTAAGGTTGCCAAGCAGATTCTGGATGACCTGATCGAGGTCAACAAGGACTACTGGCCCGAGCTCAAGTAGTCGGCTTCTCCAAGCACCGCACCTCGCCCCTCAATCGTCGGGCGCCGCATGCAAGGCGTGCGCCCGCCTCTTTCGGGGCGATCTGCGGCACTTGGGATAGTCGTGATAACCTTTGCGGTGGCATGGTTGCGTGTTGGCGGGCGAAAGGATGTGCTGGGAGTGGCGAAGAAGACGAGGGCGCAGGTTGCGGCGGCTGGTACGAAGGCCGATTCTCGGCGCGAGGGGCATGCGGGCGTGCAGGGCCAAGTAGCTCGCAACGGAGAGACGGCGGGCGCACACAAAGCCAATGCCCCCGGCGACCGTCGATCCTGGTGGCTGCCGGCACTCGACGAGGAGAACTTGTCTGGCCGTGAGCAGCTCACGAAGCGCATCTTCACGACGGTTGAGGTCGTGCTGTGCCTTGTGCTGGTTGGAACGGTCGCGGTGCTGTCCATGGCGGGCAGTGGGCTTTCGGCCGAGGGCCTGCAAGCGACGTTCGCCGAGAACCCCGCCGCATCGATCACGCTCATCGCCGCGTGTCTGCAGCCATTCGTGGCGTATTTGCTACGGTTCGTCTACCGTCATTACGCGCAGGGGGACACGGGCTATGCCGTGTCGAACCTTATCGCGCTTCTGTGCGCCGAGATGCTCCTGCAAAACATCGTGGGGATTGCCGGTATGGCTGTGCTGCTCTGGCGCACGTGGAGGCGTGGCTCCGAGGGCCTTGGCGTCTGGCGTGCACATCGCGGCATCGGCGGGGTGCTCGTCGATATCTCCGGTGCCCTCGTGGTGCTGGCGCTCGCCGGTACCTGCTTCTTCGCGAGCACGCGCCTTGGCGCGTAGCGGACGGCAGGCGCCTTGGGCGCGCATCCGCATTTGGAACTCTCGCGAAGTGAGTCGGCGCTGAGTACAATATGGTGCTGTGAACGCGCCCGTCTGGATGGCGGGCGTGTTTTTCGGTAAATCGAGCGCAAGGGGATACGCATGGCTCAGCAGCGCGACATGTTCGACGACATTATCGATATCAGCAAGGGCATCGATGCGCTCAAAAACCCGTTCGGCGGCATTACCGACGCGCTGATCGGCACGGTGGACGATTCCAAGCCGCATTGGAACCCGGCGGATTACAAAGAACGTCCGCGTGTGAACTGCATTCCATGCCTGGCCTGCAAGTCCGACAAGAGCGGCTGCCGCGCGTGCATCGACGTGTGCCCCGTTAACGCCATCGAGATCGAGGACGGTGCCATCGACGTGCTCGACAGCTGCCGCAAGTGCGGCCTGTGCGTGGCATCGTGTCCCACGGAGGCGTTCGTGAGTCCGCGCCTGCAGCCCAAGAAGGTTTACGACGCCGTGGCTCGCGCGGCGACCGCCCACGAGACGGCCTACGTCACCTGTACGCGTGCCCTCAAGCGCATCCCGCGCGAGAACGAAGTCGTGCTTGCCTGCGTGGGCGATGTCACGCGCGAGACGTGGTTCTCCATCCTCACCGATTTTCCCAACGTGAGCGTGTACCTGCCGCTCGACATCTGCACGGCCTGTCGAAACGCCGTGGGCGAGGAGATGCTCGGCGAGGCCATCGCGACTGCCGAGGAGTGGGTCGGTCGTGGCATGGGTCTCGAGGTCGACCCGAAGGACCTTGTGTGCAACAAACGCCGCGAGTACGAGCGCAAGGAGTTCGTCGACAACATCGTGCGCCAGACGGGTCTGACGGTGTCCAAGCTCACGCCGGCGACCGCTGCCGTGGCGACCGTGACGCAGCGCATCCGCGAGCACACGAGCCGCGTGAGCGCGCTGGAGAGGACCCTCAACGCCGCGTGCGGCACCACCACGCAAAAACGCCGTCGCGTCCTCACCCAGGGGCGCCAGCTCATGCTCTCGACGCTGCAGCAACATCCCGACTTGGCCGAGAACGTGCGCGTGCAGCTTCCCGAATGCGACCATGACAAATGCACCATGTGCGGGGATTGCGTCGCGGCGTGCCCGGTGTTCGCCTGCGACCTGACTGCCAATGGGAAGTTCACCGTGGAGCCAACGTACTGCATCGGTTGCGGCCTGTGCACCGAGGTGTGCGGCGACCGTGCGCTCAAGATGGTCGAGCGCGACGGTGCCGACCTGGTCGTGCCCGATCCCGAGGCCGAGCGCAAGGCCAAGCTCGCCGCCGAGGCGAAGGCCGAATATGCCGAGGCAAAGGCCGAGGTCAAGCAAAAGCTCGGCAAGGCGCTTGACCAGATTGAAAAGCTCGGCGACTAGGATTTGAGATTCGAGCTTGCGAGCTGGTATGGGTTTCGAATTCACCTTAACGGGCCTCGAACTCTGAACTCGCCTTCGGGCCGAAGGTGGGGCAAAGTCGACTCAAAAGTGGGCCTTTCACTGTGATTGTCCAACATGGGAGGGGTTAAGAAATAAAATGTGTGGGGTTTAATTGCGCGTCCCCGAGTAGACGCGGTTTGACCGCAATATTTATCAGGCATTTCTTTTGTAAAAGCGCGCCTGTACTCGACGATTAAAAATAAACCCCACACATTTTCAATGCGGATTCATGTTTAGCGCTCAGAGGCCGGACGTGCCCCCCTGTTTGGCCTCCGACGGCCCGGACGTGGTTCCTGTTTGGGTCGCGTCCGTAAAGTGGTGTAAATAGCAAAGGCGAGCCAGAGGCCCGCCGACCAAGTAAACTTGCAATCGCCAAACCACAACGATTACTTGGAGGACGAGCATGGCTCGAATCAATCTTACACTAGACCAGGACGAGATCCTCTCCCTTCTCGCCGGCGACACCGGCGGCGCGTTCGCGGCCCTGCTGCAGAAGTCCCTGAACGCGGTGCTGCTCGCGGAGTCCGACGAGCAGCTCGGGGCGGCCCGCTACGAGAGGGCCGAGGCGCGCACCGACGTGCGCAACGGCACGAGGGAGAGGCCCCTGGCGACGCGCGTCGGCACGATCGAGCTGACGGTCCCGAGGCACCGGAACGCGCCGTTCAGGACGCTCGTCTTCGACAACTACAGCCGCAGCGAGGCCGCGCTGGTCACGACCATGGCCGAGATGGTCGTCTCCGGCGTCTCCACCGCCAAGGTCGGCAGGGTCATGGAGACCATCTGCGGGAAGAGCTTCTCGAAGCAGTGCGTCTCCGAGGCGTGCCGCGACCTCGACGCGATCGTCGGGGAGTTCCTCGCGCGGCCCATCGAGGGAGACCACCCGTTCCTCATGGCGGACGCCACCTACATCAAGTGCCGCGAGGGCCACAGGGTCGTGGCGAAGGCGCTGCTCGTGGCCATCGGGTTCACGCCGGACGGCCGCAAGGAGGTGCTCGGCTTCGAGGTCGCGGACGCCGAGACGACCGAGAGCTGGACGCGGTTCCTCGCCGGGCTGCGCCGCCGCGGCCTGTCGGGGGTCCGGCTCGCGACCACCGACGCGCACGAGGGGCTCGTCGCCGCGCTGCAGTCCGTGTTCCCCGAGGTGCCCTGGCAGCGCTGCCAGGCCCACTTCGCCCGCAACGTCGTCGACGCCGCGCCGAAGCGCCTGAGGGTCGGGCTGCGCGGCGAGCTCGCGGAGATGTTCAACGCGAAGACCATGGCGGAGGCGCGTCGCAGGCGCGACGAGATCGCGGCCGACTACGCCGGGGCCGCGCCCAGGGCGGTCGAGCGGCTCGACGCCGGGTTCGACGACGCGATGACGGTGATGGAGCTGCCCGAGGCGCTGCGGCGGGTCGTGCGGACGTCGAACCACCTCGAGAGGCTGAACGGGGAGGTGAAGAGGAGGTCGTCGGTGGTCAAGGTGTTCCCGAACGCGGACTCGATAGCGAGGCTGATCGGGGCCGTGCTCATCGAGGAGGGCGAGCGCTGGGCGGCCGGTCGCAGGCTGTTCTACTCGCCGGCCGTGAAGGAGCTGCAGGGCGTGGTCCCGCGCCTGGAGGTCATCGCGCGCGAGCAGCGCCAGCTGAGGCTCGCGGCATAGGAGAAAGCGGCGGTTGCGAATTTACACACAAAAATGGACTTGACCTCCTGTTTGGCCCCCGACGGCCCGGACGCGACTCTTTGTTTGGCCCCCAACGGCTTTTTGTTTGGTCTCGACGGCTTTTTGTTTGACACCCAACGGACTATTTCAACTTTATTGTAGTGACGAGGAGGGACTTCCTCGCGATGCCGTTCTGCGTTTCCGTTGCCTCGGTCTGCCGGGTGCGAGCTTTGTTTGCCGTTATCGGTCTATAATGGCAAGGTTTACGTATACGAACGCGCGTGTGCGCTTGGAAACATGAAGGAACCCCATGGCGCTTTCCATTGGAATCGTCGGATTGCCCAACGTGGGCAAGTCCACGCTGTTCACTGCACTCACCAAAAAGGGCGGACTCGCCGCCAACTATCCGTTCGCCACGATCGACCCCAACGTGGGCATCGTCGACGTTCCCGACGACCGTCTCCAGGCGCTCGCCGACATCGTGCACCCGGGCCGCATCGTGCCCGCCACGGTTGAGTTCGTCGACATCGCGGGCCTGGTCAAGGGTGCCGCCGCCGAGGGCGCTGGCCTGGGCAATCAGTTCCTCGCCAACATCCGCGAGTGCGACGCCATCTGCCAGGTGGTCCGCTACTTCAAGGACCCGGACGTCATGCGCGAGGTCAACCACACCGGTGCGTTCGTCGATCCGGCGAGCGACGCCGAGACCATCATGACCGAGCTCATCTTGGCCGACATCCAAACGCTCGAGAAGCAACTGCCCAAGCTCGAGAAGGAGGCCAAGCGCGACAAGGAGCTCATGCCCAAGCTCGAGATTGCCAAGCGTCTGGTCGCGTGGTTGAACGAGGGCAACCGCGCCATCACGCTCGAGATGACCGACGAGGAGCGCGCCGCCGCCAAGGGGCTGTTCCTGCTCACGATGAAGCCCATGCTCTACGTGGCGAACGTGGACGAGGATATGCTCGCCGAGGACCTCGATCCCATCGACGGCGTCAAGCCCATTCCCATTTGCGCAAAGGTGGAGGCCGAGCTTTCCGAGCTCGATCCCGAGGAGGCGCAGATGTTCCTTGCCGACCTGGGCTTGGAGCGCTCCGGTCTCGAGGTGCTCGCCCAGGCTGCCTACAAGCTGCTGGGGTTGCAGAGCTTCTTTACCGCGGGTGAGATGGAGGTTCGCGCCTGGACCGTGCGCCAGGGTGCCACGGCCCCGCAGGCAGCCGGCGTGATCCACACCGACTTCGAGCGCGGGTTCATCAAGGCCGAGACCATCGCCTTCGACGATTACATCGAGCTCGGTGGCGAGCAGGGGGCCAAGGCTGCCGGCCGTCTGCGCATGGAGGGCAAGGACTACGTGATGCATGACGGAGACGTGGTGCATTTCCGCTTCAACGTGTAGCAAAAGGGGTATGTGATGTTCTCGTTTGGTAAGCAAAACGGCGTCAAGGCCGCGTTGGCCCTGGTGCTCTCGTTCATCCCGCTCGTCGCGGTTTTCATGGTCTTTCCGCAGTTGGGTGATCAGGTGCCCATGAAGGTGAGCTCCGCGGGCGAGGTGCTGCGCTGGGGCTCTAAATGGGAGCTCGTCTTGCTCCCCGGTCTTGGCCTGCTGGTGTCTGCCGCCACGATCGTCGTGGGTTTGCGGAACGCGAAGAGCTATCGTGACGATGCGAATCTCGCCGCCTTGACGTTCCAGCGCGCCGCCCGCAGCGCCTTGGTCCAAAGCGTGGTCTTTGTCATCGCGACGGCGATTATCCTGTACGGCGTTTTTTCCGGCACGGGGATCGGCATATAGCTCGATCGCGGTGCATGGCGCTCGAAAGGCCCCAATGACGGCTCGCTCCGTTGTTGGGGCCGCTTGCGTATCGCGGGTGCTTAAAGATGTTGCCGCCTTGGGGACGGAGGCCGTTTGCCGTTCGGCTTCGGAAGCCGCTTGCCACTTGGGCGCCGGGGCTGCCCGCTGGAGGCGCCGGAAGCCATCTCACTTCGGCGTCGCCCGTCGTCTGCCGCATGGATGCCCGATGCCGCCCAGCGCACGCGATCCTGCGGTTTCCTGCTGCGCGATGATTGGTGGCCGCCCGTCATGTGGCGCCGGGGCTGCCCGCCGTCTGGGCACATGAAGTTACCCACTGTGCGCACGCGGGAGCGCCCCGCCGCTCGCGATGAATGGCGTGATAAAACGTTTCAAGCTGCATTAATCTGCTCATTGGCACCCCATATAGGGGCGAAACCCGTTACAATTTTTCCCTAGGTATGCGCCGTGGCCGCGCCTTTTGCGGGGCCACGCACTGTTGGGGGAGATATGGAAGGGAAGCCAATGTTCTCTCTGCACAAGACACGGGGTGGCGTGCATCCGCCCCAGTGCAAGGACATGCGGGATTTTGCCTGCACGTCCATCACGCCGCCCGAGCGAGTGCTCATTCCGCTGAACATGCACATCGGCGCGCCGGCAAAGCCGGTGGTGAGCGAGGGTGATCATGTATATGTCGGTACGCTGATCGGCCAGGTTGAGGGGCTTGGCTCGCCGATTCACGCGAGCGTCTCCGGCACCGTGACCAAGGTGGCGACCGAGCAGCTGCCCACGGGCGCCACCGCCCCCGTGGTGGAGATTGTCTCCGACGGCAAGATGGAGAGCGACCCGGAGCTCAAGGCCCCGGAGTATCGCACCAAGGAGGAGTTCATCTCCTGCGTGCGCGACTCTGGCATGGTCGGCCTGGGCGGCGCGTCGTTCCCCACCTGGTTCAAGATGCGCGCTCCGGAAGGCAAAAGCTTCGAGTTCCTCGTGGTCAACGGCATGGAATGCGAGCCCTACATTACGAGCGACTATCGCCAGATGATGGAGCACTCCGAGCGCGTGATCGACGGCGTGTTCCGCGCCCTCGAGGCGCTGGAGATCCCCGCCGCCGTCATCGGCGTCGAGGACAACAAGCCCGAGGCGATTCTCGAGCTGCAGCGCGTGGTCAAGGAGAAGGGTCGCGAGGACCGCATCGAGGTCATGTCGATTCCCACCAAGTACCCCGCCGGCGGCGAGAAGGTCCTCATCAAGGCCACGACCGGCCGCGATGTGCCCGCCGGCGGCCTGCCCATCGATGTGGGCTGCCTGGTGGTCAACGTGACCACCATCTCCCGCGTGGAACAGTATTTCCGTTACGGCATGCCGCTCACCTGCAAGACCGTCACGGTCACGGGCGACTGTATCGCCAAGCCGGGCAACTACCGCATTCCCATCGGCATGAGCGTCCGCGATGTCATCGAGGCCACGGGCGGCATGGTCAAGGAACCCAAGAAGATCATCATGGGCGGACCGATGATGGGCCGCACCATCACCGACATCGACTGCCCAATCATCAAGGCGAACAACGCCATCGTCGTCCTGCACGACGCCGCCGTCCTGCCGGACGAGACCGCCTGCATCCGCTGTGGCCGCTGCGTGCGCGCCTGCCCGCTGTCGCTGTCGCCCTTTGCGCTCGACGGCGCCTCCCGCAGCCATGATGTGGTCGCGCTCGACGAGTTTGCCGTCATGAACTGCATGGAGTGCGGCTCCTGCGCGTACGTGTGCCCGGCGCACCGCCGCATCACCGCGGCGATCCGCGAGGGCAAGGCCGTGTACCGCGGCGAGGTCGCGCGCCTGACCGCGCCGGCAAAGCCCGTCGCCCCGGCCAAGCCTGCCGCTCCGGCCCCGTCCGAGAAGAAGGAGGCGTAAGACCATGAACCTCATCAACGAGGCGTCGCCTCATTTCCACGGCAAGGGCTCCACGCAGTGGATCATGGGCATGGTGTGCCTGTCCTTGCTGCCCACGCTCGTGGCGTCTGTGTTCCTGTACGGCCTGGGCGCCCCGCTGCTCGTGCTCGTGTGCGTTGCCACCGCGCTCGTGACCGAGCACGTGTGCTGCAAGCTCATGCACCGCGAGAGCACCGCGGGCGACCTGTCCTGCGTGGTCACCGCCATGCTGTTCGCCTTCACGTTGCCCGCCGACTGCGGGTACTTCCCGGCGATCCTGGGCACCGTGTTCGCCGTCGCGGTGGTCAAGATGCTCTTTGGCGGCATCGGCTGCAACTTCGCCAACCCGGCGGTCGCCGGCCGCGTGTTCATCATGCTCGCCATGCCCATCGCCCTGGGTGCCTACCCCGACATCATGGGTCGTCCGCTCGACGCCATCACTGGCGCCACCCCGCTGGCGATGAACGCCGCGGGTGCCGAGCCCTACAGCTACCTGGATATGATGTTCGGCCTGCACGCCGGTGCGCTCGGCGAGACCTGCATCATCACGCTGCTCGCCGGCTACGTGTTCCTGCTCGTGATGCGCGTGGTCGACGCATGGGCCACCGTGCCGTTCATCGCCACCGTCGCCGTCATTACCGGCATTGCCGGTCGGGACGCGCTGTATCAGGTGCTTTCCGGCGGTCTGGCCCTTGGTGCCTTCTACATGGCCACCGACTACACCACCACGCCCATGACGCCGAAGGGCAAGATCATCTTCGGCATCGGCTGCGGCGTCATCACCGCGCTCGTGCGCCTGTTCGCCGCCGCCCCCGAGGGCGTGGCGTTCTCCATCCTGTTCATGAACATGTTCACCCCGCTGATCGACCGCTACACGCGTCCTCAGCCCGCTGGAGGTGTGAAGCATGCCCTCGTCTAACAAGTGCCCGATGGCCCGCCGTCGCAACGGCGCCATCTTCTCCGCATGCGCGGTCCTCATCGTCGCCCTGCTGTGCGCGGGCGTGACCGCCGGCGTCCACTACGGGCTCGGCGACGCGTTTGCCGCCTCCGACGCCGCGCTCGATGAGGCAAAGGGCGGCGCCCAGCGCAAGCTGCTGTTCCCCGATGCCACCTCGTTCGAGGCCCAGTCCGCGCCCGCGGTCGAGGGTCTCAACTCCGTGTACAAGGCCGACACGGGCGCATGGGTCTTCGACGTGACCTCCGCTCAGGGCTACCACGGCGACGTCGAGCTCATGGTCGGCATCAACGCCGACGGCACCGTGGCGGGCCTGCAGGTCGTGGCCGAGGACGAGACCGACGGCATCGGCACCAACGCGCTGACCGAGGAGTACTTCGGCGGCTTTGCCGGCACTGCTGCCGCCGGCGAACTCACGGTCGACGAGGCCGGCGCGGGCCAGACCCACGTCGACGCCGTCTCCGGCGCCACCTTCACCTCACGTGCCGTGGTCGACTGCCTGAACATCGCCTTTGCCGCCTACGCCCAGATGGGAGGCAACTAATGGCTCTGAACGAGAATATCGTGCGCGAGCAGGACGCTCGCATTTCCAAGATGGTCCACACGCCTACGTTCCTGGTTGTTGCCGGGGCCCTGCCGGGGCTTTTTGTGGCGACTTCGTTTGAGAACGGCCTGATGATCGGCCTGGTCACCGCCGCTGCGATCGTGCTCATGGCCTCGCTTGCGCCGCTCTTGCGCTGCTTTACGAGCATGTGGTCGCGCGTTCCGGTCATGCTCATGGTGAGTGTGACCGCAGCGACGCTGCTCGGGTTCGCCGTCCGCGTGGCCAACCCCGTAGTGTTCGAGTCCCTCGGCATCTACCTGCCGCTTGTTGCGGTGAATGCCCTGGTGGCGGCGTGGATCGCGAGCGACGGCCTGACGGTCGCCCCGGCTAAGACGCCGCTCATGACCGCGATGTTCGCCGCTGCCATGGTGCTGGCGGCGCTTACCTTCGTCGGCTTTATCAACGGCATGCTCACCACCGGTCAGGTCTTCGGCCTCACCATGGGCGAGCTGGCCGCCTCGCCGATCGCCGCCTTCGGCAAACCCACGGGCTCGCTTTTGGTGCTGGCGCTCGTCGCCGTGTTCGTCCAGTCCGTCGAGCAGGCGTGCGCCAAGGGCGCCGCCGCCGACGAGGATTCCCTTAAGGGAGGTGAGCGCTCATGACGTTCCTCAACGCGCTGTTTACCGCAGCTCTCGATAACAATCTGGTGTTCGCGCAGCTCATCGGCATGGTGTCGGTGGTTTTGGTGGCTGGCCGTCCGCAGGATTCTTTCCGCTTTGGCGCCATGATTGCCGTCGCCACCGCCGTTGCCGGTGCCCCGGGTTGGCCTCTCTACACGCAGCTCATGCAGCCCTGGGGCGTTGCGTACCTGGCGCCGCTCGCGTACGTGCTGGTGAGCTGGGCCGTCATCGTGGTCGTTGCCACGATCCTCGGTGCCGGCAAATCGGTCGCCGAGCGTGAGCGCCTGCTGCGCGTGTGCCCGATCGTGGCCTGCAACGCCGCCGTTCTGGCCGTGTCCCTCGGCAACGCCGCCGTTGCCGATACCCTCACGTGGGATGCCGCCCTGGGCAGCTCGATCGGCGCCGGCCTGGGCGTGCTCCTCGCCGTGGTGCTGTTCGCCTTCGTGCGCGACCGCATCGACGAGCGCCTGGTGCCCGCCGCCTTGCGCGGTCTGCCCATCACGCTCGTGACCGCGTCGCTCATGGCTCTGGCCTTTACCGGTGTTGCCGGTATCGCCGGTGGCCTGTTCGCGTAAGGGGGTTTGCGTGATGTTCGAATCCGTGTTCTACACCGTCGCCCCGATGCTCGTCGTGGGCGCCGTCGCAGTTCCCGTCGCACTCGTTTTGTCCGTGTGCGCTGGCGTCCACAAGTACGCCGAGTGGCGCGCGTACAAGGCCGCCCGTGCCGCCGAGGCCGAAGCCGATCTTGAGGCGGACGCCGCTGTCGAGGTGGCCGACGCCGCCGAGTAGCTTGCCACAGACTGCCAATAGGTTTTCTTTTCGGAGGGCGTGGGCGTTTTTGCCCATGCCCTCCATTGCTATGATTGCGGTGCGTTGATTAAGTTGGCGGAAAAGAAATGGAGGATATGAACGGCTGAATCGTTCATATCCTCCATCTAAATGGCGGTTCATTGGCTCCTGTGGAGCTTATGAACGAAGTGACCGTTCATATCCTCCAGAAGTGAAGCCCGGCACGATGCGCACGACATGGAGCCTCGGAGGGCTATCCAGAGGGAAAGGAGCCCCCGAGCACCTTTTTCTATCGAGTGCTCCTTGCCAACCTTCCGGCGTTTTACACCCTATACGTTGTCCTGCTTGCCGCGGCCATGATCGCCATCGCGTATGCGTAGTAACGTGTTTTCGCAGGCGATTGATGGTGTTAAAGGATTTCGACTCTGCCAGTTCGTGTCAAACGGAATATGGGCTCATCGTGTGGGGGTAGACTCTGCGTATGGTTTTCCAAGGGCGCTCGAAGGGAGTCCTCATGGATGGTGGGAGCGACACAATTCATGCCACCGGGCTCGATGCTCACACAAGCGTCGGCCCCCTTGCGTCCCGTATCCGCGGCTTGCGGGAGAATGCGAGCATGACACAAGGGGAGCTTGCCTCCCGTGTGTTTGTGTCGCGACAAACGGTGATTAACTGGGAGAAAGGTCGAACGCTGCCAGATGCCGAGAGTCTGAAGCGCCTGTCTTCGGTGCTCGGCATAACCCTCGATGCATTGCTGGACGAGCGGTCTGAGGAGCGCCTGCGTCAAATCGAGGGCGAGCGTAAGATCTTCAAGCTTGCCATTCTCTTTGAGTGCCTTTGGTCTTTGGAGAAGTTGATCGGCGTTATTGTCGTGACGATCGCACATAAATTCCTCGACCCCAGCGCGGCGTACCAAATCGCAGATGTTGAGCGGATCATAGGCCTTGCGATATCGCTGGCCGCTCTGATTCCCTGGTTCAAAGTTGGCGGCATCAAGATAGACCATGACCTGCAGAGCGTTGTCGAAATTGCGGCATATTTGGAGGGCTATCCGCCTGGAGCCGAGTTGCCGCAGACGTTCGCATGGCGCTGGCTTCTACCGCACTGGACGTTGGTGACGGTGACGTTCGTCGCGTTCGCCCTTGTCTTGACCTATATTCCGCTTATCGCGTTGCGCCTTTCTTAGGCATTTTGCTTGTGCATGCGCCCCCCCCGCATGTCTGGATGGCGTTCAGGACGTGTGCCCTGTAGCGCTCCGGGTCCTGCACGCTTTGTTTTTCGCGGGTCGAGTGAAAGAGATGGAGGATATGAACGGTTGAGTCGTTCATATCCTCCATCTAAATGGTGGTTCATTGGCTCCTGTGGAGCTTATGAACGAAGTGACCGTTCATATCCTCCAAGGGAAAGGCTTGGCGTGAAATGCGCGTGATCCTGTGCCGGCTCTGCAGGCTGGGCTCGGCACGAAATGCGCGAGGTCCCGCGCTGGCGTTGCGGGTCGGGCTTGTCGGCGCCATGAAGCGCGTGTCGCGAACGCCTTACGGCATGATGCTGTTGGCGCCGTCCACGATGACGCTCTGGCCGGAGAAGTAGCAGGAATCCGGGCCGGCGAGGAACGCGACGACCGGGGCGATATCCGTCTCGGGGTCGCCAAAGCGCTTCATGGGGTTGAGGTTCACCTGCTTGGCGTACTCCTCCGGGAACTTCTCGGCCCAAGCCTTGGCGGCCGGGGACTCGGCGCCGGGCAGGACGATGTTCACGCAGATGCCGTACTGGCCCCACTCCTTGGCGGCGATCTTGGTCAGGCCGCGCAGCGCCTCCTTGTTGGAGCCGTAGGCGAGCTGCCCGGCGATGCCGAACATGCCGGTGGCGGAGGCGAAGTTGATGATGCGACCCTCGTGCTGCTCCTTCATGTAGGGGAAGGCGGCTTGCATGTAGTTGAGGGAGCCGATCACACCGGACTCCCATGCCTTGAGCATGTTGTCGTACTCGGTGTCCTCGACGGGCTGAGAGGGGACGATGGCCTGGCAGTTGTTCACGATGACGTCGATGGAGCCGTAGGTCGCGACGGCCTTCTCGACAACCTCGAACACGCGCTCGCGGTCGGCGGAGTCGCAGGTCATGGCAAAGCCCTCGCCGCCGAGCTCCTTGATCTCGGCGATGGTGGCCTCGATGGGCTCCAGGCGACGGCCCGTGGCGATGACCTTGACGCCGCGCTTGGCGAGGCACAGCGCGATGCCCTTGCCAATGCCCTGGCCGGCACCGGTGACGACGGCGACCTTCTCGTTCAGCTGCTTCATGACGACCCTCTTTTCTGCTCGCGTTCTATAGGTTCGTGCGTGCTGCGGCGCGCGCACTCGACAGTCCATCAGTGTAAATGCGGCGCATCCGTTCCGTGGACGAACCGCCCCTCAGACGGGATGGACGGCGGAGCGTCATTCCGCAATCGGTTTGTCAAGCATACGCGTTTGGGATTCTTCGCCCCGAAATCCGGTAGCGCAGAGGGCGGCCTGCGGTTTTCCAGCGAGGGGGCATGGCCCGGAAACGTCACGACCGGGGAGCCCTGTCCAGGGGCCCGATGGGAGGGGCTGCGATCTGAGGCCGTCCTTGGGACCCGCCTTCGGCATGTCGCCCGGAAGGGGCTCCGCCGCCCTGCGGAGCCCTGCCATGTGTTAAGGCATGGGAGTGGGCGCGCAAACGCGCGGCGGCAAAGGGGTGATGGTACCCTGTATCCGTTGAATCTTTTGACTGAGGAGGCGCGCGTGGCGGACCAGCGGAGTTTGTTTGGCGAAATGGCGGCGGAGGAGACCGGGAGCGTCAAGGGCACCCAGCCTGTCGAGGCGGCGGCTAAGACCGCGGACGCCCGTGCCCAGGCGGCCGCGCGCGCGGCGGAGCTTCGCCACCTGCTCGATTACCACGCGTACCGCTACTACGCGCTCGACGCCCCCGAGATCTCGGACGCGGCGTTCGACAAGTTGCTCATCGAGCTCCAGCAAATTGAGGCGGCGCACCCCGAGCTCGTGACGCCGGATTCCTACACCCAGCGCGTGGGTGGTTACGTGTCCGAGCAGTTCACGCCCGTCACGCATATGGCGCGCATGTACTCCATGGACGACGCCATGAATCTTGAGGAGCTGGACGAGTGGCTCGCCCGCACGGAGGACGCCCTGGGTGCAGGGCGCGTCGCCTACACCTGCGAGCTCAAGATCGACGGCCTAGGCGTGGCGATCACGTACCAGAACGGAGCCTTTGTGCGCGCGGCGACGCGCGGCGACGGCACCACGGGCGAGGACGTCTCGCTCAACGTACGCACCATCAAGGATGTGCCCATGCACCTCTCCGAGGCCGCGCTTGCGCACATGGGCGCCGACCGTTCCGCGCCCATCGAGGTCCGCGGCGAGGTCTACATGCCCAAGGGCAGCTTTGCCCGCCTGAACGCCGAGGCCGACGCCGAGGGCCGCGAGCCGTTCGCCAACCCGCGCAACGCCGCCGCGGGCAGCCTTCGCCAAAAGGACCCCAAGGTCACGGCGTCGCGCCACTTGGCGACCTTTATCTACGCGATTGCCGACACAGCTCCGCTGCACGTGGATTCCCAGCACGCCTTCCTCGATTGGCTGCGCCGCGCGGGGTTTTCCGTCAACGGGTCCGTCGCCCGCTGCACCTCTCCCGCCGAGGTCCATGCCTTTTGCGCCGACGCGCTGGCGCACCGCGGCGACCTGGATTACGACATCGACGGCGTGGTGGTAAAGGTCGACAGCTTCGATCAGCAGGGCGACCTGGGCTTTACCGCTCGCGCGCCGCGCTGGGCCATCGCCTTCAAGTTCCCGCCGGAGGAAAAGACCACCGTTCTGCGCGACATTCGCATCCAGGTGGGGCGCACCGGCGTGCTCACGCCCGTTGCGGAGTTCGATCCCGTGACGGTGGCCGGTTCCACCATCGCCCGCGCCACCCTGCACAACCTCGACGAGATCCGCCGTAAGGACGTGCGCCCGGGCGACACCATTATCGTGCACAAGGCGGGAGACGTGATCCCCGAGGTCGTGGGACCCGTCTTGGACAAGCGTCCCGAGGGCACCGCCGAGTGGGATATGCCGGCGACGTGCCCCGCGTGCGGAAGCCCGGTGGTGCACGAGGACGGCGAGGTCGCGTACCGTTGCGTGTCGCTCGATTGCCCCGCCCAGCTCAAGGAGCGCCTGCTGCACTGGGTGAGCCGTGGCTGTATGGATGTGGACGGTGTTGGTGACGAGCTCATCGACAAGATGATCGAGGCGGGCCTGTTGCACGACGTCGCGGATTTCTACCATCTCACGGTCGATGCGGTGGCAGCGCTCGACACCGGCCGCACGTACCTCAAGGATGACAAGAAGAAGGGCGTGAGCGCGGGCGATTCCATCAAGGTGGGGGCGACCATTGCGCAGAAGGTCGTCGACGAGCTGACGCGTTCCAGGGAGCAGCCGCTCTCGCGCGTCCTGTTCGCGCTGGGCATCCGCCATGTGGGCAAGTCCGTGGCCGAGGTCATCGCGCAGCGATTCCTCACGGTCGACGCCCTGGCCGCCGCCTCCGAGGAGGATATCGCGGGCTGCGAGGGCATCGGGCCCAAGATCGCCGCGAGCGTGCGGCAGTTCCTCGCGGTGCCCGAGAACCTCGAGGTGCTGCAGCGCCTGCGCGAGGCGGGTCTTTCGCTGGAGGAAGACCTGGGTGCGGCGCACGCACAGGCGGCGCAGGAGACGGGCGTGGCGGCAGACCTCGCCGAGGCCCAGCCGCTCGCCGGCCTCACGTTCGTGCTCACGGGAACGCTCGTCAACCGCACGCGCGACGAGGCGGGTGCGGCGCTCAAGCTGCTCGGTGCCAAGGTGTCCGGCTCGGTGTCAAAAAAGACGAGCTATCTGGTGGCGGGTCCCAAGGCGGGCTCCAAGCTCACCAAGGCGGAGAGCCTGGGCGTTCCCGTGCTCGATGAGGCCGCGCTGGAGCAGATCCTGGCCACGGGGCAGATCCCGGCGGCGTAGTTCGTCCGCAGGCCCCTGTCAAAGAATCTGCAGCCCCTGTCAAAGAGGTGCCGCTTTTGTTACTCGCCCGTGAAAAAAGAGCCTTTCGGCGTGGGGATTGGATGGTGCCCCGTGCGGGAGGGGGTACCATTCTGTGACGAAATAGTCACATTCACGAGCAATGGTTATGGGCATGGGATACACATCTGGCGGGAATCGACGCGCATCTGGCGGGAATCGCGCGGGGCGACAATCGGACGGCAGGGTACACGGACGGCAGGCCTCGCGCGGGCGCGGTGATGCCGCATACGGCCGGCGTCGGACCTCGGATGCGCGGCATGACACGGGTGCGCGCCGGTCTTCCGGCTCGTCGGCGATGCGGACGAGCGGCGTGCGCCTGGCGTCGGCTCGTCAGCAGCGCGCCGGAGCAGGTGCGTCCCGCCGAGTGCCGGCACGTCGCCCCGCAGCGGGCACCGCGCGTCAGCCGTTGCCTCAGCAATGGGATTCGAGGGGCCGCAACCGGCGGATGCAGCCTCAGACGAGAAGCGCAAGGGATTTCGCGTACACGGTTCCGAGAGGGCGCCGCCAACAGGGCGCGTGGGATCGCGCAGCGGACGCGTTGCGAACCGTTCCGCCTGGTATGTACGTGGTCCTCGTGTGCGTCCTTGCGTGCATCGTGTTCATTCCGGGTGCCATAGCGGGCGCAAGGGGCTCGTCGGCGGATGCCGGTCAGGAAAGCGCGCAGGCGCAAGCGGCCGAGGCGAAGGCGAAGGATGCGAAGGCGGCGTCCGACGCCGACGAGGCCAAGCGGTCCCAGGCAGACGACTTCGAGCTCTCGGCGGCGACGTTTGACGACATCCCCACGTCGGACGGTTTGGTGAGCTACTCGCTGGCGGGTCTCGACGCCCCCAAGGTGTCCTCCGCCCACCGCGCATCGGTGGAGTCCGCCCTCGCCGCCATCGAGGAGCAGGGCAGCGTGTCGATGGTGTTCGTGGACGCGCAGACCGGCAGCGGTCTGGCCTATCAGCCCGATCTGGTGGTGTACGGCGCGAGCTCCTTCAAGGCCCTGTACTCGATGTACGTGTGCGAAAGCCTTGTGGAGAAGGGCGAGGTGTCGCTCGACGACTACTGCGCCGTCAATTGGGTGGCGGACTCGTCGGGCGGATATAGCGGCGGTTCGTATCCCGTCTATGAGCTTATCGAGGCGGCCGTCATCTATTCCAATAACAACGCATACGGCGCCCTGCGCGACGCGTTTGATTTCGAGGGGTTCGACGACTGGGTCACGGGCCTGGGCGCCAACGACGCGGTGTACCGCGAGGACAGCTGGTTCCCCACGTATGCCGCGCGCAGTTCGGCGCGCCTGTGGTCGGAGATGCTCGCATATGTGGGCGGGGGCTCCGAGACGGCCCAGTGGCTCTGGGACCTGACGGGTCAGACGACGGTCTCGTTTATCCGCGACGGCCTGGAGGGCCTGGACGCCGTGGTGCACAACAAGGCCGGTTGGTGCTCGGATTCCGATCCGTCCTATAACAGCGTGAGCGACGCCGGCGTTGTCGACCTGGACGGCAGGACGTACATCATGTCCATCATGACCGGCATGCCCGACACGGAGTCGAATCGGGCGCTCGTGGGGCAGCTCGCGCGGGCGCTCGCCGACTGCTGCGGAGATTTGGTCCCCTCGGGCTCTGATGACGACTAGGCCGTGCGCCGCGCGACGCGTCGAGGCAGCGTACAATAGTGCGGGAAACCCCGGCATAAGGAGACACGCGTGATCAAGCTATTCGCCAGTGACCTTGATGGAACCCTGCTCAACGGCCTGCACGAGGCGGACCGGACCATCCGTTCGGCCATCAAAAAGGCCATCGAGCTCGGGGCGCACGTGGTGCCCGCCACGGGCCGCTCGGTGCTGCCCATAGGCGACCACGGCTTCACGGGCCTCAAGATCGACGCGGTGTGCGCGAACGGCTCGATCGTGCGCGGGCAAAACGGCGAGGTGCTCAAGACCTTTGGCGTCGACCCGGCGTTCGTCGAGGAGCTGGTGCGGGAATTTCCCCAGATATGCTTCGATTGCTGCACGCCCGACGGCATGTTCTCCAGCGGCAGCTACGAGATGCACCAGGAGGGCTTTAAGCGCGACGGCCTCATGAGGCGCATCATCATGCGCGGCATGCGTGCCCGCGGCGGTGCACACGAGGAGCAGTTCTTCGACCAGCCGCTTGCGAGCATCCTTTCGCACGAGGTGTGCAAGATCAACTGCCGCGTGACGACCGCCGAGCTCGACCGCGACCTCAAGGCGTTTTTGGCTGAGCACACCGACACGGTGGTCAACGCACCGTTCGACCCCGTGATGTTCGAGATCACCGACAAGGACTGCAACAAGGGCGCTTCGGTGGCGTGGCTGGGCGCGTATTACGGCATCGAGGAGGACGAGATCGCCGTGTATGGCGACGGCGGCAATGACCTCGTGATGCTTTCGCGCTTTAAGCACTCGTACGCAACGGCGAACGGCAGCGCGGAGGCGAAGGCCGCCGCGAGCGCCACGATCGGCCGCTGCGAGTTCCACGCCGTGCCCAAGCACATCTTGGCCACGCTGCGCCGCCAGCAGCGCATTCAGATCGCGTAGCGGCGTCTGGTTGCGACTGCGGTCCGCATCCGCGCCGGCTGCCGCGACGCTTTAGGGCGCCGGCGTCTGACCGCGGCGCGTGGCGGGCCGGGTGACGTGCTCCTGGCGAATTGTTTTCGGCCCCCTTCCGCCGAGTGAGCGCTTTTCCAACGTTTCAGCGTCTCAAACGTTGGAAAAGCGCTCACTCGGCGGAAGGGGGCCGATGTGTTGCGCGCGGGTTGGGCCATGGTACCGGCAGCATGGTGCCGGCAGGCGACATTGGCACAAATTCGGTGCTGATTCCATGTTGATGCACACGGTGTGCAATAATGCACAGTGAGTGAATTAACACCGAATCTGGAAAGGGGCGTCATGCCTCAGCCAATGGGTGCGCCCGCCGGTAAATCCGATCGACGCAGCTTACGTTCACAGCGGGCACTGCGCTCGGCCCTCGCGGCGGAGATCAAGGCGGGGGAGGACATATCGCGCATAAGCGTGGCGGCGCTCACCGAGCGCGCAGGGCTTACGCGCCGTACGTTCTACTCGCATTACAAGGACATTCCCGATTTTATCGAGCAGGTCGAGGCCGGCGTGCTGGCCGAGGTGCGCGAGCGCGTGCGCGCCATCGCCGAGGCCACCCTGCCCGAGTTGTACCAGAATATCGAGCGTCTTGAGCCCGCTCCCGGCTCCGTCGAGCTGCTCGGATACATCGCCGAAAATCGCGACCTGATCGGCGCGCTCATCGGGCCCGGTGGTGACCAGGCTTTCATCAAGAAGGTCATCGACATGGCATGCATCGAGGTGTCCGGTCGTATGCAGACGGGCATCTTCCCCGGCGCGCTCGGGGCGTTTTTCGATTATTACCTGGCGTCGGTCGTGGCGTCCGAAGTGGGCGTGGTGCAGCGCTGGTTTGAGCGCGACCTTGCCGAGACCCCCGAGACCATGGCGCGCATCATGACCGTCATCGCCTTTGTGCGCCCGGGCGATTTGTACGGCATGCCCATCGACGTCAACGTGCCCGCGTGCGGCCTCCAGTTTGCCTTTGGTGCCGAATGCGCAGGGCAAGAGGGGCAGGGCGTTGACAATTGCGGCGTACCTTCGAGTGACACAATGACGGCCCTAGCAGCGAGTATTGCCGGCGGCTTTGCATCTTTCCAACAGGAAGGAAACTGATCATGGCAGACGATATGCAGAACGTGCAGGACGCCCAGGCGGGATGCTGCGGCACATGCGGGGCGGCGACGTGCCAGGATGCGCCTGCCTCGAGTGAGGGAGCGCGCGTGCAGGCGTCGACCCCGGCCGCAGGCGGGGAGGTGCACGTGCAGGCGTCGACCCCGGCTGCAGGCGGGGAGTCGGACCTGGGCGCATCGACGCCCGTCGCATGCGGGGATCCCGCTGCACTCCAGGTTCCCGAGGGCGCCATTTGGAATCCCCAGAATGCTGACGGGCAGCTCCACCTGGGCATCGACGTGGGCTCCACCACGGTCAAGCTCGCCGTGCTGAACAGCGCGAACCAGATTGTGTACGCCAAGTACCAGCGCCATCACACCGACGTGCGCGCCTGCGCGCGCGATTTGTTCGTGGGCGCGGTGAGCGTGCTGCCCGAGGCGCGCATGACCTGCGCGATCACCGGTTCCGGCGGCCTGTTGCTCTCGCAGTGGCTCGGCCTTGAGTTCGTGCAGGAGGTCATCGCCAGCAAGCGCGCGGTGGAAACGCTCATCCCGCAGACGGATGTGGCCATCGAGCTGGGCGGTGAGGACGCCAAGATCATCTACTTCGACTCCGGCATCGAGCAGCGCATGAACGGCACGTGCGCAGGCGGCACCGGCGCGTTCATCGACCAGATGGCCACGCTGCTGCACACCGACGCCTCCGGCCTGAACGAGCTCGCCCGCCAGGCGCAGACCATCTACCCCATCGCCAGCCGCTGCGGCGTGTTCGCCAAGACCGACGTACAGCCGCTGCTCAACGAGGGCGCCCGCCCTGAGGACGTGGCCGCCTCCATTTTCCAGGCTGTGGTGACGCAGACCATCTCGGGCCTCGCGTGCGGCCGCCCCATTCGCGGGCACGTGGCGTTCCTCGGCGGCCCTCTGCAGTACCTCTCCGAGCTGCGTCGCCGCTTCTACCTCACGCTCAACTTGGACGACGAGCACATCATCGTGCCCGAGAACGCGCACCTGTTCGTGGCGTCGGGTGCCGCCATGGCGCACGAGAGCGGCAAGCTCTCGCAGTTCGGCGAGCTCATCGAGGCCATCGATGCGCTGGGCGACACCCAGGGCGACGAGGTCGCGCGCTTGGAGCCGCTGTTTGCCACGCCCGAGGACCTGGAGTGCTTTCGTGCTCGCCATGCGCAGGAGGTCGTGCCGCGCGGTAGCCTCGAGGGCTACCAGGGTCGTGTGTTCATTGGCCTGGATGCCGGCTCCACTACGATGAAGGCCGCCATGGTGGGCGAGGACGGCCAGCTCCTGCACACTTGGTACGGCAATAACAACGGCGACATCCTGGGCACCGCCAAGACCATCATGGCGGACTTTTACGCGCACATCCCGGAGGGCTGCTCCATTGGCCACGTGACCACGACCGGTTACGGCGAGGCGTTGCTCATCGAGGCGCTCAAGGCCGATTCCGGCGAGATCGAGACCGTCGCGCACCTGCGCGGCGCCCGCGCGTTCCTGCCCGGGGTGGAGTTCATCCTCGACATCGGCGGCCAGGACATGAAATGCCTGCGCGTGCGCGACGGCGTGATCGAGCACATCATGCTCAACGAGGCGTGCTCCAGCGGGTGCGGCAGCTTTATCGAGAGCTTCGCCGTGTCGATGAACATGGACGTGCGCGCCTTTGCCGCTGCGGCGCTCGAGGCCAAGAACCCGGTCGACCTGGGCAGCCGCTGCACCGTCTTTATGAATTCCCGCGTGAAGCAGGCGCAAAAGGAGGGCGCGACGGTGGGCGACATCGCCGCCGGCCTGTCCTACTCCGTCATCAAGAACGCCCTGTTCAAGGTCATCAAGCTGCGCGACCCGCACGAGATCGGCACCCAGGTGATCGTCCAGGGCGGCACCTTTATGTCCGACGCCACGCTGCGCGCCTTCGAGCAGCTCACCGGCGTCGACGCCGTGCGCCCCGACATCGCTGGCTGCATGGGCGCCTACGGCGCGGCGCTACTCGCCCGTGACCGCGCCGGCGCGGACGGCACTTCCACGGTCCTTTCCGCCGAGCAGATCGCCGCGCTCACCGTCGAGCAAAAGCACGCGCGCTGCGGCCGCTGCTCCAACAACTGCCAGCTCACCATCAACGACTTCGGCGGCGGGCGTCGTTTCATTACGGGCAACCGCTGCGAGAAGGGCGCGGGTCATCGCAAGGCGAAAACCGAGGTCCCCAACCTGTTCGCCGCCAAGAACAAGCTGCTCTTCGACCGCGAGTGCCTGAGCCCCGAGGAGGCCCCGCGCGGCACGGTGGGCATTCCGCGCGCCCTCAACATGTACGAGAACTACCCGTTCTGGCATGCGTTCTTCACGCGCTTGGGCTTTGCGGTGGTGCCCTCGGACAACTCGAGCAAGGCCACATACGAGGCGGGCATCGAGTCCATGCCGAGCGAGAGCGTGTGCTATCCGGCCAAACTCTCCCACGGCCACGTGATGAATCTCATCGACAAGGACCCGGACTTCATCTGGATGCCCTGCGTGCGCTGGGAGCGCAAGGAGGACCCCTCGGCGGGCAACTGCTACAACTGTCCCATCGTGATGAGCTACCCCACGGCGCTCGGCCTGAACATCGACGATATCACCGAGAAGCACGTCGAGTTCATGTACCCGTTCGTGCCTTACCACGACAAGATCGAGCTCAAGCACCGCCTGTACGATTTACTCGCGGTCGAGCGCGTGGCCGATGCGGAGGCCGGCCGTGGGCGCGTGCGCGGACCCAAGCTCACCCGCACCGAGATCGACGACGCCGTGAACGCGGCGTACGAGGCCGACGCGCGCTTCCATCAGGACATTCAGACCATGGGCGAGGAGGCCATCCACTGGATCGAGGAGCACGGCGGGCGTGGCATCGTGCTTGCCGGCCGCCCGTACCATAACGACCCCGAGATCAACCACGCCCTGCCCGAGCTCATCGCGAGCTTTGGCTTTGCCGTGCTCACCGAGGACTCGGTGGCGCACCTGGTCAAGCCCGAGCGTCCCATCCGCGTGGTGGACCAGTGGATGTACCACAGCCGCCTATACGCCGCCGCGCGCCTGGTGACCATGCGCAACGACCTCGACCTGGTGCAGATGAATTCGTTCGGCTGCGGCCTGGACGCCCTTACCACCGACCAGGTGCAGGAGATCTTGGAGGCGTCCGGCAAGATCTACACGGTGCTCAAGATCGACGAGGTGTCCAACCTGGGCGCCGCGCGCATCCGCATCCGCTCGCTCATGGCAGCCCTCAAGGACCAGGCCGCCGAGCGCGCCGCCGAGGCAGCGGCGGCGGGCGATGCCTTTGAGCTGGGCGAGGCCTCGCCGGTGGAGCCCTCCGTCGATGCACCGGCGTTCGCCACGCACAAGTACGCGCTGGAGGCCCAGCGCGCGAGCAAGAGCGCCGCGTACCCCAAGGTGCCGTTCACGCAGGAGATGAAGGACGCGGGTTACACCATCTTGTGCCCGCAGATGGCACCCATCCACTTCGACCTCATCAAGGAGGTCTTCCGTGCGGGCGGCTACAACCTGGAGCTGCTCCCGTCCACGGACCGCGGTGCCGTGGAGGCCGGCCTGCGCTACGTGAACAACGACATCTGCTACCCGTCCATCCTAGTCACGGGCCAGATCATGGAGGCCATCGAGAGTGGCCGCTACGATCTGTCCAAGACCGCCGTGGTGATCACCCAGACCGGCGGCGGCTGCCGCGCCACCAACTACATCGCGCTCATCCGCAAGGCGCTGCGCGATTCCGGGCACCCGGATATTCCGGTGATCAGCCTCTCCGCCGTCAAGCTCGACGAGAGCAACCCCGGCTTCAAGCTCACCGTGCCGCTGCTCAAGGCATGCGTGTACAGCGTGTTGTTCGGCGACCTCATGATGCAGATGCTCTACCGATGCCGCCCCTACGAGGCCGAGGAAGGCGCCGCCAACGAGCTGTTCGAGGACTTCATGGAGCGGGCGCGCCGTCTCGCGCCGAACTTCACGCGGAGCAGCTTCACCAAGCTGTCCCGTCAGGCCATCACCGCGTTCGACGCCATGCCGCTGGTGGGCGAGGGCTCCAAGCCGCGCGTGGGCGTGGTGGGAGAGATCCTGGTCAAGTTCCACCCCACGGCGAACAACCACGTGGTGGACGTCATCGAGGCTGAAGGGTGCGAGGCCGTGGTGCCGGGCCTGCTCGACTTCTTCCTGTACTCGATGAGCAATGCACAGGTGCAGAAGAATGAGTTGGGCAGCTCCGCCGTGACGCGCGCCACCATGGACGCTGCCATCGGGCTGGTGGACTGGATGCGCAAGCCCGTGGACGAGATGCTCGAGCGCAGTGACCGCTTCGAGCGGCCCGAGCCCATCGCGGTGATGCAGGAGAAGGCGCGCCAGATCCTGTCGCTGTGCAACAACATGGGCGAAGGCTGGCTGCTCACCGCCGAGATGCTCGACCTGATCGACCACGGGGCGCCGAACATCATCTGCACGCAGCCGTTCGCGTGCCTGCCCAACCACGTGGTGGGTAAGGCCGTGATCAAGGAGCTGCGCCGTCAGCATCCCGAGAGCAATATCGTGGCCGTTGACTACGACCCGGGTGCGAGCGAGGTCAATCAGCTCAACCGCATCAAGCTCATGATCTCCGTGGCCAAGGAGAACATGCGCGCGGGCAAGGGCTTCGTGATGGAGCCGATCGCGACCATCCGCCGCGACTCGGTGACGAGCCGCATGAAGCCGCATCACCTCACGAGCGATGCCGAGGTCGAGCGCGTGACGCGCCGTCTGAGCCGCGGGCTGCACTGGAAGCGCGCGAGCAAGGGCGACGCGGAGGAGTAAGTACCTCGATCGGGAGCCTTGGCCGAGGATAAGTTTCGATCAAAAAGCAGGCGGCCGCCCGAGCCGCCTTCTTTCTCTTATGTCCAAGAAATGGGAGGCAGCTCATCACCGGGCTCGTCTCCTTTTTGTCATTTACGTTCCAAGCCGGCAAGTCTAAATGAGGTTTTTCGTATTCAAATCGGGATTCGTCGAGTAGGCGGCATTTGCGGCCTCCGGCGACCTGCGGTTTTTCCTACCGCCACTTTCGGCCTACTCGCGAGTTCTTAATTTCGATACGAAAAACCTCAAGAAGTGCGGCGCGCATCTCCGAAAGCGCGCGCCGCCAACGCTGCTTTGGCACAAAATGAGCGCTCTGGCGACAGCGATTGTCAAAAATGGTGCTTGTGTGACCGGCGAATGGCGAAAGAAGGGGGCGGCTGGGCCGTTAACGAGAATCGAGCGAGGTCGCGTCCGTAAAGTGGTGTAAATAGCAAAGGCGAGCCAGAGGCCCGCCGACCAAGTAAACTTGCAATCGCCAAACCACAACGATTACTTGGAGGACGAGCATGGCTCGAATCAATCTTACACTAGACCAGGACGAGATCCTCTCCCTTCTCGCCGGCGACACCGGCGGCGCGTTCGCGGCCCTGCTGCAGAAGTCCCTGAACGCGGTGCTGCTCGCGGAGTCCGACGAGCAGCTCGGGGCGGCCCGCTACGAGAGGGCCGAGGCGCGCACCGACGTGCGCAACGGCACGAGGGAGAGGCCCCTGGCGACGCGCGTCGGCACGATCGAGCTGACGGTCCCGAGGCACCGGAACGCGCCGTTCAGGACGCTCGTCTTCGACAACTACAGCCGCAGCGAGGCCGCGCTGGTCACGACCATGGCCGAGATGGTCGTCTCCGGCGTCTCCACCGCCAAGGTCGGCAGGGTCATGGAGACCATCTGCGGGAAGAGCTTCTCGAAGCAGTGCGTCTCCGAGGCGTGCCGCGACCTCGACGCGATCGTCGGGGAGTTCCTCGCGCGGCCCATCGAGGGAGACCACCCGTTCCTCATGGCGGACGCCACCTACATCAAGTGCCGCGAGGGCCACAGGGTCGTGGCGAAGGCGCTGCTCGTGGCCATCGGGTTCACGCCGGACGGCCGCAAGGAGGTGCTCGGCTTCGAGGTCGCGGACGCCGAGACGACCGAGAGCTGGACGCGGTTCCTCGCCGGGCTGCGCCGCCGCGGCCTGTCGGGGGTCCGGCTCGCGACCACCGACGCGCACGAGGGGCTCGTCGCCGCGCTGCAGTCCGTGTTCCCCGAGGTGCCCTGGCAGCGCTGCCAGGCCCACTTCGCCCGCAACGTCGTCGACGCCGCGCCGAAGCGCCTGAGGGTCGGGCTGCGCGGCGAGCTCGCGGAGATGTTCAACGCGAAGACCATGGCGGAGGCGCGTCGCAGGCGCGACGAGATCGCGGCCGACTACGCCGGGGCCGCGCCCAGGGCGGTCGAGCGGCTCGACGCCGGGTTCGACGACGCGATGACGGTGATGGAGCTGCCCGAGGCGCTGCGGCGGGTCGTGCGGACGTCGAACCACCTCGAGAGGCTGAACGGGGAGGTGAAGAGGAGGTCGTCGGTGGTCAAGGTGTTCCCGAACGCGGACTCGATAGCGAGGCTGATCGGGGCCGTGCTCATCGAGGAGGGCGAGCGCTGGGCGGCCGGTCGCAGGCTGTTCTACTCGCCGGCCGTGAAGGAGCTGCAGGGCGTGGTCCCGCGCCTGGAGGTCATCGCGCGCGAGCAGCGCCAGCTGAGGCTCGCGGCATAGGAGAAAGCGGCGGTTGCGAATTTACACACAAAAATGGACTTGACCATCGAGCGATGCGGTAAACAGATATATGTCAGTTATCTGCGCACCAAATGAGATAGCTCAGAGAGCTGAAGGCATTTATCTTCAAATAAAGCGACATTCATCCATTAAATGGCATTGGTAGTGACTGGTCCGGTTACACAAGTGGAAAAATGACAGCGCTATCGAACTGTTGCGCCAAACGGCAGCAGCGAGAGCTTCGCCATCTTGAACGACTGCAGGCCAAAGGGGAATCCCGACGATGGTGATGCAGAACAGACACCCGACGCCGAACCAGTAGAGCGCGGTGAAGATGCCGCCGAAGAGCATCCAGATGATGTTGCCGACAAGGCGCATGGGGGCTTCCATCCGAGTGTTCACGTGCCTATATTGTATGGCCGCTGCCGCTCGTTCGGGTTGCTCGAGCTATTGTTGCTGAGAAGCCTTCGCGCCAGCCTCTTTCGCGCGCTTCCCTATTTGATCTTGTATGCGCGCCCAGAGCTTCGGGCGAATACTTTTCGCGTTCAATACGGCCCGCAGCTTCTCTTTTGGCTCGGGCATAATGTCGATATCGATCTGCTGCGTGTCTTTCAGGTCTTCGAGGAATGGCTGGTCATCAAGGATGTTCACTCCAAGGCAGAGCATCACGGCAAGGTACATGCTCGAGTCTCTCCACCATCCGATGTTAAAGGCTGTCGAGGGAAACCAGCCTCGTTCAGGTTTATGAGGCTTCGTGTCTATAAAGCCAGAAAAGCCCCAGACTTTGCAAATCAAGTTGCTTATGGCGTGATCCAGGCAGCCATAATAGGGCTGGCCAGTCGTTGTACTGCCACGGAAATCAAGCCTCTTTTCCGGGAAATCCGGCATCATGCGCCTTTCGTATGAGGTCCAGTTGATGCCGTCGCACGTATGCCCGCTCCAGGCATCTCCCCTGCGCCTTTCAAGCCCGGGACCGTTCAGCATCTCAGCGTAGTCGCTCAGTACGCTGCACCCTTGGGAGTGTTGGAGCCATAGATCGTCAAACAGGTAGCTGTTTGCAAGTTGAGTTCTAACGAGGAGGATGAGTTGACGAGACATATCATCTCGCTTGCACATACGTTTCCACTGTTCGGCGTGATCATCGTCCGTCTCAAGCTTGTTGAGATCTTTGATCTGTTTGTCCAGTTGGCCGGTTAGCCGCTCCCATTCACGTGCGAACGCCTTTGGGTTGCTTACGTGGGGCAGTATTTGTTCGAAAATCGCATTGAGAAATTCTCTAGCGGTGAGATTCGAATCGTCGCTCAATCGTTGGCCTCCTCTCATTCCATTTATGTGGCTGATGGGCCTGATATCCGCAGGAATCAGCATGCCCCCGTCCACTCGCAGTCTACTTCCTCGGGTGTAACGGGGCGCATTTCGTGCGTCTCGTCATCGGCGAGCAGCACGCTCCCATCTCCGAGCGGGCGGAAATCGAAATCGGTCGAAAACGTGTCGCATGCCATGAAACGCTCGCCACTGAAGCCTTGCTCCTCAAGCTCATAGACGGAATAGACGGGCGTGTGGCCGATGATCTGGTTGAGGTGTGGCATCCCGAGGACCGTGAGTTCGCTGGTCGATGCCCACAGGGGGCCGGGAATGCACGCGCCGCCGCGGCCGGGGCCGCAGAGGTTGAACAGCAGGAGCTCCTCATCGTTACCATGCTCGAACATCTCGGTCAGCGCGTGGTCAAATACGGCGTTGAGCTGGGCGGCGAGCGACTCGGCGGAATACGACGGCTCGCCGAAAGGCTCGGCCTCGCCATCGATTTCGAGAACGATGTCCGCGAATTGGCTGGTGAGGCCCGCGTGCGTGGCGAGCCATCCATCGACGGCGGCAGCCATGCGCACGTTCATCTGGGCGAGCAGGCGCCGGACGGGGACGATGCAGTTCAGATTGGTGCCGGGGCCCTGGCGCTCGATGAGGTACTGCATGTCGTGGTTTCCCAGCAAGACGTCTACCTGCATGCCGCGCTCGCGCGTACGGTCGACCCAATCCACCTGGTATTCCAGCCCTCTGAGCAGCTTTTCGGCGTCGGTCTCGTCCCTGTCGGGGCTGTAGTCGTCGCAATAGTCACCGAGCAGCACGACCCGCCTCGCTCCGAGGAGCCGGATGGCGTTGTCCACGATCGACAAGACCAGATGTTGCTTCTGATGCATGTCCCCGACAACGATGGTTCTCATGTCTTCTCCTTTCGAGGAGGGTTAAACAATACAAGATTCTAAAAATCGCGTCTCCCAATAAATAAACAAGTTTTGTAAAACAGCTGGTAGATGGCTATGGAAAATCATCAAGAACTGGGGGGTTGGAAAATAAGACGCCTAGTAGCTGCGTGCCATCAGATAGACGGAGATCTGCGGCGAGGTGTACTCGTCGAACTCCTCTTTGGGCTCCGTGTCGAAGAGGGATCCAGGCGCGCAGCGTGCCGGTATCGTCGAGGTCCGTGTTAATGGTGGTGCAGAAGTTGCCGGCAAAGAACGCCTGGCATCCTTATCTGGGCGCGCCTTGACGGCTCGTCATCGGTTCAGCTTTGTCGCTGATCAGTCCCTATGGAACAGCTCGCGGGCACGCTCCTTGAGCTTTGTTGCGCGGATGACGCCCTCGTACGACTTCAGCTTGATCTCGGGGAATGCGTTAAAGAAGCGCAGTTCGCGCCGGGTCATCATGGTCTTGAGCTTCTCGGGGGCGGCTTTCTCGGCGCGCGTCGCGATGCCATGTGCATGGCGGGCGACCAATCTTAGCCCGCGCGTCCCCTCGGCGATGAAAGAGGGGAGCTCCACCTTTCCGCGAATGGCCTCGAACGTGCCGTCCGACATGTCGGCGAGCCACGAATTGAGTGCCCGGCTCCGCGCCTTGAGTTCGGCGGCCGAATCCAATATCGGGGCGGGTACCTTGTCGAGCAGCGAGGTGGAAGCGTCCTTGAGGGAGTCGTTGAACTTGTCGGCGATCTCGATGCGCAACAACTCGAGTTTTTGGGAGAGCTGGCGCCAGCTCACTACGGTGAACACGGTGTCGATCGCGATGCACGCGGCGCACCCGAGCGCAATGATTTTCAGCGCGAGGGAGGGGATGAGCTGCATCGCGGCGAGGAGCGCGGGCTCGGCGACGCGGCAGACGATCACCGCGCCGGCTCCGAAGAGCGCGGCTCCATACAGGCAGACCCTTCCCTTGATGTTGAAGGGAAACTTGGAGTAATCCCAAAAGCGCGCACCGGTGAGCCGTTCGAGCAGGGCGCCCACGGTGTACTCGATCGCGCTGCACACGAGGGCGGCGGCGAGGAACTGCGTGAAGACGCCGGGTATGTCGCGCAGCAGCAGCCAGCACGCGACTGCCCCCACGCCGTAGATGGGGCAACAGGGGCCGAGGAGGAAGCCACTGTTGGCGAAGTGGCCGTAGTTCGCCATGGCGCAGACGGTGGATTCGTAAAGCCAGCCGGCGAATGAGAAGACCAAAAACGAGAGAAACAACGCCGACAGGGGAGCGCCGGTTGAGAGCAGCGCCGACAGAGAGGTGCCGCTTGTGGTTGGTGCGGCGAAAAATCCATCAAGGCTCATCGGCGTTACACCGCCCGATTCTTGTTCGATGCCCGCTTGGGCAGGCGGCCCGCGATGGTCTCGTGCAGCGCGCACGCCTTGTCGGCGAGGCAGACGATCCACGCCTCACGGCACGTTGGTGGCACGGGTACCAGCGGGAACATGTGACGGGCGATGATGTTGCGCTCGCGCGCGGTGAGTTCAAAATCCTCCTCGGCGCGTGCGAGGGCCGCAAACGGATGCGTGAAGCCGTGCAGGCGGTGCGATGGGTCGGGGTCGTGCCAGTCGTAGAGGAAGTAGTCGTGCAGTAGCGCGCCGCGAATGAGCGAGGCGCGGTCGACGCGGACTCCGGCGCGACCGAGGAAGTCCGCCATGGCGATGCTCGCGCGGGAGACCGAGAGCACATGGGCGTGCACGCTCACGTCTCCATGCTGGATGAAGCCGCGCGTGAGGCCAAAGCGCCCCTGCGATTCGAGCGCGCGTGCGGCGAGCTCGACCTCGTCGGCGATGCGCCGTGTGCGCGGTGTGGAGCGCAAGCCCGCTTCCTCTCGATCGCGCTCGCGCGGCGTATCGCCCTCATGCCCTTTTGTCACGGCAAGACCCCTTGCAGTTGTTCCTTGCATGAATATAGTCCCGATTGTCGAATCGGCTGAGTTGCCCGACGTTAAATATAAAACGTTACCATGCGAAAGCTGAAGTTTCGTGCACTTGGTGTGTTCGTTGTAAAAACTGTTCTTTGCTCGCGTTTGGTCGGATGGGATGTTTCAGTCCTGTCGATCGTTTGGAGATGATATCCGCTGCGACGTCGGTGTTCCTATTGGCGACCGGCCCGTTGCTTCTCATCTGCGTCGAAAACTCTATCCCACGCTGAATTCGACGCGCTCCACGTCGGGGGCGTCCAGGCGTATCAGCTCTTCAGCGATGGTACGCTCTCGGCTGGCAAGGGGCTCCGACGTCGTGACGCGAGCCACGAGCTGCTTGGTGCCGTTTTGCCTCTCGACACCGTCTCCGCCCTGCGCCTGGGCGGACACCTCCATGCCGATCGAGTAGTTCTTGAACTCCGGGCACACCACGGCGAGCTCGCGCGCGGTCTCGGCGGCGTCGTAGTAGTCGGTGGCTCCGGCGGCCTGCTCCTCGGTGGTGGCGAGCATGTTGCCGGTAAGTATCACACAGGGGATGGCGAAGATAGCGGTCCCTAGCATGATGCGCCAGCGAATCTTGTGCGACTCGGCGCGCACGAGCTCGTCTTCCGCTTCCGTCACCACTCCGTCGTCGTTGAGGTCGCGTTTGAGTGGCGTGTGCAGCAACAGCAAAACGACCGCGGCGGAGAGTGCGATGAAGACGACGTTGATGCCGAATTCATACAGCGCCCCAAGGAAGACCCCGACATTGGCAGCGGCGAGTCCGTAGCCCGCCGCGCACAGTGGAGGCATGAGGGCTGTGGCCACGGCGACGCCCGAGATGACGGTTGCTGGTTCTTGGTCGCGTGAGTTGCCCAGGCCACCCGCGAAGCCACCTACGAGTGCGAGCATAAGATGCCATATAGTGGGCCCCGAGTTGTCAACGAGGGCGGGGGTCATGCCCGCGACAGGTGAGAGCACAAAATAGATGGTCGACGTGATGAGGCAAAAGGCCATTTGGAGCACGAGGCCGCCCAAGGCGTCGCGCATAAGCGCCCGATCTACCGTAGCGACACCGTAGGCGATGGCGAGCACGGACCCCATGAGCGGGCAGATGAGCATGGCACCCACGATGGCGATGTCGGAGTCCGTGTCCAGGCCGATGCAGGCAATGACCATGGCGACGATGAGGATGCACAGGTGCGTGCCGGTGAGTCGGGCCCCGTTGACAAAGCGCTTGCGAATGGTGTGGTAGGGGGCTCGCCCCTCGCGGATGTTGAAGCGTCGGCGGAGGAATCGCTGCGCTCCGCGCAGGGCGCGGTCGACCGCAGGTCGCTCGCCGTGGCGCCGCCGATGGCGATCGATGTACTTTTGCCGCATGTCATCGTATCTGGTCAAAGCCTCTTCACCTGCCGTTCAGATTCACGACCCACGCTTTTGGCCCGCGCGGCAATTCTAGCGCTCTTAGGGTGCCGAGACATATCTGCTTGCCGGCTGTCCACTTTGGCGGGTGCATTGACGGTAGATCTCCGGGCTTTTTCTTGGCTTTTCCCGGCTGGATGCGATCTTTACCGGACTGTTTGCCGGGAATCAGGCGATTGTGTAACGAGTTTTCGGGGAGCTCGGGTAGAGGGGTGTTGTTGGTTTACACCAACTGGTGTTTTGATGCTCAAAACACCTCTCTACTTGAGGTGTCTCAGTTTTCGTTACATAAACGTCCGATTTCCGGCATCGTGTTCCCGGGGACGGGGTGCGGTCAGGTTCTTCGTTGTGGCCGATCGGCTAGCCGAGCACGCGGGCGCCGAATGGGAGCAGTGAGAGCTTGGCCATTTTGAACGACTGCAGGCCGAACGGGATGCCGATGATGGTGATGCAGTTGATAACGCCGGCGATGAGGTAGCTCGCCGCCATGGGCAGGCCGGCGCAGAGCAGCCAAATGACGTTGGCGATGAGCGAGGGCGCACCGCCGCCGTATTCGATGCTCTTGCCAAAGGGCACGAGCGTGAGCGAGGCCATCTTGAAGGCCTGGTGCCCCAGCGGAATACCGATGATGGTGATGCAGAACAGGCATCCGATGCCGAACCAGTAGAGCGCGGTGAAGATTCCGCCAAAGAGCATCCAGATAATGTTGCCGATAAGTCGCATGGGTCCTCCGATCCTGCGGTTTCTGAGCCTGCATCCATTGTACGTTGCGGGCAGGACAAAGCAGCTTATGGGCGGCTTAAGGTGGGGTGGGCGGGATTGCTCCTCGGTGAGTCGCGTTCGGCCCGTCCAATCTCTCCCGTAACTTCGCGACGAAGTTCGCGAGAAAAACAAGCCCTCTCACGACAGGGCGCATTCGCGCCGAAACCTCGTGAGAGGAGAGCTCTATGACGAACAGGCCATTATGTTGCAGGAGAAAAAGGAGGCGCAACGGCAATTGGGCGGAGACATCCAGTCTGCTTGAGGCGGGTAGTTCGCACGCGTGTAAAGCCTATTCACCGGTGCTTCTCCCCATGTTCAGCCTTGCTGTTCAACGATTGAACAGGCTTGATGGAATGGACGAGAGGGGGTTTCATGGGTCGCAATGTGCCGCGTAGCGGATGGCGAGTCTCGCAGGTTGAAAGCCTGCTCAATATGCGCAGGCGCGATATCACGAGGTCGTGTTACGGCGACCGCAAGCGCGGTGGCGCGGGAATCCTGAAGCCCGCCGACGGCACGTGGGGCCGCTGCAATTACAGCATCGAAGATATCGCCTGGCTTTACCTGGTGAAGCTTCAGCACGAACAGGGATACAGCCTGCCGGAAATCGCGGAGAGAATGGACACGACGGCGGGAGTCGATGCGCTGTGCAGCCATTTAGATGCGGTCGCGGAAAGGGCGACGGAGGCGTACGAGGAGCTGTGCGAAAAGCGCGAGCGTGCCCGTGTGCTGCGGTGCGCGTTGGGCGCGGGCCCAGATGGCGTGCACGATGCAGTCGAGCGCTATTTGGAGGAGCGTATCGGCACCGAGCTCCTCGGCATGTTGCGGCGCGTGATGTGGGAGCTCATGCATCCCGAAATCGCAACCGGCTACATACTTTTGCTCGACGCTGGAGAACGCGATCGGTTGCATCGGATGTTGGATGAGCCCGGAATCGATTTGGCCATCGAGCTCTGGGCGGGCCCCGGTGCATTTGAGCGACTGCTCGGAGGTGAGCATCTGCTGGTAAATCAAGACGAAAACATTGGGAGGGAAAGGACGTCGTCATGTCCAAAGAAAACGGATTCTTGAAGAGGCTGATGCACGGTAAGACGTTTGCAATTCGCAAAAGCGTTGTGTTCGCCTTGGTTGGAGGTTTGCTGCTGGGGTCAGGCGGCGTCCTGCTCTTGCAGTGGTACAACCCCAAAGATGTACCGGAAACGCCTGCGTTCAGCATGACAACCATCATGAGCCGCATCGTCGATCGAAATGAAATGGTCGCCGCGTCGCAGGACTACACGATTGTCGAGAAGGCGGGGGACCAAAACAAACTCTTCGACTTCATCGAGATCCCCTTTACGCAGAACAGCTTTTGGTATCGCTATTCGGGGACTATTGAGGCGACGGTCGATTTGAGTACGGCGAAATGGAGCGAGAAAGGTGAAACCTCGATTGTTGTGACGCTGTCCGAGCCGACCCTGCAAAACGTTCCCAACATGAAGGTTTCGGGTGTGCTCGAGGAGCGCAACAACATACTCAATCCCATCCACGTCGAGGATGTCGATGCCTTCCAGCGTGATTGCATTGCGAAAAGCGATCAGCAGGCAAAGGAAAGCGGTCTGCTGGAGCAGGCAAAGGAGAACGCCCAGGCGAATCTGCAAAGCATGTTCGATGTCGCTTGCGGCAAGGACGCCTGCAAGGTTGAGGTTGAATGGGTTGATCCAACAGCTGAGGTGAAAAGTGAATAAGAACGTTGTTTTGGCGATTGCGGTTGCGGTCGTACTCGCATTGGCTGTGTTTGCGGTATTCAACGCGACGGTTCTGTCGTGGGGATAGAAAGGGATAGATTGATGTTGAAGAAGAGCCTGATGTTTGCCTTGGCGGGATGCTTGGCGTTGACGGGACTGACCGGGTGTCAGCAGCAAAAGGATCCAGGCCCGGATTATGCTGACGATGAGGCGATGGAGATTATCGCAGAGTCTGTCATGGCCCGTGCCGACCTTGTGGACAAGTACGAGGAAGATGGCGTCGATACGACTTCGATGAAGTCGCTTCAGCAATATATAGATATCGAGAGGGAGCATGTAGATAAATTAAGGACCCGCGTTTTCGAAGATACGGAAATGCAGGAAAGCGTGCTGGCTTATATCAACACATTGGATGATGCTGATAAGGCATTGGAGAACAATCCTGTTACGAGTGCGGAATTCTATAAGGAATGGAACTCCATTTACGATAAGCGTTCAATGCTCCTGAAAGAATTTGTCGATGAATATGGTTTGAAGGTCGATGAGAAACACCAAGAGGTGTTTGACGAGATGATCGCCAACGGTGCCGCTGCAACCAAGAAGAGCCAGATTGATGAGGCTCTTGAGACGCTCATGTCGTCAGTTACGTTTGAGAAGCAAAACGATGGCTATGGGCTTATCACGTATGTCGCGATTGTCGAAAACACTACGGGCGTTGATTTCGGGAACGTGAGTATGACGTTGGGTTTGTATGATGCCGACGGCGTGCGTGTCCAGGATGCGTATCTTTCGACAACCTCATGGCCTGCAGGCGAAAAAGTTAAATTTGAGACCATTTCGGAAGTTGATGCGGTCGAGACGCGGGTTGCAATCGACTATTACGAAGTCGCCGAATAGGAGCATACCGAAAGAGATTAAGGGGGCGGTTTGACTACCGCCCCTTCCGTCTGCCTGCGCAAATATACCCTTGGTCCGGATGCCAAAGTTGGCAAGTCAAATCGGTGTTTAATAATGGGGATAAATTGTTGGGCTTTCCACACGAAGGAGCTTGTCATGACTGAGGCTACAGATAAGGAGCGACTCGATGAGAAGAGTGCCGTCGACATCGCAGCTGCGGCAAATGCCGCGATAGAGATCGCAACAATCGCTGTTGACTTTATTCCCGGCGGAAAGGCAGTGAAATTGGTTGCTGGTGTGAAAAAGTACGCACCTGCCGCCAAGGTGGTCGTCAAAAAATTACCCGATGTCGCCCCTTTTGCCAAGCAGGCTGCGGATGCGCTGTAGGATAAGGCGCCGGATGCGCTTGCGGTGGGAATGGATAAGGTAAGGGGAGCAATGAGGGGCGCCGCCGACGCGGCGGCCGAAAAAGGCCGTGCAGTCGGAGATTCGGTCAAAGAGAGTGTCGAAGCGCGTGAGCGAGAAAACGCTCGCAAGGCCGCTCGTCGCGCCCTGTTGGATGGGGCTGGAAATCAGATGCCTGTCGAGCAGTTCATACAAAACTGGGAGATCCAGAATGGCGCAGCTGCCCAATCTGGAGAGAGCTATATGGCATTTAGCGGCTGCTACGTCATCGCAACGTATGCCCATGCGGTTAAGAAGGGCGATTTCAGCAAGTTCCGCGATCTGTACGTCGGTAAGTCCGAGAGCGTTGGCGCGAGCATTCATAACGACTTGACGGGCAAGGGGAACGTGGATGTGTATGCCGACGCGAAGTACAAGCAGCACATGTATATCTTGATCTACCCCTGCGCGCCCGACAAGCTTGACGAACTCGAGGCGTCGTTAATCACCGCGCTCGATGCAGATCAGTCGTATAACAAAGCATGAGAGAGCTGATGGGGTATCGCAAGCATGTTGAAGGGAGATTTGAAATGACCAACGCGCGTAATGAGGGCGGAAGCACTGTTTCGAGGATATTGATGCGCAGCTTCGAAGTCGTTCGTCAGTGTGGTAGAGATTATATAGATGAGCGCGAGCGAAACGCTGCGTTTGAACAATACTGCTCGGATGTTGAGGCGGCAGTGGGGTCGCTTGCTGATGTGACCAATGACCGGGCCGTAATTATTCGTGTGTTGCGTGAATATTGGCATATTGAGGGGGATGACGCGGAGGGGTTGCTTCATGAGGAGATGAGGATTCGTGCTCCTCTGCGGCGTTTGGGGCGTTTTTTGGTGGAAAAGAGGAACTATTTGCCCGTGGGGGTCGAGCGCTACCTGGATGACAATAGGGTCAAATCGCGATTGCGGCATGAGTCGAAGCTGTCTACCTTAACGGCAGAACAGCTCTATCGAGAGATCGAGGGGCATGGACGATAGGGGACGTTGCGTCAAATGGGTGCTGGCATAGCGCAAGATATATGGAGATTGTTGCGCTGCCATGCACTTTGGGGTTTTCGCTTCATTCTGTTGGCTGAGAGGGTGACGAATATCGGCTTTAATAGTGACCAATTCGCTCAATCTGCTCACTATGTTTTCGGCTCAGCCGAAGCGAACGCCGTTAAGAGTTGCGAACAGATGCCTTTTGAGGTGGATGGCAAAGCGAAGGTATCGAATGACCGTATCGGTTGCGGTATGGAGATGAGATTTCACTGCAAGTCGGCGGAGGACCGCCCCGAGCTCTCCGAAGTCGTTCCATTGGCTGTAGTGATGCAGGTTCAAGAACAAGGCCGATTCGAGTAACTTCGCATCCTCGCATTCTGCGATAGTTGCCTTGGTGGCAACGGGGTCCTGGAAGCAGTCCGGGAACGTCTCGGCGAATGCGTCTATAGGTACAAGCAGATTGTTCTATAAAGCTGTTTCAGGTTTGACTTGGCGGGTTCTCCAAAGGAGTCGATACCGTTTTCTGGTGAAACTCGTTCGATGTGAAAGAGGTCATGAAAAGGGGTTGGTGGTCCGAGGTAGACCGGAGTGGAGAAGCACAGCGGCTCTTTATGGAATTTGAACTGGTCGCCAGTTATATCGAGATAGGTATTGTCGTCTAAACAAAGCCATGCATGGCTTTGTTGTTCTCCCGAATCAGAGTAAAAGGTTCCGCAGACATTATTTGTTCTTATCCCAAGTTCGAGCAGATATTGGGCAAGTAGGTCGCTTGCATCGTCGCAACATCCGATCGGAAAGTTTCTAAATGTCCTTGAATTGACCTCATTCGCTTCAAGTGCATTATCAATTGCAGCTCGAAATTGCAAAGCGTATTTGAGGATCTTGTTGTGCTGAGGCGTCATACGCGAATTCCTTTTTGACACGTGCCGTCGGGATCAATTCTTGCCAAGTTCGTTAAGAGTTGGGTGGGCGGTATTTATTAGTGGATGCTGAGGGAAACAACTACTTTGCATCTGTTGGTTTTTTTAACGAGGAATCAGGGGAGCTGAAATGGGCTAATGCAAAAGCAGGCGTGTTGGTAGTCATGCATTTGTATCCGTCCTTTCTATTTCGTACTACTTTGCTACGCCGTCCTATACGCCCTCTTCTTGCTGCTCGCTGGTGCCGTGGGGATGACCTTCCCTGCGGCTATAAGCTTTCGCAGGCGGTTGCGCACCTGGGTTTTATTGAGTCCGGTTTGCTCCTGCAGCTCATTCACGCTCATTTCGCCGTACTTGGCCAAAAGGTCATGAATGGCTTCTTCTCCAAGACGCACCGACTTCTCGCTGACCTCTTGCTTATCGCGAGGGGCGCTGCTGGCATCCATGTCCCAGCTCGGTCTAAAAAGAGTCACCTTGAACTGGTCGATGCCGGGGCAGAACAGTGGTTCCTTGAGTCCATGCTCCTTGCAGGAATGGATCATCATGGGGATGCCGGACCCGTTTCCCTCGGCGGGGGAGCCCGCCTCTAGCGGCAGGGGTACGAGCGACATGAGGCGCATGAGCGTGCTGTTGCGACAGCAGGATATTCCACTTGTGAGCGTCTGTTTGCGCATGCTTCCGTAGAGGCCGCCCGGATTCCTGACTTCGATGCGGTCGTCAAAGATGTCAACGTTGATCGCCTGCCCGTCAAAGCGCGGGTTGTAGTCACGGTGGATAAGTGCGTTCGCAATTACCTCGCGCAACACTTCCTCGGGAATCTCGATCTCATCGACGCGCCCAACACCCCGCACCGTTGATCTTGTTTTGAGGTTGCGTCTGATGGCCTGCACGGCGTCTCCTATCATTTCTCCAATCGTGCCCTCGCAAAGCGAACGGTCTGCAAAGCGAATCGCCCCGCCGTCACCTTTTTCCATGCCGGGATGGACTGCGACATCGATCATGAGGCGTGGAAAGAACTGTTGTGGATATATGCCTGCAGCCAGAATGCCGGCGCGCGTGATGTTGCCGTCGGCATCAATGAAGTTGAGGCGACGCATCCGCTCTAGGCGAGTCGTCGTTCCCGTAAGAGCTCGGGGAGTCTGCGTGAGCGCTCGCTCGAACGTCGCCGTGAGAAGCGCGTCGTTAAGGTCTTCAATGCGGGCATCGAAGACTGGGGTCCTGTCGTAGCTTTCAAACAGTGCGGCGGATGAAAGGGAAAGGGTCTCGCTTGCGCTGAGCAGCAAATCCTGGTCGTCGCAGCGTTTGTAGCTACCCGCTTGCATGCCCTTGCTTTTGATATAGCAGGGTTTTGAGTTCGCCGGGAGCTCCTCGAGAGTTATCGCAAGAAGCTCCGCACCTTCATGTTCGATGCGCGCGATGTCGTATCGAGGGGGATTTACGACTTTGCCTTCTCCATTGCGGTCGTTAACGCCGGCAATGAATTGATCGCATACGCGCTCGATGGCGAAATCCGCAACAGGAGTGAATCCGTTGCGCTCGCTGAGGCCCAGGATAATGAGTCCTCCATGCGTGTTCGCGAAGGCACTCACCGTCTCCCAGATGTCTTTGGAGAGTGAAGACCGGCACTCCTTGACTTCAACGCTTGCATCGTCGGTGCCCTGCTTACGGAGTCTGGTGATGATTGAGGCGACTCGTTCTTCAGTTATCATGTATGCCTCCTCAGTAATTATTTCAGTTTTATTATCAGTGATATTAGCTTAATTGTAAGTGATATGGAACTTAGATACGGGATATGACTTGATTGCGTAATTCGTGTTGACGAAGTTTTGTGCTGTTTGCAAGTTGTAAAAAACGGTCTCAGAATCTGATCGCAATTTGTCGGTAATACCGTATAAACTGGGAATATAATGCCGGGTCTTTTTGCGATTCCAATTGGAGAAATTACTAGGCGCGATATTATGCAGGGAGATTGCAGGGCGCGTCTTAGCTGTGTGCCAATCTACATTATCAGTTGCAATATCACTGATGCTATAACTGAAATGTAACTGATACGTGGTGGAAGTGTAGTTGAGACTGCCACTTGGAATCATTTGAAAAGGCCCTCGCAAGCGATTCTGATGTGCAAAACTGCGTACCTGATGCATTCACTTTTGCGATAGCTCGCATATCTTGGCAGGTGAAAACGCGCTTTAACCTGTAATCGCGATGGGCCTGATCGGCACTCGAGACTCATTGTGCCTGTCTGAGACCCGTCTCTCCCCCTGAGATGTAAAGTGTACTTTACATCTCAGGGGGAGACGGGTCGAGGCGGTGGGCCGGGATGGCGTGCAAGGTGTCGCTGAGCGTAATGAGGGGCGGGGCATTTTTGCGTGTGCCGCGGGTGCTGGTCGTTGGCGCGGGGAGACTCGGGTTTTCCGCAGCCGAGCAAAATGCCCTTGCTCGTGCGCATAAGCTTGGTCTGCAGGTCATTGTGTTTACGGATATGGATTCCGAGCATGCTGGCGTGGCGTTCGAGGCGATGGAGGGACGGGCGACGGTTATTTCGGATGACTTCTGTGACTCTCGCGGCTCAAACTCACGCATCACGTACGGCTTGGATTCGCATGATGGATGCCGCACGCCTTCGTCCAACTCGTCTGCATATAGCGGTGTCAGTTCGCCTTCATGCGTCTGCCCACACCTGCCTTTGTGTTGCGGTGGTCCGGATTTGCCTATGCGCGGCTGCGGCTCGGATTTGCCTTCGCGCGCTGACGCTGACGCTTGCCTGTTGCGCCCTGCTGCCCGTGCGAATGTGTTGGCGGAGCTCGTTGCGGCGTGCGGATGGGGCTTTGATTCTGTGGCGGTGATCGCGACGAGTCCTGCAGATCGGGACATGCTTCTGGCGGCTGGAACCGCCTTTGCCCTCAAAGGCGCGGGCTACGACGCGTTGGCCGCTGCGGACCGTACGTTTCCCGCCCGGGAAGCGGGCGGTTTTACCCAAGCGGTCGACGCGGTATGCACGCTCGCGCTGCCTGCAAATCCGTAGCTGCCTACCACTCATCCACGCGGTCGTGATTGATGGTCTGGTAGAACAGACTTTGCAGCTCGTGGGGGTCGCGCGTCTGACCGAGGGCCCACATGGTCTTGGCCACGAGGGCCTCGGTGGTCATATCGCCGCCCTTGAGGATGCCGGGATGCTCGGCGTAAGCGCGGCCCACTTCGTACACGCCCAGGTCAAGGCCCTCTTCGGGCACCTGCGTGGTCATGACCACGGTGCGCCCCGAGTCGACCCAGTCAAAGATGGCCTCTTGGTAGGAGGCGCCGTCGGCGCCCAGCTCGGGCACACCGCCCATGCCGAAGGTTTCGAGAATCACGGCGTCGTAGTCGGGTTTGAGCAGGCGGAAGATATCAGGCGTGAGACCCGGCGTGAGCTTGAGCACGCAAACGCGATCGTTTACCGCAGAGAAGAAGCGGGGCCGTGTGAAGCCCACTTTGGCGGATGCGTGATTGGAGCGCTCGGCGGTTTCACAGCCGACGGATTCGGTTTCCTCGCAGTAGGGCGCCTTGGCGTCCTCGGCTACACACGTTTGGCATACGCCGGTCTCTGCCTCGGCTAGCCCTGCCGCCACGGCAACGGAGCCGCTGCGAATGATTTTGTTCTGGCGCAAATAGGCGAGCACGGGGTAATTCACGCTGGCAAAGGCGTTGAAGCTCATGGTGCGCTGCTTACGGGCGCGCGTGCCCGCGATGGCATAGCCGCCAAAGACGATCGATGCGTCGCGCGAGCGGTCGTCTGCCGCGTACACGAGGCTCTGGTACAGGTTGATCTTGGCGTCGGTAAAGGGATTGCCCATGGGCTGCTGTGAGCCGGTGAGGACGATGGGCTTGGGGCTGTCCTGGATAAGGTAGGAGAGCGCCGCCGCGGTGTAGGCCATGGTGTCGGTGCCGTGCATGACCACAAAACCGTCGTGGTCGTCGTAGCCCTCGCGGATGACCTGGGCGATGCGCAACCAGTCGGCCGGGCGCATGTTGGTGCTGTCGATGTTCATGGGCTGCACGATGTCGAGTTCGCAAAGACCCTCGATCTCGGGAACGCTGCGGGCGAGCTCCTCGCCGGTGAGGGCGGGGGAGAGCCCGTTACCGTCCTCGGCCGATGCGATAGTGCCGCCGGTTGCGATGAGGAGGATGCGTTTCATGGGGACTCACGTTCGATAGGGTGCAAAGCGTACGGGGACTATTGTAGCTATTTGGGTTCGTTTCGCTTGCGGTTCGCCCTCGATAAAATGCTGTAGGAATTCTGCGTATGGGCAGCATGGCGAGTATGATAAACCAATTACGTATGTACATGGTGCCGTCCGTGGTGGCGGTTCAGTTGGGAGGGTTCATGTCCCAGAATACGTCCGGCCAGACCGCGCAGAAGGTGCTGGTCTTCGACTTCGGCGCACAGTATGCGCAGCTCATCGCCCGTCGCGTGCGCGATCTGCATGTGTATTCCGAGATCGTCCCGTGCGACATCACGGCCGACGAGGTGCGCGAGATGGCGCCTTCCGCGCTCATCCTCTCCGGCGGCCCCGCGTCCGTGTACGCCGAGGACGCGCCCACGGTCGATCCTGCGATTTACGACTTGGGCCTGCCCATTTTGGGCTTTTGCTACGGTCATCAGGTGACCGCCGTGACGCTCGGCGGCGAGGTGGGTCATTCCGAGATCGGCGAGTACGGCCCCGCGACCATCGAGCGCGATCGTGAGAGCGCGCTGTTCAACGCCACTCCGCTCGAGCAGACCGTGTGGATGAGCCATCGCGACGCCGTGAGCCGCGTGCCCGAGGGCTTTGCCGTGACGGCGAGCACCTCCGTGTGCCCCGTGGCGGCGATGGAGAACGCCGAGCGTCGCATCTACACCACGCAGTTCCACCCCGAGGTCAAGCACACCGAGTATGGTCAACAGCTGCTGCGCAACTTCCTGTTCGACATCTGCGGCCTCGAGGCGAGCTGGACCATGGACAACCTGGTCGAGACTATGGTGGGCGAGTTCCGCGCCGCTGTGGGCGAGGACCGCGTGATCCTGGCGCTGTCCGGCGGCGTGGACTCCTCCGTGGTCGCAGCCCTCGGCGCCCGCGCGGTGGGACGCCAGATGACCTGTGTGTTCATCAATCACGGTCTGTTGCGCAAGAGTGAGCCCGAGCAGGTCGAGGAAGTCTTTACCAAGCAGTTCGACGTCGACTTCGTGCACGTGCATGCCGAGGAGCGCTACGCTGCGCTGCTCGACGGTGTGACCGACCCCGAGGAGAAGCGCCGCATCATCGGCACGCAGTTCTGGAACGAGTTCTTCGCCGTGGCGAAGGACCTGGAGACCGACGGCCGCCCGGTGAAGTACCTAGCGCAGGGCACCATCTACCCCGACATCATCGAGAGCGGCGCGCGCAAGACCGGCGGCAAGACGGCCACCATCAAGAGCCACCACAACCTCATCCCGTTCCCCGAGGGCGTGCACTTCGACCTCATCGAGCCGCTCGACCACTTCTTCAAGGACGAGGTTCGCGAGCTCGGCCTGGCGCTGGGGTTGCCCGAGCACATCGTGTACCGCCAGCCGTTCCCGGGTCCGGGTCTGGCCATCCGCATCATCGGCGCGGTGAGCCCCGAGAAGCTCGAGATCCTGAAGAACGCCGACGCCATCGTGCGCGAGGAGTTGGACGCCTACAACGCCCGCCTGTTCGAGCAGACCGGCGAGCGCAACAGCGAGCACGCCTGCTGGCAGTACTTCTGCGTGCTGCCCGACATCAAGTCCGTGGGCGTGATGGGCGACGAGCGCACCTACGCCCGCCCCGTGATCCTGCGCGCCGTGGAGTCCAGCGACGCCATGACCGCCGACTGGGCGCGCCTACCCTACGAGGTGCTCGCGCGCATCTCCGGCCGCATCGTGGCCGAGGTCCCCGGCATCAACCGCGTGGCGTACGACATCACGAGCAAGCCACCGGCGACCATCGAGTGGGAATAATATACGAAGAAAAACGTTGTAGTATCAGGGGCGCACTATCTTACTTGATGATGCGCCCCCTTCTCGTTCGTGAGGCTTTTTAAAATGTAAGCCAGAGTATTACTGAAGTATCAAAACAGCAGTTAAAACACTATATTTGTATATTGCCACATTGCTATTTTGACGCAATCTTCGTTGTTTGGCGAGAGTGGTGGACTCATGCGGAGTTGCATGTGTGCCAGAATATGATTGTGCGGCTATCGATAGTCTGTACCCATTTGGTACCCAGTAAATGATGTTGGTACCCAATGACCTTTCTGAACGGGCAAATCCAGTATTCTGGAATGCTTGTTGGTGGAGTAAGAGATTGATTGGTGCTTATTCGGTTACGTTAGTAGTTTCCGGATGTTTCATTGCATTCCTGTTCCGCTTGCTCTATCGCGTAAATTAGCTGCGTATTGGCAATTGAGGGGTCGAAAGACAGGATTTCGTCCCTCCACAGCCTGATGATGTTTTGATCGAACAGGTATTGAATCGACCGCATGATTCTCGAAGGTTTGTAGATTGCCCTATCTAAGACCAATGAAGGTATGGTGGCCATCCCCTCGTTATCGTTATCGTGTCCGCTCAGCATCGGAAGAGCTCTGCGCTTCGACAGTTTTTTGTAGCGTTCGAGCATGGAGCTCTCTTGGAGTAAAAAGGGAGAACCGTTGAGCAGCTGCCCCACTGTTTTAAACGTGATTTTGTTATCCATATCCCATGCGAAGTAAGGTGTGAGTTTGCCGTCGAAGGGGTTCAAATAGATGTGATTGAAATAGTCAATGTCAACGATGCATCCATGTTCTGTTCCACTACCGCCAAATTGTTTAACCTCATCGGCAATCATATGCAGGGCATTTTGGTATGGGCCGAAAGCGCCCTGAACGCGATCCACATATACCGGTAGATGTTCAAAATAGTAATCAATTTCATGGGTGAGCTTATTTCTCCGTCCTCCCACAAGTAGGTAAAGCCTCTCGCCGTCCTTTAATATGAACATGTAGTAGCCGCAGCGCTTCAGGGCATATATTTCACCCGGATATTTACAGCTTTGTACGGAGATACCCATGCATCTATTGAACTCAATATATTGGTCGTGCCCGATTTGATGCGCTCCATCGGGATAGGATGCAAAAATGTCAACTCTCCTGATGTCAAGGTTGAACCCTTTGAGTTTCCATGGTCTGGGCGCATATCCAATTTGATTATCCGACAATATAACGCCTGATTTGTCAAGCAGCAACGTATTCTGATGCGTGTGCCCATTCACGTAGATCCCTTTTGGGTTATATGCATCGGTGGACCAATCGGCCATTTGGGTATGCGTGAGAACGATGACACGGAGGTTTTCTGCACAGGTTAATACTTTCTCATACACTGCTCGAAATCGCTTAGAGCGAGCGACGTCCTCCTCTAAGGTCATGGAGCTGTTATACAAAATCGAATTGGCATTGTAGATGGGGTTCAGTCCCGAGAAACCAATGCCTCCCAATATGAGCATCGAGGACATATTGCACGCTTCGGTTAACTCATCAACACTCGAGTTGATGATGTCGGCTTCGTCAAGAACGACTCGTTTTCTGCCTTTGTACAGCATATATAGTTGGTTTTCCAGCAACGTTGCTCTCGGACCAATCGCCTTGCGGTATGCCGATACGATCTCATCTATGGATTCTCCGGCCGTGCATTTTCGAGGGGAACATGTTTTTGTTCCGTCGGCAATCAACTCATGATTGCCGAGGATGCAGACGATTTCGCCCTTCCATCCATCATGGCTGGTGAGCTCTTCATAGAATATAGATTCCAATTCGATGCTGTTTGCGACATCGCCACCTATGAGTAGCATGTCATATTGATTGTCTGCGCTATTGACGAGTGTTTTCAGTTTCCGCTTGATGCGTTTCCTTATGTCATCTTCAGTATAGTTGTGAGCTTCATAGGCAACATCATGTTCTGAATTGCCGTTTTTCCCTGCTTTCTCAATCTGGAATTCAAGGTGAAGATCGGTGATGTAATACAGGGTTCGCGCAGGCCCATCTCCTTCGGTTAGATCGTATATGAAGTGCGAGTCTTTGGAGATGGTCTTGGGAATTCGGAAGAGAGTCTTATCTTTGCAGTAAGGGATGGCGCTCTTAATGGGGGTTATGGTTATGATTGAATCTGGAGATGCTATCAACCCTTCGGCTTTTAGTTGTTCTTGAATTTGACTCGGAAGTGTATCGATGTGTAACTCTGGGTTCCTTTGAAGAGCTCTACGACATAGTCCGATGCTCAACAGGGGGCAGGGATCTTCATTATCACTTGGGGTTTTTTTATCTATGGCGTATTCTATGAGGGGGCTATCAGGGCTTGGAATGTACTCCAAATTCATGGGATCTTGGTCAAGCGCCCACATGCAAAGCTCCTTGGAGATGAATTCGCTGGACGCATCTTGTAGGGATATAGGGTATGACCTTACCGCCATTTCAACTATTTCCCTTGATATGAATCGTTTTGGAATAAACGATAATGGCGAGGTGAATTGATTACCGTCCGGACCTTGGTGTATGGGGGTGCCACAAAAGTCGCGGTATTCTCTTGTCGGCGCAGGTTTTTCTAAGGCGCAGCTTACAAGGGTTTTTGATAGCATTCGTTTCGGCACATATTTGATGGCATGGCCGTTAAAAACTACAGCTGCCTTGCACAGGGCTTTCCCTCTATCTCCTGTCAAATAACATTTTGGAACTCTAGATAAAATGAATCCAGAAACGTCGTTCTGAACAGCTTTCAAGCACAATTCATATCCCTCTGCACCCGATAAGAGGGCCGGAGGGACATCGAGTAGTGCTTCGCCATTTTCCGAGACGGCCAATAGGGCCATTTGATAATCCATGTACTTTTCTGGAACATATCTCAGATTGAGCCCATTGTTCCTTACAGCGGTGGAACATAAGGCATATGTAAGGTGCTTTCTTGATACGACTTTGAGGATGGGGCAGAAGGGATTTTTTTCGGTAGGCTGTGTTAACCCGCTAATTACATCTTCTGTCCCCACGGGGCCGTAACCTCTGATCGTCAGTAATCGGGCGATCGGAGGCGGCGTGGAGGACAGGTTCGGATACGGGGCGATCGTGAGGGCGATGCGCCCCGAGGAGCGCGAGGAGATGCTGGGGCTGCTGCTCGAGGCGGTCGCCGGCGAGATGCCGGCGGGCGCGGAGGAGGAGCCTCCGGAGGCGTGCCCCAGATGCGGGTGCCCCCGCACCGTCAGGAGGGGCCGCGACGCCGACGGGGCGCAAAGGAGGCTCTGCCGCGGGTGCGGCCGCAGCTTCCGGGCGTCGACGGGGCGGGTGCTCGGCACCACCAGGCTGCCCGCGGCGACCTGGGCGCGCTACGCCGAGGCGATGCTCGCGGGCGCCACGCTGCGCGACGCCGCCGCCGCGTGCGGCGTCTCGCTCAAGACCGGCTTCTCGATGCGCCACCGCCTCTGCGAGGTGATGGCGTCGATGCTGCCGGCCTTCGAGGCGGGCCCGGGCTGCCCGGTGGAGGCCGACGAGGCGCTCGTGCCCGACTCGCTTTCGGGCAACCACTCGAGGTCGGCGGGTTTTCCATGCCCCGCCCCGCACGCCGGCGCGGGGGCGACGGGGCCGCTGCCGGCGTGAGCTCGGACAAGGTCGGCGTGCTCACCATGGTCGACGCGAGGGGCGGCGCGATGGCCGTGGCGGCCTGCCGCGGCAAGATGGGGGTCGCCGACGCCCGGCGCGCCATGGCGGGCCGCGCGCTGGAGGGGGCGGTGGTCTCCACCGACCGCCAGCGCGGCTACGTGCGCGCCCTGGCCGAGTGTGTTTCGTCAAGTAGATTTGAGCAGAATGGGCAGTAAAATCTGAGCAGGGCGCGCACGGAATGTGCGCGCCATTTTTGAGCAGCCCGCCCTACATGAGTGCGTGGCGTACGCGGTACGACTCTCCTTTGAACTGCACGAGCCTGCCGTGATGCACGATGCGGTCGATGACCGCAGCCGCCATCTGGTCGTCCCCGAAGACCGATCCCCAGCGGGAGAACTCCAGGTTCGTCGTGATCACCACCGACTGGCGCTCGTAGGCGTCGGCGAAGACCTGGAACACGAGCCGCGCCCCGTCGGCATCGAGCGGCAGGAAGCCGAGTTCGTCGATGACGAGCAGGGCCGCGCGGCCGATCTGCGCGGCCTCGCGGTCGAGCCTTCCTTCGTCGCGGGCGCGGCGAAGGCGCATCACCAGCGACGACGCGGTGAAGAAACGGGCCCCCGGGCGCCTGTCGCAGGCCAGCCGGCACAGGGCGCTCGCCATGTGGGTCTTACCCGTGCCGACGTCTCCCATGAGCACGAGGTCCTCCCGGCGCTCGAGGAACGAGAGCGAAAGCAGGTCCTCTCGGCCGAGGCCGTCGGGCCACGACACCGCCGACCAGTCGTAGCCGTCGAAGGTCTTGGGCGCCGGGAGCCCGCAGCGCCCGAGCGGCTGGGCGCGCCTGGAGGCGTCGCGGCTGTCGCGCTCCGCCTCGAGGTAGCCCGCCAGGTACTCGATCTGCTTGGGCGTGCCCCGTCGCGCCCATTCCTCGAGCACCGAGGTGGTGAGCGAGCAGCGCCTGCCCGCATCGACCACCCTGCGCGCGAGCCCGTCGCTAACCGGCATGGCGCGCGCCTCCCCTCAGGAACCCGTCGTAGACGCCGAGATCGGCACCGCCCTCGGCTTCCGCGCCGCCGGCGGCGATCCTCCTGGCGAGCACGTCCACGGTCGCGTCGTCCGGCGCCCGTCCGCCCTCGACGACGCGCAGCGCCGCCCCGCAGGCGGCCTCGAAGCCGGATACCTCCGCGGCGCGGGATATCGAGCGCAGCGTCTGGCGGCGCCCGGCCGGGTCCATGCGGTCGACGGCCTCGACGAGGCCCGAGGGCATGTCGCTCCTGACGGTCGACTCGCCGAAGGCCCTGGGGCGCGCCACGAGCGCCGGCACCAGCGAGAGCGGGTTGCGCACCGGCCCGCCCGCGCCCCACGCGCGCGGCAGCAGCGCCACGCGCCTGCCGCGGTCGGCCAGGATCTCGACCGTCGAGGCCCGCACCCCGACCAACAGCTCGCGGGAGTGCCAGGCCGGCCCGGCCACGTACTCGCGGCCGTCGACCGTCACGTAGCCTCGCTTGTCGGCGCGCGCCCGCACCCACCTGACAGCGTCGAAGGGGTCCGCCGGAAGCGCGGCCATCGCCGCGAGGTCCTCGGCGAGCGCCTCTGTAACCGGGCGCCCGTCGCGGCAGGAGGAAGCCGCGTTGAGCCGCGCGCAGCCGGCTTCGAGCATCCCGTCGGGCTCCTCGAGCGCGCCGACCGAGGGCACCGGGACGAGCAGGTTGCGCCGGATGAAGCCGACGGCGTTCTCCACGGAGCCCTTCTCGTTGCCGGAGTAGGGGTCGCGGTAGCGGCTCGCGCACCGGTAGTGGGCTCGGAACAGGGAGAACGGATGGGACTCCGTCACCTCGCCCCGCGACATCCGGCCCGCCTCGGTGGCGTTGTCGAGAACGAGCGCCGCCGGCGCGCGCCCGATCTGCCCGAAGGTCCGCGAGAGGCCCTCGCACATGCACTCCGAGCGCTGGGACATGCAGGCCCGGGCGTAGCGGGCGTCGGGGTGCGGCAGCGAGACGACGAGCAGCTTGAGCGCGAGGCGCTCTCCGGCCACCACGGCCTCGAAGTTGCCGTAGTCGACCTGCGCGGTCCCCGGTGCCCACTCGAGCTCGAGACAGCCCTCTTCGGCGCCTTGGCGGTGAGAGTTTCGCCACTCGCGCACGTGGCGTCGCGCCGTGGAGTAGGAGCCCTTGTAGCCCCTCTCCGCGACCAGCCGGTCATAGATGCGCTTCGCGGTATGGCGCTGCTTGCGAGGTGCGCCCGAATCGGCCTCGAGAACGGCATCGATCCATGCGGCGTCGTCGGGTCCGAGTGCGCGGCGCGCCCTCGACCTCGGCTCCGGCGCCGCGGGCGACATGTCGGCCATATCGGCGTATTTGGCGACGGTGTTGCGGCTCAGCCCCAGCCTCCTCGCGATCTCCGCCCGCGGGACGCCCACGGCGTCCATCTCACGTATATCATTGATTTCATCCAGGGGCACGGTCATCTCCTCCATCCTTTCCGGGCGGGTCCGTCCAAAGCCTTCGCCCGGAAAAACAATACGGCGAGGGCCGCGCCCCTGGTTCTTGGGGTGCGGCCCTCATGATCAAAATGCTCAATTCTTAATGCGCACGGTGCTCAAATCCCGGCGCTCATTCGGACCAGTTCTTATTGCACATCAACACCGAGATGGGCGTGGCGGCCCACGAGAGGTTCGCCTCCTCCGGCCCGCGCGCCCCGCTCAACCGCGTGAACGCCCTGCACTCCGCGCTCAAGGCGTTCCTCGCCCGCTTCAGGGGCGTGTCCACCAGGCGCCTCCCCAACTGCCTCGCGTGGTTCTGCCGGGCGCGCGAGGCGCGCCGGGGCGGGGACGCCGCCTCGCTGCTGCGGGCGCAGATGGGGTCGGGGACATACCGGACGAGCCGGCGCGGGCTCTGGCGGCAGCCGCACCCGTTCCACCCGGAGATTTCCATGTCATAGGCGGGTTAACACAGCCCTGTCTCGTAAGGCGGGCATAGACGAACGATGCCCGCACCTTTACCGGTACGGGCATCGTCGCAGCGCGTCACAAAGTCGGCGCATGAACGGAGAGCTCGTTGTTGTTGTCCACCTCGCATGAGAAAATGCAAAGGTAAAAGTGAGGCGTTGCGTTGCGAAAGGTTGTGCTTGTGACGGGCGATTTAAGACTGGCCGAAGGAACATTCAAGAAGTGTGACATGCACATTCATTCGAGCTCGTGCTACAGCAGACGCTATGACGAAAAGACGTTCTCATCGAGTGTGCTGCACAGCGACCTCGATGTTTTGGCGGTGACCGATCACAACAGCGTTGATGTCGAGCTGTTGGAGAGATTGCAGGTAGCTCTGGCCAAGAGGAGTAAGACTCTGATAGGTGGCGTGGAAATTAACGTCAAGCTCAAGAAGTCGACAATAGACGCGTATCATTTGGTTCCCGGCAATGGCGAAAAGGGCGATTACTTCCACGCTATAGTCTGGTTCGCAATGGAACAGGCTGCGGCGATGTCCGCAATTGTTGACGAGCTATTCGTTTCCGCAATACTTGCTGCAAAAGAGGAGGACGGTCTAACCAAAGAGAGCCTAAGCGCGCTACCACGCAAGCAGTTCTCCAGGATGACCGAGGGCATTGCTATCTACCTTGAAGACTTCCAGGAAAAGGCGGCGTCTATCCCTCACTTTTTCATACCGCACGAGAACAAGGATAGAAGCCTATCCGACTACTTGCCAAACGGTACCCGTAAAAATCCGCTGCTTGCAAATCGAGCTTATAAGGACAGGCTCTTCTATTACAGCCATGCTATGGCTGTAGAAGGTGGCGAGAAGAGCCGAAAAGCCATATCGGATGGTTTAGCGAAAGAACTTCATGCGACAGTCGCTGCTCTCTTTTTCAGCGATGCGTTGACGGCAGACAAGATAGGGTCGAAGTTCACATGGATTGACTTTGACGGCGATCTCGATTCACTGCTGCTTGCGATTAGTGATCCGGAAAGTCGCATAAAGACCTCGGACGAATGCCCTTCATTGCCGCAGACGAACACTGCGTCATTCTTGGAGTCGGTATCATTTGACATACTCACCGACGGTGACGGCGGAAGTCGCCAAACGTTCAAATTGGCTTTCTCTCCAGGCTTCAATGGCATCGTCGGTTCGCGGGGCAGTGGCAAGTCGCTGCTAGCTTGTCTGTTGGCTGGCAAGGGCCTCCACACATATGCCAAGTTCGTGGACGAGGATAGCGTCAAGTTCACGATGCACGGGGGCGTTCCGATGAAAGACCACCCGTCATGCCTCTACCTTGGTCAGGGCGAACTAGAGTGCATCTACAGGGACGGGAAGTATGAGGAGATCCCGTTTCTGGGCGAACATGTCTCACCTTTGAAAGCGGATGCAGAAAAGGAGTCGGGTAAGGCTAAAAGCCGCCTTATCGAAATCCTTGATTTAGAGAAGAAACTGCTGCTCGCTTTTTGCGCCAAGTACGAGTCTGGCTCTATCCGTATGGACCATCTCGATTCGGAAATGCCGTCGGGTGTGTCTATCGATACACCAACCTTCCCAGCAAAAGACTGGCCCAAGATAGACAAGGCGAGGTCGGAGCTTTCGAGCATGGAGGAGTCGCTAGCGTCTGCGGCGAAAACAGCGAGTTCAATCACCTTCAAAAGCAGCTATCCCGAAGACGAGGAGCTGTTCGTTGCCTTAGATGATGAGGCGAGCGCCATAAAGGGCGAACTCACCAACCTCAGGCAGAGGGTCGCCCGCCTATCACTCCTCTTGAACGAAGTAAATCCGGAGTGGTTCGAGGGCCGTGACCAACTCGTGTCGCTGTTCGAAACCACGATTGGTGAATATAACAATGCAAGCGGTTCGACGGCTCTTACGCAGTATGGCCAGAAGACTGCCAAGGTCGCTGCATTCCTCGACGATCTTCTTGAGCTTCGCTTATCTTTGGACTACCTGAACGAACAGGCACAAAGAGCCTATGAGAAGATGCACAAGCCTATTGATCCGGTCGAATTGCAGAATGAAGTGGACCGAATATCAATCAACCTTGTCTATAGCGAGGAGTCGACGTTTGACGAGAAGTTTGCTGAGCCGTTGAGCAGCTCAACTACTCGCAACCACCAGACTCTTGTCGAGGCATTCTTGTGCCAGCGTAACAGTGACAGAATGCACAAGAAATTCAACGGCAATAAGGTCAAGATAAGTGCGAAACAGGGCGTCGTTGCGCACTACAACAAGTTCTTTGAGCTAGTAAAAAAAGAGGTTGCCGGTTCTGATAGCCTAAGCGTAATCATTACGCTCAAAGATGTGTCGATAGATGATATGTCTCCCGGCACAAAGGCCCAAGCGCTCTTGAAGTTGTTCCTGAACGATGAGGTTGTTGCAGGCAGATGGGTGTACATCGTCCTCGACCAGCCAGAGGATAATCTCGACGTTGCGACTATCAAGGATTTCCTGATTGACCGGCTGAAGAAGCTAAAACTCAATGTCCAGTTTTTCGTGGTAAGCCACTCGGCACCGGTTGTTGTGAACGGCGACGCACGCACGGTCGTTGTATGCAAGAACGACGAGGGATCAATAAGCTACACGTCTGGCGTAATGAATGACAGCCACATCAAGCAGTCGATAGCCGACGTTCTTGACGGAGGCGAGAGATACCTGAAAATGCGCCTTAACAAATACAATTTTCAAGTAGGAGATGAACGATGATAAAGACCAGTTTCAACGGCAACATAGTGATCGAGGTTGGCGGCAGATCCTATGATCTCTCCGTTTCAGATCAATACGCGGACTTTCTGTTGTGGGTAACCTCGCCTGACGAGAAAACGGTCATTGACCAGGATACGTTCAAGGTTGCCGAAGATGTTCCAGAAGAGCATCAGGCAAAGGCGGCTAGGTACGCCGATTTCCTAACTGATTACTCACAGAGAAGACAGAGCAAGTTGAATGACATAAAACAGACGCTCAATACCGACCAAAGAGAATCTGACATCAAAGCATTCATCGAGCGTCTAGCAAACACCGAAGCGTAGCCTTGCAGCCAGGAGCAAAAACATGCCAGTTATTTCGCTAACCTCAAAAGAAGTGACGTTTCTCGCCGAGCAAGACTATCGCCTATGTCATCTGATGAAGTATATCGGCGACCTTGAATACAGTCGGCCGGAATCGGCTTTCCACAGCCTTGCGCATTCGATCATAGAACAAATGCTTTCGATGAAAGCAGGCCGTGCTATCGAATCTCGCCTTCGGGAGCTGTGCGATGGCGACTATACGCCCGAATGCATAGCTGGCATCCCTGCTGAAAACATCAAGAGCTGCGGCATGTCATTTCGTAAGGTGCAGAGCCTCAAGACGCTTGCGGAGTATGCACTAGCCAACGATCTCGAATCGTTAGCCGAGTTGCCTGATGAAGATGTCTATAAAACGCTAGTTCAGCTCCCCGGCATAGGGAAATGGACTTGCGACATGTTCTTGCTGTTTTATCTTGGTCGTCCCGATATATTGCCCGTAGAGGATGGCGCGCTTCGCCAAGCGTTCGAATGGCTCTATGGCGCTCCTATTGTCAGCAAGGAAGTTCAGGCGGTCGTTTGCTCGCTATGGCGTCCATATTCATCAACGGCAGTGCGATACCTGTACCGCGCCTTGAATACGGGGCTCGTAAAAGAATTCGCTCAGCCCGAAATGCTTTGGTCGTAATGGCAAGCTGCCAGCCTGCCGTCATTATCTTCTAGCGTTGAAGTTGGTGCCAATCGTCTGCTTTCACGAGAGCGCCGTCGTGGCCTCTCCGCAGACGTGACATAATTGAATGCTTGTGTTGAGTCTATCTAGAAGGGTTGGGTACCTGGGCGTGTCCGCATATTCGGGTCTAAAAGATGCTGCGTCTCAAGAACGATTGCTCGAGGTCGAATCGGGCGTGAGTCGCGACTACTGCGCCTTTATGACGAGCGGTTTTGATTGCACGCCGAGGAACCGGTCTAAGGCTATAGGCCAGTTCTTGACGCCGAAGCAAGTGTATGACGCCATGATTGGCGATATCATGCAGAACTTTGATCTACGCCAGGATTCCGTCATTAACGTAATCGACCCCTTCTGTGGCGATGGCCGTCTAATTGCTGCGTTCTTGACCGTGCTCGCAACCGCAAACAACCATCCGAAGGAGGTCGTTGTTACGGCCTGGGATATAGACGAAGCGATTATCAATGCGGCTACGGAAACGATTTGCGAGGCGGCAACGGATGCGCCATTTGAAGTCGTTGTTAACACCCAAGTAATGGACGCATTTGATTGCGACCAAGCCCTCTATGGTTCTTTCGATATTTGCGTTACCAATCCACCCTGGTCATCGACGAAATCACTTAAGGCAAACGCCTTTGCCACCAAGGATGAGTACGAAGCGTATCAGACGTTAACCAATGCCTACGGACGGTTGCTGACAGAACGGTATCCCGAAGTTAAGGGAGGCAAGTCTTTCGGCGCAGGCGCGTTGAACCTCTCTCGTTTCGGGCTGGCCCTTGCGTTGAGGCTCGTCAAAGAATCTGGAATCTGCGGGATCGTGATGCCGTCATCACTCGCAGCTGATACATCCTCTGCAGTTCTAAGACGGTCAATGCTCGATCACTTCTCTCTCAGAAGTCTTCACTATTACCCGGCAGAGCTAAAACTGTTTGCCGGTGCCGACCAGGCCGCAATTTATCTCGTTCTTGATGCGAACAGAAACGATAAGCCCGGTCGAGTGGTTAGCCACCTCAAATCGAAAACGGTCGATTATGCACTGGATGACCATTTCTGGAATTACTCCCTGACCAACGGCTGGATTATCCCAGTTGGTTACAAAGAAGAAGAGATTCGCCTTATAGAGAAGCTGTCGCTCATGCCGACGCTGGGTTCCTGCGGCGATATTACCCTCGGCAGAGAGGTTGACGAGACTAGGATAAGCGAGCGTCTTTGCGACAGGAGCCCGTATCGGTTCGTAAAGGGTTTCATGGTCACATGCTACCGGCTCTCTGACAACGAGAAGTGGTACTACGATGACAGTAAGTCGCCTATACCTCCGTCCGCAATGTCGGAGAAGGTCGTTTGGCGGGACGTTTCGCGCGTATCTCAGAAAAAGCGCGTAAAGGCGACGCTGCTTTCGTCTGGCCATGTTGCGGGCAACTCGCTTGGCGTCGCGACATGCACTGATCCAAAGAAGCTTAGGGCGCTATTGGGGGTGCTGAATTCCAGCGTCTTTGAGTTCATGGCGCGCACGGTCCTAACCACAAACCACGTATCATCCGGGATGCTAAAGAGGGTGCCGTATCCGAATCTAAGCGACGATTTGCTTGAAAAGATGTCGGTCGTTGTCGATGAGATTCTTGCCGACCCATCTGATAGCTCAATGCTGGCGCTCATTGACGACTTAGTCGCTGAAGCGTACGACCTGTCGCCGGATGAGCTAGGCGTCGCGCAAGAAGCCGTTAATCCCGATGGACAACTTGTAATGGAACTGTAGGAGAAGCAAAGTGCTTGATAATCACATCGCCCCTTCGCTCAGCGAGCTCGATATGATGGGCATTTCTTATGTGCCAGAGGGTGGCAACTGGAAGAACATTCCCGAAAGCGTTCCCTCGAAGCGTCTCGACCAAATTAGAAGATCGTATGCCGAGGGGAAGGGCAGCAGGTCAACCTACTATGGTAGGCTGACACGGGATATGCCCGCATATACGATCAGCACGAACTTCAACCGCCCTGGCTGCGGCTGCAACACACATTACACGCAGGACCGCACACTTACATATCGCGAGGCGGCAAGAATCCAGTCGTTTCCGGACGACTTCGTTTTCCTCGGGTCAAAGGCGTCGGTTGCCAAGCAGATAGGCAACGCTGTACCTCCGCTTTTGGCATATCAGGTTGCAAAAGCTCTTCCGATTAAGGGAGCGTTCATAGACCTGTTCGCAGGTGCAGGCGGTCTTGCGCTTGGCTTTGTCTGGGCTGGGTGGCAACCGGTCGTTTCCAATGACATCGTTCCCGATTTCCTTAAGACGCATGCTGCAAATATTGACGGTGCAACAATTTGCGGTGACATCTCTGACCCCGAGATTCTTAATTCAATTTGCGATGCAGCGGCGAAGTTTAGGAAGGATAATCCTGACTCCCCGCTCTTTGTCCTCGGCGGTCCACCTTGTCAGGGGTTTTCGACGGCCAACTATCGCTCAATCCAAGATGCACGCAACTGGCTTTTCAAGGAGTACACGAAAGTGCTTGCGAAAGTCAAACCAGACGGATTCATATTCGAGAACGTCGCAGGCATATTGAACTTCGAGAAGGGCACGTTCTTTCCTCGCATCCTCTCCGAGCTTGGAGAGCACGTTGAGGCCTTCAAAGTCAACAAGGTCAACTGCGCCAACTATGGAGTCCCGCAGCGTAGGGAAAGGGTTATCGTCCTAGGCGCTGCACAACATGTAGTCGATTCGTTTGAGCTCGCGCCTATCACGCGTATCGAAGTCAGAACTAAGAGCATCTCGCGAATCACCAATGCCGGTGTTGACGAGAGCTATCCATTGGTGCCGTCCGTTATGGATGCGATAGGCGATTTGCCGGAAGTTGCAGCAGGTGAGGACGCAAGCGCCGAGGAATACGCTTGCGCCCCATCCTGCGAATATCAAAAACTCATGAGAGGGTTAACGGATCCCGCATCGTACGTTGAGCGCTATCAGAACATGTCGTCGTAGTCGGTGCGCGTGTAGCGAGGGTCATCCCACATAGACGCTAGATGCTTGCCAACACCGTCCATGTAAGCGTCGATTGCATGCTTCGCCGCTTGATATTGCCTATCGCCCTCGAATACGTCCGAGCATGGCAAGCCATCAGCGATGTTCTTGAGTGTTTCGGCGTCTGAGAAATCCTCCGATAGCTCTTCGGCTAGCGCTTCATTCAGGTCCTGGTAATAATAGGGCGACTCGAACGCAGAGGCCGTACGCTCGATTTCTGCGTATAGGGCATTAGCTCCAGCAAACTCAACCAGAAGCCCGTTACGGTTTTCCTTTTGCGCATAGGTATTCAGAGCCTGGAAGGCGACGCGGATTCTCCGGGCCTTTTTGATTCGCGAGTACTCGAGCGTCGATGGCCTTACGCTGAAGTTAACGTAGACAGTGCTCTTGTCGTCCATCCACCAATCTGAAATGTCGTATTCGTAATTCGCGTATAACAGATTTAAGAATGTCGTGAGAAAGACAAGGTGGCCATCCAACATCAACCTTTCGAGGAGCATCATGGCATTGTGCCGGTTGTCGCGTAGAACACGTGAGAGCTTCACAGCGTCATCGGGCATTTCCACAAGGTTCTTCAGTCGGTTCCAGACGGGTGCGCAATACCAGGATGCGATGTCTTCTCCATCTTGCTCTGCGGCTATAAGCTTCTGCACGTCTGAATAATACATCCTGTTGTTCTTTGCGCTGTTGCAAGGTGTACACAGCGGTTGAAACACTGGCCTATGAGAAAAGCCGAGTGAGATAGGTCCGATGTGATCGGCTGCACAAGGCAATGGATGATACGTTTGCCCGTCATCATTCATGCAGGGAATTTGCTGCACTTCTGTATCGCTGCGGAAAAGTCCCATGGCCATATTTGCTTCGACCCAATTGCCGTCGACCCAATACTCAAAAGCCCTGCGGTCAGTTGAGTATGAAGCGAGGTTGCTCTTCGAACGACCCTTGTCAGCAGTAGACCTGCAGCATCTGTTGTATGTGTGAAAGCCGTCTAGCCTGTCTGGAGCATTCGACATCGCTCCAGGGCTTAGCAAGCTGGGTTCGGAAGGGATATAGAAGTCGTTCAGCCACTCAATGAAGTCCTCAGTGCTATCAAAGAAAGGTATATCTGGCACCGCCTTGCATTTCAAGCAACGCCCCAAATCGTTGAGGCGTTCTTCGCCGTAGAGACTCTCAAACTCAACGACAAGATCGAGGATGTTAGTGCAGTAATCAACTTCAAGCTCATCCGTAACATATGGCAGTTTCATAATCCTCTTGATTAGGATGGAGCTAAGATAACAATACCTGATATCCATTATCCTGCCGCAGCATTTGCAGGGCTTTTGCTTGGTGGGGTGAATCAGCTTCGCAACTTTGCTAATCCATTTATCCTCGCTTGTAGATATTCCTACCTCCTCTGCCTTCTTCTTCCACCAGACAAGTCGCTTATCATGCGTGAATTGAAACTGCCCAGCGCCCCTGTTTGAAGGAGCCTCCCACTGAATGCCTCCATCGGCTTTATAGAGGTCAGGCATTCCAGCGTATGCAGGGTCGGTAACAATCTCTTCCTCATACCTCTCGAACACTTCATTAGGCGGTAATTTTGGCATAGCAACTCCATCTCATCACGCGAGCGCATTTAAATTTCACGGTGGTAATGGTGCCGCTAAATGGTCGTTTTCGCAACCGCATATGCCACTGGCTGAGTTCAATTAACAAATGAAGGTGTTCTTGGGTAGTACGTTAGCCGAATGCCACATGACCGTGTGCTAATTGCAACTTGAATGCGAAGGAGCTGCTTTGTCATTGAATTTACCTGCCGCCGGGCCGTGCGCACAAGCCACGCAAGCGCAGGCTCATCGGGGGTTGGCCCGCGCCATGGGCAGGGGTGCCGTGGGGCGCGGGTCGGGCCTGCCATGCGGGTAGCGGGCGGCATGCAAGTCTCCCGGGGACGGCCGGGAGCATGGCCGTCGTCTGTGTCTTCGCGCTTCCGCTCCACAGCCCCGCTTCGCGGGTCTGTTCCGCGGGCGGCGCTCAGCCACGGCCGCCGTCCACGCTCCCGGCCTGCGCTGGCACACAGGGGGCCATGGGCGTGGGCGGCTGAGCTGTGTTTGATGGCCTCGAAGTTGCGGGTTTGAGCGTCGGAAAGTTTCGGGCCTGAGCACGAAATTCTTTCGGCTTTGAGCATGGGCACGCCGACCACCCGCAATCGGCCCAACAATGTCGTTGCCTCGGTTTGCGACGCGAGGAGGGCCAGAGGGGAATGATCGGCGTGGACAAGATAGAGGATATACGCAAGAGGGCAAGGGGCGGCGAGCCGATCGCCTCGATTGCGAGGGCGGTCGGCGCGTCGGAGCCGACGGTCAGGAAGCGCGCCAGGATGGAGGACCTGTCGCCCGAGCCCCCGAGGCGCCGCGAGCACGAGAGCGAGGTCCTCGCGCCATACGAGGAGACGATCGACTCCTGGCTCGACGACGACTGCAGGAACTGGCGCAAGCAGCGCCACACGGCGACGAGGGTCTACGTGAGGCTTCGCGACGAGGAGGGCTACACGGGCGGCTACTCCACCGTGCAGCGCTACGTCAAGCGCCGCCGCGAGGAGATGGCCCGCGAGCGCGGCCGCAGGGACGCCGAGGGATTCCCGACGCTGGTGTGTTTTGTCAAGCAGAAGTGAACGGTAATATCACCAGGAATTGAACGCTGCAGGCACGGGAACCGGACATCCGGTGTTCAATTCCTGTGCCTGAATGCGCCGCATGGAGACTGCTAGGCCAGCTGCCCTCCAGGCGTGCTATCTCCCGATATGAGGGCATGCCTCATGCGCCGGGACTCGCCGCTGAACTTCAGAAGCCTCCCGTGATGGCAGATGCGGTCTATCACGGCAGCAGCCATCTGGCCGTCCCCGAAGACGGCGCCCCAGCGCGCGAACTCGAGGTTCGTGGTGATCACGAGGGACTGCCGCTCGTGGCTCTCGGATATGACCTGGAAGAGCAGCCTCGCCCCGTCGGTGTCGAGGGGGAGGAAGCCGAGCTCGTCTATCCCCAGGATGTCGGCCTTCGCGAGCTGGGCGAGCTCGCGGTCGAGCGATCCCGCATCGCGTGCGCGCCTCAGGCGCATGACCAGCGACGATGCGGTGAAGAACCTTGCAGGGCGCATCTGCTGGCAGCACAGCGAGCAGATCGCCTCGAGCATGTGGGTCTTGCCGGCGCCGACATCGCCCATGAGCACGAGGCCCTCGCGCCTCTCGAGGAACGAGAGCGAGGGCAGGTCCGCCCGGCCGAAGCCTTCCGGCCAGGAGGCGGATGTCCAGTCGTGGCCGTCGGACGTCTTCGCCTGCGGAAGCGCGCACCTCCTGAGCAGGGATGCCCTCCTCGAGGCATCCCTGCTTGCGCATTCTGCCTCGAGGTATTCGGCAAGGTATTCTACCTGCCTCGGCGTGCCGCGCACGCCCCAGTCGGCGAGGAGCGACTTCGTGAGCGAGCATCTCGCGCCGGCGGCGGCGACGCGCTCGGCAAGGGCCTCAGCGCCGCTTCCCATCGGAGCCCCCCTTCCCCGCGAGGCGGTCGTATGCGGCAAGGTCGACCCCCGCGCCTTCCGCGCCGCCCGAGGCGATCCTCCTCGCAAGCGCGTCGCACGAGGCATCGTCCGGGACCCTGCCCTCTGCGAAGAGGCGCTCCGCGGCCTGGCACGCGGCATCGAAGCCGGACGCGTCCGATGCCCTCCCCATGGCCCTGGGCGCACGCCTGAGGTCATCCTTCTCCAGCCGGTCCATATGGGAGAGGAGCGCTTCCGGCATGTCCCTGCGTATGACCGACTCGCCGAACGCCCCCGGCCTCGCCACCGGCGCAGGCACGAGCGACGCGGGATTCCTCACGAGCTCTCCCTGCCTCCACGACCTCGGAAGGGATGCCGCATGCCTTCCGTGCATGTCCATGATCTCGACCGTGCGCGCTCCGGCGCCAGCAAGGAGGTCGCGGCTGCGCCAGGCGGGGCCTGCGCAGCAGGAGACGCCGCCCAGCTGTATGTAGCCCCTCTTGTCCGAGCGGACATGCACCCATCTCACGGAGTCGAAGCGCACGCCCGGAAGGGCCATCATCGCCGCGAGGTCCTCGGCGAAGGCCTTGGGCGCAGGTCCGTGCAGCCTGCTCTCCGCCGCGGCGTTGATCCTCCTGCAGCCGGAGAGCAGCATCGAGTTCAGCGCGTCGAGGCTCGGCACGGAGGGCACGGGGACGAGGAGGTTGCGGCGCAGGAACCCCACGGCATTCTCCGCCGATCCCTTCTCGTTTCCGGAATCGGGGTTGCAGAACCTGGCCTCGAAGCGGTAATGGGCCCTGAGCTGGGAGAAGAGCTTGGACTCCGTCACCCTGCCGAAGAGCATCCGCCCCGCCTCGGTGGCGTTGTCGAGCACGACGAGGCGCGGCGCGCGCCCCGCCATCTCGAATATCTCGGCGAGCCCCTCGCAGAAGCACTCTGCCTTCTCGCACGTCATCGCGATGCAGAAGCGGGCGTTCGAATGCGGGAACGTCGCGACGAGGAGCTTCAGCTCGAGCCTCTCGCCTGCGACGGTGGCGGTGAAGGCGCCATAGTCGGCCTGCATGGCGCCCGGCGCCCAGTCGAGCTCGAGGAAGCCGTCGCGTGGGGACTGCTCCCGCGCGAGCTTCCATTCCCTCACAAAGCGGCACACCGTCGGATAGGATCCCGCGTAGCCCTGCTCGGCGACGAGCCTGTCGAAGATCTTCTGCGCGCTGTGGCGCTGCTTCCTGGGGACGGAGCGGTCGTCCACGAGCATGCCGACGATAAAACCGGCGTACCTGTCGATTGCAGGCCTCTTCCTCCCTTCCGCCACGGGCGGCTGCGGGGAGAGGTCCTCCATCCTCGAATACTTGTACACGCTGTTGCGGCACACGCCGAGGGCCCCCGCCATCTCGGTCGGCCCGGCTCCGTCGGCATCCATCCGTCTGATACATTGTTGTACGTCAGGGGACACGGTCATCTTTCCTTTCCTCCTTCTGGCGGGACGTTCGTCGCCGTCTTGCCCGCCAGAAAGGAATTGTGGGGCATGGCCGTGCCCTCCGGCTCATGTGCGGAGAGACGCCATGTCCCGTGAACGGGATGTGCAGAAACAGATCATCGGGATGTTCAAGTCCTGGTGATATTTCTGGTCACTTCTTATTGAAAGAAAACACCGGGCCCTCGCCCCTGGCCAGGGCCCCCTTCGCGTACTCATAGCTGCTCTTGGCCATGCCTACGGCGGCCAGCAGCTCCCGGAGGCTCCACCTCCCCCTCAGCGCCTCCGCCATCGACGCCTTCTCCCTGTTCGTCAGCCGGTTCGGGTCGGTGCCCGGGTCTTTTTTTACGATCTCGAGGGTCGCCTCGCGCACGTCCAGCTCGAGCTGCACCTGCCTGAGGCGCGCCTTCGCCTCTCTCGGCATGTCCTGCAGCCGCCCGATGTCGTCGGGAAGCTCGTCGATCTCCTTGGCCACGGGAAGCCCTTTCTCCTGGTGTCTCCCTCCATTATGGCCCATGATCTCCCTGCGCCATGCGCAAGGCGCGGTCCGCGACACGCCGTTCCGCTCGGCGACCTCCGCCGCCGTGCCCGTCCTGGCCTCGAGCTCCGCGACCACCTGCACCTTCCCCTCCAGGGGCACGGGGCCCCGATCCGGGCCCGGGCCCCTGCGCTTCCTCTGGCCCGGCGCATATTCGTCGATCCACTCGCCGAGCAGCTGGCGGCTCTTGGGATAGCCGAGCGCCCTCGCCGTCCGTGCCAGGCCCCTGCCATGGCCGAGGTAATAGTCGACCGCGGCGCGCTTCATCGCGTCGGTGTATGTCGGGTCGGAGACGGACTTCCGGACAGGCACCACGCCGGTCCTCTCGTATTCCCTCCACCAGCCCCTGAGCGTCCCCCGGTTGGGATACCCCAGCTCGGCAATTGCGTCAGCATGGCTATGGTCGAACCTGATGAATGTCTCGAGGGCGCTCCTTCTCTGCTCCTCGCTGTATGCCATGCGATGGCCTCCTTGAACTCCTTTGGTCCAAGTTCTCCACCGCAGTCCCCTCGGACCAGTTCTTATTGCACATCAACAGGTTGTTTCGGGGGAGCTTCGCCGGCGTCGCTCTGAGCGGGGGCGGCCGAGCCCGAAAGAAGCCGGAAAAGCATCGCGGCCCTTGCGGGGAAAGCGGGGCCCGTGACAGGCTGCGCGCACGAGGAATAACCGGCATCCGCCGGCCTCGGCTCGTCGTTATTGGGTTGTCTCTGGAGTTCGCCTTATCGGCTCTGCGCCCGGCCGAGAGGGGGAAGTCGGGCTCTACTCTGACCACTCGGACTTACTCTTACCCGAACCAGCCGATTTGCGTGACGGCATGTCATGCGCCTGAGCTGCGGATTTTATGCTGTTGGCAGACGGGTTACTGCTGGGCTGCTCGGACCTACTCGGACTTACTCTTTCCCGCTCGGCCCTGCAGGGCCCTGGAGTCTCGCCGGGCCCTGCAGGCGCCCAATTTCTCGGAAATCAGGACGGCGATTCATAGGGAATCCGAGGACATCGCCTCGGCCCCCGAACGCATGACTTCCCCCAGCACCCTGATTCCCCGGTCCAGTTCGATTTGCTTTTCGAAGTAGTCGGCGCGCTTGAGGAAGCGCTCGCGCAGAGCGTGAAGGCACGCCGCCTTCTCCGACCTCGCGTCCGCATCATTGACGATTCTGTCGAAGTAGAGCACGAGCGCGGTGAAGTCGTGAACGACGGGGAAGCGCCTCGTGAGGGCGACAAGCTCCCGATCGATTCCGAGCTCCTCCTTCGCCGCCGTTGCGATGGCGCCGACGGGTTTCTGAAGGCGCTGCCCGATCGTGTTCAGAACGTTGCCGTTGTGCGCGGCTGCGTTGCGCAGGGCCTTCACGGGGAACAGGAGCTGCTTGACGGACTCGGCCTTCTCGCTACGCGCCTTCCTGAGCTCGTAGAAGTAGAACTTGTAGAGCACGATGATCCCTCCGAAGGAGACGAGCTCCAGGTAGTTCCAGACGTACATGTCCTCGCGTCTGCCGTACTTATTCGCGAGGTCCCGGGTGTAGTTCGAGTCCCCGAGGTAGGAGATGCTGCGCTCGAGGTGCTCAGGGTCTATTCCCAGGGTCTGGTCTTCGGCGATGTGAAGAAGCTCGAGGAGGAGCCTCGCCTGCTCGGCACCGTCCGCTCCGTCCAGGCGGTCGGCGATGGCCCCGATCCTTTCGATGGCCGCGCTCGACCTCCGGGGGTCGAACCGCTCCTCAAGCAACCTCTCCTTCCGCTCCCTCTCATGGGCGAAGAGGAGGTCAAGGACCTCCTTCCCGTCGGCGCCGTCGTCCATCATGGCTCGGTTGAGATGGACCTTCATGTAGTGCTCGATGTCGAGCGTCATCGAGAGGACGACCTCGCGGAGATGGTGGTCGAGCCTTGTGAGCTCAGCGAGATAGGCGAAGTCGAGGTTCACGTAGCGCCCGTAGTTCTCCGACGCTGGGTCCCAGTACCTCGAGAAGCACTTCGCGAAGGCCTTGACCTTGAAGAAGAAGTTCTTGTCGCGGAGGAACGCGATAGCGTCCTCGGGGCCCATTATGTCGAAGCGGACGCCCCGCTCCGCGAGGTGGGCCACCTGGCGCTCTGCCGAGATGAGCGGACGATCCTTCATGGTCGTGCCTCCAAAAAAGAAAAATGCGGCTGAAGGTACAGGTACCCGCAGCCGCTAAAAGCCCGAGGGCTTTTCACACTGCAGGCAGTATACCCCACTTCGCCTGAGAGATAAAGGCTTCGGGGAAACCCACACGCTTGTGGCACTCCGTTGGCCCTACGGAAGCGGGGAGCCGGGAGCATGCTTCCAAAGCGCAGCGGTTCAGGCGGCGTAGGCGATGCCCCGCATCGGAAGAGGGCGGAACGCTCGCCCCTCACCTCCGGGACATGCCGAAGATGAGGGCGTCCTCCCGCTCGACGTCCGAGGGCTCCGCCTCGCCGCGCATGGCGGAGAACTCCCGCGCGAGGAAGTCGATCGTCCAGGCGAGCCCCTCGTCGACCTCGTCGGCGGACCGTATGAGCCTGAGCTCCCGGTACACGCGCGCCATCTCGTCGCGGAGCATCTTGTAGACGCGCACGTCGGGCTTGACGACGACCTCCTCCTCGAGGGCCCGCTTGTAGAGGTAGTCCTGCTTGGTCATGCCCGAGGCGCGGGCCATGAGGTCGATGCGCCTCGCCTGCTCGGGCGTGACGCGGAAGCCGATGGTGACGCTCCTCTCGCGGGCGGAGTTGGGGCAGGGCATGTCAGTTCTCCCTTCTCGCCCCGTCCAGGGCGCGGGCCATGTCGGCCTGGACGCTGGGGAACAGGTGGGCGTAGCGGTAGGTGATGTCGGCTGCCTCGTGGCCCATGCGGTCCGCGATGGCGAGCGCGGTGAAGCCCATGTCGATGAGCAGCGACACGTGGCTGTGCCTGAGGTCGTGGATGCGGATGGGCTCGAGGCCGGCCGCCTTGCTCCCGCGCGCCATCTCGTGGCTGAGGAAGTACTTGGTCACGGGGAAGATCCGCTCGTCGGGGTCGAGGTCGAGCGCGGAGAGGAACGCCTCCATCTCCTCCGCGTAGAAGCGCGGCATGGCGATGACGCGCTTCGACTTCGGGGTCTTCGGGTCGGTGAGGACGTCCTGCCCGTCAATGCGCTGGTAGGACTCCGCGACGGTGAGGGTCCCCCGCTCGAAGTCGAACCTCCGCGGCTCCAGGGCGAGCAGCTCCCCCTCGCGCACGCCGCACCAGTAGAGCGTCTCGAAGGCGTGGAAGGAGAGCGGCTTGTCCATGATCTCGTCCGAGAACCTGAGGTACTGGTCCTTGGTCCAGAACCTCATCTCGTCGGCGGACTTCGAGCCCATGGACTCGGCCCTGCGGCACGGGTTCGACGAGAGGCCGTAGAAGCGCACGGCGTGGTTGAAGAGCGCGCAGAGCTGGTTGTTGACGGTCTTGAGGTAGGTCGCGGAGAACCCGCCCCCGCCCGGCTTCTCGAGGGCCATCAGCTCGTTCTGCCACCTCACGATGTCGACCGGGGCGATCTGGTTCATGCGCTTCTCGCCCAGGTAGGGGAGGATGCGCTTCGTGATGATGGACTCCTTGGTCTTCCAGGTGTTCAGGCGCAGGCGCGGCCCCATGTCCTTCTTGTAGAGCTCGAGGAAGTCGACGAGCTTCATGTCCATGTCGCCCGCCTGCACGGCGTAGAAGTCGCGCTCCCACGCGAGCGCCTCGGGCTTGGTCTTGAAGCCCCGCTTCACCTTGTGGGCGCGCTTGCCGTTGTAGGTCTTGTACCAGGCCTGGACGCACCAGGTGCCGTTCCGCTTATCCCTTGTCACCGACATCGGAATCCCCCTCGCCCTCGAACAGGCGCTTCTCGAAGTACGCGCGGCTGACCCGCCCGGGCACGGTGATGCACCCCCGCTCCTCCATCTCCTTGTTGAGCCGGCGGATGAGCTTGTAGGCGTAGGCGCGCGACATGCCGAGGGCCTCGGCGACCTCGTCCGCGCCGATGGTTCTGCTCTCCATCTCTCTCCAATCTCGCGACAGCACGAAAACGTGCTGTCAGTTCGGATACTAGCAGCACGAAATCGAACGGTCAACATGACAATCCTTCATATCCTGATGCGTTATCCTGAGATAAGCAGGTGCACCAGATATACAAGAGAGACAGGGGAGACATGGCGGACGGCAGCAGGATACGCGAGCTCCGGACGAGGCGCGGCCTCCTGCAGCGCGAGCTCGCCGAGATGGCGGGCGTGACCGAGTCCGCGGTTCGCAACTACGAGCTCGGGCTCAGGACGCCCCGGCCGCAGCACCTGAAGGCGATTGCTCGCGCCCTGGAGGTAGATCCTGCTTCCCTCGTCGACTACGGGGTCGATACTGCCCGGGACGCGCTCGAGGTCCTGTTCCGGCTCGAGGAGGGGTTCGGCGCGACGCCCGAGGCCGACGATGGTGGGGCTCGGGTCGCCGTGGACCCCGCGGCGCCCGGCGCCCAGAAGCTCGACGCGGCGGTCAGAGCGTGGGCGGCGATGCGCGCGAGGCGTGACTCCGGGGAGATCTCCGAGGAGGAGTACCTCGACTGGAAGCGCGGGTTTGGTGAGTGAGTTGGTTGAGATCGGAGGAGACATGGGTCTGCCTCAGGGTGCAAAATTATCTATTCTGAAAAAGGATGCGATTTCCGTCGCTACCGGAATTGTAGCCGTGGTGGAGACAGCGCTTGCGGTTTCTGGTATTTCACTTCATGACATGATTCCCGGTCAAGTATGGTGGGTCTATCTGCTCATTGTGCTTGCTGTTTTCGCTGCACTCGTAGTATCCATCCGCTTTATTCTAGCCTGTCTCTACAGAGAGCATATCGAACTAGAAATAAATGGCAATCGAATCGAGATAGTCGAAGGAGACCTTTTTGCCCAAGATGGGAAAAAGGTTGTTCCGTTCAATGAGTACTTCGATTCCGACGTCGACGACATCGTTATCTCCCATTCCTCGTTGAACGGTAAGTTCATCGATTGCCATGTTGATGATTTGGCTGAATTAAGAAGTGAAATTGAAAGCGAAAAGAGTTCGCCTCTTCCTGTATATGATCGCGACGGTCGCCGTCAATATGACCTTGGGACAATCAAGCGGTTTGGGGAGGACTATCTCTTGCTCGCGTTTTCGCATTTCGATGAGCAAAAACAGGCTCGTTTGACGATGGCCGAATATGAGAGATGTCTCATGAATATGTGGCAAGAGCTTTGCAGGGCGTATGCGGGACGGCCAATATCGCTTCCGCTCCTGGGATCGGGAATTACTCGATTTGATGATGTCCGGCAAAAGAGTGTGAGCGAACTGCTGAAGTGTATGTTGTGCACTTTGAGATCGACGGGCTGTTATTTCTCGCAGCCTATCAGTATCGTTCTCACCAGTGAAGCAATGAGCAAAGTTGATCTGTATGAGATGAAGGGAGTTTCACGGTATGGCCTATAGGACGAAGACGTATATCGCCGGGGATTGGGACGGGGACAAAGATGCAATTGAGCAGCTGTACAAATGGAAGGAGAGCAAGTATCTTTCGCTGGACTTCATCGATGCCCACGACCTTCATCAGGCTCGGGACACGAGCTTGAATTGCAGTATCAAAAAATCACTTAGCCAGAGACTTAATGTCTCGAAACGTTTTGTGCTCGTTGTGGGAGAGAAAACTAAGGATCTCAGGAGTGGCGGCTGCCAACTGTGCTCGAGCTACAACAGATGGACCAGGGCTTGCGCCCGTGGCCACCATGTCGATTATCGCAGCTACGTTGAGTACGAGTGCGAGAAGGCGAAAAGTGACGGGTTGGCTATCGTTGTCCTGTACAACTCGACACGCGTTGATAGGGACAAATGCCCGGACTGTATCAAATGGTCCGGGAAGCACGTGGCGATGCAATATTACAAAAACGGAAAATATTATTGGGATTATCAGGCCGTAAAGGAGCTCTGAGCTGAAGCAAGATCGTGCTGTTATCTTGAGAACGGTTTGACAGTGGGTTATCGATGAGCTTGTAGTCGGGTTTGGCTGTACGGGTTTTGGAGTACCAGTCTTCGCGTGTATGCGATGGCCGTCTGGGCTCTCATCGTGTGCGCAGCGCGTGGTCCTTTCGTCCTAGAAGCCGCCGACCGAAAGATCGGTGTTGAGTTCATTTTGAGTTCAACTCGGGTACCCGAAAACCATCCGATTCCGGTGAGTGGGGAGACGGCGGTGCACCACGTAAACGAGAGACCATGGAAATGCACGATTTGATTACTGAGTGGGAGTAGAACATACGTTCGATTCTATGATATAATGTCTGCCAACGGACGCGGTTTCTTCCGAAGCCGCGTCCGTTGCTCTATTTGAACCGATTCGATGGAAATCCAAGCTCAGGGAGGTTTGTTGCGATGGTATACGATTTCAAGAAGGAGTTCAGGGAGCTCTACAGGCCGTCGAGCAAGCCGGGCGTCGTTACCGTTCCGCCCATGAGCTACGTCGCCGTGCGGGGCAAGGGTAATCCCAATGCCGAAGATGGCGAGTACCAGAGAACGTTGCCGCTGCTCTACGGCGTTGCCTATACCATCAAGATGTCGAAGAAGGGCTCGCGGGAAATCGAAGGCTATTTCGACTTCGTCGTGCCGCCGCTCGAGGGCTTCTGGTGGCAAGACCGCGCCGGTGGCGAGATCGATTACACGAGGAAGGACGACTTCAACTTCATCTCGTGTATCCGCCTGCCCGATTTCGTCACTCGCGAGGACTTCGGCTGGGCCGTTTCGGAAGCTGCCGCCAAGAAGAAGCTGGACTTCTCGGCGGTCGAGCTGCTGAGGCTCGACGAGGGCCTTTGCGTTCAGTGCATGCACACTGGGCCTTACGACGAAGAGCCGACGACCATAGATGCCATGCGTGCATTCGCAGCGGAGGAGGGCTACGCCCCCGACTTCTCCGTATTTCGCCTGTATCACGAGATTTACCTCTCCGACCCGCGCAAGTGCGCGCCGGAGAAGCTTAAGACCGTGATCCGTCATCCCATATAGTTGATTTAGCGAAGCGAGTGACGCCGATCGCTTCGGCTTTTGGGCGCTCGCCGTGGCGTGGGCGGCAGCGGGACGTGCCCTGCGACCGGTGGCGGAGGCCGAGGCGCGGGAGCGCGCGTTCGTTTGCACCGCCTCGCACGACCTCGTCACCCCGCTCATGGCGGTGACCGCGAACTACGACGTGCTTGAAGCGGAGGCATCCGATCAGACCGGCCTTGCGTCCTGGGTCGCCAACATCCGTGCAGCGGCGGACGAGATGGCGACTCGCATCGCTGACATGCTCATGCACATGGGCGGCGACTAGCCAGGGCGATCCCCGCAACGGGCATTATTATCCGGGAAGCGTTTGGTTGCGAGCCACGCCGGTGTGAGGGCCTGAGTCGTCAGGCCCTCACAGGGGGACCACGATGGTGGCCACCGCGCCGCCCGAGGGGTTGTTGGCGAGCGAGACGGAGCCCCCGTGGGCGCTCGCGGCCTCGGAGGCGGCGTGGAGACCGAGCCCGTAGTGGCGGCCTCCGTCGCGCGAGGAGCGGGAGGAGTCGTCTGTGAAGAGGCACTCGCAGCCGCGTTCGAGGGCGGCGGGAGAGAAGCCCGGTCCGTCGTCGGACACCTCGATGACGAGGTGGCCGCCCTCGACGTCGCAGGAGACCGCCACGCGCGAGCGCGCGTGCTCGGCGGCGTTGGCCACGAGGTTAGCGGCGGCTCGCGCCAGGGCGGTTCGGTCGAGCGGGGCCTCGGGCGCGCCCGCGACAGCGGGGCCCGTGGCCGCGTCGAGCGTCACGCCTCGCGCCCGGGCGATCTGGGCTGCCTCGGCGAGGACCTGCTCGCAGAGCTCGGCCGGCCGCATGGGGGCCTTCTCCGCCCCGCCGGACCCGCGCGAGGCCTCGATGAGCAGGCGCACGTAGCCGTCGAGCCTTTCGACACCGCCGGCTATGTCGCGCGCGGCGGCCGCGAGGTCGGCGTCTTTCTCGTCTTCCAGCTCCTCCGCCACGAAATCGGCGTTGGCGCGCAGCACGGTGAGCGGCGTCTTGAGGTCGTGGGCGAGCGACGCCACCTGCTCGCGCTGCCCCCGCTCCGCGGCCCAGCGGGCCTCGAGCGACTCGGCGAGGGAGGCCCGCATGGCGTCCACCGCGGCGAGGACGTCGTTTACCTCGCGTACGTTGGTGCTGCCGACCGCGAAGTCGAGCTCCCCCGCGCCGACGCGCCCCGCCGCCTCCGCGAGCGGCGCCATCTTGCGCGAGATCACGCGGCTCGCGCGGCGCGCCACGAGCGCGAGCGCGAGCGCGCTTCCCGCCGCGGCGCCGACGAGCATGAGGTTCTGCGGGTTGGGAAGCAGGCCGGCAAGGTCGCGCGAGACCCACTGCGGCAGGTACTCGCTGACGAGCGCGCAGGCCCCGCCGCCCTTGAGCGGGAACGCGGCATGGGTGAGGCCCGAGCCCCCGCCCTCGATCTCCACTGTGCCCGGATCCGCGGCGAGTGCCGCACGGGCCATTTCCGCCGCGCCCTCGAGCCGCGTGCCCTCGAGGTCTGTCATCAGCACGTATCCGTTCTTGTTCAGGATGAGGTAGCGGTACGCCGTCGGCACGTCCTGCTGCCCGCAGACGCCGTCGCGTGCCAGGCCCTCCGCGACCTCGCGCGCGTTGGCCGGCCCCCAGCTCGCCTCGTAGACGAGGCCCGCGTTGATCGCCGCGGAGAGCGCCATGAACGAGGCGAGCCACGCCGTGGCGACCGCCGCGAACGCGTAGGCGAAGTAGCGTGCGATGACGAAGGAGAGCGGCATGCCCCCGCGACCTCGCGCCCCGGTCCTCAGAGCTGCCACTTGTACCCCATCCCCCAGACGGTCGCGATCGGGTCGGCGCCGGCCTCGGAGAGTTTCCTCCGGGCGCGGCTGACCTGCATGGATATGGCCGCGTCGTCGGCGTCGCTCTCCCAGCCGAGCACTGCCTCGCGGATCTGCGCGCGGCTCATGACCTGCCCGGGGTGGCGGGCGAGGTACTCGCAGATGGCGTACTCGGTGGGCGTGAGCGGCACGGCCTCGCCGCCCACGGCGAGGCCGTGCGCCCCGAGGTCGATCCGCACCTCCCCGAAGGAGAGGGCGTGCGAGCGCGGCCGGCGCTCACGGCGTAGATGGGCCGCGACCTTGGCGCGCAGCTCCGCGGCCCCGAAGGGCTTGCGGACGTAGTCGTCGGCGCCCAGGCCGTAGCCGGCCACGGCGTCCTCCTCGGCCACGCGCGCGGTCAGGAAGATGATGGGCCCGTCGAAGTCCGGGCGGATCCGCCGCACGAGCTCGAAGCCGTCGAGCCCCGGCATCATGACGTCGCAGAGCACGAGGTCGAAGCGCGAGAGGTCCGTCCCCGGGACCGCCGTCGGGTCCGCTGCCTTGACGACCTCATGGCCGTCGCGGCCGAGGACGCGCGCGAGCGCGTCGAGGATCGCCCGCTCGTCATCCACTGCCAGTATCCTCGCCATATTCGACCTCCTGAAACTCCCGTCGGCATTGTACTTGCGCCGCGCTCAGCGGTCCAGAGCCCCGCGCGCAGCCGAGGGCGCCTCGGCCGCGTCGCACGCGCGGTAGCGCACGCCCGAGCCGCCGTGCGCTTCGATCTCGAGCCAGCCCTCGCCGTCCGACTCCCGCCCGAAGAAGATGAGCTGGAGCTCTCGGACATTGCCCCTATCGTCCGCCGCGTCCACCAGGTAGACGTAGTTCGCCCCCGCCCCGGTGGCGTCGGCGTAGGAGCTCGCGTGGCTACCGGGCTCGGGCGCGGGCGCCCACATGGCGATCTCAGGGTTGGGCAGCACGCGGTCGGCGATCGAGCGCAGCGCCGACCCCCAGCCGGCGTCGAGCAGGGCATTCCCGCCCAGGACGAGCGCTGCGGAGAGGAGGACGAGCACGGCGGCGAGCGGCTTCCTACGCATCTGCCCTCCCGTCCTCGAAGCGGCAGAACCAGGCGAGAAGGACGGCGGCGGCTGTCAGGGTGAGCACGAGGCCAGCGAGCGCAGTCGTGAGGAGAGGGGCCGCCGCGCGTGCGGCGTCGATGAAGGCCTCCACCCCGAGCGACCCCAGGCGCGCGGGCCAGGCGAGCGGCACCCAGCTCAGGGGCGTCGCCAGGGCACCGGTGAGCTTGCCGGTCATGAGGCCGTGCGCAAGTCCGCCCACTGAGAAGAACGCGAGGAGCATCCCCGCCGCGCCGGCGCCGATGGCGGCGTTGCGGCCGAGGCGCAGGGCCACGCCGAGCCCCAGCGCATAGAGGGGCAGGCTGCCCAGCACGATGCCCGCCCAGGCGGCCGCAAGCGGAGCGGGCCCGAGCGGCAGGCGCCCGGCGACGGCGAGCACGGCCCCGAACACGCCGAGCGCCACGGCCAGCGCGCCCGCGCCGAGCGTCGCAAGGGCGAGCAGCTTCGCCGCGACGGCGCACCCGCGCGAGGGGACCGCCGTGAGGTTGGCGAGGCGCCCGGCAGCGCGCTCCTCGTCCACGGCGAGCCCGCAGACGATGGCGGACATGAGCGGCATGAGGGCGCCGAGGAACTGGACGTAGGCGTCCGCGCCCAGCGCCGGGTCCCATCGGGTTACGGAGAAGTACTCGCCGCAGGCAAGACCGGCTGCCAGACCGCAGACGAGGTGCACCGCCGTGAGCGGGGAGCGCGCCAGGCGCAGGGCCTCGGAGAGCAGGGCCCGCGGGAGAGTCATGCGCGGCGTCGGGTCGAAGAGTCGTGTCATGGCCATCACCTCTCCTCGGAGCGTGCGAACCAAGCCGCGCCCGCCGCCGTGAGTGCGGCGAACGCGAGCGCGCAGACCGCAAGGCCCGCCAGTGTGAGCATGCCGTCCGCCGTGAGCGCCCCGCCGAGCGCCATGTCCGCCGCGAGTGGCTCGCCGCTCGGCAGCACGGGGATGAAGCTCGTGGGGATGACCATGCTCGCCGACGGCGGGAAGAGCTGCGGCAGCGGCACCAGCGACCAGGCGAACCCGCCCACGAGCTGCGCGGCGAGCGGGCAGAAGATGCCCGCGAGCATGCCGAGCCGCGCCGTGAGGAAGAGCCCCGCGGGGATCATCCACGCCGCGGTCACCGTGTTGGCGAGCGCGCAGAGGAGCATCGTGAGCGTGCCGGCGGCCGTGAGGCCCTGCGAGGAGAACGCCGACTCCGCGAGGTAGACGCCGAAGACCACGAGGTTCGAGAGCGCGCAGAGCGCGAGGCACCAGAGCGCCTTCGCCCACCAGGCGCGCCCGAGCGGGAAGCCAAGGCCCAGCAGGCCCCGCATCCGCGTGCGCGCGTCCGCCCGTGCGACGCACGCCACCACGAGCGAGAGCGCCACGGGCAGGAAGAGCGCGTACCAGTAGTTCCACGCGCTGAAGGACTGGACGCCCCGGTAGGGCATCGCGCCGAGCAGCGGCATCGGCAGCGCCATGAGCACGGCCAGGCGAACCGGCGCCGCGTGGCGCGACTTCAGCGCCTCGGCGCGCAAGCCCGCGATCAGGCCGGTCTTCTCGCCCGTCATGCCGCCACCTCCCCGCGGGAGCGCCGCCCCTCCCGGCAGACGCTCATGAAGAGCTCCTCGAGGTCCTGCCCGGGCCGAAGCGCGTCCTCGTAGGCGAGGCGCCCCCGGTAGATGATGCCGATGGTGTCCGCCATCTGCTGCACCTCGGAGAGGATGTGGCTGGAGACGAGGACCGTCGTGCCCGCCGCCGCGAAGCCGCGGATCTGGTCGCGCAGCTCCTCGATGCCGATGGGGTCGAGGCCGTTGGTGGGCTCGTCAAGCACCAAAAGGCGCGGCCGGGCGAGAAGCGCCAGGGCGAGCCCCAGGCGCTGCCGCATGCCCATCGAGAAGCGCCCGGCGCGCTTCTTCCCGGTGTCCGCGAGGTCCACGGCGGCGAGCGCCTCGTCGATGCGGCTCTCGGGAAGGCCCAGCAGCGTGGTGCGCACGCGCAGGTTCTCGCGCGCGGTGAGGTTGGGGTAGAGCGGCGCCTCCTCGATGAGGCTGCCGATGGCGTAGAGGTCCTCGCGGCGCCAGGCGTGCCCGGCGAAGAGGATCTCCCCGGCCGTCGGCTGCAGCATTCCGCAGATCATCTTGAGCGTTGTCGACTTGCCGGCGCCGTTGGGGCCGAGCAGCCCGTACACCTCGCCCTCGCGGATATGAAGGCTCACGTCGGCCACGGCATCCTGCGCCTGGTCGCCGCGGCCGAAGCGCTTGGTGAGCCCGCGCGTCTCGAGCATGTAACCCATGGGTTCGTCCTTTCTCTTCCGGGCGCGCGGGCCGAGTCGCCGTGCCCGCGCGCCTTACCTTTCGGGTTCACCATCCATGGTGGGGCGCGTTTCTAACGAAGCTGTAACGGCCGTTGGGCTCTTTTGGCGCCAGCCCTTCTCGACCCGTACGCCACTCATGGTATGTTTATCGCGATAATAAGGACGGAGCTGCCCGCGGCGCGCAATAAGTACCCGGAGGAGACGGTCGAGAAGATTCTCGACGTTGCCGAGCGGCTCCTCGTGGAGCGCGGCTACGAGCACACCACGATGATCTGAAGAGCAATACACTAAATCGAAAAAGGCAAACCCTGGAGACGTGATTATTGCCATAACAAGCGAGAATATCGAAGATGTTTGCACACCATTGGCGTGGGAAGGCGAACAGCCGGTTGCAATCAGCGGACACTCTTGCGCGTATGCGACTGAAAGCATTATCCCGAGATACCTAGCATATTTAGCTACTGCTCAGGACTTTCAGATATCCAAACGAAAGGCGGCGAAAGGGCAAGGGTAATCGAAGTCGCGCCTGTGGACTTAGCGAGAGTCGAGATACCCGCCCCATCCATCGCCACCCAGCGGAAGGTCGTCGATGTCCTCGACCGCTTCGACACCCCCACGGCATCGCTGACCGACTGCCTCCCCGCCGAGATCGAGGCACGGAATCAACAATACGAGTACTACCGCGACCGCCTGCTCGACTTCCCGCGCAAAGCGATCGGAACCGAATAGTCCGATGGAACCAGGGCTGCCGCTAAAGGCCTCCCAACGTTTGTTACGGTTGCGAACTCTTCGAGGGCCATATGGGCGACGCGGTGGAAAATTGCCGGCCTGAACCGCGAGGCACTATCTACATTCCCGCAGACTCTTGCATTGATAACCGGCATTCGCCGTTATGATCTGACGGCCTCGTATTCAGGATGCATATATCGAATACGAGTGAGATGGGGATCGACTGTTGACGAGTTATGAATGGATAGCCGCGTCGGTTTCGAGTGGAACCGACGCGGCTTCTGCATAAGGCTCGCCGCAAATGGCGATCAATGCCCTCGATGCTTCCGCTTGCGCTTCAGCTTCCGCTGCTCGAAGCGCGCCTCCGCCTCGTCCGCGCGGCGTTGGCTTCTTGCTTGGGCCGATTCCCACTTCAGCGTCTCCCGCTGATTCGCGAGCGCCTGCTGCGCCTTGGTGCCCATCGCCGGCTGCTTGAGGGCCCTCGACGCCTCGCGAGCGCGTCGCTTGGGGTTCTTCGCGGGCTTGCTCGCCTCGGCCGAATCGTCGCCGAAGAACGAGAGCTTCGCCCATTTGTTGACAACGAATCGCAGGATTTCCTCATCGGACGGCTTCGCACCGAAGACGATGCGGGCGACGTCGTATGTTCCGTCCTCGACATGTTCCGCCAGACCGACCCAAAATTGGCCGTCGTGATATACGGTCAGGGTGGACGACACGCTGATCTGCATGGTTGGCTCCTCCTTTATATAGATGACCATGCAGAGAAGGGACAACCAAGGAGGCAGGTTACTGATGCGGACTCCCGCACGCCCACGACTACCCGACGGGGACTGTGTTTTCATCTCTGGTGCCCGCATTGTAGCACGCGCGGATTTACGATGTTGATTGCCGGCGCCTAGACGGAGATGAAGGCGGTTCGATCTAGGTCAAGCCGGTCGCTCGTTCATGAAGCGGCCGATGGCTGCGTTCATGAACGAGCGACTGATTCCCTGAAAAAAGGCGCCCATGCGGGCGCCTGCCTAGTAGCTGGAATTGTTCGGTTGTGGTCGGAATGCTCGTCTTTCGCGGTGCTGTCGTCCGGGGTCCGGCATCTGTCGTGTTTGATGTTGCGTGTTCTGCGAGCGACCTTGCGCAGGTATTTCAACCCGTTGCCCCAAGTGCACCCGGATAAATGGTACCCATTCGTTGGGGCGCGGCCTATTGAAAGAGGTAATTGTGCGACAGGGAGATAGACGAGCGGCAGCTCGTCCATCTCCCGTGATAGGCCGCGAAACGTCTGCAGGAGCCCTCTGACAGGCAGCGCTCCATGCGTCAGGCCTCCGCCGAGGCGGTCTCGGCGTCCACGCCTGACTCGATGAGCAGCCGCTCGAAGAAGCGATGACGTTCGAGCGTCGCCGACGCGGCACGCTCGCCCTCCTCTGTAAGGCGCACGTCGTGGCCGAACATGCTCCGGCACCCAGTAATCGCGATCCAGACCCTCCACAGCGCACCTCCCGGACGGTTCCGTCAATCGCCGCTCAGGTTACGCGCCCGTCCCAAACTCCCGCCCATGCCGCCATTCATGCGCGCCAATGCCGTCCCTATAGCCGCTTCCCATCCTGCTCGTGCGGCTGAGGTCTGCAGCGACGCAAGCAAGCGGCTCGCGCCAAGGTCGCTCGCCCGTCGCGCCGCCAGAGTCGACGCTCCTGTTCCGCAAGCCAGCCCGGCCGCCGCGCAAGATCCCGCCCGCATCGGACCACACGGCGGCGCCCGACCCGTCTTGCTCCACGCTCCGGCAGCCCGCAAGCGGTCTGCCTCCGCAGCCGAGGGTGCCAGCGTTCCGCTGTCACCCTCCGCACCGCTCCGTGCCCGCTCCGGTCGCTCGCGCTCCCTACGCGGTCACTGCGCGGGCTCCGCAAGCCCCGTTCCGGGTCTTGCTCCGCAGGGGACGAGAAGAACGATTAGAACAACCATCCATGCACGTCAATCAACGCTTTTGCACATTCGTCCGAGAATATGTCGATAACCTCCCGGCGCTTCGCGCAAAGCGTCGCCCCGTGTTCCAAAGCGTCTCATGCCGAGAAGAACATGCCGAGGGCCCAATGTTAAAAACTCCCGCATGCCGCCCGTATAATGGAGCGCACGGGACGAGAAGAGCCGTGCGCTCATGCGTCGGTCCAGGCTCGCGGGAGCCTCCAACGGCGCGGCCGGGCAATGTCCCCGTCGAAAGGATCAAGATGGTCACTCACACGCTCGGCTCGGGCCTGCGGACGGCGGTGCTCCTGCACGGGGGCGGCCTCTCGTGGTGGAACTACCGGGCAGTCGCCGACCTGCTCGCCGCCAATGGGTACCGTGTCGTGCTCCCCGTGCTCGACGGACACGCTGGCTCGGACCGCCCGTTCACCTCGATTGAGGACAATGCCTCCGAGCTCGTTGCCCTCATCGACCGCGAGCTCGGTGGGCACGTCGACGCGCTCGGCGGCGTCTCCCTTGGGGCGCAGGTCGCTCTCGAGGCCCTTGCGCGGCGGCCGAGGATCGCGGAGCGCGCTGTCATCGAGAGCGCGCTTGTGCTCCCCATGCGTGCTGCCCGCGCCCTCGTCGCGCCCGCCGTCGCCCTGAGCTACCCGCTCGTGCGGCGTCCCTGGTTCACGCGGGCGCAGTTCGCGAGCCTCCACCTCCCCGAGGAGCTCTACGAGCCCTACTACCGTGACAGCTGCGCCATATCAAAACGGGACATGATCGCCTTCATGCGGGCGAACAGCTCCTACCGGCTGAAGCCCGAGCTCGCGGGCTGCGGGGCGCGGGCCACCATCCTCGTCGGCGGGAAGGAGCCCCGCATCATGGTGCGCTCGGCGCGCGCCCTGGCTAAGGCCATGCCGGACAGCACGCTCGTCGAGCGCCCTGGCTGGCGGCACGGCGAGGCGAGCTTGTGGCATCCCGAGGTCTATCTCGAGGCGCTCGAGGGTCGCCCATAAGCAAGTTTTCCTGGATAAGAAAAAAGGAGGCTTCGTGATCCCTACCCACACGAACTCACGAAGCCTCTCAATAAACCTCTAATTTGATATACCGGCCTTTCACTCTGATTAAGGACAGCTATCCCAAGTATCTGTTGACGTGAAGTGACCCCATTCAGCAAAGGGATGGCATCATTCATGCCAACATCCCCGAGTTCATGCGGGAAGAGAGGACATTCTAGGAGGGCAATGCCTCCTTTCGATACCCGCCTGCGTGCGGCTGATCTTGAATGGGCGTCTTTGGCCTTCATTTGCTTTTATGCGCCTGCTGCATCGATTCAACGCATATTGACCTGGCGATGACAGGATTGATAGCAAGCGGACAATCTGATCGTCGAGGCCCCGCCGCCCGGAAAGTGTGCAACGCGCGAGAAAGGGCCCAGCGACGATTTCTTCGGGATGTCTCGGTGCTAATCCCAGGCCGCGATTGGGAGGCGCAACCGCTTTCGTGCGCACGCGCGCGCCGGCGCGGCGAGGGACCGCAGGTGCGATGCGCGGGCGACGAAGACAATCAAAGGCAGTTTGATGAAAAAGATATATACTATTTTCATCAAAAAGGAGGAGCGCTATGACAGAAGCAGAGGCCATCGCTAAGCGCATAGAGAGCTTCGGCGCCGGCAGGGCCTTCACAGCCGCCGACTTCTCCGACGTCGCAGGCCGACGCAACACTGCCAACGCGCTCGGGCGCTTGCATGCAAAGGGAGGGATCGCCCGCGCCATCCGCGGCGTCTACTACGCGCCGGAGCGCAGCGCGCTCATGGGCACCGAGGTGCCGGCCAGCGCCGACGAGGTCGTGCGCGCCGTCGCCCGTGCCAACAAGTGGATCGTCGCACCGTCCGGCGACGCGGCGCTCAATGCGCTGGGCCTCGACACGCAGGTGCCCGCTAAGCTCGTCTACGTCAGCAGCGGCCCGTACAAGCGCTACGAGTACGGGCCGTACGATATCGAGCTCCGGCACCGCGCCAACCGCGACCTGCTCGACTGCTCGCAGATCACCTGCACCATCGTGCAGGCCCTCAAGGCGCTCGGACGCGAGAACGTGGGCGACGAGGAAATCGGAACGCTCGCGCGCAACCTCACGGAAGAGCAGGCCGGCGCGTTCCTGGAAGAGTCGGCGGGGCTCACCTCCTGGGTTGCCGACGCCGCGAAGAAGATATGGGAGGCGAAGCATGGACAGGATCGCTAGGGCCTCGACCGACGAGCGCAGGCTGGTCTTCGAGGCCGCCGCGCGGAGGATGGCGCTTGCGCCGGCCGTCGTCGAGAAGGACTTCTGGGTGTGCTACACCTTGGACCACCTTTTCCACAGAAGCGGCTTCGCCGAGTCCATGGTGTTCAAGGGCGGTACGAGCCTGTCGAAGGCTTTCGGGCTCATCGAGCGCTTCTCGGAGGACATCGACCTCATACTCGATTGGCGGCTCCTGGGCTACGGCAAGGACGAACCGTGGGAGCCGCGCAGCAACTCGGCGCAGGAGCGGTTCAAGGCCGACAGCATCGAGCGCACGAACGCCTTCCTGGCCGATGCCTTCGTCCCGAAGCTCAGGGCTACGCTCTCCGAGTCCCTCGGCACCGAAGCGTCCGTTAGGTGCGGGGCTGAGGAGGAGACTGTGTACTTCGACTACCCGCGCTCCTACGAGTCAGCGGGCACACTCGACACCATCAAGCTGGAGATAGGACCTATGGCGGCATTGTCGTCCTCCGAGGAGGCGGCGATAACCCCGTACGCGGCGGACGTGGTTCCGTTCGGACCCGAGCTGTCGACCACGGTGCGCACCGCGAGTCCCGAGCGCACGTTCTGGGAGAAAGCCACCATCCTGCACCAGGAGGCCAACAGGCCCGAGGGCAAGGCTATGCCCAGGCGCTACTCCCGCCATTACTACGACATGTACCGCCTTGGCCACTCGTTCGTGCTCGGCCGCGCCGTAGCGCAGCCTGGCCTTCTCGAACAGGTGGTCAGGTTCAAAGAGAAGTTCTATCGCACGCCGTGGGCCAAGCTGGCCGACGCGAGGCCCGGCACGCTCAGGCTCGCCCCTCCAAAGGACAGGCTCGACGAGTTGGCGGCCGATTACGCTTCGATGAGGCCGATGCTGTTCGGCAGCTACCCGAGCATCGATGAGATAGTCGCCTACATGGCGGAGCTCGAGGAGACCATCAACGGGCTAAGCTGATCAAGGGCGCCCCAATCCCGGGTGCCTGCCGGAATCGAAGAGGCGGAACTGGCAACGCGACGGCTTTCCCGCCGGGAGCGGAGTGTTCCCTTTCGACGGGCGGCGTTGAGAACAGGATCTTGCTTGCGCGCGGACGCGCCCTTGCGCATGTTGCCTTCTCGGTTTCGAAACTTTAGATATATTCGAGTTTCGAAATCGAGAAGGAGCTGATGGTGGCTTGGGTAGACCGCAATACGTATATGGAGCGGCTTTGGGCGCTCGAGGGCACCCGGGGCATCAAGGTGATCACTGGGGATGCGCCGCTTTGTTAATGTCAATCCGTCTTTCACCGATTCCACCAACGCAATCGCGCCGATCGCGCCAACGCATCCCCGCCGTTTCCGCCGACGTCAGGCGCCGTTTCCGGCGTCCCGGTCCGGCGCGAGGCCCTTAGTGCGGTAGGACCTCCCGGTGATCTTCAGCACCGTGCAGTGGTGGCACAGGCGGTCGGCGATGGCACTCGCCACCACCGGGTCCCCGAACACCTTCGCCCACGCGCCTATCCCGACGTTCGTGGTCACTATGGTCGACCTCCTCTCGTAGCGCCTCGACACCAGCTGGAACGGCAGGTCCGCCCCCTCCTTGTGAACAGCGGTCCTCTGTCTGGCTCTCCGCTCGATTCATGCTTGCGGCCAACGAGCCAATCCAGCATGTCAGCCCAAGTGCGCTATGCTGCGGGCATTGATTCCGGAATGGTCGCAACCAGCTGGTAGGGTGCAGCCTCCATCAAAGTAACGCCGACGAGGTTTTGACCGTTCATTCTGCCCCTTGATAAAATCGGGCAAAAAATCCAGGCAGGAGGAAGAAATGATTGGGCAGGTTTATCACGTCGGGTTGACTGTCAGCGACTTGGATCGTTCGGTAGCTTTTTACCGCGACATCTTGGGGCTTCGCTACGAGGGCGAGCTGTTGATGGAAGGCGGAGAGACCGAGGCGATGTTCCAACGGGGAAACTGCAGGGCTCGTGTCGCGTACCTGAACGGGTCGGACCAGCTGAATATGCCGCCCGTGGAGCTGATCCAGTTCGTCGGCGACGAGGTTGCCCACAAAGCAGCCGACCTCTTCACCACCTCCATCTCGGAGCTTTGCTTTTACGCCGACGACGCCGACGCGGTGTATCAAAAGCTGATGGAGCAGGGCGTGGAGTGCCTCTCCTCGCCACAGGAGTTCGATTTTCGCCACGATGGCTTTGGCCGCAGCCGTGCTTTCTATTTCCGCGATCCTGATGGGATCATCCTAGAGATCATGCAGCCACTGGACGATTAATAGGCGAACTGCCTACCATTTCTCGGTGCCTGGGAAATGGGAGGTTTTCTCATGCTCATCGATCTCAGGGTGAAGCACGATGTCGGGGCGTGGGGACATCCCGTCGTTCCATTCGATTCCGGCATGGGCTGCTGGGTTGTCTCGTGCGCCAACAGCCTCCGAATTCTCATCGCTCGCACGAGGCATGAGCCCTATACCCGGGAGGGCGTTCTCGTGCTGGACCTCGCGAGGTGGCTGCTCGGCGAGCAGGTGTTCTGAGCGTCATGCGGGGATATCGCGCGATAGGGCACGCGGGGCCGCTCGCTCCCGCACGGGAAACGCCGTCGCCGTATGGGCGGCCAGTCGCATCCGATAGGCCTTTTGTTAAACAGGCCTATCGGATGCGCACGAAGCGATCGCGCCAACAACGAAGCTCCAACCTGCTCGCCAACTCGGGAGTGAGGGTTAAGAAACCAACTTTTGCAAAATCGAAAAAATAAGTGTCTTAAACTGACGATTATGGGGGCATAAGCCAGCGGATTGGGAAGATATGCCCTCATACCGGGACATATCCACGTCACGAGCAAACCGTCCTGCGCAGGTCGTTGACACCGGGCTCGGCGCTTGCAAAAATTGAATCTGATAACGCCCGCACGGTATGTATTTTACCTTCCGCGGACGCTTGTTTCCCGCCCTCGTTTGTCCGCATGCCTCCGGCTTGGCTTTGGGTGCCACCGAAATGCGCCCAGTTAGGAGCTCGTATGTCCTCGCAAGCACCAGGTGTCGAGTTTGGCCGCGTGATTAGCTTTCTCAAGCGTCGTTACCCCGGCTTCGCGGGGGCGGCGTACCAGGAGTTCATCGCTCACGTCGAGCCTGATTTCGATGAGCTGTCATATGAGCATGTCGAGCGTCTCCATGAGCTAGCGTTGGAGCGGGCCATCTTCGACAAGCCTTTGGAGGGCGGACTCTCTGGTATCGAGCTGTACTGCGAGGAGAATCCCGACCGACGCGGAAACGGCTATCTGAGCAAGCTTCGCGAGGCGGTGAATAATCAATTCAGCAGCATGTTTTCCGTCGAACATGTCGATATTGCCGCGCATCGCCTCGAGCTGCTGGATGTTTACACGGGCGAGATGTTTTGGGTGCGTGACTACTCGCTTTCTGAAGGGCTTTTCCGCGAGGGCGAGCAGGGGCCATGCGGGGTCATCGTGGCACGCCTTACAAAGTCGGGCGGTGCATGGTTCTTTCCGGGTAACGTGGTCGCCTTCTATCCGGTTGTTATGGCGGACCATATGAAAGAGGTTCTTAGGGAAGAAGGTGGAGAGCGACCTTCGTTCCTGGAGCTGGTGCGCCAGACGTACGGGCCCCGTGGGGGCGTGGTGAGTGGATCGCTCGAGGCGCAGTTCCCCGACGTGGACTTCGAAGATCCAGAGCAGCTCGCCGATTTCCGCGTCCAGCTGGCGGATCGGTACCGCGAGCTCGCGGACCGTTTCGCCCTCAAGGCGACATGGGAGAGCGTCGTGTTCGACATTGCCCATGAGGATGGGAAGATCATGCCCACCGAGCTGATGAAGCGCTCCCTCGGGGATTTGGAGGAGACGCGCGTGAGTACGGTGGAAGACCTCGACGAGATCCTGGGCGTCTGGATGGCCGCATGGAACGTCATGCCGCATGACGCGCTGGGCGGTCGCGCGCCGGCGGAGTCATGACGTCTCTGTGGCCATGCGGAGTTCGGTGGGTGCCCTGTTGACAGCTCGTCGCGATTGTCGTTAACGACCCCAGAGATACTCCTCCATCTTCTCCGCCAGATGAAGCGGCGCGGGAAGGTTCACCTTCATGTCGCTCTTGAGCAGCTGCACCATATTCCCGCGACTCGCCTCGGCGCGGCGAACGCATTCGAGCGCGAGGTCCTCGTCATCGCTGGTGAGCAGCACGTATTCACTCAGGGACTTTGCATGGGCGAGCACGTTGGGGCGCACGACGCTTGAGCCGCACATCGCGTTGAGGTACTGCGGGTCACCCGGCCTGGGCGCAAGCGCGAGCAGGTATCCGTCCGCCTTGAAAATGCCCTGCTTTTGGGACCGCTTGGGTGCCCGGGCGCCATCGCCCGTGTTCTTTGAGGCGAGATCGGTGTAGTAGTCGGGCACCTCGCCCCCTTCGCCAAGCCGAATGCGCAGGATGTTCAGCTGCGTGCCATCGCAGTTGAACACGTGGTCCGGGATGGGCACCTTTCGCTTGTCGGGAGTGCAGGTGGGACCATAGCGCAGCGCGCCCTTGGCAAGGCCTCCGTCTGAGATGCCCGGCCACCAGGGTTTCGTGCGGATGAGACCGTACGAGTGGACGAGCAAGAGCGCATCCTGGGGCGCTTCGTATCTCAACCTGTCAATCAGTCGCTTGAGCATGAAGCCGTCGGCGCGGGAGGGAGCGCTGGCGTTCATGGGGCTGGTCATGCGTGCAAGCTCCAGCTGAGCCTTCCAATAGGGAATCCAGTCCATGCTGACCTGCGGAAGAAGCGCATCGGTCCTGCCGCTTTTGTAGTTGACCCGCGTGGCGATGAGCGCCTCCTTTCCCCAATTCTGCGTCTTTTGCAGGGCGGTGAGGTGGATGCCATAGAGGGGCGCCGAGGACTTGAGGGCGGGTGCGTCTTTGAACTGGTATATGAATCCGAGCTGGCGCATGAGGTCGCGCACGGCACCCGTCACTCGATAGCCGAAGGTGTCGGCCTGTTCATCTGCCTTGTTGCCCCGAGAGCTCTTGCCGCCATGGACAACGGGCTCGTCGTCCTCGCGGCGCGCCTTCCCGCTGACGCTCGGGACGAGGAACTGTGACAACCTCCCGCTCAGCGCAAGGCCCATGCGGAGCGCCTGCTTGGGATCAAACGAGCTTGTTTTGTGGGCGAGCGAGTAGTTGGGCAGGATGACGATGCATGCGGTCGGGATGCCTCCGTGCACCGTGCCCAGCGTCTTGAGCACCATGTTCATCCGCTCGCGCACGTCGGCGATGGAGCTGGACGGAAGCATGGTGAGGAGCTGGTCCGGGGTGCGTGTGGTCATGCCGATGCTGACTCCATCGACCTCGCCCTCGGGCCCGAGGAATGCGATGACCTCCCTGCGCGCGGCATCGAGTTCGTGGGAATCGGCCTGTGTGCCAATGAACTCGAGCTCGATGCGCTGGCTGCCCGTTGCGGCGGCAAGGCGATGCCTGTTGGCGAGCACCCATGCAGCGCGCCCGTCATCGGTTTTGAGCTTCTTCTCGTCGGGCAGCTTGATCAGGTTCATGAACCGCTCGCATACGGGATCGGGAGAGGGGGTTGCGATCCCCTCCAGGCACGAGGCGACGAACTCAAAGAGTTCCGCCCTGTCGTTGATGGTCAGTCCGGCTTTGACCTTATGGGAGGTCTGCCATGTCGCCGCGACTGCTTGCGGAGACAGGATCTGAAGCTCGCGCCCAGGTTGGGTCCAGTCGTTCATGTGCTGCAGGTAGTCGATCACATCGGGCAGCTCAACGCCGGCAAAGTCCTTGAGGTTGCGAGCGCTTGCCCTATTCCAGTCAATGCTCTTGCCCTTTGGGTCGTACCCATAGGGAACGCGGCACCAACGCGAGCCGGGCCAGCGGACAAGCGCGTTGACGTCACTTTGGAGGTACGGCTCAAGACCCTTGCCAAAAGTCCAGGTCCCCTGTGCAAAGCGGCGGATCGAGGCCTTCACATTGAGGCGCGCCTCTTGGCGGGGCGGCACCGTCTGGGTGCTCAGCTTGAGGCAGATGGCGTAAGCGAAGCCGTCGTGCCAAAGAATCTGAGAGAGCAGCTCGCAAGGGGAGCCGTCGCTGCTCAAGATGCGCTCGAAGTTGAGGTCCTGCCCGCAGGAGAGATGGCAGGTCTTGCCGTCGATCCTGTCTGACATGGAGAGGGAAAACCCCGTGAAGGTCAGGTTGCCGGCAGGGCGGCGGTCCTCGTCAAAAAGGGCGATGGATTCGGAGCGCGTGTGCCGCGCCAGCTCATTGGGCGTGATGAGATTGACGACACGGCTGTAATCCGCATCTCCGAACTTACTTTTGGGGCATACGCTCGCAACCCAGTTGGTGAGGATCGCGCACAGTCGAGGCAGGTCGATGGGCGCGTTCGCGGTGAGCCAGCCGGGAATGCGGTCATTGCGGAAGCGCGAGACGGGCTTGACCCGCACCGGCTGGTCTAGGTACTGCAGCAGCTGGTCATCGAGCGCCCTGTTGCTGATGTTGTGCGCCATACGCGCGTCTCCCACCAGATCGATGAGTGCATCGTGCAGCTCGGGGGACATGTCCAGCAGGTGGTAGGTCGCGGTGAACGAGGAGTCGGGGACAAGCGACATGAGGTGCAGCGAGCTTGTATCTTGAGTGCCGCTGCCCTGCACTTTGGGCTGGTTTGAGTTGGTCATGGTTGGATTCCCTTCGTGAGGGCGGAGAAGAACGGGCCGTAGAGCGCTTGCGCCACGACGGGTTGCCCGCTGCCGCCGATCAGCTCATTCATATAGCTGATGAGCAGTTCGAGCGTGCGGAATGACGCGCGGGTCGTGTCTTGGCCTCCGGTGAAGGCGGAGTCGGCGAAGTAGATGTGCGGCGGCCGGCGCTCCGGGTCGCGAACGCGGGCAAGGCGGCCGAAGATCTGCACCAGCAGCACCATGAGCGTTGCTATGATGTCGCGCGTCAGGTAGTCGTCGAGTGCTGCGTGGTCGCTCAGGCGGAGGGCCTCATCGCGCTCGAGCGTGACCCAGCACCGCCATGCGCCCTCGCGAATCTCGCGCTCGAACGAGGGCGGCCGGGAGTCGAGGTGCCGCGACTGCTCGCATATCAGGCCGACCATGCGCTTGAAGCGGACAACCAGGTCTTGCGGGATGCCCATGGGACGCACGGCAAAGATGAGTGTGTCGATGGCGGAATGGCCGAGGTTGTCCACGATGTTGAATCCGCGCTCGATTGCCATGGCGGGTGCTACCAGGATGCGCGCTTCATGATGGGCGAATCGATGCACCTCGGCGCGTGGGAGGCTATCATCGTTTTCCAGGGAGAACGGGTCGGGCATTGCGCCCTCGCGATGGGGGACAAGCCTGCACACCCTCTCGCTACGCCCGCGGCGGCGCAGCTCGCCCTGCAGGGTGTCGCGCGCCATGGCGGCCTGTTCATAACTGTTGACGATGACGAGCGCTTTGTGCGAGTGTGGATCGTCCATTTCGAAAACGAGGGTGTCCACAACGCTTTTGAGCAGGCGGCGAAGGTTCTCGCCGCGTTGTGGGCCGCTTCCCGAGACCGCAACGCCCGGCTCCAGGTCGCGTACGGTGGAGCGTGTGAGGAACTCGGCGAACTCGGGTTGCGCGTCGAGCAGGTAGTCGACTGGCTGGTTGATATGGAACTGCAAACAGCCCGGCTCATAGCTCGAGCCCGAGAGCATCAGCGCATGCGGCCCGCACGGATTGCCCTGCTCATCGGTGTCGAGCCATGGGAGCGCGGTCATAAGGGCGCGTCCGGTTCCAAATTGGCGATAGAGCTCGATGTCGTGCTCGTCGGTGATCTTGAAGCCGCATAGATTGCCCACGGGGGAGGCGGGCAGGTAGGGGGCCTGGCGGCTGGTCGAGGCGTGGATGAAGTCGTAGAGCATCTCAATCGACTCGTCCTTAAACGCGAGCATGTCGGACGCATGGTCGAGGTCGTGCAGGTGGCCGTCAAAGCTCACGGCCTTGAGAGCGAAGGCGAGACGTTCGCGCAGGGTGGGGGAGAGCTCCACCCCGCGCTGCTTGAGATAGCTGTCGAATTCCTGCCTGAAGTGCGCATCGTTCGCCCCATCGCGCACCGCGTGAATGGCGCTGCGCAGGTACACGTCGCCCATGTCTTCGTCCTCGCGGCGATAATCGCCGCGCGTGTCGATGCAGTGCTGCAGATCCTCGATGAGCGAATCGGGCAAGCGCTGGTCCTCGGGGGCCTCGTCGGTTCCCTTGAGCATCTCGAGCAGAGAGAGCGTGGTGAACGTGTGGCCCTTGAGCTCTTTCCACTCCGCGATGGCGGGCTTGCGCGCCTCCGCCGAGAGGGCCTTGGCGATGGAGTCGGAGCTGCCGCGCAGGTCGTGCAGGTACTCGAGGTTGGGGTCGTCGACCTTCTCGCGCGGCGGGCGCTTGAGCGCTCGTGCCACGGCATCGGCCGATTCGCGGATGTAAGCCCCAAAGCTCTCGGAAGGGGCAAAGAGAGCGTCGAGCTGGGACTGGACACGGTCCGCTTCATCGAAGATGACGAGGTCGAAATCGGCTAGGGCATGCTCGAAGAACGGTTGGCGCTCGGCGCTCACGGTGGTCAGCGCAAAGCCCGCGGTCGTGGTGATGACCACGCGCGAGCTGAGCGCCGCACGGGCCATGGATTGCGCGGGGCATATGTCGAAGAAGGGGCAGGCGCGCCTGTTGCCCCGTGGGTCCTTGAGGCCAAAGCAGGGGCAATCGCCGTAACCGGTTGGAGCGTCCGCATGTTCGGCCATGCCGTCCAGCAGGCAGGGCGCCTCCAGGTATCGCGCCACAGCGTTGTCCAGCAGCATGCCGCCGGTTTTTGACGCGAGCTCATCGAGGTGCTCGAGCCGGCGGTTCTTGGAGATCAGCGGGGAGGCCTCGATGCCGAGGCTCTCAAACAGCTCGAACGACTCGATGACATCGGAGATGGAGTTGTGCACCGTCGCCACGCGCAGCCCGCGTTTAGCGCAGGCGTAGGTGAGGACGTTGGCGAACACGGATTTGCCCGATCCCACGATACCCACCATGTTGATCGCCCGCTCGATGGTGATGCCTTCGGCGGCGGACGCCGTGGCGCCCTCGAGGCGCTTGAACAAGCCGCGCTCGAGGGCGGTCTCGAGCACGAGGGCGAGGTGCGTCTGCCCTGTGAGTTCACCCATCTCGCGCGCGGCGGAAATGAGCTCATCGAGTGTGAAGGTTATGGCGGGGCGTACGCCCTTGTGCGGGATGTCATTGACCTTGCGTGATTCCGCCGCCTTGGCCATTTCGAGCATGGCCGGGGGAATCGAGATCGAGCGCGGGCTTCTGGGCGGCGTATCGCTCGCGCTCCGGGGATTGTCGCGCATCTCGCGCTCGGGTTTGGCCCAGTAGGTGTGGCGCACGCCTGCTTTGACTTGGGGGCCGCGGGGCTTGCAAGGGATGGGTTCGAGCACGCATACCATGTATAGGTCCTCGCGTCGCTCGCCCTCGTCTGGACCTTCGCCAAAGGCGGTTTGGCGGCGGACGATATTGCCGTCAACCATGTCGAACATGCGGAAGGCTCTCGTCTCATCCTCCATGTAGGCCTCGAGCTTGTTTGCCCAACTGTATCCAGAGGAGAGGTGCCTGAGGTGCCGCCGCGCCATCTGGAGCGCGTGCTCGCGCTCGCCAAAGGATTCGGGCTGCAGCAGGTGGTAGTTGCAGAGCAGCAGGTTGGCCTTATCGGCGCGATGCGGCCCATCGTATCTTCGAGAGAGGACGAGCAGCTGCTCGACATCGGTGATGGTTCGCGCGATGCGGCACCCCTCCTTGGGGTCATCAAAGCGCATCGCAATCTCGGCCCGGAGTTTTTCGAGGTTCTTCCTCGCATCCGACATACCCATCACGCATCCCCCATCTCGGTCTTGAGGTGTTGGGTGAGTTCGCGTAGCGTTTTGATTGAGTAGCCGGGTTTGTGAGCGAGACGGCGATTCGCGGCCCGTCGCCGGGGTGGTGGCGTATCGGCGGGGACAACGTAGATGGCCTCGCTGGCCGCCATGGCCTCGCGCATGTCGTCGCTCTCGATGCTGCGCACGAGCCGGTCGATATCGTGGTGGTCTTTTGCGTCCACGGCTATGGTGTGACCGCCTGGCAGGGTGATGAGGATGTCGCAGGTGTCCAGGAGCGGCCAGAGCTCAAAGGGGAGGCCGAAGGCCTGGACCTTGTGGGCGATCTGGAGCTCGAGGATGCCCGGCTTGGCAATGAAGCGCATCACCCCTCGGCGCAGGCGGTACGAGTTTGGCGGGACATCGGGCAGATTTTCGTACTCATCTGCGTCGACACGCACGGTGCAGCGGGCGTCGAGGCACATGGGTCGCAGGCCGTGCAGGGACATGGTCCACCCGCAGACGGGGCAGACCTTAAGGCCGAGGGGCGCCCGCTCGTAGGCGGTGTCGACGAGCTCCTGGACCCATGCGCCGTCGATGTGCGCCACTTCGCCTTGATCGAGTTGATCGACCTCGAGCACGGCGAGATTCGCGTGAGCCGCCGCGGTACGCTCCTCCCAGCTGAGCGTGGGGTGCAAGATGAGGAATTTACGGCCGAACACATATGCCGCCTGCCCAGCGTCTCTGAGCATGGAATACACGCGGTTCTCGTGGAAGTCATCGGTGTTGCCGTTGCCGTTGAGCCTGAGGAACTCCAGGCAATCCCCGGTGATGTTGAAAAAGCTCCCACCCACTTCGGCGAAGGGTCCGAGCTCGAGGCATTCCAGGTTGCCGAGCTCCTCGCGTGCGGCAGGGGTCCACTGCTCAATCCACGTTGACAGGTCGCGTGTGCACCATGTGCGGATGAAGCCTGACTCGCTGAGACCGTCCAGCAGATTGCGTAGCGCCTGGTTGTCCTCGGCGTGTTGCGCATGTAGCGCTGCGAAGCGCTGGATGCCGAGCCGCAGCTCGTTGCAGTAGGGATAGCGTCGAGGGTTGGCCGCAAAGAGTTCCTCGCGTTTGCGCAGGCCAGCGGCGATGAGGAACACCGTCTCGAGGAATTGGTTGCGGAGCTGCGTAGACTCGCAGCCGTTGCTTGCGGGTTCGCCCTGCGCTCCGTCGTGCATGCTGGGAGGCCTATTGTTCATGGGAGGCGCCTCCGCTCGTATCGGCTTCGGGCCCGGCTGGGCAAAGGGCGTCTCGCTCCAGCTCGACCATGTAGTTGGCTGCGGCATTGACGATGAACTCCCCGGGTGCCATGCCGCTCAGGTAGCCCGCCCGCAAGATGCGCAATAGCTCCCACTCCGTGAACTCGATGTCCATGGTGGTCATGTGGGCGTCATCGCCCCGTGTCTGCTCGGCTTCGGCGAGCAGGGAGGCCATGTTGTCGGCAAGGAAGCGCTCGAGTTTCACAAGTTCCGCATCGGTGAAGCCGCTTGCATCCCACGAGTCGCAGGCCGGGGCGATGGTCTCGGCCGTGTCGTGGTCGCCGTGCATGTTGATGCGCGTGAACCGTACAGGCAGCTCGTCATGGCCGTCCATGGTGCGCGGGTAGTCGTAGTCGAGGTAGATGTTCTTGTATGCGCCGAAGAAGTGGTCGTAGAGGAGCATGGTGGGGAGCGTCCTTTCCGATTGGTGGGTTTGCCGTTGCGGGTTGGCAGCCATCCCTATTCCAGCAACACCTCCAACGGGATGATCTCCTGGGGGATGCGTTTCCCCTCGCGGATGGTCTGCAGGAACATCCAGCGGGCGAAGAGCGGCACTTCGCGTGAGATCTCGTCGAGATGCTCGGGGAACGATTGGCGCGGGGCCATCTCGATGTCGAATCCCCTGTGCAGGCGCTCCTTTTGGAGTTGGGCCATCTTGCGGTAGAACGGTTTCGCCAAGCGGATGGAGACGTCGCAGACCTCGCGTGCGCGCGAGACCTCGGCGACGCCCGAACGGTCGATGTCGCCCCAGTACAGGACGTGGTCTTTGCGGTAGTTGACGCCGTCGAGCGTCTCGTCGAGCAGCCCGGGCGTGCAGACGGCGCCTCCCGCCCCGTAGACGATGCCTCCCAGCTGCTGTCCCAACACGCGGTCACGTCCCGCTTCGCCCAAGACGTACTTTAGGCTCTCATAGGTGTCGCCGTTTTCAACGACCAATATGGGCGCGGCTGAGCCATGCGGTATGAAGGCCTCAAGGCGTTGCCTGTCGAGATCGATGATGTGGAGGGCGTCGTTGTCGACTCCGATCCGCTTGAGCAGGCGGCCGAACGAGCCGTCGAGGTGCTCTGAGAGCGCCTTCTCGTCGTTGAAAATCTCGTAGGCTCGTTGCTTGTCCGTAGCGGGAACTGGCGGGGTGATCTCGGCCTGCGCGAGCCATCGGTCAAGGCTGCGGAGCTTTTCGAGGTTTCTCTCCGTTTGGAGCGGGACTTGCGCAAGCTCTAGCTTCCGGGTGCGCAGGAAGGCGGAGCAAGGACGGAAGGCTTGGGGTGCGGGTTTGCTTGTTGCCGTCTTGTGGTTGTCCGAAGCGGCAGGAGGGCGAATGGCGAATGTGTCGTTTGGCCCCGGGCGTCCGCCGTCGCCCTTCTGGAGTTCGAGAACGTGGGATTCGATGAGCATGTTGAAGAATTCGACGGAGCGTTCATGCCCCACGAACGTGTCCAGAACGTGCATGAGCGCCTTGCGCTTAATGGCGAGCTGCGGGCGATTCGCCAGGCTGTTCGCCACGCCGCGCGCCCTGCCCTCCGGCAGTCCCGCTGAGTCCGTGAGCCACGTGAGCAGCGCCCCCTCTGCCAAAACGCGTTCGGGTGTTCCGTATCCCATGTTCCCTCCTCATGCTCAGGCGCCGATGAAATGCACGGGCGACTTGATTCGATAGAGTCCCCCACAGCATGAGCATGCAATTCCGTCCGGACAAAACTTTTCGATGGGCGGCGGTTCACACTGGGGTGCGGGGCCCGGCAGCCACAGCGCCAGGTCCCGCACCTGCTGTTTACTCCCCCTTGCGGCGGAAGTGCTTGCCGCTCACGAGCGCAACCGCGCCCGCAAGTGCGAGGCCCGTTACGGCGAGCGCGGTGACATCGCCGGTTTGAGGCAGGTCATCGAAAGTGCCCGCTTCGTAGACAGCTTGGGTTGCCACGCCGCCGGGCTGTTGGGAGGAGCTGTCTGCCGAGTTGAGCTCTGCTGCTATGCGCCTGTACGCGTCTTGCGCCATGGCAAGATCGGCGAGCTTTTCCGCAAGCTCCGTGTCGGTCGTCTCCTGCTTGGAGAGCGCCTCGTCGAGGGCCGCCTGTGCGGCTGCAACGTGCGCCTTGGCTGCATTTGCGGCTTCAAGCTTTGCCACGTATGTATCATGCGCTCGAGCGAGCGCTTGGGAAATGCCGGGGTCTTGCACGCTACCGTTGAACCCATCAACGACGATGTCATGGGCATCCTGCTGAGCAAAGACATCCTGCCAGTGTGCGGCGTTCTGCTGTGCGGCGGGCAGCCCCGCTTCGGCCTCCGCGAGGAGCCTTTCGTTGAGTTTGATGTCGTTTTGAACCTCGGCAACGCGTGCGTCTGCCAGTTCCTTTGCGGCGACCGCCTTGTCACGTGCCGTTCGTGCCTCATCGCGGGCGGCGGTGAGCTCGGCGAGCTTTGCTTTTGCGGCATCAAGCGACGTGCGCGCGTCCTCAAGGGCCTTGAGCTGCTCCTTGGAGGCGCCTGGATGTGCGGCAAGCTCGGCCTGTTTTGTGGCGACGGCGGTTTTTGCGGCATCGACATCGCGTTCGCATTGCGCAATCTGTTCCGTGAGTCCATTGACGGCCGCCTGGGCTGCAGCCAGTGTCTTCAGGGCGTCATCCGCATCGCTCGCGGCTTGCTCGAGATCGGCATGCACCTTCATGAGATCGGCGTAATGAGCTTTGGTCTCATCCAGTTTCGCTTGGGCATCTTTTGCGGCCTGCTTGAGGTCATCGAGCGCCCCCTGGGCGTTTGAGAGTGCGTCTTGCTCCCCCTTCTTCTCGGCCTTGAGGTCTCCGATCGCCTTTTCGGCGGACGCCCGCACGTCTTTGAGGTTGGCATCGGCCTGCTTGTGTGCCTGCTTGGCGGCATCGAGTTCCTTGAGCGCCTGGTCATAGGCTCCTTGCAGGGATTCGTTCGTCGGCCGTTCGCCCAGGTCCTTGAGGGCCTGCTGCTTTTGCTTAAGCTCCTGAGTCGCCCCTGCAAGTCCCGCGGTAAAATCCTGAGCCGTCTGCTGGGCGGCGGAGAGATTCTCGTTCGCGCCGTCCAACTGCTCTTTCAGCTTGGCGATTTCCTTCTTGATGCTCTCCGCCGCGGGGGAGTCCTCGGGTACGGGCCCGAACGGGTCGTTGACGCCCTCGGCCACCGCGCGCTCAATCAGCGCGCGGTATTCGGCAACCGTGTAGCGATTGCCGTCGTTGTAACCCTCGGACCAGTACTGTACGCGATCTTTGAAGGCGTTGGAGTAGTTGTAGACCTGCCCCGAGACCTGCCCGCTAACGGCAGCGCCCGTCACGGTGTAGGAGGGATCGAGGATGTTGATGTAGTGGCCGATTTCGGCAAAATGCGCCTGAAGCTCGGGCGTGTTGCTGAACGTCTCCCATGCCTCGGCATCTGAGACCTCATGCCCCAGGTGTTCACGACACAGCTGCTGGAAAACCTCGCGCTCTTTGTACCAGGCATTCACCGCTCCCTCGGGTGTGAATCCCGCCGCGAGGTTCTCCGCCACGTTCATTCCGTTCGACATGTTCGGGTTGTACTTCGAGATGATGTTTGCGGCATGATCCAGCACATGGTTGCTCTCGAGGTTCCAGCTCGACCAGTTGGTTTGCAGAATGGAGATGACCATCATGTCCTGCGTGATCATGAGCCCATCAAGCCCTGCCTCCGTGCGGATCTTATTTGCGGCCTCGATGATGTCGAGTGCTTTGAGTATGTTGTCGATTGAGCTGGCATCGGCTGCGTCCGTGAGGTCGGTGAAGTCGCTGATCACGTTGCCGACGTGCAGCTCGCCGTCCCATTTGTCGTCCATCTGGATGTTGCCGTTTTGCTGGGGCGATCCAGGGCGCATGGGGCGGCCGTCCGGGCCGGGTTCGAGGTCATTCCAAACGGTGCCGTAAAGCGTCATGATGGCGTTATTGAGGCCGTATCTTCCCGACTGGTTTCCCGTTTGCATGCACCAGATGAGGAAATCGCCGAAGTCCTCGACTGAGAGCCTCGCGGCCTCCCCGATTTGGGCCTTCAGCCCATCGATCTGGCGCTGCAGGTCGCTTGTCTGTTTGGCGAGATCGTCAACGGCTTGGTTCGCTTGGTCGAGTTCCGCCTGTTTTGTCGCGACATCCGCCTGTGCGGACTCGACATCTTGCTTGAGCTGGGCGGCCTGCTTGTCCCATGCTTCCTGGGCCCCTTTGAGGTCGTCGAGTGCCGATGCGGCCTGGTCGAGCTTTGCTTGGGCGGAGATGACGTTGGTTTCTGCCGTGGCGGCGGTGTCTTGCGCTGCGGTCACCTTCGCCTGCTCGTTGACGATCTGCGCATCGATCTGCTCAATCTGACCGGAAAGTGCTTGGATCCGCGCCTGCGTGTCCGCGACATCCTTATTTGCATTGTCGACTGCAGCCTGCGTAGTGGCGAGGTTTCGCTCTGCCTCCTCGATGGATTGAACATCGGCATCCTTGAGCGCCTGGTCATAGGTTGCCTGGGCGTTGTCGAGGGCCTGCTGGGCCTGTCCGGCAGCGGTTTGCTTTGCGGTGAGTTGGTCCTGCGCGGCAGCGAGTTCCTCCTGGGCCTGCGCGAGTTCGCCGGTAAGCTGGGAGAGTGTTGTTGTTGCGGCGTCGAGTGCATCTTGCGCCGCGGCGTGCGCCGCCTCGGCTGCATCGACCTTCTGCTTGGCGGCGTCGTAGGCGGCCTGCTCGTCGGCAGTGGGATTGTCGCCAAGGGCGTCGAGCGCCTGCTGGGCGGCGTCGAGCTTCTGCTGCGCCTCATCGAGCGCGGTTTGCTTCGACCTGGCATCGTCCTTGGCTGCGGTGAGCCTGCCGTCGAGTTCGACAAGCGCCGCTTCCGCATCGGTCTTCTGCTGTGCCAGGGCGTCCGCCTCTGCCTGAGCGTTGGTTAACTGCTGTTTGAGCCCGCCGATTTGAGCCTGAAGCTCGGCTGCTGCCTGCTCGGCGGATTCTCGCGCTTGAGAAGCCGCGGCCTGAAGCGCCTGCCGAGCGTCCTGTGCGGCTTTTGCCTGCTGCACCGCCGCCTGCTGGGCAGCCGCCGCCTCGGCTTCAATTTGGGCAAGCAATGCGCGCGCCTGCTCGAGCGTCATGATTGCTTGGCCGTTGGCGGCGGTGACAAGCGTGGCGAGGGCGCGCGATGCGGGCGTCGGCGCGATGGATTGGCGCACGGCCGCGCGTTGGCTCGCATGAGATCCTGCCTCTTGCGCGATAGCGGATGCCGGCGCCAGCATGCTCGGTGTGAGCATGGCTCCGACGAGCCCCGCCGTAATGGCGCGGGTGATGTGGGCGTGGGTGGTGTGTTTCATGGCCTGCTCCTTTGCTCCTTCGGGATTCTCCGAAACTAGGGGGCGACAACGCGAACCACATGTGATGTGGGCGTCCGTCATCGCCTCGTTCTCGAATTCCATGCTAGGAATCTTAGATTGCTGCAAAGGTGCCATGTGCTGCCAAATAACGGCACTCCCAATAATGCCGATGATAAGGTTGGGCTGAACGGATCAAGTCATAGATTCACTGCTCGTTGCGGGTAACTTGCTCAAGGCAGCTGGCGCCACGCGTGCGCAGCACCCGGTCGAGATATTCAATTACCATGCGTGCGGTCTGCTCGTTGACATCATCGGCTTTAACGCATAGGGTTGCGTGAACGAGATTCCGTTTCTTCCGAATCTTGTGGGCAAGCTTGGCCTCTTCAAGCCAATCCGGCTTCTCCAGCTCTCTGATTTCGTTAATCATGTCGGAAAGACGGGCCTGTCTGCAGTGCCCGTTTCGCGTTTCGATCATGTAGTCGTTCTCAAAGAAGTTCGTGCCGTGGATTTCGGATAGCCAGTCGGTAAGCACGGCTTCCAAGATGGACCCGGCGAGAATGATGGCTGCTTTATATGCTCCGTGGGCAAAGCATGTGTTGAGCTCGCGAAGGTCGGAGGTAAGGAACTCACGGAGCTGTTCATCGTTATGGGCTTGTATCTTTCGGGCTATCTCGGCATCGAGGATGCTCTCGACATCAGTAAGTTGTCCGGTTCTGAGGCGCTCGAGCGAGATGTAATCTCGCTGTTGGGGGTTGGCGAGCTTAGCATATTCTGCGCGGTAGTATCTCTCGTCTAGAGTTGGGAGAACCACGGGGAATAGCTTCAGTTCCTCCTTCGAGATATGGCGACTATGGCTGGCAATCGGGTCGAGTGCGTCAAAGACTCCAAGGGCGAAATCGCTTGTGAGGTAGAGGCAGAGGTACTCTGGAGAGACGTCTTTTACGGGTCGTAGGACGGATAATCCCCGACGGGCATACACACCGCTGCTTCCGTTGTAGACAATGGCGTGGCTGTGCTTACCGCAAGTGCTGAGAATCACATCTCCATGTTGCAACTCAACATCTGATCCCATACCAAGTTGTATATTCTTGGGAAGGGGCGGAAATGAAACATCTGTTAGCGTGGGTACGTTTTGTTTGAAATGTCCGAAGTGGGCGGTGCGCACCTCTGCTATCTCTGCGAGCGGAACGGTATGTTCCGATCTGAGTTTACGCCGCATTTCTAGGTGCTCTTGTTTGTAGAACGCAGGCATCCACTTATCTTCAATAAGATCCGAGCTGTCGAGTAAGGTGTACTCGGCGAAGTCGTCCCCCTGTGGGGCTATCCCCGTGTTGACGAACCGTTCGCAATTCTGCAGATAGGACTTGTAGTCTTCAGGTAGATATGTGAGGAGGGGCTTTCCAGCAGCTGGCGACGAGGGGCCGCAAGGAATGCCGTCGTTAACCCAATGATAGTTCCCTGGCTCATTGAAGATACCGCGTCTTAGCCATTGGGCAAAGCAAACGGTTCTTTTCGGCGTTATGGATAGTCCATACAGGGTGTATTTTGCTGCCGTGCCGGGCAGGATGCTATTGAGGTCGATGGAGCATAGGAGATGCCATTCCGTTTTGATGGCACGTATCCTTTTGTGGGTGCACCGTTCAAAATAAGGTGTGGGAAGGATACAAAAAACCTCGTCCTGCCCGGAGTTCAATAAGCTTTCGAGGAGGACGTCATCGGGACGGGTTGGTTCGCTTACTTGCCGTTGCTGGAGGCATGCGCAAATATCTAGCATTGATTGCTCCATTCCCGATGATTGACCATCTTCTTTTTGTGCTCGTCTATATAGATTGTAGATAGTGAAGAGGGCGTTGCGGTAGCCGGTGCTGTCGATGACCGTGTTTTCGCCCTACAGACGGCCATTTTACTCATTTAGCGTCGTTAATTAGCAACGCTTGTTCTCGTGCAATGCACGTTTTCGCCCCTATGCTGTCCTCAGTTAATCATCGTGCCGAGTTGAAGGGACGGGAGCATGGTTGATGTGAGTTGCGCCGCACATGAGGGAGTTCGTGTGCAGGAAAAGATGGGGAGCTGGGATGCGGGGACGGCTCGGATCGCTTGGTATTGCGTCACGCTCTTGCTCGCTCTTGCGGCGATAGCAACGGTGGCACCCTTTACGCTGTCCCCGCGTGGCGCGGAAGGCATCTACTGGTTTGTCATGGGTCTCATCGAGCGGGTGCCGAGCGACGTTGCCATCATGAACGTAGGACAGGTCCTCATTGCCGGTGAGGGTTTGTGGGCTGCGCCGGTGCTGCTGTGGACATTCATTATCCTTTACATCGCCGTTGATGCGGCACTCGTGTTTTCGGCATGGCTCGGCGCGGACATGGGTCAGCTGGGTAAGAAGCTCGTGTTCGTTCGCCCCGCGTTGCGATGGGCCGCCGCCGTTGCGATGATGATTCTGCTGGTTGCTGGCATCTCCGAGCATTTGTTGCGAGAGGGCTACGTTCAGTGCCCCGATCTGTGGGCGCAAAAGGACGGCTCGGCCTTTCCGGGGCTTATGCTTTTGTTTGCGGGCGCGCTGCTGACACCTATCACGATTTTTGTGACGGTTCGCGTGAAGCGATTCGTTTCTGCCGCGGTCGCCTATTTTGGGCGCAAAAACGCCATCGTTCGTAAGATTGCGTGCTGCTTGTGCGTGGCAGGCAACGGCGTGGTGAGTTGGATTGTGCTCACAGCGGCGCTTATGGTCGGTTTGTTCGCGTATCCCGCTTTATTGCTTTTCGCGTTTTGCGTCTTTATCTTTATGGCCGGCCTCTGGATTACCATCAAGATGCTGCCCTTCATACTGGGTGCGGTGTTTTTGCACCTCCTGTGTGACCGTGACATTTAGGAGAGTTGGAGGATCTCATGGGTATGTTTTCGGATCAGATTCCCGATTGCCCCATGCTGTTCGCGTTTGTGGACGAGCTGCCGGATGAAATCCGTGCACGACTGACTCGGTATCCATTTGTAGACGGGCGCTTTGCCGCTTGGCTGCTGATGGTGTTCGATTGCGATGAGGCTCGCGAGGCAGCCCGTGCGCTCATTCGCGCCGATGCGATGTTCAGCGAGGGTGAGGAAGGTTTGGCAGGGGAGCCGCAGGGGCTCGAGGAGTATCTGGCGTTGTGTTTCTTGGTGCTCACGTTGCTGGAGGATCACGACGATTTGCGTGTCGACGGCCTGCGCCGAGTCGTTGCGTGCGGGGCGCGAGATGCGAGGGATGGGGCTACACCGTTTGAGGCGGAGGTCCATGCTCGCGCAATGGAGGGTTCCGAGGACGGCGTCGAGTTGCAAAAGGCTCTCGATGCATTCATGGAGTCGTGCGGATACTCGGAGCGCGCCGAGGCGATGCGCGCTGCAGAGAGAATCGTCGGGACGCTCGCTGCGGAGGCTGTCGAGTAGGCTTGCAGCATAGTGTCATTTGGAAGATAGTGTTGAAAGCATCGGCCCCTTTCATTATGGGCGGGGCCGATGCTTCGGTTTTAGGGTCATAGCTGATTAGGCAGCCTACGATTTGTCCTTAAAAGCATTGTAGATTCCGAGGGCCTCAATAAGAGCGCCGTGCGAGTAGAGAGAATAGACGAAACTCCTGCCCGTTTTTTTGTCAAATCCAGGCTTCTCCTGAACATCCCAGGAATCGAATGCCTTTTGAGTGAATCTGTGGTCACCGCTTGTGACATATCCGGCTTCCTCAAGAGCGATATTAATCTCCCTTGCTCCATCGCTGAGCCCAGGATAATTGGCAAGTTTGCTTTTCAGAAGCGAACTCCATTTGCTGATGGTCCAGTGCCCCTCATCGAATTGATGTTCTCGGCCTTCTGTTGTGGTGGCTTCGAGATTAGATTTCGGGAAGGCACTTGGATCTGCGGCTTGTTGAAGCTGTTTACTTGGACGTGCTGCGTGATTTCCGGGCTTGGGTGTCAATCGCTGGCTATCGGTAGAAATCTGCTTTGCTGACTGTTCAGTGTGGTGAGCTATGTCAGCGGGGGTTTGGTCGGGCTCCTTCAGGCCGACGCCCTTAAGCTCTCGCATCATGTCGGGGAAGCCCCTTGAGCCTATGCCCTCTTTGGCGATTTCGAGCGTGCGGGCTTCGCATAGCAATGCGACTTGTTTGCCTCGGTTTGCCCGTTCGATGTGGCCGTCGAAGAGTCTGGCAAGCAACTTCTTGATATCGGGAGTGACGTTGCGCCCGGAATGGCAGAAATCATTTCGTATTATTCGGAGCTTACCAAGATTGTTGCCAAATGAATTCCACCATGCAGGATCACGCGGTGTCACGCTGTTGATGATGGTCTCTGTTCTGGTGTCACAATTTCCGCACCGATAGCCTGCCGCCATGCCGTAGGCAACCTTAGTCTCTTTGCCACAAAGTGCATTGGAGTACTGGCCCAGGCTGAGTTCGTTCACGTCGGCAATGTTTTGTTTTCCGTTGATTATCAGTGACGGATTGATTGACTTGAGCGATGGAAGTAGCTCGTGCTTTAAGAGAAGCTCGGCAGCTCGGCAGAACATGATAGCGCAGAATGACCAGTCCTCTTTATCGCCATTGGACGACCTGCGGTCGATGTCAAAGAGGTCATAGAGGAACATCCCCATCTTGATGTTGGCGAGGACGGGGTTTGAGATCGGGCTGTCAGCATCGACGCAGGCGGCGAATGCGGTATCGAGCGCGTCTTCATCTTCAAACCCGAAGCGATTACAGACGGATTGGCTTAACGTGATATGTGCGATGCGGGGCCGAACATTTTGAAGAAAGGCACTAGTATCGAAGTATGTATTCTCCGTATTGGTGCTCAGAGCATTGCCATCGCTGTCGCTTGCGATCGATTCAAGGTTGTCGGTGGGTAGGGATTCAAGACGTGGAACCGCGCTTCGGACTTCTTCGATTCCTCGGCCATCGTTGGCCTGTGAATTATCCAAAAGGTCAATCCATGCGGTATCGAGTATTCGTTTCATCGCGGAAACGTACGGGTTTCGATTCCAGACATTGTAGTCGGCAATAACGTACAAGCGTTGTTTCGCGCGACTGGCGGCAACGTTGACGATGTTCGAATTGACCCACTGCACGGCACCGGATGCCGAATTATCGCATCCGAGCATGAAGATGACCTCTTGAGCCTCTTTACCTTGGAATTTATGGACCGTCCCGATGTTGTTTTTCAGGAAGCTCTCCCACGTTTTCCCATTCACACTATCGGGACGACATCTTTCAAGCGCTTTGCGTATGCCTGTTACGACGGTGCCAAAGGGCGAGATGATGTACAGCGAAGGGCTGTTTTCATCCGAGCGCTTCTTTGTGAATGCCGATAAGACGATTTCTTTGGCGCGCTCGCCCTGCGCGGCTACATAATGGTCTTTATTACCTCTTTCATGCCCGGCAACATTGATCCATTGCGACGAGGGGAGGTAGAAGCTCTCGAGCTTTTCTTTGTCCTTCTTGGGGTCGAGCTTGGCGGTCTCGTTGAGCATGCTGTTTCCATAGGAAATCTCATTTGAGATTTCGAACATGGGGGAGACGCAGCGTCTGTGCACGATAAGGGGGCACCCGATCCACTCCCTGCCCTCTTCGTCACTGGTCCGATAGTGTCCTATGGGGTTGGTCGCGTCGGCGAGTGCCTGGACGGAGGACGTGCAGCTCTTGAACAGGAAGTCGATTGATTTGCCTAAGAGCTCTGTGAACATTTTGACCTCAGAGTCAACGACGGGCTCGATTTGATAGGGATCGCCAACCACCAGAGCCTTATCGCAGCGTGCCAGAATTCCAATGGCAGCATGAGGTACGGCTTGTCCCGCTTCATCGACAATGCAGAGCCCGAGAGGTGCGTGATCTTTGTTGGCGATCGGGATATCTCTGAATAGTCGCCCGGCGGAGGCGAACGTCGTGGAGATGACGGGTGTGAGAATGCTCAGCGTCTGGAATAAGGCAGGAACGATTTTTGACGCATCTTCATTGGTGAACGTGATTTTACCCTTGCCGGTACCATTCGCCTTCTCAACGGTAGCTCCCCAATATGCATTAAGCAGTTTGAAATTGCTCGCCATGCAATTAGAGGAGAGAATGAAATCGCGTGTAACCTGCAGGGCTCGTAGGAAGAGCTTGTCACGCTCGTAACGCAACTCGTTCTCGTCGGGAACCTCTGCTGCCGGGGTAAACAGATGGGCATCATGGAGCTTCCGTTGCTCCGGGTTTTCTCCTGTTATCGAAGCGATTCGGCCGGAGGTAAGCGCATGGGGACAGGATGAAAGCGATTGGGCAAGCTCGTTTTGTTGAAGGTCCAGGAGATCCTTGGCCCGTTCAAGGTCAGTCTCTGCTTTGTCGACAGACGCTTGTGCCTCACGTGCCGCTTGCGCAAGGCGATTGAGCTTCTTGAGTTCTCCTGTGATTTCGCGCCTGAAACGAGCGAGTCGCTCGTTTCCGCTGTTTCCTTCTTGAAAAACGGTCAGCTCTTCTTCTGCTTTGAGAATTTCAAGATTCGGCTTTTTCTTATGCCCGCCCAAGTGATTGAATACGTTGGAAAGGAAATTTGACTTTTCGCTAGATTGGCGAACGATTTCCAGTTGCTTCTTGAGCCTTTCGAGTTCTCCAGTGTAGGGAGCGAGCTCTTCTTTGAGTTGGTCTTCAAGGATGCGGAGGCTTCGGATGTCGTTGATCTGCGACAGGCGGTCCCGATAGTCCTCGTTGGATTTAAGCTGCAGAATGGAATTTGAGAGCGCGTCGGATAGCTGTCGCTTCGCATTTTCGTTAGCATGAGTTGCCTGACTGAGATCGCTTTCGGCACGGGTGAGTCGAAGGCGGGCCTCCTTGACGGAGGTTTGGAGCCGAAGCACATCTTTTTGTCGGTTGGCGTAACGCCCCATGAGTTCTTCCACGTGATTATATTGATCGCTGAATGCCTTCCTTGACAGTTCAAAGCGCTTGAGATGGTTTTCGCGTGAGTCTTGATCGGACGCGAAAATAAGTTCCTCAAGAGTTGTCTCGCGGAAGCTGTCGATGTGGTCCTTCTTGCCAAGACGGGCGGAAATCAGCATGCCGAGGGATGCGTTCGCCTTTTCTTTTGAGTTGAATTGCTCGCAGGCGATACGGGAGAAATAGAGATCGGGTATGACTTTCCGCTCTCTTTTTCCCTTCGGGTCATCACCGTCTTGCTTGATTTTCCATGGCGTTTCGAACAGATTGCGATCATTTTCTATGTCGCCCCTGAACATGGCCCGCTCTCGCCTCGGGTCCTTTTCCTCTTTCTCTAGGCCATCGAGAAGCTCTGCGCTTTGAGGCAGTTCCTCGGAGATATTTTCGACGGCGGTGTTGTTTGAAGAACAGACGATGATGCCTAGGTCGGCGATCTTGGGATTCACAAGGAGATAGGCGTGCTTTGCATATTTGAGGTACTTGTCAACACCCGTGATTTCCGTGAACGCATCATCTGGCTTCTCGTAGCTCGAGAGCAGCCGTGCCTTCTCAACGATATTCGCTGCGATGATATCTTTGAGCAGCGTGGTTTTTCCTGTACCAGGAGGCCCGTTGACCGACATGAGGTCGGAGATGGGGACATCAGTCGTGGCGCTGTCCTGCGCGAGTTCCCTTCCTGCCACCAAATTGACGGCAGTTTGCTGCATGAGGGATAAGCTGAATTTGGAGGGCCAGCGACCGAGGGGCGTGTTGCTGAGGGAGAGGATATTCTGATAGAAGGAGGAGACTCGGTGATGTTCAGCCTCGTTGGCGGCGGATTGAATATCAAGCCGACGGGCATCACGCCCGTTGTGCTGCTCTAGCCCGCCTTCGAGATAAGAGAGGACGAGCTTGAGCTGACCATGAGCAAGGGATTTTGGGTTGCCGTTGTTTTTCGCGTCGCAAATTGCATCGTGTACGGCAGTTATGTCTTTTGAGTAGAACGAGGAGTGCAGAGTGACGGGGAACGGCTTGCGCTCCGGATCGTCAAATGCCTGGTAAGAAATGATGCTGCGGCTGAGCGGGTGACAACTGTGTTCGTGTTTGTAGACCGGATGCTCTTCTAGGAACGTGTCGATGCGCTCCTGTAGGGCGGCGGGAAGGAGCTCGGAAACTATTGCCTTTAGATCGCCAAAGGTTGCCGGTGCCCTTCCGTATCTTTCAATTATGTTGCTGGAGAGCGCTTCCGTCTCATTTTTGAACGCATCATATAGGGTATTCATGTCGCGCGAGCTGCGGGCAAGAAGCCAGATAGCCGGCGAGATCTCAAGTCCCGTGATCACCCCCGATCCATCGAGATGGACAAGTGCGCTTGCCAGGTCGTCGGTCTCGATTTCCTGACGCTTCTTTGAGGTCGGAATCGATGCGGCGGCAAGTTTTTCTTCCAATGCGGTAATGACGGGCTCTCGTGGGATAATTCCGAGGAAGATATCTATGGCGATGATCTGCGGAAAAGCGTTCTTGGCAACTGCATCCTTTAGCTGCGCGAGGTCTTTTACCTCCTTGTCGGTTTTTCCGATTTCTTTTTTGCTGAGGAGGCCTATGCGTTTCCGACATGCATTGATGACATCTGATTCGGTGCAGGCGCAAATCATTTCCTCGACATTCTTGTCGAGATCGTACTTGAATTGGTGGGATACCGAGACGCGGGGCTTCTCCTCGGCTGTTTTTTTCTTCGTGCAGTATACGCTTGCGTATGGGTCTGTGTTTGGTAGAGAATCTTGGGTTAGGAGATCGATCATACTCCAGTACCCAAGAGCCGCGTTTATACGTTCCAGCTTTCCATCGTCAATCATTATCGACCTCCTTTGAAGCCAAATTGCCGTAGGCCGATCGGGCCATCTGGTTTTCCAACTTGTCAATGACTTCCTGTCGCCAAGGTTCGGGGCTCACAAGTTCGAATAGGTCGGACATCTTGAGTGCCCACTGGACCATTGCCTGGTGTGATGCCTGGAAGCGGTACTGTGGGCGCCCGTCATCCGTGGTGCCGACTTGCCCAAAGCCGTCTTTATCCTCCATTGCTTCGAAGAGATACCGCTGCTTTTTCGACTCTTCGCATGCGCTTTTTGAAGGGGCGACAACTACATTTTCAATGTCAGCAGTCGTGCGGCTGAACCAGCGACCGATGCCGGCACGGAAGATCCGCCTTGCCGTCGCCTGCTCTTCCTCAAATGCGTCATAATCGCCTACGGTTAAGTCGGTGCGTGTGAGGTCGCTAAGCGTGTCGACGCGAAAAGGCAAAACGTTGTATTTGCGCGAGCTTCCCTGTGGTCGTACGAACAAGTAGTAATAGCCACCGCTGGGTGCCACCAGATACGGAGTCCAGTTTTCCGGATTCGCATTCGGCTCCGTGGGCCTGGTGAATCGAACCTTTACCTTTTCACGAATCGCCCGATCGAGAATCTCGACCTTGGTCAGCAGCGCTCGGAGGCCACTGGTTCCCTGCGCTTCGGTTGGGGCGTCGGCGAGAGGGTCGCCATTGTAGATATCGTCGTCAAACTCATCGCGTGTGCTCTGATCGACAAGCTTGAGGAGCAGACGCTCAGTATTGAGGCTGTCGGAGTCAGGATCATCTTCGCGCAGATGTCTAATCAGATGCTTTATTTGATTGATGGGATAGAGGCGCTTCGCAGCAAACCGTTTGGGCGAGTTCGTTTTTTCTCCCAAGAGGGACTCAAGTTCATACGGCGGGACGAGCGAGCTGCTTGTTCGAAGTGCGACCTTTCTCGGCACGCTCAGGGTTTCGCTACCAAGTGCCTCCAGGCAGTCCGCGACGGTGTCCTTCGATACGTCGATGCCGTAGTGGTCTTTTAGGAGTTCGCGAATGCCGTGGATTGTGAGATATTCTCCTCGGTCGGCATCGCTGTGCTCTAAGAGGATTCGTTCAACGCAGACAATGGTTTCCCGTGGTATTGAGGTACGTCCCATGGTGTCCTTCTTTCGATGTGACAATGTGGCCATTAGGGACATTTTACGCGCAAGGGCATGGGATGAAGGGCAAAGCGTCGCTATTTAACGGCGAACGGCGGGAACCCATTGTGTCCCCGCCGTTCGCCGTTAAGCATAGCAAAACGATTGCATCGAAACAATGCGGTTGCTATCGCGTTGTAGTTCAGATTTATAGCTGCCGCGTTCGGTGCGTGTTCAGCGATACAACTCCCCAATATCGAACAGCCGCAGCTGCTCGCTCGGCTTGATATCGTCATCGAATCCCGAGGTCAGACGGTGGTAAGGCAGCGATGCTCTGCCGGATACGACCAGGGAATCTTATGCTCGGCTTTTTCCGACTCGGTTTTAACCGAGTGATAGCGTGCGTACCGGGAGCGTTCTTTGCAAATGAGCAGAGATGGGTGTGTGAGTGATGTTGATGTCAACGCTATTATTGAGATTGCCCATTGGCTGGGCGAGCATGTATTCGGTATTGTGGGCATCGCAGAATCACGGATGCTCGTTGAACTCCGGGAGGGTCGGATGCTGGAACCGGCTGGCGTGCGGATCAAGAATTACGATCGCAAATTGGGGGAGCTGAAAGCGGAGCTTTGCCAAGCGTTATCGCGATGTGACGCCGCTGCCGCTGAGGCGCGCGATGCAGATGCAGAGCTGCAGCGCGCGCAGGCGCATCTTGACGAACTTGCGAGAATGAACCCGGTCTTTCGCCGTGGCGAGCACGAGAGGGATTTAGAGGATGCCAAAGAGAGAAAGAAGCTCGCTTTGCGCTCATGTCTCGCAGCTACGAAACATGAGGCCTCGGCCCGAGAAGTGCTAAACGAGATTCAAGGTCAAATCGAGAATGTCGAACGTGTGAAGAAAAACCTCAAGTGGCATATGCTCGATTACGAGTCCGGCTATCATTTGTTGCCCGAGAGCATGATTGGTATGTCCCAGCTTTGGGAGTGTTTAAGACGACGCATGCGCCTCTTTGATGCGGAGGGGCCGATTTCCGCTGTGTACGAGCCTCTGGCGCTCATTGGAAATCCGGGCGTAGGAAAAACTCGGGCACTACAGCCCATTCGTGGGATGCTTTATTCGGCGGGCGTTCTTCCGACCGAAACCCTCTACAGCATTAATGTGCATGCTGGTAATCTTGATGTCGAGAGGGTTATCGACCGGATCAATGAAAAGAGTCACGGCATTCTTCATATAGACGCTTCCGGCTATTTGGCTGTCGCCGATTCCGATTCATCTCAGTATCGGCGTAATCAAGATGCACTGGAATCGACCGTCCTTATTGTCCGCCGACTGCTCGATGCGTTTCCAAGGCTTTTGGTCGTGATCGAATGTCATCCTCCTGTAGCGGAAGAGGTGCTAGCTGCATTTGATGGCGTCGGCGGGGTGTTCGTTCGCCCCAAGGATCGGATTGTCTGCGATGATTTGACAAGTGAGGATTTGGTCGCGTTGCTGCTGGACTCGGCGGTGCCCATGGGTCCGGGAAGGAATGCCAGCCTTGCCATGGCGGATGGTAACGCGAGAGAAGAATTGGCTCGCGGCCTTGATCTTGCGAAGAGAACACAGGGTGAGCGATTTGCGTACGGAAAGATTCTCGATAGGCTCGGAAGCGACCTCGTGGTGAATGCGATCGAGCTTGAGAGCGGGAAGACGCAGCAGGGCCAGTTTATAGTTACAAGCGAGGTTGTGTGCAGCGCCCTGGTAAACGGCGGATGGGTGCCGGCTGCGGATGACAAGGAGGATCGTGAGCGCGTGCGCGCAGCCGCCATGGCGGAGCTTGACGCTCTGATTGGGTTGAAAAACGTGAAAGAGGCGTTTGCAAAGATTGAACGAACGCTCGAGTTCAAACGTGAGATTGCGGTGAAGCGCGGGGTAAATGGGCGGGAAGTGGAGCCCAAACCGTCATTCGCTTTCTTGGGTCCCGCCGGTACCGGAAAAACTACCGTTGCGCGTTTGATGGCACGACTGCTGTATGGCATCGGTGTGTGCGATACGGACAAGCTTGTGGTTGTAAATTCGAATGACCTGGTTGCGGGATATAAGGGGCAATCCGGCCCTCAAACCAAAAGGGTTATCGAGAGTGCGCGTGGCGGAGTCTTATTCATTGACGAGGCATATAATCTGCAAGCATCTGAGGGCTCGGGCGGTGGCGATTTTGTGGACGCGGTGATTCAGGAGCTTTTAACCGCCATGACGAGCGGGGATCTTAACGTTGCGTTCGTTTTTGCCGGCTACGAGGACAGCATGAAGAACTTCTTCAACTCCAACGAGGGCATTCGGAGTCGTATCACGAACTATGTCTATTTTGATGCTTACCGCCCAGAAGAGCTGGCGGAGATCGCCGTCTCCAAGCTCGAGAAGGCAGGATTCCGCTTTACGTTGTCTTCTATATCGCCATTAGTGCAGTTCATGGCTTATATCTCGACTCTCGGCGAGGAATATGCCAATGCGCGCGGGGCAGAGAAGGCTGCTCGTGAACTTGAGGACGCGAAAGCCTTGCTGTGGGAGCGAGACCCCGAGGGAACGGATGTTTGCGAGATCGACGAGGGGGTTATCCGCCAGGTTATGCGCGAGCACGGAATCGAGGCCCCGGTTGTTTGTGATGCCTCAGTTGAGCCTGTGCGCACCGTTGCGCGCGACCATGGGCACGATGGTGTGGGCGGCAGCGAGCCTCGCTTCAGTGATGTGAGCAAGCCTGCGACCTTGCGGGAAGCCGAGACCCTCCATCAGCGGCCCCAGGCTTCGCGGGATGGCGACTACAAGACCCTGAGCGGCTGGATAAAGGCCTTCGAGGAAGCTGGTCCGTCCCAGACAACAGGTGTAGATGCCCGCAAGGGCCCCATGGCGATCAACGAGGTGCTGGAGGCGCGGGGCTATATCACTCCGAAGCCTTCCCGACGGTTCACGGAGAAGGCGCTGGCTGATCTCGACGTAAGGGAAGATGAGCGTGCCGGCAAAACCGGCACCTACATCGCCCTGCTCTACTCTCGCGAGGCATTCGTGACCGCGCTGCGGATGTGGCGCGGGTCGAAAGCTTCGCGGCGATCATAGCCTGCACCGCCCACGCATTGTCTCTTGCTCTCTTGCATATCCGACATCTGATTTGGCATCCCTTGCGGCGGAAGGGGGTCGGCGCGGCGCTCAATGTCTTTTCTGCGACTCTCCATAGATGGGACGAGATTGAGTTAACGATATAGCTCCCCAATATCGAACAGCCGCAGCTGCTCTCGTGTTTCAACATCGCTGGCAAAGCCGGAGCGCGAGAAGAACCCGTAGGCGTAGCAGTCGAGCCCTGTTGAGCGCACCTGCTCGATCTCCTCGTCGATCATCTCCTGCGTGACGGGCGTACCTCGGAACTTCGCCTCATAGAACACGTAGCCATGCGGGTCGTGCGTCACCACGTCGAATTCGCCGTTCGTCTTGTTGGCGGGGTCGTCGTACCAATAGCGGCCAATATCGTCGAACAATTCGGGCAGCTCCCCCACGCGGTTCTTTCGGATGAGGAACTGCCGGCATACCTCCTCAAATGCATGCGGCGCGTAGTTCGTCTCAAAATCCTGAGAGATGTACCGGTCGTAAAAGACCTGTGGGTCGAGGAAGGTGCGTTGCGAGGCGTATCGAAAGACATAGCGGTAGTAGAACAGCGACAGCCCATCGATGATCCGGTAGCTCGATTTTTTCTTGTTGATCGGATCGTTGATGGGGGCTTGTTTTTGCACGAGCTCCATGCGGATGAGGCGGTCGAGGACATCGACCATGGTGGGCCCGCTGGATACGTGCGACTGGGAGAGGATATCCCGATACTTAGAGCATCCGTCGGCCAATGCCCCGAAGACCTCGTTGGCGTTCACCATTTTCGAGATCTCCGAGTTAAGATACATCGAGATCTCGTTTTCCAGACGCGCTCCCGGTTCTGATATGAGTTCGATGATGTTCTCCCGTACAGAGAGCTTCGGGTTGATAAGGCGTGTGTAGTACGGGATGCCGCCGAACACGCTGTATAGACGCACTTTGTCTTCGGCGGAAAAATCGGGGTAGAAACGCGCCGCGTCGTAATAATCCATCGGCTTGAGGTCGATGGTGAGGTTGATTCGCCCATACAGAGGATTCTCGCGCTCAAGTAGCGATTTCATGACCTCGACGAACGATCCACAGAGGATGAGCGTGAGGTGGGATGAATCGCGATGGCGGTCCAGCAACGACTGCAGGATGCTGTCGAGCCCTTTGACCGTTTTGCGCAGGTACGGGTATTCATCGAGGACAAGCGTAAGGGGTTCCTTGACGGACAGAGGAAAGAGGTGGTCAAGAAGGGCCTCGAGGTTGCCGAAACCCAAGGGCGGGAGATCGAAGACCTCGGATACGAGGGCGGAGAGGCTCTCGAGGTTGTTCTGCTCGGAGGTCTCCTTGCATTCGTAATAAATGCTGCGGCAGCTGGTTGTCGACAGCGACTGCTTGATGAGCTCGCTTTTGCCCACGCGTCGGCGTCCGTATACGAGTATGGCGCTTTGACCGTCCGATTTGATTTCACGCTCAATGCGGGCGAGCTCACGCTCGCGACCAAAGAAATCCATACTCGGTCCTTTCCGACTCGGTTATAACCGAGTAAAAGTTTAATCAGGGCGGGCGGATATTTCAACGATTAGTCGCCCGTGGAGCTAAATAGCGTTAGTATCGCTAAATAGCGGTACTTTAGAACTGGACGATTCCCATCAGCCCATATTCTACGAGGTAGGGCATGGGCTGGTAATCGGGCCGGCGCGCCCTGCACATGGGAAGGATCAGACATGGAAACTGAAAACACCGAAGAACTCAACGCCAACAGCCTGCACGAAAAGCCCAAGGAGCTGTTGCGCAGGCTCAAGGACATGCCGCGCAAGGCCAAGGTCGGCATGCTGGCCGTCGGGCTCGTGGTGGTGATGATCACCGCCTTCCTCGGGTTTGCTTTGTTCCCGAGTGGGCCGAGCGATGCCCTCATCAAGCGAGTGGGCGAGGAGCACGTCTTGGCGACCATGCCAGATGCCGGCATCTACGACGCGGAGGGAAGCTGGAAGATCGACTCGGTGGATGTGATGTCCAAGGAGAAGCGCGACATGGAGTCTTTCCTCACCGCGCAGTTTGGCGACACCTACTACGAGGTGACCTGCCAGGTCAAGGCGTCGAACGGAAGCGCGGAGCTCGAGCGGGTCCTCAGCTGCAATTTAGTGATGCACGAGGGCGAGTGGCAGCCGCTGACCGATCCCGACACCGAGTCCGAGACCTGGCATGCAGCTGTCGCCCCCGATGAGAAGAAGATCGGGAAGAACGGTATCGAGGCTCTGCGCATGGTCGACGCGGCGAATCGCAGCAACGAGCTTTCGATGCTGTACGCCGATTGCAAGGCGAGCGTCGAGGACCTCACCTTCGACGAGGATGAGCAGACCGCCTCGGCCCAGCTCACCTTCAAGCGAGAGGACTCCTTCTCGACCGCGAAGGCCGTCGTGGATGCGGGCTGGAAGTTCGAGAACGGTCACTGGATCCTCTCGAGCGCCAAGGCGGACGCTGGTGCCGCGAAGGTGTCGCATGAGAAGCTCGTCGGCACGTGGAAGGGCACGTTCAAGGATACCGTTGCGGACGAGGGCAACTGCTTCGGCGCCCAGGGCAAGGAGCTCATCCTCAAGATCACGTCTGTGGACGACGAATCCGGCAAGGTCGAGGGTACGTTCCAGGGGCTCGCGCACTACCACGCCTACCTCGATACCGATGCGAACTCGGTCGAGGGCGACGCCGACACCGGCGAGATCCCGTTCGTGGCCACGCTGAACGAGAGCGAGAGCATCGGCGTCAACTACGCCGGCATGAAGACGATGACCATCGGCGCAAGCTTCACGGCCCCCGAGACGTCGTCCGGCAAGGTTCACATCTCCTTCGGGTTCGGGACGCGCGACGACGCCAATGCCGCTTTGGCGAAGCTCACCACCAAGGCGAATGCGAAGAAGGGATATCGCTCATCCAGCATGTTCGAGGACACTTACTCGCTGGTCAAGGAACAGTAGCGGAGGCGGTCGCGTCGGGGCCCTCGTGGGACGGGTGTCAACGAGGGCCTCGTTCGACCCGATGAATCGGCATAGAGAAAGGAAGGAGAAATGAACGATATGAATAAGTCGGCGAAAAGGGACGCCCCCTCAGACGGCGAGTCGTACATGGCGCTCATGGATATGTTCGTGGAAAACGGCGGAAACCCAGAGCTGATAGAAGGGCTCACGCCTGCGGCCCAGCCCGCGAAAAACCGCTTGCCGCATGTCTCGACGGAATCCGATGCTCTGGCATTCGCGCGCGCTTTCAGGACGGTGTACGTGTTCGGCAATCCGGAGTGCGAGCGATTTGTCTCGCGTTACCGCCAGGCAGCGGAGTGCCTGATTGGCGGAGTTGTCGTCACGTTGACCGATTACTTCCCCGAGTCCGACTGGATATTCGAGGGCTTGCACGTCCTCGTGGGCATGGAGGAGGTTTGGAGGCGCACATCCTCTCTCGGCCTTTTGATTCGACAGATTTCGACGGGCGTGAAATGCGTGCCGAGGGAACACGTGAAGCAGAACGACGCGGACCGCACCCTCGATGAGAAGACGGCGGAGCGCCTGCTGGGATTCAAGCCCCTCCCCTGGATGGCGTACATGTACAGCGACCTTCGCCGGAAGAGTGACGGAGTGGAGCCCGCGCAGCATGAGCGCCTCGGTGGCCTGCGGGGATTCGCGGCGGAAGAGGACGCGGCGGTCGCGCTGTACGGGCGCTTCCTCGCGGAGGGCAGGGAGGAGCGCTTCGCAGCTGTCGAGGAGCTCGATGCAGCGCTCTCATTTGCCATCACCCCTCAGCGCCGTCGCGCGTATGACGTGCCTTATTCGCTGCTCGACGCGCTCGTCGCGAGCGGCTGCCGCGCCGAGCTCAACGGCGACTCGGCCGGTGAGTTGCATTTCGTGGAAAGTCAGCGCGAGGTTAAGCGCTGCATGGATTCCCTGCGCGGCGGGCCCCATTGATAGATGCGGCGGGCGGGGGCGGTCGAAGTTGCTCAGGCGATTCCGCCCTTCGCCTGCCATGTCGCGCATTCCGGTTGCGGCATCTGAGATTCGCCTTCTAAGTATGTGCATAAAGACAGGAGGAAAAATGAGTTCGATAGGATTGCATGGGTTCCGACACGAGAACGCTCCCTACGATGTGCGGCGTTGGGCGACGGAAGATGAGATGGCGGTATTCAGTTCGGGCGACCCGACGGGCGACCTCATCCTGGCGGAGGGTGCGGGAATCGACTTCGCGGGTTCGCAAGACTTCGCGAATCGCCGTAACCGCAACGTCATGTTTTTGGCGAGCTCCGGTGCGGGAAAGACCTATGGTGGCGTGGAGCCCAACCTTATCAATCATCAGCCGGGGAGCTACGTGGTCACGGATACCAAGGGGGAGCTCTATCGTGCGACTGCCGAGGGCTTCGAGCGAGATGGATATGAGGTCACGCGGCTGGACACCATCGACTTGGGGCGTTCGGCGTGCTTCAACCCCTTCGCGTTCGTGCGCTCGGAGGACGACATTCCCGTGGTTGTGAAGATGGTGCTCGATGCGATCAGCACACATCGGGAGAAGACGTCAGATACTTTCTGGCCCAAGTCCGTCGAGATGTGTGCGGGTTCGCTCTTGGGAGTTCTTTACAATCTCGAAGTCATCAATGGTTGTCTTTCGAGATGCGCTCGGGCTCTCGGAATCGTCGAACCTCGATATATGACCATGCGCAATCTTCGCAGGCTGCTGGCGCTTGTTCGCGTGCCTTCTGATGGCGGGCCCATCGACCTCTCTCCGCTGGACCACATGGTCGAGCAGCTGTCAGTCGGCGAGATGGACGACCCCTTCTGCCCGGGGCGAAAGCTTGTGTTCGAACCCATGGGGGACTCCTTCGGCGTGCGTCAGTACCATGCGTTCAAAAGCGGCGCGGAAAGGACCGTCAAGTCGATAATCATCTCCCTGCAGGCTGACCTTGCACGCGTCTGCACACCCGAGATCGAGCGCGTTCTCGACCATGACGAGATGCACTTGGACGAGATCGACGAGCGGAGGCGCGTCATCTACCTGGTCATGAACGACAACGACGCCGCCAACAACTTCCTGGGCAACCTCGCCTTCAAGCAGCTCATACACGAGGCGATGAAGAAGGCGGACGCCAACCCCGGCGGCAAGCTCAAACGCCCCGTTCAGCTCATCGCCGACGAGTTCTGCAACTTGGGGCGTCTGGACTCCTTCGAGCGCGCCATCTCGGTCATGCGCTCGCGCGACATGGGCGTGATCATGTGTGTGCAGAGCCTGGGGCAGCTCGACCATGTATATGGGCCCCAGGTGCGCGATATCATCATGGAGAACTGCGATGCCATCGTGATCATGGGAACGGGCTCCTCTCTCGGGACGGCGCGCTTCACCAGCGAACTCTGCGGCACGACGTCCATCGCCTCGCAACGTGCGGGCGAGGAGGGGACGGTGGTGAGCGTGGAGGCGCCGGTGATCACGCCCACCGAGGTGAGCCGTCTGCCGCGTGAGCAGTGCATCGTCAAGATCTCGGGCGCCAAGCCGTTCCTCACGCGCAAGTACGACGTTGCGCGGCATCCCAACGCCAGCCGCTTCCTCAAGCTAGGTGCATAGGAGTATCAAATGCCCATCATCAACCCTGCAAACATCACCAACCTCGATAACGGCCGTTGCGATCACCTCGACGTCTTGAGCGAGCTGTACAACAGCCGCGTGCTCATGCTGAACGAGCAGGTCACGCCCGCCGTGTGCTCGCAGCTCATCGCCAACATGCTCGTGCTGGAGCGCAAGGACCCCGAGGCTCCCATCACGCTGCTGGTGAGCAGCCCCGGCGGCGACGTGTACGCGGGCCTGGGCCTCATCGACGTGATGCGGGACCTGTCGTGTCCCGTCGACACGGTGGGTTACGGCCTGGTTGCCAGTATGGCCAGCGTCATCTTGGCCTGCGGCCGCCATCGCAGCGCATATCCGCATACGAACATCCTGCTGCACCAGCTCATGACCGGTGCCGGCATGTCCCAGCAGACCGATATCAGCATTGTGGCGAACCATGCCGCATCGCTGCGCGCCAAGTTGGACGAGATGCTGGCTGAACGCATGAGTCTGAGCGCCGATGAGGTGCATGAGCTGACCGAGCGCGATTGCTGGTGCGATGTCGGCCGTGCCCTCGAGCTCGGGGTGATCGACGAGGTCATCGGAGGGTAAGTGGAGTTGGGACCTCGGGTGCGGTGCACCCGAGGTTCTTCCGATTTTATCCCTGCGGGAGATTACTCTGATGGGTGTCAAGCCGAATCCGGAGAGCCTGGAAGCTGCATGAGGTGAGGACGGGAGGCTCGTCATGATTTACATCACGGGCGATTTGCACGGCACGGCCGAATATGGTCGCAACCGCCTCTTGGCGCGCTGTTGGCCGGAGGGCCGCGGTCTCACGCGCGATGACATCGTGATCGTCGCAGGGGACTTCGGGTACGTGTGGTGCTTCTCGGAGGAGGAGTGCGACGAGATCGCCCGGCTCGATCTCGCCTAGTCGAATAAGCTCGGCGTGTTGTCTTCTTTCATGAGGGCGTGGGCGGAGGGCAGGATCTGCGAGGTGAGCTTTTCTGTGGAGACTCCTGTGCCCCTCGTTCAGGCCTTTCATGGATGCCTCCTTGAGACGCAATCTGTGGACGGTTGCCCTTGGGAGGTTATGCACCCCATGGCTGAGGGGATAGGAAGTCTGGCGGTTGTGGGGGTATCCGCGCCACCTTTTCAGGATTGTCCCGTTGATGCAGGAGGGGGGATGGATTCTTTCGTTTCGCTGCACATCTCGCGATAGGCTCTTTGCTCAGCTTGTGGCAGGAGGTTACAATGCTCCTAAAAGTGAAATCAAATCTATGTTTTAGGAGTAGTACTTGAAAAGCATTACGCTGAAGAACCGCGCCCGATACCTTGAGGAAGCGATGCTGTTTCGCGACACCGACCTCATCAAGGTGATCACAGGCGCGCGTAGATGCGGTAAGTCGAGTCTCCTCGACCTTATCAGGATGACCATTGAGTCCGAAGAAGTCGTTGGCCGCGGTTTTGTGAACGTCAACCTAGAAAGCAAGAGTACGGGCATCAAGACGGAGGACCAACTGTACAACCACGTTCGCGGTCGCTTGTCGGATAGGGGTCGAACCTATGTCTTCATAGACGAGCCTCAGAGAATCGAGGGCTGGCAGGATGCGGTCAATGCGATGAGGGTTGACTTTGACTGCGACATTTACCTCACGGGCTCGAACGCATATCTTCTCTCGAGCGAGCTCTCTACCTACTTGTCCGGACGCTACGTAGAGGTAAAGATGTTGCCCCTGTCATTCTCCGAATTCACCGACTTCTGCGGTGTCGAATTCGCATCGGGAAAGTCTGTTGGGATCGCTCTCGGCGGGGAGCCCATCCTCTTTGATGAGATGCTGACTCGCTACCTCGAGTACGGGGGCATGCCCGCTATTGCATCCCTGACGACGACCCAGGCGCAACACTCGGCATACATGTCCGGCGTCTATGAGGCAATAGCCGTGCGTGACATCATAAACCGCGAGCGCGGTGAGGGTAAAAGTGTGGTGACCGATTCCTCTTTGTTGCTTCATGTTGCCGAATTCCTGGCAGACAACATCGGAAACGAGTGCTCTTCGAACGGTATCGCCGGCGCGTTGACCTCTGCGGGGTCGAAGACCACTAACAAGACCGTCTCATCATATGTGACGGCACTCGAGGAGGCATTCCTGTTCTACCGTGCCGCGCGTTACGACCTGCACGGCAAGGCGCTCCTCAAGACGAACCCCAAAGAGTACATCGTCGACACCGGTTTCAGGACCTGGATGGCAGGATACAGAGTCACGGATATTGGCCGCCTGTTCGAGAATGCCGTATATTTCCAACTGCTCTACGAAGGATGGAGTGTGCATGTGGGCAAGCTCTACGGCAAGGAGGTCGACTTCGTCGCAACGAAGGATGGGCGCGTGCTCTACGTGCAGGCGACGGACGAGATGTTCGCGAGTGAGACCAGGGAACGCGAGACTGCTCCTCTGAAGTCGATACGGGACAACCATGAGAAGATCGTGGTCGTGAGGCAGGGCTCCTATGATACTGACATTGACGGCATTCGCATTGTGAGTGCGAGGGATTTTTTCCTTTAGAGGGAGGAAAGCGGCTAAAACGGCATGGTCGCAGCGCCCGCGGGAATGCGCAGGCGTTGCGACTGAACCCGCCCCTAGTCAAACAAACTCGGCATGTCGTCTTCCTTCATGAGGGCGCCAGCGCATGGCAGGCTCTGGGCGGTGAACTTCTCCGCGGAGACGCCTGCGCCCAGCACCTCCTCGGCCGTGCTCACGGTGGTGATGACGCGGCCCTTCTTGGCGGTGAACGCCTGGACGCCCTGGGTGTTGGTGGTCGTTTTGGTCTTGAGTAACGACGTGTTGAAGCTCATCAGGCGGTAGTCGCTCGAGACCAGCGCGATGTCGCGGTCCTCCTTGAGCACCTGCGCGTACAGCAGCTTGGACCCGCCGTAGATGGCGTTCTTGAGGCGCTTGCGATTGGTCTTGGTGACGTACCCGGCAAGCGCGACGCGCACCGCGCGGCCGTTCTCGAAGATGAACAGCACATCGGCCTTGTAATCCTCGGGGTCGATGGCCCAGATCACGCTCTCGTCGGGTTCCATCTCAAGATCGGTCGGCAGATACGATCCCAGCTGCGCGGATTTGGTGTCCTCGAACGCCGCGACTTTGCACTTGTACACCTGGCTCTTGTTGGTGAACACTAGCAGCTCGTGCGTGTTGGCAGACGGGAACTCGATGAACGGCTCATCGCCGTCCTTGTACTTGAGCGCCGCCGCCTTCTTGAGCACGCGGTCCGTCATCTTTTTGAGGTAGCCCTCGCGCGAGAGCATGATGGTGACCGGGTACTCCTCGATCTCGGGCTCTAGGCTCACCTCGATGACGTCGGACGGCTCGATCCTGCCCGTGCGGCGCGGCATGACGTACTTCTTGTTGACCGCGGCCAGCTCGTCGCGGATGACCTTCTTGATGTTATCCTCGCTCGAGAGGATCTCCTCCAGCTCGGCGATCTCGGCCTCGAGCTTGGCGATGTCCTTGGTGCGGTTGAGGATGTACTCCTCGTTGATGTTGCGCAGCTTGAGCTCGGCCACGAACTCCGCCTGGGTTTCGTCGATGTCGAAACCCTTCATAAGGTTGGGAACGACCTCGGCCTCGAGCTTGGTGCCGCGGATGATGGCGATGGCCTTGTCGATGTCGAGCAAGATCGCCTCGAGGCCGTGCAGCAGGTGCAGGCGCTCAGACTTCTTGCCAAGGTCGAAGTTTACGCGGCGGCGCGTGGACTGGACGCGCCACGCGACCCACTCATGCAGGATCTGGCGCACGCCCATGACGCGGGGGTAGCCGTCCACCAGCACGTTGAAGTTGCACGAGAACGAATCCTGCAGCGTGGTGGTGCGATAGAGCTTGGCCATGAGCTTCTCGGGGTCCACGCCGCGCTTGAGGTCGATGGCGATGCGCAGGCCGGAGAGGTCGGTCTCGTCGCGGATGTCGGCGATCTCGCGCACCTTGCCCTCTTTGGAGAGCTTGACGATGCGGTCGATGATCACGTCGGTCTTGGTGGTGTAGGGGATCTCGTAGACCTCGATGATGCGCTCTTCGGGGACCCACCGCCAGCGCGAGCGGATCTGGAAGCTGCCCAGGCCCGTCTCGATGATGCGCTCCATCTCCTCGCGGCGGTAGATGATCTCGCCGCCGGTGGAGAAGTCGGGCATGGGCATGTACTCGAGCAGGTCGCAGCTGGGGTCCTCGAGATAGTGCATGGTGGCCGTGCAGACCTCGTTGAGGTTGAAGCCGCAGATGTCGGACGCCATGGCCACACCGATGCCCTTGTTGGCCGACACCAGGATGTTGGGGAACGTGGTGGGCAGCAGGCGCGGCTCCTTCATGGCGCCGTCGTAGCTGTCCACGAAGTCGACCGGGTCCTTGTCGATGTCCTTGAAGATCTCGGCGCAGATGGGGGAGAGCTTGGCCTCGGTGTAACGCGAGGCGGCGTAGGTCAGGTCGCCCGAGTAGTACTTGCCAAAGTTGCCCTTCGACTCCACGAACGGCGCGAGCAGCGCCTCGTTGCCCGTGGCGAGGCGCACCATCGTCTCGTAGATGGCGGCGTCGCCGTGCGGGTTGAGCTTCATGGTCTGGCCCACGATGTTGGCGCTCTTCTGGCGCTCGCCCTTGAGCAGGCCCATCTTGTACATGGTGTAGAGCAGCTTGCGGTGCGAGGGCTTGAAGCCGTCGATCTCGGGGAACGCGCGCGAGACGTTGGTGCTCATGGCGTAGGGCATGTAGTTGGTCTCGAGCGTTTTCGTGATGGGCTGCGCCGTGACCTCCGAATGCAGGCCGATGACGTTATCGGCGTTGACCTGCTTCTTCTTATTTTGGGTGCTGGTTTTCTTCTTTGCCACGATTTCCTCTTGATGCTTCTTGGGGGCTGTTGTGCTGCGGTTCGCTCGGGGACGCCAGATGGCGTGCGCCCGTCCTTACTGCAGGTCCAGCTGGTCGAGATACTCCTTGCCGTGCTCGGCGATATGGCGCTTACGGCCGGCCTCGTCGTTGCCCAGCAGCAGGTTGAACATGGACTCCATCTTGACCACGTCCTCGGGCTCCACCTTGATCAAGCGGCGCGTCTCGGGGTTCATGGTGGTGAGCCACATCATATCCGGGTCGTTCTCACCAAGACCCTTGGAGCGGTTGATGGAGCATTTCTGGTCGCCAATCTCGGTCAAGATGTCGTTCTTCTCGAGTTCGGTGTAGGCGAAGTAGGTCTTCTCCTTGCAGTTGATCTCGTAGAGCGGGGATTCGGCGATGTAGACGTAGCCCTCGTCGATGAGCGTGGGCACCAGGCGGTAGAGCATCGTCAGGATGAGCGTGCGGATGTGGTAGCCGTCCACGTCGGCGTCCGTACAGATGATGACCTTGCTCCAGTTGAGGTTGTCCAGGTCGAACGCGCCGAGGTTCTTGATGCGCTTGTCCTTGATCTCCACGCCGCAGCCCAGCACGCGCATGAGGTCCATGATGACGTCGGACTTGAAGATGCGCGGGTAATCCTCCTTCAGGCAGTTGAGGATCTTGCCGCGGACGGGCATGACGCCTTGGAACTCGGCATCGCGCGAGGTGCGGATGGCGCCCGCCGCCGAGTCGCCCTCCACGATGTAGACCTCGCGGCGGGTCTTGTCCTTGGAGCGGCAGTCGATGAATTTCTGCACGCGGTTGGCCATATCGGTCTTCTGCTGCAGGTTGGTCTTGATGCTCTGGCGGGTCTTCTCGGCGTTTTCGCGGGAGCGCTTGTTGATGAGCACCTGCTCCATGATCTTGTTGGCGGCGTCTTTGTTCTCGATCAGGTAGGTCGCCAGACGCTCCTTGAAGAACGCCGTCATGGCCTGCTGGATAAAGCGGTTGTTGATGGCCTTCTTGGTTTGGTTCTCGTAGGAGGTCTGGGTGGAGAAGCAGTTGGTCACCAGCACCAGGCAGTCCTGGACATCTTGCCACTTGATGGAGCTCTCGTTTTTGTTGTACTTGCCTTGGCTCTTGATGTAGGCGTCGATCGCGCTGGTGAGGGCGCTGCGGGCCGCCTTCTCGGGCGAGCCGCCGTTCTCGAGCCAGGAGGAGTTGTGGTAATACTCTTGCATCTGGAAGGTGCGGGAGAAGCACAGGCAGGCCGTGATCTTGACGTTGTAGTCGGGCAGGTCCTCGCGGTCGCGGCCGCGGCGCTCGGTCTCGATGAAGAAGGGCTCGGTGAGGTAGTCGGCCCCCACCTTCTCGAGCACGTAGTCCTCGATACCCTTGGGGTAGCAGAAGTCCTCTTCGGTGAACTCGCCGTCGTCGCCCTCGATGCGCAGGCGGAAGGTCACGTTGGCGTTGACCACGGCCTGGCGGCGCATGGTCTCGCGGTACCACTCGTGGGGGATGCTGATCGAGGTGAAGACCTCCAGGTCCGGGCGCCACTTGATGGTAGTGCCGGTGCGGTTCTCGTCGGTGGGCTCGATCTCGAGCGCCTTTTTCTTGGCGCCCACGACCTTGCCCTTCTTGAAGTGAAGGGAGTACTTGTTGCCGTCGCGCCAGACCGTGACGTCCATGTACTCGGAGGCGTACTGGGTCGCGCAGGAGCCCAGGCCGTTGGTGCCCAGCGAGAAGTCGTAGTCGCCGCCCTCGTTGTTGTTGTATTTGCCGCCGGCGTAGAGCTCGCAGAAGACGAGTTCCCAGTTAAAACGCTTTTCGGACGGATTCCAGTCGAGCGGGCAGCCGCGGCCGTTGTCCTCGACCTGGATGGAGCCGTCGCGGAAGGCGGTGAGGGTGATCAGGTTGCCATAGCCCTGGCGCGCCTCGTCAACGGAGTTGGACAGGATCTCGAAGGCCGCGTGCGCGCAGCCGTCGAGCCCGTCCGAGCCGAAGATGACGGCGGGGCGCAGACGTACGCGCTCCTCGTCCTTGAGCTGACGGATGCTGTCGTTGCCATAGTTAGCGGTGTTCTTTGCCATGCTCGCTCTCTCGGTGGTTCCTCTTTGGGCTTCTGTAGTCATGTAGATGAATACCGTAACATAGCCAGGCCCGCATGCGGTGCCGTCCAATCGAAATCCATCGAACATGTGTTTGTATATTCAATGGGCGAGAGAGTTGTGTAGGCTATAATTCAAGTCGTCATGCTGTGCAACGCCGCTTTGTTTCCCTTGGAAATGCGGAATGATAGCGCGTGGGTATAATCTGGGAAATAACGGAGGCGGGGGTGCGCGATGTTCTACAACTATGCGGAGCTCGAGGACGGGACGCAGTTGGCGTTTTCCAACGTTCTCGACGGAGGTGAGGTGCAGGTTTCTATCGAGCGACCCGTTGAGCTTGGGTTTGACTCCGCTATGTGCACGCTTCCTGCATTTGAGTGGTCGGAAATCGAGGGCTTCGACGAGGCTGACATCGCGCGTCTCGACTCCTTTGTCCACAACAACGCGCAGCTGATTCTGCGACTTGCTCGGGAGGCATCGAGGGAATAAGCCTAGGCTCTTCCTCTTCCAAGGTTTCGCTATCTTTTTTTGGACGGGTGAGGACGGTGAGCTCGTGCACGTTCATGTGGCGAAGGGCCGTCCCACCGTAGGGGCAACCAAGATTTGGCTGACGCGCAATGGCGGCTGCGTGCTCGCGAGCAACGGCAGCAAGCTTTGCAAGAAAGACCTCGCGAATGTGATGGACTTTGTCCTGGCGAACCACGCCGAGATTTGCGATCGTTGGAAAGCCTACTTCCACGGGGACATCAGCTTTTATAAGTAAGCGGCCGGATATCTCCATCCTCCGTTATCGGTGCTTTTCGCGCTTTGTAGCGCCTCGGCACCGCCGATATGCGGTCGAACGCGCGGCGCCGATCTTCTCGATTAGACCTTCCTGCTGCAGTTTTAAGAGGATGCGCTCCAGCGTGCGCTGGCTCATCCCCGGGTTGGCGTCCAGGATCTCCCGTTTCGTGACCGATCCGATCAGTCGGTCGAAGAACGCGCGAACGGCCTCTTCGTTGCCTGAAGGCGCGCCTGCAAGCGAGAACCTGTTGGCGAGCTCTCGGTAGCAGGCGTCGATGATGCCGAGCATGTAGGTGACGAAGGGGGCGTAGTCGCCCTTTCCTTCCCGCCAGCCTTGGGAGCTTGCAGCAAGGGCTTCGTAGTAGGTCTCTTTTGTGCGCTCGATCTCCTTCTCGATCGAGACGTACTTTCCCACGTCGTAGCCGGATCGATACATGAGCAGCAGCGTGAGCAACCTGCTCATGCGTCCGTTGCCGTCGTTGAACGGATGGATGCTCACAAAATCGAATGCGAACACAAGGGACACGAGCAGGGGGTCGTACGTCCCGGCATCCATTTGATTGCGGTATTCCTCGCAGATGGCCTCGACGGCGGCGGGTGTCATGGCGGCTAGCGTGGGAACAAAGCGCGCGACGAGCTCGCCTTGCGCGGTGCGCTCCGCGATCACATTGTCCGAGTCCTTCCAGGCGCCAGCATGGGAATCCCCTGAATAGCGGTACAGGTCGCGATGGAGCTGCAAAATCACGCCGGGGGTGATCGGGATGTCATCATGACTCTCGTGAATGAGGTCCAGAACATAGCGATAGCCGGCGATCTCGCGCTCGTCACGGTTTCTTGGCTCGGCTTTTTCGAGCATGAGTTCGCGCAGGCGCTTGTCTGAGGTCGAGATGTTCTCGATCCTGTTCGATGCGCTCGTGTTCTGGACTTTGGCCACTTCCACCAAGGCGGCGAAGTGATCGGGGTAGATGCTTGAGAGCAGGGACGTTTTGCCCTTGCATTCGCGGATGTTCCCAAGAGCGGAGACGACCTCGGGGGTCATGAGGCTGCCGAGCGCTCGGTTGTAGTCGAATTGAGCCATAGTATCCTCGCCATCTCCGTAGTATCTTCGCCAAATAGAGTCGATTTGGCGAAGATATCCGGGTATTGGCGAGGATTTGGTCAGTCCAGCTTGGCGGTCTTTTCGATTTTGCCGCCAACACAGGCTATTGCTTTGTGTCCGGGCGATTATGACGGTTGAACTTGGACGGTTGATATCCCTCCAGTTCCAATGCCGCCCCATGCCGCCGCGATATAATGCTTCAAACGCATTTGTATTGCATTTCGAGCGATGGGAGCGCAGATGCCTGACAGCTACAAGGAGCTCATCAAGAGCAATCCCGACGAGACCGAGATCAGAAGCTTCCTAGTGGACGGCGACCAGGTCTCCGTGACCCTGCGCATTCCCGATACCCTGCGCGACGCTGCGAAGGAGGAGGCAGCCCTGAGGGGCATGAGTTTCTCCGCCTTCGTGCGCACGTGCATGATCGAAGAGCTCGCGAAGAAGGGGGCGTGAGCGTGATTCGGGTCAAGACTCTCACCATCCAGCTCATAGACGCGCAACCGGACCGCATTCGCATCTGCCGTATCGACGGCGAGTCGCTTGTGACCGTCGTCGTTCCAAGGGAGGACCTTACCGAGGCGAAGTCGCTGCCGAACATCCCGCAGCGCGGCATCTACTACCTGCTCGACGAGGACCACGGCAACGTGAGCCGCATCTACGCCGGACAGACGACCCAAGGCATCGCCCGGCTCGACGCACACAAGGCAAAGAAGGGGTTCTGGAACAAGGCCATCATGTTCCTCGATGACGACCAGAACATCAGCAGGGACGCGCTGGACGTCCTCGAAGCGAGGGCCATCGACTACGTGCGCACCCACGGCTCGTACGAGACCGACAACTCGGCGACTCCCAAGCCCTACGTTGACCCGTACAAGGAAGAGGCCGTCGAGCGCCTGCACGAGAGGATCCTCTTCAGGATGGCGGCTCTGGGGTACGACCTCGACAGGGTCGACCAAGGTCCCGCGGGTGCGCCGGCAATCTTCCACACGAAGAAGAATGGCATACGCGGGGCGGGGCGCTACGACAAGGCCACCGGGCACTTCACCGTGCTCGCCGGCTCGAAAGTTAATCTCTCGACGCCCGTGCTGAAAAACGCGGGCGTCGCGGCCGCGCGCAGGGAAATCTTCGACGATTCGGGCGGCATCGCAGAGCTCGCCGAGGACCTCGAGTTCCCGACGCCCAGCGCCGCGGCAGTGTTCGTGCTCGGCGGCAGCCAGAACGGCTGGACCGAATGGGTAAGCGACGACGGAGAAACGCTCAACCAAGTCTATAGAAGTGAGGAAAACTAGATGAACAAGCAGCAGCTGGCCTCCAAGATATGGGAGTCCGCCAACAAGATGCGATCCAAGATCGAGGCTAACGAGTACAAGGACTACATTCTGGGATTCATCTTCTACAAGTTCCTGTCCGAGACCGAGGTTGCCCGCCTGAAGGCGCGCGACTTCGCCGAGGAGGACCTGCCCAGCCTGGTGGAAGACGACGAGGAGACGGTCGAATTCGTCAAGGGCGAGTGCGGCTACTTCATCGCCTACGACAACCTCTTCTCCACCTGGGTGGCAAAGGGCGGCGACTTCGAGATTTCGAACGTTCGCGACGCGCTTTCCGCCTTCAGTCGCAATATCGATCCTGCACGCAAGCGCGTCTTCGACGGCATCTTCGACACGCTGCAGACTGGCCTCTCCAAGTTGGGTACCGATGCGCGCAGCCAGTCCAAGGCCGCTCGCGACCTCATCTACCTCATCAAGGACATCCCGATGGACGGCCGCCAGGACTATGATGTGCTCGGCTTCATCTACGAGTACCTCATCAGCAACTTCGCCGCCAACGCCGGCAAGAAGGCCGGCGAGTTCTACACGCCGCATGAGGTGTCCATGCTTATGAGCGAGATAGTCTCGTGGCACCTGGCCGGACGCGAGAACATTACCATCTACGACCCCACGAGCGGCTCGGGATCGCTGCTCATCAACATCGGCAAGGCTGTGGCACGCCGCAATGGCGACCCGGACTCCATCAAGTACTACGCTCAGGAGCTCAAGGAAAACACCTACAATCTCACGCGCATGAACCTGGTGATGCGCGGCATCCTTCCCGACAACATCGTGGCCAGAAACGGCGACACGCTCGAGGACGACTGGCCGTGGTTCGACACGGTGGAGAACAAGGACGAGACCTACGACCCGCTGTTCGTTGATGCCGTGGTGTCGAACCCACCCTATTCTCAGAACTGGGATCCGGAAGACAAGGAGCTCGACCCGCGCTTCAAGTTCGGCGTGGCGCCCAAGTCCAAGGCAGACTACGCCTTTTTGCTGCACGACCTATACCACCTGCGCCCCGACGGCATCATGTGCATCGTCTTGCCGCACGGCGTGCTGTTCCGCGGCGGCGAGGAAGGCGCTATTCGCAAGAACCTGGTGGAGAATCGTCATATCCAGGCCATCATCGGGCTCCCTGCCAACATCTTCTTCGGTACGGGCATCCCGACCATCGTCATGGTTCTTCGCAAGCAGCGCGAGAGCAGCGACGTGCTGGTCGTGGATGCGTCGAAGCACTTTGTGAAGGAAGGCAAGAACAACAAGCTGCGCGCGAGCGATATACGCCGCATCGTGGACGCGGTCACGGCTGGGGCGACCGTCGATAAGTTCAGCCGTCTGGTGACCATCGACGAGATACGCGCCAACGATTACAACCTCAACATTCCACGCTATGTTGATTCGTCCGAAGCTGCTGAGAGCTGGGACGTGTACGCCACCATGTTCGGCGGCGTGCCGAAGGTCGAGGTCGACGCGCTCGAACGCTACTGGAAGGTATGGCCGAGCCTGAAGGGCCAGTTGTACGGTGAGGGCGGCGGGTCGTGCCTTGCTTCCGTGACGGCTGACGTCGCGGCAACAGTAAAGGCTAACGCCGACGTCGTCTCATTTCTGGGCGGCTATCGGGACACACTGTCGCACCTGCCTGCTGAGCTGCGGAAAAGACTGGTGGACGGCTCGTTGCAAGTCGACGCCGTGGCTGAGGAGGACCATATCGCGGAGCTGCTCCGCGACGCCCTCTCCGATGTCGCGCTCGTCGACGGGTACGATGCCTACCAGGCTCTCGACGATGCGTGGACGGGCATCTCCGGCGACCTCGAGGTTATCCAGACCGAGGGCAGCGAGGCCGTACGCGAAGTCGATCCGAATATGGTGATAAAAAAGAAAGACGGAAAGGAAACTGAAGTTCAGGACGGCTGGATTGGTCATATACTCCCGTTCGAGCTAGTGCAAAGCCACATGCTCACAGCCGATGTTGCCAAAATAAACTCGATGCAGGAGAGGCTGTCCGCCATATCCTCGTCTTGCTCTGAATTAATCGATTCCCTCGACGTCGAGCAGCTCGACTCTCCAGCGATTAACGACTCGAATGATGCATTCGTCCTCAAAGAGATCAATGCCCATCTTAACAGCGAAATGAAGTATATCTCCTCTCCAGAGATTCGTGTCCTGGAAGAATATCTGAAGCTTCTTGATCGAAAAGCGAAGAAACAAGAAAAGCTAGGCTTCATTGAAAAACACTCTGAGGTTTCCTGGCAGGAAATGGAGTCAAACAAAGACGGAACATACGGCAAAGCAAAGGTTGCATCCTATATAGGAAAGTTAAAGCTGGCAGTAGGCTTTCCTGCTGATAGCTTTGAATACGTCCTTGCGCAAGCGAAGGAGCTCCTCGACGAGGAGAAGTCGCTCAAGAAAGCGAGTAAGGAAGCGAAGCTTGCCCTTGAGGAGAAGACCAAGGAGGTTGTCGAGAGCCTGACCGACGCCCAGTGCGACGAATTGCTTGCTGCGAAGTGGATTGAGCCACTGCAAACTGATTTGCTCGAGCTGCCCAATGCTGTCGTAAGCGATTTCATCGCAAAGGTCGTCGCACTGAACGCAAAGTACGCGACAACATATTCGGACGTATGCAACCAGATTGCTGAGGCGGAAAACGAGTTGGCGGCGATGCTGGGCCAGCTCACGGGCAACGAGCACGATATGGCGGGCATTGCTGAGCTGCGGAAACTGTTGGGAGGTGAATAGCATGGCGAAAAAGACCAATGTGCCCGAAATCCGCTTCGCCGGTTTTACTGACCCTTGGGAACAGCGTAAGTTGGGAGAGGTTGCTCATCGGGTGATCCGGAAAAACGAGGGCAACCAGTCCGACCTTCCCCTCACCATCTCGGCTCAGCATGGGCTTGTAGACCAGCGCGACTACTTCAACAATCAAGTAGCTAGCCGTGATATGAGCGGGTATTACTTGCTGGAGAACGGAGAGTTCGCCTACAACAAGAGCACTTCGGGCGACAGTCCATGGGGAGCGATTAAACGCCTGACCAAGTACGAAAAGGGCTGCTTATCCACGCTGTACATCTGCTTTGGGCTCGATCAAGGAGACCCTGATTTCCTGGTAACCTATTACGAGACGAATCGTTGGCATGGTGCGGTTCAGATGATTGCTGCTGAAGGCGCGCGAAATCACGGGCTGCTTAATATTGCGCCAGACGATTTCTTTGAAACCGCGCTCACTTTGCCATGCTTAACGGAAGAACAAAAGCAAATAGGATGCTTCTTCACGCAATTGGTTTCCCTCATCACCCTTCATCAGCGTAAGTACGACAAGCTGTGCGCTGTGAAGAAATCGATGCTCGACAAGATGTTTCCGAAACCCGGCGAGACCAAGCCCGAAATCCGGTTCGATGGTTTTACTGACCCTTGGGAACAGCGTAAGTTGGGCAGCGTTGCGGCTTCGTTTGATTACGGTTTGAACGCAGCCGCAACTGAATATGACGGTCAAAACAAATATCTTCGCATCACCGACATTGATGACACAACACATGAGTTCTTGAAAAGCGATCTCACAACTCCGTTGGCTGACCTTGCAATGAGTGCAGATTATTTACTGGAAGAAGGTGATTTGCTTTTCGCTCGTACGGGCGCAAGTGTTGGAAAAACCTATCTGTACAGGCAATACGATGGAACGGTCTACTTTGCTGGATTCCTGATTCGCGCACGAATCGGAGAAAGTGCTGACCCCGAATTCGTCTATCAGGCAACCCTGACCGATGCCTACAAGAAGTATGTTGCCATAACCTCGCAGCGATCCGGCCAGCCTGGCGTCAATGCGCAGGAATACGCAGATTATCAATTGATGCTTCCTTCTAGAACGGAACAGCAGCAAATTGGGATGACGTTGCGATCTCTCGACAACTTCATCACCCTTCATCAGCGTAAGTTGAATCTACTGAGGAATACGAAGAAATCGCTTTTGGATAAGATGTTCGTTTAGTTATTTTCAACACAGATATCACTCTGGGATCCCGAAACCGTCGATTCGCATTAGTCGAATCGACGGTTTTTACTATTTGTGACCGAGTCGTAAGACACTACTGCCTTCTTACCGCTGTCACTGATGAAGGGTGATGAGATGGTCAAGTTGCTTGAACATGGACCCTATTGCAGTCTGCTCATCCTTTGAAGGAAAGGCAAATTCTCCGGCAGCCAGACCCTTTCCAGATATCTCTAGGAAGGTTGATCCAGAAGCTTTTTGTTCAGCGAACTTCTTGATTCGATCGGTCATGGAGTAGACGAAATACACATCGGTATCATCGTTCACGACTAAAGACTGGAAGCCTTGGTTTGTACATGCTGACCTGCGAAGGATCGCTGTATTGCCAATGCCCGCACGACTTGTAAAGAGAATTGCTTTACCAGCTGGAAGCAATGTTGCCGAGCAGCTATCGTAACCAGCCTGGGTTATCCTTCGAACACTTCTGTCGGCGTACACCTGCTCGCCCAATTCGGCGGGCGAATACCAGTCTATATCGCCATCCCAGTACGCACTGTTATTGGTGCTCGGCGTGCCGCCGCCCACAATAGTGGTAACATCTCCCAACTTACGCTGTTCCCAAGAAAGATAACCGCACAAGCTACGGCATTGGCACTTACGCTGATGAAGGGTGATGAGGGAATCGAGATCAAGAACGATCGAAGATATGCACCTCTGTTCGCTTTCCGACGGGTAAGAGATTTCGACTTCGGCGATATCGTTGCCATGGACATGTACGACTGATTTTCCTTGTGCTCGCTTTGCTAAATCGTCATGAGCTTTGCTGTACGTTATAGCAAGTGCGGTGTAGTCTGGGTCGAGATTGCATACCGGAGTGATGACATTCAAATCACCTCCCAAAATGATACCTGACCTGCGCACGGATGATGCGACGGCAATATCTTCTGCCGTTTCCCCGGATGCGGGAACGATCACTTCGTTACCCTTTGAAAGAAGTGATCCATCTTGCTCAACGGTAAAAGTGTCCACGTCCTCTATGCGTGATTCATATTGGGTATACAGGCGTCCATACAGAATCAGTGGGGTGCCGACGTCCCTAATGTTGGCTTTGCTGTAGCCATGCCCCTTAGAAAACGCACAAAGCTCTCCCAACTTACGCTGTTCCCAAGCGATTATCCAGATTGAACGACTCCATCTTGGGAACAGCGTAAGTTGGGAGAGCTGTTTGTCGAAAGCGATGAGCGCTCCTCAACCGAAGAAATCCTGTCGGTTAGCGTAGCCAACGGTATCTATCCGGCATCCGAATCCGAAAGAGACACCAATCCTGGTGCAAGCATCGCCAATTATAAGATTGTTCGCGTTGGGGACATCGTGTACAACAGCATGCGCATGTGGCAGGGCGCGGTCGGTTCAAGCAGGTACAACGGTATCGTAAGCCCAGCTTATGTGGTTGCAAAGCCTGTAGTCGAGCTTGATTCGACTTGCTTTGGCTACCTGTTGAAGAGGCCTGAATTGCTTTACAAATACCTCTGCAACTCTCAGGGCAATTCCAAAGATACACAAACTCTGAGATACGAACGCTTCGCTGAAATTACGGCTGAAGTACCATCGACCATCGAAGAACAGCGAGCAATATCTGATTGTCTAGAGGGTCTCGACCATCTCATCACCCTTCATCAGCGTGAGCCACGATTTGCTGATACAGGTTAAATAAGAGTCGAAAGAGCCCTCATGACGATATCAATGTCCTTGTTCTCAAGCTCTTGAATGACGTGCAGATAGGTTTCCTGGGTGGTGGTCATGCTTGCGTGTCCAAGCCTTCGGGATACGCTGGCGATGGAGACGCCGGCGAACAGCAGAAGCGACGCGTGTGTATGCCTTAGCCCGTGGACAGATATGACGGGCGCCCCAACGTTTTTGCAATGGCGCGCCAAGACGCCGTTGGCCGTCGAGTTATAGACCTTTCCCTTCACAAATATGGGTTCAGTTGGCGGAAGGTCTTTAAGCAGCCCGGAAAGTTGCATGATGAGTTGCCAGTCGAGTTGAACTTTCCGCACCGATGAAGCGTTTTTCGTGGGGACGAATCCGCCGCCGTTCTTGTAATCCCAAGTCTTGTTCACCGAGAGCGTTTGATGGGCGAAGTCGAAGTCTTCGGGGGTAAGCCCAAGGGCCTCGGAGAAGCGCAGGCCCGTTTTAGCGACTATGAGAATAAGCCAATCCCAACTCGGCCCGCCTGATAAGTTAAGGTCGCCCAGCATGGCATGAAGCTCAAACTGGTTGAGATACTTGATCTTTTTCGCACGCGGTTGTTTTCCTTTGATGATGGCCTTGCGCGTGGGGTCGCGGGGGATGAGTCCTTCGTCAACTGCGTCAAGAATCGCTCCCTTAAGCTGATGGTGGAAGTCCATGGTTGTCTGGCGCTCGTGGTGTTCTGCGTAAGCGTTGATGAGCTGCTGGTACGAGGTTCGGTCGAGATCTTTTATCTTGAGGTCTGGAATTAGCTTGGCGAGCCAGGACTGCGTGAGCCGGTACTTTCCCATCGTGACCTCACGGATGGCCCCTTCTTTGTAGACGCTGATCCATTGCGAGTAGTAATCGCAGAAAAGCGATTCTTCATTGATGTTGATTGGCATTTTTACCCTCTTTCATCATGTGAGGTGGCTCACGCTGATGAAGGGTGATGAGGTCGTCAATCCCACTCAACGTCGCGCCTATGGTAGATTGCTCCGACAAGCTAGGAAATCTCACTTGCGTATCTTGCAGCACGGCCTTTGAAACGGAAATCACCTTAATCCCCTGCATTAAGGGAAGGAGCTGTCTATGGTATGCATCGGAATTAAGGTAGTGCCCCAAGTATCCCGTCCCAAAGGGGAACCGAGGCCGCGCCGGTATCGTATGCAACCCGGAGATAGTTGGCTCTTTGGGTAGTTTCCGCAGTTCAACACACTTGCCAGCCGCTTCGTCCTCTGCCGTGTCAGCGAAAATGACATCGCCTTCGCGAAGTATCGACCCAGCAAATTTGGGAAGCACGGTATCGTCGGTAATGAACGGCAAGTCGCTTCGTTCACCATCGAGGCAATCACCGAACTTGATAAGAATATCTCCGTAATGAACATTACGAGCAATGCCATTCTCGTCATTCAAGTCGGCGCGTGAAAGAGTGTTGTTCTTTAAGAACTCGAAGCAATCTCCCAACTTACGCTGTTCCCAAGACGAAGCGAGGGGGCGCATGGTCACATACGCCCCCTCGGATAGACAAACTCTCGATTTCGCCTGTTGAAAATCACTGTTCATTCGTCGATGTCGAAGCCGCCTTCCAGGATGAACTTCTTTAACAGCGCCGCCGTACGGGTGTTCACCTTGAACAAGGGAAGCGTTTTGCCTTCCTTCTGCTCAAAGAAGGTCTTGGCGCGCGCCTTGTCCACCGAGTCCTTCAAATCGTCGAAGCGCCCGAACTCGTTAATGTTTGACTCCGTTAAGTCGAGTGCGGCCATGGTGGTAAGAAGCCCGCCGTCTATGCCGAGCGCCTCGACGACTCGCTCAACCTGAGCGTTTTTCGCCTTGCGGGCATAGGACGTAATGTAATCCCTCAGCGTCTTGCCATCTTCCAGGGCGGCGTCTCCTCGCTCGACGTCGTGAAGGAACAGCTCGGCGAAGCGCTGGTCATCTTGGCTCAGGGACGCGAACGATCGGTGGAGCTCCTCGCGCGCGGCGGCGAGCCCCTCGTCGTCCTGCTCAAGGCATTTCAGCCACTTCTCAAAGTTCGCGTTCATGTAGTCGCTGTCTATGAGCCCCGTGTCGATCTCGGTTATATGACCGTCGAGCTCGTAGGGCGCTTCGGGTGTGTCGCCAGGGCCGCCCCCTCCTGCGAACAGTTCCTTGTAACGCTGCACGAGGATGAGGTAGGTTTGTTCGTCGATGACCGGCTGCACGAAGAAGGACTTGCTGCTCGGCTCGCCTTCTTCCGGCTCCTCCTCAAACTCATAAGTGTCCTGCTCCCATGTGAAGCCCTGCACCTTCGCGGCCTCGAGGAACTCATTGAGCTCAACGAACTCCTTGGCGAACTTGCGCCTGGCCTCTTGCGATGCGGGAAGTTTCGAGAGATCACCAACGCCCGCGGCCTCGAACACCATGAGTATCTCCTGCAGTCGTGCGTCCATCATCGCGATATTGTCCGGGAGCTTCTGTACGAACATGTCGAGCGGACGGTCGCCTGAGTACAGCTTCACCGCAGCCTCGATGTAGCCCTTCATAGTGTGGGGGAGGCGGTAGTAGCGAATAGTACCGAAGGGCTTGTCAGGGCCGAACAGGCGGTTGGTGCGACTGAAGGCTTGGATGATGCTCTCGTAGTCGATGACCTTGTCGAGGTAGAGGGTGTTGAGCCACTTGGAGTCGAAACCTGTGAGCATTTGGTCCACCACGATGAGCAGGTCGATGCAGCCCTCTCGGTTGGCGTCGACGTTGCCGTAGGGTTTCTTATGGGAAAGGCGCGCCGAGATGTCCTTTTTCATGGCGGGCCAGGTGGGAATGGTGAACTCCTGGTCATATGCTTTGTTGTAGTCCTCGATAAGCTCGACCAGGGCGTCCTCCTTCACGGTGGAGCCGGCATCGTTGTCGATGCTTGGGTCGAAGAGCGCCGTCACCTTCATCTGCGGTGCCTCCCTCTTGAAGGCGCGGTAGTAGTCGATGGCCTCGGGGATGGAGCTCGTCGCCAGAATTGCGTGGAACTTGCCACCGTGGGAAAGCACAGGGAAGCGCCGCAGCACGTCCTCGACGACCTTGCCGTGGTGTGGCGTATCGGGCCAGTACTGGGCGCGGGTCAGGAAGTCCTCGATGCCTTTGATGTGGTTACCGGCGCCGTCAACCATGGGACCCATGGGGACCTTCGCCTGGTCCATGTAGTGATAGAAGACCTTGCTCTTGCGCTCGTCGGAGATGGCCTCGCCGACGCTCGAGGCCTTAGCCTGCTCGAGGGCCACGGCCTCGCGTACGTCGCGATCGTCGAAGGTCGTCACCATGTACGGGTCGAAGCCCAGCACATTGCCGTCACGGATGCCATCGGCGATGCTGTAGCGGTGCAGGCACTCGCCGAACACCATGGCGGTGGTGGAACCCTTCTTCTGGTTCTCGTCGAGGATCGGCGTACCCGTGAAGCCGAAGAACAGCGCGTTCGGGAAAGCCCGGCGTATGTCCTGGAGCATGTCGCCGAAGGTTGAGCGGTGGCACTCGTCTATGATGAACACGATCCGCTTGGCGGCCAGGCGGTCGAGCTCCGTCTGGGTTATCCTGCCCTCGCCGGCCTTCACGTTGCTCATCTTCTGGATAGAGGTCACGATGAGGCGGTTCTTGGGGTCGTCGCTCGCGAGCTTCGACTTCAGCACCTGCGTGTTCTCGGTTCCCTGCACGTCGTCGGCGTCGTCGGCGAAGGCGCGGTACTCGGAAAGCGACTGCGTGCCCAGTTCGATGCGGTCCATGAGAAAGACCACCTTGTCGGCGTCGTGCGAGTCGGCTATGAGCTGGGCAGATTTGAAACTCGTCATGGTCTTGCCGGAGCCGGTGGTGTGCCATATGTAGCCGCCGGGACGCCCCGGGGCGCTGCTCTTGGGCCTCTCGTCCCACTTGCACCTGCGCACCTTGTCGGATATGGCGGCAGCCGCGTAGTACTGGTAGCTGCGCATGACCTTAAGGCAACCGTCCGAACTGTCGGCCACGGTGTAGAAGCCGATGAGCTGGTGTGCCATGGGGATGGAGAGCAGGGTGGAGGTGAAGCGCTTCCATTCGTCTGCTCCGGGTTTATCGCCCGCGCAGACGGGCTCGTTGTTGAAGTCCTCCCAGTGGAAGAAGAAGTTCGGGTTGAACGCGCCCATGCCGGGGTTGGCGAAATAGCGCGCCTCGTCGGGGGTCATCCCCACGAAGATCTGCGTCAGGCGGAAGAGCCCCGTGAACACGCCCTCGTGGGCATACTTCTCGATCTGGCCGGTGGCCTGGCTGACGGGGATGCCGCTGCGCTTGAGCTCGATATGGATGACCGGCATGCCATTGATGAGCAGGCACAGGTCCCCACGACGGTCGTTCAGGATCTTGCTCTTCGCAGGATAGACCGGCTGCTGGGCTATCTGGTAGCGGCTCTGCCCGGCTGCGATCTCCTGACGATCGTAGATTTTCAGGCTCACCTCCTTGCCCAGGTGAAGCACATCGTCGGGGTTGTCGCGCGTGACGACGACGGTCTTTCCGTTGATGAACCCGTTGAGCGCGAGCGGGGTCTTGAGCATTTCGATTTGTTCGATGACCTGCGCCATCTCGCCCTGGGTGAGCGGGCAGCCGTTCAGGCGGTCTATGCCGGCGTTGTTCTGGAACAGAATCTTCGCCCAGTTGTCTATGAGGACCTGCTCGGTGGGATAGCGAAGCACTCCCTCCGCGTCGTCCCAGCCGTGTTGCTTCAGCACAGTGATGACCGCTTCTTCGAAAGTGGCCTCTTTATCGAAAACCATGGGAGAAACCTATCTACGAAATTGCGAAAGGTATGCACTTGGCTATTGACAATCATTATAAGACATGGGGGACTGCGGACGAATTCTTGTACCTATACCGTCTCGCACCGGGTTACACGGCGCAGGATTGTCTAGGAAAAAGGTCGCAGTTCCATCTCGTCCGATGAACTATGTTTCGGCCAAGCTGTTGACCTGCTTGTCCTCTCGGCGCTGAACAGGCGCGCCTTATCGATATCTGCTTGCCGTATGTGCCCAGTCTCTTCTTCCGCGCGGGCGTACACGCTCTTGCTCAGCGTGTACGCCCTGGTGCTTCCTTGACCCCTGGCTTCACGGGGCCCACCTCGATAAGATTGCCGAGGGCCGAGCAGGCCACCGTGTCAGAGAGGGGGACCTGTTCAAAAAGCTCGGGGCAGACGGTCTTCGCTTGCCTTTTAGGGAATTTAGGACAATGAGGGAGCGCGGCGACGGGGGCCTGTCAGCGCGTGCGGCATCCTCGGAGATCATTCTCATGAAGAGAGGGCCGGGCGCGGTTCGGGCAATGAACACTTGAACGGTGGTTGAACTGCTGCCTGTCAGGACATGTCTCAATAAATCAGAACATGTCCTGATTCTGTCCGGATTAAGGGGAGGGTCGATGTAGATGCAGCAATGTCGGCATATGCGCACACGTCCATGTCTGTCGTGATATCAAAATCCGTTGCTACACCAGTCGGGCGTAGTCCTGCCTTTGGTGAAACACGTGGGCAATGACGACCGCATCGCCCTCAAAGTAGTACAGCATGATGTAGGAGTTGACGCGGCAGGCGTGGTACCCCAGCTTCGCGACCTCCGGCAATTTGCATAGCCCGTAGTCGATAACGCCGCTTGCGAGCAGCTCGAGCTGGCGCCTGTAGTCCTCAATGAAATGGCGGGCGGGTTGCACGCCGAATCCGCTGAGATACTCGACGATGTCCTCGACCTCGAGCTCCGCCGTCGGGAGGATCTTGACGTCATAGGCCATGCTTTTCCTCGATCGACGCGAGGGATTCGAAGGCGTCTTTGGCGAGATCGTCGTTGCGCTCTCGCTCCGCCAGGGCGATGCGCCCCATCAGGCGAGCACGGGCAAGCTCGGCCTCCATGCGATCGTAATCCTCGGAGCGCATCACGACGAATTTGCTGTATCCGTTTTTAGTGACCGTAACCGGACTGGCAGAAGACTCCACCAGCTCGGCGAAGCGAGAGGTGTCGCGCATGTCTTTCACGGGAACACAGACTGGCATAGGGACCTCCTTGCATAATTATGAACATAATTATAGCAAGTAACCTGCACTTTGCAGGCCGCCTGTCATGGCTTTGCGTTTTCAGAATAACTCCGCCATAGGCAAAATGGCTGATTTGCAGGCTTCCTTTGGCCCTCCAACAAGATCAAGAAAACCAACGGCCGAGAGGGCTACGAGCTGATTTACGAATACAATGGCGAGCGCCTCCTTCTTACGGGAATAGACTTAAACGGCTTCCGGGCCAGCGCCCATCCATTGAAGAACAGAAAGGCGCAATGAGGAGGACTCTCAAGATCTCACTCGATTTCCTTGCTGGTCCATTGCGGAAGGACGAGTTCATCGACGGTGAGACTCGAACCGGCATCCCCGTGATCGACAACGACGCGGCTCTGCAGGCCCTCAACGACCAGATTTGCGAGCTGTATTCGTCCTATTACGAGTTCGACTCGCACGACCAGGCCTGCTGGTCCAACGAGGAGCAGGAGAGGGCCGACAAACCCCTCATGCTCGAGCTGCTGGGCAGGCTCAACGCCCGCATCGCGGAGCTGAGTGACGGCTCCTTTGCCGTGGACGACCAGGAGACGCCGCGCGTCGAGGCGCTGTAGCCGCACGGGACGGCTCGACATTCTGCCATGAGATAATGCGCACGACGAGAAAGGAGCCGCCCATGATCTACACAGCGCTTACCAACCGCGCCATGCAAATTGCCTACGAGGCGCACGCGGGGCAGGTCGACAAGTGCGGCACGCCCTACGTGTTCCATCCGTATCATCTCGCGGAACAGATGCCCGACGAGGTCACGACCTGCGTGGCCCTGCTGCACGATGTGGTGGAAGACACGCCCATCACGCTCGATGAGCTGGAGCGCGAGTTCCCGTCGGAGGTCACCGAGCCCCTGCGGCTGCTCACGCACGACCCTGCCGTGCCTTACCGCGATTACATAGACGCCCTTGTCGTCGACCCGGTCGCGCGCACGGTCAAGCGCGCCGACCTCATGCATAACTTGGACGAGACGCGGTTCGAGGGTTGCGGGCGCGTCGACGAGGCGGAGCTCTCTCGAAGGCGCGAGCGCTACCGCGTCGCTCTCGGGGTGCTGGACGAGGGCGAGCAGCTCGGCCTCATGTTGGAGCATCGCTCGGCGGCGGCAGCAGATATAGAGTCTGCGCGCCTGACCCCGCTTGCAGGGGTTGCGTTCGAGGAGTTCCGTTCGACGCTCGACACTCCGCCACCGGAGTCGACCCGCGATCTGCTTGCTCGCGAGGAGACCTGGGTATGACGGCTGGGTTCTCCCGGTCCGTCCAGCTTGCCATGGCGTCCTATGGCCGTTTTGGGTTCAGACGCATAGGCGAGTCGGGCCGGATGGCTATTAGGCTGTAGGTTGCACGCCGAATTGTGCAATAGCTATTGCACTCTAGACCGCGGTAGCCTTGCCCAAAGCTGGCAGACGGGTCTTTCGTCCTGAAAAATGTTGAACTCAACACTTTTACGTCCTTAAAAATGTGAAGTCCAACATTTTTAAGGACGAAACCTGCAGGCGGACGTTGCCGGCGGCATGTCACGAGGCTCCCGAATCGCGTATCATTGCGGGCGAACAAGCGATAAGGAGACCCCCATGAAAGCCCTGGTACACGACGGCAACGGACACATCGCGCTCGAGGATCGCCCCGAGCCGCGGCTGCGGGTGCCCACCGACGCCATCGTGCGCGTCACGCGCTCGACCATCTGCACGAGCGACCTGCACATCATCCACGGCGCCGTGCCGCGCGCCACGCCCGACACGGTGCTCGGCCATGAGTTCGTGGGCGTGGTGGAGCAGGTGGGGGAGGGCGTGCGCGGCCTTGCGCCCGGCGACCGCGTGGCCGTGAGCTGCGAGACCTTCTGCGGCGAGTGCTTCTACTGCGAGCGCGGCTGGGTCAACAATTGCATCGAGGGCGGCTGGGAGCTCGGCTGCTGCGAGGACGGTTGCCAGGCCGAGCTCGTGCGCGTGGCGCATGCGGACCATACGTGCGCGCCCATCCCCGCGGGCGTGACCGACGAGGACGCGCTCTTCCTGGGTGACATCGTGGCCACGGGCCATTGGGGCGCGAGCATCGCCGAGATCGAGGCCGGCTCCACGGTGGCTGTGATCGGTGTCGGCCCGGTGGGCCTTAGCACCATGATGTGCGCCCGCCTGCACGAGCCTGCTGCCATCATCGCGATCGACATCGACCCCGCGCGCCTCGCCCTCGCCCGTGAGCGCGGCTTGGCGGACGAGGCGATCGACGCGAGCGGCATGGACCTCGCCGCCGTGGAGGCCGCGGTGCGCGAGCTCTCCCACGACCGCGGCGCCGACAGCGTGATCGAGGCGGCCGGCGGCTCCAACACCTTCGAGATGGCCTGGCGCATCGCCCGCCCGCACGGCGTGGTGGTGCTCTCCGCCATGTACGAGGGCCCGCAGACGCTGCCGCTGCACCAGATGTACGGCAAGAACCTCGTCTTCAAGACGGGTGGCGTGGACGCGTGCAATCTCGCCGAGACCATGCGCCTGGTGCGGGAGGGCCGCATCGACACGAGCTGTCTCATCTCCGGCCGCTATCCGCTCAACGACGTCGTGGAGGCCTACCGCGCGTTCGAGGCCCACGAGGACGGCTGCCTCAAGCTGGTCATCACGCCTTGGGAGAACCGCTAGATGATCTACTCGCTCGCCCCCATGGAGGGGATCACCGGCCATACGTTTAGACGTGTGCACGCTGAGTGCTTCGGTGCGCTCGACCGCTATTACACGCCGTTTCTGGCCCCGCCGCGCGTGGGGTCGTCGTTTGGCGGCAAGAACCTCAAGGAGATCGACCCCGCCAACAACGAGGGCCTGAACGTCATTCCGCAGCTGCTCACCAAGAACGCGGACGCGTTCGTGTGGGCCGCACGCGAGCTGGCCGAGCTTGGCTACGCGGAAGTCAATCTCAACCTCGGCTGCCCTTCGGGTACGGTGGTTTCCAAGGGCAAGGGGTCCGGCTTTCTGCGCAACCTCGACGAGCTCGAGGTGTTCCTCCGCGACGTGTGCGAGCGCTCGCCGATCCCCGTCTCGGTCAAGACGCGCCTGGGCCTGGAGGACGATGCCGAGTACGAGCGCATCCTCGAGTTGTATCGCAGCCTGCCGCTCGCGGAACTCATCGTGCACCCGCGCGTGCAAAAGGACCGGTACCAGGGAAAGCCGCGCTGGGAGCCGTATGGGGAGACGCTCGCCCGTGCCCCGTTCCCGGTGGCCTACAACGGCGACATCTTTGGCGAGGAGGACCAGGCGGCCCTTGTCGCGGCGTATCCGCAGACGCGCCACATCATGCTCGGGCGCGGGCTGCTGGCTAACCCGGCGTTGGCGCGGATGCTCACCGGCGGCGCTCCCGCGAGCGCGTCCGAGCTCAAGCGCTTCCACGACAAGCTCTTCTGCGCGTATCTCGACGAGATCGGCGGCAACGCCGTGTTCCGCATGAAGGAGTGGTGGTTCTACGCCAGGTGCGCCTTCACCGACTCCATGGCCGTCCATCGCGCGGTGCGCAAGGCCCGCAAGGTCGAGGAGTACGAGACGGCGGTCGAGCGTGTGTTCCGCACCGAGCCCCTGGCTCCCGTCGCGCGGTTCCACGGGTAGGGGGCCGGCATGGAAATGACGCCCATCGCGCATATCGAGACGGACCTGCCGCAGAAATTCGGCATTCCGCGCAACAGCTTCTTGGCGCCGCATTTGCAGGGGCGCATCGTGTTCGAGCCGGAGTTCGCACTGCCCCAGGCCGTAGCGGGTTTGGAGGAGTTCAGCCATCTGTGGCTGCTCTGGGAGTTCGAAAACGGCACGCCCGGTGGAACGGCGGCCGATATCGCCATGGACACGGTGACTGCCAGTAAGCCCGGCACCACGGCGAAGTGGACCCCCACCGTTCGCCCGCCCCGCCTGGGCGGCTCCGAGCGCCGCGGCGTCTTTGCCACGCGCAGTCCCTTTCGGCCCAATCCCATCGGCCTGACCTGCGTGAAGCTCGACCACGTGGAGCTCACCGACGCCGGCCCCGTGATCCACGTGCTCGCCGCGGACTTGCGCGACGGCACGCCGATCTTCGACATCAAGCCCTACATCCCCTTCGCCGACAGCCATCCCGAGGCGACCGGCGGTTGGACCGACCGAGCGCCATGGCAGGAGCTCGTGGTCGATTTCCCATTCGAGCTGCAGGGGTGTGTCCCGGCCCCCAAGCTACCGGGCCTAGTCGAGGTGCTGCGTCAGGACCCGCGCCGCGCTGGCAGCAAGCACGAGCCCGAGCGCGTGTATCATTTGGCCTACGCGGGGCTCGACGTGGCATTTACTGTCGACGGCGAGTCGCTGCGCGTGGTCGGCGTGGCCTAGTGGCGCAGCGGGGCAAGCGCGCGCCAATGCGTATCCCACCGTAGGCGCACAAGCCGCTACGACTAGAGGAGTCTCCAAGCCAAAAGGACGGAACTCGATTGGGGAATGGTCTCGCCCCGCCCGTCAGTTGGGGTGGATGGGTTGTGTTGTGGCGTGTGCGCTTACTTCTCGACCTCGTAGGGCCAGCTGTTGATGCCGCCGAACTCGACGACATTGGTGTAGCCGAGGTCCACGAGCGCCTGCGAGGCCTCCTTGCTGCGATTGCCGCTGCGGCAGTATACGAGGATGAGCTGGTCCTTGTCGGGCAGTGCGTTCTCGGCGGCGGTCGCCACGGTGTCGTGCGGGATGAGGATGGCTCCGGGGATGTGTCCTTCGTCGTACTCGGTCTGCGTGCGAGCGTCGAGGATGACGTAATCGTCCTCGGTATCCATGAGCTCCTTTGCGGCTTCGGCATCAACCTGTTGGTAGGAGTTGGAGTTTCTGCCGCTGTCGCTGTTTGTGTTGCCGTTGTCACCGGTAGGTGCGCCAAGGCAGCCAGTGAGCCCGGCGAGGGAGATAACGCTCGCGAGGAATACGGCATTCAGGAATGTGCGACGGTTCATGTCGTGCCTTTCTCTTGGGCTTGTTCGATTTCAGCATATCAGGAAATGAGCGTGACTTAGTCACATAGGAGAGCGAGCAAGGCTATGCAAAGGCTGTCGAATTGCCGCAGGTAATTGCCAGTGTCTATGCAGGGCGATAATCTCGCATACTGGAAAGCGCGGATTTCGCTTGTCAGCGGCCGTTCGTTTTTCTGGGTGTGGTCAAAATACCCTGATTGTGCGCCAAGAGGCGCCGGGAAACGGCGGTGAAAGCCTCGCGACTCAGCGTATTTCCCGCGATTTTCGCCTTGGGGAGGGATCGGGAGGCAAGGATGATGAACAGATGACTACTATCTGGGATATGTATTAGGTTTCTGCGCGCATCTCGTCTCCAAGTCAGCGCACAATCAGAGCATTTTGACCACAATCACGAAAACGCGTGACGCCCAGCGACTCAAGGAGCTCACGGCGTCTCGTCTAGAGGAAAGCAATTCCCCGGCAAGGCTTGCAATGTGATTCGCGATGAGCAGGGAACCGGCTTTGCTTGGATGAACCCCGTCTGCAGCGTAGAGATCTTCTGGCTTCTCATATCGGGCGGCTATGCTCGCTATGTCGACCAGCGGCCCGGCAAACTGCATCTGCCGCTTGCTGGGCCTCTACGTTCATGAGCTCGCACATGTATCGATTTCGCTTACACCAACAATTCCGAGATGATCGCCTGTGTGGAGCAGGCAAATGCAAAAGAGGGGCCCGAGTGTCGGACCCCTCTGAATGGCCTATGCTGCATTTGTCTGTTAGCGCTTCTTGCGCAGCAGGGTTCCGCCGGCAAGGGCGGCGATGCCCGGAAGAGCCGCGAATACGCCAAGCACGGTGGCGGCGTCTCCGGTGCTGGGAAGAGCGCCGGGTTTCTGTTCGGGCTTTGGCTCGGGCTTTGTTTCAGAGCCGTTGGGCTTGTTCGGCGTCGGTGCGATCTCCATGGCCGATTTGTTCCAGCGCGCGATAAGCACAAGGTCCGACGTCACGGGCGCGTCCATATTCCATGGCTTGCCGGTTGCCTTGTCAAACCAGCCGACGAACGTATGCCCTTCGAACGTGGGTGCCGCGATGGCGGGCAGCCTGTCGCCGTCTGCGACTTCCAAGGTGGCAGTAGGGCCGGTGCCCCCATTGAGATCGAGCGTGACAGTGTGCTTTTGAAGCGGTTCCGGTGCGACCTCGCGCTCGATTTGCAGCGTGTCGGTGGCCGTTTGGTCCTTGACCTTGAACTCGATGGTCCCGCTCTTGGCCTCTTTTGGCACCGGCGAGGAAAGCACAAGTTCAAAGATGCCGTTTTGAGCGCGGTTGTTATTGTTGTCGGGGTTGGAGGGCCTGTAGTCGCGTGCCTGTTTGACGGTCAGCGATGCAGACGTGCCGTTATCCCAGGTTATGGTCGCGCTTGCATCTTGGGTGTAGGTCTCGGGCATATAACCGTATCCGATGGTCGCGCCGCTCCCATCTTGCTGGAGCGCGATCATCACGTCTGCGGCCGCAAGTTGCGGCGTGTGCACCAAGCCGTCCTTGGCGTAAAAGTCGGCCCCGGCAATGGTGAGCTGGGGTAGCACGTCCGCCATGCGGCGACGAAGGTCGCTTACCTGGCCGTTGCGCTTGGCTTGAGGGGTCCAGCCCACCTCGGCAGTCGCCATCGCTCGCGGGAACGAGGGGAAGAAGAAGTCCTGGATGCCGCGAACGTGCTCGCTCCACATCGCGCCCTCGACGCCAAGCATCTGATCGTCGGTCGCACCCATCTCGCGGGCAGGATCGTAATTGTAGAAATCGTTGATGTCGGCGATGCCGGTCGCCCATGTGGCGCCCCAGATGTCCTGACCCGCCTTTTGCGGGAAATAGCAGTGGGCCGCACTTGAGTACAGGCCCTTGGCACCTTGGTTCTTGATCTTGGCGATGGTGTCGCCCATGCCGCCGTTCCAGTACTGGATGCCGTCGCCGGGCTGCATGTCACCGATTGCCCACTCATTCCAGCCGATGGGCTTGAGCCCCATGTCGCGGACCATGGTGGCGGCTTTGGTCAAGAAGGGCTTTGCCTGCCCCGGGTGATCGGTGTTGAGCTTGTGGGTCTCGTCGCCGCCAAAATGGAAGTATTCGGCATCGGTGAGCTCAGCCACCTGCTTCACCACGTGCTTGAGGAACGTCCAAGTGTGGTCGCTGTTGGGATCGAGATAGGAATTGCCAACGGCACCCGTGGCCTGGTGCGGCGCCACAATGTAGTCCGCGGGGTTCTTGATCGGGTTGCCCTGGGCGTCCTTGGTGCCGTCATGCGAGGAACCCGGGGTGTTGAGCTGGGGGATGCAGTGCAGCATGCTCTGAGAGTGGCCGGGCATGTCGATCTCGGGCACGATCTTGATGTGGTGCTCGCGCGCGTACGCGGTGATCTCGCGCATATCGGCTTGGGTGTAGAAGCCGGAAATACCGGGCTTCTCCTGCTGGTCGGTTGTGCCCATTGCGGTTTGGCTGCCGACCTCGCTCAGCTTGGTGTAGTCGATCGTGTCGCCTGCCTCGCGACCGTCATTGGTGATCTCGATGCGCCAGCCTTGGTCGTCGACCAGATGCAGGTGCAAATAGCTGTATTTGTACTTGGAGAGGACGTCGATGGCCTGCTTGACCTCGTCTTTGGTGAGGAACGAGCGGGCAGGGTCGAGCATGATGCCGCGGTAGGCGAAGCGCGGGGCGTCATCGATGTGGAGCGCCGGGACGGACCAGGGGCCGTTGGTGACGTACGTCGCGGTGGACCAGGGTCCCAGCAGCTGGTAGGTGGTCTGGCAGCCGTTGAACAGGCCGTGCGCGGTGGAGGCGGAAATGGCGAGCTCCTCATGGGAGACGTCGATCGTGTAGGCCTCCTCTTCGCGCGCGCCCTCGACGGAGAGTTCGATGTCGGCAACGGCGTCCGTGCTCTGGTCCACGACATCTAGGGAGTAGCCGGTGGATGCGCGAAGGGTCTCGGCGAGCTTTTCGCCTTCCCCCTTGGCCTCACCAGGGGCGACGATATCGGACTTGGGGTCCAGCACGAACGCATCGCCCTCGCGTCCCTCATAGACCACGGGCATGGGGAGGACGGATGGAAGGCCCCCGTCTGGGCGAGAGGGCGGGTTGTCCTTCCATGTCCCAAAGACCTCGAGTTCCCAGATTCCCACGGGCCACGTGCTGTTGCGCTTGGTGAATCGCACGCGCACATGGCGGGCGGAGCCGGAGAGCTTGGTCTCCTGTTCCTTTGACGCCTCACCGTGTTGCGTCTCCCCGGCCTGCGTCCAGTTCTGGCCGTCGCTGGAGGTCTCGATGACGTAATCCACGCCGTACTGCTTGCCCCAGGTGACGGTCACGTGATCGAGGTTCGCCTCAGCGCCCAGGTCGACGGCAAGCCAGCCCTCGTCTGTGCTTTCCGCCGACCAGCGCGAGGCATTGGGGCTTCGGAAGTTCTCGCCCTTGTCGCGCCAGGCAAAATCTTTGCCCTTGTCGCCGTCGACCGCGCGCTCGGGCTGCCATTGCGTTCCGGCTTCGGTGCCGGAGGCGCTCACGGTGGCGAAATCGTTGAGGGCCAAGTTAGCGACCTGCCCCTGAGGTGTGGCGGTCACTTGTGTCGTATTGTTTTGGATGTACTCGGTTGCCCCTGCGCTCCACGGTGCCACGACCGGCGGCGCGACGAGCGCGATGAGCGTTGCACCCACCAGCAATCTGTTGCGGGTTGTTGCATGAACCATAGCCCATTCCTTTCTTGGGGTAAGCTTCGACTCGGCATTTCCCCACTATGGTGGTTGCTTTTTTCCGGCGCGTCTTCATTTCGGCGAAGAGTCCCTCTTTTGCCCCGAACGGCATCGATGCGTCGGCGCTCAGCGCAAGCTCGGAGCCATGACGTCTGCGCCCCGCCGCCTCGGTCTATCTCGGCTTCGCGGCGTCCTCGTCTCGCTTCTGTCCCTCTTGCCACTCCGCACCCTGCCCTTCAGGGGGTGCAGCCTTTTCCTCATTTCCGTCGTCTTTGTCTTCCATCTGGGATTCGAGATAGTCAAGACGCTCTCTGATCGCGATGTTCACGAACTCGCCGGGGGCCATGCCGCTGAGGTGTGCCGCGCGAAGAACCATGGCCAATTTATAGTCGCACAGCTCAAAGCTCACCTCGACCAGGTGTTCGTCCTTGCCTCGCGTCGCTCGATATCGTCGTTGAATCCAGACCGTGAGAATAATCCGTAGACGTAGCGGCCGTGCCCTGTCGACCGGGCCTGCTCGAGCTCCTCCTCGGTGATTGTTGATTTGTCACATGGAAGGGCGGATGAGCTATACATGAGTCATTGAATTATCGCAGGTAGCCATCAACGCTTATGCATGCCAAAAACTGAGGCGAAGAAAAGGCGCGGTTTTTGCCCGTCGGGTGCCGTACGTTTTCGAAGCTCTGGTCAAAATACCCTACCTGTGCGCTGAAAAGAGTCGGGAAACAGCCGCGAAAGCTCCCGATGCTGGGCATTTCACTCTCATTTCCATCTTGGAGAGCGTTCAGGAGCAGAAATAATGGACAGATGACTGCCATCCAAGAAGTGTATAGGGGTTTCGGGCCTATCCCAGCGGCGTTTCGGCGCACGGACAGGGTATTTTGACCACAATCAAAAAACCGTACGGCTTTCGGAGTGCGGATTCGCCGGACGTAAACCCAAAATGTGCGCCGTTTCGCACCCTGTTGACCGTCTTCCCAATCGCCTATCATTGCCGGTAGACAAGCGATAAGGAGCCCCCCATGAAAGCCCTGGTACACGACGGCAACGGACACATCGCGCTCGAGGATCGGCCCGAGCCGCAGGTGCAGGCGCCCACCGACGCCATCGTGCGCGTCACGCGCTCGACCATCTGCACGAGCGACCTGCACATCATCCACGGCGCCGTGCCGCGCGCCACGCCCGACACGGTGCTCGGCCATGAGTTCGTGGGCGTGGTGGAGCAGGTGGGGGAGGGCGTGCGCGGCCTTGCGCCCGGCGACCGCGTGGCCGTGAGCTGCGAGACCTTCTGCGGCGAGTGCTTCTACTGCGAGCGCGGCTGGGTCAACAATTGCATCGAGGGCGGCTGGGAGCTCGGCTGCTGCGAGGACGGTTGCCAGGCCGAGCTCGTGCGCGTGGCGCATGCGGACCATACGTGCGCGCCCATCCCCGCGGGCGTGACCGACGAGGACGCGCTCTTCCTGGGCGACATCGTTGCCACGGGCCATTGGGGCGCGAGCATCGCCCAGATTGAGGCCGGCTCCACGGTGGCTGTGATCGGTGCCGGCCCGGTCGGCCTCACCACCATGATGTGCGCCCGCCTGCACGAGCCCGCCCGCATCATCGCGATCGACATCGATTCCGCGCGCCTGGCCCTCGCCCGTGAGCGCGGCTTGGCGGACGAGGCGATCGACGCGAGCGGCATGGACCTCGCCGCCGTGGAGGCCGCGGTGCGCGAGCTCTCCCATAACCGAGGCGCCGACAGCGTGATCGAGGCGGCCGGCGGCTCCAACACCTTCGAGATGGCCTGGCGCATCGCCCGCCCGCACGGCGTGGTGGTGCTCTCCGCCATGTACGAGGGCCCGCAGACGCTGCCGCTGCACGAGATGTACGGCAAGAACCTCGTCTTCAAGACCGGCGGCGTGGACGCGTGCAACATGGGCGAGACCATGCGCCTGGTGCGGGAGGGCCGCATCGGCACGGGCTGCCTCATCTCCGGCCGCTACCCGCTCAACGACGTCGTGGAGGCCTACCGCGCGTTCGAGGCGCACGAGGACGGTTGCCTCAAGTTGGTCATCACGCCTTGGGAGGATCGCTAGATGATCTACTCGCTCGCCCCCATGGAGGGGATCACCGGGCATGCGTTTAGACGCGTGCACGCTGAGTGCTTCGGTGCGCTCGACCGCTACTACACGCCGTTTCTGGCCCCGCCGCGCGTGGGGTCGTCGTTTGGCGGCAAGGCCTTCAAGGAGATCGACCCCGCCAACAACGAGGGGCTGAACGTCATCCCGCAGCTGCTCACCAAGAACGCGGAAGAGTTCGTGTGGGCGACAAAGTTGCTTGCGGACATGGGGTACCGCGAGGTCAATTTGAACCTCGGCTGCCCTTCCGGCACGGTGGTTTCCAAGGGCAAGGGGTCCGGCTTCCTGCGCAACCTCGACGAGCTCGAGGTGTTCCTCCGCGACGTGTGCGAGCGCTCGCCGATCCCCGTCTCGGTCAAGACGCGCCTGGGCCTGGAGGACGACGCCGAGTACGAGCGGATCCTCGATCTGTATCGCAGCCTGCCGCTCGCGGAGCTCATCGTGCACCCGCGCGTGCAAAAGGACCGGTACACGGGCAGCCCCCGACAAGGGCGCTACGGGGACACGCTCGCTCGAGCTCCGTTCCCGGTGGCATACAACGGAGACATCTTCGTGCCCGAGGACGCGAGCGCCCTCTGCGCCGCATACCCTGCCACCCGTCACGTCATGCTCGGCCGCGGCCTGCTCGCCAATCCGGCACTTGTGCGCATGCTTGCCGGTGGTGTACCGGCAACAGCCTCCGAGCTCAAACAGTTCCACGACAAGCTGTTTCATGCATACGTCGATGAAATCGGCGGCAACGCGGTCTTCCGCATGAAGGAGTGGTGGTTCTACGCCAAGTGCGCCCTCGCCGACCCCATGGCCGTCCATCGCGCGGTGCGGAAGGTCCGGAAGATCAATGAGTATGAGGTTGCGGTTGAAAAGGTGTTCAATACCCAGTCTCTTGCCGCTGTTGCCCGGTTCTCGGGGTAGGTGCCCACGGCGGTAGCTACGCGGGTTGACGCTCGGATGCGCCGTCAAAGATCTATGCACCTTAATAAAAAAACGGCCAGTTGATGGACCACAAAAGCAAAACCACATGAGAATCGGCCTAGACTCACGAGTCGTCATCCCAAAAGCACTCCATTACCGCAGCTATCTGTGTCCGGCATATCGGGAGTGAATATGAGTAACTGGTAATTGTCCCATTGGTGCGTCATGATTTCTAAGGGAATCGGGAGCGTTGGGCTTTCCATTCTAAAAGGTCCGCGCGATGTGGCGTCGAAGGGAAGACCATGCGCATGGATGAGGCGCAACAAAGGGAATACCATGGGCTCCTTCGCGAGCTCATGACGTACGCCAACGAGCGCTTGGGGGTTGTGCCGGTTTTCGATGTATTCAGTCCAGCTTGGCCCATTGAACCTGAACTTGAGGAAAAATGCCTGCTCGTGTTGCAGGAGCTGTGGCACACGCCCGACGTGATTGATGACTTTGCGCAAGAGGAAGTCTATCGCTTGTCGGCTTCTGAGCTGAATCTGGTCCGGAGCTGGAAAGATGCCCTGTTTGGCATATACATCGTGCTCGAAGTGCAAGACGGTACTGCCTTGCTCGTGGGCGATGGCATCTTGTTCAGGGTGAGTGGCTTTGGGGAGACCCTGGAGCTCGGATTTCCGGTGCTTCCCGTTTGCGTTGAGGGCGCTTTGCTTCCTTTCGGCGATGTCATCGTGATGCAAGAGCCCATGCGCGTGCATGGGCTGCCCCCTCTGTCAAAAGAGGAAGCGAATGCGTACGCTGCGTCTGTGGAATGCCCGCCCATCTCGGATTCGCGGACGTTCAAACTCGCCGCGCGCGCCGAGAAGACGCGCGCCCTCCAAAACAAGATCGATTACTTGCTTAATGATGCCGAGCACGAGGACGAGCCCAGCGAGGGCTTCCATCGCGGCGTGCTCTATGGCCTTCCCGAAGAAGAGCGCGCTGAGCTCGTTGAGCAAGAGGCCGTGGCGCTGCTTGAGTCGCTTGAGGGAGAGGGGGTGGCCGATTGCCAAGTAAAACCCCAGGGGCAGGGGGAATCCACGCCTGCGCAGGACTGTGGTGAGCTCGAAGCCATTGGGTTCCCGTTGGATCAGGCCGTTCGAGTGATTGAATCGTGTACGTACTTGTACGGTGTGATCGAATTGGCAGAGGCGTACCGCCTGTATGCGGAAATGACGCTCACGCCCATCTCACTCGAAGAATTCAGGGGTGTCGCATCTGGCAGGTATTGGAGTCTGTGCCGCACGGGGCTAGTCTTCCGCCATGGTACCGAGTACGTAGCCAATCGCGTGCTGAGCGTTCCCTGCCTCGTGCACGATGCAGTCAAGGAGTGCGGGGACGGGGCGCTTCTCGGTCTTCTCGCCGCAATGGAAGAGGGCGGTGCGACGGTCGATGAGCTCTTTGATGCGTTGCGCGAACAGCTCGACTCACGTCCCTCCAACGATACGACGGCAGCTCGCATCCAGGCTGCCTATGATCGTTTTGAGAGTCAAACCAACGAGTATATCGACCAGCTTATCCAAGAGCACCGTGCCACCCCGCGCTGTCCGCTCAGCTCCGATTTGGTCAAAGACGGATGGCTCGATTTTGCCTGTTCGCTGCCGGAGGCCATAGCACTTAGGAATTTCCTCGATGGCATCGTGCCGGATGGGGAGAACGAATATTTCTTCGCCGATCGCATGGTCGAGGATCTGATGACCTCCGTGGTTGCCACGGGCTCGCTCGGATCTGCCGTGCGCGCGTTGAAGCTCTATGGATATCCGTACGAAGCGCCTTCCACGGTGAAGCTCATTCGCCTCGTCATCAATTTCTACCAGGCACTGCCCTCGTGGGATGATAACGGCTGGTCAAGACGAGAGCACATGGAGCACCTGACGGGTCGTAAGGTGTTTTACGCGCCGGACGGAAGCGAGATCCGCGTGAGCGACGCAGACCCGTGCCCATGCGGCTCGGGCAAGGCGTATGGGGAGTGTTGCGGAAAGCGGCGCCGACGCATCGTTGGGGCCTCGTGGCAAAGGAGCTGAACGAACGTGTTGAGCGTTCATTGGGAATTACGGTAATGATGCAAAAACGATATCAAATGCCGCGCGCTCTGGTACCCTGATGGCATGGTAAATGACCGCCCGATGGGACGGGCGCGATAGAGAGGCGGCTCTCATGAAGAGGTATGCGAATAGCGCTCTGCTGTATGCAGTTCTTGCGATGGTCGGAGGTGTGTTCTTCCGCGAATTCACGAAGTTCAACGGGTTCGATGGCGTCACCACGCTGGCGTTTGTCCATACGCACTATTTCGCGCTGGGCATGATCATGTTCTTGCTGTTCCTCGTGCTTGAGAAGACCCTGCACATCGCCGACCGCTCCGTGTCCCGTGCGGTGGTTGCCTACCACGTGGGTCTCAACGTTACCGCCCTCATGCTCGTGGTTCGCGGCGTGCCCCAGGTTCTGGGCATCGATCTTGCCCGCGGCATGGACGCGGCGATCTCCGGCATCGCCGGGTTGGGCCATATCGTTTTGGGTGTGAGCATTGTGCTCATCCTGCTGGGCGTCAAACGCGCCGTGGCCCGTGCCGAGAAGAGATGATGGCAAGCCAAAGAAAAACCTCCGGCGACTTATGTCCGCCGGGCGGTATCGCAGCTGGTGGATGGTGGAGAAGATAACAAAAAGGCGAACTGTCAACCGTGGTTGACAGTTCGCCTAATTCTCCTATGGTGGAGCCGCGGAGAATCGAACTCCGGTCCACGACAGCTCCCTGATCGGCATCTCCAGGCTCAGTCACTCATTTAGTCTCGGACGCCTCGCGCGGAGCGACACGCTCTCGGCGTCCCAACCGGTTCGGTCTTAGCCCGCGCCATACCGATCACGTGCGCGGGAGCATTCCCCTCAAATGACGTCGCGCCGGTGTCGGGGAAATCACCGGGTTGACGCGCCGCTATAAATTAAGCAGCGAGAGCCAGCTGGGGCTCAAAAGAAGAATTCTTGTCAATTCATTTTGACGGTACCCCTGTTTAACGTGGGCGAGGAGACCACGGCCTGCTTCCTCTCTCAGAACTATCGTGTCGAAACCAGTCGGCCCCTCATGTGAGGGTCGTGGTGCCGCATGAGCGGCGACGACCTGTCAAAGTACCCGAACTGCGAACGTGGCGCAATCCGTAAGCGAATAGTATACCACGTTCGCGTCTCGAGCGTCTTCAGGGCACTCATGTGACGCACAGCGGGAGAAGAAGCCCCCTTGATTTGCGGACATCTGTTCATCTTCACGACTCATTGGGGTACAAGTCATACAGACGAGAGGAGCTCAGATGGAAGACAAGGCGAAAAACGCGGGTAAGGTTGCGATTGTTTTGGAGGGCGGCAGCTTTCGTGGCCAGTTCACCGCGGGCGTGCTCGACGTTCTCATGGAGCACCGCGTTGAGGTCGCAGCGTGTTACGGAACCTCTGCGGGTGCGCTCAACGGCCTGAATTACAAGAGCCGTCAGATCGGCCGTGCAAACCGCGTGAACCTGGCATTTTGCAATGATCCGCGCTACATGGGCGCTCAGTCGCTCATTACCACCGGCAGCATGGTTGGCTACGATTTCATGCTTAACGACGTGCAGGATCGCCTTGACCCCTTCGATAATGACGCCTATCTGGCAAATCCCATGGAAATGTATGCATGCGCCACGGATGTGATGTTCGGAACTGCCGCGTACCTGCCGGTTTGCAATGCAATGCTCGACATCGACGCCGTGCGCGCCTCCACGTCCTTGCCGCTGGTTACGCAGCCTGTCGAGATCGACGGGCACCTGTATCTGGACGGTGGCGCCGCCGATTCCGTACCGGTTGAGCATGCGCTCGAAGATGCGGGTTTTGACCGGGCGATTGTGGTGCTTACGCAGGATCGCGATTACGTCAAGGGCACCTATGGGCTCATGCCGGCTGCTCAGCGCGCATACGCCGCATATCCGTATTTGCTGGAGGCAATGGAGAATCGTCACGTGCGCTACAACGAGCAGCGCGAGCATATTTGGGAATATGAGCGTGAGGGCCGGGCATTTGTGCTGGCGCCGCCGCGCCCCGTTGAGGTGGGGCATGTCGAGCACGATGCGGCGAAGTTGCTCGATCTGTATATTCAGGGCCGCCAAGAGGCGGTTGCCCATATTGATGAGATACGGGAGTTCGTGGGCAAATAGGGGCTGGACGGAGGCGTGACGCCGATACCGCGCATTCCGTTGGCGGCTGAATATCGACCGCTTACCGGTTGGTCTTGATTTCTCATACCAGTAAGACTACCTGCTGGCACTTCATGGTATAAGAAGAGTGAACAAAGGGTCCTCTCCACTGAGATACTCAGAGAAGTCCCATCAGAGGGCGGAGAGGTCGGGAACCCGGGTAGGCGCGATGGCCCCCGGGTTCCTTTTTGCGCTCGCCGCCTGTGCAGAAGTTCTGCACGTATGTCGGAAATGCGTTGACTTCGCAACGTGGGGCGGTATTATTGACAAGTTACTTTCCAGAGCCCCGTGAAACTCTGTTAAGACACGTACTGTACATGGAGGAAAAGTGATTTCGAAATCGACTCACTACGCCAAGCAGGGTGAGGTTGCCCGCAACTGGGTCCTCATCGATGCCGAGGGCGCCACGCTGGGCCGTCTCGCTGCCCAGGTTGCCAAGATCCTGCGCGGCAAGAACAAGCCCCAGTTCACGCCCAACTCCGACTGTGGTGACTTCGTGGTTGTCATCAACGCCGATAAGGTCCAGCTTACCGGTAACAAGGCCGACCACAAGACCTACTACCGTCACTCCGGCTACAATGGCGGCCTCAAGGCGGAGTCCTTCCGCCAGGCTATGGAGAAGCACCCGGAGAAGGTCGTCGAGCGCGCTGTCCGCGGCATGCTCCCCAAGACGACCCTCGGCCGCAAGCAGCTGACCAAGCTCAAGGTCTACGCTGGCACCGAGCATCCGCACGCTGCTCAGAACCCCGTTAAGATCGAGCTGGAGGGCTAAAAGATGGCTGAGAACACCGTTGTTTACTACGGCACCGGCCGTCGCAAGAACGCCGTTGCTCGTGTCCGTATCGTTCCTGGCACCGGCAAGGTGACCATCAACAAGCGCGACGCCGAGGAGTACTTCGGCCGTCATCAGCTCGTTGAGGACGCCCTCGCCCCGTTCAAGGTGACCGACACCCTCGGTTCCTTCGACGTCATCGCCCTGTGCGATGGTGGTGGCATCACCGGTCAGTCCGGCGCCCTGCGTCTGGGCATCGCCCGCGCCCTTCTCGAGGCTGGCGACTACCGCGCCGACCTCAAGCGCGCTGGTTTCCTCACCCGCGACGCCCGCGTCGTCGAGCGCAAGAAGTACGGCCTCAAGAAGGCCCGTCGCGCTCCCCAGTTCTCCAAGCGCTAAGGCGTTTGCGAACACGTTTCCAGTATGGAATTGGGCCTGCCGAGCTACTCGGCGGGCCCTTTTTTTGTACCATGGTGACATGTGCGAAGGCACGTTGTTGAACCGCGCGGAGGCAATGCGCGGATAAACGGAAGGACCCTGTATGAAGTACTTCGGAACCGATGGATTTCGCGGTGAGGCCGGTACCACGCTCACGGTCGAGCATGCGTACAAGATCGGTCGATATGTTGGCTGGTACTACGGCGCGCGTCAGGGGCGCAAGGCCCGCGTGGTGGTGGGCAAGGACACCCGTCGATCGAGCTACATGTTCGAGTCGGGGCTTATCTCCGGCTTGGTCGCGTCGGGCGCCGACGCCTACATGGTGCATGTCATCCCCACGCCCGGCGTTGCGTACGAGACCGTCGACGGTCGCTTTGACTGCGGCATCATGATCTCGGCGAGCCACAACCCCTACACCGACAACGGCATCAAGCTCATGAACGGCGAGGGCTGCAAGATGGACGAGGAGGTCCTCGAGCTTATCGAGGACTACATCGACGGCAAGAGCGAGATCCCGTTCGCCTCCGGCGATGAGATCGGCTGCACCGTCGACTACATGCAGGGACGCAACCGCTACATCGCGCACCTGATCGCCAGCGCGAACTTCTCCCTCCAGGGCCTCAAGATCGGCCTCGACTGCGCCAACGGCTCCGCCTCCTCGGTGGCCAAGCCCGTGTTCGACGCGTTGGGCGCCGACGTCCGCGTGATCTCCAACGCGCCGGACGGCTTCAACATCAACGTCGATTGCGGTTCCACGCACATGGAGCGCCTGCGTCGCCATGTGCTTGAGCAGGGGCTCGACGTGGGCTTTGCCTACGATGGCGACGCCGACCGCTGCCTGGCGGTGGATGACCGCGGCAACGTGGTCGACGGCGACATGATCCTCTATGTGTGCGGCACGTATCTTCACAAGCACGGCCGCCTCACCGCCGGCACCGTCGTCCCCACGGTCATGAGCAACCTGGGCCTGTTCAAGGCGCTCGATCAGGCAAACCTCAAGTACGAGATCACCCCGGTGGGCGACAAGTACGTGACGGCCTGCATGCGCGAGAAGGGCTACAGCCTAGGCGGCGAGCAGTCCGGCCATGTGATCTTCGGCGACATCGAGACCACGGGCGACGGCATCATGACGTCCCTGCGCATCATGGAGGTCATGCGCGCCGAGCGCATGTCGCTCTCCGAGCTGTGCTCGCCGGTGAAGATCTATCCGCAGGTGCTCGTGAACGTTCGCAGCGAGCGCAAGGCGGAGCTCGACGACTGCAAGCCGGTTTGGGATGCCGTTCGCGCTGCCGAGGAGCAGCTGGGCGAGCGCGGCCGCATCCTGGTGCGCACGTCGGGTACCGAGCCGCTCGTGCGCGTCATGGCCGAGGCCGAGACGGAGGACGCCGCCCAGGCGGCCGTCGACTCGATCGTCGCGGTCGTCCAGTGCGAGCTTCCCTAAGGCGGCTTCTGCGTTCCGGTATTGGTTTTCGGCCCCGCTGTTCGATAGAATGGAGGGGCACGGAAATCCTTAAGGGAGATAGATGTTCGACAGATTTCTCAAATCGCTGAATGTGAACAGTCGCACGAGCATGCTGCCCTCGCCGCTCGCAGGTCGGGTCATCCCGCTTTCCGAGGTTGCCGACCAAATGTTTGCCAAGGGCCTGCTTGGCCAAGGTGTGGCCATCAAGCCCTCGGGTAATCGCGTGGTCGCGCCCTCCGACGGCAAGATCGAGGCGATCTTCCCCACGGGTCACGCCGTGGCGATTCACACCGCCGAGGGCTTGGATGTCCTCATTCATGTTGGCCTGGAGACGGTCAAGCTGGACGGCAGGCATTTCAAGGTGAATGCCGCCGTGGGCGATGTGGTGAGCCAGGGGGACGTGCTCATCGAGTTCGATGGACCCGCGATCGCCGCCGAGGGCTATGACCTGACGGTTCCCATTTTGATTTGCAACTCCGCGGAGTACGCGAGCATCAAGGGCTGCGAGGGTGCGGACGTGGCTGAGCTCGATCAGCTCATCGTGACGCGCTCGCGATAAGTGCGGATTTGGGCAGGACGGCGTCAGCTGTGAGTTCGGGGCCGCCTTCGGGACTGCACCCACTGCGAGTCCGGGGCCGTCTTCAGGACGGCGACCACGGTCGCTCCGATCCCATGCATATACGCCGGCGTTCCCCGCGCATATCTTCTGTGCGCCCCGTTGCGAGCAAGTCGCAACGGGGCGCCTTGCGTGCTTGGCGCATGGACGGCGCGGTGCGCGCGATGCTGGGGTCGCGCGCGACGTTGGAGTTCTGCTGGGTGCATTCGGTACGCGACGAGCGCGGTGCCGGACGAGCTGCGACCCCTTGCAATTCCCGCGGCATGCTTCACAATAGAGGTACTTGGGTGTAGGGGCCCAAGTCGCTGTGGACGGGCAGGGGCCTCGACACGGTGGGGACTCTTAACATACGCGCCCTCGCCCTGGATGGTGCGCGTCTTTCGTTGGTTGCGGCCGACGGGGCCGCATTGATCGGGATTTGATTTCCCGGAGGAAAGGAGCGCGCTATGCGTATCATCCACGCCAAGGACTACGAGGACATGAGCCGCAAGGCGGCGGCCATCATCGCCGCTCAGGTCGTGACCGACCCCACCTGCGTGCTGGGTCTTGCCACCGGCTCCACGCCCATCGGCACCTACCAGAACCTCATCAAGGCCTATGAGGCCGGCGACTTGGACTTTTCCCAGGTGAGCACCTACAACCTGGACGAGTATCGCGGCCTGTCCCACGACGATCCGCAGAGCTACCACTACTTCATGAAGGAGAACCTGTTCGATCACATCAATATCGACCAGGCCAACACCCACGTGCCGGACGGCTCCGACCCCGACGCCGACGCCGCCTGCTCCGAGTACGATCGCATCGTCGAGGAGGCCGGCTACCCCGACCTGCAGCTGCTCGGCATCGGCAACAACGGCCACATCGGCTTCAACGAGCCCGACACCTGCTTCTCCAAGGGCACGCACTGCGTCGACCTCACCGAGAGCACCATCGAGGCCAACAGCCGCCTGTTCGACAACATCGATGACGTGCCGCGCCAGGCCTACACCATGGGCATCCAGACCATCATGAACGCCTACATGGTGCTCGTGATCGCCAATGGCGAGAAGAAGGCTCAGGCCGTGCACGACATGTGCTTCGGTCCCATTCAGCCTTCCTGCCCGGCGTCTATCCTGCAGCTGCACCCCAACTGCGTGGTCATCGCCGACGACGCGGCCCTGTCGCTCTGCAAGTAATCGTTGCTCCATTGTCCCTGGGCCTCGGCTGCGCGCCGAGGCCCTTTTTAACCGCCCCGACGCCTGAACGCCTGCGGGCGAATGACGGGAACTACTTCATCCGGGCATTGAGCTCGCCGGCGAGTTCGTCGAGCGAGATGCCATAGCGTTCGAGGGTCACGAGCAGGTGATATACCAGGTCGCCCGCCTCGTAGCGAATGTGATCGTGATCGCGATCCTTACAGGCCATGATGATTTCGCTGGCCTCCTCGGCGAGCTTTTTAAGCAGCTCGTCCTCGACATCCGTGAGCAGGCGTGCCGTATAGCTCTCCTGAGGAGAGACATCGCGGCGCGCGTGGATGGTAGCGGCCAGCCCCTCGAGGGTCTCGCCGATGTTACCGGGTTGTACGTTGGCGGTTCTGACTCCCATGTTGGTCTCCTGTTCGATGATGCGATGACGTGGGACGGTGGTTCGCCGTTGCGCCGCGCCGACGGATGACGTTATTCCGCCTCGAGCGCGTTGAAGAAACAGGTTCGGTTTCCGGTATGGCACGCGGGGCCGGGCGAGTCGACGAGCGCGAGCAGCGTATCGGCGTCGCAATCGGCTCGCAGCTCGATTACACGCTGCATGTTGCCGCTGGTAGCGCCCTTGTTCCAGAGCTCCTGCCGGCTGCGGCTCCAAAACCAGGTGGTGCCCGTCTCGAGCGTGAGGCGCACCGACTCTCGGCTCATCCAGGCGACCATGAGTACCTCGCCCGTATCGTGCTGCTGCACCACGCAGGTGATGAGGCCACGGTCGTCAAATCGCAGGTCATCGATGTTCATCAGAAGTCCAATCTCACGGGAATGCCCTGGGCGGCCATGTATTCCTTCACCTGGCGGATCGAGTAGGTGCCAAAGTGGAAGACGCTTGCGGCGAGTACGGCGTCGGCCTCGCCCTCGAGTACGCCCTCGGCGAAGTGCTCGAGCGTGCCCACGCCGCCTGAGGCGATGACGGGAATGGACACCGCGCGTGCCACGGTACGGGTGAGCGCTAGATCGAACCCGGCTTTCGTGCCGTCGCGGTCCATGCTGGTGAGCAAGATCTCACCAGCCCCGCGGCGAGCCGCTTCCTCTGCCCAGGCAACGGCATCGATGCCAGTGGGGGTGCGTCCACCGGCAAGGTACACCTCCCACCGATCGGCACCGGGCGCTCCGGGCTTGCCCACGCGCTTGGCATCGATCGCCACCACAACGGCTTGGCTGCCGAATGCGGCCGCGGCTTGCGTGATGAGATCGGGGTCGCGCACCGCAGCCGAATTAACCGAGACCTTGTCGGCGCCGGCGGCAACCATGGTGCGCATGCCGGGAAGGTCGCGGAATCCGCCGCCCACGGTGTAGGGGATGGCGAGTTCGGCGGCGGCGTGGGCAGCCATGTCGATAGTCGTGACACGGTTGTCGCTCGTGGCGGTGATGTCGAGGAAAACCACCTCGTCGGCACCCTCACGGTCATAGGCGGCGGCGAGCTCGATGGGATCGCCGGCGTCGCGTAAGTCGACGAAGTTCACGCCCTTGACCACACGCCCGTCGCGCACATCAAGACAGGGGATAACACGTTTGGTGAGCATGATCTACCTCCCAGTCGCCGCATCGAGCGCCTGATCGAGCGTGAAGGAGCCTTCGTACAGGGCGCGTCCGGTAATGGCTCCCTCGATGACTTCCGGTCCGGCGGCGGCAAGGGCCCGTATGTCCTCAAGTGTCGAGATGCCGCCCGAGGCGACTACGGGAAATCCGGCCACCCTGGCGACCGAGCGATACGCATCGACATCGATGCCCGTCTGCATGCCATCGCGGGCAATATCGGTGAACACGAGGTGCTTGAATCCCAGCGAGGCGAGTTCGGACACGACTTCGTCGCAACTGCGCCCAACACCGTCGCGCCAGCCGTTGACCTTGACCTGCCCGTCGCGGGCAGCGACGTCTGCAACGAGCAACTCTCCAAATCCACGCGCTGCGACCTCGGCAAACCCGGGTTCAGTGACCAAGACGGTGCCGAGGGCGATGCGCTTGGCACCCGCCGCGGCGAGCTGGTCGATGCGTGCGAGGGAGCGGACGCCGCCGCCGACGTCGATCGATAGCCCCCCTATGGAGCAAATCGAGCGAATCGCGCGCATGTTCGCGGCGCATGCGCCGTCGTCTTCGCCGAACGCCGCGGAGAGGTCGACGACGTGGATCCAGCGCGCGCCCGCTTGCGAGAATTCGCGTGCGATGGCGACGGGGTCGTCGGAATAGACCTTCATGCGGCCGCGGTCGCCTCGTTCGAGGCGTACGACCTTACCGTCAATCAGGTCGATGGCGGGAAAGAGGATCACGAGGGGCCTCCTCGGTAGAGGGTGGATGATGCGGTGCGGGCGTGGTGGGGTGCGACGCAGGGGGATGCGGTGCGGGCGATGCGAAGAGGTGTAACTCCCGGGGCACGCTGTGAGCTCCTAGGAGCACAGGCGCACGAAGTTGCGAAGAATCGTGTGCCCATGCGCGGAGGACTTCTCGGGGTGGAACTGGCAGCCGAAGACGCTGCCGCGCGCCGCAACGGAGGCGAAGTTGCGTGCATAGTGCGTGACGCCCGCCACGTCGTCCTCATCGACGTCGGCCCCGAGGGCATAGGAGTGGGTAAAGTAGACATTCGACCCCTCGGCGAACCCCTCCAGCAAGGGGCACGGGTGCCCGTGCTCGGTAAGGTGCACCTGATCCCAGCCCACATGGGGAACCTTGAGACGCGCCGATTCGAGCCGCGTGCAACTGCCGGGAAGCATGGCGAGCCCGCGCACCCAGCGCGTCCCGTCGGCCTCGAAAATCGAACCGGCGTCGAGGCCCGTGCCGCGGGGGTCGGGTGCGGGGACGGTTGGCGCGTCTGCGGGAACGCCCTCGTCACCGCGTTCGAAAAGTAACTGCAGCCCCAGGCATATGCCTAAAAACGGCGTGCCCTTGCCGCCGTGTGTGGCTTCGATCACGGCGCGGTCCTGACCGTGTTCGGCCATGTACGAGATCGCGTCGTAAAACGAGCCGACGCCCGGCAGGACGATGCCATCGGCGCTCGCGATCGCATCGGGGTCATCGGACGCGAAGGCACGCGCCCCCGCGCGCGTGAGCCCGCGCACGACGCTCGACAGATTGCCTTTGTGGTAGTCGACCACCACGATGCTCGGTTCGTTCACGGATGCCTCCCTTACAGCGAGCCCTTGGTGGAGGGCACGCCGTTCACGCGGGGGTCGAGTTCGCAGGCGTAGCGCATCGCGCGGCCAGCCGCCTTGAAGGCTGCCTCGATGATGTGGTGCGAGTTCGCTCCGGCGAGCTCGCGTACGTGCAGCGTCACGCGCGCGTCGCGGGCGAGGGCGTAGAAGAACTCGACGGCGAGCTCGGTGTCAAAGGAGCCCACGCGCTCGGTGGGAATGGGAAGGTCGCAGTACGCCTGCCCGCGTCCCGAAATATCAACGGCCGCCTGGACGAGCGTCTCGTCCATGGGTATGCACACGTCGGAAAAGCGCGTGATGCCCGCTTTGTCTCCGAGCGCCTGGGTGAATGCCTGGCCGAGCACGATGCCGGTGTCCTCGACGGTGTGATGTGCATCGACCTCGATGTCTCCTGTGGCACGAACGGTGAGATCAAACAGGCCATGGCGCCCGAAGGCGTTGAGCATGTGGTCGAAGAACGGTACCCCGGTATCGATTGAGCAGGTGCCGGTGCCGTCAAGGTCAAGCTCGACGGTGATGTCGGTTTCCCCGGTGACGCGCGTGACGACGGCGCGGCGGTTGGCGGAATCGGTCATGGCGATCGGTCCTCCTTAAGGCAGAAGTTCGGTCAGCGCCGCGATGACGGCGTCGTTTTCCTCGGGCGTTCCCACGGTGATGCGCAGGCAGTCCTCAAGACCAGCCGCGGCGCTGAAGTCGCGCACGAGGATTGAGTACTCGTCGCGTAGGCGGTTGCGGATGGCGGTGGCGCCTGCCATGCGCACCAAAAGGAAGTTCGCGCTGCTCGGCCATACGGTGATGCCGGGGAGTTCCTCGAGGGCACGCTGCAGCCGTGCGCGTTCGGTGACGATGGAGGCGGTGAGCGGCTCGAGGGCGCCGCGCTTCCGCACAAGGGCGAGTGCGGCTGCCTGTGTGAGGACGTTGACGGAGTAGATCTGGCGCACGGCGGAGAGCGCGTCGATGATGTCCGTGGCGGCCATTACGTAGCCGCAGCGCGTCCCGGCCGCACCGTAGGCCTTGGAGAGCGTGCGCAGGATGACGAGGTTGTCGAGGTGCGCGAGGAGGGGCAGGGCCGAGGCATCCTCACCGGCGAACTCGATATACGCCTCATCCACCATCACCAGACCGTGGCACGCGTGGCAGGCGCGCTCGATGAGGCCGAGGTCGGCCAGGTCGCCGGTTGGGTTGTTGGGCGAGGTGACAATCACGAGGTCACAGGTGCGCGCGCAGGCGAGCAGCGCCTCCTCGTCCAAGGTGAGCGTGCGTGGATCGCGGCCCGCAGTGCGGACATTCGTCTCGGTGAGCTGGGCGAAGAACGCGTACTCCGAGAAGCATGGCGGGCAGATGAGGACGGAGCGATTCCGGCCGCCGAAAGCGAGCAGGAAGTTATAGAGAAGCTCGTCGCCGCCGTTGCCCACGCAGACCTGGGCGCGCGAGACGTCGTTCACGGCGGCAATCTCGTCACGTAGCGCATCCGACATGGGGTCGGGGTAGCGATTGAGCGGGGTCGCGGCGAGTACCTCGTCCACGGCCTCGCGGACGCTCGCCGGCAGGGGGTGGGTGTTCTCGTTTGCGGAGAGGTTGATGCGTGTGGCCGTGAAGTTCGGATCGTACGGTTCGATGGAGCGCAGGTGCGGCTGCATGAGGCGTTGGACACGGGTGGAGAGCTCTGCCACGGTTACCTCACCTCCCCTTGAGCGGTGGGGCGTCCGACGCCGGACGCCACCGTTGCGGCATCGTCGGCGGGCCAGGCGATGGCGGTGAGGTCCGCTTCGGCGAGGACCTTGGTCGCCACGGCAGGGGCGCCCTCGTCGATAAGGCGGCGGCGCAGCCCCGCGGAGAGCGCGTGCGCCCACAGGCCCTCGGCCTGCGCCATGGTCTGGGTGGCGGGGGCGTCGGCGAGTAGGCCCTGCGGCGTGTAGCAGATGACTGACGAGCTCGTAACGAAGTCGTCGACGGACAGCGGGCTGGAGAACTGCGCGGTGCCGCCGGTGGGCAGGGTGTGGTTGGGTCCCGCCACGTAATCGCCCAGCGGCTCGGAACTCCAAGCGCCCACGAAGATCGCACCCGCGTTGCGGATGGAGCCGACGAGCCCGAGGGCATCGGCGCAGTGGAGCTCGAGGTGCTCGGGGGCGATGGTATTCACGGCGTCAATCGCAGTCGCGAGATCGGGCGCGATTACGATGGTCCCCTGGTCGGTGAGGGAGGTGCGGGTGATTTCGGCGCGCGGGCTTTGGGCGAGAAGGACCTCGAGCGCCGCCTCGACACCGCGCGCGAGCTCGGGGCTCTCAGTTACGAGGTAGCACGCCGCCAGCGGATCGTGCTCGGCCTGGGCCATGAGATCGGCGGCGACCACGGCTGCCTCGGCGCTCGCGTTGGCGAGCACGCAGACCTCGGAGGGCCCCGCGATCATGTCGATGCCCACATCGCCCGAGACAAGGCGTTTCGCGGCTGCCACGTAGGCGTTGCCCGGCCCCGTGATCTTCTCCACGCGCGGGATGCTCTCGGTGCCGTAGGCGAGCGCGGCGACGGCCTGGGCTCCGCCCACTAGGTAAATCTCGTCGACGCCGGCGACTTTGGCCGCGGCGAGCGTGGCGGGCGAGATTCCTCCGTCGCGCTGGGGAGGCGTGGCCATCACGACGCGTTCCACGCCGGCGACCTTGGCGGGAATGGCGTTCATTAGCACGGTCGAGGGGTACTGGGCGCGTCCGCCGGGGACGTAGATGCCGGCGGCGCGCACGGGCGTCACCTGCACGCCGAGCAGCGTGCCGTCCGCGCGCGTGGTGAACCATGACTGGCGGACCTGGCGCTGGTGGAAGTCGCGGATCTGCGCGGCGGCCTTCTCGAGGGCAGCGATGAGGGACGCATCCACCTGCTCGAGGGCGGCGTCGATGCGCTCCTGCGGCACACGGAAGTCGGTGAGGTCGACACCATCGAACTCGGCGGCGTACCGATGCAGTGCTGCATCACCCTTCGCGCGCACGGTGGCGATGATGTTCGCGGCAGCTTGGGTGATCTTTGCCGGAACAGCGCCCTCGCGCCCAAGGTTGGATACGGTGAGACGCTCGCCGGGGAGCAGGGTGACGGTGTTCATATGCGGGCCTTTCTGGGGCTGGGGCGCGGAGGGGTCCGATGGACCGATGCCCCGAGTCGATGGGGGAGGGGCGGGAACTCAACGTGCGTATCGAGCGCGTTGACGGCCTTAATGCGCGTCGTCGCAGGCGCTCTCGTCGCGCCAGGCAGCGAGACGCCGGGCGAGCTCACGCACACGCGGGTCGAGTCGTGCGCGGCCGGGATTCGCGAAGAAGCGTGCGGTGCAGGTCATGAGTTCGCCGGTGATCACGAGGTCGTTCTCGCGCAGGGTCGTACCGGTGGCGGTGATGTCGACGATGCGATCGGCGAGCCCCACGATGGGACCGAGCTCGATATTACCGTGCAAGGTCACCACCTCGGCATTCACGCCGCGCTCCTCGTACCAGGCGCTCGCGATGCGCGGGTACTTGGTCGCCACGCGCAGGCATCCGCGTCGGGCATAGGAGCGCTTGGTCGCCTCGGCACGTCCTGCTGGTTCGGCTTCGATGAATCGGCAGGTTCCATACGCCAAATCGACGAGTTGCAGCAGGTCGAGATCCGCCTCGATGAGCGAGTCGCGTCCGCAGATGCCACAGTCGGTCCCTCCGAGCGCGACGAAGGCGGGGGCATCTGTGGCGCGCACGATGACGAGCTCGACCGGACCGATCGCGCCCTCGCCCTCGCGCGTATCGCGCGTGCGTATGATCAGGTGACGCCCGGGGTCGCGCAGTCCGCTCGCGTCGATGCCGACGGCCTCGAGCGCGGCGATGGTGTCGTCCTTCAACGAACCCTTGGGCACGGCGATGCGCAGGGGCGCTTGCTCGCCGACCGTCGCTGATGCGCCGGGATTCGTGGTGGCAGCGGAGCCGGGGCGCACGGTACCTGCCGATTCGCCCACGCGGATGTCACCGCACGGTGCCTGCTCGGCCTGCGCCTCCAACACCTCGGTGAGGCGCTCGAGGGAGAACGCGAAGCCAGCGGCTGCCGCACCCTGCTCAAGGGCGGCGTCGAGCACCGCGTCGTAACGGCCGCCCGACCCCACGGGATCGGCGAGGTCGCCTGCGTAGGCTTTGAGTACCAGCCCGGTGTAGTAGCCAAATGAGCTCATGAGGGAGAAATCGAAAGAGAGATGGCTCGCCAGCTCGGCGTTGCACGAGGTCAGGCGCTGGACGAGCGATCGCAGCTCCGTCGTCGTGGAGGTGGTGGAGCCGGCGGCGCGCAGCAGGGCGTCAACGCGGTCGAGCGCCTCGGGGCCACCCGTGATGCGGGGAAGTTCGCGCATGGCGCACTGGAGTGCGACGGGTAGGTCGCTTGTGACGGCGAGCTCGTCAAGGTCGATGTAGTTGTTGGCGTGGACGAGCGCGAGCGCCTCGTTGGCGAGTGCCTCATCGACGCCGAGCTCGAGGAGGGCTTGATAGGGAACGACGCTGCCGCAGACGAGCTGCCAAGAATTGAGCCCCAGGTCATCGAGTGCTTCGGCGGCGATGAGGGTCATCTCGGCGTCTGCGGCGTCCCCGCCCTCGCCCACGAGTTCATACCCGAGTTGGGTGAATTGGCGTGCCTGCGCGGTGCCGCGGGGCTGCTGGCGCACGACGGGCGCCTCATAGCGCAGGCGCAGCGGCAGGTCACGCTCGCTCATGCGTGCGGCGATGGCGTGGACCACCGAGGTGGTGTTGTCCGGTCGTACGGCGAGCAGTGCGCCGTTGTCGTCGAAGAGATTGAACGGCGCATCGGAGCTCCAGGCGTTGGCCCCGCCGACGCTCGCCGATTCGATGAGGGGCGTTTCGATGGGGCGGTAGCCATGGTGCACGAGACGGGCCTTCACCGTCGCGACGATATGCTCGCGCATCTCCGCCTCGTCGGGCAGGATATCTCTGAATCCGCGCGGTGCCGTTGCCATGTCGTCCCTCTCTCATCATCTGGGTGCCTGTTGTCTTCGTGCGGACACTTTAGCATGATGGAGTGTGTGGGAGGCCGCTGCACCCAACTCTTAACATGCAAATTGGTGCAATTGGGGACGGGTGCAAAATGCACCATAAAATGCACCATGGGGGTGGAGCGTCCCTGGTGCCGTTTTCGGCGGGCCTCGCATGTGAGCCTAGGCGAACGCCTTGCAGTGGAAATCCGCTGCATAATGCTCCATGACGCCCACGACGACCCGGATCGCCCTCGTATGCCGCTACAATACGAGCGGTTCAAATCACGTCATATCGAACGGCGCGTCTCAGAACGCGTCGCCACGTCAGAAAAGGACGCACGCGCCCATGGCATCTCTTGCAGACCAGATCTCCTCTCGTCGCACATTCGCGATCATCTCGCACCCCGACGCCGGCAAGACCACCCTCACCGAGAAGCTCCTGCTCTACACCGGCCAGGTTCAGAGTGCCGGCTCGGTCAAGGGCAAGCAGAATTCCCGTCACGCCGTCTCCGACTGGATGGACATCGAGAAGCAGCGCGGCATCTCCGTCACCTCCTCGGTGCTGCAGTTCACCTATGGCGGCTGCTGCGTGAACATCCTCGACACCCCCGGCCACCAGGACTTCTCCGAGGACACCTACCGCACCCTCATGGCCGCCGACGCCGCGGTCATGGTCATCGACGGCGCCAAGGGCGTCGAGGCCCAGACCAAGAAGCTCTTCCGCGTCTGTGCCATGCGCGGCATCCCGATCTTCACGTTCGTGAACAAGATGGACCGCGAGACGCGCGACCCGTTCGACCTCATGGAGGAGGTCGAGAACGTGCTCGGCATCCGCACGTACCCCATGAACTGGCCCATCGGCAACGGCCGCGATTTCCGCGGCGTGTTCGACCGCGCGAGCCGCAAGGTCCTGGCGTTCGAGGGCGACGGCCGTGCCAACGGCACCAAGAAGGTGGACGAGGTCGAGGCAACGCTCGGCGATGCCGCCCTGAGCGAGCTCATCGGCGAGCACAACCACAACAACCTGATGGACGATATCGAGCTGCTCGACGGCGCCGACTCCGAGTTCGACCTCGACGCCGTGCTCACCGGCAAGCTCTCGCCCGTGTTCTTCGGCTCCGCCCTCACCAACTTCGGCGTGGAGCCCTTCCTCAAGGACTTCCTGCGCCTGGCTCCCGGCCCCGGTGCGCACACCGACGCGCTCACCGGCGAGCCCGTCGAGCCCACACGCGAGGATTTCTCTGGCTTCGTCTTCAAGATCCAGGCGAACATGGACAAGAACCATCGCGACCGAATCGCCTTCGTGCGCATCTGCTCCGGCAAGTTCGAGCGCGGCATGGAGGCAACGCACGTGCAGGGCGGTCGGAAGATCAAACTCGCCACGGGTACGACCATGATGGCCGACGACCGCGCCATCGTGGACGAGGCCTACGCCGGCGATATCGTGGGCCTGTTCGACCCCGGCATCTTCTCCATTGGCGACACCATCTGCACGGGCAAGAAGCCGGTGCAGTTCGCTGGCATCCCCACGTTCGCGCCCGAGCTCTTCGCGCGCGTCACGCAGGTGGACACGCTCAAGCGTAAGCAGTTCGTCAAGGGCATGGAACAGCTCGCACAGGAGGGCGCCATCCAGATCTTCCGCGAGCTTGGCGCCGGTATGGAGTCGGTCATCGTGGGCGTGGTGGGCACCCTGCAGTTCGAGGTGCTCGAGCAGCGCCTCAAGAGCGAGTACCACGTCGAGGTGCGCCGCCAACCGCTGCCCTACACCGACATCCGCTGGATCGTGAACGAGCCGGGCACCATTGACATCCCGGCGCTCTCCCTCACGCGCGATACCTTGCGCGTCGAGGACATGCGCGGCGGCAAGCTGCTGCTGTTCACGAGTCCGTGGAACATCGACTGGGCGAAGGACCACAACAAGGAACTCAAGCTGTCCGAGTTCGGTAACGTGGAGTTTTAAGTACATAGCTTGATGCGTGCCAGGGCACGCATCGGGCGCGCTGGGGCGTGTGCTGGGCATGTCGGGATGCGCATCGGGCGTGCCGGCGCGCGCGTTGGGCGTGCCGGGACACGTATTGGGCGTGCCGGGGCGCTCAAATATGCTAAAAGAGGGGTCATTAAATAAAATGTGCGGGGTTTAAATAGGGGCAGTCGCGTAGACGGTCAAATTCCTTGAATACAACCTGCGGTTTTGTGATCAAAAAGCCGCGTATATCTTGGGTGCCGCGGTAAACCCCACACATTTTAATTAATAACCCCTCATTTCGTTCAAAGGGGATGTGGGGACGCGTGCCGCGTGCCAAATGGCTCGACGCGTGCCGCACGAATCGCGCAATGGAGAGCCTGGTACCGGGGCGTGCCAAACGGGGCTTGGTGCGGTCCGCGCGAATCTTGCTATGGAAGGCTGGACGTGAGTCGCGCGTCGGCATGCTCGGTCGCGATGGACTTTCCAACAAGCAGTAGAAGCGCGTTCGTTGTGGGCTGGGCGGCATGCGCGCGTTCGTTGTGGGCTGGGCGGTTTGGCCCGGGGATATGTTGGCTGGATGGTTTGACGCGGTGGGCACGAGCTTGGGCTGGAGGCTCGAGCTCGGGTTAGCGTCTACATTTACATAAAGAGTGCGGCCGTCATGGCGATTACCACGGAGGGTAGCATGTTGGCCACGCGGAAGGTCTTGCCCCAGATGAGGTCGACGCCAACGCAGAAGATGAGAATTGATCCCTTCGGTGGAGAGATTTGCGATCGCTGCAGCAGTCATGAGCGGATTCAGGATCTGCGCAAGGACGGTGACGCCTCCCTGCAGGAGGACGACGGGAATGACCGAGAAGATGCAGCCCTTGCCCATGGATGCCGTCATGGTGCACACGAGCAGCGCATCGATGGCACCTTTGAGCGCCAATGTGGTCCAGTCTCCCGTGAGGCCGTCCTGAATGGAGCCCACGATTGCCATTGCGCCCACGGCCACCGACAGGGATGCGGTGACGAACGCGTCGACAAAGGCGGAATCGCCGTTGCTGCGCGTGGCATATTTGAGCCATTCGCCAAACCGGTCGAGCTGCCGTTCGAGGTCGAACACCTCGCCGATGAGCGACCCAAGGGCGAGCGATCCCACCACCAGCGCCGAGTTGACGGCTGCGAGCTTGCCGCCCTCAAGGGACAACATGCCCGCCAAGGCGCCAGAGAGTCCGACGAAGAGGATAGCCACCGCTGTTGCCTTGAGCAGGGTGTCTTGAATGCGGGGCGTGAGGAAGCGGCCAAAGGCCAACCCGGCGAGGCCTCCCACAAGGATGAAGCCGCCGTCGATGAGGGTGCCGAGTCCGATCATGGGTCGCTCCTAGCGTGGGTCGGTGCCGGGAAGCGCTGGTGCATGTGTTCCAGTGAGATGCTCAAAGAGGGCGGAGCAGCCCAGAAGGACATCGCGGTAGGTGGCGTCGAAGTCGCCCGTATACCATGGGTCGGCGACGTCGCGCGTGCTTCCGGCGAAGCTCAGCAGCCGGTGGCAAATGCCGCGAGGATCGCCTTTCAGGATGCGCCCGAGCCCTCGCTCGTTCTCCGCGTCCATGTAGGCGATGATATCCCAGTCATTGTATTCGGCGCGCGTGATCTGGCGGGCGCGGTGCGTACCAACGGGTACCCCGACCTCGCGAAGCATGTTCACGGTCCCATGGTGCGGCGGGTTTCCGATCTCCTCGCGCGAGGTTGCGGCGGAGTCGATGACGAATTCGTTCTCGAGCCCCGCGCGTCGCACGAGCTCCTCAAAGACGAACTGTGCCATGGTCGATCGGCAGATGTTGCCATGGCAGATGAATAGGACGCGATGCATTCCGCGCGGGCCTTTCGTTTAGGTTATTTTCCCTGCTAAGCATAGCAGAGCGCAGGTTGTTCAGACGGTGCGTCTCGACGTGCGGCGCATGGATAGGCCTGTGCACATGGGTGAAGTGGCTCGATGCGTGGGCGAGGCGTTTCGGCGTGCCGGGCAGAGCGCCCCGATGCCCAGAGCGGTCGCGGGGTGTCGAGCGGTTGCGGGACGCCGCTCGGTGCATAGTGATTGCGTGCGCTGTCCGCGTGGTCGGGTAGGATGGAGTGCCTAACCGATTTTGATGGGAGAGTTGTCGTATGGCAGATTCGAACAACGTCGACGTTGCCGCCATCATGAACATGGTCGCCGCGCTGAGCCCCGAAGGGAGCGGCGTGCGCAAGGATGTGGTCGCCACGGCACAGGTTGATTCGGGACGAGCCGAGCCCGTCTCAATGACGTCTGGGTCCGGCGTTGCACCCGAATCATCGACTGGGGTGCGCCCTGCCGTCGCGTCCGCTGTATCCGTCGCGCCCGCAGTATCGACCGCAAGAACGGCGGGCGCGATGCGCCCCCTGGGCTCTGCGGGCTCCCTCACGGCCGATGACTTGGCGGATGCCCCGGCAACGCGGCGCGCGGAGCCCTCACCGGAGGACATCGCCGCCATGAACAAGCGCATCGTGGCGGCGCTCGCCTCCGAGCTCGGTCAGCCTGCCGCGCGCGTCGAGTCCGTCATCGCCCTCATCGACGAGGGCGCCACGATCCCGTTCATCGCCCGCTACCGCAAGGAGGCCACGGGCGGTATGGATGACGTCGCGCTGCGTGCGCTTGACGACCGCCTGTCCTACCTGCGCAACCTCGAGCAGCGCAAGTCCGACGTCATCGCGGTGATCGACGGCCAGGGCAAGCTTACGGACGAGCTCCGCGAGAGCATCGAGCAGGCGCCCACGCTCCAGCGCGTTGAGGACCTCTACAAGCCCTTCCGCAAGAAGCGGGTCACCCGCGCGTCGAAGGCGCGCGATGCAGGCCTCGAGCCGCTCGCGAACCTCATTCTCATGCAGCCCGTGCAGGGGGAGGGTCCGCTCGCGGCGGCCGCGGGCTACGTCAACGCCGAGGGCGGCTTCGCCACGGCGGAGGCGGCGCTCGCCGGCGCGCGCGACATCGTGGCGGAGCTCGTGGCGGAGGATCCCGAGAACACAGCGGACCTGCGCGACTACACGCATAAGACCGCCGCGATCGAATCCGAGGCCGTGGACGCGGACGAGAAGACGCCGTATGAGCCCTATTACGAGTTCTCCGAGGCCGTGCGTTCCATTCCCAACCACCGCATCCTCGCCATCAACCGCGGTGAGCGCGAGGGCAAGCTGCGCGTGCGCGTGCGCGTGGACGGCGAGGCCGCGGCCGAGCGTCTGCAGCGTCGGTACCCGCGCCGTCGCGGGCCGTTCGCGCCGGAGCTCAACGCCGCCATCGCCGACGGCTACAAGCGCCTCATGGCACCTTCCCTTGAGCGCGAGCTGCGCGTGGACCTCACCATGCGCGCACAGGAGGACGCCATCAAGGTCTTCGCCAAGAACACCGAGGGCCTGCTGCAGCAGCGTCCCGTCCGTGGTGCCCGCGTGATCGCGCTCGACCCCGGTTACCGGGCGGGCTGCAAGGTCGCCGTGCTGGACGAGTACGGCAAGCTCCTCGACCACACCATCCTGTACCCCACGCCCCCGCGACGCGATGTCGCGGGAACCAAGCGCGAGCTGCTGCGCCTCACGCGCAAGCACCGCATCAACACCATCGTGGTGGGCAACGGCACGGCGAGCCGCGAGACCGAGGAGGTTGTGGCGGCGTTCATCGCCGAGTCCGCACCCGAGCTGCGCTACACCATCGTGAACGAGGCGGGCGCGTCGGTGTACTCGGCCTCCAAGCTGGCGAGCGAGGAGTACCCCGACCTCGACGTGACCACGCGCGGCGCGATGAGCCTGGGCCGCCGCCTGCAGGACCCGTTGGCGGAACTGGTCAAGATCCCGCCCCAGTCCATCGGCGTTGGCCAGTACCAGCACGACCTCGACCAAGGCGAGCTCGGCCGCGCGCTGGGCAACGTGGTGGAGAATGTGGTCAACCGCGTGGGCGTCGACGTGAACACCGCGAGCGCGAGCCTGCTGGGGTACGTCTCCGGCATCACGCCGGCGGTCGCCAAAAACATCGTCGCCTACCGCGAGGAGAACGGTGCGTTCACCGATCGCCGCCAGCTCAAGAAGGTTCCCAAGCTGGGGCCTAAGGCCTATCTCAACGCGGCGGGCTTTATGCGCATCGCGGGTGGCTCGAACCCGCTCGACGCCACGAGCGTGCACCCTGAGAGCTACGAGATCGCACGTGAGCTCCTGCGCCGTGCGGGTGTGGAGCCGAGCGCCTTGGCGGCAGGCGGCGTGCCGGGCATCGGCGCCAAGATCGGCAACCTCGGCGCAATCGCCGCCGAGCTGGGATGCGGTGTGCCCACCCTGCGCGACATCGTAGCTGAGCTCGAGAAGCCCGGCCGCGACCCGCGCGACGACGCCCCGGAGGTCGTGTTCTCCCAGGCGGCGCGCAGCATCGAGGACCTCGAGGTGGGCATGGAGCTCAAAGGCACCGTTCGAAACGTGGTCGACTTCGGTGCGTTCGTGGACATCGGCGTGCACCAGGATGGCCTGGTCCACATCTCCAAGCTCGCGGACCGCTTTGTGAAGCATCCGAGCGAGGTTGTCGCCGTGGGCGATACGGTGACCGTGTGGGTCACCGGTGTGGATCGCACGCGCAAGAAGATCTCGCTCACCATGGTTGAGGGCCGCATGGATCGATAACGGTTTGCGCCCGCCCCGCGCGTCTTGCGGGGCGGGCGCGTCGTTGTCGCGGCCTGGTTGCGCATGTCGTCGCTGCTGGTCGCTGCCGCGGCGCGTCGCTGCTGGCTGCTGGCGCGGTCCATCGTTGCCGGCCGCTGCCGCGGGGCGTTGCCGCAGTCAGTTGCTGCTGACCGCCGCCGTGAGGACAATCTGTTCTTCGGCAGCCCGGAGGGCTATCGAACGCATTTCTGTCATGAGGGCTGCCACACTGCCGCGCATGGCCAATTCTTTCCATCCGCTTTTGACACCGATTTTCACGGCGACGCCCTTGCTGATGAGCAAGACGCGCTCAACCGGAGATGTCGCCGCTTCAAAACGGGCGCCCTCGTCGCTTTCGCCCGCGGGGGCATGATGCTCCATCGAGTGGATGAAGACTTCGCCCGCCAGGTCGAGCTCGGCAGGATCGCGTTTGACGTCGTTTCCATAGAAGGAGGCGACCGATTGGGTCGCGCGAAATCCCAGGAGCGTCGCGAGTGCGATGTTCGCCGGGATGCCCGCGATGCCAGGAAGGCCCGTCAGGCACCCTTCGAGAAAGGCGATTTGTCGATCCGCCCTCTTGTAGGGCTCTAGGGCTGCCCCCTACATTCGACGCAGGTAGAGGACGCTAAAGGGTGGAATCTCAAGCGACCCCTCAAGGGCGAGTACGGTGGGGGAGGAACCCTCGGCAGTGTTGCCGCTTGCGGAAGAGCCCTCAGCAACAAAGCCCTTCGCAGCGGCGCCTGTCGCGTCTTCTTCTGTACGGCCCTCGAACTCACCGCTGCCGTTTCCCATGCCGTTGTCGAACCCGTGGGGCGCGCAGGCGAGCAGCACCTCGAACGGCCCCGTGAGTGTGCCGTCGCCAAAGGTGAAGGGCGCGCTCTCGGCGTTGACCGCAACGAGCACCTCTTCGGCAGGTTGATCGCCAAATGCCTCAACTCGGCGTTCGAACAGCAGCTGCTTGTTGGTGATCACCACATTGCGATAGCCGCCGTGGCACAGGGCGCGCGACTCGCGGCGCACGTGGTTTAGGCGATTGATGAGCGCGGTGAGCTCATTGGGCTCCTCGCCGCCTGCCCAGCCGCTTGCGGGCGAGTCGAGGCTGTCGGGCGACGGGGCGCTGATGGCGGGACGCAGCTCCACGTCCGCCAGGTACCCGGTGCCCTTTGCGCCCAGCTGCCCCCACTCGCTGCCGTAGTACAGGCACGGGATGCCCGGCATGCCAAAGAGCACGCCATATGCGGGGACGAGGTGACGTTTTTCTGTCAGGATGCTTGCCAGGCGCGAGACGTCGTGGTTGTCTGCGAAGTTCACCAGGTGCTTGTCGCGGTAGATGCACCACGGGTCGCCGCCAAATTGGCGGTGCAGCGAATGGGCGATCTCGAACATGTTCATCGAGTTGAAGCTCGAGTACAGCCCTTTGTAGCATTCGTAGTTCGTGCACGAATCGAGCATCTCGTCGTTGACGATGAGGTTGTAATCGCCGTGCAGGACTTCCCCGATGAGCGGGAAGCCATCGCCGGGCTCACCGTCAAAGCGCGGTTCGCGGCCCAGCTCGCACGCGAGGCCCCGTAGCAGTTTCACGAAATTCCGATCGAGGCTGTACGCGACGTCCAAGCGCAGGCCGTCCACGCCCAGGTCATGTTTCCACATACGAACCGCGTTGAGCAGGTAGTCGATGACCTCGGGATTTCTCAGGTTGAGCTTCACGAGGTCCTGATTGCCCTCCCAGCCCTCGTACCAAAATCCATCACCGAAGTGGGTGTCGCCGTCGAAGCTGATGTTGAACCAATCCTTGTACGGCGAGTCCCACATGTGGTCGCGCACGTCGCGAAACGCCCAGAAGTTGCGGCCCACATGGTTGAACACGGCGTCAAGAATCACGCGCACGCCGCATGCGTGCAGGGCGTCGACCACGCGGGCGAAGTCCTTGTTGGTGCCCAGGCGGCAGTCGATCTCGGTCAGGTCGCGCGTGTTGTACCCGTGCGTGTCGCTGGCGAAGACGGGGTTGAGCAGGATCGCGCCCACGCCGAGCTTGCCCAGGTACGGGGCCCATTCGATAAGCGAGCACACGCGGTGCAGGTCGCGCTCGCGCGCCAGCCCTTCGGCGTCATCGATGGCGGGCGCATCGAAGGGGCAATCGAGCATGCCGAGCGGATACATCTGGTAGAGCGTTGTGTCGAAAACCCACATGTCGAGCACCCCTGAACTCAAAATGATAGGGATGGGTTCGACTGGCGCGCCAACGAACCCATCCCCGGCGATAGGACCCTTAGGCGCATTCAGCATACCGTTGGAGCCCTGTTGAGATGTGGACTTCTCGGTGGGTGGCAGACGCTAGCCCATAAGCCCGCCCGCGACGGACATGAGCGCGATGATCACGCCGACGATCGACTCGCCGCCCAGCACGCCGGAGGCGATGATGATGCCCGACTCTTCATGTGTGATTTCGGGCGCGTTGTCCGCGCTCGTGTTGTCGCCGGTTGCGCTGCGGAGGTTTCCGGTGCTCGCTGCTGTATTGGCCGGCGCGCAGGTGGCCGAGCGGGCGTTAGCCGCGTTGTCGCGGTGTGCGGCGATGCGGTCGTATGCCCACTTGACGCATGCGCCGAGCGTGGCCGAGATGGTCATGTAAAACGGCAGGTACACGCCGAGGCCGAGCATCATGGAAGGGATGCCCAGGCAGTACAGGACCGTTCCCGCCCCGAGGCCCACGAGGAAGGCGGGCACGCTGGGGATGCCCGAGACCATGGTGGCCACAACGCTGGCCTGCGCGGAGACGAACAGCTTACCCGGGCCGAACGATTCCGGTCCGTATGCGGTTAGAAGGGCTGCCATAACCGCGACAGAAACGACGGCGCCCAGCAGCGCGCCGATGGCCTGGCCGATCCACATTGCGCGAGGGCTTGTGCCCAAGATGTGCCCGGTTTTGAAATCGCTCATCACGTCGCCCGCAAGGCCGCATGCCACGGCGACCACGCCCGCGACGAAAAACAGCTTGACCTGGTTGGATTCTCCGAGGGCGGCGATGATGAGCAGCACGATGAGCCCGAAGATCTCCATGGGATCGATGCCCGTTTGGCCAACCGACTGCGCGCTCATGATGGTGGTGACAAATGTGAGCACGACAACGATGATGCAGTGCAACGGCGCGATGCCAAGGATCAAGCAGATGAGGAGCGCCGCCGCAGCGACGAACAGCGCTAGGGCACCGCCCTGCGCCCTCGTGCCATTTGCCCCCGGCGTCAGCGACACGGATGACAGGTTGGCCGCCTTGGGCAGGATGTCGTGCACGACCACGCCCAGGCCAGAGCCCATCATGAGGCCCATGCCAAGGCTCGACACGATGCCCTGTGCTACGGTGACGTCCCATAGCCCTGCAGCGCTGCCGCCCACGATGATGCCGAGGTTGGCGATGAACCCTCCAGCAAGCCAGAAGGCGACCGCCGCTCCGCCCACCAGAAAGCCTACGGAGAGAAGCATCGGGGAGTTGTAGATGCCAAAGGCGACGCCCGGAATGGGCAGGGCGCACAGCATGGTTGGAATGACGCCCGCAAGGTCACGCAGGGCGCACCACAGCCCTGCGGCCGCCATGGAGCCGAAGAGCTTCTTGCCCGTAGCCCCGCCTGCGCGGCTCGCCATGAGGGTTTCCGCTGCGGCGGTGCCGATGGGGTATTCGAGGTCGGACTCCTCCACAAATCTGCGGCGAATGAGGGCCGTGCACACCAGCCCAAGCAGGGTGCCCGCCAGCGCCACGCCGAGCATCTCGATCCAGCTGACATCATGCCCTGAGCCGAGCATCCAAATGCCGGGGATGGTGAATGCCAGGCCGCCGGCTACCATAGAGCCCGCGGACATGATGATTTGAGTGACGTTTGCCTCGTTGAGGCTCGTGTGGCCGAGGGCACGCAGCAATACCAGGGCGGTGATGGAGGTGAAGATGGTGGGCCAGGGGAGGGCTCCCATCTTGAGGGCTGTATACACCGAAGATGCCGTGATGATGACGCATCCGATGCAGCCGATGAGGATACCGGCGGCACTGATTTGCCCGCGCCACGGCGTGCGCTCGTTTATAGAACTCATTTGTAGCTCCCTCGTATATCCGCTCCCCCTCAGCGGGGAGTCGGGTTACGGCAGTAGGACCGCTATAGTGTAAGCTCAATGGCAAGAAATCTGCCTGAGAACTTGGAGGGCGCCATGGGTACCAACGAAAGGGCTGCAGAGGGCTCGGCTTCGATTCGCCCCGCGTTTGCGGAGGGCTGCTTGCTCGCCGTTGACGTGGGAAACACCGTCACCAAGTTCGGCGTGTTTGTCGAGGACCAGCTGATGGGCACGTGGGAGATCACCACGCCCGATTCGTGCACGGCCGATGAGGCATGGGCGCATGCCGCCCGCGCTATCGACATGCTGGACGCGCCGGAGCCCGGCTATGCGATTCTGTCTTGTGTGGTTCCCAGTTTGGCCAATGTGTGGCGAACGGCGCTGGAAAAGCTGTGCGGTACGCGGCCTTATGTGGTGGGCCCCGGGCTCAAGACTGGCATTCGCATGCGCTACGACGATCCGTCCGAGGTTGGCTCGGACCGCGTGGCCGATGCCGTGGCGGCGCGCGAGGCGTACGGGGTGCCCGTCGTGGTGGTCGATTTGGGGACCACCACGAATATCGAGGTCGTGGACGAGGACGGGGCGTTCGCGGGCGGCATCATCGCCCCCGGCGTGGCCTTGGGCGCTCGCTCGCTCACGGCCGCCGCGGCGCGCCTGCCCATGATCGAGCTGCGCGCGCCTGAGCGGGTGATTGGCCGCAGCACCCGTGCCGCCATGCAGTCCGGCGTGGTGCTGGGCGAGGCGGCGCGCATCGACGGCCTGCTCGACGCCGTGATGGGCGAGCTCGGCTGTGACGCCCCCGCGGTGATGACGGGCGACGGCGCCACGCAGGTGGCGGCCCTCATCGAGCACGAGGCCGTCGTCGACGAGACCCTCACCCTGCGTGGGCTCCATCTGATCTGGCGGGCGAACCGCGGTTCGCGCGCCCGTTAGTCGCCTCCGCCACGTCTGTTGGCAGCCTTTGTCGCGCATCGTATGACACACAGGTTAAATCGTTTGACCACCTTCGCGCGCCCGCGTGCCGCGCGCGATAATCTCCCCAACGAACGTGTCCATGCGGCGTGCCGCGCGATCTGATAGGAGCCCTCCATGGCCATGCATTTCAAGCGCCTGCTTCCCATCCCCAAGGAGATCCGCGAGGAGATGCCCCTGCGTGCCGACCTCGTCGACGCCAAGGCCTCCTTCGACGCCGAGGTCGCCGCCATCTTCCGCGGGGAGGATAGCCGCCGCGTGCTCATCATCGGTCCGTGCTCGGCCGACCGCGAGGACTCCGTGCTCGAGTACATGACGCGCCTCGCCGGGCTGCAGGAGCGCGTGCGCGAGCGCCTGCTCATCATCCCGCGCGTCTACACCAACAAGCCGCGCACCAAGGGCACCGGCTACAAGGGCCTGCTCCACAACCCCGACCCGGAGGCTGGCGACGACCTGCTCGAGGGAGTCAAGGCCATCCGCCGCATGCACCTGCGCGTGATTGAGGAGACGGGCTTTTTCACCGCCGACGAGATGCTCTACCCGAGCAATTTCCAGTACCTCATCGATCTGCTTTCTTACGTCGCCGTGGGCGCGCGCTCCGTTGAGAACCAGGAGCATCGTCTGGTTGCGTCGGGCATCTCGGTGCCCGTGGGCATGAAGAACCCCACCGCCGGCTCCACGAGCGTCATGCTCAACTCCATCTACGCCGCCCAGGCTGAGCAGGGCTTCATCTTCCGCAACTGGGAGGTCGAGACCCCGGGTAACCCGCTCACCCATGCCGTGCTGCGCGGCTACATCGGGCTGGACGGCCGCACCTACCCCAACTACCACTACGAGCACCTCGAGCGCCTCGCCGAGCGCTACACGGCAGAGGCCGGTTACGCTAATCCCGGCGTGGTGGTCGACTGCAATCACGACAACTCCGGCAAGCGCCCGCTCGAGCAGCTGCGCATCGCCAAGGAGGTGCTCGACTCCTGCCGCCGCAACGAAGCGATCGACGGGATCGTGCGCGGCTTCATGGTGGAGAGCTACCTGGAGGACGGCAACCAGCCCGTCGACGGCGGCGTGTACGGCAAGTCGATCACCGACCCGTGCATCGGTTGGGAGAAGACCGAGCGTTTCGTGCTGGAGGTTGCCGACCGCGCGTAACGTCACTCGTCCGCATGCGGCGCTGCTGCACACGTTGGGCTGCCGTGTGCGCGGGGCGGCTGTTAGAATGGCGGCAGAGGTTCGGCCACGTGGGATGGCCGGGTTGTCGGAATTCGTCCTAACGGCGTATCTTTCTCCCATGGATGCGCACATGGGGGCAGGTCGCATGATTGCGAGGCGCATATGAACGAGCTTGATCGTCGCGATGCGAGCCGCGACCGCACGCGCGAGTTGGACGCGCATGAGTGTGTCGAGGTCGAAGAAGATCTTGGCGAGGGATATCCCTTCGGCGGGGGTCGGGCCGCGATGTCCCCGGACCCCGATGCCTCTTTGGGCGCTGTGATGCTCCCGGGTGCCGGGATGTCCTGCCGCACGCGTTGGGTCATCACGGCGGGGCTCATCGTCGCCGTGCTCATCTCCTGGCTCGTCCTTTTGCCGCATTTCTCGTCGCCGGAGGCGCACGCGGACGTGATCGCAACCATTGATGAGAAGATCGACAATGTGCTCACGCTCACGGCGGGATCGGCAGGCGCCTCGGCCCTCATCTCCGCCATCCCCGGCGACGCGGGCTCGCCTATCGCCGACAAGCTCATGGACCTCAGTACGGGGTTCCTTATCGTGCTCGCCGCCCTCTTCCTCGAGAAATACCTCATCACCATTTTCAGCGCGGCGGCGCTGGGGCTCGCGTTTCCCATCGCGGCACTGCTCGGCATCGTCGTGGTGTGGCAGTGGGGTAGGAGCCCTTGGGTGAAGATTTCCCTCGGCGTGAGCGCAAAGCTGGCGGTGCTCGGAGCCGTGCTGCTGTTGGCGATACCCACGAGCTCGTGGGTGACCAACCGCATCGACGCAACGTACCAGGCATCGATGCAAGAGTCGATTGAGTCTGCGGAGGTGCTGGCAGAGGGAGCGGCCGAGGCGGAGAAGAGCGATGATAAGCAAAACGAGGGTGGTATTCTGGGCTTCTTCCAAGACGCTATCGACACGGTGACGGGTGGCATTGCGAGTGCCGCCGAGGGCGCGCAGGAGTCGCTCAACCAGTTCATCGAGTCGCTGGCGGTTATGCTTGTGACCTCGTGCCTGATTCCGATTCTTGTGCTGCTGTTCTACTTTTGGATCGCCAAGATCTTGCTGGGAGTGAACATCGACATTCCCGCGACAGCCTCCGCGCTCAGCCCGCGCAAGGTACGTCGTCGCGCGTTCGGCGCGTTCAAGGGCGGGGACCGCGTATGACAAAACCTCAGAAAGGGGACAGACGCCAATCTGAGGTGAAGGGGCGCTGTATAGAGGCTCCGGCGCTTGTTGTCTTGTGTGAGGACGACGCGTGCCGCGATGAGGCGGAGACCCTTGCGGCGCATCTGGACGCATCGCTGGTCGACAAGCCCGAGCCCGGCGCTCTGCATCTCAGGGTCACGGGGGAGGGTCTTGTCCTTGCCCGCGACGGCATGGAGCTCAGACCGGATTTCGCGGAGCTGCTGCCCCGCGTCAAGCAGGGGGCCCTGCAACGGGAGATGCTGGTGAAGGCGGCGCGCGTCAAGGGCGTTGACCGTCCGCGCGCCGTGGACGCGACCGCCGGTTTGGGGGAGGACGGGTTCCTGCTCGCCGCCTCCGGGTTCGATGTGACTTTGTGCGAGGCGGACCCGGTGATCGCCGCGCTACTGGCGGATGCGCTCGAGCGCGCTGCCCTCGATCCCGCGTTCGCCTCCATCGTCGCGCGTATGCATTTAGTGGAGGGCGACAGCCGCGATGTACTGGCATCGTTTACCGCCGGCCCCGCAGGTGCGGATTCGGGCGCGCGACCCGATGTGGTTTATCTCGACCCCATGTTTCCCGGTCGCACGAAAAGCGCAGCGGTCAAGAAGAAGTTCCAGCTCATCCACGGCCTCGAGCGCCCGACGGACCCGTTGGATGAAGACGCCCTGCTGCGGGCCGCCCTGGCTGCCCACCCGCGCAAGATCGTCGTCAAACGCCCGATCAAAGGCCCGCATCTCGCGGGCGTCAAGCCCAGTCATTCCATCGCAGGCAAGGCCGTGCGCTACGACTGCATCGTCCCGCCCCGCTGACGGGCGGTGATGCCGAGCGACAGGGGCTCGAGGATAGTAGTGCCCGAGCGACAGGGGGCTCGAGGACGAGGGCCTTCAGGTGCAGCGTTTCGCCAATTGGCGGACGAGAGGAGATCTCCATGAAATACCTGCTTATTCGCGCCGATGATGTGGGCTATTCCTACGCCGTCGACCTGGGCATCGAGCGCAGTGTCCGCGAGGGCCTCGTGCGCTCGGTGGGCGTGATGCCGAACATGCCCGAGGCGCAGAGCGGCTGGGGCCTTATCGCCGACTGCGATATCGCGGTGGGTCAGCATACCAATGTCTGCCTGGGAAAGCCCTGCGCCGACCCGGCGCTCATCCCGAGCCTCCTTCAGACGAACGGGGAGTTCAAAAGCAGCCGTGAATACCGCGCCAAGTACAAGGAGGGCATCGATTTCGTCGACTTCGACGAGGCGGTCATCGAGATCGAGGCGCAGCTCGAGCGGTTCATCGAGATCGTCGGGCGCGAGCCGGAATATTTCGAGGCGCATGCGGTGCTCTCAGACAACCTCAACGCGGCCATCGCCCATGTTGCACGCGAGCATGGCTACAAGTGCCAGGTCCCCTCGTTCGACCCAGCCGCTGTGGTTACCTGCGGGGATACTCCCATGCGTATGGTCATGCGTTCCCAGATGCCGGGTTACGATCCCGCCGCCGCCATCCGCGAGACGGTCGAGGAGATGAAGGACAGCGAGACGGCCGTGTTCGTTTGCCATCCGGGGTATCTCGACCACTACATCCTCACGCACTCGTCGCTTACCGAGGATCGCACCAAGGAGGTCGATGCGTTGATCGACCCCGAGCTCCGTGCGTGGCTGGAGGGCCGGGACGATCTCGAGCTCATCGATTATCGCGACCTGTAGGGTTTCCTGCCCGGAAAGCGGCCCAGCCGGAGGGGACGAGTGCGAAAACGCGCTCGCCCCCTTTTTCGCGATGGGCGTAGAATTGCCTGTCGAAAGAGACGTGATACGAGGAGGGGTGAGGCGCAGATGACGGCGGGATTGGTACTTGAGGGCGGCGGCATGCGCGGCCTGTACACGGCTGGCGTCCTTGACGTCTTTATGGAGCACGGGATCGAGTTCGACCATGCGGTGGGTGTGTCGGCCGGCGCCGCGTTCGGCGTGAACATCAAGTCACGGCAGGTCGGTCGCGCAATCCGCTACAACAAGCGATTCTGCGCCGATCCACGTTACGCCAGCATGCGCAATTTGCTGCGCACGGGCGACCTCTATAGCGTCGATTTCGCCTATCGCACGGTTCCCATCGAGCTGGATCCCTTCGACACCGAGGCGCTGCGGGCGAACCCCATGCGGTTCACGGCGGTGTGCACGGACATCGTGACGGGGGAGGCCATCTACCATGACATCGAGCGCGGTGATGAGGAGGACCTCGACTGGATCCGCGCCTCGGCATCCGTGCCCATGCTGGCAAGTCCCGTCCGCCTCGACGGGCACATCCTGCTCGACGGTGGCATCGCGAACTCCATCCCCGCGATGTGGATGGTTCGCCACGGATACGACCGCAATGTGGCGATTCTCACGCAGCCGGCGGGTTTTCGCAAGGAGCCAAACGGCCTCATGCCCATCTTGCGTCTGACCTTGCGCAAGTACCCTAGGCTCATCGAGCTGCTGGCAAATCGCCACGAGCGTTACAACGCGCAGCTCGACGAGGTGGCTGAGCTCGAGCGCGAGGGGCACCTGTTCGTCATCCGCCCGAGCGAGTCGGTTCAGGTGCCGCTGGTGACGAAGGAGCCCGAGGAGCTCGAGCGCGTGTACCAGGTGGGCAGGCGCGACGGCGAAGCGCATCTTCCGGCGCTCGAGCGCTATCTTGCGTGAGGCGTGCGCGGGCGTGATGACGACCCCGAGTGCCGACGCTGGTATGAGGCGTGCACGGGCGAGATGGCGGGTCCGAACACCTGACGTTGCCGCAGGGCATGCATGGCCTGCGACGGTGAACCCGAACGCTGAAGTTCCGCGCGTGTGATGTCGAAATTGAAGCGCTACTATCGCGATTTTTTCGACATTACACGCGCGGTGCCGTCTTGGAGGGCTCCGGTGCTGACTTGGGTGCGCTGCCGTGCCGTTTCGGAGGGCGGCAGATCCGTTTTAGCCCTGCTTCGTCTCGGAGCGTCGGTGCCATCGCGGAGGGGGCAGTGCTTGTTCACAAACGGAGCGAATGCGGAACCTGTGTGTTACTAAATGTGCACGCGGGAATCAAGGCTGCGGCGCGTACACTGGTTCACGGCGGCATTCGAGGCTCAGATGGAGCGTGTCGCATGAGACGCCGGAAGGCGTGGAGATGGTGCCAGACATTTTTGAAAGACGTGAGTGGCACCGGGGCGATCAGCCCCCGATAGCGCGCCTGCGGGCGCAGAAGGAGGACGCAATGTCCGAGAACATCGAGAACGAGAACGAGATCATGGACGAAGCCACTGTGGCCGTCGAGGCCACCGAGGTTGCCGAGGTCGAGGAGGCCGTCGACGACGAGGCCGGGACCGCTGCCGCGGCCGAGGACGCCGACGCCGAGGAGGCCGTCGAGGAGCTCTCCCTCGACGACCAGCTGTTCGACAAGGTGCAGAAGGCCGCTCGCCTGCTGCGCAACCGTAAGTTCGCCATGGGCCGTGAGGCTGAGGCCGACGCCGCCCGCGCCAGCGAGCTGATGCGCGCCCTCAAGCTCCTTGAGCTCAAGCCCCAGATGGAGCAGAAGGAGATGTCCGACCTGCTGGGCATGCGTCTGCGTGAGCTCGACGGCATTCTGCGCGAGGCCGAGGAGGCCGGTGCTGTGACCCGCGTCATGCCCGAGGAAGAGGACATGCGCGCTATCCTCGTCTCCGCGAATGAGAACGCCGAGGAGATTGCCGCTTCTCTGGGCGGCAAGCGCAAGAAACTCATCCCCCAGCTCTCTCAGCTTGACGCTGAGGACATCGTGGCCCTCATGGACAAGCTCATCGGCCCGCTCACCGAGATGGGTCTGGACAACGATGACCGCGGTGGCCGTGGCGGTTTTGGTGCTCGCGGTGGCGACCGTGGTCCCCGCAAGGACTTCGGCGGCCGCGGCGGTGACCGTGGCGGTCGCGGTGGCTTCGGCGGCCGTGGTGGCGACCGTGGTCCCCGCAAGGACTTTGGCGATCGCGGCCCTCGTCGCGACTTCGGTGACCGCGGTGGCCGTGGTGGTCGTGACGACCGCGGTGGCCGCGGCGGCTTCGGCGATCGCGACCGCGATCGCAAGTTCAACGATCGCAACGCCCGCGGTGGGTACGGCGACCGTGGCGGCCGCGGTGGGTACGGTTCTCGTGACGACCGTGGTGGCCGTGGTGGCTACGGTGATCGTCGCGGTGGTAGCCGCTACTAATCGCATCGGCCCGCATAGCCGCTTGTCTGACGGCAGAGTGGGCACAGTGTGAGATGCTTGCATGAAAACGCTCCGATCCGATTCTTCGGATCGGAGCGTTTTTCATATCGACAGGGGCCGCCGCCGTGCAGAGGTATAAGCGCGACGCATTGTTCACTCGGAGCATCACTGCTCGCCGTGCGTTCCTCGCGCGCCGTCAAGCGCACGCTGCGCACCCAACTCTACGAGAAGCTCCTGCGCCTTGGGGCGACGTACCGGCAGACCGCGGCGACCTCCGAGGTCGTGCAAGTCGCCGTTGAAGGCGTGGAGCAGCTCGAGACTTATTTCGCGGCGTACCTACTCCAGCTGTTCTACGCGATGCTCGCTCCACTCACGCTTTTCGCGGTCCTTTCCACCGCGAGCCTGCGCGCGGCACTTGTCCTACTCGTGTGCGTGCCGCTTATCCCCGTGTCGATTGCTGCGGTGCAGACGTGGGCGAAAAAACTGTTGAGCAGGTATTGGGGCCAGTACACCGAGCTGGGCGATACGTTTTTGGAGAACAAGGCGGGCTGGCACCACCATCTGCCCAATGCCGAGGAGTATGCCCAATGAACTTGAGACGATGCGCGTATGCGACGTGTGGGTGCCTTGCTCTGGCTCTGGGCGCCGTCGGCGCTGTGCTTCCCCTGTTGCCGGCGTTTCCATTTCTACTGTTGGTGGCGTTTTGCTTCGCTCGGGCTTCGGAACGCCTCGGCCAGTGGTTTTTGGGGGCCAAGCTGTACAAGGAGAATCTTGAGGGCCACGTGTCGGGTCAAGGCATGACGCGCGCGGCGAAGGTGCGCCTCATGGCGGTGGTGACGGTGCTGATGTCGATTGGCTTTGCCCTGATGCATCAGGTGCCCGTCGGGCGCATCATCCTCGTGTGCGTTTGGGTGTTCCACCTCGCCTATTTCACGCTCGGCGTGAAGGAGCGCCGCGCATAGGGCAGCGCTTCATCCGGAGTGGGGGCGAGCCCTGTTGGATTGCCGGGCTGCGCGGGCGCCGCGCCTCGCGCCCTGCGTGGCACCGATGCCGTGCGGGGCGTTGCTTTCGTTTAAATTGAACTAATTGAACTTAGAATTGAACTCATATGGTAAACTCCCAGAAATTGAACTATAAGTTCAATGGATATGTTGGGAGTGCCGATGGCTGAGAAAAAGCGCATATCTGTCGATTCGCCTGCCACGGCGAAATCGTTCGCGCAGCACTTGCGTGAGGGCATGGACCGTCGAGGGCTCAAGCAGGCCGACTTGATTCGGATGGCGAGCCAGCGAGGGGCCAAGCTCGGAAAGAGCCAAGTGAGCCAGTACGTGAGCGGCAAAACCTTGCCGCGCCGCGCGGTTGTGCAGCTGCTGTCCGATATTTTGGAAATTGAACCTAGCTTCCTGATGGGGGAGGGCACGCCCGCTGTGAGCGCCGTGAGCGCTGCGTCGTCCGCCGCTGCGGCGACAGAGTCCGCTGCAGAGCTGACCGGGCTTGACGCAGAGCCGATGGGATCCTTCCCGACCGTCATCCCGGCAGGTTCTTCCGCAATCTCCATTCCCGATCCCCCCGGGCGAGCCGAGGCGCGGCCTGCCGCCGCTCCCGAGCCCCGCATCCACATGAGCCGCCTCGACAAGAACACCAACTCCGTCAACTCGGCCAGCTCGCACCCCGAAGGGATTATCATGTCCGACGCCATCCGCACCTTCAGCAAGTCTTCCAAGCTCGACAACGTTCTCTATGATGTTCGCGGTCCCGTGGTCGACGAGGCCGCGCGTCTCGAATCCGAGGGCGCTCACATTCTCAAGCTCAACATTGGCAACCCTGCACCGTTTGGCTTTCGCACTCCTGTCGAGGTCATCCAGGATATGCGCGAACAGCTTCCCGACTGCGAGGGCTACTCCGACAGCCGCGGTTTGTTCTCCGCACGCAAAGCGATTATGCAGTACGCGCAGCTCAAGGGCCTGCCCAACGTGAGCATGGACGGCATTTACACGGGCAATGGCGTGTCCGAGCTCATCAACCTGTGCATGCAGGCCCTGCTCGACACCGGCGACGAGATCCTCATCCCCGCGCCCGACTATCCGCTGTGGACCGCCTGTGCCACGCTCGCGGGCGGCACGCCGGTCCATTATCTCTGCGACGAGCAGGCAGACTGGAACCCCGACCTCGCCGACATGGAGTTCAAGATCACGCCGCGTACCAAGGCGCTCGTCATCATCAACCCCAACAACCCCACGGGTGCGGTCTATTCCAAGGACGTCCTCGAGGGGATCGTCGAGATCGCACGCAGGCACCAGCTCATGATCTTCGCCGATGAGATCTACGATCGCCTGTGCATGGACGACGCCGAGCACGTTTCCATTGCGAGCCTGGCGCCCGACCTGTTCTGCGTCACGTTCTCTGGGCTGTCCAAGAGCCACATGATCGCCGGCTACCGCATCGGGTGGATGGTCGTGTCGGGCAACAAGCGCCTCGGCAGCGACTTCATGCTCGGCGTGAACATGCTCTCTAACATGCGCCTGTGTTCCAATGTGCCGGCGCAGTCCATCGTGCAAACCGCGCTGGGCGGGCACCAGTCTGTCAAGGATTACGTGGCGCCCGGCGGCCGCGTGTACGAGCAGCGCAACTACGTGTACGAGGCGCTGAACGCGATCGACGGCATTACGGCGGTCAAGCCCAAGGCGGCGTTCTACATCTTCCCGAAGATGGACGTGAAGAAGTTCAACATTCACGACGACGAGCAGTTCGCCCTCGACCTGCTGCACCAGAAGGGCATTCTCATCACCCGCGGCGGCGGCTTCAACTGGCCCGAGCCTGATCACTTCCGCATCGTGTATCTCCCGCGCATGGGTGTGCTGCGCGAGGCGATGGAAGATCTGGCTGAGTTCTTTGAGACCTATCGCCAGGCGTAGGGGCGCTGGCGGCCTCCTTGAAGCATGTCGCTGTGGTAACGGGTGTTGGTTGCCGAGGCGGGCGTCGTCGGGATATGGCATCGACTGCCCATGAGGGCATTGGCCATGTTCGCCGGCGGCGGCATCCATAGCGCAAGGAAGCTTGAGGGTCATGGTGCAAGGAGAGCTTTAGGGTATTTGAATTGCGGCTCCGGCTGTGTTTGCGGGTGTGCCGCTCGGTAAGGCCTGAGCCGCGGGACAAGGGGACATCAGATGAAAATCACCGTGGTCGCGGTGGGTAAGCTCAAGGAGCGATTCTGGGCGGACGCCTGCGCGGAGTACGTAAAGCGCCTGGGTGCGTATGCGACCGTCAAGATGGTCGAGGTCGCGGATCGCGACCCGGCGAAGTCCGGCGGCGAGGAGGCGGGCCGAGAGTTCGAGGGCAAGGGCATCCTGGCAGCGATCCCCGAGCGCTCACATGTGGTGCTGCTCGATATCGGGGGCAAGGAGCGTTCGAGCGAGGAGATCGCGGCGCATCTGGACGACCTCATGCTGCGAGGGGAGAGCTCGATCACGTTCGTGATTGGCGGGTCGTGCGGGGTCTCGCCCGAGGTGCGCGCTCGCGCCGACGAGCGGCTCTCGTTCGGGCGTATCACGTTGCCGCACAACTTGGCGCGCGTGGTGCTGCTTGAGCAGGTGTACCGCGCCTTCAAGATCATGCGCGGCGAGCCGTACCACAAGTAGCGCTCGTCGATGCGGTGCTCTCAAACGACGGTGCCCGCACGCAGCAACGCTCGCATGTGGCGTCGGCCGCAAACGGTAGTGCCTGTGAGCGGCTGCGGCTGCAAACGGCTGCGCCCGCACACGGCTGCGCCCGCACACGGCGGTGCCCGCACACGGCGGTGCCCGCACAAGGCTGCGTCTGCATGCGGCGGCGCCCACATAAAGCGGCGTCCGTGTGTGCAGCCCTAAAGAAAAAGCGCCGGCCTCCAAGGAGGCCGGCGCTTGCCGTATACGCTGTGCGCGAGGCTAAACCGGGGAATTAGCCGAAGTAGCGCTGGAGCAGGCCGGCGAAGGCCTTGCCGTGACGGGCCTCGTCGCGAGCCATCTCGTGCACGGTGTCGTGGATGGCGTCCAGGCCGGCGGCCTTGGCGCGCTTGGCCAGATCGAACTTGCCGGCGGTGGCGCCGTTCTCGGCCTCAACGCGCATCTCGAGGTTCTTCTTGGTGGAGGTGGTCACGACCTCGCCCAGGAGCTCGGCGAACTTGGAAGCGTGCTCGGCCTCCTCGTAAGCAGCCTTCTCCCAGTAGAGACCGATCTCCGGGTAGCCCTCGCGGTGGGCAACGCGGGCCATGGCCAGGTACATACCGACCTCAGAGCACTCGCCCTCGAAGTTGGCGCGCAGGTCGGCGATGATGTCCTCGGAGACGCCCTCCTCGTGAGCAACGCCCACGATGTGCTCGGCGGCCCAGGTCATTTTGCCCTCCTCGACCTTGGTGAAGCGGTCACCGGAGACGCCGCACTGGGGGCACTTGAAATCGGCGGGCAGCTCCTCGCCGTCGAACTCCTCAACGTAACCGCAAACGGGGCAAACGAACTTCATGTTTGTTCTCCTTTGAACACAGGCGATTGCGCGGGCGAACCCTTGAGTAGGCTCGCGCTTGGACAACTGCATTATGTCACACTCCCGGACTCATATGAGCCTAAAACGAAAACATATTAGGATTCATTCTCGAATAGTTCACAAATGAACGAACGTGCAGTTCAAGGCCTTGCGACGATGGCTATGGAATGGCGATCGACGTGTTGACGGGGCAGATGGGGCGTCCAGGCAGCTCGTACGGGCAGGTCAAGCGCTGATTGTGCCCCTGCTTTTGTCTTGGCGCTCAGGGAGGGGTGGCGGCGGGTGGTTCTGCAGCGGCAACGTGGCGCGCGAAAAAGCGCTCAATCCCTCAGAAAGGGGGTCACAAAATATGCGTTTCCGAGAAACTGGTCAAAATACCCTGATTGTGCGCTGAAAGCGGAATCAAAACACTCGTGCATATTTTCTCGCGCAGAGCAATCCTGGGGTTTTGTCGATGGCGGCTGGAAGCAATGGGTGCCACGACGCGTGGTTGGCGGAATCGGTTTGGCCAATCCTGGGCAAACGTGACTGCGCCACTGATTGCTCGGCGCACAATCGGGGTATTTTGACCACACTGAGCAAAACGTATCGGGCCGAGGGGGCGACGGTCATGAGCGTATGCATTTTTGGAGAGTCAGCGCTCGAATTTATGCGATCGAGCGGGCGATTAGCGCCGGAGTTTTTGGATAGGCCGCGCACGCAAAAGCTGGATGGCTGCGGCATATCGCCAAAAGCGATGTTTGCGGACGACATGGAGCGTTTGGGTGTGAAAACGCGCCCCGTGCATATCCTGGTGTCCAAAGAGTCGGGCGCCCGTAGCCGCGACGACATCGTGTGCCACCGCAGCGCGGCGGAGTTGCCACCTCGTTCGCTTATCTACGTGAATAGGGATGTTTTAGTGACGAGCCCGGCTCTGACATTTCTGCATCTTGCAACAGTGGACCTGCACAAGAAGCGGCAGCGCACCGTCGAGGAGCTGGCGATGATCGGCCTCGAGCTGTGCGGAACCTACCTCCTTGATGACTCATGGGATGGTCTTACCAACACGGCGAAGCCTCTGACTTCCGTCGAGCAGATCACCCGCGTGTTGGATGCGATGCCCGGAGCGCCGGGGGTCGTCCGGGCCCGTGAGGCGCTTGTGCTGGTCGGTGACGGCTCCAACTCGCCCATGGAATCCGTTCTTTGCGCATTGCTTACCTGGCCGCGGCGACTCGGTGGCTATGCCCTCGGGCCTGTCTCGCTCAACCATCGCGTCTCAACTGCCGACGGGGACCGCTATGTGGACGTTGCATTCCCCGGTCATAAGGTCGGTCTCGAGTACAAGGGCCGCAAGTTCCATGCAATCGAGCAGGCCGGTCGCGATGACCGCAGGCAGAATAAGCTGGTCGGCTCAGGTTGGACCATATTGAACGTGTGGTACGAGGACATTGTCCAAGAGCATCTGTACAATCAGCTCGTCGCGGACGTTGCACGTGCGATGGGCATTCGGCTGAGAATCCGCAGTGGCAGTTTCGATGCTCGTCGCAATGTACTGCGCATGCAGCTCATCCCCGCATTCAAACGGTACGCTGCGGCGTTGGCACGGTAGCTGGCCAAAATACAAGAACGCCGCCAATCGCGAGCTCGCGAAGGGCGGCGCGGGGTGAGGCCCGTGCGTGGGCATGGGGCCTGTCTCCAGCGGGTCATCGGGGCGAAAAGCCGCCGCAAGACGAGGCCCGAGCCCGGTTACAGGATTTGCACCTGGCAGCACGCCATGGTGGCGATCGCGGCGTCGTGCGCGGCGGGGGTGACGCCGGCACAGAGGGCGGGGTTCACGATGAGCGGCACCTCCGGCAGGTGCGCCTTGATGGTGAGGGCGTTGCTGACCACGCAGATGTCGGTGCACAGGCCGCAGAGTTCGATGGAGTCGATGGGCGCGGCGTTGTTTTGCGCGACGAGCCAGCGGGCGAGGTCGAGCGAGCCGAACGAGGGCTTGTCGAAGACCGGGGCATCGAGCAACCTTTGGAGCTCATCGAGCGCGGGTGCGAGCTCCCAGCCCTGAGTGCCCTTGATGCAGTGGGGAACGGGCAGGTTGCGTCCCTCCTGCGTGGCGGCGTAGTTGGGGCCATGCGTATCGCGGGTGAAGACGACGCAGCCCTCGAATGCGCGGGCGCGCTCAACGACGGCCTCGACGATTGCCTGCGCCTCGGGGGTGCCGAGCGCCCCGTCGATGAAGTCGTTTTGCATGTCGATGACGATGAGGTAGGAGTTGGGCATGGTGGGGCTCCTTTGCTTGAGAGGCTTTTGGGCTGAGGGCGCCTCGACGCGGGGGGGCGCGGTTGGCGTGTCGTGACGGTTCATGCCCAATTGTACGTGAGCGCAGCTTTTCGTGAGCGCCGTGTCGGCGGTCCGTCCTTTGAAGAACGCCTGTTCGATCGATACAATACAGCGATCGAACAGGCGTTCTTAAAGGTGGCGGTCATGGGCGCGATTCTCGAATACGACAACTCCTCCATCGAGTCGATCCTCGCGTACGCAAAGCAGCTTGAGGGCCATACGCTGAGGGAGGAGTGTCCGGGCCTGGAGCACGTCGACGACCCGCATCGGCGGCGCGGGTCATTTGGCAACGCCGTCGAGCAGTATTTCTTCCACTACGAGATCAACAGCGACCCGAATGCCGATTTCGCCGAGGTTAGTACGGAGCTCAAGACCACGCCCCTCAAGCAGCTAAAAGATGGCAGCCTTTCGGCAAAAGAGCGCCTGGTCATCAGCATGATCAACTACATGAGTGTCGTTGACGAGACATGGGAGACCAGCTCGCTGCAAAAGAAGCTGCAGAGGATCCTGCTGATCGCCTACCAGTACGACAAAGAGCTGAACCCTGTGGATTACCTCGTGAGGCTGGTCGAGTTGTGGGGCATCCCCGAAGAGGACGTGCCCACGTTCAAAAAGGACTGGGACACCGTCGTCAGCAAGATCCGCCGGGGAAAGGCCCACGAACTGTCGGGATCTGACACGCTGTATCTCGAGGCGGCGACAAAAGCGGCCAATGCATCGAAGCGCACCGAGCAACCGTACTCGAGCGTGCCCGCAAAACCTCGCGCATGGGCGATCAAGCCCTCATATATGACGACGGCGCTCAACGGGATGATCGAGGTGCAGGCGATTCGCAGGGATGGCAAGGACCGCGGGCTCGACCTGCTGTCATTGGTGCGCAGGCGTTTCGAACCGTACATCGGCCTCACGGAAGACGAGCTTGCACAGGTGTGCGGTTATTCGTGGGAGGGTTCGCGCAAGCCCAAGAATCTCTGCGCGCTCATCACGAAGCACATTCTGGGCGTGGACGAAGACTCGCGCATCGCAGAGTTTGAGAAGGCGGGCGTGAAGGCCAAGACGATGCGCATCAAGCGCAACGGCGTGCTCAAGGAATCCATATCGTTCCCGACGTTTGATTACTGCAATCTGGTGGCGTGCGAGTTCGACTCGAGCGACTTTCGGAGCTATCTGGCTCAAAAGTACCTCTTTGTCGTGTATCGCGAGGACGAGCGCGAGAAGGGCGTCTTCAGGCTTGCCGAGGTCATGTTCTGGCAGATGCCCGACGCCGACCTGCTCGAGGCCAGGCGTTGTTATGAGGAGATGCGGCGTCGGGTGAGGGAGGGCCACGCTGAGCGCTCCGTGCGATCGACCGAGAATCGCTGCTGCCACGTGCGCCCGCACGGCAGGAACAAGGCGGATGTGCTACCGACGCCTTATGGATCGTTCGAGACAAAGAAATGCTTTTGGCTCAATGCGAGCTATATCGGCGCGGAGATCGATAGAGTAAAGCGGGATTTGCGCGCCCCGACCAACGAGGCGCTGGAGGAAAGGCTGGAACAGGGCAGGATGAGTGGAAGCGTGATTCGGGTTGCAGAGCTATTCGCGGGCGTCGGGGGCTTTCGCTTGGGCCTTGAGGGCTATAGCAACGAGGATCGCCCCGAGTTCTCCATGCCCGCTGCCGGCCCGTTCGTGACCGTCTGGGCAAACCAGTGGGAGCCGCAGGGCGCGCCGACGCGTCAGTTCGCGGCGCGTTGCTACGAGGAGCGCTTCGGCTACGGTTCCGTGGTCAACGAGGACATCCATGTGGTGCTGGACGCGTATGAGGCGGGCAAGATCGACATCCCGGACGTGGACATGGTCGTGGGGGGATTTCCCTGCCAGGACTACTCCGTGGCAAAACCCCTGTCGCAAGCCAGCGGCATCGAGGGCAAGAAGGGCGTGCTCTGGTGGGAGATCTACCGCTTCTTGCGTCTGAAGAACACGCCCCGCTACGTGCTTCTGGAAAACGTCGACCGCCTGCTCAAGAGCCCTGCCTCGCAGCGCGGGAGGGACTTCGCGATCATCCTTTCGTGCTTCGCGTCGCTGGGGTACGCGGTCGAGTGGCGCGTCGTGAACGCGGCGGACTATGGATTCCCGCAGAAGCGGCGCCGCGTATACATCTATGCAGAGAGAACGGACGAGCCCTGGGACCTCGAGGGGCGCTTGACGTCTGGCGTCATGGCGACGGCTCTGCCTGTGCGCGCGGTTGGCGGCAGCGAGGCGTTCTCCGTCTTCGCGGATCCCTATGAGAACACGGAGCGTTTCGGCGTCGACCGCAAGACCTCGCCATTCCAAAACGCGGGCGCGATGCAGGGGTGCAAGGTGGTGACGGCCAAGGTCGAGGCGACGTATGACGGCCCGCGCGCCGTGTTGGGCGACGTTCTCGTCGCGAGCGGCGAGGTTCCGGATGAGTTCTACGTCGATGAGGAGAAGCTCGCCAAATGGCGCTATTTCAAGGGCGGCAAAAGCGAGCCCCGCGTGAACAAGAAAACGGGGCACGAGTACCGGTATGCCGAGGGGGCCATGGCGTTCCCCGATCTCGTGGACGCGCCGGCGCGAACGATCCTCACAAGTGAGGGGGGGTGCCGCTTCTCGAAGCAAGCACATCGTGGCCGCGCCGGATGGGCGCTTCCGCCGTCTGGTGCCCGACGAGTTGGATCAGTTGCAGGGCTTTCCCAAGGGCTGGACGGACACGGGCATGACCGACATCAACCGTGCGTTCTGCATGGGAAACGCGCTCGTGGTGGGGATCCCGCATTTGATAGGCCAGGTAATCGCATCGAGTCTCGACGGTGCGGAGGGCTCTGAGTAACGAGCTGGCTCCAATGCACTTCTATCTATTGGAGCCAGCTGATTAACTAATCTTGGGTCAGCATCTTGACGAGAGCCTCGAGCATGATTTGTGCGCGTTCGTGTAGGAACTTCCTTGCTGTTTCGGGTTTGCCGGTTTTTAAATCGATGTCGGCGTCAAGGAGGCATTTTCCGTCAAAGATGTATTCTCTTTCTCCATTGAAGGCGAAAAGCTCGCCGCCTGAGGCGGGCAACGTTGTCGAACCTTTCGATCTATTCTCAGAGGAGGATAGAAAGGCGATGTTTCCAAGATTGCCGCCGGGAAGCTTGTACGCTTTGTAGGCGTATTGACCGCTCTTTTTGCTTCGGAGGGTTTCACGTGATATCAGATGTTCGATATCATATAAGCTTTCGCAGTAGGCATGTGCATTGTTGTTTGCCAAAACGGTTAGCAGGGTTTTGGCGATGGGGTCGACGTTGATCGACTCGCTATTATCGATGGACTCCAGATACGATTGAGCTGCCGATTCCAGTTTTGCCTTGGAGAACGCAGAGCTGTTCGCATAGGTCAATGTGCCATCGATGTAATTGCCGAGGCGGGAATCGCCGGATCCTTTCCACTGATTGGTGAGCATATCTAGGACGAAACACCTAAAGAGGTTTCGCGTCGTTTCAGCATAGCCCATTTTCTTGTAGCCGGGCTTGGGCTCGAAGTCGGTTGAACGGATCGCGCCATAGCGTATGAACCACAGTGCCGCGAAGAAGGAGAGGAACTGTAGCTGTCCACTCGACTTTGAAGTCTCATATGCTTCTTTGGACCAGGTTTACGTAGGTATCTTGCAAAACGACCGTTAATCTCGCCATATTCCGAGAGTGTGCGTTCGATGAGTCGCTCAATGGCTGCGGGTGCGTTTTCGAATCCGGCATTCGCGAAGATGTCAGGCAGACCCGGTTGTCCCCCTTTCTTCCCGCGATTTCTTGGGGACGAATTCCAAAGGCTATGGCGAGCGTGTTGTAGCCGATCGTGTCGACAGTGTCGTCTTGCTCGATGGTTTTCGCTGGCCAGCAGGCACTGCACTGCTCTATGACTAGCTCCCCGAGGGCGCGGCAGAACTCCGGAAGAGTGACGACTCGCTCGCGCCTCATTTCTTCGGAGCTGAAGTCCTCTATTTCGAGCCCCTCGCGTGCATCTGTGAGGGATTCATAGCGGGAGATGGTGCGCTCAAGGATTTCGTTGGAATATTTCTCCTGGGAGAGCTGGATTTTATAGCGATTCCATTGGGCGGCGAAGACCTGATATTTCGTGAGTTTCTTGCCGCCCAGGTTCACATTCGCGAAGACCTCGGGAAGTTCTGATTTGTCACCTGTGAAGAAAACGCAGGGAATCTGAAGCGTAGAGAGATTGACGTACTCATCGAGGGCTTTGATGAGGTTTCCTTGGATGTCGACAATATCCAGGTCACTGGCGGAATTTGACGCCGGATAGATTTCCTTTATCTTTTTTGCCAGATAGGAGCTGGAGAGGTTGCGTGTGGTGGCGTGCAGACGCAGCATCTCCTTTATGGCAGCAACAAATTGGCTCTTCAATTTGGCCTGTGCGTCTTCTGGTTGCTGGTTGGCGCCAGTGAGCGACATGAGTGATTCGATGTGGCATGAGGCGTTTGCTTCGATGGGGAAGTACTCCTGAGGATTGCGCTGATACTCTCGAAGGGTGGTAAAACGCTGCTGACCGTCGATAAGGGAGTATTGTTCAGCGTTATCGTACTTGTATAAAAGTAGGGACCCGAAGGGAAATCCCCTGCTGATGTTGTCGATGAAGGCAAGTTTTTGAGATTTTGACCATACGATCGGCCGCTGGTACGTTGGGATGGTCATTTGGTTCTCAAGATCGACAAAGTTAATCGTCTCAATTCTGTAATTTGACATGTTGCCTCCCAGGTCCGTGCCCACTTCATTAGATCATGCTATCGGGAGTCAGATCAAGCGATGAGCGTGGACGGCTTCCTCAGGGGTGTGGAATGTCTTCACTGACTGGCGCGTGATAGTGCTCGGGGTGCATGCAGGGCGATGTCGAGGTCTTGAGGGATTACTCCGCCGCACTCGGGATATTCGAGGAGTATGCGAACGGCGGTTTCCAGTTCATCGAGGCAGAACTCGACCGCAACGTGTCATCCGAGGAGCTCGCGAACGATGCCATCGCCGATCTTGAGGCCCTGCACAAGGAGTACATGGGCGGAGGCGATGAAGGGCGTACGGATGCGGTCAATGGATAGCGGCCGAACTCCATATCAGCCCACACATCTGCTTTGAGACGACTTGCCCGGCCCCGCGCGCGTTTTGTCCGCACGGGGTCGTACCTTTAAGCCATGAAAACGGCCGCGCTCGCAGGGCGCGGCATGGGGCTTGAAAGGGGTCCATCATGTACGAGCCGTCCCGCAATCTGTTCTCGTTCCATATCGCCGGGTTCCAGCACCACGATGGCGCGCTGGCCCTGGGCGAGCTCAAGGCCGGCGACACCCTGGAGCTCGTGCCCGAGCGAGACAATCCCTACGACGCGGAGGCCATTGCGGTCAAATTCCATGGCACTATGCTCGGCTATATTCCCGCTGACTCGGTCGGTCCGCTTTCGACCCTGTTCTTCTATGGGCACGGCGCTGCCTTCGAGTGCCGCGTGCTCCAGGTCGCTCCTGAGCGCAGCCCCTGGCATCAGATCCGCGCCGCCGTGTTCGTGCGCGACGCACGATAGAATGGCGGCATGAGTCCATTCGAGCCCTTTGGAGGAGTGCGTGACGCTGGCAATGCGCATCGGGCCGGTCCACCGCGACCGCGAACGATATCGCGACTTGCTGCTGCTCGCCGACGAGCAGTGGGACATGGTCGAGCGCTACCTCCACCGAGGCGAGATGTTCGCGGCGTATGCGGAGGATGAGACCCGCACCAAGGCAGGCTCCGCGCTCGTGCCTGATCGAGCGCTCGGGTGCATGATCGTGACTGACGAAGGCATCGATGAGCGGGGACTTCACATCGCCGAGGTGAAGAGCCTTGCCGTCGATCCGACACATCAACGCAGCGGTATTGGCCGGGCTCTCCTGGAATTCGCCGCTCGACATGCGACCCGCGAGTACGACATATTGCGGGTCGGTACGGGCGACAGTCCTCTGACCGTTCCCTTTTACGAGGCGTGTGGCTTCACGCGTTCGCATGTGCTGCCGAACTTCTTCATCGAGAATTACGATCACCCCATTGTTGAGGCTGGAGTTCAGCTGAAGGACATGGTCATACTCGAAAGGCGACTGTAGCTGCGGAAGTCGCGTTCGACGTCCTGGGTCGTCGCAGGTATCGCAACCCGTTCTCCCGGTCTCGAACGACCTGCGCGGCCTTTTGTCCGCACGGGCGGGTATAGTCTGACGGTAAGGAATATGCAGCGGCGTGCGTAGGGCGCGCCCGGGCGTTGTGGCGGAGCGAGGAGCGCATATGAACCAGATCACGTGCCCCAAGTGCGGGACGGTCATCAATCTCGATGAGAGCGATTACGAGGGTATCGTTCGCCAGGTGCGTGACGATCAGTTCGCCCATGAGGTGGAGGAGCGCGCCGCCTCGCTGCGCCGCGAGCACGAGCAAGCCCTCGAACTTGCCCGTTCTCAGGCCAAGGCCGAACTCGACCGCGTGGTGACCGCCCAAAAGGCGCAGCTCCAGGAGGCACTCGCCCGCAGCTCAGCCGAGCTGCAGGAGGTCAAGGCTCGCAGTGCGTCAGAGTTGCAGGAGGCCCGTGCCGCCGGCGCCGCGGCTCTGCAGCAGGCCCAGTCTGCCGGGGCCGCTCAGCTCGCAAAGGAGCAGAGCGAGCGTACGGCCGAGCTCATGCGCGTTCGCGCCGAGGCGGATGCCCGCATCGCCGAGCTCTCCGCCAAGCTCGAGTCCGCCGTTGAGGAGCGCGAGTCTGCGGTGAAGGTCGCCGCCCAGCGCGAGCGCATGGTCGCCCAGCAGGACGCTGCCGATCAAAAGGATGAGCTCCGCGAACAGCTGGCCGCGCGCGATGCGCAGATCGCCTCGCTCAAGGCCCAGTTGGACGCTGGTGCCACCCAGCGCGACCTTGCGGTGACGCGGGCGGTGACCGAGGCGCGTACAACATTTGAGGAGGAGCGCGCCAAGCTCGCCCGTGACCTGGACGCCGCCCGCTTCGAGCTCTCCCATGAGCAGGAGGTCCGCGCCGCCGAGAAGCAGCAGATCGAGACCGCCCACGCGCTCGAGATCGAGCAGGCCCGCAAGAGCGCGCAGGAGCTCATCCGCTACAAGGACGAGGAGATCGAGCGTCTGCGCGACATGAAGGCGCGCCTGTCAACCAAGATGGTGGGCGAGACCCTCGAGCAGCACTGCGAGACCCAGTTCAACCAGCTGCGTGCCACGGCGTTCCCGCATGCCTACTTCGAGAAGGACAACGACGCCTCCGACGGCACCAAGGGTGACTTCATCTTCCGCGAGTGCGATGAGGCCGGTAACGAGATCGTCTCGATCATGTTCGAGATGAAGAACGAGAACGACACCACGGCCACCAAGCACAAGAACGAGGACTTCTTCAAGAAGCTCGATTCGGACCGCAAGAAGAAGGGCTGCGAGTACGCGGTGCTGGTCACTCTGCTCGAGCCGGAGAGCGAGCTGTACAACGCGGGCATCGTGGACGTGAGCTATCGCTACGAGAAGATGTACGTGATCCGCCCACAGTTCTTCATTCCCATGATCACGCTGCTGCGCAACGCCGCCATGAACGCGCTTGCCTACAAGCAGGAGCTCGAGCTCGTGCGCCAACAGAACATCGATGTCACGGAGTTTGAGGAAAAGCTGCTGGGATTCCAGGAGGGCTTCAACCGCAACTACGACCTGGCAAGCCGCAAGTTCCAGACGGCTATCGACGAGATCGACGCCACCATCAAGCACCTGCAGAAGGTCAAGGACAATCTGATCTCGAGCGAGAACAACCTGCGTCTGGCGAACGACAAAGCCCAGGGGCTCAGCATCCGCAAGCTTACCTGGGGTAACAAAACCATGAAGGCGAAGTTCGACGAGGCCCGCGAGGGGGCGGAGCGCGCTGCCCGCGAGGGCGTCGCCGTCGAGGAGGCGCCGGGCGTCGATCCCGATTTTACGGATAGTTACGAGGTGTAGCGGACGATGGTGAAGAGCGAGGCGCGCCTGACGGCCGATGCGCTGAAGCGCAAGCGCGAGCGCGAGCAGGAAATCGTAAGCCAGATGATCGCCTTGTATTGCAAGGGCAATCATTCCGCGCATCGTTCGGCGCCGCTGCGAGAGCGGGGCGGCGAGATGCAGCAGATGCGGGAGGGGGCGGCCCTTCGGGAGCAGGATTTCGGGGAGCGGCGGGACCTCTGTCCCGAATGCGCCGAGCTCGAGGCGTATGCCCACGCGCGCAGCGAGCACTGCCCGTTCATGGAGGAAAAGACGTTCTGCTCGAATTGCACGGTGCACTGCTACCGACCCGAGATGCTCGAGCGCATCCGCACGGTGATGCGGTACGCGGGTCCGCGCATGCTCTTCCATCATCCCGTGATGGCGATATGCCATATGATTGAGTCGCAGCGCGAGCGACGGCGCATCCGCTCATCGCGATAGAAGAAACAATCTGATCTCGAGCGAGAACAACCTGCGTCTGGCGAACGACAAGGCCCAGGGGCCCAGCATCCGCAAGCTCACGCGGAACAACCCCACCATGAAGGCCGCGTTTGCCGAGGCCCGAGAGGAGCGTGCGCTCCCGGACGTCTACGCGTCCCGCTTGGGCGTGAGCGCGAAGGTCATCACGAGGAGCAGCGCCGTGAAGGCCATGACGAACGGCCAGCGCGTTGGATCGGAGATGCTCGACAGGCCGATGGTGAGTGAGCTCGCGAGCGCGATGGCGGGTGCCATGGCGCGGCGTACGCGTATGAGCGCGGGGGCGTCCTCGCACAGCGCCCCGCGGAGCGCCTCGGCGTAATACAGCGGCAGGATCAGCATGGTCATTGCCACCACGACCTCGGAGATGTCACCGTTGGGAAGCAGTCCCAGGGCGCTCACCACGGTATGCACGCCAACCCAGAACAACGTGGTGGCCAATGCGATCATGGCGCTCGCCACCGGGAAGCGCAGCGCCGCGTTCATGCGGCTCACGGTGCGCTCGCAAGGCATCATGTGGTGGAGCGCCAGGGACTGGGGCATGCGCAGGGTGGCGAGCACCATGCCGTTGGCACCTCCGAGCACGGCGATGAGCGCGATGACGTTGGGCAGCGCGCCGGCCTGCTCGCCGAAGAGCTTGACGAACATGAGCGAGAGGCTCGCATCGCCCGCCTCGATGACGGTCTGCGGCCCGAGGAAGCACGAGATGCCCACGAAGTATCCCAGGTAAAGCGCGAGAATGATGATGGGGGCGGCGATGAGCGCGCGGGGCAGGTTGCGGTGTGCATCCTTAAGTTCCGGCGCGATGCTCACTGCGGAGCTCCAGCCGTCGAAGGCGAAGGCGACGGGCGCCGCCGCGGCGATCCATGCGGTGCCGGCTGCCGGCGCGGCGGCGATGTCGGAGCTCAGCCGGGCGACCGGGTCGTTCACCATGAGGCCGATGACGCCCACGAGCACCAGCGGCAGGGCCTTGGCCAGCGTGGTGAGGTTTTGGAAGTAGCCGCTCAAGGTGGGCCACAGGATGTTCCACGCGGTGCAGGCCAGCAGGAACACCAGGCCGATGCCCATCTGCCAGGCAAACGTCCCAGGCAGGTTGAAGGTCATGCACGCGTACACGCCCACGACCCAGCTGAGCACCGAGCAGACGACGGGCATGTACAGGAAGGTGAAGTTCCAGCCGATGAACGCGGCTCGGTGCGGGCCCAGGAATTCCTCCGCGTAGGCGATCAGGCCTCCATGTCCGGTGGTACGCGCGGCAAAGCGGGCCAGGGTGAGGCCGCCGAAGATGATGGTCGTGGCGGCGAGCAGCATCATGGCGACGCCGAGCGCGACGTTGCCGCCGGTGGCGATGAGGATGTTGTCGGACTTGAAGAAGATGCCCGATCCGATGCAGATACCCACGATCAGGCAGATGGCGGTGAACAGCGAGTAGCGCTTCACCGGGGTCGCATCGGCGTTGAAGGCGATGCCCGCGTTGGCGGAGGAGCCTTCGGCGACGCCCGCGGCGTCCGTGCCAGCAGGGGAGCCTTCGTCGGCGGCGATGCCCTTACGGGCGGCGGAAGGGGCGGGTTCAGAAGAGGGGGTCATGGTTTCCTACCCAAGGCGTCGCATGCGGACGCTCATGTCGATGGGCTTGGCGGTGAAGGGCGCGGTGGTGGCGAGTCCGTTCACGCCGGTGGCCGCGTACTCCCCGGCGTTGCCCGGATTGACGCCGCCGGCGGCGATGATGGTGAGGCGCGGATCGAGAGCGCGCAGGTTGTCCACCAGTTCGGCGAGCTCGTCGATGGCAACCTTGTCGAGCTGGACGCCGTCGACGCCGGCCCAGGCAACAGCCCCGCGCGAGGCGGCGCAGGCGCGCGTGCAGGCGGCGTTGTGCCATGCGAGGGCGAGAGCCTGCTCGGCGTTCACCTCGACGAACAGCTTCTTCTCGATGCAGCGAGAGCGGATCTGGGGCAGTCGCTCTATGAACGCGTCGATTCCTCCCATGAACGAGAGGTGATGGTCGAACACGAGGACGGTCTCGGACAGGCCCAGGCGGTGGGGGAACGCGCCGCCGGCGATGGTGGCCTCAACGAGGAGGTCCTTCACGCCGGGCATGCTCTTGCGCGTGGTGAGGATCTCGCAGGACGGGTTGGCGGCATGCGCGGCATCGACCATCATGCGGGTCTTGGTGGCCACGGCGGAGAGGTGGTCGAACACGTTGAGGCAGACCTTCCAGGCCTGATGGAGCTGGGCGGCGGTTCCGCGAAGCGTCATGAAGGTCTGGCCCGCCTCGAGCTCCGTGCCGTCGGGCAGGATGCATGCGACGGTGCACCCGAGCTTGGAGGCGATGCGGGAGGCCACCTCGCCTCCGGCGAGCACGCAGGCCTCGCGGGTGAAGTACTCCATCTCTCCCGGTTGGGCGTCGACGCCCAGGATATGGCTGGTCAGGTCGATATAAGGTACGTCCTCGGTGATGAGCTCGTCGATGCGGGCGTCGGACAGGGTGACCATCGGTCCTCCATGGTTGCAGGGTTCTTGCTCCCATGCATTATAGCGGGGGCGTTTCGGCGCCGTTGCAGGCTGTTTGCCCCGATGTTTCCTTGAGATAAATCGGCCGCGCCCGCGACCACGCGTGCCGAACATGGGCGTACCATCTCCCGTGTCGCCTCGCAACGGAGCAGGCGGCGGCGCGGTCGGCACACGGTTGCCTTGACCGACGCACCTGGTTCAACGGCGAACCGAGCAAGTGGGGGCGCATATGTGCGCACCCCGGCGGGTCGCTGACTTCGACGGAGACTCGCCGGACGTAAACACGACCAGGGAAGTGATCGATATGTCCGACACAGTGTGTACGACCGCCGCGAGAACGCCGGCGTCCGGGACGTCCGAGGAAAGCGCCGCGTACTTCGAGAAACGCTCGCTCAAGCAGGGTTCTGTAAACTGGGTGCTGCTCATGGGCCTTGGCGTCGCCTATGTGATCTCCGGCGACTTTTCCGGGTGGAATTACGGAATCGCCCAAGGCGGCTGGCTGGGAATGGTTATCGCGTTTCTCGTGATGGGCGCGATGTACCTCTTCATGGTGCTGGGCCTCGCCGAGATGTCCTCCGCCATGCCCGTCGCCGGTGCGGGCTACGGCTTCGCTCGCCGTGCGCTCGGCAAAACCGGTGGCGCGCTCACGGGCTTCGCCATCCTGGTAGAGTATGCGATCTGTCCGGCGGCTATCTCGACATTCATCGCCGATTATGTGCATGCGCTCGGTCTGTTTTCCGAAGTCCCCTCTGCGCTCATCATTGCCGTGTTCTTTGCGGTGTTCGTGGGCATCCACATCCTGGGCGTCGGCGAGGCGCTCAAGGTGATCTTCGGCATCACGTTCATCGCCGTCGTGGCGCTCGGTGTCTATGTCGCGGGCATAGCACCCCATTTCTCTGCTGCGAACCTGTTCGACATCGCCCCGGAGGGCGCGGGCTCGAGCGTCGCCCTGCCGCACGGCATTGTGGGCGTGCTCTCGGCGTTGCCGTTCGGCATGTGGCTCTTCTTGGCCGTCGAGGGCGTGCCGCTGGCCGCTGAGGAGTCGAGCGACCCCAAGCGCGACATGCCCCGCGGCATCATCGGCGCCATGCTTCTGCTGTTGCTCACCGGCTCGTTGGTGCTCGTGCTCACCGCGGGTGGTGCCGGTGCGGCGTTCACGGGCTCCGCCGCAGCACCGCTGGTGGACGCGCTGAATGCGGTGGGGGAACCCATGCTCGCCACCTTTGTGAACTACGCCGGTCTGGCTGGACTCGTCGCTTCGTTCTTCTCCACCATCTACAGCGGCTCGCGGCAGGCTTTCGCGCTGTCCCGCGCCGGTTACCTGCCCAAGTTCCTCTCCGTCACCGGGTCGCGTAAGACGCCCCATGCCTCCCTGCTCATGCTTGGCATCCTCGGGTACGCGCTCGCTGTGGGCGTGGGCAACGGCAGTATCTTGCTGAACATGGCGGTCTTCTCCGCCTGCGTGTCCTACGCCATGATGAACCTCTCCCACATTCTGCTCCGCAAGAACGAGCCGGAGATGGAGCGCGGTTTCAGCGCCCCGGGTGGCAGCACAACCACCGTGATCTCGCTCGTGCTCTCGTTGGTGGCCATGTGTTCGACGTTCGTCGTTGACGTCCTCGCCGCTGTGTGCACCCTCGGCGTCCTCGTGGTGCTCATGACCTATTTCGCCCTCTATTCGCGCCATTACCTCGTGGGCAACGCTCCCGAGGAGGAGTTCGCTGCCCTTCAGGTGGCCGAGGCCGACCTCGCGTAAGGGCCTGTGCCCGCAACATGGAAAGGATTGCATCATGATCGCGAACAACTTGGGCGGTGCCGCCGGGCAGGGTCCCGCCGCGGCGGGCGCGCGCCCGGTGCATGAGAACGTTGGCATCCTCGAGTCGAACAGCTTCGATATGGGGCACATCGACGAGCTTGCCCCCGACCTGCGGAGCCTGGTGAGCCGCCGTGCCGCCTTGGGTCCCTGCTACCGCCTGTTCTATCAAAAGCCCCTGCATCTGGTGCGTGGTCGCGGCTGCCGCCTCTTTGACGCGGACGGCACCGAGTACCTCGACATGTACAACAACATCCCCTCGATCGGGCACAGCAACCCGTGCGTGACCAAGGCGGTGACCGAGCAGCTGCAGCTCATCAACACGCATACGCGCTACGTGCACGAGAACATCCTGGACTATGCGGATGAGCTGCTCGGGCTGCTCCCGCGCGCGATCGACCAGATCATGTTCATGTGCTCCGGGTCCGAGGCCAATGACCTCGCCGTGCGTTGTGCCCAGCTGTATTCGGGGGGCGAGGGCATCATCGTCACCGCCGAGGCCTATCACGGCAACACGGCGCTCATCTCGGGACTCTCGCCGTCAATCGGCAAGGACGTGCCCATGGGCCGCACCATGCGCATGATCCCCACGCCCGACACGTACCGGCTGGGCACCGATCACCTGGGCGCATGGATGTGCGCCCGCATCCAGGAGCAGATCGACGACATGCGCCGTCATGGCATCGAGTTCGCCGGCGTCCTGTTCGACAGCATTTTCTCCTCCGACGGTGTCATCCCGGGCAACCCCGGGTTTTTGAAGCCCGTCATCGACCTAGTGCACCGGGAGGGCGGCGTCTATATTGCCGACGAAGTGCAGCCCGGCTTCTGCCGCACGGGTGCGGCGTTTTGGGGCTTCGAGCGCCACGGGATCGTCCCCGACATCGTCACCATGGGCAAGCCTATGGCGAACGGCATCGCCTGCTCCGCAATGGCGATTAAGCGTGAGGTGCTCAAAGCGTTCGCGGACGGCAACCCCTACTTCAACACGTTCGCGGGCAACCCGGTTGCCATGGCGGCGGCCAAGGCGGTTCTATCCTACCTGCGCGAGGGGCACATGCTCGAGCATGTTGCCGAGGTGGGCGAGGCCCTCGTTCGGGTGCTCAACGAAGCCGGAGAGCGCCATCCCATGATTGGTGACATCCGCGGGACGGGACTGTTTGTGGGCGTGGACATCGTCAAGCCCGGCACTACCGAGGCGGACCGCGCCCGCGCCGTGCGTCTGATCGAGGTGCTGCGTGAGCACCGCGTGCTCGTGTCCCTGTGCGGGCCGTACGGTAACGTCCTCAAGATCCGTCCGCCGCTCGTGTTTGGTGCGGATGACCTCGACATGTTCGCTGACGCTCTCGAGGCCTCACTCAGCGAGATCGAGCACGTATAGGAAGGAGGCCCCATTATGGCCACGAATTTCGAGAATCCCGAGATGTTCCAGCGGGTGGCGAGCGAGGCGGCATCGCGATATCCCTACGAGCTCACTGCCTGCCGCCTGCTGGCGTTCTCCGAGAACGCGACCTACCTGGTGTACGACCCCGAGACCGACGAGAAGCTGTTCGTGCTGCGCGTGGGACGACCGGGTTATCACACCTACGAGGAGTATGAGAGCGAAATCGCCTGGCTGCGGCAGATCAACGACTACACGCCGCTCACCGTGGCGAATCCCATCGCCGCGCGCGACGGCTCCTACATCCAGGTCGTCGAGGTGCCGGAGGAGGATTTGACGTGCTATTGCATGGGCACGGAGTTTCTGACCGGCGAGACGCTCGAGCACGATAACGCGCCGGATGCCGCACCGCGCCACTTTGAGCTTCTTGGTGAGACCACGGCCTATCTGCATCGCCAGACCGAGATCTGGAACGGCACCAAGGACATTAAGCGCCCGCATTGGGATGTGGACACCATGATCGGGCCCGATGGCATCTGGGGCGACTGGCGCGACTACCCCGAGATGACGCCCGAGGCGGAGGTGGCGATTGCCCGGTGCTGCGAGATCATCAGGAAACGTCTCGAACGCTATGGCAAGACGCCGCAGAACTACGGCGTGATTCACGCCGACCTGCGCGACACGAACATCATCGTGGAGGGCGACGTCATCAAGGTCATCGATTTTGACGACTTCGGCTTCGGCTGGCATCTGCACGACCTGGCCGGCGCGCTCTCCTTCATCGAGGATCGAGAGGACGTTCCCGATCTGGTGAACGCCTGGCTGGACGGCTACCGCAAGGTTCTGCCGTTCACTGACACGGATTTCGTCGAGATCGACACGTTCATCCTGCAACGCAGGATCCAGATGATGGCGTGGCTCGGCAGTCATCAGGACTCGACGCCCGTCCAGGGGTACATGGAGGGTTTCCTGGAGGGGACGATGGGTCTCGTCAAGCGTTATCTCAGGCTGTTTGGATAAGAGGGGGATACGGTGAAGGAACTCGAGATCATCATCAACGGTGACAAGCTCGACCGTGTGGAGCAGCTGCTCTCACGGTTCAGCCGCAGCGGTATCTTTGTCACACAGGGGTTCGGCTACGGGCACCAGCAGGGATTCCACCAGGTATACACGCGTGACGACAATCGCGGCGTGAAGGTGCTGCCCAAGGTTTCGGTGCGCACGGTGGTGAGCGACGACAAAATCGAGCCGATCGTCGATCGACTGGTCGCCGAGCTGGGGAGCGCGACATTCGGCGACGGAAAGATCTTCATTCGCGATGTGACGGACGCGGTCCGCGTCCGCACGGGCGAGCGAGGGGACGAGGCGCTGTAGACGGCGCGGAGGCGAGGTGCGGCAGGTCCACAGGGGTGGGCTCTCGCGAATGTTCAACGCTGACGCGATGCCTGTGGATGCCTACGGAGGCGGGCGCTGCGGGCGCCCTGCGACTAACGGAGGCCGTCATGCTCGACGAGATCGGCGAGTATGACGGCCTTTGCAATCTCGGGAAGTGGCGTGCGGGTCATCATGGACACATGCCGCAGGCTCCCGTAGGCCTCGTTCTCGCACAGACCCTTCTGCATGAGGATGGCTTTGGCGTGGTCGATGTCGATGCGCGTCTCCAGCATCCGCTCGAGATGGCGGATGCGCTTGGCCATTTCCTTTGAGCCAGCGTTCTCTGCACGCTCGTTTGCACTGTTGATTGAGTTGCGGTTGGTGTGGCTCTCCATGGGTGTCTCCCTCTTGATGCGTGTGGGCGCACGCGCCCGTTGCAGCGAGTATAGAACTCCGGCGTTGCAGAGCCGTTGCCACTCGTTTGCAAGAGGGTATCGGCTTGGTAACGGTGTGCCCGATGGGTCGGAGTTCCGGTCTGGTACGGGCTTGCTCGCCAATGGGGTCGCAGCTCCGTTCGCGTTGCCTCTTCAAGTACAATAGGGCTCGTATATCCTCATCTTGTCCTAGGAGACCCTATGGATCTCAACAAGCGTCCCGACGACATGGTCCGCATCACCACCCCTGAGCTCGCTCAGGCCTTTATCGCCGAGCAGGTCGCCGCCTGCCGCGAGCAGATCGGCGACAAGAAGGCCCTTCTGGCCCTGTCCGGCGGCGTGGACTCCTCCGTGGTCGCGGCCCTGCTGATCAAGGCCATCGGCAAGCAGCTCATCTGCGTGCACGTGAACCACGGCCTCATGCGCAAGGGCGAGTCCGAGCAGGTCGTCGACGTGTTCCGCAACCAGCTCGACGCCAACCTCGTCTATGTTGACGCTACCGACCGCTTCCTGTCCCTGCTCGACGGCGTTGCCGAGCCCGAGGCCAAGCGCAAGATCATCGGCGCCGAGTTCATCCGCGTGTTCGAGGAGGAGGCCCGCAAGGTCGGCGACGAGGTTTCCTTCCTCGCCCAGGGCACCATCTACCCCGATATCCTCGAGTCCGACGGCGTGAAGGCCCACCACAACGTGGGCGGTCTGCCCGATGACCTGCAGTTCGAGCTCTGCGAGCCCGTCCGCCTGCTGTACAAGGACGAGGTCCGCGTGGTTGGTCGCGAGCTCGGCCTGCCCGAGAATATGGTCGAGCGCCAGCCCTTCCCGGGCCCCGGCCTGGGCGTGCGCTGCCTCGGCGCCATTACCCGCGATCGCCTGGAGGCCCTGCGCGAGGCTGACGCGATCCTGCGCGAGGAGTTCGCCGCGGCCGGCCTCGAGGGCAAGGTTTGGCAGTACTTCGTGTCCGTGCCTGACTTTCGCGTCACCGGCGTGAAGGAAGGCAAGCGCCTCTACGAGTGGCCGGCGTTCATCCGTGCTGTCAACACTGTCGATGCCATGACCGCCGAGGTGCCCGAGCTCGATTGGGCGCTTCTCAAGAAGATCGGCGATCGCATTGCCTCCGAGGTCGACGGCATCTGCCGTGTGCTTTACGACCTCACTCCGAAGCCCTGCGGCACGATCGAGTTCGAGTAACATTATCGCTTCGCGCTTGGCATGCGCATCGTGAGCATATAACTCAGGCCGGCTCCTTATGGGGCCGGCCTTTTTGCGTGTGATTACACAAAGCTAATGCGAAGATTCTTCCCGAGCCCGTGCGCAACTTTTGCCAGTGTGGCAACGGAAGGATTGCCGTTGCCATTTTCCAGCCGGCATAGGTTTGAGGCCCGCATTCCGCAGCGTTCTGCAAGCTCTTTCTGGCTCAATCCTGCGGCAAGCCGCGCCTCAACAATGCTTCTCATGACTTCGCGTTCGGCTTGTTGCTCGTCCCACTCGGCGCGGAATGAGGAATCGTTGAGGGCGTCCTCGAGATGCTCTCTCATGTTAGTCATGGCGCGACCTCCAGTCTTCTCTATAGTGTTTTGCCTTTTCTATTTCCTTCCTCGGCGTGCGCTGGGTCTTTTTAATGAACCCATTTGTCACAATTGCGCGGTTGCCGAGAAAAAAGAAATAGAGCAGGCGCGTGATGTTTGATCCTTGGGGAGTTCGCAGTTCGTAGATGCCGTCTTCAAGGTGCCGAGCGAAAGGCATGGGGAGCCTCTCGCCATATTCTTCGAGCAGGAGCAATCTACCGAAGGTCTTCGCTTTCATCTTTGGGTCAAGCCCATCGATAAACTCACGTGCCGGCTGACGCCCTTTGTCATCTTCGTAGTACAGAACCTCCACGGAATCACACTCCTAAAGTTACCATATATGATAAGTATCGGCAACTCTTTATAGCGAACACATGTTCTTATTATACACGAACAAATGTTCTATTACTAAAGATTATAGAGTCGCGCAAAGCCAGTATCGATGGCGGTTCTACCTCTGGTGGAGGACTCCGTTTTCAATTTCCCACGTTACGTTCGTGCAGGCGTGTAGAAACGCACGGTCATGGCTCACCAAGAGCAACGCTCCGGCAAATTGGGTCAGGGCATGCTCGAGCGCCTCGACTGAATGCAGGTCCAAATGGTTGGTGGGCTCGTCCATGATGATGAGGGCGGGCTTACGTAAAAGTCCCTGCGCGATCATGAGCTTGCGCAGCTCACCTGGACTGGTTACGGCGCCTTCCAGAATGCGAGCGGGGTCGGAGTTGAGTTGCGCCACGCAACTGAGGACGCGCCCGCGATCGGCGGGGGAGAGGCGCCGCACCTCTGCAAGCGTGCGGTCACGCTCCGCCTTTGTGGGCTCTTGCGGGATATCGAGAACGGTGAGCGGCGCGGTCCCTTTAGGGGCTTCGCGAGCGAGAAGGCGCCGCACGTGGTTGAGCAGCGTCGTCTTTCCCGCTCCATTGGGGCCGATAATGCCGATGTGCTCAGTGTTTCCCACAAAGAGGTCCGGTAGGAGCAGTCCGTTGACTTCGGAACATTCAGTGCTGTCGGAGGGCCTGGCTTGCGTTGCCCCGGGAGCGTCTGAGGCCCTCGTGCCCGCAGTGTCCAGTGACCCTGCGGTGATTTCTACAGCGCTCGCATCGAACGGGATACGACCTGCGGGGATGTGGAACACGGTTTTTCTCGGGCTCGGTTGCGCGTCGAGGAACAGGCTGCCGTCGTAGCGCTTGGGAATAAAAGCGGCGTCGACTCGTGTCTGCGCTGCGGCCATGCGTCCGTCCATCTGGCGCAGCAGTTTGCCGCGAGCACCGTCTTGCCCGGAAAAAATCGCAAGGTCGATTTTGGCCCGTGCGCTCTTGTCCTTGGGGTCGAGGTGGCGTTTGGAGCGGCGCGTATCCGCGCGGGCTGCCTCGCGAGCGCGCTGATCCTGCTCGGCGCTCAGGCGTTTGAGCTCATCTTTAGCGCGCCTGCGTTCGCCGGCAACGGCTGTGAGCTCACGCTCGGCTTGTGCATGGGCTTGTGTATAGCCGCCTGGCCTCACGACAACGCGCGTGCTCCCATCCGCACCGCTGGACTCAAAGGAGGCGCAACGGTCGACAAGCGCATCGAGCAGCTCTCGATCGTGGCTCACCAAGATGCCGATGCCGCTAAAGCTCTTGAGCAGGGCCTCCAGCTGCGAGCGGGCTTCGCAATCAAGATGGTTCGTCGGCTCATCAATTGCGAGCACATCCGGCTGTTGCCAGAGGGCGCATGCGATCTGGAGCTTTTTGCGCTCGCCAAAGCTGAGCTCGTCCCAGCGCCAGGGCATGTCGTCGGTGAGCGCCAGGCGCTCGCGCAGGCTACGCGCCTCGCGGCCAAAGTCCAAGGCGAAGTCCGTGAGCGTCTCGGGTGCGTCGCTTGCTTCTTGCGGGCAGTACGCGCAGAGCAAGCCGCTGGTCACAGAGCCGGAATCGGGCGCCAGCAAGCCGCAGGCCACGCGTGCGAGTGTGGACTTTCCGCATCCGTTGTCGCCCAACAGGCCGGTCCAACCACGGGGAAACGCGATGGTTATCGAATTCAAAATGGGGTCGTGCGCCGCGGGGTGCGTGTAGGTCACGCGGTTCAGTGCGAGCTGCATACAGACATCCCCTCCTTGTTCAAACTGGAGGTCAAAAGGTGCGTTGAGGTGGATGTCTAAAAGCGCATGGCGTCCGTATCTCTGAGTGGCGGCGTCCTCGCATAGGGCCCGAATCCATCGGGCGGACATTTGCGAGTCTATCATGCCGCATCGATGCGGTCTACCTTGCGACAGGCAATGGAGGGGATGGGTGCTCGATCAGGTTTACGTCGTCTCGTTCGTTTCGACGCGGTACGCGAGGCTTTGACCCAGGAGCGCCGCGATGGCATCGAGAACGTCATGGTCGAGTTGGTAATGCATCCAGCGACCGTCCTTACGCGTGCGCACGATGCCGGCATCGCGCAGTGCCGCCATGTGATGTGAAAGCGTGGGCTGGGTGATATCAAGATTTTCGAGCAGGCTGCAGGCGCAGCGCTCCTCGCCGTCCCATAGCAGCTCGATGACACGGAGGCGATTGGCGTCTCCCAGCGTCTTGAGGTTGCTGGCAAGTCGTTCGCGATCGAACTCCCCGGCGATGACGCGCGCTCTCAGGCCGATGACGCGCTGCCGAATGGCGCTCATCACGTGCAGGAACGCGCGGTCGCTCATGCCGGTGGGATCTTCGAGCCCCCAATCCTCGCGGTATGCGGCGGGTAGGTTGGGGCATTCGACGCCGCAGCCCATGGTGATGAGGATGTCCGGTTCGGGAATCTGGGAAAGCGCCTTGGGGCGAAGATCGTCCGATGCGATGCCGAATTCACTTGCAAGCAGGCGCGCCGCGTCGGGGTTGATGCGGTTGGCGGGGTTGGTCCCCGCGGAATAGACGATAAGGGCGTCCGCCGCGAGGGCCTGCGCCATCGCCTGTGCGACCTGGCTACGGCACGCATTGTGCGTGCATACGAATGCGACGGTCGGCCGTTTCATGAACCTACTCCTTCCACCTGATAGATTGCATTATATCGATTATTGTCGATATAATCATATTGATATAGGTCGATATATGAAGGAGGACAATAATGACGACCGAGACACAATACGAGTGGGTGCGCGAGACGTGCTCGTCGTGGGAGGGCAATGACCCGGCAGAGCTCTTGGAGCATCTTATGGCTCAAGGTGAATGCCCGGCCTTCGGTCCCGTGCACCATGTCCTGGTCGGTGCGGCGTTGCTGGCGTGCGCGCAGACGGTTGAGGGTGAGTTCGAGCTCGATTCCGCATTCGATGAGCTTGTAAGCCGCGCATGCTGCGTGCCGGGAGCGGCGTGCGCCAAGTGGGGTGTATGCGGTGCGGCGGCCTCATGCGGCATGGCGTTTGCCGTGCTTGCAGGCAACGCGCCTCTGCGGGCCGAAGGATGGAGTGAGGGCCAGCTCATGGTCGCCGATATTTTGGAGCGCATCGCACGGGCGGGTTCGCCGCGTTGCTGCAAGCGCGATGCGCGCATCGCCGTGCAGGCGGCGGTGCCGTGGTTCAATCGGTGTCTTGGCGCCGGTTTGGACATTGCCTATGAGCAGCCCGCGTGCTCGGTCGCAAAACAGAATTCGGTGTGCTTGGGCGTAGCGTGCCCGTATCATCCGGAGAGCGTTCGCTGATCGTTTGCGCAGGTCGCGCATTCGTCTTTTCGGAGATGCCGTCCGGTGCCCCCGTTTTCTCTATAGCCCCGCCTGCCAGCGGGATCGCTTCATATCGACATGTGTGTCGTCTTTGAACGCAACGCCTTCTGCCTCCAAGAGCTCGCGTTGAGCCTCGGCTCCGCCAAAGGCGAACCCCTCGCAGATGTGCCCATCGGCAAACACGACGCGATGGCATGGGACGATGCCCGGTCGGGGGTTCGCGTGCAGCGCGTATCCAACCTGGCGGGCGCAGCGCGGTGCGCCCATGAGCGCCGCCACCTGGCCATACGTTGCCACGCATCCACGCGGGATCTGCTCGACAACCTCGTATACACGCTCGAAGAAGCCCTCGTCCCTGCGAGGGCTTTCTTTTGTGGCGGGATGTGCATCCATGGCTGCTCGATTCAATCGAAGATGGGTGAGAGCGTTTTACACGGCATCGGACCTACCCATAGTACCTCGCGCGCACGACATCGCGCGCTCGCAGCTGCCGCACGTGGGAGCCGATCGCCTTGTCTCAAAGGGGCTGTCATTAGCTCTCAGCTAATGAAACGGGCAAGAGGGATGTCAATAATGGGCATGTCGTTCGGCTCGCAAGGAGAGCCGCTGTTAGGGGAGGTAGTTTACGTGGGAAACACGCATTCGGAGCATCCGCGCTCGGGGCTTGCGATTTCAGGCTTGATCGTCGGCATACTCGCGCTGATCACATCGCTTTTGCCCATTATCAACAACATCTCGTTTTTCGCCGCGCTTGTGGGAGCGGTTTTGGCGATCGCGGGGCTCGTGTCCTGCCTGCGTGGTAAGCGGGGCGCAAAGGGCCTTGCCGTCGCCGCGGTCGCGGTAAACGTTGTTGCGATTGTCGCCGTTTTGGTGAGCCAGAGCATGTACAGCTCTGCAATCGACAGCGCGGTGAACGGACCCCAGGCGGTTGCGTCCTCCAAGGGCGGAACCGACTCTACGGCAGGTTCGAACAAGGAGGACGAGGAGGACGTCGCAGAGAATCTTGCGGTAGGCTCGAAGGTCGAGCTGGCCAACGGGGTGACCGTTTCCGTGGACGAGATCGTGACCGGCCTGGTTAATTACGATGGCACGGCAATGACCGGCGTGCGCGTTACCTATGTGAATAACAGCGATAAAACCGCCTCGTTCAATTCGTATGATTGGAAGGGCGAGAGCTCCAACGGCGTGCAGAGCGATTCGTCGTACTATTCCGAGGCAACGGAGGACCTGTCGTATGGCGATTTGTCGGCGGGCGGCACGGTGACGGGCTTCGTCTATTTTGAAGGGGACCTCGCACGCGTGTTGTATTACTCGTCAGCGTTCTCGGATGCGGCAGCGGCATCTTGGAAAATCTCCTAGGACCGCATGCTCGCCATGAGCGAACGCGAGGGGCGCATCATGTGGTGCGCCCCTCGCGTGCCAAACACATACAATGAAGGTCGATCGAGATGATGGGGGAAGACGTGACGGAGCGTTTGACCGAGGAGGTTTTGCAGGAGCTGCTGGATGCGCCGAGCCTTGATGAGTTCATCGACGCTCATGAGTTTCCCGCGGTCACGTTACCGGAGTTTTTAGAGCGGATGCTCGAGAAAAAGGGGCTTAAGCGCTCGCGCGTCGTCCGCATGGCCGACCTGAACGAGACCTTTGGGTATCAGATCTTCACGGGCGCACGAAACCCGTCGCGCGACAAGGTTCTGCAGATAGCGTTCGCCATGGCCCTCAGCCTGCGCGAAACCAACCGCGCGCTCATGGCGGCGGGCGCCAGCTCCCTCGATCCCAAATGCCGTCGGGACGCGATTATCATCTTCTGCATCGATCAGGGGTGCTCGCTGCAAAAGGTCAATGAGGAGCTGTATCGCCTGGGGGAGGACACGGTCAGTTAGCCTGTCTGCCTGTCCGCACGTGCTGGTATGATTCTTGCCATGGAGCGAAGTGATGACATAGCGGAATTTCACGGGGAACTCGATGAGTTTCTGGCGTCTGCCGCGAGTGCGACAACATGGCATGTCGAGCGGGTTATCAAGCAGTCCGATTTTGAGACAACCGAATTGGTGCGCGGCGACCCGAGGGAGGGCTCGTCTGGGCGCTATATACGCAAGCGACTGGATGTAGGCGTGGGTGCCGGGTGTGCATATATCGCGCTGTGGAATGCCCAGCGGAAGGGCTCGTGCCCCGCTTGCGTCCCCCGTCTTGTCGAGTGCAGCCGCAACGATGACGAACTCACGGTGGTAATGGAATACGTCGATGGATGCACGGTGCGCGCGCTCGTGGCGGCGATTGGCGCGGGCAGCAAGACGGCCGAACTCGTGATGCCCGGCCTGTGCGATGCCGTGGCGATGCTGCACGAGTCGTTCGACCCGCCGCTCATCCACCGCGACCTCAAGCCCTCCAATGTTCTCATGTGTGGCGGCATGCCGGTCATCATCGATTTTGGATCGGCTCGTCAATGGCGCGAGGGGGCCGATGCCGACACCACCCATTTCATAACGCGCAGGTACGCCCCGCCCGAGCAGTTCGGTTTTGGGCAGACTGACGTGCGCAGCGACGTATACGCGCTTGGCAAGTTGCTGTATTTCTGCCTGGTTGGGGAAGATCCGCCCAATGTATGCGATCGGCAGGCGTGCGAGCGTGCGGGTCTTTCGCCCAAGGCGTGCGAGGTCGTTTGTCGGGCGTGCGCTTTTGATCCAGATGCCCGGTATCGCAGCGCCCGCGAGGTAAGGCGCGCTCTTCTTGATGCGTTGGGCCCGTTTGGCGGGGGCGGACGTGCCCCCATCGGCACGGGGACGCCCGAGCACGCGAGGGGCTTCGCTTGGGACTTGTCCGGCGATATTGCATCGAATTCGCATCCCGCTGCCGTCGCAAAGGAACATGAGGCCAGTGCGCGCGCGTCGTCCGCTGGGCGACCGTCGATTGCGGGGCGCAGCCCCATGTCGCCCCTGTGGTGGAACTCCCTCCGGGCGCGGTGGGAGCGATTCGCCTTGCGGTTTGAGAGGCCACTGCGCTGGGTGTCTGTGTTGTGGAACGGATGGATCTATTGCGGGTTCTCCGTCTTCTTCATCGGGTCGGTCAATGCGATCGTGTCCCCCAATGCCCATGATGCATTGCTGCCGCTTTGGTTTAGGGTAATCGAGTATGTGGGCGTGGGAATGGTGTCGATGGGCTCCCTTTGCTATCTGATGCTCTACAAGGCGCGCATACATGCGCGCGTACCCGTGTTGGCGCGCCTGGGTAGAGTCAAGGAATCCGCATGGGCGATTGCCCTGTTCGCCATGGGGATCGCCGTTCCGTTGGTTGTGGGCATGATATCGGGATTGCTGTAAGGGCCAGCGCCGTGTGGCCCGTGGCGAGTGACACGGGGCGGAGCGAGGGCTGCCGCGGCGTCTATGCGCTGAAGGCCCATAGATTGGCGCACTGCGAGAGGACGCGCTCGAGGTCCCAGGTGTGCTCGCTGCGCTCTGCGCTGTTGGGGTCGTGCACGATGACCTGGCCGTCGTCCGCAATGCCGGCGAGAACGATGAAGTGACCCGTGGTGGTGAAGTCGCCCGGCCGTACGCTGCAGATAATGGGGTTTCCCGCTTCAAGTTCCGCGCGTACGTCGTCAGCGGAGGCCGCGACCTCCCAAGAGGCGAGCCCCAGCGCCTGAGCCCCGTCGCTCATGAGGGTCCATGCGGTCATGCCGTCAACGGTGTGGCCCTGCTCCTCGCTCATACGGGCGATGGCGACGGGGTCGCCGTTCGTGTTTCCGGTGAGGGCTACGTACACCATCGACAGACACGTGGGCCCACAGCCGTTCTCGCGCATGTCGCCTCCCGCATAGGGCTCATTCGCCCACTGCGGATCGACCTGGTACAGATGGGGAACCTCTCCCTTCCGCCATTCCTGCACCGGTGTCGAACGTGGGCTTTCCTGGTTGCCGGTGGTCTGGCCGGCCAAGGAGCCGAGGTCGTTCGTGCCGAGCGAGCGGAAGGCGGGGATGGCGACGATGAGACATACGATGAGGGCCGCGATGGCGAGGGCGCGCCCGCCGCGCTTGCGACGCACGCGTCTGGGACGCATGCGGGTGAGGGGCGCGCCTGCAAACAAAGTGCGCTGCGCCCCGCCGTGCCTGCATGCGCGCGGACCCGCTTGCCCCGCGCGATACCGTCCGCCCCCGACCGGGCCGTCATAGATCCTGGTGGCTCGTCGCATGGGATTCTGCTCGCACTCTTTCATGTCCTGGGCTCCTTTATCTGGTGGCGTGCCACCAATGGTGAGCCTTGGCATTTGCGTGTGCATGACGCGAACATGACAAAGGGGTCATGGAGCTTAACGAATGATTAAAACGCCACACGCGGGGTATGGCGCGTCGAGCAGGGCGGGAGGGCGCGCGGCGCTTCGAAGCCCGGGCGGGGCGAAAGCGCGCACGGCCCTCAGATGGAAGCGGCTGCCCTGAGGCCCGCCTCCTAGCGTCTACAGATCCAGTAGGTCTTCAATTGCACCCACGCGATAGCCCTTGAACACGATGCCGTCGCCGTCCTGCGTGGCGTCCAAATCGACATCGGCCATAATGCCAAAGTCATGGTCCCCTTCCGAATCGTGGAAGACCTGGTGCACGTGCCAGACGTGATCGGTGAGCTCGTCGCCGTCATCGATCGTGAGGAACGCCGAAGACCGCGCGTCGGCGTCCACGAGCAGCTCGTCGTGGGTGCGATAGAAGGCATCGAGGACGCGATTCCAGCGGAACTCCCCGTATCCCCACTCCTCGTCCAAAGCGCCGAGTTCCGCGGCCTTGTCCTGTGCCGCCAAGCGAACTCGCTGGAACAGGGCGTTGCGAACCATGAGCGTCATGCCGCGACGGTCTTGCACCACGACGTCGGCGCGCTTGAGCGGGGCTGCCCCGGGCGCCGTGCCGGCGTTCGCCCACTCATCCACGAGGCTGGAGTCGACCGAACGCACGACGAGGCCCAGCCACGAGACGATGTCGTCAAGCTCTTCCGTCCTGCGCTCGACCGGCACGGTGCGGTCGAGCGAGCGGTAGGCCTCGGTGAGGTAGCGCAGCAGGATGCCCTCGCAGCGAGCGATCTTGTACTGGGCGATGTAGCTCTTGAAGTCGCAGCCCGTCTCGAGCATGTCGCGCAGCACGGACTTGGGGCTGAGCTCGTAGTCGTTCGCCCAGGGCACCTGCGCGCAGTACTTGGCAAACGCGACGTCGAGCAGCTCTTCGAGGGGCTTGGGATAGGTGATGTCCTGCAGGCGGTCGAGCCGCTCTTCAAAGTCGACGCCCTCCGCCTTCATGGCGTTCATCGCGGCGTCGCGCGCACGGCGCTCCTGCGCGCGGAGGATCTGCTTGGGGTCTTCCAGCGTGGCCTCGACCATCGAGATGAGATCGAGCGTGTAGCTGGGATTCTCGGGGTCGAGAAGTTCGAGGGCGGCGAGCAGGAACGGTGAAAGCGGCTGGTCGAGGGCGAAGTCCTCGGGCAGGTCGACCGTGAGGTAGTAGCTCGCGGGCCCATCGAGAGGGTGGGCCTGCGCGGGCGCCGTGTCGTCGATCTGGCTATCGGGCTCACGCTGCCCATCGAGGTCTGCGGGGTCCTCGGTAAGCGTGATCGCGCTTGCGCCCCCTGCGGGTGCAGTGAATGGGGTCGTTTTGGTTTGCTCCGCATCGCTCGCATCGGCATCCTCGGCTTCGCGGACGACGACGCCGGCATCGATGAGCGTGGCGAATATCTCGGCGGCGCGTGCCTTGAGCTTGGCCTTTTCCTCGGGCGTTTGCAGCGAGGCGTCGATGAGCGCGAGCACGCGCGTCCATGCGTCGCCGCCTTGCTCGACCTCCGCCAGCACCATGGAATGGGTGATGCGCAGGCGCGGCTTGAGGGTTTCGGGCTCGCTGTCGATCAGGCGCGTGAAGGTGTCCTCGTTCCAGGTGACAAAGCCCTCGGGCGGGCGTTTCTTCTTGAGCTTCTTCATCTTTTTGGGGTCGCCCATGGCCTTGAGCTCCGCCTTGTGGTTCTCGATCTCGAACTCCGGGGCCTCCGCGATTACGACGCCCTCGGTGTCGAAGCCGGAACGGCCGGCGCGCCCGGCGATCTGGTGGAACTCACGCGAGCGCAGGCGGCGCTGCTTGCGTCCGTCGAATTTGGTGAGCCCGGTGAGCAACACGGTGTGGATGGGCACGTTGATGCCCACGCCCAGCGTGTCGGTGCCGCAGATCACGGGCAACAGGCCCTGTTGGGCGAGCTTCTCCACGAGCAGGCGGTAGCGCGGAAGCATGCCGGCGTGGTGTAGGCCCACGCCGCTCGAGATGAGGTGCTTGAGCGTCTTTCCAAACGCCGTGGTAAAGCGACCGCCCTTGATGGCCTCCTTGATGGCCTCGCGCTGCTCCTTGCTCGCCACGCCGTAACTGGCGAGCGCGCGTGCCGACTGCAATGCGGCATCTTGGGAGAAATGCACGATGTACAGGGGCGAGTCGCCTTGCCGCAGCGCGAGTTCGACCGTGCCCTCGAGGGCGGTCTTGACGTACTCGTAGGAGAGCGGGACCGGGCGCGGGGCGTCGGCGATGAGCTCGAGGTCGCGGCCGGTGGTGCGCGTGAGCGTGTCGCCGATGGCGGTCATGTCGCCCAGCGTGGCGCTCATGAGCAGGAACTGCGCGTGCGGCAGGGTGAGCAGGGGGACCTGCCAGGCCCAGCCGCGGTCGGGGTCGGAGAAGAAGTGGAACTCGTCCATGGCCACGCAGCCCACATCGGTGTCCTCGCCTTCGCGCAGCGCCTGGTTGGCGAGAATCTCAGCGGTGCAGCAGATCACGGGCGCGCTCGTGTTGATATGCGAATCGCCGGTGATCATGCCCACATTGTCGCGACCGAGGATGTCGACCAGGTAGAAGAACTTCTCGGAGACGAGGGCCTTGATGGGCGCGGTGTAGTACGCGCGCTGGCCGCTCGCCATGGCCATGAACAGCATGCCGAGCGCGACGAGCGATTTGCCCGATCCCGTGGGCGTTCCGAGAATGACGTTGCTGCCCGCGGCGAGGGAGAACAGCGCGTCTTCTTGGTGCGGCCACGGTTCGATGCCCCGGGCGGAGACCCAATCGATGAAGCGCTCGTACGCCTCCTCGGGGGTGAGCCAGGGTTCGGGTTCGGAGACGCTCTCGCCCTCTGCGGGGTCATCGACCCACCAGCTGGGGGCGAGGTCTCCGAGCGATCCGTGGGCGAAGGGGTCGAAGGCTATATCTACATCAGTCATGGAGGTTCCGTTTCGTCGTTGCTGATGCTGCCCATTATGACGGAAACCCTGGCGGAAAGCCGCGCTCCCGACCCAGCGCTCCGGGGCGGGCACGAGGTTGCCGGAGAAACGGGATAAAAATGCTGGCGTTGGGTGCGCGGGGGAGCCGTTTGGCGCGCGGTATCGCGCGGATGGTCAAAATACCTTGATTGTGCGGCGAAGAGTCCGCGATGCGAGGTCTGCATAAAGCCGCGATCGGAAGAATCCTGCGGTTTTGTCGTGAGTTTGCAAGTTGGTGAATGCGCCGGGCCGGTAACGCGGGCGTTTGGGGAGGTCGATCCTGGGGGTTTGCCGCGGGTGTCGCTGCAACTTGACGCGCAATCGGGGTATTTTGACCATCTGAGAGAGGACGCACGACTCGCATGCGCGGAGCTGAAAAAATCTATGCGTTATGCAATGGGAATAGGCTGGGGTTATGCATTTTCGGACGGGAATGTAGCGTCACGTCCGGATGCGGTCTCGTACGTGGACGTAATGTTGCGCGTGGATGCAATTTCATGCGTCGCAAGGTGTCGGCGGCGGTTGCGGAGGTTGTCGATGGCGTAGCTCATTCCGTATGGGATGTAGTCTTGGGCGAAGAGGTCCTCGGGTAGGTAGTCGATGAGGCTCTGAGGTAGATCGCGTGCGGCTTGAAGCTGGTCGGTCGTGGCTGGCTCGGGGGCGGGGTGCGCATAGACGGCGTGGACGGTCGCTCCCTGCTCAGTGAGTCGTTGCTCATACTCGGTGATGGGCTGGTCTGGATGGGCGGCGCGATCGTCGTGCGTCGCGCAGACCACATTCCAGCCGATGGTCTCGAACTGGGGAAGCGAGAACTCGTACAGCGGAAGGCTGTCGGTTCTCAGCACGACCATGCCGCCCTCGGCGACAAGTGGGCGGTAGCCGTTAAGATGCTCGGCGGTGGTCACGCGCAGGTGGGCGTGACGGCGCTTGGGGTGCGGCGTGGGGAAGTTGATGGAGATGCCAGAGAGCTCGCCCGGCGCGAAGATGCGGTCGAGCTTGGCGGCGTCACCGGGGATGACCAGCGCGTTTTTGAGCCCGCGGTCGAGTGCGAGCTGCGCCGCGTGCACGACGCACACCGGCTCGCTGTCCATGCCGATGAACAGGGTGTCGGGGTGGCGCTCGGCCATCGCGGCGATGTAGGCGCCCTTGCCGCATCCGAGGTCCAGATGAACGTGGGCAAATCGTGTGGGCGCGCCCGGGTCCTCGCCGCTGCCCGCAAGGGGCCAGCACGCCTCGGCCCAGTGGCCGCGGTAGGCCGCCGCATTGGTCTCGATGGCGTCGGCGGCGCGCTCGATGCGCTGGTCGAGGACGAAGTTCTTGGGCATGCGTGCGTGCATGGGCGGACTCGCTTTTCAGAGTTTTTCGAGGACAAGGTACCGATTGAGGGTACCAGACGATCCGTCCGCCGAGTAGCGCGCAACCTCGCGCGTGACCGTTCCCACAGATGCTACAAGCTCGTCGACCTCGGATTCGGGGAAGTGGTGGCAGTAGCGCAGCGGCGAGGGGTCGGTTTGCCAGCCCAGGAAGTGGTCATGTTCCTCGAGCTGAGACGTGTCGATGCCGAGTGCCGCGAACGGCGAGGAGGCGTCTGCCGCGAGGGCGCCGGCCTGCATCGCCTTGCGCGCGAGCCTCTCGTCATACATGAATTGCCAGAAGGAGACGGCTATGAGGCCGTTCGGGGCCGTGTGTGCGCAGAGCGTCTCGAGCACGGCGCTTCTGAGCTCGCGGCTGGGCACGTGGTGCATAAAGCCAAAGCACGCGGTGAGGTCGCATGTCGGCACGTCGTCGATAAAGCGGTGCCCCGCGAGGGCGTGTTGCAGGATGTCCACCTCTCGATAGCGGATATTAGCCTGGGCGAGCGCCTGCGGTGAGGCGAGCGCCGGGCAGGTGTCGACGGCGTTGAACGAGAAGCGCGCATGCGGGAACTCGCAGGCGAGGAACTCCTCGAACCTGAGGTTGCCGCAGGCAAGGTCGAGCACGGTGCAGGCAGGGTCGAGCACGGTGCGGGCGCGGTGCTCGGGGATGCGGTCGTTGGTGCCGTCGAGTGCCGGCCGGCTGCCGGGCGCGGCGATCGGGGTGGTCACCGAGGCCCGCCTGTTGTCGAGTGCGTGTAAGCTGGACGGCGGTTTCTTGGGCGAGGGGGCTGTGGGTCCCGATATGCCGCATTTGCCCGATGCATGATTCGATGCGCTGGTTTCCCCAGGCGTGTCGCAGCGTTGCGAGCGCTCTCGCAGCAGGTCGGCGAGCGCGCTCCAGCCGTGCCACGGCGCGGACCTTGTTGCGGCGAACGACGCGGCGTGCTGTGCGTAGAACTGGTTGTTGAGCGCGATGAGCGCCTGAATCGTGCTGGTGTCCATGTTCCTCCTCGGCGGTATTGTAGCCGCCGGCCCTTGGAGGCCGGGCGGGGCGTTCGATGGCGTACAATTCTCGACCATGGAAGAGATTATTTTGGACATACTTGCCGAGCTCCGCGCGGGGCGCGAGGTCGACGATCGCACGCTGCTCAAGTTGAGCCACGCCGCCGCCCGCCGCGAGCAGGCGGACAAGCGGGCGTTTGCCAAGCGCCGCCTTTTGCCGTTCTACCAAAGCGTGAAGCGGGAAGACCCTGGGCGCTGGGAGAGCTGGCGCGTGACGCCCGAGCTCGAGGAGCGCCTGCTCAAGGTCCTGCGCATGAAGCCGCGCCGCAGCGCCTCGGGCGTGGCGACCATCACGGTCATCACCAAGCCCTGGCCGTGCGGTGGCAGCTGCCTGTTCTGCCCGAACGACATCCGCATGCCCAAGAGCTATCTGCATAACGAACCCGCCTGCGAGCGCGCCGAGCAAAACTGGTTCGACCCGTACCTGCAGGTTTCCTCGCGTTTGAACGTGCTCGCGCAGATGGGGCACGCGACGGACAAGATCGAGCTGATCGTCCTGGGCGGAACGTGGAGCGACTACCCGCAGGAGTACCAGGTCTGGTTCATGGCCGAGCTGTTCCGCGCCCTGAACGACGGGGCGGGCGCCGAGGCCGCCGCCGAGGAGCGGCGCGCGGTGTATCGGAGCGGTGGCTTTCCCCAAAGCGGCGACGAGTTCGCCGCATTCGCCGCGGGCGAGCAAGATGCCCTGCATGCGGGCGAGCGAACGTACAACCAGGCATTTCGCAGCCTGTACGGCAAGGACTCCGTTTGGGATGGGGCCGCGCGTTGGCAGCGGGCGAGCTGGGAGGAGCTCGAGGCGGAGCAGCGGGAGAACGAGCGCGCCCGTCACCGTGTGGTGGGGTTGGTCATCGAAACGCGCCCCGACGCCGTGACGCCTGCCGCGCTCACGACCATTCGCCGCCTGGGCTGCACGAAGGTGCAGATGGGCGTTCAGTCGCTCGACCAGGAGGTACTCAACGCAAATGGGCGGGGCATGGGCGTCGCGCGTATCCAGGAGGCATTTGAGCTGCTGAGGGTGTTCGGGTTCAAGATTCACGCCCATGCCATGGCGAACCTCTTTGGCTCCACGCCCGAGCGCGACAAGCGCGATTACGAGCGGCTGGTTCGGGAGCGCCCGTTCCAGCCCGACGAGATCAAGCTCTACCCGTGCGCGCTCATCGAGGGAGCCCAGCTGTGCGCGTGCTACGAGCGGGGCACATGGCGCCCTTACTCGGAGGATGAGCTGCTGGATGTCCTGGTGAGCGACGTCGCGGCCACGCCCGCGTGGACGCGCATCTCGCGCATGATCCGGGATTTCTCGTCTCATGACATCGTGGCGGGTAACAAGAAGCCGAACTTGCGCCAGCTGGTCGAGATGCGTCTGCGCGAGCAGGGGGAGACGAAGGGCATCCAGGAGATCCGTTTTCGCGAGGTCGGCACGGCCCGCATCAATATGGGCGAACTTGAACTCGACGTCGTTGCATACGAGACGAGCAATACGAGCGAGCGGTTCCTGCAATGGGTGACACCGGACAATCGCATCGCCGGGTTCCTGCGCCTTTCGTTGCCGAACGCCGCGTACGTGCGGGCGCTCGGCGATACGATGGGCCGGGGGCGTGTGGAAAGCGGTGCGGAAGAAATGCGCGCCGAGTGCGAGCCTGGTGAGGCGTGCGAGAAGCTCGAGATGCGCGTAGGCAGCCTGCCCATACGCGAGGGCGAGGCGATGATTCGCGAAGTTCACGTGTACGGTATGGCCACGCAGCTGGGGGCTGACGGAACGTCCGCCCAGCACCTGGGGCTCGGACGTCGCTTGGTCGAGCGCGCGTGCGCAATTGCACGCGCGGCGGGCTACAGGCATGTGAACGTCATCAGCGCAGTTGGCACGCGTGAGTACTACCGCCATCTGGGGTTCTGCGACCACGGCCTGTATCAGAGAAAAGAGCTGCTATGAGCAAGAAGCCGTTGAATCTGCCGCCCGCCGCGGGTGTTGCCGCCGGCGTGGCGATCGGCGCCGTCGCCGTGGGGTCTTCGTGCGTGCAGCTCGTGCACACCCGGGCAGGCATCGCGCGGGTCAAGGGCATTCGCGGGGAGCATGGGGAGAAGATTCGCGTGCTGCAGCAGGGCGGTGTCTACCAAAGCGCGACGTATGTGGGCGAGCGGCGCTTCGAGCCGGTGTTTGCCTACTACCGTGCGTTCGATGCGATGTTCGATGCCGAGCCTGTTCTACGTGCCGCCTCAGGCCATGGGGTCGAGCGCGTGCTGATGCTCGGCGGCGGTGGGTATGCGTATCCCAAGCACGCGCTCACCCAGCATGCAGGGCTCGTCATGGATGTGGTGGAGATCGACCCGGCGGTGACGCGCCTGGCACGGCGCTGGTTTTTCCTCGACGAGCTCGAGCGGCTGGCAGGCGAGCGCCTGCGGAGCATCACGGCGAATGCCCGCGGCTACCTCACGCGCGCCGTGGCAGAGGGACTTCGCTACGGCGCTATCGTCAACGACTGCTTTTCGGGCTCCGAGCCCGTGCGCAGTCTGGCGACGGTCGAGGCGCTGTGCCAAGCGAAGGTCTGCTTGAGACCCGGTGGGCTGTACTTCGCCAACGTGGTGTCGGCTGGCGGCGGTGAGAACATCGACTTCTTGCGCGATGCGGCGGCAACTGCGGCGACGGTGTTCGCGCACGTTCATGTCGTGCCGTGCGAGGACGCGGAGTTCGGCGGGGAGGACAACTACCTGCTCATCGCGACCGACGGTGATTATGGGTTTGAGGGAGAGCTGCCCTTGCCGCGCGAGTTCTACGGCGCCGTGCTCACCGATTGACCCTTTTAGGTACGCCTGCAGCTCGACTTTGGTGCCCATGTGCAGGGGCTGCCGCCTGTCCTGATTGATCGGAATGCGTGGCGGCCATTGCCCCTCCCCATGGACATGCGCCGGCGTGTCGAGATCTCTTGATTGGCTGACCCCGTATGACCGGCGTTACGATTGACCGGCCCCGTATGACCGGAGTCACCTAAGGTCTCCCAGGGCTGCATGGCGGATCCTACGCAATCGTGCCGACGGTGCGGTGCAGCTCATCGCGCCAGCCCACCACACGTTCGCGCATGCCTTCTATGTCCAGAACCCCTTCCGCAAAGCCCTTACGCACGAGCTCTTGCGGAAGGAATTCATCGTATTTGTCGAAGTACGGTACTTCGCCCGGGTAGACAAGGTCAATGGGGTCGAACTGGTCTTCCGCCTCCGCTGCGACCACCTCAAAGAAGGTCTGGGGGTCGGCTTTCATGCGGAATTGCATGAAGTAGGGACGGGAGGGATCGAGCCCCTTGAGTCCCAGCTCCGCCGCGCATTTGATCTTGAGCAGGCGCTCCAGTGCGAGGAAGGCGTAGCTGCCGAGCCAGGGGAAGAGCGCCCATGTGTCGCCGCCCAGGTTGATGAGCGGGCTCTCTCCGCTGGAGAAGGTGCGTGCTCTCCTGTTCGCTGCCGCTTCGGGCGACCCGACAATGCCGGCGTTTTGCGCGACATGCCGAGCCTGCGCGAGCCGTGCGCGGGCGTTGCCCATGAGATAGGGATACGCCTCGTGCTCCTCGAGCACGCGCTTCATGCGTTCCAAGATATGGGTGTTGATATCGCCTGCGCAGTCGCCAAAGTACGCCGGCACACGTCCCTTGATCTGGGTGCAATACACCAGATGACGTCTCCAGTCGACTTCCTCGACCAGCCAGCAGTGGCCGGCGATCGCTATGCGCTCTCCCGCGGGGGGAGGGTTCACGATCGTGCCGAGCTCGGCGCTTTCGCAGCGGACGGTGAACTCCTCGTTTTCTTGGAACACGGCGTAGAACTTGAATGAGTTCGTGACTCGTTCGCCGGCGAGTCCCACGATGAGGCCGCCTGACTCCGTGACCTCGATGTGGTCGATCTCGATAAGATGGCGCAACAGACAACGCAGGTCATCGGCGCTCACGCGGTGGAAATACGACAGGGTGAGCACGCGCTGGGCGAGTTCCGCGGGCGTGAGCTCACCGCAACTTGCGAGGATGCCCATCACCTGGTGGTAGAGCAAGCTGTAGGGAAGACGGTCGAGCGCGGGCGGCTCCACCCAGTGCTCCTCGCGATACAGTTGCACGAGCGCAATACCTTGCAGCAATTTCCACGGAACGGTCTCGGGCAGCATGGCGCGCGGCTCGGGCTGCTCCTCACGCATGACGAAGTGCATTTCGGGCGGGAGGTCGCGCCGTCCGGTACGGCCCATGCGCTGCAAGAAACTCGAAACGGTAAAGGGGGCGTCGATTTGAAATGCCCGCTCAAGCCTGCCGATGTCGATGCCGAGCTCCAGCGTCGCAGTGGTGACGGTGGTTTGGGCCTGCTCCTCGTCGCGCATGAGCTCCTCGGCAGTCTCGCGGTAGGCCGCCGACAAGTTGCCATGATGGATGAGGAAACGGTCGGGTTCGTGGTTGGCTTCGCAGTAGGAGCGCAAGCTGGCACACACGGCCTCTGCCTCCTCGCGCGAATTGACGAAAACGAGGCACTTGCGTCCGCGGGTGTGTTCGAAGATGTATCCAAGCCCCGGGTCGGCGTCTTGCGGTGCGGTGTCGGTTGGGGCGAGGAGCTCGGTCGACGCCGGGGTATCAACGTACACCTCGGTTTGGGGTTCATGCACGGCGGTCGTTCCCTGATGTGGCGGCCCGAGCTCGGCCTCGCCGTCTTTCGCGTACGCCCGGGATAGCAGATCCTCTAGACTCGTCGAATCGTTTTGAACGGGCGAACAGCTCACGATGTCCGCTTCGGCAACTCCGTTATTCGAACGCGCCCGCTCTTGTGCCTGAGGACCGCCGATGTAGAAGTGCTCTATCGACAGGCACCATGTGCGTCGCGGCTCCTCAAAGCGCGGGATGATGCAGCTGCGTCCCGTGCCTGCGGAGAGGAACGCTCCGGTGCGCTCGGGGTCGCCGATGGTCGCGGAGAGTCCAATACGGCGCGGGTTGACACCCGCCATGCGGGAGAGTCGCTCGATAAGGCACAGGGCTTGCCCTCCTCGGTCGCCGCGGAGGAGCGAGTGGACCTCGTCTATCACAATGTAGCGAAGGTCGCAGAACATGCGCGGCACCGCCAGGTGCTTGTGCAAAAGCAGCGCTTCGAGCGATTCGGGCGTGATCTGCAGGATGCCGCTCGGCTTTTTGAGTAGTTTGGCCTTATGCGACGCGGAGACATCGCCGTGCCAATGCCAGACGGGGATATCGGCCTCGTCGCACAGGTCGTTCAAGCGGTAGAACTGATCGTTGATGAGGGCCTTGAGGGGGCCGATGTAGAGGGCCCCCACCGACGCGGGCGGGTTCTCCCAAAACTCGGTGAGGATGGGAAAGAACGCCGCCTCCGTCTTGCCCGATGCAGTCGAGGCGGTGAGCAGGACGTTCTCGTCCGTATTGAAGATGGCGTCGGCGGCGGCGACCTGGATGGAGCGCAGCGACTCCCATTCGTGCTCGTAGATGAAGTCCTGCACAAAGGGGGCATATCGATCGAAAACGTTCATATGCACCTCCTTCCAGGTCTTGGGATCCATGCCGACAGTATATCACAAAACAGAACAGATGTTCGTATTAAAGAATGGCTCAAAGCGGCGGTCTTTTTTTGAGGCGCCGCGATCCTCGCTCGATAGCCGCTCGCTAAATCGTGAACTCCGCGAATGGCGCGTTGTCTTCCCGTCCGCCCGGAGCGGCATTCGGGGGTATTGCGCTCGGAAGCCCGTTCGCCATGACCTCGCCCTGCAGCAGGCTCGCCAGCGTTGTGCCGGGATTCTGGCACATAATATCCAGCAGTTCGATGAAGTCGCGGATGACCTCGCGTGGGGTGAGGTGCGTGTCGGCGCCCACACGGCCGAACTCGATTTTGAGGAACTCGACAAGGTCGTTCTCGTTCAGGGCGCACGCGTAGCCAAAGTAGCCCGCGTGGATCTGCGCGAGTTTCTCGATGAGGACGAGCAGCTCCTCATACGTGAGCGGCTGGAGCCTGATGATGGGTGCGAGCATGTCGCGCATCCCCTCGTGTGCGAAGCGCCCCTGGGTAAGGCGGCTGCGCAGCGCCTCGTAGGAGAACACGCCGCGCCTGCGGTCCTCGATGCTGGTGGGCGTGCCTCCCATGATGATGCCCAGGTGATGCGCCTTGCCCTGCAGCGTGTCGTTGTACATCTGCAGGATCTTTTCGTAGTTGTACTGGCGCGTGATGGCGTTGGGAATCTTGTAGAGGTTCACGAGCTCGTCGATGAGCACGAGCAGGCCCTTGTACCCCGCACCAGTGAGGAAGCGCGCGAGGAGCTTGACGTAGTCGTACCACGTGTCATCGGTGATGATGGTGGTGATGCCCAGCTCGGCGCGTGCCTCGGTTTTGGTGCGATACTCGCCGCGCAGCCATTTGACGGTGCTCGACTTCGCCTCTTCGTCGCCCTCGCGCGATGCGGTGCGGTAGGCGTTGAGCACGCGGACGAACTCGAAGCCGTGGACCATCTCCTCAAGTGCGGAAAGCTGAGCGCGCAATGGGGTTCCGCCGGAATCGCCTTCCGCTTCGATGTTGGCGACCCACCGGTCGAGAATCAGATTGAGCGCGCCGCCCTCGGGACGCGTTTTCGTCGAGAGGTTGCGAATGAGTTCGCGATACGTTGCGAGTCCCTGGCCTTGCCCGCCCTGCAGGCGGCGCTCGGGGGAGAGGTCGGCGTCGGCGACCACAAAGCCCTCGCCCATGGCGTGCGTTCGGATGGTTTGCAGCAAGAAGCTCTTGCCTGCGCCATAGCGACCCACGAGAAAGCGGAAGCTCGCGCCGCCCTCGGCGATGAGCCCCAGGTCGGCAAGGAGGGCTTGAATCTCAATCTCGCGACCCACGGTGATGTAGGGCAGGCCGATGCGCGGGACGACGCCGCCCTTGAGGGAGTTGAGGACCACGGCGGCCACGCGCTTGGGGACGCGCGGGGCGGCCTGCGGATCGAGGGATGGTGAGGGTGCGTTACGCATGGCTGAGCATTCCTTCCACGTCGTCACGGTAGTCGTCAATGAGGGCGGGGCCGTCTGCGCCGAACTCGAGCACGGTGTCTCCCACCATATCGAAGAGCGCCTCGTTGATGGCGTCCATGAGCAGGTCTTCGGAGACGCCTGCGGCGGTGCGCGCGTCTTGGATCGCCTGCTGGTCGCCGGAGAGCAGGGCGGAGAGGTACGCGAGCTCATGCGCGGCAAGCGGGGACGCGGATGCGGATGAGCCGGCGGGCTTGAGGGGTGCATTCGAGGTCGCGTCGAGGACGGCAAAAGGTGTGGCGGGCAAAGGGTTTTGGCCGCAGTGCGTATCCGGAGAGGTATGGGAACTCGCTGCGATGTTGGGCCTGAGGGTATGGGAGTCCGTCAGACTCTTGGCCTGAGTGCTGTCGATTGATGTTTCCGAGAAAGTTGCGCTTGAGACTTCGCACCCCTGCTCGGAGCAACGCGGCCCGTTTTCTTCAGCGGGGTCATGCGCCGCGCTCTCCTCAACGGCATCACGTGCGCATGCCGCCTCCAACAACGAGCCCTCGCCGGTACGCTCCTCGTCGATGAGCAGCGCGTCGCAGGTGACGGCGGCGGTGGCGCGAATGCCCGCCAGCTGCCCCACGTCGATCTCGATATGGCGGGGAGCGTGTGCCGCTTGCCAACTCATCCAGGCGGAGATCTCCTCATCGATGAACTTCTGAACGTATTTAGGGGTCTTTCCCGTCACTTTGAGCGGATGCTCAAACCCGAGCGCCTCGCGTAGGCACCGGTCGACGCTGCGCATGAGGGACCCGAGCTTGGGGCTCTTCGACCGGCTGCCATGGAAGCGCTCGCAGGTCCAGCGCCCCTGATCGCAGCGATACCGGTGGATGGGGTCGAGCTCGTAGACGGCATTGGCATGCGGCTCGGGCTCGAAAAACATGGCCGACCCGAACATCGTGTACGACAGCGAGACCTCCTCTCCAAACCAGCTCTCGATCAAGCTGCTCGAACGCTGCCTTTGATAGTAGGAGCTCATGCGGACAAAGACGGCGCACGCCACGTGGCGCAGCGCGTCGGGCTGTTGCTTGTTCAGGCGACTGCCCGCGAGATGGTAGGTCGAGAGCGCATCGAGGGCGCAGAAAAGCTCTTGTTCCTCGGATGCCCGTGCGGGCAAGGGGAGGGCGGAGATGCCACGCTTGCGTTTGGGTGCCTGAGCGGCGATGGCGCGGGCGTGCTCATCGGCGGCGCGCAGGGTCATGAGGGAACGGTCGAACGAGAGCGCCTTGTAGGGTTCGAGCAGCTCGGCGGGAAGCCCATGGTAGACAACGTAATCTTGCAACCACACGCTGGCAAAGCGATCGATCTCGGGCGCGATCTCGCGGTACGAGCGCCAAAACGACTCAAGGGCCCGGAAGCCCTCGTGCGGATCGGCGACGCCGATGCCGTTGATGAGCTCGTAGAGGTAGACGTAGGCGAAGGAGAGCGAGGTCTCCTCAACAATGCCGCGCCGCACGGCCGCCCGCCAAGTGAAGTACCCGCGCAGCTGCCGATCGCTCATGGCGTTGTACGTGGGGAAGTAGGACTTGAAGGTGCCATGGTAGGGGCAGTCGTCCTCAAAGTCCGCCATCAGGATTCCCTGGCGGTAGAACAGCTCGGCTTCGGAAAGCCAACGCCCGCCCGCTCCGCCCTCTCCCTCCTGCCAGCGGGAGACGGCGCGCATGCGGCGGTACTCATCGGGCAGATAGGAGGCCACCTGCCTGCCGGTTGTGAGAATGGGCTCGTCGCCGTAGACGCGCTCAGAGAAATGTGAGCTGGTGCTCAGGCGCTCGTCTGCCAGGATGCGCGCAATGACCTCGCGCGCGTTTGGCTTCGCTCCGTTCATGGGCCTCACGGCGGCCTCCCTTCTCGTGTTCGTGCGCGTTTGCGTAGTTCTCCAGTCTAGCATATAAGCAAACAGATGTTCGTATTTGCATGGAGAGAATCGCTCCCTTAGGGGCCCTTCACCCTTTCGCAAGCTTTCTTACAAAAGCGCAAGGGGCCTGTAAGTCAAATCGATGGAAACGAACATGCAGGTAGGTGAAGATGTCCTCAAGAACAGGCGAGCGGGCGCCTTGACGGTCTGCCCGCGCAGAGGGAGGCGTTTGGACATGAAGAATCCGTATCAGATCGACCGATACGCGACGAGCGAGAGCGACGCGCCCGGCGGCGTCCGCGGGGCCGTGTCGAGGGCGGCTGGCATGCTGGGATGCCTGGTCGCCATGGGCGCCCTCTTTATTGGGACGATTTGCGTGCTCTGGCGCGTCGCCGGGCGCTGAGTGGGCGTGCGGTCCGCCTGAACATTTGTCGTCCCTTGTTACACATCGTTTTCACCGCTGATCTGGCGCTGACGGCTGATGCCCGGTCGATATAATCTCACCCGATCAAAAGGTCCCCACGCCGCGTGCGACGTGGGGATTGTCGTGCGAAAGGCAGGGGAGTGACAATGTCGGGGGCGAGCGAGCAGTTCAAAGGGGAAGAAGGGCACGGGGGCAATGCTCTCTCGGCGCGGCAATGGATGGCGCTTGCGGGTCTCACGTTTTCGGCCTTCATCCTCAATACCTCGGAGTTCATGCCCATCGGCTTGCTCACCGATATTTCGGCGGGCTTTTCCATTACCGAGGCGACGTGCGGACTCATGATCACGGCATACGCTTGGGCCGTCATGCTGTTGTCCTTGCCGCTGATGATTGCCGCCTCGCGGGTCGAGTTCAAGCGGTTGTTGCTGGGCGTGCTCATGGTGTTCGCGGCTGGTCAGGTTTTTTCCGCTGTTGCCCAGACATTTTTCCTGCTCATCCTCGCACGCATCGTTGTGGCAAGCGCCCACGCCATTTTTTGGTCGATTGCCGCCGTCATGGCGACGCGCCTTGTCGACGTTCGGCACGGGTCGCTCGCCATCGGCATGATCGCCACGGGCTCTTCGATCGCGCAGATATTCGGCCTGCCGCTTGGACGCGCGATTGGCCTCGCCCTGGGCTGGCGCATGACGTTCGGCGTGGTGAGCGTTATCGCCATCGCCATCATCGCGTATCTGGCGGCGGTGCTGCCGACAATTCCCGCCGGAAAGCCCTTTACGTTGGCGCGACTGCCGTACCTCTTCAAGAACCGACCACTGGTGGTTATGTATGGGGCGACCATGTTGTTCGCCACGGGCTATTACACCTGCTACAGCTACATCGAGCCGTTTTTGCAGCAGGTCGCCTCGTTCGATGCGGGCATGATCACCGTTTCGCTGACGGTGTTCGGCTTTGCCGGGATCCTGGGGAGCATGCTCTTTTCTCGCTTGTATGACGGTAGGAGCCGGCTGTTCTTGGCGCTTTCGATTGCCGGCGTGGTGGCTGCACTTGCGTTGCTGCGCGTCGTCGCGGGGAGCGTTCCGGCCGTGCTCGCCGTGTTTATGCTGTGGGGCTGTTGCGGAACGGCATTCAACGTGGCGTTTCAGGCCGAGATCATCAAGGGCGTCGAGGAAGACGAGTCGTCCGTCGCGATGTCGATCTTCTCAGGGCTGTTCAACTTTGGCATCGGAGCCGGCTCCGCGTTGGGCGGCGTGGTCGTCACGTCCGTGTCGATTGAGGCGATCGGCCTTGTGGGCGCCGTTGTTGTCGCCGTGTGCTGGGTGGTGACCGTTGCGGTGCTGTTCCGCCTGATGAGGGCGCGGGCCGTGGCGTAGGGGCTGCGCCCGCTGCCAAGAATGGTCGTATCGGCCGCTTCGGCTGTTTATTGCAACTTGTCGAAGAAGCACGGCGGTGCCGGAACTGTCTCGGCGCTCGGGTATACTGTCGCAAGCTAAAGCGTAAGGGCATAACCCCGGAGCACGCTGGGCCACGCGGCCCGGTGCGCGCGACTAGGATGGAGAGCGACCTCATGGCAGAACCCGTACAGCTCTATGACGGCGGCGTTTACCTACTTGATGGCACCACGATCGTCCCCGAAAAGCAGGCAGCCGAGCTCGCGGGCGACTGCGCGCTGCCCACGCCCGAGGCGGCTCGCGAGGGCACCATCGCCCACGGCATCCTCGCCGCGCACAACACGAGCGGCAGCGTGGATCGCCTCAAGTTGCGCTTCGACGCACTCGCGAGCCACGACATCACGTACGTGGGCGTGATCCAAACCGCCAAGGCGTCCGGCATGACGGAGTTTCCCGTGCCCTACGTGCTCACCAACTGCCACAACACGCTGTGCGCGGTGGGCGGCACCATCAACGAGGACGACCACGTCTTCGGCCTGTCCGCCGCCAAGAAGTACGGCGGCATCTTCGTCCCGCCGCATATCGCCGTCATCCATCAGTACATGCGCGAGATGCAGGCCGGTTGCGGCAAGATGATTCTCGGTACCGATTCGCATACCCGTTACGGCGCCCTGGGCACCATGGCCATCGGCGAGGGCGGCGGAGAGCTGGTCAAGCAGCTGCTGCGCGACACCTACGACGTCGCCTATCCGCGCGTGGTCGCCGTCTACCTCAAGGGCGCGCCGGTTCCGGGCGTGGGCCCGCAGGATATCGCGCTGGCCATCATCCGCGCGGTCTTCGACTGCGGATACGTGAAGAATGCCGTGATGGAGTTCGTGGGCCCCGGCGTGTCGAGCATGCCGACCGACTACCGCAACGGCGTGGACGTGATGACCACCGAGACCACCTGCCTCACCTCGATCTGGCGCACGGACGAGGACACGCGCGCGTTCCTGGCCGAGCATGGCCGCGCGGACGATTACCGCGAGCTCAACCCGGCGTCGGTTGCGTACTATGACGGCTGCGTCGAGGTCGACCTTGCGGCGGTGCGCCCCATGATCGCCCTGCCGTTCCACCCCTCGAACGCCTTTACCATCGACGAGCTCAACGCGAACATGGTCGACATCCTGAGCGAGGTCGAGCGGCGCGCGGCCGAGGTCGGCGGCGGGCGCGCCTCCTTGTCGCTTCTTGACAAGATTCGCCCCGACGGACGCCTGCAAGTCCAGCAGGGCGTCATCGCCGGTTGCTCCGGCGGCAACTTCACCAACGTGATGCAGGCGGCGCGCGCCCTGCGCGGCAAGACGTGCGGCAACGGCGAGTTTGCGCTGTCGGTGTACCCGAGCTCCCAGCCGGTGTTCCTTGAACTGGCGAGCAACGGCGCGGCGCTCGAGCTCATGCAGGCCGGCGCCATCGTGCGCACGGCTTTTTGCGGCCCGTGCTTTGGCGCGGGCGACACGCCGGCGAACAACGGCCTGTCCATCCGCCACACCACGCGCAACTTCCCCAACCGCGAGGGCTCCAAGCCGGGCGCGGGCCAGCTCACGGGCGTCGCGCTCATGGATGCGCGCTCCATCGCCGCGACCGCCGCGGCGGGCGGCGTGCTGACCGCGGCGACCGACCTGCCTGCCGAAACCTGGGACGAGCACGTGGCGTACCACTTCGATGCCAGCGCCTACGAGCACCGTGTGTATCAGGGGTTCGGCCGCGGCGATGCTGAGGGCGAGCTGGTGTACGGCCCCAACATCAAGGACTGGCCCGAGACGGAGCCGCTCGCCGAGAACATCCTTTTGCGCGTGGCGTCCAAGATCATGGATGACGTCACCACCACCGACGAGCTGATTCCCTCCGGCGAGACGAGCTCGTACCGCTCCAACCCGCTGGGTTTGGCTGAGTTCACGCTGAGCCGCCGCGACCCCGAGTACGTGGGCCGCGCCAAGGCGGTTGCCGAGCTCGAGCGCGAGCGCTTGGCGGGCGCGGACGGAGCCGTCGCGGCCGCTGCGGGCGTGTGCAAGGACGCTGCGGTCGCGTGCGAAGGCATTGATGCCGGGACCGGAGAGGGCGCTCCCGTTGGGGTCGATTGCGCGTCGGCCGGTGCCGGCCAAGGCGCGCCTGCGGTGGATGGCGGAGCGGTTACTGTCGCTCCGTCCGTTCCCGCCGAGGTTGCGCCGGTGTTCGACGCCCTCGTGGCGGCTGGCGCGCTTGCGGGTGCCGATCCCGCCGCGGTCGAGATCGGCTCGACGATCTATGCAGTGAAGCCCGGTGACGGTTCGGCACGTGAGCAGGCGGCGAGCTGCCAGCGCGTGCTCGGCGGCCTTGCCAACATCACGTGCGAGTACGCCACCAAGCGCTATCGCTCCAACGTGATGAACTGGGGCATGGTGCCCTTCCAGCTGGAGGGCGAGCCGTCGTTCGAGGTGGGGGACTACGTGTTCGTGCCCGGAATTCGCACTGCGCTCGATGGGGACATGGGCGACATCCCTGCCTGGGTGGTGCACGCCTCGGCATCCTGTCCCGAGGGCGATTCCGCGCTCCGGGTAGAGCACATCTCGCTCTTTGTCGCGGATATGACCCCCGAGGAGCGCGCGATCGTCAAAGCCGGCTGCCTCATCAATTACAACCGCGCCCGTGCGAAGTAGGATGACCGGCGTTTTTCCCGCGCGGTAGCGTGCCGTTTCAGTTGCGGCTGAATGTGGCTGCCGTCGGAACAACTGCACCTGCGTGAAGGGCCTCGCTCGCTTGTCGGACGAGGCCCTTCCGCCCGAGGCCCCACCCTTCCGCCCGAGGCCCCACCCTTCCGCCCGAGGCCCCACCCTTCCGCCCGGGGCCCCGCCCTTCCGCCCGGGGCCCCGCTGTGGGGGGGATTGAATACGCAAATGCGCGGATAATTATGGCAATGGCGAGTACGGCGAAAAGTGATGACGCGTCTACCTGTGCATTCTGTATTCGGTTTTGGCCATATACTCTGCCGGTCGGGATTTTATCCGCGCATTTGCGTTTTCTGCCTTCCCAATCGTCCCTGCAGATTCCATGGTGGCGCCTTTTTCGGCGTTGTGGCGGGCTCCACCGGGTAAAGCTCTGGGAGTTGATTCGTTGGCGCCCGATATGCGGCGCACCGCTGCAGGAACGGGGAGATTCGCATTATGTCGCGTGTCCAAATGGATCGAAGCTTCGCCAATCAAAAAGCTCCCGGCAGGATCGCCTTTATCGCAACGCTGCTGCTTCCCATTCTGGGCGTCGCCTGTCTGTTGTTCTCGGGGCAGGTCGCCGAGCATCTGCCCCATATCTTGGGTGCGGTCATGTTGTTCGTGGGCGCTGCAGACATCGTGACCGATCTTCTCGACCGCGACAGCACCCCGGGGAAAATCACCGTCGGCACGGATGTGGTCATGATCGTGCTCGGCGTCGTTACGCTGCTCAACACCCGCGAATCGCTCAACGTGATCGCCATCATGTGGGGCCTGCTCGGCCTTGAGAAGGCCGCACGCGAGATCGACGAGTCGCTTGCCGCCCACACGTCCGGCGCGGGTTGGGTTGCCCCGTTGCTCACCGGCGCGTTCGAGCTCGTGCTAGGAGCCATGCTGCTGATCTCCCCCTTGGCGAGCGTCGGCCATCATGTGCTGCTGCTCGGCCTCGAGCTCGTGGTCTTTCCCTTTCATGTGCACACGGCCCCCGCGGGCATCGAGGTGGACGTGTGAGTTCGGTTGCGCATGAGGACTGGTTGCCCGTGCGAGCTTGTTTGCCGGCGTGGACCCGTCTGACGCGTGCATACGGTTGCACGTGCGAGCCCATATGCACGTGTGAGTCTGTGTGCCATTGCAGTCCTGTGCGCGATTTTGTCGGGTATCGGTGAGGGGGTCGCACAAAACGGTTCGTGCGAGTACCATAGGCGAATGTGTCTATATCCTGCAAGCTGGATGAAAGGCGCCTGCGCGCCCATTCCGCTCGGAAAGGAACTCGAACATGAAGGCTATCATCCCCGCCGCCGGCCTCGGTACCCGCTTTTTGCCCGCTACCAAGTGCACCCCCAAGGAGATGCTCCCGGTTCTCGATAAGCCGGTCATCCAGTACGTGGTGGAGGAGGCCCTCGACCCGGAGGAGGTCGACGGCGCCATCATCGTGACGAGCCCCGGCAAACCCGAGCTGCTGAGCTATTTCCAGCCCGATCGCTCGCTCGAGGCCCTGCTGCGCGAGCGCGGCAAGGCGGGATACGCTGACGCCATCGCTCACGCCGGCAACATGCCCGTCGACTTCCGCTACCAGTACGAGCCCCGCGGCCTGGGCCATGCCATCCGCTCCGCGGCAGACGCCTGCGCCGGTGAGCCCTTCCTCGTCCTGCTGGGCGATTACGTGGTTCCCGCCAAGGACATCTGCGACAAGATGCTCGAGGTCTCCCGCGCCCACGGCGGCGCGTCCGTGATCGCCGTCGCACCTTGCGCGCCCGACCAGGTGGACCGCTACGGCGTCATCGCCGGCGACTTTGTGGGCACGCTCGAGGGCTGCGAGGGCGCGGGGGAGACCGAGCCGGGCGCCGTGTGGCGCATCGGCGGCCTGGTGGAGAAGCCGAGCCCCGAGGCCGCTCCCTCCAACCTCTACATCGTCGGTCGCTACCTGCTCTCCCCGTTGGTCATGGATCTGCTCGCCAACCAGCAGCCGGGCAAGGGCGGCGAGATCCAGCTCACCGACGCCATGGCGCGCAGCCTGGACCGCGAGGCCATGTACGCCGTCGTGATCGACCCGCTCTCGGGCTACGACACCGGCACCCCCTCCGGCTGGATCGCCACGAACGCCCTCATGGCCGCCAACGACCCGCGCTTTGCGGACGAGTTCTGGGCCGCGATTGACGAGCGCGGCGGCCTTACGCGCGAGGAGTAGCCTTTGCGGGCCGGTAGGCCCCGCATGTCGCACATTTGACGGCTTCATCCAAAATACATGAACACCTGTTCGATACACTAGTGTTGAGCAGGTGTTTTTCTTTAGAAAAACTTTGCTAATCCAAAAAGGCCCATGAGTCAAGACCTTTCTTGCCGAACGGCGGGCACCTGCTAAACTAGTAGGTTGCCTTACCTGGCGGAGCTATGCCTGTAGCCCGTGAATGCGTTGGGGGAGGGGCGACGCGCTTGCGCGCGCCCATAGACGGAATGCGATGCACGTCCGTCCGCCCCGCACGCACGAGCGAGGGACCGAGCGGCCGTCAGACCAACCGCCTTTTCCCAAGAAGGAGGAAACACCTGGTGCCGAAAGCAAACGCTACCAAGACCGTGACCGCCACCGAGCGCACACGCGTCAACTTCGGGAAGATCCCGGAGACGATGGAGCTGCCGAACCTCATCTCCGTGCAGAAGGAGAGCTTCGAGCGCTTCATGGACGAGGGCCTGCGCGACGCCTTTAGGGAGTCCAGCCCCATCCAGAGCCAGAACCACCAGCTCGAGGTGACCTTTGGCCACCACCAGTTCGGCGACCCGTCCCACACCGTGGACGAGTGCCGCGAAAAGGACATGACCTACCAGGCCCCGCTGCTCACCGAGGTCCGTCTCACCAACAAGGAGACGGGCGAGATCAAGGAGCAGCTCGTCTTCATGGGTGACTTCCCCATGATGACCGACCAGGGCACCTTCATCATCAACGGCACCGAGCGCATCGTCGTCTCGCAGCTGGTCCGCTCCCCGGGCGTGTATTACAGCTCCGAGATGGACGGCGGCAAGCAGGTCTACAAGGCCCAGATCATCCCGGCCCGCGGCGCGTGGCTGGAGTTCGAGGTCGACAAGCGCGACCAGCTCGTGGTCTCCATCGACCGCAAGCGCAAGCAGTCCGCCACCATGTTCCTGCGCGCTCTTGGCATCGCCGTTACCAACGACGACATCTTCGAGTTGCTCGGCGACTCCGACGTGATCAAGCGCACCATCGAGCGCGACACCGCCCTCACCCGCGAGGACGCCCTCATCGAGATCTACCGTCGTCTGCGCCCCGGCGAGCCGCCGACCGTCGACGCCTCCCGTAGCCTGCTCGAGGGCCTGCTGTTCAACCCGCAGCGCTACGACCTCGCCCGCGTGGGCCGCTACAAGGTCAACAAGAAGCTCGGTCTCACCACCGAGGAGGAGGTCGCCGTTCTCACCGACGAGGACATCATCGCGACCCTGCGCTACCTGCTGTCCCTGGCGGCGGGCGAGCCCGGCTTCAAGATCGACGACATCGACCACTTCGGCAACCGCCGCATCCGCACCGTGGGCGAGCTGGTGGCCAACCAGTTCCGCATCGGCATGAGCCGCATGGAGCGCGTCGTGCGCGAGCGCATGAGCTCCCAGGACATCGACGAGATCACGCCGCAGAGCCTCATCAACATCCGCCCGATCGTGGCCTCCATCAAGGAGTTCTTCGGCTCCAGCCAGCTCTCCCAGTTCATGGACCAGGCCAACCCGCTGACCGGTCTCACCCACAAGCGCCGTCTGTCCGCCCTCGGCCCCGGTGGCCTGGCGGGCCACAAGTCCGGCTCCAGCCGCCGCACCAACGTGCCCACGGCCGTCCGCGACGTCCACAACTCGCACTACTCCCGTATGTGCCCCATCGAGACGCCCGAAGGCCCCAACATCGGCCTGATCGGCTCGCTGGCCCTCTACGCCCGCGTGAACCAGTACGGCTTCATCGAGGCCCCGTACCGCAAGATCGAGAACGGCGTGGCCACCGACCAGATCGACTGGATGACCGCCGATGAGGAAGAGAACCACATCATCGCGCCGGCCAACACCCCGATCGACCCCAAGACGGGCGAGCTCGTGACCATCGACGCCGACGGCAACCTGGTGCGCCCGCACACGGTCGTCGCCCGCACGCGCGACTTCGACGGCTCCTTCGGCGCCCCGGCCGACGTGCCGGTCGAGGACGTCGACTACATGGACGTCTCCCCGCGCCAGATGCTCTCCGTAGCCGCCACGCTCATTCCGTTCCTCGAGCATGACGACGCCAAGCGTACCCTCATGGGCGCGAACATGCAGCGTCAGGCCGTGCCGCTGGTCCACCCGGTCGCCCCCTACATCGGCACCGGCATGGAGAGCCGCGCCGCCATCGACTCCGGCGAGGTCACCCTGGCCAAGCACGCCGGCGAGGTCATCTTCGCCGACGCCGCCAAGATCACGGTCAAGACCGCTGAGAGTATGGACACCTACAAGCTGCCCAAGTACCAGCGCTCCAACCAGTCCACCTGCATCAACCACCGCCCGCTCGTGCGCGTGGGCGACCAGGTCGTGGTGGGCCAGCCGCTGGCCGACGGCCCCTCGACCGATCACGGCGAGCTCGCGCTCGGCCAGAACCTCACCGTGGCCTACATGCCGTGGGAGGGCTTCAACTACGAGGACGGCATCATCGTCTCCGAGCGTCTCGTCTCCGAGGACCTGCTGACCACCATCAACATCTCCCGCTACGAGCTCGACGCCCGCGACACCAAGCTGGGCCCCGAGGAGATCACCCGCGAGATCCCGAACCTGTCCGAGGACATGCTCGCCAACCTCGACGAGGACGGCATCATCCGCATCGGCGCCGAGGTCAAGGCCGGCGACATCCTCGTGGGCAAGGTCTCTCCCAAGGGCGAGAGCGCGCTCACCGCTGAGGAGCGCCTGCTGCGCGCCATCTTCGGCACCAAGGCGCACGACGTCCGCGACACCTCCCTCAAGATGCCCCACGGCGCCGAGGGCCGCGTCATCGACGTGGTTCGCTTCAGCCGCGAGAACGGCGACGACCTCGCCCCGGGCGTCAACGAGCAGGTGCGCGTCTACGTCGCGCAGCGCCGTAAGATCCAGCAGGGCGACAAGATCGCCGGCCGCCATGGCAACAAGGGCGTTATCTGCGAGGTCCTGCCCGTGGAGGATATGCCCTACATGGCCGACGGCACCCCGGTCGACGTCATCCTGAACCCGCTGGGCGTCCCGTCCCGTATGAACGTGGGCCAGCTGCTCGAGTGCCACCTCGGCTGGGCCGCCGCCTGCGGTTGGGACACCGAGTCCGCCGACTCCGACAAGTACGTCCCCGGTCCGTTCTTCGTCTCCACGCCCGTCTTCGACGGCGCGCACGAGGACGAGATCGCCGAGGTCATCCGTCGCGCCAACAAGAACATGCTCAACCTTGCCTCCGAGCGCTTTGGCGAGCACATGAACCCCTCGTTCGTGACCCAGCTCGACGAGCGCGGCAAGACCGTGCTGTACGACGGCCGTTCCGGCGAGCAGTTCCGCGAGCCCATCACCGTGGGCACGTCCTACATCCTGAAGCTCGGCCACATGGTCGACGACAAGATCCACGCTCGCTCGACGGGCCCCTACAGCCTCGTCACCCAGCAGCCGCTGGGCGGTAAGGCCCAGTTCGGCGGCCAGCGCTTCGGCGAGATGGAGGTCTGGGCGCTCTACGCGTACGGCGCCTCCAACGTGCTCCAGGAGATCCTCACGGTCAAGTCCGACGACACCATCGGCCGCGTCAAGACCTACGAGGCCATCACCAAGGGCGAGAACGTCCCCATGGCCGGCATCCCCGAGTCCTTCAAGGTTCTCGTCAAGGAGATCCGCTCCCTGGCGCTCGACATCGAGCCCATCCGCGACGCCGAGCCGGAAGCGCCCGCCGCTCCCGTGGCCGCCGACGACGCCGAGCTCGACCTGAACGACCTGCCCTCGCTCGACGAGGCCGACACCTCCGCCGATGCGGCCGACGCCATCCTCGATGAGCTCGCCGCCACCACCACCGATAAGGAGTAGTTGACTGTGGCAGATTTCGAAGCTACTGATTTTGATGCGGTAAAGATCTCGCTTGCTTCCGCCGACAAGATCCGCTCGTGGTCGCGCGGCGAGGTCAAGAAGCCCGAGACCATCAATTACCGTACCCTCAAGCCCGAGAAGGACGGCCTGTTCTGCGAGAAGATCTTCGGTCCCGCCAAGGACTGGGAGTGCTCCTGCGGCAAGTACAAGGGCATCCGCTTCAAGGGCATCGTCTGCGAGCGCTGCGGCGTCGAGGTGACCACGGCCAAGGTGCGCCGCGAGCGCATGGGCCACATCGAGCTGGCGGCCCCCGTCAGCCACATCTGGTACTTCAAGAGCCCGACCTCGTTCCCGATGAGCCGCATGCTCGACATCAAGTCCAAGGACCTGGAGAAGGTCCTGTACTTCGCGAGCTACATCATCACGCACGTCGACTATGAGGCCCGCGAGGCCGATGCCGACGACCTGCGCGAGGAGCTGGCGGCCGACCTGGAGGAGATCGACGCCGAGTGCGCCCGCCAGATCGAGTCGCTGAAGGAGCAGGGCAACCCCGAGAACTTCGACGAGTTCTCCGACGAGGAGCCCCTCACCCCCGAGGAGATCGCCGCGGGCATCGTGGACATCCAGGAGGAGTGCCGCGACGAGAAGGACCTGCGCTCCGAGGCGTTCCAGGCCTTCATGCAGCTCAACGAGCGCGACCTCGTCTCCGACGAGCCGCTGTTCCGCGAGATGAAGCGCTACTACTCCATGTACTTCAAGGGCGACATGGGCGCCGAGGCCATTCGCGACCTCCTCGCCTCCATCGACCTCGAGCAGGAGGCCGCGACCCTCAAGGCCATCATCGCCGACGAGGATTCCCAGAAGCAGAAGCGCGAGAAGGCCGTCAAGCGCCTCGAGGTCGTCGACGCCTTCCTCAAGGGCGGCAACGACCCCGCGAACATGATCCTGGACGTCATCCCGGTCATTCCGCCGGATCTGCGCCCGATGGTCCAGCTCGACGGCGGCCGCTTTGCCGCGTCCGACCTGAACGACCTGTACCGTCGCGTGATTAACCGCAACAACCGCTTGAAGCGCCTGCTCGACCTGGACGCCCCCGCGATCATCGTGAACAACGAGAAGCGCATGCTCCAGGAGGCCGTCGACGCCCTGTTCGACAACGGCCGTCGTGGTCGCCCGGTCTCCGGCCGTGGCGGTCGCCCGCTCAAGTCGCTCGCCGAGGCCCTCAAGGGCAAGCAGGGCCGCTTCCGCCAGAACCTGCTGGGCAAGCGCGTCGACTACTCCGGTCGTTCCGTTATCGTCACCGACCCCAAGCTCAAGCTGCACCAGTGCGGCCTGCCCAAGACGATGGCCCTGGAGCTCTTCCAGCCGTTCGTCATGAAGCGCCTGACCGAGCTCGGCAAGGTGGAGAACATCAAGGGCGCCAAGCGCGCCATCGAGCGTCGCGCCTCCTTTGTGTGGGACATCCTCGAGGAGGTCATCGACGGCCGCCTCGTCCTGCTCAACCGCGCCCCGACGCTGCACCGCCTGTCCATCCAGGCCTTCGAGCCCGTGCTGGTCGAGGGCAAGGCCATCCACCTGCACCCGCTCGTCTGCGCCCCGTTCAACGCGGACTTCGACGGCGACCAGATGTCCGTCCACGTCCCGCTGTCCGTCCAGGCACAGGCCGAGGCGCGCATCCTCATGCTGAGCTCCAACAACCTGCGCTCGCCGGCTTCCGGCAAGCCCGTGAACATCCCGTCGCAGGACATGATCATCGGCGTGTACTACCTCACCCAGGCCCGCGACGGCATGCCGGGCGAGGGCCACGTGTTCGCGAGCTTCGACGACGCCCTGCGCGCCTATGATTGCCGCGCCGAGGCCGGCGTCGACCTGCAGGCCAAGGTCCAGGTCCGCGTGTCCGAGTCCGAGGCCAACGTCACGCTCGGGGACGGCACCAAGCTGTTCCGCGTCAAGATGGGCAAGAACGAGGTCCAGGACTTCGACGTGACCGGTTCCAAGACCGCTCGCTTCGAGACGACCATCGGCCGCATCATCTTCAACCGCCAGTGCCTGCCGGCCGACTACGAGTTCATCAACTACAAGATGGTCAAGGGCGACATCGCCAAGCTCGTCTCGGACTGCTGCGATCGCTACCCCGAGGCCGAGGTCGCCCCGATCCTCGACGCCATCAAGTACTCCGGTTTCCACTACGCCACCACCTCGGGTCTGACCATCTCCGTGTGGGACGCCCTGATCCCGGACGACAAGTGGCAGGTCCTCGACCGCGCCCAGAGCAACGTCGACCAGATCAACGCCTACTACGAAGAGGGCTTCCTCAACGAGATGGAGCGCCATATCGAGGTCGTCAACGAGTGGACTGCCGCGACCGACACGGTTGCGTCCAAGATGCTCGCCATGTTCGACGAGGAGAACCCCATCTACATGATGGCCGACTCCGGCGCCCGTGGCTCCAAGGCCCAGCTGCGTCAGCTCGGCGGCATGCGCGGCCTCATGGCGGACATGTCCGGCGAGACGATCGACCTTCCCATTAAGGCGAACTTCCGCGAGGGCCTGCTCCCGCTCGAGTACTTCATCTCCACCTACGGCGCCCGTAAGGGCCTCGTCGACACCGCTTCGCACACGTCCGACTCCGGTTACCTCACCCGTCGTCTCGTCGATGTGGCCCAGGACGTCATCGTGCGCGAGGAGGACTGCGGCACTACCGAGGGCTGCTCCTACAACCTGATCATCCCCGGCACCGAGGACATCAACGCCGACCTCGTCGGCCGCTGCTTCCTCGAGGACGTCGTGGCTGCCGACGGCACCGTCCTGTTCAAGAAGGATGAGTACATCACCTGCGTGGACGACCTCAAGAAGATGATCGACGCCGGCATGAAGAAGGTCGCCCTGCGCGCCCTGCTCACCTGCCGCTCCAAGTACGGCGTGTGCCAGAAGTGCTACGGCTGGGACCTCTCCACCCGTCGTCCCGTCGCCATCGGCACCGCGGTCGGCATCATCGCCGCCCAGTCCATCGGCGAGCCCGGTACGCAGCTTACGATGCGCACCATTCACTCCGGCGGCGTCGCGGGCGTTGCCGACATCACGCAGGGTCTCCCGACCGTTTCGCGTATGTTCGACATCGTCGGCAACGTCAACGAGAAGATTCTCGGCCGCGAGGCCGACCTGGCCCCGTTCTCCGGTCACCTGGCCATCAAGCCCGAGAAGTCCGAGTACGTGCTCACCCTCACCGACACGGACGACCCGAGCCGCATCCTGGACGAGAAGCGCGTTCCCGCCGCCGTCCAGTTCATGCCCGGCATCGAGGACGGCTGCGAGGTCCGCGCCGGCGACCAGATCACCAAGGGCTTCGTGAACTTCCGCAACCTGCGCCAGCTCACGGACATCGAGTCCACTATGCACACGTTCGTCGAGAACGTGAAGGAGGTCTACAACTCCCAGGGCGTCGACCTCAACGACAAGCACATCGAGGTCATGGCTCGCCAGATGCTGCGTCGCGTTCAGATCACAAACCCCGGTGACTCCCGCTACCTGCTCGGCCAGTACGTGGACCGCTACGAGTTCGCCGACGAGGTCGACCGCGTGGCGCGTCTGGGCCTCACCCCGCCTGCCGCCGAGCCCGCGATCCTGGGTACGCTCAAGGTCGCGTCCTCGATCGACTCTTGGCTGTCCTCCGCGTCGTTCATCCGCACGGCGGGCGTCCTCACCGAGGCCGCCATCGAGGGCAAGGTCGACCACCTGCTCGACCTCAAGTCCAACGTCATCGTGGGCAAGAAGATCCCGGCGGGCACCGGCCTCAAGCCGTACGCCAAGGCCGGTCTGACCTACCGCACCGAGGAGGGTTACCAAGTCATCGAGAACCTCTCCTCGCCCCACGCCAAGGTTCTTCCCGAGTGGGCGCCCGAGGAGCTCAAGGAGCTCGACGAGGAGCTGCCGCAGCAGCTCGACTTCGGCGCGGGCGAGTACGGCGGCGAGGGCGGCCAGTTCACCCGCAACGGCCGCACCATCTCCGCCGAGGACGCGCGCCTGTACCTGTTCGACGACCTGGGCGTGTCGCAGCGCTGGACCAACAAGTTCAGCGAGGTGGGCATCGAGACCGTCGGCGACCTGGTGGGCAAGTCCGAGGAGGATCTGCTCCGGATCGACGGCATCGGCGCCAAGGCGATCGAGGAGTTGCGCGACGGTCTTGAGGAGCACAACCTGCTCTACATCCTCGATAACTCCGAGGACGTGGCCGACGAGGAGGACCTCTCCCAGCTGCTGCAGATGGTCTTTAGCCCGGACGGCCCGGACGACATCCTGCTCGGCTCCAGCGCGCCACGCCACCACCTCGACTCCGACGAGGAGATGATCGGCGCCCCCGCGCAGGCCAAGGACGGCAACGGCGTCATCAACGAGGACATGGCCTCCCTCGACGAGTTGCTGAACAAGCTCGTCGACACCGATGAGGTCTACCCTGAGGAGCAGGAGGACTAACGCTGCGCGGGCCTCAGGCACCCCACCTCGTCCTTCAATCGTCGGGCGCCGCACGCTAGGCGCGCGCCCACCTTTTTCAGGGCGATTTGGGGCACCTGAGGTCCGCTCGCGAGTTCCCTTGATTTGAAGCCCGCCTTTCCCGAAAGGGGAGGGCGGGCTTTTTGCATGTGCGCCCCATGCTTCGCGGAAGTGTCGACCACATCACACTGTGAGTAATTGCCTATGGCTATTTGCCGTTTGAAACGTTGAAGCGGCAGATAGCCATAGGCAAAGCGACACTAGGCATAGGAGAAATTGCGGCGGGCATAGGCAGATCGACGGCGGCCATAGGCAATTGCGAGATGAACGCCGCTGGTTCATATGCGAATGCGGACGTGACTGTTAGTATCAATGCGCCTTTCCGAGAAACAGAACGGCGGACGCCCGTAGGTATAAAATGTAGGGTCGCATTGGGGTGGGTTCGGCAACCCTTCGTTTATAGAAAGGAATGAGGAACGTGTATAAGATGAAGCATGGCATGAAGCGCGTGCTTGCGGGCGTTGTCGCCGCTGTTTTCGCAGTGACGTGTCTAGTCGCCCTGCCGGCTCGTGCGTATGCGGCGGGGGGCCATAGCATCTTTTCAATAGATGCTGGACGCAAGTACTTCTCCGCCGATCAGCTCAAGCAGATCATCGATCGTGCTGCAAAGAACGGTTACACCGATGTCCAGCTGATTCTCGCAAACGACGGCATGCGTTTCTTCCTCGACGACATGTCAATTGAGGCCGACGGCAAGGTCTACGAGAGCGATGCTGTCAAGGCCGCCCTCACCGCCGGTAACGACTCCTATTACAAGGACCCCAACGGCAACGCTCTCACTGAGGCGGAGATGAACGACATCATCTCTTACGCCAAGGCGAAGGGCGTAGGTATCGTTCCGGTCATCAATAGCCCGGGCCACATGGACGCACTGCTGGTCGCCATGAAGGAGCTCGGAATCGAGAACGCGGCGTACTCGAATAGTGATAGGGTCTCGGTACGCACCGTCGATATCACCAATCAGAAAGCCGTCAACTTCTTGTATGCCATGCTGCAGAAGTACGTCACCTACTTCGGCAATGCCGGTGCCTCTGAGTACTTCAACTTTGGTGCCGATGAGTTTGCCAATGATGTGTTTTCTGATCCCGGCTGGGGTGAGATCCAGCGGAACGGCGAGTACAAGAATTTCATCGAGTACGCTAACCACGTTTGCGGCATCATCAAGGACGCCGGCATGAAGCCGCTGTGCTTCAATGATGGCATCTATTACAACCAAAAGACTAATTTTGGCGCATTCGACCAGGACCTTACCGTGTCCTATTGGACTTCTGGTTGGTGGGGCTTCTACGTTGCCAAGCCGGAATTCCTGCAGCAGCAGGGCCTCGAAATTCTCAACACCAATGATGCATGGTATTGGGTGCTTGGCCACATCTCGGATGGCGGTTATCACTTCAACAACGCGATGAGCAACATCGAAAAGAAAGGCTTCAACGAGGTGACGGGTGCCAGTGGCACCATCCCGACGATCGGCAGCATGCAGTGCGTCTGGTGCGATGAGCCTTCTAAGCCGCATGACATGGAGCGCATCTTCCAGCTCATGGACGCGTTCAGCGCAAAGCACGCCGAGCATATGCCCAAGCCTGCGGATTACGCCAAGGTCGATGAGGCTCTCGCGACCGTGCCCGAGGATCTCTCCATTTATACGCCGGAGTCTCGCAAGGCCGTTGAGGACGCCGTTGCCGCTGTCAAGCGCGGCTACAAGGCGGATAAGCAGGCCGAGGTCGATAAGATGGCTGCGGACATCAATGCTGCCATCGATGCCCTTGCGTTCCGACCTGCTGATTACTCGGCAGTGGACGCAGCCCTCGCTCGCGTCCCCAAGGACCTTACTGGATATACGGACGCGACGCGTGTGACGGTTCAAAATGCGGTTGCTTCCGTGAAGCGTGGCTATACAGTCGATAAGCAGGCTGATGTCGATGCGATGGCGGCGGCAATCAACGCTGCCGTGGACGGTTTGGTTAAGAAGCCTGTTGTCAAGCCAGAGCAAAAGCCGAGTAGCAAGCCCGTGCTCAAGCCGTCCGAGAAGTTGCCCCAGACGGGCGACCCCGTCCAGATTCTTGCGGTCGCGTCCGCTGGTCTGAGCGTGCTCGGCATGGGTCTGCTCGCGAGCCGTCGCAAGGCGTAATGCAGGGCAGAAGGCCCAAATAACCACGATTCCCCAATGCGACTCATTGTCATGGGGCTCTCGCAGTTGCGGGAGCCCCTTTGCATTGCGGCTGGACGAGAGGTCACGCGTGCGCGTGAGCATTCGCGCGACGCAGGGGCCACAGACCCTTGCGATCCTCATTGTGGAGACTCTGCGGAATATGCCCCAAATAGGGAAACGCCCGGACGCGTGGTCTGTTGACCGGGCACGTACACGCGCGTACCATAGCAAGTCGCGTGTTTTGTGGGAGGATGCTGACGCCCCTTAATATGCCGTTGCACATGGAATGGAAGCTGGATATTTCGAGAAGGAGTACGCTTTGCCTACTATCAACCAGCTGGTTCGCCAGGGCCGCCGCTCGGTCCCCAAGAAGTCCAAGAACGCCGCTCTCAAGAGCAACTCCCAGAAGCGCGGTGTGTGCACCCGCGTGTTCACCACGTCCCCCAAGAAGCCGAACTCCGCTCTTCGCAAGGTTGCCCGTGTGCGCCTCGTGAACGGCATCGAGGTCACCGCTTACATCCCCGGCGAGGGTCACAACCTGCAGGAGCACTCCATCGTGCTCGTCCGCGGCGGTCGTGTTCGCGACCTGCCTGGTGTGCGTTACCACATCATCCGCGGCTGCTACGACTGCGCCCCGGTTGCCAACCGTAAGCAGGCTCGTTCCCACTACGGTGCCAAGCGCCCGAAGTAATCGAGCTTCTAGACCCGATCCCATTCAGATAGAGGAGATTCAATATGCCGCGTCGTGCAGCTAAAACTCACCGCCGCGAGGTCCAGCCTGATGCTGTTTACAACAACCGCCTCGTGACGCAGCTCATCAACAAGGTCCTTCTGGACGGCAAGAAGGCCACCGCCGAGCGCATCGTCTACAGCGCGTTCGAGATGGTCGCCGAGAAGACCGGTGAGGACGCCCTCGCCGTCTTCAAGAAGGCCATGGACAACATTAAGCCCACGCTCGAGGTCAAGCCCAAGCGTGTCGGTGGCGCTACCTACCAGGTCCCCATGGAGGTCAACGCCCGTCGTTCCACCCAGCTCGGTATCCGCTGGATGGTCAACTTCTCCCGCGCCCGCAAGGAGAAGACCATGGCCGAGCGCCTTGCCGCCGAGATCATCGACGCCTCCAACGGCGTTGGCGCTTCCGTGAAGAAGCGCGAGGACGTCTTCAAGATGGCCGAGGCCAACCGCGCGTTCTCTCACTACCGCTGGTAATCTCTAGGAAGGAACTGACTCATGGCTAAGCCCAAGTACAAGCTTTCCGAGACCCGTAACATCGGCATCATGGCCCACATCGATGCCGGTAAGACCACCACGACCGAGCGCATCCTGTACTACACCGGTAAGAAGCACAAGATCGGTGAGACCCATGAGGGCGCTGCCACCATGGACTGGATGGTTCAGGAGCAGGAGCGCGGCGTTACCATTCAGTCCGCCGCCACCACCTGCTTCTGGCCCAAGGACGGCAAGAGCTACCGCATCCAGATCATCGACACCCCCGGCCACGTGGACTTCACCGCCGAGGTCGAGCGCTCCCTGCGCGTTCTCGACGGTGCCGTCGCCGTGTTCGACGCCGTTGCCGGTGTTCAGCCGCAGTCCGAGACCGTGTGGCGCCAGGCCCGCAACTTCAACGTCCCCCGCATCGCGTTCATCAACAAGTATGACCGCGTGGGCGCCGACTTCTTCCACGCCATCGACACCATGAAGGAGCGCCTGAACGCCAACGCCGTTGCCATTCAGGTCCCCATGGGCGCCGAGGACAACTTCTGGGGCGTCATCGACCTCGTCACCATGACCGCTTGGGACTTCAAGCCGGATGACAAGGGCATGACCTATCCCGAGGCCATGGACGAGATCCCGGCCGAGTTCGCCGAGATCGCCGCTGAGAAGCGCGAGGAGCTCGTCGATGCCGCCGCCAATTACGACGACGACCTCATGATGATGGCTCTTGAGGGCGAGGAGATCCCCGTCGAGATGCTCAAGGCCGCCATCCGCAAGGGCACGCTCGCCAACGAGCTGAACCCCGTCCTGGTGGGCTCCGCCTACAAGAACAAGGGCGTTCAGGAGCTCCTCGACGCCGTCGTGGACTACCTGCCCAGCCCGCTCGACGTCCCGGCTGTCGAGGGCGTCAACCCCAAGACCGGCGAGACCGAGACCCGCGAGGCTTCCGCCGATGCCCCGTTCGCCGCTCTGGCCTTCAAGATCGCTACCGACCCGTTCGTCGGTAAGCTCTCCTTCTTCCGCGTGTACTCCGGCCACGTGGACGCCGGTTCCTACGTGGTCAACGCCACCAACGGCAACCGCGAGCGCTTCGGCCGCATCCTCGAGATGAACGCCAACGATCGTGTCGACGTCGACGGCGCCTCCGCCGGCGACATCCTCGCCGCCGTTGGCCTGAAGAACACCACCACCGGTGACACCCTGTGCGCCGAGGGCAAGGAGATCGTCCTCGAGCAGATCGAGTTCGCCAAGCCCGTTATCGACATCGCCATCGAGCCCAAGACCAAGGCCGAGCAGGACAAGATGTCCATCGCGCTCACCAAGCTCGCCGAGGAGGACCCGACCTTCCAGGTGTCCACCAACCACGAGACCGGCCAGACCATCATCGCCGGCATGGGCGAGCTGCACCTCGAGATCATCGTCGACCGTCTGCTCCGCGAGTTCAAGGTAGAGGCCAACGTCGGTAAGCCGCAGGTCGCCTACCGTGAGGCCCCGGGTCACGACGTCGAGAAGGCCGAGGGCAAGTTCGTCCGCCAGTCCGGTGGTCGCGGTCAGTACGGCCACGCCGTCATCAAGCTCGAGAAGATGGAAGAGGGCTTTGGCTACGAGTTCGTCAACGCCATCGTCGGCGGTGTCGTGCCCAAGGAGTACATCCCGTCCATCGACAAGGGTATCCAGGAGGCGCTGAACACCGGCGTCATCTCCGGCTACCCGGTCGTCGACGTCAAGGTCACCCTGTTCGACGGCTCCTACCACGAGGTCGACTCTTCCGAGGCCGCGTTCAAGATCGCCGGTTCCATGGCTATCAAGGACGCCCTCAAGAAGTCCGACCCGATCCTCCTCGAGCCCTGCATGGCCGTCGAGGTCGAGACCCCCGAGCAGTACATGGGCGACGTCATGGGCAACCTGTCCGGTCGCCGTGGCAAGATCGAGGGCATGGACGACCGCGCTGGCAGCAAGGTCATCCGCGCCAAGGTGCCGCTGGGCGAGATGTTCGGTTACGCCACCGACCTCCGCTCCCAGACCCAGGGTCGCGCTTCCTACACCATGCAGTTCGACTCCTATGAGCCGGCTCCCAAGTCCATCGTGGATGAGGTCATGGCCAAGAACGGTACCAACTAAGGTCCCTCGCTCGTACTTGTAAGCACACCGCGAGGGTGCCCTCGCTATTCCCTGTTGGAGGTTACGTTGTCCACCCAGAAGATCAGGATTCGCCTGAAGGGCTATGACCACGAGGTCGTGGATCAGTCCGCCAAGCTCATCGTCGAGACCGCCCAGAAGACCGGCGCCCGCGTCTCTGGTCCCATTCCGCTGCCGACCGAGCGCAACCTGTACACGGTCATCCGTTCGCCCCACGTGAACAAGGACTCCCGTGAGCAGTTCGAGATGCGCACCCACAAGCGCCTCATCGACATTCTCGACCCCACCCCCGGCACCGTCGATTCGCTCATGCGCCTCGACCTGCCCGCGGGCGTTGACATCGAGATCAAGCTCTAAGAGTTGCGCTCTTTTGCTTGACCGCGCGTCGAGTATTCACGCAAAGGCCGCTACCCACAGGGGTGGCGGCCTTTTGGTTTTGTCGTGGCGCGGTGCTACCATGGGTGCTTCGCTGGTAAGGAAGGATGTTGGATATGGTCGAATGGGTACTTGCACGGGCGGGGGAGGACCGCTCAAAGGTCGGTTCTCTGGCCGGTATGGTCTGCATCTCGCTCAACGTTGTTCTATGCTGCGCTAAGGGCGCCATCGGCGTGCTCTCCGGGTCTGTCTCCATCGTGGCCGACGCGCTCAACAACCTGAGCGATGCGAGCTCCAACATCGTGAGCGTCCTCGGGTTCAAGCTGGCGAGCAAGCCCGCCGACCCTGAGCATCCGTACGGTCACGGTCGCTATGAATATCTATCCGGGTTGGTCGTGGCGGTGCTGGTGCTGCTTATCGGCATTGAGCTCATCCGCTCCTCGATTGAGAAGATCATCGCGCCCACGCCTGTCGAGTTCTCGGCCGCGCTCGTCGCCGTGCTGCTGCTCTCCTGTGCCGTCAAGTTGTGGATGGCGCATTTCAATAAGCGCTTGGGCGATGCCATCGATTCCGAGACGCTGCGCGCCACGGCGCAGGATTCAAAAAACGACGTCATCGCGACTGCGGCGGTTCTGGCGTGTTCGGTGATGGCGCACCTCACGGGACTCGCGCTCGATGCGTGGGTGGGTTTGGCCGTGGGCGCCTACATTGGCTGGAGCGGCTTCGAGCTCATTCGCGACACCGTGAGCCCGTTGCTGGGGCAGGCCCCCGACCCCGCGCTGGTCTCCCACATCCGCTCCAAGATCATGGGATATCCCGGTGTGCTGGGCACGCATGACCTCATGGTGCACGATTACGGCCCCGGCAGGCAGTTCGCCAGCGCGCATGTTGAGATGGCCGCGGAGGCCGACCCCATGACCAGTCACGATACGCTCGACAATATCGAGCAGGCGTTCAAGGACGAGGATGGGCTCATCGTCACGCTGCATTACGATCCCATCGTGACGCACGATCCCCATCTGGTCGACATGCGCAATCGTATCGACGCCGCCGCCAAGACGCTTGACGCGCACCTGTCCATTCACGACCTGCGCACGGTCCCGGGTCCCACGCACACCAATGTGATCTTCGATTGCCTGCGTCCCGAGGATTGCCCGCTTGGCGCCTCAGAGATCAAGGAACGCCTCTCGAGCCTGGTTATCGAGGCGTATCCCGAGGCGGTGCCCAAGATCACCATCGACGAGGATTACGTGAGCGCTGCTCAATAAGATGCTGCAGAGGTTTATGAATGCGACGAGCCGTTCATCGAATGGTTCGATTTGTATAACGGGTATATCCAGGCCTAAACTAGCGTAAAGGACCCGGGCGATTTGACGGGTAAGATGTTCCGTGGCGCGGTGAATCAGGAATCCATGATCAAGCTTGAGTGCTCGGGCGCGGGCATGCTCGTATGCGATCCCATATTGCTGCACGTGCTGTTACTCGACTTGGCGGAGTGGGGGCTTATGCGCGTGCGCTATGCCTCTCAAGCCAGGTCACGATGTCGCCAGACTCGTACAAGGGTTCGCCATCGATGAACAGGCAGGGAACCTGGCGCTTTCCACCTACGCTGATGAGCGTTGCCTCCGCCTCTTCATCGTCGGAGATGTTCTTGAGGGTGATGGCGCCCTCAATGCCAAGGTCCTTCATGTGCCTGAGAACCCTTACGCAAAACGGGCAGGTCGGGCGGTAATACAACACGAGGTCGTGTGAGTCGAGCATGGGCTCCTCCAAGTAACTCTTATCGACTAACATTTAGCGATATACCCACGCAGCCGCGAAGGTAACCCCAGATTGGGGACGGGCGCCACATTGAGGCAGGCGCGCCTCAATGTGGCGCCCGTCCCCAATCTGGGGCGTATTGGTGAGGGGGTTGCCGCGGGTAGGGGGAAATCTCAAACTGGCCCTTGGGGCCTGGGCACGACGGCTCAAGGGGCGATTGCGCGAACGCGAAAGCCGCGAGTGCAGCGCCCTAGCGAAGATCATGGCGCATGATCAGGGTTTCCCGGGAGCCGTCCGGGCCCACGGCATCGCTTATGTCGGTGCGCACGGGAAGAAGTCCGCACTTTTCCATCACGCGGTGCGATTTTTCATTGCAAATGAAGTGGTCGGCCCAAATTGTGTGGGCTTTAAGATCGACTCGGGCATGCTCGATAAGGCGCTCAAGGGCCTCGGGAGCGTAGCCGTGGCCCCAGTGCTCCTCTCCAATCCAATATCCAACGGAATAATCGTTGTCAGACGGGAGATACGGACAGTCTTCACGCGTTTTAAGACCGATCGCTCCGATGAGCTCGCCCGTATCACGCAGGGTTATGGCGTATTGCTCCGGTCCGCGCAAGATGTTGCAGAGGATATCGAGGCTCTGCTCGACACTCTCATGCGCGGGCCATCCGGCGGCCGGCCCGACCTTGGGGTTGCGCGCCAGGTTATAAAGAGCAGGCGCATCGCTGTCGAGCCAGGGGCGTAGGATGAGACGCTTGGATATGAGCTCCATGGGTGTGCCTTTCCGATGGGATGGGGTGAGTATGGGGACGCTCGAATGGGGCCGGATACTCATTGTGAGACGGGTTCTCGGCGATTATGGGTTCTGACGTGCGGCTTTCCATACGCAGCTTGCTTTCCGCAAGCCTTCAGGCAGCCTGCATTTTTCGTTCTTGGCGCTAAGAATAGCTGATTGGGACTTCAATTGACGGGAAGGTTGCAGAAGGGGCTGCGGAGGGGGCTTTCCATGGGTTGGCGTGCGGACATGTTTGGCTTTTTGTAGTCGGTGCTGTGTTTGCGTATGCGTAGCGTCGACTTGATAATTATAAGAGAACGTACGTTCTACGAACACATGTACTATACTATAAAGAAGAAAAAGAAAGGGGAGGGCATGGTTGTAATACTTTCGGGAAGCGGTAGTATATCTGTAATGCAGAAGTACTGGTGATGAAGATGACGTTTCGAGACGAGTGGCTTGAGGCCTTTTGGGAAGACCCTGTTTCGAAAACATCGTCGACGATCCCCTCTGAGCTTCGGAAGACGCTGTACCGCAAGTTGCAAATGCTCGACGCTGCATGCGCAGCGTGCGATTTGCGTGTTCCGCCCGGTAATCGGCTGGAAAAACTCCGAGGCGATCGGGAGGGTCAGTACAGCATCCGCGTCAACCAGCAATGGCGTCTTTGTTTTAGATGGGCGGCAGGCGAGGCGAAGGAGGTTGAGCTTTGTGACTACCATCGATGAGGTTATTTCAACCCCTGGCGAGATACTTCGCGAGGAATTTCTTGAGCCAATGGGGATTAGCCAGTATCGCCTGGCGAAAGCGATAGGCAAGTCGCAGTCCGCCATTTCCGACATCGTGAACGGGAGGCGCTCGATTACCCCTGAGATGGCGTGGCTGTTTGGCGCCGCATTGGGTACGACCCCGCAGTTTTGGCTTAACTTGGAGGCGTCCTATCAGCTCAAGATGCTTGAGTATAAGGGAATGCCGGAAGTGGTCGCATTGGCGTAATTCTAAGAAGCGTTGTCGACCAATGTGAGCGACGGCGCTTGCCGGTGCCAAGTGTGGTCTACGAGAGATGTGAGACATACTTCTGGCTGAGGATGGGCGCTCAATTGAGACGGAGTACTTCATTTGAGCGCTCACCCCCAAATTGAGGTTGGAAAAGAGCCGCCGCCCGGACATATGATCCGGACGGCGGCTTTTGCTATGCGCGGCAAATGCGCTAACGGGCTGGCCTTTGAGTGGGCGCCTTACGAGAAGTAGGCCACGCCGCTCTCGAACAGGGGCATGAACTTCTCGCCGGGGACGTTCTTGTACAGGCCGTCGCCGCGGCGCTCGACGTGGCCCATCTTGCCGAACACGCGGCCGTCGGGGCTGGTGATGCCCTCGATGCAGGCGACGGAGCCGTTGGGGTTTACGTCGAGGTCCATGGACGGCATGCCCGACACGTCGACGTACTGCGTGGCGATCTGGCCGCCGGCGCGCAGCTGAGCGAGCACGTCGTCGTTGGCGACGAAGCGGCCCTCGCCGTGAGAGATGGCCACCGTGTAGAGCTCGTCGGGGTCGCACTGGGAGAGCCACGGAGACAGGTCGCTGCAGATGCGGGTGCGCACGAGGCGGCTCTGGTGACGGCCGATCTGGTTGAAGGTCAGCGTCGGGGCGTCGGCGGTGGCATCGACGATGTCGCCGTAGGGCACGAGGCCAAGCTTGACGAGCGCCTGGAAGCCGTTGCAGATGCCGAGCATCAGGCCGTCGCGGGCCTGGAGCAGGTCGCGCACGGCCTCGGTGACCTCGGGTGCGCGGAAGAACGCGGTGATGAACTTGGCGGAGCCGTCGGGCTCGTCGCCGCCGGAGAAGCCGCCGGGGATCATGACGATCTGGGACTCGCGGATGCGGCGGGCGAGCTCGCGGGTGGACTCGGCGACGTTCTCGGGCGTGAGGTTGTTGATCACGAAGACGTCGGCCTCGGCGCCGGCGGCGCGGAAGGCACGGGCAGAGTCGAACTCGCAGTTGTTGCCCGGGAACACGGGGATGATCACGCGGGGCTTGGCGATCTTGAGCCCGCCGTAGGTGGCGCGGATGCGACCCTCCTCCTCGCAGCGGTAGCGTTCCTCGGGGATGAGCTCATCGGGGGCGTTGACGTCATCGGCGGCGCTGCGGTAGGGGAACACGCCCTCGAGCGCGGACTCCCAGGTCTCCTGCAGCTCGCACAGGTCGAGCGTCTCGCCGTAGCCGACGAGCTCGTACTCGGAGGTGGTGCGGCCGAGCTCCACCACGGTCACACCCTCAACCTCGGGCAGCTCGGCGTCATCGGCGAGCTCCACGATAAAGCTGCCGTAGGAGTGGTCGAACAGGTCGCGTGCGCCCTCGAGCTCGTAGTAGGCGTCGGCGAGCTCGAAGCCGATGCGGTTGCCCAGGCAGGCCTTGAACACGATCTCGGCCAGGCCGCCGAAGCCGGCGGTGGACACGGAAAGGGCGTGGCCCTCGCGCACCAGGTCCTCAACGGCATCGAAGGCGGCGAGCAGCGAGGTGGTCTCGGGCAGTAGGTCGTCGACCTGGTAGCCAGGCTGGATGAGCGCGACGCGATGGCCCGCGCCCTTGAACTCGGGGGACACGATGTGGGCGAGCTTGTCCACGGCGACCGCGAAGGACACGAGGGTGGGCGGAACGTCCAGGTCCTCGAAGGAGCCGCTCATGGAGTCCTTGCCGCCGATCGCGCCCGCGCCAAGCTCGACCTGCGCCATGAGGGCGCCGAGCACGGCGGCCATGGGCTTACCCCAGCGCTCGGGCACGTCGCGCAGGCGCTCGAAGTACTCCTGGAAGGACAGGTAGACCTTCTCATGGTCAAAGCCGGTCGCAACGAGGCGCGAGATGCTCTCGACCACGGAGAGGTAGGCGCCGCGGTACTGGTCGGCGTCCATGATGTAGGGGTTGAAGCCCCAGGCCATGCCGGAGACCGTGGTGGTCTCGCCGTCGACCGGGAACTTGGCGACCATCGCCTGGTTGGGGGTGAGCTGCCGCTCGCCGCCGAAGGGCATGAGCACCGTGGCGGCGCCGATGGTGGAGTCGAAGCGCTCGGAGAGGCCCTTGTTGGAGCACACGTTGAGGTCGCCGACGAGCTCGGTCATGGCGTCATGGAAGGACTCGCAGGTCTCGGCGCCCGGCACCATGGGGACGGTGCTCTCGTAGATGCCCTCGAGGCTGCCGAACTCGGCGAGCGCGGCCTCGGCGAGGTCGCTTTCGGGGGCGATGGGCGCGATGCCCTGGCCGAGCACGTGCACGTCCTGGTGCTTGGCGGCGCCGTTGGAGTCGAGGAACGCGCGGGTGAGGTCCACGATCGCGTCGCCCTGCCATGCCATGCGCACACGGGGCTCGTGGGTGACCTCGGCGATCACGGTCGCCTCGAGGTTCTCCTCCGCGGCGTAGCCCATGAACTCCTCGACGTCCTCCTCGGCCACTGCCACGGCCATGCGCTCCTGGGACTCGGAGATGGCGAGCTCGGTGCCGTCGAGGCCGTCGTACTTCTTGGTGACCATGTCGAGGTCGATGTAGAGGCCGTCGGCCAGCTCGCCCACGGCGACGGACACGCCGCCCGCGCCGAAGTCGTTGCAGCGCTTGATGAGGCGGCAGGCGTCGCCGCGGCGGAACAGGCGCTGCAGCTTGCGCTCCATGGGGGCGTTGCCCTTCTGGACCTCGGCGCCGTCCTTCTCGATGGACTCGACGTTATGGGCCTTGGAGGAGCCGGTGGCGCCGCCGATGCCGTCGCGGCCGGTGCGGCCGCCGAGCAGGATGATCTTATCGCCGGGGGCGGGGCACTCGCGGCGCACGTGGCTCGCGGGGGCGGCGCCCACCACGGCGCCGACCTCCATGCGCTTGGCCATGTAGCCGGGGTGGTAGAGCTCGGACACCTGGCCGGTCGCCAGGCCGATCTGGTTGCCGTAGGAGGAGTAGCCGGCCGCGGCGGTGGTGACGAGCTTGCGCTGGGGCAGCTTGCCGGCGATGGTCTCGCTCACGGGCACCGTGGGGTCGGCCGCGCCGGTGACGCGCATGGCCTGGTAGACGTAGGAGCGGCCCGAGAGCGGGTCGCGGATCGCGCCGCCCACGCAGGTGGCGGCACCGCCGAAGGGCTCGATCTCGGTGGGGTGGTTGTGCGTCTCGTTCTTGAAGAGGAAGAGCCAGTCCTGGTCCTCGCCGTCGACGTCGACGGTCACGCGCACGGTGCAGGCGTTGATCTCCTCGGACTCGTCGAGCCCGGTGAGGGTGCCCTGGGCCTTGAGCCACTTGGCGCCGATGGTACCCATGTCCATGAGGCAGATGGGCTTCTCGTCGCGGCCGAGCTCGTGGCGCATCTCCAGATAGCGGTCGAACGCGGCGGCGACCACGGAGTCGTCGATCTCGATGTTCTCGAGCACAGTGCCAAAGGTGGTGTGGCGGCAGTGGTCGGACCAGTAGGTGTCGATCACGCGGATCTCGGTGATGGTGGGGTCGCGGTCCTCGTCCTTGAAGTACTGCTGGCAAAACGCGATGTCCGCCTCGTCCATGGCGAGCCCGCGGTCGGCGATGAACGCGGCCAAGCCCTCGGCGTCGAGCTCGCGGAAGCCCTCGATGACCTCGACCGGCTCGGGCTCGGGCACGTCGGTGGCGAGCGTCTCGGGCAGCTCGAGCGCGGCGATGCGCGACTCGACGGGGTTCACCACGTAGCCTTTGATGGCCTCGACGTCGGCCTCGGTGAGCTCGCCCTCGAGCAGGTACACGCGGGCGGCGCGCACGGTGGGGCGCTCGCCCTGGGAGATGAGCTGGACGCACTCGCTGGCGGAGTCGGCGCGCTGGTCGAACTGGCCGGGGAGCGCCTCGACGGCGAAGACGGGGCCGTTTGCGGCGGGGAGCTCGGCGGAGGCGATGTCGACCTGCGGCTCGGAGAACACGGTGGGCACGCAGCGGGCGAACAGCTCCTCGTCGATGCCCTCGACGTCGTAGCGGTTGATGACGCGCAAGGCCGTGAGCGCCTCGATGCCTAGGGTGTCGCGGAGCTCGGCGAGCAGTTGCTGCGCCTCGACGTCGAACCCGGGTTTTTTCTCTACGTACACACGAGAGACCATTGAGTCCTGCCCTTCTTTTGGACGGGTTGGGCCGTTGGCGGCGGCCGATGCGCGCGGGCGGCAAACGCCCTGTTGCACCGCCTTGAACCAAACGGATTGCTAACCTCTCAATAATACGCCACGCCGCCCGCTTGTCGCGCACCGCCCCGGTGAAATTGGGGACGGGTACGTTTTGCACATGACGGGCGCGCGTTGCGGACGCTCACGGACGCGCCGGCGGGGGTGCGCGGCCCGCCGGGAAGGCGTTTGCGGCCATATCGCGGCCCGCCCGCCCCGGCTTCACTGGTTCATAACCACTCTTACAGCAATGTCACGGTGCGGTAAGTCTTGCTTAAGGGTCGCGGGGGCACAATGGGCGCAATGCGCGGGCCCCTGTAACCCCCTCTTGCCAAATGGGCGTCGGGGGGGGGGGTAGGCTCTTTGCGGCGGCGTCGGACGGGACGGGGCGTTCGCGAGCCTTTGCGCGCGCCGCGCCATGGGCGGGGACGCCGAGGGGTTCCGCCCAACGAGACACCTGGAGATTGCCATGAGATACCTGGAATTGATCGAGAAGACGGCGCTTGAGCGACCGGATGCCGAGGCGGTGCGCGTCTCGACGGGCGTGCACCTCACGTATGGGGAGCTCTGGGCGTCCTCCGAGGCGTTGGCGCTCGCCATCGCGCGGCGCGTCGAACCGGGTTCGCCGGTGCTGGTGTACGGCAACAAGGATCCGCTCATGGTGGCGGGATTCCTCGCGTGTATGAAGGCCGGGTGCCCGTACGTACCCGTGGATTGCTTTTCCGTCCCCGCGGAGCGGGTGGCGAGCATCGCCCGGCAGATCGCCGGCGGCTGCTCCGCCCCGCTGGTCTTGGCGGTCGAGGAGTTCCCTCGCGTCGATGACATGCCGCCGGTGGAGGTCCTTACGCATGAGGACCTGTGCCGCATCGTGGGCGCCGGGTTTCGTGAGGGCTCAAAACGATCGGGCTGGATCTTAGGGGAGGACATCGCCTATATCCTGTTCACGTCCGGATCGACGGGTGACCCCAAGGGCGTCGAGGTGACGGCCGCGTGCTTTGACAACTTCTGCGCGTGGAACGTCGAGCTGTCGCGCCGCGGCGGCGAGGCGCCGTGCGGTGTGGACGGCGCCGCGCCCGCCGACGTATGGGTCGACCAGGCGCCGTTCTCCTTCGACCTGTCGGTGTTCGAGCTCGCCGGCGCCCTGGCGACGGGCGGTACGTTGTTCTCGCTCGCGCACGAGACCCAGCAGAGCATGGCGTCTCAGATGGAGGCGCTGGCCGCGTCGGGGGCGACCGTCTGGGTGTCGACGCCCTCGTTTGCGGGGATGTGCCTGGCGAGCGCCGAGTTCGCGCAGGACCTCATGCCTGCGCTGCGGCTCTTCCTGTTCTGCGGCGAGACCCTGCCCAACGCCGTCGCCGCCCGCCTGCTCGAGCGTTTTGGACGCGCCCGCGTGGTGAACACGTACGGCCCCACCGAGTCGACGGTCGCGGTGAGCGCGGTCGATGTGACGCCCCGGATGGCGGCGTCGCGCGAGCCCCTGCCCGTGGGCGCGCCGCGCCGTGGGACGCGCCTGCGCATCGTCGATGCCGAGGGGCGCGATTGCGCCGCCGGCGTGTTCGGCGAGGTGGTGATCGAGGGCGATACCGTCGCGCGCGGGTACTACCGCCGCCCCGACCTCACGGTGGCGGCGTTCGGCGCGGCGGAGCTCGGGGGCGCCCCGGTGCGCTCGTACCGCACGGGCGACGAGGGCTGCTTGGACAGCGAGGGAATGCTCCATTTTCGCGGGCGCCTCGACCTGCAGGTCAAGCTCAACGGCTTTCGCATCGAACTGGGCGAAATCGAGGAGCATATACGCCGCCTGCCCGACGTGGCGGCGGTCGCCGTGGTCGCCGAGCAGCGCGACGGCAGGGTCGCGCACCTGGTGGCGCACGTGGTTCCCACCGGCCCGCTCGCGCAGACGCCGTTTCGCGCCGGCCTCGCGCTCAAGGAGCAGCTCAGGCGAACGCTGCCCCATTACATGATCCCCAAAAAGATCGCGTTTTGCGAGGCGCTGCCCCTGACGGGCAACGGCAAGGTCGACCGCCGCGCGCTCGTGGGCGCGCCGGCGAAGGCGTAGCGGCGCATGGGCTTTTACACCTCGCCATCGTTTTTCCTGGCGCTCGCCGTCCTCGTGGTCCCGGCCGCCGCGCTCGGTCTGACGGGCCGGCGCATCAAGCCGTACGGCATGGCCGCCTCGTGTGCCATGCTCGCGCTGCTGTTTGCCGGCGACCCGCGCGGCCTCGCCGCGTTCGCGGTCTTTCTGGCGGCGGCGTCGGCGAGCGCCTATGCGGTCTGGCACAGCTGGGTGCGACCGGGAGGGTCCAAGAGCCTGGCGGTGTATCGCGCGTCGCTTGCGGCGACCGTTGCGCCGCTGGTCATATATAAGGTGGGTGCGGTGTTCGACCAGAACCTGCTGGGGTTCATCGGCATCTCCTACCTCACCTTCAAGGCCGTGCAGGTCCTCATCGAGATGCGCGATGGTCTCATCGAACGCCTGGCGCCGCTCGACTACGCCTACTTTCTGACGTTCTTCGCGACCTTCACGTCGGGTCCCATCGACCGTTCGCGGCGGTTCATGGAGGACGCGGACGCGCGTCCCGACCGGCGCGCCTACGCGGACCTGCTCACGCGCGGCGTGCTCATGCTGTTTGCGGGCGCGGTCATGCAGCTCGTGCTCGCCACCATGGCACGGGGGTTCTACGACCCGGCGTCGGCCCCCGCAGGCGTGCTCACCGTCGACGCGCTCGCGGTCCCCGCCGCCGTGCGCGAGGTGGTGCGCGCCTACGGTTACGCGGCGTACCTGTTTTTCGATTTCGCGGGGTATTCGCTCATGGCCGTGGGCGCGAGCTGCTGCTTTGGCATCGCCACGCCCGCCAACTTCCGTGCGCCGTACGTGGCGGTGGACATCAAGGACTTTTGGAACCGCTGGCACATCACGCTTTCCACGTGGCTGCGCGATTTCGTCTTCATGCGCTTTGTGCGCACGGCGACCAAGCGCAAGCTGTTCGCGAACCGGGTGCAGACCGCGTGCGCGGGCTACCTGGTGAACATGGCGCTCATGGGCGCGTGGCACGGCCTGACCGTCGACTACCTCGCCTACGGCGTGTACCACGGGCTCTTGCTCGCAGCGGCGGAGGTCTACCAAAAACGCTCGGCGTTCTACAAGCGCCACCGCAGGGAGCGGTGGTACCGATTGCTGTCGTGGTTCATCACGATGCAGCTCGTCGTGCTGGGGTTCGCCCTGTTCTCGGGGCAGATAACAACGCTGGTGTGCGCGGCGCTGCGCGGCCGTTAGCCGCATGCGTGGCGAAGGGGCGTGGCCGCTCTTCCCGCCATACAGGGTGTTCAGACGCGCCATATGCGCGTGAGAGAAAGGATATGGACATGGATAGAAACGAATTGGAGAGCAAGGTGCTCGACATGCTGGAGGACATCTGCGCGGACGACGCCGTGCGCGAGGAGCGCGACGTCGACCTGTTCGACGCCGGTTTGCTCGACTCGCTCGCCGCCATCGAGGTGTTCGTGGGCATTGAGGAGAACTTCGGCGTGGAGATCGCGCCCACGGCGGTCGAGCGCAAGGAGATGAACACCGTGAACAAGATCATCGACCAGATCGCGGCGCGCCTGTGAGCGCCCTGCGATGCGCGGCCGGCGCGCAAGGGACGCTCGGCAAGGCGCTCACGCGCGCTGCGGGGGTGCCTGCACGCGTCCGCACATGGTTTTACTCGGACGCGACGAGCGCCGCGCTCGCCTGGCTGGCCGCCATTGCGCTCTGCGCCGGCGTGCTCGCCTGGTTCTTTGTCGCATCGCCGTATGGCGCCCCTGCCGCACCGGTCTATGCCGAGTTCTAGGTCCCGCCGCTCTTCCATGCGCGCAAGGGGGCGGGCCCCTTCTGGGCGGAGGCCCCGTGCGCGTGGGGCGGCGATGGCGTGTGGGACGGCGATGGCGCGTGGGACGGCGATGGCGTTGGAAAGGAGGTCCTCATGATCAAGCGCATCGCGGCGGTTGCCGCCGCCCTGCTGTTGAGCCTGGCATGCATGGTGTTCGCCGTGCTTGGGGGAGGCGTGGCGCAGCTGCCCTCGGGTGAGCTGCGGAGCGCCTATCCGGGGTACGACCAGGTGGCGAGTTGGAATTTCATGGCGGGGCAGTATCGGTCGCTGCGCGATGCCGGCAAGAACCCGCGGCTCGTCTTTGGGTCCTCCGAGCTCAAATCCAAGACGGCGGGCGCGGCGCACCCCGGGCGGCTTTTCGCCGACGGCCGGTACGGGGAGACGTCGGTTATAGCGGGCCGTGCGGGCGTGAACGACCTGTGGCAGGCGATCGAGGTGGGGGCCTTTGCGCCCGAGATGCCCCGCGGGGACAGGCGCGCGGTCATCTTTGTGAGCATGCAGTGGTTCATGTGCTACCGCGATCCGAGCTCGACGTTTCCCGGCGTGTTCTCGCAAGGGGCCTATGATGCGTTCATGGGCAACGAGGCGATTTCGGACGACGTGAAGAGCCGGGTCGCCGAGCGCGTGCGCGCCTACGGCGTCCCCGATGCCGAGGTCTCCGGGGAGGGGCCGCTCGTCCAGGCGATCGGCGGCATCGACCGGGCCGCGTCCTCGCTCGCGTCCGATGTGCGCTTGGCCGCCTCGCTGCGCTGGAAGGACGCGCATCGGGAGCCGGCCCGCGCCGAGGGCGGCTCGCGCATGCCGATGGACCACGGCCTCGCGGCGCCCGATGGGGGTGCCGGTGCCCCCGGTGTCCACGGTTCATCGACGGATTCCGCACCCAATTGGCAGGCCCTGATCGCCGAGGGGCGCGCGTGCGCCGAGCGGGCCTCGCAGGGCAACGAGTACGGGTTTTACGACTCGTGGTACCGTTCGAGCTATCGGGGCTGGTTGGCGGGCGCCCAGAAAAACTGGAAGGTCGCCGATGGAAAGTACTGGAGCACCGAGGAGCTTGAGGACTTCGAGCTCATGCTCGAGGTGTGCCGCCAGACGGGAGTTGAACCCTTGGTGGTGATCCAGCCGGTCAAGGGCGCCGCGTACGATCAGACCGCGTACACGCGCGACGCCCGCGCGGATTACTACGACATGATCCGCACGGCGTGCTCGCGCGCGGGCGCGCGGGTCGCGGATTTCTCCGATAAGGAATACGACCCGCTCTTTTTGCGCGACTATTCGCATCCGTCGGCATACGGCAGCGCGTGCTACTCCCAGGCGATGTGGGAGTTCTGGACGGCGAGTGAATAGGTCCAGACGGACGCGCAGCGTATGTGCGGATGGGGAAGGGACCGTTGCGCGGGCTGAATCGCATGGGCAAAACGGGTATAAGGAGCCACAATCACGCACGTAGCCCGAAAGGTCCCCCACGCAACCATGTTCGATCAAAAAACGCGCCGCGCCCTCTTCCTCATCGCCTTCGGTGTTTGCCTGTACGCGGCCATGATGCACCTCGATGTGGTGCTCGGCGCGCTTTCCGCCGCCGTCGACATCTTTTTCCCGGTGCTGCTGGGCCTGGGTTTTGCCTTTGTGCTGAACGTGCCGGTTTCGGGCATGGAGCGGCTGCTGCACCGCGCGGTGGGCCTTGTGCCCGAGGGGCGCCGCCCCGGGGAGGGCGCGATCACCATGGCGAGCATCGTGCTGGTGCTCATCGCCATCGCCGGCGTCGCCGTCCTGGGCGTGACCATGCTCGTGCCCGAGCTGATCGCGTCCGCGCGCACCGTCGCGCCCCTGTTGGCGGAGCGCCTGCCCGAAATCGAGGAGAGCCTCGTCGCCAACGGCGTCGATGTGGAAAAGCTGGCGCAGTTCTTCCAGGGAGCTGGTGCCTCCTCCGCGACCGCCGCCGCGGGGTCCGGCGCGCAGGGCCTGCTGAACCTTGGCCTGGGATCGATCGCGTCCTCGGTGTTCGCCGCCGCGCGCTCCACGGTCTCGGTGCTCTCCAGCAGCGTGTTCGCCTTCGTCATCGCGGTATATGTCCTGGCGAGCAAGCGCACGCTCGGCAGGCAGGTGAATCGCGTGATGGACGCGCACCTGGCGCCCGGGCACGCCGCGCGCATCCGCCACGTCGCCTCGCTCGCGACGGACACGTATTCCAAGTTCCTCTCGGGCCAGTGCCTCGAGGCGTGCATCTTGGGAACCCTCATCTTCTTGGCGTTCTCGCTGTTCCGCCTGCCCTATGCGGGGCTCATCGGCTTTCTCACGGCGCTGTTCGCCTTCGTGCCGTATGTCGGCGCGTTCGCCTCGTGCGCCATCGGCGCGTTCCTCACGCTGCTCGCCTCGCCCGAGCACGCGCCGCTGTGCGTAATCGTGTACCTGGCCGTCCAGTTCATCGAGAACCAGTTCATCTACCCGCATGTGGTGGGGTCCTCGGTGGGGCTCTCAGCGCTGTGGACGCTCATCGCCGCGCTGGTGGGCGGCAAGCTGTTCGGCATCGTGGGCATCGTGTTCTTCATCCCCATCGTGGCGGTTTTGTACGAGCTGTTCCGTCAATGGACCAATGCGCGCCTGGCCGAGCGCGAGGCGCGTGGCGGCGCCGCGGCGCGATAGCATCGGCGGGTCGCGGCGCGGCAACCTCGGCACGCGGTTGTGCGGTGGCCTCGGCGGGCGGTAATGCGGTGGCCTTGGCGAGCGGTAGTGCGGTAGCTTTGGCGAGTCGGGGTGCGGCAGCCTTGGCGAGCGAGCGCGCGTCTCTTGAGCGGCCCCGTTCGCGAGCGGGCATCGTCTGGCGACGCCTTTCCTCCGGTGCGTCGTGCGGTGCGTCCGTCCAATTCAGTCAGTCCAATTCATACGGTTGTTTTCCGAAATGAGCGTGGCACCCCGCGCATCGGCCGCGAAAAGCTACCATGGAGTGCGAAAACGATTGCGGGCCACCATGGCGCGCGGCGACCTCGATCTCGCCGACGCAGGTGCAGGCCGCAGGGACGAGACGGGGCTCTATGATCGACATTCGTGATATCCGCAAAACCTATACCACCGGCGATTTGGTCCAGCGCGCCCTCGACGGGGTGTCGGTGACGTTTCGCGACAGCGAGTTCGTGGCGGTGCTCGGGCCTTCCGGTTCGGGAAAGACCACGTTCCTGAACATCCTGGGTGGCTTTGACCGTGCGGATTCCGGCGACATCGTGGTGAACGGCGTGTCCACGCGCGACTACGGCGATGCGGAGTGGGACACCTACCGCAACCATCGTGTGGGGTTCATTTTCCAGAGCTACAACCTCATCCCGCATCAGACAATTCTCGCCAACGTGGAGCTTGCCCTCACGCTCGCCGGCGTCGACCGTGCCGAGCGCACGCGCCGCGCCACGGCGGCGCTCGAACGCGTGGGGCTGGGGGCGCACATCAACAAAAAGCCCGCGCAGCTCTCCGGCGGGCAGATGCAGCGCGTGGCCATCGCCCGCGCGCTCGTGAACGACCCCGAGATCGTGCTCGCCGACGAGCCCACCGGCGCGCTCGACACCGAGACGGGCATCCAGGTGATGGACCTGCTCGCCGAGGTCGCGCGCGAGCGCCTGGTGATCATGGTTACGCACAACCCGCAACTCGCCGAGGATTACGCCACGCGCATCGTGCGCATCCAGGACGGGCGCATCGTGGGCGACACGAACCCCGTCACGCCCGAGGAGGCGGCGGCGTCTCGCCGGGAGGCCGCGCGTGGCGAGGACGGGAGCCTGGGAGGCGAGGGGTCCGGTGCGCCCGCAAAGGGTCCGGCGCGCCGCTCGTCCATGAGCCTGCTCACCGCGCTCTCGCTCTCCTTCAACAACCTCATGACCAAGAAGGGCCGCACCATCATGACGGCCTTCGCGGGTTCGATCGGCATCATCGGCATCGCGGCGATCCTGGCGCTCTCCAACGGCGTGAACGGCTATATCGCCAAGGTCGAGCAGGACACGCTGTCGAGCTACCCGCTCACCATTGCCCGTCAGAGCTACGACCTCACGAGCATGATGACGGGGGACGGCGGTTCCACTTCGGGCGAGGATGCGGACGGTGCGGCGGGGGAGGACGCGGCCGGCGACGACACGGCTTCCGCCTCGCGCGATGACGCACAACCCGAGCCCGGCGACAAGATTCCCGTGTTCACGATGCTGTCCGACATGTTCGCCAGCGTGAAGTCGAACGACATGGCGAGCTTCAAGACCTTCCTCGACGAGGACGCCAAGGAGCTCGAGAGCGAGGTCTCGGCAATCCAGTACGATTACGGTATCACGCCGCTCGTGTATCGCCGGAACCCCGATGCCGATCCCGTCCGGGTATCGCCCAACGCCATGTCGACGGCCATGACCGGCGGGGCGAGCTCCGCGGCCATGGCGGGCACGATGATGACGGGCACCACCGCCTTCAACGAGATGATTGACAATCCCGAGTTGCTCGACGAGCAGTACGACGTGGTGGCGGGTCGCTGGGCGCGTTCCGCCGATGAATGCGTGCTCGTGCTCTCGAGCACCGGCAAGGTTTCCGATTACACCCTCTACAGCATCGGCGTGCTCGACCCCGCCAAGCTCGACGCCATGGTCGAGGGCGCCATGGGCGGCACGGGCGAGGTCGAGGTACCCGAGGCGGACGTGGACTTCACGTACGACGACGCGCTGGGCACGAGCTTCAAGGTCCTGAGCCCGGTCGATTCGTATCGCAAGAACGCCGAGACGGGTGGTTGGACCGACATGTCCGACGACGCCGCCTTTATGGCACAGCAGGTTGAGCGCGGCCTCGACTTGCGTGTTGTGGGCGTGGTGCGGCCCAGCCCCACCGCCAAGTCCGCCGCGCTCTCCCAGGGCATCGCCTACACGCCCGCCCTCACGCACGCGCTCATGGACCGCGCCACGGATTCCGAGATCGTGCGTCAGCAGCTGGCGAATCCCGAGGTCGATGTGTTCACGGGCAAGAGCTTTGCAACACTGCAGGAGGAGGCCAAGCGCGGCGTGGACTTGGAGAGCCTGTTCACGGTCGACGAGGCGATGCTGCGCAGCGCCTTCTCCATCGACGCCTCCGCGCTCTCCCAGGGGCTCGACCTAGCCGGTTTTGACCTGGCGGGCTTGAAGCTGCCGAGTGTGGACATCGACCTCTCGGGCGCGCTCGCGGGCGTGGACATCGAGTCGATTATCGCTGGTGCTCCCGCCCCCGACCTCTCGGGGATTTTGGGCGACTTGGGGTCCGACCCCGTGCTCTCGCCGGAGGAGCTGGAACGCGTGGCCGAGCTATCCGGTGCGTACGTGCAAGGGTTCCTGACGTATCTCATGAGCGGGGGAGGGGCGGGCCTCGATCCCTCGGCGCCCGATTTTGGCGAGAAACTCCTTGCGGCGTTTGCCGCATACGCGCAGACCGAGGAGGCCCGTGCAACGCTGGACGCCATCGCGGACATTGCCGGCAAGCCCGTCGCCGACCGCCTGGAGAGAATCGCCCGCGCGTACGTGAGCGACCAGCTCGCGCCGTACATGGCCCAGGCGTTCACGGGGTTGTTCGAGCAGGTGGGCGAGAGCATCGGCCAGGCTGTTTCGAGCCAGCTGCAGTCCGGTTTGGGAGCCGCGATGGGCGCCTTCGCCGAGCAGCTGGGCCCTCAGCTGGGTGAGCGCCTTGCCGCCAACATGCAGAACGCCTTCCATGTGGATGGCAGCGCCTTCGCCAGCGCGATCCACTTCAATATGGATGCCGACGACCTCGCCTCGCTCATGGCGAGCTACGCGAACTCCGGCAAGCTCACCTACGAGAACAACCTGGTGACGCTCGGCTACGCCGACGCGAGCGACCCTGCTGCCGTGAGCATCTATCCCGTGGACTTCGAGGCCAAGGAGACCGTCCTCGCGCACATCGACGCGTACAACGAGGACATGCGCGCGGACGGCGAGGAAGACAAGACCATCGTCTACACCGACTACATGGGCGTGCTCATGGGCAGCGTGACGAGCATCGTGAACATGATCTCGCTCGTGCTCATCGCCTTTGTGAGCATCTCGCTGGTGGTGAGCTCTATCATGATCGGCATCATCACCTACATCAGTGTGTTGGAGCGCAAGAAGGAGATTGGCATCCTGCGCGCGATGGGTGCGTCCAAGCGCAACATCGCCAACGTGTTCAACGCCGAGACCTTCATCGAGGGTCTCATCGCGGGCGTGCTGGCGATAGCCGTTGTGGTTGCCGTGTCGATTCCGGTGAACGCCTGGGCGCTCGCCAACCACCAGATCGAGAACGTGATGCAGCTGCCGGTGGCGTCTGCGCTCGGCCTCATCCTGATCAGCGTGTTGCTCACCGTGATCGCCGGCCTGATCCCCAGCCGCAACGCCGCCCGCCGCGACCCCGTCGAGGCTCTCCGCAGCGAGTAGCCCCCCAACCTCAGATTAGGGACAGTCCCTTTTTTGAGGTGAAAACTTCGGTGCACCTGGCTGCCATTCTTTCGGTTGGTTTTGGTTGCAAGGTGCACCGAAGTTCTGAAAGTGCTCCGAAGTTGAAGAAGTGCATCCAGGGTGCGAGCGGCTCGCCGACCCACTGAGGCACATAGAGCCGACCGTCCCTACCTGCAAAAACATTGCGAAGACAATATGGAGACGCCCGCGGGCGTGTATACTAATCAAGCTGTGTCTACTAGGAGGATTCTGCCTAGGCCATCTACCTGCGCAAATGGGTTGCCGCGGGTTGGGCGAGGGCGAATGCAAGCAGCAGGCGCAGCAGTCCGTATGTGGTCCTCTAGGGGCACGCGCAAGGGGCGCGTGCAATGTCCCAAGACCACCGAGAGTTGGAGATCGAATGATCAACATGATTCTCGGCCGCAAGATCGGCATGACCCAGGTTTGGGACGAGGACGATAACGTCGTCCCCGTCACGGTCATCCAGGCTGGCCCCTGCACCGTCTCGCAGGTTAAAACTGAGGCGACCGACGGCTACAACGCCGTTCAGATCGGCTTCGGCGACATCAAGTCCAAGCACGTGAACAAGCCCATGGCTGGTCACTTTGCCAAGGCTGGCGTCGAGCCCGTCCGTTACCTTCGTGAGGTCCGCGTCGAGAACGGCGAGGAGCACAAGGTCGGCGACGTCGTCACTGTCGCTGATTTCGAGAGCGTCGCCAAGGTCGACGTCATCGGCACCTCCAAGGGTAAGGGTTTCCAGGGTCGCATCAAGCGCTGGAATCAGCACCGCGGCCCCATGTCCCACGGTTCCCACATCCAGCGTCACCCCGGCTCCATCGGCCAGTGCGCGTACCCGGCCCGCGTCCTCAAGGGCGTCAAGATGGCCGGTCACATGGGCAACGCCCGCGTGACTGTGAAGAACCTCTCCGTTGTCCGCATTGATGCTGAGCAGAACCTCATCCTTGTCAAGGGCGCTGTGCCCGGTGGCAAGAACGGTCTGGTCGCCATCCGCATGGCGTAAAGGAGGACCGTCGCTATGTCTAAGTTTGAAGTGAAGAACGCCGAGGGCAAGCAGGTCGCCGAGGCCGAGCTCGCCGACGCCGTGTACGGCATCGAGCCGAACATCCACGTCATGCACCACATCGTCAAGTGCCAGCAGGCCTGCTGGCGTCAGGGCACCCAGTCCACCAAGGGCCGTTCCGAGGTCTCCGGTGGCGGCAAGAAGCCTTGGCGTCAGAAGGGCACCGGCCGTGCTCGTCAGGGTTCCATCCGCGCCGCCCAGTGGCGTGGTGGCGGTGTGATCTTCGGGCCCAAGCCCCGCACCTATGTGAAGCGCATGAACAACAAAGAGGTCAAGCTCGCCATGCGTTCCGCCCTGTCCGCCAAGCTCCGCGACAACGAGCTCGTGCTCGTGGACGACTACGGTTTCGAGAAGCCGTCCACCAAGGCCGCTGTCGCCATGCTCAAGGCCCTGGGTCTCGAGGGCAAGCGTCTGACCATCATCGTTCGCGAGGATGACATCAACGCCTACCTCTCCTTCCGCAACATCCCCAAGACGTGGATCATCACGCCCGCCGAGGCCAACACCTATGACCTCATCAACAACGGTGCGCTGATTATGCCCGCCGACGTCGCCGCTCACTTCGGGGAGGTGCTCGCTTAAATGACCGCTCACGAGATCATCATCCGCCCGATCGTGTCCGAGCGTTCCTACTCCGCCATGGAGGAGAACAAGTACACGTTCGAGGTCGCCAAGGACGCCAACAAGTTCCAGATCAAGGACGCCGTCGAGGAGATCTTCGGCGTGAAGGTTGTTCGCGTCAACACCCTGAACGTCAAGCCCAAGACCAAGCGCGTGCGCTATGTCGCCGGCAAGACCCGTTCTTGGAAGAAGGCCGTCGTCACCGTGGCCGAGGGTCAGACCATCGAGGTCTTTGGCACCCAGGCGTAATTTCGCCTTAGTTGTTACTTGACGCTTGCCTCTTCGAGAGGGGAGGCAAGCTCAAGTGCTCCGTGCGTAAGAAAAGGAAACGCCCGGAGCCGTGGTAATCCGGTGTCACTGCATCCGCAATCCCAGCTTGCAGTGGCCAACGGACCGATTTGAAAGGGATAAGGAATGGCTGTAAAGCACCTTAAGCCGACCAGCGCCGGCCGCCGCTGGCAGACGATCGCGGACTTCTCCGAGATCACCTGCACCAAGCCCGAGAAGTCCCTTCTCGAGCCGCTGCCGGTCAAGGCTGGTCGTAACAACGCCGGTCGCATCACCATGCGTCACCAGGGTGGCCGCGTGAAGCGCCAGTACCGCGTTATCGACTTCAAGCGCAACAAGGACGGCGTGCCGGCCAAGGTCGCTACCATCGAGTACGACCCGAACCGCTCCGCCCGCATCGCCCTGCTCCACTACGTGGACGGCGAGAAGCGCTACATCTTGGCCCCCAAGGGCCTCAAGGTCGGCGACACCGTCGTTTCCGGTGCCGGCGCCGACATCAAGCCCGGCAACGCCATGCCGCTGTCCGAGATTCCCGTGGGTACGCTCATCCACGCGATCGAGTTCCAGCCTGGCAAGGGCGCCGCTATCGCCCGTTCCGCTGGCACCGCCTGCCAGCTCATGGGTAAGGAGGGCAAATACGCCATCGTGCGCATGCCTTCCTCCGAGATGCGCCGCGTTCTCGTGACCTGCCGCGCCTCCATCGGCGAGGTGGGCAACTCCGAGCACGCCAACATCGTGATCGGTAAGGCCGGCCGTCATCGCAAGATGGGCGTCCGTCCGACCGTCCGTGGTACCGTCATGAACCCGGTCGATCACCCGCACGGCGGTGGCGAGGGTCGCTCGCACACCTCCGGTCGTCCGTCCGTCTCTCCGTGGGGCACCCCGTCCAAGGGCTACCGCACCCGCAACAAGAAGAAGACGTCCAACGACCTCATCATCCGTCGTCGCAAGAAGTAACCGATACCCGTTAGGAGATAGCACTTATGAGCAGAAGTCTCAAAAAGGGCCCGTTCGTAGAGGCGCGCCTCCTCTCGCGTATCATCGCGATGAACGAGGCTGGCAAGAAGGACGTCGTGAAGACCTGGTCCCGCGCGTCCACCATCTTCCCCGAGATGGTCGGCCACACCATCGCCGTCCACGACGGCCGCAAGCATGTTCCCGTGTACGTCACCGAGTCCATGGTCGGTCACAAGCTGGGCGAGTTCGCGCCCACTCGTACGTTCCGTGGTCACAAGGCCAAATAGGGGGTTTAGGTAAATGGCTAACACTTCCACCGAGACCCGTGAGGTCCGCGCCACGGCCAAGTACGTGCGCGTTTCCCCCGGCAAGGCTCGTCTCGTGATCGACCTGATCCGCGGCAAGAACGTCGCTCAGGCCTTCGACATCCTCCACTTCTGCACGCGCTCCGTCGCCGTGGACGTGGAGAAGGTCCTGCGCTCCGCCGTCGCCAACGCCGAGCACAACAACCAGATGCGCGCCGACGACCTGTTCGTCAAGGCCGCTTATGTGGACGAGGGCCCGACGCTCAAGCGCATCCGTCCTCGTGCCAAGGGCTCCGCTTCCCGCATCCTCAAGCGCACGAGCCACATCACCGTCGTCGTTGCTTCTCGAAAGGAGGCTTAAGTCATGGGTCAGAAAGTCTATCCTACTGGCTTCCGCCTTGGCATCACTGAGAACTGGCGCTCCCGCTGGTTCGCCGAGAAGGACTACGCCAAGACCCTCGGTAACGATATCGAGATCCGTCGCTTCCTCGAGAAGCGCCTCGCCCGTGCCGCCGTCTCCCGCGTCGAGATCGAGCGCGCCGGCGACAAGGTGAAGGTCATCATCCTCACCGCCCGCCCCGGCGTCGTCATCGGCAAGAAGGGCTCCGAGATCGACGGTCTGCGCACCGAGCTCGAGCGCGTTGCCGGCGTGACCAAGGGCAACCTGTCCGTCGACGTCATCGAGGTCAAGCGTCCCGAGCTCGACGCCGTGCTGGTGGCTCAGTCCATCGCCGAGCAGCTCGAGGGCCGCGTCGCCTTCCGCCGCGCCATGCGCAAGGCCGTCCAGTCCGCCCGCAAGGCCGGCGCCAAGGGTATCCGTATCCAGTGCTCCGGTCGTCTCGGCGGCGCCGAGATGGGCCGTCGCGAGTGGTACCGCGAGGGTCGCGTGCCGCTGCACACCCTGCGCGCCAAGATCGACTACGGCACCGCCACCGCCCACACCACCATGGGCTCCTGCGGCGTCAAGGTCTGGATCTACCAGGGCGAGAAGCTCCCCGGCCAGCCTGTCCCGAACATGGCTCTCGAGGGTACCTCCCGTCCGCGTCGTCGCAACAACGATAGGAGGAATCAGTAATGCTCGCTCCTAAGCGTATTCTTCACCGCAAGGTGCAGCGTGGCTCCATGAAGGGCCAGGCCAAGGGCAACACCGAGCTCCATTTCGGTGAGTACGGCATCGTCGCCCTCGATCGCCACTGGATCACCAACCGTCAGATCGAGGCCGCTCGTATCGCCATGACCCGCTACATGAAGCGTGGCGGTAAGGTCTACATCACCATCTTCCCCGACAAGCCCATCACCAAGAAGCCTGCGGAGACTCGCATGGGCTCCGGTAAGGGTAACCCCGAGGAGTGGGTGGCCGTCGTCAAGCCGGGCCGCGTTATGTTCGAGATCGCCGGCGTGTCCGAGGAGATCGCTCGCGAGGCCCTGCGTCTTGCCCAGCACAAGCTGCCGATCAAGACCAAGATCATTACCCGCGCTAAGAACGGGGAGGACAAGTAATGAAGCCCGCAGAGATTCGTGAGCTTTCCGACGAGGCCCTTGCTGAGAAGCTGAAGGATTGCCGCGCCGAGCTCTTCAACCTTCGTTTCCAGATGGCCACCAGCCAGCTGGACAACACCGCTCGCGTGAGTGCCGTGAAGAAGGACATCGCTCGTGTCCTCACGGAGCAGCGTGCCCGTCAGATCGCAGCGGAGAAGTCCGCTGCCACCGAGTAGTTGTAGGAGTAGATAATGGCTGAAGCAACTGAGCGCAACGCGCGCAAGGTCCGCCAGGGTATCGTTTCCTCCATCATGGGCAACAAGAGCATTGTTGTGACCACCACGGAGCGCAAGCGTCATCCCAAGTACGGCAAGATGATGACCAGCACCAAGAAGTTCCACGTCCATGACGAGGAGAACACGGCCGGCGTCGGCGACACCGTTCGCATCATGGAGACCCGCCCGCTGTCCGCCACCAAGCGTTGGCGTCTCGTCGAGATCGTCGAGCGTGCCAAGTAGGCTTGTCGAAGTAAACCCTCCGGTGACGTGCGCCCGCCTGAGCCCCTTTGGCTCTTGTATAGGGCGGTCGCACCTCTCTCCGGCTTAGGTTCGGAAAGGTTCCAACCATGATTCAGATGCAAACCATGCTGAACGTTGCCGACAACTCTGGTGCGCGCAAGGTTCGTTGCATTAAGGTGCTGGGCGGCTCTAAGCGCCGTTACGCCGGCATCGGTGACGTCGTCATGGCCGCCGTGCAGGAGGCCACGCCCGGCGCGAACGTCAAGAAGAAGGATGTCGTGCGCTGCGTTATCGTGCGTACGGTCAAGGAGGTCCGCCGCAAGGACGGTTCCTACATCCGCTTCGATGACAACGCCGCCGTCGTCATCAACAAGGATGGTTCGCCTGTCGGCACCCGTATCTTCGGGCCCGTCGCTCGCGAGCTTCGTGACAAGAAGTACATGAAGATCGTCTCGCTCGCACCCGAGACCCTCTAACGTAAGGGAGAGACCACTATGTCTATGTCCATCAAGAAGGGCGACAAGGTCGAGGTGCTCTCCGGCAAGGATCGCGGCAAGCAGGGTGTTGTCCTGCGCGCCCTGCCTTCCGAGGGCAAGGTTGTTGTCGAGGGCGTCGCCGTGGCCAAGAAGGCCGTGAAGCCGACCCAGGGCAACCAGGGCGGTATCGTCCCGACCGAGATGCCCATCGATGCATCCAACGTCAACCTGGTGTGCCCCGCCTGCGGCAAGCGTACCCGTGTTGGTCATGAGGCCGGCGAGCTCGACGGTCACAAGACCAAGCTGCGCGTCTGCAAGAAGTGCGGCCACAAGTTCTAAAGCATAACCGCTAGAACGAACATCGGAGCCCCGTGGTATTCCACGCAAGCGTCCTTTCTGAGCATGAAACGTGTTCAGCTGTGGAGTGATTGCTAAGGAATACCACGGGGTTTTGCGTTTACGGACTGTTGGCTCTGAGTGTTGAGATGATGCAAAGCTAACCGCTTTTAGGTGCCCTACTCTTATCTTTTGCGTACGCATAAAATCTGATAGTATTTTTTATAAATTATGCGAACGCGAAAACTTTTGAGTTTTTACGCTAAACGTACGCGAACGCGCAAGACGGTGAGGAACTATGGAAGAGTATTTGGGGTCAGTGGCATCCATTGGCAAGCTGATTAAAGCCGAGCGCAAGCGCCAGGGGATTGCGCAGGCTGAGCTCGCCGATTATGCCAATGTTGGCGTTACGTTTTTGTCGCAGTTGGAAAATGGAAAAGCAACCGCCGAGATCGGCAAGGTGCTCACGGTTCTGAACACACTTGGAATCGATCTTGTAGGTCGGAGGCGTGGCTAATGGGCACCTTGCTTGTGTCGCGCGTGTCGTATCGCGTGCCGGAGCTCGTAGGTCGAATCGCGGCGGACGGATCGACATTTACCTATGATGTGGCGTATTTGTCGAACCCTCACGCCGCTCCGCTCTCAGCATCTCTCCCGCTTCGTGCCGAGCCGTTTTCTCCGCCGCAATATCGTCCGTATTTTGAAGGTTTGCTAGCCGAGGGGATTGCTCGCCAGGCGCTTGCAGCGGAACTGAAGCTTCGAGAGGACGATTGGCTCGCGATGCTTGTGGCATGCGGGCGTGACTGCATAGGGGACATTGTCATAGCCGATGAATACGCTCCAATGCCAGTCGATGCGGGATACGTATCCGTTACGCAAGCTGAGATCATGCATATGCTCGAGAGTCTTCCTCAGATTGCGGAGCATAATGCAGACAGGCGATTATCCCTTGCTGGTGCGCAGGGAAAGACTGGCCTCGCGCACCGGCCTGATTGCACCATGGAGACGGGTTGGCTTTCTCCGCGCGGCCTTGCGGCCACAACGCATATGCTGAAAACGAGCTCGATGCGCGACGTCCCCGAGAACGAATTTCTATGTATGCAAGCGGCGCGTGCATGCGGACTGAATGTGGCCAAGGTGTCGCTGCTGAGTTACGCGACTCCCGTTTTGGTCGTTGAGCGCTTTGATCGCCGCATCGTGGAGGCGCGCGAGGGCTGGCATGTTGAACGGCTGCACCAAGAGGATTTCTGCCAAGCGTTTCGCATGTTGCCCGGGTCGAAATATGCGGAGCTGGAGGGTGGCAGCGTTCGGCGCATCGCATCGTTCTTGCGCGAGCGGAGTGCGCGCCCCGTGCGTGAAATCATGGCGTTTGCGCAGCAGTTGCTCTTTTCGTATGTCATCGGGAACTGCGATGCGCATCTCAAAAACTACTCGCTTTTGTATCGGGAATCGAACGGAGGGCAAAGTGTCTCGTTCGAGTTGTCCCCCGCCTATGATCTGGTGTGTACGACGCTGTATCCAAAATACAGCAGGGACCTTGCGATGGACTTGGGCGGCGCTCGCTCGATTGACGAGGTGACACCGGAGACTTTAGAGAACCTGGCGCGGGAGCTTGGCATCAAGGATCATGCGCTTCGTCGTATTGCAAAGAAGATCGCTGCCACGCTCGTCGGTGCGCTCGATCGTGCGGGGTCGGGAGATGCTGACCCCGTTCTTGAGTCGACGCCCTACGTTGCCGATGATCTGATTGCAGATATTGAGCCGAGGCTCGAGGTGCTGCGTGCTTTTTCGAGATGAGGTGGTGCGCGCTTGCGTCTTGAGTCGATTCGCATGCTGAATTCCCGCCTTGTAAACGGCGCATTGGATGCCGCCGCACGGTCACCGCAGCGGGTGTTGTGGGCGTGCAGCTAAGCGCCCCTGTGACGGCAGAGTGAAAGATACTTTCTTATAAATTAAATAATATGAAAGATAATCGCCATGAGCAGGCGTTCGAATTGTTTGTGCCACAATGGGCATGTTCTGTTCGACCCTAGAGGTGAGGGGTTTGAAATGGCCGATGCGATTGGGGCGCCCGCTCCGAAGGATGCCGCGGCTGCGGCCAAGGCTGCGTTTGCCGCCGTTGCGGGCAAGCCGTTCCCGCAGGATATCTTTACGGCGCCCGAGCTTACCTGGGCCGTTATCGGGTGCGGTGTCATTGCAAACCAAATGGCGCAGTCACTCGCACTGGCAGGCCGCAAGCTACACGGTATCGCCAATCGTACGCGCGCCAAAGCCGAGGCGTTCGCTCGGGAATACGGGGTCGAGAAGGTATACGATTCGGTGGAAGACCTCTACGCCGATCCGCAGGTCGATGCCATCTACATCACCACACCGCACAACACGCATATCGCGTACCTACGGGCGGCGCTCGCGGCCGGCAAGCACGTGCTGTGCGAGAAGGCCATTACGCTCAACAGTGAGGAGCTTGCTGAGGCCCGCGCCCTTGCCGTCGAGCACCATGTGGTGCTCATGGACGCAACGACCGTGTTGCACATGCCGTTGTATACCGAGCTCATGCGCCGAGCCGATACGGGCGAATTTGGCCGGATGCGCTTAGCTCAGGTGAATTTTGGCAGCTGGCATAGCTACGACGATGCAAACAGCCGCTTTTGGAATCGCGGCCTCGCCGGTGGCGCCATGCTGGATATCGGGGTGTATGCGCTCTCAGTCGCCCGCCTGTTTATGGAAAGCCAGCCTCAAGAGGTCGTTTCGCTCGCCAATTGCTTTACCACGGGCGTGGATGAGGAAAGCGGTTTTGTCACACGCAATGCCGAGGGCCAGCTTGGCGTGTTCTCGCTCACCATGCATGCCAAACAGCCCAAGCGAGCCACGCTTTGCTTTGATGATTGCTACATTGAAGTCATGGGCTACCCGCGTGCCGATCGCGCCACCATCACCTGGACGGCCGATGGTCGGCGCGAGGAGGTCGAGGAGGGCGTTGAGGCATACGCGCTGTGCTACGAGGTGGCGGATCTTGAGCAAGCGGTGGCGGGCGATGCGCGAGCGCTGCAGCTCATCGACTTTGCAGCCGATGTCATGGATATCATGACGCGCCTGCGCCGCGAGTGGGGCGTTATCTACCCCGAAGAGGAGTAGGCGCCCGTGCGAGCCAGGTTCGCAAAAGGAATCAAAAGCTGTCAAGAGCGGCTGAATCACGGGTTCTCATCGGGTATGACCATGCAGGGCGGCACGGAGGCAAAGGCGCTCTGCTTGCGCTACTGGGACATGATGCGCTGGAACCGGGCGGGGTAGGGAGCCTGGATATGGGTGGGTGCCCCGGTGATGGGGTGTGTGAAGGACAGCTCGCTGGCATGCAGCATCAACCCGCCTGAACACGAGGGGCCTCCGTAGAGGGAATCGCCCAAAAGGGGGAACTTCGCGTGCGCCAGGTGCACGCGAATCTGATGTTTGCGGCCCGTGTGCAAATCGATGGCAAGCAGGGAGCGCTCCGGTGCTCGTGCATCGGCTTTTGCGTAGGCGATGCGCTTTGCATCGGTGTGCGCCGGCTTGCCCGTGCGGCTGACGCGCATACGGCGGCTATCGTGGCGGTCGCGTCCGAGGGGCTGGCACATTGTCTTGGCAGCGGGGAAGCGTCCATGCACGATGGCAAGATACCGTTTTTGAATGGAGCGCTCGGCAATCATGCGGTCAAAGGCGGGCTGCGCCTCTTTATCCAGTGAGAACAGCACGATACCCGTGGTGTCCCGATCGAGGCGTTGCAGCGCTTGCGCAGCGGCGCTCGCGCTGGCCTCGCCGCTGGCGACGAGATGCGCCCGCACGGCGTCGGTGAGCGTTGGCGCACCCGTGCCATCGCCGTGCACGATGATGCCCGCAGGCTTATCGACCGCCATAAGCCACGGATCGCGATAGAGCACGCGCAACCCGGCTGATACGCCCATCGCTATTCGATCCCGTTGAACAGGCAGCCCGAGCTCGAGCCGGGCAGTCGGCGATCGGGCGTGCGACCATCGCGCGCGGCGACTATCGCGCGGCGCGCGCGGACCACCATGCGGGTGAGTTCATCGGTATCCATCAGGGTGCCATCGACCAGCACGCGGGATATGCCGGCGCGTATGAGCTGCGGGATGTGCGGGGTGACATCGAGCAGCTCGCTATCGTAGAGATGGCTGCGGCCGCGGATGTCGCTGCGCACCGGCAGCAGCCGGCCATCGATGTTCTTGAGGCTGAACTTACGGGCGCGCAGTCTGCAATGCTCGCAGTCGTGGATGCAGGCGTCCGCAACCTGCAGCATGCAGTGCTCGCTGGTCATGAGGCGCGGATAGCCGAGCACGCACACGCCGAGGCCGGCTGCGGCCCGATCGGCGCCGAGCTCCTCGATTTCGCGGAGCGTGAGCTCGGGCGAGAGCCAAAAGCCCGCAGCGCCGTGTGCTTGAAGGGCATCGATACACGAGGTGTTGTGCACGGGGATGCAGCTTCGGATTTCCGCGATGGTACCGCGCTCAGCGGCAAGTGCCAGCTCGGAGATATTGCCAATGGCGAGGGGCAGCCCACGCTGCACCCAGGCATCCAGTCGCTCGTGGTCGCCCTCGCGGCACACCTCATCGAGCACGGGGACGATGCGGGCATCGGCCACGTCGGCAGGGGAGAGGCCGGCGGCAACCACGTCATCGACGGCCATGTAGATGCGTTCCGCCCCGGCCTCACGTGCCGCTTGGGCGGCATCGAGCGAGGTCACGAGCGCGCACAGCTCGATATCGGACGGCGCCTTACCCGATGACGTCGCATGTGCGTCATGCTCGCCAGATGCAGCCGCAGTCGGCGCACAGGCCACCTTCCCGTCCTGCGGTCGTTTTGCGTAAGGGGCAAGAATCGCGCGCTCGAGCGCTTCGCAGGCCGCCGCACGTACCTGGTGCACGGCAGAAAAGCCCATACCGCAGCCCTCGTCCAGCTCAACATCAAAATGCGCTGCTTCAAATGGCGAGGAACCCATGCGCCCCACATGTTCAATCAAGTCCGCTGCCTGGACGGGGCGGGTGCGCGCGGCCTCGACCACAAAGCCCTCGGCCTCGCCGTGCAGCTCCGGCGCATCCACGCAGGAAAGCTCCACAACAAACGGTTCGCCCAGTCGAGCACGTATGCGGACATCAACGGCGCGCTTGCGTGCAACCGGCTGTTTGAGTGCGGCTTCGGCGGCGTCGATTGCCGCCTGGCTGCGAATCAGGCGCACGCGAGCGCCCGCCGGCATGGGGCGCGCCGTGCGGCATTCCACGGTTTCGCCGCGCTTGAGGTCCCTGGGCGCGTGCGTGGTGAGGAACTGATCGAATTCGTCGTCGTGGCGCAGCTCGAGCAAATCGCCCTTGCCCACAGGCTCGTCCACGTGCAGCGTGCACCAGGCGGCGCGACGCCGTTTGTCGTCGGGCTTGAGGCCGCGCGTCCCGCCCAATGGGCGGCTCCCGAGCACCTCGCCCACGATTTGGCCTCGGTTGTTGGACCGCTCGTAGCTCATCATCTCGTCGCCGGAGGTGCCCAGCTGATAGGCCGTGGTGAAATCGCGGTTAAACGAGCGCTTGAGCAGGCGGTAGCGCGCCTCGGCTTCGGCGGGGGTCGTGTCGCGGTCGGTCAGGATGTCGTCGAGCTGCGCGCGATAGGCACGTACGACGGAGTACACGTAGTCCGGTGCTTTCATGCGGCCTTCGAGCTTCAGTGCGTGCGCACCGGCATCGAGCAGCTCCAGCAGTAGGTGGACCGTGCAGGTGTCGCGCGGGCACAGCGCTCGTTCGCGCCCGGGCCGCGCATGGCTGCGCCCACGTTCGTCCACCAGCTCGTAGGGCAGGCGGCACGGCTGTGCACACATGCCGCGGTTGGCCGAGCGCCCGTGGCTTGTGAAGCTCGATAGCAGGCAAACACCCGAGTAGCAAAAGCAGATGGCCCCGTGCGCGAACACCTCGAGTTCGACGCCGGTGCGGGCGATGCGGGAGATCTCATCGATGGACAGCTCGCGAGAGAGCGTCACGCGGTCGGCGCCGGCATCGCGGCACCAAACGGTTGCCCGTGCGTCGTGGATATTCGCCTGCGTGGAGATATGCGTTTCAATTTCGGGCATGCGCTGGCGAATCTCGAAGAACAGCCCCCAATCCTGGATGATGAAGGCATCCGCACCCAGATGCCAACAGCGCTCCACGAGCGCGAGCGCCTCGGCCATCTCTGTTTGCTTGATGACGATGTTCACCGTCACGTAGACGCGCGTGCCGGCGAGGTGCGCCGCACGGCACGCATCGGCAAACGCCTCGTCGGTAAAATTCGCGGCCTTGCGCCGGGCGTTGAATGCGCCCATGCCGCAGTAGATGGCGTCGGCGCCGGCAGCCAGCGCGGCGTAAAACGGTTCCGGGCCGCCGGCAGGCGCGAGCAGTTCGGGCGTGGAGGGGTGCGGTGTGCTCATGCGTGACTCCAAGTGGGAAAATGGATGGAACAAGTATAGACGTGGTGCCCCACATCCGCACGCACGTTATCGGAAATACGCCCGCTATTCCCCAGATCAGCTCGTCACGAGCCCGAATCCGCGCCCGGATGTAAACCTGGATATACAACGGCTTCTATTCGTGGTACAAATCGCGCCGTTCGACGAAAGGCGCGGGTTTTTGTCCGCGCGCTGCCGTACTATGTGTCAGGTGTTTCACATCGGCAATGTGTTCTTTGGGGGGAATAGGCGATGGGGCGTGAATTGACCGTCATCGGCAAACGCTATCAGTTGCTCGCAAAGATCGGCGTTGGCGGCATGTCCACGGTGTATCTTGCGCTCGACACCGTGCTCAACAAGCAATGGGCGGCCAAGGAAATCAAGGATGTGGCCGACCCGAGCAGCGCGAGCTGATTGTGCAAAGCATCGTGACCGAGGCGAATATGATCAAGAGCTTCGATCACCCGGCCATTCCGCGCATCGTTGATTTGGTAGATGAACACGGCACCCTGTACGTAATCATGGATTATGTGGAGGGCCGTGCGCTTTCGAGCGTGCTTGCGGCCGATGGCCCGCAGTCCGAGGACGATGTGGTGGGCTGGGGCTTGCAGTTGTGCGATGCCCTTGAGTACTTGCACCGCCGCACCCCACCGGTCATTTACCGCGATATGAAGCCATCGAATGTGATGCTCAAGCCCAACGGCCTGGTGCAAATCATCGACTTTGGCATCGCGCGGGAATACCGCGCGGACGGTCAATCCGTTACGGCGGCGGTGGGCGACACGGTACAGCTCGGGACGCGCGGGTACGCACCCCCGGAGCAGTATGGAGGAAGCGGCCAAACAGATGCGCGCGCCGACGTATATGCGTTGGGTGCCACGCTCTACACCATGCTCACGGGCAAGAACCGGCGGAACCTCCCTATCAAATCATGCCGCTGCGCCAGATTGACGCCTCGTTCTCACCGGGATTGGAACGGGTGATTGCGAAGGCCACCCAGCCCGACCCGGCCGATCGCTTCCAAGATTGCGCCGAGATGGCCTACGCGCTGTCCCATTATCGGGAGGAGGACGCGGGGCATCGTCAGGAGCTCACACGCACGTGGCGGCGCTTCGTGGCGCTGGCGGCGGCATCGGCGCTCGGCTTGGTGCTGGGCGTTGCGGGAACGGTCGGCTACAACCTCTCGCTCAACTCCGACTACGAGCACTGGATGCAGATTGCCCGCACCACCTCGGTAGAGTCTGAATCGACCAAGGCGTATCTGCGCGCCGCTTCTATCAAACCGGGTGAGGTAGCGCCTTATGAGGGCCTCGCCGATCTGTATCGGTCGGACCAGGTGTTCACCCTGGCCGAGGAACGCCAGTTCCGCGAGGCGGCGTTGCCTCGCCTTGAGGCGCTGCGCGGCTCGAGCGAATACGCTGCCATGGCGTTTAATGTGGGAAAACTGTACTGGTACAACTACGCGGCCGATGGCACGGGCGCGCCCGCCACGCGTTCGGAGCGCATTCGCGCGGCGGCGCAGTGGATGCGCGATGCCGCATCGGATGCCGAGTTCGAGCAACATGCGCTGGCGCAGGCGTACGCCGACATCGCGGATTTTGAGACGCGGATCGTGCCGCTCATCAATGAGGGCTCGGACGCCGGTTTGTATGCTCCCTATTTTGAACAGCTTTCCTTTTTGGTTGACGAGCTGGCATCTGAGGAAAACGGCGTCGTCCGTCTCGAGACGGCAAATCTCGCGCTGGATGCACTGTGCACCTATCCGCGCAAGTTTCGCGCCGATGATGTTGAGCAGGAGCAGCTGTTTGAGCTGGCAAGTCGGGCCGAGCAGTTGGTGTCATCGGTGCATCCCACGACGGATGCGCTCGATGGCGAGCGGGCGCGTGCACTGGCGCTGGTGGGAACGGCGCGCCAAGCGGTGACGGACGCCTATGAAGATGTGGAGGCGTAAGTGCGATGAATGCGGATCTGTTCGGCGTGATCGCCGTTGTGGGTTTTGGGCTTGCCGTGGTGTTTGCGGTGGCGGCGGCCGCGTATGGCGTGACCCATCATGTTCGTGAGGTGCGCGACGAGCTGACGGGTCGTGCGGCGGCTCGCGCCATTGAGGAGCTGCGCTCGGGGCACCGTGCCATGGGCGCCCCGGTGTCGGCGGCACCGGGTGGCCGTGCGCCCGGTGTGCAAAGCGGTAGCCTGCAGGTGAGGCACGGGGCCACCTCCATTCCCCTGACGGCTGAGGCCCCTACGGCGGTGCGCGAGTCCAAGGCTGCCTTGGGCGATGACGGTGCGGAGGGGGATTCCTCGGAGGCCGGAACCACGCTGCTGGGCGCCATCGCCAAGGAGGGCGCCTCCGAGCTGGGCACCACGTTGCTTGCCGGCAAGGGGAGTGCGCCGGTTTCCGAGGCGGGCACCACGCTGTTGGGTGCCGATGAGCCCGCGACGGCCTCGGAGGAGCACACCACGTTGCTGCAAGGTCTTGCCTCCGCACAGGGCGAGCCGGCGTCCGAGTTCGTGACTGCGCGGCTCGGCAAAAAAGAAGGTGAATAGCACATGCACAAACGTGTGATACCTGCTCTGGTGCTTTGCGCCGCGCTGTTGGGCGCGGCGACGCCGTTGGCCTGGGCCGCCCCGGCAGCCTCGGGCGCGGCGGACGAGCATGTTTCCACTGCCAACACGCCTTCTGATAACGCCGATGCGGACCGCCCCGGCTCCGATGCCGCCGACCCAGCCGATGCGCAGATTACGGACATCGCTGTGCTCGGGGTCGATCATGAGCCGATCGACATCAAGGGTGCCTGGCTGCACGATAAGACGCTGGCGGTCGTGAGCCCGGGATTGTCCGTCTCCTGCACGGTCGACGAAGAGCTGCGCGAGCAGATGGACGAGATCCATCTGGTGGTGGATAAGGTTGAGATCCCCGTTCAGGAGCCGCAGCACCCACAAGAGCCCGCGCCAAACCATTTCGTGTTCGATTTTGATGCGACGACGTGCAGGGCGGACGTTGTCGATTTGAGCCGCGTGACTGTTCGGGTACGGGACGTCAAGGGCAAGGAAGTCACCTCCGCGCCCTTGTCCGAGTTGCCGCTGTTCAAGGATGCCTCAATCGAGCGCATTCGTTTCGTGCGCACGGATGAGGAGGATGCGCTTCCGGCGGCATGGGTGCTGCTCGGCGGTAAACCAGCTGGAGCGGACGCTGACGGTGTGGTGTATACCAATGCCGCCTCCGTGGAGGTGAGTGCCCGCATTGCCGACCCGCTGTTCGAGGCGCTGCGCGATGCCGCGTGGTTTGAACAGCATCCTATTTCCGCCGTGCTTGACGGCGCTGCCCAAACGCTCGACCCTGCGACGCTCACGGGTTCAGGCCGCGGCTCAAGGCGGCGGTTTGAGAGCGCCGTGCTTGCCACATGGGATGCGGAGGGCCGCCATACGGCAAGCGTATCCTACACGGGTGCGAGCCTGGCTGCCGAGCAGCAAAAGCCCATGCAGCTCGAGGCGTCCGACAGCGTTTCGGTGGTAATCGACCGTACGGCGCCCGCTGCGGCCTCGGTGCGGGTCAAGGGCAGCTACGACGCCGACAGCGAAGTGGCGCAGATCCCCGGCCAAGACGGCAAGCCCGCCTACGACGTTCTGTTTGGCGGCAAACGCACGCTCACGCTCTCGCTTGCGGACGCCCCGGCGGCGGAAGGCATCGAGGCGTCCGGCGTGGCGGGCTATACGCTCACCTTGGTGCGGCACGACAAGATCGACGGCACGGGAGCCTCTGTAACCGAGACGCTCACTGAGCGCGATTATGCCATCGGCAACAACGGCACCGTTGAAATTCCGCTTGAGGACGCGGGCACCTATATCCTGGGCGAGGCGACGCTGACCGTGCGCGACCGTGCGGGTGACACGAGCGCCTCTATTTCGCTGGCGAGCATCGCGGGCGATGTCACCTTCGATCGCATCGCCGTGGAGAACGCGGACGCCCCGGCGCCCAACCAGGGTTTTGGCATTGAGATTGGCCCCAAGGGCTCGGCGGGCAACGACCGCTATTACCAGGATGACCAGGTACAGGTGACGCTGTGGGGCGGCGGCTGGCGCTTCGGTCTGTTCAAGATGACGCCGGCGTTTCGCCGGGCGGTGCAGGCCCGCTATGTTTCGTGGAAGGGCGAGGAGATCCTTGCCTCTAAGGATGTCCAGCCCACCTTCGTCATGAATGATGCCACCGGTCGTTACGAGGCGGTGCTCACCTTGCCGCTCGACCCCGACGGCGGCGTACGTGACGGTTTGTATGAGGTGTCATTTAGAGGCAGTAATTTGAGCTCCTCGGTCTCCCGCGAGTTCATGGTGGACACGACGGCCCCTGCGGTGACGGATGCCTATATGGATGCCCGGCCCGACCCCGCGCGCGATGTCGCGGCGCTGGACGGCAGGGGCCGTCTGGCGGTGGGCGGGGCGCGCACGCTACATCTGCGCGTGCAGGATTTGCAGCCGCGCGGCGAGGGCGATGCCCCGGCGGACGTACAGGGCTCGCAAGAAGACAACACGGCCGGTTTGGACGAGCACGCCCTGACTGCCTATGTGGAGCGCCTGCTCGACTTGGCCGGCCTGCACGCCCCGACGATGCAACGCGCGCTCACGGTGGACGAGCATGGTTGGGTTTCGATCCCCTTGACGGACGAGGGCGTTTACAACTTGGCCGACCTGCAGCTCGTGTTGCCGGATAACGCCGGCAACGGCCGCGGTGATCGTTTGCGTGCGAGCGACGTTGCCACGTGGGGCGTCGATGGCATCTTGGTGGACGCCGATGACACCCTGCCCTCCGTGCAGCTGAGCGTGGTGGATGCGCCCGGCACCCCGTCGTCTAAGGATGCGGCGTACCACCGCGGTGCCGTGCATGTTACGGCCAGCATCGAGGATCGCTGGTTCGAGGCACGCCGCGCTCTGCCCACAAGCGATGGCCTGCTGTCCATCAACACCCTGCAGCGGCCGGGCGAGCTTGCCGGTTCCGCCTTGCCCGCGCTGGCGCTTGCGGATTTCACCCACCTGCCGGATTCCGATACATGGAGCGCCCGCTACGAGCTGCCTCGTACGCATGAGCTCGCCCATGCGCTGCCGCTCGAGGGCATGTATCGGCTGGAGCTGGGGTATCGAGCGCTCTCGGGGACCGTGTGCCCGGCATCTCCTGTGGAATTCGGCATCGACTACACCGGTCCGTCCTTCGGCGAGCTGGCGCTTTCCGTGAGCGAGCCCTACGAGTGGGGCTGGGTATTTGCGCCAGAGTCCGAGCACATCACGCTGGCGGTGAGCGATAACCTTTCGGGCGTGGAGCCCGCCTCTGCCGCGCTGTCCGTGGCGGGAACGGCGACCCCGGAGTTATCGTATGAGCCTGCCGATGAGGCTAACAACGGCCAGTTCCGGCTGACGCTGACCGGCGATGCGCAGCGCCTGGTGTTCGAGGGCACGCGCCTGGGCGTGGAGGATCGGGCCGGCAACGTGGTCGATTCCGGCTCCCTTGCCCTGCGTGCGGGCACCGATTTGCCCAAGGACGCCCTGGGCGTGTGCATCGATGCGAGCGCCCCTGAGCTTTCGATTGCCTACGACAACAACGACGCCGCCAACGGCATGTACTACAAGGCTCCCCGCACGGCCACGGTGACGCTCGTCGAGCCCAGCTTTGATTTGATCCGCGCGTCCGACCCGCATCGCGAGGTCGTGCAGGTGGAGCGCAATGGCTCCGCCACCTCGGTTGTGGCCGAGGACTTTGAGAACCCCTCGGGTGACGGGGCGACCTGGATCGCCACGGTGGCGTGCGATTCCGATGCCGATTGGGCGCTTTCCGCCTCGATTGAGGATATGACGGGGCGTTTGGCGCAGGTTGCACGCGAGGAATTCGTGGTGGACACGGCCGCACCGCGTATCATGGTCGAGTTCGACAACAACGACGTCGCCAACGGCATGTACTACAAGGCCCCGCGCACGGCCACCGTCACGGTGGACGAACGCAACTTCGACGCGGCGCAGTCCGGCGTCACGGCGTGGGCCAAAGATGTTTCGGGTGCTGCGGTGGGTGCACCGGCGGCGTCCGCATGGTGCGAGCGCGAGCCGCGCGCGGTTCAGGATGCCGTCATCTCGTTTACCGGCGAGCTGCATTATGGCTTCACCGTACAGGCGACCGATTTGGCCGGCAACGCCGCCGAGGTGTTCGAAGAGCCCGAGTTCGTGATCGACCTCACGGCGCCGGCGCTTGCCATCTCGGGCGTCGAGCACCATGCGGCGTACGCGGATGCGGTGCAGCCGTCCATCAGCTACGCCGATGTGAACTTCGACCCGCTCTTTGCGACCTATGAGTTGGTTGGTGCTGCTCAGGGCAACGTGTATGCGCCGGCCGGCGAGGAGGAGCTGCCAGGTCAAAAGACCGTGCACTACGAGGATTTCGAGCATGTTTTGGAGCGCGATGACATCTATACCCTGACGGCGCGCGTCGACGATCTTGCCGGTAATTCGGCCGAACAGGCCGTGACCTTCTCGGTCAACCGTTTTGGGTCGACCTATTACTTTGCCAATCCTGGCAGCGACGTTGCCGGCAAGTTCTTGGCCGCACCGCAGGGTGTGGACATCGTTGAGGTCAACGTGAGCGGCCTCGATACCGGTCGCACCCACGCTGAGCTCGTGCACGACTCGCGCACGCAGGCACTCAAGGCCGGCGCGGACTATGAGTTGGTCGACGGCTCGACGGGCGGATGGAGCGCGACCACGTATCGCTTTGGGCAGCAGCTTTTTGATGAGGACGGCTTCTATCGCATCTTGCTCACCTCGCGCGACCGTGCGGGCAACCTGTCGCAAAACACCATGGACGGCAAAAACGCCACGCGCGACGGCGCTTTCGAGGTCAAGTTCGCCGTCGACACCACGGCGCCGGTGGCAGGCCTTGCCGGCATCGGCTCTCGCGGGGTGTATCTTGACCCGCAAAAGCAGGTGCATGTCGACGCGCACGATAACGTCGAACTTGCGAGCGTGGCGCTCACGGTGGACGGTCGCGACGTCCAAGCTTGGGATGCCGCCGACCTTGTCAACGGTGCGCCCACGTGGCAATTGCCGGCCGATGCCGAGCCCCATACCTACGAGCTTGCCGTCACGGACCGCGCGGGCAACACGGCGTATGCCCGCTACGAGGACGTGGTGGTCACCGGCGATTGGATCTCATTCATCCTCAACACACCTCGCCTGCTGTTTGGCACCGTGGGCGGCGTGATTCTCGCGGCAGGCGCCGTCGTTGGCGTGAGCTGGGCGCTGTGGCGTCGCGCCAGGCGCATCCGCGAGCTGAGGGAGCGGCTCAATTCATAACGGGCCGTGCACCACATGTGGAACCGCGCCGTTCAAGATGGACGGCGCATGAGAGAAAGGAAGTTTCTCATGGCAGGTCAGATTAGGATTACCCCGGATCAGATGCGTTCTCGCGCCGGTGAGTACCGGGTCGAGGCCGACAACGTGGGCAACGTGATCAGCCGCATGGACAGCCTGCTGTCCGCGCTGCAAAGCGAGTGGGAAGGCGAGGCGTCCAACGCCTATGCGTCCCGCTTCGAGGAGCTGCGTCCCAGCTTCGTGCGTGCCCAGGAGCTCATCACCGAGATCGCCCAGAGCCTCGACTCCACCGCCCAGGCGCTGGAGGAGACGGACGCGAATATCGCAAGCGCATTCCGCGGGTAGGAACTGACCGCACGGGTGGCCGCGCCGCAACGTCGCGCGCGGCCACCCCAGGTGGCAAGGGGAACGTATCGCCATGGCAGAGCAACATGCATCAACCATGCAGCCTGAGGCGCGGCAGTTCCGCGTCGTGGGCTTCGCCGACGATTTCAGCTGTGTGATCGGGCGCTCGCCGGACGCCGAGATCCGCTACGAGGCCCCCGAGGTCTCGGGCGGTCACGCCCGGCTGACCCTGCGCGGAGATGCGTTCACGGTGGAGGACTTGGGCTCCACCAACGGCACGCTCGTGAACGGTCGGGCACTGCCCGCCCGCACGCCGCTACGGCTGCGCGCGGGCGACGTGGTGCAGATCGCGGCGTTCAAGTGCATGGTGGGCAACCGCTACGTGGTGGCCAACTGTCGCCGGAGCGTTCCGTTGGAGGCGTCCATCGAGGTCGCTCGCCCCATTGAGCACGCCGCGTTCAGGGCGGCAAGCCCCGACCCCGTCGAGCCGACGGGGGAGGAGCACCTGTTTTATCCCGCCCCGCGCCTGATGCATTCGGTGCATCGGCGCGCCTTTTCCGTGGATGGCCCTCCGCCCGGCAGGAAGCGCGATGAGTCCCCGGCTATTATGCAGCTCGGCCCCTCATTCATCATGGGCCTGGCCTCGGTATTCATGGTGGCGAACACCGTCTCGCGCCTGATGGCCGGGGCGGATGTGACGTCCACGCTGCCCATGCTTGCCATGTCGATCTCCATGATCGCGGGCATGCTGGTGTGGCCGCTCGTGTCCAGGCGCTACGAGCGCCGCCGCGACGAGCGCGAGGAGGCACGGCGCGAGAGCACCTACACCGACTACCTCAACGCCATCGAGCACGCTCTGCAGCAGGAGTGCGCCGTGCAGGGCGGCGTGCTGGCCGAGAACCGCGTGACCGTGCCGGCGCTGCTCGACCGCGCATCGACGCTGTCGCCCGAGCTCATGAACCGCACAAGCGCGCACAGTGACTTCATGGACCTGCGCGTCGGCACGGGCGATCTGCCGCTGGAGGCCGACGTCCGCTGGCCTGCGGAGCAGTTCGCGGTCGACCGCGACCGACTGCTGGCGAAAGTCATCGAGGCATCGCACCGCCCGCCGTTCCTGGCAGGCGTGCCGCTGGCCTTCAACCCGGCCGAGCACTACGTGGCGGGCGTTGTGGGTCCCACTGAGCGGGTATGGGCCTTTGCGCGCGGCCTGGTGGTGCAGCTGTGCGCGCTCATGAGCTACCAGGACGTGAAGCTCATGCTCGTGGCCGATGCGGGCGAGGAGGTCGAATGGGGCTGCATGCGCGCGTTGCCGCACCTGTTCGACGACGCGGGCCGGACCCGCTTTTTGGCTACGGGCCCTGAGGGGCTCATGGGGCTCACCATGCACTTGGAGCGTGAGCTCGAGCGTCGTGGCGCGCAGCGCGGCGAGGAGGCGCTGGAGGCCGGCCCGCGCTACGTTGTCCTGTGTGCCAACAAGGCCCTGACCGATCCGTCCGACACGATCGGGCGGCTGGCGCGCCTGCGCGCGTACCGGGGGGTCTCTCTCATCTTCATGGGCGACGAGCTCAAGGACCTGCCGCGTGAGTGCGCCTACGTCATCGACCTCGCTGGCGCGGTGGCTGGCGAGGGTGGCGCCTCCCAGCCGGGCGCGTGCATGTTCGACCGCGCCGATGTCTCGGGCACCATGCTGCCGTTTTCCAGCGACATCGGTGTTTCCCCGCAGGACATGGAGGCTTTCGCGCGTTGCATGGCGCGCGTGCACTTGGACATGCCCGGCCAGCGCAGCACGCTGCCGGCGTCCCTGGGCTTTTTGGAGATGTTCGAGGCGGGCAACGTGGGGCAGCTGGGGATCGCCGCGCGTTGGGCCGCAGCGGACGCCTCGCGCACGCTCCAGGCCCCGGTGGGCGTGGACGCGCAAGGCGAGCCGGCCATGCTCAACCTGCACGAGAAGGTCCACGGCCCGCACGGCCTGATTGCGGGTACCACGGGCTCGGGCAAAAGCGAGTTCATCATCACCTACGTGCTGTCCCTGGCGGCGTGCTACCCACCCGACCAGGTGGCCTTCGTGCTCATTGATTACAAGGGCGGCGGCCTGGCCGGCGCCTTCGACAACGAGCGCTTCCGCTTGCCGCACCTGGCCGGTACCATCACCAACTTGGACGGCGCGGCGATCTCGCGCAGCCTCGTGTCCATCAAAAGCGAGCTCAAGCGCAGGCAGGACGCCTTCAACCGCGCCCGCGAGGCCACGGGTGAGGCCACGATGGACATTTACAAGTACATCTCGTACTACCTGCGCGGGGTGCTCTCCGAGCCGATCCCGCACCTGTTCATCGTGGCCGATGAGTTTGCCGAGCTTAAGCAGCAGGAGCCGGAGTTCATGGACGAGCTCATGAGCGCCGCGCGCATCGGCCGTTCCCTGGGCGTGCACCTCATCCTGGCCACGCAGAAGCCCTCGGGTGTGGTGAACGACCAGATCCGCTCCAACATGCGCTTCAAGGTCTGCCTCAAGGTGGCCGACGCCGGTGACTCCAAGGAGATGATCGGCCGTGCGGACGCCGCCGAGATTCGCGAGCCGGGGCGTTTCTACCTGCTGGTGGGCTTCAACGAGTACTTCACCGGGGGCCAGGCGGCCTACGCCGGCGCCCCCTACGCGCCGGTGGAGCGGTTCGCGCCCAAACGCGACGACGCCGTGGAGCTCATCGACGACGAGGGTACCCCCGTCGCATCTGCCCGTCCGGCAGCGGTGGCAGTCAAAAGCGGCCTGTCCGAGATCAATGCGGCGTTGGGCGAGATTCAGCGCCAGGCGTCCGGGCAGCGGCTGGCCGCAGCGCGGCTATGGCTGGATCCCCTGCCCGACTGGTTGGGGCTTGCGGAGCTCGAGGGGCGCTACGCCGGCGAGCTCGAAGCGGCGCGTATGGACAATGGATTTGCTGCTATGCTGGGTGAAATCGATATGCCTGCCGAGCAGCGACGGGCTCCTCACATTGTTGATTTCCGTCACAATGGCAACCTGATGATATATGGCGCCCAGGGGACGGGTACCGATGAGCTTATCGCTACGGCGATCTGTTCGTTGGCGCGAGGCTATTCAGCGGAAGAGTTCTCCTTCTATGTGCTTGATTTTGATGCGGGGATGCTGAGTTGTTTGCGCGCCTTGCCATGTTGCGGTGGCATTGTGTTGCCGGGGAATGACGAATTGGCACGCAACCTCTTTAAGATGCTCGAAGAGGAGATAGTTGTTCGTCGGGGTCGCATAGCTTCTGGGGCGCGTTGGGGGCACGAGCCCAGCATCGTTGTGGCGATCGCAAACCTTGCAGCGTTTTATGAGGCCTATGCTGATCTCGAAGATCGGCTCAACGCCCTGGTGCGCGATGCCGCTCGATACGGTATCTACTTTGTGGTTACTGCAACGGGCGCAACGGTACCGCGACTGCGTTTCCGTTCCGCGTTCTCGATGAGCATTACGACGGTACTAAACGATGAAGGGGACTATGCGACCATCTTTGGGCATCGACCTGATGTGAAGGTTGCAAAAGGGAATATGCGCGGCGTCGCGCAGCGTGACAAAAGCTTGTATGAGTTTCAGGGCGCGGATTTCTGCGATAAGAACCAAACAGCAGCCGAGGCAATTGCCGCACTTGCTTCTAGGTTGAGCATGGAAAACGGTGGAGCTCAAGCAACTACGATTCCCGTGCTGCCCGATGCGGTGACGGAGCGGGATATGTCTGAGGCGCCGAGTGCCTATTCTGTTCCCGTCGGGTTTGCGCATGCAAGTGTTGCTCCGTTGTGGTTTGACCTTGAACGCCTTCCGAGCATGTTGGTTGTTTCGAATGAAATGACTCCGATTGGTGCGTATATGCGTGCAGTTTGTTCGTTGTTTGAGTCTGAGGGCATTCCGTATCGCGCGGTGGACCTGAGTGGGGAGTTGAATTCGCTTCCGCATGTGCTGAACGAACCTGAGGATATCGCATCGTTTGTGGACAGCCTCTCTGCCGATGCTGAGGCAGTGCCTCGGATGCTAATCCTGATGGATATCTCCTCCCTGCTTGGTTCGTTGCCGGTGGAGGCATCCAGAGCGCTTGCGGCATATGTGGCCCAGGAAAAGGGAAAGGGCAGAACGGGCGTTATCGCAACGAGCGAGATGTGGCGCATCCGGGGGAAATACGACGATTGGTTGAAGGCCCTTACGGCATACGGAAACGGCCTATGGATTGGATCTGGCGTGCTGGATCAGACGGTGTTCAAAGTGCCGCGCGCCCTGCCGGAGCATCGCCGTTCAATCCCCGCGTCTGAAGGGTTTGTGTTCCTACGCGGTGAGTCCATATGGACCCGTTTACTACAAGAGACGGCAGAAGGGGGGTGTGACGATGTCTCGGCGAGATGAAAGGCCAGTCGAGAGGAGACATATTGTGGAAAACCACTGCACTAAGGAGGTGCGCAGTGTTCGAGGTTGATGTTGAGACGTTCTCCGCGGCGGTCACCGATATTAAGAATGCATCAATGGACAAAGCGGACCTGGTCAATCGCCTCTCTCAAGAGAACATGAGCCTTACAAACCTGATGTCCGGTGCATGGGTTTCGGCGCAAGCCAGGTCGTTCAATGTGCTTGAACTCACCCTTCGTGCGTTGAGCAAGGGTCTTGAGGGTATGGCGGACACGTATGCATCGGCCGAAGAGTATCTCAAGGGCGATTTGATTCCCGCTCGTGACACTTTGCTTTCGTCCGTGTCGGCGCAGGCGGCTGTGAAGCAGCGGCTCATGTTCGAGGCGGGCAACAATGTCGATGGCTACTGCCAATACGCGAGCGATTCGGTGAAGGACGCGCAAAGCGGGGTTTCTATTGCCATTGATGCGCTTGCTGGATTGGACAATTCTTCTGCAATTGCCGCAGAGCTGAACGCGCTGTCTGGTGTTCTTCCGGGCAGGGTGCAAACGCTCCAGTCCGTTTCAGATGCCTATAGAACATACACGCAGTCTATTGAGACCTTTGAGTCCACCTATGGCGCGGCGCTTGCGCCTGAGAACTTCTTGACTGAGCAGATGGTCTCTCAGATAGAGGCAGAGATGGAGGCCGCAAGGGAAGAGGTTCTTGGCTCTGTCCCATTCCAAGTGTCTGGGATGTATGGGAATATAACGACGATTCTTTCGGGAATCGCGGGCGCGGCAGGCGAGGTCGACAAGCAGGACATCGCATTTTTGAAGACCGCGTTTGCATGTCTGGCGAATACCGGATTCGACAAAGGTGCGCCGTTGTTGGAGCGCGCGAGCGATGCGTGGCTGGGCTTCCGTCTGTCGAATAGCATCCATATCATTCCATCGAGTTGGAGTGAATTTGGGAGCATGGTAAAAAGTGATTTCATTGCGGGGGCGACCGATTGGATCAAGCCGGGCAAAAGGGCGGAAGCGGCTGGTGATGCTAAAGACTTCCTGAAGGCTGCTGGGGAGCAGGCGAAGGGCGTTATTGGCCATCAGAAGCTAGGAAAGGGTTTCGACGGTTCATTTAAAGCCATGTCATCCCTTGCTGATGACGCTGCGGGCGCAGTGAAAGGGCTCGGTTATCTTGGAAATGCGATCCAAGTCGTCGACACGCTGGGGCAGGCTGGTGCGGCGTACAATTCGACCGTTGGCGACACGAGTGACAAGATCGGCGCCGCGGCCGTTGAGGTTACAGAGGGGCTTGTCGAGTTCGGTGCTGGCGTTGGCGTTGGCGCCATGGTCGGCGCCATCGGTGGCCCTATCGGTATTGCTGCCGGCGCGTTTGTGGGCTGGGGCGTGGGCGAGTTAATCAAGATGGGTGAGGAGCATCTCGAAAAGACGGGCTTCAAGAAGGATCTTGCAAATAAGATATCTGACGGCATCGATGCGATAGGCAATTTCTTCGGCCTGTAGGTGCCGGCGGGAAAGGTGGTTTCACATGTTCGGGTTCCTGACGCGTCGCCACGCGGCGCAGGCGGCGGTCCCGCTGCCCCGGGTGCGCTTCACCAGCGAGGACCTCTTCGTGCTGCTGGGCGGGGCCGACGCCGGGCAGTTCGCGGTCGACGAGTACACGGTGGACTTCGACCGCTTGGACCGAGAGGGCATGGGGGTCTGGCGGCGGGCCATGGCCGCGCGCCTGGCGCCCACGGGCCTGGTCGACTCCGCGGGCGAGCCCTGCGACGCGTTGGCAGAGGCTCTCTACCCCCTGAACAAGCCGGGTGTCACGGTCGAGGACGGTTCTCCGCGTATGTCCGCGGGGGAGCGGGACGGCCGCACCGTGTCGGCCGCCTTCTACGAGGGGCGGGCGACGGCCCTGCGCCGGGAGCCCGGACGGCGCGGCGGCTTCACCGTCCACCCGCTGGGGGACCCCGCCGGGTGGGACGAGCGCTTCCGCGAGCTCGCCGGAATCCCGCCGATCGTTCCGGCGCCTGTACAAGAGAGGATTGTGTGTAGGCCGGACCCTAACATTGGAGAGTCGATTATACGAAATGACGTTGCGTACCTGCGCGCCCTATGCGCCAGGTACGGTAGCGACGGCAGGGCCCTATTCGGGTTCGCGGCGCGCCTCTCTTCCGATCGCGCACTCAGGCGCGAGGTGCGCTCGGTAGTTTCTGCCGACCTGCGCGATAGCACGTTTGATGAATCGCTTGGCTTCACAATCCCGACGCCCACGGGGGAGCAGTGGAGGACGAAGTGTTCGTTCGTTTTTCCATCGGCGGGAGCTTTCATGACCAGTGCGGGCGCGTTTAAATCGCCAGGAGAGATACCTGCCAGGTCGACGGATGGCTCGGCGATTAAATCGCCAGAGGAGAGGGGTTTCACCGAGTTCTCGGTTATCGACTTCGTTTCGGGCGGAACGCTGCTCGACTACATGTTCGACTTCTACGACTACCCCGAGGAGTTCAGGTAGGCCCGGGTGCGGCGGGCCGGTGGAGAAAGGACTGCAATGATCGCGAAGGAAGACTGGCTGCCGGTGGGCAGCGTTGTGATGGTGGAGGGGGCGCTGCGCCCGCTCATGGTCGCCGGCGTCATGGCGCTCGACGGAAAAACGAATCGATACTGGGACTATGTGGGCGTCCCGTATCCCGAGGGTCGCGCGGGATCGGATGAGGGGTATTTCTTCGACAAGGGCATGGTCGAGCGCTTGTGCCAGTTGGGATACCTCGATGACCGAGGTTACGCGTTTCAGGTATTTCTTGAGGCCAACACCCCGGCCTTCGAGCGGATGCGCGGCGAGGGTCGCGATGCGGATGAGGGTGAATGAGCCATGCTGCCCGGTGTGATCCGCCTCAACCGCGAGGAAAGCCTGCAGGCCATCGAGCGGTTCCAGTCGGAGGCCCGCGAGATCGCCAGCGTGTGCGAGCAGATCGGCATGGCGCGCGATGCGCTGGAGGGGTCTTGGAAGGGCCGGGCGGCCAGCCAGGCAAGCCTGACGTTCGAAGAGGTCGGCGGGTATCTGACTCAGGCGCAGGACGCTCTGCTCAGGCATTGCAACATGGTCGGCGACGGGGTGAGTACGCTTGCGGAGGCAGACGAGTTCATAGCATCCAAGCTGCGTGGGGGAGACTCGGAGTGACAGTCGCCCCATTGCTTGGATAACGGCTGATTGGGGAGATCTATGAGATTGGAACAGTTGCGTTCTGCGCTCGCGGAGCATGAGGGTGCGGAGCGTTTTTGGGAGGACCAGGCCGCCGGGCTCGGGGCCACGGTGTCCACGCTGGCGGGGCAACTTGACTACAAGCGGGGCCAATTGGCGCTGGCGCAGGCGGCCGACACGGAATGCGGGAATGTCGTCGATGCCGTGTCCCAGGTTGAGGACGATCTCCGCCAGCTCGGTGCGAACCTGGCGTCGGCGATCGGGGAGGACGTTTCAAGCGAGGTCGAGGCCATCGCTTCGGGGGACGCCGATACCGCGTCGGCCGCAAAGTCGGCCTGCGAAGCGCTGGTCGCAAGCCTGCAGCAGGAGATAGCGACCCTGGAGGGGTCGCTGGCAACGGCTCAGGGCAGCCTCAGCGCGGCAACCGCAAACGCAGCGTCCGCCCGAGCGAGGGCGAGCGCGGTTCGCCTACGTATCAGGAATTACTCGGAACGATAAGGTTCATTGCATATGAAGGAGGATGCTCTGCATGGTTACGACGGATGATTGGCTGCCGATTGGCTCGGTTGTGTATGTCGGTGGGTTCGAGGACCCGGTCATGATCGTCGGGTATCTCGGGAGCGACGCCGGTGGGGGCAAGGTGTGGGACTGCTTTGCCAGGCGGTACCCGTCTGGATGGTCGCCCGACGAGAGCGATGTCATGTTCGATCGCGATGCGATCGAGGGGGTTCTTGCCCTGGGATATCAAGACGAGCAGTTTGCCGCGCTGGTAGACCGCCTGGACGCGCTCGCGTCCGAGCTGAAGGGCGCCGCAGGCCCCGCCGGGGAAGGGGAGGCTGCCCGATGAGCGAGCCGATGGTGTACGAATTCGCGTTCGGCGAGGAGGAGTACCGCGCCTACGTGACGCTGCGCGACCGGGGGCTCATGCGCGTCGCCGGCCTGTCCACGGGGCTCCTGTTGTCCCCCGCGCTCCTGCTCGCGCCCTCCGCGCTCTCGGCTGGCGACGCGCGCGCCGCCCTGGCGTTCGCCGCCCTGGCGGTGCTGTCGGCGGGGTGTCTGGCGGCCGGCGTCGCGGGACGTGCCCCCTGGATCGCGTCCGCGCGGCGCCCGCAGGCCCGCGCCTACCTCGAGCGGCACGGCGCGCCCCGGGGCGGCGGCCCCTTCGGCCGGCGCGTCGTCTTGGGCGAGGACGGGGTCGGGCTGGCGTGCTGGCCGCCGGACGAGGACGCGGAGAGCGCCCTCGTGGTCGACGTGCCCTGGTCGGAGTGGCGCGCGGCGCGCTCTGGGCGCGAGGGGCTGCTCCTGGAGTGCCGCCGCGGCCGCGGCGGCGGGCTCAAGATGCTTTTGGGCTACAACATGCTCCTGCAGGCCGCGTCGCGCGACGGGCTGCGCGACGCCTTCGTCCCCGCCTCCGCCCTCGGCGGCGCCGACGCGCGCGAGCTCGCGCGCTGGGCGCAGGGCCGCATCGACGCCGCACGGTAGGCCGGCGGGGGCATCCGGTGAAAACGGTTCACGCGTGAGTCGCTCGCCGATAAAGGGTTCGCGTGCGAACCATCCGGCACGTAGAGGGTTCGGGTTTGGGCCGTCTGGAAGCGTTTTTGCGGTCTGGATGGTCTGAATCCGAACCCTTTATATGTCGGGTTGCCGGACGGTCCAAAACCGACCCCGCTGGTCGCGCGAACCCACGTAGACGATGCGACGATGCCCCATACGATGCCCCCGCACTTTGGTACGTTGCATCATTATCCAACAGCAAAAGGCGATTTCTGATTTTTGGAGGGGACGTGGCCGCATACGGGTATACACTGCCCATAAGGTCTGCTGCGGGGAGGCTTGGATGAAAGACAAAGTGCTGCTGAGTGTGCTGTTGCCGGCGACGGGGAGACGCTACGAGTTTCGCGTGCCGTACGATATGACGGTCGAGGACGCCGCGCGTATGATCTCCGAGCTGCTGGCCGCTCGCGAGCGCGAGCAATACGAGGCTAATCCGCAGGCGGACCTTGCCATTATCGACCCGTTGTCCGCGTGCCCGGGCAACATGCTCAACCCGCGCGATCTGATCCGCGTGCTCGTGGAAAACGGGGATCTGTCGGACGGCACGCTGGTTGCCGTGGCGTAAGGCGGACGGTTCATGGCGGGTATCAACATCAAGTACAGCGCCGCGCTCAACGCGCTCGTGCTCAAAGTGGGCAGGCGGGATGCGGTGAACTACCGCCTGCTGGCGCAGGCGGAGCAGGCGCAAAGCGCCTGCCTGTTGGAGGTGCACCAGGAAGGGGATCGCACCTTTTACTACAGCGTGGGCGCCCTCAAGCGTCTCGATGCACTCATGGCACTGCCGCTTTCGCTCGTGCAGTACCGCACGCTGCTGGAATCGCTGCGCGATGTGATGGAGCTGTGCGTGCGCGAGGGGCTGCCCCAAGGCAACATCTGCTTTGACCCCTCATGCGTATTCGTGGACGAGCGCGCCGCCCTGCACGTTGCGTTCGTGCCCTTCGAACGGGTGGATGGGACGAGTTCGGCACTGGAGCTGCTGGAATATATCAGTGGGCGCGCCGTTCGAATGGTGCTACCGCAAGACAAGGCCGTGCGCGACAAGGTAGCGGCGTTTGCCCGGAGTCGCAGCGTGCTGCCTGCGGCCGATTTCAACGCGTTTTTGACGGAGTGCTTCGGCGCCGGCGCCGCGAGCGAGCAGCTGGGCGCGTGTGGGTCGCGGCTGGGGTCTGGCATGCTCGCGGGATCGAGTTCGCTGGGCCGTACGTCCACGACCGCCGTGGACACGCATGTGATGACGGAGGCCGAGCGCGCGCAGCGCCCACGCACGAGCGGCTTGCTGGGAGCTTACGCCTCGGCGCGCGATGCGGATGCGGCGCACAGACCCATGGCGCTCGATCCCGTTGCCATGATGACGGGCGCGGCGCCACGACGCCACGTTGCCCATGGGGTCGCCACCGAGGTGGGCGGCATGGTGGATTCCGGTCCGCTTGCGCATGTTGAGGGGACCACGCTGCTGCGGCCACCTGAGCCGCCTGGGGATGCTGTCGCATCTGAGCCACCTGCCGATGAGCCGCCGCGCACGTCCGTTTTCGTGCTCGAGCGCCTGCGTGATCATGCGTGCTACGAACTGCCCTGCGCCCCGGTTGTGATCGGGCGCTCCGCGACGTGCGACATCGCGGTGGCGGGAAACGGCGCGCTGAGCCGGCGTCATGTGCGGCTTGATATGGCGGCGGGCCTGATCGAGGATCTGGGTTCGGCAAATGGCACGCAGGTGCGCGGGCAGCGCCTTGCGGCGCATGTGCCCGTCCCGCTTGCCGCAGGCGAGGAATTCATCTTGGCCGATGAGGCGTTTTTGGTGGCTATGCGCTAGCCGCTGTACGTTGCAGTGCCCGGGTGCGCGTGGCGCGTGGCGTGGTGGCCGTCAAGGGCCGCGGGTGCTGCGCGCGGAAGCGGGCAAAAGTTATGGAATCGCCTGCACAGATGAAGTTTTACTGGCGCATACGTGCGCATCGGCGTATAGTAACGAATGTTTTGTCGGCTCCTGCCGCGTTTCGTCATGTCGCAACCAGCCAGATGCGGCGTGCACGGCAGCAGGAGGCACGAGGCTAACCCATCCAAAAGGTTGGGCGAGCCAAGTGCCCGAGATTGCCTTGAAAGAGGAGGGTGCGCGCCTTGCGTGCGGCGCCCGACGATTGATGAGGCAAGGTCGGGTGCATGGTTCGTCCAAGAGGCCAACCCCGTGCTTAAAACCCCATTAAGGAGTGAACAATGGCTGAAAAGTACGTGCCGCGTCTCAAGACCAAGTACAACAACGAGGTCAAGCAGCTCATGCAGGACAAGTTCCAGTATGAGAACGTCATGATGATCCCCAAGTTCGAGAAGATCGTCGTGAACATGGGTGTCGGCGAGGCCGCCACCGATTCCAAGGCCATCGACGGCGCCGTCCGCGACCTGCGCGTCATCACCGGTCAGCAGCCCATGGTCACCCGCGCCCGCAAGTCCATCGCCTCCTTCAAGCTGCGCGCTGGCATGCCCATCGGCGCCAAGGTCACCCTGCGCGGCGACCGCATGTGGGAGTTCTTCGATCGCCTGACCTCCGTTGCGATCCCCCGTATCCGCGACTTCCGCGGTATCTCCGCCAAGTCCTTCGACGGCCGCGGCAACTTCTCCATGGGCGTGACCGAGCAGCTCATCTTCCCCGAGGTTGACTTCGACTCCGTCGATCACACCCGTGGTATGGACATCACCATCGTCACCACCGCCAAGACCGACGAAGAGGCCAAGGCCCTTCTCGACGCCTTCGGCTTCCCGTTCAAGAAATAGGTTCTTAAAGCCCTGGGGCCCACGGGCGGTGCGCGAAGAGCACGTGCCGCCCGTCCCAAGGCGCATATATCAATATGTGAGGAGGAAATAAGTGGCTAAGACATCGATGATCGTCAAGTGCAATCGCAAGCAGAAGTTCTCGACCCGCGAGTACACGCGCTGCCAGCGCTGCGGCCGTCCGCACTCTGTGTACCGCAAGTTCGGCCTGTGCCGTGTCTGCTTCCGCGAGCTGGCGCTCAAGGGCGAGCTTCCCGGCATCAAGAAGGCCAGCTGGTAAGTCACTGCCAGCGCGCGAGCCGCTCATTGATGCGGAACACGCGCACGGAAGACGTGTCCTATAGGCTTTTCCGCTAAGGGTGGGAGAGTACCGAGGACATGGACTCATCAAGAACGAAGGAGAATCCACATGAATCTCACCGACCCGATCGCAGATATGCTCACGCGCATCCGCAACGGCAATGCTGCGAACAAGGCCGAGGTCTCGATGCCGAGCTCCAAGAAGCTCGTCGAGATCGCTCGAGTCATCTACGAGGAGGGCTACATCGAGGGCTACACCGTTGAGGACACCGCCCCCGCCAAGACCCTGCACATCACCCTCAAGTACGGTCCCAAGAAGTCCAAGGTCATCAACGGCATCAAGCGCTACTCCAAGCCCGGTCTGCGCAAGTACGCCGGCGTGAAGGACCTGCCCCGCGTCCGCGGTGGCCTGGGTACCGCCATTGTTTCCACCAGCCAGGGTGTCATGGCCGACCGCGATGCTCGCAAGAAGGGCATCGGCGGCGAGGTCGTCGCCCTCATCTGGTAATTCGCTTAGGCGAGTAGAAGGAAAGGAGAACACCGTGTCTCGTATCGGTAAGAAGCCTGTCCAGATTCCCGCCGGAGTCGAAGTGGCAGTTGACGGCACGCACGTGACCGTGAAGGGCCCCAAGGGTACTCTTGAGGCCGATTTCTATGAGAAGCTCACCATCGAGGTCGCCGACGGCGTTTTGACCGTCTCCCGTCCCGACGACGAGCGTGAGACCCGTGCCCGCCACGGCCTCACCCGCGCCCTCATCCAGAACATGGTCACGGGCGTTTCCGAGGGCTACACCAAGGTCCTCGAGCTCGCCGGCGTCGGCTACCGTGTCCAGCTCAAGGGCAAGGACCTCGACCTGTCCCTCGGTTACTCTCACCCGGTGATCTACACCGCTCCCGAGGGCATCACCTTCGAGTGCCCCGACAACACCCACATCCACGTCAAGGGCATCGACAAGCAGCAGGTCGGCCAGGTTGCCGCCGAGATCCGTGCCAAGCGTCCGCCGGAGCCTTACAAGGGCAAGGGCATTCACTACTTGGGCGAGCACATCCGCCGCAAGCTCGGCAAGGCCGCTAAGTAGTAGAGCGCTTCCACGTCGTAAGACCAGCACCCCGTCAGGTGCTGGCAGGACTTCTTAAGGAGTTTCACATGAACAAGCAACAGGCAAAGCGCGCCGGCCTCAAGCGTCGTCAGCGCCGTGTCCGCGGCAAGATCTTCGGCACTCCCGCCCGTCCGCGTCTGCGCGTCGTGCGTTCCAACGCCAACATCTATGCCATGATCGTCGACGATACCAAGGGTCACACCCTGGTCTCCGCCTCCACGCTCGAGGCCGAGTTCGAGGGCACCAAGACCGGTAACAAGGAGGCTGCCGAGAAGGTCGGAAAGCTCGTGGGCGAGCGCGCCCTCGCAGCCGGCATCAAGACGGTTTCCTTCGACCGCGGTGGCCATATCTACCACGGTCGCGTCAAGGCCCTCGCCGACGGTGCCCGCGCCGCCGGTCTCGAATTCTAGGAGGTTAGAGCATGGCTCGTAATCAGCAGAAGCAGCAGCGCGAGGCCTCCGAGTTCGAGGAGCGCGTCGTTTTCATCAACCGCGTCGCCAAGACCGTCAAGGGCGGTCGTCGCATGAGCCTCGTGGCCCTCGTGGTCGTGGGCGATGGCAAGGGCAACGTCGGTCTTGGCATGGGCAAGTCCGCCGAGGTGCCGCTGGCCATCTCCAAGGCTTCCATCGACGCCAAGAAGAACATGTTCCACGTGCCCGTCACCGCTGAGGGCACCATTCCCCACGACGTCCAGGGCGAGTTCGGTGCCGCCAGCATCATCATGCGCCCCGCCGTCGAGGGTACCGGTGTTATCGCCGGTGGCGCCGTGCGTCCGCTCTTCGAGCTCGCCGGCATCAAGAACATCCTGTCCAAGTCTCTCGGTTCCGACAACGGCCTGAACATCATCAAGGCTGCTGCCGAGGGCCTCAAGCAGCTCTCCAGCCCCGAGGATGTCGCCGCCCGCCGCGGTCTCACCGTCTCCGAGATGTTCATCGGCAAGAAGGAGAACTAGGCATGGCTACCATCAAGATCAAGCAGGTTCGCAGCATCAACGGCTGCAAGGAGGACCAGCGCCGCACCGTGCGCGCCCTCGGCCTGCACCGCATCAACGACACGCGCGAGATCGCTGACAACGAGAGCGTCCGCGGCATGATCTTCAAGGTCAAGCACCTCGTTGAGATTGTAGAGGAGTAACAATGCAGCTTCATGATCTGACTCCGGCCGCGGGTTCCACCCACAGCCGTAAGCGCGTCGGTCGCGGCAACTCCGGCAAGGGCGGCACCTACGCCGGCCGTGGCCTCAACGGTCAGGGCTCCCGCTCCGGCGGCACCAAGGGCGCCGGCTTCGAGGGCGGCCAGACCCCGCTCGCGATGCGCCTCCCCAAGCTCCCGGGCTTCAAGAACCCCCGTCGCATCGAGTACACCGCGGTGAACGTCTCCACCCTCGAGGTGAAGTTCGAGGACGGCGCCGTTGTCGACGGTGCCTCCCTCAAGGCCGCCGGCATCACCAAGTCCGAGTTCGAGCCGGTCAAGGTGCTCGGTGACGGTGAGATCACCAAGAAGCTCACGGTCAAGGTCGACAAGGTCTCCGCTTCCGCGAAGGCCAAGATCGAGGCCGCTGGCGGAAAGGTTGAGCTCCCTTGCTAACTGGTCTAAAGAACACCTTCCGCATCAAAGAACTCCGCGGAAAGATTCTTTTTACCATCGCGATGCTCGTCGTGTACCGTATCGGTGCGCACGTTCCGGTGCCCGGCATCCCCTTCCAGGGGATGTCGGCCCTTTTTACATCCGCCGGTGACACGTTCGCCAGCGGCGCGATGGCCCTGTTGAATCTTTTCTCGGGCGGTGCGCTTTCCTATGTGTCCGTCTTCTCCCTGGGCATCATGCCCTATATCACCAGCTCCATCGTGATGCAGATGCTCCAGGCCGTCGTGCCGAGCCTGCACGAGCTGGCGCGTGAGGGCGAGGTTGGTCAGACCAAGATCACCCAGTACTCGCGCTACCTCACGCTCGCCTTGGCGCTTTTGAACTCCGTGGGTTACCTCTTCCTCTTCAAGAGCTTTGGTATCCAGTTCACCGGTGCCGAGGCCCCCGAGGTCATCTTCGACATCATGATCGTGGGCACGCTCACCGCGGGCGCCATGCTCATCATGTGGATCGGTGAGCTCATCACCCAGCGTGGCATCGGCAACGGCATGAGCCTGATCATCTTCGCCAACATCATGGCCGGCCTGCCGCAGGCCATCATCCAGTCCATGGACGGTGGTAGCGTCGCGATTATCACCACGCTCGTCGTCGTCTTGGTGATCCTGTGCGTCATCCCGTTCATCGTGTACCTCGAGCGCGGCCAGCGTCGCATCCCGGTGCAGTACGCCAAGCGCGTGGTGGGTCGTCGCATCATGGGTGGCCAGTCCACCTACCTGCCCATCAAGGTGAACACCGCGGGCGTCGTGCCGATCATCTTCGCGAGCGCTCTGCTGTACTTCCCGGCTCAGCTCGCCGTCTTCTTCCCCAACGTGGGTTGGATGCAGGCGTTTGCCGGCGCGCTCTCGAGCGGCTGGATCAACTGGATCTTGAACGTCGTGCTCATCGTGTTCTTCGCCTATTTCTACACGTCCATGGTGTTCAACCCGGACGAGACCGCGGAGAACCTCAAGAAGCAGGGCGGCTTTATCCCCGGCGTGCGCCCGGGCAAGCAGACCGCCAAGTACATCAAGAACGCACTCAACAAGATCACCCTGCCGAGCGCCGTGTTCCTGGCCCTCATCGCCATCGTCCCCTCGATCGTGTTCTCATTCACCAACAACGCCCTGATTCAGGCCTTCGGCGGCACCTCGGTGCTCATCATGGTCGGTGTGGTGCTCGATACGATCGACAAGGTCGAGAGCCAGCTCAAGATGTACGATTACGACGGTTTCTTCAAGTAGGACGTGTAAGGAGTCTCGCATGAACATCGTCCTGTTGGGCGCCCCCGGCGCCGGTAAGGGCACGCAGGCCCAGCGCCTTGTCGCCGATTTTGGCGTGGCGCACATCTCCACGGGCGACCTGCTTCGCGCGGCGGTCAAGGCTCAGTCCGAGCTCGGCGTCGCTGCCAAGAAGTACATGGATGCCGGTGAGCTCGTGCCCGATCAGCTTGTCATCGACCTAGTCAAGGAGCGCCTCGCCGCCGATGACGCCCAGAAGGGCTTCATCCTCGACGGCTTCCCGCGCAACACCACGCAGGCCGTGACGCTCGACACCGAGCTGTCCGCCATGGGCCGTGAGCTCGATGGCGCGCTGTTGGTCGATGTGCCGGCGGAGGTCATCGTCGATCGCCTGTCCTCGCGTCGCACCTGCCGCGACTGCGGTTACACCGCGGGTCCCGACACCCAGACGTGCCCCAAGTGCTCTGGTGAGATGTACCAGCGCGACGACGATAAGCCCGAGACCATCAAGAACCGTCTTGACGTGTACGAGAAGAACACCAGCCCGCTGGTGGAGTACTACCGCGGTCAGGGTATCCTCAAGGTCGTCGACGGCAACCGCGACATCGATGTCGTGTACGGCGATGTGAAGGCTGAGCTCGGTCTATGATTAAGATTAAGTCTGCGGCCGAGATCGAGCAGATGAAGAAGGCCGGAGCGCTGTCCAAGATGGCGCTCCGCCACGTTGGCGCCATGATTCGCCCTGGCGTATCGACGTTCGAGCTTGACCAGCTCGCCGAGCAGATCATCCGCATGCATGGCGGTACCCCCGCCTTTAAGGGCTACGGCGGGTTCCCCGGCTCCATCTGCGCGTCGCTGAACGACGCCGTGGTCCACGGCATTCCCAATCCCGACGTCATCCTGCGCGACGGCGACGTGATCTCCATCGACACCGGCGCCATCGTCGACGGCTGGGTGGGGGACAACGCGTGGACCTTCTACGTGGGCACCCCCAGCACCGAGGTCAAGGGCCTGTGCGAATGCACCTTGGATTGCCTCAAGGCCGCGATCGAGCAGGCCGTGCCGGGCAACCACATCGGCGATGTGGGCCATGCGGTCCAGACCCTTGCCGAGGGCAATGGCTACGGCGTGCTGCGCGATTACGTCGGTCACGGCGTGGGCCGCGCGATGCACGAGGATCCCAACGTGCCCAACTACGGCAAGAAGGGCCGCGGCGTCAAGCTGCAGGCCGGCATGGTCATCGCCATCGAGCCCATGATCACGCTCGGATCCAACCGCGTGCACACCGGTGCGGACGGTTGGCTCGTGAGCACCGACGACGGTCTGCCCGCCGCGCACTACGAGAACACGATCGCCATCACCAACGACGGCCCCGTGATTCTCACCCAGGACGCGCAGGGCCCCTGGTGCCCCATGTCCGGCGGTTCTATGTAGTCTGTCCGCTCGGGATCGGGCGTATATCGTCCGCTGCTCGGACAGTCCTGCGCAAGACGGAGCGTCCACTGGACGCTCCTTTGCGTGCGGAACTGCGCTCGGACGATATACGCCCGATCCCGAGCTACGAGTACATTCTCCGTAGGGGTCGGCCGGGCATTTACCTCCGTCGCGAGTTCTGCACGAGCCGAAGAGCCCAGTGGGCTCTTCGTGCGAGCAGGACTGTTCGAGCAGCGGAGGTAAATGCCCGGCCGACACCGGGCGGAAGAATTTGTGAAGCGATTGGGTAATACTCGATTGCCTGTTCTGCATGTAGTAACATGCACTGTTGCTGTCGTTTCTGAGAGAAAGATGCTGCACGTGAAGAAGGAAGACGCTATCGAGCTTGAGGGCACGGTCACCGAGCCGCTGCCGAACGCCATGTTTCGCGTCGAGCTTGAGAACGGTCATTCGGTTCTCTGCTCCATTTCGGGCAAGATCCGCATGAACTACATCCGCATCCTGCCGGGCGACAAGGTCGTGGTGGAGCTTTCCCCCTATGACCTCACGCGCGGTCGCATCACCTATCGCTATAAGTAGCGACACGCATTGCACATGCTTGCGAACCGAGAGGGGAGTGCTCTGCCCCGCCGGTTCGCGTACGTGTGTTCCAGCCATTCGTTATTAACGCCTGCGGCTGGGCGAGTAGATAACATTCCACCTTGTAGCTTGAGCACTACCCGAAAGGAAGAACGATGAAGGTACGCCCTTCCGTCAAGAAGATGTGCGATAAGTGCAAAATCATCCGCCGCCATGGCAAGGTGCTCGTCATTTGCGAGAACCCGCGCCACAAGCAGCGCCAGGGCTAAGAGAGGAGATCCACAGTGGCCCGTATTAACGGTGTCGACCTTCCGAACGAGAAGCGTGCGGAGATTGGTCTGACCTACATCTACGGCATCGGCCGCACCACCGCAGCGAAGATGTGCGCCGATCTGAACATTGTCGACGGCACTCGCATCAAGGACCTCACCGAGGAGCAGATCTCGGCGATCCGCGATTACATTGATAAGAACGGCCTGATGGTCGAGGGCGACCTCCGTCGCGAGCGCTCCCAGAACGTCAAGCGCCTCATGGACATCGGCTGCAACCGCGGCCTCCGTCACCGCAAGGGCCTCCCTGTTCGCGGTCAGCGCACCCACACCAACGCTCGCACCCGCAAGGGTCCGAAGCGTCAGATCGGTGCCAAGAAGAAGAAATAAGGGAGACTGACGCATCATGGCTACTGCAAAGAACAAGCGCGGCGCCTCCACTCGCATCAAGCGCGCCGACCGTAAGAACATCTCCGTGGGCCAGGCTCACATCCGTTCTACGTTCAACAACACCATCGTTTCCATCACCGATCCCGCGGGCAACGTCATCGCCTGGCAGTCCGCTGGTACCGTGGGCTTCAAGGGTTCCCGTAAGTCGACCCCGTTTGCCGCCCAGATGGCCGCCGAGGCTTGCGCCAAGGCCGCCATGGAGCACGGTATGCACAAGGTCGCCGTCTTCGTGAAGGGCCCCGGTTCGGGCCGCGAGACCGCGATCCGCTCCCTCCAGGCTGCCGGCCTCGAGGTTTCCAGCATCCAGGACAAGACCCCCATCCCGCACAACGGCTGCCGTCCCAAGAAGCGTCGCCGCGTGTAACTGAAAGGATCGATTTATTATGGCAATCGACAGGACTCCGGTTCTTAAGCGCTGCCGCCAGCTCGGGATCGATCCCGTTGAGCTCGGCTACAGCTCCAAGAAGGAATCTATTCGCCAGCCCAAGCGCCGTCGCAAGGAATCCGAGTACGGCATGCAGCTGCGCGAGAAGCAGAAGGTCAAGTTCATCTACGGCGTTCTCGAGAAGCAGTTCCACCACTACTACGAGCACGCCCTCCGCATGGACGGCGTCACCGGTGAGAACCTCATGACCATCCTCGAGACCCGTCTCGATAACGTCGTGTTCCGCTTGGGCTTCGCTCGCACCCGCAAGGAGGCTCGCCAGTCCGTCCGCCATGGTCACTTCACCGTCAACGGCAAGCGCGTGGACATCCCGTCCTACCGCGTGAAGGCCGGCGACGTCGTGGCCGTGGGCGAGAAGTTCCGCGACCTGCTCCCCATCAAGGAGGCCCTCATCTCCTCTGAGCGTTTTGAGGTTCCCGGCTGGCTTGAGGTCGACATCGAGAAGCTCTCCGGCAACGTCATCTCGCTGCCTTCCCGCGAGCAGATCAGCGGCGACATCAACGAGCAGCTCATCGTCGAGCTCTACTCGAAGTAATCGGTTGCGCGCTACGCTGGAGGTATTACATGTCCGAATTCATTAGGCCCCAGGTTCACGTCGAGGAGATCAGCGACACTGCCGCTCGCGTCTCCGTCGAGCCTCTGGAGCGCGGGTATGGCGACACGCTGGGTAACTCCCTGCGCCGCGTGCTGCTCTCCTCGCTCGAGGGCGCAGCCGTCGAGGCCATCCAGATCGATGGCGCCCAGCACGAGTTCACCACGATTCCCAACATGGTCGAGGATGTCACCGACATCGTCCTGAACGTGAAGGGTCTCGTGTTCCGCACGCTCGGTACCACGGACGAGGGCACCGCGACCATCTCGGTCGATGGCCCGTGCGAGGTTACCGGCGCTGACTTCTTCATTCCGTCCGAGTTCGAGCTCGTCAACCCCGAGCAGCACATCGCCACCCTCACCGAGGGCGGTCACCTGACCATGAGCATGCGCATCGGGTACGGCCGCGGCTATGTGTCCTACGAGCAGAACAAGCGCGACAACGATCCGATCGGCATCATCCATGTCGACTCGCTCTTCTCCCCGGTCAAGCGCTGCGCCAAGCTCGTCGAGGCGTGCCGTGTTGGCCAGCACACCGACTACGATCGCCTCGTTCTCGAGATCGAGACCAACGGCGCGATCAACCCGCGTGACGCGGTGGTCTCCGCTGCCAACATCATCAACCAGCACATGGCTGCGTTCATGACCCTGGCTGACGAGCCCGAGGCGGAGGAGGAGATCTCCATCTTCGCCCCCGAGGTGACGAGCGATAACGCCGAGCTTGACAAGCAGATCGAGGACCTGGACCTTTCCGTCCGCTCCTACAACTGCCTCAAGCGCGCGAGCATTCACTCCGTGCGTCAGCTGGTCGAGTTCTCCGAGAACGACCTGCTGAACATCCGCAACTTCGGCGTGAAGTCGATTGAGGAAGTCAAGGACAAGCTTGAGTCCATGGGTCTGAGCCTCAAGGCTTAAACCCTAGGTATAGAGGAGAACTAGACCATGCGTCACAACAAGAAGAAGGGCCTGAAGCTCGGCACCGATGCCAGCCACACCAAGGCCATGAAGAAGAGCCTTGCCAAGGCGCTCTTCGAGAACGATCGCATCAAGACCACCGAGACCCGCGCCAAGGCTCTCCGCTCCTACGCCGAGCCGATCATCACGTGGGCCAAGAAGGGCGACCTGCACTCCCGTCGCCTGGCCATCGCCAAGCTCGGCGACAAGAACCTCGTTGCCGAGATCTTCGACAAGGCCGCTCAGGGCATGTGGGCCGACCGCAACGGCGGTTACACCCGCATCATGAAGCTCGGCCCCCGCAAGGGCGACTGCGCCGAGATGGTCATCATCGAGATCGTCTCCGAGCCTTGCACCCCTAAGGCCAAGAAGGCTGCTCCGGCCAAGAAGGCCGCCGCTCCCAAGGTCGTCAAGAAGGACGAGGCCGTTGAGGAGACCGCCGAGGTCGTCGAGGCCGAGGCTACCGAGGCTGCTGCCGAGTAGCATTTGCTGCTCTTGCATCGCGTTGAAGAGGGGCACGTTCGCGTGCCCCTTTTTGTCTGTCTCGGGCCCGGACTGGGCCGTATCATCCCGGGCTCGGACAGTCCTGCGCAAGATGGAGAACCCACAGGGCTCTCCTTTGCGTGCGGAGCTCGCGCGGGACGATGCGGTCCTGGGCGGGCCCGGATAGACAAAGATGACTTGCCTGATCTTCGACTTGCATGAAGAGAAATAATCGATAGATGCCTCGTGATAGGCATTGTGCTCTGGTAATCCTGGATCCGCTTGTGATGTTACTGCCACTGAGGTGATTATGCTGCTGGCACCTGTGAGGGGAGGTGTGCATATGCTTGAAGTTGTTGACGCTGGTGTTGGATATGGCGATGTCGAGGTGCTGAGCGGGGCCTCGCTTTCCGTTGACCCCGGTGAGCTTGTGGCCCTGGTGGGGGACAACGGGTGCGGTAAGTCTACGCTGGGACGCGTTATGTGCGCGGCGCAGCTTGTTGACGAAGGGAGCGTGGTCGTCGACGGTCACGACCCCTCCGTCAGTGAGCTGGAGCGTTTACGTGTGCGCGCTTTGGTGGGGCGGGTGTGCCAGGATCCCGTCGACCAGATCGTCTCATCCCTCGTGTTCGACGAGGTCGCCTTTGGCCCGCGCAACTTGGGTCTTGATGATGCTGAGGTCGAGAGGCGCGTTCTTGCGGCTCTTGACCTGGTTGGCATTCCGTCGTTCGCCGATCGCGTTACCACCGAGCTATCCGGTGGGCAGCAGCAGCGTATCGCCCTGGCGGGCGTCCTTGCCATGCATCCCACGTATCTGGTGCTGGACGAGCCGACCGCGCAGCTCGATTCGAGCGCCCGCGCGGGGTTACGCGACCTGTTTTCGCGCCTCGCCCACGAATCGCATATGGGTATCGTGCTGATTACCCATGATTTTGCCGAGATCGCGCGTGCCGATCGCGTGATTGACGTGGCGCGCATGGGGGTGCGTGCGAGCGATGCATCCGCCGGTGGGGACCGTGCGAACGATGCACACGTGGGTGACGTGCGCGGGGACGAAGCGCGCGGGAGCGGCGCGTGCGTAGATGATGCGCTCGTGGGCGCCTGGAGCACGGGCGATGCGAGCCTGGATAGCGTGCGTTCATTTGATGCGTGCGCGAGTGACGCGCGCGACGCGGGAGCGGACAACGCGTCTGAGGGCGGTTCGCTCGGGGCCGCTACGTGCTCGCGGGTCGGACGCGCGGATATCGTGCATGCGCGACCCGTGCTCGAACTTGATGGTATCTACTTCTCCTACGGGGACCGTCCTGTGTTGACCGACGTCTCATTGCGCGTGCATGCGGGGGAGGTCGTCTTGTTGGCGGGGGCTTCGGGCGCGGGCAAATCGACCCTCGCGTCCATTGCCGCCGGGCTGGTGGCGCCCTGCTCGGGTGAGGTCCGTCTGTGGGGCGCGCCTCCCGTGCCGGGCGACGTTGGCTTGGCATTTCAACAGCCGGAAGCCCAGTTCTTTCTCGACACCGTATACGATGAGATCGCTTATGCGCCGCGCAACCTTTCATGCGATGAGGCCGAGGTGGATCGCCGCGTCCATGCCGCCGTGCGCACCGTGGGGCTTGACGAGGGCCTGATCGCGTCCTCTCCGTTCGAGCTCTCGGGCGGCCAGGCTCGCCGGGTGGCGCTTGCGTCGGTTCTATCCCTCGATGCACCCGCATATATATTCGACGAGCCGAGTGCCGCGCTCGATGCGGAGGGCAGGGCGTTTGCCCGTCGTATGGTGGAGGACCTGTCCCGCGAGGGGCGGGCGGTGCTCGTCATCACGCACGATGTCGACGAGTGGGCGCCCGTCTCCTCGCGTATTGTGGAGCTCGCGGACGGTTCGCTGCACGAGCGCGGCCGCGGCGCGACGGGCGCAGCTTCATTTGCGTGCGACGGACGTGTGAGCGCGCCGGGAGAGTCGCCGCGGGGCGACGGTTCTTCTCATGTGTCCTCTGGGGGCACTGCAACGCCGCTGACGGCGCTTGGAGGCTACACGCCTCATGCTCCCGCGGCACGGGTGGATGCGCGCGTCAAGCTCATCCTATTGCTGCTTGCCACGGTCGGCGTGTTCACTGCGCAATCGCCCGTCGTGCTGTCTGCTTGGGCCGTGGTGCTATTTGGGGCGCTCGGCGCGGCCCGTATGAGGCCAAGCCGCATCCTGAGCGCCATGCGGCCGGTCGCCATCGTCTTGACGTTCACGCTCATCGCCAACCTCGTGTCGTGCGATGGCCGCGCCACGATCGAGCTGGCGGGGCCCGTGGGGCTCGATCCCGCCGGTGGCCTGCGCGGCCTTCTCGCCGTGGTGAGAATCGCGCTGCTCGTTGGGTTCTCCCTGGTGGTGGCCGCGTCGACGACGGGCACGCAGCTCAGCGACGCCTGCGTGCGCCTGCTGCGCCCGTGCGCGCGCTGGGGGGTTCCCGTGGGCCCGCTCGGAACGGTGCTCTCGCTGGCGCTGCGCTTTATTCCGCTGGTGAGCGAGGAACTCAACCGTATCCGTCTTGCGCAGCGGGCACGTGGGGCATCGTTCGACAACGGCACCGTTATCGAACGGATCGGCGTGTGGGCATCGGTGCTCACGCCGCTCATGATCGGTCTGTTCCGCCGTGCCGACCGTCTGGCCGAGGCGATGTCGGCGCGATGCTACGATGCGGTCTCGGCGGGACGTCTGCCCGCGCCTCGTCCGCTTGGCTCCTTGGATCGTCGAGTGCTCATCGTGGGGACCGGGCTTGCGATCGCGTTGTCCGCGGTGGGTGCTTTCGCGCAACTTTGGTAGGATGACAGGGCGTATGAGGGAGGCAGTATGACCGCATGTATCGAACCTGCGACCGTGGCGGCGGTTTGCGATGAACCCGAGGTACTCGACGGCACGCTGGTGTTTCGCTTGGGCTACGATGGCGCCGGGTTTTCCGGATTTGCCGAGCAGCCCGATGTGCGAACGGTCGCCGGGGAGGCCCGCCGTGCGCTCGAGACGTTTCTGCGCCGCCCCATCGACATGACGTGCGCCGGCCGCACCGACGCCGGGGTGCATGCGATCTCGCAGTACGTGAGCGTCCCAGCGCATCGCGAGGAGCTCGCCATCGAGCATCGCCGGTGGATGCGCGCCATGGCGGCGCTGCTGCCTGATGATATCGCCCTTAGCGGTGTGTATCATGCGGCCCCGGGCTTCTCGGCGCGCTTCGATGCCCGCTCACGCACCTACACGTATCGCATCGCGACGGGGGACGCCCGTCCGCTGCTCACGCGCAATGTGACGTGGTGGCACCGCCTGCCGCTGGACGTGGAGGCCATGGAGGCGGGCGCCGTACATCTGGTGGGCGAGCACGACTTCAAGAGCTTTTGCAAGATGTCCTCCGCGGTGGGAAAACCCACGTGCCGCAACGTGATCTCCGTGTCGTTCGCGCGTGAGCAGGCGCTTGGCGAGGATCACCTCGCCTTCACCATCACCGGGAACGCCTTTTTGCATTCCATGGTGAGGACGATCGTGGGCACGCTCGTCGAGGTCGGCGCGGGGAGGCGCGATCCGGCCTGGGTCGTCGAGGTCTTGGCGGCGTGCGACCGCCGTGCCGCCGGCCCGACCGCGCCCGCACGCGGTCTGTGCTTTATGGATGTGGCCTATGACGAGGGCGTGCTGAGCGTCTGCCCCTAGCGTTGCGGGTCACGCCCCCCCGGCGCGTGCTGGCGTTCATGTCGATTCGCTCGCGCTCATGTCAGCATGCATCGTCGTTCGTATCGAGACCGCGCTGGCGCCCATATCGGCACAGGCCGGCTCTCATGCCGGCATACGATGGCTTCGCACCGGCGCACTGGCGTTCATATGCATTCATGGCGTATTATTCTCTCGTTATATACAAAAATGTTTCAATTCGGTAGCATGCTGCCTGCTTAGCCGCTTTGTGTGCAAGGGGCGGTATGCTTACTGGGAAATTGCTTGGTATAGCTGGGAACGGTGAGGGATATGGCTAAGAAGCGCAATGGCCGCCAAGACGCCATCCGCGAGATCGTGCGCACCGAGGACGTGCGCACGCAGCGGGTGCTCGTCGATGAGCTCAAGGCGCGCGGATTCGATTGCACGCAGGCGACCGTCTCGCGCGATATCGCCGACATGGGCCTGCGCAAGCTCCCCGAGGGTATGTACGTCCTTGCCGAGGACCTCCACTTGCAGCGCATGGTGTCAGAGCTGGTGATCGGCGTGCAACGCACCGAGAATCTCGTGATCATCAAGGCTCAGCCCGGCACCGCGCTCGGCATCGCCGCGGCGATTGACGCCGCCGAGCTGCCCGACGTGCTCGGTTCGCTCGCCGGAAACGACACCATTCTCGTGATTACCCAGACGCCTGATGACGGCGAGAAGTTCGAGGCGATGATCGCCAAGCTGCGGAGTGTGCGCAAATGAGTCCCATGGTCGTCCATACGATTCTGTTGAGCCTGCTCATCCTGTTGCCCATCGCGCTTGTCGTCCTGCTCGTCGCGTATTGGCGGCGCAGCCGGTAGGGTAGCGGCGCGAGCCTCCGTTCCATTCGGATGAGCTGCGGGACGGTGATGCGCGTGGCCGGCAGTCTGGTTAGCGGCTCAACGGCGAGCAATTGCCCCTCGATGTGCGAAATCAGCCGTTTGAAACGGCGGAGATCGTTTCAAACCATTGGTAAAGCACATTACCAAGGCCATTTTTGTGACAAAACCACCTTTTGAAACAAACGAGTCGTTTCAAAAGGTGGTTTTGTCATATCGCTCTGGCACGATGAACCCGGGGGCGCCGGGTTGGGGAGGCGGACTCGAGGCCGGGGCCAGAGCGCTCGGGGCCAGAGCGCTCGGGGCCGGAGCGCTCGGGGCCGGTGGACTCGAGGGGATGGATGCGACGGGGAGGCGCTAGGGGGCGGCCTCAGGGGAGATGGGGCTGGGCACGATGGTAAGAAGGGCGGCGTCATGAAGAAGCCCCAGTCGTCATGGTGTACGACTGGGGCTTCGGTTTGCCTTGGATGCGGCGCATGTGTCGCATAAGGCTGGCTGTCTGTTTTGGATGCCGCACAGAGCCGCGTTGAACTGACCGACCGCATGGCATGCGCCGTGCGGCGATGGCGCGCGGGCGGGCCGCTCGCCTGGGAGACGTCGCGCGTTTCTGCGTGGGGTTGCCCCCCCCATTGGAGAGACGTCGCGCGTCCCCGCGTGGGGTTGCCCCCCATTGGGGAGGCGCCGCGCGGAGCCACGCTTGGCGGATCGCCCATTGCGGGCGCGCCGCGCGCCTTCGTGGGAGCTGATCGCCCATGGGGAGCGCGCGGCGCCGAACGGTATAGGCGCTAGTTGCCCGTTTGGGGCGTGGTGGGTGGCGTGGTGCCGCCGCCCGTGCCTCCGCCGGTTCCCCCGTTACCGCCGGTGCCGCCGCCCGTGCCTCCGCCGGTTCCCCCGTTGCCGCCGGTTCCGCCGCCCGAGTTTCCGGAATTGCCGCCCGAGTTGCCGCCGGAGCCGCCCGTGTTACCATCGGAGTTGCCGTCGCCGGTGCCGCCCGAGGTGCCCCCGTTCGACCCGCCGCCCGTGTTGCCGTTGCCGGACTCGGGCGTGGTGGGCGTCTGCTGCTCCTGCTCCTTCTGGGCCTCCTCTTCGGCCTTTTTCTTTTCCTCTTCCGCCTTTGCGGCCTCCTCGGCGGTGCGCTCGGCCCCGGACTTGGTCTTGGAGAACTTCCACTCGGAGTTGTTCTTGTACTTGGGAGCGTCCGCGGTGGGGAACTCCTCGCGCGCGACGCCGTCGAGCGCGGCCTTCATAAAGGAGCGGAACACCGGCAGGGTGAGCTGGTTGCCCATGAAGCTTCCAAGGTCGACGGTGCCGTTGTAGCCGCCCACCCAAATGGCGGCGGCGTACTGCGGGGTGTAGCCGCAGAACCACAGCGCGGTTGCGGAGTCGGCCGTGCCCGCCGTGCCCGTTTTGCCGGCCACGGGCTGGTTGTTGTAGGGGTTGCCGGGGGCACCCAGGCCGTTGGTCATAACGCCCTCGAGCACGCCGGTCACCGCGCTGGCGACGCTGGGGCTGATGGCCTGCTCGCCCGTGGTGTCCGCCTTGAAGACCGTTTCGCCCGTGCGGGAGACGATCTCGGAGATCGCGATGGGCTCATGGCGCGTGCCGCCGTTGGCGAACGTGGCGTACGCGGAGGCCATCTCGATGGTGGAGAAGCTGCCCGTGCCGAGCGTCATGGTGAGGACGTCTTCCATCTGGGAGGTGTCCAGGCCCAGCTTTTTGCACATGGCGATGATGTTCTGGTTGCCGATGGTCTCGGCGACCTGGAGATAGCCGGTGTTGGACGAGAGCTCGGTCGCGCGGGCGAGCGAGATGTAGCCCATGGACTGGTTGCCGTAGTTCTGCGCCCGGTAGTCGGCCTGCCCGGCGATCTTCCAGGTGAGCGGGGAATTGCAGTTGAGGATGATGTTGGGGTTCATGCCCTGCTCGATGGCGGCCGCCAGCGTGAAGGGCTTGAAGGAGGAGCCGGGCTGCTGGCGCGCGGTGGCGTGGTTGAGGTGCAGCACGCTGCCGTCGTCCTCCACGCGGTTGTAATCGCGCCCGCCCACCATCGCCTTGATGGCGCCGGTCTTGGGGTCGATTACCGTCATGCCGATATCGAGGTCCATGTTTTCGCGCGCGGTCGCGGCGTAGTTGTTCAGGTTGCTCACGGCGGCGTTCTCGGCCGCCGCCTGCACGACGGGGTCGATGGTGGTCTTGATGGTGAGGCCGCCCTTAAAGAGGACGTCCGTGGAGAACTCCTCCTGCAGCAGCGTCTTGACGTAATCGACGAAGTACGGGTAGGCGTTGACCGTGATGCCCGAGTCGGAGACCTCGGTCACGTTCAGGGCGAGGGGCTCCGCGACGGCGGCGTCGTGCTCCTCCTGGGTGATGGTGCCCAGGCGCAGCATGTTGCCCAGGACCTTGTTGCGGCGCTCGACGGCAACCTCGGGGTTGACCGTGGGGTCGTAGTAGGAGGGGGAGTTGGGCAGGCCGATGAGCAGCGCGGCCTCGGCGAGCGTGAGGTCGCTGGCGTTCTTGGAGAGGTAGGTCTTGGAGGCGGCCTGGATGCCGTACGCGCCGTGGCCGTAGTAGATGCAGTTGAGGTACATCATCAAGATCTCGTCCTTGGAGTAGATCTTCTCCATCTCCAGGGCGATGAAGGCCTCGCGGACCTTGCGCTCGATGGTCTGGTCGAACTGCTCCTCCGACAGGATGGTGTTGCGCACGAGCTGCTGGGTGATGGTCGAGGCGCCCTCGGAGCGGCCCGAGAGCTGCGCCAGCACGGCGCGGCCGATGCCGATGATGTCGACGCCCGGGTGCTCGTAGAAGCGCTCGTCCTCGACGTCGACCGTGCCCTTGAGGACCCACGGGGAGACCTGGTCGGCGGTGACGCTCTCGCGGTTCTGGACAAAGAACGTGGCGATCTCGTTGCCCGCGGCGTCGAGGATGTGCGAGGGCTCGCTCACCAGGTATTCGTCCGCGTCGGTGTAATCCGGCAAATCGGAGAGCCAGCGCTCAACGTTGCCGAGCATGCCGATGCCGAACGCGATGCCGGCGACGAGCAAAAACCCCAGGACCGAGACGAGGATGACGGGGGCGGCGTGCGTTTTGGCGCGACCGCGCGCGCGACGCTGTCGAGGACCCATAGACGACCTCCTGCTGGTTGACCGGGACATGCCCGGACGACGTACACATAGATGTTCATACGATAGCGCAACCGCGATGCGCCCTGCGCTCGGGTATCCTTACTTACGCGAAAAAACACGCAGATGAATCCGCGTGCCCAGGGGCTTGGATTGCTTGGGCGGGCACGGGGCGGTGCGGGAGGAGAAGGGGCGCATATGGCTCAAGGGGTCGAGTTGCTGGCGCCGGCGGGGACGCCGGATGCGCTACGCGCGGCGGTCGCGGCGGGGGCCGATGCCGTGTACGTGGGGCTGGGCGCGTTCAACGCCCGCGCGGCGAACGGCGGGTTCTCCCTCGACGAGCTTGCGCGCGGGTGCGTGCTCGCGCATTCCCGCGGCGCGCGCGTCTACGTGACGCTCAACGTGTGCCTGCGCGATCGCGAATGTGCCGCCGCCGTCGAGCTCGCCGCCGCGGCGTCCGCCTCGGGTGCCGACGCGCTCATCGTCGCCGATATCGGCCTGTGCTCCGTGCTGCGACGCGAGCTGCCCCATGTCGAACTGCACCTGTCCACCCAGGCGGGGGCGCAGTCGGCGCCCGCGGTGCGCTTTGCCGCGCGCGAGCTGGGCGTTGGGCGGGTGACGTGCGCGCGCGAGCTGTCGTGCGCCGAGCTGGGGCGGCTGTGCTCCGAGGGCGTTCCCATCGAGGCGTTTTGCCACGGGGCGATTTGCATCTGCTATTCCGGGGCGTGCTCGTACTCCGCCCTTATGCGCGGCCGGTCGGCGAACCGAGGGGATTGCACGCAGCCGTGCCGCTTGGCCTACGAGCTGCAGGACGGCAGCGGGCGCGTCCTTGCCGGCGGGGCGTGGCGGCGCGACGCGTCGCGGCCCGGCGGGCGGCCCGAGGGCGATCGCCTGCTGTGCCCGCGCGATTACCTAGGCATCTGCCATGTGGAGGAGCTCGTGCGCGCCGGGGTGGCGGCCCTCAAGATCGAGGGTCGCATGAAGGGCCCCGATTACGTCTACAACGTCGTGCGCTGCTATCGGCGGGCGCTGGACGCCGTGCTTGCGGGGGCTCCGCTGGGGGAGGCGGAGCTCGATGCGCTCGAGGCCCAGCTCGCCCGGTCCTTTAGTCGGGGGTTCACCGACGGGTACCTGCTCGGCGGCCATGCGGCCACCGGCGCGGGGCTCATGAGCGTCGAGCGCGCCATCAACCAGGGGCTCGAAGTCGGTTGCGTCGACGAGTCCGGGTTTGAGGGCGCGTGGGTGAGGTTCGACCGCGATGTGGCGGCGGGCGACATGCTCGAGATCCGCTCGACGCCCGGGACGGACGCCCCCGCCGATGTCCCCAAGCGCTGGCCCATCGTGCCGTGCGCGGCGGATGTTCGCGCCGGCGAGCGCGTCTTCGTGCGCTGCAAACGCAAGGTCGAGGCGGGGAGCGCCGTGCACGTCGTGCGGTCCGCGGGCGTGATCGAGGAGGCCCGCACCGCCGTCGAGTCGATGCGCGTGGAGGAGGAGAGGCTGTGCGAGGGTCTCGCATGGCGCGACGAGGAGTCGGGGCGTCCCCATGGCGACGGGCCGCATTCGGGCGACGTGCCGCGTTCGGGCGATGTGCCGCGGCACGCCCATGCGCGGCGCAAGTCCTCGCCCACTCGCGAAAGTTCGCTTTCGATGTCTCCAGATGATGCGTCTGGCGATTTTTGCCGTCGAGAGTTGACTCTCGATGACGCCGCTGGGGCCGCCTTTGGCGACCGCGTGATCGATTTGGGTGAGGTGTGCCGCGCGTCGGACATCGCCGCGGTGCGCCGCGCCTGCGATGCGGTGGCCCGCTGGGAGGCGGATGCGGTCCTATGCCGCAACATCGGCCAGGTCGAGCTTGCGATTGAGGCTGCCGTGCCGTGGGAGGCCGCGGCTCCGCTCAACGTGTGGAACGCCCGGGCGGCCCGCGTTCTGCAGGATCTGGGCGCCCGCCGCGTATGGCTTCCCGAGGAGCTTTCGGAGCCCGATTGCCGCGCCGTCCGTTCCGCCGCCGTCGACGATGGCCTGGCGATCGACCTTGAGGATGCGTCGCGGGGCTCGACGCCGCTCATGATCCTGGAGCATTGCGTGCTCACCGCGGAGGGGTCGTGCGACCATGCGTGCGCGACGTGCCCTCGTCGTCTGGCGAGTGAGCGGGGCGAGCGCGTTTTGGTTGAGCTTGACCGCAAGAGCTCCGGAGCGCGCGTGCGCGTGCGCGTCGACGAGCAGGGCCGCACGCGCCTGTATCGTTAGGGGCTTTGCCGCGGGATCGCCCCGTCGGGTCGCCCCGCCGGAGACGGCGGGCTCTGTCACGGTGCCGTGTATGCAGGTGGTGATGGGAGCCCTGCCGTGTGGCATCACATGCCGGTGTTAGTTGGGATTCCGCTGTGGGACCGCCCGCTCTCGCATTTGCGCGTGCCCTGCTGCAGGATCGCCCGCGCTCGCATCGGCGCACGCGCTGCCGCTGGGTCGCCCGCGCCCGCATCGTCACGGACCTGCAGCGGGGTCGCCTGCGCCCGCGCCGCGCGGGGCTTCGCCGGGGGCGGCGCTTACTCGGTCGGGACGCACCTTCACGTCCGCTTCGATGCATTCGTCCCTGTTCGAACTCCGCCCTGTCCTCCGGGGCCCATTGTGCGCTACACTATCGACTACACGTAACTCCCAGCACCGCCCGTCTACGCACCAGCGTCAAGATGCGGCGAGGGTGCTATGACCTTGTAGAAAGGTGCACCTTATGTTGCCTGTCGACGAGCAGATGCGCATCATCACCTCCGGCGCGGCCAAGATCGTGCCCGAGGCCGACCTCAAGAAGAAGCTCGAGCGCGGCGTGCCGCTCAACATCAAGCTCGGCGTCGACCCCACCAGTCCGGACCTGCACCTGGGCCACGCCGTTCCGCTGCGCAAGATGCGCCAGTTCCAGGATTTGGGACATCGCGTGACCCTCATCATCGGCAACGGCACCGCCACCATCGGTGATCCGTCGGGCAAGAACTCCACCCGCCCGCAGCTCACGCAGGAGGAGGTCGAGGCCAACGCCGCCACGTACGTCGCGCAGGCCATGAAGATCCTCGACCCCGAAAAGACCACCATCGTCCACAACGGCGACTGGATGTTCCCCATGGGCTTGGCGGAGCTGCTGTCCATCGCGTCCAAGTTCACCGTGGCGCGCATCCTGGAGCGCGACGACTTCACCAAGCGCTACCAGTCCCAGACCCCCATCGCGCTGCACGAGTTCCTGTACCCCATCATGCAGGCCTACGACTCGGTCAAGATCGAGGCCGACGTGGAGATGGGCGGCAACGACCAGCTCTTCAACCTGCTCGCCGGCCGTGAGCTCATGGAGAAGATGGGCATGGAGCCGCAGATCGCGCTCACCATGCCGCTGCTCGAGGGTACCGACGGCACCCGCAAGATGTCCAAGTCCTACGGCAACTACATCGGCCTCACCGACGAGCCCGCGGATATGTTCGGCAAGACCATGTCCATCCCCGACGAGATGATCGGCAAATACTACCGCCTTGCCAGCTCGCTCTCGCCCGAGGAGGTCGACAAGATCGACGCCGCGCTTGCCGATGGTTCCGCCAACCCCTACGAGCTCAAGCGCGCGCTCGGTCGCGATCTGGTGACCACCTACCACAGCGCCGAGGCCGCCGTTGCCGCCGAGGCCGAGTTCGACCAGGTGCACAAAAACCGCGAGATGCCCAGCGACATTGCCGAGGTCGCGGTCGAGATCGTGGTCAACGACGAGGGTCTTGTGTACCTGCCCGCCGTGCTTCAGGCCGCTGGCCTGGCGCCGAGCGCCGGCCAGGCCCGCCGCGACATCGACGGCGGCGGCGTCAAGCTCGACGGCGAGGCGGTTGCGCCCAAGGCCTACAACGTCGACCCCGCCGCGCTCAAGCCCGGTACGGTCCTGCAGGTGGGCAAGCGCCACTTCGCCCGCTTGGCGTAAGCTTCAATCACGCTAGCGCGATTGTCCATTTATGCACATTGGCACAATTGCCCATGTGCGATTGGCCGGCAAGGTATCGCGCGAGCCTTCATGTCACGGGTGCGACCTTTCATATCGCGGGCACGAGCCTTCAAGCCACGGCGATATCGCGACGATGCGATATCGCCGTGGTTTTTTAATAATGCGATTGTAGCGCCGCCGCCGAGGCGCCGAATTACCTCTTTCGATGCCCCAAAGACGCAAAAGGTCGATCGGTTTGTCGCCGATCGGCCTTCTTTCGTATGAAATGAGGGACTATTGATCATGGTGCAGGGGGTTATAAATTAAATTGTGTGGGGTTTATTCCGACGGTCGGAGTATACGGGGATAAATCGCAGAGCAATCCTGCGGTTTTGTTGCGAGATCGCGCTCTCTACTCCAAGGGTACGGAATAAACCCCGCACATTTTTGAGTCTGAGATATGATCAATCGCCACGCATCCCCAACACCCCAGAATAAACCCCGCACATTTTTTAAACCTGGGTAATGAGCCCGGCAAGTCGTGAAAACGTCGCCCCGAACGGCGATCTTGCGGTTCGGGGGCGACGAGCCCTTCTGGCGCGACGAGCTCTTCTACGTTTGCCCATGCTCGCCTCCTCTCTTGTTGTGGGGAATGGGATGTGGGCCCTCATCTAGAGTACGTTCGCGAGGGTGGGAATGTTTCATGCCGGGTGAAATTACTTTGTCGGTATGTGGACCGAGGGGGCACCGGTATGAGGATCCCGCGGTCGTCGGCGAGCGGACCGAGGGGCACCGGTATGAGGATCCCGCGGTCGTCGGCGAGCGGTTCGATCTGCACCGGTAGGCGGACCGAGGGCGCGCCGGTGTCGGTGTGCGGACTGAGAGGGCATGCGATGAAAGGTCCGCCCTGCGCGCGCCGCCGGAGCGGTCGCGTGCGGCGGACCGGCTTGCAGGGGTGAGCGTGTTGGCGTGTCCCATGCGCAATTCGATCGGGCTGGGTGCCGGCAAGGGACGACACCGCCTGCCTGCTTTTGCGTGTCCCGCGCGTAACTCGATCGGGTTGGGTACCATGGGTGCAATGGCAACATACGGGAAGGGCGGGTGCTTCAAAGATGGAAAACGATCTGGTCGGCCTGATGCAGGCTCTCATCAACACGGCGGAGGGGCGCGTTCCGGCGGACGTGGTGTTCACGAACGCGCGGATCGTCGACGTGTATCGGCTGCGCGTGGCGCGCGGCCAGGTGGCGGTGAAGCACGGCTGCATCGCGGGCGTGCTGTTCGAGGGCCGCGACTGCGAGGACGCCGCCGTTCCCGCATGGGAGGCCGAGCGCGTCGTCGACTGCGAGGGCCGCTACCTCGCCCCGGGCTTCATCGACGGGCACCTGCACATCGAGAGCTCCAACATCCGCCCGTCCGAGTACGCGCGCATGGCGCTTTCCCGCGGCACCACCACCGCGATCGCCGACAGCCACGAGATTGCCAACGTGTGCGGCCTCGACGGCCTCGCGTTCATGATCGAGGACGCCCAGCGCGCGCCGCTCGACATCAAGTTCATGCTGCCCTCCTGCGTCCCGGCCTTGCCCGACGAGCAGGCGGGCGCCCAGATCTCCGCCGCCGATATGGAGGCCTTCATGGACGAGCACCGCGGCGCCATCTTCGGCTTGGGCGAGATGATGAACCTGCCCGGCGTCTACGGCGCTGACGAGGAGACCTGCCGTCGCATCGCGGTCGGTGCGAAGACCGTATCCGGCCAGGTGGACGGGCACGCCCCCATGACGGCCGGGAACGACCTCAACGCCTATGCCGCCGCGGGCATCATCGCTGACCATGAGAACACGGGCGTCGAGGAGGCGCTCGACGAGATCTCCCGCGGCATGTACGTGATGCTGCGGGAGGGCACCTGCAGCCATGACCTGGCCGCCCTCGCCCCGCTCATCTTGGAGAACCCCGCCCTCGCGCGTCGCTGCTGCTTTGCCACGGACGACCGCGCGCCGTCGGACGCGCTCAACATCGGCATGATCGACAACGCCTGCCGCATGGCGGTCGAGGCCGGCATCGACCCGGTGGTCGCCGTCTCCATGGCGACGCTTTCCGCCGCGGACATCTTTGGCTTCGACCATGGCGACCTGTGCGCGGCCCAGCGCCGCGGCGCCATCGCCCCGGGCAAGCGCGCCGACATCCTGCTGCTCGACGACCTGGCGTTCACTGCCGCCCCGCACCGCGTGTACAGCGCGGGCGAGCTTGTCGCCGAGGACGGCGCCTTTGTGGGGACGGTCGCCCCGGCGGCCTCGCGCCCCGGCCTCGAAGAGCTCGAGGAGCGCCTGCGCGGCTCCGTTAAGCTGCCCGAGCTCGACCTCGATGTCTTTTCCTACGAGTTCCGCCCCGGCGAGCCGGTCATCGACGTGATCCCCGGCAACGCCGTCACCGGCATGGCGCGCCCCGAGACCGCCGAGGGCCTGCGCCGCATCATGCTCATCGAGCGTCACGGTCGCGGCGTGGCGGCGCAGCAGGCTGGCGCGGATGGCGACGGCGCGTGCGGCATGGGCCTGGTGGGCAAGCACATCGGTCGCGGCTGGGTGCGCGGCTTCACCATCACCGGCGGCGCCATCGCCAGCAGCATCGGGCACGACTCCCATAACATCTGCGTGGTGGGCGACAACCCCGCTGACATGTTCGCCGCCGTGCGCGCGGTGGGGCAGGGCGGCTTTGTCCTCGTGCGCGATGGCGAGGTCGTCGCCAAGATCGACCTGCCCCTCGGTGGCCTTATGAGTGACAAGACGGCCGAGGAGATCGCGCGCGAGCACGACGCCTTCATGGACGCCGGGCGCGCGATGGGCATCGAGCCGCCGCTCGACCCCATCATGGGCATGATCTTCCTGCCGCTGCCGGTTATCCCCACCCTGCGTATCCGCCCCGAGGGCATGTTCGACGTCACCACGTTCGCCTACGCAGAGTAGTTTGTGACGCCTCCCGACCTCCTTAGCAAGGCCACAAAAAATAAGTGCTGGGTAAGGGTTTCGGGCTCTTTTGGTGAGCGGTGCTTGCGCTCGGCTTTACGGGGGTACGCTTCTCGACAGGTTGCGCCCCGCGGCCGCATGGCTGCCGCGGGGCCTGTACGCGTAAGGAAGCGTCATCATGACACGACACATCAAGCTCATCGCCTCCGACATGGACGGCACCCTCCTCGACGAGAGCGGAATGGTTCCCGCCGAGACATACGACCTCATCCTCGAACTCAAGGAGCACGGCGTTCACTTTGCGGCAAGTTCGGGCAGGCGGTATGACCGACTGTGCGAGTTCTTCGCCCCCATAAAGGACAGCATGGACTTCGTCGCATCTAATGGGGCCCAAGTCTACGCGGATGGTGTGCAAATTGACCGAGAGGTGTACTCGCACCTGGCGATTCGCCGCCTGGCACGGACTGTGGCCATGTTTCCTAACATGCATTTGGCGTTATTCGATCGTACAAAGTCCTACCTGCTCGACGATGAGGACATATTTGTACGGGAGGTCGATAAGGACCTTCCCAATGCGGAGCGTATCTATGAGCTTCCGTCGCCGAAGGTCAACATCATCAAGGCGACTATCTTTTGCGACGATGGCAACGTGATGGACAACGCCTATGTCCTCCAGCGCGAGCTCGGCGATCTGTTCACTTTCGCGCCTTCGGGCAACTCCTATATCGACGCGATGCAGCCCGGGGTGTCCAAGGCGTCGGGCATCGCGTTGCTCATGGACCATTACGGCATCGAGCGTGATGAGGTCATGGCCTTTGGAGACGCGATGAACGATTACGAGATTATCCGATTTGTCGGCACGGGTTGCGCAATGGCCAACGGCCGCCCCGCCTTGCAGGCTGTCGCCGACAGGGTCGTTGGGTGCAACGTCGACCATGCCGTGCAGACGGAGATGCGCCGAGTCCTCGAGTCGCTGCGGTAACGCGGAGATTTGCAATTTGATTGCATTTGTCGATGCGGGGGTCTCGGCGTGCCTTGTGGCACGCAAAATCGGCTAGACTGGGAACACTGCATCGCAATGGAGTGCGTTTGGACATGCCGGATGTTGGCTTAGCGCCGCGCGGCTCCACCCGTCTTCCGTACGCCGTCGAGGGCGGGCACTTTGCAATGATTTGGGCGGCATCGCCGCATGACCCGAAAGGAACCCCATGGCAGAGACCTCTTCCAGCCGCGTCGTCATCACTGTCCTCGGTAAGAACCGCCCCGGCATCGTCGCCGGCGTGACGTGCGTCCTATCCGAGGCGAGCGTCGATATCCGCGACATCACGCAGAGCATCATCGAAGATATCTTCACCATGACCCTCATCGCCGATGTGTCCGCCTCGACGCTCGGCTTCTCCGAGCTCCAAGAGGCGCTTTCCGCTAAGGGTGATGTGCTCGGCGTCACCGTCGAGATGCAGCGTGAGGATGTCTTCCAGTTCATGTACCGCCTGTAGCCTGTGCCATTTGGGGACGGGTGCATGTTTGCACGCGGCGTGATCCTCGACTCCGTCCATCGTTTCTCGTTCGCCCCGGCGATATGCCGGGGCGCTTGCCAAATAAGGAGCCCGCTATGTCGTACGACGCCCACAACATCTACTATCGCTTCGACGATCACCTGAGCCGCTTGGTTCTCGATTACGAGGCGAGCCGCCGCGTTGATGAGAATTCCGACCGTCTCTACCACGATATTCCCTCTGAGGAATACTCCGAGGACCTGTTCCGCACCCACAACGTGAAGCGCGGCCTGCGCAATGCGGACGGCTCCGGCGTGGTCGCCGGTCTCACGCGTATCTCGGACGTGCACGGATACAACGTGGTCGACGGTCGGGTCGTGCCCGACGAGGGCCATCTTATCCTGCGTGGTTACGACATCGAGGACCTTATAGAGAATGCCCAGAAGGAGGACCGTTTTGGGTATGAGGAGGTCGCGTATCTGCTCATCACCGGCGAGCTGCCCACTACCAGCGAACTCGACGATTTCAACGGTCGCCTGGGCGCGTATCGTCATCTGTCGAGTGAGTTCGTGTGCCAGTTCCCCATCACCACGGTGAGCCCCTCGATCATGAATGCGCTGCAGCGCGCCGTGCTGCTGCTCTACGCCTTCGACTCCGATCCGGATTCCATAACGCCCGAGCACGAGGTCGACGTTGCCATCTCACTGTTGTCCCGTCTGCCCCGTCTTGCCGCCTTTGCCCAGACGTTCCGCATCGCCCAGCTGAGTGGCAAGCGCGCGCCCGTTCCCATTCCGGAGCCCGGCTTCTCCACGGCTGAGGCGATTTTGCAGATCCTTCGTGGCGAGGACGGGTATACCCGCGCCGAGGCCATGCTGCTCGACGTCATGCTGATGCTTCACGCCGAGCATGGCGGCGGTAACAACTCGACGTTTGCCTGCCGCGTGCTGTCCAGCTCCGCAACGGATGCGTATTCCGCTTATGCCGCCGCCATCGGCTCGCTCAAGGGTCCGCGCCACGGCGGCGCCAACGCTAAGGTTGTGGCGATGCACGAGGACATCCGCGCGCACGTGACCAATTGGGAGGATGAGGACGAGCTCGCCGCGTACCTGGAAAAGATCTTGCGCCGCCAGGCGTTTGACCGCAGCGGCCTGATCTACGGCATGGGGCACGCCGTCTACACGCTGTCCGACCCGCGCGCCGTGCTGTGCAAGCGCTATGCGCGCGGTCTGGCGAACGCCAAGGGCATGGGCGCGGAGTTCGAGCTCATCGAGCGCATCGAGAAGCTCGCGCCGCAGGTGATGGCCGACGTGCGGGGCACCACCAAGCCCATCTGCGCGAATATCGACCTGTACACAGGGTTCATCTACCGCATGCTCGGCATCCCCGACACCATGTTCACGCCGCTGTTCGCCGTGGCGCGCACCGCGGGTTGGGCGGCGCATCGCATGGAGGAGCTCATCTGCGCGCATCGCATCATCCGCCCCGCGTACCGCTCGGTGCTCGAGTCGGGCGATTACGTGCCGCTGGCAAAGCGCCCCCGCTACCACGACTGCCAGGCGGGGTAGGGGGCGGCTCGAGCGCCGCCCAGCCATTGCGGTATCGCCGTGTCGAGTGCCTCGTGTTGAGTGCGAGCCGTTGGGTCGTGAACGTTAGGTCGTGAACCTTTTGTGCCGCCTCGCGCACGTGGGCTGCCTGTGGTAGCATTGACAAGCTATTTTGACTTGGTCGGAAACCAAGTCACCCCTTTGTCCTGGTCGGTAACCAGGACGTGACCAGAAGAGGAGCCCTGCCATGAAGTCTGGCATCCATCCCGAGTACGTGGAGTGCACGGTGCGCTGCAGCTGCGGCAACACCTTCAAGACCCATTCCACTAAGTCCGAGATCCAGGTCGAACTCTGCAACGAGTGCCACCCGTTCTACACCGGCCAGCAGAAGTTCGTCGATACCGGTGGACGCGTCCAGCGCTTTGCTGACAAGTTCGGTGGCGCCGCCCAGGCCGCCCTCGAGCGCGAGGCCGCCAAGAAGGCCGCCAAGCAGGCCGCTGCCGAGGAGGCCGCTGCCAAGAAGGCCGCCGAGCGCGAGGCCAAGCTCGCCGAGAAGGCCAAGCGTGCCGCCGAGTACGAGAAGAAGGCTGCCGCCGAGGCCGCCAAGAAGGCCGAAGAGGCTCCTGCCGAGGAGACCGCCGCTGAGGCTGTGGTCGAGACCGAGGCTGCCGCCGAGTAGCTCGCGTCATCATCTGTACGCGTGAAGTCCCGTTCCCCTTTGGGGAGCGGGACTTTTTTGATGTGATTCGGCAGCGGTGGGGAAACGAGGCTCCAGTGCACGCCATTCCGCAGGACCGCCGCGCTGCAGAAGAGGCGTGCTGCGAAAGCGCCATCTTGTAGAAGTGCCATTCAGCAGGAACGACATGCTGCAAAAACGATGTGCTGAAAAAGCGCCGCCCCGCAGAACCGCCGTGTCGCGGAAATCGAGTGTGCGCTTTTCCAACGTTTGGGGCACCTCAAACGTTGGAAAAGCGCACACTCGGCGTGTGGTCTGGTTCGCCCGCCCGGCTCCCGCTGCCCGGACCCCCCCCCGCTCGCCCAGCCCGCTCGCCCGGCACCGCTCGCCTCCGGGCCGTTCGCCGTATTTTCCCTGTGAGCACACACATCCTGCGCATAGGGTGCTTGCAGTTTGGCTAAAGTTTCCTTAACTGTGTCTACGCGTTGAGACAAACGGGGGTTGCGGGTCTGCGCAACGCCGCGTGCCACGGCGCATCGTGAAGAGGAAACCACATGGGATTCGTTTCTAAGCTGCTCTCCTTCGGCTCCGACAAGGACCTGAAGCGCTATTGGAAGAACGTCGACGCCGTCAACGCGCTCGAGCCCACCTACGATGCCATGAGCGACGACGAGCTCCGCGACCAGACGCGTCTGTTCCGCGAGCGCCTCGCCGCCGGCAAGACGCTCGACGACCTGCTGCCCGAGGCCTTCGCCGCCGTGCGTGAGGCGTCCAAGCGCACCATCGGCCTGCGCCACTTCGACGTGCAGCTCATCGGCGGCATGGCCCTGCACGAGGGTCAGATCGCCGAGATGAAGACGGGCGAGGGCAAGACGCTCGTGTCCACGCTCGCGGGCTACCTCAACGCGCTTTCCGGCAAGAGCGTCCACGTCGTGACGGTCAACGACTACCTGGCCAAGCGCGACTCCGAGTGGATGGGCTCCATCTACCGCTTCATGGGTCTCACGGTCGGCCTGCTGCAAAACGGCATGCCCCTCACCGAGAAGCGCGCCGCCTACGAGTGCGACGTCATCTACGGCACCAACTCCGAGTTCGGCTTCGACTACCTGCGCGACAACATGGTCCTGCGCGCCGGCCAGCGCGTCCAGCGCGACCACGCCTTTGCGATCGTCGACGAGGTCGACTCCATCCTCATCGATGAGGCGCGCACCCCGCTCATCATCTCCGGCGCGGGCACCAAGAGCGCCAGCACCTACAAGGACTTCGCGCGCGCCGTGCGCGGCCTCACCCAGGGCGAGGAGGCCCAGTTCGACATGCTCGCAGCCGGTGAGCCCGTGGAGGCCACCGGTGACTTCGTCATGGACGAGGCCAAGCACACCATCGCCGCCACGGAGCAGGGCTTGAAGAAGATCGAGCAGCGCCTCGGCATCGACGACATCTACAGCGACCTCTCCGGCGCGCTGGTCAACCACCTGCAGCAGGCCCTCAAGGCCCAGTACATGTTCCACCGCGACAAGCAGTACGTGGTCACCAACGGCGAGGTCAAGATCGTCGACGAGTTCACCGGCCGCATCATGGAGGGACGCCGCTACTCTGAGGGCCTGCACCAGGCCATCGAGGCCAAAGAGGGCGTGCTCGTGCGCGAGGAGAACCAGACGCTCGCCACCATCACGCTGCAGAACTACTTCCGCCTGTACGACAAGCTCTCCGGCATGACCGGTACCGCCATCACCGAGGACGCCGAGTTCCGCGAGATCTACAACCTGCCCGTGCAGGTGATCCCCACCAACCGCCCCGTGCAGCGCGTGGACCACGATGACCTGGTGTACCGCACCATCGACGCCAAGTTCAACGCCGTCGCCGACGAGATCGAGCACCGCCACGCCGCCGGCCAGCCGGTCCTGGTGGGCACCGTGTCCATCGAGAGCTCCGAGAGGCTCTCGCGCCTGCTCAACAAGCGCGGCATCAAGCACGAGGTGCTCAACGCCAAGTTCCATGAGCGCGAGGCGCAGATCGTCGCGCAGGCCGGTCGCCTGGGCGCCGTCACCATCGCCACCAACATGGCCGGCCGCGGCACGGACATCCTGCTGGGCGGCAACGCCGAGGAGATGACCCGCGACGAGCTCATGGGCTACGACTTCGGCATCGACGCCGAGGTGCTCGACCGCGTGCTCCACGAGGCAAACTGGCGCCTGCTGGGCAAGGACGAGACGGAGCTCGAGCCGGTCGAGCGCTCCGTGTTCAACCGGGTGCTCGAGGGCGTCCGCGCTCTCGGCATCGACGTCGACACCGCCACGTTCGCGCAGATCGCGCGCGCATACGAGGAGGTCATGGCCAAGACCCGGGCCGTGTGCCGCGCCGAGCACGACCGGGTGGTCGAGGCGGGCGGCCTGACGGTCATCGGCACCGAGCGCCACGAGTCCCGCCGCATCGACAACCAGCTGCGCGGCCGCGCGGGCCGTCAGGGCGATCCCGGCGAGACGCAGTTCTACCTCTCGCTCGAGGACGACCTCATGCGCATGTTCGGCGGCGACCGCATGGACAAGATCTCCAACCTCATGGTCGCCACCGAGATGGGTGACGACCAGCCCATCCAGCACAAGATGATCTCCAAGGCAGTGGAGGGCGCCCAGCGCAAGGTCGAGAACATCAACTTCTCCATGCGCAAGAACGTGCTCGAGTACGACGACGTCATGAACAAGCAGCGCCAGGTCATCTACGTCGAGCGCAATAAGATCCTGGACGGCAAGGACCTCTCCGACCACATCGACGAGGTGATCGCCGATACCATCAAGCGCTGCGTGACCGAGTTCTGCCCCGTCGATTCGCACGAGGGCGAGCGCGACCTCGAGGGCCTGCACAAGTGGGTCGTCGAGCTCACCGGCCGCCCGGATGCCCCGCAGTTCGCCGACGCCTCCTACACAGAGCTCTGCGATGCGGTCCTGGCGTTTGTCGAGAAGGCGTACGACGCCAAGGCCGAGCGCCTGGGCGAGAGCCTCATGCAGGAGCTCAACTGCCAGGTCATGCTGCGCGTGATCGACACCCGCTGGATGGGCTACCTGCAGGAGATGGACTACCTCAAGCAGGGTATCGGCCTGCGCGGCTTTGGCCAGCGCGACCCGCTCGTCGAGTACAAGACCGAGGCGTTCCGCGCGTTCCAGATGCTGGTCGACACTATGTACGAGGACTACCTGCGCACCGTCATGCACGCCGAGTTCAAGAACCCCGAGGTCGCGCGCGCCCGCATCGAGGGCGAGCGCAACCCGGCCCTCGCCGGCGCCCGCATGAGCGGTCCCGCCGAGGTCGATGGCGACACCGGTTCCTCGACCATCCAGCGCCAGGCCGCGCAGCAGGCTGCCACGGCGGGCGCCGGACGCGCGCCGCAGGGTGCCGCGGGCAACGCCGGCGCGACCGTTCGCACGTATCGCAAGGACCAGAGCGGCGACCCGTACGCCAACGTGGGCCGCAACGACCCGTGCCCGTGCGGCAGCGGCAAGAAGTTCAAGAACTGCCATGGCAGGAACCGCTAATGGCGGCGGAGGCGAACGCCGACGCCGTTTTGGCCGAGCTCGAGGCGCTCAGCGCCCGCTTGACCGAGGTTGAGGCCTATCTGCATATCGAGGAGGCGCGCGGGCGCGTGACGGAGCTCGAGGAGGCCAGCGCCGCTCCCGGGTTTTGGGACGACGCCGAGGCGGCTCGCGCCTATATGGCCGAGCTCGCCCAGGTGAAGGGCGACGTTGGCCTGGTGGACCGCGCGCACGAGCGCCTTTCCGACGCGCGTGCCGCCCTCGAGCTCGCCGACGAGATGGGCCAGGACGGCGCTGAGTTCATCGCGGAGGCCGCCGCTGCCGCCGAGGAGCTCACGCGCGCCATCGACGAGATGGAGCTCTCGAGCTGGTTCACCGGCGAGTTCGACCACGGCAGCGCCATCCTCTCCATCAAGCCCGGGCAGGGCGGGCTGGAGGCTCAGGACTGGACCTTCATGCTCTTCAAGATGTACATGAAGTACTTCGCGCGCCGCGGCTGGAAGGTCACGGTGAACGACTGCCCCGCGGCCGAGGTCATCGGCATCGACCGCGCCACCATCACCGTCGAGGGCAAGGACGCGTTCGGCATGCTGCGCGCCGAGGCGGGCGTGCACCGCCTGGTGCGCATCTCGCCCACGGACGCCAAGAAGCGCCGTCAGACCACGTTTGCCGGCGTGGAGGTCATCCCCGTGCTGCCCGACGACATCGAGATCGAGGTCGCGCCCGACGACATCCGCGTGGACGTGTACCATGCGAGCGGCCCCGGCGGCCAGGGCGTCAACACCACCGACTCCGCCGTGCGCGTCACGCACATCCCCACGGGCATCGTGGTCACCTGCCAAAACGAGCGCAGCCAGATCCAGAACAAGGCCGCGTGCATGCAGATCCTGAAGGCCCGCCTGTACGAGCTCGAGCTGGAGAAGCGCGCCGAGACGCTCGATGAGATCCGCGGCCCCAAGACCGAGATCGGCTTTGGTAACCAGATTCGCAGCTACGTGCTGTATCCCTACCAGATGGTCAAGGACCTGCGCAGCGGGGTGGAGACCAGCAACGTGGATTCGGTGCTGGAGGACGGCGACCTCGACCCGTTCATCATCGGGTATCACCGCTGGGCGACCGAGCAGGCGGAGTAGCGGCTGTATCGTTTTCGTGCGTTTGCCCCTTCTTGCAACGCATCGCGGGAAGGGGTTGGGCGCTGTCGCAAGGCGGGCGGGTGCGAATGGCGCGCCCGTCCGCCTTTGCCTGCCGAGGTGCATGCAAGTGAATGGGGCCGGCAGGGGAGGCTGCGGTGTGATTACGCGGCCTCATGATGTCGTTGCGGCCAAGGTCGATGGGGCTGCTGATTGCGTCCTGTAGTGAGGCATGCGCTTTGACGCGATGCAGTGGACCTTGCTAGAATTGCCTGGGCACATATAGGTGCCGCGTGGTCAAGAGGGGGCATATGGCACGGCGCATCGACATCAACCGCATCATCAAATCGCAATTCGTGCGCGATCTTCCGTTCATCATCGCGGGTTGCGCCATCGCCGGCTTCGCCACCGACGCCTTCATGGTTCCCAACGGCCTCGCCGCCGGCGGGCTGACCGGCCTGGCCACGATCATCGCCGAGCTTGGACGCCGCGTTGGCCTCAATTTGCCCGTTGGTCTGCAGACCATCGTCATGAACGCGCTGCTGATCCTGGTGGTCGTGCGCTCCGGTGGGCTCAAGTACGTTGTCCAGACCATCACCGGCTTTGTGTTGTTCGGCTTTTTCACCGACCTGTTCGCGCCGTTCGTGCTCCATGTCGGCCACAGCGACCTGATGCTCTCGGCCCTGTGGGGCGGTATCGTCTCGGGCATCGGCTACGGCCTGGTGTTTCGCTGCGGCGCCAACACCGGCGGCTCGGACACCATCGGCCAGATCATCGCGCGCAAGAGCTCGCTGCCGGTGGGCGCCACGGTGATGGCGATCGACGTGGCGGTGTGCGCCGCCTCCGCCCCCGTGTTCTCGCTGACGAACGCGCTGTACGCGGCGCTCGCCATGGTGGTCATGGGCTACGTGGTGGACGTGGTGGTGGACGGCGGCAACAGCCAGCGCGCGGCGTTCATCATCTCCGACGCGTACGAGGACATCGAGCACGACATCCTGCACGCCATGGACCGCGGCTGCACGCGCCTGTTGGCGCAGGGCTCGTGGACCAAGAAGGACCGTCCGGTCCTGTTCTTTGTGCTGAGCCGCCGGGAAATCTCCATCATCAAGACGATCGTGTACGAGCACGACGCCAACGCGATGCTCATCATCACCGACGTGAACGAGGCCATCGGCTACGGTTTCAAGTCGATCGGCTGACCTTCCGACCTCAAATTAGGGACTGTCCCTAATTTGAGGTCCTCATCTGAGGCAGAGCATGGGGCCGCAGCTCGTTGACACCTCAGATTAGTGCCCGTCCCTCATCTGAGGTGGCGGTGACGTGAGGGCTCCGCCGTGTTGCTTTGATGGTAGGGGCGCCATGTTGCTAAAATAGGTGAGTCTGTAGTTCAAACGCACGACTCTAAGGAGCTCTAGTGGGTAACCACTTCCGTACCCCCGGAGACGAGCAGGCCTCACCGCAGGTGCCGCAGGTCGATCCTGTGGGCGCCGCGCCCGCCGCGCCGTCAACGGACGTGCAGGATCGGTTGTTCGAGCAGCCCGTCCCGCAGAACATTCCCCAAACCGTCTTCGATGCACCGGCGGCGCCCGATGCGCTCGGGTCGCAGGTGTTCGCCGCCGCTCAGCAGGGCGAGGCCGCAGCCGCCCCGCAGCCGGCGGCCAACCCGCTGTTCAACGTGCCGTCGCCCGACGCGCCCAGCGCCGCGCCCGTGAGCGTTCCGTCCCCCGCGACGGCGCCCGCGCCCGCGGTCACGCCCGATCAGGCGGCCGAGGTGGCTTCCCTGGATGCCGCGCTCGCCAACAACCCGGACTTCACCACCGTGTTCGCACCGGTGGACGATTCCCGCGCCCGTCAGGCTCGCGAGGCCGGCGTCGAGCCCGTCATCCTCATGGAGCATGTCACCAAGATCTACCCGGCGCAGCCCAACAAGCCCGCCCTCGATGACGTCAACCTCGAGATCTACCCCGGCGAGTTCGTCTTCCTCGTCGGCCACTCGGGTTCCGGCAAGACCACGCTGCTCAACACCATGTTGCGCAACGTCAAGCCCACGAGCGGCCGCGTGATGGTCGCCGGCCAGGACCTCATGAAGATCAAGAACCGCAAGATCCCGTTCCTGCGCCGTCAGATCGGCGCGGTGTTCCAGGACTACAAGCTCCTGCCCAACCGCACCGCCTACGAGAACGTCGCCTTTGCCCTGCAGTGCATCGGCAAGCCCAAGGCCGTCATCAAGGCCCAGGTCCCCGAGGTACTGCGCCTGGTGGGCCTGGCAGAGCAGATGGACTCGCTGCCTGATCAGCTCTCCGGCGGCGAGCAGCAGCGCGTCTCCGTGGCCCGCGCCATGGTCAACCGCCCGCCGTTGCTCATCTGCGACGAGCCCACGGGCAACCTCGACCCCGCGATCTCGCTGGGCATCATGAAGCTCCTCGAGCGCATCAACCGTACCGGCACGACCGTGATCGTGGCCACGCATGACCGCGAGATGGTCGACTCCATGCACCGTCGCGTCATCGCCCTCGAGGGCGGCCGCGTGATCCGCGACCAGGAGAAGGGAGGCTACGGCAACTATGGCGCCTTCTAATTTCGGATATTCCATCAAAGAGGCCTTCCGCCACTTTTTCCGCAACTGGACGACGTCCTTCGGCGCCGTCATCACCATCTTCCTGTCGCTGTTCATCATCGGTTTGTTCATCATCGGATCGGTGCTGATCAACTCCGCCATCGGCACCGTCGAGGACCAGGTGACCATCCAGGCGTATATCTCCGATGAGGCTTCTGACGAGGATGTCGACGGCTATCGCGAGAAGCTCGAGGACATGGACAACGTCAAGAACGTCGAGTTCGTGAGCAAGGAGGAGGCGCTCGAGGAGTACAGCAGCTCCATCTCGAGCAACGCCGACGCGACGCTTTCCGCGCTCGACGGCCAGAACCCGCTGCCTCGCTCGTTCCGCATCGAGATGGAGGACCCGTCCCAGGTCGAGGCCATGGCCGACCAGATCAAGGCCGACTCCGACTTCCGCGACATCGTCGACGACGCTAACCCCGAGGTCGATGACAAGGACGCGGACGTCGCCGAGAACGTGCGGTACGGCCAGGAGGAAGTCAGCCGCCTGTTCCAGCTCACCAATTACATCCGCATCGCGGCTGTCGTGCTGGTTGCCCTGCTGACGTTCGTGGCGTTCATCTTCATCAACAACACGATTCGCCTTTCCATCACCGCCCGCCGCCGCGAGATCGCCATCATGCGCCTCGTCGGTGCGTCCAACGGCTTTATTCGCGGGCCCTTCATCACGGAGGGCGTGCTGCAGGCCATGATCGGCGCGCTTCTGTCCATTGGCGTGCTCGAGCTGTTCCGCAATCTGGTGGTTCCCAAGGTGGCGTCCAGCATCAGCTACATGAGCTTTGCGGTGCCCATGGAGGTCTACTATGCGACCTATGGCGCCCTGGTGCTGCTGGGCGTGATTATCGGCCTGTTCGGCTCTGCCATCGCGATGAGGCGCTACCTCAAGGTGTAGGCGCGAGTATCGGTCGATCCCATCGGAAGCCCCTGGGTGTTTCCACGCAAACGTCCTCGGAAGGCGAGTTTCGCTCGACCTCCTGCGGAATGTTTGCTGAGGAAACACCCAGGGGTTTCCTGCTCTTGCGATGCTGCGCACGTAGGGAGAATGTGCAAACGCCGATTGCGCTGCTGTTCGTGGAGAGAGCCCTGTGAACGGTGTGTGGGGCAAAGCGGGTATAACAGACGAAATCGCGTCTAAAGGGGGCGCATCAGCATGAGTACGAAAGGATTGCATGGGTAGAGGTAGGGGTTCGAAGAGCGGACGGCGTGGGCCTGCGCGGTCTCGTCGATTGCCGGGGTTGACGGGAACGGTGCGGGTGTACGATGCGCGCGCCGAGGTCGAGACCGCTGAGGGCGTCTACCGGCTGGGAGCGCGCTCGATGCGCGAGGCTATGCCGGGGGACCGCGTGTATGTGAGCCTGCATCGGGGTCGCGGAGGCCAGCGCCGTGCCGTGGTCGAGCATGTCATCGATCGCGCGGTCGCCGCCATCGTGGGCGTGTTCGCACCTGCGGGACCCTTGGGTGCGGTCTGCCCGCTCGATGCGCGCATCAAGCAGGATTTCTTCGTACTGCCCAGCGACGATTCCCCAGCGCGCCTTGGCGTGGAGCCCGGCGACATCGTGTCCGCGCGCATCGTCGAGTACCCGTCTCGCACGGAGTCGGGCGTGGTCACGCTGGAGCGCCGCATCGGCGACGCGAATGAGCCGAGCCTGGGTATCGAGTGCATCATGGCCCGTTACGGTTTGGCGGACGGGTATCCGCAGGCGGCGATTGACGAGGCTGAGACGCTGTGCGTCGATGTCGATGAGGCGCTCAAGGACCCCTTGCGTCGCGATATCCGCGATCGCTTTTTGCTGACCATCGATCCGGTTGACGCGCGCGACTTCGACGACGCCATTTCGGTCGCGCGCACGGTGCGCGGCGGCTGGATGCTCGGTGTGCACATTGCCGACGTTTCGCATTATGTGGCTTGGGAGAGTGCCGTCGACCTTGAGGCGCGTCGCCGTTCGACCTCGGTCTACCTGGCCGATCGCGTGTTGCCCATGTTGCCCGAGCGGCTCTGCAACGATCTGTGCTCACTGCGCCCTCAAGAGGACCGACTGGCGGTCACGGTCGACATCGAGCTTGACGCGCAGGGGCGCGTGCGCGCGTACGAGGCGTACCCGAGCGTGATTCGCTCACGTGTGCGCATGGATTACGGTGCCGCCGATGCGTTGCTTGCGGGGGCTTGCGAGCCCCAGGGTGCAGAGAAAGGGACGGCCGGGCGTTCAGACAGCTCAGACACTGCTGTCGATGTGATGCGCGAGGACGCTCGCACGGCACAGGGCGCGGATGAGGGCGCCGCGCGGCATGTCAGCGACACGGGTGGCGCGGTTGGTGCGCCGGAAGAGAATCGGCACGCGGATGAGGCGACCCTGCGGCGCGCTGCCGAAGCCGCCCACACTGCCCGTCAATGCGGCGTCGACCTCGTTCAGTTCCTTAAGAACGCAGATGCGCTGGCGAGCGCTCGCAGGGAGATCCGCCGCAAGCGCGGGTCGATCGACTTCGAGACGCCCGAGGTCCACGTGCTTTTGGATGACGCCGGCCTGCCTGTCGACATCGTCACGCGCGAGCGCAGTGCCGCCACCAGTTTGGTCGAGGAGGCCATGCTGCTCGCCAACGAATGCGTGGCGGAGTTCATTTCCGACCGCGATCTTACGGCAGCGTATCGCGTGCATGAGGAGCCCTCTCCCGACACGCTCGCCGCGGCGGCAAAGACGCTCGCGGAGCTCGGCGCGATCGATGGAGGCTTGGCGGTCGGCATCATGGCGGGGGAGCCGCGCGCCATGGCGGCCGCCGTCGCCGACGCCCATGGCACGCCCTATGCGCCCTTGGTGAACGCGCTGTTGCTGCGCGCGCAGCAGCGGGCGGTCTACCGTTCCGAGAACGGCGGGCATTACGCGCTGGGCGCCCGCGCCTACTGTCACTTCACAAGCCCCATCCGCCGGTATCCCGACCTCATCGTCCATCGCGTGCTCAAGGTGGCGCTCGCAAAGCGCGATCTCGGCAAGCGCCAGGCCGCTCAGCGCGCGCCGCAGCTGATAGGCACGGGCGCTCAGTCTCTTGTGCAGATCTGTCCGCAGCTGTGCCGTCAGGCGAGTGCCCTTGAGCGCGATGCCGACGCCGCGGCGAGCGCCTCCCAAAAGGTCAAGGTCGCGCAGTATTTCGCGGGGCGCATGGGCGAGCGCTACACCGGGTCGATCTCGTGGATCTCGGACATGGGCGCGTTCGTGCGTTTGGATGGAACGGGGGCCGAGGGCTTGGTGCGCATGGCTTCGCTCGGCAACGAGTGGTGGGACTACGACGATATCCGCCTTCGGCTGGTGGGCGAGTCGACCGGCACGGTGATCGAGCTCGGCCAGCGCGTGGTGGTTGAGGTCGTCGGCGTCAACGTGTTGCGCGGGCATCTCGACTTCAAGCTCATCCACGTCGAAGGCGCGGTTCGATAGCCCGCCCTGTACGTCGTTCTTGCCGGCAGCGCTTCTGCGCTACACTGGAGTTTCGACTCTATTTAGGAGGACACCATGGATATGCCCATCGCGGCCCACGACATCGATTACGCGGAGGACCTGCTTGCCGAGGGCGAGCTCGAGACCGCTCGCGTGCTTCTTGAAGAGCTCGCCGCCGAGGCGGGGGAGTACGCCGACACCGCCTGTATCGCCACCGATGCCCGCCAGTGGTTCAGCTTCGCCAGCCCGTTCGAGCGCTTGGCATACCGGCGGGTCGAGCGCGACCCGCGTGAGCTCACGCAGCTCGAGACGCCGTTCGACCGGCTGTACGCTGCCCTCGCATACGTGTACATCCAAAAGGGCGAGTACGAGAGCGCGCGCGATGCGCTCAAGCAGGCGGTTCGCTGGAACCCCATGAACTGCGCGCATCGCCTGAACCTCGCCGAGGTGTTCCGCGCGCTCGGCAACACGCAGGAGTGGGCGGCGCTTTCCGCCTCGGTGCTCGAGCGGGCCGCAACGCCCCAGGCGCTCGCCCGCGCGTTTGCGAACCTCGGCCAGTTCTTCCTTGCCGCAGAAAAGCCGCTTGTCGCCGAGGGCTGCCGTCGTGCCGCCATTCGCGCCTGCGCGGACGATCCTGCGGCCACCGCGCTCGCCGCACAGATCGACGGTGAGCATCCTGAGCTCGCCGACCGCTCAGATGCCGAGGTGAACGGTGCGGTCGAGGCCGAGGGCCTGGCGACGGGCGCCAATGCCGAGATCGCCGTGTGCCTGCTCATGTGCGCCACAGACGCCGCCGCCGAGGGCGACCGCAACGAGGCGACGCGGCTCACGCTGCTCGCCCGCGACTTGATCGGCGCCCCGGCGTGCGAGGCGCTCATTCGCCTGATTCGCGAGTCCGATGCCGAGCTCGCGCAGGCTGCGGGGGCGGCTCGCGGCGCGGGCGACGGTTCCGATGGCACTGGCGACCCTATCGCCGCATCCGAGACGGGGGAGGAGTAGCCATGGCCGGTTTTGCGCCCAAGCCCCGCAAGGAGAAAAAGCTCATCGCCAAGAACCGCTCAGCGCATCACGAGTACTTCATCGACGAGACGTTCGAATGCGGTCTCGAGCTCGCCGGAACCGAGGTGCGCAGCCTTCGCGAGCGCGCCTGCCAGATCACGGACTCCTTCGCCCTCATCCGCAACGGAGAGTGCTGGCTGTACAACGTGCATATCCATCCGTATTCCAACGGCTCGATTTTCAACCGCGACCCCGACCGTCGCCGCAAGCTCCTGCTGCACCGCAAGCAGATCGACTATCTCGACGGCAAGCTCCGCACGCGCGGCGTGGCGCTCGTCCCGCTTGAGCTGTATTTCAACGAAGACGGGCGCGTCAAGCTCCTGCTCGGCCTCGGCCGCGGCAAGAAACTTTACGACAAGCGCGAGGATATGGCAAAGCGCGATATGCAGCGCGAGATCGACCGAGCGCTCAAGCAACGCAGCCGCTAGGCCGTAGTTGCCAGGGGTGCAGTACGGCCGCCAAGGGGCACAATGTTCCCTGGGCGAGGCGCCTTGGCGCCGACTGAGTTACGACGAGTCCGGTGGGAGCGGATTCTCATCGGACTTGAAAGATGGGTCGCCCACCAGCCTCGTGTTGGGGCGTGGGCGCTCTGAGAAAGGGGAGTATGTATGGCGATCGATTCCACGGCGATGTTCTCGATGAGTTACGGCCTGTACGTCGTTTCGTCCGAAGCCGATGGCCTCAAGGCGGGCTGCGTGGTCAACACGGCGGTTCAGGTCACGGCGGAGCCCATTCGCATGAGCGTCGCGGTCCACAAGGACAACGTGACTGCACGCGTCATCAAGGAGGCGGGCACCTTTGCGGTGACCGCGCTCGATCAGACGGCGGACATGCCCTATATCGGCAATTTTGGATTCCGCACCAGCGACACCTACGACAAGTTCGAGAAGTACCAGGCGGCCGTGTCGGAGACGGGCTCCCCGTATTGCCCGGAGCACGCGTGCGCGATGTACGCCTGTAGGCTCATCGATACGGTCGACGTGGGCACGCATTACCTGTTCGTGGGCGAGGTCGTGCAGGCCGAGCGCCTTTCGGACGAGCCCCCGCTCACGTATGCCTACTATCACAGCACGCTCAAGGGCAAGACGCCGCCCAAGGCGAGCTCGTACCAAGCGTAAGCGTTCTTTTGCGTCGGGCCGCTTGCTAATAGGAATGTATTCCGGTAACATATAATTCAGAGACGGGGTGATTCTGAGCCCGTTCCTGTTTGTCTGGAACGTAAGTCGGGTATACTCACCCTACGTTCATTCGCCTGTGAAAGGAGCCATCATGGCTGACAAGACCTACAAGTTCGTTTGCCTTGTGTGCGGCTACGAGGTCGAGGTTGACACCCCCGAGCTGCCCGAGGATTACGTCTGCCCGCTGTGCGGCGTTGGCCCGGACCAGTTCGAGCTCGTCGAGGAGTAGCGCGCGCATAGCGCTCGACTGCGCATCAAGTTGTTTGAGAGAGAGGTGCTTCTTCGGAGGCGCCTCTTCTTTTATGTCCCGCGGCCGGCGTCGAACCCGCGGTCCCGCGGTCGATGCTGAATCCGCGGCTTCGCGGTTAACGTTGACCCCGCGGCTCTATGATCGACGTCGACCCGCCTACGGCTGGCGTTGAACCTGCGGCTCTACGGTCGACGTCGACCCGCCCACGGCCGACGCTGAAACTGCGGCGTCGAGGCTGACGTTGAGCCCACGGCTGACGTTGAACCTGCGGCACCACGATCGACGTCGACCCGCCCACGGCTGACGTTGAGCTCACGGCTCCACGGGCGATGCTGAACCCGTGCACTCATGGTTTTCCGGAATACCGGGAAACGTAGGCGCGCCGGGGCACCTTCGATGTGATAGGGGTTTTCGGTGCGTCCAGAATTTTTATTTACGTCCAGATTTTTTCGGTGAACCCAGAGATTAGCGGCGCAACTAGAGATCTTCGGTGCACTCAGCGATTCTCGGTGCACTTTTAGACCATTTTTGAAGTGTGGAATGGTTGCCAGGTGCATCGAAGTTTCTACAAGTGCACCGAATATCTGCAAATGCATCGAGTTTCTGGAAGTGCATCGAGTTTCGACACAAACACTGGGCTTCGGTCAGTGCGCTGAGTTTCTGCACATACACCGAGCTTCGATAAGTGCGCTGAGTTCCTGCACATGCACCGAGTCCCTGCTTTCTTCACCCGATTTAGCAGGGATGTTAGCGGGGGTGTTGTATTCGGCGGATTTGCTCGTTCCTATTCGCCTCTCTAACCAGATAGGGGTTTCAGACGGTGGTTTCTTTAACCAGGCGGAAGCTTTTTTAACAAGGCAGACGCTTCTTTAACTATCTGGAGGGTTCTTTATTGAGCAGGGGTTACTGGCTAGAGGGCTCTTTATTTGTGTGGCTCACTAGCTAGAAGTTTCCTTATTGAGTGGGACCCCTGCTGTGGAGAGTAGCCGAAAGAGGTAGTCGGCATCGAGAGCCTGCGCAAAAGAAAGCCGCAGAATGGTCGCTCCTGTTAGGTTGAGGTGGGACTCTCGTAGCCTTTCGGCCCTCATGGTCCGAACAGCTTGATAAACAGAGGGCTCTTCATGCGTTCTCGCGTTTGTGGATAGATACTTTGAAAGCCCATCGAGTTCGACGAGTATGTACCTGCCATTTGGAAGTCTCCATCCCATGTCTGAGCGCTTCGGTGCTCCCGGATTCATGGGGTCCTCGATTTCTATTTGAAGTTCGGGTGTTTGGAACCCGAGTTCGATGATTGCCGCACGGACAATGGACTCCCCGCCGTTTTCGCTCCTACCGTCTGCGTAGGCCAGTGTTTGCCGCGCCTGTCGGATGCCGCGCCTGCCTTTTCCATGATCGGCGAAGTGGCGGGCCAGCTTTTCATGCGTCGTCAAATGGTAGTGCAGCGCCGAATCGACGATTGCCAGACCATAGCGAAACCCGGTTGCGCATAGGCAATCGAGCAGCGTCTGCAAAAGGCAGGTGCAGGGCATTCCATCGGTGATGACGCGAGATCCGCCGTGATCGGTGTGGCATGCAATGTGCCCTGGATTTTTGCGGCGGCTCTCCGTTGGCGAGATCGCAATATGAACGGGGGCGAGTAGCGCCCGGGGAACCTGGAGTCCATGCGCCACGGCGGCGGAAAATGAGCAGAACGTCCAGTTTGGGTGAAGGGCGTGTATGGCCTTGAGCGTCATGCGGGCTTTGGCGCGCGGGTTGAGCTTGTTGTACGGCTCGGCAAGGGCGTATGCGCCGGGATAAGGCATGCATACCGTCCCTTTGGTGACGCGACGGTCCAGGCGCCGTTTTTCCGGTGTGTCTGCGGGGAGCAAGAGACATGCGTGCCGCGTTGCGAGCTCGAGTTTTAAATCGGTGGCGCTCTTGGTCTCCATGGTTGCCCCTTGTCTACAGCAAATGGTTGAGGCGACCATAGCGATGACGTGCCAGGCAGACATCGCTGTTTCTCTGACAAAAGCCTGACATTGCTGCTAGTTGGATGGAGATGCTTCACAACCCACAATAACAACACGGCTTGCGCGCCGTTCGACTTGCACGCCGCTCGACATGTGCGCCACTCGGCTTGCGCGCTGTTCGGTCCGTACGCTACTCGGCTTGCACGTTGCTCGACGGAGTTCTTGCGACGGAGCGCGCTTGGCGCAAGGGGGGCGATGTTGCCGGTCGGTGCATCTCCATTCACGGCACTTTGCGCCTAAGGCACCACCATTCAGTGAATGCAGCGCGTAATGCATGCCCATTTGGGGCATTGAGCACTTGGCTCCCGGGCATCACGCGATGTCGTCCCCGGACGCAGTGGAATCTTCGACGCACTTTGAGATTTTCAGTGCACCCAGGGATCTTCGGTGCGCTCGGGAATCTTCGGTGCACCCGGGAATCTTCAGTGCGCGTATTAACCATATCTCGGATGGAAAATGGTTGACAGGTGCACTGAGTTCTAGGAAATGCATCGAGTTTCGTTAGGTGCATCGAGTCTCAGGAAGCGCACCGAGTTTCGTTAGGTGCACTGAGTCTCAGGAAGTGCATCGGGTTTCGGTGGGCGCATCGGGCTCCGAAGAGGGTGGCGCAGCGAAGCTCGGTGCGCATCGACACTCAGAGCATATCGGCATTCAGAGCATATCGACGCTCGGGAGGTGCATCGAGTGCCAGCACGGTACATCACGCGAGCTTGGATGCTGTAGGGACATCGTGCGTCCGGCTATTCGGCTGCGGGGCGCTTGAGGAGCTGTGAGACGCGGCGATTCTCGGGGTAGAACTCGTCGAGCAGGGCGTGGAACCGTGCGTTGTGGCTGGGCTCCAGCAGGTGGACGAGCTCGTGCGCCACCACGAACTCGAGGCATTCGGGAGGGTAGGCGGCGAGTCGAGCGTTGATGCGAATCGCGCCCGTTTTGGGCGTGCACGACCCCCAGCGCGTCTTCATGATGCGCACACTCCAACGTGAAGCTTGGACACCGATGCGCCGTTCCATGCGCGCGGACACGTCGGGAAGGGCGCCTTGCGTTTCGACTCGATACCGTGCATCGAGCGCTGCTTGGTCGGTGAGGTTGGAATTGCGGGGGATGAGGCTACCCCAGAGGGGGATGAGTTCCGGCATGTTGGGGGTAAGGCATTGGGGCTCGCGTGCCTGCGCGCGGATAACGCGCTCCGCAATCCAGGCGGCCTTTCGATCGAGAAACGCCTGGGCGTACGCGGACGGCGTGCGCAGGGGAATGCTGAGCGTGACCGTGCCGTCCGAGCGCACGCGCAGGTTGAGGTTCTTCACGCGCTTGCGGGTGACCTCGATGGGAATCTCGAGCCCATCGATGTTCAGGGCGAGGATGAACGGGGCGGCGTTCATGCGCGAGGGCTCCTTTCGAGGCTGATTGAAGCGGGCGAAGCGTTTCGGACGGCGTTGGGGGAATGCCCAGGGCTGTCGATGTGGTTGTGGTGACGCCTGGAATTGCCGGAGGGGCGGATGCGCCTTCGACACCAACCGCAGGGGGACGGCGCGGTGGCACGAGAGCCGCTGGTACCAGAGTCAGCCGGCATGGCCGAGCGGCCTGCAGCGAGGGCTGCCTTAGCGAACCGTTCCGGTTTGCGCGCTGTCATTCCGCTCATGCACGTTACACGGTACCATAGACCGAATTGCATCCAACAGAAAGGACCGCCTATGAGCCACCGCGAACGCGAGGTCATCGGCGTCGACGACCGGGTTTCTCCCGCTCGCGCCATCCCGCTGGGCATCCAGCACATGATGAGCATGTTCGGCTCCACGGTGCTCGTGCCCGTGTTGACCGGCCTCGACCCCAATGTCGCCATCATGTGCTCGGGTATCGGCACCATTTGCTACCTGCTCGTGACCGGCAACAAGATTCCCAGCTACTTGGGCAGCTCGTTCGCCTTCATCAGCCCCATCCTCGCGGTGGGCGCCACGCGCGGCCTCGACGCCGCCATGTCCGGCGTAATCGTCGCGGGCGCGGTGTTCCTGGCGGTGGCGGGCATCATCAAGCTCGTCGGCACGGGCTGGCTCGACCGCTTGCTGCCGCCGGTGCTCGTCGCCTCCGTCATGGTTGTCATCGGCGTGGGCCTTTCCGCCACCGCGGCCAACATGGCCTTTATGGGCACCGATGCCGCGGGTGCCTCGGTCTTCAATCCGCAGGGCGCCATCGTGGCCGCCATCACCCTGCTCGCGGCGGTGATCTTCTCCGGGCGCGGCGGCATCGTGGGCACGGTGCCGGTTCTGCTCGCCATCATCGTGGGATATGCGGTCGCGTGCGTGTTCGGCATGGTGGATTTCGCCCCGATCGCCCAGGCCGCGTGGATCGGCCTGCCCAGTATCAGCTTCCCGAAGTTCGACATGGGCGCCATCGCGCTCATCGCGCCCGTCGCCGTGGTGACGGTCATCGAGCATATCGGCCACCTGCTCGCGGTCGGCGAGATCGTCGACAAGGACTATCGCCCGCTGCTGCCGCGCTCCCTTGCAGGCGACGGCCTGTCCACCATGATCTCGGGCTTCCTCGGCGGTCCTCCCACCACCACGTACGCCGAGAACATCGGCGTCATGAGCGTGACGCGCGTCTACTCCACCCAGATCTTCTGGTACGCGGGCGGCTTCGCGCTCATCGTCGGCGGCTTGTGCCCCAAGCTCGCCGCGCTCATCAATTCCATCCCCAGTCCGGTCATGGGCGGCGTGTGCCTGTTGCTGTTCGGCCTCATCGCGTCAAACGGCCTGCGCATGCTCGTGTCCAATCGTGTCGATTTCGACGTCAACCGCAACCTCATGATCGCCTCGGTGGTCATCATCTTGGGCGTGGGCATGGAGACCTCCGGCATCGCCATCCCGCTGGGTGACTACACCCTGCCCGGCATGGCCACCTCTACCCTCGTGGGCATCATCTTGAATCTGGTGCTCCCGCCGGAGAAGAAGGGCGAGGCGGAGGCGCAGGCATAATCTCGCCCGTGCTCGGGTATAGTGGTTCCACGTGCCGGCGTTCGCCATGCGGCCCACGTCGGCGATGGTCATGCCTTGTCGCCGAAACGTCGGCTTCGAGGCCCACAACGATTTTGAAAGAGGATGCACATGTCCAACCAGGGTAAGACGGTCAAGGCCCACTACCGCGGCACGCTCGACGACGGCACCCAGTTCGATTCCAGTTACGATCGCGGCGAGCCCATCGAGTTCGTGGCCGGCGCCGGTCAGATGATCAAGGGCTTTGACGCCGCCGTGCTCGACATGGAGGTGGGCGAGAAGAAGACCGTCCACATCCCCGCCGCCGAGGCCTACGGTGAGCGCAGCGAGGACATGATTCTCTTCTTCCCGGCCGATCAGGTGCCCGAGTTCGACAAGATCGAGGCTGGCATGAAGCTCTTCCTGCAGGGCCCCGGCGGCATGCCCGTCCCCGCGACGGTTGTCGAGGTCTCGCCCGAGGGTATCAAGCTCGACGCCAACCACGAGCTCGCCGGCTGCGACCTCAACTTCGACATCGAGCTCGTCGAGGTCGCCGAGTAACGGGGTGCCCCCGCCATCGCACATGAAAAATCCGGCCTCCCACGCCACATGGCGTTGGGAGGCCGGATTTTTGCGTACGGCGACACGCTATTGCGCGATGTACGTCCAGACGAACATGAGCAGGACGGTCAGCGCGATGCCCGCCACTGCGAGCGTGAGGCGCACGCGGGCGCCTCGTGTGCGCTCGCGCACTGCCTGCTCGGCGCCGGCGAGCTGCTCGACCTCGACGACGCGCTCCTCGCGCTCGGCGCGATCCGCCTCGAGCGCGTTGACGAGCGCGGCGGTCGCCTCGGGGTGCGCATGGATGTCGTTCGCCTCGTCGATGGCAGCTTGGGCGGCATCGACCCTCGCTTGGGCATCCTGCGTCGCGCGCTCCTGCGCTTTGGCGGCCTTCTCTCCTTCGGAAATCGTGCCGCGGAGCTCCTTTTGCCGCTTCTCGGCATCCTCCCGCGCCTCGCCGTAGGCGTCGCGAGCTCGGTCTGCGGCCGCGGCGACGGTGTTGAACGCCTCTTTTGCCGTGGCGATCGGGCGTTCCGCCTCGTCGACGGCGGCGCGCGCCTTGTCGATCGCCGTTTGCGTTTCCTGCTCGATGCGCGGGACGTCGCTCTTGGCGTTACGGAGCGCCTCGGTCGCATCGGAGATCTCGTCCTCCAGCTCGCGCTTGCGCACGGAGTATCCTGCCGGGTTGGCGGACGGGTTCTTCTGGATCTCTGCATATTCGGAGTTCAACGTGGCGAGATGCGCCTCCGCGCTGGTCACCGCCTGGTGCGCCGCGGCAACGCCCTCGCTCTGCTCCTTGATGGTGCGCTCGAGGTTGGCCTGCGCGTCGTCGAGCCTGCGTTGCAGGCGGCGCCCGGATTCGCGCGCCGAGCGCTCCTTGTCCTCCGCTGCCTCGAGGGCCGTTTTGAGGCGGCGCTCGGTTGTCGCGTCCTCCTCGCGCATGTCCTCGAGCTGCTTTTTGAGTTCAGCGAGTTTGGCGAGGAACTTTTCGCGCTGCTGCGTGGCGGATGCCTGGTTCTTGCGGGCGGCGTTCTTGCGGGCGGACTCCTCGGCGATGATCTCGTCGTAGCGCGCCGCTATGTCGCGACGGTGCTCAAGCTCGGCTTCGCGCGAGGCGATGGTGTTGTCCAGGCGTTCGAGTTCGTCGCGGGCCGCGGCATGCGCGCGGTGCGCGGCGTTCACTTCCTTCATGCTCGTCACGCCTTCGGAAAAGAGCGCGCTGACCGTACGTGCCGCGCCCGCAATGCCGGAGGCTCCCGTCTGGTCGTCGGGCTTGGGCTCGATTGCCTCGGGTGACTGGTTGTTTTGCCCAGGTCCTGCCTCGACGAGGTCACTAGGCGGATTGTTCCGTGTGGGCTCGAGTTCGGGATCGGTGCCCGTGCCGTCGCCCTCTTCGGGGGTGGGGATGCCACGTGCCCGGCCGTCTCCATTTGGGCCGGCGACGCTGCTCATCTCGTCGCTCCGCTGAAGGTCGAGGACGCCGCCCGTTTGGGAATCCTGTTCGAGCTCGATGGAGCCGCCAAGTGGGAGGTGGCCGGCGTAGCCGACTTGGGGGTTTGTGGCGCTATCGGCCTGGAGACCGGCGCCACTATCGGCTTGAAGGCCTGTGGCGGCTTCGGCCTGGAGATCGGCGCCGCTGCCGGCTTGGCGATTGGCGCCGCTGCCGGCTTGGAGGCCTGTGACGCTATCGGTTTGAAGGCCTGTTGCGTCTTCGACTTGGAGACCGGCGGCATCTTCGGCTTGGCGATTGTCGGCGTCTTCGGCTTGGAGATAGGCAGTGCCGGCGGGTCGGTCGATTGTCGGCGGCTCAAGGCCGCTCTTTTGCTCATCGCACGTCACGGTATCTTGTTGCGTGTTCTCAAGTTCGCTCATGGCGCTCCTTTCGCACGCGGGCATTGCCCGGTAAGTGTTTACATCCCGGTAAGTGTTTGCATCTATCATACGGCTGCGCCAAAGGATCGGGTGCGATGTCGCGCGGTCCCAACTTGTTTTACGCATGCGTTGCGTGGGGCTCGTTGGCGTGTTTGCCGTCCGTGCCCGACTTCCTCGCCTTCTCATCCTCGGCTCTGCTTGACATGCCTCAGCGGTGCTCTCGTCCGGCACCCCCGCAACCCCTTCCGTCGCACCTACAACCCGCAGCCCCACCCCGCCGTGCCCGCAGCTTCGCCCGCCGCAGCCCTATCCGCTGCGCTCTCAACGCCAATCCCGTCTGCCGTCACAGCGCCTTCCGCCGTGTCCGTTACGCCCGCCCCCTCTCGGCTCACTCGCCCGCACACCGCCTCCCGCCGCTCGCTTGCCCGCATCCCGGCAAGGGCGGATAGGGGGCCGTTGGTCGACCGGTACCCGACCGTCGCGTTATGCGTCGGCGGCGTTGGGTATCGTGGAGTTAACAGTGCGCGCAATCAGCTGCGCGCTGACGGTGAGAAAGGAGAGCATCGTGGGACTCTTTACTGGCAAGACGGTCATCGTTACGGGTGGCGGCAAGGCGACGCTCAAGGACGGGTCTGCCGGCTCGATTGGCTACGGCATCGACATCGCGTTCGCCAAGGAGGGCGCGAACCTCGTGATTACCGGCCGCAACGTCGCAAAGCTCGAGGCGGCCAAGGAGTCGCTTGAGGCGGAGTACGGCATCAAGGTCCTGCCCGTGGCGGCCGATGTCTCCGCTGGCCAGGACAACGAGGCCGTCGTGCAGCACGTGGTCGATGAGGCCATCGCGACGTTCGGCCGCATCGACGCGCTGGTGAACAACGCGCAGGCGTCCGCCTCCGGCGTCACCATCGCCGATCACACCATGGAGCAGTTCGATCTGGCCATGTACTCCGGCCTGTACGCCACGTTCCTGTACATGCAGAAGTGCTATCCGCACCTCAAGGAGACCCGTGGCTCCGTGGTGAACTTCGCCTCCGGCGCCGGGCTGTTCGGCAACTACGGACAGTGCTCGTACGCCGCCGCCAAGGAGGGCATCCGTGGTCTGACCCGCGTCGCCGCCAACGAGTGGGGCGCCGACGGCATCAACGTCAACATCGTGTGCCCGCTCGCCTGGACGGCTCAGCTCGAGAACTTCCAGACCGCCTATCCCGAGGCCTTCGAGGCCAATGTCCACATGCCGCCGGCGGGTCATTACGGCGACGTCGAGACCGAGATCGGCCGTGTGGTCGTCCAGCTCTGCGGCCCGGACTTCAAGTATATGAACGGTGAGACCCTCACCCTCGAGGGCGGCATGGGCCAGCGTCCCTAGGTTTCCTCGGGTGCCGTACCTTCGCGCTCAATCGTCGTCCACGTGCGTTGGCACGTCTCGATTCTCTTTCGCGCGAATCTGCGGCACCTGAGAAACTCTCGGTCTCCCTTGGTGTCGTTCAGTAAGCTGAGGATTTCACGGCTCGCCATTTGCATTCGGTGGATGGCGAGCCATTTTTTTGCCGTTGCGGGGCGTTACTTCGCAAATGCGCGGATAAAACTCGGGGAGCCGGAGTATGGCTTTTGCTCATGAGTCAACTACCTGCGCTTTTCTCTATTGCCTCCCGCGTTCTACTGGGCAGTCTCGAATTTATCCGCGCATTTGCGTAATTTCGCGCACTTGGGACGGGATCTGCCCTTGTTGGATTTGAGAAGCGCGCCACGACATGGCGGTTGGCACCATCAGGTAGCGTTGTGATACGTGCGTGGGGTTATCTGGAGTGGCGGGGTTTTGGCGGCTGACCCCGTCAGGTGGTGTCGTGACGCGTGCAGCGCGCCCGTCCGACGATTGTTGAACGTAAAAATGTTCAGATGTAAAAAGGCTTGGACAGACAAATGGGTCTCGGGCAACGTTAGAATTGCCCCGTAACGTACACCGGCGCAGGGGGAGGAGTTCCATGGCACGCCAGGAAATAGAGATCGATGAGGCGCTTGGAGCGGTTGAGGATGCCTTGGAATGCCTCGACGCGGCGGCGCGCGACCTCAAGAGTGCCGGCAACTGGGGATGGTTCGACATCTTTGGCGGCGGCTTCCTTACCTCCATGCTCAAGCACGGCAAGATGGAGACGGCTCAGCGACATCTCTCCGCGGCTCAGGCGGCGCTGGGCCGCTTGGCGGACGAACTGAACGACGTTGAGGGCTTCGCAGGTCTCGGTCCCGATGTGGGCGACTTCCTTCTCGCTGCGGATTGGCTGTTCGACAACGCCTTTATGGACGCCATGGTCCAACAGCGGATCATCGAGTCGCAAAAACGTGTTGAACAGGCGATTGCCCAGTGCGAGCAGGTACGCGACCAGCTCCTCGCCCTCAAGCGCCCCAACCGCGGTGCGCACAACGGCCTGCCGGGCGCGGAGTAGGGGAGTTGTGCCTCGCATGGTGTTCCGGCTCATTTTCCGTCGCATCACCTGCAACGCGCATCGCGATAGTACAATAGGCGCCTGTTGAAACGCGCAGCTTGGGGATACGCCCCGCGCGAGATTCCGCGCCGGGACCCGTGCGGTCGGCGTGCCGAGCGCGCGAGGTGCTGGATGGCCGAGGAGCCGCATATGGATCAGTCCCTGTTTAAATACGAGATCGTCGCCGAGGATCCCAAGACGCACGCGCGCGCGGGCGTCCTGCATACGCCGCACGGCGACATCGAGACCCCCATTTTCATGCCCGTGGGCACCAAGGCCAACGTCAAGGGCATCCCCACCGAGACGGTCAAGGACCTGGGCGCCCAGATCGTGCTCGCCAACACCTACCACCTGGCCATGCGCCCCGGTGCGGACACCATCGCCGAGCTCGGCGGCCTGCATACTTTCATGAACTGGCATGGCCCTATCCTCACGGATTCCGGCGGCTTCCAGATCTTCTCCCACTCCGACGCCGTCAAGCTCACTGACGAGAGCGTGCGCTTCATTGCTACCGACTACGACGGCTCCCATGTGTTCTGGACGCCCGAGGACAACATGGACATCGCCATGAAACTCGGTAGCGACATCTGCATGCAGCTCGACCAGTGCCCGGGCTACCCCGCCACGCGCAAGTTCGTGGAGCGCGCCGTCGAGCTCTCCAGCATATGGGCCGAGCGCTGCTACAAGGCGCACACCCGCGATGACCAGGCGCTGTTCGGCATCGTGCAGGGCGGCATGCACCTGGACCTGCGCCTGCGCTCGCTCAAGCACCTCGAGGAGATCGGCGACTTCCCCGGCTACGGCATCGGCGGCTATTCTGTGGGCGAGCCCCACGAGGTCATGTTCGAGACGCTTGAGCCACTCGTGTCCGAGCACATGCCGCGCCTCAAGCCTCGCTACCTCATGGGCGTGGGCAACCCCACCACGCTCGTGCGCGGCGTGGGTTGCGGCATCGACATGTTCGACTGCGTTCTGCCCACGCGTACCGGCCGCATGGGCACCGCGTTCTCGAGTCAGGGTCGCATGAACCTCAAGAATGCCAAGTTTGCCAAGGACCCGCGTCCCATCGACGAGAAGTGCACGTGCCCAGTGTGCACGGGCGGGTACTCGCGCGCGCTTATTCGCCACATGGTCACGCAAAAGGAGATGCTCGGCGGCATCCTGCTGTCCCAGCACAACATCTACTTCCTGCTCGACCTCATGCGTCGCGCCCGTCAGGCGATCATCGACGGCCGCTATGCCGAGTTCCAGGCCGAGTGGATGGCGAGCGAGGGCGCCGCGGACTTCTAAGCTAAGGGGTTCGGGCGAAGGGTGCCCCGTGCGTTGTGCGCGTGCAGGCGCTGTGCGCACGGTGCGTGTGAAGGCGATGCGCCCCGTGCGTGTGGACGTTGTGCGCACGGCGCATGCGGATGTGATGTGCCTTGTGCGCGAAGGCGATGTGCTCTGCGTGTGCGAGTACTGTGCGCCCCGCGTGTGCGCGGGCGTTGCGCGCGCTGCGTGTCGCCGCAACCCGATTCGGACAGTGTGCTCGAAGTGTCCCGACGCATGTCGGGGCACTTCTTTTTTGGGTACAAGGTATGCCATGTGTATCGTGGCGCATCTTGAAAGGAACCGCGCATGCCTTACTACGGTTATGGATTTGGATTCGACCCTGCATATATGCTGCTCGTCCTGGTGTCGACGGTCATCGGCCTCGCGGCGCAGGGCTATATCAACTCGACGTACCGCACGTGGAGCCGCGTGCCCGCCTCCGGCGCGACCGGAGCCGACGTGGCGCGTCGCATGCTCGACGCCAACGGCTGCCAAGTGGTGGACATCAAGCGCGTGAACGGCCACTTGACCGACCATTATGACCCGCGCGACAACAGTCTGCACCTTTCGAGCGAGAACCTGACGGGCGGCTCGGTGGCGAGTGTCGCCGTCGCGTGCCACGAGGCCGGTCACGCCGCGCAGAAGGCGCATGGCTACGCCATGATGAAGGTCCGCACTGCGCTCGTGCCCGTGGTTAACTTCACCCAGAACACCTGGATGCTCGTCCTTATGCTCGGCCTGTTCATGAACATCGCCGGCCTCACCACGCTCGCCATCGTGTTCTTCGCGTTCTCCGTGGTGTTCCAGCTCGTCACGCTCCCCGTCGAGATCGATGCGAGCCGTCGCGCCGTCGCGTACATCGAGCAGTCCGGCATGGGCGAGGTCGACGTGCGCGGCGCCAAGAAGGTGCTCACCGCCGCGGCGCTCACCTACGTCGCCGCGGCCCTCACGAGTATCTTGCAGCTGCTGTACCTGCTCGCCCGCACGAACGATGACCGGTAGGTGCGTGCAAATGTTTTGTCCGGACGGCGCGATACGATAGGCAAACCAAGAATGACGAGGTAGGAGAGGGGGACTGCTCTTGAACGTTTGGAACCTGACGGCCGAAAAGCCGCCGGCGCCCCCGAGCGCCGCGGGCGAGGATGACGCCCTGTCCGTCTCGCAGGCGGCGGAGCTTGCGGCGGGCGCCCTGCACGGGGTGCCCAAGATCACGGTGCTCGGCGAGGTCACGGGGTTTCGCGGCCCCAACGCGCGCAGCGGGCACTGCTATTTCCAAATCAAGGACGAATCGGCGGCGCTCGACTGCATCGTGTGGAAGGGCACCTACGACAAGCGCGCCTTCGATTTGCGCGACGGGCTGCAGGTGCTGTTCACCGGCACGTTCGATCTTTACAAGCCCACGGGGAAGATGAGCTTCAAGGCGAGCTCGTTCACGCTGGCGGGTGAGGGCTTGCTGCGCCAGCAGGTGGCGCAGCTCGCGGAGCGGCTGCGACGCGAGGGGCTCATGGAGCCCGAGCGCAAACGGCGCATTCCGGTGTTCTGCACCCGAGTGGCGGTCGTCACCTCGCTGTCCGGCGCGGTCGTCAACGACGTGAAACGCACGCTGCGCCGGCGCAACCCGCTCGTCGAGGTCATCTGCGTGGGGGCGAAGGTGCAGGGCGAAGGTGCCCCGGCTGAGCTCATCGAGGGCCTGCGCCGCGCGGCCGCCATCACACCCGCGCCCGACTGCATCCTGCTCGTGCGCGGTGGCGGGTCGTTCGAGGACCTCATGACGTTCAATGACGAGGAGCTTGCCCGCGCCGTCGCAGCGTGTCCCGTCCCCGTGGTGACGGGCATAGGACACGAGCCCGACAACTCGATCTGCGACATGGTGAGCGATCGCCGTTGCTCAACGCCCACGGCGGCCGCGGAGTCGGTGGCGCCCGAGTTTGCGGAGCTAGTGAACGTGCTGGATATGCGCGAGCAGCGTCTGCAGCGCTCGCTGTCCGCGATCACCTCATCCGCGGCGGCCGATTTGGATGGCCGGGCGGCGCGTCTCGGTCGCGCGACGTCCGCGCTCCTCGGGCGCTTCTCGTTGGCGATCGAGGGCTATGCGTCGCGTCCCTGCCTGGCGGACCCCGCGCATGTAGTCGACCGTCGGCGCGCCGAGCTGGCGCAGACATCCGATCGGTTCGCCCAAGCGTGCGATCGCTCCCTGGAGCGCCATGCGGCCTCCCTGGAGCGCATGGCCCCGCGCCTGGTCGGGAGCACGACGGGCCTTGCACGCAAGCGGCACGCCCTCGACCTGGCGACGTCGCAGTTGCGCGCCACGGGTCCTCGGCTGCTGAGCGCGCCGCTCGCGAGCCTGGGGCGCAGCGCGGCGGCGCTCGACGCGCTCTCGCCCCTCAAGGTGCTCGCGCGCGGCTACTCGATCGCCTACGACGGCGATGGGCGCGTGGCGACCTCTGCGGGGTCCTTCGCCCCCGGCGATGGCCTGCGCGTGCGCATGGCCGATGGCGACGTGCGCGCCCGGGTGGACGAGGTGTCGCTCGCCCCGCGGCCCGGTCGCGACGATTGATGGACATGACCGCCGCACCATGCGGCGCGTGAGTAAGGAGAACAACATGGCAGAACGCAAGAACGTCGAGGAGCTCACCTACAAGGAGGCCTCCACCGAGCTCGAGCTCATCATTCGCAGCTTGGAGTCCGGCGACATGGAGTTGGAGGAGTCGCTCGAGAGCTACACCCGCGGCGTTGAGCTCCTCAAGAGCCTGCGCGGACGTTTGGCCGATGCGGAGCAGAAGGTCTCCGTGCTGCTGCAGGACGTCGACGGCACCGATCAGTTGGTCCCCGGCGAGCCCGCCAGCGACGCCGACGCCCTCAACCTTTAGCCCTCAATCTGCAAGATGGGCATGAGGGGCCGGGTCCCCTCTGCGCATCCGGTGCGATAATCAAGTTGAATGGCGACGGCTCAGGGGCATCGCGTCCCGGAGCCGTTGGGAACGATTGAGAGGAACCCCCCCCATGTCCGGCTGCATCTTCTGCAAGATCGCCTCGCACGAGATCCCGTCCACCGTGGTCTACGAGGACGACCTGGTCATCGCATTCGACGACCTCAACCCGCAGGCGCCCGTGCACACGCTGGTGATCCCCAAGGCGCATTACGAGAACATCATCGACGGCGTTCCCGCCGAGACGCTCGCGGCCACGATGCACGCCGTCGCCGAGGTCGCCCGCATCAAGGGCCTCGATGAGGGCTTCCGCGTCATCTCGAACAAGGGCGAGGCGGCGGGGCAGACCGTCATGCACGTCCACCTGCACGTCCTCGGCGGCAAGCCGTTGGGCGAGGGCCTCGTATAGCGGCGCCGTCGGTTCCGTTCGGAGGCGCCGGCCTCATCCCGGTGCAGGGGCATCGCCTGTCCGGAGCAGAGGCGATGGCCCCGTCCGGCGCCATCGGCCCCGTGCGGCATCGTTGCCCTCATTGACCGGCGCCGCTTTCGTCCGCAGGCGGTCGCGTCTCGATTTCACGCCAGCCGCTCCGACCTCATACCGGCTTCACGCCGCGCGGCCGCCCCGCGTTTCGCACCGGGGGCGCTTTCGCGCTATGATAAGAGCAATGTTTCGACCCGCGCGCCGGAGTGCTCCGTCGTGCGCCAATTTCTAGGGAGTGCCATGAACGTCCTCGTTCTCAACGCAGGTAGCTCGAGCCTCAAGTTCCAGCTCATGAACACCAAGACTCGCGAGATCTTCACCAAGGGCAACTGCGAGAAGATCGGCCTGGAGGAGGGCATTTTCGGCCACAGCGAGGGTGGCGAGAAGGTCAAGGAGACCGTCGTCCTGCCCGATCACGGCACCGCCGTCCGCATGGTCATCGACCTCATCAACGAGCACGGCTTCGAGATGGACGCCATCGGCCACCGCATCGTCCAGGGCGGCTGGCACTTCACCGATTCCGCGCTCGTCGACGATGACGTGCTCGCCAAGATCTACGAGGTCGCCCCGCTCGCCCCGTTGCACAACTACGCGGAGGCGGGCGTCATCGAGTTCTGCCGCGAGGCCTACCCGAGCATCCCCAACGTCGCGGTGTTCGACACCTCCTTCCACATGGGCATGCCCGAGATGTCCTACACCTATCCGCTGCCCAAGGAGGTCCGCGAGAAGTACCATGTGCGCAAGTACGGCGCCCACGGCACGAGCCACCGCTACGAGTGGAAGACCGCCAAGGAGATGCTCGGCGACCGCTGCCACCGCCTGCTGTCCTGCCATCTGGGCAACGGCAGCTCCCTGTGCGCCATCGAGGACGGCGTCTGCCGCGACACCACGATGGGCCTCACGCCGCTCGACGGCCTCATGATGGGCACCCGCTGCGGCTCCATCGACCCCGCCACCGTGTGCTACCTGCAGCGCGTGGGCGGCTACACGGCCGACGAGGTCGACACCATGATGAACAAGCAGTCCGGCATCCTGGCCATGTATGAGAAGACCAGCGATGCCCGCGATATCCGCGAGGCCGCCCTCAAGGGCGACGAGAAGGCGCTGTTCACGCTCGACCTGTTCGCGTACAAGGCGATGCTGCACTCCGGCTCCATGATCTTCTCCATGGCCGGCGTGGACACCATCACCTTCGCCGGCGGCATCGGCGAGAACGACTGGGCCACCCGTCAGGCGTTCTGCGAGTTCTTCGAGTGGCTCGGCGTCCGCGTCGACCGCGCCAAGAACAAGGAGTGCGTGGGCGGCAAGGGCGGCGTGATCTCCGCCGCCGGCTCCAGCGTGACCGTCGTGGTCATCCCCACGGACGAGGAGTATATGATTTCGCTGGACGTCGAGCGCCTCGCCAAGTAGCGCCGACTCGCTGATGCCGACTCGCTAGCGCCGGCTCGCCATTTCAGGCGGCGGCGACTTACAGCTACCTGAGCAAAGCGGCCTCTCAACGCGAGGGGCCGCTTTTGTAGGTGAACGCATGAGCCGTGTGGACGCATGTGCCGTGTGGGCGCATGACCCTGTGGGCACATGAGCCAGGTGAGCGTATGGGCCGTGTGGGCTCATAGGGCAAGGGACGCATGAGCCCATGTGGGCGCATGGGCTACTTGACGGTGAGGACGGGGATGTCGGAGGAGCGCAGGACGCCGTAGCTCACGCTGCCGAGCATGCCGCGCAGCGCGCCAAGGCCGCGGCGACCCATGATGATGAGGTCGCAGCAATGGTCGCTGGCGTAGGTGCTGATGCCGTCGACGGGCGAGGGCGCCAGGCGCGTGTCGACGACGAGCTTTGCCTGGAGCGTCCGCGCGTCCTGCCCGAGCAGGCTGTCGATGCTGTCGTGCAGGTCGTGGTCGGAGCGCTCGGCGATGGCGGAGAGGAACGACTCGTAGGTGCTGTAGTCGACGGGGGCCTCGCCGAACGCGCCGGAGGCGGAGATCATCGAGGGCGGCATGATGTCGTTCGAGACCACCGTGACGACGTGGATGGTCGCGCCCGGGTCGTCCCCCACGAGGTCGATGGCCAAATGCAGCGCCGCCTGCGCGTGCTCGGACTCATCGAAGGGAACCAAAACGTTCTTGAACAGCATGGGTGCCCCTTTCTCTCGCCTTGGCATCCGTTGTAGGTTCTGTACCCTGCCGCGCGGCAATGTAGACGAGGCGCACCGCGAGCGGCGCAAAAAAGCCCCGCGGTGTCGGCGCGAGGCGCTGCGATGCCGCGGGGCTTGTGCGGGGCTTGGTCTTTCGGCCGTCTGGCGGCTACTCGGCCATCTGGGCCTGGACCGCCGTGATGGCCACGACGCCCACGATGTCCTCGGCGGAGCAGCCGCGGGACAGGTCGTTCACCGGTTTGGCGATGCCCTGCAGGATGGGGCCGTACGCCTCGGCGCCCGCGAAGCGCTGCACCAGCTTGTAGCCGATGTTGCCGGCCTCGAGGTCGGGGAACACGAGCACGTTGGCCTTGCCGGCGACCGGGGAGCCCGGGGCCTTGAGCTGGGCCACGGTGGGCACGATGGCGGCGTCGAGCTGCAGGTCGCCGTCAATGGGCACCTCGGGCGCCTTCTCCTTGCAGAAGGCGACGGCCTCCTGGACCTTCTTGGCGACCTCGCCGCCGGCGGAGCCCATGGTGGAGTAGGAGAGCATGGCCACGTGCGGCTCGGCGCCGCCCATGAAGGTCTGCCAGCTCTTGGCGCTCGCGATGGCGATCTCGGACAGCTCGTCGGAGGTGGGGTTGATGTTCAGGCCGCAGTCGGCGAAGATCAGCGTGCCGTCGGTGCCGAACTGCGGGGTGCTCGTGCACATGATGAAGAACGCCGAGACGAGCTTGGTGCCCGGGGCGGTCTTCAGGATCTGCAGCGCGGGGCGCAGGGTGTCGGCGGTGGAGTGGCACGCGCCGGACACGAGGCCGTCGGCGTCGCCCATCTTGACCATCATGGTGCCGTAGTAGGTGGCGTCGTTCATCTGGGCGCGGGCCTGCTCGATGGTCACGCCCTTCTTGGCGCGCAGCTCGGCGAACTTCTGCGCGTACTCCTCGTGCTTGGGGCCGCACTTGGGGTCGATCACGGTGACGCCCGGCAGGTCGATCTTGTCGGGGTCGCCCAGGATGACCAGGTTGGCGAGGTCCTCCTCGACGATGATCTTGGCGGCGTCGATGGTGCGCTGGTCCTCGCCCTCGGGGAGGACGACGGTCTTCTTGTCGGCCTTGGCGGCGGCCTTCATGCGGGTCAGGAAATCGCTCATGTACGCTCCTCAATGCGACCTGCCCATCGCCTCTTTGCGCGTCGCGATGAGCATTATTGGTGTGACAGGGGTAATTATAGGACTCGACCGGTATAATCGTTTGGATGAAAACGCGATATGCGGGTCATGGCGGCCCCGCGCATCGCCTCATAGGAACGGATGCCGCCACCACCTGCAAGGAGCTGTCATGCAGATCACTTTCGGTCTCCCGGAGGATTTCAACCCGAGTGCTTACGACATGATCGTCGTCGGCGCGGGATACGCCGGCGCCGTGTGCGCCCGCCGCCTCGCCGAGACCGTCGGCTTCCGTGTCGCCGTCCTCGAGCGCCGCGATCACATCGCCGGCAACGCATACGACTACTACGACGAGGCGGGCGTGCTGGTCCACATGTACGGACCGCACATCTACCATACGTTCAGCGAGAACGTGCACAACTTCCTCTCGCGCTTCACCGAGTGGACGGACTACCAGCACAAGGTGCTCGCCAACGTGCACGGCACGCTCATGCCGGTGCCCTTCAACCACAAGAGCCTGCTGCTCGCCTTTGGCGAGGAGCGCGGCGAGGAGCTCTACAACAAGCTCATCGACACCTTTGGCAAGGACGTCAAGGTGCCCATCCTGCAGTTGCGCGAGAAGAACGACCCCGACCTGGCAGAGGTCGCCGACTACGTGTACGAGAACGTCTTCCTCCACTACACCATGAAGCAGTGGGGCCAGACTCCCGACCAGATCGACCCCTCCGTCACCGCGCGCGTCCCCGTGTTCGTGGGCGACGACGACCGCTACTTCCCGCAGGCGCCCTTCCAGGGCATGCCCGCCGAGGGCTACACCGCGCTCTTCGAGAACATGCTCGACCACGACTGCATCGACGTGTTCTGCGGCGTCGACGCGCGCGACATCTTCGAGCTCGACGAGACCACGGTCAAGGTGTGCGGCAACGTGTACGGCGGCGAGGTCGTCTACACCGGCCCGCTCGACGAGCTGTTCGACCTCGACCTGGGCGCCTTGCCGTACCGCACGCTCGACATGGAGTTCGAGACCCTCGACGTGGACCAGTTCCAGCCCGTGGGCACCGTGAACTACACGGTTTCCGAGGACTTCACGCGCATCACCGAGTTCAAGAACATGACCGGCCAGGAGCTTCCGGGCAAGACCACCATCATGCGCGAGTACAGCCATGCCTACGAGCCGGGCAGCGGCCAGACGCCGTACTACGCGATCCTCGACCCGGACAACCGCAAGCTCTACGGACGCTACCTCGAGCGCGTGCGCCACATCACGAACTTCCACCCGGTCGGCCGCCTTGCCGAGTACCGCTACTACGACATGGATGCCGTGACCGCCTCCGCCCTCAACCTCTCAGACGAGATCATTGCCTGCCATGCCTAATTTCGAACAGACCTCGCCCGCGGCGGCCTACGATATCGAGGCGGCCCGCGCCGCGTTTCCCATCAAGACGATTTCCGTGACTCCGGCGGGGGAGGGCCATAAGGTCATCTCCTTTGGCATTCCCAGCTACAACGCCGCCAAGGACATGGACCACTGCATCTCGTCCATTCTCGAGGGTTCCAAGTACGCCCCGGATGTCGAGATCATCATCGTGGACGATGGGTCCCAGGACGAGACGGGCTCCAAGGCCGACGAGTGGGAGGCGCGCTACCCGGGCATCGTTCGCGTGGTGCACCAGGAGAACGGCGGGCACGGCATGGCCGTTCGCGCGGGCCTGCGCGAGGCGCACGGCACCTACTACAAGGTCGTGGACTCCGACGACTGGCTGGATGCCAGCGCGCTGTCCACCATGCTCACCATTTTGCGCGGTTTTGAGGAGCGCGACCTGCGCGTGGACCTGTTCATCTCGAACTATGTGTACGAGAAGGTGCACGAGGGTACGCACACCACCATCAGCTATCGCATGGCCCTGCCGCGCAAGAAGGTCTTCACGTGGGACGACATCGGCCGGTTCCGCTTTGACCAGAACCTGCTCATGCACTCGCTGTGCTACCGCACCGACGTGCTGCGCGCCCACGAGCTCCCCATGCCGCCGCACACGTTCTACGTGGACAACATCTACGCCTACGTGCCGCTGCCCAACTGCAAGACGCTCTATTACGCCGACATCGACCTGTACCGCTACTTCATCGGCCGCGAGGGTCAGAGCGTCAACGAGGCCACCATGGTCAAGCGCCTGGACCAGCAGTACCGCATCACGCGCATCATGATGGAGAGCTACCACCTGTACGAGGACGTGCCGCAGGAAAAGCTGCGCTCCTACATGATGGGCTACTTCACCATGATGATGGCCATCTGCTCGGTGTTCACCAAGCTGTCCGACAAGCCGGGGATCGACGACGAGCTCACCGCCCTGTGGGGCGACCTGCGCGCCTACGACGAGAAGATGTACCGCAAGGCCCGTCACGGCGTGATCGGCTGGGGCACCAACCTGCCCGGCAAGATGGGCGAAAAGACCACCATCGGCATGTACCACCTCGCCTCCAAGATCTTCAAGTTCAACTAAGCTCACCGTATCCCGAGCCGTTCGCACCTCAGATTGGTGCCTGTCCCCAAATTGAGGTGCCGCCTCACATGAGGGACGGGTGCCAATCTGAGGTGCCCTTTTGCACATCGACGGCAAGGCGTCCGCCCGGTGGGGTAGACTGGATGCGTACCACGACGAAATGAGGTCTTCCCCATGTCAGATAGCGCTTCCGCGGCTCGCGACCGCCGCGTGATCGCCGTCATCGACGGCAACTCGCTCATGCACCGCGCCTTCCATGCCGTGCCCCCCACCATGAACGCGCCGGACGGCAGTCCCACCAACGCGGTGTTCGGCTTCCTCAACATGTTCCTCAAGATGGTGGATGAGTTCTCGCCGGACGGCGTGGTGTGCGCCTTCGACAAGGGGCACCCGAAGGTCCGCATGGAGATGCTGCCGCAGTACAAGGCGCAGCGCCCTCCCATGGACCCCAACCTGCGCGCTCAGTTTCCCATGATCAAGGAGCTACTCGCGAGCCTGTCCGTGCCCGTGGTCGAGCTCGAGGGCTGGGAGGGCGACGACATCTTGGGAACGCTCGCCCGCCGCGGCGAGGCTGCCGGCTGCGACATGTACCTCGTCACGGGCGACCGCGACATGTACCAGCTCGTGACCGACCACGTGCATGTGGTATCCACGCGCAAGGGCCTGTCCGACATCGCCATCATGACGCCCGAGAGCGTGGACGACCTGTACCACGGCATCACGCCCGAGCTCGTGCCCGACTTTTACGGCCTCAAGGGCGATAGCTCCGACAACATCCCCGGCGTGCCGGGCATCGGTCCCAAGAAGGCGAGCGCGCTCATCGTGCAATACGGCAGCTTGGACGAGGTCATCGCCCATGCCGACGAGGTCAAGGGCAAGATGGGCGAGAGCCTGCGCGCGCACATCGACGACGCGCTCGTCTCGCGCAAGATCGCCACGATCATGACGGACGCGCCGGTCGAGTGCGACTTGGACGAGGTGTCCTTCCCGGCCTATGACGCCGCCTCCGTCTCCGCGGCGTTGGGCGCCCTGGGCATCATGGCCATGCAGAATCGGTTCCTGGCGCTTTTGGGCGACGCCGCCGCGTCGCAGGCTGCGGTCTCGAAGCTCGAGCTGCCCGAGGTCCTGCGGGTGTCCCTCGACGCCTCCAGGGCTTTTGATGAGGCTGAAAGCAATCGTGAAAGCGCTGAGATGAATGCCTGCTTCGATGAGCTGATGCGCGCCCTCGAGGCGGGCGAATGGCTCGGCGTCGCCATGGAGGACGACAAGGAGGCCGACGCCCTGTTTGGCATGACGCGCCGCCTATGGGTCGCCACCGACCGGGCGCTGCTCTCGTTCGAGGAGCCCATCGGCCCCTGCGGCGTGTTCGCCACCGACATCGACTGCTCTCACGGCGTCATCCCCGGCGTGCTGGGCCTTCTGTTCGCCAAGGGCTCCGTGGTTTCCTCGGACGTCAAGGCGCTGCTGCACGTGCTCTCGCCGGTCGACTCGAGCGAGCCGGAACTTATGGACCCGCTCGATGCTGACCCCGCGCGCCTGTTCGACACGGTCGTTGCCGCGTACCTGCTCGATTCCGTGCGCTCGGACTTCGCCGACGCGCACCTAGCCGAGACCTATCTCCATGCCGCGCTCCCTGCGGCGGCTGGGGAGGACGGCGCGCCCGCGGATGCGCCGAGTGCCGCCGCCCGGAGTGCATGGCTCGCCCGCATCCTGCGCGAACCGCTTGCGGCCGCCCTCGAGGCCCAAGGCGCCGAGGACATCTTCACCAAGATCGAGATGCCGCTCGTGCGCGTGCTCGCCTCCATGGAGCGCGCGGGCATGTACGTGGACCCGGCGCGCCTCGCCGCGCAGTCCGAGGAGCTCTCGGGCCAGATCGCGGAGCTCTCCGACCGCATCCGCGAGCTTGCGGGCGGCGAGGAGTTCAACCTCTCCAGCCCCATGCAGCTGTCCCGCGTCCTGTTCGACAAGCTCGGCTTGCCCACCGCGGGGCTCAAAAAGACCCAGCGCGGCTATTACTCCACCAACGCCAAGGTCCTCGAGGACCTGGCCAAGGACTACGAGATCGTGCGCCTCATCTTGGAGTACCGCGAGCGCACCAAGATCAAGTCGACGTATCTGGACACGCTGGGCGCGCTGCGCGAGACGGACGGGCGCGTGCACACCACGTACAACCAGACCATCACCGCCACCGGGCGCCTGTCGAGCTCCAACCCCAACCTGCAGAACATCCCCACCCGTTCCGAGCTGGGCCACGCCGTCAAGAAGGCGTTCTCGGTCGAGGAGGGCTCGGTCTTCGTCGCCATCGACTACTCCCAGATCGAGCTCAGGCTGCTGGCGCACCTCTCGGGCGACGAGCACCTGGTGGGCGCGTTCAACGAGGGTGAGGACTTCCATGCCGAGACCGCGGCGCGCGTGTTCGGCGTGCCGGTCGAGGAGGTCACGCCGCAGCTGCGCAGCCGCGCTAAGGCGGTGAACTTTGGCATCGTGTACGGCCAGCAGGCCTATGGTTTGTCGCAGGCGCTCGACATCCCCATGGCGGAGGCGCGCGAGATGATTGACGCGTATTTCCGCGCGTATCCCGGCGTGCGCACCTATTTGGACGAGACGGTTGCCTTTGCCAAGCAGACGGGCTACGCGGAGACCATGTACGGACGTCGCCGCCCCATCCCGGAGCTGCGCGTGCCGGCGCAGCGCATGTTCGGCGAGCGCACGGCGATGAACCACCCCATGCAGGGCTCGGCCGCCGATATCATCAAGATCGCCATGGTGCGCGTCGCCGAGCGCCTGCGCACCGAGGGTTTTGCCGCCAAGATGATCTTGCAGGTGCACGACGAGCTCGACTTCGAGTGCCCGGTGGGTGAGGTCGACGCCCTGGTGGCCATGGTGCGCGAGGAGATGGAGGGCGTGGCCCAGCTGCGCGTCCCGCTCATCGCGGACGCGAGCGTGGGCGAGACCTGGGCTGAGGCGAAGTAGTTCTGGGCTGAGGGAAGTAATTCTGGGTTAAGGCGAGATTAATCCGGACCGAGGCGCAGCTTTTTAGCGATTGAGGTTCAACGGTCGGGGCGCTTGCGTTTTGGATGCGCAAGCGCCCCGATTTTTGATGTTGTGGGGGTGCGTCCGACGGGAGGCGTATGGCGGCGTAGCATGGGGGGTATGGCTGCGGCCCCGGGGAACGGCCCTACACCACTTTTCGTGACGCGATACCGGCTCGCGCTGGGCTATGCGGTGTAGGCATAAGAAATCGTCCACAGTCCCGCGCGGACGTCGATATTTCGCGCGATGCGCGCCCATGATAGCGCAACCTTTGTTCGTGGAGGTTTCGCGCGGACGCCGATATTTCGCACGGTGTGTACCATCTCAATCGCTTTTCCCGTTAAACATGTGTATTTCTGTTCCGGGCCGGCTTTCGCCGGCCCGGATTTTTTGCCCGCAATCCCCTCTTTTCCGATCCTCCTGCCGCAAATCGGGCGAAAAGGTAACGAACAATGAGACTCCCCGAGTAGACGGCCGTTTTGGAGGGCAAAAACCCAGTTCGCAAGGAAGGGAAACCCTCGTATACTTGACCCTCTCTGAATTTCGTTACCTTTTCGCTTGATTTGCGGCAACGGGCTCGGGTTTGGCGCCCATCACGTCGACGATATGGTCGATCACGGTCAGCACGCCCGCCTCGTTGTTGCTGGGTGCGAGGAATTTGCCGTGGTCGTGCATGTGCTCGGCGGCGTTTGCCATCACGTAGCTGTGGCCCACGATGTCGAGCATGGGGATGTCGTTGTAGGTGTCGCCGAACGCGGCGATGTCGGACAGGTCGATGCCCAGGTGCTGGGCGAGGTGCCGGATGCCCGAGCCCTTGTCGACGCCGATGTTCATGAAGTCGAGCCACTCGTTGCCCGCGCACGTCAGGTACAAGCGCGACGCGAATGCGGGCGAGTACACCTCGTCGTTCTTTTGCTTGCTGTCCCAACCCGGGAAGTAGATCGAGATCTTGTTGGAGTCGACGTCGAGCTCCTCGAAGGATTCGACGTAGGTGATGGAACGGTAATAGATGCTGACGACATCCTCGTGGCAGCGGTCGCGCTCGAGCACATAGGCGTCGTCAAAGGCGCACAGCACGGGCACGCTGCCCTCAGTTGCCGTGGCGAGGGCGAGCACCTCGTGGTACAGGTCGCGATCGATGAGGTCGCGGTAGACGAGTTCGTCGCGCAGGTAGACCGAGGCTCCGTTGTCGGCCACGAGCGCCATGTCCTGGTGATGTGCGGGGAAGGACTCGCGCAGGGCGAGCGCCGGGCGACCGCTCGCGGCGCAGAAGAGCACGCCGTTTTTCGCGAGCGCATCGATGCGCTCGTCCACGCCGGCGGGCATGGATTTATCGTCCGCGAGCAGGGTGAGGTCCATGTCCGTGGCGACGAGCTTGATCGAGTCCAGGTTGGTGTCGGAGAGATACGAGGGAAGCATAGGGTCCTTTCGTTTCGGGTCGTGGCGCGACTGACCTTGTCCGCCGGCATCGCGACTGGCCTGCCTGCATAGCGCCTGGTGTGCCTGCATGATGGTTGGCCTCGCCCACCGTTGTCGCGCCCGGTCTGCCGGCATCGCGACGAGTCTTGTCCGCCGGTATTGTATAGCTTGACGGCCGTCGCGGCGCGTGCGATGTCGGCGCCGTAACGCGGTGGCAGCTTCTTTCGCGCGTCGCATGCCTGTGCGGCAAATCATATTCATAAAAACGAATAACAAATGTAACTAAACGATTTCTTGGTATATCGCATGGGAGCACTCCTGTTTAGTGGAGTATTCTGCCCTGCAGCACGCGGAACTTTCACGCATTAAGTTGCAAGGGAGAGGGGGATGGGCCCCCTCTGGTTGCGTCGTGCGGAAGGGGTCTCAGTCTACAACAGGAGGTATCATCATGACTCACGAGACTGTATCTGCAACTATCCAGCCTGCCATGCGCTCCCGCAGGGATTTTCTCAAGCTCTCGGGCATGGCTGCATTGGGCATGGGAGGCATGATGTTCCTCGCGGGCTGCGGCCCGGCTCCCCAGGGTGGCGACGAGAGCGGCAGCGCCGCAGACGCCGCGACGACGGCCCAACTGGGCGACGGCAAGACGCTGCGCGTTGGCATGGAGGCCGCGTACGCCCCGTACAACTGGCAGGTGTCTGAGGAGTCCGAGTACACCATCCCCATCGAGAACGTCTCCGGCGCCTTTGCCGACGGCTATGACGTTCAGGTTGCCAAGATCATCGCCGAGGGCCTGGGCATGGAGCCCGTCGCGGTCAAGCTCGAGTTCGGCTCGCTCATCGATGCGCTCAACAGCGGCCAGATCGACATCGTGTGCGCCGGCATGTCCATCACGCCCGAGCGTGCCGATGCCGCCGCGTTCTCCGATTCCTACGTCGACGACGACATCGTCATGATCTGCAAGAACGACTCCGCCTACGCGGGCGCCACGACGTTCGACGAGCTTGCGGGTGCCTCGATTCTCGGCCAGGCGGCGACCATGTACGACGACGTGATCGAGCAGATTCCTGACGTCAACCATATGACGCCTGCTGAGACGCAGCCCATGGTCGTCGAGAACCTGATGAACGGTACGTGCGACATCATCACCTATTCCATGCTCTCCGCTCCCAAGCTCCTCGAGGTGTATCACGACCTCGTCGTGCTCGATATGGAGGACTCCTTCGAGGATTCCCTCATGCCCGATAACGCCGCGGTTGCCAATGAGAACAAGGCCATCCTCGACCAGGTCAACGAGATCATCGACGGCATCGACGATGAGCAGCGCCAGGACATGTGGTCCGCTTGCATGGATCGCCAGCCCGCGTAAGGCTTGCGCAGATCTCATCACCCGCACAATCGCTGTGCCTTACGGGCGCGCGACGGGCCGCATGGTCCGCGCGCGCCCGTAAGGCCATATCTCGGAACTAGGGGAGAGAGCATGACCTCCATCCTATCTGGCGCGGAGGGTACCCGGCGCGCCAAGCTCATCTCATTCATACGCGCAGACCATCGCTACGTGCTGCTGGGCACGAGCGCGATCGCGGCGCTGGGCATGGCGCTGTCCAGCCAGCCGCGACCCGCCTTGAGCTTTTTGGCCGGCGCGTACACGCTCGAAGTCGCCATGTACTACCTGCTTGTGGCGTGGGTCGCGCTGAGCGCCGTGGCGCTGGTGTTCAAGCTGGCCGCGTGGAAGACCTATGCCCGGGTGTCGCCCTTCACGCGCCCGGCGGTCGCGCACGCCTTGCGCTACGGCTCGTACGTCGTGTGCGCCATCACCGCCCTGCTCGCCGTCGATCGCATCGGCTGCGGCCTCGCCTCGGCCTGGGAGGTCGCCACCACCGCGCAGTCGCGCCCCACCTCCATGCTCGAGAGCATGCTCTTCATGCTCTACAACAGCCGGGCCATCTTTTTCTCGGGCTTTAAGACCACGGTGGCCCTGGCGGTGTTCGGAACGGTAATCGCGTTTTTCCTCGCCCTGCTCCTGGTGTTTTTGCGCATGCAGGTCATCGACCGGTCCGACAACGACTTCGTTCGGTTTTGGAAGGTCGTGGGCAGCGGCTTTGCCCGCGTGTACAGCACCGTGGTGCGCGGCACGCCCATGATGGTGCAAGCCATGATCATCTTCTTTGGCGTGTTCGGCCTGTTCAAGATGACCAACCTCACCACCACGCAGATCAACGCCATCTGGAGCACCTTCACGGCGGGCCTCGTCACCATCGTGCTCAACTCCACGGCCTACATGATGGAGGTCCTGCGCGGTGGCATCGAGTCGGTCGACGCGGGGCAGACGGAGGCGGCCCGCTCGCTCGGCCTCTCCCAATGGGAGGCCATGCGGACGGTCGTCTTTCCCCAGGGCGTCAAGTTCGCGATCCCCGGCCTGTCAAACGAGCTCGTCATCAACATCAAGGACTCGTCGGTGCTGTCCGTCATCGGTACTTTTGACCTCATGTTCGCCACCACCACCGTGGGCGGCATCTACTACGCCAAGTTCGAGGCGGCGCTCGTGACGAGCGTGATCTACCTGTGCCTCACCATGTTCGCGTCGTGGCTGCTGGGGCGCTTCGCCAACCGCCTCAACGTCAAATCGGTCAAGCTTGGCAGCACGTCAAACCAGCCCGTCAACGTCGAGGAGCGCTAAACCATGGACATGAATGAAACAACGGCGGTTCCCGTCCGCGCCGTCGACCCTGCCCCTGCCCCTGCCCCCGTCCCGGCCGTCGATCCGGTCCCCGCTTCAGCCCCTGTCCCCGTTCAGGCTCCCGCAGCCAATCCGGCCCCGGCCCCCGTCTCGGCCGCCAATCCGGTCCCTATCCCGGCCCCCGGCACTGCCCCCGCGCAAGTCCCCGCCGACACGTATATGGTGCGCATCGAGGGCCTGCGCAAATCCTTTGGCGACCTCGAGGTCCTGCGCGACGTCAACCTGGACGTCGCGCCCGGCGAGGTCGTGACCATCATCGGCGCGTCGGGCTCGGGCAAGTCGACCCTGCTGCGCTGCATCAACCTGCTCGAGACCCCCGATGCGGGCCACGTGTGGTTTCAGGGCAGCGACCTCACGGCCGACCATGTGGACGTCAACCGCCTGCGCGAGGACATCGGCATGGTCTTTCAGGGCTTCAACCTGTTCAACAACATGGACGTGCTGGCCAACTGCACGCTCGCGCCGGTGATCCGCAAAAAGATGTCGAAGGCCGAGGCCGAGGAGGTGGCGCTTGGGCACCTGCGGTCGGTGGGTCTGGAGGGCTTTGCGCACGCGGCGCCCTCCACGCTCTCGGGCGGCCAAAAGCAGCGCGTCGCCATCGCCCGCGCCCTGTGCATGGCGCCTAAGATCATGCTGTTCGACGAGCCCACGAGCGCGCTCGACCCGCAGATCGTCGGCGAGGTGCTCGAGGTCATGCGCGGCTTGGCGCGTGACGGCATGACGATGGTCGTGGTGACGCACGAGATGGAGTTCGCGCGCACGGTCTCCGACCGCGTGGTCTTTATGGATCGCGGCGTCATTGCCGAGCAGGGGGATCCCGAGCGGATCTTCACGGCTCCGGAACATCCGCGCACGCGTGAGTTCCTATCCAGATATCTTCGGGATTAAGCCCGTAATATGCATGCAGCCCTGTTTCTTATGCACGTGAGAAACAGGGCTGTAATATTCGATATTCTTTATGCTCCCGTGAGGCACTTTACGCTACTATAGCAACAACGCGAACGACCGTTCATGGATTCATAGCGACCGTTCGTGGGAATCTGATTGCGATTTGACTGGTATGGAGAGGTTGTAGTCCACATGGCACACGCTCTGGCGACATATGAGGGTATGGCGAAGATCGCCAGCATGCCCCGCCAGAATGCCATCGACGCAGCCGGCCGACGCCAGCGCGCAATCTCCCGACGACGATAACTCGTTGTCTCTGTTCGCATGAAGGCCCAGGGCCTTCAGCAGAGTCCAACTGATATCGTCGAGGGAGCGTCCGCCGAGCAGGCGGATTTTTCTTACGCATGCACTGCACGCGACTCGCCGTGCATGCGCCGCAGGCACATCCCGGGGCACCGGTATATCAGTTGGGCTCGCCCGCTCACAGGCCAGCATATGGCATCTTGGAAAGGACGAACCCATGAACGTATCTGCAACCCCCGCATCCGCAACCGCCAAAGAGAAGGTCGTGCTGGCGTATTCCGGCGGCCTCGACACCTCCGTGTGCATCAAGTGGCTCCAAAACGAGATGGACCTCGACGTGATCGCCATGCTCGGCAACGTGGGCCAGGAGCACGACGGCCTGGAGAAGGTCGCCGCCAAGGCAAAGCAGCTCGGCTGCGTTGCGGTGGAGGTCGTCGACATGACCGACGAGTTCGCCAACACGTACCTCACCTGCGCCATCGCCGCCAACGCCATGTACGAGAACAAGTACCCGCTGCTCTCCGCGCTCTCGCGCCCGCTCATCTCCAAGCACCTGGTCGAGGTGGCCCACAAGTACGGCGCCACGTGCGTCGCCCACGGCTGCACCGGCAAGGGCAACGACCAGGTTCGCTTTGAGACCTCCATCATCGCGCTCGACCCCGAGCTCAAGGTGATCGCGCCGGTGCGCGAGTGGGACCTGGGCATGCGCCCCGACGAGATCGCCTATGCCAAGAAACACGGCGTCCCGGTGGCCCAGAGCATCGAGAAGCCCTATTCCATCGACGATAACCTGTGGGGCCGCGCCATCGAGGCTGGCGTGCTCGAGGACCCGTGGGCCGAGCCCCCGGCGGACATCTGGACGATGACCGTCGACCCGCTCGACGCCTCGGATGCGCCCACTTACGTGGAGATCGGGTTCACCGCGGGCGTGCCCACGAGCCTGAACGGCCAGGACATGCCGCTCGCCGAGCTCGTGGATGCGCTCAACAAAATCGCGGGCGCGAACGGCTTTGGACGCATCGATATGATCGAGAACCGCTACGTGGGCCTCAAGTCCCGCGAGTGTTATGAGGTCCCGGCGGGCCTGGCGCTCATCCAGGCGCACAAGGCGCTCGAGGACCTCTGCCTTGAGCGCGACGTGCTCCACCACAAGCTCGCGCTCGAGCAGATCTGGGCCGATCAGGTCTACAACGGCCGCTGGTTCAGCCCGCTCAAGGAGGCCCTCGACGCGTTCATGGCCAATACCCAGCAGGTCCTCACGGGCAGCGTGAAGCTCAAGTTCTACAAGGGCGGCTGCGTGGTGGTGGGACGCTCCAGCGCCGCGTCCCTGTACGATGCGGGCCTGGCCACCTACGACAACGACGACTCGTTCGACCAGAAGGCCGCCAAGGGCTTCATCGACATCCAGGGCTTGTCCATCAAGACGTGGGCGACCAAGCGCACCGAGCTGGCCCAGGCCCCGCAGGACGTGCAGCTCGACGTGCTCGACGGTACGGGCGAAGCTGCGTGCGCCGATGCGTACGGGCAGACTTTCGCCCAGGCCGTGAACTGCTAAGCGACGCGAGGGAAGGGATCTATTCGATGATCGCCACCACATTCGACACGGCCGCCGCACAGGCCATTCCGCCCTCGCTCAAGGCATGGACCACCGGGGCCGGCCCACGCATGCGCGTCGCCGCCCTCTGGAAGCCCGCCGTGCGGGAGGCCGACGGCTACTCGCCGGTGTACACGCTCAAGGGGTATCGCGCGGCGCACGGCTCGCGCGTGCGCTCCGCCATGATCGGCGGCCCGGCCGCTGCGGATAAGGGGGATAGGTAGATGGCGCTTTGGGGCGGACGGTTCGAGGGCGGCGTGGAGACGTCGACGCAGGAGTTCGGTGCGTCGCTGCCGGTCGATAAGCACCTGTACAAGCAGGACATCGCGGGGTCGCGCGCCCACGCGGCGATGCTCGCCAAGCAGGGGATCATAAGCCAGGACGACTGCGATGCGATCAGTCGGGGCCTGGGGCAGATCGAGGCCGAGATCGATGCGGGCGCGTTCGCCTTCGACATCGATGACGAGGACATCCACATGGCCATCGAGGGCGAGCTGACGCGCCGCATCGGGGAGGCGGGCAAGCGCCTGCACACGGGGCGCTCGCGCAACGACCAGGTGGCAACCGACACGCGCCTGGCCACTAAGGCGCTCGTCAAGCAGCTCATGGAGGCCAATCTAGCCCTGCGGCAGACGCTGGTGCGCGTGGCGCAGGAGCATGCGGACGCGGTCCTGCCCGGCATGACGCACCTGCAGCATGCCCAGCCCGTGCTGCTGGCGCACCATCTGCTCGCGTATTACTGGATGCTCACCCGCGATTTCAAGCGGCTCGACGCGGCGTTCGAGGCCGCCGACGCCTCGCCGCTGGGAGCCGCCGCGCTCGCGGGGACCACGTATCCGCTCGACCGCGTGGCCACGGCGTACGCCCTGGGCTTTACGCGGGTGATCCCCAACTCGCTCGACGCGGTGTCCGACCGCGATTTTCTGCTCGACCTGCACTTTGCCTGCTCCACCATGGCCATGCACCTCTCGCGCCTGGCCGAGGAGATCGTGCTGTGGAGCAGCTCGGAGTTCGGCTACATCACGCTGTCCGACTCGTTCTCGACCGGCTCGTCCATCATGCCGCAAAAGAAGAACCCCGATTTTGCCGAGCTGGTCCGCGGCAAGACGGGCCGCGTGTACGGCAACCTCATGCAGCTGCTGGTGACGTGCAAGGGGCTGCCGCTCGCGTACAACAAGGACCTGCAGGAGGACAAGGAGGGCGCGCTCGACTCCGCGCACACGCTCGTGCAGTGCCTCGAGGTGATGGCGGGCATGGTGGGCACCATGCACGTCAACGCCGACCGCATGCGCGCCGCGTGCCGCGTGGGCCATCTGGCCGCGACGGACGTGGCGGACTACCTGGCAAAGAAGGGCATGCCCTTCCGCGAGGCGCACGCCGTGGTGGGGCGCCTGGTGCTCGAGTGCGACAAGCGGGGCTGCCAGCTGGACGAGCTGCCCATCGAGGAGTTCCGCGCGGCGAGCCCCCTGTTCGGCAATGACATCACGGGCGCGCTGGACATCGACGGCATCGTGGCGGCCCGCACCACCGAGGGCGGCACGGCGCCTTCCGCGGTTGCCGAGCAGCTCAAGTTCGTGCGCACGTCGCTGGTGGGGGACGAGGCGCGCGTCGAGGGCCTGGGCCACGTGGTCCCCATGGGCGCGGGGGCGTAGCGGCTTGAGGAGGCGCCCGCGGCGGTGGGCTGCGGGCGCGGCGCGGGCGCGGGTGCGAGTACGAACGCGGACCGAGTGCGGCCGCGGACCGGGGAGCGGCACGGGTGCGAGCGCGGCCGCAGGCCGGGGCGCGGCTCCTGTCGGATACTGCTGTGTGCTCGGGTGCGCTATCGACTGCGGGTCTGGACCCGGGCGTGGCCGCAGACCGGGGCGCGCCTGAGCCCGGTCGCATCACCGAGAGTTAACTCTCGGTGATGATTTCCCGTAGAAACTCGAATCGAAGCGCTCCAAAGTGCACTTTGGCGGAGCAGGACGCTTGGCGAACGTGCGCATGGGGTAAGATGGCCCCAGCGCTGGTGCAATGTCGCGGTCTCGCTGGCAGCTCGTCGCACCGTGCGCCATCGTCGATTCCTGTTGAAAGGGGACGCAATGCCCGCTATCGAGCAGACGTTTATCATGATCAAGCCCGACGCCGTGCGCGACCGCAAGACCGGCCAGATCATCGACCGCATCGAGCGCTCCGGCCTCACCATCGAGAAGATGGAGAAGTGCGTGCTCGATGAGGAGACCGTCAAGGTTCACTACGCCCACCTTGCCGACAAGCCGTTTTTCCCCAGCTTGGTCGCGTTCATGACGAGCGGGCCCGTGGTCAAGATGGTCGTTTCCGGCCTTTCCGCGGTTTCCAAGATGCGCACGCTCATGGGCGCCACCAACCCGCTCGACGCCGCGCCCGGCACCATTCGCGGCGACTTCGCCGTCGACGTGAACGCCAACGTCATCCACGGTTCCGATTCTCTCGAGAACGCCGCCATCGAGATCGAGCGCTTCTTCGGCTAAACGTCCTTTGGCGGAGTCGGGCTACGCGTCGATTCAATCTACGCCGAATCGAGCTATTACGAGGCGACCTGCGCCGAATCGCCCCCGTCTCTTGGACTTGGAATGAGAAGTCCGGGAGGCGGGGGCTTTGGTGTGGCGCGGGCGGCCTTGGGTTCGCTACACTGGGTGCGTCGGAAATACGGATGAGGAGGTCCCCGTGGCGGAGCAGAGCGTGTGCGAAATGACGGTTGAGGAGCGCGACCTTGCCCTGGGCGAGCTGCTGAACAGCGAGCTCATCTGCGCCTTGGGTTGCACGGAGCCGATTGCGCTGGCGTATGCGGCGGCGTTGGCGCGCCTGGTGCTCGGTTGCGAACCCGAGCAGCTCGCTGTGGGGTGCTCGGGCAATATCATCAAGAACGTCAAGAGCGTCACGGTGCCCAATTCCGGCGGCATGCGCGGTGTCGAGGCGGCGGCGGTGTTGGGCGCCGTGGGCGGCAACGCCGCGGCGGCGTTGGAGACGCTCGAGGGCGTGACCGAGGCGGACATCGCCCGCACGCGCGAGCTGTTGGGGCGCGAGGGCTATGTTTCCGTGTCGCTCGTCGAGGGTGTTCCCAACCTCTATATCGAGGTGCGCGCCGAGGCGCTGGGCCATGTGGCCGAGGTCGCGATCTCGGAGCATCACACGAACGTGGTGCGCTGCACGCGCGACGGCGTGCCCGCCAATCAGCTGTGCCCCGCCGCCCGTGCCGGGGCCGACGTGGAAGACGCCTGCTCGGGCACATGCGCCCTCATGAGCGCGGTCACGGCTCAGGAGGCCGCGCGGGAGGAGGGTGCCGACGCTGCCCAGGCGGCTCCGGTTCTCGGGCTCTCGCTCGACATGATCCTCGACTACATCGAGGACGGCGACGTCTCGCACGCGCGCGCCTCGCTCGAGCGCCAGTTGGAGCTTAACGCCGCCATTTCGGCGGAGGGCCTTGAGAACGCCTGGGGGGCCGAGGTGGGCCGCACGCTGCTGGCGACGCGCGGCGACGACATCGCCCGCCGCGCCCGCGCCCGTGCGGCGGCCGGTTCCGACGCTCGCATGAGCGGCTGCGCCCTTCCCGTGGCGATCGTATGCGGGTCGGGCAATCAGGGCATCACCTGCGCGCTGCCGGTGCTCACCTACGCCGAGGAGCTTGGGGTCGAGGGCGAGCGCCTCACCCGCGCCCTGGCCCTCGCCGACCTCGTCGCCATCCACACCAAGAGCTACATCGGCGCGCTCTCCGCGTTTTGCGGCGTGGTGTGCGCCGCGTGCGGTGCGGGCGCGGCGGTCTGCTGGATGCGCGGAGGCACACGCGAGCAGATCGGTGCCACGGTGGTGAACACGCTGGGCAACGTGGGCGGCATCGTGTGCGACGGCGCCAAGGCGAGCTGCGCGGCCAAGATCTCCGCGGCGGTCGACGCCGCCATCTTGGGGTGCGACATGGCGCTCGCCGGCCGCGGGTTCCGCGCGGGTGAGGGCATCGTGCAGGACACGGTGGAGGAGACCATCGCCAGCATGGGCTACGTGGGCCGCGTGGGCATGAAGGACACCGACGTCGAGATCCTCAAGATCATGACGGGCGAGACGCGGCTGTAAGGCATGGCGCGGCTGTAGGACAAGGCGCAGCCGTAAGGCGAGGCGCGGCTGTGGGCCGCGGCGGGAGGGCGTGCACGTAAGGCGCCCTCCCGCCCGTGTGGTGTTCTTGCGGCTTGCGTGCCAGGCTTGCGTGCTACCGGTCGCCGCTCTCGCGGTTCGCGTCGAACCGCTCCGCGATCTCGTCGAAGTTCTTGGCAAAGTCGGCCATGCTGCCGTTCCAGAGCGCATGCGGCTGCGTGCCGTTGCCCACATAGGCCGTCTGCAGGCCGATAGCGGGGGAGGGGAAGTCGCGCTTGGGGTCGTTGCCCACCATGAGGGTCTCTTCGGGGGAGAGGCCGAGTTTTTCGAGCGCCTCGAGGTAGTAGCCGGCGCACGGCTTGCAGCGCGTGGAGTTCTCCCACGTGGTCACCAGTTCAAAGGGCATGTCGAGCATGTTGCCCCAGCCCATGCGGCACTCGATGCACGTGCGCGAGAAGCTCGGGTTGGTGAGCAGCGCGATGCGCAGGCCGCGGTCCAGCACTGCCTCGACGGCTTCGTGTGCCCCTTCGCGCGGGCGCGCGGAGATGAGGCGGTCGTTCTTCTTGGGCAGGATCTCGCGCTCGTAAAACTCGATCATGTCGAGGACGGCGGGTTCGAGCAGGGGGACTCCGCTGCGGCGCTCAAGCTCATCGGCGAAGAACTGGCGGTTGGTCCGCATGTCGCCCTCGGTGCGCTCGCCGTTGTTGAGCTCGAGCATGGCGCCGCCCATCGAGGTGAACATCGACACGGCGCTCTTGCGCGCCGCCTGCGCGAGGAGGTTCGCCTCGTCGAGCGCAAAAACGCCGATGAACGCGTTCAAATTGATGCTGAGCAGCGTGTCGTCCATGTCGAAGACGACCGCCTTGAGCTCCGCCATGGGCGACTCCCTTTCCTATGCGATGGCCATATTTTCCAATTATGCCCAAAAACAAGGATGCTCAGCCCCAGACCTGCCGTTTTCTGCCCCATCACCTCCGGAGCCCACCTCAAATTAGGGACAGTCCCCAATCTGAGGTGCGCCTGGGCGGTCCAACTTTTCGTCCGCAGTCTCAGCCCACCTCAAATTAGGGACTGTCCCTAATTTGAGGTGCGGCGGGGGCGCAGGGCGTCCTTCCGCTCACCGGAAAATAGGTACCGTTCGCGGGTTTGAGATTATCTGGCGATAAAAATTAAATCGATACAATTATCTGCGGATTCAGCGGGATAAACCGTGTTACCACCTGAATGGGGCAGGTAAAACGCCGACCTTGATCTCTAATTGAATCGATATAATTTCAACCATCAGATGCACACAAAGGCCGCGGGGCCGCAAGGTCGGCAAGTTGAGAAGGAGCGTGCGGGCGTATGAAGTGGGGAATCTCGCTGTATCCCGAGCATTCGACGGTTGAGCAGGACTGCGCGTACATCGAGCGCGCGGCGGCGCACGGCTTTGCCCGTATCTTCTCGTGCCTGCTGTCCGTGGAAGGGGACCCGGAGCAGGTCAAGCACGAGTCCGCCGAGCTCACGGCATACGCGCACGCCAACGGCATGGAGGTCGTGTTCGACGTCGCCCCCAACGTCTTTGCCAAGCTCGGCATCTCCTACGACGACCTCTCCTTCTTCCACGAGATCGGCGCCGACGGCATCCGCTTGGACGAGCCGTTCCAGCCCAGCCAGGTGGCGGATATGACCCGCAACCCCTACGGCCTCATGATCGAGCTCAACGCGAGCTGCGCCGACGGCATCCTGCCCGCCACGCTCGTGCACGATCCCGACCGCGCCCACCTCATCTCGTGCCACAACTTCTACCCGCAGCGCTTCAGCGGCCTCGACACCGCCTTCTTCGAGCGCGAGAGCGCCGCGGTGCGCGAGCTGGGCGTCAACCTAGCCGCCTTCATCGGCCTGCCCCGCGCCGACGCGTTCGGCCCCTGGCCGCTCAACGAGGGCCTCGTCACGCTCGAGTGCCATCGCGACCTGCCGCTCGACTTCCAGGCGCGCCACCTCTCGGCGATGGGCCTCGTCGATGACATCATCATCTCCAACTGCTTCGCCACAGAGGAGGAGCTCGCCTCCATCGAGCGCATCGACCGCTCCAAGGTCCAGCTCCGCCCCGCGCTCGATGCCGGTATCACCGAGAACGAGCGCACGGTCGCGTCGTACGCCAAGCACAAGGTGCGCGGCGACGTGAGCCCGTACCTGCTGCGCAGCACCTGGTCGCGCGTCGAGTTCGCGAACCTGGACATCCCGGCGCGCCCCGTGGGTCGCGGCCTGGTGCGCGGCGACGTCGTGGTGGTGAACAACGAGAGCCCGCGCTACAAGGGCGAGCTGCAGTTGGTGCTTAAGGACATGCCCGATGACGGCACGCGCAACGCGATCGGCACGCTGCCCGCGCATGAGCAGATGCTGCTCGACTACCTGGACTCCTGGTCGCGCTTCGACATCTTGCTCTAAGCGCGCCGCGCCGCCATGCGCCCCTGGCGCCCTGCGACGCCCGGTTGCCTTCGCCGTGGCGCAGCGCCTCCGCCGCGCCCGGCCTCAAACCCGTGGGCGGGCGGCGCATTTCAGACGTTCGGACTTTCGACTTCTTCCGACTTCTTTTGACTTTTGACGTGGACATGCGACGTTTCACTTTTGAGGAACAGGAGAGATCCACAATGGCAAACGGCATCAAGATCGCGACCATCGGTGGCGGCTCGAGCTACACGCCCGAGCTCGTCGAGGGCTTCATCAAGCGCTACGACAACCTCCCCGTGGACGAGCTGTGGCTCGTCGACATCCCCGAGGGCGAGGAGAAGCTCCAGACCGTGGGCGCCCTCGCGCAGCGCATGGTCAAGCACGCCGGCCTGCCCACCAAGGTGATCCTCACCACCGACCGCCGCGCCGCCCTCGACGGCGCCGACTTCGTGACCTCCCAGGTCCGCATCGGCCGCCTGCCCGCCCGCGTGCTCGACGAGCGCATCCCGCTGTCCCACGGCATGCTCGGCTAGGAGACCAACGGCGCCGGCGGCATGTTCAAGGCCTTCCGCACCATCCCGGTGATCCTGGACTTCGTGCGCGAGGTCCAGGAGCTTTGCCCCCAGGCCTGGATGATCAACTTCTCCAACCCCTCTGGCATGATCGAGGAGGCCATCCTCAACTACACCGACTTCGACCGCGCCATCGGCCTGTGCAACGTGCCCATCAACATGCACGCCGGCATCGCCCGCGTGCTCGACGTCGATGAGGACCGCCTGGAGCTCCAGCTCCAGGGCGTGAACCACTTCGTGTTCGCCACCGACGTGTTCGTGGACGGCGTGTCCGTCCTCGACGAGGCCGTGGAGAAGTACGCGCACGTCTCGGAGGACGAGGCGCTCGCCATGAAGAACTTCATGTCCATCCCGTTCTCGCCCGCGTTCATCCGCGGCATCCGCGCGATCCCGTGCCCGTACCACAACTACTACTTCCACACCGACGAGATGCTCGCCGAGGAGCTCAAGGAGTTCGAGCAGGGCAACGTGCGCGGTGAGGTCGTGTCCAGGCTCGAGGAGGAGCTCTTCGAGATCTACCGCGACGAGAACCTCGACGTCAAGCCCAAGCAGCTCGAGCAGCGCGGCGGCGCCCGCTACAGCGACGCGGCCTGCAACCTCATCGAGTCCATCCACACCAACCGCGGCGACATCCAGTACGTCGACGTGCGCAACAACGGCTGCATCGAGGGCCTGCCCAGCAGCAGTGCCGTCGAGGTGGCCTGCCGCATCACCGCAAACGGCCCGCAGCCCATCGCCACGGGCGAGCTCAAGCCCCGCATCGCCGGCTACGTCCAGATGATGAAGGGCTTTGAGCGCATGGTCGTGGAGGCCGCCGTCACCGGCGACCGCGATCTGGCGGTGGCCGCGCTCGAGATGAACCCGCTGTGCCCCTCCGATGCGCTCGCCAACGTCGTGGCCGACGAGCTCATGGAGGCCCACAAGGCGTATCTGCCGCAGTTCGCGTAGGCGGGCGATGTTACCGGCTGGCGAGTCGCGCCAGCGTTGGTCTGGGTATTCTTTGCCCCACGGCGTATCATCAAGGTGGGGTGATGAGAATATCGCGACGGCCACCCCGGCGGTCGCGAAATGTCGTTCCCGCATGGTGCGGGGAGAAGGAAAGGAGGAGAGCTCATGGTCAACATTCTGCTTTGCTGCTCTGCAGGAATGTCCACGAGCCTGATGGTCTCCAAGATGCAGGCGAGCGCTGCCGAGCGCGGCATCGAGGCCACCATCTGGGCCGTGCCCGAGGCCGAGGCTCAGGCGAACGCCGACAAGGCGGACGTCATCCTGCTCGGTCCGCAGGTGCGTTTCCTGCTGGACAAGATCAAGGCCGTCGCCGGCGACACGCCGGTCGAGGTCATCGACATGATGGCGTACGGCATGATGGACGGTGCCAAGGTCCTGGACCAGGGCCTCAAGCTCATCGGCCACGAGTAGGTGCCCCGCGCGTTTGCGCGTCGCACGTGCGCACGGTTCGTGCGCGTGAATCTATTCATTCATCACCCCGATTTTTCTAAGGAGAGATGACATGGCATCACCCATGGACGGTTTCATGCACTGGATGGAGACCAAGTTCATGCCGATCGCGCAGAAGATCGGCAACCAGCGCCACCTCGTCGCGATCCGCGACGGCTTCATCTCCATCATGCCGGTTACCATGGCCGGTTCCGTCGCCGTTCTTCTGAACGTCTTCTTCCGCGACCTGCCCAACACCTGGTGGGGTGCGGGCAACGCCTTCACAACGGCGTGCACGCAGCTCATCAACGTCAACGTGAACGTCTACAACGGCACCATCTCCATCTTGGCGCTCTGCTTCGCGTTCGCCCTCGGTTATCACCTGTGCAAGGCCTATGACGTGTCGCCCATCTCCGGCGGCGCCGTCTCCCTCGCGGCCGTCGTGGCCACGATGAACTTCGCGCCCGAGTTCGCCCTCTCGTTGCCCGACGTCAGCCCTGACGCGGTCAAGGCGCTTGAGGCGGCAGGCGTGACGGGCCTCTCCGTCGCCGACGGCGCAGTCAGCATGAGCGTCACGGCCCCGAGCATGATCTCCACCACGCTCACCAGCGCCACTGGCCTGTTCACCGCGCTCATCTTCGGCCTCGTCTGCTCGATGATCTACATCAAGCTCATTCAGGCCAAGCTCACCATCAAGCTCCCGGATTCCGTCCCGCCCGCGGTCAACAGCGCCTTCGTGGCCATGATCCCCGGCGTCGTCGCCATCTTCGCCTCCGGCGCCATCACTCAGATCTGCGTCGTGGCCACCGGGGCCTACCCCAACGACCTCATCTCCGAGTTCATCCAGCGCCCGCTGCTCGGCATGAGCTCCGGCTTCTTCACGGTCCTGCTCGTCGAGTTCCTGGCCCAGCTCTTCTGGTTCTTCGGCATCCACGGCATGAACGTCCTCGCCCCCATCACCGAGGGCATCTACACCCCGGCACTGCTCGAGAACCTCTCCGTGTGGGAGGCCACGCACGACCTGTCCCAGCTTCCCTACATGTGGACGCGCGGCTCCTTCGACGCCTACACCATGATGGGCGGCTCCGGCCTCACCCTCGGCCTGATCATCGCCATCCTCTTCTTCTCCAAGCGTGAGGATTCCAAGACCATCGCCAAGCTGGCCGCCCCCATGGGCGTGTTCAACATCAACGAGCCCATCATCTTTGGCATGCCCATCGTGCTGAACCCGCTGTACTTTATCCCCTGGCTGCTCGTCCCGGTGGTCACCGCCGCCATCGCGCTCGGCTTCACCTATGCGGGCATCATCCCGCCGGTCTACATCCAGGTGCCCTGGATCATGCCCGTCGGCCTGTACGCCTTCTTCGCCACCGGCGGCAATATCATGGCCGCCCTGGTCGCCCTGCTCAACCTCGGCGTCTCCTTCATCATCTGGCTCCCGTTCGTCATTCTGGCGAATAAGGAGCAGGAGAAGGCCGAGGTCGCTGCCTAGGCGTTAAGGGCTTCGGCTCTCAACGATTGATTCGCGTGGCCCACAGTGGTTGCATATGCTCCATGCGGGCCGCGCCCACTCGGCCGCCGGTAGTCCCAGACTCACCGACGGCCCTTTTACTAAGGAAGGTTTGTCACTCATGGGATTTCGATCGCCTTGGGCCGTGTTCATGCTGGGCGTGGGCTTCTTCTTCATCGTGATGTCGAACTTCGGCGCCGCCGAGGGTTCACCGAGGAGCATCGGCCTGCTCGTGGGCGGTCTGGTGATCGTCGTGGTGAGCGGCATCTACCTGTTCGTGAAGAGAAAGAGGTAAGACGATGGACGTCAAGTTCCCGGAAGGGTTCTACTTCGGCAGCGCCACGAGCGCGACCCAGGCGGAGGGCGCCCATACCGCCGATCACAAGGCCCCGGATATCTGGGACCTCTGGTTCGAGGAGGAGCCCTACAAGTTCCACGGCGGCGTCGGTCCCGCCGACACGTCGACGTTCTTCGAGCATTGGCGCGAGGATATCGAGTTGCTGCACGAGACGGGGCAGAACTCCTTCCGCACCTCGATTAGCTGGTCGCGCCTGCTGCCCGACCCGGAGGGCGACCCCAACCCCGAGGCCGTCGAGTTCTACCGCAACGTGTTCGGCACGCTGCGCGCCGAGGGCGTCGAGCCCTTCGTGAACCTGTTCCACTTTGACATGCCCGTCGCCCTGCAGGAGCGCGGCGGCTGGGAAAGCCGCGAGGTCGTCGACCTCTACGAGCGCTATGCCCGCATTGCGTTCGAGCTATTCGGCGACGTCGTCAAGCGCTGGTACACGTTCAACGAGCCCATCGTGCACGTGGAGTGCGGCTATCTGCAGCAGTACCACTACCCCTGCAAGGTCGACCCTAAGGCCGCGGCACAGGTTGCCTACCACACGGCGCTCGCCAGCGCGCTGGCCGTCCGTGCCTGCCATGAGGTCCTGCCCGACGCCAAGATCGGCATCGTGCTCAACCTCACGCCCGCCTATCCGCGTTCCGACAATCCCGCCGACGTCCGCGCCGCCCACATCGCCGAGCTCTTCGCCAACAAGAGCTTCCTGGACCCGAGTGTGCACGGCGCCTACGATCCCGAGCTCGTCGAGCTCATCAAGAAGCACGGCCTCATGCCCGTGGTCGACGAGACCGATCTCGCCATCATCCGCGACAACACGGTGGATTACCTGGGCGTCAACTTCTACCAGCCCTTGCGCGTCTGCGCCCGTGCGAGCCTGCCCAACCCCGAGGCGCCCTTCATGCCCACGTACTATTACGACGTGTACGCCATGCCGGGCCGTCGCATGAACCCGCACCGCGGTTGGGAGATCTACCCGCACGCGCTGTACGACATCGCCATCAACCTGCGCGACAACTACGGCAACATCGAGTGGATCGTCTCCGAGAACGGCATGGGTGTCGAGGGCGAGGACAAGTTCCGCGGGGCGGACGGCACCATCCAGGACGACTATCGCATCGACTTCATCAAGGAGCACCTGACCGAGCTCGCCCGCGGGATCGACGAGGGCTCCAACTGCATCGGGTATCATCTGTGGACGTTCATCGATTGCTGGAGCTGGCTCAACGCCTACAAGAACCGCTACGGCCTGGTGGAGCTCGACCTCGAGACGCAGGAGCGCCGCATCAAGAAGAGCGGCCGCTGGTACAAGCAGCTCGCCGAGGCGCGCGGCTTCTAGGAAGGCAGATGGGGCGTCGCGCGTGCTCGGGCAACGGCGGCGCCCTCTGAGGAGGGGTAATGAAAGTACAGGTCAAGATGGGTATCGGCGCCGACGAGCTCTTTGAGAGCATCGTCACCTCGGTGCGCTACGACGCCGAGCAGGCGCGCGGCAAGAAGGTCCCCGCCAAGAAGATCAAGGCCGGGTTCACCTACCAAAAGACGCTCGCCGCCAAGGTCGGCGGCGCGCAGCACGTGACCACCAAGATCACCGAGTTCGAGCCGCCGCGCCTGTACGCCGCCTCGATCACGTCCTCGCGCGGCGTCAACACCGTGCGCTACGAGATCTCCCCGCTCGAGGGCGGGGAGGGGATCAGCGTGGTCTACGAGGAGGGCTACGCGGGCGACAAGGCCCTCAACGACCTGAACGGCAAGCTCATGGGCGCGCTGTACAGCCCCTTTGCCAAGCGCAAGATCAAGAACCGCCTGCGCGATATGGAAACCTACATCAAGCAACATGGGGCGTCCTCCCTGGATGACGAGGCCGAGGCCGGTCTCGCGGAGGAGTCCGAGGATGCGGCAGCCGATGCCGCGGAGAGCGAGGAGTAACATGGACGACATGAACAAGATCGAGATGGCGTGCTTTGAGATCATCGCCAACGTGGGCTCTGCCCGCAGCTGCTTCATCGAGGCCATCGACCTGGCCGGCGAGGGCAAGATCGAGGAGGCCGAGGCCCGTGTCGCCGAGGGCGAGCAGTTCTTCCTGACCGGTCACGCCAAGCACGGCGAGATGATCGCCCAGGAGGCCGGCGGCGAGCACATCGACCCGAGCATCATCCTCATCCACGCCGAGGACCAGCTCATGAGCGCCGAGACCTTCAAGATCCTGGCCGGCAAGTTCATCGATCTTGCCAAGAAGAACGCCTAGACAAACGGTCGTTTCCCAAGGCCCGGTTCGTTCGAGACGGGCCATCGCGTGCCCCGCAGTCGCATGGCGGCTGCGGGGCTTTTTCTTGCCCGTCGTTGGCATTGGCTGGTCGCACGGTTCCCGCGCTGATCGCCTCGGTTGTTTTACGCGTTGGCCCGATGACCCCTGTTCCGGCCGCCAGGGTCCTTCTTCATCGTGGGACGGCCCGCCGGACCATGCCGGCGGGCCGGAGCGAATGGCATATCGATGTCGAACGTTGGGATCTAGCAGCCCTTGAGCCCGATGATCGAGGGCAGCCAGGCGATGTCCTCGTCGGTGTAGGTCGTCTTGCCGGAGCCCAGGCGCCCCTCCTCGATCATGGAGAGGATCTCGCGCGCGGCGCGCGAGCCGATCTCGATCGACGGCGGGCACACGGTGGTGATGCTCGGGTGGAAGTACGTCTTGGTGTCCAGATAGTCGTAGCAGGCAAACGAGATGTCCTCGCCAACGCGCAGCCCCAGCTCGTTGAGCGCCTGCTGCGCGCCCTGGCTGCGCCCGTAGTTGAGGACGAACACGCAGTCCATGCCGTCCTCGTTCACGAGCGCCATCATGTCGCGGTACCCGCACTCGCGTTCGTAGCCGCCAATGCGCACCACGGCGTTCTTGCGCGGCAGCCCCGCCTCGTCGAACGCCTCGAGCACGCCGGCCAGGCGCTCGCGCGAGACGTACTCGTCTTGCGACGCGGCCAGGATGCCGATGCGCTCGTGGCCCGCCTCGATCATGCGCCCGGTCACCTCGCGGCAGCTCGCGCGGTTAGCGGCGAGCATGTTGTCCACGCACGAATAGGGCAGGGGGTTCGAGATGGAGAGCGTCGGGATGCCGCTTTGCTCGAGGAGCCTGCGCGCGCGGTCGTCCTCGATGGCCTCGAAGAGGATGAGCCCGTCGACGCGGCGGTCGATGAGGTTCTCGAGCTTGCGCACGAACACCTCGCGGTCCTCGCGAAAGCCGGAGAGGATGATGTTGTAGTCGTTGAGCTCCATCTCGCGTTCCACCTGCGCCACCACGCTCACGGCAAAATGATTGAGCATGTTGTTGATGAGCAGGCCGATGGACATGCTCTGCTTGGAGCGCAGGCTGCGCGCCAGGTAGTTGCTGCGGTAGCCGAGCTCTTCGATGGCCGCCTCGACGCGGATCCGGTTGCTCGCCTTGAGCTGATGCCCGTTGAGGTAGCGCGAGACCGTTCCCGCCGAGACGCCGGCACGTTTGGCGACTTCTTGGATGGTGGACACGACGACTCCCAGAATTGAATCGATTTATATAAAGCATTCTACGTGAGGGCCCAAGCAGGCGGAATGCCATTCGCGTAAGGTTTGTTGCCGAGTACGAAAAAATCGTACTTCACGCTTGAAAACACAGAAGTTTCCACGTAACCTACTGTTTCGTGAATGCGTATGCTTCACATCAGTATCTGTCGGCCCCCGAGATTGTTCCAAACGGTGCGCGCGCGCTGGCGGCATGTGCCCTCAAGGCTCGCAACCATCTGCAGGTCAGGTAATCGGGGCCCCGTAGTTCGAAAGGGGTCCACCTTTGAGTGAGATTCAGAACTCGTCCATCTTCTCCCTCGACGACGTCGATACCGAGGAGATGAACAACCTCATCGACAACTCCATCACCGATTTCGATGAGGGCGACCTGGTCAACGGCACCGTTGTGAAGATCGAGCGCGACGAGGTCCTCGTCGACATCGGCTTCAAGTCCGAGGGCGTCATCCCCGTCCGCGAGCTGTCCATCCGCAAGGACGCCAACCCCGCCGACCTCGTGGCGCTGGGCGACTCCATCGAGGCGCTCGTGCTCCAGAAGGAGGACAAGGACGGTCGTCTGGTTCTCTCCAAGAAGCGCGCCGAGTACGAGCGTGCCTGGAACCGCATCGAGGAGAAGTTCAACGCCGGCGAGAACGTCGAGGGCGAGGTCATCGAGGTCGTTAAGGGCGGTCTCATCCTCGACATCGGCCTGCGCGGCTTCCTGCCCGCCTCCCTCGTCGACCTGCGCCGCGTGAAGGACCTCACCTCCTACCTCGGCACCCGCATCGAGGCCCGCGTCATCGAGATGGATCGCAACCGCAACAACGTCGTGCTCTCCCGCCGCGTGGTGCTCGAGGAGTCCCGCAAGGCCGAGCGCTCCGAGATTCTCTCCAAGCTCAAGAGCGGCATGCGCCTCAAGGGCACCGTCTCGTCCATCGTGGACTTCGGCGCCTTCGTGGATCTGGGCGGCATCGACGGCCTCATCCACATCTCCGAGCTCTCTTGGAACCACGTCAACCACCCCTCCGAGGTCGTCAAGGTCGGCCAGGAGGTCGAGGTCGAGGTGCTCGACGTCGATCTGAACCGCGAGCGCATCTCCCTCGGTCTCAAGCAGACCACCGAGGATCCGTGGCGCGCGCTCGTCAAGAAGTACCCCGTGGGCGCCATCGTCGAGGGCACCGTCACCAAGCTCGTGCCCTTTGGCGCGTTCGTCGACCTCGGTGACGGCATCGAGGGTCTCGTGCACATCTCCGAGATGGCCAACAAGCACGTGGACCAGCCTGCCCAGGTCACCGCTGTGGGCGCCAAGGTCCAGGTCAAGGTCATGGAGATCGACCTCGACCGTCGTCGCATCTCCCTTTCCATGAAGTCCGCTGCCGAGACCCTCGGCATCGAGATCGAGGTCGCCCCGCTCGAGGGCGAGGAGAAGGCCGAGGACGCCGAGTAGCGCCCGCGCGTGTCGCCTTTGAACCTTAGGTTCGCTGCAAACCCCGATGGGCTCTGCGCCCGTCGGGGTTTTTCTATCGATTGCCGAGAGGGGAGAGCCGTGATGATGGGAAACGAGATGATGGCCGGGAGGAAGGACGACGGCGGGGCGGTGCCCGCGTTGGAGGTGTTCCGCTCGGAGGGGCGGACGGGTGGGGCGTCCGCGGGCGGGGGCATTGCATCGCGCGGTTCGGGCTTGACGTCCGATTCTGATGCGTGCGGGCTGTTCGACCCGTCGCTGGCGGCGCGCCCCGTCGTGCTGTTCGACTTCGATGGAACGCTCGCCAACACGCAACCCGCCATCATGCGCGTGGTGAGCGAGGTGCTGGCGCGACGCGACATCTCTCTCACCGAGGCGCAGATGCTGCCGTTGATCGGGCCGCCGCTCGAGGACGGCATCCGTTTGGTCGCAAACGTGGGCGAGGACGAGGCGTTGCGCATCGCCGCGGAGTATCGCGACCTTTTTGCACGGACGGTCACCGCGACCGACATCCCTTTGTTTCCCGGAACCGTGGCGTTGCTGGACGCCCTCGCGGCGGCGGGCAAGCGCATGGCCGTGGCCACGTCACGCCTCGAGGCCTCCACGGCGGAGCTGGTGCGCGATTTGGGCGTGACGCACTTCGAGGCGGTGTGCGGTCGCGTGCCCGGCGTGCGTCAGACCAAGGCCGAGTCTATCGCCGCCTCCCTCGCGGCGCTCGACGTTCGCCCCGAGGACGCGGTCATGGTGGGCGATCGCATGTATGACGTGTTGGGCGCCGCGGAGCTGGGTATTCCCTGCATCGGCATCTACTCGGGCGCCGCTGCGCCGGGTGAGCACGAGGAGGCGGGCGCCGCCGCGGTGTGCTCCGACATGTTCGACGTCGCGCGCGTGCTGGGCGTCTAAATGCCGCGAGCCTGTCGTGGATGCCGGGCGTGTGAGTTTCGGGCGTCTAGGCGCCGCGCGCGGTCCCGGGCGCGTGGGGCTCTGCGCCATGTTTGAGGTGTATCCGCTTCTTGTAATGGGGCACAATAAGCGGCGTGACTGTTTTTGAGGGAAGGAGGCGCCCATGCGCGCTGATGTGATGGAGAGCGTCGACGCGTACGTCGACGAGGTGTGGGAGGACGTCGTTGCGGATATCTCCACGCTCGTTTCGCACGCGTCCGTGGCCGATGCGTCGGCTGCCGAGCCCGGTGCGCCGTTCGGGCGTCCCGTGCGCGCCGCGCTGGACTGCGCGCTCGGCATCGCCGAGCGATTGGGCTACCAGACGGGTGACGACGAGGGCTTTGTAGGCTACGCGGATATCGCCGGCGAGCGCGCGGAGCACATCGCCACAATCGCGCACGTGGATGTGGTTCCCGCCGGCCCCGGCTGGGCCACCGACCCGTTTGCCATGGAGCGACGCGAGGGCTGGCTGCTCGGCCGCGGCGTGATCGACGACAAGGGCCCGGCGGTGCTCTCCCTGTATGCGGGCGCGTACCTGCTGCGCCAGGGCATAACGCCCCGCTACACGTTCCGCGCCCTGCTGGGGTGCGACGAGGAGGTGGGCATGTCCGATGTCCATCATTACCTCGAGTCGCATGAGCAGCCCCTGTTTCTGTTCACGCCCGACGCCGAGTTCCCCGTATGCAACGCCGAGAAGGGCTGTTTTGGCGGCACGTTCGCGAGCGCGCCCATCGAGGGCGGTGTGATTCACTCGTGGAGCGGCGCCGAGGCGACCAACGCCATTCCGAGCGAGTCGGTCTGCGTGCTCGGCGTTTCCGTCTCCGAGCTGCCCGTGCCGCGGGCCAACGCCGACCGCGTGGCGGTTGAGGCGCTTGAGGACGGCTCCGCGCGGATATTCGCGCAGGGTATCGGCGGTCACGCCTCGCTGCCCGAGGGCACGATCAACGCCATCGCGCTCGTCGTGGGGTACCTGCGCGAGGTTGCCGCTGCGAGGCCGGAGCTCTTCGCCGCGCAGGAGTGCGCCTTCCTGGACCTGCTCGCCTGCGTGCACGAGGATACGGCGGGCCGCGGTTTGGGCATCGCCTCCGAGAGCGCGGCGTTCGGCCCGCTCACCTGCAACGCCGGCACCATCGAGGTGGTGGACGGCCGCATCCTGCAGACCATCGACGTTCGCTTCCCCGATTCCATCACGGCGGACGAGATGCGCATGATCTGCAACGCGACGGCCGCCCAATACGGTGCCGAGTTCTGCCAGGGCAGCGTCAAGGAACCGTTCTCCGTCTCGGCGGACAGCCCGTGCGTCCAGGCGTTGCTCAACGTATATCGCCAGGTTACGGGCAGGTCGGCCGAACCGTTCTCGATGGGCGGCGGCACCTACGCGCGCAATTTCGCGAGCGCGGTCTCGTTTGGCCCCGAGGACAATTCGCTGGAGCTTCCGGCGTGGGCGGGCACGATGCACGGTCCCAATGAGGCTGTGAACGAGGCGTTGCTGCGTGATGCGCTCAAGATGTACATTCTGGCGCTGTTGCGCCTGAATGAGCTTGATTTGTAGCGCGGGCTCGATGGGCAACATGCTTCGAAGTGCGGACGAGCGCCGCATCGGTGGCGAGGAACGCGGTCGATCCTTCTCGCTCAAGAAGGATCGACCGCAAGTGAAAGAGAAGGAGATCGACTATGCCGAGTATTTGGGAGCAGCTGTTCGGCATCGTGGTCGTTGCGTTGGCAATGGTGTTCGGTGGATTTTTGTATCGTAGGAATCATGGCGGGACCACGGGTCGTACGAGTGCTTCCCGCCCCGCTTCTCAAAAGGGGTCGAACCCACAGAAGCAGTCGAGCTCTAAGAAGCAATCGGGTGCGAAGAAACAATCGAACGCGAAGAAACATTCACGCAAGAAGCGTTAGGCTTTCATGCTGCGCTTTGTCTCCAGTTTGCCCTATTGATGGTGAGCGCGAGCGGGATGTTTGGGCGTTATAAGGTGAAACGGGCAGGGTGATAGGGTGTCACTTATTAAAAAGTGTGGGGTTTATCGCGGTCTACGTGAGTAGACGGGCTTTTTAACCAATGAAACCGCAGGTCGCTGTAGTCCAAAATAAGTGGATATATCGCATGGGCCCAGAAAACCCCACACATTTTGTCGAGCGGCGTGTAATGGGGGCACGCAAAGCGTCTTGAGGCGCAGTTAGGATCGAAACATTAGGGGAGAGCGCCCCGGCTTGGTCGTTTGGCGACCAAGCCGGGGCGCTCCCTTCGGGCCGGGGCGATCTTTCATGTGTTGCCGATTGTTGTCGCTCCCCAGTTCTCAATGTCCTGCGTGGGACGCGCCACATGTCCCGCGCGAAGTATGCCACATGTCTTGCGTGGGCTGCGATATATGCCCTGCGTCATGTCCTTGCGTGGGATGCGTTGCATGTCCTGCGTGGAAGGCGACATATAAGAAACTCCTCGATGCATTGCGGCTGTTTTTCGGACCTCATGTTCCGTGTAAACCAGGATTCGCCAGCGAGGGCCAAATGTAAGCCGCGTGTAAGCGCGGGCGCAGCTCGCGGTAATGCTTGGTCAAAGCGCCGTAAGAGTCGGCGGGCGAGAGCGGGCGCGCGGCGAGCGCGCGGTAAGGTGCTAGCCGTACGACGGATGGGGCAAAACCAGACACGCCCCGCGCGGGATGGGAACGCCCGCGCATGCCGTCTGCGCGATGACGCGCTTTATTGCTCTCGAAGGGAGAACCATGTTCGACTATTCCTGCTCTCGCCGCTCCTTCCTCGGCCTCGCCGGCGGCCTTGCCGCCTTCGCGGGCCTTGGCCTCGCCGGTTGCGGCGGCTCCGACGCCCCCGCCGCCGGTTCCGCCGACGCCGCCGCGGGCGTTGTGGGCGAGGTCACCTACGACGGCGCCTCCTCCTTCCAGGCCCTCGTGGAGGCCGCCGCCGAGCAGTTCATGAACGAGAACCCCGACTGCGTTGTGTCCGGCTCCGGCAACGGCTCCGGCGCGGGCCTCACCGCCGTGTCCTCTGGCACCGTGACCATCGGCAACTCCGACGTGTTCGCCGAGACCAAGCTCGACGCCGACGCCGCCGCCAAGCTCGTCGACCATGAGGTCGCCGTGGTGGGCATGGGCCCGATCGTCTCCAAGAACGTCACCGTCGACGACCTGACCCTGGAGCAGCTCAAGGGCATCTTTGGCGGCACGATCACCAACTGGAAGGAGGTCGGCGGCGAGGACGCCGAGATCGTCGTGGTCAACCGCAAGGAGGGCTCCGGCACCCGTGCCACCTTCGAGGCGGCCGTCTTTGGCGACGAGAAGAACAGCTACAAGCCCGCCCAGCCCGAACAGGACAAGTCCGGCGACGTCCAGACCCTCATGGGCTCCACCGACAACGCCATCTCCTACATCGACTTCTCCCACTTCGACGACACTAAGTTCACCGCCATCAAGGTGGGCGGCGTGGAGCCCGAGAGCAAGAACGTGCTCGACAACAGCTTCCCCATCTGGGCCACCGAGCACATGTACTGCGCCAAGGACGCCGACGACGCCACCAAGGCCTTCCTCGAGTACATGCTCTCCGACGACGTCCAGAGCTCGCTCGTCGAGGAGCAAGGCTTCATCCCCGTGTCCGAGATGGTCGTCGTCAAGGACGCCGAGGGCAACGTCTCCAACAAGTAATCGCTGATCTGCAATCATCTCGAAAGGTGCGTCATGGCAAAACAGCTGCCCAAGCGCAACCTTGAGAGGGTCGGCCAGGGCGTCACGGGCGCGTGCGTAGCGCTCGTGACGCTCCTTGTGCTTGCGCTCATCGTCATGGTGGCGCAAAAGGGCCTGTCGACCTTCATCAAGGACGGCGTCGACGTCGTGGGGTTCTTTACCGGGACTGACTGGAGCCTGGCCAACGTGGACGAGGCGACCGGCCTGCCGCAGACCGGCGCGCTGCCGCTCATCGTCACGTCGTTCGCGGTCACGCTGCTGTCGACCGCCATCGCGCTGCCCATCGCCATCGGCTCCGCCATCTTTGCCGTCGAGATCGCGCCCTCGTTCGGCAAGCGCGTGTTCCAGCCCATGGTCGAATTGCTGGTGGGCATCCCTTCGGTCGTGTTCGGCCTCATCGGCTTTCACGTGGTGGTCGCCGCGTGCAAGGTGCTGTTCGGCACGCAGACGGGCATGGGCATCCTGCCGGGCGCCATCGTGCTCTCCATCATGATCCTGCCCACGGTGACGACCCTTTCCATGGACGCGCTGCGCGCGGTGCCGGACGGATACCGCCAGGGGTCGCTCGCGCTCGGCTACACCCGCTGGCAGACCATCTGGCACGTGGTGCTCAAAAGCGCGCTGCCCTCGCTCATGACCGCGGTCATCCTGGGCATGACGCGCGCCTTTGGCGAGACGCTCGCCGTGCGCATGGTCATCGGTGGCGCCGAGGTCATGCCGGCCTCGCTGCTTTCGCCCGCCTCGACCATCACCACCACCCTCACCACGAGCATGGCCATCTACGCCGACGGCTCGGTGCAAAAGGACGTGCTGTGGTCGCTCGGCCTCATGCTCATGGGCATGTCCCTCATCTTCATCATGATCATCCACTTCATCGGCAAGAAGGGGGCGAAGTCCCATGGCTAAGACCTGCCGAACGTCCCCGGCGCCCGTGGCGGCGCCAACGGTGCCAGCGGCCGCCGCCGCGGCGGGCTCCGAAGCGGGGCTTAAGGTTGACGAAGGATCTCAGGTTGACGCAAGGCGGAGGGCCGATGCGGGTCACAAGGTCGATGCGGGGCGCGGGGCCAACGCGGGACTCAAGGTCGACACGGGGCACATCGCCCGCGCGCAGCGCATGGACCGCATCGCCACCGGTGTCCTCACCGCCATCGCGGGTCTCGTCATGCTCATCGTCGTGTCGATGGTGGCCTATATCCTGTACGAGGGCCTCTCCACGTTGCTCACGCCCGGGTTCCTCACGCAGCCCAGTCGCGCGAACGGCGCCGCAGGCGGTGTGGCCTACCAGCTGTTCGACTCGTTCTACCTGCTGGTCATCACCCTGCTCATCTCGGTGCCCGTGAGCCTGGGGGCCGCGGTGTTCCTGACCGAGTACGCTCCCGAGGGCCCCATCACGCACATCGCCAGTACGGCCATCGAGACACTCTCCTCCCTGCCGTCGATCGTGGTGGGCATGTTCGGCTTCCTGGTGTTCTCCGTCAACTTTGGCTGGAAGTACTCCATCATCTCCGGCGCGGTGGCGCTCACCATGTTCAACATCCCCATCCTGGTGCGCGTGATCCAGCAGGCGCTCGAGGACGTGCCCCAGCACCAGCGCGACGCGTGCCTGGCCATGGGCCTCACGCGCTGGGAGGCCACCGTGCACGTGCTGATTCCCGCTGCCATGCCGGCCATCGTGACGGGCGTGGTGCTCTCCGCGGGCCGCGTGTTCGGCGAGGCGGCCGCCTTGCTGTTCACCTCGGGCATGTCGAGCCCCGTGCGCCTGAACTTCTTCACCCTCAACTTCGCGAGCCCCACGTGCGCCTGGAACATCTTCCGCCCCGGCGAGTCGCTCGCCGTGCACATCTACAAGATCTACGGCGAGGGTGCCCCGGAGGCCCAGCAGATCGTGTGGGGCACCGCCGCGCTGCTGATGATCTGCGTACTGCTGTTCAATGTGGTCTCCCGCGTGGCGGGCAAGGCCCTGGCGAAAAGGATGACTGCCGAATGAGTGACGTGATTACGGGCGAAGCCGCCGCAGGTAGTGCGGGTGCGTCGACGGCAGCCGCGCCCGACGGTAACGGGCTGGGGACCACTGCGCCTGCAGCGCAACCGATGTCTGGTTCCGCGGGCATAGCCGGGGGCGTATCGGCCGCCGCAGGCACGTCTTCAGCCGCGAGTGAGCTGGGTCGTGTCGCTGCCGCGGTGGCTCCAGCCCCTGAGGTCGTGCTCGAGACGCGCGACGTCAACGTGTTCTACGGTGACAACCATGCGCTGCACAACACCTCGCTGGCGTTCCATAAGGGCGAGATCACCGCGCTCATCGGTCCCTCGGGCTGTGGCAAGTCCACCTTTTTGCGCAGTCTGAACCTCATGAACCGCGAGATCCGTGGCTGCCGCGTGGAGGGCGAGATCCTCTACGGCGGGCGCAACGTCAACACGCGCGAGGAGAACCTCTACGAGCTGCGCCGTTCCATCGGCATGGTGTTCCAGCAGCCCAACCCGTTCCACAAGACCATCTACGAGAACATCGTGTTCGCGCCCAAGCGCCACGGCCTGCGCGGCAAGGACAACCTCGACGCGCTCGTGGAAGAGAGCCTGCGCGGCGCCGCGCTGTGGGACGAGGTCAAGGACAAGCTGCATCAAAGCGCGTTCTCGCTCTCGGGCGGCCAGCAGCAGCGCCTGTGCATCGCGCGCACGCTCGCCATGCACCCGGACGTCATCCTGTTCGACGAGCCGTGCTCGGCGCTCGATCCCATCTCCACCCTCGCCATCGAGGAGCTCATGCACTCCGTGGTGCGCGACCGCGCCATCGTGATCGTGACGCACAACATGGAGCAGGCGAGCCGCGTGTCCAATCGCACGGCGTTCTTCTACATGGGTGACATGGTGGAGTACGGCGAGACCGACCAGATCTTCCAGCGCCCGCGCGACAAGCGCCTGAACGACTACCTGACCGGTATGTTCTCGTAGGGCGCACCAATCCCATCGGAGCCCTCCCGGGGCACGTCATCCCGTGCTCGAACAATCCTGTTCGCGCGGAGGGTCCACTGGACCCTCCGGCTCATGCGGAACTGCGCGCGGGACGATATGCCCCGGGAGGGCTCCTGGTTATTGCGTGTTGAGACGACGTATCGGAAAGACGGAGGGTTCAGTGCTCGCGGCGGGAACATGTTAGTGGAGTGGGGACATATGGCGCCTGCGACAAGAGCGCGCTGATAGGATGTGCAGGACCTAAGACGGCTTTGTGCGAGTCATGGCGAAAGCGTGTTAAGTGAGTTGGAGCACAGGGCCCACGGCGATGACGTGCCGGCTGGGGTGGAGGGCGTAAGGTCCGAGGCGAGTTCCGCATGCCGAGCAGTCCAGTGGACTGCTCGTATTTACTCGAAACGATTGTCCGAGCATCGGACCTTACGCCCTCCACCCCAGCCGTTAGAGCGCCTGACCCTGCTAAGATGAATGGCTGTGAATACGAGTGCGAGGAGCATGTGCTTATGGCCATTTTGCTGGGTTGCGACAGCGTGCATCTGGAATTTCCCACCAAGCTGATCGCGAAGGACGTCACCCTGGGCGTCAACGAGGGCGACCGCATCGGCATCGTGGGCAAGAACGGCGACGGCAAGTCGAGCCTGTTGTCCGTGCTCGCCGGCGTCCTTGAGCCCGACGCGGGCCGCGTGACGCGCCGCCGCGACGTGGCCGTGGGCGTGCTGGGCCAGCGCGACTCGCTCGACAGCGCCAGCACCGTGCACCGCGCCGTGGTGGGCGACATCCCCGAGTACGAGTGGGCCTCGAGCCCGCGCGTGCGCCAGATCCTGGACGGCTTGATTGCCGACGTGCCGTGGGAGGGCCTGGTGGGCGAGCTCTCCGGCGGTCAGCGCCGCCGCGTGGACCTCGCGCGCCTGCTCATCGGCGATTACGACGTGCTCATGCTCGACGAGCCCACCAACCATCTGGACATGCGCACCATCAACTGGCTCGCCGACCACCTCAAGTCCCGCTGGCAGCGGGGGAGCGGCGGTCTGCTCGTGGTGACGCACGACCGTTGGTTCCTCGACGAGGTGTGCACGTCCATGTGGGAGGTGCACGACGGGTGCGTCGACCCATTCGAGGGCGGCTACTCGGCCTACATCCTACAGCGCGTGGAGCGCGATCGCATGGCGGCCGTCACCGAGGAGCGCCGTCGCAACATGGCGCGCAAGGAGCTCGCATGGCTCTCGCGCGGCGCCCAGGCGCGCAGCACCAAGCCCAAGTTCCGTGTGGAGGCCGCGCGCGAGCTCATCGCCGACGTCCCGCCCGTGCGCAACGAGCTTGAGCTCAAGCGCCTGGCGGTGAGCCGTCTGGGCAAGCAGGTCATCGATGTGATCGACGTGGATGCCGGGTATGCGCGCGGCGCAGGCGCTGCGGGTGGCGTTGCGGACGGCCGCGACGCGGCGCTCAGCTCGGCGGGCGAGGTTTCCGGCGCCGCGGCATCTCCCGACGGCGCGACAGGTGCCGAGCACGCGACGGCCGCCGCCACCGGCGATTCGACATCCGCCGCGTCCTCGGACCGTCCCGTCCTCTCCGACGTGACCTGGCTCATCGGGGCGGGCGACCGCTACGGCCTGCTCGGCGAGAACGGTGCCGGAAAGACCACCTTGCTCAACATCATCCAGGGCAAGCTCAAGCCCCTGCGCGGCCGCGTGAAAATCGGCTCAACCGTGCGCTTTGGCGTGCTCTCCCAGCAGCTCGACGAGCTCAAGCCCGTCGAGGACGACACGATCCGCGAGGTGCTCGCGCGCGGCAAGCGCTACGTGATGGTCGAGGGCAAGGAGACCACGCCCGAAAAGCTCCTCGAGCGCCTGGGCTTTACCCAGCAGCAGATGTGGAGCCGCATCAAGGACCTGTCCGGCGGACAAAAGCGCCGCCTGTCGCTGCTGCTTACCATCTTGGACGAGCCCAACGTGCTCATTTTGGACGAGCCCGGCAACGACCTGGACACCGATATGCTCGCGCTGGTTGAGGACCTGCTCGACAGCTGGCCGGGCACCTTGATCTTGGTGACGCACGACCGCTTCCTCATGGAGCGCGTGACCGACCAGCAGTGGGCGCTCGTGGGCGGCACGCTGCGGCATGTGCCGGGCGGCGTCGACGAGTACCTGCACCTGGCGGGGCAGCTGAACGCCTCCGGCAATGCGCGCCTGCAGGCGCCCGGGTTCACGGGCGCGGCCGCCGTGCCTGCCTCTGGCGCCGGTGCCGCCGCTCCGGGCGCTTCCGGTGAGGCCGCCAAGGGCTCTGGGGATTCGGGTTCTCCCGCGGCGCCCTCGCTTTCCAATGCCGAGCGCCAGCGCCTCAAAAAGGAGGTCGCCTCGCTCGACCGCAAGATGGAGACGCGTCGCGCCAAGATCGACGAGCTCAAGGCCGCCATGTTCGACATCGACCCCACGGACTTCGCGGCGCTGACCGCGCAGCAGGAGGCCATTGCCGCCGCCCAGGAGGAGCTGGAAGAGCTCGAGATGGCCTGGCTCGAGGCCAGCGAGCAACTCGAGGGGTAGACCCGCATCGAGCCCGGAGGGGCCTTGAGCCCAAGGGAAGCGCCGCCGCGAGGACGCCGGTCCGCTTGACGCGCATGACCTCATCGCGGGCAGCGCCGGAGCGTGGCACCGCGCCCCGTAGGTGCGGCTCGCGCGACGCCTGCGCGAGCCGCCTTGCTGGTGCCGCCGAAGGCTATCATGCTGTGCATGCATGATTGTTGATCGCCGCCGTTTGGAAGGCGGCGTCGCCGGTTGATGGGAGAGGCAATGGCACGGGAGCTCTATCTGGTTCGTCACGGCAAGACGATGTTCAACGAAAAGCGCGTGATCCAGGGCTGGTGCGATGCGCCCTTAACCCGGGAAGGGGAGGAGCAGGCGGAGCGCATCGGGCGCTACTTCGCGCGCGAGGGCATCTCGTTTGACCATGCGTACACCTCCACGCTCACGCGCACGCAGCAGACCATCGAGCGCATCGTCGACATGCCCTATGAGCGCGTGCAGGATCTGCGGGAATGGGGCTTTGGCGCCTTTGAGGGAGAGCGCGTGAGCCTGATGTCGTCGTTTCCCTGGGGCGATTTTTACGTGCCGTTTGGCGGTGAGTCGCAGGCCGACGTGCGTAAACGCGTGTGCGATGCGCTCACCAAGATCATGAGCCGCGCCGGGCATGAGCGCGTGCTGGCGGTGAGCCACGGCTCTGCATGTCGCGAGTTCCTCTCGCACTGGGTGCCCGAAGGCGGTTATGACCGAGGTGGTGTGCCCGGCAACTGCAGCATCATGCGCTTCGCATACGACGGCGGGGTGTTCTCGCTCAGCGAGGTCATTGAGCAGGATCGATTGAGGGAGCTGTTGGGGGAGTAGTGCTCGGCCGTCCCGCGCGTCGCGCGGTGACCCGCCGCCATGCGGAAACGTCCGACTTTGCGCGGCCGCATCTTGATGCGCCCATCTCTGCAACATCGCATGTCGACGTGGACGTTTCTGCAATATCACATGTCTACGTCGATGTTTTCCGCAACATCGCATATTGACGTCGACGTCTTCCGCAACACCGCCTCTTTGTGGGGAATGAGAAACGCAGGGCCTCTCGCTTGAACTGCGAGATGCCCTGCGTGTTGGTGCGCAGCGCTTATGGTGCGGTGCGGCGCCGCTCTGGGCGGAGCCGTTACTGTTTTGCGATGCGGTGGATGAACAGGCCGCTGCGGAGCTTGGGCTCGAACCACGTCGACTTTGGCGGCATGACCAGCCCGGCGTCCGCCACCGCGAGCAGCTGGTCGATGCCGGTGGCGCACAGGGTGAACGCCACGCCTTCCGCGCCCGCGCGGCGCTCGAGCTCCTCGGTGCCGCGAATGCCGCCCACAAAGGCGATGCGCTCGTCGGTGCGCGGGTCGTCGATGCCAAAGATCGGCGCGAGGATGCAGGTCTGCAGGATCGAGACATCGAGGTCGTCGACAGGGCTCGATGCGGCACAGGCGAACGCGTCGGAGTCACCGGAGGAGGGGGCGTCGGCGACGAGGGCTTCGCTCGCGTCGGCGACGCGGACCTCACTCGCTTCGCCATCCGTACCGCCGCCCGTACTCTCGGCGTAGGCGCGCGCGTCGGGCTGGTCGGCGCGCAGCTCGTACCAGGTCCCATCGGTGTACATGCCAAAGACGCCGCGCTCGCGCGGCTCGACCGGCACGGGCGACTCGACGATGCCGAACCCCGCGCCGTGCAGGACCTCGAGCAGCTCATAGGTGCTGAGGCCGTTGCGATCGGCCACGACGCGGTTGTACGGCAGGATGGTGAGCTGGCTTGCGGGGAACAGCACGGACAGGAAGTAGTTGAACGGCTCCTTGCCGGTGTACGTGCCCGCTGCGCGCGCCTCCTCGCGCATGCGCTGCGCGACGCGCACGGCGCTCGCCGCGCGATGGTGCCCATCGGCGATATAGGCGCACGGAATCTGCCCGAGCATCGCGTGGAGCGCGTCTACCGCGTCGCGGCGCACGACCTCCCATACCGTTTGGCGTACGCCGTCATCGTCGGTGAACGCGTACAGGGGCGTGGACGTCTTGGCGGCGCCGACGATCATGTCCAGCACGGGCTGATCGCGGTAGGCGAGGAAGATCGGGCCCGTTTGGCAGCCGAGCGCCCCGATGTGCTCGATGCGGTCGCGCTCCTTCTCCTCGCGCGTGAGCTCATGGCGCTTGATGACGCCCTGCTCGTATTCGTCCACCGAGCACACGGCGACGATGCCCGTCTGGCTGTGCCCCTCCCACGAGAGCTCGTAGATGTAGTACGAAAGGTTGCGGTCCTCGACGAGCGTGCCGTCCTCGATGCGCTCGCGCAGGAGCGCCGCCCCGCGCTCGTACACCTCGGGGGCGTACATGTCCTGCTCGGGCGCGAACTGCGTCTCGGGGCGGTCGATGTTCAAAAACGAGAGCGGACGGTCCGCGACGTACGCGGCGGCCTCAGCTCGGTCGAACACGTCGTAGGGGAGCGCGGCGACCTCGGCGGCGTGCTCGGGGACGGGGCGTATGCAGGGAAAGGGAAGCGCTCTCATGGAAAATCCTCTCGCGGCGGGTGAATCGCGCATGCGAATATCGTACCCTGTCCGCCGGATCCCCTCGCCGCACAAGTTACTTTTTCAAACGCTCGAAACGCTTGAGGTCACTCTCCGCCATGCCCTGGCGTGGGCCCTCCGCGCGCTTGGCGTGCATGGGGTCGGCCTCGTCGCGCCAGATGCGCTCGGCCACGGGCTTCCAGTCGGCTGCGCCCGGCAAGGTCTTGCGCCGCAGCTCCTCCGGCGTCTCCGGCTCCACGAGGTCGGTCCCGTGGGCGCCGGACTCCGCCACCATCCGCCCCAGCTCGTAGGGGTTCTCGAGCATGGGGCAGGGGCGCAGGTGGTTGTCGTTGAAGGGCTGCGACTCGTAGTACTTCATGAACAGCGGCGACTTGAGCGCCTCAAGCAGGCTGACGTCGTGGATGTTGGCGTTGCTGTAGTGGATGAACACGCAGGGCTCCACGTCGCCCGCGGCGTTGATGTGTAGGTAGCGGCGACCGCCGGCGATGCACCCGCCCACATACTCGCCGTCGTTTTGGAAGTCGAGCGTGAAGAGGTCCTTCTTGTGCCGCATGTCGCGCACAAAGTGGTACATGCGCTCGCGCTGCTCGGGCGTGGGCATGAGCGAGGCGGGCGATGCGGCGCCCACGGGCATGTAGTGGAAGTACCAGCAAAACAGGGCGCCCTTGCCGATCATCCAGTCCATGTTCTCCTCGGTGGCGACCGTGTCCGCGTTCTCGCGCGTCCAGCAGCAGGAGATGCCAAAGGGCAGGCCGTGCTCCTTGAGCAGCGCCATGGCGCGCTCGATCTTGGCGTGCGTGCCGCGCCCGCGCCGCGCGTCGGTGGTGGCCTCGTCACCCTCGGCCGAGATGGCGGGCACAAAGTTGCCCACGCGGATCATGTCCTGGCAAAACGCCTCATCGATGAGGGTGGCGTTGGTAAAGCAGAGGAACGCGCAGTCCTGGTGCTTCTCGCATAAGGCGATGAGGTCGTTCCGGCGCACGAGCGGCTCGCCGCCCGTGTAGATGTAGAGGTGGCAGCCGAGCTCCTTGCCCTGGCAGATGATGGAGTCGATGTCCTCAAGGGAGAGGTTGAGGGCATGGCCGTACTCGGAGGCCCAGCAGCCCGTGCAATGGAGGTTGCAGGCGCTCGTGGGGTCGAGCAGGATGGCGTAGGGTATGTTGCACTGGTGCTCCTCGCGCATCTTTTCCTGCATGGGCCACCCCAGGATGCTGCAATCGGCGATGAGCACCTTGAGCAGCTTGGTGCGGACGGCGGGGTTGAGGTCGAAGATACGCATCATGAGGCGGTACCAGTTGTTGCGCTCGCGGATCGCGGTGTCGAAGGCCCGGCGCTGCGAGGTCAGAACCGATTCGGGCACGAGTCTGTCGACGAGCGCCATGATCTTGTCGATATGGGCCTTAGGGTCCTCGTCGAGATAGTCGATGAGCTTGTTGAGGGCCGCGCGCTCGGCGGCCTGCGTGAGTGCCATACCTGCTTCCTCTCTCGCAAACGGACGTCTCGGTGCGGAGTCGCCCCCGTTTTTCTCGCGGTGCGCTTTTAGGGGTGCGTTGCCGGGTTCCGAGCGCCTTGGGTCTGGGGCTCGCCTGCGGCGCCGCGGTAACGGCGGACGGTGCCACGGGCCTTGCCTTGAGGATGCATGATAACAGCTGTGGTATATTCTACAACTGTGGACTTACAGTTGTGTCTAATCAACGAAATGCAGGTAGTTGTGGGTTTATACCCACTTCGACCCAAATGGGGAGGAGCGTGGAGACGGTGCCGAACGACGATGGACGTGCGAGGGTGCACGCGGATGCGCATGCGGGTGGACGCGCGGGCGAGCGCGCGGACGGGCGCGCAGGCGAGTGCATGGATGGGCATCCGGACAAGCGCACGGACAAGCGCGTGATGCGCTCGCGCAAGGTGATGATCGACGCGTTCGAGCATCTGCTGAGGGCCAAGCCCTACGAGGACATCACCGTCACGGACATCGCGCGCGAGGCCGATGTGGACCGCAAGACGTTCTACAAGCACTTCGGGTCCATCGACGGGCTGCTCGCCTACATCCTCGACCGGCATATCGCCGAGATCGTGGAGAGCACGCACGCGCTGCTCTTTCGCGATGGGGAGCTTTTGGAGCAGGACCTCGACGTGCGGCTCCGCACGTTTTTCGACATGGTGAACGTGTCGCTCATGACCAACATCTCGCTCAACCGCCGCGTGTTCGAGTGCGTCCCGTTCGACCTGCTGCTCTCCTGCGTCAAGGCGTCCATGCTCGAGGAGCTCAGGCGCTACGGGGCGGTGCCGCGCGCGATCCCCGCCGAACTGCTCGAGTATTACCTCTCGTTCGTGTTCGGCGGGATCCTCGCGGCGTATCGGCGCTGGATCGCCTCGGACGGCGGCGTGCCCATCGAGAGCGTCTCGAGCGCGGTGAGCGCCCTGGTGGCGGAGGGCATCGCGTCGATCGCGTTCCCGCCCGACGCCGCCGATTCGATTTTGGGGTCGTAGCGACTGCTCCGTTCGGCTCGATACCCAGCGCGCCTTCGCCTACTTGATCACGCGCACGCGGTACATGGAGGGGATCTGCTTGAGGGCCTCGATGGTCGCGCGGTCGAGGTGCTCGTCGGTGTCGAACATGGTGTAGGCGTTCTCGCCGGCGCTCTCGTTGACCATGCGTTGCACGTTGGCGTTGTCCTTTGCGAGGATCGCCGTGATCTGGCCGATCATGTTGGGCACGTTGGCGTGGAGGCACGCGATGCGGCTCGCGGCGCGCGCCTTGCCCATGGAGCAGGCGGGGTAGTTCACCGAGTGCGCGATGTTGCCGTTCTCCAGGTAGTCCTTGAGCTCGGAGATGGCCATGTCGGCGCAATTGGCCTCGGCCTCCTCGGTGCCCGCGCCGGAGTGCGTGGTGATGAACGTGCGGGGCATGCGCACGGTCTTGGGCGTGGCGAAGTCGCAGGCGAACCAGGAGAGCTTGCCGGCCTCGAGCGCCGCGGCGACCGCGTCCTCGTCGATGATGGTCTCGCGCGCGAAGTTGATGAGCACCGCCCCCGGCGCGAGCAGGGCGAGCTGCTCGGTCGAGATCATGCCGACGGTGTCCGCCTTGGAGGGCACGTGCAAGGTGAGGTAGTCGCAGCCGCGGCAGAGGTCCTCGAGGGTGCCCACGCGCTGGACCTCGCGGTTGAGCGCCCAGGCGTGCTCGACGGAGATGAACGGGTCGTAGCCGTAGACGTCCATGCCCAGCTCGACGCACGCGTTGGCCACCTTGGAGCCCACGTTGCCCAGGCCCACGACGCCGATGCGCTTGCCGCGGATCTCGCGGCCCACGAACGCCTTCTTGGCCTTTTCCGCCGACGTGAGGATGTCCGGGTCGTCGGCGTTGGCGCGCACCCACTGCATGGCCTGCACGATGCCGCGGCTCGACATGATCATCATGGCGAGCACGATCTCCTTGACGGCGTTGGAGTTCGCGCCGGGGGAGTTGAACACCACCACGCCGCGGCGCGCGTACTCCTCGATGGGGATGTTGTTCACGCCGGCGCCGCAGCGGCCGATGGCGCGGATGCCCTCGGGCAGGTCGTAGCCGTGCAGGTCGGTGGAGCGCATGAGGATGGCGTCGGCGTCCTCGGCGCGTTCGACGAACTCGTAACCGGCTCCAAAGTCGATGGCGCCGTCCTTGGTGATGTCGTCGATGGTCTTGATGTATCGCATGATGGTCCTCGATTTCCGTTTTGGGTGGATGATGAGGTCCGGCGCTCGAACAGCCCTGCGCACGACGGAGGGGCCCACGGGGTCTCTTTTGCGTGCGGAGTTCGCGGCGGACTCCATCATCCGCCCAAGCGCTCGGCCCTCATGCTAGTGGTAAAGGCTCGCGTGCTGAGGGGCCTTGGAGTCCCGATCCGCCCGCCCGGGCGGTCAGTGCCGCCGCGAGTTTCCCACGAGCCGAAGAGATCAGTGGGCTCTTCGCGCGAGCGGGACTGCCCGAGGCGGGTCCAACCGCCCGGGCGGGCGGGTTGGGGCGCCAAGGCCCTAGATAGATCGCGGGGACCAGCTGGCCTCGAAGTTGCGCATGCACGTTGCCAGCGCCTCGACGGACTCCATGCTCACGGCGTTGTAGATGCTCGCGCGCATGCCGCCCACCAGGCGGTGCCCCTTGACGCCCTCGATGCCGCGTTCGCGCGCAAAGGCTATGAAGGCCGCATCCGTGTTTGCGTCGTCCGTGCGGAACGTGACGTTGGCGATGGAGCGGCTGGTTGGCTGCGCGGTTCCGTGGAACAGCTCGCTGTGGTCGATCAGGTCGTAGAGCAGTTCCGCCTTGGCGCGGTTGCGCGCCTCCATGGCGGTGAGGCCCCCGGTCTGCTCGACCCAGCGAAAGACCTTGCCGCACAGGTAGATCCCGAACGTGTTGGGGGTGTTGTACATCGAGCCCTTGGCCGCCTGCAGCTGGTAGCCCAGGTAGGTGGGGCAAATGTCGGCGCGCGCGGGGCCGTTCTCGATGAGGTCTTCGCGCACGATCACCACCGTGACGCCCGCGGGCCCGGCGTTCTTTTGCGCCCCGGCGTAGATGAGCCCGTAGCGCTCGACCTCGAGCGGCAGCGACAAGAAGCAGCTCGACACGTCGGCGACGAGCGGCGTCGCGCCGGTAGGGGGGAGCTCGCTGAACATGGTGCCAAAGATGGTGTTGTTCTGGCAGATGTACACATAGTCGAGGTCGTTCCGGCTCGCCCGCTCGCCCGCGGCTTCAAGGTTGGGGATGCGGTCGAAGTTCGTGTCCTCGCTGGTGGCGAGCACCTCGGCCTCACCGTATCTGCACGCCTCCTTCCAGGCGAGCTTGGCGAAATTGCCAGTGAGGAGGTAGCCGGCGCGCCCGGTGCGCATGAGGTTGAGCGGGATGCCCGCGAACTGCAGGGTCGCGCCGCCCTGGAGAAACAGGACGCGGTAGTTGCCGGGGATGCCCAGCAGACGGCGCAAGCTCGCCTCGGCGTCGTCGATGATGGATTGGAACGTGGCGGAGCGGTGGCTCATCTCGAGTACGGACATGCCGCTGCCCGCGTAATCGAGCAGCTCGGTCTGAGCCTCGCGCAGCACGCACTCGGGGAGCGCGGCCGGGCCGGCGGAGAAATTGTGCACACGCGCCATGGCGCACCTTCCAATCGGACGGATGATGTGACGAGAACTTTAGCACTGTAAAGTACTTGCCGGGCGGATGAAGGGCGCGTGACCTGAATGTTAACAAGTGTCCCACAAGTTGTTTGAGCTTCGGGCCATGAGGGCATACAATAACCCTAACGTTCAAGTTGACCTTGAAGGAGGGCGCTTTGGCGACGTATGTGACATCGGACGCGCACGGGCATGTGCGGGCGCTCGACCGCGCCCTTGAGATGGCACGGCCCGGAACCCAAGACACGGTGTTCGTCCTCGGGGACATGGTCGATCGCGGCCCCGACCCGTTGGGCGTCATCACCCTGGTGCGTTCGCTGCCCAACGTCCACGTGCTCATGGGCAATCACGAGGCGATGTTGCTCGAGACGATCCTCAAGGACGATCAGCTCGACATGATGTCGTGGCATATGAACGGCGGGTTCGTGACCTCCGAGCAGCTCGACGCGCTGCCGCGCGAGCGCTACGCCGAGCTCATGGATTGGCTCGCGGCGCTGCCCACGTTCGCCGTGGTGGAGACCGATGACGCTCGTCCCACCGCCGCCCCCGGCGCCCGCCGCATGCACGTGCTGTGCCACGCCGGCATCGACGCGCCGCGCCTGCGCGCATCGCTGGCCCAGGCGGGCGTGGGGCCGGATGGCCGGGGTGGCTATGCGTACGCCACGGCGGAGGACCTGCTGGGGGCGATGGTTTCCCAGCAGGTCGAGGACCTGCTGTGGATTCGGCGCGAGTTCTGGTCGAACCCCACGGGCCTTGTGGGCCTGGACGGCCGCGGCCCGGTGGTGGTGGCCGGCCACACCCCGTCGATCCTGCTGGGTCGCTATGCGCGCCTCATGTGCGGGACGGGCGTGGACGAGAACCTGCGCGGCGTGATGGTGGAGGTTGGCCCGACGCGCGACACGGGCGGGGTCGCCGACCGCATCTGCATCGACTGCTCGGCCGCCGCGGGGTACCCGAGCGGCCGCGTGGGCGTCATGCGCCTGGAGGACCGCCGCGTGTGGTACGCCGACATCAACGAGGGCGAGTAGCGGAGGCAGGGGTCGGCGAGGGCCCCTTTGACCACCTCAATTTAGGGACAGTCCCTAATTTGAGGTGCCGCTGCAACCGCGACTGCGGTCGCGTCCTACAAGTGGAACGGCGAGCGGTTCTTTTGCGAGAGGTTCTGCCGAATACGGTAGTACTCGATACCCAGCAGCACCAGCAGCAAGAGCATCGAGGCGAGGTGCCCAACGACGGCCCCCGTGAGGCCGAGCAGCCAGATGAGCGCGGTGGGCACCACGAGCGCGAAGGCGAACGTGACGAGGTAGGGCTTGGTGGCCGAGTCCTGGTGGCGCAGCACGGTGATGATGGCGTAGAGAAAGTCGATCGACGCGCTCACGCCGCCCGCGGCGATCATGAGGTAGGCGAGCGTGCGGAACTTCTCGAAATCGATGCCGTACATAGGGGCTTGCCTAGTTTAGGGGCCGGAAAGGCTCTAGAATTAGGCCATGAGCAGCAAGAAGGCACCGAAGAACAAGTACGTCACAAAATCGCACCTCTCGGAGCGCAAGTTCAGGGAGCTGCCGAGGCTCTTCTGCGCCGACGTGACGGCGCTCTCGGCGGCCTCCCCGACGGGCCTCAACCGCAACACGGTCAACCGCTGCCACGGCATGCCGAGGGCGCGCATAGCCGAGATCAGCGAGGCCGACAGCCCCTTCGACGGCGAGGTCGAGGCCGACGAGAGCTACTTCGGCGCGAGGCGCGCGAGGGGCGTCCGGGGCCGCGGGGGGCGGGGCAAGGCGATCGCCTTCGGGCTGCCCGAGCGCGGCGGCAAGGTCCACACCCGGATCGTGCCGGACGTCACCCGCAGGACGTCGATGCGGTCATCGAGGGAAAGGTGTCCAAGGACTCCATAATGTGCACCGACGGGTCCGCGTCCTACGACGGCTTGGTCGATTGGGGCTGCAAGCGCCATTACAGGGTGAGCCGCGGCGAGAACGGGTTCGTCGAGCGGGGGAGCCCGGGCAACCATATCGACGGCATCGAGAGCTTCTGGGGATACGCCAAGAACAGGCTGGTAAAATACCAGGGGATACCCAAGGAGGACTTCTACCTCCATCTGAAGGAATGCGAGTTCAGGTTCAACATGCGGGGGCGGGACATGTACAGATTCATGCTTCGGGAACTCCGGGAAAGGCCCCTAAACTAGGCAAGCCCCATCATCTTAATATGTCATGTGAAGTGACACCGGGTGTTTATTTGAGGAGGTCTGGCTGTCGATGTCCGCTCAAACGCTCAAAGATTCGCCGCTGCTCCTCTATCAACAAGTGGCGGGCGATTTGCGCTCGTCAATCGAGAACGACGTGTATCACGAGGGGCATCGGATTCCTTCCGAAGCCGAGTTGAGCCAGCTCTACTCCGTGAGCCGCATTACCGTTCGCAAGGCCATCGAGCAGCTGGTCGACGAGGGGTTGTTGGTCAAGCGTCAAGGTAAGGGCACGTTCGTCCAGCCGCGACGCCGCGAGCGCGTGATTCTCGATGACAGGAGCTCGGAAATCAACGGTTTTTCGGTTTCCTGCCGCAAGAACGGGTTTGTTCCCGGAGCCCAGCTGCTGCGTCGTGAAGTCGTTTCGGTTCCCGAGGGGGAACGCGAGTTCTTTGGCGATGAGGTCGAGGAGTTGATTGCCATCGACCGCATCCGCACGGCCGACGGCAGCCCCATCATGGTCGAGCACAATCTTTTCCCTCGAGTGGGTCTCGAGTTCCTCGAGACTGAGCCGCTGGGCGACGCTTCGCTGTTCAAGCTCATTCGCGAGCGGACGGATCGTCGCGCGTTTCGCGGCAGCGAGCAGTCGCTTGGTATCCAACTGGCAAATGACGAGCTCGCGAAACTGCTCGAGGTCCCTCTCGCCGAGCCCCTCTTCAATCTGAGGGGCAGGTATCGCGATCAATTCAACAAGCCGCTGTACGTGGGGCAGCAATATATCATCGGGTCGCGATACACCTTTTCGATGTAGCGTCGCGAAGGGCGCCCTTCGCCGTTGCGGCGCACGAGTGGATTCAGGAGAACCATCATCATGGTCCAAGGAGCCTTTCCCTTCAAAGCCGTCATCTTCGATATGGACGGCGTCATCGTCGATACCGAGGCGTATTACCAGATCGAGCAGCGCGAGTTCTTCGAGGAATTCGGCATCGAGGTGAGCGACGAGGAGCTGTTGGCGACCGTGGGCGCCTCGTTCCAGTCGTTCCAGCGCTCCCTCGTCGACTGGTTGGGCCGCATCGGGCGCGCGGTGACGCCTGACGAGGCCCTGCGCATCTATCGGGATTGGAAGAACGGGCGCGAGGTCGATTACGCCGCACTGATGAATCCCGGCGTGCACGAGGTCTTGGCGGGTCTCAAAGAGCGCGGCGAGCGCCACACGCACGCCGCGCGCTCGTTTTCGGCAAACGCTTTCCTTCTCGGAAGGGAAAAGCCGGGTATGGAACCCGTCCCATCGCCGCTGGTATCGTAGCTAGGCGAGGGGAGGTCAAAGCCGATGGACGTGCAGCTGGCGCGATTTGCGCTCCACATCATGGAGCACGAGGGCATCAAGCCCGCTGAGCTTGCCGAGGCGTTCGGCGTGAGCGTTCGTACCGTGCGCAACCATGTGCAGGCGGTCAATCGCAGCCTTGAGGGCGTCGCGTCTATCGACCTTGCGCGCGGGCGGGGCTATACCGTTTCCGTCGCCGACGAGCAGACGCTTGATGCGATATTCGAGCAGGCGCGCAAGCAGCGGCGTGCGTCGTTGCCCCAGACGGCCGAGGCCCGCGTCTCCTATCTCCTCAACGATTTGCTCTCGCGCAGTGATTACATCGCCATCGACACACTGGCGAGCGTCCTTTATGTATCCCGGACGAGCATATCGAACGATTTGAAACAGGTCGAGGAGCGCTTGGCGCAGTTTGGCCTCGCCATCGACAGGCGCAGCCATCATGGCATCAAGGTCATCGGATCCGAGATGGCCAAGCGTCTGTGCCTCGCGAGCCTCGCCATGGAGGGCTCGGATGAGCTGAAGGGCGCGGCGCGCCTCTCGGTCGACGCCGAGGCGTATCGTGCGCTGTTCGACGTGGTTTCCGATTGCGTCGACGACGTGACGACCGAGGAACGCTTCGCCATCAACTCGGTCGCCTACCGCAATCTCATCACGCATATCGTCATCGCATTGTTGCGGATACGCGAAGGTTGCTATGTGCCCATGGAGGGCGAGCAGCTCACCGAGATTCGGAAGTCCCCGAGTTTCCCGATTGCCCGGCGCATCTCCGATTCCATCGGCGCACGCACCGGCGTCGTTTTGCCCGACGAGGAGGTCGCCTATATCGCCATCCATCTGACGGGCAAGCGCCTGCTCGGGGATTTCGATGCCGGGGATGATCAGGAGGCGGGGCTTGTCATCTCGGATGAGGTGTGGGATGCCGTGACGGGCATGCTCGACGCGGTGTGGCGCACGTTCCGATTCGACTTGAGGCACGATTTGGAGCTGCGCATGAATCTCGCGCGCCATCTCGTGCCGCTCGAGGTGCGCTTGCATCACCATCTGCATCTCGATAATCCCATCTTGGGGGACATCAAGTCGCGTTTTCCGCTTGCCTATTCCATGGCCGTCGAGGCGGGCTCCTCGTTGGCGGCGCATTATGAAGCCGAGCTTTCCGAGGAAGAGATTGGCTACATCGCTCTCTCCTTCGCCTTGGCGCTCGAGCGCCAAAAGACCGATGCCCCCAAGAAACGCATTCTGGTGGTCTGTGCCTCGGGCGCGGGCAGCGCCCGGCTGCTGGAGCACCGCTATCGTCAGGAGTTCGGTTCGTACGTCGAGCATATCGAGACATGCGATGCCGCCCACGTGCGCTTCGTCGACTTCTCGCGCATCGACTATGTGTTCACGACGGTTCCGCTTGCCGAGGAGGTGCCGGTCCCGGTACGCCAAGTGGGCTATTTTCTGGACGCGGCAGAGGTGAGCGACGTGCGTGAAATCCTGCTTTCCGATTCGCGGCGGTCGGATGCCCGCCCGCTGTTCTGCGAGGAGCTTTTTCTGCCGCATGCGTCGTGCTCGACGCCCGAGGAGGCAATCGAGCTGCTGGTCGGCGAGGCCTCGCGTGTCTACGACCTTTCGCCCGATTTCCTCGATTTGGTGTATCGCCGCGAGCAGGCGGCTCCGACGGCATTCGGCAACCGGGTCGCCATGCCGCACCCGCTCGAAGCGGCGAGCACGCAGAGCTTCGTGGCCCTCGCCCTCATCGACGAACCCATCATCTGGGGAGGTCGCGAGGTGCAGGCGGTGTTCCTCGTCTCAATCGCCCGCGATGCGACCGACGTCTCCGAGGGCTTCTTCTCGGCGATGTCTGAGCTGGTTTTGAGCGAGGCGTTCATCGACCGCCTGCTTTCCGAGCGCTCTTGGCAGACGCTCATCGAGTTGGTCGATCCCATCGAGTCGTGCTCCGCACGATAGCCCATACGTTTTCCATTGAGATATTTGCAAACCGAGAGGGAGGTGAAAACCATGGCAGAGGAGGAACAGAGCACCGAGATGATCTCCTTCGGCATCATCGCTTCGGCGGGTCAGGCGCGCAGCCTCGCCTTCGAGGCGCTGAAGAAGGCCAAGGAGCATGATTTCGAGGCGGCGAAGGCCCTGCTCGAGCAGAGCAAGGAGGCCGCGCTCGAGGCCCATCACGTGCAGACCCAGCTTCTTTCCAAGGAGGCTTTGGGCGACCATACCGTCGTCGACGTGATGCTCGTGCACGCCCAGGACCATCTCATGACCTCGATGCTCGCGCAGGAGCTGGTCGAGGAGATCGTGAATGTGTATCGCGAGCTCGACGCGACGCGCGCCGAGTAATGCGGGCGGGATGGCGCGCTCAAGGCCGCCGTCTTTGTTGATACGACCGTTATGCAAGGAGAATCGCAACAATGAAGGTATTGCTGGTTTGCGCCATGGGGATGTCCACGAGCATTCTCATGAAGAAGCTTGAGAAGTATGCCGCTGAGCAGGGGATCGATTTCAGCATCGCCGCCCAGAGCGTCAACACGTACAAGACGGTCTGCCATGAGTATGACTGCATCCTCATGGGTCCGCAGATTTCCTATCAGAAGGACAACATCGCCGCCGAGTCCGGCATGCCGGTCGCCGTCATTCCGCCGACCGATTACGGCACGGGCAACTGCGCCAATATCATGAAGCTCGTCGAGTCTCTCGTCCAGGGCTAGATACCCGTCTCGATCGAAGAGAAACGGAACACCAATGTCCAAACTTGACAACCTGTATCAATCCCCAGTGATGATGAAGCTGCAGGAATGGGGCGGCAAGCTCCAGGCCAATAAGGCCCTGTCCGCCATCAGCGGTGGCATGATGGCGGCCATGGCGGTCATCCTCGCCGGCGCCATCTTCACCGTCGTCGCCACGCTGCTGGATATCGTAGGCGTGCTCGAGACGACCGACGCCGCCTATATGTGGCTCACCACGCCCTATAACATGACCATGGGCATCCTGGGCGTCGTCGTGGCCTTCGCCGTGGGCTACATCTACTCCAAGAACTTGGAGATGGAGGGCGCGCTGGCGAACGGCATCGTCACCATGATTCTCTTCCTGCTCGTGTGTGCTCCCGTTCAGAGTGTCACCCTGCAGGACGGCTCGACCATGAGCGTGCTCGCCACCACCTACCTTGGCGGCACCGGTCTCTTCACCGCGCTCATCATCCCGCTGGTTTCGGTCAAGATCATCGATTTCTGCCAGAAGCATCACGTGAGCCTCAAGATGCCCGACGCGGTTCCGCAGTTCCTTTCGGACGCTTTCGCGACCCTCGTGCCGCTCGTCATCTGCATCCTGCTCTGGCATGGTCTCAACACACTTGCCCAGATGACCATCGGCGTCGTGCTCCCGGGCGCCATCGCCGGTATCCTGTCCATCCCGCTGACGCCCCTCATGTCGGTGCCCGGCATGTTCGTACTCGCGTTTGTGTGCCAGCTGCTCTGGAGTCTCGGCATCCACGGCGCGATGGTGCTCTCTCCGGTCATCATGGCCCCCATGATCCAGTTCTACACCCAGAACGCCGAGCTCGTCGCCTCCGGCCAGGCTGCCATGTTCGCTCCGATCGCCCTGTATGGCGTCATGTCTTGCTGCGGTGGTAGCGGCAACGTGCTGCCGCTCGCCGTGCTTTGCATGCGTTCCAAGTCCGAGCAGCTTCGCGCTGTGGGCAAGGCCGGTATCGTTCCTGCGGTGTTCAACATCTCCGAGCCCATGGCGTTCGGTACCCCCATCATCTATAACCCCATCATGGCCATCCCGTTTATCCTGAACCCCATGATCATCATGTTCTTTGCCTATATCGGCTACTCGCTCGATTTCTTCCAGCCCGGCCACCTGCTCATCATGACGCAGCTGCCGATCATCATGCAGAGCTTCATGCCCTCCCTTGCGTGGCAGAACCTCTTCATTGCCCCTATGGCCTTCGTCATCGCCTTCTTGGTCTACCTGCCGTTCGTGAAGGTGTATGACCATCAGCTGTGCGAGAAGGAGGCTGCCGAGAAGGCCGCTTCCGAAGCGTAGGGACCATCTTGGCGCATGTGCGCATGTGCCCCGCTCTCTGCGGGTGACTTGTGATTGGGGCGCGGCTCTTCGAGCCTCGCCCCTCGTTGTATTTGGAGGTGTTCCATGGGTAGATTTCCCGATGGATTCTTGTGGGGCGGCGCCATCTCGGCCAATCAGATCGAGGGCGCATGGGATGTGGACGGCAAGGGCGTCTCGGTGCCTGACGTGTGTACGGCCGGATCGCATAAAGTCGACAAGCGCATCACGCCGACCCTTGAGCCGGACACGTTCTATCCGAGCCACGAGGCGTGCGATTTCTACCATCGCTATCGCGAGGACATCGCGATGCTCGCGGAGATGGGCTTCAAGGCGTTGCGGCTCTCGATTGCGTGGACGCGCGTCTTCCCTACGGGGGAGGAGGCGGAGCCCAACGAGCTCGGTCTGGCGTTCTATGACCGCGTGTTCGACTGCTGCCGCGAGCACGGCATCGAGTCCATCGTGACGCTCAGCCATTATGAGATGCCCTATGCGCTGGCGAGCAAGTACAACGGCTGGGCCGGCCGTGAGCTCATCGCGTGCTTCGAGCGCTTTTGCGCCTGCGTGTTCGAGCGCTATCGGGGCAAGGTGCGCTACTGGCTCACGCTGAACGAAATGAATACGGGCATCGGTCGCGGCGGGGCCGTGCTCAACTTGAGCACCGTCCGCGGGTACGAGGGGCCCATCAACGGCCTGCCCGATAACCCCGCCGAGCGCTTCCAAGCGCTGCACCATATGCTCGTCGCTGCCGCGCGCGTGACGGCTCTGGCCCACGAGCGCTATCCCGAGTACCGCATCGGCTGCATGTCCTCGTTTGCGCTCATGTACCCTTATACCTGCGATCCCGATGACGCGGTGCTCGTGCAGCAGCGCATGCACGTGGCCAATTGGTTCTGCTCCGATGTTCAGGTGCGAGGATACTATCCCAGCTACATGAGGCGCCACTTTGCCGAGAAGGGCATCGAGGTCGCGATGGAGCCGGACGACGCCGAGACGCTCGCGCGCGGCACGGTCGACTTCGTCACGTTCAGCTACTACATGTCGGTCTGCCTCTCCGCGCATCCCGAGAAGCTCGAGACGACGGGCGGCAACTTCGCCTTCGGCGCAAAGAATCCCTACCTCAAGACGAGCGACTGGGGTTGGCAGGTCGATCCGGTGGGCCTGCGCTGGTCGCTGAATGCCATCTGGGATCGCTATCAGAAGCCCGTCATGCTCGTGGAGAACGGCTTGGGTGCCTACGATACGGTCGAGGAGGACGGTTCCATCCACGACCCGTACCGCATCGAGTATTTGCGCCAGCACATCGAGCAGATGGCCGAGGCGGTGGCCGACGGCGTCGACCTCATGGGTTACACCTCGTGGGGCCCCATCGACTTGGTGAGCGCCTCGACCGGCGAGTTCGCGAAGCGCTACGGTTTCATCTACGTCGATCGCCACGATGACGGAACGGGCACCTTCGAGCGCAGCCGCAAGGACTCGTTCTATTGGTACCAGCGCGTGATCGAGACGAACGGCGAGGATCTCGGCGGGGAGGTCTCCCATGCGTGAGGTGCGGTTGGGCATTTCCCTCTACCCGGAATTCGCCTCTGCCGAGGCGTGCCGAGAATACCTGCGCCTCGCCGCCCGTCACGGCTATCGCGTGCTGTTCGTGGCACTGCTCGGCGTCCGCGATGAACGCGATGAAGTCACGGCACGTTATCGGGCTTTGACCGACGAGGCGCATGCGCTCGGCTTCGAGGTGTTCTGCGACGTGAACCCTTCGGTGCTTGCGCGCTTCGGCGTGAATGCGAGCGTTTTGCGCGGCAAGCTCGATCTGGGATTTCTCCAGGAGATAGGCTGCGATGTCATGCGTCTCGATCTCGGTCTCTCCGAGATGGAGGAGGCGTTTCTCACGCGCAACGAGGCGGGCATCGGGGTGTGCCTCAACGCCTCGGCAAACGCGTGCGACCACATCGGGGCGCTGCTCGCGAGCGGTGGGGAGCCGGCGCGCATCGTAGGCTGCCATAACTACTATCCGCATCGCTACACGGGTCTGACGCTCGAGTATTTTCTGACCTGCTCGCGTCGGTGGAAGGAGCGCGGGCTTCCACTCCAGGCATTCGTGTCATCGCAGGAGCCGGAGGCCTTCGGTCCGTGGCCGGCATGCGACGGTTTGCCTACGCTTGAGATGCATCGCGATCTGCCCGCCGCCGTGCAGGCCCGTCACCTCGTGCAACTCGGCTGCGTGGATGACATCATCGTGGGCAACTGCTTTGCGAGCGAGCGCGAGCTTGCGGCAATCGCTGCGGGCGTCGCAGCCCCGATGGCGTTCACCTTGCATTGCGCTCCCGGTTTGCCGAAGGAGCTTGAGCGGCGCCTGCGCCTCGGCCTGTCGTGTCGTCCCGAGCAAAACGGCTATCTCGTGCGTACCGTCGAGAGCCGGATGGTGAAAGGGGAGGTCGCTCCCTTCAACACGGTCGATATCCGGCGGGGCGATGTGCTCGTGGACAACGACGGTTACGGCCAGTATGCCGGCGAGGTTCAGATTGCGCTCGCGGCCATGGAAAACAGCGGGCGGACGAATGTGGTGGGGTATATCGATGGCGCGGAGCTCATGCTGCTCGACGGCCTGCGTGCGGGCACGCGCTTCACGTTCAATGTGGTCTAACCGTCCGGACTGCGGCGGGGCGGTTCATCGAGTTGCGCGATGCGCCGCCCCGCGCATCTGCTGATTACAATCGCAAGAGACGCACGCTCGTCTCCGCAAGAGCGGGGGCGAGCGTTTGCGTAGAGGTGCCGCGGATCTCGGCGAGCAGGGAGAGCGTGTGGGCGAGCGAGGCTTCCAGCTCTGCGGCGGAGCAGGGGGCATCGAGCCGTGCGGGCGTATCCGTCTCCAAGAGCAGTGCGTCTTCCGGCAGTTGGCGCGCGTAGGCGCGCCCGCGCCTGGTCGCGAGCATGCACTCGTTGACCGAGACGAGGCGCCCGAGCGCGCGCAGGCGGTTCAAGTCCTCGCCGCTGCCCGAAAACCAGTGGAAGATGCAGGTCGCGTATGCGGGGAGACCGTGGCGCTCGAGGATGTCGAGCGCTTCTGTGGCGGCGTGCGCGGCATGGATGGACACGACGCGGCCCGCGCGCGGCTGCGCGGCGCAGGCGGCCACGATGCGGTCGAAGGCGCAGGGCTGCGCCGCGCGCGTCGATGCATGGGCGCGCGAGAAGTCGAGCCCGACTTCGCCCACGAATTCGTGGGCGGCGGCTTGGGCGGCCGCCCGCGCAGCCGTCTTCTCGCCGGCAGGGCCCGCCTCGATGCGCCAGGGATGGAGCCCGGAAGCGACACACACGTTGGGTGCCGCGGCGAAGCGCTCGCACGCTGCCGGGTACTCGGACGGTGCGAGCGTGGCGTCGAGCAGGGCGATACCGCGTTGTCGTACGGCGGCCGCGACTTCGGGGCCGTTCGCCATGTGGCTCAGGTGGCAGTGCATGTCGACGAGGCGATAGCCCCCCGCCGGGGGCGCATCTTCGCCGGAAGGATTTGCGTTCCCGCGCACCTCGGACGGAGCGTCCGCCCGCCCGCCTCGCGCGCAGCGGCCCTCACGCCTTGCCGCCCTTGCGTCCGGCCAGCTTGCCCTTTTGTGCGGCGTCGTGCATGGCGAGCGCCGCGTTGGTGTCGTCGTCCGCGCCGACGCCCGAGAGCTGCCGCAGGACTTCTCCCGCGAGCATCTGCCCCATAATGGGGGGCATCCAGCTCGCGGTGCCCAGATCGGTGCGCTCGCTGCGCGCCGCGCCGGGTGCGGCCGAGATGCGCACGGGTTCCTCGCAGGAGTACAGGACACGCAGATGGCGGATGCCGCGACGACGGCACTCCTTGCGCATGATGCGCGCGAGCGGGCAGTTCACCGTCTTGTGCACGTCGGCGAAACGTAGGCACTCGGGATGGAGTTTCTTCGCCCCGCCCATGGAGCTGATGAGGGGAAGGCCGCGCTGCTGGGTGAGCGCGGCGATGGCGAGCTTCGTGGAGATGGTGTCGATGGCGTCGATGACGTAGTCGAGGCGTCCGCCCGTCGCGGCGAGACAGGTGTCGATGAGCTCTTCGAGGTTCTCGGCGAGCACGAAGGCGTCGCGCGCGATGACGCGGCAGGCGGGGTTGATGTCGCGCACCATCGCGGCCATGATGTCGACCTTGCGTGCGCCCACGGTGCTCTCGAAGGCGATGGCCTGGCGATTGATGTTCGAGGGCGCGACGACGTCCTTGTCCACGATGACGAGCGTGCCTACGCCGCCGCGCGCAAGCGCCTCGACGCAGCTCGACCCGACGCCGCCGCAGCCGAGCACCATGACGACCGACCCCTCGACGCGGGAGAGCCCTTCCGCTCCCAAGATGATGCACAGCCGGTCCTTGGCGGTCTCCGGCTTGGGGCCATCGGGGGTGTCTGCGGAATGGGAGCTTGCGGCGGGGTTCGTCACGAGGTCTCGCTTTCTTGGGTCGTATCGTTTGGCTCCATTATAGGGGCGGACGTCTCGGACGTGCCGCCCGAGACGTCCGCCCCGCGCTTGAAGGCGCTCGGAGACACGCCCAGCTCCTTCTTGAACGCCTTGCTGAACGACTGTATCGATTCGTAGCCCAGCATGCAGGCGATTTCCGAGATGGACCACGTTCCGTCGGCAATCAGCTCGCGCGCCTTCTTCATCTTCACTTGGATGATGTAGTGCTTGAGGGTGGTGCCGGTGCGCTTTTTGAAGACATGCGACACGTAGTCGTAGTTGAAGTGCATCTGCGCGGCGAGCGTTTTGATGTCCGGGATGGAGAAGACGTGGTCCTCGATGTACTTGATGAGCGTGTAGACGGTCGTGCCGACGGAGGTCGCCTTGACGGCGGTCATCTCCCCTTCGTGCCGGTAGTTCCCAAACGTGCGGAACGAGAGGATGATGATGGTCTCCAGGCTGTTGATGAGGTATTCGAACGAGTAGGGGAGGTTCTTGTTGAACTCCTCGATCATGGAGGACATGATGCCTCCGATGCCGTAGAGGTCGGTTCGGCACACGTTCTCGCGCAGGCTTCCCAGATACATCTGGAATACCGTCATGTACTCGAAGCCGGTGTCGTGTGCGAGGTCGAAACCGAGATAGAGGAAGCGAAACTGGTTGTCGAGCGCCGACACCACGTGGCGGCCGCGTTTTGGGGACAGCACGATGTCGCCCGCTTTCACGGGGATGACGCTTCCATCGATGGAGAACGTCCCGGTGCCCGAGAGGATGACGCTCAGCTCGTAGCACCACTGCTCGTGGTCGTCGTCGAATCCCTGTTCGTAGCGCACCTCGCCGAGCTGGTAGAGCAGGACGTTCTTGTAGCGCATGGGCTCGTTGTGGTCGGATTCGATATTGACTTGGAATATCTTGCCGGTGGTCGTCGCGTCCACGGTTCCTCGCCTGTACGGTTATTGTCAAAAATTTCTTCCATTGTGACGCTGTGTTTGATAGATGGATGACAATTCGCCCAAAGGATGCAAATATTCGGCGAACGGTTGGAGGCCATCTTCGTGAAGACGGTTCAAAAAGCGCAGGTATAGCACGATAAAAGTGCATAATCGCACTCAGAGTTCGCACATGGCTTTGCATATCGCTTTTCTATTTGATAGCTATCTTGTCAACAGATTTCTGTGCAATTCCGAACAAATATCACGAACTCGCGAAATTTGAACGACTGACAAAGCGAATTTGGACAAGTAGCGCGTATCGACGTTCCATACAATGCAGGGTATGCGAGGCGAATCTCGAGCGCGCAGAGGTTCGCACAGGACGCCGGTGAGATGGGGCAAGGCTTTGACCTGCAGGTTAATCCCCAAATATCCGGCAATGCACGTCGAAACCGTACATGATTGGGAGGGCGAGACGTAGATGAAAACAGGACTCTTAGACAAGATTTCGGAAAAGATCATGCCGCTTGCGGGAAAGATTGGCAGCAACCGGTGGCTCTGCGCCATCCGCGACGGCTATATCGCCGTCATGCCGCTCGTCATCACGGCGTCGCTGTTCACGCTCATCAACAGTGTCATCTTGGGACCGAGCGGCTTGACGAACATGCTGTTCGGCAACCCCTTCACCGAGGCCCAGCAGCTCGGCGCCTTCATTTCCTCGGCCTCGATGTCGGTGCTCGGCCTGCTTCTGGCGTTCACGACGTCCAAGGCGCTCACGAAGCACTACGGTCTCGATACGAGCATCGGCGCCACCACCGCGGTGGTGTGCTTTTTGTGCCTGACGCCGTTCGGCACGGACGAGAACATCGGTGAGTTCGTCTCCACCGGCTATCTATCCTCCACGGGCATGTTCACGGCGTTCATCTCCGCCATCCTCGCGGTCGAGCTCTATCGGTTCCTCGCGGGCTTCGACGCGCTCATCATCAAGATGCCGCCCGAGGTTCCCGGCGGCATCGCCCGCTCCATCAACTCCATCATCCCGGTGACGCTGACCGTGATCATCTTCGGCCTCGTGCGCGTGTTGAGCGGACTTGCGGGCATGCCCGTCAACGACCTCATCACCTCTTGGGTGCAGACGCCGCTGCTCGGCCTTGTGAACTCGCCGGTCGGCCTCGTGGTCATCTACATCGTCTACATGCTGCTCTGGGGCTTCGGCATCCACTCCGCGAGCATCATGAACCCCATCCTCGAGCCGCTGTTCCTCATCACGCTCACCGCTAACGCCGAGGCCGTCGCCTCCGGCGGAGCGATGGCGGGCATCATGACCAAGCCGTTCCTCGATTCGTTCATGTTCATGGGCGGCGCGGCCAACATGCTCGCGCTCGTCATCGCCATCCTGCTGGTCTCGCGTCGCGCCGATTACCGCACGGTCGCCAAGGTCGGTCTGGTTCCCGCCCTGTTCAACATCTCCGAGCCCATCATGTTCGGCCTGCCGGTCGTCATGAACCCGGTGCTCATCATCCCCATGATTATCACGACGCTCGTCGGCATGGGCATCGGCGCGCTGGCGACCACGCTCGGCATCGCCGGGTACACCTACGTCATGACGCCTTGGGTGACCCCGCCGGTTCTCGGCGCCTTCCTCTCGACGGGCGGCAGCATCGGCGCGGCCCTCACGGCGGTCGTCATCCTCGTGGTGTGCGTGCTCATCTACATGCCCTTCGTGAAGGCCATGGACCGCGAGGTCGAGGCGGCCTCGACCGAGGAGGCGTAACGCCGTGGCCTCTCTCGACCCCCGCGACATCGTCGTCGCCTTCGATATGGACGGCACGCTGCTCGACGCCGACAACAACGTGATCGGCGGCCAGGAGACGGTGGATGCCTTGGGACGCCTGCAGGAACGTGGCTGCACGATGGCCATCGGCACCGGGCGCCTCGATCACGACATCATCTGCGCCGGCGAGCGTTTCGGCCTGCATTTCGCGAATCGCATCTCGCAGCACGGCGCCGTGCGCGTGAGCGGCGGGCGCATCGAGGCCGAGCTTCTCGACCCGGCCAGCGCGCTCGCCATCTTCGAGCGCATCGAGCACGCCCCCGTGCGCATCGAGATCAACACGGTCTCCAACCGGTATTGGACCTCGGAGCGCGACCCGAGCTTCCCCAAGGAGCTGTACGACTCGCATATCATCAAGAGCGATATGCGCGAGCTCATCCGCTGCCAGCCGGTCGTGCTGTTTTTGGTGGTGGGCGATGCGGCCGACCTCGAGCCGATTGCCCGCATGGTCAACGAGACCTATCGCGACGTGCAGGCGGTGATGTCGTCGGCGACCTCGCTCGAGCTGATGCCGCGCGGCGTGTCGAAGGGCGCGGCGCTCGCGAAGATGTATGCTGGCAAGCGCATCTTCGCCATCGGCGACGCGCCGAACGATTTCGAGATGTTCGGCAAGGCGGAGCGTTCCTACTTGGTCTCCGATGTCGCGTGTCCGGTCGATGTGGTGCGCGAGCCGTCGATTTTGGAGGCGCTGCGGGATATCGAGCGATACCTCGCCTGACGCCTCGCCGACAGATTGTTCGGAAGGGGCCGTGCTCGCGGCCCCTTCCTGTCTAGATGGGAGTTTGAAGTGAAAGGAAAGCTGCTGCCGCTCGACGAGCGACCGTGCAACCGCGTCTTTCCGCAGATGATCGCGCGGACGAACGAGGAGTTGGAACTCGAGGTCCCCGCGCTCGAGGTGCTGGGGAGCAAGCGGATTCCGGCTGACGCCGCCCGGATTGAGCGTTTTCTGCTCGACGGCATCGAGCACCTCGATTTCGCCGTCGTGTCGCTCGACATGCTGCTGTACGGAGGGCTGATTCCCTCGCGCCTCCATCATCTCGAGCGCGAGGAGGCCGTCCGGCGCTTCGGGGTCCTGCGCCAGATGCGCCGCGCCAACCCCGGCCTCAAGATATACGCGTTCCAGTGCATCATGCGCGCCCCCTCCTACGATTCGTCCGAGGAGGAGCCGGAATATTACGCCGACTGGGGCTACCGCCTGTTCCGCCGCAAGTACCTCATGGACCTGCGCGAGCGCGAGGGGCTTTCGCCCGAGGAGGACGCGGAGCTCGCGGCCATCGAGATTCCCGACGAGGTGGTCCTCGACTATGAGAGCCGCCGCGCCTTCAACGAGGACATGAATGTCGAGGCGCTCGGCCTGCTCGAGGACGGCACCATCGACTTCCTCGTCATCCCGCAGGACGATTCGGCTCCCTTCGGCTACACGGCGATCTCGCAGAAGCGCGTCATCGCCGAGCTCAAGCGCCGCGGGCTGGACATGCGGTGCATGATTTACCCCGGCGCCGACGAGGTCTCGATGTCGCTGCTCGCCCGCGCATGCAACGAGGCCGCCGGGCGCTCGCCGCGCGTGTGGCCGTTCTTCGCATCGGTCGCGGGGCCGCACATCGTTCCCCTGTACGAGGACCGGCCGATGATGGAGAGCTTGAAGTCCCACGTGCGGGTGACGGGCGCGCGCCTCGCCGACGCCCCGGCCGAGGCCGACGTGCTGCTCGCGATCAACTGCCCCGGCAAGGTGATGCAGGAAGCGTTCGTCCCCGAGCATGAGAAGGACCTCACCTACACGAGCTGGCGCCAGCTCTCCGATTTCACGCAGCGCATCGCCGAGTATCTGGCCGACGGCAGGCGCGTGGCCCTGTGCGACAGCGCCTTCGCCAACGGCGGCGACGCCCAGTGCGTCCGCTATCTCGATCGTCTGGGCGTGCTCGGCGGGCTTTGCGCCTACGCCGGGTGGAATACGAACTGCAACACGCTGGGCACCGTGCTCGCGCAGGCGCTCGTGGGGACGAACCAGGGCGAGATTGCCCGCAATACCTGCTACCGCATCATCGAAGACGTGTTCTATCAGGCGCTCGTGCGTCCGCGCGTGGTCGCCGAGGAGCTGCCCGCCCTCGGTTTGGGCTACTATGATTTCAAGGACCGGGAGGAGCAGGTCGCCGAGATTATCCGCACCGAGCTGCAGGAGCGTTTCGACGAACTCGACTTCGCCCGCGCGTGCCCGACCCGCATCGGGCGCGTCTACATGCCCTGGCACCGCATGTTCGAGATCGGCATGGAGATAGAGGGGGTCGCATGAGGGAGACGATGAGGTACAACCCGGGTTATTACCAGCTGCGCGAGGGGCAGCTGCGGCGCATCCTCGCCATCATGGAGCAGACGAAGGCGGCGCGTCCCGGCGGCGTGGTGTTCTTCGGCGACTCGCTGACCGAGTGCTATCCGATTGAGCGGTGCTTTCCCGAGATAGAGAACAAGTACAACTGCGGTATCGGCGGCGCGGTCGCCGAAGAGCTGCTGTGGGTTGTGGACGAGGCCGTCGTGAAGTACGACCCCGCGCTCGTGGTGCTCATGGTGGGCATCAACGATTTGGGGAACACGGTCATGAGCTCGCCGCGCGAGATAGCGCGCAACGTGAAGAACGTCATCGACCTGATCCGCGGAAACTGCCCGCAGACGAAGGTGCTGCTGTACTCGACGCTGCCGTGCATCGAGGCCCTGCGCAGCTATCATCAGGTTCCCGGCATCCGCAGCAACGATTTCTCCCACATGATCTTCTCCGAATATCAGGAGTTGATCTTGGATGGGCAGACCGAGCTTCTGGACGTGTTCCCCGCGTTCGTGGACGAGACGGGGGAGGCGCGCCGCGAGCTCTACGTGGATGGGCTGCATCTCAACGATGCGGGCTACGACCGTCTGACCGAGCTGCTCGCGCCCAAGATTGCCGAGATGCTCACCGCATAGCATCGGTTGATAGGAGGCACCGCTATGTCAATGAACCCGCTCATCGCCTCGCTTGAGGGCAAACTCATCGTGAGCGTGCAGGCCTACCCAGGCGAGCCCCTGCGCACGCCCGAGATCATGGCGGCCATGTCGCGCGCCTGCGAGCTGGGCGGCGCCGCCGCGATTCGCTGCCAGGGCTTGGCCGACATCGCCGCCATCAAGGGGCGCGTCGAGGTGCCGGTCATCGGCCTGTGGAAGGACGGGCACGAGGGGGTGTACATCACCCCGACGCTGCGCCACGCGCGCGCCTGTGTGAATGCCGGGGCCGACATCGTCGCGATAGACGCCACCGACCGCCCGCGCCCCGACGGCCGCTCGCTCGAGGACACCGTGGCGCCCCTCAAGGAGGAGGGCGTGCTCATCATGGCGGACTGCGCCACGATCGAGGACGTCCGCCGCGCGGCCGATTTGGGCTTCGACATGGTCTCGACCACGCTCTCGCACGGGACCGCCGCCATCGACTGCGGTATGGCCGACGGCCCGGACCTGCCGCTGCTCCGACAGGCGGTCGAGGAATTCCCCGGCGTGCCCGTGGTGTGCGAGGGTCGCGTGCACACGCCCGCCGAGGCGCGCGCCGCCATCGACGCCGGTGCGTGGGCGGTCGTGGTGGGGACGGCCATCACGCACCCCACGAGCCTCACGAGCTGGTTCAAGGCCGAGCTGGAGCGGTAGACGACAATCGCGTTCTTTTCGGAGGGGCGTCCCGGTCTGAACCTGAACTGCGTCCCAAAACTTGGACGACGCAAATATAGACTACGCCGCGATGGGCTGGCCCCGGAACTCCTCCGGGGTCAGCCCATTCAGCTTGACCTGGCGCCTCCTCGTGTTCCAGTGGGTCACGTAGGCGTCGAGGTCGGCCCTGAACGACTCGAAGTCGGGCCACTCCCGGCCCCGGAAGAACTCGTCCTTCATGTGGCCGAACACCTGCTCGGTCGCCCCGTTGTCCAGGCAGTTACCCTTCCTCGACATGCTCTGGGTGATCTCCGCCGCCCTCAGCCTCTCCGTCCAGCGGGGGTGCTGGTACTGCCAGCCCATGTCGCTGTGCAGGATGGGCCTGGCGCCCTCCGGCATCCGCTCCAGCAGCCGGTCGAGCAGGAGCTCCTGCTGCTCCATGTCGGGCCTGGTCGACGCCGCCCACGCGACGATCTCCTTGCTCCCGAAGTCGTAGACGGGCGCGAAGTAGGCCTTGCCCCACGGCTGCTTGAACTCGGTGACGTCGGTCCCCATCTTCTGCCACGGCGCGGCGGCCGAGAAGTCGCGCCCGACGACGTTCTCGAAGGTCTTTCCGACGACGCCCCTGTAGGAGCTGTAGCGGTGGTAGTCGGTCTCGCGCCGTATCCCGCAGCTGATGCCCATCTCGCGCAATCATCTTGAGGACCGTCTTGTCGGCTATGCGCGCGCCCAGCTCGGCGCGCAGGCACATCGCTATCTGGCGGTGCCCGCATCCGTTGGGGGTGCGGGAGAATATCTCCGCGGCGGCCTCCCAAAGCTCGGGCCTCGTGGGCGCCTTCGGGTGCGACAGCGCATAATAGTAGCTCGACCTGGCCAGGCCCGCGCATTCCAGCAGGTCGGAAAGGAGGTGGCGCCCTGAAAGCTGATACTGCCAATATAAAAATCCCCATTCACACCAAGCGGGAATCCCGGTCGCACCAATTCGCAACGGCCGTTCGCGCCAATCGGCTTTACCCAACCAGACCAACGAAGTACCCTCCGCTCGAGCGCCGCTCGAAAGGAGGACCTTGATGGAGAGGAACGTGATGGGAGAGCTGAATATGTACAGGCAGGCCGGCGCCAAGCCGAACTTCAGCGAGGTCGCGCGGAGGCACGGGATGGACCGGAAGACCGTGGCGAAGTACTGGCGCCTCGGGGAGGCGCCCGCCGACAGGCCGCCGCGGCCGAGCGGGTTCGACGCGGTGAGGGAGGTGATCGAGGAGAAGGCGGGGCTGCCGGGCGTCACCAAGAGGGCCGTGCACGAGTACCTGCTCCACCGCCACGCAGGCGCGGGGCTGCCCGGCTACAACGCCTTCACCGCGTACTGCCGCAGCCGCGGCATCGAGTTCGGCGCCGCCCGCGACTCCGAGGCGCACCCGCGCTTCGAGACCCCGCCGGGCCGCCAGCTGCAATTCGACTGGAAGGAGGACGTCAGGATGGTCGACGCGAACGGCGAGGTCTTCGAGTTCAACGTGTTCACGGCGACGCTCGGGTACTCGAGGCTGCACAAGTTCACCTACTCCCCGACCAGGACGACCGACGACCTGCTGGCGTGCCTGCTCGGCGCGTTCAGGTTCATGGGCGGCGTCCCGCAGGAGTGCCTCACCGACAACATGGCGGCGGTCGTGAGCGCATCGTCGGGCCGAAGGGAGAAGAACGGGCGGGTGTCCCGCTTCGCCAGGGAGGCGGGATTCGAGCTGCAGCTCTGCAGGACCCGCACGCCGCAGACGAAGGGCAAGGACGAGTCGGCCAACAGGTTCCTGTCGCGCCTTCTGGCCTACGACGGCGACTTCGTCGGGCTGGAGGGCCTGCTCGAGGCGATAGCGCGGATCGAGTCGAGGAGCAACTCCGAGCCCAACGAGACGACCGGCCTGCCCCCGGCGGCGCTGTTCCTGCGGGAAAAGGAGCACCTGCGGCCGATCGGCAACGTCGCGCTGCTCGAGTCGATGGTCGGCGACGTCACCGAGCAGGTCGTGCCCCCGACGATGCTGGTCAGGGCGGCGGGCAGGCAGTGGTCGGTGCCCCGCGGGTGCATAGGCAGGAAGGCCAGGGTGGTGTCGATGCCGGGCGGGCAGATACGGGTCACCGTGGCGGGTGGGCTCGTCGCCGTGCACGATGCCTCGCGGGGCTCCGCGCGCATCAATTATACCGAGGACCACTACGTCGAGGCCATGGCCGGGAAGGCGTGGGCGGCCGACGCCGACATCCGCGAGCAGGCCCGGGCCAACCTCGAGCTGCTCGAGGGGATCGGGGGCGGGCTGTGACGGCGGCGGTGGGCGAGGCCAGCCCCTACATCCGGGCGCAGGCGAACCTGTGCACGCTCGGGCTCCACGAGATGGCATCCATGCTGCCTGACTACATGAGGATGGTGGCGGAGGGGGACGCCGACCTCGCCCGCGCGGTCGCGGAGATGACCCAGGTCGAGGTGGAGGCGAGGACCGAGAGGATCACGAGGCTGAGGATACGCTCCTCCGGCCTCCCGTGCGTGAAGACGCTGGCGGACTTCGATTGGACGTTCCAGCCGTCGGTCCCGCGCCCGCTTCTCGAGGAGCTCTCCACCCTCAGGTTCATGGAACGGGCGGAGAACGTCCTGCTGGTGGGGAGCCCGGGCGTCGGGAAGACCCACCTCGCGGTCGCCATCGGGGTCGAGGCCGTGAGGGCGGGTCGCGAGGTCAAGTTCATCGACTGCGCGAGGCTCGTCGACGACCTGAGGGACGCCCAGGCGAGGGGCATCCTGAAGAAGAGGCTCAAGTACTATGCGCACTCCAAGCTCCTCATCATAGACGAGCTCGGCTACCTGGACATCGACGAAGGGGGCGCCGACCTGCTGTTCCAGCTGGTCGGCACGCGCTACGAGCAGCGCTCGACGATAATCACCACGAACGTCGGCATCGGCGGGTGGGCGAAGGTCTTCGGGGACGAGGTCGCCGCCAGCGCGATAGCGGACAGGATATGCCACCACTGCCACATCGTTAGGATAACCGGGCGCTCCTACAGGCTCAAGGACGTCCCGGTGGAGAGGAAGGAGGAGCAGAAGTAGCCGAAACCGGGTAGGGTCGGCTGGCGCCGCTGGCCAACGGGCGTTGGCGCGATCGGGTAAGTTTCGTTGGTGTAGATGGGTAATTTCTCATTGACAGTATCAAAAGCTCGCTCACGGCCGCGGCCTTCTCGCGGTTCGAGAGCGCTTCTCCGCCTTCAGGGTTATCGATTTTTTTAGGTAGGCGTTCTCCGCCTCGAGCCTCCGGATGCGACGCTCGAGCTCCTGCTCGCGCGTGGGCTCCGCGGGCGCCGGCACGGCGCCCCTCGGCCTTCTCTTGGGCTTCGGCCTGAGCGCCTCCGGGCCGCCCTCGCGGTACGCCTTCAGCCACTTCTTGAACGGGGTGGTCGATGCTATCCCGAACTTCGCCATGGCCTCGGGCCTGGTCATCCCCTCGTCCGCGACCGCCCTGACGGCGGCCAGCTTCGTCTCGAACGAGTACGCTGTCCTCTTCGTGCCCATCATAGCCAGAACCTCGATGCCCGCAGACCTATAGGTGTCCAGCCATTTTCTCACGGTTTCCTCGGGAACGCCGAGCAGGGACGCGACCGAGCGCCGGCCCCATCCCTCGTCGCGCAGCTCGACGGCGCGCATCCTCGTCCCGACGTCGTAAAGAGCGTTTCCTGCCAGAATAAGCCTCCCATTTCTCGCGTCCAGGAAATGGGAGGCAGTTCACGCGTCCTACGAGCGGAACGGCGAGCGGTTCTTTTGCGAGAGGTTCTGCCGAATACGGTAGTACTCGATACCCAGCAGCACCAGCAGCAAGAGCATCGAGGCGAGGTACCCAACGACGGCCCCCGTGAGGCCGAGCAGCCAGATGAGCGCGGTGGGCACCACGAGCGCGAAGGCGAACGTGACGAGGTAGGGCTTGGTGGCCGAGTCCTGGTGGCGCAGCACGGTGATGATGGCGTAGAGAAAGTCGATCGCCGCGCTCACGCCGCCCGCGGCGATCATGAGGTAGGCGAGCGCGCGGAACTTCTCGAAATCGATGCCGTACATAAAGCCCATGACGGGAATGCCGATCCAGCCCATGAACACCAGCGTGCCCACCGTCAGCACGCAGATGACCCCGACCATGGCGAGCACGATGAGGTCGAAGCGCTTGCGGCGGCGCGGGTTGGCCCAGATGTTCGCCAGGCGCAGCAGCTGCGGCTTGTACATGAAGCCCGCCGCCAGCAGGATGCCCTGCGCGGGGAAGAACAGCGCGTTGAAGTAGAGCTGGTTGTCGTAGGGGAGCATGCCCTCCATGGCGAACTTGGGCAGGCTCTCGATGAGGTTGAACAGGAAGAGCGCCGAGAACAGCGGGAGGCAGTGGCGGAACAGCTCGCCGACCTCCTGCGTCTTCCACGGGCGGGACGCCTCGGTCTCGAGGAGGGCGAGGGGGACGGACACGAGCGCGAGCGTGGCGACGGCGGCTATGGCCATGCCCACCGCGGCGATGGCGGTGCTTCGGGTGAGGAAGAGCAGGATGGCGAAGGCCGCGATCGCCGCGACGGACCGAAGCGCCTGGCTGATGCCCGCCAAGTAGAGCTTGTCGGCCTGCTGCAGGCGCCCCTCGTACACGTCGGCGAGGCCGTCGACGATCTTGTAGACGTAGACGCCCATGGAGAGCATGAGCATGGCGGGGCCGTAGTCGCGGATGGTGCAGTACAGAAGGCCCACGAGGAGGGCCAGGCCCGAGGTGACCCAGCGGTGCACCTGGTAGGAGGCGAAGGAGCTGGTCTGGTCGATGTCGGACACCTGGAAGTTGCGCACGCCGAAGTTGGACAGGAACATGAGCAGGGTGCCCGCGGCGAACGCCATGGAAAAGCGGCCCGCCTGCTCGGGGTCGGCGAGCTGGGTGGCCACGACGGTGAGTGCGGGGAAGACCATGCCCCACGCGCCCACGCCGACGGTGTTCCAAAGGTAGTCCCGCCGCGTCTCGCCGCTCTCGTATTCCGCCTCCTGGGCGGCGAGGCCGCCGTCGTACACCGAGTCGATGAGGCGCGTCCACCAGGCGTTCGCCATGCGGGCGAGTGGGCCGGGCTCGCGCATGCCGGGCGCGGAGGGGGCGCCGCCCGCCGGGGTGCCGCCTGCCGGGGCGGAGGACGGGCGGCCGGGGCCGAACAGCGTCACGCTGTGGCGGGCATCGTGGCGGGCGTGGAGATCGCGGACCTTGCGGCGGAGGTTGTCGAGCGGATGGATGGGCACGGGACGTTCCAATCGATCGGGATGGACGCAAGTATAGTCCCTTTGCGCGCGGGTGGTCGGCGATGGGGCGAGTGGCGATGGGACGGGCGGCCCGCGCATGGTGGCGTGGCGCCCCCGGCGCCCTGCGATGGGAGGCCGCCTGCCTGTGCCATCTGCTTCCAACGGGTCTCGCAAGCGGGCGGCGTGCCTGCGCCCGCGTCGGCGAGTGGTACCATGTTCCGGCGCGCGGCCCCTCGTGCGCCGCGCCGCATGATCGGATACAGCACATCGGATGTCGTTAGGAGCCGTTTTGTCCATCGCTGAACTCGCCGTTCCCTTTGCCTTGGCCCTGTTGCCAATAATCTGGCTGATCGTCGCGCTCGTCGCGCTGCACCTTCCCGCCTGGAAGGCCGCCCTGGGGTCGTTCGCCATCTCCTGCGTGCTCGCACTCACCTGGTGGGGCATGCCCGTGGTCGAGGTCGCCTCGGCGAGCCTCGAGGGCTTCCTCATGGCCCTGTGGCCCATCGTGCTCGTGATCATCGCCGCGGTCTTCACCTACAACCTGTGCGTGCGCACGGGCGCCATGGACGTCATCGGCTCCATGATCACCTCGCTCTCCTGCGACCGCCGCGTGCTCGCCCTGCTGGTGGCCTGGTGCTTCGGCGGCTTCATGGAGGGCATGAGCGGCTTTGGCACGGCCGTCGCCATCCCCGCCGGCATGCTCGCCGCGCTCGGGTTCCCGCCGCTGCAGGCGGTCCTCATCTGCCTGGTGGCCAACGGCGTGCCCACGTGCTTTGGCTCGGTGGGCGTGCCCACGGTGTCGCTCGCCGGCCTCACGGGGCTCGACCCCATCCGCCTGGCGTTCACCGAGATGCTGCAGCTTGCGCCCTTCTTCGTGATCGTCCCCTTCATCATCGTGGTGCTCGCCGCCCAGACGGGCGAGGAGGGCGCGCCCAAGCCCGGTATCGCCTCCGCCCTGCGCGGCGTGTGGCATATCGCCTTGGCGTCCGGCGTCGCGTACGCGCTGCCGTCCGTGGCCGTCGCCGCGTTTGTGGGCCCCGAGCTCGCGGTCGTGGTGGGCTCGCTGTGCTCGCTGGTCGCCACGGCGCTTTTGGCCCGACGCCCCGCCGCCGTCGAGGATGCCTACCGCATGGAGGTCGATGCGGGCGAGGCCGTGACCGTCGCGGGCGCGCTGCGCGCTTGGTCGTGCTTCATCTTCATCTTCGTGCTGCTCATGGGCACGTCGAACCTGCTGCCGGCCGTCCACGACGCCCTGGCGCCGCTGGCGAGCTCCGTGACGATCTTTACCGGCGAGGACCCCTCGACGGTCACCTTTACCTGGGCGAACACGCCGGGCGTGTGGATCTTCATCGCGGCCTTCGCCGGCGGCCTCATCCAGGGCGCGAGCCTGCGCCAGATGGGCGAGGTGCTCGTCGCCACCGTGCGGCAGATGCTGCCCACCGCCGCCACGATGCTCGCCGTGCTGGGGTGCGCCAAGGTGATGGGCTACGCCGGCATGATCGGCGCCATCTCCTCGTTCTGCATCGCCGTGACCGGGGCGTGTTTTCCGCTCATGGCGCCGGTCATCGGCGCGGTGGGCGCGTTCGTGACCGGTTCCGGCACGAGCTCGGGCCTGCTGTTCGGCTCGGTGCAGCAGCAGGCCGCCGAGGCGCTCGGCATGGACCCGTACTGGATGGTGGCCCTCAACTCGCTGGGCGTGGGTGCGGGCAAGATGATCTCGCCCCAGACGCTCGCCATCGGCATGGCCTCGGTCAAGGTCGTCGGCATCGAGGGCAAGCTGCTCGCGCGCGTGCTGCCCATCGCCCTCGCGTTCATGGTGCTCATGGCGGTGCTGGGCATGGCCGGCGCGGTGCTGCTGTAGCGCTGGTCTGACAGCGGTTGAGCCGAATCCATAGAGAAGGAGCCTCGTGCAGATGGGTTGCACGAGGCTCCTTTGCGTTGGTGTGCTGTGGGGGAATTAGGCGCGCGGGCCGGCGTTCTTCACGTTCTCGGGCAGGTGCGCGTACTTCTTCTCGAAGTTCTCCTGGAACATGCCGGCGAGCTTCTTGGCGGTGGCGTCGTACTCGTCCTTGCTGGACCAGCACTTCCACGGGACCATCACGTCGTCCGGCACGCCGGGGCAGCTGGTGGGGATGTCAAGGTTGAATACGTCGTCGTGGATGAACTCGGCGTTCTCGAGCGAGCCGTCGAGCGCGGCGTTGACGTTGATGCGGTTGTACACGAGCGGGATGCGGTGACCAACGCCGTAGGAGCCCTCGACCCAACCGGTGTTCACCAGGTACACGCGGGTCTTGCCCTCGGCGATGCGCTCGCCCAGCATGTCGGCGTAGACCATGGGGTCGAGCGGCATGAAGGGCTCACCGAACAGCGCGGAGAACGTGGGCACGGGCTCCTTGATGCCGAGCTCGGTGCCGGCGACCTTGGAGGTGAAGCCGCTCACGAAGTGGTACATGGCGGCGTCGGCGGACAGGCGGGAGATGGGGGGCAGCACGCCAAAGGCGTCGCAGGCCAGGAAGATCACCACGCTGGGCTCGCCGCCCACGCCCTCAAGGCAGCTGTTGGGGATGTGCTCGACCGGGTAGCCCACGCGCGTGTTCTGCGTGAGGGACACGTCGTCGTAGTCGGGCTGGCGCTTGTCGTCGAGGATGACGTTTTCGCACAGGGCGCCGAACTTGACGGCACGGAAGATCTCGGGTTCACGCTCCTCGGTGAGGCCGTCGCACTTGGCGTAGCAACCGCCCTCGATGTTGAAGATGCCCTCGCCCATGGCCCAGCCGTGCTCGTCGTCACCGATGAGCAGTCGCTTGGGATCGGCGGACAGGGTGGTCTTGCCGGTGCCGGACAGGCCGAAGAAGACGGCGGTGTCGTGGGTCTTTGGATCCATGGAGGCGGAGCAGTGCATGGGGAGGACCTTGTCCTCGACGGGCAGCAGGTAGTTCATGACGGAGAAGACGGACTTCTTGATCTCGCCGGAGTACTCGGTGCCGGCCACGATGACGGTGCGCTCGGAGAAGTTGACGAGCACCGCGGCCTCGGAGTTCAGGCCCTCGATGGACGCGTCGCACTTGTAGCCGGGCGCGGTGAGGATGGTGAAGTCGGGCTCGCCGTAGGCAGCGCGCTCCTCATCGGTGGGGCGGACGAGCAGCTGGGTGATGAACAGGGCCTGGCTGGCGCGCTCGCAGGTGACCATGAACTTGCGGGCGTGGCCGCGGTCGGCGCCGGCGAGGCCGCGGACCACGTAGATGTCGCGCTCGGAGAGATAGGCGGCGACGCCGTCGCGCACCTTCTCGTAGCTCTCCTGGGAGATGGGGACGTTCACGTTGCCCCAGGCGATCTTGTCGTGCACGTCGGGGGTGTCCACCACAAAGCGGTCCTTGGGGCTGCGCCCGGTGTACTTGCCGGTCTCGACCACGAGCGAGCCGTTGGAGGCGAGCTTGCCCTCCTTGCGGGCGAGCGCGCACTCGACGAGCTCGGCGGGCACCATGTCCACGTGGATGGAGCCCTCTGCCGCATGGACGCCGTGGTCGGCCAGGACCTGGGTGACGGAAGTGGTTGACATGTCGATCCTCCTTGGGATGAGCTGGTTGCGGTTAATCGGTGCACGGGCTCGTATGCCGCTCTGGTTCTGCCTCGGGCGGGCGCAAGCCGTCGCCTGAGTTGCACGATTGCGGGATATGCCCACCGAAAAACGTTTTACCGTTCCAATGGCCCTATTGATACCCCAGCGCCCGCGCGCTTCGCCCAAAGAGTCGGCAAGGGTTCGGCGTGATTCGGCGAGCGGTAGGTTTTCGAGGTTGCGAGGGCGCGGTGTGGGCTCGAGCCGTCGCTGCGGCCCGACTTCGCCTCGCCCCGGCTCGTCCGAATTGCCCTTTGCTGTGGCCACCGGGGCAAATCGACTTCTCCACAAACGCTTTAAAGGAGTAAAGTGGTTTGAGCTATGCGCGGGGCGCGGGCACACCAAGGACCTAAGGAGGGCACGATGACGCCAAACGAGTCGATCGCCTTTACCCATGCAACGATTCTCGACGGCACCGCCAGCATGGAGCCGCAGCAGGACATGACGGTCGTGGTCGACCGCGGCGTGATCGCGCGGGTCGGCAAGGCGTCACGGGTCGATGTTCCGGCCGGGGCGCGCGTGGTCGACCTGGGCGGCGCGTACCTGCTGCCGGGGCTCATCAACATGCATGTGCATTTTTGCGGGTCGGGTCGGCCCACGAGCGCGGGCGACGCCGGTGCGCTCATGAAGAAGCTCGACAATCCGCTGGGGCGCGCCGTGGTGCGCAAGCTGCTACGTAAGAGCGCTCAGCAGCAGCTGGCGAGCGGTGTGACCACGGTGCGCGGTGCCGGGGACCCCCTGTATGGCGACATCGCCGTGCGCGACGGGTTCGATGCGGGCAAGTACGTGGGCCCGCGCATGATCACGCCGGGAACGGGCATTACGGTCGAGGGAGGGCACGGCGCGGGGCTCTTCGCCCAGATTGCCGAGAGTCCCGAGCGCGCCGCGGAGCTCGTGCGCGAGATCGCCGCGCACGGCGCCGACGTGATCAAGCTGTTCGTGACGGGCGGCGTGTTCGACGCCACCAAGATGGGCGAGCCCGGCGTGCTGCGCATGTCTCCTCAAATCGCAGCCGCCGCCTGCTCCGCCGCACACAAGCTCGGCCTTCCCGTGATGGCTCACGTGGAGAGCACCGAGGGCGTACGCGTGGCGCTCGAGGCCGGCGTGGACACCATCGAGCACGGCGCCCCCATGACCCCGCAGATCGTCGAGCTGTACCGCGGTGCGGCGCACACGCAGCTCGCGGGCCGTAAACCGAGCCTCACGTGCACCATTTCGCCCGCCTTGCCCTTTGCCAAGCTCGACCCGGAAAAGACCCGCTCCACCGACGTCCAAAAGGCCAACGGCGACATCGTGTGCGAGGGCATCATCCAAAGCGCCCGCGAGGCCCTCGACGCCGGGATCGATGTGGGCCTTGGCACCGATTCGAGCTGCCCGTACGTGACGCAGTACGACATGTGGCGCGAGGTGGCGTACTTTGCCAAGTACGTCGGCGTGAGCAACGCCTTTGCGCTGCATACGGCGACCGCCGTGAACGCTCGTCTTCTCGGGCTGGGCGAAGAGACGGGCACCGTCGAGGAGGGGAAGTCGGCCGACCTCATCGTGGTCGAGCGCAACCCGCTCGATGACCTTTGTGCCCTGCGCGATGTGCGCCACGTGATGTGCCGTGGGGCGTACGTCGAGCGCCCCCGCGTCAAGCATATTCCCGAGCTGGACGCGGAGCTCGACTGGATCATGGAGCAACCGGTTCCGTAGGGTTGCCAAAGCCTTTACGGCATGCGGACGCATTGCCCCTGGTATGCGGGGTGCACGCCCTTGATGGACCTGGTCATACCCTCGATGGGCCCCGGTGCATTGCTTTCGACGGGCCTGATGCGTTGCCCCCCGACGGGCAGCGTACGTTGCGGACCTGGTGCATTGCCTCCGACGGGCCGCGTGCGTTGCCCCCGACGTGCCGCGTACGTTGATAGGCCGCGTGCGTTGCCCCGGATGCGCCGGATGCGTTATCCCCGATGTGCTGGGCTCGCTGCCCCTGGCATACCCGCCGCAGGCTCCGACATATCGGCCGCAGGCTCTGACATACCGGCTGCATTCCCCCTGGCATACCCGCCGCAGGCTCTGACATGCCGGTTGCATTCCCCCTGGAACGCCAGACGCATTGCCGTGATAGGCTGGCTACATTGCCCGGATATGCGAAAACCACCTTTTGAAATGTACCGGATGGTTTCAAAAGGTGGTTTTCGCACAGAAATGGCCTTGGTAATGTGCTTTATCAATGGTTTGAAACGAACGGGGTGTTTTCAAACGGCCGTTTTCGCACATCGCGCAAGCGCCTTGTTGGTGCGCAGGCGTCTTGTTGGCGTGTCGGTTTCTTGTTGGTGCGCAGGCGTCTTGCGGTTTGCGGGGCAAGAAGAGCGACCCAAGACGAATGGTGTTGGGTTTAGGACGCGAACTCATGTTGTCGCGGGATCGCTCTGGGGCGCGTGCCGTCGGGGGTCGCTCTGGGGCGCGTGTCGTCGCATATCGCTTCCAGATGAGCCGTGTCGCCGAACGCGGTTGCGTGCATCAGCGCCGGGGCTCGAACGCGAATATGCAGCGCAACAGCTTGGGACCGCGACGCATGACGATGCGCCGCGGTCCCAGGACACCAGGACATGTCATTGGTCGGCGATCAGAACGCGCGCCGTTAGGGCTTGATCTCTAGTTAGGACTTAGTCTCTATCTTGGTGCGGCACTTGGGGCACGTCACGCGAATCTTGCCCTTGCCCTTGGGAACGGACATGATCTGCCCGCAGTTGGGGCACTTGAGGAAGTGCGAGGTCTTGCGCTCCTTCCACATCTTCTTTGCGGTGCGCTTGGCTCGGTCGAGGTCGGCCTGCGACGGGCCGCGTTTGGCTCCGGACGCACTCGCCGCGCTATCGCCTGCGCCGCCACCCATGCGAGCAACAAGGTCGCGCAGACCCGGGACCTTGTTGGCGAACGAGCGGAACGCCTCGTTTTCCTTACGCCGCGCCGCGCCGTTCTTCGAGAATGCGCGCGCAAGCGCGAGCAGGATGACCGCGAGCGCCAGCCACGTGAGCGGGTCCAGATTGGCGATGGTGCCGATGAGCGCGAGCACCACGCCGGTCCCGCCCATGATCATGGCGAGCTCGTCGACGCCGTACCGGTCTTTCATGAAGTCGTTCACGAGGTTCCTCCCAAGTTAACGCCGTGCCCTGCGCGCGGCTGAGACTCTCATCCCGTTACGGTACCCCAACTCACGACAAACTGACACAGATCGAACAGTTATTTCGCAAGCTTTTCGATGACCGCCTCGATCTCGGCGAGCTTCTCCGTCTTTTCCGCGTCGGTTCCGCTCTCAACGGCTTGCTGCACGCAGCCGCCGATGTGCGCCTTGAGCACGTCGGCGTTCACGCGGCCGATAAGCGACTGGGTCGCCATGAGTTGCGTGGAGATGTCGATGCAGTAGCGGTCGTCCTCGACCATCTTGATGATGCCGTCGATCTGTCCCCGCGCGGTTTTGAGCAGGCGCAGCGTGCGCTCGCGGTTTGCCATCATGTGAGCCTACGCCTCCTCGACGGACAGCGCGCGGAACTTCTCCCCCGCGCTCTGGACGGCGGCGGAGAGCTGCTCGGGTACGACCTCGTCGGAGCACGTGACGGTGACGGTCTGCGTCTCGTGATTGGCCTCGGCGTCAGTGACGCCTGCCACGTTGAGCAGGGCGGTCTCAACGGACGCATCGCAGTGGCCGCACATGAGGCCTTCGGTTTTGATGATGTAGTTCATGATGGTTCCTTTCTGTGCCTTGTCTATGTTTGAGAGGCGTCGGTGCCGCTCTTGGTACCCGATTCATATGTGACGCTGGACGGAGGGGTGGCCGTGTTCGTCTTGGTGGGGCGCGTGAGATCGTTGCGGTGGAGGGCTCGAGGGTATCGCGATGGGGAATGCGCCGCCATCGAGAGAGACGCCTGCGGGCTTGCTTCGAGACGAGCTTGGGGCCGTCGTGGCGATTGCCTCGATGCTGCGGCGATGGCCCCGGTCGTCGTGGAGGGGCGTTTTCGCCTTCGCGAGGAGTTGGCGTTCGTCATGTTTGAGGACTTGCGGTCGTTATGACCGCGGAATTGGTAGTCGTCATGAAGGGGCTTCGTCGTCGTGGAGGGGATGGCCGATTCGGAGGGCCGACTTACTGTTTTCGAGGGCCAGTTCGCCGTTGCGGAAGGCCGACTTGCCGCTGCGGAGGGGTGGTCTGAGGCCGGAGTGCCACAAATCGGGCGATAATGTAACGAAAAATGAGACGGGTCGAGTATATGGCATATTTCGCTCCGTGTTTCCTGCGGGTATTCCAAGAATTGCGTGCCTCTATTCGGGGTGTTTCAAAATTCGTTACATTATCGCCCGATTTGCGGCGTCCGGTCACATGCTTTGCCGTTACAGACGTCTGCGCCTCGGTCTTTGGGGTCGATTCGCCCATCAGCTTTTGGGCTTGAACCCTCGCAGTCGCAGGGCGTTGCTCACCACGCAGAGGCTCGAGAGGCTCATAGCCGCCGCGCCGAACATGGGGGAGAGCTGCCACCCCAACAGCGGGTAAAACACGCCCGCCGCCAGCGGAATCCCGAGAGAATTATAGAAAAGCGCCCAAAAGAGGTCTTGCTTGATGTTGCGGATGACGGCGCGGGAGAGCTCGATGGCGCGCGCGACGTCCAGGGGATCGCTTTTCATGAGCACGACGTCGGCGCCCTCCTTGGCGACATCGGCGCCCGCACCGATCGCCAGACCGACGTCAGCGCGGGCGAGGGCGGGGGAGTCGTTGATGCCGTCGCCCACCATGGCGACCCGGTGGCCGGCATCTTGCAGCTCACGAACCACGCGCTCCTTGTCGGCGGGGAGCACGTCGGCGATGACCTGCCCCACGCCCACGAGCCGTGCGATGGCGTGCGCCGTAAGCTCGTTGTCGCCCGTGAGCATGACGGTGCGCACGCCGAGCGCGTCGAGTGCGGCGACGGCCTCCCTGCCGGTGGGCTTGAGCTCATCGGCAACGGCGATCGTGCCCATGAGCGCGCCGTTCTTGGCAAAGAAGAGCGGCGTCTTGCCGTCGCGGGCAAAGGCCTCGAGCTGCGCGCGGTCGACCTCGATGCCCAGGTCAGCCATGAGGGCGGCGTTGCCCGCGGCGATGCGGTTGGCGCCCTCGTGCGCCGTCACGCCGCGCCCGGGAATCGCCTGGAACGCCTCCACGGTGCGGGCCACGATGCCGCGCTGTTCGGCGTGCGCCATGATCGCCTCGGCGAGGGGGTGCTCGCTGTTGCGCTCGAGCGCCGCGGCGAGCTTGAGGAGCCCCTTCTCGCTGATAGCAGCCTCGCCGTCGGCGCGGCGTGCGGGCAGGATGTCGGTGACGACGGGCTTGCCCTGGGTGATGGTGCCGGTTTTGTCGAGCACCACGGTGTCCACGTCTCGCAGGGCCTCGAGCGCCTCGGCGCTCTTGAACAGGACGCCCATCTCGGCACCGCGCCCGGTGCCCACCATGATGGCGACGGGGGTGGCCAGGCCCAGCGCGCACGGGCAGCTGATGACCACGACCGCGACGGCCGCGGTGAGGGCCTCGTTCACATCGCCGCCGGTCGCGACGAGCCACGCCGCAAACGTCACGGCCGCGATGACGAGCACCGCGGGCACAAAAACCGCGGCGACCTTGTCCGCGATGCGCGCGATGGGCGCCTTGGTGGCGTTGGCGTCCTCGACCAGGCGGATGATGCGTGCCAGGTTGGTGTCAGCGCCCACGCGGGTGGCGCGGAAGGTAAACGAGCCGGTGCGGTTGACGGTCGCGGCGCTCACCGTGTCGCCCGGGGCCTTCTCCACGGGGATAGACTCGCCGGTGAGGGCGCTCTCGTCGATGGAGGAGGCTCCCTCGAGCACCACGCCGTCCACGGGGACGGTCTCGCCCGGGCGCACCAGAATGACCTGGCCGGGCTGGATGTCGTCGGCGTTGAGGGCGCTCTCGGTGCCGTCGGCGTTGACGATCGTCGCCGTCTTGGGGGCGAGATCGATGAGGGCCTCGATCGCTCCACCGGTCTTGGACTTGCTGCGCGTCTCGAGATATTTGCCCACCGTCACGAGGGAGAGGATGGTGCCCGCGCTCTCCAGGTAGAGGTTGTCCATGCCAAGCGCGTGCGCCGCGTGGATGTCGCCCGCCGCGAGCGCCGCGCCGATGCGGTAGATGCCGTAGATGGACCAGGCGACGCTCGCGGTGGCGCCGATGGCGATGAGCGCATCCATGGTGGGGGCGCCGTGGACGAGCGACTTGAACCCGTTTTTGAAGTACGCGTCGTTGACGTAGAGGATGGGTGCGAGCAGGAGCAGCTCGGTGAGCGCGAGGTTCATGATGTTCTCGGGCGCGCCGAAAAACGCCGGCAGCGGCCAGCCGAGCATGTGCCCCATCCCCAGGTAGAAAAGAGGGATGAGAAACGCGATCGAGGTGACGAGGCGCCCCCGCATGGCGCGCGCGGCCTCCTCGAGCTTTTTGGTGGGGGACTCCAGGGCGCGCGCGGCGCGGGTGCTTCCAGCTGCGGTGCCGGGGGAGTCAACGGCGGGGGATGCGGAGTACCCCGCGCGGTCGACGGCGTTGCAGATGTCCTCGTCGGTGAGCGCAGTTTCGTCGTAGGTCACCTGCATGCTGCCGGACAGCAGGTTGACGGAGACGTCGGACACGCCGTCGAGCTTGCAGACGGCCTTCTCGACGTGCGCCTGGCACGCCGCGCAGGTCATTCCGCCCACATCGAATCTCTCTTGAGCCATATGCAGCTCCCTTCGTATCATCTTATGGGCTTAGTATACCCCACCCCCCTGGGGTGTCTAGTGGGTGAGTGAGGCGGCTTTGCCGAAATGGGCTGCGTGGGGTCCTGGGCGGCGCGGACTACGGATGCGGAGCTCCGTGCGCTCCAGGTGAATTATGAGGGTGATTTTTAAGGTGCCCAAAAGGCTCCGGGGTCTCGCTGGGAGGACGCACGCTCGCGGTGCGTGCGCGCGTGGTTCGCTGGCGGGAGGTTCCCCGAGAGTTAACTTTCGGGAAGCTATTTGTTCAAAACGGGCGAGATATCGCTTCGAGAGTTGACTCTCGATTTCGCGTTGCCACCCCCCCCGCTGGGTACAAACCTGAAAAGCCATCGTGGGGTGGCGTTGAGCACAAGGAGGGCACCATGGGGTTCTTTTCAGAGTTTTCGAAGGCCGTCAACGGCGATGAGTCGGGGGCTCGGTATTCGGTCGCCGGACTTGAGGTGAAGTGCCCTCATTGTGGCGGGACGCGCTTTTTAGAAGGTAGTGCGCTGCTTGATTCCCGTGGAATGTCGTTCATGGGATTTGACTGGGCAAGTAAAGGCGCGATGACGCTCACGTGCGCGCATTGCGGACATGTCGACTGGTTTGCCGACGGCGACGCGATTGAAAAATTGTCGTAACACGTGAGGCGCGGCGCGACCGACGGCTTTCTGTTGGTAGAAGGCGCAAGAGGGCCTGCGGACCACGGTTGCAGCGCGTGCGCGACAGGCTGTGGGGTTTTGCTGCGGAACGGAGCGACCAGGGCGGGGTGCGCGGGAGAGCCCCTATACTTGCCTGCGGTGGAATCTGCTCCACGCGTCACGCGAATGCGCCTACGCCCGGGCACGGTGCCCGGGCGATACGGCTTGCCGGTGCGGACGCGCTCCACCGCGCGGAAAACCGGCCCGCGCATCTGTATTGAACCCTCTTGCGCGGACGGGTATATGCGGCATGCGGCTCCTTGTATGGGGCGCTCATGTCCTGCCGCCGCGCGGAAACGGAAATCCCCTTTGTCTTCTCAAAACACCATGAACGATCGCGCCGCACGCGAAAATGAGGTACGAGGCTCCCGTCACGCCGACAAGACTGTGTATGTCGAGTCTGCCGTCGAGCCGTCCGCCGGGTCCGCGGCAGGCGACGGCCCGACCTTTGCCGACCTTGGCCTCTCCGACGAGGTGCTCGCCGCGGTGGCCGACATGGGCTACACCTCGCCCACGCCCGTGCAGGCAGCCTCGATCCCGCACGCCCTCGACGGCGAGGACGTGCTCGCCGCCGCCCAGACCGGCACCGGCAAGACCGCGGCGTTCCTGCTGCCCACCATGAACAACCTGCCGCACGTGCCCCGCGGGCGCGCGCGTGGCCGCGTCGCCGCGCAAGGCCCCCTCATGCTCGTCGTCACGCCCACGCGCGAACTCGCCCAGCAGATCGAGGACGTGTGCCGGGCCATCGCCAAGTGCACCGGCCACACGAGCGTCACCGTGGTGGGCGGCGTGAGCTACAACCCGCAGCGCGACAAGCTCAAGCGCGGCTGCGACATCCTCATCGCCACGCCGGGCCGCCTGCAGGACCTCATCGACCAGGGCGCCTGCTCGCTCGACCAAGTGCAGGTCCTCGTGCTCGACGAGGCCGACCGCATGCTCGACATGGGCTTTTTGCCCGCCGTGCGCCGCATTGTGGGCTACACACGCGACGACCGCCAGACCCTGCTGTTCTCCGCGACCCTGGACGAGCAAGCCGTGGGCTCCATCACCGATCTGGTGCACGACCCCGCCCGCGTGGAGATCGCCCCGGTGACCTCCACCGCCGACACGGTTGAGCAGTACGTGCTCCCTGTTTCGCTTGAGGCCAAGAACGCGCTGCTCGCGAGCGTGCTCAAGCGTGAGGGCGCCTCCCGCGCCATCGTGTTCTGCCGCACCAAGCACCGTGCCGATGCCTGCAGCCGTCGCTTGGCGCGCGCGGGCATCACCTGCGCGGCGATTCATGGCGACCGCAGCCAGGCCCAGCGCGAGCGCGCGCTCAAGGCGTTTCGCGCCGGCGAGTGCGACGTGCTGGTTGCCACCGACGTGCTGGCGCGCGGCATCGACATTTCCGACGTGCGCTACGTGGTTAACTTCGACGTGCCGGAGGACCCGGTCGACTACATCCACCGCATCGGCCGCACGGGCCGCGCCGGCGAGCTCGGTTGGTCCCTGACCTTCGTGACCCCCGATGACGTGGCCGAGTTCTACGACATCGAGGCGCTCATGGGCAAGACCGCGGACCTGTTCGACGCCGAGGGGCTCGAGGTGGGTTCGAATGCCCCGCAGGTCGATCCCGATCGCGTCCCCGCCAAGGCTCCCGCGGGCAGGAAGGAGAAGAAGCGCCGTCGCAAGACGAAGAACAAGGCAAAGGGCGGCGCATCGCGTGGTGAAGGCGGCTCGGCGCGTGGCGACGGCGGATCGTCGCGAGCGAAGGGCGGCGCATCGCGCGCCGAGGGCTCGAGTGGAGTGTCAGCGGCGAATTCCACCGGCTCGCGAGCGAATGGCCCCTCCGGTCGTTTTGGCGCAGCGGATGGGCGCGTTGCCGACGGCGGCGCGTCCAAGCCCTCGCGCCGGAAGCGCGGCGGCAAGACGCGCGTGCGTGCCGAGGAGGGCGGCGAGGTCGAGCTGCTGAGCGCTCGCGAGGTGAAGCGCATGGAAGCGAATCCCGAGCTCAAGGGCGCCAAGCGCTCCGGCGGTTCGCGCTCCGCGGGCAAGGCGGGGCTGGCGAACGGGCGTCGGCGTGATGAGGGCTCCGACGGTTCGCGTCGCTCTGACCGCTCCGGCCGCGAGGGCGCTTCCCGCCCTGGCCGCGCGGAAGGGTCCCGCTCCGGCCGCGAGGGCGTTTTCCGCTCTGGTCGCTCCAGCCGCCCCGGTCGTGACGGCGGCGCTCGTCCTGCAGAGCGCGGCGGCCGTCACGACGACGTTCGCGGAAGCTCGTCGCGCGGCGGGCGCGATGCGTGGCGCAATTACGACGAGCCCTCCGATCGCCGTTCGCGCGGAGGGCGCTCCGGTCGCGGCGGTGCCGGCCCTCGCGCGGGCAGGGACGATCGCCAGGCCCCGCGCGGCGGCAACCCCTCCCGTTCCACGCGCCGTCCCGGCGACCGCGGCGGGCGCAGGTAGTCGCTTGAGGCCGTAGCGGGGCTCGGAACATAGGAGAGTGTCTCACGTATCATGTGGGATATGCGTCGCGCTCGGCATTGCGTGCCGAGCCGTGACGAAGGGGCGTCGAAAGGCGCCCTTTTGCATCATTTCACCTGGTCTTCACAATTGAGTTGTGGAGTTTTTGCCGTCCTGCGCCTGCTTCGTCGCGATGCGCGACGAGCCTTCATTGCGCTGTCCAGCGCATACGCGCCGCCTGTTCGATATGTGCGAGCCACGCGTCAGGTTATGCCGGACGGTCGCGCGGTCCACTTGATATCAGTTCTCTCTCGCCGGCGCTTTGCGCCTGCGCGTGCCGTAGGTTGGAGTTACGGCATATCCGCGAGGCGAGGAGGACGCTATGGATGAGATGACCGAGGTGGGGCATGACATCGACCGCATGTGCGCGTATTGGATCGCGCGCAAGCTGGACTGGCGGAGCAAGGCGAGCGAGGAGTTCGAGCGCCTTGTGTGCCCACAGGCGTTTTTCGAGTTGAATCCAGGGCGTGCGCGCCTCGATGCAGTGAACCTGTGCTTTACCGAATGGGTGCTGTTCGAACGTCCTTTGCGCCAGGGCCGCACGCCGCTTCAGCTGTATGTGGATCATGCCCCCGACGGGGTGGATACCGCCACGGTAGCGCGGTTGAGGCAGGTCGAGCAGACGCAGTTTTTCTCACGCTTCGCCATTCTCTCCAAGGATGGAGAAAGCGGTATGGCGCGTCTGCGCGATGTGAGAACGGGCCGGGTTTACGAGGTGCTCGATCCGCACCTCTGCGCAAATGGGCGCTGGCGCGACGGCACGATTGCGGAGCGCCTGGCGTGCGTTGAGGGGGTGTGGCAGGTGGTGGGGCGCGCTCGCCTCTACGACCGCGCCACTCCCGAGCAGACGGCGCATGACGGCCCCGGTGAGGCGCATCCCGAGGATCGCGGCGACCCTTACGTGCGCGACGCGAGTTATTTCGTGCGCCTGTTGCGAGACGTGATGGGCCTCGGGGGCCGATATGCACCTAGCCTCGCGGCCTATGTCGAGGGCCGGCGCGTGGGATGAGAGGGTCGGCGCGTGGGATGAGCGGGCCGGCGCCATGAATTGTGTAGCGGCGGGGCGGTTTATGTGACGTGCCTGTGAGTTCGGGCGGCGCACCGGCCAGATTGCCCCCGCTTTATGAAACACATGATACGGTTCTGTGGTTTTACTACGCCAGCGTGCTCGTTTGGAGTGAGTTCATGCCCGTCCGCATCATCACCGACTCCGGTTCCGAATACCGCCCGACCGACCATCCCGCCCTGCAGGTGCTGCCCCTCACGGTGGCCTTTGGAGGCGAGACTTTCCGCGAGGGGGAGGACCTTTCGCGCGAGCGGTTCTACGAGCTGCTGACGGAGCGCCCGGAGCACCCCACCACCGGCCAGGTGACGCCGTTCGTGTTCGGCGAGGCCATCGCGCGGGCGCTCGAGGCGGGCGACGATGTGGTCGTCATCGCCATGTCGAGCGTTCTCTCGGGAACCTACCAGAGCGCGTGCATCGCCGCCGAGGGCCTGCGCGGTAAGTTCTCGGGCACGGTGCGCGTGGTCGACAGCCTGAACATGACACTGGGTGAGCGCATCGTGGTCGAGTACGCCCTGCGCCTGCTTGATGCCGGCGCCACCGCCGACGAGATCGCCGACGCCCTCGAGGCGAACGTGGGCCGCGTGCACATCTTCGGCCTCATCGACACGCTCGAGTACCTCAGGCGCGGTGGGCGCATCTCCGCGGCGGCGGGCGCCGTGGGCGAGCTGCTCTCCATCAAGCCGGTCATCACGGTGACGGACGGCGCGGTCGAGATCCTGAGCAAGGCGCGCGGCGCCAAGGGCGGGCGCACCCTGCTGCATCGCGAGATCTCCCGCGTGGGCGGCATCGATTTCGACATGCCCGGCGTGCTCGGCTACTCCGGTTCGTCCGACAAGCTGCTACGCAGGTACCTCGACGACTACCGCGACCTGTGGGAGGGCACGATCGCCGAGGACGACCTCCCCATCTCGCAGGTGGGCGCCGCCATCGGCTGCCACGTGGGCCCGGGCGGCATCGCGGTCGCGTTTTTTGGGAAGGTGTCGTAACGGGATTGTTTCGGGCTTGTGATGACCTGATGGTGAGCAGAGATAGCGATACACTTACTATGAAAGTGTTCATTATCTGCCCTGAAAGGGGAGGCCATGACCGTCCGCATCATCACCGACTCCGGCTCCGATTGCCTGCAGGGGGACCATCCCCAGCTTGACGTGCTCCCGCTGTCCGTGGGCTTTGGGACCACGATCTACCAGGCCGATGTCGATCTGTCGCGCGAGCGCTTCTACGAGCTGCTGGTCGAGGGCGACGAGTTTCCCACCACCGGCCAGGTGAATCCCTATGCGTTCTCCCGGGCCATCGCGCGTGCGCAGGAGGCGGGTGAGGACGTGGTGGTCATCACGTTGTCCAGCAAGCTGTCCGGCACGCATCAGAGCGCGTGCACGGCGGCGGCCGAGGCGGGCGGCGCGACCGAGGTGCACGTGGTCGACACCAAGAGCGTGACTGTGGGCGAGCACATCCTGGTCGATTACGCCCTGCGCCTGGTCGACGGGGGGAGGACCGCCGCCGAGGTCGCCGCGGCGGTCGAGGCCGCGGTCGATCGCGTGTGCGTGGTCGGCCTGCTCGACACGCTCGAGTACCTCAAGCGCGGCGGCCGCATCTCCGCGGCGGCGGGGACCGTGGGCGAGCTGCTCTCCATCAAGCCGGCCATCACCATCGACGACGGCGAGGTCGCGGTGCTGGGCAAGGCCCGCGGCTCCAAAAATGGCCGCAACCTGCTCCGCCAGCAGGTGGAGAACGCCGGCGGCATCGATTTCTCCATGCCCGTCATGCTCGGCTACTCGGGCCTGTCCGACAAATTGCTGCGTAAGTACGTGGAGGACAGCCGCTCCGTGTGGGAGGGCAACATCGCCGAGGACGACATCCCCACGCTCATGGTGGGCGCGACCATCGGCACGCATGTGGGCCCGGGCGCGGTTGCGGTGGCCTTTTTCAAGCTCCCGTAGTGGAACGAGGCGGGCGGGGGCGTGATCCTCTCTCGCCGCGTGCCGTTTCCGCCGCGTGCCGATCGTTGGCCCGTCGGGTGCTAAAATGGATGCATTCGTGCATGCAACCACTAAGGAGGACGCACATGGCAGTCTCTGCCCCCGTTGACGCAACCAAGACCCTCGCGTGGGAGGCCCTCAAGGCCCACTACGACGCATTGCAGGCTGAGGGCATCAGCTTGAAGGACTGGTTCGCCGCCGATCCCGACCGCGTGTCCAAGCTCACCTTCCAGGCGGGCGACCTGCACTTCGACCTCTCCAAGAACCTCATCACCGATGAGACGGTCAAGCTCCTCGCCGACCTCGGCCGCGCCTGCGGCGTCGAGGAGCGCCGCGCGGCCATGTTCGCGGGCGAGCACATCAACACCACCGAGGACCGCGCCGTGCTGCACACCGCCCTGCGCCGCCCTGCCGAGCAGAAGGGCCAGCTCATCGTCGACGGCCAGGACGTCGTCGCCGACGTGCACGAGGTCCTCGACCGCATGTACGCCTTTGCCGAGCGCGTGCGCTCCGGCGAGTGGCGCGGCGTGACCGGCAAGAAGATCGAGCACCTGGTGTCCATCGGCATCGGCGGCTCCGACCTGGGCCCCGTCATGGCCTATGAGGCCCTGCGCCCCTACGCCGACGCGGGCATCGACTGCCGCTACATCTCCAACATCGACCCCAACGACATGGCCGAGAAGGTCAAGGGGCTCGACCCCGAGACCACGCTCGTGATCATTGTCTCCAAGACGTTCACCACCCTCGAGACCCTCACCAACGCCCGCGAGGTCAAGGCCTGGATGCTCGAGCAGCTCAAGGCCGCCGGCGCCATCGACGGCAGCGACGAGCAGAACGCCGAGGCCATCGCTAAGCACTTCGTCGCCGTGTCCACCGCGCTCGATCTGGTCGCGGACTTCGGCATCGACCCCGAGAACGCCTTCGGCTTCTGGAACTGGGTGGGCGGCCGTTACTCCGTCGACTCCGCCGTGGGCCTGTCGCTCATCATCGTGCTCGGCCCCGAGCGCTTCCAGCAGTTCCTCGCCGGCTTCCGCGCCATCGACGAGTACTTTGAGAACACGCCGCTCGAGGAAAACGTCGTCGCGCTCATGGGCCTCATGAACGTGTGGTACGTCAACTTCTTCGGCGCCGACACGCACGCCGTGCTGCCCTACACCCAGTACCTGCATCGTTTCCCGGCGTATCTGCAGCAGCTCACCATGGAGTCCAACGGCAAGCAGGTCCGTTGGGACGGCAGCGCCGTGACCTGCCACACCGGCGAGGTCTTCTGGGGCGAGCCCGGCACGAACGGCCAGCACGCCTTCTACCAGCTCATCCACCAGGGCAACGTGATGGTCCCCGCCGACTTCATCGCGTTCGCCAACACGCACAACCCGGCTCAGGATAACGGCCAGGACGTGCACGAGCTCTTCCTGGGCAATTTCCTCGCCCAGACCAAGGCGCTCGCCTTTGGCAAGACGGCCGAGGAGGTCCGCGCCGAGGGCACGCCCGAGGAGATCGTCCCCGCCCGCGTGTTCACCGGCAACCGCCCGACGACCTCCATCTTCGGTGACACCCTCACGCCGTTCGCCCTCGGCGAGCTCATCGCCCTGTACGAGCACATCACGTTCGTCCAGGGTACCGTGTGGGGCATCGACTCCTACGACCAGTGGGGCGTCGAGCTGGGCAAGCAGCTCGCCAAGCAGATCACGCCTGCCTTCCACGACGACGAGGCCCTGGCCGCCCAGGACGCCTCCACGCGCGCGCTCATCGAGTACTACCGCGCGCATCGCCAGTAAGCTTGCAGCTCACGCAACGTGCTTGAAGGGCGGCGCCACCTACTGCGGTGGCGCCGCCCTTTGTTTTGGAGACAGATTATACGTCGATGTTATAAGACCATATATAACGTTCGCAGACGAATAGCGACCGTTCACCGGAGGATATGATGTTATATGACGTTCTGTATCAATTCCTGCTATAGTGCATATCGTCATATAACGTCTGTTTCAAAGGGAGAAACACTATGGCAGAACTCGAGACCATCCAGCTTTCCAAGTTCGACATCGAGGAGTACCTGCAGGACGGCGATGCCACGGTTGCGGCTTGTGCCGAGGCCAAAGCAGTCGCCGACGAGGTGAACGCCGAGGGGTATGAGAACATCTTCCTGCTCGGTATCGGCGGTACCTACGACGAGCTCGACATGGTGCGCTACTTCATGAACAAGTACTCTGAGGTCGAGGTTCACTTGGTGAACGCTGCCGAGCTCAACGTGCTTGGACACCGTCGTCTCAAGAAGAACTCTCTGGTGGTGACCGCATCCGCGTCCGGTGACACCAAGGAGATCGTCAAGGCGGTCGACAACTTGGTGGCGCAGGGCATCCGCGTCGTTGCCTTCACCCGCAAGGAGACCCCGCTCGGGCAGCTCGCAACGAAGGTTATCTCCGCTCCCGTCGCAACGGGTCGCTGCGACTTCACCTATCTCTTGTTCGACGCGTTCGCGCTCCGCTTGCTCAACCTGCGCGGAGACTTCGACCGCTACGATGATTTCATGGCGCAGACCAAGAATATTTTCCACGACCTGGTGGACATTCGCATCAAGTTCGAGTCGCGTGCCGAGGAGATCGCCCACAAGTTCGCGCACGAGCCCTACACCATCTTCATCGCTTCGGGCGCTCTTTGGGGCGAGAACGTGCTGTTCTCGATGTGCGTGCTGGAGGAGATGCAGTGGATTCGCACCCGCGCCGTGACCTCCGCCGAGTTCTTCCATGGCACTCTCGAGCTTGTCGAGCCCGGTGTGCCTGTGATCCTTACCAAGGGTGAGGACGAGTGCCGCGAGCTTGACAACCGCGTCGAGAAGTTCTGCCATGAGTACACGGACAAGTTTGCGGTCATCGATACCGCCGAGTTCGCTATCGACGGCCTCGATCCGGAGTTCCGCCCACTGGTCTCGCCGATGATTGCCGCGGCGACCCTTCATGAGCGCCTGTCCAAGCACTACGAGACCGAGACGAAGCACAACCTCGCGTATCGTCGCTACTATCGTCAGTTCTCGTACTAGCGAGTAGGGGAGGTGTCCGGCATGCGGCATTTCATCCTCGCCACCCACGGGCGTTTTGCCGCGGGCATACGCGAGAGCCTCGAGCTGGTCTTCGGCGCCCAAGAGGGCATCCATACGGTATGCGCTTTTGTCGATGGGGCAAACGACATCCATGCGCTGGTCCAAGATGCCCTGAATCGCGAGCCCGCTGACGTTGATATCGTGGTGTGTACCGACATCTTTGGTGGTAGCGTGAACAACGAGTTTCTCAATGCGCTTCCCACCCATCCGCGTGTCCACCTTGTCGCCGGCATGAACCTGCCGATGCTCATCGCTCTGTTTCTCTCTCCCGAGCCCGATACCCCAGCGCTGATTCGCTCGGTTATCGCCTCTGACGATATCAAGCCCCGTTATTGCAACGACGAGCTTTGCGCCGCTGCAAATGAGGATGAGGAGTTCTAAACGGAAGGAGGGTCCACATGATCAAACTCGTACGCGTCGATCACCGTTTGCTACATGGTCAGGTCGCGGTCTCTTGGGTCAACGGCATCGGTGCGGACTGCATTCTTGTTGCGAGCGACACCGTCGTGAACGATCCGGTGTGGAAGACCACGCTTAAGCTCGGCAAGCCCGCCGGCTGCAAACTCGTTATGAAGAACATCGCAGATTCCATCTCGGCGATTAACAGCGGCGTGACTGACAAGTACAAGCTCATCGTGGTCGTTCAGACCATAGCCGACGCCAAGCGCTTGGCAGATGGCTGTCCTGCCATCACAAGCATCAATCTCGGAAACACCAAGGAGAGCTCGACCACCAAGCAGGTGAGCCGTCAGATTTTCCTCGAGCCCGATGAGATCGAGATGCTCCGGGAGCTCGACGCGCGTGGTGTCGAATGTGAGATCCGTCCCATGGCGGCGGACTCCAAGACGAACGCGATCACCCTGCTCTGACATCACTCCCGCGACCGGGCGCGCTCGTCTCCCCGTGTCTGGTCGCACCTACTGCATCTCTGTTCTGTCCAACGTATCGAGATTTATTCATAGAGAGGAGAAAGCTATGCTGATGCAGGCATTGCTGGTCGGTCTTGTCGCGGCGTTCGGCACGCTCGACACCGCGCTGGGAACCAGTTACATACAACGCCCCATCGTGCTTGGTCCCTTGGTGGGCCTGGTCCTGGGTGACCTTGAAACGGGTCTTATCATCGGAGCGAACCTTGAGCTCCTGTTCATGGGGGCCATTTCTGTCGGTGCCTATATTCCGCCGGATGTCATTACCGGCGGCGTTCTCGCGACCGCTTTTGCCATCTCCACCGGCTCCGGGCTTGAGGCGGCTTATGCGCTCGCCATGCCCATCGGTCTTGCCGCCCTTGGCATCAAGAACGTCTTCTATGCGATTCTTCCGCTCATTCTCCCCATGGCGGATCGGGGTGCTGAAGAGGGCAATGATGGCAAAATCAAGCTCACGTATGTGCTGCTCGGACTCTTCGGTAAGACCATCTGGACCTTTACTCTGACGTTCTTCGCGTTCTACCTGGGATCCGATGCGGTTACCGCCGCCCTCAACTCCGTACCGTCGTTTGTGTTCGATGGCCTGGGAATCGCCGCCGGCATCCTTCCGGCCATGGGCTTCGCGATGCTCATGCGCATGATCGTCAACAAGAAGCTCATCCCGTTCTTTGTCGCGGGCTTCGCTTTGGCGGCCTACCTCAACCTTTCCGTTCTCGCTGTCGCCATCTTCGCCGTCGTTATCGCTATCGAGAAGCTGGATTTCCTTGATGAGCGCCCGATGGTTGCCGGGGCGGCTGCAGGTGTAGATGGAGGCGATGATGATGACTTCTAAGTTGAACCAGCAGGTAGATGCCTATCAAGGTAACATTACAAAACAGGACCTCACTCGTATGGCGGTGAACCCGGGTGCCCTGGGAATGGAGTACTCCTGGAACTACCCGAAGCAGATGAGCGTCCCGTTCTGCCTCATGCTCAACCCGCTGCTGAAGAAGATCTACAAAGACGACCCGAAGGGGTACGCCGAGGCTCTTCAGCGACACCTCGAGTTCTTCAACATCACCATGTATTTCGCCCCGTTCGTGGGTGGCGTGGTGGCTTCGATGGAGGAGCGCGTGGCGAAAGGCGAGATGGCGCCCGAGGCCATCAACCAGGTGAAGGCCGCTCTCATGGGTCCTCTCTCCGGCATCGGCGACTCGCTCTTCTTGGGGACGCTCCGCGTCATCGCTGCTGCCGTGGGTATCAGCCTCGCGGTCAACGGCAACCCGTTTGGCCCGATCGCGTTTCTGCTCATCTACAACATCCCGACATTCCTCACGCGTGTTATCGGTGCACACAAGGGCTATGAGCTCGGCGTCTCCTTCCTGACGAAGGCGCAGGAGAGCGGGCTTATGGACAAGGTCATTTATGCGGCGGGTATCATCGGCGTCATGGTAATCGGTGCAATGACCGTTACGATGACATCGGTCTCCATTCCGATCGAGTTCGGGCAGGGCGAGAGCGTTCAGACCATCCAGAGCGTTCTCGATGGCATCTTGCCCGGTACGCTCGCCCTTATCGCTTTGGGCCTGTACTACTGGGCGCTCACCAAGAAGGTCAGCCCCATGGTGCTCATCGTCATCACGATGGTCGTCGGCGTGCTCGGCGCCTTCACCGGGGCGCTCGGCTAGCCCTCGGAACTTGCAGCGTTCGGCGCGATCAATATGAACGGAGACGGCGGGGTTCATCGCAGCGATGGCCTCGCCGTCCCTTTGATACGTATGTTTGGATGCAAAGTCATCCTATAATGTATATAACGATTGAGCCGGCACGTCGCTGAAGGGAAGGGGACGGCATGAGTGCAAAGCTGCTCGAGGACTCATCGACGCCGCTGTATCAGCAGGTTGCCAATGATTTACGGGCAACCATCGAGCGGGGCATCTATCGAGTGGGACAGAAAATCCCCCCGGAGCCCGAGCTCAGCCAGCTGTACTCGGTGAGCCGTATCACGGTGCGCAAGGCGATTGAGCTTTTGGTGGACGAGGGTCTTCTCTCAAAGCGTCAGGGAAAAGGGACGTTTGTCTGCCAGACCGAGCCCTCGCGTAAGATTCGCGATGATCGACGGACAAAGGTGATGGGTTTTTCCGAGTCGTGCCGCGCTAACGGGGTGGTTCCCGGCGCCGTGCTACTCTCCCGCTCCATCACGGCGGTTCCCGAGGGCGAGCGGACGTTTTTTGGTGACGGCACGCGGGATCTCCTCGAGATCGAACGCGTTCGCACGGCCGATGGCGCCCCCCTTATGGTGGAGTCAAACCTTTTTGCCGTGCAGGGACTGGAGTTCTTAGAGACCGAGTCGCTCGACGACGTCTCGCTCTTCGATCTGATCGCGGGGCGCACGGGTCGTCATGCCGTGCGGAGCAGTTCGCAGTCGCTCAATATCGTGACAGCTGATGAGAGGCTCGCCAAGCTTCTGAACGTACCGCTGGGGGAGCCGTTGTTCTACCTGCTCGGGCATTATTACGACCAGCATGGTAAACCGCTCTACGTGGGCAAGCAGTTCATCATCGGTTCGCGCTACACCTTCACGATGTGACCGGTTCTTCCAATGCGCCCAGAAGGCGCGGAAGGTCGGGTGATAGAGAGATGGGATTTCCGTTCCAGGCAGTCATATTTGATATGGACGGTGTGATTGTCGATACGGAGGCGTTTTATCAGGACGTCCTTAGGCGCTTTGTGACATGGAAGGGAATAGACGTGTGCGACGCCGAGCTCCGAGGGCTCATCGGCGGCGCTCAACAGATGTTTGACAAGACGCTGGTAGAGTGGTATGAGCGTGCGGGGGAAGGGCGCCTTTCCTCCGCTGAGGCGAAGAGACGCTATCGTTTGTGGCGGCGTAGCGTGCCGTGCGATTATCGGTCGCTGATGTTTCCCGGCGTCAGGGAAGCCATCAGCGGGCTCCGCGAGCGTAACGTGCGCGTTGCGCTCGCCTCTTCGTCCCCTCGATCCAATATTCGAGAGGTTCTGGCTGCATGCGGTCTCGCCCATGCGTTCGAGGTTGTCATGTCGGGGGCAGAGCTTGCCGAGAGCAAGCCAAATCCCGCGATTTACCTGCACACGCTGAAGCTACTGGGGTTGCCCGCCGAGGCATGCTGCTGTATCGAGGACTCGGTACCGGGTATCACAGCGGGAAAACGGGCGGGCCTTACGGTGGTTGCGCGCCGGGAGACGCGCTTTGGCTTTGTTCAGGATGCGGCTGATGTCATCGTTGACCGCGTCGATGACGTGCTTCGCCCGGAGTTTGGCGAGCTTCTTACCCATCGCTGACAGCCACGTGGTACCATGGCGCCTGTGTGAAATCACGGCGAAGAGGAGACGCCCATGGCTATCAAGGCGATTGCGCTCGACATCGACGGCACGCTCACCAACGATGAAAAGGTCGTGACCCCGCGCACGCGCGAGGCGCTCCTTGCGGCGGAGCGCGCCGGCGTGCGCCTTATCCTCGCCTCGGGCCGCCCGGCGCAGGGGTTGCGCGCGCTCGGCCGCGAGCTCGAGCTCGATCGCTACCATGGGCTTCTCGTCGCCTACAACGGTGCGCATGTGGTGGATGCCATGACGGGCGACGTCTTGTTCGATCAGCCCATGGAGCCCGCCATCATGCGCGAGCTCCTCGACCACCTGCGCCAGTTCGACGTCATCCCGTGGGTGACGGAGGGGGAGTACCTTTATGTGGAGGACGCCTACCGCTGCCACATCGGTTACCGCGGCGAGCAGATGAACATCGTGAAGTACGAGCGCGATGCCTGCGCTCTCATCATCCGCGAGGTGCGCGACCTAGCGGAGGTGCTCGACCATCCGCAGGACAAGATCTTGACGGCGGGTACCGATACCTACCTCGCCGCTCACGCCGAGGAGATGTACGCGCCCTTCCGCGACCGTCTCTCGGGCATGTTCACCGCGCCGTTCTACTTTGAGTTCATGGCGCCCGGCATCAACAAGGCGCATGCCCTCGCCGGGGCGCTGCCCAAGCTCGGCATCGATGCTGCGGAGGTCGCGGCGTTTGGCGACGGGCAGAACGACGCCGCCATGATCGCCTGGGCCGGCATGGGCGTGGCAATGGCAAACGCCATCGATGAGACCAAGGCGGCAGCCAACATGGTGACGGCCTCTAACAACGAGGACGGCATCGCGCTCGCCCTCGAGAAGATCTTGGGGTAGGAAGCGCCCTCTTGTCGCAACCCTACAGGCACTAAACCCTCCGCTGTCCTACGAAAGGACCGTCGCATGAGCGAGACTTTCCCCTTCAAAGCCGTCATCTTCGACATGGACGGCGTCATCGTTGACTCCGAGCGCTACTACTGGGACGAGCTGCGCGCCCTGGCGGACGACCTCGGCATCGACGTGACCGATGACGAGCTCAACGCCCAGGTCGGTCAGTCCACACAGGCCTTTGTGCGCATGCTCGTCGATTGGTACGCTCGGGCGGGCAAGGCGTTTGGCACCGATGACGTCGCGCGCGCCTACAACGATTGGGTTGCCGAGCGGACGTGCGATTATGCCTCGCTGCTGAACCCCGGGGTGCTCGAGGCCGTTGCCGGCTTCAAAGACCGCGGGGTCAGAGTGGCGCTCGCCTCGTCGTCTCCGCTCGAGAATATCCGCGAGGTGCTCGCCGCCTGTGGGCTTTCGGAGGCGTTCGAGCTCATCGTCTCGGGGGTGGACTTTACCGAGAGCAAGCCGAGCCCCGAGATCTACCTGCACACTATCGAGAAGCTGGGGCTGCCGGCCGAGGCGTGCTGCTGCATCGAGGACTCGGTGCCGGGCATCACCGCGGGCAAGCGCGCGGGGCTCACGGTGTTTGCCAAGCGCGAGGACCGTTTCGGCTTCTCGCAGGACGCGGCGGACGCCATTCTCGACCGCGTGGACGACATTCTGGACGTTGCCCCGCGTCTTTTTGGGTAGACGGTGCGCTCGCGAAGATGTTCGAAGTTCAAATCGCGGTATTGTCGTGGCGCTGCGTATAGCGGCGAGCGAGGCTCCCGTTTGCTGCGATAATCTTCCGCTTTTGCCCTGGCTACATGAGATGCTGGGTTTTTGATGCCCATTTGAGGCGCGAGCTCGCCGCACGGCGCCGCGTTATCTGCATTCTGTGTTAGGCGAGCCCCAACATGGCAGTGCTCGTTTCCGCGATGGCGCTGCCGAGCTCCTCCGGGCACTCGTTGCGGGCCCCCGCCACGGCCGAGAGGACCCGGGTGAGAGACGCCTCGAGCGCGTCGGCGCTGTAGGGTGCATCGAGCCCCGGCGGGGCGTCCGTCTCGAGGAGCAGCCGCTCGCGGGGGAGCTGCCTTGCGTACTCGCGCCCGCGCTTGCTCTTGAGCATGTGCTCGTTTACTGAGAAGTGACAGCCCAGACGTCTCGCGCGCGCGAGCTCGTCCGAGGTTCCGCTGAACCAGTGGAAGATCACGGCGGTGTCGCGCCGCGCGTCTTCTCCCAGGATTCCGGTGCGCTCTAAGATATCGAGCGCTGTCGAGACTGCCCGGATGGCATGGATGGAGATGACGCGGTGGGGAAGCGGGTGGTGCGCAATGGCTCCGCAGATGTCCTCAAAGGCGGCCGTCTGAAGCTTCTGCGCGCCGTCGCCGCGCCGGCCGAAGTCGAGCCCGACCTCGCCGACGAACGGGCTCTTGCCGGCAAGCTCTGTAGCGCGCGCCGCATCCGAGGCGCCGCACCTGCCGTCGGCAAGCCACCAGGGATGGAGGCCCGTTCCCACGCGCACGTTGTCAAAGGAGCCAAGGAGGTCTTGGGCGGCGCACGCGTCGGCGGGCGTGACGGTGGTGTCGAAAAGGGCGATGCCGCGCCCCGCCGCCTCCCGCGCGACCTCTTCCGCATTGCTCATACGGTCGAGATGGCAGTGCATGTCCACGAGGCGCCAGTCCACGGTGCTCACACGTCCTGTACGAGTGTGCGGATAACGTGGCCGGCGATCATCTGCCCCATGATGGGAGGCAGGTAGGAGGCGGTGCCGAGGGTGGGTCGCGCCGAGGGCCGCGACGTGTTTTGGACGGCGTCGCCGCCGCCCGTCACGGGAAGCGCGCGCGGCTCCTCAAACGACGAGAGCACGGTGAGGCGCCGAATGCCGCGCTTGTGGCACTCTTTGCGCATGATGCGGGCGAGCGTGCGGGCGAGCGGGTCGTGCGTGGTCTCATAGATGTCGCAGATGCGCAGCTTCTCGGGGTCGAGCTTGTTGGCCCCGCCCATGCTGGCGACGAGCGGCATCGCCGTGCGCTGGGCCCGCTCGGCAATGGCCAGTTTGGTCGAGACGGTGTCGATGGCGTCGACGACGAAGTCGATGCGTCCGCCCGCTGCTCGGAGCGCCTCGGAGAAGAGGGGCTCGGCATCCTCGGCGCACACGAAGCGGTCGAAGGTTGCAATCTCGGCCGCGGGGTTGATGGCGCGGATCATCTCTGCCATGACCTCCACCTTGCGGCGGCCGACGGTCGCGGGAAAGGCGATCGCCTGCCGGTTGATGTTGGAGGACGCCACCACGTCGCCGTCCACGAGGATGAGGTGCCCCACGCCCCCGCGTGCGAGCGCTTCGATGCAGTTGGAGCCCACGCCCCCGCAGTCGAGCACCATGACGGTCGAGGCGGCGAGGCGCGCGAGCCCGGGGGCGCCCCACACGAGCTCGAGTCGGGAGGTAGCACTTTCGCCGAGGGAGTCCTCGGATGCCTGTTCCTGCGGATGAGGAGGCTGCTGCTGTTCTCTCGCCATGGACCCGTCCCTTCGACTTCGTGTTTGCCGGGATGGTAGCACACCCGTCCGGCATCCGCATGATGCGGAAGTTTCGAGGCTTGTCGCACGCATCCCCAGGCGGGCTGAGGGGGGTCGGCCTGCTCCGGGCCCTCCACCTCGGCCTCCCCCCGAACGCGGCGGGAGCGCGCCGCGAACCTGGCGCTGCCCTCGCCGTGCGCGCAGTGCATGCGCGCGGCCCGGTCCGGCATCTCGGTCGCGGCGAGCTCGCCCGCCTCCTCCATCCTCAGCCAACGATACAGGTTCGCGCGGGTCGGGGAAAGGGGCAGTCGCCGGCGCGCCTCCGGGACGCTCAGGCCGCTTTGGCGGAACTCCCAGAGTATCCCCTCGCGCTCCTCCTTCGTGTACATCGGACTCCCTCCTGGACCGCTCTTGGTCCGAGATTTTGTCCGAGGTCCCAATTTGGGTGTTTGTATAAAAACGAGCCATTCCAGCTTCAGTATGTATAGGAAAACGCACCACCATGTATTTGGAACGTACGGTTTTGCCGTTGTGGTCAAAATACCCTGTTTGTGCGCCGGACGGCTTGGGTCAAGTTGATAAAACCCCTGGATGGAGAAGGTCGTCCAGCTTTGCTATAGCTGCGGTTGATGGTCGTGCAGAGCTCTCATCGGTAAAAGCGCAGGAAACCGACGCTCGAGAAAATATACATCCAGCGATTCGACAGCGGTTCGGCGCACAAACAGGGTATTTTGACCATCGCCGCGATATTACATGCTACGAGGTTCTTTGAAATGCGGTCCAAAGCTCGTCGAGACGATGGATTTGCCCGATTTGCTTAGATTTTCCAATTCGCTACAAGTTGATGAGCTGGGAGCTTGTGCGCAAAATCAGGCAGCCGAGCTCATGCTCATCGGTGCCGCGGAGGATGGCGAGTTTGTGCAGCGCGTGCGCGAGCGAAGCCTCGATTTTGACCGCGGTGTAAGGCGTGTCTAATTGCTCGGGGGCGTCGGTTTCCAGCAAAAGGCGCTCAGCGGGTATCTGCCGCGCGTATTCGCGTCCGCGCCGCGTGGCGAGCATGCGCTCGTTGACGGAGATGTAGCACCCGAGGCGGCGCAGTCGCGCGAGGTCATCCGCGGTGCCGGAGAACCATTGGAATATACAAGCCGTCTGGCGAGGCAGGTCATACCGTTCCAGGACGTCGAGTGCTTTGTCCGTCGAGCGTACGGCGTGCAGGGAGATGACGCGTTCACTTCGCGGGTGCTCGGCGCACGAGCGGGCAATCCGCTCGAACGCAGCAACTTGCGCGGTGGCGTTGTGCGCATGTGCAGGGGAGAGGTCGAGTCCGATTTCTCCAATGTAGTCATTTTGCGCGGCCATGGTAGCCGTGTGCTCAATGAGTCGCTCCGGGTCCGCATCGCTCCCTTGGGCTGCGCTGCCCACCCACCATGGATGGAGTCCAATTCCCACACGCACGTTGTCGCAGCAGGCGAAGAGCTCCTCTGCGCGCAGAGCATCGTAGGGCGTGACTGTTGTGCAAAATATCGCGACTCCGCGCTCGGCGGCCTCCCCGGCAACATCAGGGCAGTTTTCTATGCGATCCAAATGACGGTGCATGTCGACGAGGCGAAGGTGAGAGGATGAGTCGTTTGCCACGCGGTTTCCGGTTTCGACGGCAGCGTCCTGCACTTCTTTCATACGCGGCCGCCGCGCTTGCCGGCCAGCGCACCGCGCTGCGCGGCGTCGTGCATGGCGAGCGCCGCGGACACGTCGTCTCCCGCCCCGAGGCCGGAAATGTGGCGCAACACCTCGCCTGCGATCATCTGCCCCATGATGGGCGGCATGAAGCTCGCGGTCCCCAGGTCGGAGCGTTCTGAGCGCGCGGCACCCGGGGCGGCGGCGATGCGCACCGGCTCCTCGCAGGAATAGAGCACGCGCAGGTGGCGGATGCCGCGCTTGCGGCACTCCTTGCGCATGATGCGCGCGAGCGAGCAGTTCACGGTTTTGTGTACGTCGGCGATGCGCAGACACTCGGGATGGATCTTCTTGGCCCCGCCCATCGAACTGATGAGTTCGAAACCTCGCTCTTGGGCAAGCGCTGCGAGCGCAAGTTTGGTTGACACGGTGTCGATGGCGTCGACCACATAATCGATGTGCTCGCCCGCCTCCTCAAGGCAGGTTTCGTAGAGCGCGACCAGGTTCTCGGCGAGGACGAACGCATCGTGCGCGAACACGCGGCAGTCGGGGTTGATGTCGGCGATCATGCCCGCCATGACGTCGATTTTGCGGCGGCCCACGGTGCTCTCAAAGGCGACGGCCTGGCGGTTGATGTTGGAGGGGGCTACCGCGTCCTTGTCGACGATGATGAGGGTGCCGATGCCGCCGCGGGCGAGCGCCTCGATGCAGCTCGATCCCACGCCGCCGCAGCCGAGCACGAGCACACGCGCGTCCTCGAGGCGGGCGAGCCGCTCGCTCCCGAGCATGACGCGCAGGCGGTCTTTCATCGTTTCCGTGGCGGCTTCCAAGGCGAGTCCCATCCAATGCAGGTCGATACGTTCATGTCGATTGTACCAAGCTGTCCCAGAGAACGGCGAGCGGGAGTCGAAGGTCACGCGAGAGTTGACTTTCGCGGTACGGGCCCTTGGATGGGGTAGGTCGGGGCGAAGGCCGATGTTGAGGAGGAGCCCTCAAAGGAGGAGAGGCACTCCGTGAGGAGGGCTCTCCGAGGGAGGATGTGTGTTCCAAGAGGTGCTCGCCCAAGCGGAGAGCCGGTCCTCGTTGGCTCGTACACTCAAGCCTTGCCGATCCCTGATCAGAGATGCGCATTTGCTAAAATCTGAGGGCAAATTCGGGGGGGGGGATGCTATAGTTAAGTCTATATGTGACCAAAACGTTCACGAATGGACATATCGTGTGCAAACGTACTACTAACCGCACCCGCGCCGCACGTTTCGCAACCTCGCAGCGCCGTGCACGCCGCCCGCTCATCATCGCGCTCCTCATGGGGGCGCTCGCCTTGACCTCCGTGCCCGCCGCATTCGCCGCGACGCAGGGCCCGGGCGGCCAGGCTCCGGCAGACGAGAACCTCGTAACGGGGATCAAATCGCCCGAGAACGCGACCATCAACCTGTTTGACTACTGGATCATCGCGGAGGACACCCCGGACAACAATGATCCGAGCAACTGGCGGGATGTCGGGATCAACCAAGGGCACGAGTTGCGCTTCAGCGACGCGGGCAGGTATGAGAGACCCACATCGAACTCCATCAACGCATGGACGGGCACGAGCGGCAAGCCCTACTTCGGCATCGTCCAGCCGACCCTCGGGCAGGATGGCTACCCCGTGCTCAAGGCTGGGAACATCTACCAGTCCAAGGGTGGGTTCACAACAGAGGAACAGTCCCTCGCGTATCTCTTCAACGATGCGTCCGTGCCCGGCAAGCGAACCCATCGTGACGTCAAGGGCCTCGTGCAGTACAGCAACGGCTATTACACGTATGACTGCACCAAGAACTTCGCCATCTACAACGCGGAGCAGAACAAGTTTGACCTCTACAAGCAGCCGGGTGTGAAGGCCAACACGGGCTCCAAGACGCTCGGCCAGTTCTTCCCCTTTGCCAGCGAGAATGAGGTGTTTGAGAGGGGTGCCAGCGGTGCCCTGGTTCCCAAGGACATCGACGCGAAGAATCCGCTGATGAACCACTATTTCGGACTCGACCTCACTGCCGATTTCACTCAGCCCGCGAGCGGCATGGTGGCGGGTAAGGACATGAAGTTCGAGTTCTCGGGCGACGACGACGTGTGGGTCTTCATCGACGGCGTGCTCGTGGGCGACCTGGGCGGCGTCCATGGAGCCGCGTCGCTCTCCATCAACTTCAAGACCGGCGAGGTCAAACTCGGCGACGCGCGCAAGAATCCCAATACGACCTGGGGCGGCAAGGAGACCACGCTGCGCGCGTGCTTCGAGGAGGCCCTCGGCAAGGAAAAGGCCGCCGCGTACTTCAAGGAGGACACGAACGCCTTCCTGCCCGGCAGCTACCACACGCTCAAGTTCTTCTACCTCGAGCGCGGCAACACCGATTCCAACATGAAGCTCATGTTCAACCTGCAGCGCGTGGCGCAGAGCACCATCCGCAAGGACGACCAATACGGCGCCCCCGTGCCGGGTGCCCAGTTCGCGCTTTACGCCGCGGAGCGCATTGGCGAGGGCGAGAGCGTGCAGTACACCCAGAAGGAGGATAGGCCCATCTGGCAGGGCGCCACGAACGCGGCGGGCAACATCAACATCATGACGCCCGACGGAAAGCGTCCCTATGACTTCGCCGAGGCGCATAACAAAAATGGCCAGGATTACTACATATTGAAGGAGCTCTCCGCGCCCGAGGGCTATCGCACGAGCCCCGAGGCGTGGTTGCGCTACATGCCGAGCCACGGCGACGGCCAAGACGGCTTCTTGGTGTGCGAGAACCAGTGGGACTCCGGCGTGTACGCGCGCCCCAATCAGGTGACCGTGGTGAATGAAGAGAACGTCGTCACGGACGTTCAAGGGACTAGGCATAAGGTTTCAGACGAGAATACCCTGCTTGCCGTGGTGCTCAAGCGCCATCCGGGCAAGAAGGATTGGCATCCCGTCGGCGGAGAGCACGGCGCTTGGAAGGTCGCGCAAAAGGACATGAAGAGCGTCGAGGAGCTCAACCAGCTCATGCGCGACGGCTACGTGCATGTCTTTTCCAAGAACGACGAGCTATGGAGCGTCGACTTGGGCGACCTGCCGGGCAATCCCACCGATTACCCCTTCATGACGGCGACGCCGCAAAATGCGGATTACTCCATCGGGTACTACTTGGTGGATATGGATCGCACCGCTCTGGAGAAGCTCATCGCGAGCGGTCGCGATCCCATCACGAAGGGCAACGCGCATTTTCTGGATTCGACGGGCGCGAAGGGCAACTTCAAGCGCGAGAGCTACGCGACCCTGCACGTGACCGACACGATTAACGGTCTTGCCGTGCAGAAGCTCGACGATGCGGGCAACCCCATCAACGGTGTCACCTTCCAGCTTTTCCGCGCTGATCAGATGGAAATGGTCGGCGAGGGGGCGGATGCCAAGCTGGTGCCTAAGGCCAACGAGCTTCCGTACATGGAGCGCACGACGAAGAACATGGTCGGCGTCCCCTCGATCGACCTCGATGGCACGGCGTATTTCGAGCGCATCGTCAAGCACGACACGCCGCTTGCGGATACGTATTACGTCGTCGAGAAAGAAGTGCCCAAGGGGTATGCGGGCGCCGTCGACCCCATCCGCGTGATCGTGGACGCTGACGGCGTGCATGCCGATGCCGGCGTGGCCGACGATGACGTCACGGTTTCCGTCGGCATCGGCTCGCTCATCGATTCTATGAATCACTACGGCAGCAACGACGGTGTCGAGGTGACGCTCCACGATGTGGTGGCGCAGCTTCGCGTCGGTACGGTGAATGACAGCGAGACGCCCGGGTTCTATCGGATCGGCGGTTGGGAAAAACCCGCGCCTGAGGCCGAGCAGCAAGATCTGTACTTGCGCTATTCCGACGAGAGCGCCACGCACGAATACGTCTGGAATAATAAGCATAAGCCCAAGAGCGGTACGCGATTCACGACCGATGAGGGTTTTATCCGCGCTGCGGTCAAGCAGGACGCCGAGTCGTGCGATCAAAATCACGGTATCGGCACCTGGGATGACTTGGGGACCAAGGACATCACCAATCTCTTCACCGGCTCGATTGTGATCCACGTGACGAACCATCGTGTCGCCTCGCTTGAGGTGGAAAAGCAGGTCGTGATCCCCGAGGGGCTCACCGGCCCCGTCGATTGGAAGGACAAGGACTTCACGTTTGTCTTCGAGTTCAAGGACAAGGATGGCAAGCCGCTCGCCGGGGAATTTGACGCACGCGTGTTCGGCGCCGAAGGCGTGCAGCACGGCGACGACTTCAAGATCGCGAGCGGCGGCACCCATACGCTCAAGCACGGTGAGGTCATGCGCGTGTACGGCTTGCCGGATGGGGCGACCTATACGGTGAGCGAGCCCGTGGAGCAGATGCCCGAGGGCTTTACCCAGACGCTGCCGCTCGATGGGGCGGGCAAACCCACAACCGCCGCCGGTGCGATCAAGCTGGGCGATACATCCCGCGTGCTGTTCGAGAACACGTACACGCCTGCGCCCGCCGTGCTCGACCCGGCAACGTGGCAGATTAAGAAGGAGTTCGTCAACGCCGAGGGCAAGCCTGCGTGGGATCTCGAGTTCAACGCGAAGCCGGCGTTCACCTTCGTGCTGGACACCGACCCGGGCACGCCGATGCCTGATGACGCGACTCTCAATGAGAACAACCGCCTCCAGTCGACCATCGTGATCAATCGCGAGGATGCGCAGGCGGGGTACGCCAAGAGCTTCGGCGCCATCCATTACGAGCATCCGGGCACCTACCTGTATGCGCTTGCCGAGAAGACGCCGGATGCCGCCGACCGCATCCCTGGCGTGTCGTATTCCGACGCCGCGTATCGCGTGGTGGTGACCGTCTCTGATGATAAGGCGGGCAAACTCGTCGCAGACGTTCGGCTGCGCAAGCTCGCTGACGATGCCGGCGTTCCACAAGGCGATAACGAAGCCGGGGTACCCGTTAAGCCTCAGAACGGCGTTCACACCGCGTTCTTTAAGAATGTTTTCGCCCTGAATGAGGTTCAGATCGGCCCGTTGGCGACGAAGGTCCTCAATGGGCGTGGTTTCACCGTCGACGGCTCGGGCGCGGGCGAGTTCACGTTCCGCATGCGGCCCGCCGGTGCCCATGCGGCTGACGCTCCCATGCCCGAGGGCACTGCGGGCGATGATGCATCTCGATACATCGAGGTGCACAACAAGGGCTCGATGCTCTCCTTCGGACAACCCACGTTCACGTTTCAGCATCTAAACGGTGCTGATAAGCGGACCGGTCGCTTCGACTACGAGCTGTTCGAGGTCATCCCCGATGATGCCGTCAACGCCGATGGGGTGAGATGGGATGCCGCGACGGCCGATCAGAAACTTGCCGGCGGCTTTGCCAAGCAGGGCATGACATATGACTCGACGCGCTTCGTCGCGCGGGTGAACCTCATGCTCCAGGATTCCCCGATCAAGCGCACTGGTGGCACAGAGGCGCTCGTTGCGACGATTACCTACTACCAGGTCACGGGGCTGAACGAGCAGGGCGTTTGGACGGGTTCTGACGACCATCTGACTCCGGTTGAGTCTACGCCCGGCGGTGCCGACCGCGTCGAGTTCCATAACACGTATCGTGCCGCTGCCTCAACGGCGGGCATCAGACTCACCAAGACGCTTGAGGGCCGCGATATGAAGGACAAGGAGTTCTCGTTCACGATCGAGGGCGCCGATGAGGAGTCTCGCAAGCTGCTGGCTGAGACGGACAAGAGCTTCAGCGCTCCTGCGGCGATGAGCGGCGAGAAGGTCGTCGTTATGGACGGCAAACTCCAGCTTAAGTTTGACCAGTCGCATGCGGGCCACACGTATACGTACTACATCAAGGAGGTTACGCCCCTGTGGGGTGGTGAGCAGATACCCGGCCTCATTGGCGGTTGGGACAATTCGATTTACCGTCTTGAATACCGCGTGACCGACAACCTCGATGGCACGCTCAAGGTCGTTCCAAGACTCTATCGTACGTACGATCGCTCGGGTGCCATCGTCAACATTCCTCTCGACCTGGGCACGCACACTGATTCCAGCGGCGTGATCACGCTCGATTTCGTGAACCGTTACAGCGCGAGCACGACCTTCGCCGGCATCGAGGTCGCCAAGACCATGTATGGCAAGGACCTGGAGGCCAAGCAATTCGACTTCACCTTGGAACCGGTCAACTCAGCCTCGGCGCAGAAGATGCTCGACCGCGGCCTTCCCGCCGATGAGGAGCAGCTCGAGCGCATCTTCGCCGTCGGGGAGGCTCCGGAGGGCAAGGCGCACCTGATGGAGAAGCTCAAGGGCCTGAAGTTCACGCAGGCGGATACAGGGAAGACGTATTCGTATCGGGTTAAGGAGAATGTCGAACCCGCATGGGATGAGGACGGCGAGGCGCTCGGCGTTCAGGCCGATGGCGTGACCTATGACAGCTCGCAGTTCCTGGTCTCCATCACGCCCGCGGACAAGGGCGACGGAACCATGAAGACCGTGACCACGGTCAAGCGCACGCATGACGCGCTCACGGGCGATCAGCTGGCAGAGCCCGAGCTGATCGGAACGTGGGATAGCGACAGCCCCGCAGAGGGCCAGGCCGAAAAACCGCGGGTGCCCTTTGTGAACAGATATAAGGCAAGGCCCGGCGCCCTCCAGTTCGACCGCTTCACCAAGCGTCTCGTCGGGCGCGATTGGTCCGCTGCGGACTCCTTTGAGTTCACCTGCGAGCAGATGTCCTTCAGCTCTGGTGGACATGACTACAAGCCGGGTGATGAGGGCTTCGTCTCCGTGCCGCTCGTTGTCGCGCCGGTGAATGCCGAGTCGCCTCAGGACGAGAACGGCTTCAAGCTGTTTGGGATTTCGACGAGCCCGGACGTCCTGTACGAGCAGAGCGGACGGTACGACTACCGCCTTCGTGAGAAAGTCCCCGCCGACGCGGTCAACGCGGAGGGCGTGCGCTATGAGAACGCGACGGACGAGCAGAAGGCTGCCGGCGGCTTCGTCAAGGACGGCGTCGTGTACAGCAACCGCGAGGTCCGCTTCACGGTGTCTGCCTTCGACATCGGCGTGGGCGACGTCTTTGTGATCGGACCCATCTTGCAGGATGGGCCGCAGGAGGATGGCGCGTACTTCACCAACAAGGTGCGCCGGACGGATACGGTCCTCATGGCCAAGAAGGTGCTAGAGGGACGTCCGAATCCGCTTACCGAGGGTGAGTTCTCCTTTGTGCTCGCACCGGTCGACGGCGGTCAGCCGCTCGTCTCGAGCAATGACGCCGAGGGCAACGTGAGGTTCTCGGACTTGACGTTCGACGAGCCGGGCGTGCATCGGTACACATTGCGCGAGGTGCATGAGGCCCCGCAGGCGAACGGCGTGACGTTCGACGATGCGGTCTACGATGTTGTGGTGCACGTTACCGAGGCCGCAAGCGGCGAGCTCGTTCCCGCGGTGTCGGTGTTCAAGGACGGCAAGCCGGTCGAGGGCGTCCCCGTGTTCACGAACCGCTACGAGTCCACGGTCGATTACTCAGCGCTGGGCGGCCTCAAGATTACCAAGGTCCTCAACGGGCGCGATATGACAGACGGCCAGTTCGCCTTCACGGTGAAGGCGAAGGGTGTCGATGCCGAGGCGGTCGCCGCCGCTGCAAGCAAGCTCGGTTTTGCCGAGGGGCAGACGGAGCGGGTCTTTACGTCCCACGCAGCGAAGGACGGCGCGGTCGACTCCATCGATATACTCGCCGGCCTTCCCGGCGGGCTCGTGTTCACCCAGGCTGACGCGGGTAAGACCTTCGCCTACGAGGTGCGCGAGAGCACGGGCGGTGATGCTGGGTACACCAACGACCAGACGGTCTATGGCGTTTCGATTTCCGTCGCCGATGACGGTGCGGGCACGCTGACGGTCACCACGACCGTGACGGGTGCCACCGAGGGCGAGAAGACCTACGTGTACACGAGCGGCCAGGCGGCCGAGGAAGTCGAGCCCGTGGTGCTGCCCTTCGTGAACAGCTACGCGGCGCAGGGCGATGTCTCGATCGCGACGAGCAAGGTGCTCCACGGACGCCCGCTCGAGGCAGGGGAGTTCTCCTTTGAGCTGAGGACGGGCGACGGCGCGGCGGGCAGCAGCGAGGTCATCGCGCACGCTGAAAACGCCGCCGACGGAACTGTGGACTTCGGCACGATCGAGTTCACACTCGACGCGCTGGCCGAGGCCATCGATAAGGGGTACGCCACGCGCGATGCCCAGGGCATCTGGCACGTGCGCTACACTGCCGTCGAGATCGTTGACGGTCTGCCCGACGGCGTCTCCGCGACCACCCAGAGCCTGAGCTTTGAGGTGAGCGTCGAGGACAAGGGCGACGGCACGCTCGCCGCGACGGTGCAGGGGTTGGACGGCCACTCGTTTGAGAACACCTACGTCACGAACGGCGGCGAGCCGGTGCCCATGGCGCTTGCGGGCCGCAAGGTGCTGACGTACGCCGAGGGCTTGGCGCCTGCGGACATCACCGGCAAGTTCACCTTCACCGTTTCGGGTGAGGACGGCGCGCCGATGCCTGAGCGCACCGAGGTCACGAACGGCAAGGACGGTTCGGTCGACTTTGGCAAGATCTCGTTCACGCTCGATGACCTCAACCGCAAATGGGCCCAGGAGCATCCCGAGGCCGCCGACCTTGAGGCGCTTGCCGACGGCGAGGCGACTGCACGCAGCGGGAAGCCGCGCACGGTCTCCTTCACCTACACCATCACGGAGTCCGGTGAGGTGTCGGGCGTGACCAACGACCAGGACGCTTCGCGCACGGTGACCTTCACCGTGACGGACGACGGGTCGGGCAGGCTCACCGTGACGCGCGACCCCGCCGAGGGCGCGAGCTTCACCTTCACCAATACCTACACGGTGGACGAGCTGTCCTCGAGCGTGACCGACCAGATTTCGATCTCCAAGGACCTCACGGGCAAGCCGCTTGCGCAGGACGCCTTCACCTTCATGCTCACCGAGCTCGTCGATGACGGAGTGGGCGCGGACTTGCAGGTCCTGACCGCGACGAACGGCGCGGACGGCAGGATTGCTTTCCCGGCGCTCACCTATACGGAGCCGGGCGTCCACACGTACCGCCTTGCCGAGGTCGTCGATGAGAACGTTGGCGGCATCGAGTTCGATAAGGCTGTGTATACGGTGCGCACGTCGGTCGTCGACAACGGCGACGGCACGCTTTCCGCTACGCACGAGGTTCTCGACGAGAGCGGGAGCAAGGTCGATGCGGTGGTCTTCGCGAACGCCTACGACCCCGTGGGCGTCACCGTGCCGCTTATGGCATTCAAGATGCTGAGCGGTCGCATGCTGGAGGATGGTGAATTCTCCTTCGAGCTGGTGGATGCGGACGGTACGGTCCTGCAGACGGTCTCGAACGACGAGCGCGGCAACGTCGCATTCACGCCCCTGCGTTATACGGCTGAGGACCTGGCGGATGCCGCTTGGGTCGATCAGGACGGGGTCATCTCGCGTGCGCGCGAGCTTGCATACGCCGTGCGCGAGGTCGTTCCCACGGATGCCGTGAACGCGGATGGCGTGCGCTGGTCCGATGCCACGGAGCAGCAGCGTGCGACGGGCGGTTTTGTCAAGGACGACGTCGTGTATGACGGCAGGGCGTTCACGGTGACCGTGGCGCTCTCCGACGACGGCGGCGGTGCCCTGAGCGCCACTGCCTCGTGGAGCGAGCCGCCCGTGTTCCAGAACGTCTATGACAGTCCTGAGGAACCCGGCGATCCGGGTTCGCCCCACGTACCTGGCGGTCCGGTCGACGGCGGGAAGCTGCCTTCGACGGGCGATACCTCCCTCGTGCTGACGGTCGGCGTCGCAATCGCGGGAGTCGCTGTTGCGGGCCTGGGAATCTGGCTGGCGCGTCGCAAGCGGTAGCTCAGAGGCAGCTGGTCCATCTTGCGCGAGAACGCGCATCTATATGACGGCGAGGCGCCCTTGGGGATTTCCAAGGGCGCCTTTTCAATGCCGCTTGGACGGCTGAATGGCGGTACGCGCCTGACTCGTCATGACACGGTGGCACCGGGGGGAGAAGCGTATACATTGATTAAGCGCAACCGCGGCGTGGGCAATGAGAAGATCGGAGAGAGCCCATGGAACCGCTATCGCGCGTGGGCGATGACCGCATCGCGCAGCCAAGCGGCGCAGCCCTTGACGACTTCGTCATAATATGAGGCGAATCGTTCGTCCGCCACATACATCTCGGCCAACCCCTTATGTGCCTCCGGCGAGTAGAAGCTCCAGGTGTAGTCGAGCCATTCCTTGTGAAGGGCGCACAGGCGCGCACCTGCTGGTCCTGTTGGATCGGCGCCCGCCCTCACGGCATCTTCGAGTTCTTCATTGATTCTGCGTCCCAGCTCTTGGAAGCGCGCGAATTGGTCCTTGCTCAAGTTGAGCATCTTGCGGTTGGCGCCGTCCGCCGCCGCATCACCCCAGCGTTCTCGCACCTCCTGCCCGTACGTGTGCTCATTGTCTTCAACGAGCTCACGTTTCATGCCCTCGAATTTTTCCTTGTCGTCCATGTGGGTTCCCTTCTCGATATGGTCGATGGTCTGCTCGACGGTGCGGATGAGCGCATCGAGGCGGTCTCGCTCCGCTTTGAGTGTCGCAAGGTGTCGATTCAGCGCACACGTGCGGTCCGTTTCGGTGCCGCTGAGTGCATCCGATATCTCGGCGACTCCCACGCCAATGTGACGCAGAAGTAGAATCTCCTGCAAACGGTCGATGTCCGCCGATACGTAGCAGCGGTATCCGTTGGGTCCGCGCGTCGGCGTCAACAGCCCCGCCTCCTCGTAAAAGCGCAGCGTGCGCGGCGAGATTCCGGCAATCTCAGACACCTCTCCGATGCTGCAGGTCTTATGCGCTCCCATGTTCACCTTTCCGCCGTCGATTGCCGCTAGGATAAACCTTCACGCAACGTCAAGGTCAAGCTGGATTGCTAGATTTCCAACGCCGAGCGCACATGTTGGGTACCGTGTGCGTTCGCGAGAGAGGGTGCATCGTAACCGGTCGATTGCGCTCATCGGACATCGATATCGAGCGCGATGTTCCCCATGGAGATGGGGAAGCGGGGTCGGCGGGCTGGTAAGATTGGGGATTATGCAAACATGAGCGAGGAGCGTTTCGATATGGCCATTCTGCTAGGCTGCGACGGCGTGCATCTTGAGTTTCCCACCAAGCTGATCGCCCAGGATGTGACGCTTGGCGTCAACGAGGGCGACCGCATCGGCATCGTGGGCAAGAACGGTGATGGAAAGTCGAGCCTGCTGGGGATTCTCTCAGGTGCCATCGAGCCGGACTCCGGGCGCGTGACGCGCCGTCGTGACGTGACGGTGGGCATCCTCGGTCAGCGCGACGCGCTCGATGACGCCATGAGCGTGCATCGTGCTGTGGTGGGCGACCTGCCCGAATACGAGTGGGCGTCGAGCCCGCGCGTGCGTCAGATCTTGGACGGCCTCATCGCCGACGTGCCCTGGGAGGGCCTGGTGGGCGAGCTCTCGGGTGGACAGCGCCGCCGCGTGGACTTGGCGCGCCTGCTCATCGGCGACTGCGATGTGCTCATGCTCGACGAGCCCACCAACCATCTGGACATGCGCACCATCAACTGGCTCGCGGGGCATTTGAAGGCGCGGTGGCAGAAGTCGAGCGGCGCCATGCTCGTCGTCACGCACGACCGCTGGTTCCTGGATGAGGTCTGCACCTCCATGTGGGAGGTGCACGACGGCTGCGTCGACCCGTTCGAGGGCGGCTACTCCGCCTACATCCTGCAGCGCGTCGAGCGCGACCGCATGGCGCAGGTGACAGAGGAGCGCCGCCGCAACATGGCGCGCAAGGAGCTCGCGTGGCTCTCTCGTGGTGCGCAGGCGCGAAGCACCAAGCCCAAGTTCCGCGTTGAGGCCGCCCGCGAGCTCATCGCCGACGTGCCTCCCGTCCGCAACGAGCTCGAGCTCAAGCGCCTCGCGGTGAGCCGCCTGGGCAAGCAGGTCATCGATGTGGCCGATGTGGACGCGGGGTATGAGGGCGAACCCACGGCCAAGGGTTCGACCGAGAGCCGCCCCTCGGGCGCCACATCCGACCGCCCCGTGCTCTCGGACGTCACCTGGCTCATCGGCGCCGGCGACCGCTACGGCCTGCTCGGCGAGAACGGCGCCGGTAAGACCACCTTGCTTAATATCATCCAGGGCAAACTCAAGCCGCTCCGCGGGCGCGTGAAGATCGGGTCCACAGTCCGGTTCGGCGTGCTCTCCCAGCAGCTCGACGAGCTCAAGCCCGTCGAGGACGACACCATCCGCGAGGTGCTCGCCCGCGGAAAGCGCTATGTGATGGTGGAGGGGAAGGAGACAAGCCCCGAGAAGCTGCTCGAGCGCCTTGGATTCACGCAGCAGCAGATGTGGAGTCGCATCAAGGATCTCTCCGGCGGCCAGAAGCGCAGGCTGTCGCTGCTCCTCACCATCTTGGAGGAGCCGAACGTCTTGATTTTGGACGAGCCCGGCAACGACCTCGACACCGACATGCTCGCCCTCGTGGAGGACCTGCTCGACAGCTGGCCCGGAACGCTCATCCTGGTCACGCATGACCGCTTCCTCATGGAGCGCGTGACCGACCAGCAGTGGGCGCTCATCAACGGCACGCTGCGGCACGTCCCGGGAGGCGTGGACGACTACCTGCGCCTGACGGAGGGCGCGTCTGCCGGCGGGGCGTCCCGGCCCCAGGCGCCCGGCTTCGGTGGTGCTTTGGAAGCGGGGTCACCTTTGGGCGGAGGTGCGTCCGGTCAAGGATCCGTCGCATCTGCCGTGGCGACACCTTTCCAGGCATGCGGACTGTCGAATGCGGAACGCCAGCGCCTCAAGAAGGAGGTCGCCTCGCTCGAACGCAAGATGGAGACGCGCCGGGCAAAGATCGAGGAGCTCGAGCAGGGGATGTTCGCCATCGACCCCATCGACTTCGCGGCGCTCACGGCGCAGCAGGAGGCCATCGCCGCCGCCCGAGGCGAGCTCGACGAGCTCGAGATGGCTTGGCTCGAGGCCAGCGAGCAGCTCGAGGGCTAATGCGTGCAACGTACTTGCCTCCTCGTGCCTGATGTGAGGTGGCGCGACATGTCAGCCGGATTTGACGGATCCGCGCGTAGAATGTCGAAAATGACGCGCTTCAATCGCGTATTTTTCGACATTACACGCGCGACGCACCGGCTGCCCGTCGAATACGAAAGCGTCCTCGTCTTGAAAACGGGTAATGGCGGCTAGGAGAACATCTCGCGGAAGCCGCGCATCACCATGTGCCAGCCGCGCTTGAAGTGACTCTCTTTGCTCTGCTCGGCACCCTTGTGGCCGTCCGCCTCCTGGGGCTCGACAGCTTGGTTGAACTCGTTGGTTTCCGTTGTGGAGGCAACCGGTTGCGATGGCGTCGCATCGGCATTCGACGTGTCGGACGCCCGGCCTGCACCGGGGTCCAGCGCTTCCGCGGCATGCGCGATTTCGTCTCGCGCGGCACGTTCGACCTCGACGGCTCGAGCCGCGCGGCGTTCCTCTGCGGCTCGAGCGCGGTTGGCAGCCTGCGCCATGAAGTGCTCCTGTGCGTTGAAGGGCGCATCGCCTTTCATGCGAGCCACGGGCTCCCAGGTGCCCTGCGCGCTCAGCTCGCGCGCCTTCACGTTGTCGCGCAGCTGATCGGCCATGTAGTCGCGCACCATGGCGCGGCAGGTGGGGTCGAGGACGGGGTAGGCGATCTCCACGCGGTGCTCGGTGTTGCGCGTCATCATGTCGGCGCTCGACAGGTAGACGGTGTCGGCGTCCTCGCCGAAGGAGTACACGCGCGCGTGCTCCAGGAAGCGCCCGACGATAGAGCGGATGTGCACGTTCTCGGTGCTGCCCTCGATGCCCGGCAGCATGCAGGATATCCCGCGGATGATCATATCGATGCGGACGCCCGCTCGGCTTGCCTCGGCAATCTTATCGATGACCTCGCGGTCGGTGAGGGAGTTCATCTTGAAGAAGGCGTGGGCGGGCATGCCGGCGCGCGCACGGGCGATCTCGCGATCGAGGCCGTCCATCACGAGGGGCTTGAGCCCGGCGGGCGCCACGCCAAGGTACCGGTACTCGCCGCGCAGGTTGCCCAAGGTGAGGTTTCGGAAGAACGCGTTGGCGTCCTCGCCGATCCCCTCATGCGCGGTCATGAGCATGAAGTCCGAGTACAGGCGCGCGGTCTTCTCGTTGAAGTTGCCGGTCCCCAGTAGGGTAATGCGGCGAATCTTCCCCTGGTCATGATAGGTGAGCTGGCAGATCTTGGAATGGCATTTGAAGCCCTCCGCACCGTAGATGACGGTGCAGCCCGCCTCCTCGAGGCGCTCCGCCCAAGCGATGTTGTTCTCCTCGTCAAAGCGCGCGCGGAGTTCCATCAGCACGGTTACCTCTTTGCCACGCTCGGCTGCGGAGATGAGCGACTCGCACAAACGCGACTGACGCGCCACGCGGTAGAGCGTGATGCGCAGCGAGATGCAGGTGTCGTCGTGGGCGGCCTCGTTGATGAGGCCGAGAAGCGTGCCCATCGACTCATAGGGGTAGAACAGCAGCTTGTCGCCGGCGAGCACCTGATCGCGCATGGAGCCACCCGGGCAAAACAGCGGGCTCGGCTGGGGGGCGAACGGAGGGAACAGGAGCCGGTCGCGCACGGTGGCGGGCAACTTGCCCTCCAGGGAGTAGATATATCCCAAGTCAAGGGGCATAGTAACCGACAGGACGGCCTGCTGACTCAGTCCCAGTGCCTTGCGGATCGACTTGAGGGATTCGCGGGCGAGATCTCCGTGCACGGCGAGGAGCACGGGCTGGAGGCGCAAGCGCTTCTTGAGCACCTTCTTCATGTGCTGGCGGTAATCCTCGTCTTCCTCGACGCCCTCGCCGTCCGGGTCGAGGTCGGCGTTGCGCGTGACGCGGATCACCGCGCGATCTTGCGGGACATAGGAGCCAAAACACGATTCCAGGCACGCCAAGATGACGTCCTCGAGCAGGATATAGCGCAGGCTGCCATCGTTCCTCGTGATCTCGACGACGCGGGGGAGCGAGCTTGGAACCTCGATGATGCCGAGGAGCCCTTGTTCGTCTTCGGAGGCGGCGGTGAGCGTGCAGACCACGTAGAGGGCGCCGTTGCGCAGGTTGGGGAAGGGGTGGCGCGGGTCGATGATGAGCGGCGAGAAGATGGGGAGTACGTTGCGGTCGAAGTGGCTGCGTACCGCATCGCGCTCGGCACCTATGAGCTCGGAGGGCGTGATGCGTTCGATGCCCTTGGCGCGCAGGAGGGATTCGATGGCGTCGAGGGACGAGGCGGCTTTGGAGAACAACCCCGGTAACGCCGAGAATACGGCCTCCACTTGCTCGGAGGGGGTCATGCCGCTCTTGTTGTCGCGTGGCTGCCGCTTGAGGGTCGCCAGGCTTGAGAGTCCACCCATGCGGACCATGAGGAACTCATGCATGTTGCTCTCAAAAATCGCGATGAATTTGAGGCGCTCGAACAGCGGCACCGTGTCGTCGAGGGACTCGGAGAGCACGCGTTCGTCGAAACGGAGCCAGGAAAGTTCACGGTTTTGGGTGTAACTCAAATCACGCTGCTTGTTGTGTCCGTCGTTGCCCATGATGGCTCCCTCGTGTTGCGGTGCTTGCCGGAAGTGGTGCTACCTGTGAAATCGCATGGATGTCTTTAGGTTATCGCCGTGCCTCGGTCCATGGTGAGTGTAACGTGCAAGCATGATGGACCCGTTACGCGATGCTTTCGAGCATGTTAAAGAATCGCGCGTATGTAAGCGATGCGCGCGGACACACTGAGCGGGGCCCCGTTGGGCGTACACTGTTGAATATGTGAATAGACCGCGCTCGCCGCCCCTTAGGCGGCGTGCGCCATGAGCGTGAGGGGTACCTATGGTGCGAATCGGCCTTCTGACGAGCGGCGGCGACTGTCAGGCGCTCAACGCCACCATGCGTGGCATCGTAAAGACCGTCATCAACCTGTCGACGGAGCCCGTCGAGATCTATGGGTTCGAGGACGGCTACCAGGGCATGATCTACAAGCGGTATCGCAAGATGAGCCCGTCCGACTTCAGCGGCATACTCACGCGCGGCGGCACCATCTTGGGCACGAGCCGCACGCCCTTCAAGCGCTTGGACACGCCCGAGGCCGACGGCGTGGACAAGGTCGCCGCCATGAAGGAGACGTATCGCGACCTCAAGCTCGATTGCCTCTTCATGCTGGGCGGCAACGGTTCCACCAAGACGGCCAACCGCTTGCGCGCTGAAGGGCTCTCGGTCATCGCCCTGCCCAAGACGATCGACAACGACACCTGGGGCACCGACCTCACCTTTGGCTTCACGAGCGCAGTCGAGATCGCCACCAAGTGTATCGACGACATCCGCACCACCGCGAGCAGCCACGGGCGCGTCTTCGTGATCGAGATCATGGGTCATAAGGTGGGCTGGATTCCGCTGTACGCCGCGGTTGCGGGAGGTGCCGACGCCTGTCTGATCCCCGAGATCCCCTACGACATGGACAACGTGATCGCCGCGATCGATCGCCGCATGCAGGCCGGTGCCCGGTTCACCATCATCGTGGTCGCCGAGGGCGCTATCTCGCGCGATGAGGCGAGGCTGTCCAAGAGGGAGTACAAGAAGCTCGTCGCGGAGCGCACCTCTCCGTCTATCGTCTACGACATCGCGCGCGAGATCGAGACCCGCACCGGTCGCGAGACGCGTGTGGCAATCCCCGGTCACACGCAGCGCGGAGGTCAGCCCGATGCGCAGGACCGCGTGTTCGCCACGCAGTGCGGCGTCGAGGCGGCTTTGGGTTTCCTGGAGGGGGAGAGCGGCTTTATGGTCGCGCAGCGCTCCGGTAAGATGTGCCGCGTGCCGCTGGAGGAGGTCGCCGGCAAGCTCAAGTACGTCGACCCCGGCAGCGACCTGGTGCGCGAGGCGCGTTTCCTGGGCATCTCCTTCGGCGACGAGGCCTGATCGGACTAGAGGCGCTGCATGCGGTACCCCACGCCCACGTGGGTTTGGATGAGCTGCGGGTGCGCGGGATCGGCCTCGACCTTTTTGCGCAGCGTCCGCATGAACACGCGCAGGCTCGCGATGTCGCTGTCCCAGCTGGTCCCCCAGATCTCATGGGTGATGAACGTGTGGGTGAGCACCTTGCCCACGTTCTTGGCGAGCAGGGCGAGCAGCTTGTACTCGGTGGGGGTGAGCTGGAGCTCCCGCCCCGCGACGCTGGCGCAGCCCGCGGCGAAGTCGATATGGAGCGGGCCGTTGTCGAACGTGCTCGCCTCGACCGCGTCCGTCCCCGCCATCCCCGATCGCCGCAGGCTCGCGCGGACGCGGGCGAGCAGCTCCTCGACCGAGAACGGCTTGGTGAGGTAGTCGTCCGCCCCGGCGTCGAGCGCGCCGATCTTGTCGGAGTCCTCGATGCGCGCGGAGATGACGATGATGGGCACCGCCGACCAGCTGCGAATCTTGGCGATCACCTCGACGCCGTCGATATCGGGGAGACCCAAATCGAGCATGATGAGATCCGGGTTGCGCGAGGCGGCCTCCATGATGGCGAGCTCCCCGGTCTCGGCCTTCTCGACATCGTAGCCGTGAAGGCCGAGCGCCGTCGTCACCAGGTTGCGGACCGCGGGGTCGTCCTCCACGACCAGGATATGCGGGCGCGTGGCCTCACTCATGGATCGCAACCTCCTCTGCGGGCAGGGTGAACCTGAAGATCGCCCCATGGGGGACGTTGTCCTCGATCTCGATGATACCCCCGTGCGCTTCGACGATGGAACGGCAAAGCGAGAGCCCCAGCCCGAAGCTGCGGTGCGCGTCGACGGGCTGGGCGCCTTTGGCGGTGAAGAACCGGTCGAAGACGTGCGGTTTGTCGCAGTCGGCCACGCCCGGCCCGTCGTCGGCCACTATGCTCGCCAACAACGAGGTGGGCAGCATCCAGAACATCGAAGAGCTCGCCCGCATCGCGCACGAGTTCGGCGTGCCGTTCCACACGGACGCCGTGCAGGCAGTCGGGCACATTCCCGTCTCCATCAAAGCGCTGGGCGTGGACGCGCTCTCGCTCTCCGCCCACAAATTCCACGGCCCGCGCGGCACCGGCGCCCTCTATCTCAAGGATGGTTTCTCGATTCCGCCGCTCATCGCGGGCGGTGCTCAGGAGCGCGGCCTGCGCGCCGGAACGGAGAATCTCGCGGGGGCGGCGGGGCTGGCGGCCGCGCTCCAAGAGAGCTGCGAGGGACTCGCCGAGCGCGTCGCGCGCATCGGCGCACTCCGGGATGCGTTCACGGACGGCGTGCTCGCCTCGTGCGAAAACGTCTTGCCCACCGGCCCGCGCGGGGGCGCGAGGCGCCTGCCGTCCATCGCCTCGTTCATCTGCCGCGACGTCGACAGCGAGCTGCTCGTCATGCTCCTCGATCGCGCCGGGGTGGCCGCCGCAGCCGGGTCCGTCTGCTCGACGGGTTCGACCGCGCCGTCGCACGTCATCAGCGCGCTGGGAGTGAGCGACCCCGCGTGGGCGCACGGCAGCGTCCGCTTCTCCCTGGCAGACGACGTCACCGAAGCCGATATCGAGCTGCTCCTCGAACGCGTCCCGGCGTGCATCCGGCGCGCGCGGGCGATCAGCTGCATGCGCTAGCAGCGAATAACGCGCCAGAAGCCGATCGCCCGCCGACGGCTGCAGCGCGCGGCACGCGGCCCGCGACGCACGCGGCACGCGGCACGCGGCAGCGCGCGAACGACTCCGCCCGTGGTCGCATCGCCCGCCGCGCCCCGCGCCCGAGCGTAAATCCGTTCACCCTGGGATACCGACCCTCCTGCCGCCGATTTCATACCGTTGGCGGCTATAGCTGAACCGTCTGCCGTTCCACCACTCAAACGGTCCAATTTGTCTATCATTATGAAAGATTAAGCATTCTGCACTGAATGCATGGAGACCGCCCGGAACGGGCGGATGAACAGATGAGGACAACCGTATGCACCAACTGTTCCACGTGGAGCGGCCCTGGCAGAAGACGGCGCGCGTGCTCGCCATCGCGGGCGCGGCGGGAGCCGTTGCCTGCGGCGCGCTCGCGTACCCGTCGGCTGCCACCGCGGCGCCGCAAGCGCTCACGGGGCTGACGGCGAAGGCCGCCTCGGCGTCCGGCCACGACGCCGCGCTCGCCATCGACGGCAAGACCGACACCTACTGGCAGTCGCCAGGTACGAACTCGATGCAGGACTACCGCCGTTTCATCGACGTGACCTTCGACGGCACGTACCGCATCAGCAGCATCTCGCTGCAGAACGTGCCCGGCTCCTACTATCACTACGAGGTCTACCTGTCCAAAGACGGCAGCACCTTCGATAAGGTGGCCTACAAGGCCAACGACGACCCCGCCACCGCCAACGCCGACCAGCTCGACATCGAGCCCACCGAGGCCTGCGCCGCGCGCATCAGCGTGAGCTACAACTCCGGCTCGCAGCAGGTCAACATCGCCGAGGTCTCCTTCCTGGGCGAGAAGGTCTCCGACACCACCGCCAAGAAGGCGGACATCCAGGTCGGGGATTTCGCCGACAGCGCATGGGGCAAGGAGTGGAACCGCTTCGAGACCGATAAGGCATACGCCGACCAGAAGGTCGTTGCCGAGGCGGGCAACCTGGTCGAGCGCGTCCTGGGCGCCGAATGGCGCGACAAGTTCGTCTTCGAGCTGCGCGACCAGCTCGACGGCAAGGATGTCTTCGAGATCACCGATGCGGGCGGCGGGCGCATCAAGGTCCGCGGCAACGACGGCATCTCGCTGGCCTCCGGCCTCAACTACTACCTGCGCAACTACTGCAAGGTCGACTACAACCCGCTCTTCGGCTCGCAGCTCGACATGCCCGCCACCCTCCCCTCGGTGGGCGAGGGCATCCTCAAGTTCACCGACTACGAGTACCGCTACGCGCTCAACTTCTGCACCTACTCCTACACCATGGCGTTCTGGAACTGGGACGAGTACGAGCCCTTCCTCGACTGGTGCGCCATGAACGGCGTGAACCTGGTGCTCGACATCGTGGGCCAGGAGGAGGTCCTGCGCCAGACGCTGCTCGAGTACAACTACACCAACGAGGAGATCCAGGAGTACCTCTCCGGCCCCGCGTACTTCGCCTGGTTCTACATGCAGAACCTCTACTCCGTGGGCGGCCCGCTGCCCGATTCGTGGTTCGAGCAGCGCGTCGAGCTGGCGCGTCGGATCCACGACCGTATGCAGACCTACGGCATCGACCCGGTCATCCAGGGCTTCGGCGGCCAGGTTCCCACGGACTTCCAACAGAAGAACCCCAACTCCGTCGCCGCGTCCTCCGGCTCGTGGTCGGGCTTCGCGCGCCCCTACATGATCAAGACCTACCTCACCGACGCAGACCGCGCTGCCGGCAAGGAAGATTATTTCCAGAAAGTTGGCACCACGTTCTACGAGGCGCAGGAGCGCATCTTCGGCAAGGTTTCCCACTTCTACGCCGTCGACCCGTTCCACGAGGGCGGCACCGTGCCGCAGGGCTTCAACATCGTGGACATCTACCGCACCGTGCAGCAGAAGATGCTCGACTACGACCCGCAGGCCGTCTGGGTCATGCAGCAGTGGCAGTGGGGCATCGATGAGAACAAGCTCTCCGGCCTCGCTAAGAAGGAGCAGTCGCTCGTCCTCGACCTGCAGAGCGACCTGCGCTCGCAGGCGAGCCCCATGGAGAACCAGCAGGTGCCGTGGGTGTGGAACATGCTGCACAACTTCGGCGGCCGCATGGGCATGGACGGCGTGCCCGAGGTGCTCGCGATCAAGATCCCGCAGGCGTACAACTCCAACAGGTACATGCGCGGCATCGGCATCACGCCCGAGGCCATCGACAACTCCCCCATCGTCTACGAGCTGCTGTTCGACATGACCTGGGAGCAGGACCCCGTGGACTACCGCGCGTGGACGCGCAGCTATATCGAGCGCCGCTACGGGGGCACCGACGCCAAGATCCAAGAAGCCTGGGACATCCTGCTCGACACCGCGTACAAGCACGTGGACGGCGAGTACTACCAGGGCGCCAGCGAGTCCATCATGAACGCGCGCCCGTCGGACAACAAGATCGGCTCCGCCTCCACCTGGGGCCACAGCGACATCGACTACGACAAGAAGGAGTTCGAGCGCGCCGCGCAGCTCTTCATCGAGAGCTACGACACGTATAAGGACTCCGAGGCGTTCCGCTACGACTTCGTCGACGTGATGCGCCAGGTGCTGGCCAACGCGTTCCAGGAGTACCAGCCGCTCGCCGGCGACGCCTACAAGCAGCGCGATGCCGAGCGCTTCGAGCTGCTGGCGAACCAGATGCTCGAGATGCTCGACGCCCAGGACCGCATGCTCTCCACCTCCAGCGACTTCATGCTGGGCACGTGGATCGAGAACGCGCGCACGCTGCTCGAGGACGCCGACGACTGGACGGCCGACCTCTTCGAGCTCAACGCGCGCTCGCTCATCACCACCTGGGGCCTGGAGAAGAACGGCTCGCTGATCGACTACTCGAATCGCCAGTGGTCCGGCCTCACCGGCAGCTATTACAAACCGCGCTGGGAGTCCTGGGCGAACGCCCGCAAGAAGGCTCTCGAGGACGGCGGTAGCGCGCAAGACCTCAACTGGTTCACCTTTGGCTGGGAATGGGCCAACCGCAAGAGCGACCAGGACGACGACGGCTTCGCCACCAAGCCCGCGGCCGAGGATCCCAAGGCGCTTGCCGAGCAGATCATGGAGCACTATTCCGTGACCGCCATGGACGAGATCGTGGGCGATGCCGAGGCCGAAGAGCTGCAGAATATCGCGCGCGGCAAGGTCGTGACGGATGTCGATACCGGGCAGGCAGTTGAGAACCTCACCGATGGCAACACCGACACCGGCTGGACCGTACCCGGCAAGCAGGAAGCCACGCTCGAGATCGACCTGGGCGGCACCTACGCCGTGAAGGGCGCGGGTATCACGCTGCAGCAGATCGCCGCGGACTTCCCGCTGAGCTACGAGATCACCGCGCTGGTGGGCGACGACTGGGTAAAGGTTGGCGAGAGCACCGCGGACAAGGTGAGCTCGAAGAACGAGATCACCTGCGACGTGCTTGCCAGCAAGATGCGCTTCAAGGTGAAGTCGACCGACGGCCAAAACCTCACCGGCATCTACGAGCTGAGCGTCATGGCGGCCAACGCGCCCACCGTGAGCTATAAGAACCTGTCGCGCGGCGCGAAGGCGAGTGCCCAGAATACCGAGCCCGGCCGCGAGCTCAACGCCGGCGTCGACGGCAACGAGGGCACCCTGTGGGTCGGCAACGGCAGCGATCCCAACTGGTACCAGGTCGACCTGAGCCAGACGCAGCGCGTCGACCGCGTGCGCCTGGCGTTCGAGGACGCCGGCCGCCAGTTCAAGTTCAAGGTCACCGCGATCCTGCCGGATAGCAAGGAAAAGGTCATCATCGACCAGTCCAACAACACCGGCGACCTGGAGAAGGTCTACACCGCCGACCTGGGCTACGAGGTCAAGGCCGTGCGCGTCGACTTCGTGGGCTCCGTGGGCGGCACCGCCTGGCCCGCGCTCGCCGAGCTCGAGCTGCTCCAGGAAGAGCGCGAAAGCATGACGGGCACCAACATCGCGGCCACCGCGACCATCACCTCGTCTGATACCAAGCCCGCACCCGAGGACAAGACCGCGCTGATAGACGGCAAGGATACCGCTTGGGTCTCCAGGGACGGCGCCATCCCCGCCTGGTTCAACCTGGACCTCCCTGAGGAGCGCCACGTCGACTCCATCCGCCTGTGCTTCGAGAAGGGCCAGCTCGACCGCAGCATGCAATTCGACCTGGTGGTGACCGACGCCGCCGGAGAAAAGACCACCGTGTATTCCCGCAGCGCCGAGGATCTCAAGCAGCAGCAGGGCATCGAGATCAACGTTCCCGTGGGCCGCAACGTCAAGTCCATTCGCATGGATATCAAGGATGCACGCATCCCCTCCAACAACGGCAAGGCCTGGCCGCTCGTGCGCGAGATCGAGGTCTACAGCTCGCCCGAGAACGCCGCATCGCACGCGGCCGTGAGCGCCGGCGAGGGTTCCACGCTCGCGCAGGACAAGCTCGACGCACTGAAGGACGGCAACCCCGCCACCGGCGCCACGCTTTCCGCGGCTGCCGACAAGCAGCTCACCTTCACCCTCGATAAGCCGCGCGACATCAACGCCGTCGGCCTTGCCTTCCAGCCGCTTCAGCAGCCCCTGCGCTTCACCGTCGAGGGCCTCGTCCCCGCACAGGACGGCGGCGAGGGCACCTGGAAGCAGATCATCGACTACTCGAGTAACACGCGCGTTGCAGGCGAGCTGCTGGCGCGCATGAGCGATGCCGAGCTCGTTTCGGCTGTGCGCGTCAACGTGCTGAACGACGCGGTCGTGACCCTGAACGAGGTATACCTCTACGAAGCCGACGGCGCCACCGAGCTCTCGAGCTACATCGCCGGCCTGGAGAAGCAGCTCGGCAAGCTCACGTTCGGCGAGTTTGCCGGCAACTACCGTGTCGAGGCGCGCGACGCCCTCATGGCCAAGGTGAACGAGGCCAAGGCCGCCATCGAGCAGGGCATGAACTCCGCCGAGGCGGGCACCTGGCTCGAGCAGCTCCAGGCCGCCGAGCGCACGTTCTGGAACACCGGCTTCGTGACCATCGACCGCGTGCCGTTGTACCGCACCATCGACCGCGCCCAGGCGTTCAAGAGCGCACTCGAGAAGAACGGGCACGACGACCTGGCCGGAACGCTGGGCGATGCCATCACGGCCGCCAAGACCGTAGCCGACCGCTACGGCGATGTGACGCAAGCCCAGCTTGACGAGGCGACCGCCGCGCTCAAGTCTGCACTTGAGAGCGCAAGCAGCTCGCTTGACGCTCGCGACCGCCTGCAGGTTGCCATCGACGCCGCCACCGAGCTACACGACGGCGCCACCGTAGGCGAGTTCAACGGCCAGTATCCGCAGGCTGCGGCCGACGCCCTCAAGACGAGCATCGACGCTGCCAAGAAGGCCCTGGCGGACCACGCCAACGACCCGACAAAGCTGCGCGACGCTGCCAAAGCCCTCGAGGATGCCACCGAGAAGTTCGCCCAGAGCGTCATCGCCATCGACACGGCGGCGTGGGAGGCGAGCGTCGCCCGCGCTCAGACGTTCGAGGAAGCTCGCTACGATGCGAACGCGTGGAAGCAATTCACCGGGGTGCGCGAGTCGGTCGCGAAGGTCGATACGAACAAGATCTCCCAGACCGACCTCAATACGAAGGTCGCCGAGCTCGATGCAGCCATGAAGGAGCTCGAGCAGCACGTGCTCGACCGCACCGCGCTCGCCGATACCATCGCTCGCGCCAAGGTGCTCGCGCCGGAAGGCTACACCGAGGACAGCTGGAAGAAGCTCGAAGACGCGCTCGCCGACGCCGAGAATGCCCAGGCAGCCACCTCTATCACGCAGGACGAGCTCGACCAGGCGGCAGAGGCGCTCACCAAGGCGATCGACGGCCTCGAGAAGGAGCCCACTAACCAGCCCGATCCCGACAAGCCGGGACAGGGCGGTTCCGAGAATGAGGGCCAGGGTGGTCCTGGCAGCGAGTCCGGCAACGGCTCCGGCAGCCAGAGCGGCTCGGGCGACGCTGCAGGCTCCGGCAACGGCGGTCCCAGCGGTTCGGGCAGCGGACTTGCCCAGACGGGCGATCCTGCCGTCATCGCCGGCGCACTTGCCGGCGGCGGCCTTATCGCCGCGCTCGCAGGCCTGCTCCATCGCCGCAAGCGCTAGCGCGGCATTGCATCCATCGGGAACACGGTGCCCCTTACCAGATCGAAGAGGCAGGGCATCGCAAAGCGCGAAGCAGAACAAACGGGAGCGTCCCCAGCTTGAGGGACGCTCCCGTTTCTCTCACAACATGACAGGCCGCCGCAAACGCTACGCCAGCACCGCTTCACAGCCACCGTTCACCGCCGCAACCACCCCGATCACAACCGTTGCATGCGATAGCCCACGCCCACGTGCGTCTGGATCATGGTGGGATGCGACGGGTCGGCCTCGATCTTCTTGCGCAGCGTCCGCATGAACACGCGCAGGCTCGCGATGTCGCTGTCCCAGCTGGTCCCCCAGATCTCATGGGTGATGAACGTGTGGGTGAGCACCTTGCCCACGTTCTTGGCGAGCAGGGCGAGCAGCTTGTACTCGGTGGGGGTGAGCTGGAGCTCCTCGCCGGCCAAGGTCGCGCATCCGGCGGCGAAGTCGATGTGCAGCGGCCCGTTGTCGAACGTGCTCGACTCCGCCGCGCCCGCGCCCGCCATCCCCGAGCGCCGCAGGCTCGCGCGGACGCGGGCGAGCAGCTCCTCGACGGAGAACGGCTTGGTGAGGTAGTCGTCCGCACCGGCGTCGAGCGCGCCGATCTTGTCGGAGTCCTCGGTGCGCGCGGAGATGACGATGATGGGCACCGCCGACCAGCCGCGGACCTTGGAGATGACCTCGACGCCGTCGATATCGGGGAGACCCAAATCGAGCATGATGAGGTCCGGGTTACGCGAGGCGGCCTCCATGACGGCGAGCTCCCCGGTCTCGGCCCGCTCGACATCGTAGCCGTGAAGGCCGAGCGCCGTCGTGACGAGGTTGCGGACAGCCGGGTCGTCCTCTACCACCAAAATACGCTGCCGCGATGCATCACTCATGTATCTCTACCTCCTCGGCGGGAAGGGTGAACCTGAAGATCGCCCCATGGGGGACGTTGTCCTCGACCTCGATGATACCCCCGTGCGCCTCGACGATCGCGCGGCAGAGCGACAGCCCCAGCCCGAAGCTGCGGTGCGAATCGACCGGCCTGTTCCTATCGGCGATGAAGAAGCGGTCGAAGACGTGCGGCTTGTCGCAGTCGGCCACGCCCGGCCCGTCGTCGGCGACCTCGACGACGACGAAGGCCCCGTCCCTTCGCGCGCCCACCGTCACGGTGGAGCCCTCGGGCGTGTACTTGAACGCGTTCACGATGAGGTTCGTGAGGACCTGCATGATGAGGTGGACGTCGATCCGTGCCAGCAAGATGTCGTCGGTGTGCTCCACCACGAGATGGTGCCCGTGCGCCTCGCGCGCCACATGGGCCACCGCGCCCGCGATGACCTCGTCCATGAGCTCCGTCGTGAGGTTGAGATGCAGGTCGCCGTCCTCGACGCGCGTGATGGCGAGCAGGTTCTCCACGGTGTCGATGAGCCAGAGCGAGTCGTCGTAGATGGCGTCGGCGAGTTCGCGGCGCTTTGCCGGCGGCAGCTGATCGCCGCTCTCGCGCAGGACGGCGGCCGACCCCGAGATGGCGGTGAGGGGCGTGCGCAGGTCGTGCCCGAGCGAGCGCAGCAGGTTGGCGCGGAGCTGCTCGTTCTTGGCGAGCACGGCCGCCTCCTCGCGCTCGCGCGCCGCCTTGTCGCTCTCTAGCGCAAGCGCGCACTCGCCCACGATGGACAGCACGATCGAGTTCTCGAATGCCTCGAGCTCGCGTCCCTCCAGCGCGATGCCGATGACGCCGAACACCTCCTTTCCCGCGCGGACGGCCAGGTAGAGGCACTGCGCCTCGGGCAGGGTGCGGGTGCTCGCGCCCGCGTGCTTGTTGTTGGTGAAGGTCCAGGTGGCGACCGCGCGCTCGTACTCCGTGAGAATGCTCGCAGATCGGTCCTGCGTCCCGGCGGGCTCGTAGAGCGCGTCTCCCAGCAGGTCTCCGCTTGCCGGGTAGAAGACGATGTCGAGCCGCAGGAGCTTGATGAGCTGGCTCATGGCCACGCGGGCGCGGGCCTCCATACCCTCGGCCTGCTGAAGGAGCTGGTTCGTCTCGAGCAGCACGCGGGTGCGGAACGCGTTCTTGGCGCTCGCGCGGGCGTTGTTGGTGAGGCGCGCGGTGAGCTCGGCCGCCACCATGGCGGTCACGAACATGATGGCGAAGGTCACGAGGTAGCTTCGGTCGTAGCTGTCGAGCGAGAACAGCGGCGTGACGAAGCAGAAGTTGTAGAGCACCACGGAGAGCACGCTCGACAACAGGGTGCAGGCGCGCCCCTCGGTGGTGACGGCGGTGAGCAGGGCCGTGAGGATGTAGAGCGAGATGATGCTCGAGTCGGCGAAGCCGAGATGCCTGAAGTACGTCCCGATGGCGGTGGCGAGAAGGGAGAGGCCGAGGGTCCGCGCCATGTCGCGCCCTCTCGGCGGGCGAAAGCCGCCGTGCTCGCGACGGTCCCGCCGTCGCGCATCGGGTGCCGCCTGGTCGGGGATGATGTAGATGTCGAGGTTTGGCGCGATGGCGATGAGCTGCTCGACGAGCGATTTGCGCCCGAAGAGGACGTTATGAGCACCCTTCAGCTCGCCAGTCCGCCCCATGACGATCTTGGAGATGCCGGAGAGTCGCGCGAACTCGGCGATCTGGAAGGCGATGTCGTCCCCGTAGACGGTCTCCATGTGCGCGCCGAGCTGCTCGGCGAGCGCGATGTTGCTCGACAGCTTACCGCGTTCCTGCTCGCTCATCGCCTGCGTGCGCGGGCTTTCCACGAAAAGGGCGACCAGCTCTCCGCGAAACGCCTTCGCCATGCGCGCGGCTGCCCGGACGATGCGGGGATTGGTCGGCGCCGGGGAGACGCACACGAGGATGCGCTCGCTCGTGTAATAGTCGCGGTTGCCCATCACGCGCGCGGCGTCTGCCAGGTGCCCCATGCGGTCGGCGCACTTGCGCAGGGCGATCTCGCGCAGGGCGGTGAGGTTCTCGACGGTGAAGAAGTGGTCTTGCGCGCGTTCCGCCTGGGCCTCTCGGTAGACGAGCCCCGCTTGCAGGCGCTCGAGGAGGTCGGCGGGCTCGATGTCCACGAGCTCGACCTGGTCGGCGTCGTCGAAGACGCGGTCGGGGATGCGCTCGCGCACGACGACGCCGGTGATGGAGGCCACCATGTCGTTCAGGCTCTCGATGTGCTGGACGTTGACGGTGGTGTACACGTCTATCCCTGCGCGCAGGAGCTCCTCGACGTCCTGGTAGCGCTTCTCATGCCGGCAGCCCGGGGCGTTCGTGTGGGCGAGCTCGTCGACGAGGATGAGCTGCGGCGCGCGCACGATCGCGGCGTCCAAATCGAACTCGGTGAGGGTGATGCCGTTGTGCTCGACGAGCTCGTGCGGCACCTGCTCGAGGCCCCGCACGAGGCGCGCCGTCGCCGGCCGCTCGTGGGGCTCGATGTAGCCGGCCACCACGTCCACGCCGCGTCGTTTCGCGGCGTGGGCCGCCTGCAGCATGGCATAGGTCTTGCCCACGCCGGCCGCATAGCCGAAGAAGATCTTGAGGTGCCCGCGCCGTCCGCGCTTGCCGTTCTGCTCATCCTGCTCGATGACGCGCAGCAACCGATCCGGATCGACGCGCGTATCTGATGCGTCTCGTGGCATATGTCTCCTTCCTGGGGGCGGCCCCTCGGCGGGCCCGCAACGTCCGCTGCTCGGACAGTCCTGCGCAAGACGGAGCGCCCGCCGGACGCTCCTTTGCGTGCGGAACTCGCGACGGACCTTGCATGCCGCTCGGGGGAACAGCTCGCTATGGAGTGCTGCGATCAAGTGCGTCGCGCCAGCCCGTGGGCCATATCGTTCCGCGCGCAGTTCCGCGCGAGCCGAAGGACCCGGCGGGTCCTTCGCGCGAGCGGGACGGTTCGGGCGCGGGATGATATGGCCCACGGGCTTGCGCATGGGACGAGTATAGCCGTCAAAAGCGGGTTCTCATGTACGTCTACCTGCATCTTTACGTCATCTTAATGCGTGGGCGCGCAACCCTAACACCGCTTTAATGCGCACGGGCGTTTACTGTTCTCATGCCGCGTCCCCCTCGGGCGCGGTGTGAGGGAAAGAGGCTTCTTCGAAAGGAGCGGGCGCATGGACGTCCTCATTCCGATCATCGGAATCACATGCATCGGACTTCTCATCTACTACATCTACATTCTCATGAGGAGTGATTCGTAAAGCATGAGTGCCATCATTCAGTACGCTCTGTACTTTGCCGTCCTCATCGCGCTCGCCATCCCCCTGGGGAAGTTCATGGCGCGCGTCATGGACGGTGAGCGCACGGTCTTGTCGCCCGTGCTCGCACCGGTCGAGCGAGGCGTCTATCGCCTGCTCCGCATTGACGCGGGGGAGCAGATGGGCTGGAAGCGCTATCTGGCGAGCGTGCTCGCCTTCTCGGGTATCGGGCTCGCGGCGCTCGTCGCGCTCCAGATGCTCCAGGCCGTCCTGCCGGGCAACCCGCAGCACCTGCCGGGCGTGCCGTGGGACCTGTCGTTCAACACGGCGGCCTCCTTCGTCACCAACACCAACTGGCAGTCCTACTCCGGTGAGACCACCCTGTCCTACCTCGTGCAGTTCATGGGCCTCACCGTGCAGAACTTCGTCTCCGCCGGTACCGGCATCGCGGTCATGTTCGCTCTGATCCGCGGTTTCCGTCAGGTCAAGGAGCGGGGTCTGGGTTCCTTCTGGGTCGACCTCACCCGCACCGTCCTGTACGTGCTCATCCCGCTGAACCTCGTGTTCGGCGTCTGCCTGGCCGCCGGCGGCGTCATCTCCAACTTCCAGCCGGCCCAGAGGGCCGAGCTCGTCGAGCCCGTCGCCGTCCAGCCCAATGCCGACGGCGGCTGGAGCGTCATCGACGGCGCCCGGATCGAGGGCGACACCGTCAAGGTCGACGGCAAGGTCGTCGAGGACGCGCGCGTGGTCACCGAGCAGTTCCTGCCCCAGGGCCCCGCGGCCCCCCAGGTCGCCATCAAGCAGTCCGGCACCAACGGCGGCGGCTTCTTCGGCGTGAACTCCGCCCATCCGTACGAGAACCCCAACGCCTTCACCAACATCATCGAGATGACCGGCCTGCTGCTGATCCCGGCCGCCTGCTGCTTCACCTTCGGCATCGGCGTCAAGAACACCAAGCAGGGCAAGGCCATCTTCGCCGCCATGCTCGTCCTGCTGGTGATCTTCACCGGCGTCATCGCCGTCAACGAGCATGCGGGCACCCCGCAGCTGGCCGATGGCGGCGCGGTCGATATCGAGATGACCGACGGCCAGGCCGGCGGCAACATGGAGGGCAAGGAGAGCCGCTTCGGCATCGCCGCCTCCTCCACGTGGTCGGCTTACACCACCGCCGCCTCCAACGGCTCGGTCAACTCCATGCACGACTCCTACACCCCGCTGGGCGGTTTCGTCCAGATGCTCCAGATGGCCCTGGGCGAGGTCGTCTTCGGCGGCGTGGGCTGCGGCCTGTACGGCATGATCGGCTTCGCCATCCTCACGGTGTTCATCGCCGGCCTCATGGTCGGACGCACGCCCGAGTTCCTGGGCAAGAAGATCGAGCCGGGCGAGATGCGCTGGGCGGTCGTGCTGTGCCTGGCGACCCCGTTCGCCATCCTGGTGTGCTCGGCCATCGCCTGCATGGTGCCCGGCCTTGCCGACCAGCTCAACAACGGCGGCGCGCACGGCTTCTCCGAGGTGCTGTACGCCTTCACCTCGTGCGGCGGCAACAACGGCTCGGCGTTCGCGGGCATGAACTGCAACATTCCCTGGATCAACGTCATACTCGGCCTCGAGATGCTGTTCGCCCGCTTCATGCCCATCGCCGGCACGCTGGCCATCGCCGGCTCGCTGGCCGGGAAGGGCAAGGTCGCCGAGAGCGCCGGCACCCTGTCCACCACCAACGGCATGTTCGTGTTCCTGCTCGTGTTCATCGTTCTGCTGATCGGTGCCCTGAGCTTCTTCCCGGCCCTGGCGCTCGGCCCCGTCGCCGAGTTCTTCCAGATGATTGCGTAAAGGAGGGCGCAGATTTATGGCTATGCAAAAAGACATGATGGGCCGCGCGGTCCGCGACTCGTTCGCCAAGCTGGATCCCCGCGTCCAGATTCAAAACCCGGTCATGTTCCTGGTGTGGCTCTCCGCCGTCATGACCTCCGTCCTGGCCGTCGCCTCCGTCCTCGGTGCGCGGGACGCGGGCGTGCCCACCTACTATGTGGTCGCCATCGCGGTCATCCTGTGGCTCACCGACCTGTTCTCGAACTTCGCCGAGGCGCTCGCCGAGGGCCGCGGCAAGGCCCAGGCCGATTCCCTGCGTGCGGCCAAGAAGGACGTCGAGGCCCATCGCATCGAGTCCGTCGAGGACAAGGAGCGCTTCACCGTCGTCCCCGGCGCCGAGCTCACGCGCGGCGACCTGGTGGTCGTGCGCGCCGGCGAGCAGATCCCGGGCGACGGCGACGTCATCGAGGGCGCCGCCTCCGTCGACGAGTCCGCCATCACCGGCGAGTCCGCCCCCGTGGTCCGCGAGGCCGGCGGCGACCGCTCCGCCGTCACCGGCGGCACCACGGTGCTGTCCGACTGGATCGTCGTCGAGATCTCCAGCGAGCCCGGCCAGAGCTTCCTGGACAAGATGATCGCGATGGTCGAGGGCGCCGCGCGCAAGAAGACCCCTAACGAGATCGCCCTGGAGATCTTCCTGGTGGCCCTCTCCATCGTCTTTATCTTGGTCACGCTGGCCCTCTATTGTTACTCCTGCTTCTCGGCCGGCCTTAACGACATGGCCAACCCCACGTCCGTGACCACGCTCGTGGCGCTGCTCGTGTGCCTGGCTCCCACTACCATCGGCGCGTTGCTGTCCGCCATCGGCATCGCCGGCATGAGCCGTCTGAACGAGGCCAACGTGCTGGCCATGTCCGGCCGCGCCATCGAGGCCGCCGGCGACGTCGACATCCTCATGCTCGACAAGACCGGCACCATCACCCTGGGTAATCGCCAGGCGTCTGAGTTCATCCCGGTCGACGGCGTCGATCCCGCGGAGCTCGCCGACGCCGCGCAGCTCTCCTCGCTGGCCGACGAGACCCCCGAGGGCAGGTCCATCGTCGTGCTCGCCAAGGAGCAGTTCGGCCTGCGCGGACGCACGCTCGAGGACAAGGGCATGGAGTTCATCCCGTTCACCGCGGCGACGCGTATGTCCGGCGTGAACTACGAGGGCAATGAGATCCGCAAGGGCGCCGCCGACTCCGTGCGCGCCTACGTGGAGGCGGCCGGCGGCGTGTTCTCCGCCGAGTGCGACGAGGTCGTCGAGCGCATCGCCAAGGCCGGCGGCACCCCGCTGGTCGTGACCAAGAACTGCCGCGTGCTGGGCGTCGTGTACCTCAAGGACATCATCAAGTCCGGCGTTAAGGAGAAGTTCGCCGACCTGCGCAAGATGGGCATCAAGACCATCATGGTGACAGGCGACAACCCGCTCACCGCCGCGGCAATCGCCGCCGAGGCGGGCGTGGACGACTTCCTGGCCGAGGCCACCCCCGAGGGCAAGCTCGCGAAGATCCGCGAGTTCCAGCGCGAGGGCCATCTGGTCGCCATGACCGGCGACGGCACCAACGACGCGCCCGCTCTGGCCCAGGCCGACGTCGCCGTGGCCATGAACACGGGCACCCAGGCTGCCAAGGAGGCCGGCAACATGGTCGACCTCGACTCCAGCCCCACCAAGCTCATCGATATCGTGCGCATCGGCAAGCAGCTGCTCATGACCCGCGGTTCGCTCACGACCTTCTCGGTGGCCAACGACGTGGCGAAGTACTTCGCCATCATCCCGGCCCTGTTCTCGCCGATCTACCCGGGCCTTGGCGCGCTCAACATCCTCGGTCTGGCAAGCCCGCTGTCCGCGGTTCTTTCGGCCATCATCTACAACGCGCTCGTTATCGTCGCGCTGATCCCGGCCGCGCTGAAGGGCGTTAAGTACCGCGAGGTCCCGTCCGGACAGCTGCTGACCCACAACCTGCTCGTGTGGGGTCTGGGCGGCATCGTTGCCCCGTTCGTGTTCATCAAGCTCATCGACATGCTGCTCGCGCTCTGCGGCATTATGTAAGCGGAGGTTTGTATGTTCAAAGGTGTTGCATCGCGCGCACTGGGCGTGTTCGCGCTGTTTACCGTCGTCTGCGGCCTGGGCTATACGCTCGTCGTGACCGGCATCGCCCAGGTCGCGTTCCCGTATCAGGCGAACGGCTCGCTCATCAAGATCGACGGCAAGATCGTGGGCTCCGAGCTGATCGGCCAGGACTTCGAGGATGAGGACCACATGTGGGGCCGCATCCAGAACGTCTCCATCGTCGAGGGGGATGACGGCGAGCTCATGGCCTACGGCGCCCCGTCCAACCTCTCCCCGGCGAGCGAGGAGTACCGGCAGCTCGTGGACGAGCGCGTGGAGAAGATCCGCGCCGCCAACCCCGACGCCGATATGGACGCCGTGCCCGTCGACCTGGTGACGTGCTCCGGCTCCGGCCTCGACCCCGAGATCTCCCCCGATGCCGCCGAGTACCAGGTGCCGCGCCTGGCAAAGGCCACGGGCAAGAGCGAAGGCGAGGTGCGCGACATCATCGCCCAGTGCACCAAGGGCCGATTCCTGGGCGTCTTCGGCGAGCCCACGGTCAACGTGCTCAAGGTGAACCTCATGCTGGACGGCGTGCTGTAGGCGTCGTTTCCGACTAGAGATGCTTGCATGCCCCGGTGCGGCCGCGCCGGGGCATGATTGTTTTAACCGGAGCGTTGACCCTCGTCGAGATATATGCATAAAAACAGTCTATTCTCGATTAATTATGGATAGAAAAACGTCGACTGCATTATCGGTCTGATGTAAAACCGGCGAGGTGGTCAAAATACCCTACTTGTGCGCCGAGCCACGTGAGGGAGATCGGCAAAACCGCAGGATTTGTTGGCGTGGATGCGCTCGGGTGCAAGGTCGGTGGGCTCCAGGCATCATTTGCAACGGCAAAACCGCAGGATTGCTGCGCACGAATGAATATACATGACGGCAAGCGAGGACATTTGAGCGCACAAGTAGGGTATTTTGACCACTATCGCAAAAACGTATCAACCGTCGAGGGCGAGGGCCTCTGCGCCCGCTGAGATGCGAGTCTGAAAGTCGGGTTCTGCGCGAAGTGATCGTCAACTTGACACATATGCCGAGCACGACGGCGGGTTTATCATGGGCGCCCTGCATGGACTGGGAACTGGATGTATCGCGATGACATGCACAATCGAGCGAGGTGCGATCGATGCCATCTCGGTGCCGTAGTCCCGATGATGAGCCGGAATTTATAATCAAGGCGTTGAGATGGGAGGTTGCTTGTATGATTTGGTTCACATCCGACACGCACTTCGGCCATGCCAACGTGCTGCATTTCACCGATCGCCCATTTGGCGACATCGCGCACATGAACCGCGCGCTCATCAACACGATCAACGAGCGCGTGGCGCCAACCGACGACCTGTACATCCTCGGTGATTTCTCGTATCAGATGACCGCGGTCGAGGCGGCGGCGCTGCGCTCGAAGATCAATTGCCGCAAGGTGCACATCGTGCCGGGCAATCACGACAAGGACTGGACCCACAAGGACGTGGCGGGGACGTTCATCGTCGAGCCGCCCATCGTGCGCATCAACATCCATGGGCAGAAGATCGTGCTGTCGCACTATCCGCTCATGGAATGGCAGTCCATGTCGCGCGGGTCCTGGCATTTGCATGGGCACATCCACAGCGCGGGCAGCGTGTATACGAGCTCAACCGCAAGCAGGGCCTCATGCGCTACGACGTGGGCGTGGATGCGAACGGCCTGGCGCCGGTGAGCCTGGACGAGATTCGCGCCTGGTTCGAGGGCGTGGAGTTCTACGGCCGTGCACGCTGGTGGGAGTGGGTGAACGGAACGGGTGACCCCGCGGTGGCAGAGGATTGCGGGGCGGTCCGCGAGCTCATGGTCGAGGTGGGTCGCGACCATGCGACCGCGCAGGAGTCTGCGGAGGCGTCGCGGCGTTGCGCCGCCGCGCTTAAGAAGTTCGAGCCGTAACGCCTCAATTAAGGGGTGAGGGCCATATCGCGGCCTCCCGCGACGTGTGCTTCGTGCCCGATGCCGGCACGTCCGGCGCTCCTCCTTTCGCAAGGCGATAGGCATCTCAACTTCTCTCCGTTGAAGAGAGGTTTGCTACGTTGCCGTGTGATACGCTGGCGCTATTGACGCGCGGCGCGTAGATCGGAGGGGCCATGGCCCGGCTGTATGTTTCCAAGCTCGATAAGGATATGCGCGAGCAGATCGAGGGCGCCTGCTACACTGAGATGGAGCTCGAGGGGATTCGCGGCATCTTGCAGCGCACCATCGACGCACGCATGAAGGCGGCGCGCGGCGTGATCGCGATGTTCGTCGTGATGGACCTGTTCGTGCTGTGGACGGAGGTCTTCGTTCGGACCAACCCTTCGGTTGAGACCGCCGTGATCTCGCTCGGCGCGCTGGTTGCCATGGAGGTGTTCATCTGGTGGTTCGTGTGGGAGCTGCAGATCGGCATCCTCAAGCGCGGTTTCAACCGCGCTGCCGACCAGGGCTATCCCCAGCTGCCGCATTGCCGTCTGCGGTGAGGGGTGTTCGAGCTCGGGATGAATATATTCCCACGTTACGATCGCCATAATCGTGTCCAGAACGGACGGATTCTTGATACCAAAACGAAGCGGCCCTGTGCAAACGTATGCACAGGGCCGCTGTTGATTCGCCGCTAATGGTCAGCGAAGGGCGCAAGCGTGCTTTAGAGCATTGCTCTTATTGGGATGACCGCACGCAACCCGACCGCACGCTCTCGATCCAGGTCTTACGCCTCCAATGCGCCGTTCGCGTTCTCGACGCTGCTCGTAACGACGTCGAGCCGCTGCGCCGAGATGTGTCCGTTCACGCTGTTGCAGGTCAGGGCGCTCTTCAGCGACATGTCCACCAACATGATGTCGCCGTTTTCGTTTACGACCTGTGCCTTGCGCGCCGTGGCGCCTCCCAGCGAGATGTCGCCGTTGAAGTTGGTCGCGAGGATCGCCTCGCTCTCTACGCCGGAGAGCAGGGTGTCGCCGTTCTCGTTGATCGCGTCGAGCTTTGTGGCGGAAACATTCTTTGCAATGACGTCCCCGTTGCTGGTGGAGGCGAACAGGCCGGCGAGCTCGCGCACGTCAGCCGCGACGACGTCGCCCGAATCGGAGTGCACCTCGATTTCGCCGGTGAACGACGCGGGCACGCGAACCACGGTCGTGGTGTCGACGCCGCCGCCGGCAAGGTGTACCTGTCGCCGATCGTGGACTGCTTCGACGGCATGCCGCCGAGCTGGTCGATCTCCACGTCGCCCGACGCCGAGATGGCGAACTCGTCGCTGCTCGGCGCGTGCAAGTGGCTCGGCGAGGGCGATCACCCCAAGATCCACTCGGACCGCGGCTGCCGCTACCGCTGGCCGGGATGGATAAGGATATGCGATGAGAACGGCCTGGTCAGGTCGATGTCGAGGAAGGGGTGCAGCCCCGGCAACGCGAGGTGCGAGGGCTTCTTCGGGAGGCTGAAGATAGAGTTCTTCCACGGCTGCGACTGGGCCGGGGTCACGATCGAGGAGTTCACGGACATGCTCGACGCCTACCTCAGATGGTACAGGGATGTCAGGATAAAGGGCGACCTGGATTACAGGAGCCCCATGCAGTACCGCAGGGACTTGGGTCTAGCAGCGTAGGATGGATTTGGTCCAGGATCACCACCGCAGTCCCAAACGGTGAATCTTAGATTAGCGGTAACAGCGCCTCGGTGCTCGCGGGGCTGGGGCTCGTGCGCGCCGCGCTCGGCCCCGACGGCGTGCGCCGCGCCTTCCGCCTCGTGCTCACCGACAACGGCCCCGAGTTCGCCGACGAGGACGGCATCGCCGCGCTCCTCGGCGAGCTTCCCGGCGAGACGAGGCTGTTCTACTGCGACCCCCGCCGCGCCGACCAGAAGGGCGGCTGCGAGAAGAACCACGTCGAGATCAGGAAGCTGCCGCCCAAGGGCCGGGGCATCTCCTTCGACCGCCTCACCCGCGCCGACGCGGCGATCGTGATGTCCCGGGTCGACTCCGAGCCGCGCGGCAGGCTCGCCTGGAGGTCGCCCGCCGAGATGCTCGCCGCGGCGCTCGGGGAGGACGCGCGCGCCCTCATGGGCGCCTTCGGGATCGAGATGCTGGCGCCCGGCGAGCTCGACCTGACGCCGGGGTGCGTGGAGCGCGCCCGCGCCGAGAGGGGTGAGGCGCCGCTGGCGGGGTAGCCCCTGCGGGGACAACCGAATCGGGGCCGAGGCACCCGTCGCGCTGAGTCCGGAGGCGGCGCGCGGCGGGTCGGCGGAGCATGCCCTCAGGACCCATCGCGACGCCCCGGCACAAATCCTACACCAGCGGAAACGGCGGTGGGAGGCCCCTTGCGGGACCTCCCGGCCGTCTCGCTGACTGCGGAAACGCGCCATTCGGTCAGGGTGTTTCGATGAGGTTGGAAATCAACCCACGGCTTCTCCTGCAAAGCGAAACACTGTCGAAATCCGTAGGCAATGATGTTTGACCGAGCGGTTCCCCCTGCGTACTATGCATGCCAACAACTCACCAAATAGGTAGGAATATATCGCCGGCGTGCGGTTCCTGCTTGGATGAAAGGGGAATCCCATGGGTTTGTATACGGATACTGCCGAGCATGAGTTCCAGTTCGATACGCTGCAGCTGCATGTGGGGCAGGAGGAGCCCGACGCCACGACTGGGGCGCGTGCGGTGCCTATCTACCAGACGGCGAGCTACGTGTTCCGCGACGCCCAACATGCGGCAGATCGCTTTGGCTTGGCGGACGCCGGCAACATCTACGGACGTCTTACCAACTCCACGCAGGCGGTGCTTGAGGAGCGAGTCGCCGCACTCGAGGGCGGTGTCGCCGCACTGGCGGTGGCGTCGGGCGCCGCGGCCATCACCCTCACCATCCAGGCCCTCGCGCAGGCAGGTGCGCACGTGGTCGCGCAGAAGACCATCTACGGCGGCACGTATAACCTGCTGGCGCACACGCTCGCGGCCTTTGGCATCGAGACCACGTTCGTGAACGCACACGACCTGGACGAGGTCGAGGCGGCGATTCGCCCCAACACCGCGCTTGTGTACCTGGAGACGCTCGGCAACCCCAATTCGGACATCCCCAATATTGATGCGATCTCCGCACTCGCGCACACGCACGGTGTGCCCGTGGTGGTAGACAACACCTTTGGCACGCCGTATCTGTTCCGACCCTTGGAGCACGGTGCAGATATTGTCGTGCATTCTGCGACCAAGTTTTTGGGCGGGCACGGGACGAGCCTGGGCGGCATCATCGTGGACGGCGGCACTTTTGATTGGGCTGCGAGTGGCAAGTACGCGCCCATCGCCGAGGCGAATCCCAGCTACCACGGCATTTCGTTTGCCGAGGCGGCGGGCCCGGCGGCATTTGCGACCTATGTGCGCGCGATTCTATTGCGTGACGAGGGCCCGTGCATCTCGCCGTTCAACGCTTGGATCCTGTTGCAGGGCGTCGAGACGCTCTCGCTGCGCCTGGACCGTCATAGTGAGAACACACGGCGCGTTGTCGAGTATTTGGCGGCTAGTCCGCACGTGGATCGCGTGAACCATCCGAGCCTGTCCGACCATCCCGACCATGCGCTGTACGAGCGTTACTTCCCACGCGGAGGCGCGTCCATCTTCACCTTCGAGATCCGCGGTGGCCAGGAGGCGGCGTGGAAGTTCATCGACCATCTGAAGGTATTTAGCCTGCTTGCGAATGTCGCGGATGTGAAAAGCCTGGTTATCCATCCCGCCACGACCACGCATTCTCAACTGACTGCCGCCGAGCTCGCCGACCAGGGCATCACGCCGTCGACCATCCGCCTGTCCATCGGCACCGAGGCCGCCGAAGATATCATCTGGGACCTGGACCAGGCCTTCGCCGCGCTTTAGTGATCTGCTCCGGTGAGCCGTTTTGGCATTAAATTAGGGACAGAACCTTTTCTGAGGTGGGGGCACCTCAGAAAAGGTTCTGTCCCCGAATTGAGGTATCGAGAATTCCTGCAGCGTCGGGTTTCATGCGACAATGACGTCATATGACTGCGTAATCCCGCAAGAAACGGAGCGTGTATGGCCGAATTCATCTACCAGATGTACCAGGCGCGCAAGGCGCATGGCGACAAGGTGATCCTCGACGACGTGACCCTGTCCTTCTACCCGGGCGCCAAGATCGGCGTCGTGGGCCCCAACGGCATGGGCAAGTCGACCCTGCTCAAGATCATGGCGGGCTTGGAGGAGGTCTCCAACGGCGATGCGCGCCTCACCCCCGGCTACACGGTGGGGATCTTGCAGCAGGAGCCGCCACTCGACGAGGATAAGACCGTCATCGAGAACGTGCGCATGGCGTTTGCCGACATGATCGCCAAGGTCGAGCGCTTCAATCAGATCTCGGTGGAGATGTGCGACCCCGATTGCGACATGGACGCCCTCATGGCCGAGATGGGCCGCCTGCAGGACGAGATCGACGCCGCCGACGGCTGGGACATCGACTCCAAGCTCGGCCAGGCCATGGACGCCCTCCAGCTGCCCGACTCCGACATGCCGGTGAACGTGCTCTCCGGCGGCGAGCGTCGTCGCGTCGCCCTGTGCAAGCTGCTGCTCGAGGCTCCCGACCTGCTGCTGCTCGACGAGCCCACCAACCACCTGGACGCGGAGTCCATCCTGTGGCTCGAGCACTTCCTCAAGAACTACCCCGGCGCCGTGCTCGCCGTCACGCACGACCGCTACTTCCTCGACCACGTGGCCGAGTGGATCTGCGAGGTCGATCGCGGTCACCTCTACCCCTACAAGGGCAACTACTCCACTTATCTGGAGACCAAGGCCGCGCGCGCGGCGGCGCAGGGCCAGCGCGAGGAGCGCCTTGCCAAGCGCATCGCGGCCGAGCTCGACTGGGTCCGCTCCTCCCCGAAGGCCCGTCAGGCCAAGAACAAGGCCCGTCTGGCCCGTTACGAGGAGATGGAGGCCGAGGCCCGCGCCAGCCAGAAGGTCGACTACACCGACATCCGCATCCCCGTGGGCCCGCGCCTGGGCTCCAAGGTCCTGGTGGCCGAGCACCTGCATAAGGAGTTCGACGGCCGCGTGCTCATCGACGACCTCTCCTTCACCCTGCCGCGCAACGGCATCGTGGGCGTGATCGGTCCCAACGGCGTGGGCAAGACCACCCTGTTTAAGACCATCGTGGGCCTGGAGCCGCTTACGAGCGGCAACCTGGAGATCGGCGAGACGGTCAAGATCTCCTACGTCGACCAGATGCGCGGCGGCATCGACCCCGACAAGACCCTGTGGGAGGTCGTGTCCGACGGCCTGGACATCATGCAGGTCGCCGAGAACGAGGTGCCGAGCCGCGCCTACGTGGCGAGCTTTGGCTTTAAGGGCCAGGACCAGCAGAAGCGCGCCGGCGTGCTCTCCGGCGGCGAGCGCAACCGCCTGAACCTCGCGCTCACGCTCAAACAGGGCGGCAACCTGTTGCTGCTCGACGAGCCCACCAACGACCTCGATGTCGAGACGCTCTCCGCGCTCGAGTCCGCGCTGCTGGAGTTCCCGGGCTGCTCCGTGGTCATCAGCCACGACCGCATGTTCCTCGACCGCGTGGCCACCCACATCCTCGCGTGGGAGGGCACCGACGAGAACCCGGGCAACTGGTATTGGTTCGAGGGCAACTTCGAGCAGTATCAGGAGAACCGCGTCGCCCGCTTGGGCGAGGACGCCGCCAAGCCGCATCGCGTCCACCGCAAGCTCACGCGCGATTAGTGGACGGGCGTCCCTCGCCATGTGATGAGGGCCCCGGGTGATCGAAAAGTGTTCAATTGGGCTGTCTACGCAGGTAGGCAGCCCAATTCTATTTCATCAATGAAGTTGACGTTTCGCGCGTTGGTGGCATAGCGAAGTTAGAAATGTTGCAGTAAATCGATGCCTGTCAAAGTTGACTAAAAAACGACAGGGCATCTACCTGCGGATTTGCTTGTCGTTATACCTTGTATGCTCGCGGACTTTAGAATCTACTGCAACATTTCGTGTCGTTATCGTTATTCGATGGCGCAGAGCTCCCACTTGAGGCCTGATCCAGAGCGTTTCTTGAGGGTGATCCGGATCGGTTCGACAGAGTTGGCGTGCTGGATGCGCAGGGGGAACGTTGCGCGGGCGCGAGTGCCACGTACAAGCTCAAGTTTGCGTGCCCGCTCGTAATCCTCGGCAAGTAGCGTGAACACTTCGGTCCCGTAGGGGAGCAGCTCGCAAAGATCGGCGATGGCGTCGCTGGGCGGGTACACCTCGGCGGCAAAGTCCTTGGGGTAGGTGGCGAGAACGTTCGGGTCGAGGGGTACGGGTTGCGAGGGGGGCTCGTTCGCGCATGATGCGGGGCTTGCCGCGGCCGTCGCTTCGCATGCGAGGTCTTGGCTCGTGCTGAGCGAGGGGTGCGTCACGGACGAGTCAGGGGCATCGACGCGGCATGGGGCAGGCACCTCATCGAAGTGAGGTGCGTTTTGCTGATCGGGGTCCGAAGGCGCGTGGGCGCAGGTGGGCTCGTACACGGTCTCAAGCGAGGCGGATGCTGCGGCGGCGCCGGGCTCGTGCGTGTTCGAGACGGGTGTGGCCGCGACTGCGTGCCCAGCGCTTACGTGTGCCTCCTTTTCGTCTTGCACCGGGCGCTTCGGTGAGGCTTCCAGCGCGATTGCGGAAGAGGACGCGTGCGCGTCGCTGGTTGCGCCGGCATCGGATGTATGCGTGGCGGCACCGGGTGCTTGGGCGTCGTTCGCGCGATCGGCAGCTGCGGCATCGGGGACCGTCACGGGGTGCGACTCGAGCTTGACCTCACGGTCGATGCCGCTGTACGGGTCGTACGTCACGGTGAGGGAGATCGCGGGCGCCGGTGAGGTGAGGGCGGCGTCGTGCGGGGAGGTCTGCTCCGGAACGTCGGTCGCGTCGCTTGTTCCATCGGGTGCTGCGCCGTCCGCTGCCGCCTGTTCTACGACGGCCTCTTGGGCGGCTTGTTCTGGCGCGAGGCGCCCTGTGTCCACCGGCTTTCCCGAGGCGTCCATGGCTTGCCCCGTGCCTGCCGAATCTGCCAGGGCGACTTTGTCGCGCCCCGTGCATGCCGACGATGGCTGCTCATCCGCGATGTGCTTGGGTTCCGTCAGCGCGTCCTGGTGAGTCGGGGTGCGCTCGGCACCCGATGAGGCCTCCTGCGCAGCCGTGGCACGTTCGGGTTCCGCTACCGTTTCCAGATTTGCCGCAATCTGCGCGGTGCTTCCAGAGACTGCTTGAGCGCTTGCGGTGCCCTTGGCGCTCTCGGGTGCCTCAGGGGCGGCCGCGTCGCACGCGGGCTGCGGGCGCTTGACGCGCTTGGGGCGCACCGGCTTGAGGGCCTTATCGGTCTTCTTGCGCTTCCACGGCTTGCCCGACTTCGACCCGCCATCGCTTTTAGCCGACGAGCCGGATTCGAGCGCGGCGAGCGCCTCGTCCCACGCGGGTTGCGCGATGACGGTCGCGTAGATGCGCCCGCCCTTGAATATCGTGAGCTTCACGAACTCATCGAGCGCCTCGAGAAGCGCGCGCGTGCTCTCGTACCCAAGGTCTTCGGCGGTCATGCGATCACCGGCGAGGGCGCCCTCGACGGTGGGAAGAAACACCTGCTTGCCGCAACCCAGCTCTTGGGAGAGCAGGCGATACAGGTAGATGCGGTTGTTCTGCGTGAGCGTTGGAGTATCTGCGGTGCGTGCCATGGCGGTCTCTTTTCATACGTGTGCGAAGAACCATGGTAGCATCGAGCGCCCCGTTTTCGCGTGACACATCTTCGCTGGTGCGCTGACGCTGAACAGCGTCCGGTTCTTGCGCTCAATTAGCCGTGGCTGTGCATCGGGTGCGTGCGCATATCCGCTGCATCGCTCGTCTCTGCGTAAGGCCGCCCTCGCCGTCCGCTCGATGGGGCAACCTTGATGAACAAGACCACCCCGATGAACAGGACAGCCCCATAGACAGGGCAGAGCGCGTCTTAAGCGCGGGGGTTCGTGCCGGTGTTTGTCGAGGTGTCCGTCTTGCCGCCGGCGGAGGAGCCGGGCTGGCCGGTGCCCGTGCTGGGCGTGTCCGTGGTGCCGCCGTTCGCGGAGCCGCCGCCGGATGTCCCCGTGTTGCCGCCGGCATCTGAACTGCCGGCGCCGTTGCCGGCTGTCGAGTCGCCGGAGCCGGTTGCGCCATTCGAGGTGGACCCGTCGGTGCCGGGCTGCCCGTTGCCCGCGGCCCCTCCGCCCGTCGCGTCCTGACCACCCGCGTTTGTGGCGCCGTCAGTCGTCCCTGACTGGTTGGTAGATTGCCCGTCGGTCGACGACGCGTCGGTGTCTTGCGGTGCGGGTGTGGAGGAGGCGAGCTCATCGGCGGGGTCCTCGGGGGCGACGGTCTGCTGGTCGGTACGCGCGAAGAGCGAGGGCGCTTTTGCGCCGAGGCCCTCGCCCGAGGTGGTGAGCATGATGATGCCCGCGCTCGCGGCGACCGCCGCGACGGCGATGACGACGGAGACGACGGCGACCTTGCGTTTGGTGGCGCTTCGCTCCGCCGCGGCGCGCGCCTGCAGCTTGGTGGGCGCTATGCGCGCGGTGAGGTCCCTGCCTTCAAGTCGGGCCGCGTACGGCGCGGCGACCGTGCCGTTGGGTTCTGTTGCTGCCGAGGCACTCATCGCCGTGCCGTGCACGAGGCCCGAGGACGCCTGCTTTGCCTTGAGCTTCTGCGCGCTCGCGTCGAGGGCGTTGCGGTAGAGCTGCGAGCAGATCACGGTGATCATGGAGCTCACGGCGGCGCCGATGACGGAGCCGGCGATGCCGATGCGCGAGGCGAGGAGCATCGACGTCGCCGCTGCCGCCGACGCTGCGATGACCTGGGCAACGGAGATGCCGTCGAACAGGCCTTTGCGCACGGCGATGGGCTGCGTGGCGCCAATGTGCGTGTCGGGGGATCCAAGGTACGCGGCGTATGGGCTGCGCCCACCTGCCAGCTCCGTTGTGGGCGATGACCCGCCGGTCGGGGCTGCGCCCGCGCCCATCACGCTCGTCGCACCGACACCCATCGCGTTCGTCGCGGCTGCACTCGCCTCCGCCACGTCATGTTCCACCGCGTCGAGGGGAGCTTCCCTCTGGCGGTCGTGCGCGGTGCGGACCGTCGTGGCGTCGTCGTCTTCTATGGTGTTGGTGCGTGTGCGCGCCTGGTCTTGGGATGTGGACATGCTTGGTACCTCTCGTGATCGCTCACGAGATTCTCGTACTCGCGCGAGGGTAAAACCACCCCTCGACGCGAAGGAACGCAAAGTCCTAACACACGAGGAAACCCTATGGAGACGCGCATCGTTCCATAGGGTTCTCTTAAGATCGATTGATCCATTGCGCCGTGCGCGACGTCACCGCGCCTCAAGCGGGCCGCCTGCCGGGCGCCGCCCGTGCCGACCCGCGTTCGGTGCCACGGGTCGCCGGTCTACCTGGTGGCCTTGAGCTTGGCGAACAGTGTGGGCGCCGCGCCGCGGACCCACTCGATGAACATGCCGGAGAGCAGGCAGAGCGTGGCGCTGTGCATGCGGTACGGCACGAGCATGAGGCGCATCTTCGCGCTGCGCGGACGGGCCGAGGCGAGTGCGGGCTTGACGGCGGGCGAGGCGAGCATCTCGGCCACCTTGGCCCGTTTTTGCGCGAACGTCTTGGGGTTCTTGGGAGAGCACTCGTTCGCGACGCACCCCACCAGGCGCTCGATGTAGCGGCGGCTCACCATCTCGTCCGCGGTCGGGTCGTCCTCCATGCCCCAATGGCGGTACAGCTCGCGCATCCAGTCGTTCTCGGTCTCGCGCTTCTCGAACACGCCGTCGCGGTAGCGGGCGGTCTCGGAGTCGGCCCGCCGGCGGAAGAACCGGTAGAGCGGCTCGCTGGTCATGCTGACGCTCTGGACGTCGCGGATGTAGTCGAGCACGAAGGGGAAGTCGTCCCAAAAGACGTCGCGGTAGCGGATGTTGAGGTCGTTGAGGCGGCTCGCCAGGAACATCTTGTTCCAGGGCGGGTAGAACATGTTGCTGTCGAACAGGGCGGGGGAGGCTCGGTGGAACTCGTCGGCCGTGCGGTACACGGCGTCGGGCACCTGCTTGACCTCGACGTAGGTGCTGTCGCCGGAGTCCTCGCCGTTGCCGTATCCCGTGGTGGTGACGATCTCGAAGCCGCAGACGGCGAGCTCGCAGCCATCGCGGTCCATGATCTGGGCGAGACGTTCGAGCATGGTCGGGGCGCACTCGTCGTCGGCATCGACGAACACGAGGTAGCGCCCGCGCGCCCGGTCGATCGCGAGGTTGCGCGCGGCGGGAGCGCCGCCGTTTTGCACGTGCAGGGCCGTGAGGCGCGGGTCGTCTTGCGCCATGCGGTCGAGGATCTTGCCCGTGGCGTCTTTGGATCCATCGTCAACGACGATGACCTCGATGTCCGCGAGCGTCTGGTCGAGCACGGAGCGCACCGCCGCCTCCACGTAGGCCTCGACGTTGTACGCGGGGATGATGACGGACACGAGGGGCGCATGCGTCATCGCAGTGCGGGGTTCGCTGGGTGCGTCGACGGTTTGGACGGCTTCGACGGTTGTGGGATCGGGGGACACGAATGCTCCTTAGCGGGGTTTGGGGGCGTCGGCGGCGTGACGGTGCAGCCCTGCTCGCTCGCAGGCGAAGTACAGGCCGTTCTCGCGCCAGGAATACAGCAGCTCGCGCAGCATGGCGAGCCGGTAGGCGCCCGCGCCGCCAACGTCTCCGTCTTGACGGGTCATGGCGAGGTAGCGCTGCTTCGCCGCGGGCGATACGTCATCCAGGGAAAGGGCCACATGTTTGGGGATCGCGTTCATGACGCGCGCGAGAAGCTCTCGGACCTGGCCGTCCTCCGCCTCAGGCGCGTCCCATAGGTGGGATGCGTAGCGAAACCCGATGCTCGCGAGCGAGGCGAGCACGCCCTCGTCGGCGGACCAGCGGCTCGCGGCCACCTCGTCGGCCATCTGCAGCCAGCGGGTGAGGGACAGCGTGGGGGCCTTGGTGACGCTGCTCGAGCCCGGACGGTCCTCGCGGTAGCAATACCACGCGTCGTCGGTGAAGGCTATGCGCTGCGCTTGGCACATGGCGCGCATGACGAAGGGGTTGTCGACCCAGCCGGCGCCCGGCGCCTCGATAAAGCGGGTGTTCGTCTCGCGGAGAAAATCGCGGCGGTAGATGGCGGACCACACGGAAGGGTGCCAGCGGACGAGCTCGGGCGATTCGCCGAGCGTGGTGCAGCCGCGTTCCCAGGTGCGCACGCCGCGATGGCGCAGGAGCGAGCCCCATATGCGCTGGTCGGGGGTGTCGGGCATCCACACGCGCTTGTAGGTCGATTTGACCACGTCGGGCAGGTCGGTCTCGACGGCGATGGCGTACAGCTCGCCGAACAGATCGCCGTCGAGGTAGTCGTCGGGCTCCACGATGCCGACGTACGTGCCGTCGGCTCGGTCGAGTGCCGCGTTGACGGCCGAGCCGTAGCCGCCGTTGGGCTTGGCGACGATCTCCACATCGGGGAGGGAGGGGTCGGCGCCCGCGCGCTCGGCGTAACGTTCGGCGATGGCGCGGCTCGCGTCGGTGGAGCCGTCGTCGACGATGATGAGCTGCAGCCGCCTGCCCAGGCTGGATTGGATGGAATCGAGGCACTGGGCGAGGTAGCGCTCTACGTTGTAGACCGGCACCGCCACCGATACCGCGTGGCGCGTCGTGCCCTGCTCGCTGCTCAAAGGTGTGTTCCGTTCTGCTTGCGTGGGTCCATGAACGCCCTCTATCCTACCGCAAGCTGCCCGATTTCACGAAAACGCGAGGTGGTGAATGGTACCATGCGTCATGGTGTAAGTGGGGAGCCGCAAGGAGGGCAACCGTGGGAAAGCTGCTGTTCGTTGGCGTGACGTGCGCCGACGTGGTGATCAACGTCGACAGGCTTCCGCGCACGGCGCAGGATGTGGTCGTGTACGGGCAGCGGATGACGCTCGGGGGCTGCGCGTTCAACGCGTTCGCGGTCGCCCACGCGCTGGGGGAGCCCGCGGTGCTGTTCAGCCCCGTCGGCACGGGTGCCTTTGGCGACTTCGTGCGCAAGGGCCTGGCGGCCGAGGGGGTTCCCGTGCTGGTCGAGAACGGTTCGATGGAGAACGGCTGCTGCTACTGCTTTGTCGAGCCCGACGGGGAGCGGACCTTCGTGGCGTATCACGGCGCCGACTACCATTACGAGCCCGCGTGGTTCGATGCGCTCGACATGGACGAGATCGACGCGGTGTACGTGTGCGGTCTTGAGGTCGAGGACCCCACCGGCCCGGTGGTCGTCGAGTTTTTGGAGCGCTGCTGCGCGGATAAGACGATTTGCTTTACGCCCGGGCCCCGGCCCGACGCGGTGCCGCTGGACCTGCTTGAGCGCGTCTGCGACCTGCACCCCGTGCTGCACATGAACGGCGACGAGGCGATGGTGCTCGCGGGCAGGCTCTGCGGGGGCGCTGCGCCGTGTTGCGGCGATGGGGAAGCGCCCGCTCGTGATTGTGGACGGGAGGGGACCGATCCTGCCGCGGATTCCGAAGTGCGCGAGATGTCCGGCGCCGTGCCCGGCGCCGCGTGCAGGGGCGTGGACGCCGCCGCGTCCTGCGCGTTCGGGGATGTTCCCTCCGCGGTCGCGACGCTGCGTGGGCGCGTGCAGAACACCGTCTTCGCCACGCTCGGCAGCGAGGGCTGCTATTTTGACGATGGGTCCCGCCGGGGCGTCGTGCCGGGCGTCGCCACCCGGGTGGTCGACACCATCGGCGCGGGCGACTCGCACATCGGCGCGCTCATGGTCGGCCTGCATCGCGGGGAGAACCCCGAAGAGGCCCTGGCGTGCGCCAATCGCGTGGCCGCCACCGTGGTGGCGACGGCGGGCGCGCACGTGGATCCCGAGCTGATCCGCGCCGCCGCCCAGTAGCCCTCACCTCAATTTAGGGACAGTCCCTAAATTGAGGTTGGGACTGCGAATGAACTGTGCCCCGAGAGTTAACTCTCGGGGCGCTTTTTTGCCGTATCCCCGGTAAAGCCGCCGCGAAAGTTAACTCTCGGGGAAGGCCCATCAATCCCTGGGAAGCCCCCGTCGGCTGTCGGGGAAGTCCTCTCCTCCCTCAGGGAAGCCCCGTTTTCTCTCAAGGAAGGTCTGTCGGCTATCGAGGAGGTCTTGTCGGCTATCGAGGAAGGTCCGTCGGCGCCGTCCCGGAAGGTCAAGGGGTCCCGACGCTCGATGCCGCTTCGCGTCGCGTGTCCACCTCAAATTAGGGATTGTCCCTTTTCTGAGGTGAGGGCTCAGCCCCTCATGAAGACGAATGTCTTGCGCGGGCCGTCCTCGGTGGAAAGGCTTACATCGAACCGGAACCCCACGTCGAAGCGCTTGAGCTCCCCGAGGGACTCCACGCCGTGTTCCGCCATCCAGCGGACCATCGAGCCGCGGGCGGTCTTGCTCTCGGTCGATTTCTGCACGGGCTTGCCGTTGCGCAGGCTGCTGGAGAACACACAGGTCACAACCGGTGTCTGCTCATCAAGATGCGGCAGGACCGCCTTAGCGTACTCAGCGCTCGCCAGGTTGACGACCGCCGTCTCGCCTCCTCCTGCGCCGTTCTGTCCGCAGATGACGCGCGCCAGGGCGTCGCTCCAAAACGCGTAGAGGTTGCGAGCTCCGTCGATGGCCAGCTTGGCGCCCATCTCGAGCCGATAGGGCTGCACGGCGTCGAGGGGGCGCGCGCATCCGTACAGGGCGGAGAGCACCCATAGATGGTCTTGCAGCCAGTCGAGCGCCCGCTCATTAAGCACCTCGGGGGCCATACTGCGATATTGGATGCCCACATAGGAAAAGATCGCGGGGCCCAGCAGGCGCGACACCTGGGGCTGGGAGAGTTGCTCGGCGCCCGAGACGTGCGAGAAGCCGTGCAGCCGCTCGACGTTCTCTGCCAAGAGCTTGTCGCTCACGCCCCACAGCGCCTTGAGGCCCGCCGTGCCCTGCGTGCGCTCGATGTCGTTCAGGGCGCACACGACGCGCTCGGTGCGCTCCGGGAAAGGCGGAATGCCGCGCGGGGCGAACGCGTCGTTGCTGACGGTCATCTGCTTGGCGGGGGAGATGATGACCTGGATCATGGGTCTCCTTGTGCGGTGCGAAGGTGGAGGGTGCCTCATGCGGATGATGCGGGGAAGCGGGCGATGTAGGGGAACGCGGCGGCGCGGCGGTCAAGCGATGGCGGCGCGGCGGCCGGGAATCGGCGGTGCATTGCCCGCGCAATAAAAAACCGCGGACCGGTCGGCACGGGGGCTGCGGTCCGCGGTCGGTGAGCGACGAAAAGGCTAGGCGCGGGAGATGAACGCCTTGTAGCCCTTGTAGGCTTCGTAGACGTCGGCCTTGTTGGTGGCCTCCCACAGGGCGTGCATGGAGAGCACCGCCACGCCGGAGTCGATCACGTCCATGCCGTACTCGGCGAGGATGTAGGCGATGGTGCCGCCGCCGCCTGCGCCGATGCGACCGAGCTCGCAGGTCTGGTAGTCGACGCCCGCCTCGTCCATGATGTCGCGGATGAGGGCGAAGTACTCGGCGTCGGCGTCGTTGGAGCCACCCTTGCCGCGGGAGCCCGTGTACTTGTTGAAGCACAGACCGTGACCCATGACGGCGGCGTTCTTCTTCTCAAAGCGGTCGGCGTAGAGGTGGTCGAAGCCCGCGGAGACGTCGGAGCTGAGCATGCGCGAGTTGGCCAGGCAGCGGCGCAGCGCCAGCGGGGAGTCCTCGCCGGCGAGGGCCATGATCTCGGCCACGGTGTTCTCGAAGAAGCGGCTGGTCATGCCGGAGGCACCCACGCTTCCGATCTCCTCCTTGTCCACGAGCAGGGTCACGCTCGTGGTCTCGACCTGGGGCACATCGAGCTGGGCGGCGAGCGACGTGTAGGCGCACACGCGGTCGTCCTGGCCGTGGCCCAAGATCATGGAGCGGTCAAAGCCCATCTCGCGCGCGGGGCCTGCGGGCACGACCTCGATCTCGGCGGAGAGGAAGTCCTCCTCCTCGATGTCGTACTTCTCCTTGATGATGTCGAGGAACATCTGCTTGACTGGCTCCTTGGCCTCGTCATCGCCCTCGATGACCACGGGGCGGCCGCCCACGATCACGTCGAGGTTCTCGTGGTCGACGGCCTTGCCGGCGGGCTTCTCCATCTGCTCGCCCGCCAGGTGGATGAGCAGGTCGGAGATGCAGAACACGGGGTCGTCGGCGTCCTCGCCCACGGCGATCTCGACGGTCATGCCGTCCTTCTTGCAGACGACGCCGTGCAGCGCGAGCGGGGTGGCGACCCAGTGGTAGGCCTTCACGCCGCCGTAGTAATGCGTGTCGAGGTAGGCCATGTCGCCGGCCTCGTAGAGCGGGTTCTGCTTGAGGTCGAGGCGCGGTGAGTCGATGTGAGCCCCGAGGATGTTCAGGCCCTGCTCCATGGGGCGGCGGCCCAGGTTCACGAGCATGAGGGTCTTGTTGTGGCTGACGGCGTAGACCTTGTCTCCGGCCTTGAGCTCGCGGCCCTCGGCGACGCAGGCGGCGAGGTCGACGTAACCTGCAGCCTCGGCGAGCTGGATGGAGGCGGTCACGCACTCGCGCTCGGTCTTGTTCTCGCTGATGAAGGCGCGGTACTTGCCGCACAGGTCCTCGAGCTCGGCCAGGGCCGCCTCATCGTACTTCTTCCAGGCGTTCGGACGCTCCATAGGTGCTCCTAACTAAAGGTCGTATGTGCAAAACTGTGAGGTATCGTACCCCGTTTTAAGCCGATTTACCACCGGAATGCGCGGGTTGCGTCCGGTCGTGGGGGAGAGCGGCCTGTCGCGAGCGCCTTGTCGAGCGCTTCTTGTTGTGTGCGTGCCCCGGCAGTTTGTGCTGTGGGTTTGCCTCGGGGTGCTTGCAGCCATGCGGTGTGTTCTCCGCTGCGGCACGTGTTGGTTGCTCGCACCCGCGCGCGGCTCTCGGCCTTCTGCGGGCGCATCGATCGCCGCAAAGAAAAAGGGCCCCGTGGGACCCCTTCTCATCTCGGTTTGTACCGGATGCTATATCCGGTTCATTTCGGACAGCGTGTTGTTGTACCAGTTGAACCAGTTGGGTGGGCAGTACTTCTTGGCGCCCGCGACGCTGATGGTGTAGCCGTAGCCGCGCGCCAGGCCCGCGACGTGGTCGTTGATGGCCTCTTCCCAGCTGCCCCAGCTCGAGCTGCCCCAGCCCCAGGCGTTGTGGGGCAAGAAGCAATGGCGACCCTTGGAGCTCTCCGTGTTGGAGATGGCGGGGGAGAAGCGCGGGTCTACGCCGTACTGCCAGGCGGCGGTGGCGAACGTCACGCCCTGACCCTCGAGGGGGGAGCCGGCGAGGTACGCGTCGATGCGACCGGTCCACTCGGCGATAAAGGAGGCCTGGTCGGTGTCCCAGTTGACGGCACCGTTGCTGGGGGCCTCGACCGGACCGGAGGCGCCGTTTGAGGCGGCCTCCTGTTCGAGCGTGGCGGCATCGGCCGCGGCCTCGGCGTCCGCCTGGGCCTGCGCGGCCTCGCGCAGCTGCTGGGCCTGCTCAAGGGCATCCTGGGCGGACTGCTTCTCGGACTCGGCCTGGACCTTCGCGGCGTTGAGCTTGGTCTTTTCGGCCTCGAGCTCGGTCTGCATGTCGCTGAGCTCGCGCACGGCATCGACGTTGGCGTCGTTGACCTGGTCCATGTACTTCATGCCCGAGATCAGGGAGTCGAGGCTCTGCGTGTTGAGCACAAAGCTCATCAGCGGGTTGGAGCTCTTGCTGTGCTTGTACATCTCGCGCATGGCGCGGCTCGCCTTGTCCTGGACCTCGGGGAGCTTTTCCTCGAGCTCGGCGATGCGGGCCTCGTTTTGGGCGATCTGCTCTTGGAGGGCATCGAGGTTCTTGGCCGCCTTATCGAGGGCGGCGGCGGAGTCCTCGACTTTTTTCTGGGTCTCGGTGAGCGTGGCTGCGGTTTCGGTGGTGATTGCTCTTGCCGGGACGGGGAACAGCACGCTCGCGAACAGCGCAGCGGTGACGCCCGCGCCCGTGATCAGGCGGCGGGTACGACCCTTGCGCCACGTGGCGTGCAGGCTTGGAGTTGCTTCCATGTGCATCCTCGTCTGTCTGCTTACCATTTGACAAGAAGCATAGTAGCACTGGGTTCGAGTTCAACTTGAACGTTAGACATTCTTTAAGGTTCAAGTTGAAGGTTGAGGCTTTGATTACCTGCGGCTTTGCGGAAATATGAAGCAAGTTTGGAGTTTCAAGTTCACCTTTAAGGTGAGGGTTCATCTTCGGTGCTGCAGTTGCAAAACATGGCGTCTACCTGCGACTATCATGAATGGGGGAACGATTCTCGAAGGGCTTGGGCTCCGTCACGAGTTTCAAGCCTCACTCTAAGGTTGAGGGTTCTCGAAGTGGTCGATCGGCGTGGGCTGATGCATGCCGTCCGATCAACGTCGGTTGATACATGCCGACTGATTGACGTTGCTTGATCAGCGCAGCCAATCAATGTCGGTCAATCAACGTTGGCCATCAGTGCGGCCCTTTAACGCCGGGGAGCTTCATCGCAATGCCCTGAAGCCGAGAGATCCGCCCTTGTAGACCGAAGCTAAAGGAGCCACCTTAGATGACGCGGGCGGAAACGAGAAGACGCGCCCTTGCAGACGCGGACGGAAGTTGAAAGGGCCGGCCATGCGGGTACGGGTGGAAGCTAAAAGAGCCGCCCTTGCGGACGGCTCAAATTGTGTTGGGCTGAGGCGCGACGCCCTGATGTGGCGGCTGGATGCGGGCTCGATGCAGGCCCGATGTGGGCCAGTCTAGCCGCGCCCGGCGTCGAGGAACTTGCGGCGGCTAAAGTAGTTGTACCAGGTGACGAAGAACGTGGAGATGAGCTTCATGGCCATGGTGCCCACGTTGAGGAGGCTCACGCCGATGAACATATACAGGTCGTTCAACCCCAGGCCGATTGCGGAGAGCACGGCGAAGATGGTGAACTCGCGCTTGCGGCTCATGTCCTCCTTGTGCGAGAACACGTATTTCATGGACAGGATGTAGTTGACCACGATCGAGATGATGAAGGCGATGGTGGTGGCTAGGAGGTAGTCCATGCTGAGCGCTTGGAGGAAATAACCCAAGAACAGGTACTCGACGGCCAGGGAGGCAAATCCCACAAGCGCGAACTTGAGGAACTGGCGAGTGTTGGGATGTGCGAGGGCTGCGCGCAAATCATCACTTCCTGCAACGGGGGCGACAATCGTCACCGGTGGCGGTGAACTTGGCAAACTATACGCCCTTGGTCAGGGAAATGTAAGCGTTCGCACAAGAAGCATACGAATGGGGCCTTGCGCGGCCGATTCCACCTCGTTGTGCTGACCTCGGGATTCTGGCCGAGGGGTCAAAACGTTGCATTAGGGTTTGGGGCCAACCGCGCTGCCCATTCCATAATCCCGCCGGATCGCGGCCGGGCAGCGCCCATGAGGCTTGTCGCGTTACGCCCCCGTGCCGTCCAGGAAGATCTTGCGCGTCACGAAGTTGTAGATCATCACGAGCGCGGTGGCGGCGATCTTGGCGATGTTGGCCTCGAGGGCGACGCCCTTGTTGAGGATGAGCACGATGCCGTCGTTGAGCAGCAAGCCGATGACCGACAGGATCAAGAAGATCGTGAACTCCCGCGTGCGGCTCATGCCGTCTCGATGCTCGAACACGAACTTCATGCTCGCCGCGTAGTTAAAGACGAGCGAGATGATGAAGCCCGCGGTGTTCGCGATGAGGATGTCGAGATGCAGGCCGTAGTGCAAGAGGTTCATCACGCCAAAGTCGATGACGGTGGCGATGACGCCGACGACGCCGAACTTGGCGAGCTGTGCGAGGAGGGTCTTCATAGGGGTCCTTTACGCGGGGCGCTGCCGTGGTGAGGCGGGTTATGCGCGCACCTTCACGACGATCTTGCGTACGTGCGCGGGCTTGCTGAGCGTGCATCCGGGCTTGTGCGCGTCCTCGGGAGCGAAGATGGCGAGCTCGCCGGCATGCAGCGCGATGGAGGACACGGGCTCGGGCGTCTTGAGGAGGCAAAAGTCGTCGTGCTCATCGTAGGCCTGCACGGTGGCGAGGCCGTCGCACGGGGCGTACTGCAGCAGCTCCTCGCCGCGCACCACGAACTGCACGTCGTAGTAGTCGTGATGCGCCTCGAGCTCCTTCTCGGCGGCAGGGACGGTGTCGTACTCGAGCACGTTGGCGTAGACGTCCTCACCATCGATCTCGTTGCGCCCCAGCGGGAGCTTGGCCAGATCGGGACGGGACAGGAACTCGTAGGCGGTGCGGAAGCGCTCGGAGAGGTAGTCGTTTGCGTTGGCGGTGGTGAGGGCGGTGACGAGCATGGCGGTTCCTTTCGCTCGGGCTCCTGGGGGCATCTACGGTGCGGAGTATACACCCCGCCCAGCGAGCCAGTTGCTACGGGCGGGTTGGGCGGGGTGCTGGAGGCTTGCCCGGCGCTGCGTGTGCTTTGCCGTGACTCCGGGCATCGCACGCTTGGCGCGACGGTCGCTGCAAAAGACGTTTGCTACCGGCGCTTGTTCTTGAAGAAGAGCGGCGGGAAGGGGCGGGCGCGCTTGCGGTCGCTGGTCGTGGCCTTGGCGATGAGCTCGTCGGGGATGGGGACGTCCGCGCGGGCGCTCTCGAGCGGGTTGACGTCGGCTGCCGCCACGGGGTCCATGACGGGCACCTCGGGCTTGACCTCGGCCTCGCGGTAGCGTCGCATCATGTCCGCCTGGAGCTGCTGTGCCGAGGGCGGGGTCCAGATCACGGCGTTGGCGCCGGCCTGCACCGTCTCGCGTACCGAGAGCGATGAGCGCCCGCCCGAGGCGATGAGCGGCAGGTTGGGGTAGGCCTCGCGCAGCTGGCGCAGGACGGCGGGGGTGTCCTTGCCGGCGGCGACGTTCAGGATCTTGGCGCCCGCCTTGACCTTGGCGTGCGCGACCGCGTCGCAGCGCACGACCGTGGCGATGACGGGGATGTCGATGATGGCGCAGATCTGCTCGATCATCTCGGGTGGGGCGGGGGAGTTCACCACGACGCCCGCGGCGCCCTGCATCTCGGAGACGGCGGCGAGCTGCACGGCGCGCTTGCCCGTGGTGGTGCCGCCGCCCACGCCCACAAAGACCGGGGCCTCGGAGGCCGTGAGCAGCGCCTGCGTGATGGCGGGCTGCGCGGTGAAGGGGTAGACGGCAAAGATGGCGTCTGCGTTCGAGTTGCGGATGACCGCGACGTCGGTGGTGTAGAGCAGCGACTTGATGCGACGGCCAAAGAGCGTGAACCCGCCGCATTCCTCGAGTTCGTCAGGCACGCGCAAAGGCGCCTTGCGCAGGCGTCCCTCGATGGGCGAGGGCTCCATGGGGAGCAGACCGTCCGGGGTCACGGCGAGCTCGGGCTCGGAAAACTCGTCCGCGAGCTCCACCTCGGAAAAGTCGATGGTCGCCTCGATGGTCTCGGGCACCTCAGCGCTCACGGCGATGGGCTCGTCGATTTCCTCCGCGGGTTCGATCTGGGTGGCGTCTTCGTCCCGCTCGATGGCGGGAACGCTGGTCGCACTCGCGCTTTCGACATTCGCCCTGCTCGCCATTTCGGCGCTTATGCGCGCCGCGGCGTCGGGTCGCGGGTCCGGTACGGAGGTTCGGGCGGCTGCGCCCGTCAGTTCATCGGTCATGGTGCTCCCTCAGACGAGAAGGATACGTGTCGAACCATTGTACCCGCCTGCATAGGGCTAATTCGGGTCGCGTCCGTAAAGTGGTGTAAATAGCAAAGGCGAGCCAGAGGCCCGCCGACCAAGTAAACTTGCAATCGCCAAACCACAACGATTACTTGGAGGACGAGCATGGCTCGAATCAATCTTACACTAGACCAGGACGAGATCCTCTCCCTTCTCGCCGGCGACACCGGCGGCGCGTTCGCGGCCCTGCTGCAGAAGTCCCTGAACGCGGTGCTGCTCGCGGAGTCCGACGAGCAGCTCGGGGCGGCCCGCTACGAGAGGGCCGAGGCGCGCACCGACGTGCGCAACGGCACGAGGGAGAGGCCCCTGGCGACGCGCGTCGGCACGATCGAGCTGACGGTCCCGAGGCACCGGAACGCGCCGTTCAGGACGCTCGTCTTCGACAACTACAGCCGCAGCGAGGCCGCGCTGGTCACGACCATGGCCGAGATGGTCGTCTCCGGCGTCTCCACCGCCAAGGTCGGCAGGGTCATGGAGACCATCTGCGGGAAGAGCTTCTCGAAGCAGTGCGTCTCCGAGGCGTGCCGCGACCTCGACGCGATCGTCGGGGAGTTCCTCGCGCGGCCCATCGAGGGAGACCACCCGTTCCTCATGGCGGACGCCACCTACATCAAGTGCCGCGAGGGCCACAGGGTCGTGGCGAAGGCGCTGCTCGTGGCCATCGGGTTCACGCCGGACGGCCGCAAGGAGGTGCTCGGCTTCGAGGTCGCGGACGCCGAGACGACCGAGAGCTGGACGCGGTTCCTCGCCGGGCTGCGCCGCCGCGGCCTGTCGGGGGTCCGGCTCGCGACCACCGACGCGCACGAGGGGCTCGTCGCCGCGCTGCAGTCCGTGTTCCCCGAGGTGCCCTGGCAGCGCTGCCAGGCCCACTTCGCCCGCAACGTCGTCGACGCCGCGCCGAAGCGCCTGAGGGTCGGGCTGCGCGGCGAGCTCGCGGAGATGTTCAACGCGAAGACCATGGCGGAGGCGCGTCGCAGGCGCGACGAGATCGCGGCCGACTACGCCGGGGCCGCGCCCAGGGCGGTCGAGCGGCTCGACGCCGGGTTCGACGACGCGATGACGGTGATGGAGCTGCCCGAGGCGCTGCGGCGGGTCGTGCGGACGTCGAACCACCTCGAGAGGCTGAACGGGGAGGTGAAGAGGAGGTCGTCGGTGGTCAAGGTGTTCCCGAACGCGGACTCGATAGCGAGGCTGATCGGGGCCGTGCTCATCGAGGAGGGCGAGCGCTGGGCGGCCGGTCGCAGGCTGTTCTACTCGCCGGCCGTGAAGGAGCTGCAGGGCGTGGTCCCGCGCCTGGAGGTCATCGCGCGCGAGCAGCGCCAGCTGAGGCTCGCGGCATAGGAGAAAGCGGCGGTTGCGAATTTACACACAAAAATGGACTTGACCGCTAATTCGCGTGCGGGCGCGCACATCTGCTCTCCATCGCTCTGTGGTTTGCGTAGCTCGGTGGATGGTGCGGCGCAATCTGCTATGCTGAACCTGCAGTATGCGCGATGAGGTGCGTTTACCCCTGCGTGACGTGCGGATCGCGGCCTGCGTGCCCCTGTGGCACGCAGGCTGTGCAATATGGTGCGCATGGTGTGTCTTGCGCTCGATTTGTATCGGAAGGGATGGTGTCCGTCATGGCCGCTCTCGACATCTTGGCCCCCGTGCTTGTGATCGTCGCCGCGATTGCCGCCGTGGCGATCGTGTACCTCGCCTTTACCGCCCTCAAGGACCGCAGCGATCGCAGGCGTGACGAGGAGCTCATGAACGGGTGTCGCTCCAAGCGTCGATAGCGCATCTTTTTGGCAAGCGCCTTCGATCGCCCCGTGATGGGCGCATGGTATGGAGGGGTGCCCTGCATCGACGGCGCGCCCCTTCAAGGGCATATCGCATCGACCCGCTCACGGCGGTGGCTCTCGCCCTGTATTGAGGGCGCACTGTTTCAAGGGCATATCGCATTTTCGTCGGTGTAGTCGTTCCAGTTGGTTGGGATTGAGGGGACGCCGCTTCAAGGGCATATCGCATCGACCTCGTGGGCATCCTCGAGCCTGAGAAGCATTGAGGCCCAGTCGTTTAAAGGTATATCGCATCTTTGGCGCAACCACCTCTTGCCCAAGAAGCATTGAGGGCTTGCCGTATTAAGAACATTTCGCATTGATGACGACGGACATCGATACCGCACCCGACATCAAGGTCATTGCGCATCGATGGTGGCAGGCATCGATGTCGCACTCGACATCAAGGTCATTTGAAATAAAACGCTCCCGGCGTGGGGAGCATCCGGCATGGGCTTATCCCGCTTGGGGTTTCCGCCGCGGGGTGATTCCGACATGGTGCCCATCCCGTGTCGACGACGCGCGGCGTGGGGAGCGTCCGGTGCGGATGCCCCCCGATTAGAGCGTTCTTGCGCAACGCTGCCTATGTACGAGCCTTTTTCCTGATAACGGCAACATAGAAGCCCTCAAACAGGCGTGTGGGCGCGACGGTGAGCGTGCCCGCAAGCGCGCATTCGCGCTCGAGCGCGGGGCAACGGAGCGGGCCGCTCCCGGCGTTCGCGAGGATCGCCGGGCGAACCTCATCCTTGGCTGCGCGGGGGCGTTCGGGCTGGTCGTCGGCCTCCATCTCGGTGGGCGCATCGAGGAGAATCGGCGCGACCTCGCAGTCGCGATGGCGCTTGAGCGCGGCGCGGACCTGATCGTCGTTTTCCTCGGCAAGAACGGAGCACGTGGAGTAGACGAGCGTGCCACCGGGTTTGAGGACGGTGAGGGCGCGGTCGAGTAGCGCGCGCTGCGACTTGGTCACCTTGGCGAGAAGCTGGGGCGTCATACGCTTCTCGGCACGCTCGTCTCCGGCTCGATACGTTCCCGTCCCGGTGCAGGGCGCGTCGAGCAGAATCTGGTCGAAGCTGAAGAACTCGTCGAGTCTGCGCGCGTCGGTGCGCATGACGTTCACGTTGGCGGCGTCGAGCTTGTCGAGGTTGTAGGCGAGTTTTTCCGCGCGCGGCGCGCTCATCTCGCACGCGGTGAGGTGCGCGGCGTTTCCGGTAAGCGCCGCTATCTGCGCGGTCTTCCCGCCGGGGGCGGCGCACATGTCGAGGATGTCGGCGCCGGCACGGGGTTCAAGCAGGAGCGGGGGCAGCATCGACGAGAGGCTTTGCAGGTAGATATGCCCCTTGCGGTAGATGTCGAGCTCCCATAGGTCGCGCTCGCGCGCATCGCACACAACGAGGGCGTCGTCGTACCACGGCACGCGCTCGTATACGATGTCGCGCGCGTCGAGGTCGCGGCACACGTCGTCGACGGTTGCTTTGAGCGCGTTGGCGCGCAGGGTCACGGGGCGTTCGAGGGCCTCCCGGTAACCCGTTTCGACGATAGTGCGTGTCTGCTGGTCAAGGTGCTCGATCAGTTGCATGGTGTGACTCCAATGGTGTGATGCTCGGCAGGGACGCAGGCGACGAGCGCCATCGGTCGCCTGCGTTCGCGGTTACGCGTCGTCTGCGCCCTAACGGTTGCGTTCGCCCGAGCTGGCAGTTGTGTCAGTGGCACTTTGCCGTCGACGCCCGTCCGAGCTGGCATTTGTGTCAACGGCGCCTTACCGCCAACGCCCGCCCGAGCTTGCGGTTGTGTCGGTGGCGACTTACCGTCGATGTCCGTCCGAACTGACAATCGCGTCAGTGGCGCCTTGCCGTCGACGTCCGCCTGAGCTGGCGGTCGTGTCGGTGGCCCCCTACCGTCAACGCCTGCATTGCTCGCGCTTTCGCGGTGAGGTGCGAACGCGATGCCGTCACCGTGATTCTTTACCTGCGTGGCGATGCCCTTTGACCTCTTCGGCAAGAGGCTGCGGACGTCGTGGCGGCCCTGCTTCCGTGTTGCTGGCGATGCAAGAAGCAGCGACGCTGCAACGGCGGCGTAAGAGCGAAGCAAGGTGCAGAATTGCGTGGTCTCTTTCGAACATTTTGCGGTATCGCGTTACGGCATAACGGTATCTCCACAACAATTCGCCAGGGCAAGCGTTTGAACGGTTGCTCTGTCGACGAAAAGCGATAGCTCCGCATGGCAGGATGTGGCCGCTTTATCTCCTTATGGCCGAGGCGAGTTCGTCGTGTATCCACACTGCCAGATGGGGCCGTCACTTACGTACATCTTGACATCGAGACGGTCGTTCTTGCACGCGGCAAAATCGATGGCGTCGTTTGCGCATGCGCGGGAATCGAGACCACCGGTTACGCACACGCGTAAAGTTGAGACCACTAGTTACGCACAAAATTTGCCGATTTTTGTGCGTAACCACTGGTCTCGATAACGAGATGTGCGTGACCGGTGGTTTCGAGACCTGCGGGCGTGCGTGACCAGTGGCTATGAGTCCCGCGGGCGTGCGTGACCAGCTGTTACGAGTTCTGCGGGTGCGCAAACGATGGCCTCGACGTTGTTGCGTGGGGAAGCGTGCGGCTGCAACGCCGTCGGCAAGGCCCATGGAGCGGGGGTGTTTTCGCCTTCGGGGTCACATCGTCGTAGATAGCGCCAGGGCTTCGACACGGCCTCGACAAAGATGCAAGAACGGCCCACCAAAGCTCGCGGTGCTCCGCCGGCCGCGTTGGCGAGTACGATGGGCGTTCCTAAGAGCGGAATCGCCAAAGATCTCGGCATGATCTCCGCTTGCAGGGCTCGTGGCCTGACCGCAAAACTCACGGCGCTGCAGCGCGCGTAAGGTCTGGCCGCAAGGCTCACAGCGCCGCGACGCATGCGACGAGCGCGACGCACAGGGCGAGCGCGGCGATGTCGATGCCGCGCAGCGGGTAGCGCTTGTAGGAGCTTGCACGCGTGCGCAGGTAAAAGCCGCGCTGCTCGGCCGCTAGGGCGGTGGCGTCGGTCTTTCCCACAGAGGTCACGAGCAGGGGGATGCACACCGGCAGCATGAGCGACATCTTCTTAAAGGGGTTGCGCGTGTCGAACTGAACGCCACGCGCCGTCTGCGCCTCCATGATCGCGTTCATCTCCTGGGTAAAGACCGGGACAAAGCGCAGCGCGGTCGTGAATGTGAAAGCGTACTTGTATGGGATGTGAAGCACCTCGACGCAGGCGTTCGCGAGGTCATTGAGCTTGGTGACGGCGAGCATGAGCACGAGCGGCAACGCCACGCCCACCAACCGCAGGCAGGCCTTGCCGCCGGTTTGCAGGCCGTCGGTCGTGATGAAGAGCGCGACCGCATCGCCGCTTCGCACAAAGGCGAGTTGCAGAACGAACATCAGCACGGCGACGGGGACGAGCACTTTGAGAAGGCTCGCCAGCCGCGAAAAGGCGCCGGCGTAGACGCTGAGGCCGAGCGTGATCAGCAGCAATCCGACGAGCGCCGTCCAGCTCTGGGCAAGGAGCGTGGCGATGATAATCGCCGCGGCCATCGCGAGCTTGGTGACCGGATTGAGCCGATGCAGCAGGCTCGATCCGGGGACGTAGTCGATGATGTTACGCACGGGTCATCAGCTCCTTTACGCGATTGACGAGTTCGCTCACCTCAGTGATGCCGGCAAACGAGGGGTCGGCGCTCGACGCGAGCCGCTCGGAGAGCGCGACGACCTGCGGCGGCGCGACGCATGCCCGCTTGAGGATGTCGCGCTGGGCGAACACGTGCTGCGTGGGGCCGCAGGCGATCACGCGCCCGTTCGCCATGACGGCGAGCGAGGTGGCAAAATCGCTGACCACCTCCATGTCGTGGCACACCATCACCACCGCGGCGCCCGCCCGGGCGCGCTCGCGCACGGTCTCCATCACCGTCATGCATTCGCGGTAATCGAGCCCGCTGGTCGGCTCGTCCAAGATGATCACCTCGGGGTCGAGCACGACGACGCCGGCGAGGGCGACCAGTTGGCGCTGCCCGCGCGAGAGGCTGAAGGGCGCGGCGTCCGAGGGCAGGCCAAAGCGCTCGACGACGGCGGTGGCGCGCTCGCGTGCCACCGGCCCCTCGGCGCCGTGGAGCTCGAGGCCAAACGCCACCTCGTCGAGGACGGTGGGGCGGCAGAGCTGGCGATCGGGGTTTTGGAACAGGGTCGCCACGTGGGCGGCGAGGGTGCTCACGGGCGTGGTGCGCGTGTCGAGTCCGGCGATATGCACGCTGCCCGCACTCGGCTTGAGCAGCCCGTTGAGGAGCTTGGTGAGCGTGGTCTTTCCGGCGCCGTTTTGCCCCACGAGCGCCAAGATCTCCCCGCGTTTCACCGAGAGGTCGATGCCATCGACGGAGGCCGACCCCGGTCCGTAGGAAAAGGAGACGCCGTGCAGCTCAACCATCGGGGAGGAGGCCGCGTCGCGCCCGGTGCCTTCGGCTCGATTGCCCACCTGCTCGGTCAAGCAGCGCGACGGCGGCTCGTTTGTCGTGGCGCGCAGGTACGGCATTTCGGTGTGGTTCGCGGCGGCCAAGGCGCCCGAGTCGCGGAGCGCGGAGCGCACGAGCTCCTCCGCCTCGTCGATGCTCAGGGCGGGCAGCGTTGCATCGACAAGGCCCAGGTCGGACAGGCTATTTGAGACGCGGGCGGTTCGCGGGCTGTCCACGCCGATGGCGCGCAGCTCGGATGAATGGGCGAACACCTCGTGTGGCGCGCCATCGAGGGCGATCTCCCCGCGATCGAGAACGATGATGCGCTCGCAATACTCCGCAAGCAGCGCGACCATCTGCTCGATGATGATCACGGTGACGCCCGTGAGCCGCTGCGCCTCGCGCAGGATCTCGAAGACCGCGCGCGAGCTCGCCGGGTCGAGCGCGGCGGTCGGCTCGTCGAGGACGAGGACGCGCGGCGCGAGGGCGAGGATCGCGGCGATGGCCACCTTCTGCTTCTGCCCGCCGGAGAGCGTCGCAATCTCGCGGTCGCGCAGGTCGGTGATGCCTACGGCGTCCAGCGCGGCGGTGACGCGCTCCTCGATCTGGTCGTGGGGGACGCCGAAGTTCTCAAGTCCGAACAGCATCTCGTCCTCAACGACCGAGGCGACCATCTGCGCGTCGATGTCCTGCAGGACGGAGCCCACCACGCGCGCGATGTCGGTGAGGGTGACCTCACAGGTGTCGAGCCCGGCCACGCGCGTCTCGCCGTAGAGGCTACCTGAGTAATGGTGGGGGATCGCGCCGGAAAGGATGCTGGCGAGCGTGGACTTTCCGGCGCCGGAAGGCCCGATGATACCGACGAAGGACCCCTCATCGATGGCGAGGTTGATGTTGGCGAGGGCGAGGTCGGCCTGTTCTCCATAGGCGAACGAGACGTCGCGCATGTCGATGATCGGGTTCATGTGGTCCTTTCGCTCGTCGTTCACGCCGAGGGGCTAGTCGTTCAGGTCGAGGGCCTTCTTGATGGGCGGGTACAGCGCGCCGACGAGGATAGCGTTGAAGACGGCGGTGAGGGCGATGACGGGCATCATGACGGCGGCGAGCTCGGTGGCAAAGCCCATGAGGGCCATCTTGATGAGCATGAAGATGAACCCGGAGAGGAAGGTGGTGACGAACGTGCCCACGACGGGGGTCACGGCCTTCGCCGCGGTGCGCATGCCCGCCTTGACGATGAGCGCCATGACGATAGCGGCGACGCCCTCGGCCACGAAGTCGATGCCGGGCGACGTGGTGGTCACCTGGATGACCGCGGCGGAGATCAGGCCGATGATGAGCGCCTGGGGCACGCTCGGCCGGATGACGAGAATGGCGAGGCAGAACGCCGAGATGATGAACTCGGGAGCGATGGCGCCGCCCGAGATGGTGGAGATCGCCTTGCCGACGGTGAAGTTGAGGATAAAGCCCGCGGCGAGCAGGACGGCGAGCAGGACGAGGCTCTTGATGTCGAGGCCCCCGCGCTCGGTGGCGGCGACGGTGCGGGCGGTTCCGGAAGGCTGTGCGGATGCGTTCTGGGACATGGTGTGCTCCTTAGTACATGAGTGTTGGATGGTGTGATCGCTGTTGGCGAGATGGGTGCTCGGGTGCATGACGCGAGGGGGCATAGAAAAAGGCCCCCGGTCAAACCGGAGGCCTCATAAAACGTACCTAAGTGGTATGTGCGTGCGAGGACTCACCGTCGACCGGCCGAAAACGCGCCATGCCACCACCAGTTGTTGAGGGAGAGGGCGATGTTCTTCTTCATGGCGATGGCTCCTTTCGGGATCTCGGGTTCCTGTGATGGCTAGGCACTATAGCATACTGGAGTGTACATGCAACAACGCGGCCGTCGAGTGTTTCGTATTTGTTGCGGGAGGCCGGCGAACTGGCTGTCTCAAAACCGGCGGCGGGCTACAGCTTGGCGAAGTCGTCCACGATCAGGTCGAGGCATTGGGGCAGCACGCGCGCGCCAAAGACGCCGGTGTTGCTGTGGATGAGCTCGCCGTCGAACTCCATGCCCAGCGAGGGCTCGCAGGTGATGCGCGCCTCCTTGGCCTGGAAGAGCGTGAACTGCGGGCGACCGAGGCCCTTGCCCGCCGGATCGAGCACGCCGGCGATCAGCGTGGGCAGCAGCTCGACGGTCTTGGCGGGCTGGATCACGGCGATGTCGATCATGCCGTCATCCATGCGGCAGTCCGGGAACAGGTTGATGTCGTTTTGGATGACGGAGGTGTTGCCCACCATGCAGCCGATGCCGTCCAGCTCGTCAACCTGCCCATCGTGCTCGATGGTGAAGTGCGCCACGGTGGGCGCGGGCGTGGCGAGCGCGGAGAGGAAGTAGGCGATCTCGCCCATGTCGCCCTTGTTGGGCTCCGCCTTGTGCATGATGTCGGCGTCAAAGCCGGTGCCGGCGATGATGATGAAGCCGTGGCGCTGGACGCTGTCGTCGTCTGCCTTCCAGAACAGCTCGCCCATATCGACGCGCTTGGTGCAGCCCTCGCGGCACGCCTTGGCGAGCGCGGCGGGCTCGGGCGCGTTGCCGATGTTGTTGAAGAAGAGGTTAGCCGTGCCGGAGGGGAACACGAGCGTGGGGACGTGGCTGTCGCGGATGTGATCCAGCACGTTGGAAACGGTGCCGTCGCCGCCCGACACCACCACGCGGTCGAATTCTCGCACGTCGGCCGCGGCGTTCTCGGGCTCCATGCCGTCGCCGATGAAGCGCATGGTCACCTCGTCGCCCGCCTGCGAAAGGGCCCGCGCGAAGTCGAAGATCTCGTCGGAGCGGGGGCCTGAGGCGGGGTTGTGGATGATGAGGCAACGCATGGTGAGTTCCCTGTTCTCGGAAGTGCGGGTATAGTTACAAGATGACGTAATCCTACCCGTGTCGAGTGCGGGTTTGCTCCAGCTTGGGAGACAGATGTACATCTCCACATATGATGACCTATCCGCGTTTTGCGGGCGAGCGCGCTGCCATGTCGCCATCGCCATCGATACCGAGTTTTTGCGCGAGCGCACGTACCACGCCAAACTCTGCCTGGTGCAGGTGGCGACGCCCGACGAGTGCGTGGTCATCGATCCTTTGACCATCGACGACCTTTCGCCCTTGGCCGAGCTCATGGCCGACGTCGATACGCTCAAGGTGTTCCATGCCTGCTCGCAGGACATGGAGGTGCTGGTCCATACGCTCGGCGTGTGCCCCGCGCCGATCTTCGACACGCAGGTGGCCGCGGGATTTTTGGGCGAGCGCGCGCAGTGCTCCTATCACAATCTGGTCCATTCCTTTTGCGGCGTGTCGCTGCCCAAGACCGAGTCCCTCACGGATTGGTCGCGCCGCCCGCTGTCGCCCCAGCAGATCGAGTATGCGGTCGACGACGTCCGCTACCTCATCGACGCGTACCGGGTGATCGAGTCCAAGCTGCACTCCCTGGGACGCACCGCGTGGGTGCGCGATGAGATCAGGCCCCTAGCCGATCCCGCCCACTATCGCAGCGATCCCCGCTCCGCGTTCAAGCGCGTCAAGCGTATCAACGCCTGCACGCGCCGTCAGCTCGCCGTCGCCCGCGAGCTCGCCGCCTGGCGCGAGCATCGCGCCGAGGACCGGGACATCCCCCGCAAGTGGGTCATGTCCGACGAGGTGCTGGTGGCGCTGTGCCGGCGCGTCCCCAAGACCATCGAGGACTTTCGCGCCGTGCGCGGTACCGAGCAGCTGAGCGCGCGCGATGTCGAGGTGGCGCTCGACGCCATCGCACGCGGCGTTCGCTGCCCCGCCGAGAACCTGCCCTCCATCGGCCGCGCTCACCGCACGCCGGCCCCGGAGCTCGAGAGCGTCATCGACCTCATGTATGCGCTCATTCGCCTCGTGTCGGACCGCTCGGGCGTCGCGACTTCGCTCATCATCTCCCGCGACGGGCTGCTCGACTACATCGATCACCCCGAGCGGAGCCCCTTGCGCGAGGGATGGCGCTTCGAGCTGGTGGGCACGCTCATCGACGACTTGCTGCGGGGCGATATCGGCCTCACGGTCAAGGACGGGGCTCTGGAGATTCTCTAGGGGGCGTCGCGTCGGGGAGGCCGGGGCGTTTCTGCGTCGCCGGCGTTCCGGAGGGGCTCGGGTGCCCGCGTTGCGCCGGTGTCCCCGGGTCGCCAGAGGGGCGAGAGTGCCCGAGTGACTTCAGAGGGGCCTGTGTGCCCGGGTACCGCGGGCATGTGGCGCTCCGGCGTCTTACATGTTGCAGCTATGGTGCGTCGGCCGATCGGCCCGGCGCTCAAGATCAGTAGGGGAGCGGATATGATCAAGGCCGCATTTTTCGATATCGACGGTACGCTCGTGGGCTTTAAGACCCATCGCGTGGCGGAGAGCACGTGGCGCGCCATCGAGCTCATGCGCGCGCGGGGCATCCGCGTGGTCATCGCGAGTGGAAGGTCCGTCGCGGAGATGCAGGAGGAGCTCAAGGGCGTGTTCGACGCCTACGTGACGATGAACGGCCAACTCTGCTTTGACGAGCGCGGGACGTACCGTGACGCCCATATCGACGATGCGGACGTCCGCGTGCTCGTGGAGCAGGCCCGCGCGGGGCTGTACGACCTGTACGTGATGCAGCGCGTCCGCTCGTTCGTGAACAACCGCGGCCCGCTCGTGGTCGAGCTGGGCAGGCAGGTCGGCCTCGATTACGAGGTGGGCTCGCTCGATATGGCCTATGAGCTGCCGGTGTATCAGTTCAACGTGTTCGGCGGTCCCGAGGTCGAGGACGTGTTCCTCTCCAAGACCGAGCACGTGGTGGCAACTCGCTGGAACAAGCTGTTTTGCGATGTCATCCCTGCCGAGGGCGGCAAGGACTTTGGCGTGCGCGCCACCTTGGAGCGGCTGGGCATCACGCCCGACGAGGCGATCGCCTTTGGCGATGGTGAAAACGACCTCACGATGTTCGACGCGGTGGGGACGAGCGTCGCCATGGGCAACGCGTGGGATGTCGTCAAGGACCGCGCGACGCACATCACGACGGACGTCGATGACGACGGCATTTGGAACGCCTGCGTCGAGCTGGGGATCATCTAGGGCCGCGGTGCGTTTCCTTTTTGCTTCCGCTCCGACTGTTTGCCTCGGCTTAGACGTTAGGCGAACGTTTCGACTTTTGGCATCGGCGTCGAGCCCAAGCGAACGCCTCGGCTTTAGGATCCCGCTCCGACGCTAAGCGAACGCCTTGAATTTAGGCTCCCTCTTCGACTCTAAGCCCCGGCTCTGGCTTTATGCTTCGGCCTCGATGGCACGAGGCGCATCCTGGTTGGGTGCGCACTGGGGGCAGAGGCCCTCGAAGACAAGGCTATGGGCCTCGACGGCAAAGCCCGTGAGGGCGCTCGCCTGCTCGTCGAGGGCGGGGTCGTAGGGAAGCGGCGTGTCCGCCACGGAGCCGCATCGACGGCAGACCACGTGGCTGTGGCCGTCGCAACGTCGGTCGAAGCGCATCGCCCCCGGCGCCTTGACGGTGGTGATGACGTCCGTCTCGGCGAGCAGGTTGAGATTGCGATACACCGTGCCGCGGCTCACGTGCTCATCGATGGTGTGGACGTCGCGATAGACGTCCTCGGCAGTGGGGTGGTCGCACCGCGCACGCACGGCATCGAGGACCAGCTGGCGCTGGCGGGTGTTGCGGCGCAACGTGGGCTGGGTTGGCTGTGTCTGCGTGTCCATGGCGGCCTCCTTTCGCTACTGAACATATAGCATTTCAGCAGAACAAAGAGGGGCTGACAAGGCCTTGCGAGGCGCACGACAAAAATGATGGCGAAAATGTGATACTTAAAGCGAAGACGCGCCTGCATGGATGTGATCACGCAGAGGGCATGAGGTTCGAGTTCGGTTCAGTAGCGCACGTCGAAGTTGGTGTCGCTCGGCAAGCAGGCCGCGTCGTCGGCGGCTTCCAGCCAGATGCGGTTGCCAAAGCGGGCGTAGTAGGCGTGGATGCGCTCCAGGTGCGCGGCGAGCGCTTGGGGCGGGCCCTGTATCTCCATCTGCACGGTGCCGTCGGGGAGGTTCTTCACCCAGCCCGTGAGATGGCGGTCTTGGGCGAGGCTCTGGTTGGTCCAGCGAAAGCCCACGCCCTGCACGTCGCCGCTAAAGAGCAGGGCGAGCCGGCGGGGACCGGAGCCTTGCTCGATATCGTAGGCAAGCTCCGTGCGGAGCTCCGCCTCGCGCGGGCTTATGCGGGCGGCGTGCTCGACTTCCTCGTCCGTTGTGCCCATGGCGCGAGAAAAGTCTCGAGCATGCCCCATCATCTTCTCAAATAGTCCCATTTCGGTGCTCCTAACGGCCTTGCGGGGCGATTGCATCCGCATCGACGATTGCATCCGCATCGGCGCTTGCGTCGAAGTCGGAGCCCGCACCCAAACCGGTGCCTGCTTCCACATCCTCGCCGCCGTCGGCGGGGAAGGAAACGCCGGTCTGACGGCGGGCCTCGTCCATGAGGGCGAGCGAGGCGAGGGTGACGTCGCGGAAATGCCCGATGGAGCCAAAGGTCCCGGCGGGCGCTTCAATGGGTCGCATGCCCGCGCGTACGGCCTCGATCGCCTGGGCGAAGTCCGCGAGCTCGTAGGCCATGGTGTTATCTGCGCGAGGCAGCTCAATGGCGCGCGTGGAGGTCTGGGCGCTCGAGTAGACGACCGCATCGCCGTTCGTGCTCGCAACGCGCAGGTCGAGCCGCGCCGCCGAGGGCGCGGAGATGCCCTCGATAGTGAGCGTTCCAAGCTCGCCCTCGATTTGGCTGCTGGCAAGGTCGTTGGTGATCTTTGAGTGGTGGAGGGTGGCGACCATGCCCGGATAGGAGGCCATGATGACCCCGGCCCCGTCGAGGGCACCGCCGGTGAGCTCGCGCGTCTGCTCGTCGAGAAGCGCCGCGGAGGCACACACGCGCTGCGGCGTTCCGAATAGCTCGATGAGCGGCTCGACCGTATAGACGCCGATGTCCATGAGCGAGCCCGACGCCATGGCGCAATCGAAGATGTTGGTGCGGCGCCCCGCAAGGATCTCGTCGTAGCGCGATGAGTATTTGCCAAAGCGCAGGGTCGCGCGGCGAACGGCGCCGAGCTCGGCGATCGCATCTTTGAGCGCATGGAAGGCGGGGTCGTGCAAAGGGCGTATGGCCTCGAGTGCGACGACACCCGCCGCCTCGGCCGCCGCGAAGACCTTGCGCGCCTGACGCGCGTTGGCGCAGAAGGGCTTTTCGACGAGTACGTGCTTGCCGCCGGCGATGCAGGCGAGCGCCTGCGGGCAGTGCAGCGCATTGGGGCTGCCGATGTAAACGGCATCGACGTCGATGCAGGCAGTAAGTTCATCGAGCGAGGCGAAGGGTCGCGTGCCGTGGTGCTTGGCGGTGAACGCGGCGGCGCGCTCGGCATCGCGAGAGAGCGTGCCCACAAAGGAGACGCCCTCGACTTTCGTAAGGGCGTCGAGCAGGCTACTGGTGATGGCGCTGGTGCCGATGGTTGCCAAGCGAATCATGGTGCGTCCTTTCGCAGGTGGCGCGCGGTGCGGGTCCGTGTGCCGTTAGTCGGATTCTCCTTCGATGAAGCCGGTGTCGACAAGGCGTCCGGCACCGTCGGCGGCCTTGGTGGCGAGTTCGTCGCAGCGCTCGTTGAACTCGTGGCCGGCGTGGCCCTTCACCCAATGGAAGGTCACGCGGTGCGGTTCCTTGGCCGCCAGCAGGCGCTTCCACAGGTCCACATTCTTGACGGGCTTCTTCTGCGAGGTCTTCCACCCGCGGCGGATCCACCCTTCAACCCAGTGCTGGTTAAAGGCGTTGCAGACGTACTGCGAGTCGGAGTGGACCTCGACCTCGCAGGGGCGGTTGAGGGCCTCCAGCGCGCTGATGACCCCCAAGAGCTCCATGCGGTTGTTCGTGGTGCGGTCGTAGCCGCGGGAGAGCTCCAGCGTGTGGAGCTTGCCGGAGGGCGCGGTGTAGCGCAGGACGGCGCCGTAGCCCCCGGGGCCGGGATTGCCGCGCGATGAGCCGTCGGTATAGACGATGACCTTCAAAGAGCTGTCCTTTCGGTTGCGTATCGCCTTCATTATAAGAGCTCGCTGACAAAAGCTCGCGGTGACAAGAAAGCGCTCGCGCGGTGCGTGCCCGCGGGCATATGTCCGTGCGGGCGGGTATGATGACGATTGCGAAGGCAAACGTGGACGGGAGGCCGTATGAGTGAGATTCGCTGGGGCGTCATGGGGGCGGGGACGATCGCGTATCGATTCGCCGATGCGCTGGAGCACGTCGACGGCGCGCGTCTGGTTGCCGTATCCGGCAGGAACGCGGCCCGCGTGGCGGCGTTTGCCGAGCGGCATCCGGTGGCGCCGGGCCGCTGCTATGTGAGCGGGGGCGACGGCGGCGCCGCGGCGCACGAGCGCCTCGTCTCAGATGCCGACGTCGATGCGGTGTATCTGGCGTTGCCGCACGGGCTGCATGCCGAATGGGCGTGCAAGTTGCTGCATGCCGGCAAGGCCGTGCTGTGCGAGAAGCCCGCCGCACTGTCAGAGGACGAGGCGCTCCGTATCGCCACGGCTGCTCGTGATTCGGGCTCGTTGTTCGTGGAGGCCATGAAACCGCGCTTCACGCCCGTACGGGAGCACGTGAAGCGCCTGTTGGATGGCGGGGAGCTCGGGCGCATCGTCTCGATCGACGTCGCTCATCGCTTGGCGTACGGGGACCAGAGAGGCCGCTACCTGCTCGATCCCGTGCAGGGCGGCACCCTGTACGACTTGGGCTGCTACGGTGTGGCCTGGGTCGAGGACCTGCTTGCCGGCGAGATCGAGGACGTGCATGCGCGCGTTCGCTGGGTTGCGGGCAACGATGGCTCGGCTGTCGACATCGCGGACGAGGTACATGCGAGTGTCGGCGGCGTGCCGGTGCACCTCGATTTTGCTGGGGATAGCGAGGAATATCGGGTCCAGTGCGCGGTCCGCTGCGAGCGGGGCGATATCGTCATCCCGATGTTTCACCGGCCGTCGTCCCTTGTGCTGCGGCGCGATGGTGTTGAGGAGGTCCTCGACCTGCCGCTTGAGGTGGATGACTTTTACGGCGAAGTCGCGCACGTGTGCGAGCTGATACGCGCCGGCGCCTCCGAGAGCCCCGTGATGCCGTTGGATGCCACGGTTCGCTGCGCGCGCATCATCGATGCGATCCGAGGTGGATGGCCGGATCCCGTGCTGTGCGGTGAGCACGCCGGAGCAGATGGGGACGGGGAGGTCCCCACATGCGGATGAGGCGCTGACGCGGCAAGGGCTGCGGATGCAGGCGTAGCCGGTCGCGCGCGTCGATGAGGCCCATGTTGTCCGTTCGGACGCCATGGACCGATGCCGGCCGCGACGTGTCAATCGATGATGGTGCTGGCGTTGCGTCTGCTGCCAAGCGGAGCGGAATGTTGAGAGGCTGAGGGCGAGGCGCGTGCCGGGTGGTGCAGCGCATGGAAGGCGAGCGGTGAACAGCATGGCGTGTGAAGATCGGTTAACGAGTAGTGAGCGGCAGGCGGGTCGCAGTCATGCCGGGGCAAAAGCTCCTGCCGGATTCGCCCGCCCTGCTGCGCAGCTCGCGCGCATGGGCGACGACGAGTTGCTCGCCGTCTTCTCCGAAGGCGACGGGTATGCTTCGAGCGTCCTGGTGGACGACGTCGAGCTTGCGTACGAATGCGCGAATGGGGCGACCTTCGAGGGGTCGGTCTTTCGCGATTGCCTGTTCGAGCAGGTGGATTTTGGCGACTGCACCTTTCGCGATGTCCGCTTTGAGCAGTGCCGCTTCATTGGCTGCACGATGGATAAAGGGTGGCTCAACCGTGTCGACCTGCGCGACTGCTCCGCTCCGGGGTTGAGCTTGCTGCAAGCGCGTCTGTCGCAAGTCAGCGCGGCGGCGTGCGATTTGTCGTTTGCGAACATATCGGAGACGTCGATCGACCATATGGCTTTGCGCGATTGCCGCATGCGCGAGGCGGCTTTCCAGCGCGCGAAGCTTCGACACGTCTCTTTGGCCGATTGCGACCTGACGCGCATCGACGTGTTCGGCACGTCCCTTGCGGGCATCGACGTCTCCACCTGCCTTTTCCAAGCGCCCGTGCTCTCGGGTGATTATCGTGAGCTGCGCGGGCTTGTCGTGAGCCCCGAGCAGGCGTTGTCTTTGGCGACGCTGCTGGGCGTGCGCATTGCGGAGGAGTAGAACTTGCCCGTTTGACGCGTTGAGCGCCTGCCCGATGTCTCATTGCCTTGGTTGCTCGCCGGTTTGGAGCCGTGACTATATGTCTGCCTGGCCCTAACTGCCCATCTGGCACCTTGACCACCCATCAGGTGCTTCCATCGCCCGCACGGCGATTTGGACGCTCGCCCGGCCCCTTGACCGTTTGTTACGCATCTTCATTGCGCCCGCGGCGTCTCGGCCGTCCGCCGGCGTCTCGGCCGTCCGTTCGGAGCCTGTATCGTCTGTCAACGCGATGCCTTGTTCTGTGCTGATTGCGAAGAGGCGTTCGCCTTGGGTGCTATGGGGCACAATCATCATGTCATTCACCGATGAAGGGATTCCCATGAGACGCGAACTCCATCTCACCCGCCGTTGCGTTCTTGCCGCCGCCGCGACCCTGCTGTTTGCCGGCTGCACGTCCGGTACGCCTGCCGGGTCCATGCCGTCCGGCTCGCAGGCGGCTGGTTCTGCATCGTCCACGCCTGCCTCGGTTTCCGGTGCTTGGGAGGCGCGGCTCGACGCCGAGGCCCCGTTCATGAACATCGAGGGCGAGGAGGGCTCTGCCAATCCCGGAGACTGCTGGACTCAGCACGAGGACGGTTCGGTTCAGGTGCAGGTCGCCGGCTCCTCCATTCCCGAGCCCGCGGTCGAGAGCGTCGAGTTCGCCGATGGCGTCCTCACGTTGACCATGGTTCAGCCCGAGGAGGGCACGCCCACCACGATGGATTTCACCTTGTACCAGTTTGTGCTGACCACCGACGACGCGCCCGAGGTCACGGGGGTCGTGCTCGTGCGCGGCGATGAGAAGACGGAGCTCCCCGCCGGCGGCCTGGTCGAGCCGGAGGACGCTGTGGCCTGAGAGGGCATCGCGTAGGTTTGTTCGCTCAAGGTCCCGCGGTGCGCCCCTGGTGGCTGCTTTCGTCGTCTTTTGCAATTCGCACCGGATTTCAACGTTGGCCCTCTTGCCTATAGCGCCCCGTTCCCATGGCCTGTTAAGCGCCAGCCGTCCCTGCCGATCGCCCGGGTTCCAATGTCCGGGCTCCAATGGCAGACTGGGAGCGGCCGGCGCAGTTTGGCGGAAGGTTTGGGTTCTGCGCATGGGGATATCGAGTTTGAGTAGGGGCAGCCGGCGCAGCGTGGGCGGACGGTTTGGGTGGAGGGTGTTTACAGCGGCTCAATCGCGCCTGCCGGCCCAAGTTTGTCCGTCCAATTTGTCTGTCTGACCATACCCGCCCAGTCAATTCGTTTGCCCGCCCACACCTGCCCAGTCAATTCTTCTGTCTGCCTCATTTCTGCCCGTCCAATGCCTCTCACCTGCCCATCGAACATTTCAGGAGGGTCTATGCTGACCATCGGCTGTCATCTATCCACCACCAAGGGCTACGCCGCCATGGGCGAGACCGCGCGGTCCATCGGCGCGAACACCTTCGCCTTTTTCACGCGTAACCCACGCGGCGGCAACGCCAAGCCGCTCGACCTCGATGATGTGGCGGGACTGCAACGCATTCTGGATGAGGATGGGTTCGGCCGTTTGGTGGCGCACGCGCCCTACACGTACAACCCGTGCTCGGCCAAGGAGCGGGCGCGCGAGTTCGCACTCGAGGCGATGGCCGAGGACCTGCAGCGCATGGAGGCGTTGCCGGGGCAGTACTACAACTTTCATCCCGGGGCGCACGTGGGGCAGGGGGTCGACACCGGCATCGAGCTCATCGTCGACACCTTGTGCCAGGTGATGTTCGAGGGGCAGTGCACGTGTGTGCTGCTCGAGACGATGGCGGGTAAGGGCACCGAGGTGGGCCGGACCTTCGAGGAGCTCGCGCGCATCATCGAGGGGGTGGCCGCGCGACGGCCCGAGCTTGCGGCGAGCGACATGCTCGGCGTGTGCCTGGATACCTGTCATGTTTCCGACGGCGGGTACGACATCGTGCACGACCTTGACGGCGTTCTGGCCGAGTTCGACCGCGTGGTGGGACTCGATCGCCTCAAAGCCGTGCACATCAACGACTCCAAGAATCCCTGCGGTGCCCACAAGGACCGTCACGAGGTCATCGGCGGCGGCTATCTGGGCAATCCCGAGTTGGGCGGCGGCGAGCATGTGCTGCGCGCCATTGTGACGCACCCGGCACTTCGCGATTTGCCGTTCATTTTGGAGACGCCTCACGACGATTTGGCTGGGTACGCGCAGGAGATCTCCTACCTGCGAGGGCTGGTGGAGTAGCGGCTGGGGTGCGTGCCGGGGACCGGGGTGCGTGCTGGGAGCCGTGCCGGGGGCCGAACCGTGTGTTGGGCCGGGCTGTGCGCTGGGGACCGGACCGTGTGTTGGGCCGGGCTGTGCGCTGGGGACCGGACCGTGTGTTGGGCCGGTTTCGCCCGGCCCCGTTCGAGTTGCGCTGCTTGCAAAAGGGTCGCATAACTGGAAAAACTTCTCACTTTCGAGAAGTTTTTCCAGTTATGCGACCCTTTGCGCATGCGACGAGGGGCATCGGTGCCGAAACGGACGGCGGGGCGCTTGCGCTGCCGGGTTGCGTTGCCTTTTCAGACCGCCCTGTCGTGACGGGCTGGGTTGCGCCGCCGGGCATGGTTACCTTGACGGGCATGGTTGCTTTGCCGGGTCGGGTTGCCTTTTCGAGCAGGACCGCTTTGTCAGACTGTGAAGAAACTGTGTGTAGGCGCTCATTGCGGGAATCCGCTCCGTTATAGAGGGCGAAAGGAGGTGATGTGCGTGGCTTTTAGGGCCCGCGGCCTCGGCCAAGTGGATGTGAAGCGTGTGGTCGAGACTCATTACGACGACGTGCTCGTGTACTGCCGTCGGCACACGCAAACCATCGATGAGGCGCAAGACGCCACGCAAGAGGTCTTCTTGCGATTCGTGCGCACGGCCGATCGATATCGCGATGCGGGCAAACCGCTCGCGTATCTGCTTACCATCGCGCGCAACGTCTGCATCGATTTCGACCGTGCGCGACCGCGGTCGTGCGTGGAGCTGCCGGCCGAGGACGTGCTTGCGGCTCCCGAGAGCCCGAGGAATCCCGGCGGGGCCTATGGCGAGGCCATCGGCGAGGCGGTTGCCTTGCGCCGCGCACTCGCCTCGTTGTCGGCGGACATGCGGGAGGTGCTTGAGTTGCGGTTCGATCAGGAGCTCAAGCTGGTGGACATCGCGCGCGTGCTGGGGATCAGCCGATTCGCCGCGCGAAGGCGCGTAGACGCGGCGCTCGCGGCGCTGCGTGCGCAGATGGATGTAGGAGGGGAGGAATCATGGTAGCAAGGGCTCATCGAGGTGCGGAGAGTCGTGCAAAGACCGAGGACGACTCACGGTTCGAGGGTTCCGAGGAGTTTCAGTCCGATCGCCGCGGACGCTGCAAAGGGGATGTGCCCCTGAGGCGGAGCTCTGATGGGACATGCGCGTGCGATGACAAAGCGCTTGAGGCGGGCGATGCGCCCGACTCGGGCGACGGCCCCCGATCGCTCGAGTGCGATGTGCGCGCGTTGTACGCAGCGGAGCGCGATGAGCTGCGCGCGTCCCAGGGCGATGCGCGCGATGACCTCATCGCAGCGTGCGTGAGTGCGTGCGAACGCGAAGTCGAGCAGATGCGGGGTGCGCCGGTGGATGACCGTGCGTTGATACGGTCCTTTGCCCGCGCGCAACTGCGCTTTATCCCGCGTTCTACGTGGGCGGGTCTCGCCGGCGTGGCGTTGATCGTGGCGGCGGGGGCGAACGTGCTCGGCACCCATGCGCTTCCGCAGCTGTTCTCCGCCGCCGGTTCGTTGCTGGCACTCATCTGCCTGGCAAACGTCATGCGGTCGCGTGGGTTCGGCATGGCGGAACTCGAGAGCTCGTGTCGCTTCAACGCCGTCGCGGTGGTGCTGGCGCGCATGTTCGCGATGGGCATGGGGAGTGTCGCGATCTTGGCGGTTGCCGGCTGCTCGCTGGGTGCCGCCGGCGTTGACGCCTTACGTTGCCTGCTGTGGATGGGTGCGCCGTATCTGGTCACATGCGCGGGAGGGCTCACGTGCGCTCGACGCGTGGCGAGCTGCGATGCGCGCACGGCGGCGGTTGCGTGGTCGGCCGGAGTCGTGGCGATTTCCGTCGTGTTCTATCAGGCTGCACCGGGGGCATACGCGTCTACGGCGCTTTGGTTGTGGGCTCTTGCGTGCGTGGGCTCGGCCGCGTGGCTATCCGTCGAGGTGCGGGCGTGGATCGTCGCCAGCGCGAGCGGCTTCGTGGCGGGCGCGCAGGCGAGCCGCGCGTAAAGGGGTTTGCGCCCACGCGTATCTTGTCAGCGCGCAAGCGCGGTGTCTGCTTAACGCTAGCGGTTGGGCTGACGGAGCTTGGCACGTGTCTGGCAATGCGACATGGCTCTGATCGCTCGGAGGCTTGCTTGATGCGCGTCGGTGCGCGGTATGTGCATGGTGGGCGCGTCATCCAAGTGCCATACGGCTACGCCTGCGGCCCTTGTCTTCTGGTGCACGGCATGGCGTCCGTCTTTTGGCACAGGCCTGCCAGGCAAATCCACATCTCGCACCATGCTCGCAATCCTTGGACATCTCGCCATGCATCCATCACGTCATCCATCCATCCATCCCGCTATTCATCTATCTCGTCATTCGAAAAAACGACCCAACGAAAGGGGACGGTCATGGAACTTGAGCTTGACCGGCTGACTAAGCAATACGAGGCGAAGATCGCCGTCGACCGGGTGAGCGCGCGCCTGCGCCCCGGCGTGTACGGCCTGCTCGGCGCGAACGGTGCCGGCAAGACGACCATCATGCGCATGATCTGCGGCATTCTTCGTCCGACCTCCGGCGAGGTTCGCTTGGATGGCCGCTCCATCGCGGAGCTGGGCGAGGCGTACCGCGCCCGCCTGGGCTACCTGCCGCAGGACTTCGGCTATTACCCGGAGTTCACGGCGCTCGATTTCATGGAGTACATGGCAGCGCTCAAGGGCATCGATGCCCGCGAGGCGCGCGGACGCTCGCTTGAGCTGCTCGACCGCGTGGGACTTGCCGGCGAGGAGCGTCGGCGCATCCGCACGTTCTCGGGCGGCATGAAGCAGCGGCTCGGTATCGCCCAAGCGGTACTCAACGACCCCGCGGTGCTCGTGCTCGACGAGCCCACGGCGGGCCTCGACCCCAAGGAGCGCGTGCGTTTCCGCAATCTGATTGCGAGTTTCGCCACCAATAAGGTGGTCCTGCTGTCCACGCATATCGTGTCTGACGTCGAGTACATCGCCGACAGCATCCTCATGATGCGAGCGGGTTCGTTCATCATGCAGGGCAGCCCGGCCGAGGTGGTCCGCGGTATCGAGGGCTGTGTGTGGCAGGCGCGCGTGCCCGTGCGCGAGGCTGACGCGCTCGCCGAGCGCCTGTCGGTGGTGAACGTGCATTACGCGGACGATGGCACGGCGCTGGTGCGCTTCTTGTCCGACGGCGCCCCGGCTCCCGAGCTTGCGGCAACGCCCGTGGCACCGACACTCGAGGACCTGTATCTGCGTGTGTTTGATGAGACGGGAAATGCGAGCGCGATAGATGCCCCGGGCGTGACGGGTGGCTCGGGCGCGACGAGCGACGCGGGCGTATCGGGCACCTCATCCGCATCGGCGGGGCGGGGTGGCGGCTCGCGTGCGAACCGCGTATCCGGTCGTCGGGGTTCCCATTTTGGAGGTGGCCGCAATGCGTAGCCTGATCAAGTTCGAACTCAAGAAGATGCTCACCCGCCGCGTGGCGGTGGCGGTGAACCTCGGCGTGATCGCGATGCTGCTTGTCGTCATGACGCTCAATGTCGTTCAGGCCAAGACGGAGGGCAATATCGGCGAGATTCTCTCGGGTCCGGCGGCGATTGCGCACCGTCGGGAGGTCGCCGAGGTCCATGCCGGCGAGCTCACGCCCGAGCGAGTTGCCGCCGATATCGCGCATTACCAGGACATCGCCTACGAGAAGCTCGACCCCGAGGAACTGGCGGAGATGTCCGGTGCGGCCGCGTACGAGGCGACGGCGGACGCCTATGATGAGGCGACGCGCTTGGAGCTTTACGACCCGTACTATGTGACCATCCTCAAGCCCTGGGCAGTCAGCGGTCAGGAACCCTACCAGTACGCCTCACGCGTCACTCCCGAGATGGCGCTTGATTTCTACGGCGCGCTGGCCGACAGCCTGCAAACGACGCTCGACGAGGGCATGGACGGTAGGTGGGTGTACAGCGATGCCGAGCGTGCCTATTGGACCGAAAAGGAGGCGGGCGTTTCCGAGCCTTTGGCCTACGGTTGGGCCGGCGGTTGGGACAACATCCTCGATTGCGGCGCGTTTTTGGTGCTCGTGGCCTTTGCCGCATGCGTGACGGTGACGCCCCTGTTCGCCGGCGAGTATCGCGATGGCACCGACGCCGTGCTGCTTTCCGCCCGCTATGGACGCGGCAGGCTCGTGGCGGCCAAACTCCTCGTGGCGCTCCTGTATACCACGGCGCTGTTCGTGGTCGGGGCGGCGATCATCTGCGGCGTGTCGCTCGTGTTCTACGGGGCGGAGGGCGCGGCGCTTCCCATCCAAAATTACGCGCTCATCTCGCCGTATTCGCTCACCATGGTCCAGGCGTGCGCGATGTTCATCGGCATCTTCTACCTGATCACGATCGGTATGGTCGCCTTCACGCTCGCGCTTTCGGCGTGCCTGTCCTCGACGCTCGCCATCATCGTGACCGACGTGGCGATCCTGTTCGTGAGCGGCATGCTGCCCACAGGCGGTTCTGGGCTGCTGAACCACATTTTCACGCTGTTTCCCATGGGAAACATCCAGTCTCCCTTCGTCGTGTTCGCGGAGCTGTTCTCCTATCCGCTGGGTCCGATCGTGATCGACCTCATCGGCATGGCGGCGCTCGTGTATTGCGCGCTCATGGTCGTGGGCGTCCCGGTGGCATGGTTTGCGTGGAGCCGCCATCAGGTGGCGTAAGTAAAACGGCTGGCTGCGTGAACGCCGCTTGATAGACGGCCGCGCATCTGGAATGACTTCCCATTCGGGTCGGTCTTTCGGGTGTGCGGCCGTTTGCTTTGGGATTCTCTGAGGTGGTATATGAATGAGAAAGGAAGTACATGGATAGCAATCTGAAACGTATTGACACCAATGCTATTATGAATACGCCAGAGTTCATCTAGGTATGAGGAGGCATTATGGTTACGGCTTCAACCACGCGCTTCGAGGAGGCCGATAAGAGCGAGGCGACCGATCTCCTTAAATCGATGGGACTTACGTTCAATGGCTACCTCAATTTGGCAGTGAAGCAGCTCATCAATCAAAGGCGTATTCCGTTTGAGATTCTTCCTACGGCGGAGGAGCCTTCTGAGCACACGCGCCGCGCCATGATCGCAGCGGAGGCCAAAGAGCTCGGGATCATCGATGATGACGCCGTCTCCTTCAGTACGGCAAACGAGGCAATGAGCTGGCTCGATGGCGAGTAGCCTATGTATGAGTTGAAGTTTGAGCCCGCTTTTAAGGAAGATTATCGACGTGTGAAACGGGAATGGCCTGCTGTGACCCGTGAATTGAGTCGCGCCCTCGAATTGCTTGCATCGGATGGTGCTCTACCCGCAGAGTATGGTGCTCACGAGCTCGTTAATGCTGGTGGAAACTATAATGGGCATATCGACTTTCATCTATCGGATGGAGCCGTTGACGTGCTGGTGCTTTACAAGCCCCATAAAACGAATCCTTCTATCAGGTTTGTGAGGATGGGGCGGCATGGGGAACTGTTCCAGGGAAAGTATAAATAGCTTTGCTGGACCGTCGTATTGCCAGTCCGACTTTCGTTAGCGCCCAAATGCCGACCTGTCTGTACCGCGGACCCATACTCGATCGTGGCCGCGAGGCATCAATGTCGCTAATGACAGGCCAAGTGCAGGGGGAGCAACCTTGTCGTCTGTAATCTCAGCGCCACACATAATTTGTCTTAGCGCCGGGTGACGATTTCGATGGTGAGCGTCTGGTCCTCAATATGCGCTTGCAGGTCGAGGGCCATGGCGCGGGCGAGCTTTGCCGCCGTGGCCAGTCCGAGGCCCGACCCCTGTCCTTGGCGCGCCGCATCTGCGCGGTAGAACCGGTCGAAGAGCTGGGTGGGATCGATGGCCTGGGGGTCTTCGACGGGATTGGAGATGGCGAGGACCGTTCCGGGGGCGCAGCTGCATCCCAGACGTATCGTGGGCGCGTCGGAGCCGTGACGCAGCGCATTCACCACAAGGTTCTCGATAATGCGGCCCAACGCCTCCCGATCGGCGTCGATGGTGACGGCGGTTTCGGCCCCTTCGACGCGCGGTTCCCAGCCGAGTGCCTCGAACTCGGGGTAGTGCCCGATGAGGCAGCGCTCAACCACCTCACGTATGTCCAGGGGGCGCATGTCGAGTGCGAGGTCGGGGTCACTTGCCTTGGTGTAGGAGAAGAGGGCGTCGAGGAGCTCGGATGTGCGATCGATACGTTCGATGGCGGCTTCGAGCCGCTGCTCGCGCAGGTGTGAATCCGTCTCCTCGCAGGCAAGTTGCAGGTAGCCCTTCGCGCCGGCGAGGGGCGTGCGGATATCGTGTGAGAGGGCGGAGAGGTCGCGCTGGAATTCCTGTTGGGAGCGCATGGCGGCAACGCGTGTCTGGGCGCTGCGGTCAAGTTCGGCGTTGATGGCGTCCACGAGGGCGGGCAGCTCCCGCGGCCGTGCGTTTAAGCTCAAGCGGGCGTTGCTCGCCGCATCGCGCTCGCGCAGGTTGTGCGACAGGCGACGCAGCTCAAGCGCGTACAGGGTAACGCCGAGCAAAAGCCCCGCGGCGATGCCGAGCAGCAAGACGAGGACGATGAGCGCTCCCGTGGGCATGTGCGCCTCCCTCTCATGGCGGATGGTTTCTAGAATTCTACAAGCTCCCCGCGTGCCGTGTGGGCGCGTGGGGAGCGATGGTTGGATTGAGGGCGTCGCGGTGCTTGCGCGGCTCGCGGGCGTTTCGGCGAGCAGCGGCTTTCGCGCTCGCAGTCCGTTACACCCCGCGCTTGCGGCCGGCGGCGATCCAGGCGCCGCTGGCGAGGATGAGCCAAATCAGGCAGGTGCCGAGCATCCAGCTCCAGGTGGGCAACGCGTCGGTGCCGGGCATCCCGGCTGCGGCGAAGAGGCCACCCGCGCCGTAGGTGAGCGTGTGGAGCACGGTGCTCGGCATCCAGGAGGAGAGAGCCAAGAGTGCCGGAGCGATGGGCTGCAGCACCTTGAGGATGCCGCCTGCCGAGTACGCCATGCCCTGCAACAGCAGCGGAATCCATCCGAACAGCACGCCGATGATCAGACCATAGGCAACGAGCTTGTTGCGCGTGAGCAGTGCCACGGCGAGCGGCACCACGCTCGCGACCCACGAGGCGAGCCAAGCCAGCAGGTTCCACAGAATAAATCCGCCGATCGAGTCGAGCGCGGAGAACGTCAGGCCAAAGGGGATCATGACGAACAGGGCGAACCCGCCGAGCGAGAGCGCGCCGAACAGCAGCGTGAACGCGGCGCTCCACGTGCCGGCGAACAGCACCTTCTCGGCAAAATACGTGAGGCGGCCGCGCGTGCTCGACACCAGGGTCTTGCCAAAGCCGTCGGTGAGGTCGACGAAGACCTGATCGATGATGCCGAAGGACGTGGCGAAGGCGATGATCGAGTAACTGCCGAACAGGAAGGTATCCAGGTATTCGGACGGGGAGAGGAGGACGTCCATATCCTCCGCCATGTTGATGATGTTTGCGGCGCCGCCAAAACCGCCGCTGAGGCCAAACCTCATAAGGCCGATTTCCAGCACGGCGATGCCCGCGAGCACAAGCGCGTACTGCCAAAAGCTGCCGCGTAGCCCGCGAATGCGAGTTTCGCGATACCAGTCGGAGCGAATAAGACGGAGCATATGGGTTACCTGCCTTTCCGGGCAACGAGAAGGATGTAGAGGAGAAGCGCCGCGAGCGCGAGGTCGATGAGGACGTTGATGGGGCCCGTCAGCTCGCCCAAGGTGGGGAAATGGACGGCGGCAAGGATGCCGAGGTTGTCGAGCCCGCTAAGCGCGCTCATCGGTGCCGCCCATCAGCTCGACGAAGTACTCCTCGATGTCGCGCTCGATGAGCGTGAGCTCGAGGATCATCTGGCCGGCCTCGGCGAGTGCGCGCGAGACGTCCTCGGTGGTGGGGGCGCCGCTCGCGGACGCATCGGTCGCGGCGCCGCCGAAGCTCGCCTGCGCCGGGCGTACGCCACTTGCGCCGGACACGAGGATCGAGCCGTCGGGCTCCATGCGTAACGTCGCGCCCGGCAGGCGCTCTTCCAACAGTGCCAGGCTGCGTGAGGGGTCGGCCGTCTTGACGCGCACCGAGCTCATGCAGGCGGCGTGCAGCTCGTCAACGGAGAACTCGCGCACCATGCGGCCGGAGCGAATCACGCCAAAGCGCGTGGCCATGCGGTCCAGCTGGTCGAGCACGTGGCTCGAGATCACCATGGAAACGCCGCGCTCCCGGTTGAGGCGCATGAGGGCGCTGCGCATCTCGCGCGTGGCCTCAGGGTCCAGGCCGTTAAACGGCTCATCGAGCAGCAGCAGGTCCGGCCCGCCCACCAGTGCGAGCGCGATGCCCAACCGCTGCTTCATGCCGAACGAGAACTTCTTGGCGCGGGTGTGGTCCGTGTCCGCCAGGCCTACCAGCTCGAGCAGATCGCGGCATTGGTCCTGCGGATGGGGGATGCCGAGCGCGATGGCCTTGCACATGAGGTTCTCGAGCGCCGAATAGGTGGGCAGGATGCCCGGGTCCTCGATGAGCGCCCCGATGCGCGAGAACTCGGTATCGAAGGGGTTCATGGCCGCTCGCGTTGTTCCGAAGAGCGCGATTTCGCCCGCGGTGGGGTCGATCAGCCCCGCGGCGATCTTCATGAGGGTCGATTTGCCCGCGCCGTTCTTGCCCACAAACCCGTAGATGTCGCCCGCGCCCACGTGCATGTCGAGCGCATCGAGGGCGTGCTTGGATCCGTATGCCTTGGTGAGCGCGTGCGTCTCGAGGACGTTCATGGCTGCCTCCTTGCGTATTTGGTACCGTTTGTGATTACTAGGATGCGCCGCAGCCCTTGAGTAAGTCTGAAGCAAGTCTAAAGAAAGCGTAAAGATGTTGGGCGCCTACTCCTCGACCAGCTTGAAGCCGATTCCCCATACGGTCTTGATGTATGCGTCGGTGCCGGTGGGTTTGAGTTTGGTGCGGATGTTGGACATGTGGACCGTCACGGTGCTGTCGTCGCCGGCGTAGGGCTCGCCCCAGGCGGCCTCGAAGAGGTCCTGCTTGGCCCATGCGCGCTTCGGCTGGCGCATAAGGGCCTCGAGCAGGTTGAATTCGATGCGCGTGAGCGGCAATGCCGCGCCGTCGACGGAGAAAGTACGCGATGCGGGGTTGAGCTCCCACGCGCGGAACGCCAAGGTTTCTTGTGCGTGCTCATTGCCGCCCGCGTCCTGGTCGGACAGGGAGGCGTCACGCACGGCCGCCTGGCGCCCCCGCAGCAAGTGGTGCCTCAGTTGCACCTCCACGCGGGCGGCGAGCTCATCGAGGTCGAAAGGTTTGGTGAGGTAGTCGTCCGCGCCGAGCTTGAGCAGATCGACGCGGTCGGTGGTGGAGGTTCGCGCGGAGATGACGATTACCGGCAGCTCGGGGTCGCGCTCGCGCACCGCCGCGATGAGCTCCTCGCCTGTGGCTCCGGGAAGCATGAGGTCGCAGATGATCAGGTCGAAGGGCGGAGCGTCGCGCTTTTCGTCCGTCGGGGTGGCTGCTTCACTGGCGCTCGCCAGGTCGCCTCCCAGCCGCATGATGCCTTCGGTCCCTGAGTACGCTTGCGTGCAGGTGTGCCCCTGCCGCGCGAGGTGCACGGCGATGATCTCGTTGATGTCCGCATCGTCCTCGACGATGAGAATTCGAGCCCCCATTTTGGCCTCCCTCGGCGCGTGGATTGCGATAGGTGGCTTCATTTTGTTTTGAAAGCGCCGCCAAGGCAAGGGTTGAAGGGGTTCAGGCGATCAAGGTCGTGTCTTGCCGGGGCGACAGGTTGCAAATGCGCGGATAATTTTAGAAAGAGTGGAATACAGGTTGATTCCGCTCTTTCCTTACCTGCGGTTTTGTTGGTCTGTGTTTTCGTTTTACGCGCACGTTGCAGATTTATCCGCGCATTTGCAAGCTGTGCATACGAATTCGGCGCGCCGTCCTTCTCGCCGTGCTGTCCACCGGCTACTTGCCGTCTAAAAACGCGCCCGTTTGGCGGTCCCAGAGCGCCGCGTACTCGCCGCCTGCCGCCGTAAGCTCGGCATGCGTGCCATCCTCGACGATCTCGCCGTTTGCCAACACCACGATGCGGTCGAGTGCCGCCACGGTGGAGAGGCGGTGCGCCACCACGATCGAGGTGCGACCGCGCATGAGGTTCTCGAGCGCCTCCTGCACGAGCGCCTCACTTTCGGAGTCCAGGGCGCTTGTGGCCTCGTCAAGCACCAAGATGGGGGCGTCGGTGAGGATGGCGCGCGCGATGGCGATGCGCTGGCGCTGCCCGCCTGAGAGCTTGACGCCGCGCTCGCCCACGAGGGTGTCGAGGCCGGCGGGCAGGCGGTCGATGAACTCGCGCGCGTTGGCCAGCTCGGCGGCGCGCAGGATCTCCTCCTCGCTCGCTTCGGGCCGCCCGTAGGCGATGTTCTCGCGGATGGAGCGGTGGAACAGCAACGCCTCTTGTGGGACGTAGGCGATCTGCCGGCGCAGGCTCTGCTGCGTGCATGCCGAGATATCCTGGCCGTCCACGTACACGTGGCCGTCCTGCACATCGGACAGGCGCAGCAGCAGCTTAGTGAGGGTTGTCTTGCCCGAGCCGGAGCGCCCCACCAGTCCCACGCGCTGACCGGCGGGAATATGGAGGTTCAGGTCGGTGAAGACCCGGTCGTCCTCGGCGGTGTCCGCATAGGCGAACCCCAGGTGCTCGAAGTCGATGGCGCCCTCGCGCACCGCGAGTTCCGGGGCACCGGGCGCGTCCTCTACCAGGCGCGGCTCGTCCAGGATTCGCGCCATCTCGCTCGCATCGCCGATGGCGCGGTTCATGCGCTGCATCATCGAGTTGATGTAGTTGAAGCGCATAGACAGCTGGTAAGTGTAGGAGAACATCATGACGAGCATGCCGCTCGAGATGCCGAACCACGCGTTGCCGCCCGCCACGAAGATCGACACGATGAGCATGATGACGGTGATGATGCCGCTCGTGGTGAAGCCGCGCTGCATGGTCGCGCGCATGGAGCGGCTCTCTGCCTGCATGGCGGCGAGGTCGGCCTCGTCGAACAGCTCGCGCTCGAAGTCCTCGCGCCCGCAGGTCTTGACCGCCAGGATGTTGGTCACGGCGTCGGAGAGCACGCCCGAAAGGCGGTTCTGCGCCTTGGCGGTGGCGGCGGAAAGCGGCAGGATGCGCTGGTACATACGGGTGGCCACGATTACGTACACCACGAGCATGACGGCGAGCGCGGCGGCGTAGGCGGGCACGGCCGGGGCGAGCGCGATGAAGGTGCAGGCGGTGCTGGCGATGGTGGGGATGAGCGAGTAGACCACCACGTCGACCATCTGGGTATAGCCGCTCATGAACATGCTCGTCTGGCTCACGAGCGCGCCGCCGAATCGGCTGGTGTGGAAGGTCATGGACTGGTTGGAGAGCGTGTCGAAGCACAGGCGCGCCAGATGGTAGTTGCCGTTGATCTGCAGCTTGTAAACGGCGTAGTCCTGCAGCTTGGAACAGACCTGGCCTACGAAGTTCACCAGCAGCAGCGCCAGGATATAGGGCCCGAAGACCTCCCAAACCTGGTCGGGCGCGACGGGTGAGGCCTGCACGCGGTCCACGATGAGGCCCATCACCCAGGTGTTCACGAAGATGAGGAGCGCCACGTAGGCGACGGAGGTGAACACGGCGAGCGCCGCGGCGCCCGGCTTCATGCGGGTGACCTCCCAAAAGCGCCGCAGTGTGCGTTTGACTGCGGGCTTTTCGAGCTTGGTGACGTTGCGTTGGGACATGGGGGACTCCTTGTGGGGTTGAAGGCTCGGGCGTGCCCGTGCATCGGCCGGCGCGCATGCGACGGGTTGGTGGGTTGGCGTTGTTCGTTGGCGGGCACGCGTGAGGGCTTTGGGTGGACGGACGTCGCGCACGAGGCGGCGGTGTTCGCGCGGGGTGGCAGTTGAGGCTTGGGTGCAGTCGAACCTTGCTGCAGCCAAGCACCCACTTGATTTCTTTTACTGCATGCAAGGTTATCCCCTGAAGCGCGCTCCAGGTCAAGAGCGCGCAACCGGCTGTTGCCGCACGTCGGCGAAGTCGCAACCGATTATGCCTTGCGCAACGGTCCTCACTTGCGGAAGCTGGGGTTGACGAGGGGGTCCGGACGCCTCGCCAGCGGATACCATGGGATGATGGACAAGGAGCGTGACACGATGAGTTTTCGCGACAACCTTTTGTACTTGCGCGATGCGCGCAATATGACGCAAGAGCAGCTGGCGATGCTGCTGGGAGTGACCCGGCAGGCGGTGAGCAAATGGGAGTCGGGCGCCTCCACGCCCGACATGGATAGGCTCGTGCGCCTGTGCGAGATCTTTGAGGTCGATCTTGATGATCTGATTCGCGGCGACGTGACCGCCCGGCCGGTCGATCAGGCGTTGGCGATCCCTCCCGATACGCCGGTGACCGATGTGACCGGGTACGACCCGCACATGCGGGGCCGGGCGCTCTTCATTGCGGGAGGCGCGGCGTTTGCGATATTCGGCATTGCGGGCGTGGCGATGTTGCTCAGGGGAGGCGTCCAGCTTCTTTCGCCCGGCGGCAACATGGGCGCCGTGCTCAACCCGTACCCGTTCTACTTCCTGCTCACGGGGGCGGCCGGTGCGTTGGGGTGTTTGGCGGTCGCGCATATCAGGCACGTCGCATTCGCCCGTGCCCATCCATTTGTGAGCAACTTCTACACCGATGACGATCATGTGCGGGCGCGTCGCTTGAGCGCGTTCTCTCGCGGTGCGGCCTGGGCGCTCGCGGCGCTTGGGGCGGCTATCGCCGCCATTCAGAGCACCGCGCTGCAGCACGTGTCGGGCGGCCTGAGCTCTTTGGTGGTGTGTCTTGCCGCTGCTACGCTCGTGGCTATGTACGGGCACCTCATGGCGCGCCGCATCGATGTCGCCTCCTACAATGCTCGCGCGGAGGCGGTTGCCGGAGAGCTTGATGTACGTTTGCGGTTTGTCTTGGTGGTGGGTGCCGTCACGCTCGTCGCGGCGTTTGCCAGCTTGTTCCTTGTCATGACTGCGTGGAGCCAGATTCTCATTTGGGGCGGCATCGCCATCATGGTCGGCTGGCTGTTCTTCACGGTGTCCAAGGAGGCCTAGCGACGCATCCGGGGAAAGCCAGCGGCGCATCTAAGGAGATTTGGCAGCGCGCTTAAGGGGCCCTAACAGCGCGCTTAAGGAGGTTTGACGGTGCACATAAGGGGCCCTGACAGCGCACCTAAGGAGCCCTAACGACGTGGGTCCTGATTTGACCTGTTGGGAGGATCATGGCGATGCGGTCGCTCGACGCGGGCAGAACGACGTGGGTCCTGATTTGACCTATTGGGAGGATATGAACGGTTGGAGGGTATGAACGGCAGGAGGATATGAACGACCGGAGGTTGTGAACGATTTCATTGGCGCTGGCGGAGGATATGAACGAATCATTCATATCCTCCGTTTTTGTCATGCCGTTTACCTGCGGAGATGATAAGAGGATTTGAGTCCAGAAAAAACAATCGTTCATATCCTACATTCTCCAACCTTTGGATAATGACCACGGGTGGGGAGTGGAGGCCTCTTGTGCGCAGACAGGGCTCGTGCGTGAGGGTCCTTGCGCGAGAGAATTGCGTGCGGGTGAGGCCTGTTTGTGCGTTGGCATCATGCATGCCGGTGCCGTGTGCGTTGACACCGTGTGCGCGCTGGAACCGTGTGCGCGTTGGCACCGCGTGCATTTACGCCGTGCATACCGGTAGCGTGTGTGTTGAGGCCGTGTGCGCATTGACCCCGCGTGCGCAACGCTGCCGCGTGCGTTGACGCCGTGCGCGCGGATGCCGTGTGCGCAACGCTGCCGGGTGCGTTGACACCGTGTGTGTAACGCTGCCGGGCACGTGCTAGTGCCGGGTGCGGAGCGGGCACGTGCTAGTGCCGGGTGCAGAGCGGCCGCGTGTGGGCTGGTTTAAATGATCCGCGTTGGGGCCTGATCGAACTGGGTATCATCCCTCCATACTGTCTGTATATGGAGGGATGATCGTTCGCATGAACCATGACGAGATTTTGGAGATGCTGCGCCGCGCCGGTGTCGAGGTACCGGGAGGTGAGGAGCCCATTGATGTGGAGGTCGAGGTGGAGGACATCCCAGCTGGCGCTTCATCCGGGGCTTCATCCGACAGCTCCTCCGCCGGCTCGAATTCGCAGGAAGGCCCGCGTTCATCGCGAGGGGCTGGCGACTCCGAGGGCAATGGCGCCTCGGCGCGGACTGGCGCCTCGGCGAAGTTTGGCGCGTCCGCCCGTGACCGCGGGAAATCTGCTGGCGAACGCAAGAATTCCGCTCGCGAGCGCAAGAAGGCCGCCCGCGCAAAGGCCAAAGGGGCGGGCCGCTCGGCGCGCGTTCGCCCGGATATCCCCGTTGCCCCGTTCATGGAGCGCATGGCGCAATGGAGCCGTCGCGCCTTCGTCATCCTGCTCGTGGCGATTGCCGCTGCCGCCGCGGTGAGCTACTGGTGGTTCCATCCGGCGCTCAATGTGCACAGCCCCCGTGTGTGGAGCTGGATCATCCTCATCGCCATCGTTGCGGTGGTGTGGCTCAAGGTCGCGTCCCTGCGCTCCGTGCGCCATGCCACGCTCCTGAACCGTCTGACCCTGCTGCCCCTCGGCGTGATTCTGGCGTTCTTTATCGGCGTGCTCATGGGCGAGCCGTTCATGCCCGGCAATGCCGAGCGCTACGCCACGGTCCTCGATACCACCGAGGGCGATTTTGCCGAGGACATCCAGGAGGTCGACTACGAGGACGTGCCCGTGATCGACCGCGCGTCCGCCCAGCTGCTTGGTTCGCGCGCCATGGGATCCATTCCGGAGTTCGTGAGCCAGTTCGAGATCTCCGATGCCTACAGCCAGATCAACTACCAGGGCCGCCCCGTGCGCGTGAGCCCGCTCACGTACGCCGATCTGTTCAAGTGGCTGAGAAACCGCTCCGAGGGCATCCCCGCCTACGTGCTGGTCGATATGGTCACGCAGGAGGCCGAGGTCGTGCGCCTCAAGGATCCCATCCGCTACTCCGAGAGCGAGCCGCTCGCGCGCAACGTCGACCGCTACGTGCAGCTCAAGTACCCCACCTACATGTTCGACCAGAAGAGCTTCGAGCTTGACGAGGACGGCACGCCCTGGTGGGTGTTCCCCGTGCAGCGCCGCACCATCGGGCTGTTCGAGGGAACGACCATCCAGCGCGTGGTGCTCGTGAACGCCTGCACGGGCGAGACGGCCGACTACGCCATCAAGGATTGCCCCACGTGGGTGGACCGTGCGTATCCGAGCGATTTGATTATCGAGCAGTACAACTGGAGCGGCGCATACAAGAACGGCTGGCTCAACTCCTGGCTCGGCCAGCAGGGCGTGGTGCGCACCACGCAGGGCACCGATGGCGAGCTGGGCTACAACTACCTGGCGCAAGGCGATGACATCTACCTCTACACCGGCGTGAGCTCCGTGACCGCGGACAGCTCCAACGTGGGCTTCATCTTGGTGAACCAGCGCACGGGCGAGTCCCATTACTATCCGGTGGCGGGTGCCACCGAGGATTCCGCGATGGCCTCCGCCGAGGGCCAGGTGCAGAACCTGCGGTATCAGGCCACGTATCCGTTGCTGCTGAACGTTGCTGGGCAGCCCACCTACTTCATGGCCCTCAAGGACAGCGCGGGGCTCGTCAAGATGTACGCCATGATCAACGTCGAGCACTACCAGAGCGTGGCGACCGGCTCCACGGTGGCGGCCACGCAGGAGAGCTATCTGCAGATGCTCGCCTCCTCGGGCGCGCTCTCGAAGGAGGAGGTCGCCCAGTCGGGCGCCGAGGTCGAGGTGTCGGGCACGATCGAGTCCATGGCGCAGGCCGTCATCGACGGGAACTCGCACTTCTACCTCACGCTTGAGGGTGACAGTGCGATTTATGACGTTGAGCTGCCCGGACTGGTGGACATCGTGCGCTACGGCGTGGGCGATCAGGTGACATTGGGCTACGCCAAGCCGAGCGACGGGAAGAACGACGAGGATGGGGCCGCGGATGCGTCCGGACTTCGCACGGTGACCAGTTTGGGCGGCAAGCGTGCGAAGCCCTCTGCCGGTGCGGACGAGAGCGGCGCTGAGGGTTCGGAGGTGTCCGGTGCCGAGGCGTCGCGTTCCGAGATGTCGGACGCGGCATAACGGCGGCGACGAACGGTCCTACGAAAGACCTTGAGAGTTGGTCTTTGCCGAATCGCCCCACGTGCGCTTGCGGTGTCTTGCGCGCGTGGGGCTTTTCTCTGGCACGGGTCTTCTTTGTCCCAAGGCTTACGTCGGTCTTCATCTTGCAAGCAGTTGAGCGCTTCCGTGCATTGCACTGCGGACAGCTGCATCGAGTGGGCGTGGCAGCGCTTTCTCAGGTCGCCCTTTGCGGGCGGCCGCGAGGCGTGGTTGGTGCATCCCCCTGTGAGCGGCTGCGGCGTCTGGCCGGCGTTTCTCTTTGGGCGGGGTTGCGGCGTGTGGCTGGCGGTCCGCTGCGGCGCGTGGCTGGCGCGTCTCCCCGTGGGAGACGACGGCGTGTGGTCGGTGCGCATCCCTTTAAACGCCAGCGGTGTGTAGCTACAGCGCGCTTTCGTAGATCGTTCGCGCGTCCTCGAGCGTGAGGGCTGCGAACGTACCGAACGACTCGCCTCGGTTGACCTTGAGGCCCGCGAGGAGCTGGTCGATATCCTTCTCGGTGACGCCGAGCTCGCCGAGCGTCTCGGGCATGCCGATGGATATGAAGAACTCCTGCAGCGCGTCGATGGTGGCCTCGACGGCGTCGTGGACGGCGCGCTCGGGCGTGACTTCCTCATCGATGTCGGACAGGTCGTCCACGTCCGGGTCGACCGGCTCGATGCCGAAGACCTCCGCGCCAAAGGTCAGGAACCGCTCGGGATGGGACGTCCACACATGGCGCATCCATGCGGGGAAGATCACGGCAAGGCCCGCCCCGTGCGTGATGGCGGGATCGAGGGCGGAGAGCTCGTGCTCGAGGCCGTGGCAGGTCCAGTCGCCGTCGCGCTTTCCGGGAATGCCCAGGCCGCAGCCCGCGATGCCGTTGTGGGCCAGGGTTCCAATCCACATGAGCTCGGCGCGCGCGTCGTAGTTCTTGGGGTCCGCCATCACGACCTCGGCGGCGTCGATGGCGGCCCGGATGAGGCCGCAGGCGAGGTTGTCCGTGGCGTGAACCGCGGTCTCGCCGGAGAAGAAGCGCTCCATGATGTGGGCGATCATGTCGGTGACGCCGGCCGCCGTCTGGTAGGGCGGCAGGGTGAACGTGAGCTCGGGGTCGAGGAATGCGAGGGCGGGGCGGATGAGCTCGCTGTTGCAGCCGCATTTGAGCCCCACCTCGTCGTTGCTGATCACGCAGGAGTTGGACGCCTCCGATCCCGATGCGGGGATGGTCACCACGGCCGCGACCGGCAGGCAGCGCGAGACGGTCGCCTTCTTTGCCCAGAAATCCCACGGGTCGCCGTCGTAGCAGGCCCCGATCGCGATGGCCTTGGCGCAATCCATGGCCGAACCGCCGCCGACCGGCAAGATGACATCCACCTGCTCGGCGCGCGCCAGGGCGACGCCCTCGCGCACGAGCCCGATCTCGGGGTTGGGGCGCACGCCGCCGAGCTCGACATGCGAGACTCCCGCCGCATCGAGGGACGCTATGACGCGCGCAAGCGTCCCGGTGCGCACGACGGAACCCTGTCCGTAGACGATGAGGGCCCGGGTGTGGCCCGCTGCGGCGAGCTCCTCGCCCACATGGTCGGTGACCCCGCGCCCGAACACGAATTTGGTGGGGGAGCAGAAGGTGAAGTTGTTCACGGGTGTCCTTTCGCGTTAGTAGCCCAGGCTCTCGCCCACGAGCACGACGTGTATGCGGTCGGCGTGGCGCGAGTGCCGCGTGATGACTTCCTGGCAGCACATGCAGCCCTTGGCGTGGCAGTCTGCGCAGACGCCCGTGAGCTCGCAGGGCGTGGCCGTGTGCAGGCGCGCCGCGTTGAGCGGGCAGGTCACGGTGCGGATGCGCTTGAGGCCGCTCTCGACGTCGGCGACGACCTTGTTCATGCCCGCGATGACGCACACGTGCTTGGGGCCGTGGAGCAGCAGGGCGAGGCGATTGGCGTTGCCGTCGATGTTCACGAGCTCGCCGTCGAGGGTGATGGCGTTGGCGCCCATGAAGAACCAGTCGGCGCTCACCTGGCGCCGCCACATCTCCTCCTGCTCCTCGGGCGTCGTGGCGAGGGCGCGGTCGATCATGGTGTGCCCGTCGGCCTCGAGGGCCGCCTTGATGCCGCTTTGGGTGAACGAGACGCTGCCGCCCCATGTGACGCTCTGGCCGGGCGCCACCAGGCTCTGCGCGAGCGCGACGGCCTCGTGCGCCGTGTCGCAGTAGTGCCCGGTCATGTTGCGCAAAGACAGCTTTCGTATGATGGCGCTCGCCGTTGCGCGGTGCGCCGCGCGTTGCACGTTATCCATGATTCCTCCCGTCATATGGCGTGTCCCGTATGTCCATTATGGCCCGTTCCATGCGCATCGCGCTCGATGTTGCGGATATCGTCGAAGGGTATGACGGTCTGCACCACCTGCAGCCGGCGAAACGTCGTGTCGATGCGCGCGACCATGCCGGACACGGTCCGGTAGGCATCCCAGTCGTAATAGGTCACGCGGACCAGGTCGCCCTTCTTGATCTGCGTGATGGTGCGCGAGAGCGCGATCGCCTCGTCCTCGGTGAGCTCGTGGCGCTCTTCGGTGATGCGCTCTTGCCGCCGCGCCAGCTCGTAATAACCCGTGAGGGCCGCGAAGGGCATGAACTGGGCGGCGCGACTGGCGCGCGGCCGCCCGTTCGCGGTGAATCCCGCCGCGGGCGCCGCCCCGCCCTGCCGGCTCGCCGCGGTGCCGTGGTCTTGTCCCCGCGCGGCGCCTGCGTCGAGGGGAGCCCAGGTGGGCTGCCCCACACCGCCGCGTCGCCGCCTCTCGTCATGCATGGTGTCCTCCCACCTGCTCGTTGCGCTCCCGCCCCGTGGCCTCGGGGCGCAGGCTCCTGCCCATCACGAGCGCGTTTTTGCCGTAGCGCCCCTTGACGCCGATGATCGCCTTTTGCAGGTCGCGCTCGCGCGCCTCGGCCTCGACGTCGGTGAACAGGTCGACGGTCGCGAGCTCCTCGGGCAGCAGGTCGCCAAAGCCGATGCTGATGCGCTTGACGGGGCGCCGGGGATCGACCGACTCCGCGTACAGCTGCTCGAAGTAGGCCATGAGCCTCCTGCGCGAATTGGTGCGTTCTCCCAGCTTGTGCTGCTTGCCGGCGTGCGCGTAGCCGCTCTTGGCGCCCACGCGCCGTGTGCCGTGTTCGCCGGTGAACGTCTCGTCGCCCCGGGCGGCCTCGGCCATGAGGTCGCGCGTGGCGCCCGGGCCCGCCTGCGGGCGTCGCCCCGTCCCTCCCTGTCCCGGGCGGGAGGTGCTGCGCGGGATGTCCTCCGCCGTGCTGCTGCGCCGTCTTCCGCAGCCATCGCGGTAGGAGGCGCTGCCGCTCACATCCAGGCGGCGCACCTCGCGCGCCTCGCTCGCGTACCCCACGTAGAGCGATATCGAGCTGGCTACCACGCCCTGGTCGACCAGATCGAGCACGGAGGCGTCCACCATCTCGCGCAGGACGGTGAGGGCCTCGTCGTAGCTGTAGTTGCGGGAGAGCACCTGGCCGTTCACCATCGAGCTCGCCTGGGGGCGGTACGCCTGGATCTCGGCGATGGTGCAGGGCTCCCGGCCATGCGCGTGGTCGATGAGGTACTCGGCGTTCACGCCGAACTCGCGGTAGAGGATGCGCTCGTCCAGGGCCGCAACGCCCATGAGGTCGTGGACGCGGTATTTGGCGAGGCGGCTGGCGATGCCCGGGCCGATCCCCCAGATGTCCGTGATGGGGCGGTGCCTCCACACGTCTTGCCGAAAGCGCTCTTGGTCCAGCACGCCGATGCCGTCGGGCGCGTGCTTGGCGGTGATGTCGAGCGCGACCTTCGCCAAAAAGAGGTTGGGGCCGATACCGGCGGTCGCCGTGATGCCCGTGCGGGCGAATACGGCGCCGCGCAGCTCGTCGGCGAACTGTCGCGCGCTGAGGCCGTAGAGCGGCAGGTAGGGGGTCGCGTCGATGAAACACTCGTCGATCGAGTACACGTGGATGTCCTGCGGGCTCACGTATTCGAGGTAGATGCCGTATATGCGCGCCGACATCTCCATGTAGTGGCGCATGCGGGGCTTGGCGGCGATGTAGTCGATGTTCTGCGGGATCTCGAAGATGCGGCAGCGGTTGCGCACGCCGAGCTTCTTCATGGCGGGCGTGATGGCCAGGCAGATGGTCGAGGTGCCGCGCGCGGTGTCCGCAACCACCAGGTTTTGCGTGAACGGGTCGAGCCCGCGCTCCACGCACTCGACGGAGGCGTAGAACGTCTTGAGGTCGATGCAGATGTAGACGCGCTCACGTCCGTGCTCCCGCTCGCCTTGGAGACGGACGCCGCGCCCCGTTTCGCGCGCCCCGTTCGCTTGGCTGAAACCCGCGCCGCCTGTGCAGGTCTCCATGTCATCCTCCTATCGAACATACGTTTCTAGAACCCATGTTCGATACTACGAGTGCGTGCGGACAGAAGTCAAATGCCGCAGGGAGCTGTGCGTTTGGCGAAGGCCCGCTGCTCGGGGCGGTATGCGGGTACAATGCGCCCCATGGAAACGGCACAACATGTTCGATGGGCATGCGCCCGACGGAGGTCATATGGCGGGGGATATGCGGGAACGGCACGTGGAAGAGCGGGTCGAGGACACGGCGGAGCGGTCGCGCACCTCACTGTTTGGGCGCCTGCGCGAGCTGGTCGTCGAGAACCGGCGGCTCGTGGTGTGCGCCGTGTGTCTTTTGGTCTTCCTCGTCCTGCTCAACCGCGTCCTCGCCGGTGAGATCTTGACGCTCGACCGGGCGGCCATCGCGCTCATGGTGGGGCACGTGCGTGCCGCATGGCTGACGCCCATCATGGAAGTCATCTCGTTCATGGTCACGCCCATCCCGCTCATCGCCTGCCTCTTCGCGATTTCGCTCGGCGCCCGCGCCCGCGGTGTTCGCGGCGTGGGGGCGCTGTGCGCGGTCAACCTGGTGGGCTCGACCGTCCTCAACCAGGTCCTCAAGTTCATCATCCAGCGCCCGCGCCCCGACGTTTCCCTGCGCCTGGTCGACATCGGCGGGTTCAGCTTTCCCTCGGGGCACTCCATGGCGGCCATGGCGTTCTTCGGGCTGCTCGTCTGGCTCGTGTGGCACCGCGTTCGCGACCCGCGCCTGCGCACGGGGCTCTGCGCCCTGCTGTGCATCGCGATCGTCGTCGTGGGGTTCTCCCGCGTGTACCTGGGCGTCCACTACGCGTCCGACGTCATCGCCGGGTTTTGCGCCTCGCTGATCTGGCTGGCCGTGTATACCAAGGTCGCCGGGCCGTTGCTGGCCGCGCCGGAGCGCGTGGACTAGGTCTCGAGGGCCAAAGGTCCCAAGCCGCGCGCGAGACCCCTTCGTCCCTGCGGGCAGGTACAATGAGACGCGTATGAACTGAAGGACAGGTCGGGAGGTTCGTATGGACGAGTTGAAGCTTGCAGGCGATGGCACGGTGGACGCGGGTGCCGGCGACGGGTTCCTCCGCATCGCCGCCGCGACGCCCCAGATTCGCGTGGGCGACGTGAAGGGCAATGCCGAGGCGATCCTCGCGTGCGTGCGCCGCGCGGCGGACGAGGGGGTGCGCGTCCTCGTGCTTCCCGAACTCTGCCTCACCGGGTACACCTGCGCCGACCTCTTCCACGACCGCGCCCTCCTGCGCGCGTGCGAGAACGCGCTCGCCTGGCTGCTCGATAAGACCAGCACCGTGCCCGTGTTCTTCACCGTGGGCATGCCGTACTCGAACGACGCGGGCGTCTACAACTGCGCCGCCTGTTGCTGCGCGGGCCAGCTACTCGGTATGAGCGTCAAGAGCCACCTGCCCAACTACCGCGAGTTCTACGAGGGCCGCTGGTTTTCCCCGGCGCCTTCTGGCCCGTGCTACACGACGCGTCCGATCGCCCATCGATCGGTTCCCTTCGGCGCGGGCCTCGTGTACCGCTGCATCGACGAGGGCTGCTCGGACGTGGTCATCGGCGTCGAGATCTGCGAGGACCTGTGGGTCCCCAACCCGCCCTCCACGGCGATGGCGCTCGAGGGCGGGGCGACCGCGATCTTGAACCTCAGCGCCTCCGACGAGGTGATCGGCAAGTCCGCCTACCGCCGGGACCTCGTGCGCGGCCAGTCTGCGCGCCTGTACTGCGCCTACGCGTACGCCAATGCGGGGGAGGGCGAGTCCACCACGGACCTCGTCTTCGCCGGCGAGAACCTCATCGCGGAGAACGGATCCCTGCTCGCACGCACCGAGTTGTTCACGCGCGATATGGCCGTGGCCGACGTGGACCTCGACATGCTCGTCGCCGAGCGCCGCCGCTCCAACACGTGGGCGCGCCCGGCGGGGGAGCCTGCGATGCATCGCGAGGTTGCTTTCTCCTTCGGCGGCGCGGGCGGCATGCTCGCTCCCGCGATGTCGACGGGGGAGGGTTTCATGTCCTGCACGTTCGCCGTCGACGATGACGGGACCAGACCGACCCCGGAGCAGGTCGCCGAGATGGGCTTGGTCCCCGCGAACGTGTATCCCATCATGCGCTCCGCCCTCGATGCCTCGCGCGTCGCTCCGCGCACCCCGTTCGTGCCCGCGGGCGAGACGGCGCGCGCCGAGCGCTGCGAGACCATCTTCAACCTGCAGGCGGCGGGCCTCAAGACCCGTCTTGCGCACACCTTCACCAAGCATGCGGTCATCGGCCTTTCCGGTGGGCTCGACTCCACGCTCGCCCTGCTCGTCACGGTGCGCGCCTTCGACGCGCTGGGTCTGCCGCGCTCCGGCATCCACGCCGTGTCCATGCCCGGCTTTGGCACCACGAGCCGCACCAAGTCCAACGCCGAACGCCTGGCCGAGCACCTGGGCGTCGACTTCCGCACCATCACCATCGGCGAGGCGGTGAGTCGCCACTTCGCCGACATCGGGCACGACCCGAGCGTGACCGACGTGACCTACGAGAACGCCCAGGCGCGCGAGCGCACCCAGATCCTCATGGACCTCTCCAACGAGGTCGGCGGCTTCGTCATCGGCACGGGCGACCTGTCCGAGCTCGCCCTCGGATGGGCCACGTACAACGCCGACCACATGAGCATGTACGGCGTCAACGCGGGTGTGCCCAAGACACTCGTGCGCCATCTCGTGGCCTACGCGGCCGACGTCTTCGGCGGCGAGACCGCGACGACCCTGCGCGACGTGCTCGCCACCCCCGTCTCGCCGGAGCTCTTGCCGCCGACGGGCGACGGCCAGATCGCGCAGTGCACCGAGGAGCTCGTCGGCCCCTACGAGCTGCACGACTTCTTCCTCTACCACATGATGCGCCATGGGTTCGCCCCGGGCAAGATCTACCGCATGGCGTGCCGCGCGTTCGCAAAGCCCGAAGGCGAGGGCGCTCCCGCCTACGCGCCGGCCACGATCCTGTATTGGCTGCGCACCTTCTACCGGCGCTTCTTCGCCCAGCAGTTCAAGCGCAGCTGCCTGCCGGACGGGCCCAAGGTGGGATCGGTCTCCGTGAGCCCGCGCGGCGACTGGCGCATGCCGAGCGACGCGAGCGCGGCCCTTTGGCTCGAGGAGATCGACAGCCTGAGCGCGTGATCGAGGCGACAAGGGGGATTTGAGGGGGCTTGTGATGGACGAACGCCATGATGAGGACAGGGTGCTCGAGGCTCTCCACGACGCTTGCGACGTGGAGACCTCGCCGCTGGGACCGGACGGTGTCTACGCGGATGGTCGGATCGAGCCGGCGACGTACCTCTATACCCGCGTTCAGCGCCTCGCGCCCCGTCCGTTCAAGAAGATCGCCCCTCGCATCGCCGTCGCCGTGTGCGGCTTGAGCCTGCTTACGGTCTTCATCCGCATGATGTCCGGTATCGAGACGGGATGGATCGCGGTGCTTTTGCGGGTCGGCGGGGCTCCCTTCGGTCTTGTCGTCGGCGTCTTCTTCCTGTATATCGGCCTGCACTTGATGTTTGAGCGCTCGGTGCCGGATGCGGACGGCAAGCGTCCGGGGCTGGGGGAGGGGTGCCTCATGCGCTGCCTCGCGGCGCCGTCCTCGCTCCTTTTGGGCGTTGGTATTTTCTGGGCGTTCGGCATCTTGCCGCTCATCGATGCGTCCGGCGCATGGCATCCGAGCAACACCGAGCTCGTCGAGTTCGAGGTGAGCCGCAGCCGCAAGGGCAATTACTCGCTGTCGGGGACCACGCGCGAGGGCGAGTCCTTCTACAGCGTCGTCGATAGGGGGTTCTACGAGCATTTTCGCGACGTGTCCGCCGCATCGCTGCAGCTCGAGTACCTCCCGGGTTCCAACGTCGTCCTATGGGCGGCTCCGGGAGGTGCGGAAGGGTAGGGCCCGTCTTGCGGACGCCCCCGCGCCCTTGAACCTGTTTCATCCCGCTCGCCCCGGGCGTGCCATAATGGACGCGTTCGCGCATTGAGAGAAAGGTCCGATATGGAATTCGCAGATAGGCTCGACCGCTTCGGCGCGGAGGTGTTCTCCTCCCTCAACGCCCGGCGCGTGGCGCTCGAGGAGCAGGGGCGCACCATCTACAACCTCTCGGTGGGCACCCCCGACTTCGCCCCGTACCCGCATGTGGTCGAGGCGCTCACGAGCGCGGCGCAAGACCCGCAGATGTGGAAGTACTCCTTGCGCGACCTGCCCGAGCTCAAGCAGGCGGTGTGCGATTACTATGCCCGCCGCTTTGGCGTGGAGGGCATCACACCCAACATGGTGGCGTCGTGCAACGGCACGCAGGAGGGCGTGGGGCACCTGGGTCTCGCCCTGCTCAACCCCGGCGACACGATTCTCGTGCCCGACCCGTGCTACCCCGTGTTCGAGGCCGGCGCCAAGATCGCCGACGCCGAGCTCGCCTATTACCCGCTCGACGCCGAGCACGGCTTTTTGCCCGACGTGGGCGGCATCGACCCGGCCGTCGCCGATCGCGCCAAGTACATGATCGTGTCGCTGCCGGCGAACCCGGTGGGTTCCGTGGGCAACGACGCCCTCTACGACGAGATCATCGCGTTCGCCCGTGAGCACGACCTGCTCATCGTGCACGACAACGCCTATTCGGACATCGTGTTCGACGGCCCCGCCGGCGGCAGCTTCCTGGCGCATCCCGGTGCGCTCGAGGTGGGCGTCGAGTTCCTCTCGCTCTCCAAGTCCTTCAACGTCACGGGTGCGCGCATCGGTTTTTTGGTGGGACGCGCCGATGTGGTGGCCGCCTTTTCCAAGCTGCGCAGCCAGATCGACTTTGGCATGTTCATGCCCATCCAAAGGGCCGCGATCGCCGCGCTCGAGGGCCCGCTCGATCAGGTCGAGGAGCAGCGCCTCAAGTATCAGGAGCGCCGCGACGCCCTGTGCGACGGCCTGGAGCGCCTGGGGTGGCAGCGCCCCAATGCGCACGGCTCGATGTTCGTGTGGGTCAAGCTGCCGGGCGGGCGCACCGACTCCATGGCGTTTTGCGAGGAGCTCATGGAGCGCGCGGGCGTCATCGTCACCCCGGGGGCGAGTTTTGGGCCGCACGGCGAGGGCTATGTCCGCATGGCGCTCGTGCTGCCGCCCGCCGGTCTCGCCGAGGCGGTCGCGGCAATTGAGAAGGCCGGTATTTTCGGGTAGGTTTACCGGTCCCATGTCATATAATCGAGTCTGCTAACGAGCGCAAGTATTAATTCGGCGAACGTAGGCAATTAATCCGTGAAATGCCATCAGGCATAGGTACAAGCCGCCTGCGCACGGTTGGCGGCAGAAAGGAAGTGTTCACATGGTGAACGATCGCAAGGTCGCCGTCATCGGTTGCGGCTTCGTCGGTTCCTCCTCGGCCTTCGCCCTCATGCAGAGCGGCCTGTTCTCCGAGATGGTCCTCATCGACGTTGACCGCAACCGCGCCGAGGGCGAGGCCCTCGACATCGCGCACGGCGTGTCCTTTGGCAGCCCCATGAAGATCTACGCCGGTGATTACTCCGACGTGTCCGACGCCGCCGTGATCGTGGTCACCGCCGGCGCCGCCCAAAAGCCCGGCGAGACCCGCCTCGACCTCGTCAACAAGAACGTCGCCATCTTCGGCAGCATCATCCCGCAGATTCGCGAGAGCGGCTTCAACGGCATCCTGCTCATCGTGTCCAACCCGGTCGACGTTCTCACGTACGCCGCCATCAAGATGAGCGGCCTGCCCGAGTGCCAGGTCATTGGCTCGGGCACCGTGCTCGACACCGCCCGCCTCAAGTACATGTTGGGGGAGCACCTGAGCGTCGATCCGCGCGACGTCCACGCCTACATCGTGGGTGAGCATGGCGATTCCGAGGTCGCCGCTTGGTCCAGCGCCACAGTTGCCGGCGTGCCGCTGAATGATTACTGTGAGCTGCACGGCCATTTTGACCATAAGGCCGCGGAGGCTCGTATCGCCGACGACGTGAAGAACAGCGCCTACGAGATCATCGAGAAGAAGCGTGCCACCTATTACGGCATCGCCATGAGCGTGCGCCGCATTTGCACCGCCATCATGCGCGATGAGGACACGGTCCTGCCGGTATCCAGCCTCATGGTGGGAGAGTACGGACTCAACGACCTGTGCATCTCCGTGCCGACCGTCATCGGCCGCAACGGCGTGGTGACGCGCGTTCCCGTCGCCCTGTCCGATGATGAGAACGCCGAGTTCCAGAAGTCCGCCGCCGCCCTCAAGGCCATCATCGACGACGCCGGTCTGAACGACTAGCGCATACGCGAATACGTGCGCGGGCGTGCCTGTGCACGCCCGCCCGGTGAGGCCCCGGCCCGGCATGCGGAGAGCTCCCATGCCGGGTCGGGGTTTTCCCATGCGTACAGCCCGGACGGGCATCATGAAGACGGTCGTCTGTATTCTCAACACATCGCGCGCGGTGCGGGGTGGCTGCCCCTCGGCGCATTACAATGAGCGATACATCGGCACAGGAAAGGCGTGGGCGCATGGTCGAGGAGAAGGTCGCGCGGGTTCTCAAGGCTCGGGAATCTCGAGATACACGTGAGACGGGGAATTTTCTCGCGTACGCGCGCGAGCGGATGGAGTCGTTTTCCGAGCGGCCCTTATGCTCCATCGACAGCCTGGTGTTCTCCTGGCTCGCCTACACCCATCTCACCACCGCACACGACCGCGCCTGCACGGTGCGCGGCATCGCCCTGCATGAGTTGCTACGCGCCGAGGACTTCGATGAGATGTTCGGCTCGACCTGGGACGCCCAGGGCAGCCGCGACCTGCTGTTCGCCGTCTGCGCGAGCCCGCGCTTTCGCTGCGCGCGGCTTACGGACTTTCGCTTCAAGACCGACAAGGTGAGTGAGGAGCAGTTCGCCGCGATGACCTTCCGCCTGCCCGACGGGACGTCGTACGTGGCGTTTCGCGGGACCGATTCCACCGTGGTGGGGTGGAAAGAGGACTTCAACATGACGTTTCTGAGCCCCGTGCCGGCTCAGGAGGAGGCCGCGGCCTACTTGGAGGAGGTCGCTGCCACGACGAGCGGTCCCTTATACGTGGGCGGACACTCAAAGGGCGGCAACCTGGCCGTGTATGCGGTCGCCATGTGCTCTGAGCAGGTGCGCTCGCGCGTGCGGCGCGTGTTCTCGCATGACGGCCCTGGCTTCCACCGTGCGTTTTGCGCCGGTGAGCCCTACCGCCGCGTCATGCCGATCATGGAGAAGACCGTGCCCAAATCGACCATGATCGGCGCGGTGCTCTCCGAGTCGCCCGACTTCGCTCCTGTCATCGTGGAGAGCGAGGGGTTCTCCCTGTTCCAGCACAACCCCTTCTTGTGGGAGGTCGATGTCCGGTCGGCGACGTTCGTTGCGGCCGACGGCTTTACCGCATCCTCTCGGTTCTTCGATTCGACGCTCGACGCGTGGATGGACAAATACTCCCTCGCCGAGCGCGGCCGGTTCGTCGACGCGCTCTTCGACGTGATCGGCGTGACGGGCGCGAGCCGATTCTCGGACATCATGGCGGACATCAAGACGAACGCCCCGCTCATGCTCGAGGCGATCGACGGGCTCGATCCGGATCTGCAGCAGTTCGTCAAGGATGTGATCCGCTCGTTTGCGCGCACCGCGACCGTGGAGAAGGTGGGCGGCGCGGCGAGCGGCCTGATCGACACCATCAAGAGCGCGCGGCCCCTGCTGGGCTCCGGCGCGCCGGGTGCGGAGGACGAGGGGTAGTCGGCGCGCGGCGCGCGTCTTGCCCGCTACGCCGTGAGTTGCCGGAGCCGGCGGGCGTCCGCTATCTCGACCGCCCCACGCGACAGCCGCACCAGCCCCTCGCGGGCGAAATACTTGAGCATACGGCTCACGGCCTCGCGCGCCGATCCCAGATGCCGCGCGATCTCGTCGTGCGTGCCGACGATGCGCGGGCTTCCGCCGCGGGCGGCCTCGTCGAGCAGCCAGATGGCGAGGCGGGCGTCGAGCCCCATGAAGAGCACCTGCTGCATGACCCACATGCAGTCGCTGAAGCGCTCGGTCGCCTGGCGGTAGGTGAAGACCTCGGCGTAGATGTTGTCCTGGGCGAGCGCGCCGAACGTCTGGGAGTCGATGACGAGCAGGTCGGAGTCCTCGGCGGCGTCGAGGGCGATGTCGAATGTGATCATGGGCAGGATGCACGAGGCGGCCAGCACGCAGCATTCGCCTGGACCCACGTGGAACAACGTGACCTCGTGACCCTGCTCGGAGAGCATGAACGCACGCAGGCGCCCTGTCTTCACAAAGACGACGCCCGCGCAGCCGTGGTCGGCTCCCTGCACGTGCTCGCCGGCGGCATAGCGCGCATGGCGGCTCCGCTCGGCGATAATCGCCCGCTGGTTGTCGGTGAGCTCGCGCCAAAACGGCACCAGGCGCGCGAGGTCTTCTTCGTTCATGCCGGCTCCAAATGGGTAAACGGGGACGGGTCCATTGTACAGGTGGAGCCGGCGTTCTTCTGATTCGCCGTTACGGCACGAGCCCCTCGGCACCTTGTGATGCCGAGGGACAAAAACGGAGCCCGGCGTTCGCTGACGGCGCGAAGGGGGAGGGTGCGCCACGCGGGCGAAGTGAACGTAGGGGCGGGTCTATGCCTGCGGAAGTACGCGGACGCGTGGGGTCGCGTTTACGCGCCCACGGGCAGGCCGCAGTCGCCCACGCAGGCGATACGCATCCACGCGGCCGCTGTCTGTGACTTTGTCACCAAGTCCGCCGCACATGCGCCCACGGGTATAATGGCGAGCGTTCGAACGACGTCAAAGGGAGCCCGACCGCATGAAGATTAACCACGCCATCCTGCATATCCTCGACTTCGACTCCGCCGTCAACGTCATGAGCGAGCGCGAGCTCGACTTCGATACGCGCGCGGTCCGCTCGTTCGTGACCTCTCACCTGCGTCGCGCCCGCACGAGCGTGGACAACCGCCGCGCGAGCTTTGCCGAGGACAGCGCGTTTGCCGGCGAGCTCAAGGGGTACTTCTTCGGCGAGCGCGAGTTCGTGGACCTCTCCCAGCAAATCGCGGAGTTCTTCGGCGCCGAGCTCGCCAAGGCCGACAAACTCGAGTCCACCGACGTGCTCGTGGCCGACTTCGAGGACGACGAGGACGTGCGCTGGTTCGCGGTCCTGCTCATGGCGAGCCGTACCGCCTTCATGCACGAGGTCGCGCGCGAGGCCGGCGAGGTGCGCAACGACATCGCCAAGCGCTACGCGATCCTGCCCGCCCCCTCGCAAAAGGTCAGCTCCTACGCCCTGGTCCGCGCGAGCTCCATGGAGGCGTTGTACGTGGACAAGAAGCGCAAGATCATGGGCGAGGACACGATGATCATCCCCGAGGGCCTGCTCCAGTGCGAGGCGGGCGTGTCGGGCAAGGAGGTCATCGAGACCGTGACGCGCATCGTCGAGGAGGTCGCCGAGGAGCACGGCGCCAACACGGCCGTGGCGCTCGCCAAGGCGAAGGCCGCCGTCGCCGAGGTGGTCGAGGCCGACGAGGAGATCGCCCCGTGGGATATCGCGGAGGAGATCTTCGAGGACGAGCCGGTGCTCAAGGAGCGCGTGGAGGAGCGCGTGCGCGAGGAGCGCCTGCCCGAGCGCGTGCCGGTCGAGCGTGCCGTGGTGGAGCGCGCCCCTGTGCGCAACCACAAGATCCGCACCGACACGGGCATCGAGATCAGCTTTCCCGCCGAGATGCTCAAGGACTCCCAGTACGTGCAGTTCGTCAACGAGCCGAACGGCCTGATCTCCATCGAGCTCAAGAACATCGGCAGCATCGAGAACCGGTAGGGCGCCCGGGCGTCAGCGCGTCGTGTGTGTCGTCGCGTAGCCGGGTGACGGGGCTCGGGAGGGCGATCTTCGCCGCATGAAAGGACCGCGCCCCAAAGGGCTTTCAGGTCCTTCGGGGCGCGGTCTATCGGGGTCGTTGTCGTGAGCGCCGCTTCGCACGCGCATGTCTGCGCGGGTGTTGGGGCGCGGGGGCTACTTCGTCACCATGAGGGGATCGCCCACCTTGACGAGCGGGCGGCCGCCGAGCAGGGTGTTGGACGAGCCGGTGAGCTCGATGGAATCGAAGTCCTGCGGGTTGCTCACCACGCGGGTCACCACGTCGTCGTGACCCGCGGCCTTGATGGCCTCGCCATCGAACGTCAGGATCGGCTGGCCGGCGGCCACGATGTCACCCGCCTCCTCGACGTTGTGGGTCACGCCCTTGATCTTGCTGAAAAAGCCCATTGCTTCCTCCTATGAGAGCCGCGTGCCATGGTGCACGAATCCAGCCTTTTGCTACCTCGAAAGCCTGCGCTCCGCCCCCGCGATCACCACCAATCAGATGAGCGGTGCCTTCGGCGGGGCATAGGGGGAGGCGAAGGGGTCGTGCCTACAGGATGCCGTTAGCGCCCACGTAGCCGATCATGAAGATGCCGATTGCGACGAGGATGATGGCCAAAAGACGCTCACGCGCGGTGAAGACCTTCTGGTGCTGTTCGACGCGCGCCCATATGTAGCAGGCGATGCCCGGGATGTAGGCGATGCAGCACATCATGAGCTGCTCGACGCCCGAGACGGCGATGGCGACGACGAGGAACGCGGCGGAGCATGCGGCGCAGATGCCGTCGACGGCGCGGATGCGCGGGGCCTCAGATGCCCCCTGCCCGCGCTCCTGCGCGAGCCACGCCTTGGCCATGTACGCGGCGGCGAGCGTCCAGCTGATCACGATCGACGCGGTGCACAGCGAGTAGGCGAACTGATAGGCGCGCTCGGAGAAGAGCATCACGATCGAGAGCAGCTGAATCATGGCTCCCGTGGTGAACAGGCAGGCCGTGGGGGCGCTGTACGTGTTGAGCCGGTCGAACGCGCTGGGCAGCAGCTTCATGCGCGCCATGCCGTGCATGGCCTCCGAGGCCAAGATGGTGTAGGAGAGCCACGCGCCGAAAATCGAGATGATGAGCCCGCCCGAGATGAACGCGCCTCCCCAGGGGGACCCACCACGCGCTCGAAGATATAGGGCATGGAGGGCGATCCGAGCGCCATGAGCTCCTCACGGGTGAGGTAGCCGTACGGCAGGATGGAGGCGGCGACGTAGATGACCACGAGCGCGGTGCACCCCAAGATGGTCGCGCGGCTCACGTCTGACTTGCGCCGCGCGCGGTGCCCGAGCGCGCTGGCTCCCTCCATGCCGACGAACACCCACATCATGACCATGAAGCAGTTGACGATCTGGGTGGGTACCGATCCGGGGGCGAGCGCGGGGTCGGAGAGGTTGTTGGCGAGGTTTCCCCAAAAATCGGCGGCGAACACCGCGGGGTCGAACATGACGACCATGGCGAGGATGAAGGCGAAGATGGGCACGAGCTTGCACACCATGACGATGGCGTTGAGCGCGCTCGCCTCCTCGACGCCCCTGTTGACGAGCAGGACGATGGCCCAGTTGAGCACGGAGATGAAGGCGACGCCCGCGGCCGTCAGCCCGCTCGAGAACGGCGGGAAGAAGTACCCGATGGCGGTGACGAGCATGACGCCGAACGCGACGTTGCCGATCCAGATGGACAGCCAGTATCCCCAGCCCGAGACAAAGCCCACGAAGGGCCCAAAGCCCTCGCGCGCGTAGTCCACGATGCCGTTGAGGTCGGGGCGCACCACGGAGAGCCTGCCGAAGGTGGTGGCGAGCGCCATGAAGCCGATGCCCGTGATGAGCCAGGCGATGAGCGCGGGTCCCGGGGCCGCGGCGGCGGAGATGTCGGTGGAAAGGGCGAAGACGCCCGAGCCGATCGAGGAGCTGATGACGAGCGCGATGAGGCCGATAAGGCTGATGCCGCGCGTGCTGCCGGTGGATTGAGCGGTTGAGTCGTCCATGTGCCCTGTTTCCGTCTCGGTGCGGTCGTATCTTTCATACCGTACCGCTTTTGCGCGCGGGCTCAAAACGCCAATCGGCGGGTATCGGGTCCTATCCGCCAAACGACAAGCCGAAAAGCCACATCGATAGCGCGACAGCCGCGATGGAGCTCGCCAGCGTTATGACCGCCACGATGACCGTTCGCTTTTCGCGCGTGACGACCAGAGGCAGGTTCGCGAGATTGAGAATTTGGGACACGATGCAAAACGCGGTGAGGCATAAGGGGAGGAATGCGACCGGCGCGAGCTCCATGGGGTCTCCCCATCGATCTGCGCCCCCAACGCCAAAGTGCAGCGGGACTTCGGGTGGAAACGACGACGCGCCGGCGAAAAACCACGCTATGGGAATGAGCGCGATGCCCGCGGCGAGTGCGTCGAGAATGATGCAGACCGCCTTGCTCTTACGCGACATCGGATGTCAGGTCCCTCTGTGCGGGGATGCCGAGCAGCCCCGTGGCCTCGGTGCAGCCGGCGACGATGGCGGCTTCGAGGGTGCGGGTGGCGACAAGGCCCATCAGGTCGAGGGGGATGCGCTCGCTCGCATCTGCCGGAAGCGAGCCGGATGCCAGCACGTAGATGGAGTCCCCGTCGTTGGTGGTGTGCGTGGGGCGAATGGTGTGCGCGTAGGCGTCTGCCGCCATTTGGGCCACCTTGGTGGCCTGCGCCTTGGTGAGGGTGGCGTTCGTGACGATGCACGAGATGGTGGTGTTCGTTCGGTCGAGCGGCATGGCGAGCTGATCCGCCATGGCGAGCATGGCCTCCTCCATGTTGAGGATGTCCACCCCATCCGCAGTTGCGCGCATGCCGGCGATGGGCCGGAGGGTAGCGGGGTCAATGACGTTTCCCACGGCGTTGACGGCGGAGACCGCGCCGACCATGAGCGGGCCGAGTTGGAACGCGCGTGCGCCAAGGCCGGCCTTCATGCAGCGCTCGGGGCCCGCGAGCTTGCCCACGGTCGCGCCCGTCCCCGCACCCACGCAGCCCTCTTCAAGGCCGGTTTCGTTACGCTCGGTCCTGTCGAACGCGTCGCGCACTGCGAGGATGCCGCTCATGCTCGAGGGGCGCACATCTGCACGGCCAAAGGCGAGGTCGAACAGGCAGCTCGAGCAGACGATGGGAACCTTGCCCACGCCCACGTCGAGGCCGATGCCGCGCTCCTCAAGCTCGCGCATGGCGCCCGAGGCCGCCTCGAGCCCAAAGGCTGAGCCGCCGGAGAGCACGACCGCGTGCACGCGATCCACGGTGTTCTCGGGCCTCAGCAAGTCCGTCTCGCGCGAGGCGGGTGCCGCGCCGCGAACGTCCACACCGCCCACGGCGCCCTCGGGCGCCACGATGGCGGTGCAGCCCGTGCCCGCGTCGAGGTCGGTGTAATGCCCGAACGCAAAGCCCGGGATGGACGTGATGGGGATGGGCGTGAGCTGCGACATGGGTGTTCCTTCTCGCTTGAGGTGTGGTTTCGTAATGAAAGCCCGTCTGGTGTCCCGAGCCGGGCGTATAAGACCCGCTGCTCGAACAGTCCTGCTCGCACGGAGGCCCCACAGGGGCCTCCGGCTCGTGCGGAACTCGCGACGGGCCTTATACGCCCGGCTCGGGACACATGTTAGGTATTCAATGCACGCACGACCTTCGCGATGGGAAGGCCCACCACGTTGTAGAAGTCCCCGTCGATGCGCTCGACGAGCATGCGGCCGTACGTGCCCTGAATGCCGTAGGCCCCCGCCTTGTCCATGGGCTCTCCGGTTGCAACGTATGCGTCGATCTCGGCGTCGCTCAACTCGTAGAAGGTGACGTCGGTGATATCGACGAAGGAGTCGATGCGCTCGCCACGTGCGATGCACACGCCCGTGGCGACCTGATGCGTCTTGCCGGATAGGGCGCGGAGCATGCGGCGGGCATCTGCCTCATCGGCGGGTTTTCCGAGGAGCTCACCGTCGAGCGCCACGATCGTGTCGGCGGCGACGACCGTCTCGCCAGGTGCGGCATGCGCGCTGGAGACCGCCTCCGCCTTGGCACGCGCGAGGCGCTCGACCAGCTCGAACGGACCTTCGCCCGGACGTGCGGACTCATCGATGTCGGCGGGGATGACCTGTACGTCAAAACCGGCCTCACGCATGAGCTCGATGCGGCGCGGGGATTGGGATGCGAGGATCACAGCTGGATACCGTCCTTGACCTTCTCGACGGCCACCTCACCGGCGATGTCCTCGAGGATGGCGAGGGCGAAGGGGAGGGCCTGTCCCATGCCCGACGCGGTGATGATGTTGCCGTCGACCACCACGGTGCGCTCACCGGCGTGGCACCCCTCGGGGAAGCTCGCCTCGAAGCCCGGGAAGCACGTGGCGCGATGTCCCTCGAGGACGCCGAGCTCGGCCAGGATGAAGGGGGCGGCGCAGATGGCGGCCACGTGCTTGGTCGCGGCGAACTCGCGCACGAGGTCGCAGACGCGCTCGTCGGCGCGCAGGTTGGTCGCACCGGGCATGCCGCCGGGGAGCACCAAGTAGTCGTAGTTGGAGAAGTCGACCTCGTCGAGGGTCACGTCGCAGGTCACCGGGATCTGCTGCGAGGTCACCACGTCTCGCGTGTCCATGACGGAGACGAGCGCGGCGTGGACGCCGCCCCTCCGCAGGACGTCGACGACGGTCAGGCATTCGATGGTCTCGAATCCATCGGCGGCAAGAATGGCGACTCCGGGCATGGCAAATCCTCTCGGTCAGGTGCAGCGACGCCGAGGTTATACCCGTATCGCCCTCAGGCCATTCGTTTCGCCCCCAAATGCCCGGGGTGCTCGCCTATGCGCGCGTGAGCCTCACCACGGTCTCGCAGTGGAAGGTCTGCGGGAACAGATCGACCGGCGTGGCCCAGACGGGACGGAAGGTGCCCTCCTCCACAAAACGGCGCAGGTCGCGGGCGAGGGTGGCGGGGTCGCAGCTCACGTACGCCACGTCGCGGGCGCTCGTGCTCGCGATGAGGTCGATCGCCTCGGGCGCAAGCCCCGCGCGCGGCGGGTCGACCACGAGCACGTCGGCGTCCTCGTCGGGGAACTCGCGCACCGCGTCGCCGCCGATCACGTCCACGTTGGTGATGTTGGCGATGTCGAGGTTGCGGCGCAGGTCGCGCACGGCCGGGCCGTAGGACTCGACGGCGCTCACGAACTCGCAGCGGCGGGCGAGCGGCAGGGTGAAGGTGCCCGCGCCGCAGTACAGGTCGATGCCGAGCTCGTGCGGCTGCGGATCGAGCGCCTCCATCACCAGGTCGATGAGAATTTCCGCCGCGCGGGTGTTCACCTGGAAGAACGAGGGGGCGGACAGGCGCATGGTCTCATCGCCGATCTTCTCGGTCCATGAACCCTCACCGGCGAGCGCCTCGACGCCCGAGACACGGCGGGCGCGCTTTTCGCCCTTGGACATGACGCGGACCACGCTCGTGGCGCGGACGGCATCGCCGAGGACGCGGGAGACCTGCGCGCGGGGGAACGCCCCCGTGGGGGTCCACAGCGCGACCTCGAGGGCCCCGGTGCGACGGCTCGAGCGGATGGCCACGCGCTCAAGTTGGAGATCGCGCGAATTGCCGAGGAACCCGAGGGCGCCGGCGACCGCCTTGACGGCCTTGGCGTGCTTCTTCTCGAAGAGCGGGCAGGCGTCGACCTTGATGATCTGGCTGGCGTCGCGTCCATGCATCCCCAGGCGGAACTTGCCGTTTTCGTGTACGGGGGCGAGCTCGATCTTGTTGCGGTACCCCCAGGCGTCCTTGGCGTGGCGGATGGGCCGCATGAGATCGTCGACCTCTTTGGGCGAGAACTTGCCGATGCGCGCGAGCGCGGAGCGCAGGTTCTCCTCCTTCGCCTGGAGCTGGGCCTCGTGTGACAAGCCGCCCCAGGGACAGCCGCCGCAGATGCCGATGAAGGGGCAGGGGGGCTGGACGTGGTCGGGGGAGGGCTCGAGCACCTCCTCGACTACCGCGCGCGAGAACGAGGGGCCGTCCTCGCAAATGCGCGCCTCGACGGTGTCGCCGATGAGGCCGCCCGCGACAAAGACGGCCTTGCCCTCGGGCGTGCGGGCGAGCCCGTCCGGTCCGTACGTCATGGTTTCGATGGTGAGCCTCATGGCATGGCCTTTCTGAGCGGTGACCGACGTTGCGGGTTCTCTGCGGTGACCTGCGTCTGCGGTTTCTGGCGGGGTGTTGGGACGACCCCGCGTGCGCGCGAGCGCATCCGCAGCCGATGTGTGATGTATAGCATACCGTCTGATATGCCGCGTGCGCGGGTGATATCAAGGCTCGTTGCGTGAGGAGGCGATGCCGGCCGGGTGCGGGTGGTGAGACGCATCACGCAACGCGTATGTTTTTAAGCGCAACCCTGCGCCTGCGGACGGTGCATGCCGCTGCAGCGCGGAGACAATAGAGACGATAGGCATGAAAAAGGCCTCGTTACCGAGGCCTTGACATATCCTGTGGTGGAGACGAAGGGGATCGAACCCTCGACCTCCTCGATGCGACCGAGGCGCTCTCCCAGCTGAGCTACGTCCCCAGGACAAGTGAATATATTAGCAACCATTCGCACGATGTCAACGGAAAAATCGACATCTTTTTTTCGGCCTACGCCACCGGCGTCGATCGATTTTATGTTGCGGGCGGCGAGCGGGCCTGTTACCCGGAGCGTGCGACTGCGATCCGACCAGGCGCGATTTCGATGTGCGAGAGAGGGGTTTGCCGCGGCATGGAAAACCGCCCCCCACTTCACGAAAATGAACCCACCTCTGCAAGGTGGGTGCCCTCATCGAGCGGTTCCAGCTTCCTTAACAACGAAGGATACCTGTACTGTGCACGACTGTGCGGGCTCCCTAAATAAACGCGACGGTTCACCCAGTTGCTCCGCGGGGGGCGGAACACCTTCATCATACGGCATGCGATTTACGATACCAGTCTTGACTTAGAAAACTTGTTGGGAGACGATGGGGGACGGAGCCGCGTCAATGCGGCTTTCTTTGTATACCAGCGTGATCCGGAAGGGAAGTCAGGCGTGGCCCAGCTGCTCAGTCCGTCCAGTCTTGCCCATTGCGAGCTGTGTCCCCGTCGTTGCGGGGCAAACCGCGCGGCGGGCACGCGCGGTGTTTGCGGGGCCGATGCAACGCTCAAGATCGCGCGCGCCGCCCTGCATTTTTGGGAGGAGCCTCCCATTTCGGGGGAGCGCGGTTCCGGCACGGTGTTCTTCTCGTCATGCCCGCTCAAGTGCTGTTACTGCCAAAACCACGAGATCTCGACGGGCGGATTCGGCATCGAGGTCACGCCGGGGCGCCTGGTCGAGATCATGCTCGAGCTGCAGGAGCAGGGCGCGCACAACATCAACCTCGTCACGGCAACCCATTACGCGCATCTGCTGCCCGAGGCCATCCGCGCCGCCCGCGCTCGGGGCCTTGCGGTTCCCATCGTCTACAACACGAGCGGCTACGAGCGCGAGGAGGCCGTGTCGGAGCTCGGCGACCTGGTCGACGTCTGGCTCGTCGATTACAAATACGCCAGCGCCGAGCTCGGCCGCAAATTATCCCATGTTCCCGATTACCCGGTCGTCGCCTCGCGCTCGCTGGCCCGCATGTGCGCCGAGGTGGCGCGACGCGGCGGCGAGCTCGTCGATGGTGACGGCCTCATGAGGCGCGGCGTCATCGTGCGGCACCTGGTGCTCCCGGGGCACGCCGACGACTCGCGCGATGTGCTCGATCGCATCTGGCGGGTCGCGGGCGACGTGCCCATCTCCGTGATGAACCAATACACCCCCAATGCGCGCATGCGCGCCGTGGGAGGGGAGCTCGCCCGGCCGGTGACGGATGAGGAGTACGAGCTCGTGCTCGACCACGCCGACGACGTGGGGTTCACCACGATGTTCTGGCAGGAGGGCGGTGCGGTGGACGAGAGCTTCACCCCGGCCTTCGACACGACGGGCGTGCTGCGATCGGCGAACGCGGGCTAGGTCGAGGCGGCGTCTGCGGCATCGCGTCGATGAGTCGATTTCCGGCTGTGCGGCCCGTACTGGAAGGCCGCTGCGTCGAACGGGTATACTGCATTCCATCTGTATACATATGCGATGGCGGCGCCGCGGCTGCCGCCTTTGCCATGGGAAGGGTTCGCTATGACCGATACGACCGCAAACCCGCTGACCGACGAGGAGCGCGAGGAGCTCGAGGCCCTGCGCGCCGAGAAGGCTCGCCGCGAGGAGGAAGAGCGTACCCGTCGCGAGCGCGAGGAGCTCGAGGCGCTGCGCGCCGAGCAGGAGCGCATCGACGCCGAGATTTTGGCCGAGCGTGCTTTGGCCGAGTGTGCCGAGCAGCGACATGAGGCCGCCCGGCAGCCCGCAGGTGCGTCGTCCGCAGAGGGGCAGGCCGCAGCGGGGCGGTCCGAGAAGGTGCCCTCCTCCGCCGCCTCCGCCCGTGTTGTCTCGTTCGCGACGCCCCCTTCGGCGCCATCGCAGGGTGATCCGCAGGGCGGTTCGGCATCCAAGAGCTTTGGCGAGCGCATGGTGACCTCCGACGCCGTGGATGGGGATGGCATCCCCACCATGCCCATGGCGCAAAAGATCATCCTCGTCATCGCCTGCATCGCTCTCGTGGCGTTTGCCATCTACACCGTGACGCGCTAGCCGTCCGGCACGCCGTGGCGTTCCGGCCGCTCGGCATGCCCGCACGAGGGTGGATTCATGTCGCGCGGACGTGCGTCGATCGACCTCGTTCGTCTGCACGACGCGCCTAGCGCCCCTTACGCATCACTTCGGAAAGGATCTTCCCATGGCCTTGACCGACATAACCAGGCCCACCGACGTCTCCATGAATACCGATCTGTACGAGCTCACCATGGCGCAGGGCCTGTGGGAGAGCGGCAAGGTGGAGGAGCAGGGCTGCTTCACCGCGTTTTTCCGCGAAGCGCCCTTCGGCAGCTCCTTCGCCGTCATGTGCGGCACCGCCGAGCTCGGTGAGTTCATCGAGAACTTCCGGTTCACGGATGAGGACATCGCGTATCTGGCCGAGCTTGAGGCTCCGGGTGGCGGTGCCCTGTTTAAACCCGGCTTCCTCGAGTTCCTGCGCGGCTTTTGTCCGCAGGTGGATATCGACGCCATCCCCGAGGGCGAGCTCGTGTTCGCGCGCGAGCCCATGGTGCGCGTGAGCGCCCCCATGCTCGATTGCCAGCTGCTTGAGACCGCCCTGCTTAACATCATCGGGTTTCAGACCCTCGTGGCGACCAAGACCGCCCGTGTGGTCCAGGCGGCTCAGGGCAGGCCCGTCGCGGAGTTCGGCCTGCGCCGCGCCCAAGGCCCGGACGGCGGCGTGGCGGTGGCGCGCGCGAGCTACGTGGCCGGTTGCGCCTCGACGTCCAACGTGCTCGCGGGGCGGCGCTACGGCATCCCCGTCTCGGGCACGCACGCGCACAGCTGGGTCCTGAGTTTCCCAACCGAGTTGGAGGCGTTCCGCGCATTCGCCAAGAGCTCGCCCAAGAACTGCACCCTGCTCGTGGACACCTACGACGTGCGCGAGGGCGTGGAAAACGCCATCACCGTGGCGCGGGAGATGGAGGCGGAAGGCGAGCGCTTGTCCGGCATCCGCATCGATTCGGGCGATCTCGCCAAGCTTTCCGCCTATGCGCGCCGTCGATTCGATGAGGAGGGCCTCGGCTACGTGAAGATCGTCGTGTCGAACGATCTCGACGAGCACACCATCAGCTCCCTGTTGGGCCAGGGCGCCCCGGTCGATGCGTTCGGCGTGGGCACCAAGTTGGCGACCTGCTACGACCAGCCAGCGCTTGGCTGCGTGTATAAGCTCTCGGCGCGCCGCGACGGCGCATCGGAAGCCTGGACGCCCGTCATGAAGTTTTCCGAGCAGCCCTACAAGCGCACGATCCCGGGCGTTCAGCAGGTGCGCCGTTATATGGATACCGCGGGTGCACCTGTGTGCGATATGATCTACGACCCCGATCATCTTATGGTGGAGGGCGAGTGCCGCGGCCACACGTTGGTGGCGGTGAATGACGCGGCCCTGGTGACGGACGTTTCCGAGTTCTTCTATCGCGAGCTCCTCGTACCGCAGGTCCGCAATGGCGCGGCGGCGTCGCCGCGCGAGGACATTGAGGTGGCGCGGGCTCGTTGCGCGAGTGCCTTGGAGTCACTTGACGATGCCTACAAGCGTTTTCTGTATCCACAGTCGTACGTGGTGGGCATGGAGGCGGGCCTCGCCGCCGTGTGCGACGAGCTCGTTCGCGAGCGCATGGCTGCCACGCCCTCCGTTCTCCCCTGGAAGGCAAAGTGATGACTGCACGTAAGACCATGGTCGTGAAGATCGGATCCTCGACACTGGTCGAGGACGGTGAGCTGCGGCGTGATTTCATCTCCGCCCTCGCCTCCCAAGCGCGCGACCTGTGCGAGGCCGGGTGGAATCTCGTCGTAGTGAGCTCCGGCGCCATCGCGTGCGGCGCGCCTTTGCTCGGATTTGAGCGCAGGCCCGCGGACATGCCGAGCCTGCAGGCGTGCGCCTCGGTGGGGCAGTGCGTACTCTCCGCCGCCTACGATGAGGAGTTTCGGGCGGTGGGTCTTCTCACCTCACTCGTCCTGCTCACGCGTGGTGACACGGCACGCCGTACCTCGTATCTGCATGCTCGCGATGCCCTCACGCGCCTCGTCGATTTGGGCGTGGTGCCCATCGTGAACGAGAACGACACCACCGCTGTCGACGAGATCAAGTTCGGCGATAACGACACGCTCGCCGCCCTTGTGAGCTGCCTGGTTTCCGCTGATCTGTGCGTGACGCTCTCCGATATCGACGGCCTGTACACGGCCAACCCCTCGCTTGATCCGAATGCCGAGTTCATTCCGCGTGTGGACAAGATCGACGCCGCGATCATCGGCTCTGCGGGAGATTCGACCACCACGGTGGGCACGGGCGGCATGATCACCAAGATCCGCAGCTGCCGCATCCTTATGACGGCCGGCATCGAGAGCGTCATCTGCTCGGGTGCCGAGGAGCTCCCGCTGGTGCGCCTTGCAAACGGCGAGCAGGTGGGCACGCGGTTCGTGCCGCCCACGGGCCGTCTGGAGATCGCTCCGCGCAAGCTCTGGATCGCGCTCGGCGATAGCGCCCATGGGTCGGTGACGGTTGATGCGGGCGCGGCCGACGCGCTTGTGAAGCGGGGGAGCTCGCTGCTGCCGGTCGGTATCTCATCCGTCGAGGGCTCCTTTGCGGCGGGCGACGTCCTCGATGTGCGCGACGCGAGCGGGTTCGTGCTCGCCCGCGGCATCGCGGAGGCCGGCCGCGACGTACTCGAGCTCGCCGCCGGGCGCCGCCAGGAGGACATCGCGGGTAACCACCTGCTCGCCGCGCTCGCCAACAAGCCCGCCATCCACCGCGACAACCTGATCGTCTTCGCGTAAGGGACTGCGCCCGTCATTGATGCTCGGCCGTTCTCTCGCCCGTGAGCGGTCTGAATCTTTCCGTGAACGGCGCGCCTCTTCCACCGCGCGGTGCCAGCTCCGATGCCGTCTTCGGCGTCGACTCGGCCTAGAACCCTGTTTATCTGGCAATCCTGTCTCCATCCGAGACTTTGCCAATATTCACGGCAAGAGTCGCGTTGGAGCGGATGCTCCCCCTCGGGTTAGACTTCCCTTGGAAGCGAATGTGGCGCCGCGGGGCGGCGTGCGTCTGAGAGAGGGGGGAGCATGCGCTGGCGCGAGTTGCTCGAATGCGTCGAGGCCGAGCCCGGTATCACTCCCGATGCCATCGCCGCCCGCATGGGTGTGAGCACGCGCAGCATCCGCTCCTTCGCGCGCGAGGCGAATGAGCGCCTCGGACGTGCGGCCTCCCTCGCAAAGCGTCGGGGGGGGGGGGATACTTCCTAGAGATCGCCGATGAGGGCGCATACCGTGCCCTCATGCACAGCTCCCCCTCTCTCGTTCACGGGGTTCCCGCGACGCGCGCCGAGCGAGTGGTCTATCTGCTGAACGACCTGCTCATGCGCAACGACTGGGTATTCGCCGACGATCTCGCCGATGCTTGCGCATGTTCACGCAGCACGCTTTCCCTCGACCTGCGTGACGTCGAGCGCATCCTCAACCGGTACGATTTGGTATTGGAGCGCCGTCCCCGCTACGGCATGCGGGTCTCCGGTCTCGAGCTCAATCGGCGCCTGTGCCTTGCCGCCAGCGCCATGGGCGATGCGACGTGCCTCCTCGGCGGTATCGGTGACGCCGCGCCCGCCCCATCGTCCGCTCCCGAATCGTTGTTCCAGCGCATGGGGATGCAGCGCGAGTCTCTCGAGGTGATCGCGGCGAGTGTGGAGGACGCTCTTACCGACGGCCCCATCAACATCAATGCCATCTCATATCAGAATCTGCTGGTGCACATCGCCATCGCGCTCGTGCGCATCAACGCGGGATGCTACGTCCCCTTGGCGTCCGAGGACATGTCCGACATCGAGCGCCGCAGTGAGTACGCAGCCGCCCGCCGCGTCGCTGGGGGAATCAAGTCCCGGCTTGGCATGGAGCTGCCCGAGGAGGAGGTCGCCTACATCGCGATTCACCTTGCGGGCAAGCGCACGCTGAATGACGCCCTGAGCAACGAGGAGCCCGAGGGCGGCCTTGTGATATCCGATGAGATCTGGGCGCTCGTGAGCGACATGCTCGATTCCGTCCGAACGCATTTTCATTTCGATTTCGACGAGGACATCGAGCTGCGTATGAACCTCGCGCGGCACCTCGTTCCGCTTGCGGTCCGTCTTCGCAGCCAGATGAACCTCAAGAACCCCTTGTTGGGGGATATCACGACTCATTACCCGCTAGCGTGGTCCATGGCGGTCGATGCCTGCGAGGTCTTGCACCGGGAATTCGGGACCGCCCCGTCCAACGACGAGATCGGCTACATCGCCATGGCGTTTGCGCTCGCCTTGGAGCGCCAACGCAGCCAAGCGCCCCGCAAGCGCCTCCTCGTGGTGTGCGCTTCCGGCGCGGGGAGCGCCCGGTTGCTGAAGTGCCGCTGCCAAAAGGAGTTCGGCTCATATGTCGAGTCCATAGAGACCTGTGATGTCATGCACGTCGCCGACGTGGACTTCTCCCGTATAGATTATGTGTTCACCACGGTGCCCATCTCCGCGAAGCTCCCCGTCCCGGTACGCGAGGTCCCGTTCTTTTTCGATGACGCGGCGGCGGATGAGATCCGCGACTTGCTGCGCTTTGGGGACAAAGGGTGCATAGTCGCCGGTCATTTCGATCCCGAGCTGTTCTTTCCCCATATGCGTCTTACGTCGAAGGATGAGGTCCTGCACTTCCTGTGCGCCGCCGTGCGCGATGGCCGTTCGGGTTATGAGGAGCTGGAGCCGCTCGTCTTCGAGCGAGAGGCCGCCGCGACGACCTCGTTCGGCAACATGGTCGCCATGCCTCACCCGCTGGAGTCGGTGAGCGACGACACCGTCGTCGCTGTCGCGCTGCTCGACCAGCCGGTCGTTTGGGACGAGATAGGCACCTGCGTGCGAGCGGTGTTCCTCATCTGCTTCTCGCGCATCGGCGGACCGGAACTCGACGCCTTCTTGAGCGCCCTGGCTGACGTCTTCACCGACGAGGAGGCGATCTCGCGGCTCATCGAGCATCAGGATTGGTCGACCCTCATGGAGCTTTTCCAGCTTGAGAGCCCCTGAGGAGCGCATGTCTACGGAGTGGATTCTGCGGGCGCCAGACGCGCCCGTCGCGGATTCGAGGAAACGGGCTGGTAGCCCACGAGGAAAGGAGAAACATGGCAGAGCATGACGTTGAGAATGGAGGTGCCGACGAGGGCATGGAGATGTTCTCGTTCGGCCTCATCGCCGCAGCCGGCAACGCGCGCAGCCTTGCCTTCGAGGCGCTGCACGCGGCGCGCGAGGGTGACTTCGACCGCGCCGACGAGCTGCTCGAGCAGTCCAAGCAGGCGGGCATTGAAGCTCATCACCAGCAGACGGGGCTCTTGGTGAAGGAGGCGAACGGCGAGCACACGCCCGTGGACGTCATGCTCGTCCATGCCCAGGACCATCTGATGACCTCGATGTTGGCCCAAGAACTCATCGAGGAGATCGTGTACCTCTACAAGCAGATGGCGCACGCCGAGTAGGTCGTCGCGCGCGGAAGGCGTCTCAAGCGCCCACAGGGAGGGGCGCTCGGATAGGAAGGAACAGCCATGAAAGTCTTATTGGTTTGCGCTGCGGGCATGTCCACCAGCATTCTCATGAAGAAGCTGGAGAAGTACGCCGCCGAGCAGGGCATCGAGTTCGAGATCTCGGCGACGGGCGTGAGCAACGCCGCCGTCGAGTGCGAGGGCGCCGATTGCGTCCTCATGGGGCCTCAGGTCTCCTATCAGAAGGCGAATGTCGAGAAGGCCGTCGACCCGATCCCCGTCGCCGTCATTCCGCCCGCAGATTACGGTATCGGCAACTGCGCGAACATCTTCAAGCTCATCGATGGGCTCGTTCAGGGATAGGAGGCTCAGATTATGAATTTTGACAAGTTGTTTGAATCGAAGCCGATCCAGATGCTACAGGAGCTCGGCGGCAAGATGCAGTCCAACAAGATATTCAGCTCCATCAGCGGCGGCATGATGGGCACGATGAATCTCATCCTCGCCGGCGCGGTGTTCTCCATCATCTCGATGCTGCTCAACATCTCCGGCATCTTGGAGACCACCGATCCCGTCTACCAGTGGCTTCAGCTGCCCTACAACATGACGATGGGCGTCGTGGGCCTTGCCGCGTCGTTCGGCGTCGCCTATAGCTACACCAAGAACCTGGAGATGAAGGGCGAGGTTGCAAACGGCTTCGTGTCCATGTTCCTGTTCATGATGGTGTGCGCTCCCGTCCAGCAGGTCACGCTCGCCGACGGCTCCACCAAGAGCATGCTCGACACCTCCTTCTTGGGCGGCAGCGGCATGTTCACCGCCATGATCATGGCGATCTTGGTCGTGCGTATCATCAAGTTCTTCCAGGACCATCACATCGCCCTCAAGATGCCCGATTCCGTGCCGCCGTTCCTCTCCGACTCCTTTGCCACGCTCATTCCGCTGCTCGCCAATATCGTGCTTTGGCTCGGCCTCAACACGCTGTTGCAGAACGTCATGGGCGCGAACATCCCTGCGGCGATCATGGGCATCTTGTCCATCCCGCTCAACGCACTTGTTTCCGGTCCCGGCATGATCGTCATCGTGTTCATAGCCATGCTTTTCTGGAGCGTCGGCATCCACGGCACCATGATCGCCTATATGGTCATCATGCCCGTCATGATGCAGGCGTACGGCGTGAACGCCGAGCTGGTCGCCTCTGGCGCCGACCCCGTGTTCAATCCCGTTTTCCTGTTCGGCGCCGCTGCATGCTGCGGCGGTACGGGTAACACCTTGCCGCTGGCCGTCCATTTCCTGCACGCCAAGTCCGAGCAGTGCCGCGCCATCGGCAAGGCGAGCGTCGTGCCCGCGATTTTCAATATTTCCGAGCCGATTGTCTTCGGCGCGCCGATCATGTTCAACCCGATCCTGTGCATTCCGTTCATCCTGAACGCCGTGATCATGACCGCCATCTTCTACGCTGGTTTCATGGTTGGGTTCTTCCAGCCACCGCATGTGCTCATCATGACCGCCCTGCCCGTCATCCTGCAGGAGTTCCTGCAGTCCCTTGCTTGGCAGAACTGCCTGCTGCCCGTCATCGGCTTCGTCCTGGGCTTCCTCATTTACGCCCCGTTCGTCAAGATGTACGACAAGCAGTGCTTGGCGAACGAGACCGCGTCTGAGTAACCCGCCGTTCATTCCAACTGGGTACGTACCGCTCGTCGTGTGCGGGGCGCACGTGAGTCGCGCCCCGCTTTGAAAAGGAGGAAACATGAGCAACGTTTTTCCCGAGGGCTTTTATTGGGGCGGTGCCACGGCCGCCAATCAGTGCGAGGGTGCTTGGAACGTCGATGGGCGCGGTCCCGCGCGCACCGATGTGACCACTGTCGGCACCGCCGATTCCCCCCGCTACATCACCGTCCGGATGCCCGATGGCACCACGACCAAGTTCTCCCAGTTCACGCCCGTTCCCAAAGAGGCGCGCGGAGCGGTCCTGGATGGGGAGTACTACCCCAATCATGAGTCCATCGACTTCTACCATCATTACAAGGAGGACATCGCGCTGTTTGCCGAGATGGGCTTCAAGATGTTCCGCATGTCCATCTCCTGGAGCCGCATCTTCCCCAAGGGCATCGAGGAGGAGCCGAATCAAGCCGGCCTCGACTTCTATCGCAATGTCTTCTTGGAGCTCAAGAAATACGGCATCGAGCCGCTGGTTACCATCAGCCATTACGACACGCCCCTTTATATCGAGGAAGAGCTCGGTGGCTGGTCCAATCGCGAAGTCATCGCGCTGTACGACCGCTTCACCGAAGTACTCTTCCGCGAGTACAAGGGCCTGGTCAAGTACTGGCTCACGTTCAACGAGATCAACTGTGCGCTCATGACGCTCAAGTTCATTCCGAACATGCCTCACACCATGGTGCAGGACCGCTACCAGAGCCTGCACAATCAGTTCGTCGCGAGCGCCCGCGCCGTCAAGCGGGCCCATGAGGTCGATCCGGACTGCAAGGTGGGTTGCATGGTTGCCGGTGGGCCCTCCGCCTACCCGCTCACCTGCGATCCCAAGGACATCATCGCGGCGCAGATCGAGAACCAGAACTCCTTCTGGTATAGCGCCGATGTCCAAGTGCGCGGCGCGTACCCCGCGTTTGCAAAGCGCATGTGGGAGCACGACGGCGTGACGGTGGAGTTCGGCGAGGGTGACGAGGAGATCCTGCGTTCGGGGACGGTCGACTTTATCACCTACTCCTATTACATGACCTCCTGCGTGACCACTCATGAGGATGTCGAGATGAGCGGCAAGGGCAATTTGGTCATGGGCGCCAAGAACCCCTATCTCACGTATTCCGATTGGGGTTGGAGCATCGATCCAGATGGTCTTCGCTACACGCTCAACGAGATCTACGGTCGCTATCAGATTCCCGTCATGGTGGTCGAGAACGGCCTCGGTGCCATCGACACAGTCGAGGAGGACGGCTCCATCCACGATCCGTATCGCATCGACTACATGCGCGAGCATGTCCGCGCCATGGGTGAGGCCATCGCCGATGGTGTCGACCTCATCGCTTACACCCCTTGGGGTTGTATCGATCTGGTCTCTGCGTCCACAGGCGAGATGCACAAGCGCTACGGGATGATTTACGTCGACCGTCACGACGATGGCACCGGCTCCTTTGAGCGCAGGCGTAAGGACAGCTTTTTCTGGTACAAGAAGTGCATCGAGTCAAATGGCGAGGATTTGGATTGACGCTTCGATGACGGACCGATATTCGGTTTCCGCGTGAGAAGTGAGCGCTTCGCCGCATGATTTGTTAAACGGTCGTCTGCATATGCAGGCGACCGTTTTCGCGTTTGATGGTTTTGTCGTATGCGCTCGGGGCCGAATCGATCGCATGGAGAAGTCGACCTTGGAATCGATGCGACGGACCCCCGATGATTAATCTGGATAAGGGTGCATTTTGCACATCGCCGTTCATGTTGGGTAGACTTGGGGAACGGTTATTATTTTGGGGGTCCTATGCCGGCGTTGAGTATGTTTTTCGGTATCGTCGTCTATATGTATCGGGAGCTTGGCGGCAAGCACAAGCTCCCGCATGTCCATGCGATGTTTTCTGGTGACGAAATCGTCGTCAGCCTCGAGGGCGAAATACTCGAAGGTTCCATTCCCAAGAGCAAGCTCAAGTTGTTGCTGGCATGGATGGAAATACATAAGGACGAACTGCGGGCGAACTGGGACCTGCTTTCCGCTGGAGAGCAGTCCTTCCGTATCGATCCCCTTCGTTAGGAGATGACCATGTATCCGCTTTTGACGAGCGTGACCCCGCAGGACGGGCACTGTCTTCTTCTTGAATATGATTCGGGTGAGCGCAGGGTTTTTGACGTCGCTCCGTATATGACGGGATCTTGGTTCGGTGAGCTGCTTGAGCCAAGTTATTTCAACTGCGTCAGTATGCTTGCTGGAGGCAGGGGCATTTCCTGGCCGAATGGTCAGGATATCGCTCCCCATGAGCTGTATGAGTTGAGCATCGCGGTTTAGAAGGGCAACTATGGCAGACATCAACGCTTATGTAGAGGAGCTTGCTCGAAACGCGAAGGAAGCCTCGCGTTCATTGGGATTTGCCTCCGACGAGGCCCGCCGCGCCGCGGTGCGCGCCATGGCCGCCTCGCTTCGCCAGCGTGCCGACGAGGTTCTCGAGGCGAACGCCCTCGATATGGACGCCGCGCGCGCCGCGGGTACATCCGAGGGTTTGCTCGACCGTTTACTGCTCACGCCGAAGCGCGTCGAGGGCATGGCCGCAGGCCTCGATAAGCTCGCCGATTTGCCCGACCCCGTGGGGCGCGTGCTCGATGAGCGCGACATCAGCGAGGGCGTTCATCTAAGGCGCGTGAGCGTGCCTTTGGGGCTTGTCGCGATGGTGTACGAGGCACGTCCCAACGTGACCGCCGACGCCGCCGGCATCTGCGTCCGCACGGGTAACGCCTGCATTTTGCGTGGAGGTTCCATCGCTCAGAACAGCTGTGTCGCAATCGCCCGCATCTTGGCGGATGCCGTAGAGGCGAGCGGATTCGACAGGGCGGCGGTTTCCATCATCGAGATGACCGATCGCGCTGCAACGGGGGCGCTCATGGCGCTGCGCGGAGTGGTGGATGTTCTGATTCCGCGCGGTGGTGCCGGCCTCATCCAGCGCTGTGTTCGTGAGAGCCTGGTGCCGGTTATCGAGACGGGCACGGGCAACTGTCACATCTACGTTCATGAGAGCGCCGATTTTGCCAAGGCTCGCGCGATCATCATGAACGCCAAGACCCAGCGCGTAGGCGTGTGCAATGCGTGCGAGTCCCTGCTTGTGGACGACTCGATCGCCGATGCCTTCCTGCCAGAGGCGCTCTCCGAGCTCGGCTCCGCCGGCGTGGTGATTCACGGCGATGAGCGCGTCCGCGGCGTCGCCTTTGCCGGTGAGTTCGTCGATGCGACGGAAGAGGATTGGGGGCGCGAGTATCTTGCGCTCGAGATCAGCGTGAGAGTCGTGAGCGGGATCGATGAGGCCATCGCGCACGTGAACCGCTACGGCACGGGCCACTCCGAGGCGATCGTCGCCGAGGACGAGGCCGCGTGCGAGCGCTTCCTGCGCGAGGTGGACGCCGCCGCCGTGTACGCGAATGCGAGCACACGCTTCACCGACGGCGGCGAGTTCGGCTTGGGCGCCGAAATCGGCATTTCGACCCAGAAACTGCACGCTCGTGGCCCATTTGCCGCTGAGGCGCTCACAACGTACAAGTATGAGCTCCGAGGCGCGGGGCAGGTGCGGCCGTAAACCTCGATTTAGGGACAGTCCCTAATTTGAGGTGAAGGTGTCGCGGTCGGGGGCGAAGCTCTGCATGGCCTCGATGGTGCGCGCGAACAGCTCGTCGAGTTCCCAGCCGAGCATCTCGGCACCGGAGCGGATGACGTCACGGGAGACGCCCGCGGCGAAGCGCTTGTCCTTGAACTTCTTCTTGAGCGATTTGACGTTGAAGTCCATCACGCTCTTGGAGGGGCGCATGACCACGGCGGCGCCGATGAGGCCCGTGAGTTCCTCGGTGGCGAACAGAATCTTCTCCATCTGGAGCTCAGGCTTGGGAAGGCTCGTGTTGAAGTCGCTCGTGTGCGTCTGGATCGCGCGGATGAGCTCGTGGCTGCCGCCGGCCGCCTCGATGTCCTTCGCGGCGTAGATGGTGTGGTTCATCGGGTCGTCGTCGTGCTCTTCCCAGTCGAGGTCGTGCAGCAGCCCCACGATGCCCCAGAACTCCTCGTTCTCAGGGTCGTACTCGCGCGCGAAATAGCGCATCGTCTGCTCGACCGTCTCGGCGTGCTCGATGTGGAAGGGGTCCTTGTTGTGCTCGCAGAGCAGGTCGAATGCTGCCTCGCGGGTCATGCCGGCGTTGATCTGTGCCATGGTTCCTCCTAGGTGATGGCGCCGAAGTGCAAAAAGGCGCCCGGGCCCCCGATCTTCGACGCCTTGGAAGCGCCGCACCTACGGCCGGGGACCGGACACCTTGATTCCCCCATTCGGTGAAGGGGGAGGCTTACTGCACCACACTATAGCACGCGCTGGCGCGTAACCGGTCATGCCGATGCGACCTCGACCCGGCCCTGTCCCCAAATCATGGAAGCTCTTTTCGGGTCTTCTGACGGTCGGGGCCTCGTCGGCTCAAACCTCAATTAAGGGGCAGGCCTCAATTCGAAGCGATGGCGGCTTGGGCGATAGCCTGCTCGAAGCGCTCCTCGACGGCGTCCTCGTCGACGTGGAGTGCCACGGCGAACTCCTCCACGGAACGCCGCCTCGCCTCCTTGAGCACGCGCGTGTAGTAGCTGCTCGGCTTCTTGCCATGGGCCTCGGCCTCGCTGATGCGCGCGCGCATGGTCTTGGCGACGCGCACGGTCTCGGGCGCGCCGAGTTTGAGTTGCTGCTTGAAGTGCGTCTCCTCAAGGGAGCTGTTGCGCTCGGTGAAGGTGTCGACATCCAAATCGGCGTAGCCGCCCAAGAGATCCTCGGCGTCCTCTCGCGAGATGACGGCATGCAGGCGGTCCTGCTGCGCCAGGGGGTACATGAGGTGGGTTTCCGTGTGGCCGGACTTCGCACTGAGCAAGATCATGGGATGCACTGCGTCCTCGGTGAATCCGGTGACGGTGCAGACTCCCTGCCCGGGGTGGATGACGTGCTGGCCAACGTGAAACATGCTTCCTCCAACTGAATACTCTACGCGCTCTATAGGTTTTATATTACCACGAATACGTGCGGAAATTAGGTAAATAGCACCAAAACCTGATAATTCAAATGAATAAGCAAATGCAAAATCCAGTGAAGACAAATCGATTAACTGATAATCCGAACGAGGATTATTCGTCATGATGTGAAAAAGGCAAAGAAAACGCGTCTGGAGTATGCAAATACCTCCATTTCAGGATGTCTCGAGGATTCACTGTGCTAAAGTACAGTGCGTCTGTACGTGAGCCCTGCGAGAAGGACATCTCAGGGCCATACGATGAGGAGGACCTCTATGCCGGAGAAGATTGAAGAGCTGGTACGTGCTGCACTGGCCGCTGCTCAGGAGGCTGGCGACCTGCCCGCATTCGAGCTTGAGGATTGTGGTATGGAGCGACCGGCCGACACTTCTCATGGTGAGTGGACCTCCACGATGGCCATGAAGTCCGCTAAGCTCGCCCATTGCGCGCCTAGGAAGATCGCTGACGCCGTCGTGGCGCACATGCCCGAGAGCGCCGAGATCGAGCACGTCGAGGTCGCCGGGCCTGGCTTCATCAACTTCTATCTCAACGCCGCCGCCAACAACGCCATCTTCGGCGTGGCGCGTGAGCAGGGTCGCGACTTCGCCAAGTCCAACGTGGGCGGGGGCGTCAAGACCCAGATCGAGTTCGTGTCCGCCAACCCCGTCGGCCCCATGCACGTGGGCCATGGCCGCTGGGCGGCGCTGGGCGACTCCATGTGCAACGTCATGCAGCATGCGGGCTACGAGGTCGAGCGCGAGTTCTGGATCAACGACTACGGCAACCAGATGAACACGTTCGGCAACTCCATCTCCAAGCGCTACATGCAGCTCGCCGACATCATGGCCAAGCAGGGTTGCGACATCGATGCCGCCCGCGACTTCCTGGCCCAAGACCGCGACAACTACGTCCAGGACGAGGCCGACGAGCACCTCGACTCGCATCCCTACATGGATGAGTTCACCGCCGATCTCGGCAAGGACTCCTATGGCGGCACCTACATCATCGACGAGGCCGCGGCCTTCTGGAAGTCCGACGGCGACAAGTGGGTCGATGCGGACCCCCAGGAGCGCATGCTCTCCTTCCGCGAGCGCGGCTACCAGAAGATGCTCAAGGACATGAAGGACACCTGCCACGACGTGCGCTGCGACTTCGACGTCTGGATGTCCGAGCGCACGATGTACCAGAAGGACTGGACGGGCACGTCCCCGGTCGAGCGCGCCTACGACAAGCTCGATAAGATGGGCTACCTCTACACCACCGAGGACGGAGCCTTGTGGTTCAAGTCGACCGCGTTCGGCGACGACAAGGACCGCGTCATCAAGAAGTCCAACGGCGACTACACCTACTTCTCCTCCGACATCGCCTACCACTGGAACAAGTTCCAGCGCGTCGACCTCGTCCTCGACATCTGGGGTGCCGACCACCACGGCTACATCCCCCGCGTCAAGGCCGTCTGCGACGCCCTGGGCTACCCCGGCCAGTTCGAGGTGCCGCTGGGTCAGTTCGTCAACCTGCTCCGCTCCGGCAAGCCGGTCCGTATGTCCAAGCGTAAGGGCACGATGATTACCTTCCGCGAGCTCATCGACGAGGTCGGTGCCGACGCCGCCCGCTACACCCTGGTGAGCCGCTCCTCCAACCAGACCATCGACTTCGACATCGATGCCGTCAAGGAGAAGAGCCAGTCCAACCCGGTGTACTACGTCCAGTACGCCCACGCCCGCATCTGCTCCATCCTTCGCAAGGCCGCTGGCGTCACCTTCGAGCAGGCTGAGCTCATGGGCATGGAGAACGTTGCCGTCAAGGCCATCGGCGCCAATGTCGACTACTCCCTGCTGACCGACCCGACCGAGCTTGCGCTCGCCCGCAAGATCTCCGAGCTCGAGGACCTCATCGCCGGGTGCGCCCGCGACCGCGCCCCGTTCCGCCTGACCCACTACGCCGAGGAGCTGGCCGCCGGCTTTCACAGCTTCTACCAGGCCTGCCAGGTGCTGCCGAGCGAGGGCCGTCCGGTCGAGCCCGAGGTCACCCGTGCGCGCCTCGCCGCCTGCGACGCCGTCCGCTCCGTCCTCGACCTGGTTCTGAGCCTTATCGGCGTCTCCGCCCCCACCAAGATGTAACTCTTGCATCCGATTTTGCGATAGCGCCCCATTGCCGCCCGCGCCTGTTTTGCGCGGGCGGCTTTCTGTATACGCTGCTTTTTGCAAACTTGCAGCTCAATATTGCCGCAATGCGCGAATGTGGTATATTTCTGCCAACGCGACCTGCGCTTTCAATCCCCTTCTATAGCGAATTCCCTTTCGAGCTCGTTCCCGGCGTGATGAGAGCGCTCGCATATGAAACGCGAGAAGAAAGTAGAACCGCGTGTCTGAAGAAATGAATACCGAGAACGCGATCGAGAAGGCTCCCATCGTCGAGCCTGTCGCCCCGTCTGACGAGAAGTCCGATACGCCCGCGTCTGCCGACGTGACGGCTGCGACGAGCGCCGAGGCGACGACCCCGCAGGAGACGAAGCCCAAGCGCCGTGGCCGTACGCCCAAGGCGGAGGCCGGCGCGTCGCAGGATGCTCCTGCCGATGCTTCCCCCAATGGCCCTGATGAGGCCGGCGATCGCCCCGCGGCGCCCAAGCGCCGTGGCCGCAAGCCCAAGAACGCCGCCGTCCGCGAGGAGGCGGCCCCCGCTTCGAGCGAGATCATACAGGCCCGCGCGCTTGCGCAGATCAGCCAGGCGTCGGTCGTGCGCCGTCAGCGCCGTGCGGCTGAGCGTGCGGCCGAGATGCTCGCTGCTGATTCTGACGAGCAAATGGATGAGCGCCCGGCAAAGCCCAAAAGGGCGACCCGCTCCGATGCTCCCGCCGACGCCGCCGCGTCCGGTGCCCCTGTGATGCCCGCTCCCGAGCGCGTCGAGAATGATCGGGTCAAGGCGAAGCCCGCCTCCGATCCGGTACCTTCCGACACTCCTGTCGCCCCCTTGGTCGATGTGGAGCTTCCCGCCGTTCCCGTGATCGACCCGGCGCTGCGCCCGCATCGTCGCGGACGCAAGCCCAAGGCGTACATCGAGGCCGAGAAGGCCGCCGCGGCCGCGCTCGCCGCGCGTCAGGCGGCCCTCATGGCCGCACGCGATCAGCAGCGTGCGGAAGGCGCCGCCGAGGAGCGCACGGACGCACCTGGTGACGCCGCCGCCGTGAAAACGCAGGATGCCACGGGTTCGGGGCATGTGGATTCCGAGGACGTGAAGAAGGATGCGCGTCCCGGTCGCGGGTCGCGCGCCCGCAAGTCCGCCGCGCGTGACGCCGCCAAGGGCGCCAACGCCACCGAGGGTGCCGACCAGGCCTCGACGGATGTGCCGCAGGACGCTTGCGCCGAGGGCGCCGCGGATGCCAAGCAGGCACCGCGCACGCACAAGGGGCGCCGTGACGCCGACCGCCCCGATCGCTCTGACCGCGCCGATAAGGGCAATACCGGCAAGGCGAACGACCGTCGCGACCGCCGTGAGCGCCAGAAGGACAACCGCAAGCAGCGCAACAACCGCTTTGCGCCCGCGGAGCCCTCGCTCACCCGCGAGGAGCTCGCCGCTATGAAGGTCGCCGAGCTCCGCGAGAAGGCCCGCGAGCTCGAGATCGACCCCACCGGCATCAAGAAGCCCGAGCTCATCGAGGTCGTCTACGCCGCTGCCGCGCGCGCAGAGGGCTTCCGCGACATCGAGGGCATCCTGGATATCGACAACCAGGGCTTCGGCTATGTGCGCGCGCACGGCTATATGCCCAGCCGCGACGACGCGTTCGTTCCCGCGCAGATGATCCGCTCCGCCGGTCTTCGCCCCGGAGACCTGATCGCGGGCACGTTGCGCCCCATGCGCGCCAACGACAAGCTTCCCGGCCTGGCCAAGCTCCGTTCCGTGAACGGCTTGGATCCCGAGCAGGTCAAGAAGCGCCCCAAGTTTTCCGACCTCACGCCCATCTATCCCAACGAGCCGCTCAAGATGGAGCACGGCAAGGACTCGATCACCGGGCGCGCCATCGACATCGTGAGCCCCATCGGCAAGGGTCAGCGCGGCCTCATCGTCTCGCCGCCCAAGGCCGGCAAGACCACCATCCTCAAGAAGATCTGCCAGTCCATCGCCATCAACAACCCCGAGGTGCACCTCATCTGCCTGCTGGTGGATGAGCGCCCCGAGGAGGTCACGGACATGCAGCGCTCCATCAAGGGCGATGTGGTCGCCTCCACGTTCGACATGCCTGCCGACAACCACACCCGCGTGTCGGAGCTCGTGATCGAGCGCGCCAAGCGCATCGTGGAGATGGGTGGCGACGTGGTTGTGGTGCTCGACTCCATCACGCGCCTCGCCCGCGCGTACAACATCGCCGCGCCCGCGTCCGGCCGCATCCTCTCCGGCGGCGTGGATTCCGCCGCGCTGTACCCGCCCAAGCGCTTTTTGGGCGCAGCGCGCAACATCGAGAACGGCGGCTCGCTCACCATCCTGGCCTCCGCGCTCATCGACACGGGCTCCAAGATGGACGAGGTCATCTTCGAGGAGTTCAAGGGCACCGGCAACATGGAGCTCAAGCTCGACCGCGACCTGGCCGACCGCCGCATCTTCCCGGCGATCGACCCCATCGCCTCCGGCACACGCAACGAGGACCTGCTGGTGGACGAGCAGATGCGCCCGTTCATGTGGGGCATCCGCCGCATCCTCGCCGGCATGAACAACACCGAGCGCGCCGCCGCGTCCTTCATCAAGGGCCTCAAGGGGACGAACTCCAACCAGGACTTCCTCATCCGCACGGCCAAGAAGGCCGCCGATCACCCGGATGCGCTCTAACGAGCTTAAGGATCGTTTGCCCGTGCGATCTCATGCGCAGCGATGGGGCAAGGTTTCGTCCGTCCTTCGCTTGGGATCGACCGCGTCTGCCGCTGGCGGAGCGTTTCCCGTGGGCTGATCGAGGCGCCCGCTTGAGTGCAGTAAGCCCTCCCTGCTTTTCGTTCGATGGCAGGGAGGGCTTCTTTTTTGGCGGTAGATGGAAAAATCTGGTTGGATGGACCTGAGTGCGCCGTCGTTCCGGATACGGTCCGGCGCAGTGCGATGGTGCGCTAGATGATGCCCAGCGCCCGCTCTGCGGCCAGTGCCGTCTTGTAGGGAAGTACGCGCGAGGCGACGTAGTAGGCCTTCATGTCGAGCGACGGAATGTACAGCGATTGCCCGCGGCGCGATGCGCGCAGGGCCCGGGCGGCCACGCGGTCGGCGCGCTCGAATCCGATCGCCGTCATTGCGCGGGCGGCGGTCGCATCGCCCGGGGTATCGAGGAACTCCGTCTGCATGAACTTGGGGCAGACCGCGGTCACATGGATGTCGGAGCCCCCGAGCTCGGCGTCGAGCGAACGCGATAGATCGAGGATGAACCGCTTGGCTGCCGAGTAGACCGCGAGATTGGGTTGGGGGAGGAACGCCGCGACGCTGGCGATGTTGATGATGCGCGACCCCCGGCGCAGATAGGGGAGCGCACGGTAGATCAGCTCGACGGGGGCCTGCATGAGCAGGCGCACCATCGCTCCGCCGTCGCGCTTGTCCTGCATGGCGACGTTTCCAAAGACGCCGAACCCCGCGTTGTTCACCAGCAGCGCGACCTCGGCGCCCGGGGTCTGGCCCAGAGCCCCTTCGATCACCTCGAACGATGCCGGGTCGGTGAGGTCGAGGCAGAAGGGCCGCACCGGCGTCCCGCATGTGCGTTGGAGCGCCTCGAGCCGTTCAAGGCGGCGGGCGACCACCCATATCTCGTCGATTTGCCCGCTCGCTCCGGCATCGATGTGCTTGACGAATTCCTTTCCCAGGCCCGAGCTGGCCCCTGTGACGATGGCAATGCGCGTCATGATCGCTCCTTTGATATCCTCGCCGTCGCGCGACGTATGTTACGAATGTCCTCGCCGTCACGCGGCGTCTCTTTCGAGAATCTTGTTCCCCAATATGGGGTTCGCCAACCATGGCGCGCGGTTTGCGCGCGCGGCGTCTCCATTTACCGAACGCGCTTGAAAATACCTGCGAATTCTCGGATAATCATCACAGATCGCGACGGAAAACGCAGATGAAACGAACCACCATCCGTTGCTTTGGGTGCCTTTCGCCCTAAAGCCATGCTCTTCATCTTTTCCATCCGACCGGTTCTCGCGCCCGTCCATGCGGGTGCGGGGAAGCCGTACGTAATCGTGAGGTTGTTGAGGGAGCGCGCCATGGCCGCAGCTAAAATCGGGTATCGCGGAAATGCAATCGGCATCTCGGCCGGTCTGGGCATCGCGCTGCCGCTCGCCGTTTACGCCGCGACGCTGCCGTTCGACGGCGTGAACGACGCGGCGCGCGCGGACGCCCTGCCGTTCGCGGCGGGCATCGTCGCCGGCGTGGGCATGCTCGCCCTCACCGGCCACCTGATCGACCGGCATGCCGAGCGCGTCGCGGAGGACGAGGCCGAGGCGGCACGGTTCGCCTCCTTGTATGACGGCTCCTCCACGCGCGCCGATTCAGCGCAGATGATGACGAAGGGCGCCGCGCCCCGTGGAAAGCGCTTTGCACGTGGCGGCGCTCCCGCGGGTGTTCCGGTCATCTCGCGCGCGGTCGATGCCCTTGACGAGATGGAGGCATGGGCCGAGATCGACGCCATGTTCAACGAGGACTCGCCGATCAGCTGCGATCCCGCTCGTTCCAAGGACATGTACCAAATCGCCCTCGAGGAGCTTCTCAAGGCTGAGCGCGCAGCCGCCCAGACGCAGTCCGCTCCGCAGGCTGATGTGGCCTCCACGGGGTCTTCCGCGTATGCGGGCGACGCGGATGAGGCGAACGCTCGCAACGAGGCCATGGCCGCCCTGTACGGCGATGCCGTGGTGCAGCGCTCCTATGCCCCCGTCCTTCCCAACATGTCCGCGGCGTCCGCACTCGCACCGGCTGTCGCGGTGCAGGCTGCGTCCTCAGCTGATCGAACGAACGCGGCGCCTGCGCAGGTGCAGTCGGGTTCCGCCGTATCCGAGGCACCGGCTGCGTCTCGCGAAGACGACATTTCGGTCCCCGTTGCTGACTACTCGGGGCACGAGGGTATGTGGGCCGCCGCACTTGCGATTCTCCAGGAGCTCGAGCCTTCCATGGCCGCTCCCGGCGCCCATGCCGCCCATGTCGCGTCAGCCGCCCATGTCGCGGCAGCCGCCGCCAAGGCTTCTCCTACCGTAGATACCTCGCACATCGATGCGCGTCGCATGGCGGCCATCGCCGAGGGTAACCGCGCCACGCGCGAGCACAGCCATGTGAACGAGCTGATCGAGGAGGAGTTCAATCGCGTGCCCTCCAAGAGCGTGCATCATACGGCGCATGAATATCTCAAGGTCATCGAGGGTGGTACCGCGGCCATGCCCTCGCTTCAAACCGCGGAGGCGTAATTCGCGTGGACTCCCTGTTTCGCCAGCTGCGTTCCAAGGTGAGCCTGCCCTGGTTGCTGCTTACTTTGTTTTTTGCGCTGTTCATTTGGGGCAATTCGCTCGTTCCTGGGGAGGGGAGCGGGTCGCTGAGCCTCGCCGTGATGGAGGCGGCCCATTCGCTGCTTCGCTCCCTCGGATTGCCCTATGCGTGGGTCACGAATTTCCTGGTGAGAAAGACCGCGCATTTTACCGAGTATTTCGTGCTGGGGCTCATCGCGTCCCAGGCGCTCGATCCCAAAAGGACCCTGTCGCGTGGCGCGCTCACGGCCGCTGCCGTCCTGTGCGCGTTCGTCCCCGCCGTCGATGAGACCATTCAGCTCTTTGTGGCGGGTCGCTCCGGCCAGGTGGCCGATGTTCTGCTCGATTGCAGCGGTGCTGCCGCAGCCATGGTGCTGCGGTTCTGTGTGGTGCGTCTTCTGAGGCATCGCAAGGCTCGTCCATAGACTCGTTTTGTTTGGTCCGTTTGCGCTGTTTGCGGCGTTTGCGCCGTTGCTCGCGTTTACCAACGTGAGTGCGCCGAGTGAGCGCTTTTCCAACGTTTGAACACCTTCAAACGTTGGAAAAGCGCTCACTCGATATAAAGGGAGTCCGCGGGAGAAGATACACCATGCCCGCAAGCGGCACATCGATGTATCTCGATTGGGAACCCGCAGACGCGGTGCCCGTCTAAAGCGTAGATGTGATTCGTGTCATATAGCGTGATATGCTCTACGACTCATATATCGCGGGGCATTCTATAGAGGTATAAGAAAACAGTCCCAAATGGGACTGAAAAATTCAATGGGTGGGCGATCAGGGATTCGAACCCTGGACCTTGGGATTAAGAGTCCCCTGCTCTAGCCAGCTGAGCTAATCGCCCGTATATCCAAAGGATGCAATGTGGTGGACCGTCAGGGATTCGAACCCTGGACCTTGGGATTAAGAGTCCCCTGCTCTAGCCAGCTGAGCTAACGGTCCATTTGCATCTACCGTGTGAAAGGGAATGGGGTGGGTAAAGGGACTCGAACCCTCGACCTACGGGACCACAACCCGTCGCTCTAGCCAACTGAGCTACACCCACCATGTCTGTCACACAGCGAAGAGTATTATGCATGCTTATCGAACTCAATGCAAGGGGTAATCTCAGAAAAATTTGAACTATTTGCCGGCGGCGAAAGATGCGATCGATTGCGCCTCCGAGCACCAGCATGTAGCAGGGGGAGCGTCGGCGCCCAACAAGGAGTGGACTCGTAAGCTCCCCACGGGACTCCCTTTATATCGAGTGAGCGCTTTGCCAACGTTTGGACACCTTCAAACGTTGGAAAAGCGCTCACTCGGCGTACTTACGTTGGTGGACGCGGGCTGCCCCTATCAGTCTTTAAAGGTGTCGATCCTCAGGTGCGAGCCGATGCTTTCGCGGCGATTGAGCATGGCTCGTAGCATGGCGCGGGCGAGAGTAAGTTGGGATGCCACACGTACTCCTCTGGCTATCGATACATCGGAGGGGATATCGCAGCCGCGGCATGCCTGGTGGTAGCCGGCTTCGCGTTGCAGGCGTTCTATATCCGCAAGCGCCTCGCTAAGGCCGTCTTCCGTTCGCGTGATCATGGCGTGTTGACCCATGATGTGCCGCATGTCCCGTGCGATACGGTCCGCGTCCGCTGCGCTCAGGGGCGCCGCGTTCATCCTCAGGCCATTGAGCGCCGCGCCGAGGGCTTCCTCGCACGAAGCGCTCCGCGGCCGTTCGACAGCGTGCGTCGATGTCCCCACTTCATCTATGCGTGTTTGGGGCATCGCTGCATCATCTCGATCCGACGAAATACAGGCCGATGCACACATCTCATCCATGTAGGCGTAAGACGTCGCGGCATCCTCCCGCTGCGGAGAAATGCAGGTCGATTCAGCCGCTTCGTTCATACGGGCATGAAGCATCGCGACATCATCTCGCTGCGACGAAATGCAGGTCGATGCGCCTACGTCGTCCATACGAGCGTGTGACGCTTCGGCATCATCTCGATGCAATGATGTTCCGCCCCGCGTACGGCCATGGTCCAGGGGCTGATCGGCGCATGGCACCTGCTTGGCGTGACGGGCGGCCGCCTTGCCGGCGATCCTACCAAACACCAGGCCGTTCGCGCTCGAGAGGCCGCCGATACGGTCGGCCCCGTGCATGCCGCCCGTGAGCTCTCCGCAAGCGTAGAGCCCCTCGACGCCCGTCCAGGCATTCCGGTCAATGCGAACGCCTCCATTTGCGGCGTGCGCGTACATGGCGATTCGCAGCTCGTCGGTGGGCACGATATTCAGGCTCTGCTGCATCCAGGTGGAGAAGGTCTGCACGAATTCCGGGACATCATCGCTGGGGAAGCGGAAATGGATGGGCATACCGGATGGCCCCGCCGCATCGATCGCGCGGTCGACGCGCTCATCGTCGAGCCTACAGGTAAAAGGCCCGTGGCTTGAGCGGACTTCGAGCAAGTCGGCACGTGCGGCTTCACTGCGCGGAAGGATGCTGCTCGCATCTTCGGGGATGGCGTATCGGAAGGTCCTCTCGTTGAACACGATGCCCCGTACCGGCGACACGAGCCCCGGCATCATCTGCATGAATTCGATATTGACAAGCTCACAGCCCACACTCATGGCGATGGCATGGACGGAGCTCAGGACATCCGCGGAGGTCAAGCTGCGCTCGAAGAGCCCTCCCGTGCCTCCCGCCGCGAGGATGACGCTCGAAGCGGCGCATGTCCGCAGGCTCGCGCTTGCGTGGTCGAAGAAGACGGCGCCGCACACGGCCGCATCGTCTTCATGGCACCTCGCGAGCTCCATGAGCTCGGTGCGTTCGAGCACATTGACGTCCAGGGCCTTCAAGGTGCGCCGCGCCGCCGTCTCGAAGGCCTGCCGGGTGATGCCGCGCCATAGGCGCTGCTTGTGGTCGAAGCACGGTATGAAGGTCTTGTCTCTGGCGCTCTGCGCGCTGGAAGGTCGCTTGAGGGGCACGCCGAGGTCTTCCTCGAGCCATGCGATGGCGGGCCGGATGCCGCGAACGAAGACCTCCACCAACTCGTGGTCGGCCATGCCACAGCCAACGTCCTCGATGGTCGCTATCAGGTCCGCCTCGTCCGCCTCGGACTCGGGGCCTATGAGCCCCAGCCCCCAGGTTCCGGGATAGAAGCTCGAACCGCCAAAGAGCGGCCCCGCGCAGGCTATCGTGGTTGCGGCCCCGGCCCGTGCCGCCTCGATCGCCGCGGTGATTCCGGCGATGCCCCCGCCGATGACCAACACGTCGGATTTTGTGCACATAAGTCCTCCTCGCGTCATGCATGTGATAGCGTACGCAAGCGCGCGAGTGCCGGCAATCCGCGTTGCGCGGCACGTGCAAAAAAGTGCACGGACGGTCGCATCGCGCGCGCGATCGGTGCGTATATGCGATGTCGATGGGGGCCTGGGGTGTGCGCGTGTGCATCCAACCTGGACGCGCCGCGTTCAGCCCGTTACGCGCCTCGGTGCGAGGCCGCGCGGCCCTGCGACATCCGCGTCGCGCGGATGTTCGGCCTTGCGGCATCCGCGTCGCGCGGTCTGCGGAACCAGTCTCCTGCCGCGCATCGCTTCTGCCGCACATCGTTGGAAACGCATCTCCGAACGCATGTCGCTGGCTGGGCATGTCGCCGGCTCGACATCTCAGGCTGCGCAGGCTTTGTGGCGGTCGCGCGCAACGCGGGGGCATGGGATATAGTCTTCTCAACGTACACACCGAATGAGATGGGAAGTGCCCGTCATGAACATCAAAGTCTTTGAACTGCGCGACGATGAGCTGAAGGCTTTCGAGCGCGTCGCGGCCTCGCTGCCCGAGGGGTGCGAGGTGAGCTGGTCGCCTGCATGTTTGACCCGTGAGACCATCGATTCGCTTGATGGTGCCGAGGGTATCGTCATCGTGAACAAGAGCCCGCTCGACGCCGAGATGCTCGAGCTTTTGCACGAGCGCGGTGTCCGTTACATCGCCACGCGCAGCATTGGCTACAACCACATCGACGTCGCTAGCGCCAAGCGTCTGGGCATCCACGTGTGCAACACCACCTACCCGCCGTACGGCGTTGCCGAGTTTGCGGTCATGCTCATGCTCATGGCTTTGCGCAAATACAAGCCCGCAATGTGGCGTCAGCAGGTAAACGACTACTCCCTGGCGGGGTTGCAGGGGCGCGAGCTCCGCACGCTCTCCGTGGGCGTTATGGGCACCGGCCGCATCGGTCGCGCCGTCATCGAGTACCTGAGCGGTTTCGGGTGCAAGATCCTGGCGTATGACCCGTACCCCAACGCGGAGTTCGCCGAGCGGCACGGCGTGACGTATGTCGATCTTGACGAGCTGTACGGCGCGAGCGATCTCATCACCGTGCACGTGCCCCTCATGGACGCCACGCGCGGCATAATCGGCGCCGATGCGATTGCCAAGATGCGCGACGGGGTGGTGCTTGTCAACGTGAGCCGTGGCGAGCTCATGGACACCGACGCGCTCATCGAGGGCGTCGAGAGCGAGAAGATCGGCGCCCTCGCCATGGATGTGTTCGCCGAGGAGGACGGCATCTATCACGTCAACCGCACGCACGATATTCTCGTCAACCGCAACATGGCCTACCTGCGTCAGTTCCCCAACGTCATCCTGACGCAGCACATCGCGTTCTACACCGATATCGATGTGGACAGCATGGTGGAGCAGGGTGTCCGCGGCGTGGTCGACATGGCGGCGGGGGAGTGCGCCACCGAGCTCTAAGGCAAGGATTCCCCCTTACGGTTTTCGTGCCCCTGCACGCCTCCGAATGGCCCTGCTGTTGCCTTTGGAGGTGCGCAGGGGCGCCACATGACGTTGCTGCATGAACACGCTCGAAGGCTTCAGCCGTGCTGCTGTGCGGGTGCCCCTCATGACGCAAAAAGGCCGCCGTCCTTGCGGACGACGGCCTTTCTCATGCCGAGTCTTCAGGCGTGCGACGTGAGTGCTACTCGTTGATGGCGGCGTTCACGGCGACGGCGCAGGCGACGGTGGCACCGACCATGGGGTTGTTGCCCATGCCGATGAGACCCATCATGTCGACGTGCGCAGGCACGGAGGAGGAACCGGCGAACTGGGCGTCGGAGTGCATACGGCCCATGGTGTCGGTCATGCCGTAGGAGGCAGGGCCGGCGCCCATGTTGTCCGGGTGCAGGGTACGGCCGGTGCCGCCACCAGAAGCGACGGAGAAGTACTTCTTGCCAGCCTCGATGCGCTCCTTCTTGTAGGTGCCAGCGACGGGATGCTGGAAGCGCGTGGGGTTGGTGGAGTTACCGGTGATCGAGATGTCGACGTTCTCGTGCCACATGATGGCAACGCCCTCGCGGACGTCGTCAGAGCCGTAGCAGTTAACGGCAGCGCGGGGACCATCGGAGTAGGGGATGGTCTCGACGACCTTGAGCTCGCCCGTGTAGTAGTCGAACTGGGTCTTCACGTAGGTGAAGCCGTTGATGCGGGCGATGATCTGGGCGGCGTCCTTGCCCAGGCCATTCAGGATGACGCGAAGCGGCGTCTTGCGGGCCTTGTTGGCGTTGAGGGCCAGCTTGATGGCGCCCTCAGCGGCGGCGAAGGACTCGTGACCGGCGAGGAATGCGAAGCACTCGGTGTCCTCGGAGAGGAGCATGGCGCCCAGGTTGCCGTGGCCCAGACCGACCTTGCGGTCCTCGGCGACGGAGCCCGGAACGGTGAAGGCCTGGATGCCCTCACCGATGATGGCGGCAGCCTCAGAAGCGCTCTTGGCGCCCTTCTTGATGGCCAGCGCGCAGCCCAGGGTGTAAGCCCACTCGGCGTTCTGGAACGCGATGGACTGGGTGTCGTGCACGATCTCGCGGGCGTTCACGCCCTTGTCGAGGCAGATCTGCTCGGCTTCCTCGAGGGAGGCGATGCCGTTCTCGGCGAGGCAGGCGTTGATCTTCTCAACGCGGCGCTCGTAACCTTCGAAAGTAACAGCCATTATCTATCCCTCCCTTTCTACTCGTGAACCGGGAAGACGTTGGCGACCGTGTGGGTCTCCTCGTCGGTGCGCGGGTCGATGTACTTGGCGGCGTTCTCCCACTGACCGTAGTGGCCCATGGCGCCGGCGATAGCCTCCTCGGGGGTCTTGCCGGCCTTGAGGGCGTCGGTGAACTTGCCGAGGTTCATGAACTCGAACGCGATGATCTCGTTGTTCGCGTTGAGGGCCATGCGGGTCACGTAGCCCTGGGCGAGCTCGAGGTAGCGAGCGCCCTTGGCCTTGGTGCCGAACATGGTGCCGACCTGGGAGCGCAGGCCCTTGCCGAGGTCGTCGAGGGAGGCGCCCACGGGCAGGCCGCCCTCGGAGAACGCGGTCTGGCTGCGGCCGTAGACGATCTGCAGGAAGATCTCGCGCATGGCGACGTTGATGGCGTCGCAGACGAGGTCGGTGTTGAGGGCCTCGAGGATGGTCTTGCCGGGGAGGATCTCGGAAGCCATGGCGGCGGAGTGGGTCATGCCCGAGCAGCCGATGGTCTCGACGAGGGCCTCCTCGATGATGCCCTCCTTGACGTTAAGCGTGAGCTTGCACGCACCCTGCTGGGGGGCGCACCAGCCAACACCGTGCGTAAGGCCGGAGATGTCCTTGATCTCCTTGGCCTGGACCCACTTGCCCTCCTCCGGGATGGGCGCGGGGCCGTGGTATGCACCCTTGGCAACGGGGCACATGTTCTCCACTTCCTGTGAGTACTGCATGCCTCTCCTCTCTTTCGTAGTTGGTGCCGGGCGAGCCTGCCGTGCGGCGGCGCGTCCAGGCAAACCTGACATGCAGGTTCATTTTAACCCGTTTTGCGCGAATCGAGAGGGAAAAGCATGATTGAAACGTTCTAATATGGGCGAAGCATGAGCGTTCGCTAAGATGCCGCCTCGGTGCGAGATGAACCGCGGGCGCGGGGCTGCGCGTGTCCTCGATGCGGCGGGACGTCAGCGGCGCTCCTCTTTCTCCGCGCCGTCGCGCGCGTCCCGTTCGGAGCGCACGGGTTTTGCCGGGGCGGACGCGGTGGGGAGCTTAAAGGGGACGCCGTCGGTAAGGCGCTGGGTCTTCGCGCGCGTCGAGGTGCCGGAGCGATTGGCGCCCGGCCGCGCGGCGGGTTTGAACTTGACGCCCTCGGGACGCTTGACGCCGCCCCAATCGCCCCGCGCCACGTGGTGAATGTTGTGCATGCGGCGATTCCAGCGGTTGTAGATGCTCTCTCCCGTGGTGGAGCGCATGCCCATGCAGGGCGCGGCGATCACGACGGGTAGGAGGTACTCGATGGAGCGCCAGATGGCGAGACCCGCCGAGAGGTGCCAGCCGAACATGTTCTGGAACAGGTAGGTAAAGCCGACTTCCGCGCCTCCCGCGCCGCCGGGCAGCGGGATGGCGTTCACCAGCAGCTCGACCATGGAGCCCGAGGCGAGGCAGATGAGCAGGTCCGCCTCGAGGCCGAATGAGCGCAAGACGAAGTAGGGCAGGGCGTACATGCAGCCAAGCTGGAGAAGGGTGAGGGTCTCCACCACGGGCAGCACGTGCCAGTTGGAGGCGGCGGAGCGGAACGCCTGCGAGAACGTGGAGACCTGCGTGGTGACGAAGTCGAGGTAGCGCTCGTAGCGCTCCTGGTTGAGGATGTGCAGGGCGCGGCCGATCCTGAGGCCGAGCGCCCCGAGCTTTTGGATGGGGCCCGGCAGCAGACACAGCAAGAAGACGCCGCCCACCTGCACGAATTTGAAGGCGAACATGAAGATGCCGATGAGGGTGACATCGAGTCCCAAGATCTTGACGTCCGAGAATGTGGTGAGGAAGTAGTCCCCGCAGAACAGGAGCATGATGGCGGCGAAGATGCCCTCGCCCGCCTCGTACAGGGTGAAGCGCACGAACTGCAACGCCGACGCGTCTGCCAAGGGCAGTCCCGCGCGGGTCAGGCGATAGATCTGGGAGGGAATGACGCCCGCGCCCCCGGGGGTGAGGCGCATGAAGAAGACGCCCGACGCCTCGACGCTCATGAGGTCGCGAAACCCGACGGGGGAGTCGTGGTCCACCACGACGATGGCGGTGTAGGCGAGGATGCCGAACAGGTAATAGCACAAAAAGCAGACGACGCCCGCGATGAGCCAAGCGGGATTGACGCCGATGAGGGCGCGCACGAAGTCGTCGACCTGACCGCTTACGACCAGGTACGCGACGTAGGCGAGGGACACGAAGCCGAGGAAGATGAACGTGGTGCGGACCTGCTTCATCGAGGAGGAGTCCGCCTTGCGGTCCTGGGCGGAAGAGGCGTCGCCCACGCTGATCTTGGGCGCGCGGTGCTCACGGCCCGGGGTGCCGCTCTCGCCCTCGACGTTCCCGAGAGCGCCGTCTCGCTCAGGCTCGCGATCGTGTTGTGGCGTCATGCTCTGCCTCCGGGTCATCGATGGGCGCGCATGTGCGCGCATACCCACACAGTGTACCCGGAACAGGGGGATCTGCGCGGCGATTGGCGCGGTGCACAAGATGGATACGTTGCGGCCGGCGATGCCTTGCGGTCGAGGCGTGCTTACCGCGGCATGCGGGTGCGGACCCGGGCCTCGAGCGCGCGGCAGAGGGCGTCGCACGCGAGCGCGATCGCGGCGCTGCAGAGTGTGCCCGCGAGGATCTTGTCCATATTCATGCTGCGCAGGCCGCTGAGCAGAATCGCGCCCATGCCGCCGGCGTTGATGGTGGCGGCGATGGTGGCGATGCCGACGGTGGAGATGGAGGCGAGACGCACGCCGGCGATGATGGCGGGAAGGGCGAGGGGGAGCCGCACATCGAGCAGGACCTGCCTCTCGCTGAATCCCATGCCGCGAGCGGCCTCGATGAGGTCGGCATCCACTCCGCGCAGCCCCTCCAGGGCGTTGCGGACGAGCATGAACTGGTTGTAGACCACCATGACCAGGACCGCGCTGGTACTTCCAAGCCCGGTGAGCGGGATGAGCAGCGCGAACAGGGCGATGCTGGGAATCGAGTAGACGGCGCCCAGAAGCTCCACCACGGCGTCCGCCAGGCGCTCGCGTCGCAGGCACGCGAGGGTGACGAATCCCGCCAAGACGCAGGATATGCCCATCGTGGCTCCCAAGAGCGCGAGGTGCTCGAGCGTCGCCTCGATGAGCTGGTCGGCGTGGGATGCCATGTAGGCGAACACGCTCATCTAGCCCCTCCGACCATCGCGCGTGTAGCCCTGGCACGCGAGCAGCTCGCGCACGAATGGCGTGGCGGGGTGCGCGAGCAGCTCGTCGGGCTCGGCGTATTGCTGGATGCGCCCCTCATCGATGGCCAGGACCTTCGTGCCGAGCTTGAGCGCCTCGGTGACGTCGTGCGTCACGAAGATGAAGGTCTTGCCGCTGTCACGGTGTATGCGCAGGAGCTCGTCTTGCAGGCTGGCGCGGGTGATGGCGTCGATGGCCCCGAAGGGCTCGTCGAGCAGCATGAGGTCGGGGGAGGCCGCGAGGGCGCGCACGAGGCCGACGCGTTGCTGCTGCCCGCCCGAGAGCTGGGCGGGGTAGCGGTCTCTAAAGACCGCGGGATCGAGGTGGACCAGGTTCAGCAACTCGTCGACGCGCGCGTCGATGCGGTCGCGGTCCCATCCGAGGATGGTGGGCACGCAGGCGATGTTTTTCGCGACGCTCATGTGCGGGAAGAGCCCCGTCTGCTGGATGACGTAGCCGATGCCGCGGCGCAGGGTGACCGGATCGATGGTGGAGACGTCACGGCCGTTGACGAGTACGGTGCCGGAATCGGGGTCGTGCAGGCGGTTGATGAGCTTGATGAGGGTCGTCTTGCCGCCGCCCGACGTGCCCAGCACGCAGACGAGCTCGCCGGGTTGTATGGTAAGGTTCACGTGGTCGAGCGCCGGCGAGGCCGCGCCCGCGAAGCGCTTGGTCACGTCCTTGAATTCGACTGCCGGGGTCATTGCCGTTCCCGTTCTGTCGCCGCGCTCGCTACAGGGACTCGTAGAAGTCGCGGGCGACATCCTCGTACTCCTCCTTATCGATGTCGACGCGCGCGTTGAGCCGCGTGAGGTCCTCGGTGGTGAGGGCCGCGCTCACGCGGTTGAGCGCCTCGGCGATGGCGGGGTTTGCCTCGAGGACCTCGCTGCGCACGACGGGTGCCACGTTGTAGGGCGGCCAGACGCGCTTGTCGTCCTCAAGCAGGGTGAAGGCGTCATCGGTGAGCTGCGCCTCGGTGGTGTAGGCGGGCGTGACGTCCATCTCGTCGTTCCTGAGGACCTCGTATTTGAGGCCCTCGTCGAATATGGCGCGCTCCTTCCAGTCGAAGGGGCCGTACGTCGCCTCGAGGGCGGGCAGGCCGTCGGGGCGCTCATCGAACTGCCCCTGGCTCGCAAAGCGCAGCTCGGGGGCGTGCTGCTGAAGGTCGGAGATGGTCTCGATGCCGTACTTCTCGGCGACGTCGGTGCGGATGACGAGCCCCTGGCCGTCGGCGGCGGGAGACTGGTCGAGCCACGTGAGGTCGAACTCGCGCGCGTAGGCCTCCTTGACGGTGTCGTAGGCCTTCTGCGGGTCGGTGATGGGGGCCATCTGCAAGACGCTGATGAGGCCGGTGCCGGTGTATTCGGGGTACAGGTCGATGTCCCCGCTGGTGAGCGCCGTGTGGATGAGCGACCCCGATATCTCGAACGAGCGCTTGACTTGGATCCCGGCGTCCTCCAAGGCGAGCGCGTAGAGCTCGGAGAGGATGACGCCCTCGGTGAAGGCCTTCGAGCCGACGGTCACGGCGCCTTCGTCGTTGCCGTCGGCTCCGCAGCCGGCAAGCGCTCCCGTGCCTGCGAGGGAGAGGGCGGCGGTCCCCATGAGGGCGAAAGCGCCGCGACGGGTGATGGGGGAGTTCATGGATGGTCCTTTCGCAAGGGGTTCAGCGGCGTGTCGCAACCGCCGCGCGCTCGTAACGGCGAACGCGGCGATCGACTGCGGCGAGCGCTCGGTTGACGATGAGGGAGAGGGCGGCGACGGATAGGCCGCCGATCCACAGCAGGTCGGTCCTGAGCGCGCCCAGGCCGGTGTAGATGAGCACGCCCAGGCCACCCGCGCCGATGTAGGCGGCAAGCGAGGCGGAGGCGATGACCTCCGTGGCGGCGGTCCGAACGCCCGAGAAGGCGAGGGGGAACGCCAAGGGCGCCTTGATGGAGAAGAAGAGCTGGGTTCTGCTCATGCCCATGCCGCGCGCCGCCTCGATGATCGCCGGCGGGACGGAGCGAAACGCCACGCAGGTGTTGATGAGGATCGGGGGTATGGCGAGCACGGTGAGGGCGATGACGGCCGGCAGGTCGCCGACGCCCAGAATCGGTACGCAGATGATGAGGACCGCGAGGCTGGGGATGACGCGCAGGACGCCCGTGAGGCCCGTCGCCAGGCGCTCCGCCCAAGGGCGAGCGCTGCACAGGATGCCGAGCGGCGCGGCGATGAGAAGCGCGGCCCCCAGGGCAAGGCCGCTGATCCACAGGTGCTCGCCCACGAGCGCGAGCCACTCCGGCCATCGTTCGGCAAAATAACTCACGGCGTCTTCCACCTCAATGTAGGGACGGGCACGAATCTGAGGCGGGGGCTAGGCGCCGAGCATGCCGTCGAGCGTGCGCCAGGCGAGCTCGGCGCACTTGACGCGCGCGGGCATGTGCGAGATGTCGCGCAGCTGCGCGGCCTCGTCGAGGTCCTCATAATCCTCCTCGGAGAGCTCCTCGCCGCGGATCATCGCAAGGAAGAGCCCGCTCAGGCGGCGGGCCTCCTCGACGGTCTCGCCGGTGATGAGGTCGGCCATGATGTCGGCGGATGCCTGGCTGATGGCGCAGCCGTGGCCGGTGAACGCGGCCTCCTCGATCACGTTGTCCTCGACGCGCAGCGTGAGCGTGAGCTCATCGCCGCAGCTGGGGTTGATGCCGTCGTGCGTGTGGGTGGGTGCGTCCATCTCGTACTTGTAGTCGGGGTGGGAGCTGTGTTCCATGAAGCTCGCGGAGCTGTAGAGGTTGCCCATGGTGGTTTCCTTTCCGGTACGCGCCGTTCGCGTGCGCGAGATCGCCGCGGGTGGGGATTGCGCCTCAGGCGCGTACCCGACGGTCGCGGCGACTGCGGCGGCTGTCCTGCTCGAGCGCTACGCCCCCACGGGGTGGAACGTGTGCCACACGCGATAGAGCGCCTCGATGAACTGGTCGATGTCGTTCTGGTCGTTGTAGAACGCCAGACTCATGCGGCAGCAGGCGAGGTTCTCGACGCCGAGCCACGTGAGCAGCGGCTGCGCGCAGTGGTGTCCGGCGCGGATGCACACCCCGTCCATGTCCATGATGCTCGCGACGTCGTGCGGGTGGATGCCGCGCACGTTGAAGCTGATGGCGCCGTGGTGCTGGTCCCAGTAGATGGAGCCGATGATGTCCACGAAGGGGATCTCGACCATGCGGCTCATGGCATAGTGGACGAGCGCGGCCTCGCGCGCCTGGATGGTCTTGTACCCCACCTTGTTGACCAGGTAGTCGAGGGCGACGCCGGTGGCGTAGATGCCGGCCGCGTCCTGCGTGCCCGCCTCGAACTTCTCGGGGACGGGTGCCCACGTGGCATCCTGCTCGCTCACGGCGTCGATCATCTCGCCGCCCGTGAGGACGGGGTCGGTGCGGTCGAGCAGCTCGGCGTGCCCCCACAGCACGCCCACGCCCATGGGGCCGAGCGCCTTGTGCGCGGAGAACGCGAGGAAGTCCGCCCCGAGCTCATCGACGTCGACGGCCATGTGCGGCACGGACTGCGCGGCGTCGACCACCATGTACGCGCCGTTCGCATGCGCGGCGGCGGACAGCTTGGCGATGGGGTTCTCGACGCCCAGGACGTTGGACACGTGCGCCGCCGCGACGATCTTGGTCTTGGGGCCGATCTTGGCGGCGATCTCCTCGTCGGTGATGCGGCCCGTGCGCGTGGGGTACAGGTACACGAGCTTGGCGCCCGCGGCACGGCAGGCCTGCTGCCAGGGGATCAGGTTCGAGTGGTGCTCCATCACGGTGATGGCGACCTCATCGCCCTCGCTCAGGACATGAGGGGCAAAGCCCTTGGCCACGAGGTTCAGGGCCTCGCTCGTGTTGCGGCAGAACACGACCTCCTTGGAGCGGGCGCGACCACGCTCGTCCACGGCTCCGAGTAGCTCGGCGATCTGGGCGCGGACCTTGGCGATCGCCTCGGTCGCCTCGACGGAAAGGGAGTACAGGCCGCGCAGCGGGTTGGCGTTCATGGTCTCGTAGAAGCGCTTTTGAGCCTCGAGCACACATGCGGGGCGCTGGGCGGTGGCGCCGCTGTCGAGGAACGCGAGGTCGTCGCGCTCAGACAGCAGGGGGAAGTCGCCCTTGAAGGGGTTCAGGCCGATGTCCAGGCGAGGCCAGCCGCGGCTCTGCTCGTCGGACGCGTCGAACACGAACTCGGAGGGAGCCGTGCAGGTATCGCAAGTCACGTTCTCGGTGTCGATCACGCGATCTCCTCCTCAAAATCAGGGATGATCTGGTTGCCCAGACGGATCACATGGGCGCGGATCTCGTCGGTCGGGGCCGTGAGCGCCGCCTCCTCGAGCTTGGCGGAGAGGAACAGCGCCTCGGTCTGCTCCTGCGACAGGCCGCGGCATGCGGCGTAGAAGAGCTGCTCGGGGCGGACGTGGCCGATGGTCGCGCCGTGGTTGCCCGCGACGTCGTCCTCGTCGCACAGGATGGTGGGGATGGTCTTGTTGTCGACCCCGCGCGAGGCCAGCAGCACCGTCTCGCGCTCGTTGCCCTCGGCGCCCTTGGCGCCATGGATGAGGTCGATGGTGCCGCGCAGGCATTTCTTGGTGGTGCCGGTGAGCACGCCGTTGGCGTCCATGTTGGAGACGGTCTTCTTGCCGCGATGGCGAATCACGTAGTTGAAGTCGCGTTGGCTGGAGCCGCCGGCCAGGTAGCTCGTGTCGATGTCGATGCGCGAGCGGTCGCCGCGCAGGTCGGCCGCCAGGCCGGTGGCGGCAAAGCGGCCGCCGAGCACCACGTGGCGCACGTTCACGCGGGCGCCCTCGTCCAGCACGAAGCCGGAGTCCTCGACGGCCGTCACGGCGTCGGAGCCCGTCACGTAGACCGTGACGTCCACGCGGGAGCGGGCGCCGGCGAAAACGCGCAGCGTCGAACCCGTGAACGCAGGCTCGCTCGCATCGGAATCCAGGGAGACGGTGAGCGTGAGCGCGGAGTCGGGGGCGGCCACCACGTCGACGCTCGCGCCGGACGCCTCGCCTGCCTGCGCCGTCACGCGGATGCTCGCCTCCTCGACGGCACCCTTCTCGGTGGCGAGCACGACGGAGCCGCCCGCGAGGAAGTTCAGGTAGGAGCGGGCGTTGATGCCCACGCCGGTCTCGAAGTCGCGCTGGGCGTCTCCGGCGACCTCGGAGAGCACCGCCGTGCGCTCGGAGGCGGAGAGCGCGGGGGTGTCGAGGTCCGCGGCGCCCTGGTCGACGCCCCGCGCGGCGCGGACGACCGCGCGGGAATCGGCGGCGGCACCTTGCGCGGCACGGGCCTCATCCAAGCGGGCCTGCAGCTCGGCGAGCGCGCCCTCAAAGCTCTTCATGTTGTCGGTGAGCGACTCGGCCGCCTCGATCTCGACACGGCAGCGGCGCTCGAGTCCATCGGGGACCTCGATGTCGACGCTGTTCATCTTGAGCCAGCTCCAGGTGGGGGCGGGCATCGCGGAGGCCTTCTTAATGGTCATGGCATCCATCTTCATTATCCGATTGCCCCTTCCATCTCGAGCTTGATCAGGTTGTTCATCTCGACGGCGTACTCGAGCGGCAGCTCCTTGGACACGGGGTTCGCAAAGCCGTTCACGATCATGGTGCGCGCCTCCTCCTCGGAGATGCCGCGGCTCATGAGGTAGAAGATCTTGTCGTCTCCGATGCGGCCGATGGTGGCCTCGTGGCCGATGTCGACGTTCTTGGCGCGGATGTCCATGGCCGGGATGGTGTCGGAGCGCGAGATGTCGTCGAGCATGAGCGACTGGCAGGAGACGGACGCCGCAGAGCCCTCGGCGGCCGGGGTGGCCACGATGGAGCTGCGGAAGGTCGAGATGCCGCCGCCCTTGGAGATGGACTTGGTCTCCACGGTCGCGGTGGTGTCGGGCGCGCCGAGCACGACCTTGCAGCCGGTGTCGAGGTTCTGGCCGGCGCCCGCGAACGTGATGCCGGTGAAGCTCGAGCGGCTCTTGCAGCCGGAGAGCACGCTCATGGGGTAGAGATAGCCCACGTGGCTGCCGAAGGAGCCCGAGATCCACTCGATCTCGCCCTCCTCCTCGCAGCGGGCGCGCTTGGTGTTGAGGTTGTACATGTTCTTCGACCAGTTCTCGATGGTCGAATAGCGCAGGTGCGCGCGCTTGCCCACAAAGAGCTCCACGGCGCCCGCGTGCAGGTTCGCCACGTTGTACTTGGGTGCGGAGCAGCCCTCGATGAAGTGCAGGTCGGCGTCGTCCTCGACGATGATGAGCGTGTGCTCGAACTGGCCGGCGCCCGCGGCGTTCAGGCGGAAGTAGCTCTGCAGGGGGAAGTCGAGCTTGACGCCCTTGGGCACGTAGACGAAGGAGCCGCCGGACCACACGGCGCCGTGCAGGGCCGCGAACTTATGGTCGGTGGGCGGGATGAGCGTCATGAACTTCTCGTGGATCAGGGCCTCCCACTCGGGGACCTGCAGGGCCTCCTCGATGCCGGAGTACACGATGCCCATCTTGGCGGCGGTGTCCTGCATGTTGTGGTAGACCAGCTCGGAGTCGTACTGCGCGCCCACGCCGGCGAGGTAGCTGCGCTCCGCCTCGGGGATGCCCAGGCGCTCGAAGGTGTTCTTGATGTCGTCCGGGACGGAGTCCCAGTCGTTTTTCTGCGACGTGTTGGGCTTGACGTAGGTGACGATGTGGTCCATGTCTAGCCCGTCGATGCCCGGGCCCCAGGTGGGGTTGGGGGTCTTGTGGTAGATTTCGAGCGACTTCAAGCGACGCTCGAGCATCCAGGCGGGCTCGTTCTTGCGCTCGGAGATCTCGCGTACGATCTCAGGCGTGAGGCCGGCGTCGAGGCGCTCGAAGCCCTCCTCGCCGTAGGAGAAGTCATAGAGGCTGCGGTCGATGTCCGCGACCTCGGTGCGGTTCTTTGCCATGGCGCGCCCCCTACTGCGCGTTCTTCGCGTCGCAGGTGGGGCCCTCGGCATCCAGGACGGATCGCAGGGACTGCGACATGCCCGCTCCGAGGTTCACCGGAATCGAGGAGGCTGCGGGTCGATCGGCCTCGTCGGCCGCCGCGGCCTGGGCGGCCTCGCGCTCGAAGGAGTCGAAGCCGTTCGCGTCGATCCACGGGATGAGCGAGGCATCGTCCTCGCGCACGATGCGGCCGTTCACCATGACGTGCACGCGGTCGACCTCGAGGTGCTCGAGGATGCGCGTGTTGTGGGTGATGATGACGAGCGAGCCGTCGGTGGAGCGGCGGTAGGCGTCCATGCCGCGCGAGACCACGCCGAGGGCGTCGACGTCCAGGCCGGAGTCGGTCTCGTCGAGGATGGCGAGTTTGGGCTGGAGCAGCAGGAGCTGCAGCATCTCGACCTTCTTCTTCTCGCCGCCCGAAAAGCCCACGCCGAGCTCGCGGTTGAGGTAGGCGGTGTCCATGTCGAGCTCCGCGGCGAGCTCCTTGACGCGGCGGCGGAACTCCTTGCCCTTCATCTCCAGGCCGGGACGCCCGGCGATCTGTGCGCGCAGGAAGCTGGACAGCGGCACGCCCGGGATCTCGACCGGGGCCTGGAAGGAGAGGAAGAGGCCGGCGTGCGAGCGCTTGTCGGTGGAGAGGTCGGTGATGTCGGCACCATCGAAGGTGATGGTGCCCTGGTTGACGGTGTAGACGGGGTCGCCCATGATCACGTGGCCCATGGTTGACTTGCCGGCGCCGTTGGGGCCCATGAGGACGTGGGTCTCGCCCGCGGCGACGGAGAGGTCGATGCCGTGCAGGATGGTCTTCTCGTCCACCGAGGCGGTGAGGCGCTCGATGGCGAGCAAAGGCGTAGCGCTCATATCAAGTCCTTTCGAGGGGGCGCGGCCCGCGCGCCATGCGCAAGAAGCGCGTGCGCTCGGGGCGATCCGCGCTAAACTCTAGAAGTTCACTCGGATTAACGATACGATGATAGCCGATTTTCGCGTATATATTCCGACGTTCTCGCTCGCCTCGCGCGCTTCATATCCCATGTTCGCAAGGGGGTCTTCCCATGCTCATCTCGTCCAAGGGCCGCTATGCGCTCAAACTCATGATCTACATCGCCGCCATCGGCGGGGACCCGGCTGCCGGGGCCAAGGCAGCGCCCGCGGTCTCCCTGCGAGAGGTGGCCGAGCGCGAGCAGATCTCGCTCAAGTACCTTGAGCAGCTCGTGCGCCCCCTCATGAACGCGGGGTTGCTCCGGAGCGTGCGCGGCAAGGGCGGCGGATACGTGCTGGCCGTTCCCGCGCAGGACATCCGTGCCGGCGATATCCTGCGCGCCGCCGAGGGCGAGCGCTCGACGGTCGCGTGCGAGGGGCTGGAGGGCACGTGCGGAAGGAGCGACTTGTGCTCGACCGTGAAGTTCTGGACCGGCCTCGAGGAGACGATCGAGGCCTATGTTGACGGCGTGACGCTCGCCGAGCTCGCGCATGTGCCCGAGATATCGCTCGACGTCGCCCTGTGATCGACGCGCCACCGCTCGAGCGGAGACCGTCGCGCGACGGTCTCCGCGCGCAAAGTTATGCAGTTCCCGCGCAGGTACGGGGCTTGTGGTAGTATTCATGCCCGTTGGTACCCTCGTCTTGGATGCGCGCTGCACCGGCGGCTTCCCAGTTGGGGGCGAATCGAGGCCATGGGGGAGCGCATCCCCGCGGCCGTAACAAGAAAGGTGAAATCATGACGATTTCCAAGGAGCGCAAGGCGGAGCTCACCGCCAAGTTCGGCAAGAACGCCCAGGACACCGGTAACTCCAAGGTCCAGGTGGCCATCCTGTCCGAGCGCATCAAGGAGCTCACCGAGCACATGAAGTCCCACCAGAAGGACTTCCACACCCGCCGCGGTCTGCTCATGCTCGTCGGTAAGCGTCGTCGTCTCCTCTCCTACATCAAGAAGAACGACATCAACGAGTACCGTGAGCTCATCAAGGAGCTCGGCATCCGCGACAACATCCAGTAAATCGCGCATGGTGGGGCGTCCTTCTGGGACGCCCCTTTTTCATGTGGGGGAGAGGCAGGTGCCTCGAACCCGGAGCGCATCGGTTTTTGCGCTGGGTTGGATGAGGTGCCTGCCAAGCACCTCGGTTGGGACTACGCTTCCCTCATCCACCTAACACGCACATCGACATGCGTCTCCACACGGGGCGGCCGCGCCGCGCGAGCGCCCCGCAGCCGATCGGCGGGAGGGTCCCGCCGACCCTGAGAAGCCCGCGCGCAAGGGGCGCGTGGGGATAGGAGTAAGAAATGACACTCGTAAGCAAGACCTTTGACCTGTTCGGCAAGACCTACGTGCTCGAGGCCGGCGAGCTTGCCAAGCAGGCCACGGGTGCCGCGCTCGTCAAGCAGGGCGACTCCACCGTGCTCACCACGGTCGTCGTCTCCAAGGAGCGCAAGAACTACGACTTCTTCCCGCTGACCGTCGACTTCAACGAGAAGATGTACGCCGCCGGCCGCATCCCGGGAGGCTACCTCAAGCGCGAGGGCCGTCCTTCCGAGAAGGCCACCCTCACCGCCCGCATGATCGACCGTCCGATCCGCCCGTCCTTCCCCGACGGCTTCCGCAACGAGGTCCAGGTCGTCGCCACCTCCCTCGTGGCCGACCAGAAGAACCCCGTCGACGTGATCTGCGTGATGGGCGCATCCCTTGCCATGACGCTCGGCGGCGTGCCGTTCGAGGGCCCGCTCGCCTGCGTGCGCATCGGCCGCGACAAGGAGACCGGCGAGTTCATCGTCAACCCCACCTATGAGGAGCGCGACGCCTCCGATCTCGACCTCGAGCTCGCGGGCACCCGAGACTTCATCTCCATGGTGGAGGCCGGTGCCGAGGAGGTCTCCGAGGAGGACATGCTCGCCGCCATGCAGTTCGGCCAGGAGGCCATCGGCGCCTTCTGCGATGCCCAGCTCGAGTTCGTGGCCGAGTGGGAGCAGGTCAACGGCGCGATCGTCAAGCGCGAGTACCCGCTCGATGAGCCGAACGAGGAGGTCCACGACCGCATCTTCGCCCACTACGACGAGATGGCCGCCGCCCTGCGCGACGCCGACAAGCTCGCTCGCCAGGACAAGGTCGCCGAGCTCAAGGAGGCCATCAAGGCCGAGTTCACCGAGGAGGAGCAGGCCGCGTGGGAGCGCGAGATCCCGGTGAACCTCAAGAAGCTCGAGAAGACCGCCATGCGCCGCATGGTCGTCGAGACCGGCGAGCGCGTCGACGGACGTGCCGCCAACGAGATCCGCCCTATCATGGTCAAGGGCGACTACCTGCCCCTGGTTCACGGCTCCGGCCTGTTCCAGCGCGGTCAGACCCAGGTGCTCTCCGTGCTCTCGCTCGGCATGCTCAACGAGGGCCAGCGCCTGGACACCATCGAGCCCGTCGAGGGCAAGCGCTACATGCACCACTACAACTTCCCGCCCTACTGCACGGGTGAGACCGGTCGCATGGGTAGCCCCAAGCGCCGTGAGATCGGCCATGGCAACCTCGCCGAGCGCGCGCTGATTCCCGTGCTGCCCGACGAGAACGAGTTCCCCTACGCCATCCGCGTGGTCTCCGAGGTCATGGAGTCCAACGGCTCCTCGTCCATGGCGTCCACCTGCGGCAGCTGCCTGGCGCTCATGGACGGCGGCGTGCCCATCAAGCGCCCCGTGTCCGGCATCGCCATGGGCCTCATCCAGGAGGAGGGCAAGACCGTGGTCCTGTCCGACATCCAGGGCCTCGAGGACTTCCTGGGCGACATGGACTTCAAGGTCACCGGTACCGAGCGCGGTATCACCGCCCTGCAGATGGACAACAAGGCCACCGGCCTGACGTTCGACATCCTGCGCACTGCCCTTGAGCAGGCCAAGGAGGGCCGTGCGTTCATTCTCGACAAGATGCTCGAGGTCGTCCCCGGCCCGCGCGAGGACACCCGCGCTACCGCGCCCAAGATCCAGAGCATCACCATCCCGACGGAGAACATCCGCGACGTCATCGGCAAGGGCGGCGAGACCATCCGCGGCATCCAGGACGAGACCGGCGCCTCCATCGACATCCACGAGGATGGCACCGTGTACGTCGGTGGCGTGGGCGATTCCGTCGCCGCCGCCATCGAGCGCATCGAGCTCATCGTCAAGGTGCCCGAGGTGGGCGAGGAGTACACCGGTCGCGTGGTTTCCATCCAACCCTTCGGCGCGTTCGTGAACCTGCTGCCCGGCAAGGACGGCCTGCTGCACATCTCCCGCGTTGCCCAGGGTCGCGTGGAGAAGGTCGAGGACGTCCTCAACGTGGGCGATGAGGTCAAGGTCACGGTTATCGAGATCGACGACCGTGGCAAGATCTCCCTCGATCGCCTTGACAAGCCCGAGGCCCCGGCTGGCTCCGGTTCGGGCGAGGGTCGTGGCGGTGAGCGTCGCGAGCGTGGTGACCGTCCGGGTCGCGGTGCCCGTGACACCGGTGCGCGCGGTTTCGACCGCCCTGCGCGCCGTGAGCGCGGCGACCGTCCGCGTCACCCCGGCGACAACGGCGGTGCTGGTCGCGCCCCGCGCCGCCACCACGAGGCGGAGTAACCGTTACTTTGCGTGCTGCGCTACAACTAAGTAGTTAAAAGGAAACCCCAGGGCTCGATGCCCGGGGTTTCTTTTGTAGGTTAGCGAGAGAGGCGACTGTTTTGCCGCCTTGGCATCTGGGCGCGGCGTGATTTTCTGTGCCCTCATTACCTTGTTCTTGCGGTCAAAGGTCCCTGAGGCTGATGGCCAAATGGGCTTCGATGCTTGTGCTTCGGAGCCGTATCGCATGGATTGGGATGAGGAGCGTGCCGGATACACGCTTTTGTCCTATAAGCCCCATTTTTGTGGTGCACAGAGGCTTAGAGTGATTTTGTTGGCGTCAACGTTATGTTCGGCATGGATGGAAGATATGAATGGTTTGCTTGGCACGGGCCAAGGATATGAACGCGTTGAGGAAGTGAACGATTTTTTGGCACAAATGGAAGATGTGAACGACTTGAAGATATGAACGGTTTTTCTGGCATGGATGGAGGATATGAACGAATCATTCATATTCTCCATTTGTGCCGGGGGTTCTAGCTGGGCAAACGTCGTCACAAAGTGAGAGGCAAAAATCGCATCGTTCATATCCTCAATTCGTTCATATCTTCATGCAGAAATGACAGGCGGGCTTCCTTGATTTATTTCGCGAGCTTCTCCGCAAGGAGCTTGAGGGCATGTGCATAGCCCTGCAGTCCTTCGCCTGTGACGCGGGCAAAGCAGGCCATACCGGCGTACGATATCTGCCTAAAGTCCTCGCGGTCCTCCACGGCGGAGATGTGAACCTCGACAGCGGGAAGTGACACGGCCTTGAGGGCATCGAGGATGGCGACGCTCGTGTGCGTGTACGCGGCCGGGTTGATCACGATGCCGTCCACGGAGCCGTACGCCTCTTGGATGCGGTCGACGATCGCGCCCTCATGGTTGGATTGAAAGACCTCGACGCCGTCAAAGCCCAGGTCGCCGGCAGCATCCTGGCAGATCTGGACGAGCGTCTCGTAGGTTTCCGTGCCGTAGATTCCCGGCTCGCGAATCCCCAGCATATTGAGGTTGGGTCCGTTGATGACGAGTGCTTTCATGGTGTTCTCCCTCTTTCGAGTTCGTTCTTTCTGATGCATATCCCTCGCAGCACGGTGAAACGAGCTTGATGCTCGTGCGCTTTTGAAGAACGCCATCTTGTCGGAAACGTCGGTGAGAGCGTCTTCTCAACAATAAGACTCTCAAGTGGCATGTTCGTCCGCCTGTTCATGCCAAGCGCACCCGATGGCGGCGCTTGCGCTGGAGTTGTGTGCGGCGTGATGGCGGCGCCTGGGTTGGAGGTGTGTGCGGCGTGCCGGCAGCGTTTGGGTTGGAGTTACGGGCGGCGTGAGTCTGGCGGACGGGATGCTGTATGGGACACGATGCGCAAGATCGAGGAGTCGCCTTGGCTGGCCTGCGGAGACGTTACAGCATGGCCGGCAGCGCATCGCGCGCGACCGCGGCGGTGCTTGCGGCGCATTCGCGCGACTGGACAACGACGTCCGCCCATGCGCGGTAGAGGGGCAGCCTGCGCTCGGCGAGCGCCTCGATGCCATCGCGCGCGGTGATGGGGCGTCCTTTCTTGGAAAGTTGGTCGATGGGTCGATCCAGCATGACAATGATGCTGTTCTGGTGCAGCAGGGCGTAGTTCTCCGAACGCGTGACCACGCCGCCGCCGCACGAGATGACCAAGCCGGATTGCGCGGCGATGCGTCCGAGCACCTCCGTCTCGCGCACACGGAAGGCCTCCTCGCCCTGCGTCTCGATGAACTCCGCGCAGCTCATGCCGACCTCCTCTCCAAAGGCGCGGTCGATGTCGACGTGCGTCCTGTCGAGCAGTTTTGCGAGTTGCTCGCCCACGCGGGTTTTTCCGCAGCCGGGCATGCCGATGAGGGCGACGTTCTGCTCGCTGGCGGAGAGGCGCGCCGTCACATCCATGATGCGGGCCATGTCGATGTGCTCACCGGTGTAGCGCTCGACTGCCTGCGCTGCCTGGGCGACGAGCATGAGCAGGCCGCCGGCGTTCGGGACATCGCGGCGCTCGGCTTCCATCATGAGCGCGGTGCGAGCGGGGTTGTACACGATGTCGATGAGCCCCTCGAGCGCGGGAAGGCTCTCGAGGCTGCAGGGGGCGGCGGGGCACGCGGGGAACATGCCCACGGGAGTGCAATTGAGCGCAAGGGCGGCGTCGGCATGGCGCTCAAGGTTCTCATACGTGTTCTCGCCGCTGCGGTCGATGGACACGGGGCGCATGCCGAGGTCCGCGAGCACCATCATCGCCGTGGATCCCGCACCTCCCGAACCGCCGAACACCACGGCTTTCTTACCCGCAAGATCGATCCCGAGCGACTCGACGAGCACCTTGCAGCCGTAGTAGTCAGTGTTGTCGCCGCGCAGTCGCCCGTCGGCGAGGCGCGTGACGGTGTTGATGTTGCCCATGCGCCGCGCCACCTCTGAAAGCTCGTCCATGTAGGGGACGAGGTCGCGCTTATAGGGGATGGTGACGTTGAAGCCCTCCCATTCATCTGAACGCACGAATGCTTCGAGGTCTTCCGGCTCGCGCTCGAATTTGCGGTAGTCGAGTCCGGCGAGCTCGCGGTAGATGGTGGGGGTGTAGCTGTGCCCCAGCACGCGGCCGAGGACTCCGTAGGGGCGCGGGGCTTGTTCCATGTTCGTGACCTTTCTTGCGGGCAACATGGGCTGATCCATGCTGCTTGGGGTGGTATGTGAGGGTGGGGGTGAATCTTCTGCGCCCGCCGTCATGTATGAGGAGGGCTGTGTGTAAGGGAGAGCGCGTGCGGGATGTGCGGAAGCCGCCATTGCTGTTGCGCGCTGACCCCGATAAGGCGGTGAGGCTAGAGGACCTCGGTGTAGCTCCCAAAGTAGCGCATCTCAGAGCACACGTCGTCGAGCGAGTCCAGCAGCGTGGCGAAAGCGGGGCTCACCGCAGGGCACGCGAGGTCGAAGTAGAACGTGAACTCGAAGTCGCTGCCCGGCACGGGTCGGCTCTCGAGCTTGACGAGGTCGATGTTGAGGGCGTAGATGCGCTCGAGCACGCGATACAGCGCGCCGGGCTCGCTTTTGAGCGTGAGCTGGATCGATGAGTGATCGGCGCCTGGGTAGATGGCGGGTTCGCGGGAGATGACCGCGAACCGCGTGTAGTTGGCGTCCGAGTCCTGCACCGCGCGCTCGATCACCGAAAGCCCGTAGAGGTCGGCGCAGGCGCGCGAGGAGAGCGCGGCGAGGTCCGTCCGGCCCGATGTCGAGACGAGCTCGGCGGCGCGCGCCGTGTTTTCGCACACGGTGGTGCGCACCCCGAGTCGCTCGAGGTACGCGGCGCATTGGTTGAGGGCCTGGCTATGGGAGACGACTTCTCGGATGTCGGCGAGGGTCGCGCCCGGCTTGGCGAGCAGGTTATGGTCGATCTTGAGGCGCACCGCGCGGACGATCGAGCATCCGTGGGAGCCGAGCAGGTCGTACACGGCGTTCACGGAGCCGGCGGTGGAGTTCTCGATGGGCAGCACGCCGAATTCGCAGGCACCCTCCGTCACCGCGCGAAACACGCCCGCAAAGGTGGGGGCGAACGTGATGCTCGGGATGGAGAAGAGCTTGCATGCGGCGATCTGGCTGTACGCGCCCTCGACGCCCTGGCAGCAGACGGTCGCCCTGGCGGGGAAGGCGGTCTCGAGCGGCAGGAACGAGGCGCGCATCCGATGAGAGGGGCTGTCTTTGCGCGCCGCGTTGATCATGCGGAGCTGTGCGGCCTTGTTCATACTTATGAGCAGGGAAAAGAGCGCCACGGATTGCTCTTGCAGGCCGTCCGGGGCCTTCGCGGCGACGTCGGCGAGCTTCTCGCGCTCGCGCGCGGGGTCGAAGACGGCCTTGCCCGTCTCGAGCTTGGATTGCGCGACGTCGCGGGCGAGTGCCATGCGACGGCCAAAGAGATCAAGCAGCTGGGCGTCGATCTCGTCGATCTGTGAGCGGACGTCCGTGAGGTCCATGAGGTTCTCCTTGTCGGTGCGCGAGCGCGTAAAAAGTTGCGTCGCCGTCTTTACGCGTCTTCGAGGAGGGCGTCGAGCAGGGCGAGGGCGCAGGCGGCCTCGGCCACGGGAACGGCGCGCGGGACGATGCAGGGGTCGTGCCGGCCGTGGACCACCAACTCGGCATTGCTGCGCGCCTCGAGGTCGACGCTTTGCTGGCGCCGTCCGATCGAGGGGGTGGGCTTGACGGCCATGCGCCACACGACGGGCATCCCGGTGGTGATGCCGCCCAGGATCCCTCCGGCATGGTTGGTCTGGGGGCGGACGGCGTCGCCGTCCATCCGGTAGGGGTCGTTGTTCTGGCTGCCGCGCAGGCGGGCGGCGGCCATGCCGGCGCCGAACTCCACGCCCTTGACGGCGGGGATGCCGAACGCGATCTTGGCTATGCGGTTCTCGATGCCATCGAACATGGGGTCGCCGAGCCCCGCGGGAACGCCGTAGGCCACGCACTCGACGATGCCGCCCACGCTGTCCAGGTCGTTTTTGGCGTCCAAGATGCAGGCGCGCATGCGCGCCGCGGCGGAAGCGCTCACGCAGGGCAGCGGGTTTGCGAGAACGGCGTCGAGTTGCACCCGATTGGGCTTCATGGGGTCGAGCGGCGTGTCGCAGATGGGCTCGGGTCCCAGGCTCGAGATGTGCGCGGCGATGCGGATGCCCCGGGCCTCGAGCGCCTGCAGGGCGATGCCGCCGGCGACGCACAGGGGCGCGGTGAGGCGACCGGAGAAGTGCCCGCCGCCCGCGACGTCCTGGTAGCCGCGGTACTTGACGTCCGCGGGCCAGTCCGCATGACCGGGCCGCGGCTTGCGCCGCAGCTCGTCGTAGTCCCGGCTGCGCGTGTTGCCGTTGCGGATGATCGCCGCGACGGGGGCGCCGTTCGTGTGGCCGTCGGTGATGCCGGCGATGAACTCGGGGGCGTCGGCTTCGCGCCGCGCGGTCGAGGTGGCGCTGCGGCCCGGGGCGCGCCGGTCCAGGAGCGCCTGGAGGCAATCGAGGTCGACGGCGATGCCGGCGGGCAGCCCGTCGATCGAGCAGCCGATGGCGGGGGAGTGCGACTGGCCGAAGATGGAGAGGCGCAGCGCGTTGCCGTACACGGATGCCATGGTGCCCCCTTACTCGTCGAAGAGCTCGACGTCGCCGCCGAGCAGGCGGTAATGGTCGAAGAACGCCGGGTAGCTCTTGTTCACGGCCTCGGCGCCCGCGATTTCGACGGGCCCCTCGCAGCGAACGGCGGCGATGGCCCCCATCATGGCGATGCGGTGGTCGTTGTGGCTCTCCACGCGCCCGCCGCTCAGGCGCTCGCGCCCCTCGATGAGAAGGCCGTCGCCATCCACGCGCACGCATGCCCCCAGATTGGCGAGCTCGGCCGCCGTGGTGGCCAGCCGGTCGGATTCCTTGATGCGCAGGCGCGCGCAGCCGGTGAAGCGCGTGGTCCCCTCGGCGCATGCCGCGACGGCGGAGAGCACGGGAACCAGGTCGGGGATGTCGTGCGCGTCGAGCTCGATGCCGTGCAGCCTGTCGGGTCGGATGGTGGCCGCACGTGCGTTGCGCTGCCCCTTGGCCCCAAAGAGCATGAGGGCGGCGCTGATGGCGCGGTCGCCTTGGATGGAGGTGGGGCTCACGCCGCGCACGGTCACGGAGTGGCGCCCGAGCGCTCCCGCGCACAGCCAGAAGGCGGCGTTGGACCAATCGCCCTCGACCGCGATGGTGCCGGGCGTGCGATACCCCTGTCGCGGCACGCGGAACACGGTGAGGGGGAGGCCCCCCGGCGTGGCGCCCTCCTCGATGTCGACGGTGACGCCAAAGGAGGCGAGCACGTCGATGGTGAGGTCGACGTAGGGGCGGCTCTCGAGCGTGCCCGTGACCGCGATCTCGGTGTCGCCGTCGAGCAGGGGCGCGGCGAGCAGCAGGCCGGAGATGTATTGGGAGCTCACGTTCCCGGGGAGCTCGAATCGACCGGCGCGCATGCGGCCCGACGCGCGCAAGGGGAAACCCCCGACGCCCTCGAGCGTGCAGCCGGCGGCGATGAGCTCGTCCGAGAGCGGGGCGATCGGGCGCTCGCCCAGGCGGGCGGCGCCCACGAACGTCGCGTCGGCCCCAAGGGCGCAGGCGACGGGCAGCATGAAGCGCAGGGTGGAGCCCGATTCGCCGCAGTCGAGCGTGGCCCCGGCGAGCGCGCGCAGCAGGCCGTGCTCCAGGCTCTTGGGGGCGGGGTGGATCTCGTAGCCGCCCTCGATGAGCGTGATGCGCGCGCCCAAGGCGGTCAGGCAGCGGATGGTGGCGTCGATGTCCGCGCACGTGGTGTCGCACGCCACGCGCGTCACGCCGTTGGCGAGGGCCGCCGCGATGATGATGCGGTGCGCCATCGACTTGGATGCGATGGCCGGTACGGTGCCGGAGAGCGGCTTGGGGTTGATGCGGGCGAGCATCGGTCCTCCTTACGGGCGAGAATTCGGGTCGGCGTCAGGGTCCGTCGCGGGCGCCGGGGCGGTTTGGCAGGCCTCTTCGGCGAGGGCGCGGGTGCAGGCGAGCCCGACCTCGAGGATGCGGCGGAACTCCTCGATCGGCGTCGGGGCGAGCGCCGCGGCGCCGATGCCGCGCGGCACCACGAGGTCGATGGTGTCGCCGGAGCGCTTTTTGTCGTGAAGCGCCTCGCGATACACCTCCCCGGGGTCCGCCTCGAAGGCGAGCGAGAGGCCGTGCGCCGTGAGGAGGCGGGCGACGCGCTCGGGGACGTCCTCGGGGCAGAGCCCGGCGGTCACGCTGGCGCTGGCGATTGCGACCATCCCGATGCCCACGCAGGCGCCGTGCCCCAGGCGGTACCCCTCGGCGGCCTCGATGCCGTGGCCGATGCTGTGGCCGAAGTTGAGCAGCTTGCGCAGGCCGGCCTCGCGCTCGTCTTGCTCCACCACCGCGCGCTTGATGTCGATGTTGCGCGCGATGAGCCAGGCGACGCGGGAGAGGTCGCGTTTGAGCAGGTCCGGCGTGAGCGGGGTGCGCTCGAGCTCCTCGAAGAGCTCCGCATCGGCGATGATCGCGTGCTTGACGACCTCGCCGCAGCCGTCGGCGAACTGCTCGTCGCTGAGCGTGCCCAGGCAGCCGACGTCGGCGATGACGGCGCGCGGCTGCCAAAAGGCGCCGGCGAGGTTCTTGCCGTTCTCAAGGTCGATGGCGGTCTTGCCGCCCACCGAGGAGTCGACCATGGCGAGGAGCGTGGTGGGGACCTGCACGTTGGCGATGCCGCGCATGTACGTGGCGGCTGCGAAGCCCGCCACGTCGCCCACGACGCCCCCGCCGAGCGCGATGATGACGTCGTCGCGCGTGAGGTGGTCAAGCGCGGCGCGCTCCAGGATGAGTGAGAGCGTCTCGATGCGCTTGTGCTCCTCACCCGCCTCGAACGTGACGAGACTGGCCGTGCATCCGGCCCCGTTGAGACCGTCGAGCACGGGGGCGGCGTAGAGCGGGCCCACGTTCGAGTCGGTCACGACGAGGGCCCGCCGCGCGCGCTCGGCGACGGAGCGCGCGATTTGGCCCACCTGCTCGAGCAGGAAGGTCCCGATGTGCACCTGATAGGGCTGCGCTGTTTGGATGTCGAGCGTGTAGGCGGAAGCTGTCATGTCCTGCGCCTTTCGTTTCGTGGATGGGTGCGGCCCGGCGCCTGCGCATGGGGCGAGCGCCGGGCTCAGGGGATGAACGGTGTCGCCGTGCGAAGCGTCATGCACGGCGCGGTGCGTCGTCGAGTGCGCGCTTGATGCGATCGCCCTCGTCGAGCAGCCGCTCGAGCCCGTCTCGATCGCCGCTGGCAAGCGCCTGGCGAACGGCCGCGAGGTTGTCGATGAGCGTCTCGATCTCGAAGCCGAGGGCGTCGGCGTCGTCCATCATGAGCTCGGACCACATGTGCGGGTTGAGGTGGGCCACGCGCGTGAGGTCACGGTAGCTGCCGGCCGAGAAGCCGTGGTGCTCCCGCGCGGTGGGGCTCTTGACGTAGGCGTTGCTCACCACGTGCGCGAGCTGGCTCGTAAAGGCAATCACGCGGTCGTGGGCCTGCGGGGTGGTGACGGAATACGAGCCGAATCCGCAGGGCTCGAGGAATTCGTGGATGCGGTCGAGCAGGTCGAGCCGCTCGATGTCGCTCGTTGGGGGCGGGGTGAGCACCATGGGCGCCCCGCGGAACAGGTCGGCGTGCGCGTGCGCGAAGCCCGAGAACTCGGTTCCCGCCATGGGATGGGCGCCGCAGAAGGAGAAGCCGTGCTCGGCGGCGAGGTCGAACGCCTCTGTGCACACTCGCCCCTTGACGCCGGCGGCGTCGATGACGATGGGCGCCTTACCCTCGCGGGCGAGCCGGCCGAGGATCTCGGCATGGCCGCGGAGCCATTGCAGGCAGGCCTCGGGGTACGCGGCGAGCACGACCAGGTCGCACTGCGCGAGGTCCTCGGCTGAGCGCAGCAGCCCGTCGAGGACATCGATGCGGGCGATCGCCAGGGTGTCGGCATCGGTGTCCCATGCGCGCACGCGCCAGCCCGCCGCGGCGTAGGCGCGCGCGAAGCTGCCGCCGATCAGCCCCAGGCCGACGATACCCACGGCGGGGGAGGATCCCTTCGCGGGCTCGGCGGCGACGCGTTGCGCCTCGACGCCGGGACGCGAGCACTCAGCCGGTCGCATCTGCTCGTCCATCTGCCCTTACGCCTCCTCGCGCGCCATGTCGGCGACGACCGAGCGGATGGCGCGGATGCGCTCCATGGTGCGATCGAACTGGTCGGGCGTGAGGGCCTGCGCGCCATCGGACCATGCCTCGGCGGGGTTGTCGTGCACCTCGATCTCGAGCGCGTCGGCCCCGGCGGCGCACGCGGCGAGCGCCATGGGCTCGACGTAGCGGGTGTAGCCGGTCGCGTGGCTCGGATCGGCGACCACGGGCAGGTGGGTGAGGTAGTGGAGCGCGGGCACCGCGTTGAGGTCGAAGGTGTTGCGCGTGCGCGTCTCGAACGTGCGGATGCCGCGCTCGCAGAGCATGACGTTGTCGTTTCCCTCGCTCATGATGTACTCGGCGGCCATGAGCAGCTCGTCGATGGTCCCGGCGATGCCGCGCTTGAGCAGGACGGGCGTGCTCGTCTTGCCGACCTCCTTGAGGAGGTTGAAGTTCTGGGCGTTGCGGGCGCCGATCTGCATGACGTCGATGCCGCGGTCCACGAAGAGCTCAACGTCGCGGACGTCCATGACCTCGGTGACGATGGGCATGCCGGTCTCGGCTTTCGCCTCGAGCAGCAGGTCGAGGCCGCGCTCGCCCATGCCCTGGTAGGCGTACGGGGAGGTGCGGGGCTTGTAGGCGCCGCCGCGCAGCATGGTCGCGCCGGCCGACTTGCAGCGGCGGGCGATCTTGATGAGGTTGTCGCCCTCGACCGAGCAGGGACCCGCTATGACCTGAAACGCGCCGCCGCCGATCTTGACGCCGCCGCCGAAGTCGATCACGGTGTCGGCGGGGTGGAATTTGCGGTTGGCCTTCTTGAAGGGCTCGGAGACGCGCTGGACGCGCTGGACGACGTCCATCGATTCGAGCAGGAACGGGTCGATCTTGGTGGTGTCGCCCACAAGGCCGATGACCGTCTCGTTGGAGCCGCGGCTCACATGGGCGGTGAGGCCCTTGCCCTCGATCCACGAGACGATACTGGAGACGGCCTCGTCCGAGGCGTTTTTACGCAAGATGGCGATCATGTGCCGGTCCTTTCCGATGCTCGTGCCGGAAGGGTCCCGGCTCGCGACTCGTCATGCTCTTTTTCTTAATGTAGGAGTGTACCCCACCGGCCGCGGTGGGCCGCCTTGCGCGAACAAAGGTAACAAGCGCGACAAATATCGCATCTGGGGCGGATTCCGCCCACGTCCACCGTCACGCCACGCTCGACTCGACATGTGCCGCTGAGCATATCCGCCGGGCCTTGCGTGCGTTTCGCCCGGGCTGGAAATCAAGTGGTGCGCCCGATTCATCAAGCGGCGCGCCTCACGAATCTGAAAGATTCAAATTCACTCGGCGCGATGCGGCGCCCTTGGGTATAATGCTTGCCGTCGCGCGCCATTAGCTCAGTGGATCAGAGCGTCTGCCTCCGGAGCAGAAGGTCGTAGGTTCGAACCCTATATGGCGCACCATTCTAATGCTCCTCGAACCCGCGTATGGGTTCGGGTCTTGGGGTCGCGGGCGCTCGTCGCTCGTGACCTTTCTTTTACGGTGCCTCCGACCGGTCTCGGTCGGGCGTTGTGATGGGAGTCGCATGGACAGCACGAATGTCGACAACCCCTTTGACGAGCGGGGCCTTTCGTTTGCGGAGGTCGAGGAGCGCATCGCTGCGGGCAAGGTGAACGTCAACACGGAGCTCAAGACCAAGTCGGTGCGCGAGCTCGTCATCGAGAACGTGTGCACCCTGTTCAACCTCATCAACGTCGTCCTTGCGGTGCTCGTCATCATCACGGGCGCGTGGAAGAACCTCACGTTTTTGGGCATCGTGTTCCTCAACACGGCAATCGGGATCATCCAGGCCATGCGCTCCAAGCGCATGGTCGACAAGCTGACGCTGCTCGCCTCGAAAAAGGCGGTCGCCCTCCGCGACGGCGCACTCGTGGAGCTGGACCTCGACCAGATCGTGCTCGGTGACGCGATTCGCCTGGGGCGCGGGGACCAGATCCCGGCGGACGCCGTCGTGCTCGAGGGCGAGTGCCACGTCAACGAGAGCCTGTTGACCGGAGAGAGCAACCCCATCCACAAGCGGCCCGGCGATGAGCTCATGAGCGGCAGCTTCATCGACGCGGGCCTCGTGGTCGCGCGCGTGATCCACGTCGGCGCCGACAACTACGTCGCGCGCATCAACAACGAGGCCAAATACGTCAAGAAGGTCAACTCCGAGATCATGAACGCGCTGAACGCCATCGTGCGGTTCGCGAGCGTGCTCATGGTGCCCTTGGGGCTCGCGCTCTTCATCGCGAGCGCGCGCACGTCGTTTACGGCCTGGTGCGACCTTGCCCCGGACTCCTCCGCCACGGTGGTGTCCTGGATCGCATCCGGGGAGGCGCGGGCCGCGCTCTCCTCGGCGATCCTCTCCACCGTCGGCGCCCTGCTGGGCATGATCCCCCAGGGCCTCGTGCTCCTGACGTCGTCCGTGCTCGCCATCGCCACCATCCGCCTGGCACGCCGCAAGGTGCTGGCGCAGCAGCTCTACTGCATCGAGACGCTTGCGCGCGTCGACGTGCTGTGCCTGGACAAGACGGGGACCATCACCTCTGGTCATATGGAGGTCGAGGGAACCTACGTCGCCCTTCGCGACGGCTCGGTCGCCCGTAGCGGCGCGGATGAAGACCGGGCGGGGGCGATTTCCTATCGCCGCGAGGACGCCGAGGAACTCGACCGCGCGCTGTCGGGCATCGCCCGCGCGACGTCCGCCGACGCCAACGAGACGTGCACCGCCTTGCTGCACCATTTCGCGGACGCCCCGCACGTCCCCTCCGCCGTCCGCGCGATCGCGTTCTCGTCGGCAAAGAAGTGGAGCGGCGCGGTGCTCGCGTGCGCGGACGGTGAGGCCTCCTACGTGATGGGGGCCGCCCAGTTCGTGCTGGGCCGCGAGGACTTCCAGCTCTTCGAGTCGAGCGTCAACCGCCTGGCGTCGAGCTGCCGCGTGCTCGTGGTCGCCCGCGTCGACGGGTTCACGGATGAGGGCGACATGGTGGGCGACGCGCGTCCAATCGGCTTCGTGACGATCCGCGACGAGATCCGCCCCTCCGCCGCCGAGACCATCGGGTACTTTCGCGAGCAGGGCGTGACGCTCAACGTCATCTCGGGTGACGACCCGCGCACCGTGTCCTCCATCGCCCGCGTGGTGGGCATTCCCGGCGCCGAGGCGTTCGTGGACGCCACGACGCTCGACACCCCCGCCAAGCTCGATGCCGCCGTCGACCGCTATCACGTGTTCGGCCGCGTCACCCCGCAGCAGAAGCGCGAGCTCGTGGTCGCCCTGCAGCGCCGCGGGCACACGGTCGCCATGACGGGTGACGGCGTGAACGACGTCCTCGCGCTCAAGGAGGCGGATTGCTCCGTGGCCATGGCGGCGGGCTCGGACGCCGCGCGCAACGTCGCCGAGATCGTGCTCGTCGAGAACGACTTCGCCGCCATGCCCGCGGTCGTCGCCGAGGGGCGGCGCTCGATCAACAACCTGCAGCGCTCCGCCGCGCTGTTCCTCACCAAGACGCTCTTCTCCATGGGGCTCGCGGCCATATGCATCGTGGCGCCGCCCTATCCCTTCCAGCCCATCACCATGACGCTCATCAACTTCTTCTGCATCGGCTTTCCGAGTTTCGTGCTCGCGCTCGAGCCCAATCGCGCGCGGGTGCGGGGGACCTTCTTGGCCAACGTGCTCAAAAAGGCGCTGCCCGCCGCCGTCGGCGTGCTCGCCACCTCGCTGCTGTGCATCCTCGCGGCGGGTGCGTTCGGGTTTGGGCAGGAGCTGCTCTCCACCATGTGCCTCATCACCACGTGCGCCGTGGGCCTGTGCCTGATCTGGCGCATCTCGGTGCCGTTCACGCCGTTGCGGCGCGCGCTCTTCGCGTTCGTCGCCGCGGGCCTCGCCGTGGGCGTCACCGTGTTTCCCGGGTTCTTCTCCATCGCACGCCCCACCATATGGGCGAGCCTGCTCACCGCGGTGTTCTCGCTTGCGGGGTGCGCGATCTTCTATCGCCTGGCGGACGCCATGGAACTATCTTCCGCGCGCTCCGGTCGTCTGGCGACGGGCTTTGGCCGCGGGGTGCGCGTGAGCCTCCGCGGTGGGCGGCGCTCCCGGAGCTCGCGCGTCGACTCGACAGGGAGCTCCGCGCGCCGGGCCATCGAGGCCGCGCGCACACGCATGGAGCGCCGCGCCACCGCGCGCGAGCTGGCGCGTGCGGAGGAGCACGCCCAGGAGGGGGCGCTCGGCGCCGAAGATCGCACGGCGCGGCCCGATGGCGCTCGTCGGGTTGGCGTGGAGCCTGCCGGCAAGCGCGAGGATGTCCGCAAAAAGCGGTATCGTGTTGAGCAGGCACATGGCGGCATCCGCGTGAAGATGCCCAAGACCACCCGGAAGAAGGACCAGTGATCTGCCCCATCTGCAACTCCACCGCACCCGATGAGTCCACGCACTGCCCCTCGTGCGGCGCCGCTCTTACCGGCCCCGACGGCGTCTCGCCGGCGCACGACCCCGCATGCGACTCCGTCTCTGAGTTCATCTTCTGCGAGGGCTGCGGCGCCCGCCTGAGCGCCGAGGACCGCACCTGCCCCAAGTGCGGCAGGCCCGCGCCCGGCATCCTCTCCCAGAATTCCGCCGCCCTGGATCTCGCCGCAGGCAAGACGGCGAGCTTCCCGCGCCTGACGTCGGACATGATCGCCGGTGCGGTGTCCGCTCCCGAGGCGACGAGCGACGCGGGCCCCGTGTTGGGCGCGTTTGACGGGGACGCCACGAGCGTGATCGATTCCGACGAGGTTCGCTCCGCGGTGGATGTGGCCCCTCGTTCGGGTTCCTCCCGCTCGGGCTCCCGGCGCCCCCTTCCCCAGCAGGGCGAGGACGCCGCTGACGGCGCCGACCCCTATGCCAAGCCCCGTCGGGGACGCTGGATCGCCCTGGCGGCGTGCGTCGCGCTCGTCGCGGGCGGCGCATGGTTTGTCGGCACCGACCCCCTCGGCGTGATGCCCGGCTTCTACGCGTCATTCGAGAGCGCGGCGAGCGACATGTTCCCCAGCCGGCAGGTTCCCGAGGACGACGCCGATGCCGAGGATGCGCCCGCGGATGTCGAGGATGACGAGTCCGCCGATTCCGCCCAGGTGAACGACTCGACGCTTTCCGAGGCCGAGGCGTACCAGCGCCTGAGCGCCATCTACGCGCGCATCGTGGAGCTGCAAGACCAGATCGGCCCCGTGGTCGAAACCTACAACGGCCAGTACCTCGTCAAGGACGCGGCGCAGCGGCGCGAGGCGTCGCGGGGCGCATATGATCTGAGGGACTCCCTTACGGGCGTGCTCGACGACATCGACGCGCTCGTCCTGTCGGACGACACCGCCTATGCGCAGGACGTCGAGCACATGCGGCAGCTCGCGACGTGGACGTACAACCGCGTGGACGTCCTGTGCCGCTCGTGGGACATCAACCTCGCCCTGGGGGAGGACGAGCGGCCCGCTGACCACCAGGACGAGATCTTGGCCCCCCTGCGCGAGGTCGAGAAAGTCGACGGCAAGGCCGTCGATGTGGTCCAGTACGAGCAGAACGTTTCCGCGTGGAAGCCGGTAGAGAAATAAAGCACCCGGCCCGTACGTCCGGTCGCGTGCTACTATGTACCCTGTATGCAACGATGACAGGGGAGGACGCCCATGTTCAATAGGAAGACCCGCACGCCCGAGTACCAGCTCGTCGGTGACGAGACCGCCGTGTTCGAGACCTCGAAGGGCGCCATCCGCGTCGCGCTGGACTGCGAGGGCGCTCCCATCCACGTCGCCAATTTCTGCGAGCTCGCGACCATGGGCTTTTACGACGGCCTCAAGTTCCACCGCTACGTTCCCGGTTTCGTTATCCAGGGCGGGTGCCCCAACACGCGCGACATGACGTGCGAGCAGGTCGCCGCCGGGCTGCCCGGCCCGGATGGCCAGCCCGGCACCGGCGGTCCCGGCTGGTGCATCAAGGAGGAGTTCTCCACGAACCCCCGCAACAGCCATGTGGACGGCGCGCTCGCCATGGCGCGCTCTATGGACCCCAACTCAGCGGGCTCCCAGTTCTATTTTTGCCTGGGGCCGCAGCACAACCTCGACTCGGGCTATACCGTCTTCGGTTCCACGCTCGAGGGCAAGGACGTCATTTCCGCGCTTCGCGCCGGGGACGAGATCGTGAGCGTAGAGATCGTCCACGAGGCATAGCCGTTCGGGCATCACCCATGTATCGCACGCACAATTAGAGGAGCACACGTGAACACCCAAGTTCTGGATCAGGCGCGCAACGCGTACCGCACCGGTGACTTCGCCGCCGCCGCGCAGTTGTTCGCCGCCGCCAAGGACCCCTCCGAGCTCGCCGGTGAGGCCGACCACCTGCGCGGCAACTCCCTCATGCGCCTGGGCCGCTATGCCGACGCGGTCGAGGCCTACGACGCCGCGCTGCGCGACGACGCCTACGGCAAGCGCGGCGCCCTGCTCACCAACCAGGGCAAGGCACTCATGTCCTCCGGCGACGTGCGCTCGGCGGTCTCCGCGTTCTCCGCGGCCACGCAGGACGCCAGCTACGCGACCCCCTACAAGGCGTACTTGGGCTTGGGCGACGCGCTCAAGAAGCTCGGCAACCTCACCGAGGCGGGCGTGGCCTACCGCCAGGCCGCCATCGACGGCACCAACCCCGCGCCCGCCGGGGCGCTCGCGAGCCTGGGCGATTGCTTTGTGGGACTCCAGCGTCCCGAGGACGCCATCGAGTCCTATCGCACCGCCCTCGACTTCGCCGGCCCGCGCGACGACTCGCGCGCCATCAGCGCCGGCCTGGGGCAGGCCTACGTCGCCGCCAACCGCTTCACCGACGCGGTGGACGCGTTCAACAACGCCACGGCCGACGGCATCTACCAACTCACCGCCGACCAGCGCGACGCCTTCGAGCGCGCAAAGGACACCCTGTCCGCCTCCTCGAGCATGGTCGCGTCCACGGGCTCCTATACCACCGGCGTCGACCCGCTCGACCCGTTGGGGCAGTCCGGCAACTTCATGCCCGACCCCTCCGACACGGGCTTTTTCACCCTTTCCGAGCAGGAGATGGTGCAGCAGGATCGCGCCGAGACCAAGGTGCGCCGCAAGCATCGCCACACCGGGCTCAAGGTGTTCATCGTCATCCTGATCGTCCTGCTCATCGCCGGCGGCGGGGCGGCGTTCGCCTACACGCGCGGCTTTGGCATCCCCTCGCAGCAGGACGTGCTCTCCAAGCTGTTCCAGGCCGCGACGGACGGCGCCGATACCGACGAGTACCTCGCCTCGGGGCTCGACGAGAGCCAAAAGGCGGTCATCTCCGCGAGCATCCCGCTCGATGCCACGGCGACCATCGAGGGCATGGACGCGGGCATGAGCGAGACCACCGCCACGGTCAACGTCACCCTCAAGCAGGGCGGCGAGATGACGTACGAGGTCGGTTTTGTGCGAGAGGGCCTCGGGTGGGCCGTCTCGAGCATCTCCACCGACTTCGACGTCGAGACCTCTGCGGAGTAGGAAGATGTGCAAGCCGTGCGTTCCTTGCGGCCGCCGTTCGGCGCGCGGGGCTCGCACGGTACACTTTTGAGAACCGGCACGTTGAGTTTGACGTAGGAGCAGACTTGTTTTCTTTGATGGACATGTTCTTCGGCCAATATGACGGCGATCTGGCGATCGACCTCGGCACGGCCAACACGCTTGTCTCGGTTCGCGGCAAGGGCATCGTCATTCGCGAGCCCTCCGTCGTCGCCATCGACAAGAACGACGAGCGCATCTTGGCCGTCGGCATCGAGGCCAAGCGCATGCTCGGCCGCACGCCCGGCAACATCGTCGCCGTCCGACCGCTCAAGGACGGCGTCATCGCCGATTTCGACGTGACCGAGGCCATGCTGCGCTACTTCATCGACAAGGCGAGCGAGAAGCGCTATCCGTGGACGCCGCGCCCCCGCGTGGTCGTCTGCGTTCCCTCCGGCGTGACGTCCGTCGAGAAGCGCGCCGTCTTCGAGGCGACGATCCAGGCGGGTGCCCGCCAGGCCTACCTCATCGAGGAGCCCATGGCGGCCGCGATCGGCGCCGACCTCCCCGTCGAGGAGCCCACGGGTTCCATGGTCATCGATATCGGCGGCGGCACCACCGAGGTCGCCGTCATCGCCATGGGCGGCATCGTCGTGTCGCAGTCCATACGCATCGCCGGCGACGAATTCGACCAGGCGATCCTGCAGCACGTGCGCGACGCGTACAACCTGGCCATCGGCGAGCGCACGGCCGAGGACATCAAGATCAAGGTGGGCTCCGCCGTCCCCCTCAAAGATGAGCTCGACGTCGAGGTCAATGGACGCGATGTGATCAGCGGCCTGCCCAAGACGGTCCGCATCGAGAGCGAGGAGATCCGCCGCGCGCTCAACAAGCCGCTCGACGAGATGACCAAGGCCGTCAAGGACGCGCTCGACGCGACGCCGCCCGACCTCGCCTCCGACCTCATGTACTACGGCATCCTGCTCACGGGCGGCGGCGCCATGCTGCGCGGCCTGGATGTTCGCCTGCGCGATGAGACCGGCGTCGCCGTCAACGTGAGCCCGACCGCCCTGGACAACGTGGTGAACGGCTGTGCCCGCGTGCTCGAGGCCAACGCGTTCGACGGCGGGTTCGTCCAGAGCAACGCCTAACTGCGACGAAAGGGCGTCTTGTGGGAAGCAAACCCAAGTACTCCTCAAACCTGCATAACGCGCGACAATCAACGGGTGGACGCCCGTTGATTGTTTTATGCGTCATCTCCCTTCTGCTGCTCACGTTCTACCTGCGCGAGGGCGATACGGGCCCCATCCATGCCGTGCGCGGGGGCGTCATGACCGTCACCTCGCCCGTGCGCATGCTCGGGAGCGCCGTGGCGGCGCCGTTCGGCGCCCTGGGCAACATCGCCCAGAACGCGACCGCGTCCTCCGAGACGCTCTCCGAGCTCAAGAAGCGCAACGAGGAACTCACCGCCCAGGTCGCCGAGCTCTCCGAGGCGCAGGAGACCGCCGAGCGCCTCGAGAAGCTCGTGGGCCTCAAGTCGACCTACAGCCTCGAGTCTACGGCCGCGCGCATCATCGGCTCGACGGGTGACGCCTGGACCGACTCCGTGATCATCGACAAGGGCTCCGCCTCGGGGTTCGAGGTCGGGATGCCCGTGTGCAGCGCGGGCGGGGTGATCGGGCAGATCATCGAGGTCTCGGCCAACACCTCGACCGTCCGGCTCATCACCGATGACCAGTCGGGCGTCTCGGCCATGATCCAGGGCTCGCGCGCCCAGGGCGTGCTCCAGGGGCAGGCCGACGGTACCCTTCGCCTCGAGTACGTCGTGTCCGACGCCGAGGTGGCGACGGGCGATATCGTCATCACCTCCGGCATCGGCGGCACGTTCCCCAAGGGGCTGCCGCTCGGAACCGTGGCGTCGATCGACCGCGCGCCCAACGCGGTGTACTACACCATCGTCGTGCGTGCGGCCTCCTCGGCGGAAAGCAACGAGGAGGTGCTGGTGATCACCTCGGTCTCGGAGGACCAGATAGCGTCCGACGAGGAGGTCGACTCCGCCAACGGCGTGCCTCAGGGCGGCTCGGACGCTCAGGGCGATGCGGGCCAGGACGCAGGCGGTCAAGACGGATCGTCCGGCACTGACGAATAGGGGAGGGCATGGGACTCGAACTGAACAACTCGGGGCGGACGCGCTCCGCATTCATAGCCACGATCGTCGCATGCGCCGTTCTGCAGGTGGCCCTTGCGCCCCAGATCTCGCTGTTCGGCGGGCGCTTCAACTTCATGCTCGTGCTCACGGCATCGCTCGCCATCTCGGGCGATTCGCGCGCGCTCGTCTACATCGGGTTTTTCTCCGGTTTGTTCTACGACCTGACCACCACCTCACCGGTGGGCTTCATGGCTTTGCTCCTCGCGGTCATGGGGTACGCCGTCGCGCTGATGTCCCGTGGGCTCTCGTCCGGTCTCGGCATGCAGACGGTCCGCGTGGTCGTGCTCGCCGTGATCGCTGTCAACGTGCTCTACGGCCTCGGCCTCTTCTTCATGGGCATCGAGTCAAACGTCCTCATCTCGGTCGGCGTCCACGGCCTCGCCTCGAGCCTTCTCGACCTGGTCGCGTGCGTGCCGCTGCTCATCTTGGGCGGCCAGGGCGGCGCCCACGGACGCACGGGTCGCGGGCGCCGCGGCCTGTCCTATGGCGGCACGCGGTATAAGGGCCTGAGGTAGGCCATATGAACGCTCAGCTCATCGTCATCATCGCCGGGTGCATTCTCGCCGCGGCGATCATCGGCGCCCTGCTCTTTTTGAGGGGGTATTCGGGCAAGTTCACGTTCGACACGTCGACCGGCACGCGCCCGCGGGCCTCCGAGGGCGAGGGGAGCACCTCGGGCGTCAAGTCCAACGGGCGCTTCAAGTTGCTCACGGCCGGCGTGGGCACCGTGTTCGCGGCGATCGTCGCCAAGCTGTGGAGCATGCAGATGGTCTCCTCGGACCACTACGACGAGCTCGCCGAGAAGAACCGCACGCGCGTGGTCACCACGCCCGCGCCGCGCGGCAGGATCTTGGACCGCAACGGCGAGCCCATCGTCGACAACCGCTCCTCGCTCGCGATCGTCGCCTACCGCGACTTGGCGGAGAACACGGTCGTGGTCCGTCACCTGGCCAACGTGCTGGGCATGCCCTACATGGCGGTGCTGCGCAACATCCAGGATAACACGGAGGGCGCTCAAAGCCAGCACACCATCGCCTCCGACGTGCGCCGCTCGACGATCGGCTACATCATGGAGCACATCGACCAGTTCCCCGGGGTGAGCATCGCCGCGCGCACGGAGCGCTCCTACCCCAACGGCACGCTCGCCTGCCACCTGGTGGGCTACACGGGCACGGTCACCCAGGAGCAGCTGGACGCGCAGGACGAGCTGTCCGACGAGGAGCGCGCCGGCAAGATCGTGTACCAGTCGGGCGACCAGGTGGGCCAATCCGGCGTCGAGTATTACTACGAGAACCTGCTGCAGGGCATCCGCGGCGAGCAGACGGTGAGGGTCGACGCCGACGGCAACGTGACCGGCCAGGCGGGCGCGGTGCCCGCGAAACCCGGCAGCGACATCAAGCTCACCATCGACCTCAAGGTCCAGCGCGCATGCGAGGAGGGGCTCAAGAAGGCGTTCGAGGTCGCCGAGAACACCGGCAACAGCCCTTCGGGCGGGTCGTGCGTCTGCATCGACTGCACCAACGGCGAGGTGCTGGGCATGGCGTCAGCGCCCACGTTCGACCCCTCGGTATTCGTGGGCGGCGTGTCATCCGACGCCTGGAGCCAGCTCAACGACGACGAGGGCGGGCATCCGCTGCTCAACCGCGTCATCGGCGGTCAATACATGTCCGCTTCCACCATCAAGCCCTTCACGTCGCTCGCCGGCATGGAGTACGGCGTCTATACGGCGGCCATGTCCTCCACCTGCACCGGATGGTGGACCGGCCTGGGCGAGGCGTGGGGCAAGAAATGCTGGCTCGAGTCGGGCCACGGGGTACGCAATCTCGAGACGGGCATCCGCGACTCGTGCGACGTGGTCTTTTACGATCTGGGCAAGAACTTCTTCTACGACGAGGACAACCCCGAGGGCCTGCAGGAGATGTACCGGCGCTGGGGCCTGGGCTCGAAGACCGGGATCGACCTTCCCTCCGAGGCGGCGGGCCGCGTGCCCGACTCGGCCTGGAAGGAGGAGTACCACAAGGACTGGAGCGCCGATCAGCGCGCGTGGAACGCCGGCGACATGACCAACATCGCCATCGGGCAGGGCGATATCCTCGTCACGCCCCTTCAGATGGCCGTCGCGTACTGCGGTCTTGCGATGGGCGGGGTCGAGTGGACGCCCCATGTCCTGCTGTCCGCCGTCGCGCGCGACGGCGAGGGGGACGCGTACGCATACGAGCCCAAGAAGCGCCTCACGGCCAAGATCGAGACGGAGGGCGCGATGGACGTCGTGTATCGCGGCGTCCACTCGATGATCTACGAGGAGTCCCCCGTGACGGCCGCGCACTTCACCAATCTGCCCGTCGAGGTCGCCGGCAAATCGGGTACCGGCGAGAAGGACGGCGAGGACCCCTACGGCTGGTTCATCGCGTACGCCCCCTTCGACGACCCCAAATATGTGGTGTGCGCCATGGTCGAGCGCGGCGGCTACGGGTCCACGTGCGCCATGCCCGCGGTGCGCACGGTCCTGGGCGCCCTGTACGACGCGCCCGATGACCAGACGTACACGAGCGGCGACAGCACGAGGTAGGTGATTAGCATGGGTCAGGACACGCTCAAGCGCGTGAACAAGCATATGAGCTCGGGCAAGGGCGGGTTTCGGCAAAAGGTGAGCATCCCGGTGCTCGTGGCGTGGGTGTGCCTTATCGCGTACGGCGCGCTGGTGATATGGACCGCCTCGCTCACCATCGAGGAGGCCTCGTTCTCGCGCCAGCTCGTGGGCATCGGCCTGGGCGCCGTGCTGGCGTTCCTGTGCTGGAGGCGTGATTTCTCCGGCTTGGCGGGCATGACGACCGTGCTGCTGGTGCTCGACCTGATCGTGCTGTTCAGCCCCTATATCCCCGGCTTGTCGTATAACGCCAAGGGCATGACGGGCTGGATCAAGATCCCCCTCATCGGCCTCACCTTTCAGCCGGTCGAGCTCGCCAAGCTCATCACGATCTTCTTCATGGCGTCGCTGGGGGCGCAGTACAACGGGCGGATCGACAGCGTGCGCGAATACGTCAAGCTCTGCGGGATGCTCGCGATCCCCTTTGGGGCCGCCGTCGTCGCGGGCGATCTGGGCAGCGGACTCGTCGTGTTCTTTTCCGGCGCCTGCATCATCATGATGAGCGGTCCCAAGAAGGAATGGGTGCTCTGCACGATCGCCGTGCTGGTGGGCGCCGTCTCGGTGGTGCTGACCCTCGACTCGGTCCTCGACGGCGTCCTGGGAAAAGACGTGCTGCTCAAGCAGTACCAGATGAACCGTCTCCTCGTCTTCATCGATCCCGAGTCCGACACGTCCGATGCCGGCTACAACGTCTTGCAGTCGCTGATCGCCGTGGGTTCCGGCGGCTTTTTCGGCAAGGGCATCGGCAATGCCTCGCAAAGCGGCGCGGGCTTTCTGCCGGAGGCGCACACCGACTTCGTGTTCGCGCTCCTCAGTGAGGAGTTCGGGTTTTTGGGAGCCTTGATCCTCCTCGCGCTGTTCGCCCTCCTGATCTTCTCCACCATCCGCGTGGCGCACCAGTCCGACTCGCTGTTCTTGCAGCTGGCCTGCATCGGCATCGTGGGCATGTGGACGTTTCAGCTGCTCGAGGAGGTGGGCATGTGCATCGGCCTCATGCCCGTCACGGGCATCCCGCTGCCCTTTATCAGCTTCGGCTCATCGTCTATGCTGATGCAGTGCGCGGCGTTCGGCATCGTGCAGTCGATTTGGCGCTCGCGCGGCAAGGTCGCGTGACCGATTGCGGTGGGCACGCCGCCTAACGCGGGCCGTATGCCCGCATCTCGTACACGTTTGCGACCGTCGCCCGTCGGGATGCGGGCGCGGTGAGGAGGGCATGCATGGGCATCTCCCTGGATTCGATTCTCAACACGGTCAAGCTCGGCGCGTCGGTGCGCGGCGAGATGGACGCTGCGATCCGCGTGGGCGTGTACGTGGATGCAACCGCCACCCCGTTTCTCATCGAGACGGTTCGCGACGCCTTCGTGCCGCAGACGACCTCGGCGCTCGTGCGCGTTGAGCGCCTGGGGTCTCTTCCGGCAACCGCCAAGCCCGATACCGACATCGCCATCGTGCTCTCCTGCGGCAGCCCCGTGCTGCAGGCGCGCGTGCAGGAGCTCGTTGTGTGCGGGCCTCCGGTCGTGGTGCTGGCCGAGTCGAGCGTCGAGGTCCCCTTCATCGAGCGGGATAGCCGCATGCTCGGGCTGGTCGCCGCGACGGACAAGGTCCACCTCCTTGCGTCGCTCGCGCGCTGGATCTTGGAGCGCACCGACAAGCAGACCGCCTTCGCCGCCAACTTCCCGTTCATGCGCATCGCCGCCGCCAACCGCATCATCGTCTCGACCTCTCTTGGCAACCTCGCGACGGGAGCCCTGTTCTTCGTGCCCGGTGCGGACTTTCCGGTGATGACCCTCGCGCAGCTCGGGATGATGCTGCGCCTCGCGGCGGTTTTCGGTAAGCCCTTGCGTCCCGAGCGCGCCTATGAGGCGGTCGCGATCCTCGCGGCGGCCTGCGCCATGCGCGCCGGGGCCCGCATGGCATCTCGTCGGGCGGGGCGCCTCGGTTTCGTTCCCAAGACCCTCATCGGCGGGGCCGGGACCTATGCCCTTGGACGCGCCCTGGCCTGGTGGTACGCGAGCGATGTCAGCTACGACCGCGCGAATCGATTCATCCGCGCCGCGTGCACCCGGCGGCATGCGTAAAAGGCGCCCGCGCGCGTCGCGCCTTCGTCCCCGCGGCCCGCGGCGCGCACGGGGCATACGCCCCCCCTTGCACCTCAACGACCGATTGGAGTTCGACGCCCATGAGAGCCGTCTACGAAAATCGCTTCTCGGAGCTCGAGCCGTTGCTCGCGCGCGTGGAGAAGCCAACGCGCTACATCGACCACGAGTGGGGCGCGCTCTATAAGCCCGAGGCGGAGCACCGATGCGTGCTCATCTACCCCGATGTGTACGAGGTCGGCCTTCCCAATCAGGGCATCGCCATCCTCTACCGCAACCTCAACGAGACGCCGGGGCTGTCCTGCGAGCGCGGGTACATCCCCTGGATCGACATGGCGGACGCCATGCGCGAGGCCGGCATGCCGCTGCTGTCGCTCGAGGGCGCCGCGCCCATCGCCTCGTTCGATGTGGTGGGCTTTCACGTCCCGCACGAGATGGCGTGCACCAACTACCTCGAGGGCCTGGACCTCGCGGGCATCCCGCTGCACGCGTCAGATCGAGGCGAGGACGACCCCATCGTGATCTGCGGCGGCCCATCCGTCTACAACCCCGAGCCCATCGCGCCGTTCTTCGACGTCATGCTCATCGGCGAGGGCGAGGAGCAGATCGTCGAGTTCTGCCAACGCCATCGCGAGCTGCGCGACGCGGGCGTCCCCCGCGCCGAGATGCTGCGCGAGCTTTCCAAGGTGGGCGGCGCCTACGTGCCCTCGCTCTACGAGGTTCGCCACGACGAGCCCTGTTCCAAGCACGGGTACACGGTCCCGCGCGACGGCGAGGATGTCCCGCCGGTCGTGTACAAGCGCGTGGTCAAGGACTTCGGTGCCACCAACCCGGTCCCGCAGAGCATCGTGCCCTACGCCCAGATCGTCCAGGACCGCCTGTGCGTCGAGGTGCTGCGCGGCTGCGCGCGCGGCTGCCGCTTCTGCCAGGCCGGCATGACGTACCGGCCGGTGCGCGAGCGCTCCGCCGACCAGGTGGTCTCCGCCGTCACGAGCGGCCTTGCCTCCATGGGCTATGACGAGGTCTCGCTGAACTCCCTTTCCTCCACCGACCATTCCAAGTGCGCCGAGATCCTCAACCGGCTCAACAGGCGCCTGGGCGACACCGGCATCGCCATCAACGTCCCCTCGCAGCGCCTCGACTCCTTCGGGGTCGACATGGCCGCCGCCGTGGCGGGGGAGAAGAAGGGCGGGCTCACCTTCGCCCCCGAGGCCGGCAGCCAGCGCCTGCGCGACGTGATCAACAAGAACGTGACCGAGGAGGACCTCGAGCGCGCCATCCGCGCGGCGTTCGAGCAGGGCTGGCGGCGCGTCAAGCTCTACTTCATGATGGGCCTGCCGGGCGAGACGGACGAGGACATCGTCGCCATCGCGAACCTCGCCGACCACACCCTCGAGGTCGCGCGCGAGGTCGTGCCCAAGGAGCAGCGCGGCGGCATCTCCGTCTCCGTCTCGGTCTCGGTGTTCATCCCCAAGGCCCAGACGCCGTTCCAGTGGTGCGGCCAGACACCCAAGGACGAGGTGAAGCGCCGCCAGCAGCTCCTGCTGCACAGCGTGCGCAACCGCGCGGTGCGCGTGCACTACCACGACGCCGAGACCTCGCTCATCGAGGCGGTCATGAGCAGGGGAGGGCGCGACATCGCGCCGCTCATCGAGGCCGCGTGGCGCCGCGGCCAGCGCTTCGACGCCTGGACCGAGCAGTTCAGCCTCGACCGCTGGGAGGAGGCCGCGCGGGAATGCGGGCTCGACCTGCGCGAGATCGCGCAGACCCCCTACGAGCTCGACTGGCGTCTTCCCTGGGAGCACGTGAGCCCCGGGGTGTCGCGCGGATTCCTGCTGCGCGAGTACCGCCGCTCGCTTGAGGGCGTGACGACGCCCGACTGCACCCGCACGTCCTGCACGGGCTGCGGTATCTGCCCGACCCTGCACGTCGAGAACGTCCTGGTAGGTGAGCGCTCATGACGAATGTGACCGAACCCACGCTCTTTCGCCTGCGCGTGGCCTATCCCAAGCTGGGGCGTCTCAAGTACCTCGGACACTTGGAGCTGATCCACACCGTGGAGCAGATCGTGCGCCGCGCCAAGCTGCCCTATGCGGTCACGCAGGGCTTCTCGCCGCACATGCGCATCGCCTACACCTCCGCGCTGCCGGTGGGGACCTCCTCCGCCGCCGAGTACTTCGACGTGTATTTGACTGAGCTCGTTCCCGCCGAGCAGGCGCTTTGCCAGCTGCAAGAGGCGGCGCCCGTCGACATGCGGCCCCTGGCCGCCGGCTATGTCGAGCTTCGCCGCCCGGCGCTCACGGCGGAGATCAACGAAGTCCACTACCTACTTGAGGTTTTCGTCAACCCCGGGTTTTCTGTGACGGACGAGGCGCTCTCGCAGGTCTTCTCTGGATGGTATGACCAAAGCGCCGAGATCCCGTATCGTCGAGGCAAGAAGACCAAATCCCTGGACGTTCGCCATCTGCTCAAAGGTTGCAGCCACCGCGTTATGCCCGATGGTCGTATCTGGCTCGAGCTCAACACACGCTGCGACAACGAGGGCTCGCTTCGCCCCGAGATTATCGTGGCTGCCCTCGATCAGGCACTACGTGGCCTTGAGCCGGGCGTCGACGAGGAGATCGTCTCCACCGGTATTCAGAAGCTCATGACTATTTCATCGTATAATGTCGAGCGCTGCTCACAGCGTATCCGCATAGACGACGCGAGTGAGGTCCACCCGCTGGGCCATGAGCTTGAGGCACCACAGGGGAGCCTTACGGCGCGTAGCGCAGCGGAGGCTTTGTCGAACCTGTGAATATGCAGGGAAAACGTTGAAGTAATCCGTTGACGTGCCACAAACCACCTGATACCATATCCGACTGTTGCACAACTGATGCATGAAGGGCAAGAACATGTACGCAATCGTTTCCACGGGCGGCAAGCAGTATAAAGTCGCCACCGATGACGTCATCACCGTCGAGAAGATCGAGGGCGAGGCCGGTTCCAAGGTCGAGCTCGAGGTCATCTTCCTCAACGATGGCAAGAAGATCGTCACGGATCCTGCCAAGCTCGCCAAGGCTAAGGTCACTGCTGAGATCCTGGAGCAGTTCAAGGGCGAGAAGCAGCTCGTCTACAAGTTCCACAAGCGCAAGCGCTATCACCGTCTCAAGGGCCACCGTCAGCAGCTCACCAAGCTGAAGATCACCAAGGTCCAGGCCACGTCCCGTGCCGCCAAGAAGACCACCAAGGTCGAGGAGCCCGAGGCTCCCGTCGCCGAGTAGACGCACCATTTGTAAGTAGTTAGAGAGCAGGTACCTGACATGGCACACAAAAAAGGTCTCGGTTCCTCCCGTAATGGTCGCGACTCCCGCGGCCAGCGTCTGGGCACCAAGCGTTTTGACGGTCAGACCGTGAAGGCCGGCGAGGTTCTCGTCCGCCAGAACGGCACCCACATCCACCCCGGCGAGAACGTCGGCCGTGGCAAGGACGACACCCTCTTCGCGCTCGTCGAGGGCAAGGTCAAGTTCACCAAGGGTCTCAAGCACCGCGTGAACGTGTACCCCGCCGTCGAGGCGTAAATCACCCTTTTTGCATTCGCATCATTGGAGACCCTCTGGGCATGCGCTCGGAGGGTCTCTCTGTGTGTAAATTGGGGACGGACCCCAAATTGCACATAGGCCTTTGGTAAGGTAGATGCCGAATTACGCTCCGCATCCATGTGCAATTTGGGGTCCGTCCCCAATTTACACATGCGCTCGCGCACCGATCTGATTCTACGTTTGAGGAGGGACATCGTGTCCCAGTTCACCGATATCTGCCGCATCAACGTCAAGGGCGGCGACGGCGGCGCCGGCTGCATGTCGTTTCGACGCGAGGCCTTCGTCCCCAAGGGCGGACCGGACGGCGGCGACGGCGGTCACGGCGGCGACGTCGTGATCCAGGCGGATGCGCAGCTCTCGTCGCTCATCGACTACCGATTCAAGCATCACTTCCGCGCCGAGGCGGGCACGCACGGCAAGGGCGCCAAGAAAGACGGCGCCGATGGCAGGGACCTCGTGCTCAAGGTCCCCATGGGCACGGTGATCCGCGAGCTCGACAGCTCCACCATGGAGCCGCGCTACGAGATCGCCGACCTCACGCACGACGGCGAGCGCGTCGTGGTGGCGCCCGGCGGAACGGGCGGCCTGGGCAATCCCCATTTCGTGACCTCGACGCGCCGCGCCCCCGCCTTTGCCCAAAAGGGCGAGCCGGCCATCGAGCACTGGATCGAGCTCGAGATGAAGCTCATGGCCGACGCGGCGCTCGTCGGTTTCCCCAGCGTCGGCAAGTCCTCCCTCATCGCGCGCATGAGCGCCGCCCGCCCCAAGATCGCCGACTACCCGTTCACCACGCTCGTCCCCAATCTCGGCATGGTCCGAGCGGGGGAGTACTCCTATGTGGTCGCCGATGTTCCCGGCCTCATCGAGGGCGCCGCGGAGGGCAAGGGCCTGGGCCATCAGTTCCTGCGCCATGTGGAGCGCACGGCGCTCATCTTGCACGTGGTGGACATCACGGGCAGCTACGAAGGGCGCGATCCGCTCGAGGACTACCGCATCATCAACGACGAGCTGCGCCGCTACGCCTCCGAGCTCGCCGATCGCCCGCAGATCGTCGTGGCGAACAAATGCGACGCGTCCGGCGTCTCCGATCGCGTCCAGGCCCTCAAGATGGCAGCCCTCGCCGACGGTCACGAGTTCTTCGCGGTCTCCGCGCTGACCGGCGCTGGCCTGCAGACCCTCATGCTCGCCTGCGGTGAGCGCGTGAGCGAGCTTCGCCGCGCGATCGCCGAGGAACAGGCCGCCGCCCCCGCATTTGACGAGGAGAAGTGGGAGCGCGCCCGCAAGGCCCGTGACAAGCGTTTCGACGTCGTCATGGAGGAGCCCGGCGCCTGGCGCGTCCACGGCACGAACGTGGAGCGCATGGTGGTGCAGACCGATTGGGAGAACGAGGAGGCCATCATCTACCTCCAGCACCGCATGGCGCGCATGGGCGTCGACGACGCGCTCGTGAAGGCCGGTTGTCGAAACGGCGACGAGGTGCGCATCCTCGGGTACGCCTTCGACTTCGAGGGGATCGAGGAGGACGTCGAAGACGAGCCGGACCTCGACGAGCACGAGGGCGTCTTTGAAGCCGTCGACCTCGACGCCGGCGATGGTGCCATCGATGAGGAGCCGCGCGACGAGCCGGGCCGCGCGGACTGCGCGCAGGGGGAGTAGGCGATGCCGAGCGCTTCGCGTCGCCTGCTGCCCGCGCTGGGATCCGACCCCGCGAGGACGTATCGCCTGGGTATCATGGGCGGCACGTTCGACCCCATCCACTACGGGCATCTCGTCACCGCCGAGCAGGCGCGCGAGGCGCTCGACCTCGACCTGGTGCTCTTCATGCCCGCCGGATCGCCCGCGTTCAAGCAGGACCAACGGGTGAGCGACCCCGAGGACCGCTATGCCATGACGGTGCTGGCGACCGCCGCGAATGCCGCGTTCTACGCGAGCAGGTTCGAGATCGATCGCCCCGGCATCACGTACACGGTCGACACGCTTGGTGACCTTCGGGCTCATTACCCGGACAACGTCGAGCTCTACTTCATCACCGGGGCGGACGCCATCATGGATATCCTCGCCTGGCACGACGCCGAACGCCTGGCGTCTCTCGCCACGCTTATCGCGGCCACACGCCCCGGGTATGACATCGATACGGCGAAGGCCCGCATCGCCGCCTCCGGAATCGATTTCGACGTGCGCTACATCGAGATTCCCGCGCTCGCCATCAGCTCGTCGAGCATTCGCGATCTGGTCGCCGCCGGCAAGAGCCCTCGGTACCTCACGAGCGAGTCGGTGATGGGATATATCCACAAGAACGGCCTGTATCTTCGAGAGGGTGAATGACCATGGCGTTGTCCGATGAGCAGATCGCTGTCCTGCAGGATGTGCAGGAGATGCTCCAGGTTCGCATGAGGGAGCTGCCGAGGCGCTATCAGCACTCCCTCGGCGTCGCGCGCACGGCGGTCGAGTTGGCCCGCGCATACGGGGTCGATGAGTATCACGCCGCGCTTGCGGGCCTGGTGCACGATTGGGATAAGGTGCTCGACGACCATGAGCTTCTCGCCCGCGCCGCCCAATACGGGGTGCGCGTGAGCGGCTCGCCCACGCTCGCCGTCGGGTTGCTGCACGGTCCCGTGGCGGCCCATGAGCTCCCCCATATCTTCGAGGGCATCTCCGCCACGGTGTGCCAGGCGGTCGCCCGCCATACCGTGGGAGCACGCGATATGACGCCGCTCGATATGGTCGTGTTCACCGCGGACGCCATCGAGCCCGGTCGCCGGGGCGATTACGCCGAGCGCCTTCGGGCCATGGTGGGCCGGGAGCCCTTGGAGGAGCTGTTCTTCCAAACCTTCGCCCAGGGCCTCGTCTACGTGATCTCGGGCGGGCGCTACCTGTACCCCACGGCGATTGACATCTATAATGCGTACGCGGCGCGCCGAGCGCGCCGATGATCTTGAGAAAGGTTTTCCATGTCCGATATGACTGACGCCCAGCTGCTCGATTACGCCGCGGGGCTTTCCGCCGCTCCCTCATCCGACGAGTTCGACGAGGGATCCGCCTCCGTGGACCGCGCGGCGGCGTCGCTTTCCTCCGCCGGTGTCCCGGCGATCGAGGTCGCTCGCGCCGCGGCGGACGCCGCCGAGTTCAAGGGGGCCGAGGACGTCTGCATCGTCGACCTGACCGAGCTCTCCGACGTCTGCGATTACTTCGTGATCGCCACGGGCAGCAACACGCGCATGGTCGACGCCATCGTCGATGAGGTCGAGGAGAAGGTCGCCAAGACATGCGGCGAGCACCCGTTCTCCATCGAGGGGCGCGAGGAGCGCTCGTGGATCCTCATGGATTACGGCTCGGTCGTCGTGCACTCCTTCACGCCCGAGGCGCGCGAGTACTACCGCCTCGAGAAGCTCTGGGGCGACGCCCCCCGCGTGTAAGGGGCGTTTTTTCACATGCGGCGGGCGAGCGCGGCGTAATGCTTGTAGAGCGCCGCGAACTGCCCCCGGTACGAGGGGCCCACGGTTTGTCCTTGCGGTAAAAGTGCAGGATCGCCATATGCTCATGGATGGGCGCCGTCCCGCGCGTAACTCTTTAGTCGCTTGTCTTGGATTGGGTGAGGAACTTTGCCGGGTCCACGAGGTCGCCGGCAAAGCGCGTCGCGCGCCCGAAGCTCACCGCCTCGCGGCCGAACTTCTCTCGCACCGCGTCCATCGTGACCGCCAGGGCGCGCCGATCGCTCGCGACGGCCCCGCGCTCATCGACCTCGCAGAACAGGTCGGTCTGGATGCCGGCCGCATCGCTTCCGAAATCGCTGACGCCAACGCCCGCCAGGCGCACGCGCATGCCCGGGTGCCAGATGCCCCGCATGAGCTCGCAGGCCACGGGGCCGAACACGTTCTCGTCGTCGGTGGGGTGGGCCAACCGACGCTGAGCGCTGCGACCCTCCCCAAAGGAGAACTTGAGCTTGAGCGTCACGGTGCGCCCCGCCAGGCCGCGCCGCCTCAGCCGCGCGCCGACCGACTCGGAGAGCAGCTCGATCGCGGCGAGCACGTCCTCCAAATCGGTCAAATCGCGCGTGAACGTCCGCTCGTTGCTCACGGATTTGACCTCGTCGGGAGCATCGATGGGCAACACGGTGCTCTTCTCGAGGCCCGCGGCGCGCTCGCGCATGCGGGCGGCGTTGACGCCGAAGATGGGCGAAAGCACATCGTCGCGGGCGGCGGAGAGCTGTCCGAGCGTGCGGATGCCCATGCGGTGCAAGGCCGCGTCGGCTGAGGAGCCGATGCCGCTCATGGCGCGGACCGGCAGCGGGGCCAGGAAGGTCCGTTCCGTTCCCGGAAGCACGGCGGTGAGCCCGCGCGGCTTCTCGCGCTCGCTCGCGATCTTGGCGACGGTCTTGTTGCAGCCGAGGCCGATGGAGCACGTCACGCCGATCTTGGAGACCCGCCGAGCGATTCGCTGCGCGATGGCGAGGGGGCTCTCCGCATTGAAGCGCCCGGGTGTGATGTCGAAGAACGCCTCGTCGATTGAAACCTGCTCGACGAACGGCGTCTCGTCCGCGAGGATCGCCATCACCTGCGAGCTCACCGCTCGGTACCGGTCGAAGTGACCCGGCGTCCAGATCGCCTGCGGGCAGAGGCGCTTGGCTTGGGCGGAGGACATCGCGGAGCGGACGCCGAACGCGCGCGCCTCGTACGAGGCCGTCGAGACCACGCCCCGCTTGTCGGGCGATCCGCCCACGATGACGGGCTTGCCGCGCCACGCAGGATGGTCCAGCTGCTCGACGCTGGCAAAAAAGGCATCCAGGTCCAAAAGCCCTATCGCGGGACCACGCCAGGCCCCGAAGAGGCCCTCATCAAAACCGTATGTATGTTCGCATGTGTCCATGCGGTAAGTATATCGATTTTTACCCGTGTACGCTGCATGAACCTACTTGCATTCGCGCGAATCTCAGATAAGATATGGATTTGCTTGCGACTTATCCAAATGAAGCCGGTCTCAAATGCTTCCCGTCGAGTCCTTGCACACGGTATTTGTCCTGGTTGGGAATGCAGCATAAGGCTGCGAAAAGAAGGAGTTTGCATGGCTGTCAAGATCCGCCTCGCTCGTCATGGTTCCAAGAAGCGTCCGTACTACCGCGTCGTCGTCGCCGACTCTCGCACGCGTCGCGATGGTCGCCCCATCGAGGAGGTCGGTCGTTACAACCCGATGACCACCCCCAAGACCATCTCCCTCGACCTCGAGAAGATCGCCGACTGGCAGTCCAAGGGCGCCCAGCTCACTGACGCCGTCGCCGCTCTGGTGAAGGCCGCCAATGAGGGCGAGAAGGCCGCCGCCGCGCCTAAGAAGTCCAAGAAGCAGCTTGCCAAGGAGGCCGAGGAGGCCGCCCGCAAGGCCGAGGAAGAGGCCGCTGCCGCTGCCGAGGCCACCGAGGAGTAACGGTGTCCGAGGAGCTGATCTCTGAGACAATGGACGACGAGTCGCTTGAGCTCGACGAGAGCGAGGAGCTGGTCTCCGATCGCATCGCCGACCTCGTCGAGTACCTGGTCGTCAACATCGTCGACGATCCCGACGGTGTGAGCCTCGAGGTCATCGACGGCGCGAGCTCGTCCACCATCGAGGTGACGGTCGCCGAGGGCGACGTCGCCAAGGTGATCGGTCGTCACGGCCGCACCATCAAGGCCATCCGCACGCTTGCGCGCGCCCTTGCCGCCCGCCTCGACACTTCCGTCGAGGTCGAGGTCATGGGGTAGGCACGTGCCGGCCGCTTATAAGAACATCGCCCGTGTGGTCCGTCCGCACGGCACGAAGGGGGAGGTCCTCGTGGCGCCGCTGCGGGGCCTTCCTCTTTTGCTGTCCCGTGGCATGAAGGTGCATCTGACGCCCCCGGCCCTCAAGCGTGAGCGCGTCTCCACCGTGGAGGCCGTCTCGCCCGTGCCCGAGGGCGCACGCGTCCGCTTTTCCTGCTCGCGCAACCTGGATGAGGCGGAGTCGCTTGCCAGGTGCTACGTGCTGGCTAATTGCGATGATTTCGAGCTGGGAGCCCTCGACGCCGCGTTCGACGAGCTCATCGGCCGCAGTGTCGTCGATGAGCGCCACGGCGAGATCGGCGTCATCGGCGAGGTGATGGAGACCCCGGCGAACGACGTGTGGGTCGTCGGCAGCGGCGCCTATGGCGAGGTCCTGATTCCCGTCATCGCCGATGTCGTCGAGGCCATTCCGTCTGAAGGGCCGATCCCCGTCCGTCTGATGGACGGCTTGCTCAACCTGTAGGCAATCGAGGGGAGTCCTCATGCTCATCGAGACCCTCTCGGTCTTTCCCGAGCTTTTCGAACCCTATATGTCCACGTCGATCATGGGGCGCGCCAGACGGCGCGGTCTGTTCGACTTTATGGCCCACGACCTGCGCGACTGGACCCATGATCGCCATCGCACGGTCGATGACGCCCCGTTTGGCGGCGGCGCCGGCATGCTCATGAAGGTCGAGCCCCTGCATGAGGCCATTTCCGATATCGCCTCGCGCGGTGAGGTGCGGCCGCGCGTCGTGTTCTTCACGCCCTGCGGCGGGACGTTCACGCAGGGCGTCGCACAGCGCCTCTCCCGCGCGGAGCGCATCTTGTTCGTGTGTGGGCGCTACGAGGGCATGGACGAGCGCGCGTACGACATGGCCGACGAGCGCCTTTCCATCGGCGACTACGTCCTCACCGGCGGCGAGCTGCCCGCCATGGTGGTGAGCGACGCGATCGTCCGGCTGCTCCCCGGCGCGCTGGGAAACGACATGGGCAGCGTGGACGAGTCGTTCTCCACCGCCGAGGACGGCGGGCTGCTCGAATACGAGCAGTACACGCGTCCCGCTCAGTTCAATGGGCGCTCCGTTCCCGACGTCCTTCTTTCCGGCGACCATGCCAAGGTCGACGCCTGGCGACGCGCTAACGCCATCGAGCGCACGTGCCGTTGGCGTCCGGACCTCATCGCCGATGCGCGCTTGAGCGATGAGGAGCGCGCGCGAGCGGAGGCGCTCATCGCGCGCTTCCATGATGCCGATGGGGGTGGTCGCGCATGACGCGGGTACGTGAATCGTTTTCGTCACTCGCCGAATGGGTGGGCGTCTTCCTGATCGCGTTTGCGGTCTTCGCGCTCGTGCGGGTGTTCATCGTGGCGCCGTTCACGGTCCCGACGGGCTCGATGGAGCCCACCATCCAGGTGGGTGACAACGTGCTCGCTCAAAAGGTCAGCGTCCGCATGGGGAGCGACGTGTCAACGGGGGATATCGTGGTGTTCGACAACCCGGTTGCCGACACCGAGCACGACATCCTCGTCAAGCGCGTCATCGCGCAAGGCGGCCAGACGGTCGATATGGTCGACGGCGTCGTGTACGTGGACGGCGTGGCGCTCGATGAGACGTATGTTCAGGGGTCGAGCTACCCCTTGTCGATGCAGGCGCCCGGCGTCGAGGTCAGCTTTCCCTATACCGTGCCCGAGGGGTGCATCTGGGTCATGGGCGACAATCGCGAGAACTCGGCCGATTCGCGGTATTTCGGCGCCGTTCCGCAAGAGAACCTCATCGGCGTCGCGTTCCTGCGGTACTGGCCGCTCGACCGCATCGGCCTGCTGTGATCGCCTGAGGCGCCACGGGGCCCGTTCGCCCGCGCCCGGAGCCGTGGCCGCCGGCCCCGTCGTCGACAATCCTTGGTACAATTTCGAATGTATGAGCCGTTACGGAGAAGGGGAGCAACGCCAAGATGAACCCGAATGCGTTGACGTTCCAAGACATGATCCTCAAGTTGGAGGCCTACTGGGCCAGCCACGGGTGCACCGTGATGCAGCCCTACGACTCCGAGGTGGGTGCCGGCACGTTCCACACCGCCACGCTGCTGCGCAGCCTGGGCAAGAAACCGTGGCGCGCCTGCTACCCGCAGCCCTGTCGTCGCCCGGCCGACGGTCGCTACGGCGAGAACCCCAACCGCATGCAGCACTATTACCAGTTCCAGGTGCTCATCAAGCCCAGCCCCAAGAACTCGCAGGAGCTCTACCTCGACTCGCTCGCGGCCATCGGCCTGGATCCGGCGGAGCATGACGTGCGCTTTGTCGAGGACGACTGGGAGAGCCCCACGCTGGGCGCCTGGGGCCTTGGCTGGGAGGTCTGGCTCGACGGCATGGAGGTCACGCAGTTCACGTACTTCCAGCAGGTCGGCGGCATCGAGTGCGATCCGGTGCCCGTTGAGATCACGTACGGCCTGGAGCGCATCGCCATGTACGCCCAGGGCGTCACGAGCGTGTACGACCTCGTGTGGTCCTACCTGCCCGACGGCACGCCCATGACCTACGGCGAGGTGTTCCTCGAGAACGAGCGCGAGTTCTCCGCGTACAACTTCGAGGTCGCCAACGTCGAGATGATGCGCCAGAAGTTCGACGACTTCGAGGCCGAGTGCCATGCGTGCCTCGAGGCCAAGCTGCCGCTGCCGGCGTACGACTGCGTGATGAAGTGCTCGCACAGCTTCAACGTGCTCGACGCCCGCGGCGCCCTGTCCGCCACGGAGCGCGCGGCCTACATCCTGCGCGTCCGCACGCTCGCCAAGGCGTGCTGCGAGTCCTATTTGGCTGAGGTTGCCCAGAAGGGGGAGGTGGCGTAAATGGCGTCCACGCGTGATTTCCTGTTCGAGATCGGCGTCGAGGAGATGCCCTCCGCGCCGCTCAATAACGCCGTCAAGCAGCTCAAGGTGCTCGTCGCCAAGGGCCTGGACGAGGCGGGCCTGTCCCACGGGGACGTCCGCATCGTCTCCTCGCCGCGCCGCCTCGCCGCGCTCGTGAGCGATGTCGCCGAGGCCACCGAGGAGATCCACTCCGTCCTGCGCGGGCCTTCCGCCAAGATCGCCTTCGATGCGGACGGCAACCCCACCAAGGCCGCCGAGGGCTTCGCCCGCAAGAACGGCTTGACCGCAGCAGAGCTCATCCGTCGCGAGGATACCGACGGCACGGAGTACGTGTTCGCCGAGCAGAACACCCCCTCCGAGCCCGCGGCGCCCATGCTCGCCCGCATGGCGGAGGCCGTCATCGCTCAAATCGAGTGGCCCAACTACCGTAGCCAGCGCTGGGGCGCGGAGCGCGCGACGTTCGTCCGCCCCATTCGCTGGATCTGCTGCCTGTTCGGCGACGACGTTGTCGAGGTGCGTTACGCGGACGTGGTGAGCGGCCGCACGACGCGCGGCCATCGCGTGCTGTCCCCAGGCGAGCACGAGGTCGCCTGCCCGGCCGTGTATGAGCAGGTGCTCGAGTCCGCGCACGTGCTTTCCGCCGAGCGCCGCGAGAGCGTCATCCGCGAGGGCATCGCGCAGGTCGAGGCCGAGCTTGGCGTGCATGTCGACACGCCCGCCAAGGTGTTCGACGAGGTCGTGAACCTCTGCGAGTGGCCGACCGTCCTCGTGGGTCATTTCGATGAGGAGTTCCTCGCCGTCCCCTCCGAGATCATCTGCGAGTCCATGCTCTCCAACCAGCGCTATTTCCCCACGTACGACGCGCAGGGCAACCTCACGCGCGCCTTCGTGGTCGTCTCCAACGCCGACCCTGCGGTCAGCGAGACGGTCATCGACGGCAACGAGCGCGTGGTTCGCGCCCGCCTGTACGACGCCAAGTTCTTCTATGACGAGGATCTCAAGATCGACCTTGAGGAGTTCCGCTCGCGCCTGGCCAAGGTCGGCTTCCAAAAGAAGCTCGGCACGGTGCTGCAGAAGTCCGAGCGCATGGAGGACCTCGCGCTCGCCATTGCCCGCGAGGCGCGCATCGGCGCCGATGCGGCCAGCGACGCCCAGCGCGCCGCGCACCTGGCGAAGGCGGACCTCGTGTCCTCGGCCGTCGTCGAGTTCACGAGCCAGCAGGGCGTGATGGGTGGCTACTACGCCGCGGCCGCCGGAGAGGCACCCGAGGTCGCCGCCGCTATCCGCGATCACTATCGCCCGCGCTTCGCCGGTGACGCCCTGCCCGAGGGAACGGCCGGCTGCATCGTGGCCGTCGCCGACAAGCTCGACACCATCGCCGGCATGTTCGCCATCGGCGAGCCTCCGACCGGTTCCAAGGACCCCTTCGCGCTGCGCCGTTCGGCCATCGGCGTGCTGAACATCCTGCGCGATCGCCTGGGCTGCGGCTATGAGGCGCTCGTCGACGCCGCGCTCGACGCTTACGCCGAGCAGGGTCTTGAGTTTGACAAGGCCGAGGTTGCCGCTTCCGTGTGCGCTTTCATCAAGGGCCGCATGGAGCAGATGGCCCGCGACGAGAAGATCGCGCCCGACACGGTCGCCGCCGTGTCCGCTGGCTCCGTGACGACGCCGGCGCATTACTTCGAGCTCGCCCATGCGCTGGAGCATGCGCGCGCCAATGACCGCGCGGCCTTCGATAACCTCGCAACCGCCTATGCCCGCGCCGCCCACCTGGCCGACGCCTCCGTCGGATGCGAGGTGGATGAGGCGCTCCTGGGTGACGCCGAGCGCGTGCTGCTCGAGACGATCGACGCCGCCGAGGCATCCGTCGCGTCCGCCCTTTCCGCGCAGGATTTCCCGGGCGTCATCTCCGCCCTCGCCGCCCTGCGCGAGCCCATCGACGCGTTCTTCGATGAGGTCATGGTCATGGACGAGGATGAGCGCCTGCGCACCAACCGCCTGGCTCTGCTCAACCGCTTCGCCGCGGTCTTTTCCGGCATCGCCGACCTCGGCGCGATGGCCCGCAAGTAATGTGTCATTATGTGTCGTTTGGGGTCAGACCCCAAACGACACATCTGCAAAGCAGTGTGTAGCTTTCGCCCCGGACCTGCAATCGACAGGTCCGGGGCTTTGTGCGATTTGGGGTCAGACCCCAAATCGCACATCGTGGGCTCGCGTCTCAACCTGATTTCGTTTGGGTATGAATGGCGTATCAAGAGGATGGGGAGGGGATTGCGATGCCGCGAAAACCGAGGAGGCTTCTGGATACTGGTTATTATCATATCGTCTTAAAAGGATCTGGAAATCAGATCCTTTTTGAATCTGAGGGGGACTACCGTAAGTTCCTCTCGTATCTCTACGAATTTGCCGCCCGTCATAAGCTCCAGCTTATCGCCTGGTGTCTCATGAGCAATCACGTCCATCTGGTTGTGCTCGACACTGCCCAGGCGCTCTCGTCATGCATTCACGACCTCGCGACGGCCTATGCCGTGCACTTCAATAGGTGCAACGGGCATTCGGGCCCCGTGTTTGATGGCAGGTTCCATAGCGTGCTCATCGAGTCCGATGAGCAGTTCTTGTCCGCCGTCCGCTATGTGCACGACAATCCGCAAAGGGCATCGATCTGTTCGGCGTCGGATTACCCCTGGAGCAGCTATGGCGAGTACCTGCATCCTGAGTCGTCTCAAGTCAAAACCGATGTCCTCTTTGACCTCATAGGAGGAAAAGAGCGGTACGAGGCCTTCTTGTCGGACGATTCGTACGGAGTCTATGTGTTTAGGGGGACATCTCGTCTGAAAGACGAGGATGCGATCATTGTCGCCAAGCAGCTCTTGGGTTCAGACGAGTTGTCCAAGCTTCGGTCTTTGCCGACGGAACAGCGAGCCCATGGTCTGCAGCTGCTCAGAGACGCAGGCTTAACGCTCAAGCAAGTTGAAAGAGTGACTGGTATTGGGCGCGGCATCATCTCGCGATACACCCATGCCTGATGTGTAATTTGGGGTCTGACCCCAAATTACACATCGTCCTTGCCGTGCGCGCCCGCTACAATGGAACGGAATGTGCCGGACCTCTCGAACCGGCCGTGGTTTTAGACCAGTGCGATGGGGGAGTCCCATCGTTTTTGTATGAAACGCAACCGAAAGGAACTACCAAACCTATGGCGACTACCAACAAGAAGGCCTCCGCCGCGCTCAAGGTCATCCCCCTGGGCGGCCTTGACGGCATCGGCAAGAACATGACCGCTTTCGAGTGCGGCGATGACATGGTGCTCATCGACGCCGGCCTCATGTTCCCCGACGACAACCAGCCCGGCATCGACCTGGTGCTGCCCGACTACACCTATGTGCTGGAAAACGAGCACAAGCTGCGCGGCATCATCATCACGCACGGCCACGAGGACCACACGGGCGCCCTGCCGTATCTGCTCCAGGACCTCAACAACAAGGTGCCGATCTTCTCGAGCAAGCTCACCTTGGGCTTCATCGAGGGCAAGCTCTCGGAGTTCCGTATCCGCGCGCCCAAGTTCCGCGAGGTCAAGGGCGGTAGCCACATCAACCTCGGGTGCTTCTCCATCGAGTTCTTCTCGACCACGCACTCCATTCCCGGCGCGCTCGGCGTGTTCCTCAAGACCCCCGCGGGCACCGTCGTCCACACCGGCGACTTCAAGCTCGACCAGACGCCCATCGACGGCGTGACGCCCGATTACGGCGCCATCGCCAAGTTCGGCAAGCAGGGCGTCGACCTGCTCATGTCCGACTCCACCAACGCCACCGTCCCCGGGTTCACCAAATCCGAGGCTGAGGTGGGTCCGTCGCTGCTGCACATCATCAAGAACGCCAAGGGCCGCGTGTTCGTCGCGTCCTTCTCCAGCCACATCCATCGCCTGCAGCAGATCTGCAACGCCGCCAAGACCTGCAACCGCAAGGTCGTGGTGACGGGGCGCTCCATGCTCACGAACACCCGCGTAGCGCGCGAGCTCGGCTACCTCAAGGTCGATGAGTCCGACCTGGTGGACGCCTTCGACATCAACGGCCTCCCCGAGGACAAGATCGTGGTCATGTGCACGGGCTCCCAGGGCGAGCCGCTGTCCGCGCTTTCCCGCATGGCCAACGGCGAGCACAAGACGCTCTCCATCCACGAGGGCGACACGGTCATCATCTCCGCCACGCCGGTCCCCGGTAACGAGAAGGCCGTGCAGCAGGTCATCAACAGCCTGGCCAAGCTCGGCTGCGACGTGTACGACAAGAGCCGTGCCCTCGTGCACGTGTCGGGCCATGCGAGCCAGGAGGAGCTCAAGCTCATGCTGGCGCTCACCAAGCCGACGTTCTTCATGCCCGTCCACGGCGAGGCTGTGCATCTGCGCGCGCACGCCGCGCTGGGCGAGAAGATGGGCATCCCCGCAAAGAACATCTTCGTGATCGACAACGGTGACACGCTCGAGATGCGCGACGGCCGCGTCAAGCGCGGGCGCTCCGTGGAGTCCGGCGTCGTCTACGTCGACGGCCTGCGCATCGGCGACACCGACCCCATCGTCCTGCGCGACCGCCAGAAGCTCGCGAGCGACGGCATGGTGACCGTCGTCGCCATGCTCGACATGAAGCGCAAGCAGATCGGCGACATCGAGTTCTCCGGGCGCGGCGTCTCGTTCCCCATCGACGACCAGTTCTCCGCCGACGCATCCGCCGCCGTGCAGCGCGCCATCGAGAAGGGCAAGTTCAACTTCTCGAGCTCCGGCACGGACGCCATCCGCAAGGCGGTTCGCGACGCCCTGTCCAACTACATCTGGAACAACAACCGCACGCGACCGATGATCATCCCGGTCGTCATGGAGGTGTAGGTTGCCTCGCGCAAACGCCGCTTCCAACAAAAAGAAGGCCGCATCCGGCGCCCGCGCCGCGGGTTCCAAGCAGCCCGCGGCGAAGCTGCGCGCCAACGCCGCCCGCCAGGCGCAGGCCGAGCCGTCGCTCGAGCCCTTGATGGGCGTCTCCGCCGGTCGCGATATCGCGGGCATCGTGATCGCGGTGGCCGCCGTGGTGTCGTTCATCGCGGTCGTCTCGCCGACTTCCGCGCCCGTCTCCAACGCCATCGCGGGGTTCTACCACCTGGGCTTCGGGCTGGGCGCCTACGTGCTGCCGTTTTGCCTGCTGCTGTTCGCCGCGGGCCTCTTCCTGCGCGATCGGGCCCCCTTGAACGCCCGTACGCTCGCGGGCGGCGGCATCATATTCACCTGCGTGCTCTCCATGCTGTCCCTCATGGTGCCCGGCACCGACTTTTCCACCGCGGGCATGTTCGAGCCCCACGCCCTGGCAGCGTCCGGCGGCTACCTCGGCGCGTTTTTCGCGAGCATGCTGCAGCAGGCGCTGGGCAAGACCATCGCGATGGTGGTCCTCGTCGGCCTGGTTATTGTCGGCCTCGTCATCATCGGTTTTTCGGTCAGCGCGTTTTTCCAGGCCGCGGCCGAGCGCGCGCGGCGTCTGGCGGAGCGCCGGTGCGTCGACGTCAACGCCATGCCCTGGGGCGAGGATCCCGCAGCCGCCCCGGCTCGTTCGGGCTCGCCCGCTCCTGTGGAGATGCCGTCACACGGCGGTGCCGCCGCACGCCAGGACACCCTGTTCGACGAGGACGGCGCCGCCGAGACCACCTTCCTCGGCGCGCGCGAGACGACGGTCCTGCCGTCTCGTTTCGATGACGAGCCCGAAGAGGACCCCTTCGTCGACGTGAGCGACCAGCTCGCCGCCGAACGCGCAAAGACCACGCTGATCCCCGTTCCCGATCGACGCGGCACCCAGGAGGCCGAAAGCCCTTCCGAGGACCTCGAGACGCCGCCGCTCGACGTGCCCAGCGCCGATGACATCGCCGCGCTTGACGCCGATGACGGGGAAGAGTATGGCCCCGATCGCACTACACCCGACCGCACCACAGCCGACCACGCGTCCTCCGCGGCCCCGGCGATCCCCGACTTCCTCGCTCGCCGGCAGAAGCCCTCCCAACCCGCCGCCACGCGCGTCTCCGACGAGGATGCCGCCGACGTCGACGGCGAGAAGGGGGAGGGGGAGCTGCAGCTCCCCCCGTTGAGCATGCTTCGCCATAACCCCCACTCGGCCTCGTCCGCCTCCTCGGAAAAGGAGCTCGAGCAGACGGCCCACTCGCTGCAGTCCACCCTGAACGAGTTCGGCCTGCACTCCCGCGTGGTGGGCTGGATCTCCGGCCCCACGGTGACCACCTTCAAGGTGCAGCCGGGGGAGGGCGAGCGCGTGAGCCGCATCTCCAACCTCGAGGACGACATCGCGCTGTCGCTCGCCGCACAATCGGTCCGCATCTTCGCGCCGATTCCCGGCACCTCGCTCGTGGGCATCGAGATCCCCAACGCCAAGCGCCAAAACGTCAACCTCGGCGACGTGCTGCCCTATGTCCAGGGAGGCCCGCTGGAGCTGGCCATCGGTCGCGATGCCGAGGGTCAACCCATCGTGGCGGACCTTGCCAAGATGCCGCACCTGCTCATCGCCGGCACCACCGGCTCGGGCAAGTCCGTCATGATCAACTCCATCATCATGGCGCTGCTCATGCGCAGCCTGCCCGAGGACGTGCGCCTGATCATGGTCGACCCCAAGCGCGTCGAGCTCTCCGGCTACAACGGCCTGCCGCACCTCTATGTGCCTGTGGTGACCGAGCCCAAGCAGGCGGCGAGCGCCCTGCAATGGGCCGTCTCCGAGATGGAGCGCCGGCTCAAGGTGTTCGAGCGCATCGGCGTGCGCAAGATCTCGACGTTCAACGAGAAGCAGGCCTCCGGTGCGTTCGAGCACTACGACAACCCGCCGGCCAAGATGCCCTACCTCGTCATCATCATCGACGAGCTCTCCGACCTCATGATGGTCGCCGGCAAGGACGTCGAGGCGTCGATCGTGCGCATCGCCCAGCTCGGCCGCGCCGCGGGCATCCATCTCATCGTGGCGACGCAGCGCCCGAGCTCCAACGTGGTCACCGGCCTCATCAAGGCCAACATCACCAACCGCATCGCGTTCAACGTCGCCACCGGCATCGACAGCCGCGTCATCATCGACCAGATGGGCGCTGAAAAGCTCACCGGTTACGGCGACATGCTGTTCTCCAAGGTGGACTGGGGCAAGCCCAAGCGCATCCAGGGCTGCTTCGTGTCCGACGACGAGATCAGCGCCGTCACCGAGTTCGTCAAGGAGCAGGGTGCGCCCGACTACCACGAGGAGATCCTCTCCGCCGTCGCGCCCGCTACGATGTCCGGCACAGGCGGGGGCTTCTACAACGAGGCCCCCAGCGAGGACGACCCCCTGCTGTGGGATGCCGCGCAGATCGTCGTCGAGACGCAGCTCGGTTCGACCTCCGGCCTTCAGCGCCGTCTCAAAGTCGGGTACGCCCGCGCCGGGCGCATCATGGACATGCTCGAGGAGAAGGGCATCGTGGGCCCGCCCGACGGCTCAAAGCCGCGCGAGGTGCTCTACGATGAGGAGGGTCTCGCGGCTCTGCGCGCCGTCGAGGAGCCGTTGAGCGACGAAGAGATCTTTGGAGGGATGTAAATGAGCCGTCATTTCGGCGACATGCTGCTTGAGCGCCGTCGTCAGATGGGCGTCTCCATCCAGCAGGTCTCGAACATCGTCAAGATCCGCCCGCAGATTATCGAGTACTTCGAGACGGAGAACTTCGCGGCCATGCCGCCTCGCGGCTACGCCCAGGGAATGATCTCGAGCTACGCGCGCTACCTCGGCCTCAACCCCCACGACGTCGTCGACGCGTATTTTGACGCGCTGCATGAATATGAGCACGGCAGCGGCAGGCGCGTGGGCAGGTTCCAGGAGGCGGCCGCCGACGCGAGCCCGCGCAGCTCCAATGCGCCGGCGCGCTACATGATGGTCAACTCGGTCCCGCCCTCCCGATACGGCTCCCGGCCGCAGCAGGCAGGATACGTTTCCGAATCGACCTCGCCGCACGAGCCCATGGCCTCGGCCCGCCTGCGCCCCGCGCAAGGGGGGAGGGGGTCCTCCTCGCGCGGGTACGACCCCACGCTTCGATCGCGCACGAACGGGCGTGACGCCGCATATGACCCCGCACGCCGCGGCGACCCTCGCACCGCACCTCGCGCCCAGAACCGCCCCGCCGCGCGCGACTCACGCCGTGCGGGCGGCGGCTCCGCCCAGCGCTACGGGAACGGATTCGACGAACGTACGCGTCGCGATGCGCACGGCGTTCGCCCGGAGCACTACGGGCAGGGAGGAACCCGCCCGCCCCGCGGGAGGGGCGGGGCGCGCAACGCGCCGACGCCTCCTACCGACCCCCGTCTGCTGATTGCGGGCGGCGTCATCGCCCTTCTCGTCCTCGTGCTCCTGGCGGTCTTCGCGATGCGCGGCTGCGCGCCCGCTCCCAATGATCGCGCGGGCTCGTCAGACGCGTCCGTCTCGCAGGTCGACAAGAAGGCAAACGACGATCCTGCAGAAGAAGACGAGGGCGAGGATGCGGGGGAGGACCCCGAGGCCGGCGAGGACGGCCAGGACGCCTCCGCCGAGGCGGATGACGAGCCCGAGGAGACGATCGTCAAGGTCTCGGTGAAGGAGAAGGGCGCCGTCGCCTGGGTCGAGGTCAAGCTCGACGGGAAGATCGTCTTGGGCAAGCAGGTCCTCGGTCCGTTCGAGCAGGAGTTCACCGTCACGAGCCAAATCGACATCACCACCGATTCGCCGAGCGACGTCACGGTGCGAAAGAACGGCGAGAAGGTGCGTTACGATACCAAGGTCTCGGGCGTCGGCAAGGTTTCGATCGTCGCGCCCAAAAAGGACTCATCAGATGAGAAGGTCGTCGACAGCGACGGCGACGGCACGCCGGATATGACCGCCGCAGAGGCCGAGGCGGCGGGCATAGACGTACCCGCCGGCGATGCAGGCAACGATACGGCCTCGAATGCCGCATAGGCGCATGAGAGAGCCCGAGCAGCAAGGAGCACACCATGGCAAAAGATTCCAGTTTCGACGTCGTGTCCGAGGTCAACATGCAGGAGGTCGACAACGCCTTCCAGCAGGCCGCCCGCGAGCTCTCGCAGCGCTACGACCTCAAGGACTCGGGCGCGACCATCGAGCTTTCCAAATCCGACAAGCTGTTCACCCTGCACGCCCCCGCGGACTTCGTGGCGCGTCAGGTCATCGACATCTTGTCGTCTAAGCTCATCAAGCGCGGTGTCGACGTCAAGACCGTCTCCTGGGACGATCCCCAAGCCGCCTCCGGCGGCGCCGTCCGCCTGACCGGCCGCATCGTCGAGGGCATCGACCAGGCCACCGCCAAAAAGATCAACAAGGACATCAAGGACCAGAAGCTCAAGGTCAAGGTGACCATCGAGGCCGACAAGCTGCGCGTGTCGAGCGCCTCGAAGGACGCCCTGCAGCAGGTCATCGCCTTCCTGCGCGAGCAGGACTACGGTCAGCCGCTCCAGTTCACCAACTACCGTTAGGAACGTGGTATGCCACACGCCTCCATTCTGTACGTGACGCTCGGATGCGCCAAGAACGAGGTCGACACCGACCGCATGCGCTCCCTGCTCAACGGCGCCGGTTACAACGAGGTCTTCGAGGCCGATCAAGCCGATGCCGTCATCATCAACACCTGCTCGTTTTTAGCGTCGGCGACGTCGGAGAGCATCGAGACGACGCTCGCCCTCGCCGAGGAGGTCGCCGAGGGCGTGCGGGACACGCGCATCGTGATGTGCGGTTGCGTCCCATCCCGGTATGGCGCCGACCTGCCCGAAGAGCTCCCCGAGGTCGCCGCCTTCGTCCGTGCCGATGAGGAGGACGGGATCGTCTCCGTCATGGACGGGGTGCTCGGCGTCGAGCGCGACGTCCTGCCGCACGTCCCGCGCATCAAGCGCACCGTCGAGAGCGCCGTCGCCTACGTCAAGATCTCCGACGGGTGCGACCGTTTCTGCAGCTTTTGCGCCATCCCCTACATCCGCGGTCGGTACCACTCCCGCTCCGCTGAGGACATCATCGCCGAGGTCCGCGAGCTGGTGGCCGGCGGCGTGCGTGAGATCGTGCTGATAGGCCAGGACACCGGCATCTGGGGCACCGATTTCACGGAGGGAGTCGAGGGCCCCGCCAACCTCGCCCAGCTCATGGTCGCCGTGAGCGAGGCGGTACGTCCCGCCAACGTGTGGATCCGCGTTCTGTACCTGCAGCCCGAGGGCATGACGGACGAGCTCATCGCGGCCATCCGCGACACGCCCGAGGTCCTTCCCTACATCGATATCCCCGTGCAGCACTGCAACGCGCGCATCCTCAAGGCCATGCATCGCAGCGGGTCGGAGGAGGAGCTGACGCGGCTGTTCGCCAAGCTGCGCGCCGAGATCCCCGGCATGGTCATCCGCACCACGAGCCTCGTGGGCTTTCCCTCCGAGACCGACGATGAGGCCAAGCAGATGCTCGCGTTCATGGATCGCGAGGGCTTTGACTACACGAGCGTGTTCCCCTACTCACCCGAGGAGGGCACGCGTGCCGCCGCGATGGACGGGCAGGTCGACGAGGACGTCAAGCTCGAGCGCACCCAGGCGGCCATGGACCTAGCGGAGTCGCTCGGTTTTGCGGCGACGGCCGCCCATGTGGGCGAGGTCGCCGAGGTCATCGTCGACGGCGTCGAGGAGACCGACGAGGGCCTCGAGCTGATCGGTCACGCGTGGTTCCAGGCCCCCGATTCCGACGGTGCCGTGCACCTCGATGCGACCGATGCCGCCGTCGGTGATATCCTGCAGGTTCGATTTACCGACAGCTTCTGCTATGAGCTCATCGGTGAGGTTGTGGAGGAGTAGAAGATGGCCGTCAACGCCAAGGGCAGGGAGATCACGAGCATCTGGACGCCGGCCAATGTGGTCACCTGCGTGCGCATCGTCTTCATCCCGCTGTTCATGATCGTGAGCGAGTGGTCGTTCGGCCTGTCGGCAAACGGCGGCGCGGGGACGTCCGGCGTTCTCGCCTGGGTCGCCTTCGTTTTGTACCTCGTCCTCAGCGCCACCGACAAGGTCGATGGCGATTTGGCGCGCAAGCGCGGAGAGGTCACCGACTTCGGCAAGTTCCTCGATCCCATCGCCGACAAGCTGCTCGTGTTCTCCGCTCTGCTGATCTTGCTCGAGCACGGCCTGGTGAACGTGTGGTTCGTGTTCATCATCATGTTCCGCGAGTTCCTCGTCAGCGCGCTGCGCATGGTGGCGAGCGCGAACGGCGAGGTCATCGCCGCCGACAAGCTCGGAAAGTGGAAGACCGCGGTCACCATGGTGTCGCTGTGCGCCTACCTGCTCTTCATCGCCCTTTCCGTCCAGGGCGGCGTGGCGACGGGCATCGTGGGCGGCCTGCTCGCGTTCTGCCGTGTGTCGATGCTCGCAGCGGTCATCCTCACCGTCGTTTCGGGTGCCCAGTATTTCTGGAACGCCCGCCACATCATTTTCCGCGTGTAGCGCGCGGTCATGCACGCCACCGCCCCGCGACCCACCTGCATGGTCGCGGGGCTTTTCATGTAAGGAGCGAACGGCATGGATGCCATGACGTTGGAAGAGCGCATCGAGTGCGCCGCACGCGAGCTCGTCGATCGCGCCCGAGGTATCGGCCTGACACTCGCCACGGCGGAGTCCTGCACGGCCGGTCTCGTCGCGGCGCGTATCGCCGATATCCCCGGGGCCAGCGACGTGCTGCGCGGGGGAGCGGTGACGTATTGCGACGCCGTCAAGCGGCGCGTTCTCGGCGTCTCCGAGGATACGCTGCGCCTGCATTCCGCGGTGAGCGACCCGTGCGCACGCGAGATGGCCGTCGGCGCGCGCGGGCTCTTCGAAGCGGACATGGCGGTCAGCCTCACGGGGTACGCCGGGCCGGGGGGCGGCACCCTCGACGACCCCGCCGGCACCGTGTACATCGGCCTTGCGGACGGGCGCGGCGCGACATGCGCACGGTGCTCATTTGAGGGCTCTCGCAACGACGTGCGCGCTCACGCCGCCCTGTGCGCGCTGCAGATGCTCCTCAAGCGCTGCGATGATATGTGATCTACGTGCAGAACCTGCGTCCACACAAGCGGTTGATGCCGAGCCGCGCGATACCTGACCTGCGGGTGTTCGATTGCCGTCTCACGCGTGTCAGATGTCTCGCAGACCATACGGACGGACTTCAGGACGATGGGGCTTAGGATTCCCTCAAGGGTATTGACCACGAACACCCGTTCGCGTACTATCGAGGCACACAACATCAAGGAGGAGCAATGGCCAAGAGTTCAGGGCCCGCGCGTGTCATTCACGAGCGCACCACGGGCGAAGAGCGCGAGAAGATGATCCAGGTCACGAAGGCCGAGATCATCAAGAAGTTCGGCGACGGTTCGATTATGCGCTATGGAGACGGCGGGCCGGAACTGGAAGTCGAGGCCATCCCGACCGGCGCCATCTCGCTCGATGCCGCCCTGGGCATCGGCGGCGTGCCCCGCGGGCGAATCATCGAGATCTTCGGCCCGGAGTCGTCCGGCAAGACGACGCTGTCCCTGGAGATTCTCGCCGAGGCGCAGGCCATGGGCGGCGTCGCGGCGTTCATCGACGCCGAGCATGCACTCGACCCCACATACGCCGCCCGCATCGGCGTGGACATTGACGAGGTTCTCATCTCGCAGCCCGATACGGGCGAGCAGGCCCTCGAAATCTGCGATATGCTCGTGCGCTCCGGTGCGATCGACGTGGTGGTCATCGACTCGGTCGCCGCGCTGGTGCCCCGTGCCGAAATCGAGGGCGAGATCGGCGAGACCACGGTCGGCCTCCAGGCGCGTCTCATGAGCCAGGCCCTGCGCAAGCTCGCCGGCTCACTGTCCAAGTCCAACACGACGTGCATCTTCATCAACCAGCTTCGCGAGAAGATCGGCGTCATGTTCGGCAGCCCCGAGACCACCACGGGCGGACGCGCGCTCAAGTTCTTCTCCTCGGTGCGCATCGACATCCGACGCATCGAGAGCATCAAGATCAAGGACGAGATCGTCGGCAATCGCGTCCGCGCCAAGATCGTCAAGAACAAGGTGGCGGCCCCGTTCCGCACGGCGGAGTTCGACATCATGTACGGAACCGGCATCTCCAAAGAGGGTTCCGTGCTCGACATGGCCGTCGAGTATGAGATCGCCACTAAATCTGGCGCGTGGTACACCTACGACGGCGAGCGCCTCGGCCAGGGTCGCGAGGCCGCCAAGGACACCTTGCGCAAGAACCCCGAGCTTCTGGACGAGCTCGACCACAAGGTTCGCGTCGCATGCGGTCTCGAGCTCGAGGACGAGCCGGTGGGCACGGTCGTGGATCCGGGCGACGACGCGCCCCTCTCGGTGTAAGCCCCTCATGACGCTGAGCATGGTCGAGCTCGAGGTGCGTCTTCCCGACCGGAAGCGCGCCTCGAGCTCGTTTTCCCTCAACAAGCCCATGGCCGAGGTGTCGTGCATCATGGACGGTGGCCGTGTTCGCGAAATCGTCGTCCCCGTGCGCGTCGGCAGGGTCCTCATGACGGACCCTCTACCTTTGCCCCTGCCCGAGGAGGAGGCGTTCGACGCCATTCACGCCCTTGAGGGGCGCATCTGCTTTTCCGTCATGACCGAGATGCTCTCGCGCAGGGATTACGCGACGGGCGAGCTGCGCGACAAGCTCAAGCGGTACGGGTATCGCGACCAGGAGATCGACGCCTGCCTCGCCAAGGCGGCGGATCTGCGCTTCATTGACGACAACCGCTTTGCCGGCTACTTCATCGAGGAGCGAAAGCGCCGGGGGTGGGGGAAGAGAAAGATCGAGCGGGAGCTCTCGCTGCGCGGCGTCTCGATCGAGGACATCCCCGGATATCCCGATGAGTACTTCACCGATGAGGACGATCTGGAGCGCGCCTGCGCCCTCCTTACGCGCAAATCGCTGCCCGATGACCGGGCGTTCGAAAAGCTCGTTCGCCACCTCATGGGCAAGGGCTTCTCCTACGGCGTCGCGGCGCAAGCCGCTCGCCGGCGCATCGATGACTCCCGTTGATTGAGTTTTTGACAAAATCCCTGCTTCAACGTAGGATGGGTTTGTCATTTGTTTGCTATGCGCTCATCCTTGGCGATGAGATTGACGATATCTTCTATCGGACCGATTTCAAATCCCCCTTGGTGGACCATATCCGGCAAATGTCCCACCTCCCGCTTTGGGCGGGCGGTGGTTCCATGCACTTAAAACACCCTAAGGAGTAGCCATGTCCGTCGTGTCTGTGCTCGTCGGCATCGCTTGTCTCGCTCTTGGCGCCATCGTGGCCGTTCTGGTCATGCGCAACGCCAAGAACGGCAGCGTGCGCGAAGCGGAATCCAAGATTCAGAGCGCCCACAGCGAAGCCGAGCAGGTCGTCGCTGATGCCAAGCGCGCCGCAGAAACCCTCAAGAAGGAGGCCCTGCTCGAGGCCAAGGAGCAGATCATCCAGAACAAGCAGGCCGCCGAGGCTGAGGAGGCGCAGCGCAAGAAGGAGATTCGCGTTCTCGAGAACCGCGTCATGCAGCGCGAGGAGTCGCTCGACCGCCGCAACGACGCGCTCGACAAGCGCGAGCACCAGCTGTCCAGCCAGCAAGGCCAAATCGAGAAGCGCTCTCGCGAGCTCGATGAGATGTATGCCCGCCAGACGAGCGAGCTGGAGCGCATCGCCGAGCTCACGCGCGAGGACGCGCATGCCGAGTTGCTCGACAAGGTGCGCGGCGAGGTCACGCACGAGGCCGCGACCATCATTCGGGAGTCCGAGCAGAAGGTCAAGGCGGAGTGCCACAAGACCGCCCAGGAGATCATCTCCCTCGCGATCCAGCGGTGCGCATCCGACCACACGGCCGAGGTCACGGTCACGTCCGTGCACATTCCCTCCGACGAGCTCAAGGGCCGCATTATCGGTCGAGAGGGCCGTAACATCCGCACGTTCGAGCAGGTCTCCGGCGTCAACCTCGTGATCGACGACACCCCCGAGACCGTCGTGCTCTCGAGCTTCGACCCCGTGCGCCGCGAGACGGCGCGCGTGGCGCTTGAGAACCTCATCGCCGATGGCCGCATCCACCCCGCCCGCATCGAGGAGATGTATCAAAAGGCTTCCGACCTCGTGCAGCAGCGCGTCCGCGAGGCCGGTGAGCAGGCGGCGTTCGACATGGGCATCCACGATCTGCACCCCGAGATCATCAAGACCCTCGGCGCCCTGAGGTACCGCACCTCGTTCGGTCAAAACGTGCTGCGCCACTCCCTCGAGGTCGCCGACCTGTGCGCCATTATGGCCGCCGAGCTCGGCGTGGACGTGCTCACGGCCAAGCGCGCCGGCCTGCTGCACGACCTCGGCAAGGCCATCGACCGCGAGGTCGAGGGTCCCCATGCGGTGATCGGCGCCGAGCTCGCCCGCCGCTATGGCGAGAAGCCCGCGATCGTCCACGCCATCGAGGCCCATCACGGCGATACCGACCCCAACACCGTCCTCGACGTGCTCGTTCAGGCCGGCGACGCCATTTCCGCCTCGCGCCCGGGCGCACGTCGTGAATCCGCCGAGAACTACATCAAGCGCTTGGAGAAGCTCGAGGAGATCGCCAACTCCCACGAGGGCGTCGAGCGCACGTACGCCATGCAGGCCGGCCGCGAGGTCCATGTCATGGTTCAGCCCGACAAGGTATCCGATGCCGATTCCGCCGTGCTCGCGCACGATATCGCGCAGCAGATCGAGGAGGAGATGGAGTACCCCGGTCAGGTGCGCGTCGTCGTCATTCGCGAGAGCCGCGCCGTCGACGTCGCCAAGTAGGTAGCGTCTCATGGCGGACGGAAACGATCTCATCTCATTCATCGCCTCCATGTCGGGGGAGGGGAACCTCCGCGTCGAGGAGAACCTGGGCGACGGGTTCGTCCGTCTGCGCGTGTCCGAGGCCGAGCGCCGTCAAGCCAAGCACGATATCCAGCATGTCGAGGACATCGTCGTCGAGATGCTGCGAAATGCCCGCGATGCGGGCGCCCGTTCGATATACATCGCGACGAGCAAGGAGGAGGGTGTTCGCACCCTCCTCTTCATCGATGACGGCTCCGGTGTGCCCGAGGAGATGCGGGAGCGCATTTTCGATGCGCGCGTCACCTCCAAATTGGAGTCCATGAAGATGGACCGATGGGGAGTCCATGGGCGCGGCATGGCGCTCTTCTCCATCCGACAGAACACCCTGAGCTCCGAGGTGGTCGCATCGGGCCTCAAGCTCGGATCCGCCTTTCGCGTGACGGTCGATACCGATGCGCTGCCCGAGCGCGCCGACCAATCCACGTGGCCGCAGACCGCCAAGGACGAAGAGGGCGCGTTGAGCTGCGTGCGCGGACCCCATAACATCGCGCGCGCCGTATGCGAATTCGCCTGCGAGGAGCTGCACGGCTGCGACGTGTATCTTGGTTCGCCCACCGAGATCGCTGCGACCCTGTACGCGCATTCCCTGGCGCGCGTCGACACCACGCGGCTGCTCTTCATCGATTCCGAGGACCGACTCCCCGTGGTCGACCGCCTCGCGTGCGCGTCCGATGCCGTCGAATTCATTCGAATCGCCGCCTCCATGGGCATCGACATCTCGGAGCGAACCGCGCATCGTATCTTGGGGGGCTCGATCGCCCCGCTTCGCAGCGCCGCCTCGCGCCTGTTGCGGGAAAAGTCCGATATGCCCAACGCCCCGGCTCAGGTCGACCTGTCCCGCGACCGGCGCGGATTGAAGATCGCGAAGGATGACCTGGCGGCGTTCTCGCGTTCGATGGAGCGCGAGTTCTCCGACCTCGCATCCCGGTACTACCTCACACTCGCACGCGACCCCAAGATCCGCGTGACCCGCGATCGCATCACCGTCACGTTCGACATCGGCAAGGAGGAGACCTAGGGTCAGCGCCCTTGTCCCGCGGTGCCGCCTGCGGTATCGTTTCGTCACGCACCTTTATATGCACTTTATATGCTGGAGAAACGTACATGGAATTCCTCAAGGTCTCGAGTAAGTCCTCGCCCGCGTCCGTGGCCGGCGCCATCGCGGGCATGGTCAAGGACGGCGTCCCGGTGAACATGCAGTGCGTCGGCGCCGGTGCCGTCAATCAGGCCATCAAGGCCATGGCCATCGCGCGAGGCTTCCTGATCCCGACGGGCTATGACATCTCGTGCGCACCCGTCTTCTCCGATATCCTCATCAACGGAGAGTCGCGCACCGCCATCCGCCTATCCGTGTATGTACATCGCATCTCCGTGTCAAACTTCGACGCCTCCGAGTTCACTGACGATTTCAAGCAGGTCTGCTGATGACTGATCTCTCCATTCTTTCGGGCAAGACGTACTTCATCCGTACGTTTGGCTGCCAGATGAACCTTCACGACTCCGAGCGCGTCAGCGGACTGCTCGATTCGCTCGGCTGCCTGCAGGCGCTCGACCCCAAAGACGCCGACATCGTCATCTTCATGACGTGCTGCGTGCGCGAGGCGGCCGATACGCGCCTCTACGGGCAATGCTCCTCGTGCAAGAGCCTTCCCGCATCGCCGAGCGGCCGCCGTGTCGTCGCGGTGGGCGGCTGCATCGCTCAGCGCGACGGGGAGGGCCTTCTCACCAACCTGGACAACGTCGATGTCATCTTTGGCACGCACTCCATCGCCCATGTGGGCGACCTGCTCGCAGACGCCTTCGCCGATGGGGATCGCCACGTTCGCGTCGAGGAGATCGACTCGGGCGCCGCGACCGAAATGCCGTGGCATCGCGAGACGGCCTACCACGCCTGGGTCCCCATCATGACCGGATGCAATAACTTCTGCAGCTATTGCATCGTCCCGTACGTCAGGGGCCGTGAGAAGAGCCGTCCCATGGAGGAGATCGTTGACGAGGTGACGGGACTTGTGCGCCAGGGCGTGCGCTCCGTCACGCTGCTGGGCCAAAACGTCAACTCATACGGTCGCGACCATGGTTCCGCTCCGCGCTTCGCCGAGCTCCTGCGGCGCGTGGGTGAGACGGGCGTCGAGCGCATCTACTTCACCTCCTCGCACCCCAAGGACCTCCTGCCCGAGACCATTGACGCCATAGCCGAGGTTCCCGCCGTGATGCCGCAGCTTCACCTGGCCGTGCAATCCGGCTCCTCGCGCATCCTCAAGCTGATGAACCGCAAGTACACGCGCGAGCAGTATCTCGACCTCGTCGATCGCGTTCGCGACCGCATCCCGGACATCGCGCTCACCACCGACATCATCGTCGGGTTCCCCGGTGAGACCGAGGAGGACTTCGAGCAGACGGTCACCCTCGTCGATGAGGCCAAATTCGCCCAGGCGTTCACGTTCATCTACTCCAAGCGCGCGGGAACGCCGGCCGCCGAGATCGACGATCCCACGCCGCGTTCCGTCATCCAGCAGCGGTTCGACCGATTGGTCCGCCATGTGGAGACGACGGCCTTCGATTACAACCAGCGCTTTCTCGGCACCACGGTCCCCATGCTCATCGAGGGCACGTCCAAGAAGAACGACGCCGTGCTTCAAGGCAAAAGCCCCTGGAACCAGACGGTCCACTGCCCGGTCCCCGAGGGCATGGACGCCCGTCAGCTCATCGGCAAGATACTCGATGTTCGCGTCGACGCCGCGCGCACATGGTATCTCTCGGGAAGCTCTCTGGGCGACCCGCGATGATCGCCGTTCTCGCCATCACCGGCCCCACCGCGGTGGGGAAGAGCGCCGTGGCGGATCGCGTCGCGCTCGCCTTGAGGTCCGAGGTGCTTTCCGCCGACGCCATGCAGGTGTACCGCGGGATGGATATCGGCACCGCAAAGACGCCCGAGTCCGAGCGGCTCGTCCCCTTGCGCCTCGTCGACCTCGTCGAGCCCGACGAGGCGTATTCCGCAGCTCTCTATCAACGCGATGCTCGGGCGCACATCGATCGCCTGCTGCAAGACGGCCGGGTTCCGGTTGTATGTGGGGGAACCGGTCTCTACCTCAGGGCCGCCCTCGACGTCATGGAGTTTCCCAAGGGCGAGCTGGAAGACGAACGCAGGGCCTCCTACATCGAGCTGTATGAGCGCTTGGGCGACGAGGGGCTGCACGCCCTCCTTGCCGAGCGTGACCCCAGAAGCGCGCAGCTCGTGCACCCCCACAACGTCAAACGCGTGATCCGCGCGCTCGAGATGCACGATGAGGGCGTGTCGTATGCCGAGCAGGCATCGGGTTTTTCCCATCCCCGTCCGTTTTACGACCACCTCACCTTCGCGCTCACCATGGATCGCGCGCGCCTGTATGCGCGCATTGACGATCGCGTGGACATCATGATGGACGAGGGACTCTTGGACGAGGTCCGCCGTCTCGTCTCGGCGGGGGCGGGAGATGCGTTGACCTCCCGACAGGCGATCGGCTACAAGGAGCTCATCGATTACCTCGAAGGCCGCTGCTCGCTTGCTGAGGCCGTGGACCTCATCAAGCGGCGATCGCGCCGGTATGCCAAACGCCAGCTTGCATGGTGTCGCCGCGATTCGCGGATTCGTTGGCTCGACATGGACGAGCTGGGGATCGACGGCGCCGTCGAGCGCATCGCTTCCGAGGCGACCGCCTCATGAGCCGGTTCCAACCCATCTCGACTGAACGGGTCGCGGAGCGCGCCGTGCTCATGGGCGTCGACACGCGTGACGGCCTGTGGCCCACGGAGCGCTCGCTCGATGAGCTTGAGCGCCTCGCCGACACCGCCGGAGCCGTCGTGGTGGCGCGACTCACCCAACGGCTCGATCGTCCCTCGCCTAAAACGTACATCGGTTCGGGCAAGGTCGAGGAGCTGCGCGGCTTCGTGCAACGCCTCGATGCCGACGTGGTGATCTTTGATGACGACCTGAGCCCCTCGCAGCAGTCCAACCTCGAGCGCGCGCTGGGTGAGCCCATCAAGATCATCGACCGGACCGCGTTGATCCTCGACATCTTCGGCCTCCACGCCCGCACACGCGAGGGAAGGCTCCAGGTGCAATTGGCGCAACTCCAGTATCTTCTCCCGCGGCTCAGGGGCATGTGGACCCACCTTGCGAAAGAGCAGACGCGCGGCGGCATTGGAAGCCGATTTGGCCAAGGCGAAAGTCAGCTCGAAGTCGATCGCCGCATGATCCGCAATCGCATCGCCTCGCTTCGCAAGGAGCTCGCCGTGGTGGAGCGGCGGCGCGCCGTCCAGTCCAAATCACGAACCGGATCGCTGGCCTTTCGCATCGCGCTCGCCGGATACACCAACGCGGGAAAATCGAGCCTGCTCAACCGACTGACCGGATCGGACGTCCTTGCCCAAGACAAGCTGTTCGCTACGCTCGATCCGACCACGCGCTCCTACGAGCTGCCCGGCGGTCGCGCCATCACGATAACCGATACCGTGGGGTTTATCCAAAAGCTTCCCCATGGGCTGGTCGAGGCGTTCAAATCGACCCTGTCTGAGGTGCGGGATGCCGATCTCATCCTCAAAGTGGTCGACGTGTCGGACGAGGACCGTGACCGCCAGATCGAATCGGTCGACCGGGTCCTGTGCGATGTGCACGCCGAGTCGCAGCGCGCGCTCACCGTATACAACAAGATAGATCTTCTCGATCCCTCTGAGGTCGAGCGGCTCAAGCGCCGACATCCCGATGCGCTGTTCTTTTCCGCGCGCACCGGTGCGGGCATCGAGGAGCTTCGCCAGCGCATCGCGCGAGAGGCGGCGCTGACCGATGAGCTCATGTCCTGTGAGATTCCCTACGGTGAAGGCGCACTCATGGCGGCCATTCGCCAACAGGGAAGCATCTTGTCCGAATCCTTCGAGTCCGATCACGTGTGCATGGTGTGCCGCGTGCCCGCGCATATCGCCGCACTCGTACGGCCGTTTCAGACCGAATAGGGGCGTGCCGTCACCGAGCGTCAACAGCAGAGGGAGCCTTCACCTCATCGATCGTAGATTCCTCGCGAGTTTAGAATTTCTGTCGTTCAGGACTTCTCTCTGTACGCGATGAACATGTGAGCCCAAGGGGCATGCGCGACGTTATCACATGAATATGATCTCGAGCGCCAGCAGGATGGCGATCTGGTGCACGGCATATATGACCAGCGCATGCCTACCTAACCACGCGAGCGCCGGCACGTGCCGTCCATACATCCAGCGCGGATATGCTCGATGGGATTGAGTCCATCCGCGTGCCATGAGCGCGCTCGCCGCATAGAGGAAAAAGAAGGGGACGAGCGGGTAGTAGTCGCCCGACGAGAAGCCGGGACCGGGAAAGCCCAGCCAGGCGAGGCCCCCCACGGCATAACGGCTCCTGGGAACTTGATAGAGCGCACCAAAAAGGACGGCGCAGAGAAACGCCGCGGGCACGCGCCATCGCGTGAGCGCCTGGGGAAACGCATGCTCCAGGCACCACCACAGCAACGTGCACGCCGCCATGCAATAGATGATGCCAAACGAGATGGGCGTATCGACGGCGGCCCATGAGGTCGCAATCCATATAGCCACCGCTATGGCGGCGTACTGGCAGCCGCGCCTGAGATTGCTCCGGCTCAGCGACGTCATCCAACCGGCCAGCGCGAGAAACGTCCAGCTGATCGAAACCCTCCAGAGCTCCTGAATCCATCCGGTGGTGAATAAAGGCATATCGACGCCGTACAGATACGCCAAATCATATGCCGCATGGAATGCGACCATGGAGAGAACCGCGGCGCCCCTCAACTCATCGAGCGCGTGAAGGCGTTTTCCCGAACCAGGTTTTCCGTCCTCATGTCGATCCATCATAGATGAGATGTTCCAGCGGCCTAGAAGCGCCGCATCAGCGCGACGACCTTACCTAAAATCGTGGGGTTCTCGGCGTAAATCGGCTCCATCGCGTCGTTCTCGGGCTGTAGGCGAACCCTGCCCTGTTCCTTGTAAAACGTCTTCACCGTGGCCTCACCGTCGATCAGGGCAACGACGATCTCCCCGTTCATGGCGCTTTTCTGCTCGCGTACAACGATGTAATCGCCGTTGTAGATCCCCGCGTTGATCATCGACTCGCCGTGCACCTCGAGCATGAAGGAGCTGGAATCGGTCGCGATCTCGGTGGGCAGCGTGAACGTGTCCTCGATATTTTGCTCTGCGAGGATGGGCAGACCCGCGGCGACGCGCCCGACCAAGGGAAGGGACACCGTGCCCCGGGACGCCGGCCGCTCCGTCTCGGTCACGGCACATGAGCTTCCGTCCGAATTGAACACCTCGAGTGCACGCGGTTTCGTCGCGTCGCGTTTGATGAGCCCCAGGTCCTCGAGTGCGCTGAGATGGGCGTGGACCGTCGAAGGGGAGGAGAGGCCGACGGCGGCGGCCATCTCGCGCACGCTCGGAGGATAGCCCTTCTCCTTTTGGTATGAGCGGATGAAGTCGTAGATCTGCTGCTGGCGCTTGGAGATCTTGCGTGCCATGGGCGCTCCTTCCAAATACAAACATCTGTTCGTATTTTTCTTGACAAGAACAACTGTTCGAAGATAATAATACACGAACACTCGTTCTTGTGCCACATGTTTTGTCTGGACGCTCGGATATAACTGGTGCATCAAGAAGAAGAGCGAGAGGAGCACTCATGAAGTCCACCGCATGCACCTATGGAAACCTTGCCCTTGAGGTCGAGCCCGCCGCCGCCACCGCGCTGCGCGTCATACCCGGTTCCAAGCCCATGCTCCAGACGGGGGCCCTGCAAGTCGCCGCACCCGATACCTACGCGCTCTCACAAGTCGCCGAGTCCGCACGTCCGCGCAAGGGCGTCCTTTGCCTCGTCGCCGCATGCCTGTTCCTCATGGCCCTTGGCGCCTCCGCGTTCCATGGCGCTGCGCGAAGCGCCTCGCATCAGCTGGCCCTCGACCAGCTCAACACGCGAACGGTCACCGTGGAACCCGGCGATTCGCTGTGGAGCATCGCCGCGGAGCATGACGTCGAGGGCATGTCCATCGACGATGAGGTCGAGCTCATGCGCACCATGAACTCACTCACATCCGCCACGTTGCACGCCGGCATGGAGATCGAGGTCCCCGTCACAGCTCAGGCCGCATGAATCTCTGTAAGCATACAAGTATCCCGTATCTAGTGGCATGCGGAGCGTGAGTCGCCATATGTGGTATGCTTAATCAGTTGTCGTTGTGAGGGGAGTGTCCACATGCGTTGTCCCAAGTGCGGACATGGCGATACGCGCGTCATCGATTCACGCATGCAGGAGTCGACGAACGCCATCAAGCGTCGTCGGGAGTGCCGCTCCTGCGGGTATCGCTTCACCACCTTCGAGCGCTGCGAGGACCCCATCGAGGTGCTCAAAAGCGACGGCACGACGCAGCCATTCGATCGCAATAAGCTCATGGTGGGCCTCATGCGCGCCACCTCCAAGCGCGACATCGACCTGCCGCAGCTCAATGCGCTCATCGACGACATCGAGCTTGAGCTGCGAGGCGGCACCCGCACCGCCGTGAGTTCTCATGACATCGGCGATATGGTGCTCAAGCGCCTTGAGAAGCTCGACAAGGTCGCGTATATCCGCTTCGCGTCCGTGTACCGCGATTTTCAAGACATCGATGAGTTTCTTTCCGAACTCGACAAATTGAGGTGAACCCATGCCCATGCTTACCGTAACCGTCAAGCGCCTTGACCCCACCGTCGAGCTGCCCTCCTATGCCTACGAGGGCGATGCCGGTCTCGATCTTCGCGCCAACGAGAGCGTCGATATACCGCCCTTTTCGCGCGTGTTGATCCCGACGGGCCTCGCTATCGCGCTCCCCGACGGATTCGCCGGATTCGTGCAGCCCAGGAGCGGCATGGCGCTCAAACGCGGGTTCACGATCGCGAACACCCCGGGCCTTATCGACGCCCACTATCGCGGCGAGCTCAAGGTCATCGCGGTCAACATCGACCCACATGAGACCATTCACATCGAGCGCGGCGAGCGTATCGCCCAGCTCGTCGTCCAGCAGGTGCCCGTCGTGCGCCTCATCGAAGTCGACGAACTCGACGAAACCGACCGCGGATGCGGCGGTTTCGGGTCGAGCGGTTCGAAATAGTCGGTCCAGACATAGAGGGGGATAATCTATGGACCAGTTTTTCAAGTTGGGGGAGCGCAAGTCCGACGTCGCAACTGAGTTGCGCGCGGGCCTGACCACGTTTCTGGCGATGTCCTACATCATCGTCGTGAACCCGCTCATCCTGTCCGCGGGCGGCGTTCCCGTCTCCGCTGCGGTCACCGCCACGTGCATCGGCGCCGCCGTCATGACGATCGCGATGGGACTCATCGCCAACCGTCCGCTCGCGTGCGCATCCGGCATGGGCATCAACTCCATCGTGGCATACACGCTGTGCGGTGCCATGGGCCTCGGCTGGCAGACCGCCATGGCCATCATTTTCGTCGAGGGCATCGCGATCCTGCTGCTCGTGCTCTGCGGCCTGCGCGAGGCCATCATGGACGCGATTCCGGTGTCCCTGCGCCACGGCATCTCGATCGGCCTGGGCCTCTTCATCGCCATGATCGGCCTCAAGGACGGCGGCATCATCGTCGCGAACGAGGCGACCATGGTGGCGCTCGGCAAGGTGACCGACCCGGTCTTCCTCGTCGGCCTCATCTCCATCGTCGCCACGGTCGTTCTGTCCTCCATGAAGGTCAAGGGAGCCCTGCTGTGGGGCATCGTGATCGCCTCCGTCCTGGGTATCCCGCTGGGCGTCACCGCCGCTCCGACGAGCATCGTGGCACCGCTCGATTTCACCACCTTCGGCGCGCCCTTCATGGCCGACGCCGATGGCGTGATGGGCGTCGTCAAGGCCCTGACCACCCCGGCGCTGCTGCTCTTCGCGTTCTCGCTCATGATGAGTGACTTCTTCGACACCATGGGCACCGCCATGGCCGTCGCCAAACAAGGCGAGTTCCTCACGGAGGACGGCAAGGTTGAGGACATCAAGCCCATCTTGATCGTCGACTCCGTCGCCGCGGCAGCCGGTGGCGTCTTTGGCGCCTCCTCCATCACCACGTTCGTCGAGTCCGCATCTGGCGCCGCCGACGGTGGCCGTTCCGGTCTCACCTCCGTGACCGCCGGCGTGCTCTTCCTGCTCGCCGCGTTCTTCTCGCCGTTGATCGGCTGCATCAGCTCCGCCGCCACCTGCGGCGCGCTCGTGTACGTGGGCTTCCTCATGATGAGCGAGGTCACCGAGGTTGATTGGTCCGATATCCTCGAGGGATTCCCGACCTTTATGATCATCATCGGCATCCCGTTCACCTATTCCATCTCCAATGGCATCGGCCTGGGCTTCATCGCCTATGTCATCGTCGCCGCAGTGACCGGCAACCTCAAGAAGGTGCGCCCGCTCATGTGGGTCGCCGCCGCCGCGTTCCTCGCGTACTTCCTGCTCGTGTAAGCCGAGCTGACGCAACCAACGGGACGCGCATAGCGCGCCACAACGGAAAAAGCCGCCTGCAGAACCATTGTCTGTGGGCGGCTTTTTACAAGACCTCGCATCGTATCATGCACATTGCAAGATGCCACGGCGCATCACCTCGTGTGCGCCGGCTTTCCTCCCCAGTAAAACTCGGCAAAATGACGTTCACGCTCGCAGGGAACGCCGGTCAGCCGCATCGTCGCCCGCACGATGTCCTTCGCGGCATCGGGGCGTCGCAGGGCGTTGGCATTGACCAGGAGCCCATGCAGCGCCTCGGAGTTGTCATGGAGGTGCCTGAGCTGCATGATCAGTTCTCGAGAGGTCGTCGCGTGCATGCTCGCGCCAAACGAGGTGAGCATGACTGTATTGGACTTTTCTTGCCCGTACGACTTTCCCAGCAAGATCATGGGGAGCTCGGCGCAGAGGCACTCCGTGACCGTCAGCCCGCCCGATTTGAGAATCGCAAGATCGCACGTCCTCATGAGCGCGGCCATATCGTCGACGTAATCGAGGACGCTCGCGTTGGGGAGCTTCATGCCCTCGAACACCGAATTGAGGTGCTTCGCATAGGCGATGTCCTTGCCGGGGAGAAACACGAAATGCATGTTCTCGAAACTTCTCAGGTAGGGAAGCGTCTCCTCCATCGCGGCCCGAAACCTCACATAGGGTTGCGGCAGCGCGGCGCCCGCCATGACGAGCACGAGCATTTTTTCGGCGGGCAATCCGAAGGCGGCGCAATCCCGCGCACGGTCGCGCTGCTCGCTAAACCCCGGACGAATGGGGATTCCGGTGACCTCGATGCAGCGCTCAGGTACCTTGCGGGGACGAAGCGTCTCCGCCATAAACTCCGTCGCCACGCAAAACAGGTCCGTCTCCTTGTGGGGCCACCATCCCTCGATCTCGTAGTCCGTTGGAACGCAAATCACCGGAAACTCGATACCCGTCATCATGCGCGCGCCGACCGCGGTATTGGCGGCGGTGATATGCGTGCATATGACCGCAAGGGGCCGCTTTTGCTCAACGTACTCATTGAACGACCCGAACATGATGCGCGACCATGCCGAGCCTCCACCCCAAAGGAACCGCCCGGTGAGCGTATAGCGCCACGTGACGTCGTAAATGGGGCGCGTCGCCCCCGTGAATGCCGCAGCCGTCTTGTTCCCGTCAAAATGGATGCGTCCGAAGTCGAGGACATCGAGGACGTCCACCTCCACGTCCGCGGGTACGCCCGAATCGCCCCGGAGCTGCTCGACCGCCTGGGCTATGGCCATCGCGGCGGCGCGATGGCCAGATCCCACAGAGGCATGCATGATGGTGATGACGGGACGTCGCGACGATGCGGCGACGGAAGCCTCGGAATCGGTGCGGCGATCCGCGGGGTCGAGTTCAGGGGCGCGGGTGTCAGTCGGCATGGCAAGAGTCTCCAGAGTCGTTGAGCTATCAGCATTGTATTGCTTGGCGTGTAAGTGTCATCCGCAATCGGGTATGAGCAAAGAAATGACGTACGAAAGGATGATTAACCTATGGCAACCAAGCACGACCTCATCGTCATCGGAGGCGGCCCCGCAGGGTATTCCGCGGCCCTGTACGCAGCACGCGCCAGTCTTGACGTGCTCGTCCTGGAACACGGTATGCCCGGCGGGCAGATCGCGACGTCCGATGTCATCGACAACTACCCGGGAATCCCAAGCTGTTCGGGGGCCGAGCTCGGGCAGAAGATGCAGGCGCACGCGGAGCAGGCCGGGGCGCACAGCGCCTATGGCTGGGTGCAAGCCATTGAGAAGGACGATTCGGGCTCGTTTGTCATCACGACGGACATGGAGCAGCTGACCGCGCGCGCGGTCGTCGTCGCGACCGGCGCGACCCCCCGCCAAGGTGGGTTTACCGGCGAGGACGCGTTCCGGGGCAGGGGAGTATCGTATTGCGCCACCTGCGACGGCATGTTCTACCGTGGAAAACGCGTCTTTATCATAGGCGGCGGGAATTCCGCCGTCGAAGAGGCCCTGTATCTGTCCAATATCGCCTCATCGGTCGAGCTGGTCGTCAGGCGCGATGAGTTTCGCGCTTCGCGCGGTATGGCCGATCGACTTCTCGCACGAGAGAATATCTCGGTTAGGTACCAAACTAGCATTACCGATGTCGAGGGCGAGACGTTCATCAACGCCATCACCTTCCGTGACAATGCAACGGGCGAAACCCATGTTGAACGATTCGATGAGGGCAGCGTCGGCATTTTCGTCGCGGTCGGTCATGATCCGGCGACCGCTTTGGTCGAACCGCTCGTGGATCTTGGGGCCGACGGCGGTGTCCTGACCGATGACGGCATGGCCACGCGCACCCCGGGACTGTTCTGCGCCGGTGACATGCGCTCAAAGACCTTGCGGCAGGTCATCACCGCCGCATCCGACGGCGCCATCGCGGCCATGAGCGCGTATCAATACATCGAGCAGCACAATTGATTACACCCCGATGAGGTGCTATCCGTAGCTACACTCAATGTTTCAAACCGCTCGAGCCGAAGCCGCCGCACCCGCGGTCGGTTCGTCGAGCTCGTTGACTTCGATGAGGCGCACGGCGGGCACCTGCTGTCGTATCGAGACGAAATGCCATGGATGGCATCCTGTCTTTGCCTCCAGTTCAGTTACTTCCTTTGCGAAACCTAATCTGTTGATAATATATATTATGTAAAGTTGACTTTTTACCGTACTTCATAGGATATTTGACGCCACGATGCGATAATGAACGGCCTCCCGTTCCTTGGGCGTTATTTGTCCCAAGGAACGGGAGGCCTAAGCATGGAGCGAAACAACGAATAGTTCTCACGTGGAATACGCGCGGAACGGAGGCCACTCGGCCTACTCTCCGAGCCATTCGTAGCCGATGATGAGTCCAGTCGCCTCGGCATAGTACGAGCAGAGCCCCCCGCATGGAAGAACGCGAATCTGCGACTGCGGCCATTCGGTCATAATCGCATCGCTGAGGGCCTGTGCGCCGGCCACATTTGAGACGTGATCGATGTACACCAAGCCGCCACGGAATCCATCCGAGCGCATCACATCGATGATCTTGCGATACGTCTTGCGGTCACCGCGCGTCGGCGCCACCACCTTAATCGTGCCCTGCGCACTCGCGGTTCCGAGCATGCGAATCGAAAGCCCGCTCGCCAACGCCCCCACCAGCTTGGGCATGCGTCCGTTCTTGGTGAGATTGTCATAGCTGCTCAGCGAGTACTGCACCTGCGAATGGGTGGCAAGGCGATCGGCGTAGGCCACCGCCTCATCGAACGTGCAGTCAGGATTATTGCTAAGGTGCCTATCTAATAGCTCGATGATCAATTCGAGCTTTCCGCCCGCGGCGTGCGAATCGAGCACGTAGATGTTCTTACCGGCTATCTGGCCATCGTGCTCGCGGGCGTACTCGTCCATGACGAGGTTGCGCCCCATCTCGGCGGCGTCGAAGCTTCCCGAGAGATTGGACGAGATGGTCACCGCGATCACGTTATCGGCGCTGCGGAAAAGATCGGCCCACTCCCCCGCGCTCGGGCACGCGCTGCCCGATGCCGAGCTCTCCGCGGCGACGCGACGGTTGAGCTCCTCGACATCGAGCGACGCGTCATCGATGAACTCCTCCCCTGCCACCTCGATCTTGAGGGGCGCGACCGCATAGATGCAGTCGGGAGCGGTCGGTCGATATTCGCGGAGGTTGCAGCTTGAATCAGCGATGAGTGCCCAAGTCATTCATATTCCTTTCGCCCATATGCGAGTGCTCAGAGTATATACCTTATTGCGCCGGCGCGGGCGTCCACCCATCTGCCACGTCAAGACACCTTCTACCCAAATAAAACGGCGGAGGGTCTGCTCCCCCGCCGTTGCGCGCTCTATGTATTGTTCGGGCGCTAGTAGCGCACGAACACCATGCCGGACTGCACGGGACCGACGACCACGCCGACGCCATACGTGGCGGAGTGGATCATCTGGCCGTTGCCGATGTAGATGCCGCAGTGGCCGGAATTCACGGCGACATCACCCGGCTGGGGGTTGCTCACGCGCGGCCACCGGAGGAAGGTGTACGTCGTGCCCAGACGCGTGTAGCTGCCCGTCAGGCAGTAGCTCACGAATCCGGAGCAATCGAACTGGCCGGGAGCGCAGGCGCCCCACACGTAATCGGCCTTGCCGACCCAGCTGTAGGCGCGGTCGACGATGGCGTTGCCGGTGCCGGGATTGTATCCGGGCTCGGGATCGGGTTCGGGCTGCGGCTGCGGCTGCGGCTGCGGCTGCGGCTGCGGCTGCGGGGTCGGAGTGGGCTGGGAAGGGGTCTCGCCCTGCGTCCCACCGCCTTGGTTGCCGGTACCGGAATCGGGCGTCTCGGTGTTCTCGACGTCCTGGATCTGTTCGCTCGAGCCGGCGTTGAGACCCTGCTGCAATGCCGCGTTGGCGGCCGCCTCGGCAGCCAACTCCTCCTGGAGCTTGGCGTCGAGGGAGTTGACCAGCGACGAGGCGCTCGCGCGCTGCTCGTTCAGCTCATCGACCTTCTTCTGCGTCGCCTGAACGTTCTTCTCCTGCTCGGCCTGCTTGTCGGTGAGCTCCTGCTTGAGGGTCTTCACCTCGGAGATGGTCTCGGCCTGCGTGTTGGCCACCTTGTTCATGTAGGTCACGCTCGAAACGAGCTGATCGAACGACTCGGAGGCCATCACGATCTCGAGCAGCCCGGCAAGGCCGCCCTTGTACTCTGAGGAGGCGAACGTGGAGAGAAGCTCCTGGCGCTCGGCGATCTCGGAGTTCTTCTGATCGATCTCGCCGCGCGTGCGCTCGAGATCACCCGTGAGCTCGGCGAGCTCGCCGGTGATCTGCTCGGATTGGCGACCGATGGCCTCGAGCTGCGCGCGGGCGGCGGCGAGATCGGACTCGGTATCGGCGAAGGCGAAGGTGGGAACGCCGGAGAACAACACGAGGCCGGTAAGGCCCGAGACGATCGCACGGCGAACGGTAAGGCTACGTTTAGAGTGCGTCATATGAGAAACTCCTCGATGCGCGCATGACGCGCGCTCGGTTACTGGACCTTGACGAGGCTGTACAGCTCCTGGTCGCCGGCGGCGGCGAGCGCCTTGCGCGGTTCGAGGAACGTCAGCTCCAAGATACAAGCATACCCTACTAGTACGCCCGACACATCTTGCACAAGTTTTCCGGTCGCCGCGGCGGTGCCGCCCGTGGCGATCAGGTCGTCGACGATGAGCACGCGATCCCCGGGCTGGATGGCGTCGCGGTGGATCTCGAGCGTGTCCGTGCCGTACTCGAGCTCATAGCTCACGGCATAGGTCTCGCGCGGGAGCTTGCCGGGCTTGCGCGCCGGAATGAAGCCCGCGCCGAGCTCGAGGGCCACGGGCACGCCGATCATGAAGCCGCGCGCCTCGGGGCCGACGACCTTGGTGACGCCCGCATCGCGGAAATGATCGGCGATGTCCTTGACCGTGCGGCGCATGGCCTCGGCGTCCGCGAACAGGGGCGTGATGTCCTTGAACACGACGCCCGGCTCGGGATAGTCAGGGATGTCGGTGATGTAGGACTCGTAATCGAAGCTTGCCATGGTATGCGCTTTCTACTCTGCGTCCAAGGGCAGGACGCGAATGGGCTGGGCTGCAAGTTCGCTCGCGTCGAGCGGAGAGATGCCTGAGGATGAGATGGAGGAGGCGTACGATGCGGCTGCGCGCCCCTGGGCCGCCTGCTCCGCGCGCGTGATCTCGTCGTCGATGGCGTCCACGTCGGCGTCCTCGACGACCGCGTTGAGCGATTCGAAGACGCGGTTGCGCAACAGCGCGGTGCGGACCCCGTCGGTGAGGTCGTGCAGCGTCTTGAACGCGCGGTCGAGCTTGGCCTCACGGTCGTCATCCGAATCGTCCGTGCCGAGCATGCCGATGAGCACCTGCTCGAAGAGGGCCGACTCGCGGTTCGCCGCGATGACGTACTGGCGCAGGTTGCGCGGCTCGATGTGGAAGCGCGAGAGCTCGGCGCAGTGACGGATGATCTCGAAGTCGCGGCCGTCGATCAATTCGCGATTCTGGGGGCTGCGAACGATGCGTATGAGGTCGTTGTCGGCCAGCTGGCGCAGAAACGCGATGTCGACGCCCAGGATATCGGGGACGTCCTCGATGAGATGGAGCTTTTGGCGGGTCTCCTTGGAGGCAACCTTCATGGGGGCATCGGTGAGCAAGCCGACCTCGAACGCGAGCGTGGAGAGGTCGGAGGCGCTGTCAAGCTTTTGCTTGATGGCCGAGAGCGGCATGTACCTCGTTTTTTGCAGATGCAAAATGACCTCAAGCCGATCGACGTCCGCTTTGGAGTACTGACGGTAGCCCTTGGGCGTGCGGTGCGGCGTTATGAGCCCCTCGTCCTCGAGGAAGCGGATCTTGGAGTTTGAGAGGTCGGGGTACGTTCCGCGGAGCAGGTTCACCACCTGCCCGATGCTGAGGTAGCTGCGCTCAGCCAAACTACTCACCGGTTTCGATGCGCTCCACGGTGCTCTCGTGGTACATCAGCGTGAAGGTGCCGATCTGCACGGAAGAGCCGTCGTGCAGAGGGGCGGAGTTGACGATCGCGCCATCGACCCAGGTGCCGTTGAGGGACCCCAGGTCCTCGATGAGGACACCCGCCTCGTTGCGCAGAATCTTGGCGTGGCTGCGCGAGACGGTCATGTCGTTGAGGAAAATGGTGTTGGCCGGATCGCGGCCGATGGTGATCTCGGGGGCGTCGATCTCGAAGACGTTGCCGGTCTGGGGACCCTTGATGATGGAGAGCACGGGAACGACGAGCGAGGCGCTCTTCATCAAATCGGGTGCCGTTGCGTCGCTGCTCGGCATGCGGAAGATGCGCGTCGTCTCATTCTGCTCGAAGTTGGCCATGGGAACCCCCTATTGGATACCCCAGATTACCATCCGGGAAAACGTCACTGATTCATTCATTCTACCGCAAGCGACGGGCGTGCAGGAGCAATCACGCAGTCTCCGCCGCAGAAGCCTCTTCACCCTCATCGATATCCGGGTTGAGGAAGTCCTCGTCCTCGTCCTCGGGATGGGCGATGGCGTTGCGGATGGCCTGCAGGCCCTTGACGGTGTACACGAGGCCGGTGAGCAGCGAGCAGCACACGCCCGCGTACACGAAGAAGATGCCGAGCGGGACGGGCGTGCAGTTGAGCCCGGGAAGCCACGTGAGCGAATCGGGGACGATGCCCAGGCCGTCGAGGACGGGCAGGCCGAGCAGCATGAGGGTGAACCCGCTCATGAGCAGCGCGGTGGCCAGCTTGCCGACGAACACGACGTCGATGGGCCGCTTATGGTAGCGCTTGACCACGAAGTTACCCAAAAACAGGTAGATGTCGCGCCCCACGATGGCAAGGCAGATCCACAGGGGCAGCTCCTCGCGGGCGACGAGGCCCACGACGCCGCAGAACAGCAGGGCGCGGTCGACGATGGGGTCGAGCAGCTTGCCCAGCCAGCTCACCGTCTTGGTCATGCGGGCGATCTGGCCGTCCAGCCAGTCGGTGGACGCGGCGACGGCGTAGATGACGAGTGCGACGTATCGATTGAAATCGGTGACGAACAGGTACAGGAACACGCCGGTGAGGATCAGGCGGGTGAACGTGATGAAGTTGGAGATGGTGAAGATCTTGTTGGACGGATAATCGGACGTGCCGATGAGCTCCTTCTTGATCTTCTTCCTGATCTTGCCTGCTGCCACGCGTGACTCCCCTGGTCGATGAAAAACACTGGAAGGATGATACCCGCTTTGCGGATGGCTAACCCATACGCTAAACAAAAAGGGCGGCCATACAGCCGCCCTCTCATGCTCCGTGGTCGGGACGACTGGATTTGAACCAGCGACCCCTTGCGCCCCATGCAAGTGCGCTACCAAGCTGCGCTACGTCCCGAAGCAAGGAAGTACTTTACCCAAAGCCCGCCCCGTATGCAAGAAGAATTTTGAAACTTCCTAAGATTTTAGGGCGACGGCACGTCTGAGCAGCTCAAATGCGAGAGCCTGCTTGCCGGTGCATGGCAGCTCCTCAACGCCTTGAGAACTCACCCACGTCACGGCATTCGTGTCGGAGCCAAAGGTCGACTCGGCGCGCGACACGTCGTTGGCGACGATGGCGTCGCATCCCTTGCGCTCAAGCTTGGCGCGCGCACGCCTCACCAGGTCGTTGGTCTCGGCGGCGAAGCCGATGACCACGCGATTTCCCTTGACGCGGGACATCTCGGCGAGGATGTCGGCGGTCTTGACGAGGTCGATATGCGTGAGCTCGCCATCGGCCTTGCTCAACTTATGGGACGCCGGGTGCGCGGGGGCGTAATCGGCGACCGCGGCGGCGCAGATGAGCATGGTGCACGCATCGAAGCGCTGCGATACGGCATCGAGCATCTGCGCCGCGCTCTCGACGCGGACGCCCTCGACGCCAAAGGGGATCGAGAGCTGGGTCGAGGCGGTCACGAGCGTGACCTCGGCCCCCATGGCGCGCGCCGCCCGCGCGAGCGCGTGGCCCATCTTGCCCGACGAGCGGTTGCCGATGTAGCGAACGGGGTCGATCGCCTCGCGCGTCCCCCCCGCGGTGATGAGCACGCGCTCCCCCGCCAGCGCCTGGGAGGTCTTCAGGGCGACGAGCGTTCGCGCGACGATGTCGTCGACGTCGGCGAGCTTGCCCTCCCCCGTGTCGCCGCACGCGAGGTAACCCGTGGCGGGGCGCACGATGTCGAAGCCGCGCTGCTCGAGCGTGGCGATGTTCTTCTGCGTGGCCTCCGCCTGCCACATGCCGACGTTCATGGCGGGCGCGACGACCACCGGCGCATCGGTGGCGAGGACGGTCGTGGTGAGCAGGTCGTCGGCCTGCCCGTGCGCGACCTTGGCGACGACGTTCGCCGTCGCGGGGGCGACGAGCACCACATCGGGCTCCTTGGCCAGCGAGATGTGGTGAATGGGGTCGCTGGGATTGTCGAACAGGTCGACGGCGACCTCCTCGCGCGTAAGCGCGCGGAAGGTGGTGGGGCCCACGAACGAGGTGGCGTGCTCCGTCATGCACACCTTGACGCGAACGCCGGCCTTTTGCAGGGCGCGCGCGATCTCACATGACTTGTAGGCGGCGATGCACCCCGTCACGCAGAGCAGGACGGTCTTTTGCACGGTCTACTCCTCGGCATTCAAGACGATGATGCGGTGGCAGTAGGGGCACTCGGCGATATCGCCCGCGTGGCGCAGCGCGTCCATGGAGGCGGGCTGCAGCGCCGTGCGGCACACCGTGGGGACGTTGCCCTCGATGCGCTCGACGGTCAGGCCGCGAAAGCGCGCGAGACCGCGCTCGTACATCGCGCGGGTCTCCTGCGGCAGGCGCCCCAGGAGATGCTCCCGGCGGCGCGTGAGCTCATCGATGGAGGCCTGCAGACCGGCTGCCTGCTCGCGGGCGGCCTTGGTGTCCTCGATGATGGACGCCTCGAAGCGCTTGATATACCCGGCGAGCTTGTCCTCGCGCTCGCGCGCCGCCTCGAGCTTCTCAAGGGCGGCCGGTCGGTCGAACGCGATCTTGTCCAGGCGCTTGGCGAGCAGCGAGAGCTCCTCCTCCAAATCGCGGACGGCGCGATAGTCGCTCGCGTCGATCGGGCGCTCTTGGGCGGCGGTGATGGCCTCGTGGCAGGAGCGCTCCGCCTCGTCGAGGTCGTCGACGGCGATCTGGGCGTCCTTGCGATCGGCGAGCAGGCGCGTCGCCTCGGACTTGAGCTTGGCGTAGGAGGCGCGCTTCTTGGCGAGCTCGGCGATGAGCGGCAGGTCCTTGAGCGTCTTGCGCTCGCGGTCGAGTTCGAGATCGGTCTCCTGGAGCTTGATCAGATCGGAACCTTGGCTCATGCATGTCCTCCTTGCGACGGCACCCACCACTGCTGGGGGAGCGGAATGATATGTATACGGTCTTGCGCGACGCCCGCATGCGCGGTCGCATCGGCAAGTATGCGGCAAAACGGCTGCTCGATCCGGTCATGGCCGAGCAGCACGACAGAAAGCCCACGGAGCGCGAGATCCTGCGCGCGGTGGTAGCCCAGCTCCCCGGTCACGACCGCGTCGCAGCCGTGCTCGAGCGCAAGCTCACCGAAGTCACCGAGCGAGCCGCCCACGAACGCGATGCGCCGCACGAGGGCGTCGGGTCTCCCCCACGCCTGCGCGCATGTCGCGAACGCCTCTTGCGCGCGGAGAGCGAGCTCCTTCACCGTGATGGGGTCAGTCTCGCAGATCCCCCCGATGCCCGTGCGCTCCGGCTCCTCCGCCCATTCCAGCGACGTGCGCGCCGCAAGCCCCATGAGCCGCGGAAGCAGCGTGCGGGCGGCACATGAGCGGTCGAGGTTGGTGTGCATCGAGATGATGCTCACGCCGCGGCGGGCGGCCTCGAACACCGTCGCCGAGGAGCTCGGCCTGCCGGGCGCGGCGGGGCAGAACCGGTCGGGAGCCGAAAGGTAGACGGGATGGTGCGTCACCAGGACGTTGGCTCCGCGCCGGACGGCCTCATCCAGCGAGGCGACCGTCGCGTCGAGCGCGCAGGCGACGCCCGCCACCTCGGCGTCCGGATCGCCCACCGAGAGCCCGACGCGATCCCAGGGCTCCGCGTCCCGGGCAGGGAACGCCTCGAAGAGCGCGCGCTCCAACTCCCCTACGTTCATGCGCCCACCACCTCGAAAAGCGCCTGTGCGAACCGCTCGAGCGAGTCGGGCTCCACCCGGTCGTCGAAGGAGATCCGCAAGGACCCCAGCGCCTTCTCGCGCGGAATGCCCATGGCGCGCAGGACATGGCTCGCGTCGAGGCTCGCGCTGGAGCACGCGCTGCCCGCCGAGACCTCGTAGCCGAGCCCATCGAGCTGGAGAATGAGCTCCTCGGAGTCGATGCCGTCGACGTAGATGCTCACGATGCCCGGCAGCCGCTCGACGGACGTCCAATCGCCCATCGTCGCATGGATGCGCGGGTGGGCGCACAGGCGCGTGTAGAGCCCGTTCGCAAGGGAGCCGACCTGCTCGCGGTGATGCGCGACCAGGGGCCGCAGGGCGCTCGCCGCCGCGGCGAGCGCGACGATAGCGCGCAGGTCCTGCGTGCCGGGCCTGAGGCCGCCTTCCTGTCCGCCGCCGAAGCTCCTCGCCCGTATGGGCGTGCGCGACTTGAGGTAGAGCGCGCCGATACCGACCGGGCCGCCCACCTTGTGGCCGGCAAGCGAGAGCGCATCGACGCCGAGCGCGGACACGTCGAAGGGGATGTGCAGCCACCCCTGGATCGCGTCGCTGTGCATGCGCGCCCCCGCGCCGTGCGCGATGCGCGCAAGATCAGCGATGGGCTGGACGACGCCCGTCTCGTTGTTGGCGAGCATGACCGACACGAGCGCGACGTCGCTCGAGATGAGCCGCTCGAGCGACGATGGGTCGATGCGACCCGTCGAGTCGGGTTTGATTACATCGACCGTAAACCCATCGGCGCGCAGCAGGGGCAGGTTGTCGAGGATGGAGTCGTGCTCGATCGCCGAGACGATGACGCGCGACCTGCCGCGATCGCGCTCGCGCACGGCCTGGGCGATGCCCAGAAGGGCGAGGACGTTCGCCTCGGTGCCGCCGCCCGTGAACACGATCTCGCTCGCGCGCACGCGCGTACCGAGGCTTGCCGCGACGGCACGGCGGCACTCCTCCAGCCGTATGGCGGCTTGACGTCCCAGGGAATGAAGCGAATTGGGGTTGACCCCCGCGAGACGGGAGGCGTCGTAGTCGGCCTGCGCCCGAACCGCCTCGGGCCGCATCGGCGTGGATGCGGCGTAGTCGAGATTCACATACCGTTGCGTGGACATGGGCTACGCGCCGATCCGAGAGCGGCCGAGCTCGGCCGCGGAGCGGATGGCCTCGACGGCTGCCGCCGGGTCCTTCGCGCCAAAGACCGCGGACCCGGCGACGAGCACCGTGGCGCCCGCGGCAGCGATCCCCTCCGCGTTGGCGATGCCCACGCCGCCGTCGACCTCGATGAGCGGCGCGACGCCATGCGAGGCGCACAAGGCGGTGAGCTGCCGTAGCTTTTCGATGGTGCGCGGAATGAACGCCTGGCCACCGAACCCGGGGTTGACGCTCATGAGCAGGACCATATCGACATCCTCGATGATGTCCTCGAGGACGAAGACGGGGGTTGCGGGGTTGAGGACGACGCCTGCCTTGCACCCGCGCTCCTTGATGTGCGCGATGGTGCGGTGCAGGTGCGTCGAGGCCTCGTAGTGCACGGTAAGGAGGTCGGCGCCGGCATCGATGTACCAGTCGATGGTGTCATCGGGGTTGGAGACCATGAGGTGCACATCGAGCGGGATGTCCGTCGCGCCCTTGCACGCCTTCACGATGGCGGTGCCGTAGCTCAGGTTGGGAACGAAGTGCCCGTCCATCACGTCGACATGGATGAGGTCCGCGCAGGCGATGAGGTCGAGGTCGCGCGCCAGATGCGCCATGTCGGCGGAAAGAATCGAGGGCGAGATCTTGATAGGTGCGGACATGGCGTGTTCCTTTCGAACGGACAATATGCGATTGATGGATGTGGACGGGGGCCAAAAGGACCCGGCCGGCGGCGGACCGCAGCGGGCGACCCCTGTGCGCAGGGCAGCGGGCCACCCGTAGGCGCTACTCGTCGAGGCCGTAGAACTCCTCGTTGGGGATGCGGTTGACGAGCGTCTCCAGGACGGACTCGAGGGTGACGCCGCCGTACAGGACGCTCTCGAGCGCGAACGTGAGAGGCACGTCGACGCCCTTGGAGCGGGCGAGCTCGCTCACACTGCGCGCGGCGGCGGCGCCCTCGACGACCATGCGGCGGCGGCTCTGGTACTCCTCGAGCGATTCGCCGTGGGCGAACGCCTCGCCGAACGTGCGGTTGCGCGAGTGCCGGGAGGTGCAGGTGACGATGAGGTCGCCCATGCCGGCAAGACCCATGCAGGTCATCGCCTCGCCGCCGCAGGCGTGCACCAGGCGGCTGATCTCGGCCAGGCCGCGCGTCATGATGAGCGCGAGGGCGTTGTCGCCCATGCCGGAACCGGCCGCGATACCGCAGATGATGGCCATGACGTTCTTCATGGCGCCGCAGAGCTCGACGCCCACCATATCGGAGGACAGGTACACGCGAAACGCGGGGCTCAGCGTGAGCTCCTTGAAGAACTCGCCGACCTCGACGCTCTCGCAGGCGATGGTCGAGGCGGAAAGCGACCCGTGGCAGATCTCCTCGGCGTGGTTGGGGCCCGAGAGCGCGGCGATGCGCTCGGGATGGCCGATCTCGCTGGCGATGACGTCGCTCATGAGCAGACCGGTACCGAGCTCGATGCCCTTGGCGAGGCAGAGGACGGGCAGCGAGTCGCTCACATACGGCGCGCAATCCCGCGCCACGCCGCGTAGAAACGCGGACGGCACGGCGAAGATCGCGGCGTCCGCGCCGGTAAGGGCCTCCTCGTGCGAATTGGTCGCCGTGACGTTGCCAGGCAGGGTGTAGTCCTTGAGGTAACAGGCGTTCGTATGGCGCTCGTTGATCTCGATGACCGGATCGGCATCGTAGGACCACATGACGACGTCATGGCCATGCGATGCGACGAGGCCCGCCATGGCGGTGCCCCACGAGCCGGTGCCTATCAGTGCAATGCGCATATCACTCATCCATCTTGTCGACGCGTTTGGTAAATGAAAGCTTGGACTCGGTGCCGTTCATGAGCTTCTTGATGTTGGAGCGATGCGCCCACACCACCAGCAGGCCGAGGGCCCCCATGATGAGCTTGAACGCGAGGGACGCGTGCGGAAACAGCAGGCAGGCCGTGATGCCGACCAACCCGGCAGTCGCAATCGAGCCGACGCTCACGAACTTGGTAAGGGCGACGAGCACGATAAAGATGCCGAGGTGCAGCAAGGCCCAGGGCAGGTTGATGGCAAAAAGCACGCCGACTCCGGTGGCGATGGACTTCCCGCCCTTGAAGCGCAGATAGAAGCTGAACATGTGGCCAACGACACACGAGATGCCGAGAACGGCAATGACGAAATCATGTGAACCGCCGGGGTAGAACGACGCGACGGAGCAGCCGAACGCCCAAGAGAGGAGCGGAAGCGCACAGTTGATGCTGATGACCGCCTTGAGGACATCACACACAAGCGTGAGGATGGCCACCTTGGGTCCGCCGGCGCGCAGCGCATTTGTGGTACCGATGTTGCCCGATCCGACCTTCTGCAAGTCCACATGGGCAAGACACTTGGCAAAGAACTTGCCAAACGGAATGCCACAAAGCGCGTAACTGACCACGCAGGCCAATGCGAGGCAAAGCCACACATGCATGGACGTGGAACCCATTCCCTACTCCTTGTCCTTGTCGGACTTCTTGGCGCGGAAGCGCAGGCGGATCGGCGTGCCCTTGAAATCGAACGTCGCGCGCATGCGGTTCTCGATATAGCGCTTGTAGTTGTCAGTGACCAGGTCCGTGTGGTTGACGAAGAACGTGAACGCCGGGGGCTTCTCGCCGGTCTGCGTGACGTAGTGCATCTTGAGGCGGCGCTTGCCGTCGGAGACGGTGTGGCCGAACTCGCGCATGTCGGTGAGCAGGCGGTTGAGCTGCGACGTGGTGATGTGGCAGGCGCGGCGCTCGGCGGCGGCGTCCACCATGTCCCAGATCTTATGCACGCTGCGCCCGGTCATGGCGGAGATGCGCAGGTACTCGGCCCACGGGGCCATAGTGAGGCGGCGGTCGACCGTCTCCATGACGGCATCGCGCTCGTAGTCGTCCTTGAGCAGGTCCCACTTGTTGAGCAGGACGACGAGCGCGCAGCCGCGCTCGATGGCGAGGTTCGCGACCTTCTGGTCCTGCTCGGTAACGCCCGTGGACGCGTCGACCACGAGCAAGGCCACATCGGCGCGATCGATCGCGCGCAGGCCGCGGACCATGGAGTAGTACTCGATGTTCTCGTAGACGGTGCTCTTCTTGCGGATGCCCGCGGTGTCGACCATGCGGTAGCGCTTGCCGTCGCGCTCGACCACCGTGTCGATGGCGTCGCGCGTGGTGCCGGCGATGTTGCTCACGATGGAGCGGTCGTTGCCGATCATCTTGTTGAAGAGCGAGGACTTGCCGGCGTTGGGGCGCCCGATGATGGCGACGCGCAGGGTGTCGGGCTCGTCCTCCTCGCCCGCATCCTCGGGCAGAAGGGCGACGACCTCGTCGAGCAGATCACCCGTGCCATGGCCGTGCAGCGCGGAGACCGCGACCGGGTCGCCGACGCCCAGGGAGTAGAACTCCCACAGGTTGTCGTTCTCGCGGGCAGGGTTGTCGAGCTTGTTGACGAGCAGGAACGTGGGCTTCTTGAGCTTGCGCACCATGCGCGCCACGCTCTCGTCCTCCTCGGTGACGCCCACCGAGCCGTCGACGACGAACAGGATGACGGCGGCCTCCTCGGCCGCCGCGAGCGCCTGGTCACGGATGGAGGTGGCGAACACGTCGTCGCTCTTCATGGGCTCGATGCCGCCGGTGTCGACGAGCGTGAACTCGCGACCGTTCCAGTCGGCCACGTGGTAGCTGCGGTCGCGGGTGACGCCGCGGCTCTGGTGCACGATGGCGTCGGAGGTCTGGGCGATACGATTGACGAGCGTCGACTTGCCCACGTTCGGGCGGCCGACGATCGCTACGATGGGTCGAGACATACGTACTCCTTGAGTAGTCATAACTGCAAGAATTTTACCATGCGGTCCCACGCGCTCGCGGTCCGTCCCAGAACCTCCGTATGTTGGGCGCAGCCTCGCAACCCACCGTCCCGGGGCCCGGCATGTCGTCCGGCGCTCGGACAGTCCTGCTCGCACGGAGGCCCCATAAGGGGCCTTCGGTTCGTGCGGAACTCGCGGCGGACGACATGCCGGGCCCCGGAACTGCGCGTGCCCACGCTGCGCCACCCGTTTCTTCCCGAAGCACAGCGGCGCGGCTTCGACAGAACGGCAGGCGACCTGCAAGGGAGAATCCCTTCGCTTTGCAGCAGCAAAGACTAGCCCATCAACAGGGCATCGAGGAGCTGGGACGGGGCGGGGGTCGAATAGCGGACGGTGGCGCCGCGACGCTCGAGCTCCACGGTGATGGAGCGCCTCTCAACTCCGTCAAGGGTGAGGGAGTCGTAGTTGAACATCACGTCGGGGATGAGGACCGTGATGGCGGCGAGATCCCGCGGGAGCTGCGCCAAAAGATCGCAGGCGCAGATGAGGCCGGTGACGTTGACGTTGCCGCCAAAGTACTCGTTCTTGATGGCGCGGGAGGAGACGGCGCCCGCGGGAGCGAAGGCCGCGCAGAACGCGTCGAAGGTGCTTTGGGCGGCCTCGCCGCAGATGACGAGGGCCCGGCGGCCGTCAGCCGCAAGCCGCTCGCCTACGACGGAAAGGTCCTCGGCCCGATCGCAGCGCAGCGCGTCCACCTCGTCGAGGAAGCTGCGCAGCATGCCGATGCCGTCGTAGAACTGAGGGAACCCGTCGTAGGTCTCCGCGGGGGGGACGGGGAGCTCGGCGTCGATGTAGAATTCGTCCGCGAGCTGAAAGACCGTCGCGCCGCGCGTCGTGCGGGCGCGCCGCTGAAAGGGCTCGAGCATCCGCACGACGGCGCGAGACGCCTCGACGTCGTCGGAATACGAGGTCGTGAATCGCTTCTGGTGCTTGGTGAATCCAAGGGGCACGATGGCGAGACTCGTGATGCCGGGGTGCGCCTCGACGTATCTCAGCGTGGACAGCAGCTCGTCCCCATCATTCAAGCCGGGGCAGAGCACGATCTGCGCATGGATCTCGATGCCGGCGTCGAGGAACCTTTCGAGCACCTCGATGCCCCGGGGGGCGTTCCGGCCGATCAGCTTGCGACGGCACTCCGGGGTGATGGCGTGCAGGCTCACGTTCATGGGCGAGAGCATCTTGTCGATCGCGTCGTCGACCTCGGCGTCGGTCATGTTCGTGAGGGTGACGAAGTTGCCCTGCAAAAAACTGAGCCGATAGTCGTCGTCGCGGATGGTGAGGGTGTTGCGGCTCTCCCTGGGCAACATGTTCATGAAGCAGAACACGCAGGCGTTCACGCACGTCCTCATGCCGTCAAAAACCGCGCCGTCGAACTCCAAGCCCCATTCTTCCCCGGGGAAGCGCTCAAGGATCGCAGGCGTCACGGTGTCGTCACGCGGGTCGAACACCTCGATCTCGACGTCGTCCCCGTCGCTTTCCCACAGCCAGACGATCATGTCGGTGAGGGGCTTGCCGTTGACGCTGAGCACGCGCATCCCGCACTCGATGCCCAAGTCGTCCGCGGGCGACTCGGGGGCGACGGCTATGACGAGGGCACCCTCGCCGTCGTCGGGCGCGAGCGACCCGTACGGCGCGGTGGTCGATGCGTACGCCGGGACGGTCGGTGACGACGGGGGCACGTCGAAAGCGGAACCCCCATCGCCCAGAGCGGCGGGCATAGGGGTCGATTCGCTCATCGGGCCTCCGTGAGCGCGCGGATCTTCTCGACGGCGCGGTCGATGTGCGCGGCCGGCGTCGAGGCGCCGGCGGTGACGCCGATGTGCTCGACGCCGGTGAACCAGGAGGCCTCGAGCTCGGAGGAGTCCTCGATATGGTGCGTATGGGCGCAACCCATCTGGCAGATCTGGGCAAGTCGGCGCGTGTTGCCGGAGTTCTTCCCGCCCACGACGATCATGACGTCAACGCGCGCGGCGAGCTCGGCGGCGCTGTCCTGGCGCTCCTGCGTGGCGGCGCAGATGGTGTTGATGACGCGCAGCTCCGACGTGCGCGAAAGAAGCGCGGAGACGATCGAGCTCAGCGCGCCCACGGTCTGCGTCGTCTGCACCACGACGCCTACCTTGCGCGACAGCTCGATGGCGTCGAGGTCGGCGGGAGTGGAGACCACGCGGGCGCGCTCATCGGCATGCCCCATGATGCCCTCGACCTCCGGGTGGCCGCTCTCCCCCACGACGATGAGCTGATACCCCTCGCGCACGAGCTTCTCCGCGGCCATGTGCACCTTTTTGACGTAGGGGCATGTGGCGTCCAGCACCGTCAACCCCAACCGCTCGGCCCGATCGACGACCTGGGGCACGACGCCATGGGCGCGGATGATCACCGTGCCGGCATCGACCTCCTCGACGCGATCGGCCACCGTCACGCCGGCATGCTCGAGCTCGGAGACGACCAGCGGGTTGTGGATGAGCGGGCCGAGCGTGCGGACCGGGCCGCGCGACTCGCGCGCCGCTTCCGCCGCAAGGGTCAGGGCACGCTCGACGCCGTAGCACACGCCGGCATGGCGAGCGACCTCGATGGTGAGCGCCATTGTCAGAACCTCCCGGGGTGAGCGGCGCGCAGGGCGTCGCGCAGGGCGTACATGCGACAGATCGCCTCGTTCTCGACCCATTGCGCGCGCTCGCGGCGCTTGAGGCCCTGGGGCGCATCCTTCGCGTCGAGCGCATCGCCCACCGCGATCCAGCAGGTGACGGGACGCATGAGCCTCTTGCCCTCGGGAGTCACATCGCGAAACCCGCATACGGCCATGGGCAGGATCCGGGCCTTGCCCATCTGCGCGATGAGCGCGAAGCCGCCATGGATCTCGACGGGCTGGTCATCGGTGCGGATGCGGGTGCCCTCAGGGAAGATGAGCACGTCCTCGCCGCGCTGGAGCGCATGCTGCGCCGCCCGCAGCGCCGCCATGTCGGCTTCGCCGCGCTCGACGGGAATGCCGCCCGCGAGCGCGAAGGCCCATCGGGCGATGCCGATCTTGTTGAACTCGGACTTGAAGATGGGGCGAACGCGGTGCCCGCGCGCCCATAGATACGGCACGAGCGCGACGACCTCGGCCATGGAGGTGTGGTTGCAGATGACGACGGAACCGGTGGAACCCCCGACTCGCTCGGGGAGCCTTGAGGGGTCTTCCACGCTCCAGCGCCACATGAGCTTGGAGAACACCCAGAGCACCGCCATCACCAATGCGTAGATGGCCCGCTCATACCAGGGAAAGACGCTCATGGCCGCATCGTAGTGGGACGCGGCGTTGAGGCCCGAGACCTTGCCTTCGCGTGCCATGCGCTACCTCCGCTCGGCGATGAGGCGCTCGATCCGATTCACGATCTCCTCGACGGTGAAGCTCGTGGAGTCGATGCGCACCGCGTCTACAGGGCAGACGAGAGGCGCCGCGGCGCGCTGCGAATCGATGGCATCACGACGCTCGATGTCGGCGAGGGTCTGCTCGATCTCCGCATCGAGCAGGGCGGCATCGACATGCTCGCCCTCATGACGCTGCAGCACGCGGCGACGGGCGCGCTCGCGCGGATCGGCGGTCAGGAACACCTTGAGCTCGGCGTTGGGGAACACCACCGAGCCGATGTCGCGGCCCTCGGCAACGACATCGCGGCCCTCGGCGAACAGGCGCTGCGGCGCGAGCATGGCGGCGCGGACACCGGCGTTCGCCGCGGCGGCCGAAACGTTGCGGTCCACCTCGGGCGTGCGAATCGCCTCGCTCACATCCTCGCCGTCGACGAAGACGGAGACGTTGCCATGGCACTCGGAGCCGAAGGTGATGGAAAGCCCGCGAGCCAGGGCGACAACGGCGTCGGCGTCGTCGAGGTCGACGCCGCGCCGCAGCGCGGCGAGCGCGACCGAGCGGTACATGGCGCCGGTGTCGAGCTTGGCAAAGCCGAAGCGGCGGGCGACTTCGCGGGCGATGGTGGATTTGCCGGAACCGGCCGGTCCGTCAATTGCGATGATCATGCGGAAATCTCCTCTACAGCAGGGGTTGATTGCAGGGCCGCGACCTCGGTGGGCGTGAGCTCGCGCCACGAGCCGCACGGCAGGTCGTTGAGCTCGAGCGGGCCGAAGCGCAGGCGGTGCAGGCGGAGAACGGGATGGCCTATCTTGGAGAGCATGCGCTTGACCTGGTTCTTCCTGCCCTCGCGGATCTCTATGCGCACCGCGGTGGTGCCGGCTCGAAGGCCGCGGGGGGCGATGTCGCGCACGTCTCGCTCGTCGCGCAGCGCGCAGCGCGCCGGCTGGCACGGGCCGTCATCCAAGACGATGCCGCGCCGCAACGGCTCCAGATCGCCCTCGCGGCACACGCCGTCGACGACCGCGACGTAGGTCTTCCACACGTGGCGCGAGGGGTGCAGCAGGGCGTGGCCCAAGTCGCCGTCGGTGGTGAAGAGCAGCAGCCCGGTGGTGTCCATGTCAAGGCGCCCCACGGGGAACAGCCCGGGATACGAACGGACGGGCATGATGTCCGCCACGCACGGGCGCCCATGCGGATCGCTCATGGTGGTGAGAACGCCAGCGGGCTTGTTGAGCATGAGGTAGGCGGCGCCCACCCCCAACACGACCGGGACCCCGTCGACGGCCACCTGGTCGATGGCGGGGTCGACCTTGGTGCCCAGCTCAGTCTTGACCTCACCGTTCACGCTCACGCGCCCCGCGCTCATGAGGGCCTCCGACCCACGGCGGCTCGCGACGCCGGCGCGAGCCAGGAACCGCTGCAGCCGCATGGGCACCACGCGCTCGTCGTCCGGGTGGACCTTGAGAGGCGTGCGCTCGATATCCCGGTCGCTACGCATCGAGATCCCCATCGGACGCATCGCCGCCGATCACATGGCCCTCGTCGGGATCGCTCCCCTCGATGAGCTCACGCTCCTCCTCGAGGTCCTCGTCCACCTCGTCGAGGGTCGACTGGATCGTCCTGCCGCTCAAGCGCTCGCGAATGAACTGACGCGCCTGCTCATCGGGGGCGAACTGCTCGAGGTCGGGCAAATCGCGCGTGCTGCGCAGGCCGAACTTCTCCAAAAAGGCATTCGTCGTTCCGTAGATAATGGCCTGCCCGCGCTCCGGGTCGCGACCCATCTCGCGAATAAGGCCCTTGTCGACGAGGGAGGAGATCACGCCGTCGGAGTTGACGCCGCGGATGCCCTTGACCATCTCGCGGGTGACGGGTTGGTGATACGCGATGACGGCGAGCGTCTCGAGGGCGGCCTGGGAAAGGCGCTGCGTGTCCCAGGAGAGGACGAAGGCCTCCACCTGCTCGTGATAGGCGGGATGCGTGAACAGGCGCCACCCGCCGGCCACCTCGCGCAGCTGGAAGCCGCGGTTGGCCTCCTCGTACTCGACCTTGAGCTCGGCCAAAAGCGATGCCACCTCGCCGGGGGTCGCATCCAGGACGGAGGCGAGCTGGCTGGCGCTCACCGGGTCGCTGGAGACGAGCAACAGCGCCTCCAGCGGGCCCTTGAGGGAGTCGGTTTCGAGCGACTCGAGATCGTTCATCTAGTCCTCCTCGTCAAAGAGGGATCCGTCGCTGGGATGATACTCCGGCGCGCCCTCCACGCGGTCGATGCGAATGGTTCCAAAGTTCTCGTCCTGCTCGAGGACGAGCGACCCGCGTTTGGCGAGCTCGAGGATGGCCAGGAAGGTGGCGACCACCTGCTCGGTCGTGGCATCCCCATCCAGAAGCTCGCGAAACGTCGTATGGGGGCGTGAGATGGTCACGCGGTCGACGGATGCGACGGTGAGCTCGATGGGAATCCGGTGCGGGGCCACATGCTCCGCCTCCAGGAGGAACGTCTCGCGCTTGCCGTCCAGGTCCGCGCAGATGACCGCGAGGCCCCTCAAGGTGATGCCCGCGAGGTAATCGGGCATGAGGTTGAGGAACTCCGGGTCGGGCCCGGCGACGCGCGGGTGCATGCGGCACTCGGCCTCCATGCGCGCGCCCAGGGCCGCGGCGGCGCCCTTGAACTGCTTGTACGCGATCAGGCGTTGGATGAGCACCTCGCGCAGGGAGTCGGCGTCAAGGCCCTCCAACTCGTCATCGAGCTCCTCATCGGCGCGCGAACGCGGGCGATCGGCGTCCTCGGGGACGAGGGACGCGGCCTTGATGTCCAAAAGCGTGGCCGCGACGAGCAAAAAATCGCTCGCGACATCCAAATCGAGCGCCTCGAGGCGTTCGACCTCCGCAAGGTACTGCTCGGCGACCTCGGCGATAGAAATCGATCCGATATCGACTTTCTGCCTGCTCACCAACTGCAGCAGGAGGTCGAAGGGACCCGAGTACCCTTGCGTGGAAACTCGATAGGACACGATCCTCCCCCTTGGCAGTCGACGCACATACGTAGGTTAGTGTAGCGCACTACGCGCCGAGCGCGAAGCGCAGCAGGCCCAGGAACAGCGGGTCGACGGTAACGCCGAAATACCAATCGAGCAGGTCGATGTGGAGCACGCTGGGCAACACGTAGAGGACGACGATGAGGATGGGCATGGCGTACCGCTGAACCTCGTAGTACGTCTGCAGTGCGCGGCCCTTGAGAAACAGCACGAGGATCGACGAGCCGTCCAGGGGCGGCAAGGGAATGAGGTTGAAGAACGCCAGGGACAGGTTGACCGACATCGCCGTGAACAGGAAGCCCACGAGGAGGTTGACGACGTCGCTCGAAAGCGGGCTCACGAGCGTGGCGCCCGGCATGCCGCGAAGGATGAGCGCGCATATGCAGGCGAGGACGATGTTGGAGGCGGGCCCGGCAAGCGAGATGAGCACCTCGTCTCGCCGCGGGTTCTTGAGGTTGTTCACGTACACCGGGACCGGCTTGGCGAACGCGAAGACCGGACCGCCGGCCAAGATCATGATGAGCGGCAACAGCACAGTGCCAAAGGGGTCGATATGGTTGAGCGGGTTGAGCGAGACGCGGCCGCGTGAGCGCGCCGTGCGGTCCCCGAGCGCATACGCCGCGAGGGCATGCGCGCTCTCATGGATGACGATGCCGATGATGAGCGCGCAGGCGCTCGAGAGAAGGCTCACCAGATACGGTATGTTCATCGTAATGATCCTATCGAAGCGTGCGGGCGCAACGCGCGCACAGGTAGTCGAGCGCAAAGAACACGACGGCCATGCAGGCGAAATCGAACCTGAAGACGCCCCCGAACGGCGTGGCGATCAACCCGTACCCGGCGATGACGTCGGGCAGCGTCTGCGTGAGCTCGACCACGAACGTGACGATGTTGAGCTTGGTGGCCACGCCGTTGAAGCAGAGCGCCACCGTGAGCGCGCACAGCACGAGCGCGATGACGCGGCACGCCATGCCGACGACCGTCAAGGCGATGGCGGCGGCCCTACGCGAGTCCACGGGCGGTCTCCTCCTCGATAGTGGTCGAGAGCTCGAGCCACTCGTCCTCGAGGCCCGGGAGCTCCTGCTTGAGCGCGTTGTACTCCGCAAGAGCCTCGTTGAACTTGTCCTGATCGGCATAGAGCTCCTCGCTCGCCATGAGGGCCATGAGTTCGTCGTAGCGGGCGCGCTTCACCTCGAGGGCGGCCTCGACCTTCTTGAGGCGATCCTTGGTGCCCTTGAGGCGCCGGTTGAGCTCGGCGCGAGCCGCCGCCTCGGCGCGTTTTTGCTCCTTGGTCTTCTTGCCCTCTCGAACGGCGGGGGCCGCATCCGCCGAGCGCTCGGCAACCGCGGACTTTGCGGGTGCGGAAGGACCCGGTGTGTTCGCAGCAGCAGCCGCCGCCGCACGCTGTGCCAAATCCTCGCGCTTGAAGAGGTAGTACTCGTAATCGCCATCGTAGACGGTCATCTTGCCATCGCGGATATCGACCACGCGGTTGGCGACGGAGCGCACCAGATGCTCGTCGTGGCTGATGAGCACGATGGTGCCCGGGAAGTTCTTGAGCGCCTCCTCGAGCATGTCGACCGAATCGATATCGAGGTGGTTGGTGGGCTCGTCCAGGCAGAGCAGCGCCTCGGGGGCCACGAGCATCTTGGCGAGCGCCAGACGCGCGCGCTCGCCGCCCGAGAGCACGCCCACGCGCTTATCGACGTCATCGCCGGCGAAGAGGAACGCGCCCAAAAGGCTTCGCTGCTGCGGGACGGTCCACGTCGGCGCGACGGAGTCGATCTCCTGCAAGACGGTGTTCGCCTCGTTGAGGCCCTCGAGCTGGTGCTGCGCATAGTACGCGACGCCCACGTTCACGCCGAGCTCGCGCGTACCCTCGCTCGGCGCCTCCTTACCCAGCAGCAGCTTGAGCAGCGTCGACTTGCCGGCGCCGTTGGGGCCCACCAGGGCGACGCGGTCGCCGCGGTAGAGCGTGAGGTCGGCGTTCTCGTAGAGCGTCTTGCTGCCAAAGCGCTTGGTGAGGCCTTCGAGCTTGATCACCATATCTCCGGAACGAGGCGGGTCGGGGAACTTGAAGTGCACGTGCTTGTGGCCCTCGGGCAGGATAACGAGCTCGCTTTTGATCTGCTCGATGCGGCGCATGCGCTCCTGGGCCTGAGCCGCCTTGGTGGGCTTGTAGCGGAACTTATCCACGAACACCTGCATGTGGGCGATCTCGCGCTCCTGGGCCGCGCGCTTGGCGCGCATCTGCTCGAGGTTGTCCTCGCGCTGCTTGAGATACGAGCTGTAGTTGCCCGTATAGGTGGTGATACGGCGGTTCTCGAGCGCCGCGACGTGGTCCACGCAGGCGTCCATGAAGGCGCGGTCGTGGGAGACGATGAGCACGGCGCCCTCATAGGCGGAGATGAAGCCGCGCAGCCATTGGACGCTTTCAAGGTCGAGGTGGTTCGTCGGCTCGTCCAAAAGCAGGACGTCCGGGTGGCGCAGGAACAGCTTGGCGAGCGCGATGCGCATCTGCCAGCCGCCGGAGAACTCCGAGCAGGGCTGATCGAAATCAGAGGGCTTGAAACCCAGGCCGGCGAGGATCTGGCGCGCGTTGCTCTCGAGCTCGTACCCGCCGAGACGCTCGAAGCGGTCCTGGACGTGGCCGTACTCATCGAGAAGGGCGCGCGGGACGTCCACGCTCTCCCCCGCCTCGGCGATTTTGAGCTGCAGCTCCTCAGCGCGCTCACCCATCGATTTGATCTCGATGGCGGCGTCCATAACCTCCTGGATGATGGTCGTATCGGAGGCGAGTTTGGTCTCCTGCTCCAAATACCCCACGTTCGCGTCCTTGGCGAACGTGATCGACCCGGCGTCGGGGCTGTCGATGCCCATGATGATCTTGAGCAGCGTGGTCTTGCCCGCGCCGTTGGGCCCCACAAGCGCGTAGCGTTCGCCCGCGTTGATTTGCAGCGTGGCGCCCGAGAAGAGCGTGCGTGCGCCAAATGACTTTTCGATCTTGTCGACAAGGAGAATCATGCTGTGGCCCTCCGAAGGCAACGCTCGATATCAAAAAGACCCCGGGGGCCGAGGTCTTAGCAAACAATGGTGGGCCCTCCGGGATTCGAACCCAGAACCCAGGGATTATGAGTCCCCTGCGCTAACCGTTGCGCCAAGAGCCCTTGCTGCGCTCATGCAGTCTCGCTCCCTATGAAAAAAGCCTCTTAGCGAGGCTTGAAAGTTCAAGTGGTGGAGACGAGGGGGATCGAACCCCTGACCTCTTGACTGCCAGTCAAGCGCTCTCCCAGCTGAGCTACGCCCCCACTTTGGGAAAGAGTTGCATGGTGGAGACGAGGGGGATCGAACCCCTGACCTCTTGACTGCCAGTCAAGCGCTCTCCCAGCTGAGCTACGCCCCCGTGCAACGAAAAAGTACTATACGGGAAGAATCCGAAAGGCGCAACTACTTTTTCAAAAAAGTTTTGCCCAAGCGAGTCGAATCTTTTTCTAAAAAGTTGTTGCGTTCGAGGCACACTCGATGCTAATATTCTCCTTGCTGAAAAGCACGGGCGATTGGCTCAGGGGTAGAGCATATCCTTCACACGGATGGGGTCACAAGTTCGAATCTTGTATCGCCCACCATCAAACTTAAAAGCCAGGGACATTGTCTCTGGCTTTTCTTTTCGATAGTCGTTATCCGAAATCGAAACCCGTCATTGAAATCACGCTCAAGTACATAAAGAGCCGTAATGCACGGTGCTGACACGAATAGACTTCGTGTGCGTAACCGCTGCTTTGAAAACGCGCCGTATCTTTCAAACCTATGGTAAAGCACATTATCATGGCTATTTTTGTGCGTAACCGGCCTTTTGAAACGAATCGGCTTATTTCAAAAGGCCGGTTACGCACAGTCTTTCGAGGAAGGCTTGAACCGAACGAGTCGGAGTGAAAGCAGACGCAATAGAGTCGGATTGGAATTCGATGAAGACGCGTTGGGGCCCGATGGCCGTGCAATAGAGCATCATTGGAGGCATACAGTCAAAGAGCGGCCCCGCGCTGTAGCGGGGCCGCGAGCATCCATGCACGGTACAGGCGTGCAAACTAACTAATAGCCGCTATTGCAAACGCTCAGAAAGCAACGACCTTATCGGCGCTGAGAGATCACGAGGTCGGCGACCTTGGCCGCGACCTCATCGATGGCGACGTCCTCGCGCTCGCCGGTCGCGCGGTCCTTGAGCTCGACCGTGCCGTTCTTGAGCCCGCGCTTGCCGAGCACGATCTGATACGGGAAGCCCATGAGATCGTTGTCGGCGAACTTCACGCCGGGGCGGATGTCGCGGTCGTCGACGATGACCTCGATGCCCGCTGCGCACAGCTCGTCCGTCAGACGGGCGCACACCTCGGCGCACTCCTCGATCGTGGGATCGAGCGGCATGATGGAGACCTCATACGGCGCGATCGAGACGGGCCAGATGATGCCATGCCCGTCGTGATGCTGCTCGACGGACGCGGCAAGCGTGCGGGACACGCCGACGCCGTAGCAACCCATGAGGAAGGGCTTCTCCTCGCCGTTCTCGTCGGCGAACGTGGCGCCCATGGCCTCGGAGTACTTGGTACCGAGCTGGAACACCTGGGAGACCTCGATACCGCGCGCGCCGGCAAGCGAGGCGCCGCAGTGGGGACAGGGGTCGCCGGCGATGACGGTGATGAGGTCCTCCCACGCATCGGGCGTGAAATCGCGCCCCGGGCAGGCACCGGTGAAGTGGTAGTCGACCTCATTGGCGCCGCAGGCCCACTTCTGGGAATCCTTGAGCGTGACATCGCACACCAGGCGAATGCCCTCAGGCAGGTTGACCGGCCCGATGAAGCCCTTGAACAGCCCGTGGGCCTCGAGCTCCTCATCGGTCATCATGCGGTAGCCCTCGCCGAAGACATGCTCCGCCTTGCAGTCGTTGAGCTCGTGGTCGCCCGGGACGATGGCGACGACGGGATTGCCCTCCGCGTCGATGATGGCCAGCGCCTTGCGCGTGCCGTTCTCGGGGAACCCGAAGAACTCGGCGACCGCGGCGATGGTCCCCATGCCAGGCGTATGCACCTTGCTGAGCGTGCCGTCGCCGGGGCCCTCGGTCACGACGACCTGCGTGGAGGCCGCCTCATCGTCGGCGGCGTAGCCGCAGGCGTCGCAGTAGACGAGCGCGGCCTCGCCGGCGTCGGCGAGCGCCATGAACTCGACGGACGTGTCGCCGCCGATCTGGCCGGAGTCAGCCACGACGGGCAGCGCCTTCAGGCCGCAACGCTCGCAGATGTTGGCGTAGGCCTGCTTCATCTCGTCGTAGGTCTCCTGCAGCGACTCCTGCGTGGCGTTGAAGGAATACCCGTCCTTCATGATGAACTCGCGACCGCGCATGAGGCCAAAGCGGGGACGCATCTCGTCACGGAACTTGTCCTGGATCTGGTACAGGTTGACGGGCAGCTGCTTGTAGCTCTTGAGCTCGTTCTTGATGAGGTCGGTCACCGTCTCCTCGTGCGTGGGGCCCAAGACGAACTCGCGATCGTGGCGGTCGTCGATACGCATCAGCTCGGGGCCGTAGGCGTTGTAACGACCGGACTCACGCCACACCTGGGCATCGACCATGATGGGCATGAGCAGCTCCTGGGCGCCGGCGGCATCCATCTCATCGCGCACGATGTCCTCGATCTTGCGCAGCGAGCGCCACGCGAGCGGCAGGTAGCTGTACAGGCCGGCGGCCTGCTTGCGGATGAGGCCCGCGCGGAGCATCAGGCGATGGCTCGCGAGCTCGGCCTCGGCGGGATCCTCCTTGAGCGTGGGGGCGTACAGCTTGGACATCTTCATGGCGCGCGTCTTTGACACGGCGACCTCCTCAGTCTTTTCCAGTTAAACGTTACAGATGATAGCAGGTTATCCGAGTTGCCCAACCCCAAAGGCATGATGGCGGCGCAGCCTCGTGCCGGACATATTTCCGTACGGTGTTTCCGTGAGCGGAACGCGAACAACACTTGAAGGAATTATGTCTGGAACGAGGCGTTGGGACGGACTAGAGCTTGTCGATTTCCTCCATGAGGGCGTCGACGATCTGGGCTTCGGGGACCTTGCGAATGACCTCGCCATGGCGAAAGACCATGCCCACTCCCCTGCCGCACGCAACGCCCACGTCGGCGTCGCTGGCCTCGCCGGGACCGTTCACCACGCAGCCCATGACGGCGACCGAGATGGGCTTGTCGCAGGTCTTGAGCCGGTCGGACACGCACTCGGCCAAACCGATGAGATCCACCTGCGTACGGCCGCAGGTGGGACAGCTCACGAGCTCCGGGCCGCGACGGCGCAGCCCCAAGGCGGAAAGGATGCCCCAACACACGGGGGGCTCCTCGACAGGGTCAGCGGTGAGCGAGACGCGCATGGTGTCGCCGATTCCCTCGGAAAGCAGGATGCCCAGGCCGACGGAGCTCTTGATCGTCCCCTGCTGAACCGTTCCGGCCTCCGTGACGCCCAGGTGCAGCGGCACATGCGGGATCTCGCGGGAAAGGGCGCGATACGTGTCGAGCGTGGTGAGGACGCTGTGGGCCTTGGCGGAAAGCACGATATCGGCAAAGCCGCGGTTTTCGAAATGCTCGATGAACTCAAGAGAGGAGGCGACGAGCTTCTCGGGCTGCGTCAAGTCATCGCGCTCGGCGATGGTGCGGTCGAGCGAGCCGGCGTTCACGCCGATGCGAATGGCGGCTCCCGCCTCCCCCGCCGCATCGATCACGGCGTCGACGCGATCCCAATCGCCGATGTTGCCGGGGTTGATTCGCAGTTTTGCGGCCCCGGCCTGAACGGCCCCGATCGCCAGGCGATAGTCGAAATGAATATCTGCGACGATAGGGACCGGCGACTCGCGACAGACCACACCGAAGGGGCCGAGGGCCTCTTTGGTGGGAACACTCACGCGAACGATGTCGCATCCGGCCTCCGCCAACGCGCGGACCTGGGCGAGCGTCGAGGCGACATCGGTGGTGGGCGTGCACGTCATGGACTGCACGACGACGGGGGCGCCCCCGCCGATCTGGACATCTCCGACTACAACGGGACGCGTGAGCTCACGGGCGCATGGAGCCATATCCCTCTCCCTTCTAGAAGAACCGCAGGAAATCGGCGCGCAGCATGTAGATGAACAGCAAGCCGAACAGCACGATACCCACCACCGAGATGGCGCTTTGGATCTTGATGGGGACCTCGCGCCTCGTCACCGCCTGGATCACCTCGATGAGCAGCTTGCCGCCATCGAGGGGCGGAATGGGCAGGAGGTTCATGAAGCCGAGCGAGAACGAGATGAGCGCGGCGAGGTTGAGGAAGGTCGCCGGGCCCGCAGCCGCCGCCTCAGCAGACATGACCGAGATGCCGACAACGGACGTTGAGTTATCAAGGACCTCCATGGTGTGACGGGGGTTCAACAGGTTCATCACGGACTGAGCCGTCGCGACGATGTTGTCGATGGCGATCTGGCACGACTGGAGGGGATCGAGCCGCACGACTTGCGTCGGGACGTTGATGCCGAGCATCCCGTCCTCATCAAAGGAGACCTCGATCGTCTTGAAATCGCCATGCTCGTCGAACCAAGCGTCGGCCCTGTCGAGATCGTCGGGCATGACGTGCTCGAACGCATCGGCTTGATCGCGCGGGCGCCATACCTCCAGCGAGATCGCGTCCTGGTCGCCGTGGGCATCAAGCGCCTCAAGCAGGGACATCCACGAGTCGACGGACGTTCCATCGACACCTTGGATACGGTCACCGACCTTGAGCCCCGCCTCGTCGGCAGGTGAGCCCTCGACGACGCCGCCCACCACGTTGGCGTCGACCGGCGTTGAAACACCGAGCACCGAATACACGGCGATTACCAGCAGGAACCCCGTGAGGATGTTCACGGCGATACCGGCGACGAGCATGAGCGCGCGCTTCCAAAAACCCTTTCCCACATACGTATGCGACCGCTCGGCATCAAAGAACGCCTGATCGTCCATGGGCGGGTTCCAGGGCTCACCTTGTTTGGTGGCATGCGCGCGGTCGAAGGCCCGCCCATCGTACAGGGTGTTGCCCGCCGCATCGCGCGCGACGGCGGCGAATGCCGTCGGGAAGCCCTTGGAGCCCTGGGACCCCTCCTCGCCCTGCATGGGCTCGACGTCCCAGGGAACGATCGATCCCCAGCCGTACAGCAGCGAGCAGGCGTCTTCGATCTCGGACTGGGAAACGTCGAGCTCGGCTGCGAGGTCGGAGACGCGGGCGACGCCGCTGCGATGGATGGAGCCGAGGACCCGCGGCGCGCAGGCGACGTCGGTCGGGTCCATGCCGCAGATCTCGGCGTAGCCTCCCAACAGGATGGGCGTCACGCCGAATTTGGTCCCTATGCGCTTGGAGACGTGATGCAGGTTGAATCTGCAGGGCATGCCGAGGAAGAACTCGAGCACGCGAACGCCGCAAACGCGCGCGGCGAGAAAATGTCCGCCCTCGTGGACGAAGACGAGAGCGGAAAGAAGCACGAGGCCCCAGAACAAGGGGCCGATGAAAGCGATGACGGAGTCCATATATCCCTAATCCACGTTATGCGAGCGACGCGATCGCCTGCGCGGCGCGACGGCGCGTCCACGCATCGACGTCTGCGAGTTGCTCGAACGAGACGACATCGAGGCGCTCATGGGCGTTCATGCAGGCATCGACGACCCGGGCGATGTCGTTGAATCCGAGGCGATCGTGCAGGAAGGCGTCGACCGCGACCTCATTGGCGGCGTTGAGCACGCATGGCATCGTCCCACCCATCTCGCCGGCGATCTCGGCGAGCTTGAGGCATCGGAAGGCATCCATATCCGGGGCCCCGAAGGAAAGGGACCCGAGCTCTCGAAAATCAACGCGTGGCGCGGGGGAATCCCAGCGCTCGGGATACGAGAGGGCATATTGGATGGGAATGCGCATGTCGGAGGCGCCCAGATGCGCGATCACGGACCCGTCCACGAACTCGACCATGGAGTGGATCTTGGATTCGCGCTGGATGAGGACGTTGATGCGGTCAAGGCCCATACCAAAGAGATGCATGGCCTCGATGCGCTCGAGGCCCTTGTTCATGAGCGTCGCCGAATCGATGGTGATCTTGGCCCCCATGTTCCACGTGGGGTGAGCCAGGGCGTCGCGACGCGTCACCGACTCGAGCTCACGCGGGCTGCGGCCGTAAAAGGGGCCACCGGAGCAGGTGAGCCAGATGCAATGGACCTCGCGCGCGTCCTCCCCGATCAGGCACTGGAAGATCGCGCCGTGCTCCGAGTCGACGGGCAGGAGTTGACCGGGGCGCGCGAGCGGCATGAGAAGATCGCCGCCCACCACGAGGGACTCCTTGTTCGCGAGGGCGAGGCGCTTGCCGCTCGTGAGCGCCGCGTGACTGGCGGCGAGTCCCGCGGCCCCGACGATCGAGACGAGCACGACATCGCAATCATCCATGCACGCGAGCTCGGCGGCCGAGTCCTCGCCCGTCAACAAATCGCAGCCGTGCGGCAGCTCGGAGAGAATCGGGTCTGCCGCATGGCGGGGATCGGTGACGGCGGCGTGCGCGACGTCGAACTCGCGGGCGTAGCGAACGAGCTCCTCGGTCCTGCTGTGCGCGGAGAGCGCGACGACCTGGAGCCGGTCGGCATGCTGACGGCAGACATCGAGCGCCTGCGTGCCGATGGAGCCGGTGCAGCCGAGGATGGCGACGGGCGTGCGCGCGTGAGAGTCGATGCGCTTCCGCATTACAGAACACCACCCAGGTGCAGCATGAGATAGGCGGTGATGACGCCGATGATGAGGGAGTCGGAGCGGTCGAGCATGCCGCCATGCCCGGGAATCAGGTTGCCGGAGTCCTTGACGCCTACGCCGCGCTTGATGCGGCTCTCGATCAGGTCGCCAAAGACGCCCATGACGGAGATGACGACGCCGCATAGCACGGCGAACCAGATATTCATCTCATAGAGCCCGGTCGACCAGAGAACGAGCCAGACGGCGACGGAGCCGAGCAGCCCGCCAAAAAAGCCCTCCCAGCTCTTCTTGGGCGAGATCTTGGGGACCATCTTGTGCTTGCCGAATTTGCTTCCGACCATGTACGCGAAGGAGTCGGAGAGCCACAGCGAGGCGCAGACGCCGATGGAGAGCAGGGCGCCCTCCATGCCGGGAATGGCCTCGCGCAGCAGGACGATAGCCGACAGCATGTAGCCGGTATACAGCGGTCCAAAGACGGTGACGGCGACGTCGGCCATACGGGTGCGGGGGTTCTGGACGTACCACAGGCCCACCAGGAGCACCATGAGGAAGTTGAGGACCGTGAGCCACACGGCGTCGACGAGCGCCGACAGCGGAAACAGGACCGCCGCGACGAGGCCCACGAACTCATTGGGCACCTTGCCGTCGATGCGCACCATGCGGTAGAACTCATAGCAGCAAAGCCCGGCCATCGCGGCGGTGAACAGGGCGGTGGGAACGACGCCGAGCAGCAGCGACCCGATGAACAGGACGGCGTAGATGATTCCGGCGATGGACCGGACCAAGAAGGCGTGCGCCCGTCCAGCCGGCGCCCCTTCCTGCGAATCGGGTGTAACGGGTACCTGGGAACTCATCAAGAATCTCCTCAACAGTCCGCTCGCTATCGAGCGGAAAGGCCTCCAAAGCGACGATCGCGGCCCTGGAACGCCGCAATGGCGCGCAGCAGGCCCCACCGATCGAAATCGGGCCAATAGGTGTCGGTAAGGTAAAACTCCGCGTACGCGACCTGCCACAGCAGGTAATTGGAGAGGCGCATCTCGCCGGAGGTGCGGATGACCAACTCGGGATCGGGCAGGTCCGCGGTGTACAGGTGGTCGGCGATCGCGGACTCGTCGATATCGTCCGGCGACAGGTGGCCCGCGGCGACCTCCTTCGCAAGCAGCCGCGCGGCGCGCGCGAGCTCGGCGCGCGCCCCGTAGTTGACGGCGAGCGCGAGCGTCATGCCCGTATGGTCGCTCGTCTGCTCCAGGCCGTACTCGAACACCTCGCGCGTCTTTTTGGGCAGCACGGAGATGTCGCCGAGGAACTCGACGCGGACGTTCTCGCGCTTGAGCAGCGGCAGCTCGTCGACGAAGGTCTTGGCGAACAGGTGCATGAGGAGGTTGACCTCGGTCTGCGGGCGGTTCCAGTTCTCGGTCGAGAACGCGTAGGCGGACAAGACGTCGACGCCCAAGCGCACGCAGGCGGTGATGACGTCCTGCAACGCGACGATGCCCGCCTTGTGCCCCTCTCCCCTGCCGAGGCCGCGCGCCGTCGCCCATCGGCCGTTGCCGTCCATGATGCAAGAGACATGGCGCGGGATGCGCGCCATGTCGATGTCGTCGAGAGATATGTCCGCAGGATGCTCGGCAAAGAACTCGCCGAGCTTTTCCACGTCATAACGCATGGGCTAGATCTCCATCACTTCTGCTTCTTTGGCCTTGAGCATCTCGTCGACCTTGGAGACGTACTCGTCGGTGGCCTTTTGGACCTTGGCCTGCTCGCGACGGACCTCGTCCTCGGTCAGCTCCTCATCGCGCTCCAGCTTGTTGTTGGCATCGCGGCGGGTGTTGCGGATGGCGATCTTGGCGTGCTCGGCGAGCTCGCGGCACTCCTTGACGAGCTCGCGACGGCGCTCCTCGGTTGGCGCGGGGAACGGCAGGCGGACGACGATGCCGTCGGAGTTGGGGGTGATGCCCAGATCCGACGCGGTGACGGCCTTGACGATGGCGTTCACGAGCGCCTTGTCCCAGGGCTCGATGACGAGCATGTGCGCCTCGGGAACCTTGACGGCGGCGACCTGCGTGATGGGGGTGGCCACGCCGTAGTAGTCGACGGTGATGTCGGACAGGACATTGGCGTTCGCCCGGCCGGTGCGGACCTTGGCGAAGTTGTGCTTCAGGCTCTCAAGGGCCTTGTCCATGTTCTCGCGGATGTCGGACATGTCTTACTCCTCTTCCATGACGACGGTGCCCACCGGCTCTCCGGCCAGAGCGCGCTTGATGTTGTCGTCCCCATCGATGTTGAGGACGATGATGGGCATGTGGTTATCCTGGCACAGGGCCGTAGCGGTGGAATCCATGACCTGCAGGCCGCGCACGAGCACCTCGTGATAGCTGATGCTGTCAAAGCGCACGGCGTCCTCGTTCTTGACGGGGTCCATGTCGTAGACGCCGTCGACCTTGGTCGCCTTGAGCAGGCAGTCGGCACCGATCTCGCAGGCGCGGAGCGCGGCGGCGGTGTCGGTGGTGAAATACGGGTTGCCCGAACCGGCGGCGAAGATGACGACGTCGCCCTTCTCCAGGCTCCTCATGGCACGGCGGCGGATATAGGGCTCGCAGACCTCGTTCATCTGAATACCGCTCATCACGCGGCAGGGGCAATCGATGCGCTCGATGGCATCCTGCAGGGCGAGGGCGTTCATGACCGTGGCGAGCATGCCCATGTAATCGGCCTGCGCGCGCTCCATGCCCTTGGCGGAACCCGCGACTCCGCGGAAGATGTTGCCGCCGCCCACGACGACCGCGACCTCGATGCCCTCATCGTGCAACTGCTTGACCTGGATCGCCATGCGCTCGACGACGTCGGGATCGATGCCGTACTCCGCGTTGCCCATGAGGGCCTCGCCGGAAATCTTGAGCAGAACGCGTTTGTACTGGTACTCAGACAAGGAATCCTCCTTATGACGCAATTTCACCTATTCTAACAGGGTTGTGCACCCCGCGCATACTCGCCTGCGTTGCACATGAAAAAGCAGGCCGTGAGGCTGCACCCCACGACCTGCTCTCATGCTAATGCGCCAATTTACTCGCCGCAGACCAGACGGTCGAAGGCGACGACCTTGACGGTGTCGCCGAGCTCCTTGGAGACCTTCTCGGCGTAGCCCTTGATGGTGAGGCTGGAATCCTTGATGAACTCCTGCTCGTTCAGGACGAAGCCCTTGAAGAACTTCTCGAGACGGCCGACGGCCATCTTCTCCTGGATGGCCTCGGGCTTACCGGACTCGGCAGCCTGGGCCTTGTAGATGGCGACCTCGTGGTCGATGACGTCCTGGTCCACGTCCTCGCGCACGGCGGCGATGGGAGCGGTCGCGGCGACCTGCATGGCGACGTCGTGAGCGAAGGTCTTGAAGGCCTCGGCGGAAGCGGTCTCGGGCTTCTCGAAGGAGAACTCGACGAGGACGCCGATCTTGCCGCCCATGTGGATGTAGCTGGCGACGGCACCGGAGGCGGGCTTGCGCACGACGGTGCGGGAGATCTTCATGTTCTCGCCGATGATGTGGATCATCTCGGTGAGGGCGGCCTCGACAGTCTCGCCGTTCATGTCGAGGGCGAGCAGCGCGTCCGTGTCGGCGGGCTCGTTGTCGCACACGACCTGGGCGACCTCGGCGGCAAAGCCGGTGAACTTGGGGTTGGAGGCGACGAAGTCGGTCTCGCAGGCGATCTCGGCGAGGGCGCCCTTGGTGCCGTCCTCGGAGATGTAGGCGGCGACGGCGCCCTCGTTGGTGTCGCGGCCGGCCTTCTTGGCGGCGGCGGCGAGGCCGTTCTTGCGGAGGATGTCGACAGCGGCCTCCATATCGCCCTCAGCCTCGACGAGAGCCTTCTTGCACTCCATCATCGGGGAGTCGGTCATCTCGCGGAGCTGCTTGACCATAGCGGCGGTGATCTGAGCCATGTTCATTCCTTTCGAAGGAGGATAACCAATGGGGTCGAAGGGGATGCTACTCGGCAGCGGCCTCGGTGGCAGGAGCCGCGGCGGCCATCTCGGCCTCGGAGATCTGCTCCTTGCCGGAACCGGCGAGGCAGGCATCGGCGAAGAGCTCGCTCATGAGCTGGATCGCGGAGATGGCGTCGTCGTTGCAGGGGATGCCGTAATCGACCACGTCGGGGTCGGAGTTGGTGTCGATGAGGGCGACCACGGGGATGCCGAGGCGCTTGGCCTCCTTGATGGCGTTCTCCTCGCGCTTGGTGTCGATGACGAAGAGGGCAGCAGGGGTGCTCTTGAGCTCACGGGCGCCACCGAGGTTGGCCTGCAGCTTGGCGAGCTCCTTGCCCAGGACGGCCTGCTCCTTCTTGCCGCGCAGGGCCATGGAGCCGTCGGCGACCATGCCCTCGAGCTCCTCGAGGCGGTTGATGCGGGAGCGGATGGTCACGAAGTTGGTGAGCATGCCGCCGAGCCAGCGCTGGTTGATGTAGGGCATGTTGGCGCGCTCGGCAGCGGTCTTCACGGCCTCCTGAGCCTGCTTCTTGGTGCCGACGAACAGGACCTTGCCGCCCTTGGCAGCGGTCTCCTTGAGGAAGGTGTACGCCTTGTCGGCCTCGACGATGGTCTGCTTGAGGTCGAGGATGTAGATGTTGTTGCGCTCGCCGAAGATGAACGGCTTCATCTTGGGGTTCCAGCGGCGGGTCTGGTGGCCGAAGTGGCAGCCAGCCTCGAGCAGGGTACGGATGTTGATCTTGGTAGCCATGTTTACCTCCCGGTTTGTCTTTCGCACGGTGTCGTCCGCGTCGACCACCCGAGCAAGGGCTACCAGTGCCCGGGCACCGCGGCCGGCGCGTAGCCGTGCGTGTGTGATGGAATGTTGCGTGTTCGCAACCTGATGAATAATAGCAGGTCGCGCACGCATTGCCAAGCCTTCACAAACTCAGCGTCAAGCGGCCCGCGCATCACGCGCGCGGATGGGCCTGGTGCACGGCCGACTTGAGGCGGTCGGGCGTGAGATGGGTGTAGATCTGCGTGGTGGACAGGCTCGCGTGGCCCAGAAGCTCCTGGACGCTGCGCAGGTCGGCTCCCCCGATCAGCAGCTCGGTGGCGAACGTGTGGCGCATGGCGTGCGGGGTGATGTCCGCGGGGATCCCAGCGCGGCGCTTCAAGGCGTCGAAGCGATGGCGCAGCGAGGAGGCGCTCATGGGTCGCCCCCTATCGGATATGAAAAAGCTCGCCTCGCGAGACGACGCGGCTCCCCGCCCCAGCAGCTCCCCCCTGCCCTCCTCGAGATAGCGCGCGCATACGGAGCACGCGCGGTCGTACAGGGGGACCAACCGCTCCTTGGAGCCTTTGCCGAACAGGCGCACCGAGGCGCGGGAGACGTCGACGTCGGCCAGGTCCAAGGCGGCGAGCTCGGAGATGCGCGCGCCCGTGGCTATGAACAGCTCGAGCATCGCGGCGTCGCGCTTGCCGCCGGCGCTCGCGAGGTCGGGCGCGTCCATGAGGCGCGCGAGCTGATCGGGCGCCAGGACGTGAGGAAGCGGGCGATCGAGCTTGGGGCTCGCGATCGCGGTGACCGGGTCCGCGCCCGCCAGGCCCTCATCCGAGAGCCAGCGGAAAAACGAACGGATCGACGAGAGGTGGGCGGCGACGGTCCGCGCCGCGTAGCCCGCCGCGCGCAGCTCCGATAGATATGCGCGCACATCGCGCGTCGAGGGCGCAAGACCATCGCGGCCCGCGCGCGCCGCCCAACGCGCATACGCCTCCAGATGCTGCGTGTAGGCGCGAACGGTCTCGGACGAGGCGCCCTCGAAGCGGGAGAGGTGCGCGATGTAGTCGTCGATGAGCCCCAGCAGGCGGGCGCTCTCGTCGTCCATGTGTCCGCCTCCCCTCATGCGGCCGCTCGCAGACGCCCTTGCACGGCGCGTCAGCCCCTGGACGGGAACAGTTCCGCCCGGGACGCGAGGTACGCATCGAGGTCGCCCAGGGCGCGAGACGAGTACGCGGCGTAGCGGTCGCGCTTGCTGCGCCGCACCCCATCGGAAAGCGGCGGGACGACGCCGAAGTTGACGTGCATGGGCTGGTAGTCCTCGGTCGCGCGGTCGGTGGCGTAGGCGACGAGCGAGCCGAGGGCCCCCGTGACGGGAAGCTCCACCCGAGGCGCGCCCGAAAGATCGGCGTACGTGTTCAGCGCGGCGAGCAGACCGGATGCGATAGCCTCGGTGTAGCCTTCCGTCCCCGTGATCTGCCCCGCAAGGCGGATGCGCGTCCCCGGCACCGCAAACGTCTTGTCGAGCACGCGGGGCGCGTCGACGAACGTGTTGCGGTGCATCACGCCGTATCGGAAGAACTCGGCGCGCTCAAGGCCGGGAATCATGCGAAACACGCGCTTTTGCTCGGAGAACGTGAGATTCGTCTGGAATCCCACCAAGTTGTACGCGGTGCACTCCGCGTTCTCGGCGCGCAGCTGGACGGCGGCCCAGGGGCGTTTTCCGGTGCGGGGGTCGATGAGGCCCACGGGCTTCATCGCGCCGAACCTGATGGCGTCATGCCCGGTGCGCGCGACCTCCTCGGCGGGCTGGCACGCCTGGAAGAGCTCGCGCCTCTCGAAATCCTTGAGGACCACGCGCTCCGCGCTCACGAGCGCATCGATGAAGACATCGTACTCGTCTTTGGTGAAGGGGGCATTCAGGTAGTCGCCGCCCCCTCGCTCGTCGTAGCGCGACTGGGCAAAGACGACGTCGCGGTCGATGGTCGTCGCGTCGACGATGGGGGCCGCCGCGTCGAAGAAGGACAGCGCATCGCCGCCCACCAGGTCGAGCACCTGCCGGGACAGGGCCGCGGAGCAAAGCGGCCCCGCAGCGATGACGCACGGGCCGTCGGGTATGGAGGTCACCTCACCACGCTGTTGCTCGATGAGGGGACGAGAGGCGACTTCGTCCTCGACCTCCCGCGAGAACACCTCGCGGTCGACCGCGAGCGCACCGCCGGCGGGAACCGCGGCACGCTCGGCGCAGGCGAGCAGGACCGACCCCATGCGCCGCAGCTCCTCCTTGAGCAACCCCGCCGCGGAATCGACGCGAGTCGACTTGAGGGAATTGGAGCAGACGAGTTCGGCGAGGCGCGAGGTGCGGTGCGCCGGCGAGGATACGGCGGGGCGCATCTCGCGCAGCAGGACCGAAACACCACGGTCGGCAAGCTGGCAAGCGCACTCGCACCCCGCCAGGCCTCCACCCACAACCGTCACGCGCTCAAACGTCATCGGGACTCCCAACTCTCGTGATCTAACTCACCTATTGTGCCCCAAGCGAGATAGCGCGTGAAGAGCCGACTTGGACGGCGAAACCCGCCCATCGGAGAGCCTCGTCACCATACCCGCCACCTCAAGGGAGCTCAACATCGTGAGGCACGCGATGGCGTCGAGTCGCAAGTGCGCGGCCAGCTCCTCGGGACGCAGGGGGTTCGCGACGAGCATGTCCATGGCCTTGCGCTCGGCGCCGTCGAGCCCCGAAAGGCCGGGAGCCCCGCCCCGGCAAAAGCGCAACGTTCCGTAGATCCTCGAGATCGCCACCTCGAGGGACTCGTCGTCGGCGATGCAGCACGCCCCGTTGGCGATGAGATAGTTCGACCCCCGCGACTCGGGCGAGAAGATCGAGCCGGGCGCGGCGAGGACCTCGCGCCCCAGCGCGTTGGCAGTCTCCGCCGTGGAGAACGTCCCCGAAGGCATCCCCGCCTCGGCCACCAGCGTCGCCCTCGACAGAGCGGCAATGACGCGATTCCTCTTGGGAAACGCCCATTTTTGCGGCGGCGTCCCCCAGGGCTCGATCGAGAGCGCGCATCCCGACGCGTCGATCGCGCGGTCGATAAGCGTTCTGGAGGTGGCGGGGTACACGACGTCGGCTCCCGTTCCGAGAACCACGACGTGCCTGCCGCCCGCATCGAGCGCCGCCCTGCCGGCGGCCTGATCGCACCCGCGCGCGCCTCCGGAGACGACGGTGACGCCCGACTCGGCGGCTATGCGCCCGGTGAGCTCCGCGACCGCGATACCGTAGGGGGAGGCGCGACGCGACCCGATGACGGATAGCGCCGGCGTCGAGAGCGCCGAGGGGTCGCCCCTCCCGTATAGGACGCTCGGGGGATCGGGCAGCTCCGCCACGCTCTCAGGGTAGCCCTCCTCGCCGAGCCTGATCTCAAACCTGTCCATAGCCGCCTCCGACATCTCGCCTCCCTTGCAGTTGCGACGCCTCCAGAACGTGCGCGACGTCCACCCGATCGGCCTCCTCCAAATCCGCGATGGCGCGGGCGATTCTCGCCAGCCGCGCGATGCCGCGACCCGTCAGGTTGGTGCGCTTCGCGATTTCGAGCATGACCTCGCGCGCCTCGCTATCGATGAGTGCGGGGGCCAGCGAGGACTCGAGCGAGAGGCTCCCTTGCGCCGGCCCGCCCCGCGCCCGCTCGCGAGACGCCCTGAACGCACGCCCCCGACGGACCATGTCGGCAAGCTCTTTGGTCGAGAGCCCCTCCGCACCCTCGATGATGAGGCTGGGATCGGGGCGCGCGATATGCAGCACGATATCGATGCGATCCGCGAGGGGGCCACCGAGCTTGGCTTGATATCGCTCGATGGCCGCATCCGAGCAGCGACAGGCGACGTCGCGATCGCCCAGATACCCGCAGGGGCACGGGTTGCTCGCCGCCACCAGCTGGAAACGCGCGGGCAAAAGGTAGGCGCCGTCGACGCGCACGATGCGGACCGACCCATCCTCGAGCGGCTGCCGGAGCATCTGCAGCGTGTTTGAGGGAAACTCGCCGAGCTCATCGAGGTACAGCACCCCACCGTGCGCCAGGCTGATCTCCCCGGGCCTCACCGGTCGGCCCCCTCCCACGAGGCCCGCGGCGGAGATGCTGTGATGCGGGCTTCGAAAGGGGCGCGTCCCGCGCAAGAGCCCGTCAACGGGCTCGCCGGCGACGGAATGGACACACAGGGCCTCCTGGAGCTCACGGTCCTCGATGGCGGGCAATATCCCCGTCATGCGCTTGGCGAGCATCGTCTTGCCCGAGCCCGGGGCGCCGATCATCATGAGGCCCAACTCGCCGGTCGCCGCGACCGCGATGCCCCGCTTCGCGATCTCCTGTCCGCAGACGTCTGAGAAATCAAGCATCAACTCCGGCGCGGGGCGGGGCGCGGGCGCGCGATAGGGCCGCCTCGCCTGCTCGATTCCATCCTTAAGGCGCGCGAGGTCGTCGAGGCGCCATGCGTCCGTTCCCTGAATAGACACATGCCCATCGGTGGCACCGCCGATGTAGGCCAACCCCTGCTCGCGCGCGAGCAGCTGATAGGCGACCTCGCCGCGAACCGAGCAGATGCCGCCGTCCAGCGCGAGCTCGCCGACGAACAGGCAGCCATCGAGCCCGTTGACGGGAATTTGCCCGGTGAGCGCGAGGATCGCCACGGCGATCGGCAAGTCGAGGCCCGACCCGGTTTTGCGGATGTCTCCCGGCGCAAGGCTCACGGTAAGCGCGCAGCGCGGGACATCGAACCCGCTCGATCGCAATGCGCACCGTATGCGGCTGCGCGCCTCCATGACCGCGGCGTCGGCCATGCCGACGATGGTCAGGCTCGGTATGGTTCCCGAGGCGGAGACCTCGACGGTCACCCCGAAGGCCTCCACGCCCCTCAGGCACGCCGCATGGACGGCGAACGTGGCGCACCGCGCGCTCACTGACCTGCCTCCCAGTCGAACGCGCCGTACAGGTGGCGTATCTCCCCTACGCTCACCGTGTCGAAGGACACGGCTATGACATCGAATCGGATCGAGGGGCACGGATAGTGGTCGGCGATGAACTGATGGGCGATCCTGCGATACCGCCTCCGCTTGGAGCGACTCACGGCCTCCTCGGGATAGCAGTCCGCCTCGTGGCCCCTCCTGGCCTTCACCTCGACGAGAACGACCTCCTCCGATGAGGGGTCGTACACGACGAGATCGGCCTCCCCCTCGCAGCAGCGGTAGTTCCTCTCGACGATCTCGTACCCACGGCTCTCCAGGTATCGAGCGGCGAGCTCCTCCCCCAGTGCGCCGAGGACCTTGGGCGGCATCTCCTCCACATGGCGGGCGTCCAGCAGCTCGGGCTCGCCCTCCATGGCTCGGTCGAGAATCTCCCCGACCCGTTTCCGGTTCTTGTCCGCACCCATCTCATGCTCCCTTCGTCGGTGACGAAAGGAGTGTGTCACGGCGCATCTGACGACAACCGCGCGTCGTCGCCGCGTTCTCGGGCACATCCTCCGCGCTTTTCTGACACGCGAGAAGGCCCGCTGGCAGCGCGCCTGTCGCAAGACGCCAAGGCAGGCGCCCTCGTCAGAAAAGGCGCGCGGTCTCCAGGAAATTACCGCAAAAGCTCACGCGATGGATGGGGCTCAAGCCCCGTTCCCTGATGGCTTGTATGTGCTCGGCGGACGCGTAGCCCTTTGATTGCGCGAGATGGTAGCCGGGGTATTCCGCATCGTACTCGACCATCAGCTCGTCACGCGTCACCTTGGCGACGATCGACGCGGCTGCGATGCAGGCGACCGTCGCGTCGCCCTTCACCACATCGCGCTCATGGGGGACCGCGCCCAAGGGGTTGCCGTCCATCAGCACGCAATCGGGCTGCAGGCCGGTATCAGCCACCGCGCCCGCGACGGCCTCGCGAAGCGCCCGCGCCATGCCGATCTCATCGATGCGCTCCGGCGGAATGTGGCAGATGCCGACCGCGCGGGCGCATTCGGCGATGCGGACCGCGAGGATCTCGCGCTTAGCGGGAGAAAGCTGCTTGGAGTCGTTGATCCCCCACAAGCGCGGCTCATCGGGCAGGCACACGGCGCACACGGTGAGGGGGCCGGCCACCGACCCCCTGCCGACCTCGTCGACGCCCACGACGACGCCCTCGCCTCCCAACTCGCGCATGGCCTCGTACATGCCCTCGACGCGCTCGCGCTCGGCCCTCTCCTTGTCCATGCGGCGACGGGCGCGTTCGCAGGCCTTCTGGACCTGCATGCGCGGGTCGTCCGCGTATCGGGCGATGAGCGCGTCGATCTCCTCGAAGGAGGCGCTCGCGAGCTCCGCGGCCACTTGGGCGGCGGAAGCGGAACTTGTCATATTGGCCATACGCGACTCCCCTTCAAGTTCTGGCGCGCTGCAAGCAAGACGCCCCAAGCGGCGTCTCAAAGAAAAACGGGCCGCCCTTGCGAGCGGCCCGCCTTCCGTACGGATCTGTGAGCCTCGAGGCCGCGCTTAGCGCTTCTCGGGGATGCGGGCAGCCTTGCCCACCTTGTCGCGCAGGTAGTAGAGCTTGGCGCGACGGACCTTACCGTGACGAACGACCTCGAGCTTGGCGATCTTCGGGGAGTGAACCGGGAAGGTACGCTCAACGCCGACGCCGTAGGAGACCTTGCGGACCGTGAAGGTCTCGCGGGAACCGGCGCCCTGGAGACGGATGACGTCGCCCTGGAACACCTGGACGCGCTCGCGGTCGCCCTCCTTGATGCGGTAGTGCACCTTGACGTTGTCGCCGACGAGGATGCGAGGCATGTCCTCGCGGATCTGCTGACGCTCGATTGCGCGGATGTAATCCATGACAGATTCCTTACTCTTCTAGAGGTGCCGCACGCGTACGCCGGCACATAGGTTGAACAAACGTTTGAGAGTATACACAAGAAACCCGGTGCATGATACGTAAAAGTGGGCCGTTGCCCTTTTACACAAGCCCTGCGCATGTCATGGGCCACATACCCCGTTCGCGCTATGCGCGGTCAGGCGCGAAAGCGGTCGAACCCCGCCAGCCTCCATCGCGACGCGAGCAACACCTTGGCACCCGACCGTTAGGCGTCGCGGGCGCGCAGGTAGATCTGGCGCTTGCCGGACTCCCCGGTGGGCTCGTCGAATTCATACACGCCCAGCGATTTGAGGAAGGGTCTCAGCCGCTTGTAGCCGTAATTGCGCACGTCGAAATCGGGCAGGCGCTTTGAGAGCTGATCGCCGAGCTGCCCGAGCGACACCCATCCGTCCTCGTCGGCGAAGGAGTCGATGACAGCGTTGATGGCGCACCGGATGGCGCGCAGGTGGCGGCGCTTGTCGGCGCGGCTCATCTCGCCAAAGGCGACCTCCCCCTCGCCGTCGTCCTCGAGGTCATCGCAGGCGCAGGCCTCTGCGGCGACGCCGCCGGCATCGCCCGGGCGCCGACGGCGCTTGCGCTGGGATGATCTGCCGGCCTGCTCGTCGCCGTCGTCTGCCGCGGCGGACGCCGGCTCCTCGGGGGCCTCGACCTGCTGGGCATACAGAAGATCGAGGTACTTGAATTGATTGCATGCGGAGATGAAGGGCTTGGGCGTCTTCTGCTCGCCCATGCCGATCACCACCATGCCGCTCTCGCGCAGACGGGCGACCAGCCGGGTGAAATCCGAATCGGAGCTCACGATGGCGAAGCCGTCGACGGTCCCCGAGTACAGGATGTCCATGGCGTCGATGATCATCGCGGAATCGGTCGCGTTCTTGCCGTAGGTGTAGCTGTACTGCTGCATGGGGATGATCGAGTTGTCGAGCAGGCAGCTCTTCCAACTCGCCAAGCGAGGGCTCGTCCAGTCCCCGTAGATGCGCTTGTAGGTGGCGACGCCCGCGTTGGAGATCTCGTCGAGCACCACCTTGACGTACTTCTCGCTGATGTTGTCGGCATCGATGAGCACGGCGAAGCGAAGCTCGGAAGTCGATTCGAACATAGGGTCCTTTCTGCGTGGAGGGGGTGTCATCACACCGGGACCCCGTCAACGACTGGCGCCGACGGGGTCCTCGACAGGCGCTGGGCACCTGACATCGCGCTACTCCTGCGTGGGTTTGGGCATGAGCGGGTTCTCGCGCGTGAGCAGGCTCATGAACTCATCGCCCGTGATGGTCTCCTTTTTGTAGAGGTAATGGGCGAGCTCGTGCAGCTTGAATTTGTTCTCGCGCAAGATCTGCAACGCGCTGTCATGCGCCTCGAAGATAAGCTTGCGAACCGCCGCGTCGACGCGCTCCGCGGTGCCGGGGGCGCAGGTGAGCGACGTGTCCTGATTGAGGTAGGCGTTCTGCACCGTGCCGAGCGCCATCATGCCGAACTCGTCGGACATGCCGAAGCGCGTGATCATGTTGCGCGCCAGCTTGGTCGCCTGCTCGATGTCGTTGGCGGCACCGGTGGTCATCTCGCCGAAGATGAGCTCCTCGGCGGCGCGGCCGCCGCAGTACACCGCGAGCTTGTCCAGGACCTCCTGCTTGGTGGTGAGGAAGCGCTCGTCCTCCTCGACCTGCATGGTGTAGCCGAGCGCACCGCTCGTGCGCGGCACGATGGTGATCTTGGTCACCGGCGCGGAGCCCTTTTGACGGGCCGCAACGATGGCGTGGCCGATCTCGTGGTAGGCGACGACCTGCTTCTCATGGTCGGACAGAACCGTGGACTTGCGCTGCTGGCCGGCGATGACCACCTCGACGCTCTCCTCGAAGTCCTCCTGCGTGGCGCGGGTGCGTCCCAGGCGCACCGCGCGCAGCGCGCCCTCGTTGATGATGTTGGCAAGGTCGGCGCCGGACGCGCCGGGCGTGGCGCGGGCGATCGCGGTGAGGTCGATGCCGGGCTCCGTCTTCACGTCCTTGGAATGAAGCTCGAGGATCGCCTTGCGTCCCGCGAGGTCGGGCAGCTCCACGGGCACGCGGCGGTCAAAGCGGCCCGGGCGCAACAGCGCGGCGTCGAGGGAGTCCGGGCGATTCGTGGCTGCGAGCACCACGATGCCCTTTTGGTTGTCGAAGCCGTCCATCTCGGTGAGCAGCTGGTTGAGGGTCTGCTCGCGCTCGTCGTTGCCCGAGAACCCGCCGCCGTCGCGCTTCTTGCCGATGGTGTCGATCTCGTCGATAAAGACGATGCAGGGGGCCTTTTCCTTGGCCTGCTTGAACAGGTCGCGCACCTTGGCGGCGCCACGGCCCACGAACATCTCGACGAACTCAGAGCCCGAGATGGAGAAGAACGGAACGCCCGCCTCGCCGGCGACCGCCTTGGCGAGCAGCGTCTTGCCGGTGCCGGGAGGACCCACGAGCAGGGCGCCGCGCGGCAGCTTGGCGCCGATCTCCTCATAGCGCTTGGGCTTCTCGAGGAAGTCGACGACCTCCTTGAGGGACTCCTTGGCCTCCTCCTGGCCCGCGACGTCCTTAAAGGTCACGCCCACGTCCTTGGAGGCGACGATGCGCGCGCCGGACTTGCCCAAGTTGCCGCCGCCCAGGCCGCCGAATCCGCCGCCCGAGAAGTCCATCGAGGGGTTGTCGTCCCCCATGGCCTTCTTCATGCGACGGTTGAGCCACCAGCCCAGCAGGAAGAAGATGAGCATGGGCGCGAACACCGTGATGAACAGGTACGTCCACATGCCGGAATCTTGCTTGGGTATCGTGACCTTGAGGGTCGCGCCGGCCTCCTCGATGCGGTTGGTCAGATCCACATCGGTGGGCATGGTCGTCGTCTGATACGCCTTGTCCTCCTCGCCCTTGAGGGTGTAGAGCGCCTGCGCGTCGTCGGTGGTATAGCTGATCTCATCGACCTTTTTGTTCTCAAGGTCCTTGAGCAGTTGCGAATACGTCACCTCTTTGACCTCGAGCCCGCCGTTCTTGAAATTGGGGAAAAGCACGCTGCTCAAGACCAGGTAGACCGCAAAAGCGATCAGCACATAGAGGATAAGGTTCCTCCTGCGTTTATGGTCGTCCATCTCCATGGGGGATACTCCGTCCGTACGTTCAGTAATGCTCAGAGGATACCCGCGAGAGGCCCCGGCTAAACGCAGGAATTGCGAACACCCTGCCGCGGGCGCGAGCCGCACCCGTCCACACGAGTCTCGAGGGCGCGGGCGCGAGATCGGCTCAGCAGCCATGTAGCCACGCTAAATGTCCAGCTCCAGGCGATCGCGCCGCGTCTCGGCATGGGCGAGCCAATGCCCGAAGTGATGATACGCGACGAACAGGGCCGCGGTCAGGATCCACGTGACCGGATAGACCAGCAGCATGGTCTGCAGCGTGTGGTGCAACGGCACCACCACGAGCAGCCACGCGACGCGGAACACGACCGTACCGATAACCGTGAGGAGCATGGGGCGCAGGCTCTCGCCGGACCCGCGAATGGCGCCCGACGTGTTGTCGACGATCGAGTAGAACAGGTAAAACGGCGCGATGAAGTGAATCATCGTGGAGGTGTAGGACACGACCGCCGAGTCGTCGATGAAGAAGCGCGCAAGGGGCTCGACGAACGCGAGGAGGAACAGCGCCATGCTCCCGATGACCCCGACCGTGATGACGAGCGAGACGTGGTATCCGCGCCGCATGCGCTCGTAGTTGCGCGCTCCGAAGTTCTGCGCGGAAAACGTCGTCATGGCGACGCCGAGCGCCTCGGTGACCATCCAGACGATCCCGTCCAAACGGGCGGCGAGCCCCCACCCGGTCACCGCATCCGCACCGAAGGAATTCACCGTCGACTGCACGATGATGTTGGAGATCGAGTACAACGACGACTGGACCGCCAGCGGAAGGCCCGTTGCGAGCATGCTTCGGCAGATGGAGCGATCGATGCCGAGTCGCCGGGGATCGAGCCTCCACGCGCCTTGGACACGCATGAGCCTCACCATCACCATCGAGGCATTGATGGTGATGGTGAGCGCCGTGGCGATACCGCACCCGAGCGCCTCCATCTTGAACCCAGCGACGAAAATGAGATCAAATGTGACATTGAACACGCAGCCCGATGCGATGATGAGGGCGGGCGCCCGCGTGTCGCCGACGGCACGGAGCAGCGCCGTCCCCATGTTGAGCACGAGCGAGAACACCATGGCCCCAAAATAGCAGCGAGAATACGCCAAGGCCTCCCACATGAGCTCGCGCGGGGTGCCCATGAGGGTGAGGATGGCGGGTAGAAACATGACGCCCAGGACCGAGATGAGCGCCCCCACAACGAGCGCGAGCGTCATGGCGGTATGCACGGACCTGGATAGGCGCTCATCGTCGCGCTGCCCAAAGAACTGCCCGGTGATGACGGCGCAGCCGGCACCGAGACCGACGCAAAAACCGATGGCGAGCTCGGAGAGCGAGAGCGTCGACTGGATACCGCCCAGCGCGATCTTTCCACCGAACTGACCGACGATATAGGTGTTGATGAGGGCGTAGGCCTGCTGGAAGAAAGAGCTGAAGAAGATCGGTACGCACAGCGCGAGCAGCTGCCGCCAGATCACGCCCTGCGTGACGTCGATTGACCCGTTAGCGGCTCGTTTTGCCATGCGCCCCTCCGCACTCTAGGAATCTGCCAAGAAAATAGCTCGACCTGCACCTCGGTCCAGGGCCGGCATGATCTCTTCGGGCGCGGTTGCGATTCGCTCCACAAAAACGCCCTGCGAGAATATGCCGGCCCCGGACCACCCGAGTAGGACCCGCAGGCAAGACGCAGCTATGCGAACATGCCCGGCTTATAGGTATAGCCGTTATCCACATGTGGACAGAGCTGCCAGAACGCGACGGCGCTCGCGGCGGCGACGTTCAGGGAGTCGACGCCGTGCGCCATGGGAATGCGGATGGTCTTGTCGCAGCCCGCAATTGTCTTTGGCTGCAGACCTGCGCCCTCGGTGCCCATGAACACCGCAAGGCGCTCGATGCTCTGGAGCGCAGGGTCATCCAGTGAAACCGAGTCGTCGGAGAGCGCCATCGCGGCGCACGTGAAGCCTGCGTCATGCAGAACCGCCAAGCCGTCGCGAGGCCAAGTCCTCGCCTCTGTGCCAATGCGCGTCCAGGGAACCTGGAAGACCGTTCCCATGGAGACACGGGCGGAACGACGATACAGCGGGTCGACGCACGTGGGGCTCGCCAAGATGCCGTCAACGTTGAGGGCTGCCGCGGAGCGAAAAATGGCGCCGACGTTGGAGTGATCGACGATGCCCTCGAGAATGCATACGCGAACCGGGCGTCCGGCGGCACGATCGACAAGACCATCGAGAAACGCGCGGGCATCGGGCATTGGCGGCCGCCGGAAGGCGGCCAGCGCGCCACGTGTAACGGAAAAGCCAGTCAGCTCTTCGAGAAGCTCCATGGCTCCCACGAAGACCGGAACTTCCAAACCGGGATGTTCCCGAGCGACCACGTCGAACAACGGCGTCATGTGCTCGAGCCACCGCTCCCCCAGCAAAAAGCTCACCGGCTCCAGACCCGCCTCAACGGCGCGCTCAATAACTTTTCCGCTTTCCGCGATGAAAATCCCCTTTTCGGGCTCGAGCACCGATCGAAGCTGGCGCTCGGTCAACTTCGTGTAGGCCTCCAACCTGGGATCATCGAGGCTGGCGACATGAATGACGTCGATATGCCCCATCGTTATCGAGCGGGGACGATCTCGATGTAGAACCCGTCCGGGTCCTCGATGAAGTAGATGCCCATGGAGGGGTTCTCCTTCACGATGCAGCTCATGGACTCGTGGAGCTTATGCGCTGCGTCGATGTCATCGACCTCGAAGGCGAGGTGGATGTCGCGACCGCCCTGGTTGTACGGCTCCACGCGACCTCGGTTCCACGTGAGCTCCAAAAGATGATCGGACGAGTCATTGCCCAGGAAGACGAGCTTCCACGACCCGTCCTCGGGTCCTTTCTCGCGGACGGGCACAAGGCCGAGCGCCCGCTCGTAAAAATTGAGCGACGCGTCAAGATCGAGCACGTGGATCTCCGTATGAGCCATCTTGAAATTCATCATGCACCTTTCCTATGGTGAGCGCCACGGGCGAACAAGCGCCCTGGCGATGGGAACCTTACATAAGCCGAAAACCAATCAGAGCGACCACCAAGGCGAAGCACGCACCGTCCACCCCGCGACGCCCCGACGCAACCAACAAGCTACGACGACACCTTGCGATAGGTGACGAACTCATAGCGCAGGCCGGCGTCTCCCTGACCCTCTTCGATCGTGCGCTCGCCTTGGCGCTCGGCCGCCTTCCACGCGGCGTCCTCGTCGAGGTTCGGAAAGAAGGTGTCTGCGGGGTGCACCACATGGTTGCGCGTGACCTCGGCCTCGACGCAATAGGGCAGGAACTGCTCGTACACGGCTCCCCCACCGATGACCCAGGCGACCTCCTCGTCCGTGACCGCGGCACGCGCCTCATCGACCGAATGGACGACCTCGAAACCCTCGCGCGCAAACGAGCCGTCCCGCGTGAGGACGATATTGCGGCGGTCTTTGAGCGGACGGCCGCCGGGAAAGCTCTCCAGGGTCTTGCGGCCCATGATGACGGGATGCCCTTTGGTACACGCCACGAAATGACGCATATCGGCGCGATTGGACACGACCATGTCCCCATCGCGCCCGATCCCCCAGTCGTCGCAAACCGCGACGATCGCCTTCAATTGACAGGTCATATTCACTCCTTCACCAAGCACGTGCCGACTGCACGCTGCCTCTGCGCCGCCCCATATCGTCCCGCGCGCAGTTCCGCACGAGCCGAAGGCCACCTCATGTGGCCTTCGTGCGAGCAGGGCTGTTCGAGCACGGGATGATATGGGGCGGCGCAGAGGCAACGCATAAAGGTTACACCGCGATCGGAATGCCCTTGACCTGCGGGCCGTGGTTGTAGTCCTCGACGATGAGATCGTCGGTCGTGAAATCGTAGAAGTTCGTGACCTCGGGATTGAGCGACACCTTGGGCGCGGGGAACTGCGGGCGCTCGATGAGCTCGCGCACGATGTCGACGTGACGGTCGTAGATATGCGCATCCACGATCACGTGCAGCAGCTCGCCGGCAATCATGTCGCAATGGCGCGCGACCATCATGAGCAGGATCGCATACTGGCACACGTTCCAGTTGTTCGCGGCGAGGATGTCCTGGCTGCGCTGCATGAGCACCATGTTGAGCACGGGCTTGTCGCAGCCGGGCTCGGAGGTCACGTTGTACGTCACCGAATACGCGCACGGGTACAGGTGCATCTCCGAGAGATCGGAGAACGTGTACATGTTCGTCATGATGCGGCGCGAGTACGGCGTGTGCGTCAGGTCGTAGAGCACGCGGTCCATCTGGTCGAAGTCGCCCTCCCTGTAGTGCGACTTCTGCGCGATCTGGTAGCCGTACGCCTTGCCGATCGAGCCGGTCTCGTCGGCCCACTGATCCCAGATATGGGAATTGAGGTCGTTGATGTTGTTCGACTTCTTCTGGTAGATCCACAAGATCTCGTCCATGGCGGACTTGAGCGCCGTGCGGCGCAGCGTGAGCGCGGGAAACTCCTCGCGCAGGTCGTAACGATTCGTGATGCCGAAGTTCTTGATGGTATAGGCGGGGGTGCCGTCCTCCCAGCGCGGACGGACCTTCTCCCCCTCCGTCGTGGTGCCGTGATCCAAGATGTCGCGGCACATGGTCACAAATAGCTTGTCGGCCTTGCTCATGGCAACCTACTTACGCTTGAATTGCTCGTTCATCTGCATGAGCTTGTCCATATCGGACATACCGCCCATGCCGCCCATCTGGTTCATGAGCTGGTTCATGTTCATGCCGCCCATGCCGGGCATGCGCATCTTCTTGCCCTTCTTCCCCTTTTTGCCCTTCTTGCCGCCGGTCTGCTGCTGGGCCATGGCGCGCACCTTGCCCATCATCTTGTTCATCTCGCCCCACTGCTTCATGAGGGCGTTGACGTCGGTGGGCGTGAGGCCGCAACCGCGCGCGATGCGGGCGCGGCGCTGGCCGTTGATGATGGAGGGGCGACGGCGCTCCTCGGCCGTCATGGAGAGGATGATGGCCTCGTTGCGGTCGAAGACCGCCTCATCGAGGTTGCCGCCCATCTGGTTGAGCGCGCGCTGGCCACCGGGCAGCATCCCCAGGATGCCCTTCATGCCGCCCATCTTCTTGACGGCCTTCATCTGCTCGAGCATATCGTCCATGGTAAAGCCGTCGCGCAGCATGCGCTCGGCGGAGGCGAGCTGCTCGGCGGTCGCGGCCTCCTGGGCCTTCTCGATGATGCCGATGACGTCGCCCATGCCGAGGATGCGCTTGGCCATGCGCTCGGGGCTGAACACCTCGAGGGAATCGGGCTTCTCTCCCATGGAGACGAACTTGATGGGCTTGCCGGTGACCTCGCGCACGGAGAGCGCGCCACCGCCGCGGGCATCGCCGTCGAGCTTGGAGATGATCACGCCGTCGAAGTCGGTGCGCTCGGCGAAGGTGGACACCACGTTGACGATGTCCTGGCCCGTCATGGCGTCGACGACCATGAGGACCTGATCGGGCTTGACCGCCTTCTTGATGTCGACGGCCTCCTGCATCATCTCCTCGTCGATCTGCAGACGGCCGGCGGTGTCGACGATGACCACATCGCGCATGGTGTCGACGGCCTCGCGGATGGACGCGCGGGCGATCTCGACCGGATGCGCGCCGTCGCCGCGAAAAACGGGAACGCCGATCTCGCCGCCGAGCGTGGCGAGCTGGTCGGCGGCGGCGGGACGGTAGACGTCGCACGCCGCCAGAAGCGGGCTCTTGCCCTGCTTCTTGAGCATGTAGGCGAGCTTGACGGCCGCGGTGGTCTTACCGGAGCCCTGCAGGCCCACGAGCATGATCACGTTGGGGATGCGGCTCGAGAGCACGAGCTTGCTCTCAGTGCCGCCGAGCAGCTCCGTCAACTCGTCGAGCACAATCTTGACGACGTTTTGCGCCGGCGTGAGCGACTCGAGGACCTCGGCGGTGAGGCAGCGCTCCTTGGTGCGCGTCACGAAGTCCTTGACCACGCGGTAGTTGACGTCGGCCTCGAGCAGCGCCATGCGGATCTCGCGCATAGCGACGTTGATATCGGCCTCCGTGAGCTTGCCCTTGCCGCGCAGGCGGTCAAAGGTGTCGTTGAGGCGGTCGGAAAGCGAGCCGAAAGCTGCCATGGATACTCCCAACATTCACAAACCTCAAATTAGGGACAGGCACCAATCTGAGGTCAGACAAAACAACGGCGATGAGGACCTCAGATTAGCGCCTGTCCCTAATCTGAGGCCGACGACGTGAAGCTCAGTCCAGCCCCACGAGCGCGCGGCAGAAGTCCGCGGCGTCGAAGCGCTGCAGGTCCTCGACCTGCTCGCCCACGCCGATGCGGTAGATCGGAAGCTTGAGCTTCTCGGCGACGGCGAGCGCGATGCCGCCCTTGGCCGTGCCGTCGAGCTTGGTCATGATGATGCCGTCAAGACCGAGCGCATCGTTGAACTCCTCAGCCTGGACAAGCCCGTTCTGGCCGGTCGCGGAGTCGATCACCAGCACCACGTGCACGGGCATGGGACCGGCCGCGCACGACTCGGCGCGCTTGCGCGTGACCTTGACGACCTTGGCGAGCTCGCGCATGAGCTCCGGGCTGGAGTGGAGGCGCCCCGCGGTGTCGATGAGCACGAGGTCGCTGCCGCGCTTGTCGGCCTCGTCGAGGACGTCGTAGCACACGCTCGCGGGATCGCTGCCGCGGTCGCGCTTGATGACCGGCACGTCCGCGCGCTGCCCCCACACGTCCAGCTGCTCGATGGCGGCGGCGCGGAACGTGTCGGCGCTGCCGATGACGACGCGCTTGCCCGCATGGGCCTCGGCCTCGGCGCTCGCGATCTTTCCCACCGTGGTGGTCTTGCCGGCGCCGTTGATGCCCACGAAGAGCACGCAGCTCGGCGTGTCATCGAAGATGTCGCTCTCGGGCTCGACGAAGAACTCCCGCAGCCGCTCGGCGAGGGCGGCGCGGAGCTGGTCGGCGGTCTTGAGGTTCTTGCGGGCGGCCGTCTCGCGCAGGTCGTCAGTGACCCGCATGGCGATCTCGCCGCCCATGTCCCCCATCACGAGCGTGTCCTCGAGCTCCTCCCAAAAGCTCTCGTCCACCTCGCCGCCAAAGTAGAAGACCTCGTTCAGGGCCTCGCGGCTGCGCTCGAGCCCGCGCTTAAGCGAATCGAACAATCCCATTAGGCATTCACGACCTTTCCGGTTTCGCGATCGAGTTTTTGGCTGACCACACGGCTCACGCCGTCGGCCTGCATGGACACGCCGTAGAGGACGTCGGCGTCCTCCATGGTGCGGCGCTGGTGAGAGATGACGAGCAGCTGCGTCGTCTTGCGCAGGTAGTCGATGGCGCCGATGAGCTTGGAGAGGTTGGAATCGTCCAGCGCCGCCTCGACCTCATCGAGCACGTAGAACGGCACGGTGCGCGTGCGATACACGGCGAACAGCAGCGCCAGCGCCGTGAGGCTCTTCTCACCGCCGCTCATGAGCATCATCTTGGTGATGCGCTTGCCGCGCGGCTGGGCGACGACCTCGATGCCCGTCTCGGCCGGGTGCTCGGGGTCGGTCATCTCCAGGTGGGCCTGACCGCCCGGGAAGAGCATGGAGAAGACCTCGCGGAAGTTCTCGTCGACCTTCTCGAAGGTCGTGAGGAAGCTCGTGCGCATCTTGCGGTCGATCGCCGCGGTGATCTTGGTGAGCGCCTTGCGCGCGCTCTCGAGGTCCTCCAGCTGCGTCGCGATGTAATCGGCGCGCTGCTTGAGGGTCTCGTACTCCTCCATGGCCACCTGGTTCACAGGGCCGAGGTTGTTGATCTGACGCACGAGGCTGTTGAGCTCCCGCTCGGCGGCCGCGCGGTCGTCCGGGGCGGGAAGCTGCAGCGCCTCCTCGAGCACGGTGGTCCCATCGGCCGTGATGGCGCGCACGGCCGCCTCGACCTGCACCTCGAGCTTGCCGCGCGCGACCTTGGCGTCGTTGACGGCGGCGGTGGCCAGATCGACCTCGACCTTGGCGCGGGCGACCTCGCCCTTGGCGTCCTCGATGGTGCGTTTGAGCGAGGCCGAATCGGCCTCCTCGAGCGAGGCGCGATCACGCAGGCGCGCCGCCCAGTCCATCGCGCGCTCGGACAGCGCCTGGTAGCGGTCGTGCAGCGGGTCGACGCGCAGGCGGAGCACCTCGAGCGAGCGGGCGGACTGCTCAGTGCCGCGAATGCGCCGGTCGATCCCCTCGAGCCGGCGCTCGAGCTCGGGCACGCGGGCCGAGAGGCTCTTGACGCGCTCGTTGGCGCGCGCCAAGCGCACCTTGGCATCGGCGAGCTTTGAGCCGGCCTCGGCGTCATCGCGTCGGACGCGCTCGAGGTCGTCTTGCGCCTCTGCTATGCGCCGCCCCAGGTCATCGAGGCGTTCGCGCGCCTCGTCTCGGGTCTGCTCGAGCTCGTCGACGCGCGGCTGAGCCTCGCGCACGGCCGCGGCGGCCTCCTCGCGCCGCCGCGCGAGGTTTGAGCGCTCACCGAGCTTGACGGACAGCGAGTGCTCCATGCGCCCGACTTCGGAGAGCAGCGAGGAGCGCTCGCCCTCCAGGCGGGAGATGGAGCCCGCCGCGTCGCGCTCGGCCGCGCGGGCCTGCTCGATGGCGTCGGCAGCCTCGGCGACGCGCTCGACGGCCCGGTCGAACACCGCCACGAGCTCGGGCTCGAACCGCTCAAGCTCGCGGATGCGGCGCTTGCGCTCGAGCGATCCGGCCGCGGCGCCGCTCGAGGCGCCCACGCGCACCACGCCGCCGTCGCGCACGCGCGCGCCCTGGGGCGTGACGTAGAGGACGCCGGGAAGGGCGGGCGCCGCAAGCGCCTCGTCAAGCGTGTCCACCACGTACACGTGGCCCAACAGCGCAGCCACCGCGGGCGCGTACCCGTCCCGCACCTGAAGGCGCTCGACCAGGCGATAGCCCGGCGCGCCATCGCACGCGGCGGGGGCGTCGACGTCGCGCGCGAGCAGGAGCGCCTCGCCGGTGGCGTCGCCCGCCTCGAGCGCGAACGACGCGGCGCGCGCCAACGCCGGACCGCTCATGCACACGAGCGCGTCGATATCGCCGGCGAGCAGCTGCTCCACCAGGCCCTCGAGCTCCACGGGCGCCTCGATCACGTCGCCCAGGCGCGCCGCGATCGCATCGGGGTGGTTGCTCACCACCCGCGCCGTCAGCGGCGAGGCGTCGCTCAGGCTCGCGTCGACCTTGCGAAGGCCGGAGAGCTCGGACCGCACGTCCGCGAGCTTCTCGCGCGCCCGCGCCTCCTTGTCGCGCAGATCATCGAGGGCGGCGAGCGCCACATCGACGGCACCCTTCGCCTCATCGCGCCGGTCGCGCGCACTCTCGAGCTCGGCCTCCAGCTCCTCGACGCGCGTGCGTCGAAAATCGAGGGACGCCTGCAGCTCGTCGGCCTCCTCATCGATCTGCTCGAGGCGCCGCGCGTACATGCCGTCCTCGATCTCGGCGTTGGAAAGCGTCTCCTTGACCTTGACGAGGTCGAGCGAGGCGGCATCGGCCGTCCGCTGCACCTCCCGCTGCTCGCGGACGAGGGCTGAGATCGCCTCGTCCAGTTCGACGCGGCGCGCATGCAGCTCATCGGAGGCGGGCTCGAGGGCGGCCACGTCATCGGAGGCGACGGTTGCCGCCGCGCGCTCCTCATCGAGCTGGCGGTTGACATCGGAGAGCTCCTCGACGGTGCGGCGGCGCTGATGCTCGGAGCCGGACAGGGTCCCGCGCATCTCGGAGAGGCGGGCGACCATGTTGCGGCCCTTTTCCTCAAGCAGGCGCATGTCGGAGCCGATGCGTCCCACGACGTCTTGCATATGCCGGCGCTGCTCGCCCAGGTCGCCCACGAACAGGCCCTTCTCCTCCAGCATGACCTGGAGCTTTTCGAGCTCGCGCTCCTTCTCGGAGAGGCGGTAGCGCGCGAGCTCGAGCGAGGCCGCGCTCTCGCGCGAGGAGGCCTCGAGGTCGACCCACTGGGCCTGGAGCTGGCGGAGCTCATCGACCGCGAGGATCTGCGTGAGCTCGTTTGCGCGGGAGGACAGGTCCTTGTACTTGCGCGCGCGGTCGACCTGGCGCTCGAGGGGCTTGAGCTGGCGCGAGATCTCGCGGTTGATGTCGCGGGCCCGCGTGAGGTGCTCGTCCATGCTCTTGATCTTGCGCAGGGCGCGCTCCTTGCGCCGCTTGTGCTTGGAGATGCCCGCGGCCTCCTCGATGAGGCTGCGGCGCTCCTCGGGACGGCTCTGCAAAATGGCGTCGAGCTTGCCCTGGGAGATGATGGAGTGCGTGTCCTTGCCCAGGCCGGAGTCGTGCAGGATGTCCTGGATGTCCATAAGTCGGCACGGGCTGGAGTTGATGAGGTACTCGCTCTCGCCCGAGCGGTACATGCGCCGCGTGATGGCGACCTCGTTGAAATCGACCGGCAGCATGTGGTCGGAGTTGTCGAGGACGAGCGTGACCTCCGCCACGCCGACGGGCTTGCGCGCCGACGAACCGGAGAAGATCACGTCCTCCATGGCCTGGCCGCGCAGCTGCTTGGCGCTCTGCTCGCCGAGCACCCACAGGATGGCGTCGGACACGTTGGATTTGCCCGAACCGTTGGGGCCCACGATGACCGTGAGCCCCGGCTCGAACGTCATGTGCGCGCGGTCGGCGAAGGATTTGAATCCCTTGAGGGTGAGCGACTTCAGGTACACGGTGCCTCGCTATCCGAGCTTCTTCTTCAAGATGACGCCGTTCGTGGTGTACCCCATGCGATCGAGCGCATCGAGCGCCGCCGCCGCCTCGGCCTCCTTCTTGGACGAACCGGTGCCGCGACCGCGACGGACCCCGCCAACCAGGGCAACCGCGGTGAAGGTGGGCTCGTGGGCCGGGCCCTCCTCCCCCACGACCTTATAGGAGGGCGCCTCCATATGGTCGGACTGGACGCACTCCTGCAAGAAGCTCTTGGGGTTGGACGGATGCTCCGCGCGCTCGGTCGCCAGATGCGGCTTGAGCGTGCGCATGATGAACGCCTCGGCAGCCTCCCAACCCCCATCGAGGTACAGCGCGCCCACGAGCGCCTCATAGACGTTCTCGAGGGCGGAGTGCATGCCGCGGGCCCCGGTGCCCTGCTCGGAGGCGCCGAGGATGATCACCTGGTCGATCCCGAGCTCGCGGCCCACGTCGGAGAGCGTGGCGCCCGAGACGAGCGAGACCTTGAGGCGGGTGAGCTTTCCCTCGTCAAAATCGCCATACGTCTTGAACAGGGAGAGCGCGACGACCGACCCCAGGATCGAGTCGCCCAAAAACTCCAGGCGCTCGTAGGAGGCGGAAACGGGCTCGCCCTCGACGGCGGAGGGGTGCGTGATGGCGCTGCGGAGCAGCGAGGTGTCGTTGAATGCGCGCCCGCAGATCTCCTGCGCGCGCTCGAGCTTCTCGCGGATGGACAAGGTCGCTATGCCTCCAAGGTCTGCTCGATGGCGTCGATGGCCTCGGCCACGGAATTGATGGCCATGAGCTTGTCGTCGTCGATCTCGATATCGAACTCATCCTCCATGGCGGTCACGAGCTGGAGGCGGTCGAGGGAGTTGGCGTCGAGGTCGTCAAAGGTGGTCGCCTCGGAAAGACCGTCGGGCTCCACGCCGAGCACATCCGCGGCGATGTCGCAGACCTTGTCGAAAATCTCCGTGCGATCGAGCGTCATGGGGATACTCCCTTCAACAGGGCCGTCGCACGCGCGCCGGCCATTCACACATGTTGGTCATTCTACCCCAAGCGCGCGATGCCTACGCGGGCGACCGCCACCGCGCGTGCGCGCTCAGCCAACGCCCACGCGGCGTCGGCGCGTCGTGAACGCGTGCGCACAGGCTGGAAAGCCCCGATGGACGTCGGGCGCCCCGCAGGCGATGGCAACGCCCGCGCTACGCGTCGAGCCCCATGGCGTCGGCCACGCGATCGACGAGCCCCTCGCGCACGCACTGCGCGCAGGCCAAGGTGCCGTTCTTCACGGCCTCGACGCTCGTTGCCCCATGGCCGATCATCACCACGCCGCGCAAGCCCAGCAGCACCGCGCCGCCCTTGGCGTCGCCGGACAGCTTGCGCTTGAGCTGGCGGAGCATCGGCTTCATGAGCACCGCGGAGACCTTGCCCGCAAGCGATGAGGTCAGCCCGCGCTTGAGCTCCTCCATCATGAGCTTGGCCGCGCCCTCGATGGATTTGAGGGCGATGTTGCCGGCGAAACCGTCGCACACCACGACGTCGAAGTTCCCGCTCGTGAGGTCCGTGCCCTCGCAGTTGCCGGCAAAACCCGGGACGAGCTGGCTCATGAGCGGAAAGCACGCATGGGTGAACGCGCTGCCCTTATGCTCCTCGGTGCCGTTTGACAGCAGGCCGACGCGCGGATGGTCGATGCCCAGGACGCACGACGCGTACGCCGCGCCCATCTGCGCGAAACGCACCACATCCAGGGGCTCGACGTCGGGGTTGGCGCCCATGTCGCACAGCACGGTCAGCCCTCCCGCGCGATTGGGCAGCGCATTGGTCAGGCAGGGACGGATCGCCGTGCGCCTGTCTTCGAGGGCGGCCTTGAACGGGGTCACGTAGGCGGTGCCGGCCGCGGTGACGGCGCCGGTCGACCCCGCGGAGAAAAACCCGCCGGCCTGCCCCTTCTTGACCGCACGGCAACCGAGGACGATCGAGGACTTGCGCCGCGTCATGACCGCCGTGATGGGGTCGTCCTCCATGGTGATGATCTCGGGGGCAACCAGCGCCTCGGCGCGCTCGTGCGTCGCGCAGAACTCGGCGATGACCTCCTCGGGACCCGCGACGAGGACCTCGAGGTCCGCATCGGCCTCGAGTGCGGCCTCGATGCCCGCAAGCACGACCTCCGCCGGCTCGTCGCCGCCAACCGCGTCGACGCACACGCGCACCTTATCCATGTAAACCCCCTCGATAGAGAAATGGCCGACTCACCGAGCCGGCCATACTGAACTCAACGTAACCGCCAGTCGAGTCTACTCGACGACGATGACCTCGCGGTCCTTGTAGAAACCGCAGTTGCCGCACACGTGGTGCGGGAGCTTCACGGCACCGCAGCGAGGGCAGGTGGACTGGGAAGCAGCGTTGATCTTCATGTTCGTCGAACGACGAGAGTGCGTCTTGGCGCGACCCTTTTTTTGCTTAGGTACTGGCATGTTGACCTTCCTTACAACTCATAACTGGCGGCGATTACGCGCAAGCAACGATAGTAGCAGAAATCACCCGCATACACAAAACATTAAAAAACGGACAGGGGAATCAGTCGAGCTTAAGGCCCTTGAGCGCCGCAAAGGGGTTCTCGTCGGAGTCGACCCACGCCTGCTCGGCCGCCTCGGCGCACCCGCAATCGCCCTCGTTGAGGTTTGCCCCGCACGTAGGGCACAGGCCCTTGCAGTCGGGCTGACACAACACCACGAACGGCGTGTCCATCACGACGGCATCCGAGATCGCGTCGCCCAAGTCGATCACGCGATCGGGGCCGATGAGCTCGAACCCGTCCTCGTAGCTCTCGGGGTCCTCGGGCTCCTCGAACAGGTAGTACTCCTCGATCTCGCCGGCGACCTCGAAGGCCGCGGGCTCAAGGCAGCGGTCGCACTCCCCCGTCACGCTCGCGCGCACGATGCCGGTGACCAGGATGCCGTCGCCCGCGTTCGTGAACACCACGTCGTAGGATGCGCCCTCGGGCAGCGTGAGCTCCTTCTCGCCCACCGCGTATCCATCGACGTCGATGTGACCGCTCAGCTGATACGACTCGCCGGGATTCTCGAGCTTGTCGGACAAGTCGACCGCGACCGAACCAAGGCAGCTCATCTTACCAGCCCTGATTCTGGTTCTGGGCGGCGCTGTCGTTGAGCTGCTGGCGGCAGCGGGCCACCGTGCCGGTGAGCGACTTGAGGTTCTCCTCGAGATGCGTGAAGACCTGCTCGGCGTAATCCTCGGCGGCGTACCGGGTCTCGCGCTCGTACTGATTGGCGCGGTCGCGGATATCGTCGGCCTGCTGCTGGGCGAGGCGGACGATCTCCTGCTCGGACGCGATGGTGAGCGCCTGCTGCTGCGCGTCGGCGATGATGGAGTCCGCCTGGGCGGCGGCGCTGGCGAGAAGCTCCTCGCGCTCCTTGAGGATGCGGCGGGACTTCTGCCATTCCTCGGGATAGCTCATGCGAATCTCGTCGAGGATGTTGAAGAAGACGTCGGTCTCGATGATCTTCTGCTGCGCGCTCTTGCCAAACGGAGGGCGCGCCTCCTCGATGATGCCCTCGAGCTCATCGACAAGGCTCTCGATGCGCTCACCCGGGAGGTTATCGACCGGCATGAGGGTCTCCTTTCTGCTGTTTCACTCTAACGGATTATGGTACCACAACGTATCTTTGAGCGATTGCGGCAGGTAGCCTACGCAAAACGTCCCTTGAGCGCACGGTCGACGCACGCGGGAACGAAGCCGCTCACGTCCCCGCCGAACGAGGCGATCTGACGCACGACCGAGCTGGAGAGGTACCCGTATTCGGGGGAGCTCATGACAAAAATCGACTCGAGCCCGGAGTCGAGACGGTAGTTGAGGTCCGCCTGCTGCAGCTCGTACTCAAAGTCGGTCATCGCGCGCAGCCCCTTGACGACGGCGCCGGCGCCCACCTGGGCGGCGAAATCGACCAGAAGGCCCGTGAACGGCCTGACGTCGACCCCCTCGAGTCCGGCGAGCGCCTCCCTCGCGAGGTCGACGCGCTCGTCGAGGGTGAACGTGGTGCCCACGCCGTTTTTCCCCAGGCTCTCGGCAACGGCCACCGTGACCTTGGGGCAGATCCTCAGCGCGCGCCGCACCACGTCGATGTGGCCGTACGTGATGGGGTCGAACGTTCCCGGCACCAACACGTGGCGAATGTCGTCAATCATACGTTCCTCACTGTGTATCTCAGCACGTCGATGCACGTCTGCCCATACCGTTTTTCCTTGAGGCTCTCAAACCCCTCGAGAACGAGGGCGGGCGTGGCGGCGGTGCGCTCGAACAGGATGATGGAGCCGGGTGCGAGCAGCCGGCGCTCCATCAGGCTCGCGGCGAGCTCGATCGCGGGGCGCGTCCCCCAGGCGTAGGGCGGGTCGATGAGGACCGCGTCGAACGGCCCTCCCGGCACGCGGCCCCGCCGGGCGGCGAGCAGCACGTCCGCACACGCCACGGCAAAGCGCTCGGGCGCGCAGCCCACCTTGGACAGGTTGCGCTTCACGAGGGCGGACGCGCCGCGGTCGGCGTCGAAAAAGGTCGCATGCCCCGCGCCGCGCGACAGCATCTCCAGGCCGAGCGCCCCCGACCCGGCGAACGCGTCGAGCACGCGCGCGCCCTCGATGCCCTCGGCAAGGGCGCTCTCCAGCATCGACGCGATCGCCTCACGGACCCGATCAGTCGTCGGCCTGCTCACCTCGCGACCGTGAGGGGACTCGATCGGGCGACCGCGCCATTCGCCTCCAACGATTCTCATCCTCCGCTAACCTCCTTGAACACATCGCCGTAGCGGGACACGACCTCATGCCGCAACGGCAGGGTCGCCACGGCGCCCAGATCATGTGAGTACCGCAAAAGCTCATCGGCGTCCTCATGCGCGTGCTCGATCACATCGACGTCCGCGTCGAGGTCGACGAACCGCAGCGATACGCCGCCGTGCTGCCTCAACCCGAGGATCTCCCCCTCGTGGCGCAACCTCAAATCCATCTCGGCGAGCTCGAAGCCGTCATCGGTCTTTGCGAGGGCCTCGAGGCGCTCGAGGGCGGGCGTGCGCTTGCCCCGCCTCGAGCGCACCTCGGTGATCACAAAGCACGTCCCCGGCAGCGACCCGCGCCCGACACGCCCGCGCAGCTGGTGAAGCGTGGCGAGCCCGAAGCGCTCCCCGTTCTCGATGAGCATGACGGTCGCGTTGGGGACGTCGACGCCCACCTCGACCACGGTGGTCGCCACGAGCACATCGATGCGGCCGGCGCGGAATTCGTCGATGACCTCGTCTTTGGCCCGGGCCGACATCTTGCCGTGCAGCATCTCGACGCGCGCCGGGGAAAAGACGCGGCGGAGCTCCTCGACCTCCGTTTGGACGTCGTGCAGCGTGACGGCCTGATGGGCCCGCCCGTTCTCGTCCACATCGAGGCCGGGAACGTCCTCCAGGGACTCGGCGCCCTCCTGCGGCGACACCATGGGGCATATCACATATGCCTGCCGGCCCTGCGCCAGCGCCTCGCGAACGGCCCCGTACGCGATGTCGCGGTTGGGCCCCTCGAGCACGCGCGTGGTCACGCCCGCGCCCGCGATGGGGCGATGGCGGATGACGCTCGTGTCCAGATCGCCGTACACGGACAGCGCGAGCGTCCGCGGGATGGGCGTGGCCGTCATGACCAAAAGGTCGGCCCCCGGGCCCTTTGAGCGCAAGGCGTTGCGCTGCCCAACGCCAAATCGATGCTGCTCGTCGATCACCACGAGGCTCAGATGCTCGAACGCGACGTCGTCGCCCAGCACCGCGTGCGTGCCGAACAGCACGCTGATCTCCCCGCTCGCCAGGCGCTCGAGCAGCATGGCGCGCTCCGCATGGGGGGTGGCGCCCGTCAGCAGGGCCCACGAGACGCCGGCGGCCTCCAGCAGGGGCCCGGACTTGACCGCGTACTGCTGCGCGAGGACGCCGGTGGGCGCCATCACGCACGCCTGCATGCCCGAATCGGCCACGGCCGCCAACGCAAAGCATGCGACCGCGGTCTTTCCCGTGCCCACGTCTCCGAGGAGCAGGCGATTCATCACGCGGTCGCCGCGCGCCATGTCCCCCAAGATCTCGCGGACGGCGGCCTCCTGCTCCGCCGAGAGCGCGAAGGGAAGCGCCGCGCGCAAGGCCTCGACGCGCGCGCCCGGCGCGTGCCGCACGGGCGTGACGCCCAGCAGGTTGACGTCGTTGCGCAGGCGAAGCGCGAGCTGCAGGTACAGCAGCTCGTCATAGGCGAGCCGCTTGCGAGCGAATGCGACCTCCGGCATGAGGCGGGGGAACTGCACGGCGCGGACGGCGCGAGAGAGGCTCATGAGCTTGCGGCGCGACCGCAGCGGCGCGGGGACGGGGTCGCAGAAGGACCCCGCCCCCTCGAGCGCGACCGAGACGAGGCGGCGCATCCACGCCTGGGACACGCCATCGCGCACCGGGTGGACGGGCAGGATCGTGCCCGACGCGCCGTCGCCCTCGAGCCGCTCGTAATGGGGGGCGGCCATCTGCTTGAACCCGTACGCGAATTCGACCTTGCCGATCACGGCGAGCCGCTCGCCGACGGCGAGTTCGCGGGCGATCCACGGCTGCTTGAAGAACGCGATCTTGAGCACGCCCGTCGCATCGACCAGGAACACCTCGGTGACGGTCATGCCCCGCTTCGACGTGGGGCGATTGGACACCCTGTCGATGGTGCCCACGATCGTGCACACCTCGCCGAGCGGCGCGGACTCGACGCTATAGGCGCGGGAGAAGTCGAGGTAGCGCGCGGGAACGTGAAGGAGAAGGTCCCCCACACGCTCGATCCCGAGCCTGCGGAGGGCCTCCTCCCTCGTTCCGGAAACGTATTTGAGGCGCGAGACGTCCTCCGCAAGGGAGCACGTGCGCGCGAGGCGGCCCGCTGCGCGCGGAGCGATGCAGGCGTCCGTCATCCCGGATAGCGCCTACTCGATCGAGAAGATGACCGGATAGAGGGGCTGCTCGCCGCGGTGCGCGTCGATCTCGAGATCGGGCTGCGCCTCCTCGATGGCGTCGATGATCTCCTGGAACGCGTCGTCATCGAGCTCCTCGCCCGCCAAGATGGTGAGGGCGTCGCCCTCCTCCTCGTCCATCATGCGGTTGATGCAGTCGAGCGTGACCTGCTTGACGTCGGAGCCGACGATGTCGATGGAATCGCAGATGATGCCCATGACGTCGCCGTCGTGGATGGGCGTGCCGTCGGAGGCCTGGCTGTCGCGGACGGCGCGGGTGACCTCGCCATCGCGGACCTCGGCCTTGGCCTCGGTCATGGCCTCGACCACGTCCTCGACGGGGCTGTCGGGCATGACGGCGAACAGCGCGGAGAAAGCCTGCGGCACGGTCTTGGTGGGAACGACGAAGACGCGCTTGTCCTCGCAGGCGCTCGCGGCGGCCTCGGCGGCCATGCGGATGTTGCCGTTGTTGGGCAGGATGATGACGGAGTCGGCGTTCACGCGGGCGACCGCCTCCAGCAGGTCGGCGGTGGAGGGGTTCATGGTCTGCCCGCCGGAGACGACCACGTCGACGCCGAGGGACTTAAGGATCTCCGCCTCGCCGGAGCCGGCGGCCACGGCGACGAAGCCGAGGGCCTTGGCGGGCTCGACGGCCGCGTCCTGGTCGGCATGGATCTTGGCGGTGCGCTCGGCGACCTCGAGGTCCATGTTGTGGATAAAGACCTCGTACACCTGGCCGAACTGCAGCATATGCTCGAGCACGAGGTTCGGCGTGTTGGAGTGCACGTGCACCTTGTAGTCGGGATAGGCGCCCACCAGCAGCTCGCAATCGCCCATGGAGCCGAGGAACTTGAGGACCTCGTCCTCATCGAAGGGCCTCTCGGCCTTGAAGAGGAACTCGTTGCAGTAGCGGAACTCCGAGCCCTCCCAGTCGTCGTTCGCCTCGATCTTGACGCGGTCGAGGGCGCCGGCCTTGGCGGAGGTGGCGTCCGCGTCGAACGTCGCGGAGAAGTCCTCGATCTTGGAGGTGCGGCCCAGCGCGGCCGCCACGAAGTTCTCGAGGAAGATGGCGAACCCGAAGGCCCCGGAGTCGACCACGCCGTTCTCCTTGAGGACGGGCAGGAGGTCGGGCGTGCGGGCGACGGACTGATACGCCTCGACCACGAGGGCGTCGAGGGTCTCCTCGACCGTGAGGCGCTTCTTCTCGCACTCGTCGGCCTTGGTGGAGACATCGCGCAGAACCGTCAGGATGGTGCCCTCGATGGGCTTGCGGACCGCCTGGAAGGCGACCTTGACGGCGCGACGGAACGCGGCGGCGACGTCGGAGGCGTCGACGGGCTCGCCCGCATCGCGCAGGCCCTCGGCCACGCCGCGCAGGATCTGGCTCGTGATGACGCCGGAGTTGCCGCGCGCACCCATGAGCGAGCCGTGGGTGATGGCCCCGGCGATCGCGTCCATGTCGGCGTCCACCGGCAGCGCGGCGAGTTCCTTCACCACGGACTGAAGGGTGAGGGACATGTTGGTGCCCGTGTCTCCGTCCGGCACGGGAAAAACGTTGAGCTTGTTGATCTCCTCGGCCTTATCGGCCACGGCCGACACCGCGATGGGGAAGCAGGTGCGAATGGTCTTTGCAATCATCAGTACTGGCACTTTCATCTCGAGCATGCAGGGCTATGCGAACGGCGGGCTCCGTTAGAGGCGGGACTTCATCCCGTCGATGTGAATGGCGATCTTGAGCTGCGCCGGGTCGATCTGGGCGATCTCGGACAGCGTGAAGGACACGGAGCTCGCGAGGTTCTCGCTCACGGAGCGCATGTTCACGCCCGCCTCGATGACCACGTGCAGGTCGACGGTGAGGCCGTCCTCCCCGGCCGTGACGAGCACGCCCTTGCGCAGCCGCTGACCGGGGAGCAGGCGCACGCTCTCGGCGCCCTGCAGCTGCTCGGCCATGCCCACCACGCCATAGCATGACATGGCGGCGTATCCGGCGATATCGGCGATGACGTCGTTCGAGACGTTGAGGGTCCCGGCGATCGGTTCAGTCATGGGATTCTCCTTCCGCACGCACTCCAGGAGAGGTGGTCTGAGCATTCATGTCGTCTATTCTACAACGCCCGGGCGAGGCGGGTCGCCAAAACCAGACGGTCCACATGAGCGCGCGGTCGCACGGCCGCGCTCCCTGAGCGCGCGTCAGTCCCGGCCGCCGTCCTCGAACTGGCTGTTGTAGAGCTCGGCGTAGAACCCGCCTTTCGCGAGCAGCTCGTCGTGTGTGCCGGACTCCACGATGTCGCCATCGCGGAGCACCAAGATCTTGTCGGCGGAGCGGATCGTGGAGAGCCGGTGCGCGATCACAAAGCTCGTGCGCCCATGCATGAGGATGTCCATGGCCTGCTGGATGCGCTGCTCGGTGCGCGTGTCCACGTTGGAGGTCGCCTCGTCCAGGATGAGGATGGGGCGGTCGGCGAGCAGGGCGCGCGCGATGGTGAGCAGCTGCTTTTGCCCCTGGCTCACGTTGGACGCGTCCTCGTTCAGCTCGAAGTCGTAGCCTCCGGGAAGGGTGCGGATGAAGTGGTCGGCGAGCGCCGCGCGGGCGGCAGCCTCGACCATCGCGTCATCGGCGTCGATGTTGCCGTAGCGGATGTTCTCGCGCACGCTGCCCTTGAACAGCCACGTGTCCTGCAGCACCATGGCGAAGTTCGCGCGCAGGTCCTCGCGGGCGTACTCGCGCACGTCCACGCCGTTGACGCGCACCGAGCCACCGTTCACGTCATAGAACCTCATGAGGAGCTTCATGAGCGTCGTCTTGCCCGCCCCGGTGGGGCCCACGATGGCGACGGTCTGGCCCGCCTCGACGTCGCAGGTGAAGTCGTTGATCACGATCTTGTCGGGCACGTAGCCGAACCGCACGTGTTCAAAGCTCACCGCGCCGTCCGCGCGTGCGAGCCCGGGCGTGACCGCGTCGTCGGCCTCCTCGGGCTCGGCGAGGAACTCGAAGATGCGCTCCGCGGCGGCGGCGAGCATCTGGAGCATGTTGGACACCTGAGAGAGCTGCGTGATGGGCTGCGTGAAGTTGCGCACGTACTGCATGAACGCCTGCACGTCGCCGATGGTGATGGAGCCGCCCACGGCGAGGAACGCGCCCACCACCACGACCGCGACGTAGCCCAAGTTGCCCACGAACCCCATGATGGGCTGCATGATGCCCGAGAGGAACTGCGCGAGCCACCCGGACTCGTAGAGCTTCTCGTTCACCTCGTCGAAATCGGCGACCGCGCGCTCGCCGCGGTTGAACGCCTGGATGATGTTCTGCCCGGCGAAGCTCTCCTCGATGATGCCGTTGGCCTGCCCCAGGAAGGCCTGCTGGCGGCGGAAGTGGCGCTGCGAGGCGCGCACCACCAAGATCACGCCCAGCAGCGAGAGCGGCACGGTGAGGAACGTGACCCCCGCGAGCGCCACGGAGAGGGAGAGCATCTGGATGCTGACGCCCACGAGCTGGGCGATCGACGTCACGAGCTGCGTCACGCTCTGGTTGAGCGACTGCCCGAGCGTGTCGACGTCGTTGGTGACGCGGCTCATCACGTCGCCCGTGCTCACGCGCTCGAAGTACGACAGCGGCATGCGGTCGATCTTCTCGATGATCTCGCGGCGCATGCGGTAGCACACGCGCTGGGTGATACCCGTCATGAGCCAGCCCTGCACCAGGTTCAGGGCGGCCGACGTGAGGTAGATGCACAGGGCCGTGGCGAGGATTCGGCCCACAGCATCGAAATCGACGCCGCCGGTGCCGCCAACCTTGGCCGCGATGCCCTCGAACAGCGTCGTGGTGGCCTCGCCCAGCACGCGCGGGCCCGTCACGTTGAACGCGACCGAGCCCACGGCGCACGCCAGTGAGATCAGCACGATGGGCCAATCGTGCGCGAGGTAGCGCACGAGCCCGAGCAGGGCGCCCTTGAGGTCCTTGGCCTTTTCGGTCGCCGGTCCGCGACCGTGTCCCATAGGTCCCGGCACGTTAGCGCACCTCCCCTTCATCGAGTCCGAGCTCGGCGGAGCTGAGCTGGCTCATCGCGATTTCCCGATACGCGTCGCAGGTGCGCAGGAGCTCATCGTGCGTGCCCTGCCCCACCACGCGGCCGTCGTCCAGCACGATGATTTGGTCGGCATGCATGATGGTCGCCACGCGCTGCGCCACGATCACGACGGCGCTGCCGCGCGCCTCGCGCGCCAGGGCGGCGCGGAGCTCGGAGTCGGTCTTGTAGTCGAGCGCCGAGAAGCTGTCGTCGAACACCAGGATCTTGGGGTCGATCGCCAGGGCGCGCGCGATCGCCAGGCGCTGGCGCTGCCCACCCGAGACGTTCGTGCCGCCCTGCGAGATCGGGCTTTCGTAGCCCTCGGGCTTCTCCTCGATGAAATCAGCCGCCTGCGCGATGCGCGCGGCGCGCTCGATGCGCTCGTCCGGCAGGTCCGGATCGCCATAGGCGATGTTGCTCGCGATGTCGCCGGAGAACAGCATGCCCTTTTGCGGCACATAGCCGATGAGGGAGCGGAGCTCCTTGAGGTCCATGCGCCTCACGTCGACGCCATCGACCGTGACGCTGCCCTCAGTCGCATCGTAAAGGCGCGGGATGAGCTGCACGAGCGTCGACTTGCCCACGCCGGTCGACCCGATGACGCCGAGCGTCTGACCGGGTCGGACGGTGAACGAGACGTGCTCGATCGTGGGCTCCTCGGCACCGGGATAGGCGAACGACACGTCGTCGAAGGAGAGCACGCCCGTCCAGGGGAGCTCCTCGCCATCCGCGGTCATGTGACGCTGGGCGCCCGTCATGCTCGACGCCGGGTCGGCCACGCTCGACGTGGTGGCCAGCACCGCCTGGACGCGCTCCGAGGCTATGTCGGCGCGCGGCAGCATGACCGCGACCATGGTGATGATCATGAAGCTCATGATCACCTGCATCGTGTAATTCATGTACGCCATGAGGTCGCCCACCTGCATCGTGCCGGCGTCGACGCCGTGCCCGCCAAACCACACGATGGCGATGGATATCACGTTCATGATCATCATCATGACGGGCATCATGAAGCTCATGGCGCGGTTGGTGAAGATATACGTTCCGGTGAGTGCGCGGTTCGCCTCGTCGTAGCGCTCCTCCTCGCTGGCGGAGCGACCGAACGCGCGGATGGGCATGATGCCCGTGATGATCTCGCGCGCCACGAGGTTATTGCGGTCGACGAGGTCCTGCATGCGGCGGAACTTGGGCATGGTGAGTGACATGAGCAGGCCGATGACCACCGAGATGACCACGAGTCCGACCACGATGATCCACTGCAGCCCCGTGGAGCCGAAGCCGACCACCTTGGCGACCGCGCCCACGCCCATGCAGGGGGCGAAGAGCACCATGCGCATGCACATCACGAGCACCATCTGGATCTGCTGGATGTCGTTCGTCGCGCGGGTGATGAGGGAGGCCTCGGAAAACGCGCCCATCTCCGCCGGGGAGAACGACAGGACGCGCTCATACACATCGTGGCGCAGGTCACGCGCGACCTTGGCCGCCGTGCGCGACGCATTGTAGGCGGCGGCGATGGCGCAAAGCGCAGCGACCAGCGCGTAACCGAGCATGATGGCGCCCTCGCGAATGAGGTAGTCGGTCTGGACGGCGCCCAGGTCGATGCCGGCGTTCCCATAGGCGCGCTTGACGAACTCGATGGCCTGCGAGGTGACGATCGTCTCCCCGGAGTCGCCCAGCGCGTCCATCAGGGAGCCGCGCGCCGCGACCAGCTCGTCGGCGGACATCACGCCGGCCTGCACGAGCGTGCGGATATCCTCCATGTCGATGGTCTCTCCCATCACGGACGGCAGCCGCCCCGCAGCGGCTTGCGCGCCGGGCGCGCCGGACGACGGATCGTCCAAGCCGAATGGAGCGCCTCCCTCCGCCAGCGGGCGCGCCCCGAGCGCCGTGGCGGCGTCCGTGCCCATCGATTCGAGCAGCTGGTCGGACGGAACACCCTTGTCGAGCTGGAAGACGAGCATCTCGGCCTGACCGAGAAAGCCCTCGAGCGCGCGACGGTCGTCCTCAGAGCCGATAAACGAGCGCACGCCCGCGCCGTCGGCGGCGCCATATGCGCTCGAGACCTGCGAGACCTCATCGGGCGTCAAGAACAGCTCGAGGTCGGACAGGTCGTCGACGGTGATCTCATCGGGCACCACGCTCTCGATGCCGCCGCGGCTGATGCCGGTGTCGACGATGCCGCTCATGATCGACGGCAGCGTGAGCTCGCTGTACGCCTGGATCATGAGGAGCACGAGCGCGAGCAGCAGGTTCGCCTTGTGATGCCTCAAAAAGCTAAATGTCTTCATCTAACCCCCTCGCCCCATTTTTCGAACGTATTTTTTCCAGACCGACCCCATCAAAACAAATGGCTCCCATCTCCATAAAAGCTCGCACTTTAGGTACCTCATGATATTTCCGTCAAAGCGGCGACCCACCGCGATCGCAGGGCGGCGCAGGCGTGGCCAAGCAGCCTCGCCCTGAGAACAGGCGCCACGCCGTCATATTCCCTGCATTTCATTTCATCCACTCATATATATACTAGGTACCGTCGCGCACCGCATCCCACGCCTCGGTGCGAGTTTTGCCGCGCAATGTGAAGATTTCCCACATGAAGCGGCGTCTATGGTATAGTTCATTGCTGTTTGTTCACGCGACCTCGAATCCGGTCGCCTAAGAAGGGTCACTGACATGTCCAAAGTTTGCGAAATCTGCGGTAAGCACCCCGTTGCTGGTCGCTCCATCAGCCACTCCCACCGCGTCTCCAACCGTAAGTTCCGTCCGAACATCCAGCGCGTGTACGTCGTCGTGAACGGTGTGCGCCGCAAGATGAACGTGTGCACCAGCTGCCTCAAGGCCCAGAAGGTGGCTCGCTCCTAAGCACTCCCCTCTTTGGACAAACGTTTGCTTGCACGCATCAAACGCCCCGGGACTTCCGGGGCGTTTCTTGTATGCGACGTCGTTTTCTTGTATGCGTTCGTCGTTTTCTTGTATGCGGACGTCGATTTCAAACCATCGATTTGGCACGTTTTCAACGCATTTTTGTGCGTAAACGCACCTTTGAAATATACCAGGGCCTTTCAAACGTGCGTTTTCGCACATCCAGTCGGGAAGACGGCTCGATGGGAGATGCGACGCGATCAAGAACGTGAAGACGATCGTGCGCGCAGGGCGATCGCGGCTGAGACGCGTTCATTGGTCGAGCAGGCTGCATAGACGCGGCGCTCGATCAGGCAGGGCACGTAATCCGCACCGCGATGCGTACCGAAGCGGAGGGTCCAGAAGCGTCCTCCGTAACGTGCGCACATGCAAGTATGAATGCATGAGTCGCATATTTGAAACGTTCCACTCATCACAATTTTGACACGCTCTCACCATATTTCGAGAAGGAATACGCAATTGAAGCGCTCCATTCTACCGTTCGCGGCTCTTAGCCTACCATTCACGGCAGTGAAGCGTTTCATTGCGCTACAGTACGAAACGTTGGGTAAACCCGCTTCTCGTAAAGGAGAGAGCAGTATGGCGAAGAAACCTACCGTTGCCGCCGCCCCCGAAGTCGTAGATTCGATCGAATCCCTTGAGGCCAAGCTCGAGCTTATGCGCGAGGCCCAGGGGATTTTTGCTACCTACTCCCAGGAGCAGGTAGACAAGATCTTCTACGAGGCCGCGATGGCAGCCAACAAGGCCCGCATCCCGCTGGCCAAGATGGCAGTCGAGGAGACTGGCCGCGGTGTCCTCGAGGACAAGGTCATTAAGAACCACTACGCCGCCGAGTACATCTACAACGCGTACAAGAACACCAAGACGTGCGGTGTCATCGAGCGCGACGATGCTTACGGCATCACTAAGATCGCCGAGCCCATCGGCATCGTGGGCGCGGTCATCCCGACCACCAACCCCACCTCCACCGCGATCTTCAAGTGCCTTATCTGCCTGAAGACCCGCAACGCCATCATCATCTCCCCGCACCCGGCGGCCGCCAAGTGCACCATTGCCGCAGCCAAGCTCGTCTTGGAGGCCGCAGTCAAGGCTGGCGCGCCCGAGGGTATCATCGGCTGGGTCGACGTCCCCTCCATCGACCTTACCAATAAGGTCATGGCAGACGTCGACATCATCCTGGCTACCGGCGGCCCTGGTATGGTCAAGGCCGCGTACTCCTCCGGCAAGCCCGCCCTCGGCGTCGGCGCCGGCAACACCCCTGTCATCATCGACGACACTGCCGACATCAAGCTCGCCGTCAACTCCATCATTCACTCCAAGACCTTCGACAACGGCATGATCTGTGCTTCCGAGCAGTCCGTGACCGTTCTTGAGTCCATCTACAAGGAGGTCAAGGACGAGTTTGCCCGTCGCGGCTGCTACTTCGTCAAGAAGGGCGCCGAGATGGAGGCCCTGCGTGGCGCCATGTTCAAGAACGGCGCGCTCGACCACCGCATCCCCGGCATGCCCGCCGCCAAGATCGCCGAGCTCGCCGGCATCGAGGTTCCCGCCAAGACCAAGATTCTGATCGCCGAGGTCACCTCCACCGACCCCGAGAAGGAGGAGTTCTCCCACGAGAAGCTCTCCCCCGTCCTCGCCATGTACAAGGCCAAGTCCTTCCAGGAGGCCGTCGACAAGGCCGAGCACCTCGTGCTTGCCGGTGGTCCCGGCCACACAGCCTCCCTCTACGTGCACCCTGCGCAGGCCGAGAAGATCGCCCTGTTCGAGGACACCATGAAGGCCTGCCGCATCGTCATCAACACCCCGTCCTCCCAGGGTGGCATCGGTGACCTGTACAACTTCGGCATGAAGCCGTCCCTCACGCTGGGCTGCGGCTCCTGGGGTGGCAACTCCGTCTCCGAGAATGTTGGGGTGAAGCACTTGCTGAACGTCAAGACCGTGGCAGAGCGCCGCGAGAACATGCTGTGGTTCCGTGCTCCCGAGAAGGTATACTTCAAGAAGGGCTCCACGCCGGTCGCGCTCGACGAGCTCGGCACCGTGATGGGCAAGAAGCGCGCCTTCATCGTCACCGACCAGTTCCTCTTCAAGAACGGCAACACCCGCGCCATCGAGGCCAAGCTCGACGAGATGGGCATCGCCCACGACTGCTTCTACGACGTCGAGCCCGACCCGTCCCTGCAGTGCGCGCGCCGTGGTGCCGCCCAGATGGCCCTCTTCGAGCCGGACGTCATCATCGCCGTCGGCGGCGGCTCCGCCATGGACGCCGGCAAGATCATGTGGATGATGTACGAGCACCCCGAGTGCAACTTCGAAGACATGGCCATGGACTTCATGGATATCCGCAAGCGCGTCTTCACCTTCCCCAAGATGGGTGAGAAGGCATACTTCGTTGCCATCCCGACCTCCTCGGGTACCGGCTCCGAGTGCACCCCGTTCGCCATCATCACCGACAAGGACACCGGCATCAAGTGGCCGCTCGCCGACTACGCGCTGCTGCCGAACATGGCCATCGTCGACGTCGACAACGCGATGACCGCCCCCAAGGGCCTCACCGCCGCCTCCGGCATCGACGTCATGACCCACGCCATCGAGTCCTACGTCTCCATCATGGCCTCCGACTACACCAAGGGCCTGTCCATGAAGGCCGCCAAGCTGGTCTTCGAGAACCTCCCCAGCTCGTATGAGAACGGCGCCAAGGACCCGCACGCCCGCGAGGAGATGCACAACGCCTCCTGCATGGCCGGCATGGCCTTCGCCAACGCCTTCCTGGGCCTCAACCACTCCATGGCCCACAAGCTCGGCGCCTTCCACCACCTGCCCCATGGCATCGCCAACGCCGTCATCCTGACCCGCGTCATGCGCTACAACGCCGCCGAGGCTCCCGTCAAGATGGGCACCTTCTCCCAGTATCCTTACCCCAACGCGCTGCACAACTACGCCGAGATGGCCAAGTACTGCGGCATCGAGGGCAAGGACGACAAGGAGGTCTTCGAGAACTTCATCACGAAGCTTGAGGAGCTCAAGGACTTCATCGGTGTCAAGAAGACCATCGCAGACTACGGCGTGGACGAGGCCTACTTCCTCGAGACCCTCGATGAGATGACCGAGCAGGCCTTCAACGACCAGTGCACCGGCGCCAACCCGCGCTACCCGCTCATGAGCGAGATCAAGGAGCTCTACCTCGACGCGTTCTACGGCCGCGAGCCCCAGGACTACGCCGTTCTGTAAGCTTCGCCATTTCCCGTCCGATTCGTGCCGCTCGCCCATTTGCGCGGCGGCGGCGCGACCGGACGCCCTACGATGGTGCAAGACCCATTGAGAAAGGACGGTAGCACCATGCTTCTTCCCGATTCCAAGACCGTGCTGGTTGAGCACTCCAACAAGAAGGTCTATGACCTCGGCGACAAGATCGCCAAGGTGTTCAACGCCAACAAGCCCGCTTCCGACGTCTTCAACGAGGCCCTGAACCTCGCCCGCGTGGCCGAGTCCGGCATCCGCACGCCCAAGCCGCTCGAGGTTTCCGCCGTCGAGGGCGAGGGCTGGGCGCTCCTCACCGAGAAGGTCCCCGGTGTCACCCTGGCCGATAGGATGTCCGCCGAGCCCTCCAAGTTCTACGAGCACCTGGAGCAGTTCGTGGACCTTCAGGTCGAGATCCACGGTAACCGCTCCCCGCTGCTCAACCGTCAGCGCGACAAGTACGCCCGCATGATCAACGAGCTTCCCCACATCAACGCCACCACGCGCTACAACCTGCTTGAGCGCCTCGACGGCATGAAGAAGGAGTTCCAGATCTGCCACGGCGACTTCAACCCGTCCAACGTGATCGTGGCCGAGGACGGCCAGCTCTACGTCTGCGACTGGGCGCACGCCACGCAGGGCTCCCCTGCCGCCGACGCCGCCATGACCTACCTGCTGTTCGCGCTCAACGACAAGCAGCAGGCCGACGCGTACCTCGAGCTCTACTGCGATCGCGCCGACGTGCCCATGCAGGTCGTGCGCCAGTGGATGTCCATCGTCGCCGCCGCCGAGCTCTCCCGTAAGCGCACCGACGTCAACGACGAGTTCCTCATGAGCTGGATCGACGTCGTGGACTACATGGGCTAATCGCCCCGGCACCACCTCGACGGCATCGCAGCCGTCACCAAAGAGGGCCTTCCCAACGGAAGGCCCTCTTTTTGCATGTTATTCCGCCGAATGCAGGCAAAAGGCCATGACGGAGCCCTCGTGGCATGCGATGACGGCGTCATCGCGCAAGACATTTGAGATCCCCAGGTCCTCGAGAAGGCGCACGCGGCGATGATCGAGCGGCCAGGCCATCCCGCGCTCCGACAACGACGCCTCGGGGCTCAGGCAGACAAAGGAGAAGGTGGAACCCGCCAACCCGGTCAAATCCCATGCATCGCCGGAGCGCAACAGCCGCCCGGAAAACGACGGCTCCTCCCAGGCGATGCGCCCCCGCCACGACAGCAGGCACCCGAGCGCCGCCAGTTCGTGATCGGTCCTGCCCCCGGAAAGAGACGTGCAGAGCAGCGGCACATCCCCCCAGCGCTCGCGCACGGCGCGCAGGGCGAGCGCCAAATCGGTGAAGTCCTTGCGCGGGTCATAGCGCTCGACGTCTCGTATGAACCCAGAATCGCCCGTGAGCGCGCGGTCGACCAGCGATTGCCCCCGCGCGCCCACCGAGTCGGCGTCGCCGCAGAAGAGGTCGCAGGTCACCCCGGCGTCGATCAAGGCGTCCAGGCCACGATCGACCGCCACGACGCGCGGGCAGCCCCGCGCGAGCAGCGCGAGCGCGGCGGCGTCGAGTACCACGGGGGAACCTCCCACGACGAGCGTGTACGGGGCGTCATCGCCCTCGACCTGCGGCGCAAAGCGCACTCCCATGACCAACTCCTTACGGCCCAAAGACGGGCGTCTAACCGTATGGGACCATTATGTGACCCAGCATGCAAAAGCGGTTATCGCGGCTATGTCAAGGATGATTGTACTTGTTTCATCCAAGGAAAGAATCATACCGGCGGCGGTATTCTTGTCCGTTCTGTGATGAACAAGTGATACGGTATTTGCCGTCAGCGGTTCCACATACGCCCCAGCGTGTGGAACGAACGCAGCAGCCACTGCGTCCCCACTTATCGATTTGCGTATGCCGAGAGCCCGAGACGTTTTCGTTGGTCCATGGCAGAACGCCATACAAACGATGGAGAGGTTCAGATGGCTGCATCATCGAAGCCCGCGAAAACCAAAAAGAACGCCCCCGGCGCGGCGTCGCCCGCCGCGAAGCCCGCGCCCGCCAGCCTGATGCTCACGCACGACGACATCCATCTGTTCTCCCACGGCATGTGGCAGCGCGCCTGGGAAAAGATGGGCGCGCACCCGGACGTCCAGGACGGCGCGGACGGATGGCTCTTCCGCGTGTGGGCCCCGGATGTCCAAAGCGTCCACGTGGCGGGCGATTTCAACGCATGGGACCCCAAGGCGACGCCGCTCGCCAAAGCGGCCGAAAGCGACATCTGGGAAGGCTTCGTCCCGGGCCTTGCGGCGGGATCCCTCTATAAATATGTCATCGAGACTTATGCGGGCGAGCTGCTCTGGAAGGCGGACCCGTTCGGCTTCTTTGCCGAGACGTGCCCGGGAACCGCCTCCAAACTCTGGGACATCGCCGGCTATGCGTGGAAAGACGCCACCTGGCTCAAAAAGCGCGCCGAGCGCGACATCATGAAAAGCCCCCTGAACATCTACGAGGTGCATCTGGGCAGCTGGAAGCGCCATGGCGACGAGCCGCAGGGGGAGCCGCGCGAGGACGGCACCTGGCCGGGCCCCGGCGACCCGTTCCCCGCGCAACGCGGCACCTATTACACCTATGACGACCTATCCGACGAGCTCGTGGCCTATGTCAAGAAGATGGGCTACACACACATCGAGGTCATGCCGCTCATGGAGCACCCCTTCGACGGCTCCTGGGGCTATCAGGCGACCGGCTACTTTGCCGCCACCTCCCGCTACGGGACCCCGCAGCAGCTCATGCATTTCGTCGACAGCTGCCACAAGGCGGGCATAGGCGTCATCCTCGACTGGGTGCCCGGCGGCTTTTGCGCCAACGCCGAGGGCCTCGCCACCTTCAACGGCCACATGCTCTTCGAGCGCGAGATCCATCCCAACTGGGGAACCCACAAGTTCGACTTCGCGCGTCCCGAAGTCCGCAGCTTCCTGGTGTCCAACGTCTTGTTCTGGATCGAGCTGTTCCACGTGGACGGCATCCGCATGGACGGCGTCTCGAGCATGCTCTACCTCAACTTCGGCGTCGACAACCCCGCCGACAAGAAGTTCAACAAGTACGGCACGGAGGAGGACCTGGACGCCTCCGCGTTCATCCGCCAGGTCAACTGCGCCGTGGGGCGCGAGTTCCCCGACGTCATGATGATCGCCGAGGAATCCACCGCATGGCCGCTCGTGACCTACCCCGCCGAGGACGGCGGCCTGGGGTTCCACCTCAAGTGGGACATGGGCTGGATGAACGACACCCTGCACTACATGCAGTGCGACTTCCCGTGGCGCCCGGGCAACCACAGACTGCTCACCTTCTCGATCATGTACGCGTTCTCGGAGAACTTCGTGCTGCCGCTCAGCCACGACGAGGTCGTGAACGGCAAGTGCTCCCTCATCGGACGCATGCCCGGTGACGACTGGCGCCGCTTCGCGGGCCTGCGCACGCTGTTCTTCTACCAGATGACGCACCCCGGCGCCAAACTCTCCTTCATGGGCGACGAGATTGGCCAGCAGATCGAGTGGCGCTACTACGAGTCCATCGAGTGGTTCCTCGCCCACGACTTCGACGCCACGCACGGCGCGCAGCAGCGCTTCATCGAGGCCCTGAACCACCTGTACACCGCGCAGCGCGCCCTGTGGCAGAACGCCTACACGGAGCAGGGATTCGAGTGGATCGACGCGGACAACGCCGAGCAGTCCATCGTGAGCTTCGTGCGCCACGGGGACAAGCCCGCCGACGACCTGCTCATCCTCATCAACTTCGACCCCGCCTCCTACGAGACCTACCGCGTGGGCGTCCCGCGCGAGGGCGATTGGGAGCTCGTGTTCACGAGCGACGACCCGTCCTTTGGAGGCTCGGGATATCCCAAGGTCGAGATGGCATCCTCCAAGCCCGAGCCGTGGAACGGACGCGAGAACTCGATCGAGATCTCCGTTCCCGGTCTTGCCGGCCTGGTGTACCGCCGTCGCCGCGCGTCCTCCTACAAGCCGCCAAAACCGCTAAAGGCTACGCCCAAAACTACAAAGAAACAAACACGTGGAACTAAAAAGCCGGCGTCATCGCGTGCGAAGACCAGCAAATAACCCGACTAGAAGCCCGCGTGAATAGCCTTCCACGCGCCGGGTCGACCGCGCAGAATGGATACCTGAACCCAACCCGACCCCGAAAGGAAACCATGGATAAGATCTACCAAAGCAAAGAAGAGTTCGCTGAGCAGTATCGCCAGCATGTGCGCGCTCTTTCTGGCAAGGAATTTGAGGACACGAGCGATATCGACCGGTTCACCGCTCTCGCCAAGATGATCGCGGGCGATTCGCGCGTCATTGCCGCCCAGACCGACGAGCGCAATCGCGTAGAGGGAAAGAAGCGCGTCTATTATTTCTCGATCGAGTTCCTCATCGGCCGCCTTCTCGACAACTACCTGCTCAACCTTGGCATCCGCGACCTCGTCGCCGAGGCGATCGCTGACATGGGCGGCGACCTGGATGTGATCGAGCGCCAGGAGCCCGACCCGGCGCTCGGCAACGGCGGCTTGGGCCGTCTGGCCGCATGCTTCCTCGACTCGATGGCGCATGAGGGCATCGCCGGCTACGGCAACGGCATGCGCTACCGTTACGGTCTCTTCAAGCAGGAGATCGTCGACGGGCGCCAGGTCGAGGTCGCGGACGAATGGCTCTCCAAGGGCTACCCGTGGGAGGTCAAGCGCCCCGACAAGGCCGTCCGCATCGGCTTTGGCGGCCACGTGGTCTCGCGCCAGGAGGGTGACCGCACCATCTTCTCCGTCGAGGGAACGCAGGACGTCCTAGCCGTCCCCTACGACATCCCAATTGTGGGATATGGCGGCAAAACCGTAAATAAGCTCCGTTGCTGGAGCGCTGAGCCCATCGACGAGCACTTCGACCTCGACGCCTTCAACGCCGGCGACTACACCGGCGCCGACCGCGACCGCGCGAACGCTGAGGCCATCTCGGCGATTCTGTACCCCAACGACGCCGGCGAGCATGGGCGCCTCCTGCGCCTCAAGCAGGAGTACCTGTTCGTGGCCGCGGGTATCCGCACGCTGCTCGACACGTTCGAGCGCGAGCACGGCAAGGCCTGGGGTGAGCTGCCCGACTACGTCGCCATCCACACCAACGACACGCACCCCGCAATGTGCGGCCCCGAGCTCATGCGCATCCTCATGGACGAGAAGGGCCTGCCGTGGGACGAGGCGTGGGACATCGTGACGCGCACCGTGTCCTACACCAACCACACCATCCTGCCCGAGGCGCTCGAGAAGTGGCCCATCTCCACGTTCTCCTCGCTGCTGCCGCGCATCTACCAGATCATCGACGAGATCAACCGCCGGTGGCGCGAGGGCTTCGACATGAGCCAGCCCGAGAGCGCCGAGCGCCTGCGCGCCACGGCCGTCCTGTGGGACGGAGAAGTCCGCATGGCCAACCTCTCCGTGATCTGCAGCCACTCGGTCAACGGCGTGGCCAAGATCCACTCCGACATCCTCAAGGCGAGCACCCTCAAGGATTTCGCCGCGCTGAGGCCCGAGATGTTCAACAACAAGACGAATGGTATCTGCCACCGCCGCTTCTTCGCCGAGGCAAACCCCACCTACGCCAAGCTGGTGACCGAGGTCATCGGCGACGGCTGGCTGGACGATGCCTCCGAGCTCGAGAAGCTCACCGCCTTCGAAGGCGATGCCTCCTTCCTCGAGCGTGTGGGCGCCTCCAAGCGCGCCAACAAGCTGCGCCTGGCCGAGTACGTCAAGCGCGAGTGCAGTCTGGTCATCGACCCCAACAGCATCTTCGACGTCCAGGTCAAGCGCTTCCACGCCTATAAGCGCCAGCTGCTCAACATCATGAAGGTGATGGACCTCTACAACCGTCGCCTCGCCGACCCCAACTTCAAGATCCAGCCCACAACCTTCATCTTCTCGGGCAAGGCCGCCTCGAGCTACACCTTTGCCAAGGAGGTCATCCGCCTCATCAACGGGGTGGCCGAGGTCGTCAACAACGACCCGCGCGTCAACGACATCATGAAGGTCTGCTTCATCCCCAATTTCCGCGTCTCCAACGCCCAGCTCATCTACCCCGCCGCCGAGATCTCCGAACAGATCTCCACGGCCGGCAAGGAGGCCTCCGGCACCTCGAACATGAAGCTCATGATGAACGGCGCCATCACCCTCGGCACCATGGACGGCGCGAACATCGAGATTGTCGACCTCGCCGGCCGCGAGAACGAGGCGATCTTCGGCCTCACCACGCCCGAGGTGGAAGCGCTGCGCGCCTCCGGCCAGTACTTCGCTTGGGACATCGTCAACTCCGATCGCGCCCGCCTGGGCCGCATCATCGACCAGTTCGTCGACGGCACCTTCGCGGGCCTCTCGGGCAACTTCGAGAGCATCCACCACGAGCTCATGTTCAACAACGACTACGACTTGGTGCTCAAGGACTTCCACTCCTACGTGGACGCCTGGGAGTCCCTCACCTCGACGTATCCCGATGCGCAGGATTGGAACCGCAGGGCGCTGCACAACACGGCGATGTCCGGCTGGTTCTCGTCCGACCGCACCATTCGTGAGTACCGCGACGAGATCTGGCACGCTTAGAGGAGGTAGGTCGCACCGGGGCGCAGCCGGAAATCTGTTCTGCAACGGTGGCGGCATGCGCGGGAACGCCGCCACCGGTCACGGGACCCCGCTTTTTGCATCTGCAAAGCTCAATCGGATTCAAGGGAGAGATTGATGGCAACCAAAGAATGCATCGCGATGCTCCTCGCTGGAGGACAGGGCAGCAGGTTGATGGCGCTCACATCCAAGATCGCCAAGCCCGCCGTGAGCTTTGGCGGCAAGTTCCGCATCATCGACTTCTCGTTGTCGAACTGCGCGAACTCCGGCATCGACACCGTGGGCGTGCTCACGCAGTACCGCCCCTACCAGCTGCACGAGTACGTGGGCTCCGGCCGCGCGTGGGACCTGTCCGAGCACGGCGCGGGCGTCTCCATCCTGCCGCCCTACGCCACCCAGGATGGCGGCGCCTGGTACGCCGGCACGGCCGACGCCATCACGCAGAACCTCGACTACATCAAGAGCCATGACCCCAAGTACGTCTTGATCCTGTCGGGCGACCACCTGTACCGCATGGACTACCGCAAGATGCTCGAGAGCCACATCGAGCACGACGCCGACCTCACGGTCTCGGTCATGCCCGTGCCGTGGGAGGAGGCCAGCCGCTTCGGCATCATCACGGCCAACCCCGAGGACGGTCGCATCGAGAAGTTCACCGAGAAGCCGGAGAAACCGGATTCCAACTTGGCGTCCATGGGCATCTACATCTTCTCGACCGACGTGCTCGTCAAGGCCCTCGAGGAGGACGCCGTCGACCAGCGCAGCAGCCATGACTTCGGCAACGACATCATCCCCAAGCTCCTGGGCGAGGGCAAGCGCCTGTACACCTACGAGTTCCACGGCTTCTGGAAGGACGTCGGCACCATCGCCAGCTTCCACGAGACCTCGATGGATCTGCTGGGCGACAACCCCGAGTTCGACCTCTTCGACAAGTCCTTCCCCGTCATGAGCAACGACTCCACCCGCCCGCCGCACTTCATCGGTCCCGACGGACGCGTGGACGACTGCCTGGTCTCCAACGGCTGCCGCGTCTACGGCACCGCCCGCCACTCCATCCTGTCCACCGACTGCTACGTGGGCGAGCGCGCCATCGTCGAGGACTCCGTGCTGCTGCCTGGCGCCGTCGTGAAGGACGGGGCCCACGTCGCGCGCGCCATCCTCGGCGAGAACGCCGTCATCGAGGAGGGCGTCAAGCTCGGAAGCGTCGATATGACGAAGGACACCGCCGTCGTCGGAAACGACGTCGTCATCGGGAAGGGGGAATGATCCGATGATCAACCGCAAGGCCATCGGCTACATCACTGCCAACTACACGAGCAAGGAGCGCAGCCCGTTGCTCGAGAGCCGCCCGCTCGCGTCCGTGCCCTTCATGGGTCGCTACCGCCTGATCGACTTCCCGCTCTCCAACATGATGAACGCGGGCATCCGCACCGTGGGCGTCGTGCTTCCCGGTAACTACCGCTCTCTCGTCGACCATCTCGGAAGCGGCCGCGAGTGGGAGCTCGACCGCAAGAAGGGCGGCCTGTTCCTGCTGCAGGGCAGCGCCTACGGCACCGCCAAGAAGGGCATCCGCTTCCTGTTGCGCGACATCAACATGAACAAGATGCTGTTCCAGCGCGCCACCGAGCCCTACGTGGTCATGAGCGCCACGAACATCGCGTTCAACATGAACCTCTCCGACGTCATCGACGCCCATGAGCGCAGCGGATCCGGCGTCACCATGATCTACAAGAAGGCCGACCGCCAGCTCGACGACGTGACCCGCCTGGACATCGACGGCAACGGCCGCGTGACCAACCTCGCCGACGGCTGCTCCTACGGCGATAACGAATTCCTCGACTGCTTCATCATCAACCGAGACCTGCTGCTGCAGATCTGCGAGGAGTACGAGACGCTCGACTACCTCGACCTGTTCGAAGCCATCCGCCCGGACTTCTGCCGCATCGACGTGTGCACTTATGAGTTCAAGGGCCTCGCCGTCGGCATGTTCAACGAGGAGAGCTACTACCGCCGCAGCATGGAGATGCTCAACCCCGACGTCATGCACCAGCTGTTCACCCACAGCCGCCCGGTCATGACCAAGGCCCACGACACGCCGCCCGCGAAGTACAGCTCCGGCTCCAATGCCACGAACTCCTTCATCTCCGCCGGGTGCCGCATCGACGGCACCGTGCGCGGCTCCACCCTCTCGCGCGATGTCGTCGTCGAGAGCGGCGCGTACGTGGCGAACTCCATCATCATGCAGGGTTGCGTCATCAAACGCGGTGCCCGCGTGGAGAACGCGATTGTGGACAAGAACAACGTCATCGAGGCGGGTACCATCATAACCGGCACGCCCGACAACGTGCTCGTGGTGCCGAAGGTCCCGATCGCTAATTAACGAACCCGCCCGCACGGGATACGCGTTCGACACAAAAGAGCGTTACCATGGATACGCCGTCCGAGCAGAAGCTCTGGGCGGCGTATCCTCACAGACACCCCGCGCATCACGCGCGCATACCGAAAGAGAGCTGTACCAAATGCCAGACAACACCCCGAGCAAACTCCATGTGGCCTTTGCCAGCGCCGAGGCCGCGCCCTTCGTCAAGACGGGCGGCCTGGGAGACGTGGCGGGATCCCTGCCCCAGGCGCTCAAGGCGGCCGGGGCCGACGTGGTGGTGTTCGTGCCCAACTACGACACCATCGCGCAGAAGTACAAGGACCAGATGGACCACCTGTGCGACTTCTACGTTCCCCTGGGTTGGCGCAACGAGTACTGCGGCCTGGAGCGCCTCAACCACAAGGGCGTCGACTACCTGTTCGTGGACAACGAGCACTACTTCAGCCGCGGCTACCCCTACGGGTTCTTCGACGACGGCGAGCGCTTCGCGTTCTTCTCCAAGGCCGTGGTCGAGGCGCTGCAGTACCTCCCCTACGCCCTCGACGACTTCACCTGCGACGTCCTGCACTGCAACGACTGGCACACCGCCATGGCGCCGGTCTTTTTGCGCGAGTTCTACCAGGCGCTGCCGCTGTACCAAAACGTCAAGACCGTCTTTTCCATCCACAACATCGCCTTCCAGGGCCAGTACAGTGCCAAGGTGCTGAACGACATCCTGGGCCTGGCGCACGTCCCCGCCGCCGCGTTCCAGCTCACCTGCGGCCCAGACGCCGTCAACTACATGCAGGGCGCGCTCAATTACACCGATGCCATCACCACCGTCTCCCCCACCTACGCCGAGGAGATCAAGACGGCCGAGTTCGGCGAGCACCTCGACGGCATCCTGCGCCGCCGTGCCCCGATCCTGCAGGGCATCGTGAACGGCATCGACACCGACGGCTTCGACCCCGCCACCGACCCGCGCATCGCGCAGAACTTCACGGTCGAGGACCGCTCCGGCAAGGCGGTGTGCAAGGCGCGCCTGCAGGAGGAGCTCGGGCTGGAGGTCCGCGATGACCGGCCGCTCATGGTCATGGTGACGCGCCTCACGCGCCAAAAGGGCATGGACCTGGTCACCTACGCGCTCGACCGCATCCTGTCCGGCGGCGTGCAGGTGGCGGTGCTGGGCACCGGCGACTCCGAGTACGAGAACGCCCTGCGCTACTTCGAGGGCAAGTACCCCGGGACCATGGCGGCGCGCATCCAGTTCGACCCCGCGCTGTCCCAGCGCATGTACGCGGGCGCCGACCTGTTCCTCATGCCCTCGCTCTTCGAGCCCTGCGGCCTGTCGCAGATGATCGCCATGCGCTACGGCACCCTGCCCATCGTGCGCGAGACCGGCGGACTCAAGGACACCGTCATCCCGTACAACCAGTACACCGGCGAGGGAACGGGCTTCTCGTTCGCGCACTTCAACGGCGACGAGATGGCCGACGCCGTCTTCCGTGCGGCGCGCCTCTTCTGGGACAACCGCCCCGCCTTCGACGGGCTGGTTCAGAACGCCATGAAGGCGGACTTCAGCTGGAAGCGCTCCGCCGAGGCCTACATCGCCCTGTACCACAACCTGCACCCCGAGATCCCGCTGCCCCAGCCCGAGTCGGAGCCCGCGCCGCACGAGGAGGAGCCCGTCAAGGCCGAGCAGGCCGAGGATGAGCGCGCCGAGGAGGCTCCCGCCCAGCCTCAGGCCGCCGAGGACGCGCCGGAAAAGCAGCCCCAGGAGGGCAGCGGAGACCCGCAGGCAAAAGATGAGCCCCTCGCGGCTCAGGTCGCGCAGGCCGCCGGCGAGACGGGCGCCGAGCCGGTGAAGAAGACCCCGGCGCGCAAGGCGACCACGCGCAAGGCGAGCGCACCTAGGGCAAGCACCGCAAAGAAGACGGAGGGGGCCGCGAAGGCCACCGCGGCCAAGCCCAAGGCCAAGACCGCGAAGGCCGCCACAGCCGCCAAGGAGCCCGCGGTCGCCGCGAAGACCACCGCGAAGGCTGAACCCGCCCCTGCCGAGCAGGCCGACGCGAAGGCCCAGCCCGCGGCAACCGCGAAGGCCAGCGCCAAGAAGCCGGCTGCCAAAAAGACGACGTCGTCCAAGACCTCAACCGCCAAGGCCGCAGCCTCCGAGCCCAAGGCGACCAAGCCGCGCACCGCGAAAGCGACGACGTCGGCCGCTAAGCCCGTGGACGCGGAAGGCGAGGCCGCAACGGACGCCCCGACGGGCGCCACGGCCAAGAAGGCCGTCACGACCAAAAAGGCCACCGCTGCCAAAAAGGCCACCTCGTCCTCCTCTCGAGCCAAGAAGGCCAAGGAAGCCGACGATGAGCCGAAGCACGCATCTGCGACACCCGCCCCTGCCACGGTGAAGGCTGCCACGGTGAAGGCCGCCGCGCCCAAGAAGGACGCAGCCTCTGAGGCGGGCGACGCTGCCAAGCCCACCCGCAAGACCGCCGCTCAGAAGGCGACCGTCGCGAAGCCCGAGCAGCCGGCGCTCGACCTCGACGCCATCGTTCCCACCGTCACGCCTGCTCCCCAGGCGCCCACGGCACCCACGGAGAAGACCCCTACGGCGGCTGAAGCGGCGTACACGCCGGCGCACGCCAAGCCCAAAGCGGCACCTGTCACCAAGGTCGTTCCCAAGGCGACGCGAAAGGGCAAGCGCAAGTAGCCATCGCCGCAGCCATACGGACCGCGGCCCCATGAACAGCACCTCCCGCCCCCGCGACGCACCGCGCGCACGATGGGGCGGGAGGTGTGTTCCTTGACCCTCCACCCTGTATAATCGAACAGAAATTGTCCGTTCGTCGAGATAGCGCAACCATGAAGCTCATTCACCACTCCCGCAGGTCAGAATATCGCGTCCCCTTTGGGGCCGTCGTGGCCGGCACCACCGTCCACCTCACGCTTCGCGTCGAGGACGCGAGCGCGGAGTTCCTCACCGGCGAGGTCCGCACGTGGGTCGATGACCGCGGCGAGGAACTCGTTCCCATGCACCTCGGGCCCGACAACACCCTCGTCGCCGACCTCCCCTGCCCAAGCCCCTGCATCCTGTGGTACAGCTTCCTCGTGACCTGCACCGACGGCTCGCAGGTGCGCGTGGGCGCGCGCGAGGGGGCGACGGGAGGCGAGGCCGTCACCTACACCGACCGCGAGGACGTGCCCTCGTTCCAAATCACCGTGTACCGGCACCGTCAGACGCGCCCGGCATGGTACGAGAACGGCATCGTCTATCAGATATTCCCCGACCGCTATCGCCGCGATGAGGCGTGGCTCGAGCGCGCGCGGCCCGTGGTCGACGCGCCCCGCAAGGGCCCCGGCAAGCACCTCGTCATGGACTGGGACAAGCCGCCCGTCTACGACCGCAATGACGACAAATCCATCCGCAGCTGGGATTTTTACGGCGGCTCGCTCGAGGGCATCCGCGAGGACCTGCCCCGCCTGCACGCCATGGGCGTCACGGCCATCTACCTCAACCCCATCTTCGAGGCGCAGAGCAACCACCGCTATGACACAGGCGATTACCTGCACATCGACCCCATGCTCGGCACCGAGGAGGACTTCCGACGCCTCGCCGCGAGCGCGCGCGAACTCGGCATCTCGCTCATACTCGACGGCGTGTTCAACCATACGGGCGACGACTCGCTCTACTTCAACCGGTTTGGCAACTACCCCGGCACGGGCGCCTGGCAAAGCGAGGACTCGCCCTGGCGCGACGCGTATTGCTGGAACGAGGACGGCACGTACAGCTCCTGGTGGGGCATCGAGAACATGCCCGACCTCAACGAGAAATCCAAGCGCGTGCGGGAGCTTTTGCTGGGCGACCACGGCGTGGTGCGCACCTGGCTGCGCGCGGGCGCGCGCGGCTGGCGCCTCGATGTGGCCGACGAGCTCTCCGACGAGCTCATCGCCGACATCAAGACGGCCGTCCTGGAGGAGTGCCCCGACGGCCTGCTGCTCGGCGAGGTCTGGGAGGACGCCTCGAACAAGCTCGCCTACGGCAAGCTCCGCTCCTACCTGTTGGGCGACGAGCTCGACTCCGCCATGAACTACCCCCTGCGCGACGCGATCCTCGGCTTTTTGGTGTACGGAGAGAGCGCGTACCAATGCGCCGAGCGCATCGAGACGCTCCGCGAGAACTATCCGCCCGAGGCCCTGGCGTGCTGCCTCAACCTGCTGGGGAGCCACGACAAGCCGCGCATCGCCTCGGTGCTGGGAGGCGGCCCTGACGAAAGCACCCTGCCCGAGGAGGAGCGCGGCAAGTTCCGCCTGGACGAGCACTCCATGGGACTCGCCAAGGGACGCTTTTGGCTCGCGACCCTTATGCAGATGACGCTACCTGGCGTGCCCTCCATCTACTACGGCGATGAATACGCCCTCGAGGGGCTCTCCGACCCCGGCAACCGCCGCACCCTGCCCACGCCCGACCAGGTCCACGACCGTGACATGCTCACCATGGTCCGCAACACCGCGATGCTGCGCCGCGCGCTGCCGTTCCTCGTCAACGGCACGCTGGAATCCTACGCCTGCAACGAGGACGTCCTGTGCTACCGCCGCCGCGGCTCCGACGGCCAGGCGGCGAGCATCCTCATCAACCACAGCCTTAGCAACACGCGCTCCGTGCGCGTGCCCATCGACGGCGACTTCGGCGTCGACGTCATCTCCGGCGCCGACTTGGAGCGCGGGGCCGACGGGTGCGCCGAGGTGCGCCTGTGGCCGTTGGGCTCAGCGGCGATCTACTCGAGCCGCAGCGAGCGCCTGCAAAAGCCCCTCGCACGCGGGGCGGGCGTGGTCGCGCACATCACCTCGATCCCCAACGCGGGTCGCGCCGGCACGCTCGGCGCCCCCGCGCGGCGCTTCATCGACCACCTGGCGACCATGGGGATCCGCTATTGGCAGGTGCTGCCCGTCAACCCGTGCGACTCCTTTGGCTCGCCCTACGCCGGCCCCTCCGCGTTCGCCGGCAATATGAACCTGCTCGAGGAAACGCCGGCCGTGCTCAAGCGCGCGTTCGAGCGGTTCAAGGCGACGGGCGGCTTCAACAGCGAGGCGTTCTTCGACTTCGCCCTCGAAAACGAGAGCTGGCTCGATCCCTACTGCGCCTTCATGGCGGTCAAGGACGCGATGAACGGCACCTCGCGCCATAGCTGGCCTGCCGAGCTGCGCCGCTACCATGTCGGCATCTTCGCCGACGCCCGCTTTTCCGACCGGGCGCGCTTCCACGCCTTCGTGCAATACCGCTTTGAGACCGAATGGGCCGAGATGCTCGCCTACGCGCACGCGCACGGCATCGAGCTCATCGGCGATATCCCCATGTACGTCTCGGACGACTCCGCGGACGCCTGGAGCGAGCCCGAGATGTTCTCGCTCGGCAAGGACGGCATTCCCTACGAGATCGCGGGCGTCCCCCCGGATCGCTTCTCCGCCACCGGGCAGGTGTGGGGCAACCCCACCTATCGCTGGGACGCGATGCGGCAGGACGGCTACGTATGGTGGCTCGCGCGCCTGCGCCGCTCGCTCAAGCTCTACGACCGCGTGCGCCTCGATCACTTCCTGGGCTTCCACAACTACTTCGCTATACCCGCGGGCGGGACCGGCGCGGACGGCACGTGGATGCCGGGCCCGGGCATCGAGCTGTTCGAGAAGGCATATGAGCAGCTCGGCCCGCTGCCGCTCATCGCCGAGGACCTGGGCCTGTTGACCCCCGGCGTGCGCGCGCTGCTGGCGAGCTGCGGCTTTCCCGGCATGGACGTCCTCGAGTTCGCCGACTACGATGTGCGCCAGCAGATCTGCCCGCACAAGGAGAAGGTGCTCTACACCTCGACCCACGACACCTCGACGCTCATCGGATTCTGCCAGCGCTCCTTTTGCTCCGACGCCGACGAGCAGGGCGCGGCGTATCTCGCGGGCGAGATCATGCGCCATGCGCTCGAGAGCCGCGCCGACGTGGTGATGATGCAGCTGCAGGACCTGCTGCGGCTGGGCGACGAGGCGCGCATGAACGTGCCGGGCGTGGCCGAGGGCAATTGGAGCTGGCAAGCAAGCGATGATCTGATCTGCGAGTACGAGCGCAAGATCGCGGGCGTCCTCGCCGAGACCCATCGCCGCGTGGAGCCGACCGACGTCCAGACGGCATAAACCCGCCACATCGCGACGTGCGGTTTTGGGGTACAGTAACCCCCGTACACATTCGCGGGGCGCTCGCAGGCACAGGACGGGCGGCCATCGTGAGCGCCATCTCGCATCCAGCTTGACGGCGGTCGCGGTGGCCGCCGCTTTGGGCGCGGGCGACAGGCGCATCGATGAGAGGAAGACGTATGGCACGATACGATTATCGCTGCACGGCGTGCGGCTCGGTGTTCGAGGTCGAGCACGGCATGACCGAGCGGCCGGAGGTTCTTTGCCCCTCCTGTGGGGGCAGCGCGGAGAAGGTCTTCAGCGCCAGCGGCATCAAGTTCGAGGGGTCCGGCTTCTACAACACCGATCAGCGCGACGGGGGCGGCGCGTCACCGGCGGGCGGCTCCTCGTGCGGCTGCGAGTCCTGCCCGCACAACAACTAGGGTGCCGAATCGTCGGTGGCATCGTGGCCGAACCGGCGTCACGCCCCAGCACCGCAGGCCACGTGCATGAGACGACCCTCGGGTTCCGCCCGAGGGTCGTCTCATGTGCAGCAAGGTTCGTGTAGCCAAGACGCGGCCCGCCCGCGCGCGAGCGCCGAGCGAGCGCGACCCATCACACCGCCGACGCCTGCGAGCGCCGGACCATACGCGCGCAAAAATGCCCATCGAACTCGTCGGGCGCAGGATACGTGTGGAACAGCCCCCGCTCGTCCTCGTGCCCGCGGATGACATCGGCCGCATGGCGAAACGGCTCCAGGCAAAACGCGGGCGCCTGGGAAAGCGGCTCGACGCGAAACGCCGACCCCATCTCGCTACGCGCAAAACGCTCGAGGACGCCCTCATTCTCCTCGGGCATGATGGAGCAGGTCGCATACAGGAGCTGCCCTCCCACCGCGACGCGCGCGGCGGCAGCGCTCAGGAGCGCGAGTTGCAGCTCGGGCAAATCGCGCGTCACGTCGGTGCGCGCGAGCCGCCACGGGATCTCGCCATGACGGCGCATGGTGCCGGTGCCGGAGCACGGGGCGTCGACGAGGACCGTGTCGAACTCCATGCGACGGGCCGCCTCGCGATCGAGGGCCCCAAGCACCGCATCGAGGTCGCGGGCGTCACCGAACGCCGTCTTGACGCGCGGGTACTCCGCCAGCTCGATGCGGCGCGCATTTGCCGCGCACTTGCCCTCGTACAGGTCGAGGGCGACATGCGTGCGCGTAAGGCCCGCGCGGATGGCCTGGGACTGCATGACGAAGGTCTTGGTGCCGCGGCCCGCGCCGATCTCCAGGCAGGATCCCGCGGCGACGGCCGCGGTCGCGATGAGCTGCGCGGAGAAATCCGAGGCGACGGCATCTGCCCGGTCGAACGCGCCGGCGTGCGCGACCGCGCCCACGTGCGCCACGCGATAGGCCCCGGCAAGACCGAGCAATGCGGGCTGCGCCTGATCGAGCCACGAGGGTTTCGACCCGTCGAGGCGCGCATTGAGATGGACCGCCGTCGGAGCCGGGCGCGTCTGGGCCGCAAGCACGCGCGAGGACTCCAGCGGGTGCGCCCGGGTGATTGCCCGCACGAGCCACACCGGCAACCCGGAGCGCCGCGCCGCGGACACGATGGGTCGCTGCTCATCAACGGCGTCCTCGGCGCTCAGGAACTGCGTGCGGTTCTCGCACACGCGCCGCAACACGGCGTTGGCGAGGCCCGAGGCGCTCTTGGCGCATGAGCGCACGAGCTCGACGCCCTGACTCACCACCACGTCGGCCGGCGTGTCCAGATACAGCGCCTCGTACGCGGAGATGCGCAGGCAGCAGCGCACGCGCGCCGAGACCTTTCCCGGCTTGGCAAGGTGCGAGTTGAGCGCGTCGTCGAGGCACCCCTCCGTAGCGGTGACGCCCAAGGCGAGGCGCAGGGCGAATGCGGCGTCCCGGGAACTCAGGCGCCCCAACTGATCCCCGTGCGCGAAGATGTCGCGCACGTACCGACCGCTCTCCTGCGCCTGCATGAGCGCATCGAGCGTGGCGCGACGTGCGGGCGTCAAGCCTGCCATAGATGAGATCCTCCTCACGGCCGCGCAGTCATCGCCCGCGGCGCTCATAGCGTCAATCATACGCATCGGTCATCGCCCACGCGGACGCGCGATTGCGCGCGGCAGCGGAGATGCCAGGCGATACGGCCTACAGGCGCTCCCAAGTCCCGCGCGATGCGCGCTGGCCGGCAGCCCATGCGGCCGCGTCCATCTTGCGTTTGCCGTCCGGCTTGATGGAGAGCACCTCAAGCACGCCGTCACCGCAGCCGAGAAACACGCGGCCCCCCTCGATGCGCAGCTCGCCTTGCGCCACCGTCGGCGCACCGGGCGCAGCGCGCACGGCGCGCATGACGCGAGCCGGCTTGCCCGAAAGCGCGCACCGGGCCGGCGCGGCGTCGGACGAGGCGAGGACCTTGCGCTCGGACGCGAGCGCGGCGTCCGCGGGGTCCAGGCGCATGTCCGCCTTGGAGACCTTAGCGGCATGCGTCACCAGCGACTCGTCCTGCTCCGTCCAGATGGCCGTGCCGTCCATGAGCGAGGGCAGCGCCTCGACGAGCAGGTCGCCGCCGAGCTCGGCGAGCTCGGCCGTCAGCTCATCCGCGGTCTTGCCGCCCACGCCGCACGAGGCCTGGGCGCAGTAGGCGCCCGTGTCGACACCGTGCCCGATGCGCATGATGGACACGCCGGTCCGCGCATCGCCCTCCAAGATGGAGCGCTGGATGGGGGCGGCGCCGCGCCAGCGGGGCAACAGGGAGGCATGGACGTTCACGCAGCCCAAGGGAGCCATGGTGAGGACCTCGTCGGGCAGGATGCAGCCATAGGCGGCGACGCAGAACACGTCGGCATGGGCGGCGCGGAGGGCGTCGAGCACCTCGGGCGTCATGCGGTTCGCCTCGAGCACCTCGAGCCCCAGATCGAGCGCCGCCTCCTTGACGGGCGAGGGCTCCAGCTTCTTTCCGCGCGAGCGCACGGCGTCGGGGCGCGTGAGGACGAGCGCGACGTCGTGGACGGCGGCGAGTTTGCGAAGCGACGGCACGGCGAACGACGGCGTGCCCATAAAGACCACGCGCATGGCTACTCCGTCTCCCCCGGCCTGGCCCCGCGGGCCAGCGCCTCCTGGTACTGCTTCATGGCGTGCACGCGCTGCTGCGGCGTCAGGCGATCGAACATCGTCTTGCCGTGCAGATGGTCGATCTCGTGCTGCAGGCACACGCAGAACAAATCGCCCGCCGCCTCGTAGCGGATGCAATCGCCGTCGAGGTTGTAGGCCTCGACCACCACATGGTCGGGTCGAAGGATCTCGCAGTTGATGCCCGGGATGGACAAGCAGCCCTCGCTGGACGGCACGAGGTTGTCGGACTGCTCGACGATCACCGGGTTGATGAGGACGTAGGGGTCGTAATCCTTCTTGGAGGAATACTCGGTGTCGATGATGGCGAGCTGGATGGTCTGGCCCACCTGCGGGGCCGCCAGGCCGCAGCCGCCGTTCTCGAACATCTGGTCCTTCATGCGCTCGACGAGCTCGATGAGCTCGCCGTTGATCTCCTCCACCTCGGCGCACTCCTGGCGAAGGCGCGGATCCGGCGAAAGCACGATTCCGTTGACTTCCATGTTCTTCCTTTCACGGGGCTCAAGGCCCCTTCATGTACCCAAGCGAACGCGGCCGACGCGCGCCTCGACCGTACGGTCGGCCCCCACACAGGACCGCTGGCCTACGGGCACGGTGGGCATCCGCTGCGCGTCCGTCCAATCGTCATGCCCTCTATACTACCCGCATTCAGCCGCCGTCGAGATCATGATCTTGCGGCGCGCGGTGCGCATCGGGGCCGTCGCGCACCTCTTCAAACACGGGAACCGCACGGGCGACCTCGTATGCGGGAGGGCGTGTGTGCCCCTGCGGGAGCGGGCGGTCACATGAGATCGTAGGCGTCCACGTCGACCGCGATGCTCACGCCGGGCCGCGTCCCGGCGCGCGAGACGGCGGCCGAGAGCGCGCCGGAGAGGTCGTAGTCGAGCGGCGCCTTGACGATGATGTGAAACCGGTAGCGGTCCTTGGCGCGCTCGATCACGCAGGGCGTGGGCCCGAGGACCTGGGGCGCGTCCAAACCGGGACGGCGCGCCGCGCCCCCCAACGGGTGCAGCCCGAGCGACGCGTCGAGGCCCATCTGGGAGCGCAGCTCCCCGGCGATGCGCTCGACCATCGAGCGCGCGGCGCGCTCCTCGCGGCCCCACACCAGGATGTTCGCCAAGAGGACATAGGGCGGGTACAGGGCATCGCGGCGCATCGCGAGGTCGTGGGCGGTGAAGATGCCGCGCTCATGCGCCTTGACCGCGCGGATGACCGGCTCGTCGGGCACGTAGGTCTGGATGATCACGCGCCCCGGGTCCCGCCCGCGACCGGCGCGCCCCGCCACCTGCTCGAGCAGGTCGAAGGCGCGCTCGCCGGCGCGGAAGTCGGGCATCTTGAGCGCGTAGTCCGCATTGATGACGCCCACGAGCGTGACCTCGGGAAAGTCGAGCCCCTTGGCGATCATCTGCGTGCCCAGCAGCACCGCGCACTCGGCGGCGTCGAACTGCTCGAGCAGCTTTTGGTGCGAGCCCTTGGCCCGCGTCGAGTCGGCGTCCATGCGGATCACTTCGACGTCGGGCGGCAGCAGCTCCCGCAAGGCGTCTTCGACCTGCTGCGTCCCCAGGCCCATCTTGGCAAGATAGCGGCTGCCGCACTTGGGACAGGCGCTGCCGTACTCGGGGTATGGCCGCACGCGATACGACGCGCCGCAGGTGTGGCATTCGAGCGTGTGCGAGCGCTCGTGATACGTGAGCGCGGTGGAGCAGTGCCTGCATGTGGGCACGCAGCCGCACTCGCGGCACATGAGAAAGCTCGCGAACCCCCGTCGGTTGTGCAGCAGCACCGCCTTTTGGCGCTTGGCGCCCACCTCGTCCAGCGCGTCGAGCAGGGGCTTGGAAAAGATCGAGCGGCTACCGGACGCGAACTCGCGCCGCAGGTCCGCGACGACGACCTCGGGCAGGCGGGAGCCTCCGGGGCGCTCGGGCATCTCCACCCGCGTCCAGCGCACACCGGCATGACCGCCCGCCTCGCAGCGCGCCAGGGCCTCCGCGGAGGGCGTGGCGGAGCCCAGGACGAGCGGGCAGCCATTGAGGCGCGCGAGCTCGGCGGCGACCTCGCGGGCATGGTAGCGCGGGCTGCTCCCCTGCTTGTAGCTCGCCTCGTGCTCCTCATCTATCACGATGAGCCCCAAGTTGGCGAGCGGGCAGAAGAGGGCCGAACGGGCGCCGACCACCACGCGGGCCGCGCCGGAGCGGACCATGTCCCACTGATCGAGGCGCTCGCCCGCCGAGAGGCGCGAATGGAACACCGCGACCGCGTCGCCGAAACGCGAGCGGAAGCGGCCCACCGTCTGCGCGGTGAGCGAGATCTCGGGCACCAGGACGCACGCCGTGCGGCCCGCATCGAGCGTGCGCTCGATGGCCGACAGGTAGACCTCGGTCTTGCCCGATCCCGTCACGCCGTCGATGAGCACCACGTCGCCCGCCGCCGCATCCGCCGCGCGCGCGATCGCCTCGAGGGCCGCGCGCTGGCCCGCCGTCAACCGGTCGGGCGCCGCGCCGCAGGCGGACGAGAGGGTGGTCGCCCCGTCGCATCCGCGCCAGCTGCGCCGCTCCTCCACCGCGACGACGCCGCGCTTCTCCAGCGCACGCACCGTGGCGGACAGGTCGCCCTGCATGAGGTTGAGCTCGCGGGTGGTCACGGGCCCACACGACAGGGCCTCGATGAGCTGGCGCTGGCGCACCGCGCGCTCGGCGGGCTCAAACGAGCGCCCCTCATCGGTCAGGCTCACCCAGCGAGCCGTGACGGGCGACACAGTGGGCGGCTCGTACGCATAGGAGCCGTCCTCGCCGCGCACGACCTTCCCCGCGCCGCCGGGAGGCAGCAGCAAACGGAGGCATTCGGAAAGCGGGGCCACGTACTGACGGCTCATCCAAAAGGCGAGGCGCGCGGAGGCCGAGGAGAACGCCGGGGCGGCGGCGACGTCGCGGATGCGCTTCACGCGGCTCGGATCGACGCCCCGCGCGCCGGGGAGCTCGTCCAAAGAGCGAGCGCGCGCGACCACGTACCCCGCCTCGACGCGGCGCCCGAACGGCACGAGGACCGTGACGCCGACTTGACAGGACTCCTCGTGCTCGGGCTCGACGGCGTAGGCAAAGGGCTCGGACAGCGCGCGCGCCGGAATATCGATGACGACCGATACGTATGCGACTGCCTGCGCGCCGTCACGCGATGCGCATGCGGGCGACGCGGCGCACGGGGCGGCTCGATGCGCCTCGTCCGCCTCGTCAGGGGCGCCTCCCCTCACGTCGTCGCGCTCCGCGAGCCCGTCCAGCAAACTCAGTTGTTGTTCATCCAGATGTCTCATGGCTCAAGTGTAGCCCAGAGAGCGTGCATACGGCGACATCGCACGCGCCTCGATGCGCAACGCACGGGCGCTGGCGCACATGGGGGCATGTCGAGTGCAGGCAGGCGCGTCAAGGCAAGAGGGGCCAGCGCATGGCCCCTCTCGTGCAAACGGCTCTACAGCCCGGTATGTCCCCCGCGCGCTACGCGCCGAGTCCGCAGGCGGCGCGCAGCTCGTCCACGCGGTCGGTGCGCTCCCAGGTAAAGTCGGCGTCCTCGCGGCCAAAGTGGCCATAGGCAGCCGTCTTCTCGTAGATGGGGCGACGCAGGTCGAGGTCGCGGATGATGGCGCCCGGGCGCAGGTCGAACACGCGGCGCACGGCATCGGTGATCGTCGCCTCGTCGACCAAGCCCGTGCCGAACGTGTCGACCATGATGGACAGCGGATGGCTCACGCCGATGGCGTAGGCGAGCTCGATCTCGCAGCGCTCGGCCAGACCGGCGGCCACCACGTTCTTGGCCACCCAGCGCGCCGCGTAGGCGGCGGAGCGGTCGACCTTGGTGCAGTCCTTGCCCGAGAACGCGCCGCCGCCGTGACGACCCATGCCGCCGTAGGTGTCGACGATGATCTTGCGGCCGGTGAGGCCCGTGTCACCCATAGGGCCGCCCACCACGAAGCGCCCGGTGGGGTTCACGTACAGCTCGGCGCCGTCCCAGGGAATGCCCGCCGCCTCCATAACGGGCGCGATCACATGCTCGCGCATGTCGGCCTCGATGATCGACATGTCCTCGACCTCTGGCGCGTGCTGCGTGGAGATGACGACGGTCTCGACGGCGACGGGGCGGCCGCCCTCGTAGCGAACGGTGACCTGAGTCTTGCCGTCGGGGCGCAGGTAATCGAGCGTGCCGTCGTGGCGCACCGCGGACAGGCGCTCCGCCAGGCGGCTCGCCAGGTAGTGCGGCATGGGCATGAGCGTGGGCGTCTCGTTGGACGCGTAACCGAACATCATGCCCTGGTCGCCGGCGCCGATGAGGTCGAGCGGGTCGGTGGTGCGGCCCGCCTGCGCGTCGAAGGACTCGTCGACGCCCTGCGCGATGTCGGGGCTCTGCTCGTGGATGAGGTTGAGCACGCCGCAGGTGTCGCAGTCGAAGCCGAACTTGGCGCGATCGTACCCGATGCGGCGCACGACCTCGCGCGCGATGTTCTGAACGTCGATGTAGGCCTCGGTGCGAATCTCGCCGGCGACGATGACGGTGCCGGTGGTGACGAAGGTCTCGCATGCACAGCGGACGTCCTCAAGCTTGGCGGGCGTGCCGTTGGGCGCGACGTAGCCCTTGGTCTCGAGCTCGGCCTCCTTCGCAAGGATGGCATCGAGGATGGCGTCGGAAATCTGGTCCGCGATCTTGTCGGGATGTCCCTCGGTGACCGACTCGGAGGTGAACACGAACGAGCCCGACCCGGGACGCCGCATGGTTTTCGCATCTTGGGTGGAACGAATCTGATCTAGCATATAAGCCCCTTTCCGTGTTGCACCCGGCGACCGTTACCATTCCGCCGGGTGCGCTGGGTAATTGTAGCGCCCGGCGCGGTGCCGGGGCGGGCGTGCGCGCAGGCTCTGCCAAAGCTGCACATGCACCGATGGGACGCGCGCGGCAAAAACGGGTACAAGCGTCACAGGACGACAGGGAGGACGGCAGGGCATGGACACGACGCACCGCGACCTCGAGCGGGACATCGAGCGCATCGACGCGATGCTGCATGCGGACGAGGCACCGCGCGGGCGGCGGGCCGCGAAGGGCGGCGGCTCCGAGGACGAAAGCGGGCGCAAGGGCGGACGCAGAAGCGGACGCGAGGCCGCCGCGGCGCGCATCGAGGTCATCGACTTGGGCGAGGTCGACGGCCTCGGCATCGAGGACAAGGACGTCCTGCGCACCCTGCGCGAGCTCGCCACGAGCCACTCGACGTTCGCCGAGGCGTACGCGGGGTGCTTCGCCGGCTCCGTCTACCTGCCCGAGGCCCCGGGCGCCACGCGCAAGCGCGTGCACTTCGGCTTTTTCCTCGACGACGCCCGCCTCGCGCTGCTCAACATCGACGGCGCGTACTCCGGCACGGCCGAGGGCGCCCTCACCGACGACCTCTCGTCGTACCCGTCGGCCCCGCGCGCCCTCTACGAGCTGCTGCGCCATCTCATCCGCGAGGACTTCCTGCGCCTCGTCGACGTCGAGGGCGAGCTGTCCGACATCGAGGAGCGCATCATCGCCGCGCCGAGCCGCCTGCGCGGCGAGGACGGCCGCATCCTGCGCCGCCGCAGGGAGCTCATGCGCCTGAACGGCGCCTACCAGCAGCTCGACGAGCTTGCCAGCACCATCGCGCAGGACGACGACGGGCTGCTCCCCCGCACCGATCGGCGGCTGTTCAACACGCTGTCCCAGCAGGCGCAGCGCCTGTCCGCGAAAGCCCAGTACCTGCGCGAATACTGCGTGCAGCTCATCGAGCTCAAGGACGCGCGGGCCGACGCCCGCCGCGACGCCACGAATCTCTACCTCACCGTCGTGGCGTCCATCTTCGTGCCCATCACCACCATCACGGGGTGGTACGGCATGAACTTCTCGAACATGCCCGAGCTGAGCTGGGAGTACGGGTACGCCACGGTCATCGCGCTGAGCCTCGTCATCATCGCGGCCGAGCTGGCGTTCTTCAAGTGGAAGAAATGGCTGTGAGATAGGCGCGCCCGGGTGGGGCGAGACGAGGACGCATGCGGTGTGCGCCCGGACGGTGCGCGACACCGGACGCCCTCCCGGCCTTCATCGAGCACTACAATTGGTCCCGTCCGCACAGCGCGTGCGGGGGCCTCCCTCCCATGTCGCGCATCGTGGGTGTAAACAACCTATTGGCACACAACAGCTAGCCGCGCGCCCTGGAACGAAGGCCGCACGTGACCAGGACGGTGCCAGCGAGCACGAAGGGCGCGAGGACCAGCCACGTGCCATCCCCTGTCTGGGCGAGGTTGCCGTCGGCGCCTCCCACCGCTCGATCCTCCGCGACGAAGCGCCAGTCGAGCGCCTGAACGGCCTCCATAGTCTCGTTGCCGACCTCCACGGGCACGTTCAAGCAAACAAGGAGCTCGCGCGAGCCATCCGCATCCAGCGTGCCCAGTGAGACGGGCTCGGCCATGCCGTGCTGGGTAGCAAGCGGTCCGCGTGCGATTTCGCGTCCATCAAGCAGGACGGCGACCTCGACGTTCTCAAGACCGGGCACCGGTCCCTCGAAGACGGCCTCGACGAACAGCTCGACAGGACGCCTGAGGTTGCGAGCCTCGACGCGCACGCTCTGCTCGATCGCGTCTCCGGGCATGAGATCCTTCGCGCCCAAAAGCAAATCGGTGCCGTCGGCCCCCTCGAAGACGATCTGCTCGCTCGCGCCGTCGTAGACAACCGTCGGAACGCCCTGGCCCCAGGCGGTAGGCGCCGACGCCATCAGCAAGACGAGCGATACCAGTGCCGTGAGCAGGCAGGCGCGCATACCGCGCCGGATTCCTCCTCGCTGCATCAGTTGCCTCCCTTCCGAACGAGAACGCCATCAGCGCCGGGCGTGAGGCCCGAGGAGGCGCCCCAAGCCTCGTTGAACGCGCGATGGGGATCGACCTGGATACCCTGGACCGAGACGTCGACCACGAGCTTGCGCCCGTCGGGATGGCCAAGGTCCCACGTGACCTTCTTGATGAGCGCGTCGGTCGCGGCGCCCGGCTCGAGCGGCGAGCACCAGTAGTAGAAGCCGTCGGCGCCCTCGACCCAAGATCCCGGCTGCGGATTTGCCTTAAGAGCGTCCCCCATGACGATGGTGTAATCGGGAAGGATCCCCGTGGGCAGGCCGGACTCCGATGAGAGCGGCTCCTCCCAGAGCTGGGCGCCGTCCTTATCCTGCCAATAGATGGAGAAGCCCATGCGCACGTAGGAGGCGATGTTCTTCCCATCGTCGGGCAGCATCGCCCCGACGTTCTCCTTGATACCGGCATCGGGCTTGAATTCCTCGCTCACCTGGGGCGCGACGTGGGCCGAAGTGAACATGTTGGTGATTCCGGACGTAGCGGTGTAGTACGCGAACGTAGCGGCGGCGCCGAGTAGCGCCAGCGCGGCGACGGCAGCAACGGCGACCGTCGCGCGACGCGGGGTGCGGCCATGCTTCGGGGCAGGCGGCTGCTTGAAGTGCTTAGCGCTCACAGGCGATCACGTCCCTTCGGAGCGACGGTGCTTGCAGGTGCTTCGAACACGTTATGGGCATCCCCCTGGCCGTCGAGCCAGAGGTCGCTCACGCGCTCGTTGGCGCACGCCACGCGCAGGGGCTTGGTCGTGTCGACGTCGAACGTGGCGGGGCTCGCGGAGGGCTTGCCGCCGACGCTCAGCGCGCCCGCGTAGCGCCAGGCCCAGGCACCGTCCTCAGCGACGCGGTACGTGCCAAACGGGAGCACGAGCGTCTTTGAGCCGGAGCAGCTCGCTCCGCCCTGGGCCAGGGCCACGGGAACGAGGACCGTTCTGGAATCCCCCGTCTTGGTGTCGGTCACGACGAAGCTGAACGAGCGCCCATCTGCCGCCGCATCCGCCACCTCCTTGGTGATGACGATGGATCCGTTGAACTTGAATCGCGCGATGCCCTGGTCGTCGGTCATCTCGTTGCCTACGAGCTCCGCATCGAACATCGGCGCCGCGTAGACGGCGACGTCGACATCGGGCTGGGGCGCGACCGTCGGAGGCTCACCCTGCGCCCCGTAGCCGACCTTTTGCACGGTCACGCTCAGCTCGGGCTGGGCGTAAGGGTTCTTGAAGTAGCCCTTGACCGGAGCGGTCGAGGAATCCCCGTCGTTGGCCGCCTTCATGTCGAGCGCCCACAGCATCTCGGGCATGAAGGGCTTACCGGCCGAATCAGAGGCGGACACGCGCCAGGCGACCGGATACAGGTCGAGGTCGCGATTGATCTGCGCCTCGTAGAACGCATCCTCGCACGGCACCAGGCGCCCATCGACCTTGCGGGCCCAGTTATCGAACAGCTCGCGCTCCGTGGCGCCCGCAACCTGCGCCGCGGCATCGAGCTGCGCGTTGATCTTCAGCAGCGCCTCGGCATCGATGAAGCTCGGCACGGTCTCGCCCGTCGGCTTGCCGTCGGGACCGATCTTGTCGACCATCTCGATGAAGGAGCGCGGGTCGTCCTCGTGCACGTAGGCCGTGTAGATGACGCCGCCGTCGACGCCGTGGTAGCGGACCTCGTGGACCGCCTTGTACACGGCGGTGTAGCACGCCTTATCGAACACGGCCGAGCCGAGTGGATGGGCATCGGACTCGGTCACCAGCGTTCCCGTGCCGGCGGCATGGTCGTAATCCCGGTACCAACCCTGGAACTCGTAGCCGGGAACGGGCTCCGCCGCCAGCGACAGCCGGCCGAAGTCGCCGCGGACGACGGTGCGCACCTTCGAGAGGTCCGTGAATCCGAGTCCGAGCAGCACGTCATCGATGTTGGAATCGACCGTGACCCCGCTCACGCGGTAGACGGCGAAGAGCTCCATGCTGCGGTTGACGCGCGTGGACTTGTTGACGAGAGGCGTGGTGCCGTCGTGGTCGATAACGTACTGAGCGTCCCCCTCGGGCCGAACCTCAGTCCAACCCGTGAACACGACGCGCTGGCCCGCGACCTTATCGACATCCTCGAGTGCGAACGCAGGCGCACCCTCTGGCGCGTCGCCCAAACGGTCGCCCTTGTTGCGGGTCACGACCTGCACGGCGTCGACGTTGGTGTGGTAGACGACGGCAAGGGGCTCGTAGTTCGCCACGAAGGTGTAGGACGGACCGGCCGGGAAGGTATACGAAAGCTTGGCGTTATCGTTGCCGACCGGCTTGCCGACCTCGGGCGCGGGAGACCCGTCGGGCGCCGTTGCCGAGATGGTCGCGATAGGCGCTCCGTTGCGCTCGACGGTCCACGACACGAGCTTATAGAGGTCCCCGCCATCGGTGATGCGCGTATGGGTGTCGGCGGAGAAATCGACCCTGATCCGACCGTCGCCGAGATCCTTGGCGAGGAGCGCCGTCGGGTCCTTGGGCACGTTGATGCCGGCTCCGTCCACGACGCCCGCGCGCTTGATGTTGGTCGTCGCGGCGTAGTCGTACTTGGAATAGATGGGATAGAGGTCCATCGGAGCGCTCACGCGGTCGGACTCGAGCACGATGTAGGACAGGGCATGGCTGATATCGGTGGTGCAGTACGCGTCGGTGCCGTCGTAGAGGGCGTTCCAGACCTTGCCGCCCTTCTCGGTCTCCGAACCCTTGGATCCGTCGATCCATCCGATGAAGTAGTAGCCCTCGCGCGCCATCTCGGCGGCGGACGGCGAGGCGCCGGAGTCGACGTTGGCGGCGCGGATATCGGCAAGGGTGCCATCCTCCGGCCCGGTCTCGTTCACGAGACCGTCGAAGGACACGCCGTCGAGCGCGAAGGGCCACTTGTAGTCATGATGCACGTCGGCGGGCAGTAGGACCGGCTCGTCGTAGCGACGGCAGACCTCCACCGTCTGCTGCTCGTCCACCTTATGGAACCGCGCCTCGGCCACCACGAAGGCGCGGCCACGGTACTTGTATGCAGCGGTGCTTCCGAGCCTTCCAGTTCGAGTCGGATTCTTAACATAGCTCCATCGATTGCCAAGGCCGTCGGATTGCCTATTCTGCAGGGACCAGAACAGGAAGCGATAGCCGGGAGCGGACGCATCCGATGCCTCGATGTCAGGGGTGAACCTCATCTCGAAACCGCGCGTGTCGCCGATCCACTTCAAGTCGACGGCGCCTGAATCAGGAAAGTCGGTATCGACCATAAGGTGGTAGTTGTTTTCCTCAACGAGATTATGGGAGTAGAGCTTGACCGGCGCGACGATATTTTGTGCATAGATTCCGTTGCATGGCTCGTCCCGCCTGCCGTGGCGCGCGTAATCGGCGCCCCAGTGAAGCACGCTCTCGGCGTCGAAGATCGGGCCCTCAATCTGCGCGGGCACGCTCTCGTAGCGCTCCCACTTGGAGATGACGAGCTTCGCGGGGAACAGGTCCGGGTCGTTGAAGGACTTCGCATAGTAGTCGACGCGGTACTCGAAGCGCGCGGTATAGGTGGTCTCACGCGTCAAGTCGGTATCGAGCGGCAGCAGAAAGGTCTCCTTATCGGACAGGCGCACCTCGGTGCCGTCGTCGAGGTTGAAGTACCAGCCGCGGAAGCGGTAGCCGTCCGGCCACGCGGCGGCGCCGCCGACCTTCTTGACCGACAGCTCGTAGCGCTTCACTCCGTCGACCTCGCGCGTAGCGATGCTGGTCTCGCCGACGCCCTTGCGCATGAAGGGCTTGTCGTCGACGACGGGAGCGCCGGCGACATCGTACTTATGGCCCTCGAACACCGTCTTGATGTTGGACGAGTAATCCGAGTAGACGGGATACAGGTCGAGCGGGCGCATCACGGGGTCTCCCGCGGCGTAGAAGACGCCGTCGCGCTTCATGGCGGCGAGCTGGGTCGAAGTGACGGCGGCATAGCCGGCATCGGGACCCTCGGTGTTCTTCCTGCTCGTCCATCCCTGGAAGACCGCGGTGTCGCTCACGGAGCCGCCCTGCGCGCGGTCGACCTTGGGCTCGACGGCGTTGGGTAGCGGAGCGGCACAATCGTACCAATCCGCCTCGGAGACGCCACGCGGCTCACCGGTCATCGGGTCGACCACGTCGCCCTTGACGTCGTGGAACAGCACCATCGCCTGGCTGTGGGCGATGAAGAGGTCGTTGTCGCGGAAGCCGGAGTCGTCTCCGGGTCCGGTGTTCTTCACCTTGGTGACGGCATTTGCCGACACCGTCTCCCCCGCCGTGATCAATCCGGCGATCAGGGAGGGATCGGGGTCGATGCGGTTCTCGTCGACATCGCGCGCACGATACCACTCGCGGAAGACGAAGCCCTGGTTCTTGGGATCGCTCAGCTCGGAATCGGCGATCTCGTCCAAAGCGGTCGTCTTGGCCTCGAGCTCCATGTCGAAATCGCTCGGCAGGTAGCCCTGGACGGCGAAGGTGTAGGGATCGGAGGTGGTCTGAGGCGCGTTGGTCGCGATGAGCGAGTTGGGACCGATGGTCGCCGTGCCCGCTCCGGGGAAGTCGATTGTGGCCTTGACGGAGGAGCCGTGCACGGGAATCCCCAGGTCGTAATCCATGATCCACTTGTTGATATGGGGTTTGCCGCCCAGGCAGTCGGTCGTGCGCTGGATGCCGCCCTCGAAGTCGAAGTCCGCCGACTCCCAGAACGAGCGGTCGGCATAGGTCTTGTCGTCCTGGGGACCGAACGAGGAGCCCGAGTACACCTTCTTGTTCCTGCGGTCGTTGATCGAGGGCAGGTCCTTGTTGGTGCCCGGGTCGAGCACGCTGCTCACGCTCGGCTTGAAGTAGGTATCGCGGATCGCGCAGTCGGCGTCGTTGTCCTGCTGGACGATTCCGCCCAGGTAGAGGTTCTTCTGGATGATGGGGATCACCAGCAGCGCGTTGTACAGATTGGAGTGCAGGTTGCCGGCGTAGTGGCAACGGGTGATCTGGGAGCCGTTGTCGGAGCGCGCGGCGATGCCGCCGACGTACCCGACGTTGCCCGCGCCCACGCTGACGTAAGTCGCGGCGTAGGTGTAGCAGTCCGCGGTCGAGAAGCTGTCGATGACGCGCGTGCCCTTGCCGATGGCCCCCGCTATACCGCCCGCGTACACCGCCTGACCGGCGACGGCGCCAACCGCGACGTCGTACTTGTTGTGCACGCGCGGATAGGTGTAGGCGACCTTGCCGTCTGCGCCGAGCGAACGGATGGGCAGGGTGCGGCAGTACTCGATGGTAGAGCCTTCCGCGATGCCCGCGATGGCCCCCAGATACAGACCCTCGCCGCCGAGGCCGGACACCGCGATCGTGGAGTTGTTGATGACACTGCCGCCCTCGACCTCGATGTCGTAGAACGTGCAGCCCTCAGCCTCGCCCGCGACCATGCCTCCGGCCAGGCCGGCGTTGGTAACCAGCGAGACGGCGTTGTTGGCCGGGGTGACCGACGACGTGCAGTTGGTGAGCTTGATGTGCTCGAAGTTGCTGTTCTTGGCGTAGCCCACGATCACGCCACCACGATAGTCCGCGCCGATGTAGGCGTCCTCGAAGTTGATGTTCTTGATGGTGGCGCCGTCCGTCCAGGCGAACAGGCCCGTGTCGGGGGCGGGGACGAAGAGTTTCCGCTCGTAGTTAAGGCCTTTGATGGTGTAGCCCTGGCCGTCGAAGGTGCCCTTGAAGGGGTTGTCCTTGCTGCCGAAGGTGAGCGAACCGATCTGTTGGACGATGCTATCGACCTGATCGCTCGACAAGTCGAGCGTCTTGTCCTTGGCGTCGTGCAGGTCGAGGACGTAATGGACGTTGCTCGTATCCATGTTCCTCGAGCTCAGGCACGCCGAGAGCAGATCCGCGAAGTTCTTGATGGTGGTGACCTGTTGCTGGGCCGCAGCGGGCGCGGGAACCATCAGGAACGATCCAGCCAGCAGCAGCGCGACGCATATGGAGAGCACCTTACCTCGAATGTTCGCCATCAGCGCTCGCCCCCTTCCTCCGGCCAGCCCTCGGCGTCAATCGCCGCGGCGGCGTTGTTCTCGACCTGGACGCCCTGGCCCACGACATGGAGCTTGAGCTCCGCTCCGGGCGCTGCGGCGCGCGCGGATGCGGCGTCGACCACCATGCCGGTTATGAGCTCGGTCGTGCGCTCGCCGCCCTCGAGGGCGGTGTCGCAGTAGTACCAGCCATCATGCTCGGTCCAACCCTGGGCGGCCAACTGGTAGGTGATGCAATCGTTGAGCGGGATATGCTCCCCTTCCGGGGTCTCCCCTACAAAGTCCAGGCGGACGCGGATATAGGCGGGGTGCGAGCCGGCGTTCTCCACGCGCACCATGCGATCGACCTTGCCGTAATCGCCCACGGGTATATCGACCGTCTCGGCGGGGACCTCCGCGCCGGAGGGCCCGGGCATGCTCTCGATCACGCGGACGGACACGCCGCCGAAGGTCGCGCGATTCTGCGCGATGGCGCTACGAGATCCAGCGGAGAGGGTCTGCTGCGCGGCGCCAGCCGCCAGCAGGGCGAGAAGCAGCACGCACCCGAGCGCCGCGATGCAGGCGCGTCGAGCAGGCTGGCGGCGCGGCGCGTCCTCGGACACCGTTGGCCCATCCCGCCTCGCATCCTCTCTCACGGCGCTATTCGAACCAGCTGCCCGGGTCGTTGCTTCCTTGTCTTCGACTGCATCGCTCATGGCTCCGCAGACTCCCTCCGTTGCATCTCGCAGGGATGCACCCGGGCGAGCGAATCGCCCGGGTGCATCATGCGAGGTACGTGCTTGCTACTGCTTGTTAGCCCAGGCCTTGGCGGCGTCGGTGATCTCGGCGACGTCGATCTGCTCGGTCTTGTTGGAAGCTGCGACCAGGTAGGCGCTCACCTTGATGGACTTGCTGTTCCCCAGGACGGCGTCCGCATCGAACTTGACCTTGCTGAAGACCTCGCCGGTCCAGCTGTCGGCGGTGGGGTTGGCCGTGAGGATGGCGGCGTCACCGGCGTTGACAGCGACGTCCTTGCCCACGTACACGAAGAGGCCGCCCGTGTACTCGTTTGCCTGGCTATTGTACTGGGTCGCCTGGACGGCCTTCCAGCCATTGTTCAGCGTGAAGTGGGCGCCGCTCGTGAAGTTGTTCTTGACGTTCACGAAGACATAGCAGCTATCGGAGTTCTTGCCGATGCCCACGTTGGGGTTCTTGGGGATGGAGGAGCCAGGGGTCACCTTGGAGTTCGCGATCCACTGATTCTCGACGATGTTGCCGTTGACCTGGCCATGATGTCCGTTGTGCTCGGGGTCGGGGGTAACATCGGGCTTAAGCGGCTTGTTGGGGTCGGTCGGGTCGGTGCCGGGTTCGGTGATTCCGCCGTCGACGAAGTTGTTCGTGATCTCGCTCGTGGACGAATACCACGCCATGACGCCGGCGACGCCGACGAGGGCGAGACAGGCCACGAGGGCGATCACCAGGCCGGTCCTTTTCTTCTTCTGCTGTTCCATCATGTTCTCCTTCCTTGCGCTCGCGCGCTGGTTACCTATGGCGACATGCGCTCTATCTGCGCATGTGCGACCCGATCGGGGTGTGATCGGCCTCGGAGCGCTCGATGAGCTCGATGCCGATCGCCGCGGCGAGCATCAGCAGGAGGGCAGCCGCGATGATGAAGAGGCCAGCCCGCCCCGTGAGCAGGCTGTTGAGATAACCAAGGAAGGGAATGCACAGCACGGGCTTGCCAACCAAGCGCTCGTACGGCACCGGCTGCGCGTCATGCACGATCTCGCCGTCGCCCGTCTTGTTGGCGATGCCCTGCGTATTGAATTGTCGATTGGCTTGGTCCACCTCGTAGACCTGATGGGTCACCAGCGTGCCCGACCCCAGCTCGAAGGTGATCGCATCACCGATCGAGACCTCTTCCGGCTCCACGGAGGCAACGTAGATGAGGGAGCCCACGGGGTACTCGGGCTCCATACTGCCACTCAGAACTGCATAAGGGGTCAATCCTAGAAGACGAACACCTACAAATGCAATGAGGAGCGAAAGAGCGACCCCCCCCCAACACATATTAGAGTATGTAATAACTTCTTGAGCACTGGCGAGCTTCCTAGGGGGATAAGGTATTTAAATTTGATGACCAGTATACGACACATCTACCATTTTGCAACGCTTTTGATGATTTCCCTCATTACTTGACATTTTTAAGGATTCTTCGGGGATTTGTGTGGGTTGAGCGGACGGTGAAAACCGACATCTAACGGCAGCGGCGCACCCCGCGCCGCGTGGAGTGCCCCGAGCGCGGCGTCAAGGCGCAGGCGGTCCCGTGGACGGGATATGCGCCCGCGTGGGGGCATCGCTCGAGGAGGCCGACGGGCGGGGCCGCCTCGACGGTCTGCGCTCGATCGGCGTCGACGAGACCGGCTACGAGAAGGGCCGCAAGTACATGACCGTGGTGGTCGACCACGACCGGGGAAGGGTCGTGTGGGCCTGCGCCGGCCACGGCAGGCGCCAGCTCAACGCCTTCCTCGACCCGCTCACGGAGGGGCAGCGCGCCGGCATCGAGGTCGTCACCGCCGGCGGCGCGCGCCGGATCGCCGACGTCGTCGCGGAGAGGGCCCCCGGCGCCGAGCTCGCCGTCGACCCCTTCCACGCCGTCTCGTGGGCGACCGGCGCCCTCGACGAGCCGGGGCGCCGCGCGTGGAGGGAGACCGGGTCGGCGCCCGCGCCGAGACGGCGCCGCGGACGCCCGCGCAAGGGTGAGCCCGCCCCTCCCGACCCGGCCGGGCGGGTGAGGGGCCTCAGGTTCCCGCTGCCCGAGAACCCCGAGGACCTCACGGAGGGGCAGGCCTCGACGATCCCGCCCTCGCCCGCCTCGTTGCGCCCGCGATCTTCTCCTACGTGGGAATCCAGTATCAGAACATGGCCCCCGGGATCCTGGACGAGTGCGCGCTCGCCTGGCTGCAGGAGCACCTCTGGATCCTGTCCGAGCTCTACGGCTGCGCGCGTCCCTTCGACGCCGTGCAGCCCTATCGACTCGAGATGGGAGCCGAGGGCCCCGACGACCTCAAACGCTTCGATATGGGGTTCCGCTTCGCGCCCGAGCTTTCGAACGGGAGCGGACCGCGTCAGACCTTCGTCTTCAATAAACGCTAGGTAAAAGGCGCGAAAGACGGCGCCGTGTGCGCGGATAGGGCTTACAATCGGAACCGACAACTGCATATCACGGGGAGCCTGCAGGACGAGACGGCAAGCTGAGAGGGGGCGGCGCCCGCCCCGACCCGAAGAACCTGATATGGATAATGCCAACGAAGGGAGCGAGTGCATGAGCACCATCAACACCGCCGGCAATCCGCCGAACGAGCCCATCACGCAGATGGACTTCGCCCGCGCGGGCAAGATCACCCCGCAGATGCGCACCGTGGCCGAGCACGAGGGGCGCGACCCCGGGTACATCCGCGAGCGCGTGGCGCGCGGCTCGATCGCCATCCCGGCCAACATCCGCCATATCGAGCGCGGCCTCACCCCGCGCGGCGTGGGCGAGGGCCTCTCCACCAAGGTCAACGTGAACCTCGGCATCTCGGGCGACAAGGCCGACGCAGCCGAGGAGTGGAAGAAGGTCGGCATCGCCGTCAACCGCGGCGCCGATGCCATCATGGACCTCTCCAACTCCGGCAAGACCCGTGCCTTCCGCCAACAGGTGATCGACGAGTGTCCGCTCATGGTGGGTACCGTGCCCATGTACGACGCCATCGGCTACATGGAGAAACCGCTGGTCGAACTCACCGCCGAGGACCTGCTCGAGGTCCTGCGCGTGCATGCCGAGGACGGCGTGGACTTCGTCACCGTGCACGCGGGCATCAACCGCTCGGTGGTGAAGACCTTCAAGGAGACCGGCCGCCTCATGAACATCGTGAGCCGCGGCGGCAGCCTGCTCTTTGGCTGGATGGAGGTCACCGGCAACGAGAACCCCTTCTACGAGTTCTACGATGAGGTCCTCAAAATCTGCCACGAGTACGACGTGACCATCTCGCTCGGCGACTCCTGCCGCCCGGGTTGCCTCTACGACGCCAACGACGCCATGGAGACCGCCGAGATGATCGAGCTGGGCAAGCTCACCAAACGCGCCTGGGACGCCGGCGTGCAGGTCATGGTCGAGGGCCCCGGGCACATGGCGATCGACGAGATCGCGGCGAACATCAAGCTGCAAAAGCGGTTGTGCCACAACGCCCCCTTCTACGTGCTGGGGCCGCTCGTGACCGACATCGGCGTGGGCTACGACCACATCACCGCGGCCATCGGCGGCGCCATCTCGGCCTCGGCCGGCGCGGACTTCCTATGCTACGTGACCCCCGCCGAGCACCTGTGCCTGCCCGACGCCCACGACGTGCTCGAAGGCCTCATGGCGACCAAGATCGCGGCCCACGCGGCCGACATCGCCAAGGGCGTCCCCGGCGCGCGCGACGCGGATAACCGCATGGCGCAGGCCCGGCGCAAGCTCGACTGGGAAGAGATGTGGAAGTACGCCCTCGATCCCCAGACGGCTCGCGAGCGCTACGAGGCATCGCCGGCGGCCACCAAGGGCACCTGCACGATGTGCGGCAAGATGTGTGCGGTGCGCACGGTCAACAAGGTGCTCGAGGGGACGACGATCGATCTGGACTCGGAGCACTAGGCTCGGGCGACGTGGCTGAGGATAATGGCCGGGTCGGGGGGACGGGGTGAACCTCTCACGTTCAGCTTCGGCTTTGCCTCAGAAATCGCGCGAGGGGTTCACCCCGCCCCCCGACCCTGCGTTGCCACGGCTGAGGTGGCTGGCTACGCGCCACCACGTTCCTAAAAGAAAAAACTTGCTTGATGCTCTGCCTTGGCATTGCATCCGCCCTGGCAGAAGCGTTTCATTCGTTATGGAAGGATTGCTTACTATGACTATTTCCGCCGCTGATCTTAAGGACGCCCTCACTGCTGTTCGCGAGACGGTGCCGCTGGTGCATTGCATCACCAACTATGTGACGGTCAACGATTGCGCCAACGCGCTGCTGGCGTGCGGCGGCTCGCCCATCATGAGCGACGAGCCCGAGGACGTGGCCGACATCACGAGCATCTGCGGCGGTCTCGTGCTCAACATCGGCACGCTCAACCAGCACTCCATCGAGGGCATGCGCGTGGCCGGCAAGCGCGCGGCCGAGCTCGAGCACGCCATCGTGCTCGACCCGGTGGGCGCCGGCGCCTCGGCGCTGCGCACCGCCACCGCCTCCGAGCTCATCGACACCCTGCCCATCACCGTCATCCGCGGCAACATGAGCGAGGTCAAGGCCGTCGCGGGTGCCGCCTCCTCCACGCGCGGCGTCGACGTGAACCCCGACGACGTGGTGACCGACGAGAATCTCGCCGAGAGCGCCGCCTTCGCACGCGAGCTCGCGGCAAAGCTCGATGCCATCGTGGCCATCACCGGCGCCATCGACATCGTGGCGAGCGCCGATCGCGCCGTTGCCATCCGCAACGGCGTTGCCCTCATGGGCAAGATGACGGGCGCCGGCTGCGTGCTCTCGTGCCTCGTGGGCGCCTACGTGACGGCCAACCCCGCCTCCAGGCTCGAGGCCGTCGTCGCCGCCATCGCAGGCGAGGGCCTGGCCGGCCAGATCGCGGCCTCGCGCATGGGCGAGCTCGATGGAAACGGCAGCTTCCGCACCTACCTGCTCGACGCTATCTGCAACATGACCGCCGAGCAGCTCGCTGCCGGAGCGCTCGTGGAGGAGCTCTAGGGGGCCGCGCCCTTGCAGCCGAGGCAGGGCGGGCACGCACCCGCCCGCCCTGCCGTCCCCGAAGGGCAGTGCCAGTGCCCCCTCGCCACACGGCCCTTCGGGCAGCCCTCCGACGCGGAGGGCATCGCAATCGAGAGGAGATTCGTACATGGCACCTCGCCGCGGGCGCTGGAGCGCCCAGGACATCCGTACGCATATGCGCCTATATGCCGTGACCGATCGGGCCTGGCTCAACGGACGCACCCTGCCCGAGCTCGTAGCCGACGCTATAGCCGGCGGCGCCACCTTCATCCAGCTGCGCGAGAAGCACGCCACGCACGATGAGATCGTAGCGCTCGCTCGCGAGCTCATGCCCATCTGCCATGCCGCAGGCGTGCCCTTCGTGATCGACGACGAGGTCGAGATCGCACGCGAGGTGGGTGCCGACGGCGTCCACGTGGGCCAAAGCGATACCGCCTGCGCCGATGCGCGTCGGCTGCTGGGTGACGGCGCCATCATCGGCGTCTCGGTCCAGACCGTCGAGGAGGCGCGCGCTGCCCAGGCGGCGGGAGCCGACTACCTGGGCGTGGGCGCGCTTATCCCCACCCCCACCAAGCCCGATGCCGTCGATGTCACCTCCGAAGAGCTCGCGCGCATCTGCCGAGCGGTGGACATCCCCGTGGTGGGCATCGGCGGGCTGCGCGTCGAGACGCTCGACGTGCTCGCGAACTCAGGTGTAGACGGCGCGGCCGTGGTCTCGGCCCTCTTCGCGGCCGATGACGCCCAAGCTGCCGCGCGAAGCCTGCGCGCCCGTCTGGACGAGATGCTCGGCGGCGGCGAATCCGCCTTTCCGGCGTTGCCCCCGGCATGCGCCGCACTGCCCGCCGTACTCGCCATCGCCGGCTCCGACTCGAGCGGCGGCGCGGGCATCCAGGCGGATATCAAGACCGTCGCGGCCCACGGGCTGTTCGCCGAGACGGCCGTGACCGCGCTCACCGCGCAGAACACCATGGGCGTCCGCAACGTGCTCGAGGCGACGCCGACGTTCATAGCCGAACAGATTGATGCGATATTCGAGGACATCCCGCCCGCGGCGATAAAGATCGGCATGTGCCCGTCGGCGCCCGTCATCGAAGCCGTCGCCGACGCGCTCACGCGCTGGAGCGCCACCAACATCGTGCTGGATCCCGTGATGGTCGCCACATCCGGCGCCCGCCTCATCGCCGAGGACGCGGTCCATGCACTCGAAGATCGACTCATACCGCTCGCGCGCCTCATCACGCCCAACATGCCGGAAGCCGAGGTCCTCGCAGGCTTCGAGGTGCGCGACGAGAAGGACCAGGAGCGGGCGGCCGTCGCGCTGGCCGACCGCTTCGGCTGCGCCGTGCTCGTCAAAGGGGGGCACGGCGTCCACGATGCCAACGACGTGCTGGCCCTGCCACCGACTGAAACCGCAGACGTCGGTGCGGGCGTTCGCACGACGTGGCTTCGCAGCCCCCGCGTCGATACCGAAAACACCCACGGCACCGGCTGCACGCTCTCGTCGGCCATTGCCTGCGGTCTCGCCAGAGGTCTCGGGCTTGAAGAATCGGTGGCGGCAGCGAAGTCATACCTCATGGGCGCGCTCGAGGCCGGGCTCAACCTGGGCGCCGGCTCCGGCCCCATCGACCACATGTGGGCCTACCGCCCGCACCAGAAGGTGCCCGTTTAGGCACCCCGCCCTCAAAAAGAGGGCGGGCACCAAATTGAGAGGTGGGGCTGTGGCCCGCGCGCAATCGATGGCGGAAAACGGTAGCACAAGTCGGTCTCATGCAGGCGCGCCATCCCCGCACGCAGGGCGTCGAGCACGCCCTCGATGGCGGCCAGGAAATCACCCGAGCACGTGGCCGGCGTGGGGACCTCGCCCTTGCCGTCCATCTCTCCGTCCGTCATCGCCGCATACTTGATGGCCGTGCCCCCGACGTCGAACACCGCAAGCCTCATGTCGCTCTCCCCTCTCATGCGTCGCCCCGCGACGCCCGCTCGCGCCGCGGCGGCGCGAAGTCGAACTTGTGTGTCCATCCCAGCAGGTGCGCCCGCAGCGGGGCATGCGGCGGCGGGATGCATGTATAATGCAGGTCGTTCAACTGGTATCCGTATTGCAGAGGAGCCGTACATGACCTCTCCCGTCCGCGTCCGCTTCGCGCCGTCGCCCACCGGCAAGCTGCACATCGGCGGCGCCCGCACCGCCATCTACAACTGGGCGTTCGCCCGCTCATGCGGCGGGGCGTTCATCCTGCGCATCGACGACACCGACCCGGCCCGCTCAACCGAGGAGAACACGCAGGTCATCCTGCGCGCCATGCGCTGGCTGGGCCTTGACTGGGACGAGGGCCCCGAGGTCGGCGGCGACTTCGGCCCGTATTCCCAGACCGAGCGCCTTGACATCTACCGCGAGGCCGCCGAGCGCCTGCTCGCCGAAGGCAAGGCGTACCCCTGCTTCTGCACGCCCGAGCAGCTCGCCGCCGACCGCGAGGCCGCCGCGGCGCGCAAGGACCCCTTCCAGGGCTACCAGCGCCGCTGCCGCGACATCCCCGCCGACGAGGCGCGCTCACGCATGGAGGCCGGCGAGCCCTACACGCTGCGCATCAAGGTGCCCGAGGATCGCGGCAACGTCGTGATCAACGACGCCGTCCACGGCAAGGTCACGTTCGACGCCAAGGAGCTCGACGACTTCGTGATCTTCCGCTCCGACGGCACGCCCACCTACAACTTCGCCACCGTGGTGGACGACGCCGCCATGGGCATCACCCACGTCATCCGCGGCGACGACCACCTCTCCAACACCCCACGTCAGGTCATGGTCTATGAGGCCCTCGGCGCCCCGGTACCCACCTTCGCGCACATCTCCATGATCTTGGGCGCCGACGGCAAGAAGCTCTCCAAGCGCCACGGCGCCACCTCCGTGGAGGAGTACCGCGACGCCGGCTACCTGTCCGACGCCTTCGTGAACTACCTGGCGCTGCTCGGCTGGTCGCTCGACGGCGAGACCACGGTCATCCCGCGCGACGTGCTCGCAAGCCAGTTCAGCCTCGAGCGCATCTCCAAGAACCCGGCGACCTTCGACCCCAAGAAGCTCGACTGGATGAACGCCGAGTACATCAACGCCATGTCCGATGCCGACTTCGCCGACCAGATCATGCTTCCTGAGCTGCTGCGCGCCGGCTTGATCGATGAGGGCTTCGAGGCCGACGAGGCATGGGTCGACGCCCTTGCCGCCATCGTCCGCCCGCGCACCAAGATGCCGGCCGACGCCGCCGTGGTCGCCACCCCCGTCTTCAAGACCGCCGAGACGCTCGAGTACGACGAGAAGTCCGTGGCCAAGGGCCTCGCCAAAGAGGGCATGGGTGCTGTACTCGACGCAGCGCGGACCGCACTTGAGGACGTGACCGATTGGACGGCTGAGAACATCGACGCCGCGCTCGAGCCTCTGCCCGAGGTGCTCGACGTCAAGAAGCGCCTGGTCTTTGGTGCCGTGCGCGTGGCGGTATGCGGCAACATGGTGAGCCCGCCGCTGGGTGAGACCATGGCGCTCATCGGCCGCGACGACTGCCTCGCCCGCATCGATCGCGCCCGCCCGATGGCGGGGTAATCCGCCCGACCGGCCGCGCCCCCTTTTATCCCTTCGCTCAGCTTCGCTTGGGCTCAGAAATCGCTCAGGGATAAAAGGGGGCGCGGCCAACGTGTATGTACGCTCGCCATCAGACGAACGAGGTCGATGCGGTGCAGACCGCCCCGACCATTCGCCTACGCAAGACGTTGGGTGCACGGACACCTCGCTTTATCCGTTACCGTACCAGCCATTTCTACGTGTATGAAGAAGCTGTTCGACTCCTTTCGGGGAGGGCTTGCGCGGGGTGCATCCCTCGCGCGATTCTGAGCGAAGTGAAGCTGAGCGCGGGGGATGCACCCCGCGCAAGCCCGTCCAGTAGGAGGAGCCATGGGTTCGAAGCCCCAATCGTTTGCCACGACCTCGGCGTTTGAGATACTGGGGCCCGTCATGGTCGGGCCCTCTTCGTCGCATACGGCGGGAGCGCTCCGCTGCGCGCGCGTGGCGGCGACCCTTATCGAAGGCTCCATCAAGGCGGTGCGCTTCACGCTCTGGAACAGCTTTGCCCACACCTACCGCGGACACGGTACGGACCGGGCGCTCGTGGCCGGAACGCTCGGGCTCGACACCGACGACGAGCGCATCCCCGACGCCTTCGCGCTCGCGGACGCCGCGGGGCTCGCCTATGAGTTCGACATCGCCGGAGACGACCCCTCGATCCACCCCAACACGGTCGACATCCACCTGGTGAGCGACACGGGGGCCCAAGCGGACGTGCGCGGCGAGAGCCTTGGCGGCGGTCGGATGCGCATCAGCGCCATCAACGGCGTGCACGTCGAGATCTCGGGCCTGTACACCACCCTGTTCGTCGCTCACCAAGACGCACCCGGCGCGCTCGCCGCCCTCACGGGGGCCCTCGCGCACGCGAGCATGAACATCGCCTTTTGCCGTACCTACCGCACCGAGGCGGGGGGCCGCGCCTACTCCGTCTTCGAGACCGACGGCGCCCCCGCGACGGGCGTCCTCGACGCGGTGCGCGCCCTAGACCTGGTCGACTACGCGACCTTCATCGAGATGCCGGGCGCCGCGTCCTCCTTGGCGCCGGGCGTCTCCGTACCCGACCTGTTCGACGACGCCGCGCAGCTCCTCACCGCCTGCCATGAGAAAGGGCTCACGATCGGCGAGGTCATGCGCGCGCGAGAAGAGCTCATGTCCGGCGAGCGGCGCGCGCGGAGCACCATGGCGCGCGTGCTCGAGGTGATGCGCAACGAGACCACGGCGCCCATCGCGCGCCCGCAACGCTCGCTCGGCGGCTTTATCGGCGGCGAGGCGAGGCTCGTCGCGCAGGGCGGTGCACGACTCGACGAAACGCTGCTCGGCACCACGCAGGCGTCGGCTGTTGCCCGCGCCATGGCGGTGCTCGAACGCTCCGCCTCCATGGGCGTCATCGTCGCCGCGCCCACGGCGGGCTCCGCCGGCGTGGTGCCCGGATGCGTGCTCGCCTGCGCGGAGGCCCTCGACGCGACCGACGACGAGATCTCCGACGCGCTGTACGCCGCCGCGGCGGTGGGGCTCATCCTGTCGACCTCCGCCTGCGTCGCCGGTGCCGAGGGCGGGTGCCAGGCCGAGGTCGGCTCCGCCGCAGCCATGGCGTCCGCGGCCCTCGTCCAGCTGCACGGGGGCACGCCCGATCAGGCGCTCGATGCCGCGTCGATCACCATCGCCAATCTGCTGGGCCTCGTGTGCGACCCGGTCGGCGGTCTGGTGGAGGTGCCCTGTCAAAACCGCAACGCCATCGGCGTGGCCGCGGCGTTCACCGGAGCGCAGCTCGCCCTCTCGGGCGTCCGCTCTCTCGTGCCGTTCGACGAGATGGCGGCGACGATGCTCGCCGTGGGGCACGCGCTTCCCGCGACCCTGCGCGAGACCGCGCAGGGAGGCATCGCCGTCGCGCCGAGCGCCCAGAGCGCCTGCGCCCGTTGCGGTATGTGCTCGTAAGGGGTTGTCGTCGAGCGAATCGTCAAGCGAAACCGAGACGCCTCCCCGATCAAACGGAAGACTCGCGTAAAATGCCGGCCAAACGACGCACCGCTGCATACGGGTGGGCGCCGCAGAGAGATCTGACGGCGCCCACCCTTATACGTATCCGATACACATCCGCGTTCGCGCGCCAGCACTCCCCTATGGGTGCACGATCACACAGTCGCCCACCTGGATCAGGTTGTAGAGCTCCGCCGCCTTGTCCAGGGGCAGGTTGACGCAGCCGTGGCTTCCCGCCCAGGTATACGCCTGCGGATTGGAGAAGTAGGCCGCGGGTTGCCACGTCGCGTCGTGCAGGCCGATCGCGTTGCCCACAAAGGGCATCCAGTACGCCACGGGCGACTTGTAGTCGGGCTCGCCGTCCTTGTCCTCGTCAAAGCCGATGAGCGTCTCGTTTTGGCGCTTGGCGTTGAGGATGTACACGCCCGTCGGCGTGGCGTCGCCCTCATTGGGGTTGCCCGTCACGCAACCGCTCTCCCACACGAGCGTACCGGCGGCATCGTAGTAGCGCACATGCTGCTCGGTCAGGTCGATGTCGCAGTACGCCCCCCAGTCGCGCTCGCCCTTGGCCGTCCACGTTGCGGCGTTTTGCAAGGTGGGAACGTCGACCTCCCCGACCTGCTTGTTGGCCACGGCATCCTGCAGCAGCTTGACGAGCTCCGCCTCGTTGCTGTTCCAGCCGTACGTGCCGCCGCTCACCGTGACGGACTTGCCGTCGGGTCGCGTGTAGGTGCGCTCGCAGCCGATGGTGTCGAGCTTGCTCACGGCGAGCTCGTGCACCCACGCGGTGAGGGGCTCGGTCGTGAGCGTGGGCGTGAGGTTCTCGTCGAAGGTCATCCACTGCACAAAGGTCGAGCCGTCGAGCGTCGCCACCACGTTGCCGCCCATCTTGAGGTCCACATCGGTGCCGATGAGCTCGTTGGCCGCATCGATGGCGGCCTGGACCTGCTCCTCGGATGCGCCGTTGGCGAGCGGCACGAAACTCTGCTCATCAAGTGTTACCGTGTCGTCGAGCGTCGAGATCGCCATCAGGGCGGCGCGCTCGATGGAGGCGGCGTCCAGCTTTTGGTTGGAGCGCGCCTTGGACAACGTGAACATGCCCGCCTCGGCATCGTAGGCGCCGGCGGCGTCGAACGTCCCCGTGCGCGTGGCGTTGTAGGCGTCAAGCGCGGCGCCCAGCTCCTCGAGGAAGGCATCGCGGTCAAAGGAGTCGGGCAGCGCGATGTCGTCGAGCTCGACGTCCTCCTCGCCGTCCTCAGTCGACTTCACGGCCCCCTCGGCGGGCTCGCTCTGCAGGGCCTGAACAAGGCGCGCGGGCCAGATGAAGGGCTCGTTGCCATCGATGACGGCCGCGACCGCGGCGCCCGCGTCGATGACCTCGCTGGCGGACTCGGGGTCGAACTGCCACGTGAAGCCATCGCCCTCGATGGTGAGGCGATACCCTTCGGCCGAGGTCTTCACGCGCGAGACGGCCGTATCGCGCATCATCAGGGACACGTCGACGTCGGCGATGACGGTGTTGGGGTAGCAGGCGTTGCTGAACAGCACGACGCCCGCCCCGTACGCCACGGCGACTACGAGGAGGAGCACGCCGAGCGCGATGAGGGGCCCGCGGCCGCGCCGCCTTTCAGGTTTCGACGCGGCCGCGCGATGCGACGGCGCGTACGCGGCGGAGCCGACCGCCTGGCGTTCATCCCCTTGGGCGAAACGCGAGCCGCCCAAGTTGGCGCCGTGGTGCGAATTGCCGGTCAAACGACCGGTATCGTCCCCATGGGCACCCGACCCCGATCCATATGCGGGAGAAAGAGGTGGCATGACCGTCGTCCGATCTTGCACGTGCCGGTCCGTGTTGTCGCGAGGCGTTTTCATCTGCTATCCCGCTCTCCGAGAATGAACATAAAAACGGACACATTATAGCTCAGCAAGCGCACGCGTCCCCCATCCGAGCGCAGCTCACACGTTGGTAATCTTATGGCGATCTCCCAGCTCATCGACCTCTTACAGAAACGTCACGCACGGCGTTTCGAACGCCCGCCTACAATAACTCTTGCGTCGAGCGCGCCGCACGTAACCCCCGTGGGTGAACGCGGAGCCCAAAGCCGACCACACCCGTACGAACCCGCGCCCGGAGGCGATGCCATGCCCACCCGCATTCTCCTTGTAGAGGACGACCCCCTCATCGTCGACTCCCTCACCGAGCTGCTCGCCGGATCCGGCTACAGCGTGGACACGGCCGACACGCAGCAACGGGCTATCGAGCTCGCCGTCGACTCGGGCGGGGCCCATCCCTACCAGCTCATCTTGCTCGACGTCACCCTCAGGCAGGGCAACGGTTTCGCCGTGTGCGCCGCCGTGAAGGAGGCGACGCCGGACGTCCCGGTGATCTTCCTCACCGCCTCCGACGATGAGTTCAACACCGTCACCGGCCTCACCATGGGCGCCGACGACTACGTGGCCAAGCCCTTCCGCCCGCGCGAGCTGCTCGCCCGCATCGCCGCGACCATCCGGCGCTCCCAGCCGAGCAGGCGCGTGGTGTCGCTCGGCCCCATCCGCATCGACACCGACCGCGCCTATGTCGAGCGGGAGGGCGCTGAACTCACCCTCTCCGCCCTGGAATACCGCCTGCTGCTGCTCTTTGCGACCAACCCCGGCAAGCTCATCACGCGCGACAAGATCCGCGATGCGCTGTGGGACAGCGCGGGCACCTACATCGAGGAGAACACGCTGTCCGTGTACATCAAGCGGCTGCGCGACAAGATCGAGGGCGACCCCAGCCGCCCGGAGCTCATCCAGACCGTGCGCGGCTTGGGCTACAAGGCGAGGGGTTAGCGCATGGTGCTCAAGAACAGGGAGGTGCGCTGCGCGGTGGCGGCGGGCGCGATCCTGAGCGCGATCGGGGCCGCGGCCGCCTACGGCCTGACGGGAATGCTGCTCGACGGGACGGGCGGCACGTCCCTCATGCTCGCGACGACCGCCGGGGCGGCGCGGGACACGGCTGTCATCTCCCTGCAGACGTCCCCGCGCACCGTCGCGCTCGTCGCGGCGTGCTGCGCCCTGGCGACCGGCCTGATCGTCACGGGCGTCTTCATGGCCCTCACGGCGATCCGCTACCGCGCGCTCAACGACATGGCGGCGAACCTCGACCGCGTGCTCGCCGGCGAGCGCGACATATGCCTGCGCGACATGCGCGAAGGCGAGCTCGCCATCCTCGCAAGCGAGGTCGACAAGGTCATCGCACGGCTCAACCTCACCGTCGATGAGCTCCAGGCCGAAAAACTCGCCCTCTCCGACGCGCTCACGGACATATCGCATCAGCTCAAGACGCCCTTGACCTCGATCGCCATCTCAACCGAGCTCATACGCGACCGCCTGGCGGAGCGCGGGGACGCGCCCGAGATCGTGGAGCGGCTTCGCCTGGTCCAGCGCCTGCAGGGCCGCGTCGAGGACCTCGTTGCCGCCCTGCTCAAGCTCGCCCGCATCGACGCGGGCGTGATCAAGCTGGTCAAGGCGCCCGTCGACGCGCGCGAGCTCGTCCGCAAGAGCTTCGAGCCGCTCGCCGTGGCGTTCGACATCGCCGGCGTCGATTTCGAAACCTCGATCCAGCCCGGCGCCGGGTACGAGGGCGACCTCGCATGGAGCGTCGAGGCGCTCGAGAACATCCTCAAGAACTGCATGGAGCACACGCCCGCCGGCGGGACGGTGCGCGTGCGCGCGACCGAGGACATCCTCGCTTGCCGCATCCGCATCGAGGACACGGGGCCGGGCATCGACGAGGCGGACCTCCCCCACATCTTCGAGCGCTTCTACCGCGGCAAGCGCGCCGATGCGGTCGAGTCGAGCGAGGTTGCCCCGGTTGGCGTGGGCATCGGCCTCTCGCTCGCCAAGAGCCTGGTGGCCGCGCAGGGCGGCACTCTCACCGCCGACAACGCGCGGGATGCGAGCGGCGACGTCACCGGGGCCGTCTTCACCCTCGTGTTCTTCAAGGCGATCGTTTAGCGCCGACGTGCGCGCGGGTACGGGTCAGGCCGCACGCACGGGCACGTGCCGGCCCGTACCGACCTGAACGCCCGCGCACACGCGCGCCGACCCGTTCCGACCCGCGGCCGCACGACAACCCGTGTCGACCTGAACGCGCTCGTACGCCATCCCGTACCGACCCGCCCACACGCGCGCGTCGAGTGAGCGTTCGCGCGTCCGCCTGCGTACCCGCACCGACCAACGTGCCCTCGGCGCGTCGAGTGTGTGCAAAACCAACGTTTGACGCCCCTCAAACGTTGGTTTTGTGCACACTCGATGAAACATACCTTGCTCTGCGGGATGCACCTTGCCGGCAGTGCACACCTTGCTCTGCGGGATGCACCTTGCCGGCAGTGCACACCTTGCTCTGCGGGATGCACCTTGCCGGCAGGGCACACCTTGCTCTGCGGAATGTACTTTGCCGGCGGGGCACACCTTGCTCGGCGGGACGCGCCTCGCCCGGTGGGTCGTACCTTGTTAGCGGACACACCTCGCCCGGTGGGTCGTACCTTGCTCGCCGGGATATACCTCGCGCGCAGGAACCGCCGAGGGCAGCTGAGGGCCGACATCCCCCGCATGACAGAACTGTCACACGCGGGTCATGGTGCGGAAAGGACGAAAGCCCAGTATCGTAGATACCAATCTGCACGAGGGAAGGACCACCATGAACATCCTCACCGTTGAGCACCTCACGCGCGTGTACGGCACGGGCGACACGGCGGTCACCGCCCTGAACGACGCGAGCTTCTCGGTCGAGGCGGGCGAGTTCATCGCGATCATCGGAAGCTCGGGGTCGGGCAAGTCGACGCTCATGCATCTCATGGGCGGCGTCGACCGCCCTACGAGCGGAACCGTCAAGTTGCAGGGCCAGGACATCTTCGCCCGCAGCGACGAGCAGCTCGCCGTGTTTCGCCGCCGCGAGGTGGGCCTCATCTACCAGTTCTACAACCTCATCCCCGTCCTCGACGTGGTCGAGAACATGACGCTGCCCGTGCTCATGGACGGGCGGCCCGTCAACGAGCAGCGGCTCTCGTCGCTCGTGCAGGCGCTCGGCCTCAGCGGGCGCGAGCACTGCCTGCCCAACCAGCTCTCCGGCGGCCAGCAGCAGCGCGTGGCCATCGGGCGCGCCCTCATGAACGCGCCCTCGGTGGTGCTCGCCGACGAGCCGACGGGCAACCTCGACTCCAAGAACTCTGCGGAGATCATGAGCCTGCTGCGCGCGTCGAACAAGCGATTCAAGCAGACCCTCATCGTGATCACGCACGACGAGAACGTGGCCCTCATGGCCGACCGCGTGATCGCCATCGAGGACGGCCGCATCGTGCGCGACGAGCGGAGGGCCTAAGATGACCACCCGCGAACACGACACCGCAACGCCGCGCGGCGGCGTCTTTTGGCGCTTTGCCGCGCGCTCGCTCAAGCTCAACCGATCCCGCAGCATCGTCTCCGTCATCGGCATCGCCCTGTCCTGCGCGCTCATCACTGCCATCTTCACGAGCGTCGTCACTTTGTACCAGGGCCTGCTCAAAGCCGAGATCGTCACCGAGGGCACCTGGCAGGTCGAGTTGGTGGACGCAAGCGACGCCGACCTCGCGTCCCTGCGGAGCGACCCCCGTATCGAGCGGATCTACGAGCGCGTCTCATATGGCGACGCGCTCATGCCCGTCAGCTTTGAGGGGTATTGGGGCCGGTACCTGAGCGCGCACGAATGGCCCACCGCCGATGCCGTGGGCGACCTCAAGCCGCTTCCCGCCATCGCCGAGGGACGCGAACCCCAGGCGCCCGACGAGATCGTGCTCCCGCGGGACCTCAAGGGGCTGAACACCACCGGCGGCTCATGGCTGTACGACAGCCTGCCCACCACCGGCCGCGACGACACCGTGCCGCGCGTCGCGTGGGACGGCGAGCTCGGGATCGGCAGCACCATGGAGGTGTCGCTCGGCCAGCGCATGTTCATCGATCCCGAAACCAACGACGAGTACCCCTGCCGCTACGACGAGGCACTCTTTACCACGGAGAGCCCCAAAGGCGACGTCATATCGGAGTACCTCGCCGACCCCGCGCCCGCCCAGACGTTCAAGGTCGTCGGCTTTTACGCCCCCTCGGACGAGGGCATCTACGACCAATGGGACTCGAGCGGTCCCGGCTACCAGGCGTTCGTCGCCTCGCCCAACGCAACCGGACATGTCGCGAGCGCCTATCTCGCCACCAACCTGTCAACGCGGGCGGACATCGACGCCCTGGTCGAGGAGTACACCGGCGCATCGAACGCGGCGTCCGCTGAGGTCGACCCGTCGCAATCGTCCGCCCAGACGGCCGATTGGCCGGCGGCCCACCTGCACGACGGCCTGCTGCGCTACCAGGGCCTGGTCGACGACCGCGCCATCTGGGGCACGCTCTACACGCTGGCGGCCATCCTCTCCGGCGTGGTCATCGTCGCCTCCGTCTCGCTCATCTACAACTCGTTCGCCATCGCCGTGTCCGAGCGCACGCGCCAGTTCGGCCTGCTCTCCTCCCTCGGCGCGAGCAAGCGCCAGCTGCGCCGCAGCGTGTACGCCGAAGCCCTCATGCTGGCCGCCATCGGCATCCCCGCCGGCCTGGCGATTGGCCTGGCGGGCACCTTCGTGGTGTTCAACATCGCGGGCGAGGGCATCGGGATGCTCATCGACCAGGAGGTCTTCGCGGGCACGGGCCTCACCGCCATCACGGTCGATCCGCTGGTGATCGCGCTGTCCGCGCTGCTCGCCCTCCTCACCGTGCTGATGAGCGCGACGGTCCCGGCATGGCGCGCGAGCCGCGTCTCCGCCATCGACGCCATCCGCCAATCGCGCGACGTGCGCCTCTCGCGCCGCGAGCGCAAAAGCCAGCGCACGGCGGCTCATGGCGACGGCCACCGCCGCCCCTCCACCGCCCGCGCCCTCGACCGCCTGCGCATGCGCATCGCCGGCGTGCCCGGGATGCTCGCGCACCGCAACCTCACCCGCGCCAGCTCCAAGGGGCGCGTCGCCGTGGCGTCGCTCGCGGTGTCGGTCGCGCTCATCATCATCTCCGGCGCCATCTCGCACTACCTGGGATTCCTCACGCGCGTGGCGGACAGCGGCGGCAGCGACATCGAGGTCGGCCTCAACCGCCTGATCCAGGAGGACGAGTCGACCGCCGAGGGTCTCGCGGACATCGACCGCGCGTACCGCGCCCTGGCCCACGTCGAGGGGGCCACGGGCGAGGGCTACATGCTCCAGACGTCCCTCTACGGCAGCTTCGACCAGAGCATGCTCGACCTCGACTCGCTCACCGCGAACAGCGAGGAGTACGACATGCCCGATCGCGGCCTAGCCGATGACGGACGGATCTACGCCCCCCTATCCATCCTGTTCTTGGATAAGGACTCCTGGAACGAGATCTTGGATGAGAACGAACTCGACCGCGCCACGTACTCCGACCCCGACCATCCCGTCGCCGTGGCCCTCAACGGCACGCAGTCCAACGACGGCAGGCGCTACTCGGTGCGCGACCTGTTCACCTCGACCGGCACCGCGACCTTGTTCACCCAGATCGCGCCCATCGAGGACAGCCCCTTCGTCGAGATCGGCGTCGACGAAAACGGCGATCCGGTCGCCCGCTACGAGGGGTACAGGGACGAGGGGGAAACCCAGTACGACGAATACGACGAGGCGCTGTACCAGCAGATCTCGCGCCCCTTGGACGACGTGCTCGCCCAGAGCCTCGAGCTCCCCGTCAAGGCGATCGTCAAGACCCTCCCCAAGGCCGTCACCTCATACGCCTCGATCTGGCCGACGCTCATCCTGCCCGCCTCCGCGCTCCCCGCGCTCGCCGAGGGCTCCGAGGACATCGCGTCAGACGTCGAGACGGGCAGCCTCGCGGCACCCTTCGCGTTCCACGCGAGCGAGGGACGCTACGGCAACACCATGTACGCCTACCTCTCCTTTGCGGCCGAGCAGCCGCGATCGGTTGAGGCGGAGATGGACGCGATGATCGACAGCGACCTCAGCGGCGCCGAGTGGTACCGGATGTACCTCAACAACAACGCGGAGAACGTGCGCCAGGCGCGCGTCATGTACGAGACCATCCAGCTGTTCATCAACTGCTTCATCGCCATCACGACCGCCATAGCCGTGGCCAACGTGTTCAACACGCTCACGAACTCGATCATCCTGCGCCGCCGCGAATTCGCGATGCTCAAGAGCATCGGCATGGGCAACCGCGCGTTCTGGCGCATGATCGCCCTCGAATGCGCCAGCTACGCCCTGCGCGGGCTCGTCATCGGCCTCGTGCTCGGCGCCGCGGTGACGTTCATGGTCTTCCAGGCGATGAGCCTGAGCTTTGCCGGGCTCGACTTCGAGATGCCGCTCGGCTGGGTGCTTGGCGCCATTGGCCTGGTTGTGGGCGTGCTCGCGCTCTCGACCCTCTATGCTTTACGCAAGTCAAGTGCCGGCTCGATCGTGCAGACGCTGCGCGAAGACGCCGTGTAGGACGCACCCGCGCTCCAGACCGCACACACGAAAGGAACGAACGTGACTCACGACAACCAGGGCAGCGACCCCAAGAAGGACTTCCTCGATACGCTCGGCGACGCCCCCGAGGAGACGCGCGTGCTCAAGGTGCCCGAGGTCGTCCCCGTCATCCGCCGTGGCCCGGCCTCGACGGGCGGCGGCGGACGGGCGCACGACGACCCCGCGCTCGACGCGTGCGCACCCGTTGAGGGGACGCCGCTCGAGGGCTCAGACGCCGAGGCGTACGCCGCCCTCAAAGCCAAGCGCGCGGAACGCCGCCGCAAGAAGATCATCCACCGCGCCATCGCGGCGGGCATCGCCGCCGCCGTCGTGATCGGCGGCGCGGTGACCATCACCGCCCTCAACCAGCAGCCCGAGCAGGTCATGGAGCCCGTCACCGACATCGCGATGCTCGGCACCTTCTCGACGGTGGTCGACGCCAAGGGCACCCTGCAGCCCCTGTCCTCCACCATCATCACGCCGGAGGTCACCGGCCAGGTCGAATCCATCAACGTCGTCGCCGGCCAGGCGGTCAACGAGGGTGACGTCCTCATGACCATCAAGAACCCCGACCTCGACCGCGCCGTCGCCGAGGCCGACCGCGCGCTGCGCCAGGCGAAGTCCGAATTGGGCTCCGCGCAGCAGGCGCTCAAGGACGCGAAGGCGCAGGCGGCCGTGCCCCAACAGGACGGCTCGATGCCCGCCGTCGACGTCTCGAGCGCCCAGCAGGCCGTGAACGCCGCGCAGGCGGCGGTGGAGTCGGCGCAGGCAGCCTACGACGACGCCGTCGCCAAGGCCGCCCTTCGCACGGTCAAGGCCCCGGCGGCCGGCTCCGTCGTCGCCCTCAACGCGCAGGTGGGCACCGACCTGTCCGACAACATGGGCGGCTCCGGCGCGACCGGCCCGCTCATGCAGATCGCCGACCTCTCCAAGATGAAGGTGACCATCCAGGTGGACGAGCAGGACATCGCGAGCGTCGCCGTGGACCAGACGGCGACCATCACCTGCCCGGCGTTTGCCGACCTCGTGCTCACGGGGCGCGTCACCGCCATCGCGTCCATCGCGTCGACCGACAGCTCGTCCATGTCCTACGACGGCATGGGCTCGCCCACCTTCGCCGTCGACATCCTCATCGACGCCCCCGACGCGCGCCTCAAGCCCGGCATGACGGCGGAGGTCTCCCTCACCACGCAGCAGATCGACAACGTGGTGATGGTGCCCACGACGGCGCTGCTCACCGATGACGGCGCGAGCTATTACGTCAACCGCCAGACCGACCCCGAGACGCAGGAGATGGAGCGGGTCGACGTCGAGGTCCTGGCCAAGAACGACGACTTCGCCGTGGTCGGGAAACCCGACGACGCGGCGTCCGACCAAAATCCCGACATGCCCGCCTCCCCGCTCGCCGACGGCGACGTCCTCGTGATCGCCGGCGGCAGCATGGGCGCGGACGGCTCCATGGACAGCGGCGGTGCGGTCGGCGGCGGAATGGCGGTGATGTGATGCCCGCGCGCCCCGTAGATGCGATGCACGCCCGCCCCGTGATCGACATCCGCCACATCCACCGCATCTTCGAAAGCGATGCCGGCCTGGCGCACATCCTGCACGACGTGTCGCTCTCCGTGTATCCCGGCGAGTTCGTGGCCATCACCGGTCCCTCGGGCTCCGGCAAGTCCACGCTCATGAACATCCTCGGCTGCCTCGACACGCCCACCTCCGGCAAGTACCTGCTCGAGGGGCTGAACGTGGCCGAGCTCACCGACGACGAGCTCGCCGAGGTGCGCGCCCTGCGCATCGGGTTCGTGTTCCAGAGCTTCAACCTGCTGCCCCGCATGACCGTGCTGGACAACGTCACGCTGCCGCTCGCCTACACCGACGTGCCGCGGCGCGAGCGCGAGAAGCGCGCCGTGCACGCCCTGCGCTCCGTGGGCCTGCCGGTCGACCACTACGACCATCGCACCAACGAGCTCTCGGGCGGCCAAATGCAGCGCGTCGCCATCGCGCGCGCCCTGGTGAACGACCCGGCCATCATCTTGGCCGATGAGCCCACGGGCAACCTGGACTCGACGACCGGCAGGCAGGTCCTGGACACCTTCCACGCCCTCAAGCGCGCCGGCAAGACCATCGTGCTCATCACGCACGACCCCGGCGTCGCCGCGGAAGCTGATCGCGCGGTCCAGATCCGCGACGGGCGGATCTACCAGGGCGCCTACGTGCCGATCGAGCACACCGACCGAGGCGCGGCGGTCGAGCGCGGAGGTCGGGGCGTGCCGGAGGAGCGCAGTGGTCGGGGCGTGTCAGAGGAGCGCGGCGACCAGAACATCCCGAACGAGCGCGGCGACGGAAGCGTCCCGGACGAGCACGGTGACCGTGGCTCGTCCTTAAGCCCCCTCACATCCCCCTCACGCCCACTTGAGGGACCATTCAACCCGATCGGAGGCCCGCGATGAGCATCATCGACCTTATGCGCGAGGCGATGCGCTCGCTGGAGGCCAACCGCGGCCGCAGCCTGCTCACCATCCTCGGCATCGTCATCGGCATCGCGGCCGTCATAGCCATGACGTCGCTGATCGGCGGCGTGCGCAACGGCCTCATCAGCGGCATGGGCCTCAACGCCGCCCGCATCGTCTATATCAACTGCGGCTACCCGCTCGACGAGGACGACATCGAGGACCTCGCCCGCCTCATGCCCGACTACGAGGCCATCGAGGGCACCTACGACAGCTATTCCCAGGTGCAGATGGGCGATAAGAGCCTGAGCGTCGGCATCACCGGCGCGAGCGCCACGTACCTCGAGATGACCGGCGCGGCCTCCCGGCTCGCGGAGGGGCGCATCTACACCGACGCCGAGGAGGAGTCCAAATCGCGCGTGGCGCTGATCGGCCGCAACGGCATCGAGGCGTTCTTTGGCAGCCCCGGCGCCGACGCCGTGGGCAAGACCATCCAGCTCAACGGCAAGAGCTTCACCGTGCTGGGCGTGGTGGACGATGGCATGACCGGAACCGACTACTGCAATGTCTACATGCCCACCGAGACCGTGCGCCAGGACTTTGGCCAGGGTTGGGACTACCTGTCGAGCGTCGTGGGCCTTGCGCGCGAAGGGGCCGACATCGAGGCGGTGCAGCAGCAGACCGTGGAGCAGGTGGGCAAGCTCAAGGGCATCGCCGAGGATGAGCTCGAGTCGATGGTCTCCGTGTGGTCGATGAAGTCCTCAATCGACCAGCTCGACACCTTCATGATGTCCTTCCAGCTCATCATGGGCGCGGTCGCCGGCATCTCGCTCCTTGTGGGAGGTATCGGCATCATGAACATGATGCTCACCAACGTAACCGAGCGCATACGCGAGATCGGCGTGCGCAGGGCGCTCGGCGCGCGGGGGCGCGACATCACGCTGCAGTTCCTCACCGAGAGCGCGACGCTGTGCGTGTCCGGCGGCATCATCGGCACGCTCGCCGGGTACGCGATCGCCTGGGGCCTCGCCTTCGGGGCGGGCGCGCTCGGGTTCGACCTCGGATCGATGACCGGCATGGGCAGCACGGGCGCCGCACTCACGCCGGCGATCGAGCCGGGCGCCATAGCCATTGCGGTGGGTATCTCGATCGTGATCGGCCTGGTCTTTGGGTACTACCCCGCTCGCCGCGCCGCCAAGCTCGACCCCGTCGAGTGCCTGCGGTATCAGTAAGCACGCCGGCCGGGTGCGAGCAAACTACCTTACGCCCGGCCATGAGGCGATCCCCATCTTGGCGGGTAGAGCGGGTCCCGGCGGGCGTCGCGAGTGCTATGTCCGTCCGCGACCACCGCACGACCACCCGGCAGACCAAGCGACCCCCGCGGTGGGCGACAAGTTTCCCCAGCGGCAATACGGCCCTTTGGCAAGCAAGGCTACGTCAATGCGCCTTATTTAACGTGAAAGCACCGGTGCAGCCGTGTTATTTCGAGAAATTCGGCGCACGGACACTTAAACAAACGAGCAACTTAGCGGCCAAAGAATGAGGCAGCCTCAAGATATGAACGGTCGCGGCCGGAGGATATGAACGACTGCAGGATATGAACGGTCACGTCATGCATATCCTGCGCGCAACGGCCCAATCATCAATGTTGACGCAGGATATGATCGATGTCATCGGTCATATCCTCCGGCCGTTCATATCCCGCAACTTGGTCATATCCCGCAACTTGGTCATATCCCGCAACTGGCCATATCCTGCAGCCATTCATATCCTGCAGTTAGCCATATCCTGTAGCCATTCAAATCCCCCATATGCCTATGCGTTCCACGCGCTCATTGCCTGTTCCCTCTAAACATGCTAGCCATTCATATCGCCCGCTTGACAACAGACGGGATCCATCCAGTAACCCGGGCTTCAACATGCCCACAAGACAGCTCATAACCGCGCACAGCACAGCTTCAAATCACTCGTCAACGCTCCCCCAAACAACTCACGAGTCGACACTCCAAAGGTAAGCACCAGAGATTGGTTGGCTTCCCTTCAAACGCCGCGCATCTTCCGACACTCGGCGAAGGACGCACCGGGAAACGCCCACATCACCCAGTTTTCACGAACGTCGCAGGACAATATTCACTATTCGTTACAGGAAGATTTACAAACTTTCGGTATTGGGAATCTCTCACGCGATTACTCGACTATAAGGTCTTTATCAATCTTTGTGACGGTCGCGTCCGTAAAGTGGTGTAAATAGCAAAGGCGAGCCAGAGGCCCGCCGACCAAGTAAACTTGCAATCGCCAAACCACAACGATTACTTGGAGGACGAGCATGGCTCGAATCAATCTTACACTAGACCAGGACGAGATCCTCTCCCTTCTCGCCGGCGACACCGGCGGCGCGTTCGCGGCCCTGCTGCAGAAGTCCCTGAACGCGGTGCTGCTCGCGGAGTCCGACGAGCAGCTCGGGGCGGCCCGCTACGAGAGGGCCGAGGCGCGCACCGACGTGCGCAACGGCACGAGGGAGAGGCCCCTGGCGACGCGCGTCGGCACGATCGAGCTGACGGTCCCGAGGCACCGGAACGCGCCGTTCAGGACGCTCGTCTTCGACAACTACAGCCGCAGCGAGGCCGCGCTGGTCACGACCATGGCCGAGATGGTCGTCTCCGGCGTCTCCACCGCCAAGGTCGGCAGGGTCATGGAGACCATCTGCGGGAAGAGCTTCTCGAAGCAGTGCGTCTCCGAGGCGTGCCGCGACCTCGACGCGATCGTCGGGGAGTTCCTCGCGCGGCCCATCGAGGGAGACCACCCGTTCCTCATGGCGGACGCCACCTACATCAAGTGCCGCGAGGGCCACAGGGTCGTGGCGAAGGCGCTGCTCGTGGCCATCGGGTTCACGCCGGACGGCCGCAAGGAGGTGCTCGGCTTCGAGGTCGCGGACGCCGAGACGACCGAGAGCTGGACGCGGTTCCTCGCCGGGCTGCGCCGCCGCGGCCTGTCGGGGGTCCGGCTCGCGACCACCGACGCGCACGAGGGGCTCGTCGCCGCGCTGCAGTCCGTGTTCCCCGAGGTGCCCTGGCAGCGCTGCCAGGCCCACTTCGCCCGCAACGTCGTCGACGCCGCGCCGAAGCGCCTGAGGGTCGGGCTGCGCGGCGAGCTCGCGGAGATGTTCAACGCGAAGACCATGGCGGAGGCGCGTCGCAGGCGCGACGAGATCGCGGCCGACTACGCCGGGGCCGCGCCCAGGGCGGTCGAGCGGCTCGACGCCGGGTTCGACGACGCGATGACGGTGATGGAGCTGCCCGAGGCGCTGCGGCGGGTCGTGCGGACGTCGAACCACCTCGAGAGGCTGAACGGGGAGGTGAAGAGGAGGTCGTCGGTGGTCAAGGTGTTCCCGAACGCGGACTCGATAGCGAGGCTGATCGGGGCCGTGCTCATCGAGGAGGGCGAGCGCTGGGCGGCCGGTCGCAGGCTGTTCTACTCGCCGGCCGTGAAGGAGCTGCAGGGCGTGGTCCCGCGCCTGGAGGTCATCGCGCGCGAGCAGCGCCAGCTGAGGCTCGCGGCATAGGAGAAAGCGGCGGTTGCGAATTTACACACAAAAATGGACTTGACCTTTGTGACCTGCGGTTTTGTTTAGAAAAAACGTCATCTACTTGAAAGAACTCAATATAGCTTCCCAATACCGGAAGTTTGTATCTCAACGCCGCTTTCAAGCTATTGAGGTCGCGCAATTTGCTCCCATCCGATGCTCCACGACACATGGAACAACCCTGCCGCCGTAAGGCTCGCAATTCGATTCCATATGAAAAGTCAACGATGAATGAGCAACGTTCTTAGCAGTGCGACACTTTTCAGAATCGACCGGTCGTTATCAATCGGCTTGAAAGGGCGACGATGGCGCCGCGCGATCTTTCTTTCGCGCAGTTGTGATCGCCATCAATCTGCTTGGGATAACAACAATGGTGGTTAACATCCTTGAGCAGCACGGTGCCTTTTTAGATTAGACATATCGATATTAACCTTTTGGCCTTCGTTGTGAACTTTATATCCAGCGAGCTTCTTATCAAACAGAATCCGTGACATGAAGACCCACCCCTCGAAACGTGACAGCGTTTCGGGGGGGAGCGAGATACAAATTCGCGAGAGCAGCGTGTGTTCTTTTAAAAACAAATCACGAGTCGGCTCCAAAGCCATGCACCCACGGGCGCTTATAAGGCGGCTCCCAAAATGCCCGCACCAACGAACGAACACGGCACGACATCCGAAATGCTGCACCCTAGAATGCACGTGGAACGGCTCTTAAAATTCCTGCATGCCTGAATGCGCGTGCCAAGTCTCAAAACGGCAATCCCCAAATTGCCAACCCAAAGTACTCGCAACTACTTTTGTCCCCGCTTCATTGACGTAAGCTCCCTTAAATGCCGCGGTAAAACAACCGGAATGTCTGCACCCCGAAATGCTTCCGGGACCGTCCTCTAAACACTCGCGCCCCTCAATACCTGCGCGCCACGGCACCCAAAATGCCTGCGAGGTCACCCTGCCGACATGGCAAGCCATAAGGGCGTCTGCGCCCCACGGCACCCAAAACGCCTGCGAGATCGCCGTTCAAACGCATGCAAGATTTCAATCGAAATGAAAAATGGCGAACCAACAGAGGGTTCGCCAAATTCAGATTTGGTAGCCCGTACCGGATTCGAACCGGTGATCTCCGCCTTGAGAGGGCGGCGTCCTGAACCGCTAGACGAACGGGCCATTATGTAGAGGAGCTTACGAGTGCTCCGAAAACTCTTGGTAGCCCGTACCGGATTCGAACCGGTGATCTCCGCCTTGAGAGGGCGGCGTCCTGAACCGCTAGACGAACGGGCCAAAAGCGAGAAGCAAGCAGCGCATATGGCTGGGATGGAGGGAGTCGAACCCCCATTGACGGAACCAGAATCCGCTGTCCTGCCATTAGACGACATCCCAAGGTGATGCGCGTCACGCCTCAGCGCGAGGAAATACTATACGGAAACGTCACGCATCGCGCAAGCATCAATCTCAGAAAACTGAGATATTGTGAAGATACAAAGGATATCCCAGCTCAGAAGATGCACGCACCCGATTTGTAACTCAATGGTCGATTCCTTGGGAGACCCCGGACACCAGTTATCCCCCTTACAGTTTGAGCCGTCCATAAGGGCGGCGCGTTCGCTTTCACGGCATTGCGATCAGGCCGGATCGAGTGGTCGCCGACCGATCGCCCCAGATGGCCGTTTCGCCCTGCCCCCCCCTGAACACGGTCAAACGGTTCCATGACGGCAATCAAACGGTTCCCCAACCCAAAACGGAGGGCAGTCGCGTATTGGAATATCAACGATCGACAGGGCGAGCTGGTGATCGCTCGCCCTCCTCGTGGACGGTCAAACGGTTCTTCGACCGCATTCGGACACCGCCTCGGCGCAAGAGCGCGGGAAATTTAACTGCGGAGATCGCCCATGAGCGCTCCCCCAGCCCAAGAATGCGGGAAGGCCCGCCGCAGGGAGCGCAAGAAGGCGAACCGCAGGGACTGCCAATTACAGATAGAGCAGCCTAGTGGCAACCTGGGCGATGACGCCCGGGCTGTGAGAGACCAAGATCAATCCAAAGCCCCACGACTCCTGCAGCTCGCGTATCTGGCTCCATAGCTCGTCTTGAGTCACCAGGTCGAGCATCGCGGTCGACTCATCGCAAATCAAGACCGTCGGACCCGTCATGAGGGCGCGGACCAAGCAAAAGCGCATGAGCTCACCGCCCGAAAGCTCATGTGGCAACCGGTCAAGCCAGGCATCCCTGACACCAAACCGCGCGCGCAAATCAACGGAGCGGGCATCCGTCAAGTCCCCCGCCTCGGCGAGCGAATCGCGCATGTGCATGCGAGGGTCAAAGGCCTTTTCGGGATGCTGGGATATCAGCTGCACGGAGCGAGGGCCTGGCGCCGCATTCCCAGGCTGCACGGAGCGGGGACCCGGCGCTGCATCCTCAGGCGGCACGGAGTGGGGACCCGGCGCTGCGCCCCCGAGCGGCACGTCCCGTACCAGCACGCACCCCGCATCGGGCTTTCTATACCCCGCCAGAATCCTACACAAGGTGGTCTTACCGGCTCCCGAGGGCGCCACGATCGCCACGCGTTCACCGGCATGCACGGATAGGTCAAGATCGCGGAACAGCACGCGGTCGCTCCCGAATGCGCACGAGAGACCTCGCGCCTCAAGCACAGGGACGTGGAGTGCATTACCGGCATGGGGCACATCCGCGGTGCGGGACGCACCCGCGGCGCGGAGTGAAGTCACGGTGTGGGTCGTGTTGGCGGTGAGGGGCGAAGGCGCGGTGTGGGTTGCGCTGACAGAGCGGGGCGAAGGCACGGCACGGGACGCATCCACGACTTGAGGTACATCCAGGGCACGGGGCGCATCCGTAGCGCGTGCGGCGTCTTCCCAGGCAGCGGATCGGCATCCAACCGGACCCGGCGATACTTCGGCGCCCTCGGGCAAAGCGCACCGCAGTGGCGCATCGTCGCCCACGGGCGCAGGGCAAGACACCGGCGCGTCGTCGGACAAGGCCCCGACGGAACTCAACGGCGCATCATCGGTCGGACACGCAACGGGGGCGGCCAGCGTGCTCCTATGCAGCGGCGCAGCGAGACCCCCCGGCATACCCTCACGCAGGAACCCAACCGCACCCTCCGATGCATCGTCGCTCACGGGCGCGTCGAATCCCCCCGCACCCTGCAGAGACTCGTCCCCAGCCACGCTCGAACCCACCTCGCGACGCCTTTGCGCCTCTTGCAACGCGAGCAGCGCCCGACACAGGTCGCGCGAGAAGGGATGCTCCAGCAGCGCGGGATCCGCAAAACTCGACGCGCTCGTCTCCTCGACGATGCGACCCTCCTTAAACACGGCCACACGGTCGGCAACGCGCACCGCAAGCTCCAGATCATGGGTGATGAGGATGACGCCCGCGCCGGTATTCGCGAACGTGCGCAGGTCGTCGACAGCGCGAATCGCCAACGCAAGATCGAGCCCCGGCGTGGGCTCATCGGCGATGAGCACGCGAGGCTCCTCCATCAAGGCGCTCATGAGCAGCACGCGCCGCGCCATGCCGCCCGATAGCTCGTGGGGATACATCCGCGCGACCTCGGGCGCCAGGCCGTACAACTCGAACAGCTCGCGTTGACGCGCCTCGCGACGCGCGCGGTCCCGGGCGCGCTCGGCCCGCGTGCGACCCCGGGGCGCGCCCTGCACCTGCTCGCCCACGCGCATGAGGGGGTCCAGATGGGACACGCTCTGGGGAACCAGGCATATGCCGCTTCCGCGCAGGGAGGCAAGCGACGCGGCGTCTTGCCGGACGCCATCGAACCAGATGGTGCCCCGCACGGTCGCGTTGGGCTCGTACAGCCCCAAAAGCGCGTCGGCCAGCACGGTCTTGCCCGAACCGCTCGCGCCCACCACGGCGACGATCTCTCCCTCATGAACCGAGAGCGTCAGCCCGTGCAAGACCTCCCCCGAGACGCGCTCCCAGCGGCCGGCGTGCCCGCGCGCGCGTCCGGGACGCCCGCCTGCAGAAGACGCGGTGCCGGGCCCCACAACACCTCCCGCAGCGCGCGAACCGTCCGCCGCGGACCGGCGCGAGCCGCCCTCGCGCCCACGCCCTCCGCGCCCGGCGCCCGAGCATGAACGGAAGCGCGCGAGCCCGCCCGTACGGGCAGACCCGGGCCGCACCGCCTCGTAGCGGTCGAACGACACGCTCAGCCCCTCCACCGTCAGCACATGGTGTGCACCGGGATGGCGAGAGCCGATCGCGTGGGTGTGGTGATGATGCCGCTCGCCATCGCCGTGCGCGCCGCCCGGAATATCGACCGCCATGCCCATCTCAACCACCTATCATCCTTATTCCTGCGATGTCCGCGCATCGACCAAGCGGCGCAACGCGGAGCCCATCGCGTCGAACAGCAGCACGCACCCAACCAAAGCCGCCCCCGGCAGCAGCGCGAGCCACCACGCGCCCGCCGTGAGATACCCCATCGATTCGGCGAGGATCACGCCGATCGCGGGTTCATCGGGCGACAGACCAAAACCCAAAAACGTGATGGAGGCCTCGTGCAAAATGGCGTGGGGAAACGACAAGACCGCCCCCACGACGAGCTGGGGCACGACCGCGGGCACCAGGTGCCGCAGCGCGATGCGCGCGCGAGAGACTCCCAGCGCCTCGCTCACCTCGATATAGCGCTCGCGGCGGGCCTGCATCAGCTCGGCACGCAAAACGCGGGCGAGACTCGGCCAATGCGTGAGCGCGACGCCGACCGTCACGCCCCAAAAGCCGCGCCCCAGCGCATAGCTGATGAGCATGAGCAGCACGATGTGCGGTATCCCCATGACCAGGTCGGTCAGCCAGGAGACGCAGGCGTCGGCGGCGCGCCCGCCGTACGCGGCAACCACCGCCAGGACAAGCGAGATCACCGCGGACGCCACCGAGGCGCAGAGCCCCACGAACAGGGACGTCGAGAGGCCCGCGAGCGTGCGGGCGAGCATGTCGCGCCCCATCTGATCGGTGCCGAAGGGATGCTCGAGGCACGGCGCGAGCATCTTGGCGGCAAAGTCAGTCGAACCGGCGCGAGACGCCAGCAGCTGGCCGGCGAGCGCCGCGCCGAGCAGCAACGCCGTGCACGCGACGCACGTACGCAGCAAGCGCGCGCGGTTACCCCCGCCGCGATACACCGGCACGTGAAAGGTGGTCGGCTCCCCGCGCGACTCGCGACCGCCGTCGCGGCAGGGACACGCGCGCCTGTCATCGCGAAGCATCATCGCGCCTCCCCTCGCGCACGCGCGGATCGATGAGCGCATGCAGCACATTGGCGAGCGCGTTGCCCGCAAAGACGAACGCGGCGCTGCCCAGCGCGATCCCCACCAGCAGCGGGGCATCGCCGCCCAGGCCCGCCGTGACGGCGGCCTGGCCCAAACCGGGATAGGAGAACACCTGCTCCACGAGGACCGAGCCGCCAAACACCTCCCCCACCGAGGCGAGCTGCAGCGTCAGCGCCGGCACGATCAGGTTGCGCACCCCATGACGGCGCAGAATCGACCCGGTCGACTCGCCGCGCGCACGGGCGAACCGAACGTAGTCGCTTCCCATGACATCGATGACCTTCTCGCGCGTGTGCAGCGCGACGGACGGCACGCCGGTGAGCGCGAGCGTGAGCGCCGGCAACGCCATGTGGTGGATCCGTTCGAGAAGGGAGACATCGGCAGCGTGGACGCCGATGGGAGCGGAAAAACCCAGGGGGAACCAACCGAGCGCGACGGAGAACACCATGAGGGCGACGATGCCCACGCAAAAGGCGGGCGTCGACGACAGCACGATGCACGCGCCGTGGATACCGCAATCGACGGGCTCGTCCCGATGGATTCCGGCGACAATGCCCAGCAGCACGCCGATGACCCCGGAAAGCACCCACGCCGTGAGCATGAGCGCGCACGAGCTCGCAAAGCGCTCGCCCACCACCTGGGCAACCGGGGCGTTGTAACGCAGGCTCACGCCCCAATCGCCATGTAACGCGCCCTGAGCCCACAGCGCATAGCGCTCGAGCAGCGGCGTGCCGGCGCCCCAATGCTCGGCGAGCTGCGCGCGCTTGGCGGCGGACATGCCCATGAGCGCCTGCTGCCCCACGTTGGCCTGGACCGGATCGATGGGCGAAGCCGCGACGAGGGCGAACGTCGCGAGGCTCACCGCGAGCATGAGCAGGCAGAACCTCAAGAGCTCGCGCAGGGCGAACCGTCCGATATGACCGACCCCCCGATACCTCACGCTACGACCAGCTCCACGCGTCGACGTTGTTCACCAGCGACCATCCGTGGCCGTGGGGGTGCGGCTTTTGATGGGCGACGTCCAGATTCGTCCGCTTGAAGTAGAGGTGGTCGACGTTGGCCATCCACGCCCACGTGGCAGCGCCCTGCGGGGCGACGCCCTCGGTCCCGTCCCACATGGCCTTCTTCCAAAAATCGTAGGACGCCTCGATATCGGTCTGCGCGAGCGCCTGATCCAGATACGCGTCCGTGACCTCGCTCTCGTAGCAGCTGTAGTTGCCCCAGCCCGTCGAGTAGTGGAGCTCGTACACCTCGACCGGCGAATTTGAGCCCCAGCCCCATAAAATGGGCTGGCAGAACTGCTGAGGGTAGATCTCGTCCCAGCTGCCGCCGCGCGGGGTGACCTCAAGGCCCAGCTCCGCCATTTGATTGGCGAACTCGTTGGCCATGGCCTGGCGAACGGAGTCGTCCGAGGAGTACCAGATGTCGAAGGCGGCGCGCACGCCGGCGCGGCTGCGCACGCCGTCTTCGCCCACCTGCCATCCCGCCTCATCGAGCAGGTGCTTCGCCGCATCGAGGTCGAAGTCGACGTGCATGTCCTCGCTCGACCACGGCATGCCGTCGCCCACCGAGTAGGCCAGCCTTCCGTACCCGTCGAGCACGCGCTCGATCATGGCCTCGCGGTCGATGCCGCAGTTGATGGCCCGACGCACGGCGACGTCGCACGTGACGTCGTTGCCCATGGGATAGGCCATGTCGCCCTCGACCAACTTGGTGCCGCCCGCGGGAACGCACGGCAGCGAGATGCCGCGCGAGTCGACCGTCTTGTACGCGGCGAGCTCGTAGCCCTCAAAGTGCTGTCCCGCGTGCGTCGCGAACGTGTAGGCGATATCGACGTCGCCCGCCTGCACGGCGGCAAGGGCTGCGTCCTCGTCCATAAAGACCACGATGACGCGCTTCATCGTGGGCGCCTCGCCGTAATAGCGCGGGTTTGCGGCAAAGATGACCTGCTGGCCCTTGTCCCACTGCTCGAGCACGTAGCGACCGGACCCGACGGGATGGGTGCCGTACTCCTCGCCGTACGCGTGCTCGGGCACGATGCCCAGCACGGCGAGCGTGTAGAGCAGCGCGTTGTAGGGCTTGTTGAGGTGCAGCTCGACCACCGTGTCGCTCACCGCGACCGCGCGGTCGACCATCGAGAGGTCGGCCTCGGATGCGGGGCTCTCGATGACGCCGTTCACGGTAAAGGCGACGTCGTTCGCGGTCAGCGGCTCGCCGTCGGAGAACACGACGTCATCGCGGATGGTGAACGTCCACACCAGGCCGTCTTCGGAGCACAGGTAGTCGGTCGCCAGGTCGTTCACCACGTTGAGGTCCTCGTCGGTGGTGATGAGCGTCGACTGGATGAGCGGCTCGTGCACATGCTCGCCGCAGCCCCAGGAGACGAGGGGATCGAACCCCGCCGCAGGCTCGCTCGTGGTGTTCATGGCGACGATGACCTGCTCGGCGCCGTCCGATCCCGCCGGTGCGCTGCCGGCGGCATCGCCGTTGCCGCGAGAGCCACAACCCGACAAGGCGGCAGATGTAGCCAGGGCGGCACACGCGGCAGAGCCCGCGAGGAGCCCTCGGCGCGTGAGCCCGCGGTCCATGGGGAGACCATCCGTGCCGCCGGCGGCACGACGCCGTGATGCGCCGCGGTCGAAACCGTCACGTCGACATGCACGTCCCCCATCGTTTGAGATGCAACGCGGCCTAGCCCCTAATTTCATGATGACCCCTTTATTGGTGTTACGTATTACTCGTTTCGTAATACTAGCAGGAGACATGATACCACCGTTGACAGGTTGCCAGCAGAAGGAGGCCTTCAAATCTGTTGAACGGCATGGAACGGCACAACGGAGGCCAGCCGTGAGGAAGGGGCACAGGGTACATAGCCGCGGAACATGAAACTACGGTGCACGTGCCCACAGGATGTGCCACACGGCATGTGGGCACACACGGCATGCACACGCGCACGCACGCATGCCGTGTCCATACGGCCCACGAACCGCCATGCCCCGCGATCCCCGCAGGCTAAAAGCCCAGGTATGTCAGAAGATGCAGCGTGCTGTTAGGGACCTCTCCCACGATGGCGCCCTCGAGCGCGCGGTTGAGCGCGGCACCGACCTGCGGGCCGGGGGCCATGCCGTGCGCGATGAGGTCCTTCCCCGTCAGGTTCAGAGTTTTGACGCTATACGCCTCGCCATTGGCGATGAGCTCGCGCACCATCTCGCGCATGCGCTCGATCTCATCGACGTAGTAAAAGCACTGCGACGCCTTTCCGAGCGTGTCGGCGCGCTTGAGGTCGAACAGCTCACCCATGAGGCGGGGCACATCGACCCCTCCCGACGCGAAACGCTGCATCATGCGGAGCAGGTCAACGCGCTCGGGGCGCAACGGCTGGTCGTGATAGCGGATGAGCAGATTGACGTCGCGCATGAGGTCGTTGCCGCAGGAAAGGCGGCGCATGATGGCCTTTGCGCGCGCGGCGCCGCGCTCGGGATGCCCGTAGAAGTGACCGCGGCCGCGCTCGTCCACGGTGAACGTGTCGGGCTTGGCGACATCGTGCAGCAGCGCCGCCCACATGAGCGAGGGCGACGGCGGCGCGTCGGGATCCCCCCCGTCGATGCGAAACCGCGAGAGCTCGCCGGCCACCGTGAGCACCCGCGCGGTGTGCTCGTACACGTCGAAGGCGTGATAGGGCGTGCGCTGGTTAAACCCGCGCATGCGCGCGAGCTCGGGAATGGCCGCGCACATGAGCTCGGGATACCGCAGGAGTGCATCGCCGCCGCGCCCCGTGACCAAGATGCCCTCGAGCTCGATACCTACGCGCTCGCGCGCGACGGCATCGAGCAAGGGGGCGCAGGAGTCAAGCGCGGAGGCGGTGGCGGCATCCATGGAGAAGTCCAGGCGGCAGGCAAACCGCACGGCGCGCAACATGCGCAGGGCGTCCTCCTCAAAGCGGCGGCGCGGTTCGCCCACCGCGCGGATCTGGCGGCGCTCCAGGTCCCCCCTGCCGTCGTACAGGTCGAGAAGCCCTCGGCGCGGGTGCCACGCCATCGCATTGACGGTGAAGTCGCGGCGTGCGAGGTCCTCCTCGACGCACTGCGCGCGGCGCACACTCTCGGGATGGCGGCCGTCGGTGTAGAAGCCGTCCAGACGGTACGCCGTAACCTCGATACGCTCTCCGTCCAGCACGGCGGTGATGCCGCCGAACTTGACACCGGACTCGACCACCGCGATGCCCTCGGCGCGCAAAGCCGCCGCACTCTGCTCCCACGAGCCGCTGCAGCAGATGTCGATGTCGTGGCCGGGGGCGCACATGAGGGCGTCGCGAACCCAGCCACCCACGATCCATGCCTCGAGCCCCGCGGACTCGAGCACCCGCAGCACGCGAAGCGCCGCGTCCGTGGGACGGGTTCCGCACAGGGCGGGACCCGCAAGCGCTGCATCTGTCCTATGGGCGAGCCGAGTCACAAGCGTCTCCCGCTAGTGCGCAAGGGCGCCCATGGGATCCCAAGGCGCAAGCTCGATGGGCTCCATCTCATACGCGGCGAGCTCCTCGGCCGTGAGGTACTTCTTGTCCACGACGACCTGGTAGACGTACTCATCGAACCAGCGGTCGGAGGCGATGTCGTAACCATCCTTGCCGTGGTCGTCACCCCAGCTGTTCTCGATGCGCCAACGCGTGGGGTTGCCCTCGGCGTCGAGGCTCACGCCCTGCAGCGTCATGGCGTGCGTCATGAGCGACTCGCCGTAGTCGAGACGCGCGGCCTTGTCGAGGCCCGCCTCGATGGGAAGGCCAAAGAGCGTGTCAACGTCGAGCGCATCGGGGTCCAAAACGCCGTCGGCGGGCAGGAATCCTTGGTCGACGTCGGAGCCGAACCACACAGGAAGGCCATCCTTGAGCTGGGCGATCGCCGCACGCTTGAGCGCCTCAATGGGCAGGTTCACGTGGCGCACGCCGCCGTCCTCGATCACGTTGCCGAGGAACTTGACGGAATAGGAATGCAGGTAGGGCTTATCATCCGTAGGCGCGTTGATGACGGATACGAAGTCGTCGAGGTTCATGTCGACGAACTCGCGGAAGAAATCGATCGGCGTGTAGGTCCCGTTCACCACGAGCTTGTCGTCCTTATCGCGGATGCGCGCCTCGAAGGACGCCGGGGGCTCGCCCAGGCAGATGGCGAGCACGCGGTAGCAGCCATCCATGAGCTCACGCTTGATGGCGGCCACCTCGTCGGCCTCCGCGCCGGTGCGCACGGCCTCGCGCAGGCGCTTGGCACCCATGCGGATGTAGCGCGTGAGATAGCCGTCGAGGTCGCCGGTGTTGCTGGAGCACGCGGTCTCGGGCATAGCCTCCTTGGGCACCACACCGTACTTCTTGACGAGCGAGGCGAACATGTCCCACTGCCCGCCGTCGCAGAGCGGGTCGGCCAGCAAAAACGCGATGTCGCGGGAGGCGAGCGGCTCGCCGGCGGTCTCGATCACATGCTCGAAGAACCAGTTGCAGCGCTCGTACTTGTCCCAAAAGAGCGGATAGGACTGCGAGAGCTCGAAGGTCTTGAGCTTGAGCTTCTTCATGATGCGGAAGCGCATGGTGTTGAGGCTCGCGAACATCCAGCAGCGACCCGAGCGCTCCTGGTCGCAGACGTCGCCCTGGGTGAGCTGCACGTCGAAGGTGGTAGAGGCGAGCGCCACGGCCTGCGGGTCACGGGCGGCCTTGCGCACGCCCACACTCGTCACGGCGTTGCGCGCGATGGCGTTGCAAGTGCAATCGGCGAAGCTCGCATGTGCACGGCTCAAATCAGCTGGGGTCAGGGAACGGGCATCCATGGTGAAACACTCCTCACGTGGGTGGAATAGACTCGTGCACATAAGGATACCCCCATGCGCCGCATCATAAAACGGCGCCCCGACCAAAATCAGGACGCCGTTGCGTGCGAAGTCGTGCATTCGCGATGCGAAGGACGCGTATCGAAGGCGGGAGAACGCGCCCCCGCGATGCTCGCCGGAGTCTCGTGAACCTACTTGCGCTCAAGCTTGCGGACGGTGACGCGCTTGCTGTACTCGTCGACGCGGCCAAAGTCGCCCAGGCCGACGGACTCGGCGACGTTGGCGCCGGTAGCCATGGCGAGCTTCATGGCCTCCTCGACATTGTCGCGGTCCTTGTACCACTTGAGCAGGAACGCGGCCAGCGTGCAGTCGCCGGCGCAGACGGAGGACACGAGCTTGATGTTGAACTCGCGCTTGGCGTACCAGATGTCCTCGCCGTTGGAGAAGTAAGCGTCGCCGCGGCTGCCGCGGGTGAGCAGCACGTTCTGGACGCCAGCCTCGTGAGCGAGCTTCATGGCCACGCGCACCTCGTCGTCGGTGTTCACCGGCACGCCGAAGATCTCACGCATCTCGTGGTGGTTCGGCTTGATGAGCAGAGGCTTCTTGGAGGCGAGGGTCTTCAGCTTGTCGGAGGACAGGTCGAGCACCACGTCGGCGCCGCGCTCCTGAGCGTGCTCCATGACCTGGTCAAGGAAGTCCTTGGAGGCACGAGGGGGCACGGAACCGGACACGATCAGGCAGTCCATACCGGTGCTGGTGTCGAGGATGTCGTAGAGCTCCTGCTCGTACTGGGGTGTGAGCGGCGCTCCGGGGTTGAGCACGCCGTACTCATGCTCGCCATCGTTGATGTAGGCGCAGATGCGCGTCACGCCATCGACCCACACCGGACGGCAGAGGCAGCCGAGGTTCATGGTCTCCTCGACGATGAACTTGCCGGTGAAGCCGCCAAAGAAACCGAGGGCGACGGAGTCGACGCCGAACTTCTTGAGGGCGAAGGACACATCGAGGCCCTTGCCGTTGGCGGTGTAGCTCGCGGAGTTGGCGCGGACGTTCTCATCGGCTTGGAGCGCAGGGCCGGCGACCGTCATGTCGACGGCGGGGTTGGCGGTCAGGGTGTAAAACATACAGCCTCCTAATCAGACGTATTACCGTGTTCAGCGTACCGCAAATCGGGTGCGCGCGTCTGGCTTAAACGTGATAAATCGATTTAGCATCAAATATCGAAGACCGGTCGCGGGCCCGTCCCCATCGAGGGCCCGCGACCGGCGGCAAATCCGACTAACGAGCGGCAGCCTCGAGCAGCGCCTTGACCTCGGCAGCGGTCGTGCAGGCGAGCGCCTTCTCGGCGAGCTCGTCGCACTCGGCCTTGGACCACTGGGAAATGGTCTTGCGGGCGCGCAGGATGGACGGCGCGGACATGGAGAACTCCTCCAGGCCAAAGGAGATCAGCAGCGGCTCCAGCAGCGGATCGGCAGCGGCCTCGCCGCACATGCCGACCATGATACCGGCCTTGACGCCGCTCTCGATGATGTTCTTGATCGAGCGCAGGACTGCCGGGTAGTACACCTGGTACAGGTTGGAGATGTGGTCGTTGCCGCGGTCGGCGCACATGGTGTAGCCAATGAGGTCGTTCGTGCCAATGGAGAAGAAGTCGGCCTCCTCGGCGAGCTTGTCGGCGATGAGGGAGGCGGCAGGGGTCTCCATCATGACGCCGACCTCGATGTTCTCATCGTACTTCAGGCCCTCGGCTTCGAGCTCGGCCTTGCACTCCTCGACGAGCGCCTTGACGGCACGGACCTCCTCGACGCAGGTCACGAGCGGGATCATGATCTTGACGTCGCCGAAGGCACCGGCGCGCAGCAGGGCGCGGAGCTGCACCTTGTACTGATCGGCGTTCTCCAGGCAGTAACGCACGGCGCGGAAGCCCATGAAGGGGTTCTCCTCCTTCTCCATGTGGAGGTAGGGGATCTCCTTGTCGCCGCCCACATCGAGGGTACGGATGATGACCGGCGCGCCCTTGAGGGCAGAGGCGACCTTGCGGTAAGCCTGGAACTGCTCCTCCTCGCTCGGGAGCTCGGCGGCATCCATGAACAGGAACTCGGAACGGAACAGGCCGATGGCCTCGGCGTCGTGCTCAAGGGCGTTGGCGACGTCGTTGGGGCTGCCGATGTTGCAGGCGAGGATCTTCTTGATGCCGTCGGCGGTGACGGTCTCCTGGCCGCGGAAGGCCTCGAGGGCGGCCTTCTCCTCGGCAAACGTCTGGGCCTTGGCCTGATAGTCGGAAAGGACCTCGGCCTCGGGCTCGGCGATGACGACGCCCTTGGAGCCGTCCACGATGGCGGTCATGCCGTTGCGCAGGGCGGAGCAGCTGTTGGCGACGGAGAGAACAGCGGGGATCTCGAGGGCGCGGGCGATGATAGCGGAGTGGGAGGTGCGGCCGCCGGTCTCGGTGACGATGCCGGCGACGTGATCCTTGTCGATGGTGGCCGTCATGGACGGAGTCAGGTCGTGCACGACCACGACGGTGTTCTCGGGGAGGACGGAGAGGTCGACGACCTCGACGCCCAGAAGCTCGGCGAGGATGCCGGTGCGGATGTCGGCGATGTCGGCGGCGCGCAGGCGGAACATCTCGTCGTCCATGGACAGGAACATGTTCTCGAACATGGTGCTGGCGTCGACGAGAGCCTGCTCGGCGCAAGCGCCGCCGTCGATGGCCCCGTTGATGGCATCCGTCATGCCCGGATCCTGGGCCAGGATGATGTGGCCGGCCATGATCTCGGCCTCGTTCTCGCCCACGGCGACCTTCATGTGGTCCGCCTGGGCCTGGGTCTTCTCGCAGAAGACGGCCAGAGCGGCCTGGTAGCGCTCCTTCTCGGCGGCGACGTCGGAGACCTCGTGGGGCTCAAACGTGAGGTCGGGATCGACGGCAACCATGACGCTGCCGATACCGATGCCCTCCGAAGCGTTAACTCCCTGATACATTCAAGTTCCTCTCTCCCGTTTCCCTCCCGTGCGTGAGGGAAACAAAATGCAGGCGCCCACGGGTTCGCGGACGCCTGCAATGTACACCTATATGATTAGATGTTCGTCATCGAAGACAATGCTCGCGCGCGAACTACTCGCCGAGACCGCTCTTGATGAGCTCGATGGCGGCCGCGAGGGCCTCCTTCTCGTCAGCGCCGTCGCACTTGACCTCGACCTCGGTGCCGCAAGGGATGCCGGCAGCCATGAGGGCCATCGGGGACTTGCCGTTGACCTCCTTGTCGGGGGCGACAACGGTGACCTCGGAGGCGAACTTGCCCATGGTAGAGGCGAAGAGGCCGGCAGGACGCATGTGGAGACCCTGGGGGTTGACGAGGGTAGCCTTCTCAGAAACCATAACCTGACTCCTTTGAGTGATGCGCGCGCGGCATGCAGAGCCGAGCGTGCACATAAACACGACTCGCCCATTGTAATACGTTTGAGCAACTTTGGGGAGTCCGTTTACGACAAAGTGGGCAGCGCGATCGACAGGACGGAACGCGCACGGCACGAATAGCACTCCCCCAATGGGCTCGACTCCCCCGCCCTACGTAGCAAAACGCCCGGGTCCCAAAGGGAACCCGGGCGAGCATCTATTGGGGGTGCGCCATGGGGGATTCGAACCCTCGACCATCGGATTAGAAGTCCGGTGCTCTATCCAGCTGAGCTAATGGCGCGTTGTGCGTGGACGATTATAGATGAAAGTCACCCGCCGCGCGATCGACACGATGAGCGACGCCGTTGCGCCGAGTCGGGTTACCGGTAGCTCGTGAGCGTCGGCGTGCTCATGAACGTAAGGTCTTCCTGGTCGCCAGCGGCAGTCGTCACCTCATACGTGCAGACGATCGACTCCCCCGCGCGCAGATCGGGCCGCGACGCATGGAACACCTGGATCCCCTTATGCTCGGTCTCGACGAACTGGGCCCCATTTGAAGCCTCGAACGAGGAGATCCTGCCACCCGTCGGCGCGTAAATCAGCAGCTCGGGATACAGGTTGTCGCGGTCGAATCCCTCAAGATACCCCGAGATGTAGTCGCCTGCCGACTCGATGATCTCGGGCGTCGCGGTGTTGCGGTACGTGGTCTTCACGCCATACGTGCGCGAACCGTCGGCGTTCTCGCGGGTCGACGTGATCTCGTTCTCGATATCGATGTACCAGCCCATCTTCGAGCCGATCCAAAGCGAGAAGTACGTGCCGACGGCAGGCGAGCGCGGGTCGGTGAGGACGTCGCCGGAGCAACCCAGCGCGGAAAGCGCCTCCTGCTCATCGGTATCGGAAAGCCAGAACATGACGGAGCGGTTCTCCATGCCCTTGCGCATGAGCTCGACAAACTTGAGCAGCGTATCGGAATTGAGACCCGAGAAGAACTGCTCGAAGGCGAGGTCCGCTGCCTCGGCAAACAGGGCGTCGGCGACGTCGCCGTTACCCGACATCGAGGTTTCCTTGGACAGATAGTTCCAATACAGGTCGTGCTGCAGCACCTTGGTAGCATTGGTCCCGTCGACGACCGTGCCATCAGAGAGGGTGATGGGCCCGGCGATGGCCAGCAGATCCTGCACGACGGCAGGGGTCACAGAGATGACGCCGTCGACGTGCACGCCGGTCTTCTCCTCGTACGCGGTGGCCCAAATGTCCGCCACGCGGGTGAAGTCGGGATCCATGCCGGCATCTCGCGCGACGTTCATAAAGCCGCCGAACAGGGAGATCTCCTGCTCGCTCACCCCGAGCTCGGGCGAGGTCGCCTCCGCCATCACGTCATACACCTTTGAGAACTCATCGAGCTCGATCTTGCCGCCCTGCAGACGGAGCGTGCCCATGGAGCCGGGGAAACCGCCGGAGGCGCGCATCTCGGCCGAGTTCTGCGCGGTGATGAGGTACGTGCGATCGCCCTCGGCGCCAAAAATCGCGCCCGCCAACGGCGCGAGATCCGCAGCGTTCTGAACCAAGTCGTTCATCTCGGTGAGCTTCTCGCGCACTGGCGCGACGGTGCTTTCCAGCTTGGCGATGTGGAACGCGGGAAGCGAGCTCACCGTATCCGTGCATGTCTGAACGGCATCCGCGGCATCGCCGATCGTGGCGAACAGCTGCGTGACCGCGGAGACATCGATAGTCTTATCTGCGGAGATGAGGCCCGAGGGAGGATTGGCGGCAAGCGCCTCGGTCACCGGCACGAGCGCATCGGAGGCGACGTCGTCCAGCGAGCCGATGATTGCGCGGACGGAGGAGACGTCCTGGCCGTAAACCGGGACCAGCGAGGCGACGGTCCACAGCGGCGAGGAGAGCGAGTCGCGCATCTCGCCCGCAATACGTGCGACTTCCTGAGCGGCATTGGCGGCAGAAGCGTAATCCTGCGCGGCGACGGCATCGCCCATGCCGCTCACGCCCTGCATGACCTCAGATGCCTGGGCCTTGAGGTCCTTTGCGGAAAAGAGCGCGGCGGCGCCCACGCCCGCAATGGCAACCACAAGCGCGACGAGAACGCCCGCGACGACGAACGGAGCCTTCGAGCGCTTTCGAGGGGACTTGCCGGTCGAACGCGAGCTGGGCGCAACGCCATAGGCGGACTCGTAAGGAGCGCCATAAGGCGAGTCGGCAGTCCCGTATGAATCGGTGGCACCATACGAATCGGCGGCACCATATGAGCCCGCAGCGCCATATCCTTCACGTCCGTCCGAGGAGGAAGGGTAGGCGGACGGCCCCATGGTTGCGCCAAAATCATCTTCGCGCCCATACGGGCCGGGCGCATTACCCGACGGCTTGAAGTGCCGACCACTCGAACCATTGCCCATGTCAGCCATCCTGACAAACCTCCAGAAAGTATCAACGAAAAGAGCTTACACCTGAGCGCATTTTACCTGAATGTGCACATGGTCCCGTGACCCCCAGCGAAACTCTACTAAACTGTCCCCTAATGACCCGCCCCATTCGCATCAGCGCGGACGATAGGACCCGACAAGCTTTTTAGGAGCACATCGCATGGAACACAAACGCCCGGACATCTCAATCGTCGTCCCGTGTTACAACGAGGAGGAAAGCCTCCCCCTCTTCTTGCGCGAACTTGAACGCGTTGCGGAGCAGATGCGCCAAACCGACGACCTCACCTTTGAGGTCGTCCTCATCGATGACGGGTCGACCGACGGCACCTTGGCGACCATGAAGCGCGAGGCGCAGCGACTCCCCGCGCATTTCACCGTGCGCTGGGCATCCTTCTCCCGCAATTTTGGAAAAGAGGCGGCGCTGTATGCGGGGCTCTCGCACGCCACGGGCGAGCTGGTCGCAACCATGGACGCCGACATGCAAGACCCCCCATCCCTGCTCCCCGAAATGTATCGGATCATCACCACCGAGGACGTCGACAACGTGGCGACTCGGCGCACCACACGCGAGGGCGAACCGCCCATCCGCTCGCTGTTCGCGCGGATGTTCTACAAGCTGATCAACAAGATATCCAAGGCGGATATCGTCGATGGGGCGCGCGACTTCAGGCTCATGAAGCGCCCGATGGTGGATGCGATCCTATCTATGCGCGAATACAACCGCTTTTCCAAGGGCATCTACGGATGGGTCGGTTTCAAGACCCGATGGCTGCCGTACGTCAACGTCAACCGCGTCGCCGGCGAGACCAAGTGGAGCTTCTTCTCGCTGCTCCTCTATTCGATCGACGGCATCGTCGCGTTCTCCACCGTACCGCTCTCCATAGCCTCGGTCGCGGGCACGCTCCTGTGCATCGTCGCCTTCTTCGCGTTGATCTTCATCATCGTCCGCGCCCTGCTCTTTGGCGACCCCGTCGACGGGTGGCCGTCCCTCGCCTCCATCATCATCTTCATTGGGGGCATCCAGCTGCTATGCCTGGGAATCATGGGGCAATACCTGGCAAAAACATACCTTGAGACCAAGCATCGCCCGCTCTACATCGTGAGGGAGTCCAACCTCGATGAATAACCGCGCAGCATCCCCAACCGCCGCAGGCGCCCACTATGCCGCCAAGACCACGCACGCGACTTCCCCAAAGCCACGCGCCACGCGACCGAAGCGCCCTCAACGCGCCAGATCGGCGCTGTTTTGGGTAGCGTGCGCAGCCCTGCCCGTGTTGCTGCTGCTCGCCCTCTCCGCATGGGGCGGCATCTATCCCCTTGGCCCCGAGTCCTTCCTCACCGAGGACCTCAAGTATCAATACATCGACTTCTTCACGTGGTTCCGCCATGTGCTCACGGGCGAGGCGAACATCTTCTACTCGTTCGCGCAGGGCATGGGGTCCAATACGTGGGGCCTGTACAGCTACTATCTGGCGAGCCCCTTCAACTTCATCATCCTGCTGTTTGACGAGGCGCACCTCACCCTGGCGATCTACGTGATCGTCGCCCTCAAACTCGCGTGCATGAACGTGGCGATGGCCTGGTATCTGCGCCGTCGCTTTGCGCTCAGCCGCTCCTGGGCGCTCGCTCTTGCCCTGTGCTACACCTGGTCCACCTGGAGCGCCACCAACCTCCGCAACCCCCTGTGGCTCGACGCGTTGATCCTGCTGCCGCTCATGGCATGGAGCTGCCGGCAGCTGCTGCGCACGGGACGCTGTATCGGGCTTTCGCTCCTCGTGGCAGCCGATGTCATCACCTGCTGGTACATGGCCTACATCACGCTGCTCTTTTGCTGCCTGTTCGTGCTGTTCGAGCTCGCCGTCATGATATATGACGATGGGATGCGCCCCACGCGCTCGTGGATCGCGGGGCGGGCGGCGAGGTTCACCGCGGCGATTCTTTTGGGGCTCGGCCTCTCCGCGTGGACGTTCGTCCCCACCGTACTTGCCATGATGGGCGGCGCAAAAACCGCCGTTGGCATGTTCCAGACGTATCCGACGGCCCTCATCAGGGGATTTCTCCCCTTTGCATGGAATATCGACCACGCACCCCAGTTTTATACGGGCCTGATCCCCCTTGCGTTGGCGATCGCCATGCTCTTTGAGAAGCGCATCGACAAGAGGCTTCGCGCGCTGACGCTCGTGTTCGCCGGGTTCCTCGTCGTGAGCTCGGTGCTAGGGCCGCTCATGTACGTCTGGTGCGGCTTCCGCCAGCCCAACGGGTTCTACTGCCGCATCGCTTTCCTGTTGAGCTTTTTGGAGATTTGGGCGGCGGCGTTCCTTCTCATGAGGCGGGCCGCTTGCCGCGCAGAGGCTTCGAACACCCGCACCGTCTCGTGGACCGAGGCGGGCGGGCGGTCAACATGCGGTGCCGCCATCGCGCGCAAGCTCGCACCGCTTGGCGCGCTCGTGCTCGTTCTCGCGGACCTCGGCTTCAACGCCCACGTGTGCTGGAACCAGCTCTACATCAACTACCCGCAAGATACGCACGACACGTATGTCGCCGAGGTCGACGCGCAGATGAGTGAGCTCAAGCAGCTCGATGCGGACGCCTTCTACCGGGTCGATAAGACATACAACCGGGCCGGCGCCGCGTTCAACGAGGGCATATCGCACGGATTCAACCAGCTGTCGACGTACTCCTCGGCAAACAACCCCCAGGCCGTCGCGTTTCTCAACTCACTGGGCTACAGCTCCGAAGGGGAGTTCTCGAGCGTCTACGCCGCCCCCAACCTCGTCATGGACAGCCTGCTGGGCGTACGGTATATAGGAACGTGGAGCAAACCGGTCGCATCGACTGAGACGACGCTGCCCCATTCGAACGTCACCTCGCCCCTGTATTACAATCCCCACGCGCTCTCGCTGGGCTATCCGTGCGCGAACGGTACAGACAGCGAGTCGACGCTCCAGGGCGACGACCCCTTTGAGCGCCAAAACGCCCTGTTCGCGGAACTGACGGGAATCGACAGACCGCTGTACACGCAGCTCCAGGGTGTCGAGCAGGCAAGATCGGATGCGAGTATCACCTGGGCCGTCAAGCTGCCCGCGCACACCATCGGTTACACCTACGCGCAAACCGGCGTTGAGTCCGACTGGTCCCAAAGCGTCGGCCTGATCGTTGGCGGCGAGATGATCAGCAGCGAGGCGACGCGCTTCTCGCACAACGTTCGCGCCTTTGGGGAGTCCGGCGACGAAAGCACCCAGCATGAAATCAGCATGGTGCAGGGCTCTCCTGAGACCCAGCTTCCCCCCAAGAGCAATTGCCTGTTCTATGCGCTGAACATCGACGTGTTTGAGGGGGGCATTGAGCGGCTGCAATCGCGGCAGTTTACCCCCGACGTGTTTGAAGACGGGCGCGTCGAGGGCACATACAACGCGGAAATGCAGACCGATCTTGTGCTGTCCATCCCGTACGACAAAGGCTGGAGCGCAACAATCGACGGCAAGGAGGTCGCGCTCTCCCCTGCCTTTGGCGGCGGAATGTCACAAATCCAGGTTCCCGAAGGCTCTCACCGTATTGAGATGCGCTTCCAGTCGCCCGGCTTTACGGTCGGATGCGCGGCGAGCATTGCCGCACTGGCGGCATGCCTTGTCGTGGCAAGGGTGCAGAAGCGAGGCGGGCAGACCCGTTAACGCCTGCCCGTCAGCTTAAACCGCGCGCGCTTGGCGACGCCACACGCGCCGAGCGTGCGCAGCGACAGCCAGAATTCACGGGCGGTGTATGCGGCATGCGCCAATGACGACGTGACGCGAGCGTCAAGCCCAAGCGTCTCGCAGAACAAGCGCTTGTGCTTTGGAGAGATCTTAACGCTCGATAGCACTATGTCTTTATCCATGGCAGAGAACATGGATCGCATGCCTTCCAGCACGACCGGGTTGTCAGCGCCGTCGTCGTACATCGCGCCGTCTAGATATCTGAATCCCCGGATATAGTGGGACTCGATAATCGCACTGTCGCGCACGTCGATTCGCTGCATGCAGCCGAGCATGTCGAGCCAACGATCAAACGGGAGGCGAATCGCCGCATTGGTTGCATGGTTGCGGGTTGAGCCGGGCAGGTCGGCTCGATAGCAGTAGTAGGCATTATTTAAATAGACGATCGACTCGGCCTGACATAACGTGTCGATGAGAAACGGGTTGTCCGCCCATCCAGCTCCGGGATATTCAGGAAAACGAATGTGATGCTCACGGAGGAAATCTAGCCTATATATGGCTGACCATATCGCAGGATGATGCTCTATAAGCACTGGATGCTCCGACAGGGCGAAGGGACCAAAAGACGCCCCCATGCGCACCGTCAGCGGACACCTTGTGCGCGTTTGCTCAGAGTCCGATCGGTCCCAATCATTGATGTTCCACCAGGGGGTCTTGATGACATCGATCGCCCCATCATATGTGCTGGCAAAAGAAAGCATGTCGGCATACATGCCAGGTTCAATCCAGTCGTCGGGCTCCACGATGGCGAGCCACTCCCCGTGAGCCTCGTCCATGCCACGGTTGCACCCGGCACCGTATCCAGCGTTTTCCTTGTCGATGATACGAATGCGATCATCCAGGGCGGCGTGCTTTGCAACAATTGCAATCGAGTCGTCGGTGCTTCCGTCATTGATGCAGATGATCTCAAGATTGCTATATGTCTGTTCCCCAATGCTGCTTAAGCACTGATCGAGATACTTCTCCGCGTTGTAAATCGGCACAATGACCGAGACGAGTTGATTGGCTTGAGTCGCTTGCATCTTTCCGCCTTCGCATCGAGCGAACATACTGTCCAATTGGTCTCATTATGATAAAACGAGCATCAATCAAATACTCGAACTATTTGAGAGTCTCGCACCCAACTGAATCATGGATCTCCACATATTCTTTTCTTCGCTGACGCTTTTGGCAAAGACTGATTGGCGAGCTCCAGTCGACTCAATTCGTTCTTGATGTCCATGAACCAGCATCGATAAAGATCGATTGCCAGCACAGTTTGCATCACATCGAGAAGCCTGATACGCAACCATATATCCATAAGAGGCGACCCAAGTCTCTCAAAGAGAACTGGGTCGCCTCAAGCAATTTAACGGATGCCCCGAATCGCGCGAATGATACTTTTACCAAGCTCTCGACGAGCTGATCCCAACGGCGCAATAGGGTCAACAATCTTACGAAGAGGACTTCTGGGGGATAGGGCAGGCTCATGTATGAGGTAATCAGGTAAGCGGCCAGAACGATTAACCGCAATCGAATGCTGGAGAAGAGACTCATAAAATGGCGTCTCGCGCGCATAGCGCCAATAGAGCTCACCACGATCACATCCCGCCAGCTTCCAAGGTTTCTCGAAACCAGCGTAGTGAACGATCTTTTCGTTGGAACGGGACTCAATGAACGCATCAAACATGTAGGCCGGAGCAAAGGTAAAAACCTTATTGATACGGCCAAAGCAGTCGATCATGACGTTCCAGCTGTAATCGAGGTATACGACCTCCCCTTCGCAATGTGCGTTCAAAACGTCCTGGTCGTTGTAGATAAATCGATCATCCGAGGCGAACTCGAGCCATTCTTCCATCGTATGACGCGACCGCATTGCCCTCGTGTTCAAAACGAGGACGCCGGCCTGGAAATAACTATAGGGATCCTTCATGCCAAGGACTTCCTTGGCATATGCGAAACGATCGCCACGCTTCATATTAACGTTGGCGACAAAATCGATATCGTGCGCGGCGGCCAGCAGCGAATCGCCCAGATCGGTAGCGAAGAGCTCGGAGACATCCCCCCTGATGATCAAGTCGGAATCGAGATACAGAACCTTGTCGTAATACGGCAGCAGATCTTGAATCAAGAAGCGATAATACGTCTCGACGCTGATGTGCGGGTTATTCGTCGTGAGGTTATACTTCTCGATAACCTGCGAGACATCGCAGAAGCCGAGGTTGACGTTGTCGTAGCTTGAGAAGAATTCGCGCATGATCGCCTGGTTTGCACCGGAGATGTCGCGATGCAAGACGGTGATATCGTAGCGATAGTTGTTCGAGGCGTTCGACAGCATCGAGTGAATTGTCGTAGTGAGCATCGGCACGTAGTTGTTATCCGATGCGAAGACCACGGGGACGATCTGGCGAAGATCGTCGAGGCGCACGGGCATTTTGAGTCCCGGTTTATAATCAGGCTCCTGGAAATGGACACACTGCAGGCGTTTAATCGACAATTCCGGATGCATGCGCTGTTGATGGAGCAGGTAGATGTTGAGGAGCCGCTCAGACAGATGACCAGGGGTGCGGACACCCTCACGGCTGTACTTGCTCATATCGGTGGTGTTCACGAATTCTTCGAGAAGCGGGAAGAGCCACTCGCAATAAGCGCGGAAGATATCGCGCCTCATGATAAACATGTTGCAGAAACAGCCCGTATGACCGGAGAGGAACGCGCGGGCGTCCTGGGAGTACTCGGGGTGACGCCTTACCAGTATGTCGACGACACGGTCGAGATCTTCGACGTAGAGATGGTCGGCGGCATCGTACTGGGAGCGCAGCGTCGCCTCGGGACCCATGTAGGAACGAATGTCCTGGATCACCGTGGTCGCGATGTCAACACCTTCGAGCGCCTTGTAGATCGACGCGTCATCCAAATGGTACTTTGCCTGGGAAACCTGGTCGATGCGGCCATCCATGATCTCGCCATACGGATTCTGCTCATGGAGCTCGGGGGAGAAATCGAAGTAGCGACGGTAATGGCAGAAGCCGATATAGGGTGCATCGATGTTCTTCCATGCCCAATACTGGGTCGTGAGCTCGCAATACATGGGATTGAGCGCAGAGACGTTCTCGCCCTCGTCATCGTGAAGCGCCCAGTCATAACGATAATCGCGCAAAGCGCAACCAACCTGAACGGGCTGCAAGACCTTGCTGTCAAAGAGATCAACGCGTTTGTGAGTGGAGACGAAGATGCGAACGTCCTGCTCGTCGAAGGCGCACAGCCTGGTGCGGCGGCGCAAATCGTCGATATGCCTGTGGGCGGCGCTGTAAAATGCCTGATAGCGACGAGAATGCGCGGCCTCGTTGCCCGAAAGCTCGCGCGCGGCCTCGTACCATTCGAGGAACGGCGCGCCCTCGTCCAGGAACTCACCTGCCTCCCATGCGGAGTACGCAGCATCGCGAGTGAGACGCATCAGCTGGACAGCGCAAGCGATATACGAGGAGCGGACGCCAGCCGCACGCGCCGCCTCGACCTTATCGCAGTCCGCGACACGATTCGACCAGTCATTGAACAGCAAGTCGAAAAGCTTCCAACGAGCACCATCAGAGCACTCCTTAGCAACGGTCGTGCCCATACGCTCCGCATGATTCTTGATTGCGCAGATGGAGGACCAGAACTCATGAGCATCCTCGGCAAAGTCCTCGATAGAAAGCGAGGAGCCCGAATTGACCCCGCGACCATAGTTGTAGAGCAGTCCAACGATATCGTTCCGCGTGACCGAACGGGTCGCCATGGCAAGCGTTACAAAGCTCTCATACGCATCCTCGGCACGGCCCAAATCAGCCACGGTCATGGAATCGAACGCGCGCTTCAACAGCGGCGTCGCAAATGCACGTTGCGTGAAACGCCAATCCTGTCGATAACCTCCCGCGCCCGGAGAGAAGACGGCGCGCATGATGCCCTCACCAGTCAACTCCTCGAGAGGGGCGTTGATGTAGCTCTCGAACTGACTGGCCTCGGAAGTCCCTACGCCGCAGTCCTCCACCTTGATGCCAAAATGCAGCAAATCAACAGGATCCGCCCGAAGGGCGGAATCCAGCTTCGCAAGAAAGCCCGGAAGGAATTCATCGTCCGAATCAAGAAACACAGTGTAGTCGCCAGTAGCAAGCTCAACGCCCTCAGCGCGTGTGCGGTGCAGCCCGCGGTTGTCGGCGCGATTGACAGCAATCACGCGGGCGTCACTAGAAGCAATCCGATTCAGAAGCACGCAGGTATCATCGGTGCTACCGTCGTTGATAACGATGAGCTCGATATCGCGGAAATCCTGAGACAAGACACTCTTAACGCAGGCATCCAAATAGCAAGCGTTGTTATACGAGGGGATGCAAACAGAAAAACGTGGCACAAAAGCCTCCCAACCTCGACAATACTTATATAAGAATACCTTCCGATAGATGAATACAGCGAATCTTCTTGACTAAATGACGAGCGACATAGCTGCGTGCAGAGAAGTAGGCTTTCATTTCACGACGTATGTCCATATACCGATATCATCAAGCAGAAGACAGCACTGCTATGTTACAAAAAAGCAATGCTGAGCTTCTAGTTAACGATGCCGCTGACGCCCGCATAGATTTTTTCAATAGCGGTTTTAATCACCGACAGCACGAGACCGAACGCTACAGAAGATAAAAAGACAAGCGGAGGACGCACTCCGAGATCCCATGTGATGCTATGAGGAACATAGACATCGAACAAATTGATAAATAGCATATGAATTAAATATACATATAGAGTAACGGAGGTCAACAAGCGAAATATACCACCATGAAAGAATTTGTTTTTCTGTAGCTTTGGCTCCACACCTTTCATCAGCCCGAAAATGGAGCATGAATATACGACGCAGAGCAGGTTCTGAATGCTCAAATAAAAGTTATCAAATTCGGCAAATTGACCCGAAGCAGCCGTATGCCAATAGTTAGTCTTAAATGTCATGCCAATCATGGCAACAAGCGATGCGAAAAGGCTGCATGCCAGAACGCTACGAACCTTACAGTTGACCTCGACATAACGCTGAATATAGTACCCGAGCAAGTAAAAGAAAATTGGTCCTGTCAAATAAGGAATAGCAAGGAGACTCAACAGGGAATCCGTTGGCGCAAAACGATTGACCAGGGGAACAACGGCGGTCGAAACGAAACTCAAGACAAGAAGATACTCCAGGAGCCCCCTATCGTTCGCCGCACGAGAGATTAGAGGAGTCATAAGGTATAGCGCAGCAATCGAGTAAAGAAACCAATACACGTCACAGATGCGATTGGTGAGCAACTCGGTAACGAAGCCCGAAATACTCGGCTCACGCATTGGAAGGCCAAACACATCCGGCGCGCAGCAGGACAATACGTAGTAAAGCAGACTGAACCCCAACAGCGGAATGATGACTCGCTTCAACCTCTTTTTCAAAAATGATTTAGTATCGTATTTTTCTCGATAACCGATAAGATTTGCCCCACTCATCATGAAGAAAACTGGTACGGCAAAACTAAAAACAGCCTGGACCACAACGGACAAAGACCACAATAGGTCACCCTCGTTAAGAAATACAACAGTAGAGCAGTGAAGATACACCACCGCCAAGCAAGACAAGACGCTCAATACATCCATATAGATATTACGTTGAGGCATACCTTCAAGCCCTTCATATAAATCAAAGTCTAAACGCCACCAATAACAATAGCCGACACAGCTCATGACGATGCGAGCGGAGCCACCATTCAATTCTAAACTCAGATAGAAGATTGATATAATGAAATTAACTATGGATTGTTAGGTCTATCAAGATCGGCTCTTACATGCTATTCATTTTCACTTTAGTTGTTCAGTTGGTGCTCGGCATTGTTCCAGGTTTTCTATTGCTCGTTTCGAGCGGCATCTCCGCTAGCTTATCTTTCTGCCTCTCAATCCCCATCTCCTTGAGTGTCTATTCCGTTTTAGGAACAGTATTTAGCATGCTCGGGATATATGGGTCTGCCCCGATACTTGCTGGCACAGCGCTTGCCGTCGCGCTGATCACCATCGGCAATTTCGCGAAAAGCAATACTCGCAATATTAATATGATTAAAAGCTGTCATCGAGCTAACTCTTTGAACAATCATAGTAAGCGAGTGCACAGTAAGCCCATCCATCTTCCCATTGCAACGCTCGCTTTGAGCGTCAGTTTTGCCTTGTTCATCTTCTTCAATACGTATTATTTGACTATCGGATCGATGGACTCATTTGTTCAGTATGATGACAATGCCACTCATTTAGCAATGATTGAGTCCGAGTCACAACTTGGCAATTATTCAACCCTTAAACCCGCATACAACCTACCGAATGACCCCAATGCCATTAGCGAGACTGCCTATTATCCCAGCGGCTTTCACACAATCCCCGCCCTTTCATGCACGCTAACGGGGGCCAACGCCGCAATTAGCGAGAATGCGAGCGCCATTCTTTACACATGCATCGCTTTTCCCTTGGGCATTACCTCCCTTGTGTACCTGTCCTCAGGCAAAAACTCACTTGCTGCTGCGGCAACAATTCCGATGTCGCTCGCCTCAGTTGCTTTCCCCCTGCGCATGCTTACAGTACACGCTCCCTTTCCAAACATTGCGGGTTTTTCCCTAATTCCTCAGTTCTGCATTGCGTTCATCTTAACGTTCGACTTACACGAGCCGAGCAGACGCAAGTTCATGGTTCCTCTAGCTTTAATTATGCTGTCGGTCGGATTCGTTCATCCAAATGCACTCATTTTCGGATGTGTATATGTCTTCCCTTACTTTCTTTTAAACTACATTCCACAACTTATCAAGCTAGTTAGTGCACGGCGAACCATAGAACATCCGATCGTCCTACGGACGATACTTCAGCTCGCCTCCATCGCCTTCGCATGCCTCCTATGGCTAATCCTGAATAAGTCGTCTTTCATGAAGGATGTCGTAACCTTTCTTTGGGCGTGGTCGGAGTCTTTGCCGAATGCCCTAGCAGATATCGCAAGCGGGGCCCTCCTGCTTGGAAAGGCACAATACGCATTTGGACTATTAACAATTGTTGGTGCCATTGCCTGTTGTACCAACAAGAAAACTGCATGGCAAACCTTATCCTACGCGATCATCTCCGTCATCTATCTTGGAACGGCAATTGGAGAAGACACGCTGAAGTCCCTGCTTGCCGGATTTTGGTATACAGATCCTGAGAGACTCGCTGCCATGCTCGCAATCACAATGATTCCACTCGCATCATTTGGTTTATACTGCACCGCTCGCGCCCTTCTAACCATACTGGACAAGTTTCAGCACAAACTAATGAAACAACAGACCTGCTATCGCAGATCTAAAGCAATATCGATAGTCCTAATAATCTTAATATTCATATTTGCTTTCATTAATTTTAGACCACTTGTCGGTAATTCGGACATGAAAGCAACGACAGCTTGGGCTCAGAATTATTATGACCTGCGAAATAGCACTATTCAGGAACAACCGAATCCTTATACCCATTCTGAAAGATTGTTCGTTAAACGCGTGAGCGACTATATCGGAAATGACCTCATATTGAATCATCCGTATGATGGAAGCACCTTTGCGTATTCTGTCGATGGCCTCAATGCGTATTATCCCTATCGACCAAGTCAGAATGATTCTGACACAAGTAAAGCCATCCGTACAAATTTAAAGAACTATACTACTGACCCTAATGTACAAAACGCGATTCGTGCCATCGGTGCAAAATGGGTCCTAATATTAGATAAATCCGAATTTCAACCCAGCGCTGACGGAAAAGCTTATGTTTCCCCAAATCTAAGCTATGCGATTGATGACTGGAAGGGATTCGAGAATATTGGATCTGACACGCCCGGATTTGAACTTGTACTTCAGGAAGGTTCTTGCAGCTTGTACCGAATCTCTTCTAACTAACATAGAAAACCTGAATATAAAATTGATCAATATTTTGCCTGTAGCAATTTTAGCTGCTCATCCTATGTTTCGGTAACACGTTCACCGTTTATGACATCGATGCAAGCGAGGACGCGACTCCGCAGCTAGAATGGTTGAGTGCGTACAATATGCACTCAACCATTCATACATGCCAATCATCAAGCTAACATGGTGGTAAGCAGACACGTCAATATGCCCGTGCAAAGCTTAAAAATATAAAACTAGAAACGCCAGACGTAGAATTGTATTCACAGATCCAACAACAAAAGCATCGGAACTATTTACTTATTTCTCGAAGCGCAATCTCTTCATTTAAAATATTGAATCGTTCACGCAGGCGCGCCAGCTTCACCGTTTGTGAGAAATCACGGACAACGAGGACGGCAATCACATACAGGAAAACAAAGTTTGAAGCTGCCTGAAATCCCAGTAGACTGGCTAACGTGGAAGCAATCTGAGGAAACAGAGCTAAGATGACAAAACTGAGAGAGAAAAAGAGCCAGAAAACGGCATCTAGAACCTGCAGCTGAGACTTACGAATTTTCCGTACTACAAAAACCAGCACGAATATCGCACTGGCAACGAGCAGAACCCTAAGAGAGACAGTCATCGCTACTAACTCCTAAACCATTGCAAGAAAAGAATCGAGGTACATGCGCGTACCATATAGGCCACAGATTTGCTTAGGCTCAGGTAACTCTCTCCCGCCTCGCGCTCACGCATCGCAACCTGAACTTCGCTGACCCGGGCGCCCTTACGTATGAGATATGCAATCGACTCAGGTTCCGGATTCAACATGGAATCACTTGCGAATTGTTTAATCATGATTCGATTGAACAGCCGCAATCCGCTCGTGGGATCGGAGATCTTTCTACCTGTAGTGAGTCTAATAATTCCCGAGATAAGACGCGAACCAATCATGCGCGCAGAGAAGTCCTTCTTCTCGTCCACAAACCTCGATCCAATAACAATATCCACGTCTGTACGATCCATCTCGTCAATCATGTTATGAAGACACTGAGGCATATGCTGTCCGTCGGCATCGAATTGAACCGCAGCGTCATAGCCCTTTCGATGGGCGTACTTCATACCAGTCTGAAAACCAACGGTAAGCCCGCCGTTGACAGGAAGATCGATTATAGGGTAACCATTTCGATGACATATACCGGCCGTATCGTCGGCCGACCCGTCATTGACCACGATGAAATCGATGTCGGGCGCAACGGCCTTCAGCTCCTCCACGGTAGTCCGAAGGCTCTCCTCTTCGTTATATGCAGGAATGATTGCAAGTACGCGATGCAAGATAACCTTCCAACAAATAGACAACTACAAACGAACGATTGAATGATAGCCGATGAGACTGAAACGATTGCGAATTCATATAGCGCTCAACTTGAAAGTACGGATAGCTATCAGACGTCAATATACTCCGCCAGGCGCTCGGTCCAGTCGGCCGGCACGAAGCCGGTCACCCCGATCTTCGAGAGGTCGAGCGCGGAATGGACCGGCCTCGGGGCGATCGCGCCCTCGGCGCCGGCGTAGTACTCGGCGGTCGAGACGGGGACGACGCGCTCGCCGTTGCCGTTGGCCAGGTCGAACACGCGGGCGGCTATCTGCGCCCAGGACTCGACGGGGCCGGACCCGGTGAGGTTGTAGGCGCCGTGCGGCGCGGGCGAGCTCGGCTCGGCGCCGCCCTCGCGGTAGCCGAGCAGCCAGAGGATGCCCTCGGCCATGTCGCGGGTGAAGGTGAGCCGGCCGTACTGGTCGTCGACCACGGTGACCTTGTCGAGGGCGTCCGCCGGGTCCGCCACCCGGTCGGAGAGGGACTTCATCGTCCTGACGAAGTTGCGGCCCTCGCCGATGACCCAGCTGGAGCGCACGATGTAGTGGCGCGGGCAGCCGGCCACGGCGAGGTCCCCGGCGGCCTTGGACTGGCCGTAGACGGAGAGGGGCGAGAGGGGCTCGTCCTCGGCATGGACCTCGGCGGTGCCGTCGAAGACGTAGTCGGAGGAGACGTGGACCAGCGTTATGCCGTGCTCGGCGCAGGTGCGGGCGAGAAGCGCCGGCCCGATGGCGTTGGCCCTCCACGCGGCGACGCGGCCCTCGGGGGTCTCGGCTTTATCCACGGCCGTGTAGGCACCGCAGTTGATCACGGCGCCGTAGAGGGACCAGTCGTATCTGGAGTAGGCCGCCGGGTCGGACATGTCGAAGGTGTCGATGTCGCAGAAGTCGAAGTCCTTGGCAACGCCACGCTCCTCGGCGAGCGCGCGAACCGCGCGGCCCAGCTGGCCGTTGCAGCCGGTGACGAGCGTCCTCTCGGGCGCCATCGGGACGACGTCGGCGAGCATCGGGTGGTTGAGGTCGGCCTCGGAGACGGTGGCCTCCCCCAGCGGGATCGGCCACTCGATGCCCAGCGCCGGGTCGGCGAGGTTCACGAACGTGTAGGTGCCCTTAAGCTCGGCCGACCAGTGGGCGTTCACCAGGTAGGTGTAGGCCGTCCCGTCCTCGAGCGCCTGGAAGGAGTTGCCCACGCCGCGGGGCACGTAGATGGCCTTGCTCGGGTCGAGCACGGTCGTGTAGACCTTGCCGTAGGTGGCGCTGCCCTCGCGCAGGTCGACCCAGGCGCCGAAGACCGAGCCGCGGGCGACGGAGATGAACTTGTCCCAGGGCTCCGCGTGGATGCCGCGGGTGACGCCCTTCCTATCGTTGTAGGAAATGTTGTTCTGGACGATGCGGAAGTCGGGGACGCCCAGAGCACACATCTTGGCGCGCTGCCAGTTCTCCTTGAACCAGCCGCGCGAGTCGCCGTGGACGGCGAGGTCGACGACCTTGAGGCCCCCGATGCCGGTCTCCGCCACGGAGAGGTCCTTCTCGAATGCGATGTCTGCCACCTATCTCTCCCCCTCTACTGCCCCTGCGCGCGGTACCTGGCCTCGGTGGCCTCCTTGGCCGGGCGCCACCAGGGCTCGTTGTCGCGGTACCAGCGAATCGTCTCGGCGAGGCCGGCGGCGAAGTCGGTGTGCGCCGGCTCCCAACCGAGCTCGCGGCGGAGCTTGGTCGCGTCGATCGCGTAGCGGCGGTCGTGGCCGGGGCGGTCGCGCACCCAGTCGAAGTCGTCCTCGGGGCGGCCGAAGGCCCTCAGGATCTCGCGGAGCACCGTGATGTTGTCGCGCTCGCCGTCGGCGCCGACGAGGTAGGTCTCGCCGACACGGCCCCTCGTCAGGATGGCCCACACGGCGGAGCTGTGGTCCTCGGTGTGGATCCAGTCGCGGACGTTCCTCCCGTCGCCGTAGAGCCTGGGGCGGGCGCCGTCGATCAGGTTCGTTACCTGCCTGGGGATGAACTTCTCCACGTGCTGGTAGGGACCGTAGTTGTTGGAGCAGTTGGAGATGGTGGCCTTGAGGCCGAAGGTCCTCGCCCAGGCGCGCACGAGCATGTCGGAGGCCGCCTTGGTGGAGCTGTAGGGGCTGCTCGGGCGGTAGGGCGTCTCCTCGGTGAAGCGCGCCGGGTCGTCCAGCGCCAGGTCGCCGTAGACCTCGTCGGTGGAGACGTGGTGGTAGCGCACGCCATACTTCCGGCACGCCTCGATCAGCGTGTAGGTGCCGCGCACGTTGGTCTCCAGGAACGGGCTCGGGTCGGCGATGGAGTTGTCGTTGTGGGACTCCGCGGCGTAGTGGACCACGGCGTCGGTCTCCGACACGAGCCGGTCCACGAGCGCGGCGTCGCAGATGTCGCCCACGACGAGCTCGACGCGGTCGGAGGGCAGGCCGGCGATGTTCTCCGGGTTGCCGGCGTAGGTGAGCTTGTCGAGCACGGTCACGCGCACGCCTGGGTGCTCGCGCACGACGTGGTGGACGAAGTTGGAGCCGATGAAGCCGCACCCGCCGGTAACGATTATGCGGCGGGGCTCGAAAATGTCGTTGGACATGGCCTCTCCCATCAAAAATTACTCGGATTCGTCAGGTAAGGCACTGATCAAATCAAACAGGTCAGAAGTATCAATGTCAGATAGCGCAGCGGTCTCCTCCTCATAAGCCCCAGAGACCTCAGCGTTCTCCAATAGTTCGGAACGGAGCTCCGCCGTGCCATCAATGACGGTATTCCATGCTACGTTAAGATCGATGCTACCGTAGCCATGAACAACAACGTTTCGGAAACCCTTTATATCTCTCCAAGGAACATTGGGGAAGGTCGTGAAGGACTCATCAGTTTTGAAATGAGCCGACAATTCCCCAATTTGCAACAACGGCATAAGAAGCAAATCGCGCATGGGACGGGAAGAGAACCAGGCACCCTCAGTAATCTTATAGTCTTCGATACGCCTTTGTATCTCATCTGTCTCAAGAAGCATCTTTACAAGGATGTCCAAATCGCGACTATCCAAGTATCTTCACCCCATCTCGCACGACGGAATCCCGGAATTGACGCGTCTGGCCATCAAGGGTGGAAATCACATCGACTCCCCTGCCCGTCGCATATTCCAACGCACGGCGGACATCCTCAACATCCCCCACGCGTGCAGAAGGGGAAAACGAGACAAGAAAATCCAAATCGCTGTCATCGGACTGCTCGTTACGAGCAAACGAACCGAATAGAGCGGCCGCAGTTACGGGAAATAATGCCAAGACGCGACGGGCGACGTCAATCGCCTCGCGACGTGTAAGCACCGAACGGTAACCGGGAACATCGCGGGCGGCATCATCGATTGACTTCTTGAAAACGGAGTCAACCTTCTCGCTCATACCGAAATCACCCTCTTTGTTTCCTAGACACGAATGGCTCGTTCAACTGCACCGAACAGACTAATTGATATTTCTGCAAGCAATAAGTGCCATAACCTTATCGGCGTTCTCAGCGTTTACATATACGTTCGCAAGTTTATTTTTCTGATAGGCAAAGGAGGTCCCGGCCGTCTCCCTTTTGAGTAAGCTACAAAAAAACTGCTCCCAGCTTTCATGCTCTGAGCTATCAACGAACGAACTTGGATCCTCGAGTGCCTTTTTAATGACATCGTTTCGAACGACCCCGGATGCCATGAGAAGCCATTCAAAGGACTCGGGAAGACAAATTGCCATAGAAGAACGATGCTCATCCTGCAAACGAAGGGCTTTTTGCGCATATGCGCCGAAGGCCGCTCCGTCAGCAATCGCGAACACCCGTTTGTCGGCGTTCGCATCGAGCCACTTCAATAGTCCGGAATTGTTCTTTCCGGTCTCACACACAAGGTCGCTGTCAGAAAAACGCGTCTCAAAAAACTGGTAGCCGGACTTCGAGTCTTCAACGATGAGTATGTCAAAATCATGCATGGGATCGCTGGGGGAAAATGAAAACCTGCAGCCTCGCCGCTGAGGATAAAGGGGTTCAAACGTATGATGTTTACCGCTCGTCTTAATCTTATAGATTTCCTTGATGCTGAACGGTAAGTTGGGAAGGTCGGTACGAGTGAACAGAACATAATAGTTGCTGCTGCCGCGCACCGCGCGTGCAAAATCCTCGGATTCCACGAACTTTCTGCCCTCATCAATGAAGACAATCGAGTTGCTCGTTTTACTTAGCTGATATTGCCAATCATGATCCGCAAGCGCAACGCAGGGCCTTTCGCACTGAAGCGAAACTCCCGACTGATTGCCCTCACGCATATAGTCAACGATCATGTTGTAAAGCGTAGTTTTGCCCGTACCGCTATCTCCACCCACAAGGGTGATGTTTCTCCTGACCTCAAATTCGAATGAGACACGACGGCCTTGTGAAACCTTTACCCGATAAGAACCAACCATAAGGGCACCTTAGAGACATTCAATCGACTCATGAAGAAGCTCGGACATGTTGTGCGCAATCTTGCCACTGTTGAGTACGCGGATCCTAAAAGGGGCTCTGCCAAAATCCATTACATGGCGCAGATTAATAACGACTTTTCTCGACTTGCCAAACTCCAGAAGCCACTTAGCGCAATTGTCGCCACACGTAGACGCGTTAAAGATATGCTTCTTGTCGTGTTTTACCAGCAGCAAGGTTTTAACGCCGCCAGATAGTTCACGTGGCGAAATTGGACCGAGAACAGGGCTTTGAATCAGATTGGCAGAAACGACCTCAGAACGATCGACATCGTGAATAATATCAATCGACACAGGATCGGTTATCCACCGATCCTGGTAGACGTTCTCAAAATAGACAGCCGTGTTGTAAATCGCCTCAGGCATATCACCGAAGTAGATATTAAGCATAGGAGAGCTCCAATAAGAACCTTAGTACTCGAGGTTCTGGTTCACGAACTCGCCGGCGGCAACCCTCTTCAGGTGCCTGCCGTACTCGGACTTGCCGTAGCGCTCGGCGCATGCCATGAGGGTCTCGCGGTCGATCCAGCCGTTCTCGTAGGCGATCTCCTCCAGCACGGACACGGGCATGTCCTGGGAGCGCTCCACGGCGCGGACGAACTCGCCGGCCTCGTGGAGGGACTCCATGGTGCCGGTGTCGAGCCAGGCGTAGCCGCGCCCGAGCGTCACGACGGACAGGAGGCCGTCCTCCAGGTACATGCGGTTGAGGTCGGTGATCTCGAGCTCGCCGCGGGCCGAGGGCGTCACGCGTGCCGCGCGTTCGCAGACGTCGCCCGGGTAGAAGTACAGGCCGGTGACGGCGTAGGAGCTCTTCGGGCGCTCGGGCTTCTCCTCGATGGAGACCGCGTTGAACGACCCGTCGAACTCCACGACGCCGAAGCGCTCGGGGTCGTCCACGTGGTAGCCGAATACGGTGGCGAGCCCGCGGGTCTCGGCGTTCTCCACGGCGCGGCGGAGGTGCCGGCCCAGGCCGTTGCCGAAGAAGATGTTGTCGCCGAGCACGAGCGCGCAGGGCTCGCCTCCCGCGAACTCCTCGCCGATGACGAAGGCCTGCGCCAGGCCGTCGGGGCTCGGCTGGACGGCGTAGGACAGGTTCACGCCGTAGTCCGAGCCGTCGCGCAGCAGGCGCTCGAAGTTCGGCAGGTCGGAGGGCGTGGAGATGATCAGGACGTCGCGGATGCCGGCCATCATGAGGACGGACAGCGGGTAGTAGATCATCGGCTTGTCGTAGACCGGCAGCAGCTGCTTGCTGGTGACGGTGGTGAGCGGGTAGAGGCGCGTTCCGCTGCCGCCCGCGAGGATGATGCCCTTCATGAGCGCGACTCCTTTACAGCGTGCACTAAATCCGAGTAATTATAACGCTACTTAAGAAGGCAAGCACATAGGCAAGACGCAATCACCTCCACCCACATCGTACCGATCGTAAGTGACACCTTAATATCTTAACCAGCTCTAAGCTAAAAACAGCTAACCAGCCCTACCCTTAATAAGGACTATTCGAGAAGGACCGTCGATATTGACGATGGACGAGATTCTGTTTCCGTATGCATCAGAATGCCAAAAAAGGTTTTGATTGGAAGTGAGGCCCCAGAAGAATCCAATATGGCAGTCGGTGACATAGGGACTTGTGGGATACATAAAGATGATATCTCCACGTTGCGCCTTGCCCGATGATAACAAGGCGGACACATTGGCAAATGTATACATCTCGGCACCAGAATCGATTGCATACCCATACCAGCGCCAAGCATTTACATATTCACCGCGCCCAGGGTTAGTCCATGGAGAATGACCGTTGGAAGCGGACACCGGAGCAAGATTAGCCCCCAAAGCTCGATAAGCATGTGCGACGAAACCGCCACAGTTCATACCGGTATAACCATCGGAACGCGGGCTTCCCTTAGGGCACATGCATCCCGAAACCGATAAGCTTGTAGAATACCTTGTACCCAGATAGTAATAATCAGAGCTGTGCGACTGTAACCAAGAAACCAAACGGGATCGGGAAATACCCAAGAAAGAATAAGGAGCCGCCGGAGGAACCTCGAAATAGGCGTCCTGCGTGGACCCGGGGGCGGAGGCATTCCTGCTCGTGATGGTCACCTGAATCGCCTCAGCTTGGAGCCCCAACTTTGAAGTTCCAGCGTATGCTCCATTCTTTGCCCAGCCGAGCCATCCATAGTCTTCAACATGAACTCGATACCAAACGTCATAATACTTCGCCGCCTCACCTGTAAGAGAGATAGCGATAGCCTGAAGATCATTGCCTTGTCCCGGCGCCCCAGCGATTGCATCGCCGTCAACCGTGTCTTGCCAGCCAAGATTGGCAAGATGGGCGCGATAGCTCAATCCCCCGGGGACAGAACCGCTATAGTTCATTTTAAACGCTTCAAGTGCACAACCTCGTCCCGTTACGCCGGCGACACCGGAATTCGAAACCGTCGAACCCCAACCAGCGCCCGCAGAATATGCGCTGTAAGCAATCGAAGGCTTTTCCAGAAATGCCGTCCCATCACCTGGTGCCGAAGCTCCCTTTCTCTGAACGAGCACCTCAACAGCCTCGACAGGAGAGGACAAGCCTGATGACCCTGCAGAAGCGCCATTCTTAGTCCAGCCAAGCCACCCGATATTGCTGATATGGGCACGGTACCAGATGTCATAAGAATCACAAAGGTCGCCAGACAGGTTGATGCGAATCGCTTCCACAGGGAGGCCGCGTCCCGTTGTGCCTGCAGTCGCACCGTCTGCGACCGCCTCTTGCCAGCCGATATTAGAAACATGGGCGGCATAATTCACCGAGCCCGACCCGAGCCCAGACAAGGAGATGGAGAACGCTTCGAGCGCGAGACGGCGTCCAGTCGTGCCGAGCGTAAACGAAGGGGTCGGAGAAGATGACTTCGAAGTGCGCCAACCAATATTGGAGCTGCACGAACTCCAGATTGCAGTGGGTGCCCGGAAAGCGTTCGCGGTGTCGCCCGGCGCCCCCTGACCCTTGGGCACGAGGCGCACCTCGATCGCCTGGGCGGCCTTTGCGAAGCCCTGGGAGCCAGCGCTCGCTCCGTTGGACGCCCATCCGCCCCAGCCGAAATCCGCTGAGTGCACTCGGTACCAGACGTCGAACGCGGCGGAAGCCTCGCCGGTCAGCTTGATCTGCAGCGCCTCGATGGGGAGGTTTCGTCCAGTAGTTCCAATCTGACCACTCGTCCAACCTTGCCAGCCCACCTCAGATACATGGGCACGCGCCTGCACCCCACCCGATCCAGCGCCACCGCCCAATGCCAATGTAAGGGCCTCAAGGTTGAGGTTCTTCCCCGTCGTTCCTGCCATGTCGCCATCGAAAGATTTACTCTGCCAGCCAATTTCCTGCACATGCGCTTGGTAGCCGATCAAATATGTACGAAAAGCGTTCGCGGTGTCGCCCGGCGCCCCCTGGCCCTTGGGCACGAGGCGCACCTCGATCGCCTGGGCGGCCTTTGCGAAGCCCTGGGAGCCAGCGCTCGCTCCGTTGGACGCCCATCCGCCCCAGCCGAAATCCGCTGAGTGCACTCGGTACCAGACGTCGAACGCGGCGGAAGCCTCGCCGGTCAGCTTGATCTGCAGCGCCTCGATGGGGAGGTTCTTGCCAACCGTGCCAGCAACGGCACCCTCTCTAACCCAATCCTGCCATCCTATGCTTGAAACATGAGCACGGATCTGAAGATCCGAGCCTGTTACGCCATCAAGAAAAACGCGCAGCCCTTCAAGATTGAGATTCTTCCCCGTTGTTCCCGCAACACCACCTGAACCAACTGCCGGCAACCATCCAATGTCTTGGACGTGGGCCTCAGTGCGGAGCGAAGGCGAGACATCGATGACCTGACTAGAATCATCCCCTTCCTTTTCGACACCGTCGCCACCCGTCATTACTCCAACAACTTCGTTATCGTCCTCTTGGGAAAACTCGTCGGTCTTTCCGGCTCCGGCGTCGAAGTCTTCGCAACCATTCGCTACCAGGCCGTTAGAATCCTCCGATTGTGTATTGGAACCAAGTTCCACCTCGGCCCCTTAACCAGCAACGAGAGAGCCGGCGACCCCCAAATCAGAACTATCTTCAACTTGATCTACCGTCTTAGCTTGTGACACAACTGGCGGTTACAGCAAAGTCAAAAGAAGCCCAAGTGCCATGACTTGAGGAACTTTACGAGACAATGCAATACGAATCATTGTTACCGATAGTCCATTCCATGCTCTTCTGAATAACCAAAACCTTGGATTTCTCGCACAGGCACCTTTAAGGCAAAATCGAGAAAGAAGGATCAGAGCTGATTGCTGTCCATACTAGTTGAGTAAACTCTTGCAACTAGCTTCGCAATTGCCTTTGGCCAGAACATTTCAAACATGGTCAAATCCTCCCTTGACCTTGTATCATTCTTAATAGAGGCGGTTGTTTCAGACCCCTCATGGATCCGATGTCTCATAAGAAGCTCAGGAAGATAAATAAACTCACCGGGCAGTCTCGAAAAGCGCTCCCAGGTCTCCCAGTCCAAATTGCATCGCATGTCCTCAAAAAATAAAGGGTCAGGAAGATTGGGGCGGCAGTATGTAACCGATGGGCAACAAATCGGAGAACCAAAAGATAGAATTCTCCTACGGACGAGAATTGATGCAGCGTGACGCTTGTTTTTTAGAGAAGAAAGCAGTATCCGCTTAATACGAAGGAGCCTGGAAACGTCAACCGGCTTAGAGTCACGCAACTCGCCATAATCTGTAAACGCGATTAAAGGAAGTTCCGAATTATTCATTGCGGAAAGGACGGCGCGGGTGTAGGCGGGAAGATACACATCGTCCTGATGAGCGATTGTTACTAGATCGGTGTCACAATAACCAACCGCGCAATTCCAATCGTGACCGATGCCGGGACGCCCTTCATTTATAAAGAGTGGTATCTCGTATTTCTCAGCAATGTGTAAGATATGCGAATTGGAAGTCGACGTGGCAATGATAATCCGCGATTGAACATCTTGCGACAACAAAGACTGGATACATTCTTCAAGATATGGCGATTCGCCATACGCAACAACAGCAAACGTGTGGTCAGAAGGTCCATACATATAGTAACATGCCTCTTTAATAACACAGTAAGAAAAGTCCTGGCTCTTGTACAAAGCGCTGGAACTTATCAAACGGACATCAAACGCATTGCATTATACGCCCATAGACGGATCGCTGATTTAGGAAGCAATAGTCCAATCAACGTAAAGCCGTTGGCTTTATTTTCAATCTCATCAAAGCGCCTCCATACACCTCAAATCTTTTCATCGTCATTTTTTGAAATACGAAGGTAAGGAACGCCCCCTCCCGATTCATATCCGCAGAAACAGCAGGACATCAACGTTTCACTTAATGTGGGAAATGTACCCAACTGATACATCGCCCAATCTCTGGAGCCCATATGCGAGTATCATCTCGACGGTATTGTCGTACACCCACACCCGCAAGAGACAGCAGCAACAGGAGATGGCATGGGAAGCGCCACATCGAGGCCTCAACCTTTATCAACTGCAAAGAATACCCTATGGAACCTCACTGGCTGCCTCTTCTATCTAGGGTGCCAGTGGCTCACGACCGTAATCGTCGTGGTGCTTTCCAGTGATTACTCCAACTCGGGGTTTCTTGCCTTTGCCATGTCAATTGGCAACATGTTCGCCTCTCTTGCGCTCTACAAAATTAGAACTTATCAAGTTTCCGATATCGCCAACGAGCACTCAAGCGGTGAATATGTTGCGTTTCGTTTTGCAACCATCGCAGCGAGCTTCGCCCTCTTGACCATCTACCTCATTGTCATAGCGCCGGGGGACGCGATGGTCGTCTCCACACTGGCGTTTCTGCTCTTTAAGGCCGACGAAACGTTCGCAGATGTTCTTTACGGCGTTGACCAAAAGTACGGAAGAATGGATTACATAGGGAAGTCGCAGATTCTTCGCGGCCTTGCAACGATTATCGGATTCACAGTCCCTCTTGCAATAACCGGTTCTGTAACCCACGCCATTTTTGGAATGACGCTTCTATGCTTTGTTAACACGATTCTATACGACGTTCGCCATGCCCGTCGTCTTGATTCAATTGCACCCCGCTTCAACAAAGCCGATCTCACAAAACTTGCAAAAGCTTGTGCCCTCCCCACTATCGCCAATTTCTGCGCTACCTCCATCGTCTCAGTCGTGAGGCAAAACTACGGAATCCTCGCAGGCGATGAGCTGCTTGGCATCTACGCCAGCATTGCGACGCCGGCGGTGCTAATTCAGGCAGGCACTGCATTCCTCTATAGCCCGTTGATTGGGAAAATGGCGTCTTCGCTATATTCGGAGGGCAAACTTGAATTTAGGAAAGTCTTCCTCAAGGTGCTTTTGTCCATCGCTGTGATTATGACACTTGGCGTTATCGCCCTATCGTTTGTGGGCGAGGATAGCCTTATCTTTATCTTTGGCGAGGGGCTTGAGCCACATGCTTGGATCTTTCCGTATGTACTCGCAGGAACGGTATCGATTGCAATCCTGCTCTACATAAACGATGCACTCATTATCCTGCGCGACAACCGTACGCAAATAGCTATCAACGCTCTTGCACTCATCCTTGCCGCCATGCTTTCTAAGCCCCTTATCGCTTCATTCGGCATGAACGGGGTCAATCTTGCGATTCTTGCAGCGGTCATCCCTGCAGCATTCATTGGATTTACTAAAATAATGATGAACTGTAATAAGCAATCTGACGAGTAGACCAATTCACTCAGAGGGATGTACGCCCAGACAAGCCGATTCAACACTGGAAGTAGGCGAAAATGTTGGCACTTCATTGTGGCAATGAGCGACAATCTCTTGGCACCGGCAGACGCAGCGCCCGTGCAAGGCAAATCGCCATGGCGATTTGCCTTGGCCTCATGCCAGCTGCACTAGGCACATGCGCCATCACCGTACATGCAGAGCCACTGCAAACAGAGCACATCGAATCCTCGTCCAATTCCGCCGTTGTGTCAGACGACCAGGCAGCTTCAGCTATCGAAGCCACAGTCACTCCCCCATCCGAGCAAAGCACCAACGCGCCTTCTGAGCCCGAATCCACCGTTCAGCCCGAAGCTAGCACCGAGCAAGCGCAGCCATCAAACGTGAAAACAGACGATGCGGCAATCAGCTATTCCGCGCACATTAGTGAGCTTGGTTGGCAAGATCCTTCACCAATGGGCGAAATCGCCGGTTCCACTGGAAAGAACCTCGCATTAGAGGCTTTGTCGTTCGAGTGCAGCGGCTTCGAGACAATCGACCTTCAGGTTAGATGCCACATCTCCGACCTTGGCTGGCAACCATACCAAACAGGAGATCAAATTGCAGGAACCGTAGGACAAGCAAGACACCTCGAAGCCATTTCCATCAAGCTGTCTGGATCCACCGCCCAAAGCTATGACGTGTACTATCAGGTCCATGTTTCTAACATTGGCTGGCTTGACTGGGCCTCCAATGGAGCAAACGCTGGCACCGTAGGCTACGGCTATCCAATTGAGGCCATCAAAATCACTCTCGTTGAAAAGGGAACAGAAGCACCAGGGCCGACGCAAAATCCATTCCGCGATCGGGCGCAGGAACCCCCCGCCCTTGAATATCAAGCGCACGTTAGAAACACAGGGTGGCAATCACCCGTTACGGATGGCAAAACTTCAGGCACAACGGGAAAAGGCCTGTCGATAGAAGCCGTCCGAGCCTCTGCATCGTGGTGTGCACACACCGGCACCGTTGAAATGCGCGCACATGTGTCGGACATCGGATGGATGGAGTGGAAATCGGGGGAATGCGGAACCACGGGGATGGGGAAGCCCGTAGAGGCCTTGCAGGTTCGCCTTACTGGCCAACTCGCTGAAGCGTATGACGTTTGGTATCGAGTTCATGTCTCTGAAATCGGATGGATGGGCTGGACCTCCAACGGAGAGCCAGCCGGCACCAGTGGCAAATCGCTGCAGGTGGAAGCCATCGAAATACGCCTTGTAGAAAAAGGGGGCACAGCTCCGGGCGACTCAACCAACTCATGGCAAGGCCAATCTGAATCTATGTCTGGCACTCTAAAGACATGGAGCGGGAAGACTCACTCCTCCAGCGGCGATTCGCTGATTTTGGGAGCACCAGAAGCTTCAGCTCCAGCAATCGGCATGACCTTACAACTCAACAGCCTCATCACGGACGGAAGCATTCAGTATCGAGGCTTATTTGAATTCTCCGGATGGAGCTCATGGCAATCTGACGGGCGATCGCTCAATTCTGGTGACGCCCAGCAGATTGAAGCCATCCAAATCAAACTAGCCGGTAGCATTTCTTCCAAGTATTCCGTTTGGTACCGCGTGCACAACACATCGAATACATGGAGCGGGTGGGCAACAAATGGCGAACCCGCTGGATTTGACGGCTTTGGATCCGGAATAAATGCCGTCGAGATCCGCATTGTTAAAGTTGGATCAGCTACGCCAGGTCCTCAAGATGGAGCGATGTCGACAAACACCTCCTCAACAATGATTCGCATGCAGGCTCACTCCGCAGACATCGGTTGGCAGCAATCTGCAACAGACGGTATCGTCGGGACGCAAGGCAAAGCGCAACCTCTGCAGGCTTTCCGCATTGACCTAAAGGGTGCTCAGTCTAACAGCTCGATCGAAGTTCAAGCTCATGTGGCCGAGCTCGGCTGGCAACCAGCCGTATCCAACGGCGCGGTTTCTGGTACAACTGGCAAGAATCTTCCTATGGAAGCCCTCAAGCTGCGACTTACAGGCCCCGCAGCGGAGACATATGAACTCTTCTACCGCGTTCACGTCTCTGATTTCGGTTGGCTCGGCTGGACTAAGAACGGTCAAATAGCTGGCACAACGGGACTCGCGAAAAACATCGAGGCAATTGAGGTCAGGTTAGTGCCAACAGGCGCTCAATTACCGGCAACGGGCATCCCCTCATATATCTCCCTCCCCTCCCTCGCCTCCCAAGCCTACATTACGGGCGAGGGCTGGACCAAATCGGTCGGCAATGGCGAAATTGTCGGAACAACCGGCAAGGCCAAGACACTCGAAGCGCTTAAAATTGATGTACCTAGCCAACTGACCGGCAGCGTGAGCTATAGCGTCCACGTAAGCAACGTTGGCTGGATGAATAGCGTCACCGACAACGCAACGGCTGGCATTATCGGTCAAGGTCAAAAACTTGAGGCAATTAAGATTTCGCTAACGGGCGACTTATCCAAATACTTTGATATTTGGTATAGGGCCCATGTGGAACAGTATGGCTGGCTCGGGTGGACAAAAAACGGAAATGCAGCCGGAACAGGAAGCCTCTCTTATCGCATGGAGGCGCTCCAAATCAAGATTACTCCGAAGGGGGTCGCAGCGCCCGGATCAACCCAGAAGCCGTTTACCGACAAGCCTTTTAAAGTCAATTACGCGCTGCTTGACGTTCCGTGCTTGCTTCAAATGCCCCAGCTCCCCACAGGTTGCGAATCAGTCGCACTTACCAACACGCTAAACTACTACGTTTTCGGGTTGTCTAAAACAACCATGGCAGACTCGTATATTCCACGTAGCAATTGGGACTTTGTGACCTCTTTTTGGGGCGACCCCCACTCTGCGCGAGCGGGCAACTGCTGTTCTGCCCCGGCAATCACAAACGCAGCCAACAAGTTTCTTGCGCAACGAGGAAGTAGCTTGCGCGCTTACGACGTCTCGGGCATTTCACTCGAGGGCATGTACTCAAACATTCAAGACGGTGCGCCCGTGATTGTTTGGAGCACAATGTATCAGCAGCCAATTGGCCAACAATATGCTTGGCAAAACTATAATGGCAAACGCTATATCACTGTCACGAACTCTCACACCATTGTGCTGCGTGGCTTCGATCGCAACACGGGCAACGTCTACATCGCCGACTCCCTTTCAGGATACAAAACCGTTGATGCCAGCTGGTTCAACCGTCTCTACATTCAAAGAGGATCCCAGGCAGTTGTTATTAAGTAATCGAAACTCTAGACGTTTTGAAATAGGGACGGGTGGTCGATTTGTCTTGGATCGACCACCCGTCATTTTGTCCTAGAGCATAACCGTCGCAAAGTTTTAAAGATAGAGGAAGGGCCGCCCACTTACGCAGACGGCCCAGAATGCGGCACGGCGTCTATCCTCTAGTCCTTAAGACAATCTAGTCGGGCTGTACATCAAGAAACATAAGGTCGCCCGGCTCCTATAGGGGTTCCTGGAGCATATAGGCTCCGAATCGTAACGCCAATACGCGGCCAAGAATCTATAATCTGCCCGTTGCCCAAATAGATGGCAATATGACCACTGTAATAGACAACGTCTCCTCGAATCATATTTGACACGCTCACAGGCTTGAAAGTGTTGTTCCTGTACCAATTCATGGAATTATAGGTCTGTTCGGGCAACCAGCGATGGTTGTATGGATTGTACCAACCCATATCCATACCCGTAGCGTAAAGGCACTGCAGGACGAGACCAGAGCAATCGACAGCCCCACCGGGAGCAGTTGAATATGGCTCTATGTACCTCGTGCCGAGATACTCGACCGCCCTTCCGATAAACGCCTCAACACATTGTTGACGCGTCGCATTGAATGGAATACGGGAAGGAGTGACATATGTAAATTCGCCATGACAATAGCTTGGCAACTTGACCGTCTTGTTGCTCACTTGCGGATATCCTGACGGATTCTGGAAACCCACATACGGCAGCGCTGCTTTATTGACATAGCTTGATCCGCTCGTTGCACCAGGAGCCGAACTCCCCTTCGCCCTTACAACAACCTGAATGGCCTGAATATTCAAGGCGCATGAGGTAGTTCCGGCAGTCATTCCATTAGATGCCCAAGCGAGCCAACCAATGTCATCAACATGAACCCGATACCAGATGTCAAACAGCTTAGAAAGGTCGCCCGTAAGGGAAATCTGAATTGCCTGCAGTGCGTTGCCCGACCCCGCGCCTCCAGCAACAGAACCCTCTTCAACATAGTTTTGCCAACCGATGTTTGCACAATGGGCTCGATATGAGACCGACCCGTCAACCGCAGAATCAATGCTTAGCTTAAAGCCATCTAAAGACCTTCCCTGTCCAGTAGTCCCCGCAACTGCGCCAAATGTCACAGTAGGCTGCCATGATCCTGCGATACTTGCAGAAATCAAGCCAACAGGAGCGGAGATAAATGCAGTCCCTTCGTTGGGGGCAGGAGCGCCCTTCTTGACTAGCCTGATCTGAAGAGCCTCGATGGGGCAGGACAACCCTGACGTCCCTGCCTCTCCGCCGTTTTTAGTCCAACCAAGCCATCCAAACCCCGCACAGTGCACGCGATAATACAAATCATAATGCGTGGCAATATTTCCATCGAGCTTTGCCTTTATGGCCTCCATGGATTTATGCTGGCCGGTTGTTCCCGCTGTCCCAGTTGCCCAATCCATCCAGCCAATCTCAGAAACGTGGGCAGATAACCGAATACAGCCCTCCTCATCTTCTCCAAGATTGGTAAGTGAAGCCTTTACGGCCTCCATAGGCAAAGCGCGCCCAGTTGTTCCAACGGTATTCCCGTCAGAAACATATCCTGTCCATCCAATATTAGATACGTGAGCCTGATAGCTAATTCCAAGCGGCTTCTTTCTAAAGGCATCCTCAGTTGCGGAATCAGAAGAATCAGGCGCCCGACCGTCCTTTTGCACTAAAACAAGCTGAATGGCTTCTGCGCTTTTAGCATACCCCTGCGTGCCGGCAGGCTCCCCGTTCTTAGCCCAGCCCATCCAGCCGATATCGGAAACATGCAAACGGTAATACACATCATAGACGTCGGATGCATTTCCTGACAACCGAAACCTGACAGCTTCAATGGGTAGATTCCTGCCCGTCGTTCCAATTTGGCCGGTCCGCCAACCTTGCCATCCAATTTCCGAAACATGAGCGTCTCCTTCAATGGCTCCCGACTCGTTAGGAAGCAACTGAGCCAGCTTAAACGAGATGGCTTGCAAAGAGAGCGCTTTACCAACAGTGCCCGCGGTCGCACCGTTGGAAGCGGTTGCAAGCCAACCCAAGTTTGTCACATGGGCAGCATACGAAACCGCTGCCGGAACGCACTGGAAAGCCTCATCTACAGCAGGGGCAGAAACAACCGGCGCAGCATCGTCCGATTCTTGGAGAAAGACCTGAATGCCCAGAATTGATTTTGCCTTGCCCTGCGTTCCCGCATATTCTCCGTTCTTGGCTAGGCCCATCCAACCAACACCATCGACAAACACCCGGTAATAGACATCGTGGGTTGACGCCAAATTCCCCGCAAGTTCAATTGAAATCGCCTGCATTGGTAAAGACTGCCCCGTTGAGCCAGCCATCTGTTCTCCGGTTACGGCAGAGGCCCACCCTTTCTCCGCAACATGCGTGGTAATACGAAGGCTGTTTTTTATCAGTTGATCGGATGTGTCAAATTCAATAGCTTCAACAGGATGTTCTCTCTCAAGGTCTCCCCCAATATCCCCAGAACCAACCGGGTCCATCCAACCCACATTAGAACAATGAACGCGAAAGCCAAGCTGCAAAGAGCCTTCGGTAGAAAGGCTGGATGGCACATCGCCTTCAACAGCAGAGTCGAAAGGTCCAGAATCTGAGGGCAAGTCCTCGCCATCGGAATCAAGCGCGGATTCAGAAGACTCGCCTTCAATTCCTCCATAATCCTTGATGTGCGGAATGTCGGAATATCCATCTTGCTCAGACCAGACTAGCACGCCGTTCGCCAAAGAATTGTCGGGTAGATCTTCCCACCAAGAAGAGCGAGCCATTACGCCAACGAGATAACCCTGCTCCTGGAAATTATCCAAAGCAGACGTTAAAACACTGAGCTGCTGCGACGTGTGAGCCTCATCAGACAAGCTAAGGAACAGAGGGCAGTCGAGGGTCGTGGAGCTCAGAGCACGCAACATGCCATCAATTTGCGATTGCGCCAACGAAACGTCAGTAAAAAAATCACAGTACACGACGTGACGTCGTCCATCACTCTGCGCCCTTTCGAGCGTTTTGGTCCATGTGGAATCTACTACAAACGTTTGCGCAGCGGGATCCCAACCGCCCAAACGAATGGCGAGACCTTTTTCACTCGCAAAAACGTCTTGGTAGTTGAGCTCATAGGCAACTCTCGATTCGCTCGCAGCGGCGAAGGCAGGATCCTCGCAAGTGTTTGAAGAGGATGGCTCGGTTGACAAGTCCTCTGCGGCCAATCCTTCAACATCCTCCGAATAGCCTACTTGAGGGATTGAAAACGATGTGCCAATGGCAATCAACAAAATAGCCGCCTTGAGAACTATGGACCGTCTCACGTGGACCCCTCTCTCAATGAATCATGAATCGTATTTCATGATAACACCACAACTATACAAATCTGTGTCCTCGGTTACTCGCGCGGATTGGCTACCGACCACATATTCCTAGCCTTCGGTGCTTATCATCTCCATCCCATGCAGAAACCGTGCCCATATAGGTCGCATGCTAAAATGGGGGCTCATCTAATACTTCTACTGAGGAGCACTGCTCGTGGCCGACACTGCAACAACCTCCAGCGCATCTGTCTCGCCTTACGCGAAAACCGAGCGTGATAAAAACCGCTTCATTCTCAAGCAGCTCGTCACCAAGGACTTCAAACTCAAGTATCGCCGCTCGGTTCTCGGCGTCGTCTGGTCGGTGCTCAACCCCCTGCTCATGATGGTCGTCATGAGCATCGTGTTCTCGTTCCTCTTTAGCAACGGCATCGAGAACTTCCCGCTCTACCTCATCTTGGGCAACATCACGTTCTCATTCATGTCCGACTCCACCAGCGCCGCGCTCACGTCCTTCCTTGACGCCGCACCCCTCCTCAAAAAGGTCAAGATCTCCCGGTTCGTTTTCCCCGTGCAAAAGGTCCTCTTTGCGCTCGTCAACTTCGCCTTCTCGCTCGTCGCGGTCGCCATCGTCATGTTGTGGTTTCGCGTTATGCCCACTTGGCATCTCATCTGGCTGCCCGTCTGCCTTGCCCTGCTCATCGTCTTCTGCATCGGCATCGGCCTTGTTATCGGTTCGCTCGCCGTGTTCTTCCGCGACGTCATCCACCTGTGGAGCGTCATCCTCACCGCGTGGACCTACCTCACGCCCTTGTTCTGGGACTTCCAGCTGCTCATCGACAAGGGTGCCCCCTTGTGGGTTATCGGCATCGTCAAGGCGAACCCCATGTACGGCTTCGTGACCTTCATGCGCGACATCTTCCTGTGGAACCAGAGCCCCTCGCCCGAAATCATCGCGCTGTGCGCCATCTGGTCCCTCGCCATGCTCGCTCTTGGCATCATCGTGTTCCGCAAGACCCAGCACAAATTCATCCTGTACGTCTAGACCCCTCCCGCCCCCACCATCACCGCGACTTGCGACAACCTGCACCGCGACGACAACATCCGTCAACCGTAACTACCCAAAGGGTCACCATGGCTACCAACAACTCTTCTGAATACGCCATCGAGGTCAACGACGTAACGATGATCTTCAATATGGCATCCGAGCAGCTCAACAGCCTCAAAGAGTACTTCATTAAGCTCATGAAACACGAGCTGTTCTTCAACGAGTTCCGCGCGCTCAAGCACATCTCCTTTAAGGTAAAGCCCGGCGAAGTCGTGGGCTTGGTGGGAACGAACGGCTCCGGCAAATCCACCATGCTTAAAGTCATCGCGGGCGTTCTCGAGGCGAGCGAGGGCGAATGCGTCGTGCGGGGCAACATCGCGCCGCTCATCGAGCTCGGCGCGGGCTTTGACCTGGAGCTCACCGCGCGCGAGAACATTTACCTCAACGGCGCGCTGCTCGGATACACCGAGAAGTTCATCGATGAGCACTTCCAGGAGATCGTCGACTTTGCAGAGTTGCCGGACTTCGTCGACATGCCCATGAAGAACTTTTCCTCGGGCATGGTCGCGCGCATCGCCTTCGCCATCGCGACCATCACTGAGCCCGATATCCTCATCGTGGACGAGACGCTCTCCGTGGGCGACGTGTTCTTCCAGGAGAAGTGCGAGCGCCGGATCCAGAGCTTCATCGACAATGGAAACGTCACGGTGCTGTTCGTAAGCCATTCAATCGAGCAGGTGGAACGCATCTGCACGCGCGCCGTGTGGATCGAGAAGGGCGACCTGCGCATGGACGGTCCCGTCCGCGAGGTCTGCGACGCCTACCGCGCGCAATTCGCGTAAGCGCGCACGCAGATATCGAGCAGAGGGCCCTCCGGCGCGTCCAAATCGGATCGCACCGGAGGGCCCTCGCCATCTCAGAAAGGTGCCTGTCCCCTTTCTGAGATGGCGCACCCATTCGGAAACGCCCACCGATTGAACCGGGAGATTACAGGACGAATTGACATAAACTGCCTCCCATTTCTCTTAGCCAGAAATGAGATGCAGTTCAAATGTGGGGGTTCCTCAACCATTTGACTCGCCTTGGTCCCTTCCCAGAGGGATGCAGAAGCTCAAACTGCCATTATTTCTAAGAAGCACATCGTCTTACTCGACGCGCAAATCATCGCGACACAACGCAATGCTATCGATTCTTGCTTCAAGCTTTTCTTGGCAGATCGCGTCGGAAATGTTGGTGTAAGCGAGGTCGATAAAGGGGCGGCCGCAGGCTGTTCGAGGAACCGAGAATCGCCTAGAATGCCGTCATTCTAGCGCATGCTACGCCGCCTTCCTGCCGGGGATCGGGTTGTCGGCCACCACGAGCGCGATGATCCTGGCCGCGTGCTCGGCCGCTGTGCCCTCGTAGGCGTGCGCGGGCTCGTCGGCCTCGGCGCCCTCGACGGCCCTGCCGATCGAGTCGTCGCCGAACCAGCGGCGGCCCGCCCAGTCCTCGTCCATCTCCGAGAACACGGCGCCCATCATCCTGATGGACGGCTCCCTGCCGGGGAAGACCTGCACGACGCGGCTGCGGCGCTTGAGCTCGCGGTCGGCGCGCTCCTGCACGTTTGTTTTCTTTCAATAAGAAGTGACCAGAAATATCACCAGGAATTGAACATCCCGATGATCTGTTTCTGCACATCCCGTTCACGGGGCATGGCGTCTCTCCGCACATGAGCCGGAGGGCACGGCCATGCCCCACAATTCCTTTCTGGCGGGCAAGACGGCGACGAACGTCCCGCCAGAAGGAGGAAAGGAAAGATGACCGTGTCCCCTGACGTACAACAATGTATCAGACGGATGGATGCCGACGGAGCCGGGCCGACCGAGATGGCGGAGGCCCTCGGCGTGTGCCGCAACAGCGTGTACAAGTATTCGAGGATGGAGGACCTCTCCCCGCAGCCGCCCGTGGCGGAAAGGAGGAAGAGGCCTGCAATCGACAGGTACGCCGATTTTATCGTCGGCATGCTCGTGGACGACCGCTCCGTCCCCAGGAAGCAGCGCCACAGCGCGCAGAAGATCTTCGACAGGCTCGTCGCCGAGCAGGGCTACGCGGGATCCTATCCGACGGTGTGCCGCTTTGTGAGGGAATGGAAGCTCGCGCGGGAGCAGTCCCCACGCGACGGCTTCCTCGAGCTCGACTGGGCGCCGGGCGCCATGCAGGCCGACTATGGCGCCTTCACCGCCACCGTCGCAGGCGAGAGGCTCGAGCTGAAGCTCCTCGTCGCGACGTTCCCGCATTCGAACGCCCGCTTCTGCATCGCGATGACGTGCGAGAAGGCAGAGTGCTTCTGCGAGGGGCTCGCCGAGATATTCGAGATGGCGGGGCGCGCGCCGCGCCTCGTCGTGCTCGACAACGCCACCGAGGCGGGGCGGATGCTCTTCGGCAGGGTGACGGAGTCCAAGCTCTTCTCCCAGCTCAGGGCCCATTACCGCTTCGAGGCCAGGTTCTGCAACCCCGATTCCGGAAACGAGAAGGGATCGGCGGAGAATGCCGTGGGGTTCCTGCGCCGCAACCTCCTCGTCCCCGTGCCCTCCGTGCCGAGCCTCGACGCGCTGAACTCGATGCTGCTCTCCGGCTGCAGGAGGATCAACGCCGCGGCGGAGAGCAGGCTGCACGGACCTGCGCCCAAGGCCTTCGCCGAGGACCTCGCGGCGATGATGGCCCTTCCGGGCGTGCGCTTCGACTCCGTGAGATGGGTGCATGTCCGCTCGGACAAGAGGGGCTACATACAGCTGGGCGGCGTCTCCTGCTGCGCAGGCCCCGCCTGGCGCAGCCGCGACCTCCTTGCTGGCGCCGGAGCGCGCACGGTCGAGATCATGGACATGCACGGAAGGCATGCGGCATCCCTTCCGAGGTCGTGGAGGCAGGGAGAGCTCGTGAGGAATCCCGCGTCGCTCGTGCCTGCGCCGGTGGCGAGGCCGGGGGCGTTCGGCGAGTCGGTCATACGCAGGGACATGCCGGAAGCGCTCCTCTCCCATATGGACCGGCTGGAGAAGGATGACCTCAGGCGTGCGCCCAGGGCCATGGGGAGGGCATCGGACGCGTCCGGCTTCGATGCCGCGTGCCAGGCCGCGGAGCGCCTCTTCGCAGAGGGCAGGGTCCCGGACGATGCCTCGTGCGACGCGCTTGCGAGGAGGATCGCCTCGGGCGGCGCGGAAGGCGCGGGGGTCGACCTTGCCGCATGCGACCGCCTCGCGGGGAAGGGGGGCTCCGATGGGAAGCGGCGCTGAGGCCCTTGCCGAGCGCGTCGCCGCCGCCGGCGCGAGATGCTCGCTCACGAAGTCGCTCCTCGCCGACTGGGGCGTGCGCGGCACGCCGAGGCAGGTAGAATACCTTGCCGAATACCTCGAGGCAGAATGCGCAAGCAGGGATGCCTCGAGGAGGGCATCCCTGCTCAGGAGGTGCGCGCTTCCGCAGGCGAAGACGTCCGACGGCCACGACTGGACATCCGCCTCCTGGCCGGAAGGCTTCGGCCGGGCGGACCTGCCCTCGCTCTCGTTCCTCGAGAGGCGCGAGGGCCTCGTGCTCATGGGCGATGTCGGCGCCGGCAAGACCCACATGCTCGAGGCGATCTGCTCGCTGTGCTGCCAGCAGATGCGCCCTGCAAGGTTCTTCACCGCATCGTCGCTGGTCATGCGCCTGAGGCGCGCACGCGATGCGGGATCGCTCGACCGCGAGCTCGCCCAGCTCGCGAAGGCCGACATCCTGGGGATAGACGAGCTCGGCTTCCTCCCCCTCGACACCGACGGGGCGAGGCTGCTCTTCCAGGTCATATCCGAGAGCCACGAGCGGCAGTCCCTCGTGATCACCACGAACCTCGAGTTCGCGCGCTGGGGCGCCGTCTTCGGGGACGGCCAGATGGCTGCTGCCGTGATAGACCGCATCTGCCATCACGGGAGGCTTCTGAAGTTCAGCGGCGAGTCCCGGCGCATGAGGCATGCCCTCATATCGGGAGATGGCACGCCTGAAGGGCAGCTGGCCTAGCAGTCTCCATGCGGCGCATTCAGGCACAGGAATTGAACACCGGATGTCCGGTTCCCGTGCCTGCAGCGTTCAATTCCTGGTGATATTACCGTTCACTTCTGCTTGACAAAACACAGACGTGGTGGTCCTCGGTATAATTGATGCGCGCGGAGCCCCGCGAGGCATCGTGCACGGCGACGAGCCCACCCGCCACGGCGACCCGTATCTGCCCGCCCGGCATCGACACCACCCTGGCCTTCCTGCCTATGCACCCGCGGGGCACCGACCACTGCCTGCCCGCCGCCCTGACCAGCATCGTCGGGGGCGCGACCTGCTCGGTGACGTCGCCGACCATCGACTCGAGCAGCGCGGCGTTGCCGATCGGCCGCAGGTGCTCCTTTTCCCGCAGGAACAGCGCCGCCGGGGGCAGGCCGGTCGTCTCGTTGGGCTCGGAGTTGCTCCTCGACTCGATCCGCGCTATCGCCTCGAGCAGGCCCTCCAGCCCGACGAAGTCGCCGTCGTAGGCCAGAGGGCGCGACAGGAACCTGTTGGCCGACTCGTCCTTGCCCTTCGTCTGCGGCGTGCGGGTCCTGCAGGGCTGCAGCTCGAATCCCGCCTCCCTGGCGAAGCGGGACGCCCGCCCGTTCTTCTCCCTTCGGCCCGACGATGCGCTCACGACCGCCGCCATGTTGTCGGTGAGGCACTCCTGCGGGACGCCGCCCGTGAACCTGAACGCGCCGAGCAGGCGCGCCAGCAGGTCGTCGGTCGTCCTGGTCGGGGAGTAGGTGAACTTGCGCGGCCTCGAGTACCCGGGCGTCGCCGTGAACACGTTGAACTCGAAGACCTCGCCGTTCGCGTCGACCATCCTGGCGTCCTCCTTCCAGTCGAATTGCAGCTGGCGGCCCGGCGGTGTCTCGAAGCGCGGGTGCGCCCCGGGGTCGCGGGCGGCGCCGAACTCGATGCCGCGGCTGCGGCGGTACGCGGTGAAGGCGTTGTAGCCGGGCAGTCCCGCGCCTGCGTGGCGGTGGGGCAGGTACTCGTGCACGGCCCTCTTGGTGACGCCCGGCAGCCCCGCCTTCTCCTCGATCGCCTCCCTCACCGCGTCGAACCCGCTCGGCCGCGGCGGCCTGTCGGCGGGCGCCTCCCCGAGGCGCCAGTACTTCGCCACGGTCTTCCGGTCCATCCCGTGCCTCCGCGCGACCTCGCTGAAGTTCGGCTTGGCGCCGGCCTGCCTGTACATATTCAGCTCTCCCATCACGTTCCTCTCCATCAAGGTCCTCCTTTCGAGCGGCGCTCGAGCGGAGGGTACTTCGTTGGTCTGGTTGGGTAAAGCCGATTGGCGCGAACGGCCGTTGCGAATTGGTGCGACCGGGATTCCCGCTTGGTGTGAATGGGGATTTTTATATTGGCAGTATCATGAAGCGGGCGGGGTCGCCCAGCGCCAGGTCGCCGTAGACCTCGTCGGTGGAGACGTGGTGGTAGCGCACGCCGTGCCTGCGGCACGCCTCGATGAGGGTGTAGGTGCCCCGGACGTTGGTCTCCAGGAAGGGCGAGGGGTCGGCGATGGAGTTGTCGTTGTGGGACTCCGCGGCGAAGTGCACCACGGCGTCGGCCTCCGACACGAGCCGGTCCACGAGCGCGGAGTCGCAGATGTCGCCCACGACGAGCTCGACGCGGTCGGAGGGCAGGCCGGCGATGTTCTCGGGGTTGCCGGCGTAGGTGAGCTTGTCGAGCACGGTCATGCGCACGCCTGGGCGGTTCTCGACCACTCAGCGCACGAAGTTGCTCCCGATGAAGCCGCACCCGCCGGTGACGATTATGCGGTGGGGCCCGAAGGTATCCATATCCCTACCCCAAAATAAACCAGCCGAACAATCTACTTCCCGCATTATCGACTAAATGCACAATGGAACTCAGAGCGATGCCCCGATTCACTCCTGCGCACTCGCTCGCAAGCAATCCACTATGCTTGGAACATCTGTCCAAACTGAATACTTGCTTGCCTGATCAACGGAATGAAACCGAACCTGCCGCTTGCGATCTGAGTTATGCCCCTGCGCATTTTGCAAGGCCTTGACCACCCGTTCTTTCGTAATCGGAAAGCCGATTGCCTTCGACTTTTCAAGTGACTTGCTCTTCTTCCCCCTTGAACAAGTCACTCCCAACTCCTGCGCCTTCTTTTCGCATGCTTTTGTTTCGGCGCAAGACTCTGGACAAACAATCACATGGTCTATGAGCCACACCTCGAAGCACGGATTTGATACTGCAAGGCTAACGGCCTCTTGCTTAGCAAGTTGCTGAGCTGCGAACATGGAGAAGTCATCAACATCCGTAACCGCCCAGACAGACTCCCAAGAGTCGAAGCGCTCCTTCCTTGCCTCTTCATCTTCCTTTGCCTTCAAATCTGCTGCCCGCTCAACAAGCGTTTTAGGATCTCGTCCAGCGGCTCCCTTATCAATTACAACGCGACCCCGCAAGCCGTATAGGTCGACCAACCTTTCGAAGTACTCCTTCTCGGTCACCTTGCCATTAGTTACAATCAGGTATCGTTTGCCTCGAGACCGCTTTTTTGTAGATCGCCCTCGCGGCAGTCGCCCCGCCATTATTCCCCCTCTTCCTCTTGTGCGCCGTCCTCTTTCATAAGCTCGGCAAAGCTCTGGCGCAAACCAACAACAGGCAGGACCTCGTATACCCCATTCAAGTAGTTTTTGCCAAGATTCTCATCCGGGCGCGGGCTAAACGCAGTAACCGGGCAAAGTGAAGATGCCCCATCCTTTCCCTTGCGCGTAAACCACAGCTGGTTCCTGTTGAGTACTCCATCCCCTCCACAACCAGACGTAATAAGAGAGACATCGTGAGAGGTAAAGATCAGCTGAGCCTGATGAGGGTTTGTGCGGATATCCGTGAACAGCGAAATGAGGCCTTTTACAAGAACGGGATGAAGGCTCCGCTCTATTTCGTCAACAAGCATAACCCGTCCATTTTTAAGCGTTCGCAACGCAACCGACAAGAATGCCAAGCCTGCAAGTGTTCCATCGGACTCCATGGCCTGCGATAGCCAACCGCCACCATCCTCAGAAACATGATGGAAAACCAATTCGTTATTCAGACTCCATTTCAGTTCGGTATTGATGTAATCCATGATCTCATCAGGGACTCCATCAAACGAGAGGCGAGGATCGACGCCCTGTCCACCCGCGCTCCCGGATGTCGCCCCCGTGGCACGAACCTGAATTTCATCAATTCCAAAGTCAGCGTACTGAATCAATTGAGACATTTGCGCTAGGACATGGGGGTCCTTCCTTGCCATCACCTTAATCTGCTCAAGCTCGCTTCTGTAAGCCGCTGCATCGTAGTAGCCAAAACCCTCAGCAAGCTCCGTAAAAACTGGGGCAGTAATCGCTACGCCAGCAGTAGCGGTCACAGACAAAAAGAGGGCATTTTTGCGCAAGAGCGCGGTCAACTGCTTTTTCGGTCCACTAAATGATGAGCCAAATTTAATACCAGTTTCTCCATTTGCCGTCAGATATCTTGAAAACAGCAGCGACGGTCGTCGTGAATAATATGCAGTAAGCTCCTCATATTCGACCGTCGTGTCGGTCACCGCAAATTCATAAATGTATCTATGCCCATCCCCGGCATGCATCTCAATCAAGAACTCGGAAGTATCCGTGGCAGAAAGTTGATCCAGTAAAAAGGCACGACGCGGTATTACACTTTCGCCAACACCCGATGCATATCCATCCCTAACAAATGAAGAGACAAACCAGAGCGCGGCCAAAAAACTCGACTTGCCCGACGCGTTTGCACCATACAAAGCAGTGACGGTGGAGAGCTCGGGATACTTCCACTGTTCGCCATTCTCTTTAGACGGAATCTCCATTGAAAACTGTTGGACGTCACGAAAACTGGCATAATTCTTGAAGGTAAAGTTTAAAAGCATACTCAGCACCCTCCCATGCAACTTAGTTAGAGCCTACGATGCGTTTGGTTTTTATTCATTATAGATGCTGAATTTGCAGTTATTAGACAAGATTGCCTTTTATCTTTGCCCGTTTCAATGATAAACATCGTTACGATTCACGACGTCACGAGCCCGTATCGCATTCATGTAGCGCCACTGATTATTTCGCGTCGCGGGTACAGGTCGTTTCGCGGTTTACGTATCGCCTCGTCCGCCGTTTCCGTACCGGCACGAACGGCGCTTCCATAGACCCGTTCCTGGTCACCTGTGTTTGATAGCCTCGAAGTTGCGGGTTTGAGCGTCGGAAAGTTTCGGGCCTGAGCACGAAATTCTTTCGGCTTTGAGCATGGGCACGCCGACCACCCGCAATCGGCCCAACAATGTCGTTGCCTCGGCTTACGACGTGAGGAGGGCCAGAGAGGAATGATCGGCGTTGTTGATGTGCAATAAGAACTGGTCCGAATGAGCGCCGGGATTTGAGCACCGTGCGCATTAAGAATTGAGCATTTTGATCATGAGGGCCGCACCCCAAGAACCAGGGGCGCGGCCCTCGCCGTATTGTTTTTCCGGGCGAAGGCTTTGGACGGACCCGCCCGGAAAGGATGGAGGAGATGACCGTGCCCCTGGATGAAATCAATGATATACGTGAGATGGACGCCGTGGGCGTCCCGCGGGCGGAGATCGCGAGGAGGCTGGGGCTGAGCCGCAACACCGTCGCCAAATACGCCGATATGGCCGACATGTCGCCCGCGGCGCCGGAGCCGAGGTCGAGGGCGCGCCGCGCACTCGGACCCGACGACGCCGCATGGATCGATGCCGTTCTCGAGGCCGATTCGGGCGCACCTCGCAAGCAGCGCCATACCGCGAAGCGCATCTATGACCGGCTGGTCGCGGAGAGGGGCTACAAGGGCTCCTACTCCACGGCGCGACGCCACGTGCGCGAGTGGCGAAACTCTCACCGCCAAGGCGCCGAAGAGGGCTGTCTCGAGCTCGAGTGGGCACCGGGGACCGCGCAGGTCGACTACGGCAACTTCGAGGCCGTGGTGGCCGGAGAGCGCCTCGCGCTCAAGCTGCTCGTCGTCTCGCTGCCGCACCCCGACGCCCGCTACGCCCGGGCCTGCATGTCCCAGCGCTCGGAGTGCATGTGCGAGGGCCTCTCGCGGACCTTCGGGCAGATCGGGCGCGCGCCGGCGGCGCTCGTTCTCGACAACGCCACCGAGGCGGGCCGGATGTCGCGGGGCGAGGTGACGGAGTCCCATCCGTTCTCCCTGTTCCGAGCCCACTACCGGTGCGCGAGCCGCTACCGCGACCCCTACTCCGGCAACGAGAAGGGCTCCGTGGAGAACGCCGTCGGCTTCATCCGGCGCAACCTGCTCGTCCCGGTGCCCTCGGTCGGCGCGCTCGAGGAGCCCGACGGGATGCTCGAAGCCGGCTGCGCGCGGCTCAACGCGGCTTCCTCCTGCCGCGACGGGCGCCCGGTTACAGAGGCGCTCGCCGAGGACCTCGCGGCGATGGCCGCGCTTCCGGCGGACCCCTTCGACGCTGTCAGGTGGGTGCGGGCGCGCGCCGACAAGCGAGGCTACGTGACGGTCGACGGCCGCGAGTACGTGGCCGGGCCGGCCTGGCACTCCCGCGAGCTGTTGGTGCATTCAGTCAAGTCCGAATCGACAGAATGATCTGTCGAAAATCGACACTCCGCTCACGAGGATAGGCCGACCGTCCCCGTGAGCTGATTGTTGCCTACATCTACTTGCCTTCCGTGCCTTCCGCATCGCCTCCCTTCACGCCGTCGCATTCCTGTGAGCCCTCCTCGCCGAAGAGCAGGGCGGTGTCCATGCGATGGCTGGAGCCGAGGAACTCGATGAGCCTCGAGTGGTGGACGATCCTGTCGATCATGGCCGCGGCGAGCTTGTCGTCGCCCAGGACGGTGCCCCACTTGGAGAACTCGATGTTGGTCGTGACGATCAGGCTGCGCCTCTCGTAGCAGTCCGACACCACCTGGAACAGTATCCTCGCGCCGGCCACGTCGATCGGCACGTATCCGAACTCGTCCAGTATCACCAGGTCGGCGCTTGTGGCGTCCCGCAGGGCCCGATCGAGCGATCCCTCGCCCTGGGCGCGCTCCAGGCGCATCACGAGGTCGGCCGTGGAGTGGAACCTCACCGACCTGCCTCCGGACACCGCCTTGACCCCTATGGCGGTCGCCAGGTGCGTCTTGCCCCTGCCGGTCTTTCCGTAGAACACGAACCCCTCCGCCGAATCGAGGAGCCTCAGCGACTTCAGGTCCTCGGGGCCGTAGCCCTCCGGGAAGGACACCTGGGAGAAGTCGTAGCCCCCGAACGACTTGATCTTGGGGAAGCGCGCCCTGTTCAGCAGCCTCTTCCTCTTGTTGCGCGCGCGGCTCTCGAGCTCCTCGGAGAGCAGCGCCTCCACCGCCCTGGCGTCCGAGGCGCTGGCCCCCTCGAGGAACGCGTCGATCGCGGCATTGGAGAAGAACATCTGGCGCGCCAGGTCGCGGACATGGGAGTCCAGGCCGGCCCTATCGACCCTCGTGCGCATGGCGCCTCGCCTCCAGAGGCCTGTCGTAGGCGGCCAGGTCCACCGCGTCGTCGTAGCTGATCGATCCCGTCGCCTGCCGCTTGGCCGCCAGCGACATGGCGGCCCTGTCGATGCGCCCGCAGCGCTCAAGCGAGCCCTCGGCGGCCTCCACGGCGCCGTCCCAGCCGCTCTCGGCGCACTGGTCGCGCAGGGCCCTCGCGGCGTCGCCCAGCCCCCTCCTGTCGAGGCCGTCCATGTAGCCCCTCAGGCCGTCCGGCAGGTTCGCCCTGACCTTGCTCTCGTGCCAGCCCCTGAGCTTGTTGCACAGCAGCGGCAGCTGCGAGGCCGGGTCGGTGGTGTCGGTCGGCGCGTCGCCGTAGGCCCTGTCGTGCTCGGCCACCACGGTGCCGTCGCGGTCCGCTATGGTCACCTTGGCGGCATGGAGCCCCACGATCATCTCCTGGCCGGCGTACTCGGGGGAGGTGGAGTACCAATGCCTGCCGTCGACCCTGACCTTGCCCTTCTTGTCGGCGACGGCGCGCCTGTAGGTGACGCAGGAGAACGGATGCTCCGGCAGCGCCAGGAAGGCGTAGGCGTCCTCGTGGAACAGGACGTCCTCGCCCTCTCCCTTCCTCCAGTGCTCCTTGCCCTTGGAGAGCGCCATGCACCTCTCAAGCAGGCGGGAGTTGTAGCCGTCCATGCTCCATACCCTGGGGACCGGCACGAGCAGGGCGCGCCTGAGGGCGCCCACCTTGTTCTCCACGGACCCCTTCTCATGCCCCGCCCGGGGGTTGCAGAAGCGGTATTCGAAGCCGTAGTGGGCGGAGAACGCCTTGAAGAGCGTGGCCAGGCGTATCGTGTCGGCGATCCGCCTGCCGGCGCCCGTGGCGTTGTCGAACATGACCGCGGTGGGCACGCCGCCGACGAACTCGAAGATGTTCTCCATCCCCTGGCAGACGCACTCGCTGTTCTGCCCGGGCATCACCTGCATCAGCCCGACATTGGAGTAGGGGAAGCTCATCACGAAGTACGGCAGCTGCATGCGGGTGCCCCTCGCGACGAAATCGGCGAACCCGAAGTCCACCTGGGCCTCGCCTGCAGGCCATTCGAGGTCGAGGTACTGCTCCGCGCCCTCGTGCATCCTCTGCTTCGCGAGGTGCACGTAGCGCCTCACCGTGGATTCCGCCACGTCGGCGCCGAGCTCTTGGGTGAGCCTCTGCCATATGCGATGGGCGCTGTGGCGCTGCTTCCTGTTCTCGCGCATGTCGTCCTCGAGCCACTGGTCGACGTAGGGCGCCCACCTGTCCATCTTGCTCGGGCGCTTTTCCTTCTTCACCGGCATCTTCGGAGACAGGTCCTCCATCCTGGCGTACTTGTACACCGTATCCCTGGACACCTGCAGGTCGCGGGCTATCGACGCCACGCTCTCTCCCCGCCTGTACCTCTTGCGTATAGAATCGATCTTGTCCATGCTGATCATTTCCCTTCCGGGCCTCCTTTGCCGTATTCGGGACAACAGCAAAGATAGGCCCCTTGGGGGATGGTCAGCGTGGCCGTGAGCGAAGTGTCGAAACCCTGCTGAGCGAAGTGTCGAAAACTATGTTAGCGAACACAGCCAGGCCGCGGGCCTTCGGCGAGTCGACCATCAGGCGCGACATGCCCGAGGCGCTCGTCGCGGGCATCGACCGGATGGACGGCGCGGGCCGCAGGCAGACCCTCAGGGCGATCGGCAGGGCCGGCGCCGCCTCCGGGTTCGAGGCCGCCTGCCTCGCGGCGGAGCGGGTCGTCGAGGGCGGGCGCGTGCCCGACGACGCGACCGTCGACGTGCTGTCCAGGCGCATCGCCGCCGGCTCCGGGGAGCGCGGCGGCGCGGACCTGTCGGTCTACGACGGGTTCCTGAGGGGGGCGGTCGGCGATGGCCGCTAACGGGGCCCTCGCCCGCAGGGTGGTCGAGGCGGGCAGGGCGTGCTCGCTCACGACGGCGGTGCTGGAGGAGTGGTCGGAGCTCGGCACGCCGAGGCAGGTGGAGTACCTGGCGGGCCACCTCGAGGCGGAGCGGGCGAGCAGGGAGGCCTCCAAGCGCGCCACGCTGCTGCGGCGCTGCGCGCTGCCCGCGCCGAAGACCTTCGACGGGTACGACTGGGCGGCGGTCTCGTGGCCCGAGGGGCTCGGGCGCGAGGACCTGACCTCGCTGGGGTTCCTCGAGCGCCGCGAGGACCTCGTGCTGATGGGGGACGTCGGAACCGGCAAGACGCACATGGCCTCGGCGCTGTGCATGCTGGCGTGCGAGCGCAGGCTGGAGGCCCGCTTCTTCACCGCGTCGTCGCTCGTCATGCGGCTGCGCCGCGCCCGCGACGAGGGGCGCCTCGACCGCGAGGCCGCGCTCATCGGCCGCGCGAGGCTGCTCGTCATCGACGAGCTCGGCTTCCTGCCGCTGGACCCCGACGGCGCGCGACTGCTCTTCCAGGTGTTCGCCGACGCATACGAGCGGCAGTCGGTGGTCATCACCACGAACCTGGAGTTCAGCCGATGGGGCGCGGTGTTCGGGGACGACCAGATGGCCGCGGCGGTCATCGACCGGATCGTCCACCACGGGAGGCTCGTCCAGTTCCGCGGCGAGTCCTACCGCGTGCGAAACGCGCTCATGCAGGAGGGGTAGGTGCTCAGAAAAGGTGCGCAGGGCGGGTGCGCAAGCTGCTCAAATTCCGATGACCATTCTGCTCAAAAGCTATTGACTAAACACACGCCGACAACCCGATCGGGAGGAGGGCGGCCTAGATGTTGGGCTAGAATACGGTTGTGATTCTAGGCGTCTACACCAACTTTCGGGACACTACCCTCAACCCCACAAGGGCTTTTATACACGAGTGCATAGCGGGCATAGCGCTGGCAGCGCAAGGCCACTGGAATTGACGACCGATACCAGTCGGATTGAATAACGACGCCATTTTAAGGGCACAGCTGGCTCCTTCACGGCTCGCGTCTGGCCTTCTTCGTCGACCTGGACATCGTCGTTGAGTGGGCGACGAACGACAACAGGAGCTGCTACCGGAGCAGCGAGCTCAACGTACTCCTGGCGCCCGAGGGAATCCGTCAGGCCCAATCCGCTTCGCGCAAGAAACTACCCCAACCGCACGCCGTGGCGCTCAAGATATTTCTCAAGCAACTGGTCATGAGCAACGTCCACCGGATATCTCCACGGCCGCCGCAGGATTGCCACGAAGCGCAGCAGGTCGTCCGAAAGCCCACTCAGAGAACGTTTCCTCTCTTCAAACCCTTCTTTTGAGCTACTCCGAACAACGGTAAGCGATCTTGGTAAGCAGCTTTCAAAGATGAACGATGCTTCGTCGCCGTCCCAATCAATCCATTCGTTTTTGATCGAAAGGTCGATATAGCACTCCACAATATCGAAAATGGAACAAGTGGCCTCCTCCAATGCATTGTCGTCCACAGACACATCGGAACATGTCGCGTCCGACAACGCCCTTTCGAGGTTCTCACGCGAAGCAAGCATGTCCCAGTGGTCCACTCTTAGTCCCAACGCATGAAACAGCTTGTACAAATTCGCATTGAGAGAACCGCGGCAACTTGCATAATGCTTCCACTGCTCAACAAGCACCGCTCTTCTCCAAGCAGCATTATCTCGAGTTTCTTTAATCGTAAGCAGTAGAACCGATCCAAGGAGCATAAGGACGAATTCCGTTATTGACGACTCCGGCCCCAAGTAACCCAACGCAACCATCGCCGATAGAACGACGGCACCAATGGAAATGAAGACCAGAAGCGTTACCAACCAGCCCCTTAATACCAAAGGGGCTTGCCTAGTTTAGGGGCCTCTCGCGGAGCTCTCGAAGCATGAACTTGTACATGTCCCGCCCCCGCATGTTGAACCTGAACTCGCATTCCTTCAGATGGAGGTAGAAGTCCTCCTTGGGTATCCCCTGGTATTTTACCAGCCTGTTCTTGGCGTAGCCCCAGAAGCTCTCGATGCCGTTGATGTGGTTTCCCGGGTTGCCCCTCTCGACGAACTCGTTCTCGCGGTGGCGCACGCGGTAGTGGTGGCGGTAGCCCCAGTCCACCAGGCCGTCGTAGGACGCGAACCCGTCGGTGTACATGGTCGAGTCCTTGGACACCTTCCCCTCGATGACCTGCATCAACGTCCTTCTGGTGACGTCCGGCACGATCCGCGTGTAGACCCTGCCGCCGCGCTTGAGCAGCCCGAAGACGATGGTCTTGCCGCGCGCCCCGCGCCCCCGGACGCCCCTCACCCGCCTGGCCCCGAAGTAGCTCTCGTCGGCCTCCACCTCGCCATCGAAGGGGCTGTCGGCCTCGCAAATCTCGGCGATCCGGACGCGGAGCATGCCGTAGTAGCGGTTGACCGTGTTGCGGTTGAGGCCCGTCAGGGAGGCCGCCGAGAGCGCCGTGACATCGGCGCAGAAGAGCCTCAGCAGCTCCCTGAACTTGCGCTCCGAGAGGTGCGAGTTTTTGACGTACTTGTTCTTCGGTGCCTTCTTGCTGCTCATGGCCTAATTCTAGAGCCTTTCCGGCCCCTAAACTAGGCAAGCCCCATACCAAAATCGTCCGCCGCACAGCTCTGGCTATTCGCCTCATCGGAAACCACAACTGCCTGAGCTTGAATACCATTCCGCTCAACAATGTGAGCTCGTATCTATTGCCTTTGTAGGTCACCCGCATAACTTTTCAGCCAATCGTGCATGAAGTTTTTTCATCTCATCAGGCTTCAAGTGCAAAGCCTGATTTACAAACAGTTCGCATTTGCCGTGCAGGCTATTTTAAACCACTAGGAATCCCGAACGTTAATCCAGGCAATTCCAGCTATGTCGCCAGACGACACCCACCCTCCGAAACTCCTCCATTCAATTTGTTCGAATTATGTTCAAGAAAGAAGATTTCAGAACATGAACATTGTGTTCTGTTATTATCTGATTTATTAAATATCCGAACACAAGGGGCTAGCATGGAACTCACCCATAACCAATTCCGCATTCTGAATGCGCTTCATCTCGAATCCGGTCTCACGCAGCGCGAGGTCTCGGCGCGGACCGGCCTCGGCCTGGCGACGGTCAACGGGGCGATGCGCGAGTGCGCGGAGCTCGGGCTCGTCGAGGACGGACGGCCCACCCCCGCCGGGCTCGCGGCGCTGAGGCCCCACGCCGTCGACAACGCCGTCATCCTCGCCGCAGGCCTCTCCTCGCGCTTCGCGCCCATCTCCTACGAGCGCCCCAAGGGCCTCCTCAAGGTCCGCGGGGAGGTTCTCATCGAACGCCAGATCAAGCAGCTGAAGGAAGTCGGGATCACGAACATCATCGTCGTCGTAGGCTACAAGAAGGAATCCTTCTATTACCTCGAGGATCAATTCGGCGTCGACGTCGTGGTGAACCGCGAATACGCCGAGCGCAACAACAACTCGTCGCTCATGCTCGTCCGCGAGCTGCTCGGCAACACCTACATCTGCTCCTCGGACAACTACTTCACGGAGAACCCCTTCGACAGCCACGTCTGGAAGGCGTGCTACTCCGCGGAGTACTCCGAGGGCCCGACCGGCGAGTGGTGCCTGGAGACGGGCGCCCACGGGCGCATCACCGGGGTGCGCGTGGGCGGCTCGGACGCCTGGTACATGCTCGGGCCCGCGTACTTCGACCGGGCGTTCTCGGCGCGCTTCCGCGAGATCCTCGAGTCCGAGTACGACCTGCCCCAGACGCGCGACAAGCTCTGGGAGGACCTGTACGCCGAGCATCTCCCCGAGCTCGACATGAGGATCCGCAAATTCGCCCCCGGCGTCATCAACGAGTTCGACTCCCTCGACGAGCTGCGCGGGTTCGACCCGCTGTTCCTCGAGAACCTCGACAGCGAGATCTTCGACAACATCGTCGCAGTACTTGGATGCGATAAGTCCGAGATCCGTGACGTCTACCCGCTCAAGCAGGGCCTCACCAACCTCTCGTGCCACTTCGCGACCGATGACGGCGAATGGGTATACCGGCACCCCGGCGTCGGCACCGAGCTGATCGTCAACCGCGAGGCTGAGCACGAGGCGCTGCAAACCGCCAGGCTTCTCGGCCTCGATAGCACCTTCGTCTTCGAGAACCCCCGCCGCGGATGGAAGGTCTCCAAGTTCGTCACCGATGCCAAGAACCTCGATTCCCATGACGACACACAGCTTGCGCGCGCCATGCAGATGGCCCGCGAACTCCATGAATCCGGCGCCGCCGTCGGCCGCTCCTTCAGCTTCTACGAAGAGGGGAAGGGCTATGAGCGGGCCATCCTCGACAGGGGGCGGATCGACGTCCCCGACTACTGGGAGATGGAGGCCTGGGCGACCGAGCTCAACGGCCTGCTCGTCGCAGACGGCGGCGCGCCCGTGCTCTGCCACAACGACTTCTTCGGCCTCAACTTCCTCGTGTCCCGCGACGGACACGTCGACCTCATCGACTGGGAGTACGCCGGCATGAGCGACTACGCCAACGACTTCGGCACGTTCTGCGTCTGCGAGCAGCTCTCCGAGGAGGAAATGGCCCGCGCGCTCGCCCACTACTTCGGACGAACGCCCACCGACGCCGAATGGCGACACAACCTGGGCCAGGTCGGCATGGCCGGATGGTGCTGGTACGCCTGGGCGCTGCTCAAGGAGGCCGAGGGCGAGGACGTCGGCGAGTGGTCCCACATCTACTACCGTTACGGCAAGACCTACCTCAAGAAGGCCCTTGAGCTATACAAGACGTCCGGTGAATAAACCAGCCACTTTAGCAAACTATAGAAAAGAGAAGAAGCAATGCATTACGGCATACTGAGCGGTGCCCTTTGGGCACTGGACACTACCGTACTCTCGATAGCACTCGCGATGTCCCCGTTTTCCGATGGAACCGCGGCCGCCATCGCCTTCGCCGCGATCGTGAGCTCCGCTTTCCACGACATCCTCTGCGCTCTCTGGATGACGATCTATTCCGCCATCAAGGGCCAGCTTGGAAAAGCCTTGACCGCTATTAAAACCCGCGACGGCTTGGTTGTCGCTGCAGGCGCCTTGCTGGGCGGCCCCATCGGCATGAGCGGTTACGTAATGGCAATCAACCTCATCGGCCCTTCCTACACGGCAGTCATCTCGGCCTTCTATCCGGCATTCGGAACGCTGCTCGCCGCAATCGTCCTCAAGGAGAAGGTAACCGTCCCGCGCATGATTGCGCTAGCGGCCGCGCTGCTCGGTATTGTCGGCATGAGCGCGGGCGCACTCGGTTCTGACGCAATGACCAACCCCGTACTTGGCATAGTCTGCGCGCTTCTGTGCGTCGTCGGCTGGGGTTCCGAAGCGGTGTTCTGCGCATGGGGCATGAAGGGCGATAACGTCGACGACGAAACCGCGCTGCAGATTAGGGAGACGACTTCCGGTCTTGTTTACGCCCTGATCGTTCTCCCGGTATTCGGAGCATGGGGATTTGCCGCACAGGCGGCGCCCACCATGGCGACAGGTACCGTAGCCCTTTCGGCACTCGCCGGCGTGGCATCGTACCTCTTCTACTACAAGGCCATCTCCAAGATCGGCGCGGCCAGAGGAATGGCGCTCAACATTTCCTACTCTGCCTGGGCGGTCATCCTGGGAATTGCCCTCGGCAATGTCCCCGGACCTCTCGAGATCGGCTGTTGTGTTCTCATTCTCGCGGGTACCGTTCTTGCCGCCTGCGACTGGAAAGAGCTGTTCGGGAAAAAACAAGCATAAGTACGAACATAAAAAACGCCTGGGATGTCTCTATATTCAATAGACATCCCAGGCGTTAAATGAAACCTCACCCCCGAGTAGCCAAAAACAGGGAACTTTAGAAGGTGCGCCAGGCTTTCACACCATGAGTAACCCTCATCGATTCAGGCGGTAGTTTCATATAATCGCCGTAAGTTTGAGTAAGGTAATTGTCCCAACAACTCATGGCTTTTAACTTATGCCCTTCAAACTCTACGTCGATCAAATTTTCGAATTCTGCTTTTGAAACGATACTAACAGCAGACGGCGCATATAGAACTTCGGCAACCCTTTCGGAGTTAGCATAACCTGGCCAAAGGACAACATCGTTCATGACGCGAATCAACCGTTTTCTTGAATCACCGAACATGCGGAGAAAGAAACCGAGAACGCATTTGATGCTATCTTTCGGCGAATCAAAAAAGCCACGTTGCTCATATGAATATGAACAAGCTCTGGTCGCCCAATTAACTTGACTCTTCATCCTATTCAAATCATGGATATCATCAGGAACGCCATCCATAGGGAAAAGATCAATCCATAGGTACTCTTCCATTACCCCTTCGTAGCCAGGTTCTTGCACACGAATGGAAGTATCAAATAGTTTTGCAAAAGGAAATACAAATCCGCTTGTAGCAGCATCGATGATCCTCATCCCATCGGGAAGATCGTCGCGCATCGCAAGCAACCGATCATAATCAGGCCTTGGAAGACATACGTCAATATCGTCATCCCACGGAATGAACCCCTTATGACGGATAGCCCCGAGCAAGGTGCCACCGTTCAAAGAATAACGAATGTTGTGTTGTTTACAGAAATTATGAAACGAGAGCAAAAGACGCACTTCTTCATTATGAAGCTCACTGGCTGTTAAGTACTCCCTGGATTCACGATTAAAATCGGACATAAGTAAGACCTCCCCAACTTAAAATCTAAGAGCCCATCCAACGTCACATCAAGCCGCCGCGCATTTTTTTGATAGTGCGGAGAACCCCCTTTGTCTCATTTTTGAAAACAAACAAATAAACGATATAAATAGCAAGGTAAACACAGGTTGCATAAAAACCCGGAAGGAAAAACCCTGTCAGCAGGAAGCCAGCCGTCACAATAATTTCACCTAAAGGTAAAAATGACCTGGGAGCATCAATATTCCTCGAAATCAGGGCTTCGGAAATCAGACTCCGCATGGCAAGCGCGAATACAACTGAGAAAATGACGACGTCAACGCTCTCGAAACAAAAAACCCCAAGAAGGGTGCCGATTGCGCTAACAACAGCAGTCGCGATATTGATTCGAAGTAATGTCGATTCCTTACGCAGCACTTTAAAGAAAGTAGTTCCAAGTAGATCCATTTTCCCGTCAAAGACGCACATGGGGAGAAGGAAAACGAAAAATCTGAGACTATCAGCATATTGAGGAAGCCACATTCCGATAAGCCAAGTCAGAGGAAAACAAAAGACGTATATCCCGGGTAATAGTATCGTAAGGCATTCTCGCATCATAGAAAATACCCTACGCTGCTCGTCACCATGGCTCTGTCGAAGCGCCGGAAATAAAACCATGCTCGCCTGAGAAACAAACGCCAGGAAAAAATTGACCATTGAAAGCGAGAATGATAGCTTTCCGAATGTTTCGATCCCCCACGCCGCATCAATGAGTAGGCGCGCGAAACCGAGGATAAGCATACTGGCGATATTTGCAAACATCAGCTTGACACCAACACGGATATAGCCGATGCCAATTCGTACAGTTTCGATCGGCATGTACAAGCCCGACGCCAAAATATCTCGGCCATTCCACGCGCAATAAATCAAAGAACAGCAGTGGGACGCGATATAGAAGAGAACGAACGGTTTAAAGCTATCGCACTTGACAAACAGCAAGAATACTAACGGAAGAAGAAATGCAATCCTATTTGCCATGACCGCAAAAGAATAGAGCTTGGTTTCGTTCATCGCCTGGAATACATAGCCCAGGGCATTCCATAGATAAGAAATGACCATATATGCAGCTGTTGCCAGAATAACGAATTCCCGCTGTTCCTCGAAGCCGACCAATGAGCACCCCACGGCAACGGCGGCTGCCAGCGGAATTTCATAGGCGATACCGAACAAAAGAGCAGAATTGACCCTGCGCTTATCGATTACGCCACGCGTCTTGCCACCTTCGATAAGATATATACCGTCAGCGATGCCGAAAGCGAAAAAACCTGTGTAACTGGAGTAAAAGAGGAACAGCTGCCAGTAGCCGAACTCCTCGACTCCCAAGACCTTCGGCACGAGAAGTGATGTCAAAACACTTAAGAGAAAACTAAAACCCTGGGAAACGAAGGCAATGGCGGTATTCTGAGCTACTTCTTTTAACCTCATTATTGACGGCAACACCTTTCGGACGTGGATAGTAACGATTCAATGTGTCAATATAGTATTTAACGAATCGTAAACTCCTGTTCTATTGAAGCAAATGCCCGTCTCATCGAGCACTCCTTCCGCGCCCGCGCGCCACCCAAGTCGGCAATCCGTCTCGCCTCTGCGGAATCGACTAGCAGTCTCACCAAATTAGCCGCGAGCGCCTCAGGATCATGCACGGGCGAGAGCAGCGCACAGTCCTTGTCTGCATACTCGTGAACACCCTGAAAGTCCGTCGAAACGAGCGCGCAACCGCAGAACATCGCCTCAGGACACGTGAGCGCGAAGCCCTCGTTGATAGTCGCACACAGAAAGACCGAGCTCCTCGAGTAAATGTGCCTCAATTGCTCCTGGCTTGCGTTGCGGGTATATAAACACCATTCGGGAAGCACCTCAGGTCTCTTGGGTCCCCCGAACACGTTAGCAACGAGGTCAGGTACCTGCCTGCGGGCAATCTCAAGTGCAGAGAAGGCATCCAGAAACCCCTTGTGCTCACCTGGATGATAGAGCAGGGCTACCTCGTGATCGTGCCGCTCCTCCCCACTCGGATAAAAGACGCCCTCATCGATGGGATTCTTCACCTTAACAGGCTCGATGCCAGTGGTGCGCTCGACTAAGTCCGCCAGCCAGTCACTCACGACGATATTCGACATACCGAGGCGATACGTCTCCTCGACCTCCTCAGACGGGGTGCCCCAAGTCTCATAGCCCTGAATAAAATAGTGCTTTATACCTTTGTCAGAAGAAAGCGCCGCAACAGGCCGTGCTGAACCCACCCAGGTCGCTACCACGTGGTCGGAGTCGGGCATTGTCGTATCATCGATACCGAAAACGCACAGTTTTTCAACCCTAGAGTCGAGAACGAACCAGTTCGGACGTCGTCTCACAAGCGCCCTCGCCCCCATCCTGCGAACGAAAGAGGGCAGGGGAAACTGCTTGAGCATGTTTTGGCAATCGAAGCATACTGCCACATCGAAGCCCTTTTCCACTAGATGGTTAGCGTAGATGAATACCATCTTCGCCCCACCCGTTGCGGTCCTAGCAATGCCGGGGAGAACAAAGGTAACTTTGGTTGCGGACATAATGGAGCAACAACCCTTTCAAATAAGAAGAGAACGAGTTAAACCTTGAGACCTTTAAGCCATGCAAAGGAGAGGTCGAGGACAAGACCCCGGTTAGATTTGTAGAATCGTCTGCGTTTCAGGCATTCAATTGCCGCCATGAGAGATCCAGTACAGAGCAGATTTTTACGGGCATCAAGCCAGTTACGACAATCTACCAAGAGCTTCTCTGCCTCCGCTCCGCACCGAAAATCGTCGGCTGCAAAACGCTCCGCATGCTCAATGAAATCGATATAGTAATCGACATCGGCAATACGGTCCTGCCGCGTCTGCTTCCTTCGATCCGACGCATTTCCTTCATGGCGCCTAAATTTGATGAGGCGCTCATTAATAACTCCAGCACCGCCTTCTAGAACCGCGAACCTCCACAGTACAGCGTCATGCGGATAGCCCTCTTCCCAATATGGAAGAATTCGTTTGACAAAGCTCGTACGCACGCAGTAAGAGCATCCCGGATGGCGAATGTACATGAAATTAGGAGAGAAGTCCTCACGCTCAAATAGCTCTTGACCAGGCTCGGCCTCAAAAGACCCTGCATCCGTCATCTGGGAGCCCACCTCATAAATAGGCTCGACTGAGCACGCAAGTACATCGAGGTCGGGGTGAGCTTCCATGATCTCAACCATGCTTTCGATCTTGCTCGGATTCCAGATATCATCCTGGTCACAGGGGAAGATATAAGTCGCCTCACAATGCGAAATCAGCCTCATGAAATTTGCTTTCCAACCTATGTTCTTGTCATTAACTGAAAATTCAAAAGAAACAGGCGAGTCGTGATGTTCAGCAATATAATCACGGACGATTTTCGGCGTTTCATCGGTCGAGCAATCATCGCTTATAACAATCGAATCAGGCAACTTTCTTTGAGAAAGCAAAGAATCCAATTGTTTGCGGACGTAACGCGACCCGTTATACGTTGAAAGGACGACAGCGACACTTTTTGCATGCGCAGTAGTTCCTCTAGATGACAAATCAAAGTCCATATATATCGTCTAACTCCAAAGGAAATTATTGGTCAACTCGGTGACAAGCACGGGGTCAATGACACCCTTGTAAAGAATGATCTGCGTAAAAACGAGCCACGCTAAAAACAAAATGCCAATGGCCTTTATCTCAGTACGAGAAAAGCCAATCGAAAAGTCCGACCCATCGAAAACAAAAGAAGAAAGAAATATCAAGATGAGCAGGTTGCCACTTCGAATCGGGCGATAAAAGTTCTGAACAGAAAGAGGAAGCATCGCCAAAAGCGGCAGAAACGCATACTTAGCGCTCTCAAAGTAACGTCGAAAACGTAATGGCGCTCTATCGAACCTAGATAACTCCGTACAATGCCGTCGAGACGATGAAAAATAAGAGAGCGCAACGCCGCCAACACCGGAAACAAAATAAGGAATCCATCCAAATCTGCCAAGCTCAGTCATATATGCAGCCTGTTTAACAGAGTCGAGAAGGAACGTAGATATATGCTGAGCCAGTCCACTGTAGACAGCAATCAGAACGAAAGCAGCAGCTATTAATGAAACCCGAAAGGCATTCCGCTCACTGAGAAGACCAATAACAAAGACAATGAAAAGAAAAGATGCCGGATGAATAAGCGCCGCAATATAAAGACCGATACCGTATTTCAATCCAAAGAATTTCGGCCTATCGATAAGAAATCGTAAAGAATAAATAGCGATAGACGCCGCCAAAAAAAACTTAAATTGGACTACGTCATACATAAAAGGCAGAAGTGCATAAAGCGCTAAAACAATATTTGGACACGTAGAGTAGCGCCTGATAAATAGGACAATCAATCCAAGACCGACAGCCGAAAACAACGCCCTGAATTGCATGAAATCAAGACCAAGGAACCAAGCAATCTGTTCAGCGGCAAGATACCCTGCATTAATCCCTGACGCATCAAGCAATTTAAAGTCGTATAAGTATTTATATAGAGTATAGTCAGCATTGGCAGTATTAAGGCCCATCAAAATCCACAAGGAAGCGAACGCTATAGCGGTGACTACACGCGACTGCCTTTTCATAAAGCAGAGAAGAGCCGTGGCAACGACGAGAGTAATACCAGGAAGCACGATTAATTCACCCTCTTGTACAGATTTATCAAATTTCGCAAATACTCCTCATCATCAATTCTGATTGGAACTGGCGAAAGCTGCCTATCAAGCATCTCCTGCATTGCCCGCTCAAGATCTTCAACGTCGCCCGTCTTGAACAACAGGCCGTTAACACCCTCTTCAACATAATCGCGAGCAGCGCAACGATCAGGCACAATGCATGGCACGCCTTGCTCAAGCATCTGAAGAGGCGTGAGCAAGGCCGTTTCGTGCAATCGCGACGGCTGCACCATCGCGATTGCGCGATTTATCCCGTGCAATCGCATTTGTTCGGGCTTGACCCATCCCGTAAACTCAATTTGGGGGTATCGCGCTTGAAGCTCGGCCAGCATCTCGCCGTCGCCGATAACAATACCCTTTGCTCCTATAGCCGTAACTGCCTCACAGAAAAGATCTGCGCCCTTCTCCGGGCTTACCCGTCCGATGAAAAGGAAAGCGTCGTGCTCATGCCTATCATCGCCGCGTTTCAAGTGGTCGATTGGGTTGCGCAGGACCTCATAGGGATACTCGCTGTTCAGGAATGGAACAAGAATGTCGCGAGAATATTCAGACACGAACGCGTAGTGGAGCTTGGGGTTGTTGCGAACCCAGCGGTCCTGTCGGGCTTGACGCGCCACGCGCCAGAGCTTCTGAGCATAGGAGCGTTTGTCGCAGTTGAGGCAGATGCAAGAACCCGACATGGGCTTCCGCTCGCAAATCCTTTTCTCGTTGTAATCGTAGAATCCGCCGTTGGGGCAAACAGAGAAGTAATCATGCACGGTCAGTAGGATCGGGTTACCGTTCTCGGTCGCCGCAGCGAACACTGCGCTGCTCAGAACCTTGGTCCACGTGTGTACATGGACGATGGCATCCTTCAAGTCACCGCGCTTAAGAAGCCCGAGAAAGGACTCGTAAGCGTGCGAATTCCAAATCCCGTTGCGGATCGCATCGAGCCGCGAGGGGTTGCTGTTGATGGACGGCATATCCAGGCAGACCGTTTCGACATCGGATAATGCCAAATCTTCGCAAACAGGCCCCTCCCCGCAGAAGAAGACAACCTTGCGTCCCTCGGAGGCAAGGAGAAGAGCCGTCTTCACTGCCACGGCGACAGCACCGCCTTCGATATAACCGAAGTCGCTAACGATAACGATTGGATTATTATGATTTCTGATACCCACTAAACCATCAGCGCCCCAATATAACCAGCAAGTTCTTCCTCCCAGTCGGGCATGCGGAAGCCGACCGTCTCGAGCCTGGAAAGGTCGAGAGCGGAGTGGACCGGGCGCGGGGCGATGGGGCCGGCGGCGCTGGCGTAGTAGTCGGCGGTACTCGCCGGCACAACCCTGTCCCCGTTGCCGTTGGCGGCCTCGAAGACGGCGCGGGCGATGTCCGCCCAGGACTTCACGGCGCCGGAGCCGGAGCAGTTATAGGTGCCGTAGGAGGCGTGCGTGCCCAGCAAGTGGAAGATGGCCTGGGCCATATCGCGCGTGAAGGTCAGACGGCCCAGCTGGTCGTCCACGACGGTGATCTTGTCCAGCTTGTCCTCCGAGTCGGCGACGCGGTCGGACAGGCTCTTCATAGTCTTCACGAAGTTGCAGCCCTCGCCGATCACCCAGGAGCTGCGCATGATGTAGTGGCGCGGGCACCCGGCCACGGCGAGGTCCCCGGCGGCCTTGGACTGTCCGTAGACGGACAGCGGGCTCAAAGGTTCGTCCTCGGTATGCACCTCGGCGATGCCGTCGAAGACGTAGTCGGAGGAGACGTGGACCAGGGTGATGCCGTGCTCGGCGCAGGTGCGGGCGAGGAGCGCCGGCCCGGTCGCGTTGGCGGCCCAGCACGCCGCGCGGCCCTCGGGCGTCTCGGCGCGGTCCACGGCGGTGTAGGCGCCGCAGTTGATGACCGCGCCGTAGAGGGACCAGTCGTATTTTGAGTAGGCGTCCGGGTCGGACATGTCGAAGGTGTCGATGTCGCAGAAGTCGAAGTCCTTCGCCACGCCGCGCTCCTCCGCCAGCGCGCGGACCGCATGGCCCAGCTGGCCGTTGCAGCCGGTGACGAGCGTCCTCTTGGGCGCCATGGGGACGACGTCCTTGAGCATCGGGTGGTTGAGGTCGGCATCGGAGACGGTGGCCTCGTCGAGCGGGATGGGCCACTCGATGGCGAGCTCCGGGTCGGCGAGGTTCACGAAGGTGTAGGTCCTCTTGAGCTCGAGCGACCAGTGGGCGTCCACCAGGTAGGTGTAGGCGGTGCCGTCCTCCAGGGCCTGGAAGGAGTTGCCCACGCCGCGCGGGACGTAGATGGCCTTGCTGGGATCCAGAACGGTCGTGAACACCTTGCCGAAGGTCTCGCTTCCCTCGCGCAGGTCCACCCAGGCGCCGAAGACCGAGCCGCGGGCCACGGAGATGAACTTGTCCCAGGGCTCCGCGTGGATGCCGCGGGTGACGCCGCGGCTGTCGTTGTAGGAGATGTTGTTCTGGACGACCCTGAGGTCCGGGATGCCCAGGGCGGTCATCTTGGCGCGCTGCCAGTTCTCCTTGAACCAGCCGCGCGAGTCGCCGTGGACGGCGAGGTCGACGACCTTCAGGCCCCCGATGCCGGTCTCGGCGACGGAGAGGTCCTTCTCGAATTCCATGCCGGCCATGCCTCTCCCCTTCCTACTGGCCCTGGGCGCGGTAGCGCGCCTCGGTCGCTTCCTTGGCGGGGCGCCACCAGGACTCGTTGGCGCGGTACCAGGCTATGGTCTCCGCGAGGCCCGCGGCGAAATCGATGCGTTGGGGCTCCCAGCCGAGCTCGCGGCGGAGCTTCGTCGAGTCGATGGCGTAGCGGCGGTCGTGGCCGGGGCGGTCTCGCACCCAGTCGAAGTCGTCGGCGTCGCGGCCGAAGGCCTTGAGGATCTCGCGGAGCACCGTGATGTTGTCGCGCTCGCCGTCGGCGCCGATCAAGTAGGTCTCCCCTATGCGGCCGCGGGTGAGGATCGCCCACACGGCCGAGCTGTGGTCCTCAGTGTGGATCCAGTCGCGGACGTTCTTGCCGTCGCCGTAGAGCTTCGGCCTCACGCCGTCTATCAGGTTGGTTATCTGGCGCGGGATGAACTTCTCCACGTGCTGGTAGGGCCCGTAGTTGTTGGAGCAGTTGGAGATGGTCGCGCGCAGGCCGAACGTCCTCACCCAGGCGCGCACGAGCATGTCGGATGCGGCCTTGGTGGAGCTGTACGGCGAGCTGGGCCTGTACGGGGTCTCCTCGGTGAAGCGGGCGGGGTCGTCGAGCGCCAAGTCGCCGTAGACCTCGTCGGTGGAGACGTGGTGGTAGCGGACATCGTGTTTGCGGCACGCCTCGATCAGGGTGTAGGTGCCGCGCACGTTGGTCTTGAGGAAGGGCGAGGGGTCGGCGATGGAGTTGTCGTTGTGGGACTCCGCGGCGTAGTGGACCACGGCGTCGGCCTCCGACACGAGCCGGTCCACGAGCTCGGCGTCGCAGATGTCGCCGACCACCAGCTCCACGCGGTCGGCGGGCAGGCACGCGATGTTCTCCGGGTTGCCTGCGTAGGTGAGCTTGTCCAGCACGGTCACGTGGACGCCGGGGCGCTCGCGCACCACGTGGTGGACGAAGTTGCTGCCGATGAAGCCGCAGCCGCCGGTGACGACGATGGACTTCGGCTCGAAGGTCTCGGTGGTCATGGTCTCTCCTCTAGTACTCGGTTGCCTGGTTGACGAACTCGCCGGCGGCGACGCGCTTGAGGTGCCGGCCGTACTCGGACTTCCCGTAGCGCTCGGCGCAGGCCGAGAGCGTCTCGCGGTCGATCCAGCCGTTCTCGTAGGCGATCTCCTCCAGCACGGACACGGGCATGTCCTGGGAGCGCTCCACGGCGCGGACGAACTCGCCGGCCTCGTGGAGGGACTCCATGGTGCCGGTGTCGAGCCAGGCGTACCCGCGGCCCAGCGTCACCACGGAGAGCAGCCCGTCGGCCAGGTACATCCGGTTGAGGTCGGTGATCTCGAGCTCGCCGCGCGCGGAGGGCTCCACGAGCGCGGCGCGCTCGGCGACGTCGCCCGGGTAGAAGTACAGGCCGGTGACGGCGTAGGAGCTCTTGGGGTGCTCGGGCTTCTCCTCGATGGACACGGCGTTGAAGTCCGCGTCGAACTCCACGACGCCGAAGCGCTCGGGGTCGTCGACGTGGTAGCCGAACACGGTGGCCAGGCCGCGGGTCTCCGCGTTCTCGACCGCGCGGCGGAGGTGGCGCCCCAAGCCGTTGCCGTAGAAGATGTTGTCGCCGAGGACGAGCGCGCAGGGCTCGCCGGCGGCGAACTCCTCGCCGATCACGAACGCCTGCGCCAGGCCGTCGGGGCTGGGCTGCACGGCGTAGGAAAGGTTCACGCCGTAGTCCGAGCCATCGCGCAGCAGGCGCTCGAAGTTCGGCAGGTCGGCCGGGGTGGAGATGATCAAGATATCGCGGATGCCGGCCATCATGAGGACGGACAGCGGGTAGTAGATCATCGGCTTGTCGTAGACCGGCAGCAGCTGCTTGGACGTGACGGTGGTGAGCGGGTAGAGGCGCGTACCGCTGCCGCCCGCGAGGATGATGCCCTTCATAGACTAAGCTCTCTCCATTTCTTTCTTTGCAATTGATCTTCCGCGTCGGTTGCCGAGCAGGCGCGCCGAGCAATCGATGAAAAATGAGATGAGTTGCCCGACGCGACCCTCCAAAAGGAGTCGGGAGGTAACCGACATGACGAGGCGCGCTCCCTCCCCCGTCTCAGAAATCCCATCGAGCAGCTCCTTCTGTGTCTCAAGAAAGTAGCCGACCTCCAGATTCCTTCTGTACTGCTGCGAGGGGGTGAGGTTGTGCGAATGGAGGACCGCCGCATCGGCGGCGTAAGCGATGGACCAGCCCTTGCCGATTGCCCTGATCGCAAGATACATGTCCTCGCTCGTGTTGCAGCGCTCCGGGAATCCTCCGAGGTCCTCATATGCGGACCTTCTGTATGCACAGCACACGTCACTCGTGAAATAGGTTTTAATCCCGCATCTCTCGAGATCCTTAGAAGACCTCACGTACGATTCCCGTGGATAGTTGAACTCGCGAACCAACTGCTCGTATCGGACGGCGTCCGCCTTGGGAATCTGTCTACCAGTGGAGATCGCGACGCGCTCGTCAGAGAAGGGCGACACCAGGCACTCGATGAACGTCTCATCAAGCGGAACGGCGTCCTGAGTGAGAAGCAGGATAAACTCGCCAGAGGTGCGGTCCGCTGCCATGCGGCGCGTGCCGCCATGGTTGAAATCGCCGCGTTCAATCTCGAGAAGGCGAACGCAGGAGTCACCACCAGAAGAGGCAACCTCCTCAACTTCCTCGACGGTACGGTCCTCCGAGTCGGAATCGATGACGAATATCTCCGTTGGGGGGAGCGTCTGGGAGAGCAGCCTATTGAGAAGAGCCCCTATCTCCCTCTCGGCATTCAGGGTGGGGATGATCACGCTGACGGTAGGGGCCGCCATCCTACGCCGTCCCCTTCCCGGTGAAGACGACCGCGATCGTCTGGAGAATGATCTTGAGGTCCATGGCGACCGACCGGCGCGCGATGTAGCCGAGGTCGAGCCGCACCATGTCGTCGAAGTCCACGTCGGAGCGGCCGCCCACCTGCCAGGGGCCGGTGAGGCCGGGCTTCACCGCCAGGCGCTGCATGGCCCACTCGTCGTACTGCTCCACCTCGCGCGGCAGCGGAGGGCGCGGGCCCACCACGGACATATCGCCCAGAAGCACGTTCACGAACTGCGGGAACTCGTCGATGGAGTGCCTGCGGATGAAGCGGCCGATGCGCGTGACGCGCGGGTCGTCCCTCATCTTGAACATGGGCCCCTCCACCTCGTTCTCGGCCAGCAGGGCGTCCTTCATCTTGTCCGCGTCCTTCACCATGCTCCGGAACTTCCACATGGTGAACTCGCGCGGGCGGCCGTCCGCGCCCATGCGGCCCACGCGCCTCTGGCCGTAGAGCGGGCAGCCGGGGCTGTCGATCGCGATGGCGGCGCACAGGATCGCGCCGGGCACGAGCCCGACGGCGATGACCGCGGCGGAGAAGGCTATGTCGAAGGCGCGCTTCGCGACGCGGTAGCCCAGGCGCTCGCGGTCGTAGGCCTCGGCGCTGCGCATGAGCGAGAGCCTGCGCACCGAGCGCTCCCCGTCCTCGGCGGCGCTGCGCGTGCCGGCCACGGGCGTGTGGACGGGGGCGGCCACCACGCCGTCCTCGCGGCCTGCGGCCATGCCGTCCTCGGGAACCGCACTCACACCTTCGCTGAAACGCGCGCCCGCGTCCACGACCATCGCGTCGCTATTCAATTCTTCCTGAGAAGTGGGTTCACCTAGTGGTTGCACGGGGAGCTGCCCCCCCCGCTACGTGTTTACCATCAACTCCTGCTGCGGCTTGTTCCCGCTGCGGGTAAGTCTTTTGCTCGACTGACAATTCCCAGTCCCACCTTTGTCGTGACCCTACGTCCACATATCTCGAGCTCCACGTAGGCGATGCTGCGATGTCGGTTGACGCTCTTGATACACGCCTCGCGACCCAAGAGCGGACCGGACACCACGACCACGTGGTCGCCCTCCATGACGCCCATCGACATGGGCACGCACCGCTCGCCTTTACGGGTAAAGGCGTCTATCCAGGCGCGCTCGCCATCTGCCAGGGGAACGAACGACTCTCCCATATTGAGCACGCGGGTGTATTCGGGTACCTCGCGCAACAACCGCTTGACGCGACCGATCTGTTCGGTGGCCACAATCACGTATCCGGGCAAAAGGGTTTTCTCAACGTCCAGCCACTCCCCTCCCCGCTTGATCTGCGTGGAGTACAGAGGGCTAAAGCATTCGCGCACGACGCCCTCGGGCGCGATGCGCTCTATCACCTTGCACAGAGCTGACTCCCTGCCCGTCGGCACGTTCACCACATACCAGGGCACCTCTTGAGATGCGCAAGCTACGTTGCTCTTCATAGGGCAACCTCCCGCCCGCACGGCAAGCATCCTGCGGGAGCTCACATCGCATAGATAGAGCTTCGCCATAGGCTGCAAACCATACGGAATCGTCGTATTCGCTCTCCTGAACCGCCGGGCTCTGCACGTGGCACGATCCCCTTTGGAGCAAGATATGTATGTCAGAAAACCGAACGAGTCGGCCTTCTGCCGTGCCGCCACTCAAACGCGCCGTTCAAGTATCGGCAAGGCAAAGGGCCCACCTGCGGTGGCTACACCCTCATGTGCGCTCCCCTCCGCGGGAACTTGGCGACGGCCTTCGCAAGATACGCGTAATGTTCGGGCTTATGCGCATCGCTGGCAATGTAGCGGTAGAGGTTCTTCTCGAACATGCGCTTGGCGGGCTTCTTCTCCTTGCCAAAACGGCCGCCGCCCAAAAAGTCCGCGCTCGCCTGCAAAATGCAGCCCTGGCGCAGCAGTCGCTCCGCGATCTCGATGTTGTTCTGGATGACGCGATAGCGCTCGGGATGCGCGATAATCACCGTGAGCCCCATGCCCTGGAGCTCAAAAATCGTGCGCTCGTAATCCTGGAAGTCGCGTTCGGTGCAATTGGGCTCAAGCTCGAGCAGGAACTCATTGCTGCCATCGAAGCACAGATGAGGTGCCCACTGCTCAATCCCTAGCTCGAGAAGCTTGGGATGGGCAACCTCGAACCCCATCTGGAGCGGAAACCCGCCGGCGTGTGCCTGCAGCTCATGGAAGGCGTTCCACATGCGATTGAAGTCGAAATACGGGTCGCGGCAATGCGGGGTGCACACGATACTGGTCACGCCAGCCGCCTTGGCGGCCTCGAGCATCTCGAGACTCGCGGAAAGATCGCGCGCGCCGTCGTCCACGCCGGGAAGAATGTGGCAATGAATGTCTCTCATGTGCACCTCCTTGCTACAACGATTCGTTACCTGTTACTGCTTGTTGGACGAACGCGACATGCTCGCGATGAACTGGGCGGTCGTGTCGGGTGCGATCTTGGCGCCCGATGCCGAGGGAATCGGCTTGAGATTCGACGCAGGGGCAGGTGCGGGCGCAGAGGCCTGGGCACGGCGGCCAGCGCGAGAAGACGGCGCGGCGGCTGCCGGAACAGGCGTGGAGGCAGGGGCGGCCGGTGCGGCGGGAGCATCGGCGTCGGAGCTGTTGCCACGAGTGTAATACTCGGTGTAGTACTCGTTCTTCTCGCTCTCGCACAGGTTCATAACGGCGCCGATGATGTTCGCATCGGCCTTCTTGAGCTGCTCGTGCGACTTGGCGAGCTCATCGCGGCGCACCACGTTTTGACCCACCACAAGCAGCACGCCGTCCACGACCGTGGACAGGACGGCCGCGTCGATGAACGCGCTCAGCGGCGGCGTGTCGAAGATCACGTAGTCGAAGTTGCCGAGCGCCTGCTCAACAAAGCGACGGAAGCGCTTGGAGTTGAGGAGCACATCGGGGTTGGGGATATGCGGCTCGGAGTCGAGGAAGTACATGCCGCGCGTGAGGGTCGAGACCACGGCGTCGCCGATCTCGGTCTGACCGCACAGCACCGAGTAGATGCCCGTGCGCGCGTGCAGGCCGAGCGCGTTGGCGAGGGAGCGACGGCGCATGTCGCACTCGACGAGCAGCACGGTCTTGCCGCTGGAGGCCATGGCCTGGGCGAGCTGGATGGCGATGGTCGTCTTGCCCTCGTTGGGGACGGAGGAGGTGACGGCGATGGAGCGAATGGGATCATCAACGGAGGCGAAGCGGATGTTCGCCGCGAGCGTCTTGATCGCGTTCTGCATATGGATCTGGTCGATACCGGCCTTTGCCTTCTTTGCCATGTTAGTTACCACTCTTCACTAGGGGGATACGGCCGATAACCGGAACGTCGATGAGCTCCTCGACGTCCTCGGCGGAGCGAATGCGGGTGTTCATCATGTCGCTCACCACAACGATGGCGACAGCCAGGAACAGACCGCCCATGGCGGCAACGGCGATGTAGAGCATGCGGGACGGGCCGCTGGGGGACGTAGGCGCCACGGCGGGGTCGACGATGTTCACGGCGTCGACGCCCATGACCTCGCTGGACACCTCCGCGGTGTTCTCGGCCATGGCGTTGGCGATGGCAGCCGCCTTCTCAGGATCGGTGCCACTTACGCTGACCTCGATGATGCGAGACGTCGTGGTGCTCTCGACCGAAATGTCGTAGTCGGAAAGATCCTTGAGGCCGAGCTCCTCCTTAACCTGCTTCTGGACACGGCTCGATTTAAGAAGCGAGGTGACATCGTTGGCGACAAGCTGCGAAGCAGAAAGATCCGTGGAGAGATTGGAACTCGAATCGCTTTGCCCGGTCAGCACGTACAGGCTCGTGGTGGCCAGATACGTGTTCGGCATGCCCAGAAATGCGTACGCACCCACCACGACCGCGCATGCAACAGGCAGAAAGATCATGAGCCTGAGCTGCTTTTTCATCAGATTAATTAGCTCGAGTAAGGTCATTCGGCACTAATCCTTTACGCTCTCGACGACTCCAAAGTGAAGTGCTGACAATAATCCAACACATTATGATAGCAAAACTATGGCTCATCATACCAAAGCCATGAAGAGCACCCCCCCCCCATGACTTATCGCCCCAACAGAAACTCCAACGCGCGCAGGCGGCACTCCAGGTGCGTCGCAGCCCACAGGTGCGCCAGGCCCAGCACGTGCGCCGCGGTATGGGAATCAATGGGAGCGATGGCGAGCTCGGAAAAGCGCATCGAAACAAGTCCCTCGAGCCAACGGACCATATTGGCGTCGACCGGCTCGCAACCCGGCACGCCCGAGGCGCAACTGGCGCACAGCAGGCCGCCCGCCTGGGCGGAGAAATACCCCGGGGACGGGTCTCCGCACGCGACGCAGGCGGAATAGTCGGGCCGATACCCCACGTGGCTCAGCAGCTTGAATATGTACGCCGCGACCAGTAGGTCAAGATGCGCGGGGCCCTCGACGGGCGTATCCGCCCCAGCCGCCGCGAGATGCGCGAGAACGGCCCGCGTGATGGCGTACACAAAGGGATCCTCGGCGTCCTCGTAGGTGCATGTTTCCGCAACTTCGGCCACGGCGCTGGCCGCAGTCAGCAGCTCATAGCTCGGCTGCGCACCCAGCGGGGAGGCTATGAGATCCGCCTGCGAGACGATATCCAGGTTCCGTCCATGAGCAAAAAGCACGTCGACTTCGCAGCAGAGCTCGCAGCGCGCCGCCAAGCGGCTGCCCGGCTTGCGCGCCCCCTTGGCAACGGCGCGGATCTGCCGCCCCGACTCCCCCACCAGCGTGAGAATGAGGTCCGTCTCCTTGAGCTTGGTCTTATCGAGCACGATGGCCTTCGTGCGAAACGTGCGGCTACCTGCCATGGCGAACCGCTATCGAACAAGAGCCCTTTGATGAGCTCGTCATCACCGCAGGACGGCGTATATCGTCGAATGCGAGTTCCGCACGAGCCGAAGGCGAGCATACCTGCGAATCGGCGCTCCCCCTCGCAGCGTCTCGCCATATACGTCGAATGCGAGTTCCGCACGAGCCGAAGGCCCCGGTGGGGCCTTCGAGCGAGCAGGATTGTCCGAGCAGGCGACGTATATGGCGAGACGCCCAGAAGGAGCTGCTATTCGTCATCGGCCGCATAGCCAAAACGACGAATCTCGCGCGCGTCCTCGCGCCAATGAGGCTTCACCTTGACGTCGAGCCCCAAGAACACGCGACAACCGAACATGCGCTCAAGGTCGCGGCGCGCCTCGATGCCGATGCGCTTGATCATCTCGCCGCCCTTGCCCACGAGGATGCCCTTCTGCCCCTCGCGCTCGACGTACACCGTGGCGTGCAGGCGCAGCAGATCGCGCTTGGGGCGCTCGAACTCATCGCAGATCACGCCGACGGCATGGGGGATCTCCTCGCGCGTGCGCAGCAGGACCTTCTCGCGCACGAACTCGGCGACCATGACCTCATCGGCCTCGTCGGTGCCCATGCCCTCGGGGAACCAACGCGGGCCCTCGGGCAAAAAGCCGGCCACCACGTCCACGAACGCCTCGACGTTGAAGCCCTCCGTGGAGGAGACCACGATCTCGTCATCGAAGTCCACCAAGGCGCGCGCCGCCTCGAGCTGCTTGAGCATCTGCTCGGGACCGGCCAGGTCCGCCTTGGTAAGGGCGAGCACCTTGGGTGCCTTGGCGGCAGCCACGCGCTCGGCGACCCAGGCGTCGCCGCGACCGATGGGGGCGCTCGCATCGATCACGAAGGCGATCACGTCCACGTCGGCGAGCTCGCCCAGAGCGCTCTTGTTGAGCTCGGAGCCCAGACCGTCCTTGGGCTTGTGGATGCCGGGCGTGTCCACGATCACGAGCTGGCAGCCCTCGCGGTTGACCACGGCGCGCAGACGGCGGCGCGTGGTCTGGGCCACCGGCGAAGTGATGGCCACCTTCTCACCGTAGCAGGCGTTCAGAAGCGTGGACTTGCCCGCGTTGGGACGGCCCACCAGGGCGACGAAGCCGGAGTGGAAGCCCTCGGGCACGTCCGTGCCGCAGGACATGGCGGGAAGGCCGGCGCCCTCGGCTAAGGAGCCCTCCTCGAGCATGGCGTCGAGCTCATCGTCGGACAGGTCGGCAAACGGGTCGAAATCGGTCATGGCTGCTCCTTTGAGGGCGATGGTGTGTAGGGATGCGGCCCGCTCTACGCGTAGAGGACAGGCTCGTTAGTGCAGGGGGAAACGGGTTCGCGCGGCGCGTGGAGATGGTCTCGTTTTGCGCAAAGAAGACGGGTTTGCACCGCACATCAAGGTTGTGCACGCGCATGGGAAGTAGGCTGGTTCTGAGCGCCGGGATCGACTCACGCATCAAGATCGCCGGGCGCGCCGGGATGCGCAAACGGCCCCGTCGGCCTTTCGCGCACCTGCCCCAGGGCACGCCCGGTCCCAGGGCGTGCCTAGTCCCAAGGCCCACCCGGTCCCAGGCCGCGCCTAGCGCCAAGTCACGCCCGGTCCGTGGGCGCGCCTAGTGCCAGGAGCCCACCAGGCCGAAGGCGTGGGCGAACACCAGGATGCCCACGATCGCGGCGGTGATGGACAGCACGTACACGCTGGCGGCGGCGATGTCCTTGGCGCGCTTGGCCAGCGGGTGCAGCTCCTGTGTGGCAAGGTCGACGATCGCCTCCATGGCGGTGTTGCACAGCTCGGCAAAAATCACGAGGCCGATGCAGATGGCGATGAGGGCCCAGCTGATCATCTCGAGCTGGGCGACCAGCCCCGCCACGACCGTGAGCACACCGGCCACGAGCATGAGCTTGATGTTGCGCTCCGTCTTGACGGCGGTCACAAAACCCTCGATGGCATAGCCGAACGACCTGATGAAGGACGGATGGTCCTTCTGCGAACCCGGAATCATGGCGCCTCCTAATCGTGCGCGTGGTTGGTGATGGGGCCGACCTCGATGCGGCTGGGGTCCTCGCCGCGCATGACGGCGAGCTCGCGCAGCAAGGCGTCCTCGCGCGCCTCCATGACCTCGGCCTCGTCGTCCTCGATGTGGTCGTACCCCAGCAGGTGCAGCAGGCCGTGCACGAGCATGAGGCGGCACTCGTCCGCGGCGCTGTTGCCAAAACCGGGCGCCTGGCGGGCGATCACCTCGGGCGCCAAGATGACGTCGCCCAGCTCAACGATCTCATCCACGGGGATGTCCTCGTCAAACGCCGAGTCGCACTCGAAGGACAGAACGTCGGTGGTGCGGTCGATGCCGCGCCATTCGCGGTTGAGCTCGTGCATCTCGTCCTCGTCGACATAGGAGAGCGAGATCTCGACCTCGCGCGCGACGCCCTCGGACGCCAGGACGTGCGCCGCTATGGCACGCACCTCGTCCTCCTCGATGAGCGTGGGCAGCTCGGCGTCGTTACTGATGAGCACGGACATGGCGCCCCTCCTTTCCGGCCTTGGCGCGGGCGGGGCCCTCGTGCGCGCCCGCCTCACGCCCCGCTTCAAACAGCTCGTAGGCTTCCACGATTTTACCAACCAGGCGGTGGCGCACCACATCGGCACGCGCAAGCTCCACGAACGCGATGCCGTCCACGCCGCTCAAGATCTCCTGCGCATCGACCAGGCCGCCGCGTTTTCCCGGCAGGTCGCGCTGCGTCGCGTCGCCGGTGATGACGAACGTGGAGTTGAACCCCAAGCGCGTGAGGAACATCTTCATCTGCTCGGGCGTGGTGTTTTGCGCCTCATCCAGGATGACGAAGGCGTCGTTGAGCGTGCGGCCGCGCATGTAGGCGAGCGGCGCGATCTCCACCACGCCGCGCTCCACGAGCTCGTGAGCGCGCTCGGCGTCCATCATGTCGAACAGGGCGTCGTAGAGCGGGCGCACGTACGGATCGACCTTCTCTTCGAGCGTTCCGGGCAAAAAGCCCAAGTTCTCACCCGCCTCGACCACCGGGCGCGTGAGGACGATGCGGCCCACGTCGTGGCGCTGCAGGGCGCTCACGGCCATGGCCATGGCCAGGTAGGTCTTGCCCGTTCCCGCGGGACCGGTGCAAAACGTGACCGTGTGCTCGCGGATGGCATCGATGTAGCGCTGCTGGCCGGGCGTCTTGGGGCGGATGACCTTGCCGCGATAACTCAGCAGGACATCGTCGCGCGGACCGGTGGCGTGCAGGTCCTCCTGGCGCAGGCCGTCGATGGCGCGGTCCACGTCGTCGGGCGTGAGGGAGATGCCGGTGCCCGCGGCTTGGATGACATGGGTGAACAGGCGCGTGAGCAGGTCGACCTCGCCCACGGGGCCGCTGAGGACCACGGCGCCGCCCCTCAGCGTCACACTCGCCTCGCACCGGCGCTCCGCCGCGCGGAACAGGGCGTCGGCGGGACCGGTGATGCGCGCGACGTCGACGCCCTGCGGGATGGGCAGGCGAACCTTCGCGATATCCGAAGCGGGCGCGGTCATGAGCGCCCTCCCTTCCCCACAGGCACGTCATCGCCGGCGGCGGCGAGCTCGTTGGGGTCAGATGGCGCAACATGGGCGTGAAGGATGCCGCGGTCGTCCATGGCGTCGATGCGCACACGCACGAGCGAACCCGTGCGGTCCTGAGGCGCGTCGTCCACGATCACGCGGTGAAAGCTGCCCAGGGTGCCCCGGTTGCCGTACTCCAGCACGACGTTCTCGACAGAGCCCACGCGCGCGGCGGCGTCGGCCTGGGCGCAGCGCTCGGCGACGGCGCGCAGCTCGCTCGCGCGCTCCGCCATGACCTCGGGCGGCACCTGGTCGGCCGCCTCCGCGGCGGGCGTCCCCGGGCGGGCGCTATAGCGGAACACGTGCATGCGGCTAAAGCCCACGCGCTCGCACAGCGCCAGGCTCTGGGCGAACTCGTCGTCCGTCTCGCCGGGAAAGCCCGCGATGATGTCGCACGAGATGGAAGCGGCCGGGAGCTTGGCGCGGATCATGGCGACCGTCGCCTCGTATTGCTCCGCGGTGTAGGGGCGGTTCATGCGCTCGAGCGTAGCACTGCAGCCGGACTGGAGCGGCAGGTGCAGGAACGGGGCGACGCGCGGGCCGCCGGCGACCATCGCGTCGATGAGGCGCTCGTCCACATCCATGGGCTCGAGGGACGACAGGCGCACCTGCGGGATGTCCGTCTCGCGCAGGATGATATTGAGCAGCTCGTCGATCTCCACGTGAGCATCGCGCGCGTCGACGCCGTCGTACGCGCCCAGGTTGACCCCCGTGAGCACGACCTCGGGGATACCGGCGCGCTCGGCCTCGCGGACCTGATCGAGCACCGCCTCGACGGGCACCGAACGCTCGGGCCCGCGCGCCTTCCACACGATGCAGTAGGAGCAGCGGTTGTTGCACCCGTCCTGGACCTTGATCCCCAAACGGGAACGGCCCAGCAGATCCGCAAGGTCGTGGCCCTCGCCCGAGGCGCCCGCGCTCCGCGGCGGCAGGCCCGCCGCACGCGCCGCGGTGCGGGCCACGTCGATCTTGGAGGGCTCGGCGATCACGCGCGGCGAGAGCTCCGTGAGCGCGCCGGGGTGCAGGTTGACCACGCAGCCGGTCACCACCACGAGAGGCTCGCGGGGCAGCCCGAGCGCGTGGCGCACCGCCTTGCGGGTCTTCGACTCGGCCTCGCCCGTGACGGCGCAGGTGTTGATGACGACCAGGTCGGCCTCGTCTTGGTCAACGAGCGCGAAGCCCGCGGAGGCGAGGTCGGACGTGATGCGATCGGATTCGACGCGATTCACCCGGCATCCCAGGTTAACCACGCAGGCGAAAGGACGCGTCATGCGGTTCCGTTCTAGTCGAGGATGTCGTCGATGGCGTCGCGGATGCGATCACCCATGGTGCGTTTTTTGGCGGTGCCGGCCGCGTGCTCGCCCGCGGCCTCGGCGTAGCGCTCGAGCGCCTCGCGGGCCTCCGCGGACAGGCGCGCGGGGACGTCCACCACGACGCGCGCGACAAAGCGGCCGCGAGAGCCTCCCCCGCCCAAGCGCGGCATGCCGTGGCCGTCCACCGTCAGGGCGCTGCCGTATTGCGTGCCGGCGGGAACCTCGAGCTCGAACTTCTCGTCGGGCAGGATGCCCTCGACCTCGACCACGCAGCCGAGCGCGGCCTCGGCGATGCCAACATGGACGTCGCACACCAGGTCGTCGCCGTGGCGCTCGAAGCGCTCGTGCGCGTCGACCTGGATGGTGACGATCAGGTCGCCCGATGCCGCGCCCCGGTAACCTGCCTCGCCGTATCCGTGCAGGCGCAGCTGGCGCCCGGTGGCCACGCCGGCCGGGACCTCGACGTCCAGGCGCTCGTGCGTGCGCACGCGACCCTCGCCGCCGCAGTGCGAGCAGGGCGTATCGACGACCGTTCCCTCGCCGCCGCAATCGGGGCACGGGGAGCTCGACTGCATCTGACCGAAGATGGAGCGCTGGACGGTCGTCACGTAGCCCGTGCCGTTGCAGCGCGGGCAGGTCTTCTCCTGGCCGCCCTCGCCCATGCCGGAGCCGGCGCAATCCTCGCAGGGGGCCAGGCGGTCGTAGGAGATGGTCTTTTTGCAGCCCGTCGCCGCCTCCTCGAGCGAGATGGAGAGCGATATGGCCATGTCGCGCCCCGCGCGGCGGCGCGCCCGGTCGCGCGGGCTGGAGCCGCCGGCCGCGCCCCCGCCGAAGATGGACGAGAAGATGTCATCGACGCCCATGCCGCCGAAGATGTCGGAAAAATCGACGTACCCCGAGCCGCCGGGCATGCCGTCCACCGTGCCGTACCGATCGTACATGGCGCGCTTTTGGTCGTCGGAGAGGACGGAGTAGGCCTCGTTCAGCTCGGCGAACTGCTCGTTGGCGTCCGAAGCGTCGTTATGGTCGGGATGGAGCTTGACCGCCTTCTTTCGAAACGCGCGCTTGATCTGATCGGCCGTGGCGTCGCGCTCGACGCCCAGCACCTCGTAGTAATCCCTCTTGTCCGCCACCTTGTGGATCCTCCCCCACTGAATGTCTCTCTGCTTGGGGCGGGGTGTTCCGCCCTTGTCCGCGGTCGACGCCTCGACCGCTCTGGTTCGTAGACGCCGCGTCCGGAGCGCGTTGCCAAGACCCGGCATGCGCTTGGACCGGCGCTGTTCGTTCTACCCAAAGTCGCGCGCGTTCACACGTACGCCGGCGCGCTCCACACGCGTTCGCCGCGTGGTCGCGTTGCCGCGTTGGCGCGCAAGGCCACCCGCACAGGGCCGCCGGCGCACAGGGGCGCCCTCGCGCGGGCCGCCCTCGCAGGGCCCTGCCGCTACATGTACCTGAAGGGCGCCAGGAAAATCGCCTGCGTGCAGCTGGAGAACCACACGACGATGAGCGCGAAGAACAGGCCGTTCGTCGCTCCGTTGGCAAGCACCCGCAAGCCGCGCTTCCACCACAGCGCGCTTCGATGCAGCACGTCGTCCGTTGCGATCATGAAGACGCCCATGACCAGCGGGATGATGCACAGCATGAGGAACATCGAGAACGTGCCGGAGAAGGCCGAGAGCACCAGGAACGGAACGACCATGCCAAGCAGGTAGAACCCGCTCTGGGCGCGACCCTCGAGACGCTCGGCCGCCACGTGCGCGCGACCCACCAAGTCGCCGGTCTCGCCGCCGTTGGTGCCGGCGTTGCCGCGGGCCTTCATACGGATGAGGTCGCCGTCGTGCGTGCCCGCCGGGAACTCGACCACCGCCTCGGCCTGCACGCGCGTGCGGCCCTCTCCCCCGCAGACGGGGCAGGGATCTGCCACGACCTTGCCCGAGCCCCCGCACTCGGGGCAGACCATGCGTGCCTGGCCCATGCCGAACATGCCGAGGTCGACGGCGATGGATCCGGTGCCCCCGCAGGTCGGGCAGGCGCGGTGATGCTCGGACGCCACGGAACCGGAGCCACGGCAGTTGTCGCAGGCCTCGTAGCGCGGGTACTTGACGGCCACCTTGGCGCCGTCCCTCGCCTGCTCGCGCGAGAGCTTGACCTCGACGACGACGTCCGCGCCGGTCGAGGGGTTGTACGCGGAGGCGCCGCGGCGGCGCTGGGCGCCAAAGCCGCCCACGCCTCCCATGCCGCCAAACGGGAAACCGAAGCCGCCAAAGCCGCCATACCCACCCTGGTACCCTCCGGGATAGCCTCCGGCAGACGGGGAGCCCGCCGCGCCAAAGGGGTTGCCCGAGCGCATGGCGTCGTAGCGGGCGCGCTTCTGCTCGTCGGAGAGCACCGCGTAGGCCTCGGAGACCTCCTTGAACCGCTCCTCGGCGTCGGGTTCCTTATTGACATCGGGATGCAGCTTGCGGGCTTTTTGCTGGAAGGCCTTTTGGATGTCCTTGGCGGACGCGTCCTTGTCGACGCCCAAAATGGCGTAGTAGTCTTTATCGTTCATTCCTGCCATATGGCAAAAACTCCCCTGTTCATGGGTTGCGTTGAGTGGGAGACATTATATCCCGACCCGCAATTCGAGCCATGCGTAAAAGAGGGAGGGTTCAATTTACACATGGCACGCGGCGATGACGCGGAGCGTGGCGGCAGGGCGGCGCATGGCGATCGCGCAGCACGCAGCGATGACACGGAGCGGGGCGTCGGCGTGGCACACTGCGGCGATAGGCGTGCAGCCACAACACGGCGTGTGACAACAGCACGGCGAACGTCGATGGCGCGTGGGAACGGCGCAGCACGCAGCGGTGACACAGCGCACTTCGATGACACAAGAGCCTGTCGCTTCGAGGCGAATGCGCACGCCACTTTGAAGTATGTGCAGGCTCCTCGCCGAACGCGCGTCTTGCCACGCGCCTTAGGCGTCGAGGCTCACCTGACGATACGTTACACCGCAACGGTCCAGGATGTTCTTGGAAATGAGGTTGTCCTCGGTACCGCAATACTTGTCGTCGAGATAGACGACCTCGCCGATCCCCGCCTGCACCAGGGTCTTGGCGCACTCATGGCACGGGAAGAGCGTCACGTAAACGGTGGCTCCGGCCATGTCCTTGAGGGAGCCCCGGTAGTTGAGAATCGCGTTGGCCTCGGCATGGATGACGTAGTTGTGCTTGTCGTGCAGCGGGTCGTCCGCCGTGCCCCACGGAAAATCGTCGTCGTTGAGCGCAGAGGGCGTGCCGTTGTAGCCCACCGAGAGGATGCGGTTGTTCGTGTCGGCGATGCAGGCGCCGACCTGCGTGTTGGGGTCTTTGCTGCGCAAGCTCGCCGCAACGGCCGCGCGCATGAAAAACTCGTCCCAGCTGATGACGTCTTCGCGTTTACCGGGCATGGGGCCCTCCTCTCATTTGATGTGGAAAGCATGCCGCAACAGCCGGCGCGGCGCAAGGGCGTCGGCGCGATTCTCCATATCGCAATTACGTGATCACTTGTGGTCGGAAGGATGCCAACGGACGCTGCAGAGTCACGCGCATCGCGCCGCGCTTTTTAGCTGAAGCACTCCTTAAGACTCGTAGGCGAGATTCCAAAAGATGCCGAAGAGCTCGTTGCCCTCGAGCCACCCGAGATGTGTGGGTCTTAAGGTGCCGCCATCCCATACGGCAAGGCCCTTTTCGACAGCCTGCTGACATGCAATGGAGAGCTCGTCATCAGGGATGATCCCCGTAGCTCGCGCGAGCAGATCGGCGGAAATCCCGTCCGTCATGCGGCACGCGAGCATGAGGTCCTCGGCCGTAGCCTCGCGGACGGAAAGCTCCTCCGTTTCAAACTGCCCGCCCGCATCGTCAAGCTGCTTGAACCGGATTCGCGCGACATCCGATGAAACCCGTATGCTGGTGAGGCCGTCCATCGACAGATCCTCATCAATCGGCGGCAAGGCCTTCCCTTTCGATAGCAGGCCCTCTTCTCTCAGTAACAAGCCCTTCTCTCTCGCTGACAAGCTCTCCCCATTCCGCTCGTCAGGACACGACGACAGACTCTCACCTCTCCGCGCATCAGAGCGTGACGACAGATCCTCTTCCTTCGGCGACAGGGCCTCCCCCCTCGTCCACGAGGCTTCGCCCTTCTGCACGTCAGGGCATGCAATGAAGCGCGCCTCCCTGCACTCGCCCTTACACACATCGAGCATGCTTGCGGCGGAGCGACCGAGCCCCAGATAGGACTTACCCGTCCAGTAGGCGATATTGTGTCGGCATCGGTGACCGGGCTTGGCGTAGCTCGCCACCTCATAGCGCTCATAGCCGGCCTCTTTGAGCACCTCAGCGGCCAGATCCATGCACTGCGCTTGGAAATCCTCGTCCGGGACCTCCGTCTCTCCCGCCTCCTCCATGCGCGCAAGAGGTGTGCCATCCTCAAGCTGGAGCGGATACACCGACACATGGTCAGGATTCAGCGTGACGAGAGATCGCAACGTCTCGGCGAAGGTGTCGAGCGTCTGCCCGGGAAGACCGCACATCACATCGCATGAGGTGGAAAAGCCCGCCGCTTTTGCCTGGGCGATTGCGAACATCGCCTGCTCAGCGGAATGAACACGGCCTATCGCCTTGAGCTCGCTGGCGTTGAGTGACTGGACGCCCAGCGAGATGCGCGTCACGCCCGCAGCGCGCAGGGCCTGCGCCAGGTCGAGCGTGAACGACTCGGGATTCGCCTCGCAGGTGAACTCGACGGGCTCGCAATACGCGCGCACGCGATCGACCAGCCCAACCAGGCGATCACCCAGCAGCGAGGGCGTTCCCCCACCGACGTAGACCGTCTCGACCTCGGACAGCTCCCCGGCATTGCCGTGGGCATCCACTTGGGCGGAGAGCCCCTCGCAGTACGCGCCGATCGCATCTTCGAGCGCGCATCCGGTCAACGCGCGCGAGTCGAAATCGCAGTAGAGGCACTTGGCCCTGCAAAACGGAATATGAAGGTATAGAGCACGGTACTTCACGGGCCGCATCCTCCCACTACGATGGGTCTACTCGAGCACTTCCAAAAAAGCTTCCCAATACCGAAAGTTTGTTTGGCGTTTACGCAGGATTCGCGAAAAGAAACTTTCGGTATTGGGAAGCAATATCGCGACTCGCCGAGTAGACGCTTGAAATCCAGGTGCGATCTGGGCGAATTCGCGCGTATTCGACACCTGCGCCGCGCCGAAAGCCCGTGCACCGCCCCGGTGCGACACCGAAAGCCCACCGCCCCGCCCCGGCGCGTCGCCGCAGCGCACCAAGACATCACGGTAGTCAACACGGCGCCGGCGCAGCACGGCAGCACGGCAGCGCAGCGGCTCAGCCCACTGCCGCACAGGCGTATCGGGACGACAAGCCACATGCCGCATTCCGACAGGCCAAATTCATCGCACCGCGCATGGAACCCGCAGGGCAGGCTTCCCTGCATCATACACACGTGCACGCGAACCTCACGCTTGTCCGCCGTCCTCACATGCGCATGCGTCGGCCTCGACCCGGTCGAGCAGCGCCATGAACTCCTCGTAGGTCGTACATTGCACCACCTTGCCGCGCCATGCCGCGGCGTGCGGAAGCCCCTTGAGGTACCAGCTGGCAAAAGCGCGGGCGCGGGCCATGAACGGCTGGGTCTCGTGCAAAAGGGTGAGGTGCTCGCGCAACGCCTCGATGCGCTCGCGGGCGCTCCGCTCCGGAACCGGGGTGCCCTCGAGGGCGAGCGCCCGCGCGTCGCCAAACACCCAAGGGTTGCCGTAAGTGCCGCGCGCGATGAACACGGCGTCCGCCGCGGTATCCGAAAGCATGCGCGCGGCGTCCTCGGCGGAAAAGACGTCACCCGATCCGATCACGGGGACGCTCACGCGCCCAGCGACCTCATCTATGGTGGACCAGTCGGCTTGCCCGGTGTACAGCTGGCTCGCCGTGCGCCCGTGCACGGCGACCGCTGCGGCGCCGGCCTGCTCCATACGGGCGGCGAAATCGGCCGCCGTGTTCTCCCCGGCCGCGAACCCGCGCCGGATCTTCACGGTGACGGGAACGCGCGCCTCACGCACCGATGCCTCGACCAACGACGCCGCAAGCTCCGGCGTCTTCATGAGCGCAGACCCTTCGCCCTTGGTGATGACCTTGCGAGCGGGGCATGCCATGTTGATGTCGATGAGCGAGAGCTTGTCGCCCACGCGCTCCTGGACCGAATCCACGGCGTACGCGAACTGCTCGGGCTTGGTCCCGAACAGCTGCACGCAGATCTGCGGCTCCTCGGGCTCGGGCTCCACGAGCACCCACGTCTTGGCGCTCTTGTACGAGAGCCCCGCCACGCTCACCATCTCGGTATAGGCGAGCTCGGCGCCACGGCGGCGGCACATGATACGGTACGCCGCGTCGGTCACGCCGGCCATGGGGGCCATCAAAAACGGCTGATGCTCAAATTGTTCACGCAGGTCGATCAACGTCAGCCTTTCGGAATGAATGAGATGCCTCGGTCAGGTCAAGCCGGGTTTTCCAGGTGCCCCAGCTTCGGATGAAAGAGGAGGGCGCACGCCCAGCGCGCCGCACCCGACAATTGAACCCGTAGGCGGGGTGCCTGGAAAAGCCGGCAGCTAGTCCTCAACCTTCAAAATAGCCAGGAACGCCTCCTGCGGCACCTCGACGGAGCCGATGGCCTTCATGCGCTTCTTACCCTCTTTCTGCTTCTCGAGCAGCTTGCGCTTACGCGAGATGTCGCCGCCGTAGCACTTGGCAAGCACGTCCTTGCGGCGCGCCTTGACGGTGGAGCGGGCGATGATCTTGTTGCCGATGGCACCCTGGATGGGCACCTCGAACAGCTGCCGCGGGATGATCTCCTTGAGCTTGTCACACAGGCCGCGCGCGAGGCTGTACGCCTTGTCCTTGTGCACGATGAACGACAGCGCGTCGACCTCGTCGCCCGAAAGCAGGATGTCGAGCTTGACGAGCTCGCTCATGCGGTAGTCGGAGAACTCGTAATCGAGCGATGCGTAGCCTTTGGTGCGGCTCTTGAGCTGGTCGAAGAAGTCCAAGATGAGCTCCGCGAGCGGAATGTCGAAGTGCATCTCGACGGACTTTTGCGACAGGTGAATCATGTCGGTGGTGACGCCGCGATGCTCGATGGCGAGCTGCATGACCGCGCCGGTGTACTCGGGCGGCGTGATGATCTTGGCCTTGAGGTACGGCTCCTCGATGTGATCGATGCGCGTCACGTCGGGAAGGTCCTGCGGGCTGCGGACCTCGAGCATCTCGCCGTCGGTCTTGTAGACGTGGTAGTCCACGCTGGGGCTCGTGGCGATGAGCGCCAAATCGAACTCGCGCTCCAGGCGCTCCTTGACGACTTCCATGTGCAGCAGGCCGAGGAAACCGACGCGGAAGCCGAAGCCGAGCGCCGCGGAGGTCTCGGGCTCCCAGATGAGAGAGGGGTCGTTAACGTGAAGCTTCTCGAGCGCGTCGCGCAGGTTCTCGTAGTCCTTGTTGTCGATGGGGAACAGGCCCGTGTAAACCATGGGCTTGGCCTCGCGATAGCCCTCGCACGGCGCGTCGCAGGGGTTGTTCACGAGCGTGAGGGTGTCGCCCACATGGACCGCCTCGGGGTCCTTGAGTCCCGTAACCACAAAGCCGACCTCGCCCACGCCCAGCGCGTCGAGGGCAAACTCGGCGGGACGGCGCACGCCGACGCCGTCGACGAGAAACTCCTCGCCGCCCTGCATCATGCGCAGGTGATCGCCCTTCTTGACCTGACCGTCGAAGATGCGAACCGTCGCCACAACGCCGCGGTATTCGTCGAAGTACGAGTCGAGGATGAGTGCCTTGAGCGGCTTGTCCGCATCACCCTTGGGAGGGCTCACGAGGAAGACGATGGCCTCGAGCAGGTCGTGGATGCCCTCGCCCGTCTTGCCGGACACGCACACGGCGTCGTCGGCCGGGATGGCGAGCTCGTCCTCGATCTCGACCTTGACCTCCTCCGGATGCGCAGAAGGCAGGTCGATTTTGTTGATGGCGGGCACGATGTCCAGGTCAGCGTTCATGGCGAGGCTGGCGTTGGAGACCGTCTGGGCCTCGACGCCCTGCGTGGCGTCGACCACGAGGACGGCGCCCTCGCACGCGGCGAGCGAACGCGAGACCTCGTAGGTGAAGTCGACGTGGCCAGGCGTGTCGATGAGGTTGAACTGGTACGTCTCGCCGTCGTCGGCGTCGTACATGACGCGCACGGCGTTCGACTTGATCGTGATGCCGCGCTCGCGCTCGATGTCCATGGTGTCGAGCAGCTGCGACTCCATGTCGCGCTCCTCCACCGTGCGGGTGAGCTCGAGGATGCGATCGGAGATCGTCGATTTGCCGTGGTCGATGTGCGCAACGATTGAGAAGTTGCGGATGTGGGAGGTGTCAAAAGTATTCATGTTGACCATCTTACCTGAAAGGAAGTCCCGCTGGGGTGTGCCGCCTGTGAATTTACCGCTCGGTCAGTCCTGACTCGCGACGAGGCGCCACAGGCGCCTCTGCTCGTGCGGAATCTACGGCAAATTCACAGGCGGCACACCCCAGTGGGACGTCAGGCAAGACGACCGAGCATTCACAACGAGATTCCCCTGAATAATCACCCGAGCATTAGTTAAACGCGGTACCGCGCAAGACGAAGAGCCCACCGGGCTCTTCTTTGCGTGCGGAATCTACAGGTAAGGTTCGTCCCATCTGGCCGGTTGACAGGAAACAGGCCATCAATACAGAAGCGCAGCCCTGCGAGAATGCATAAGGATCGGCGTGGATTCCGCACGAATTTAAGGCGCCGGCGACGTCTCGTCGTGAGCCAGGGTCGCGCGAGCGCCGAGCCTTATGCATCCTCACGGGACAGACAGTTACAGATGCCCGGCCTCGGAAAGGAGCTGCCGTGCGTGGGCCAGGGACTCGTCGGAGGCATCGCCGGACAACAGGCGCGCGACCTCGGTCACACGGTCGGAGCCCTCGACGCGCACAAGCCGTGTTTCGGGCATGTCGCCGTCGTCGCTGCGACGCACCACGTAGTGGACGGACCCCTGCACGGCGACCTGCGCCAGATGCGTCACGACGATCACCTGATGCGTGCGCGCCAGATCGGCGAGCACCTGCGCGAGGGAGCGTGCCGTAGCACCGCCCACTCCGGCGTCTACCTCGTCGAACACGAGCGTATCGACCGCATCGGACTCACCGAGCACGACCTTGGCGGCAAGCATCACGCGCGAGAGCTCGCCGCCGCTCGCGATGCGCCGCAAGGGGCGCGGCGTGAGTCCGGCGCCGCTGCGATACAGCAGCTCGCACGCGCACGGCCCCTGCGCGGTCCAGCGCTCGCGCGGCAGCTCGCGACTGTCCCACACCAGCTCGGCGCGGCCCATCTCCAGGCGCGCCATCTGCTTGCCCACCTCACGGCAAAACCGGGGTGCTGCCATGTTGCGACGCTTGGTGAGGTCGCGGGCCGCACGGGCAAGGGCGTTCTCGGCGGCATCGCGCGCCTCGCGCGCTCGACGCACACGCACCTCGGCGTCATCGACCAAGCTCAAAAGCTCGGCGGCCTCGTCGCGGCGGGCGAATACGTCCTCCATGCGCGGGCCCCACTGGCGCAGCAGCCCCTTGAACGCCGAAAAGCGCTCCTGCGCCTGCACGAGCTCCGCGGGATCGAAATCGACCGAGTCGCGATAACGCCGAAGCTCCGCCGCGGCGTCCTCAAGCGTGATGGCGGCGCCCGTGAGCTCGTCGGCGAACTCCGCGAGCTTGGCGTCGACGCGGCCCATGCGCGAAAGCTCAGAGATCGCCGCGTTCAGCGGGTCGAGCGAACCGCCCTCACCGGAGAGCGCCTCGGCGGCCTCGTGCGCACAGCCCGCAAGCGCCTCGGCATGCTCAAACCGCGGCAGGCGCTCCTCAAGCTCCTCATACTCACCGGGCTTGGGATCAACGTCGCAAATACGCTCGTAGGCAAAGCGGGCCTCCTCAAGGCGACTCCCCTGCGTGCGGCTCGCCTCCTCGACGCGCGCGAGCTCTCGGGCCGCCTCCTGAGCGGCGTCGAGGGCCGTGCGATACGCCTCGAGTGCTGCGGCGATGCCCGCGCCCGCCCATGCATCGACCATGTCGACGTGGGAAGATGCGTCGAGCAGGCGCTGGTGCTCATGCTGGCCGCACAGGTCGATCAGGGGGCTGACCCGCTCGGAAAGCTCTCGAACGCTCGCCATGGCACCATCCACGCGAGCGCGGGAGCGGCCGTCGGGGCCCACGCGGCGCTGGGCCACAAAGCCCTGCTCGTCGTGCGCCCCCGCGAACAGGCGGCCCTCGACCAGGGCCCCCTCGCTCCCCTCGCGCACCGCGGAGGAATCCGCGCGCTCACCCATTAAAAGCTTGAGTGCGGACAGCAGCGCCGTCTTGCCGGCGCCCGTCTCGCCCGTAAGGACCGTCAGCCCCGTTCCGGGCACAAGGTCCGCCTCTTGGATCAGCGCGACGTTCTCGACATGGATCTCATCGATCATTGCGCACCCCGTAAAACACACGGCTCACCGAGTTGTAGAAGCTCTCCGGGCCGTAATCGAGCAGCAGGATATCGGCCTCGCCACGACGGACCTCGACCCGCTCCACCTCGCCGGCAACCTCGAGGAACTGCCCGTCGATCGCGATGGCGGGAATCGAGGGGCGGTCCTTGGACAGCTTGAGCTCGATCACGTCGGAGGGCGAGGTCAAAAACGCGCGCGCCTGGATGGTGTGCGGGGCGATGGGCACGCACACCATGCCCGTGAACTCGGGGCTCACAATGGGCCCGCCGGCGGAAAGTGCGTAGCCCGTGGAGCCGGTGGCGGTGGACACCACAAAGCCGTCGCCGCGCAGGCGGTCGATATGGTGGTCGGAAACGGTGATGTCGAACTCGACCATGTCGGACAGCGGTCCGCGGGCAAGGGCGAGGTCGTTCAGGGCGAAACCCGTCTCGACGCGCTCGGCGCCCTGCTCGTCGATTGAGAACACGCGACAGTCGAGCGTGGCGCGGCGGCTCACGTGGAGCTCGCCGGCAAGTGCATCCTCGACGACCTCCAAGATATTGCGGTCCTCGGGGCTCGCGGCGGTCAAAAAGCCCAAATGGCCGTAGGACAGTCCCAAGATGGGAATCTCGCGGTAGCCGACGATGCGCGCCGCGCGCAGAAGCGTGCCGTCACCGCCGAGCGAGATCACCAGCCCGCAGTCGTCCAGATCGGGCGTCGACTCGATACCCGAGCGCTGGTCGGCGGCCCAAACGACGTCGAAGCCCTGGCGCGAGAGCCAGAGCTCGAGCTGCAGCCCGCTCTCCACGGCCTCGCGCTTGTAGTAGTTGGGTACGAGGAAGACCTTCATAGCCGAACCGCCTTATCGGTAAGAGCCTCTACATGGGCAGCGAGCGCATCCGCGTGGCAGAGCAGGGCGTCGACGTCGCGCGAGCCGCGGGCGCCGAGGAGGAAGAACTCGCGGTTGCCCTTGGCACCCTTGATGGGTGATGCGCAGATGTCGAGCGGTGCCAGGCCGCTCGCGGCAAACAGTCGCACGGTATCCGCAAGCACGCGCGCATGCACGGCGGGGTCGCGCACGATGCCGCCCTCACCCACCTCACCAGGGGCGGCCTCGAATTGGGGCTTCACCAATGTGAGAAACGCGCCGTCCACAGACAGGAGATCGAGCACCGCGGGCAGAATCGTGCGGATGCTCGTGAACGAGACGTCGCACACCGCCACATCGAACGAACCGGCGTACCCAAGCGGGGGCACGTCCACGATATTCGTGCGCTCGAGCAGCGTCACGCGATCGTCGTTGCGCAGCGACCAGTCGAACTGCGCGCGACCCACGTCCACCGACACCACGTGCGCGGCGCCGCGCTTGAGCAGGCAATCGGTGAACCCGCCGGTGGAGCACCCCACGTCGACGCACGTGAGCCCCGCGGGGTCCAAGCCGAACGCATCGAGGGCGCCGGCGAGCTTGAGGCCGCCGCGCCCCACGTACGGGATGTGCCCCTTTACGTGCAGGTCAATGCCGGGTTTGACCATCATGCCGGGAGAGCTCAGCCGCTCGCCGCCGGATGAGACAAGGCCCGCCATCAACGTGCGAAGGGCATCCGCGCGGTTCTCGCAGATGCCCTGGGAAATCAATTCATCATCAAGACGAACGCGTGCCACGAAACGCCCCTTTGCACGTCCTCGGCGCCCCGTTGGACGCCAGCTGCCCTCTCGGATGGCCCGCCCTAAGCGCCGCCTACCGCCACAACGCCGGCGTCCGCAGCGTCAGCGGACCCAGATGCAGCGCCCGACTCAGGCGCTGCCCCGGCGACCTCAAATGCGGCGTCGCCCGACTTGGACGCAACGTCGCCGCTCTTGGCTGCGGCAGCCGCGGCCTCCTGCTCGTCGAGCATATCCGCCTCACGCGGCGACAGCTCGAAGGAATCGACCATATCGACCGCGCGCGAGCCCAGCTCGATGGCCTCATCGAACAGATCGAGGCTGCGCTCGAGAGACGTGTCCTTGGAGCGCACCTGGGCGATGATCTCGTCCAGGCGCTCCGTGATGTCGTCGAAGGTGCCCTCGGCCATCGCTACTCCCCGGCGGGCGCGTCGAACGGATCGAGGAACATCTCGTCAAGGTCCTCGGTCTCAAAGCCGTACTCGCCTGCCTCGAAGCGCGCACGCGACTCCTCGGCGGCTCGCGCCGCCTCGCGCTCGGCCTCGATGCGCTTGGGGTCGATCTCGAACCACAGCGCGGCGACGCAGGCGGCCTCGCAGTCATCGGCCGTGACGGTACAGGCCACGTGCTGCAGGCTGGGCAGATGGCGCTCGCGCACGATGCGCCCGAGCACGCCGTTCACAAAGCCGGCGGAATCGTCGGTGCCGTAGGCCTTGGCGATCTCGACCGCCTCGTTGATGACCACGGCGGCGTCGAGCGTGTCGGCAACCTGGAAATAGAGCTCGTACACGGCGGCGCGCAGCAGGTTGCGGTCGGCGCCGGGCATGCGCTCCAGGCTCCAGTTGGCGGAGACGGCGCGCAGCGCGGAGTCGATGCGCTCGCGGTTGGCGTCCACGCCGCGCGCGATCTGGATGGCGTAATCGGCGAGCGGCCCCTTGGAGAGGGTGAAGTCGCCGGCCAGGACGTCGCCCACGGACTCACCGCGAACCTCCGCCTGGAACAGAATCTGAAGTGCCTGGCTGCGGGCGAGGGTTCGACCGCGATTGACCTTGAGGGATGCCACGCGCTACTCCTTGGGGAAAACGAGGCTGTCGATGCAGATGTTCACGCTCTCGACCTCGACGCCCACCTGGGCATCGATGGCGCTGACCACGGCCTCGCGCACGACCTCGGCGAGCTTCTTGAACGGATACCCGAAGAAGACCGTGAGGTGCACGGTGAGGCGGAGCTTGTCGTCGACGACCTCGGCCTCGACGTCCTCGCCCACCTGGGTGGACTTGGCGGAGAACATGGACACGAGGTTGGTGGCCAGGTCCTTGACGCCCACGGAGGCGACGCCCTCGACCTCCTCGACGGAACGGGAGACGATGACGGCCAGGACCTCGGGCGCGATGCCGATGCCGGCGATGGTGATCTCTTGCGACATGCTCACTCCTTTGCGTGTTGCGGGCGGCCCGTATGCGGGCCGTCCGATTGCGTTCGCGAATACGGCGCGATTAGAGGCGCTGGACGAACTCGCCGGTGCGGGTGTCGACCTTGATGCGCTCGCCCTCGTTGAGGTACATGGGAACCTGAACGACCGCACCGGTGTCGATGGTGGCGGGCTTGGTGGCACCCTGGACGGTGTTGCCCTTGGCGCCCGGGACGGTCTCGATGACCTCGGCCTCGATGAACATGGGCGGGTTGACGCCGAGCAGCTCGGTGTCGGCGTAGAGGAGCTGGGCGTTGTCGTTCTCGCGCAGCCACTTGGCGTTGTCGCCGATGAAGTCGGCCGGGACGGCGATCTGCTCGTAGGAGGTCATGTCCATGAAGTAGTAGTTGTCGCCGTCGTTGTAGAGGTACTGCATCTCGTTGGTGATGAGCTGCACGCTCTCGAACTTGGAGCCGGCGTTGCAGGTGTTCTCGACCACGCGGCCGGTCTTGAGGTCCTTGGTCTTGTAGCGGACGAAGGCACCGCCCTTACCAGGCTTGACGTGCTGGAACTCGACGATGGTGTAGTACTTGTCCTTGATCTTGAGACCCATGCCGTTGCGGAAGTCGGCGGTGGTGATGGAAGCCATGACGTGCCTTTCTATAGAAGAATCGAACTTGAGAATTATACCCGATTTGCATGTCCTACACGGAACGTCCCTTCATTGAAGGCCGGACGCCTTGGATAGCCCGAGCTCGCGTTGAACCAGCTCGAGAAGTTCATCTCTCGTATGAACCCTCAGCAGTTTATACGCCGCAAGCCGCGCAGAGTTGACGGATCCCACGGAATATCCCACGCGCAGAGCCGTCTGCCGCGCAGATTCCCCGCACACGGTATACGCAACGACAAGTCCCTGTAACTCGCTCAAACCCCTTCCATGGCAGTAGCTCAAAATCCGTTGGAATGCATCCTCAGGCAGGGCCGGCGCATCCTCAAGGGAGGCCGTCCTCAGCTCATAGAGCGCGCAAAGAGCGCACGCGACGAGAAGCCCGACCAAGATGAGCGAGCGGAACTCGATATCGAAGGCGGCAGGCAGGACGCCATCGAGACCCCTGAGGGCGCGAACCATAACAAAGCGAACTTCAAATTCCATCAGGCTCATCGAAGCACCGGCCGCCGCACCGAACATAAGGGCATGAACGGCAGCCCGCCATGAAGGCGAATCGCGGAAGCAGGCAACCGTCGCCCACAGCACAAGAAGGACGTACGCCGTTCCGAGCCGCGCAGAGCCCTCAAACCAGTATCCCACGGCAATCGTAGCCACGGCGCCCAATGCGACCGCACCGCCACGCCAGCCCCCAACGCAGCCACGGCGACGCAGGTACAGGCAGCACCCCACAGCCAACAATGCGAGCGGAAGGGCGAGCATGACATCTCCGCCCAATTCGGCACCGATGTGCAGAGCCGTCTGTACGCAAACACCAACAACGACGCCCGCCATGAAGAACGGAATGAAGTGATGCGTGTGGAGATACGAAACGTCGCCGGGTATCGACTCGTACGTATCCGCCCGCGTGGCGAGAGCACGCCAGATCCCTATTCTGTCCACGCACACAAAAAGGAACAACGTGAAAAACGCGATCTCCCGCGCTTTTGGCACCGTCGAGACGACCACCAGAAACACGGTGCCAGAAAGTAGGTACGGGAAAAGCAGCTTTGCGCATGCGCCAGGCTCACGACCGGGGCTTTCTTCACCCCCGAACAGAGCCATATGCAACAGATATGGAACGAACAGCAGCGCGCACATCGATATGGCTACGCAGGCGAACGACGGCACGCGGCTCGCGGACGTCAGCCCGGATGCGAGAAGCTCAAACAAAACGATGGAGCTGAGCGCCGCCGCCTCAAAGGCAATGCGTGCGGGCCTTGCCCTCAGGTCAAACGGTAGCCCGGTCCCAATCGCGCGCATCGTGACTCCCGCGATAACCATGCAGGAGACGGCGAAGGCAAACAGGTCACTTGACAACCCGGGCTCGCTCAGGACCACCATGAGCAACAGCGTCGCAAATAAACTGCGCAGGTCGGCAGGCGCGCACAAAAAAGCACAGTGGGCCCGCTCGCCCTCCCCTCCCATGAAGGCCGGCGAGCGATTATCGGACTCCTCCCCCACAGACTGCCGCACGTCCCGTACGCATCCAGCGAGCGCCTTGAGGTCAGAAACCCCGAGCTTTCGATAAGCCCTCACAAGATACGATCGGACGGTGACGGACTTGATGCCGAGTTCTGCAGCGATTTGGGCGGAAGTCATCCCTGCCAGCGCCATCTCGATGCAATGCCTCTCCCTGTCGGCAAGCGCCGCATCGGGAAACGCGCGTTGAAGCTGAAGCGCCATTTCAGGGACGGGATATTGTCCAGAAGACGAATCAAGCTGCGAACACGGGTCGTCACGAGCGACATCCCCCGACAAGACTGAGCGTCGAAACCAAACTCTCGATACAACAAGGAAAAAACCAAGCACCGCAGTCCACGTCATGACCCCGTACACATCATGACCAAGCGCACCGACTGCCACAGGCCATGCGACAACTGATCCGATGAACCTCATCGGCCAAACAGCCCAAAAACGAGAGTCAATCCATGAACCGCCGGTGCGAACGAGACTCGCCACAGCGAGTATGCCAAACGTCAGCTGTAAAGGCGCCGCAATCACCAGGGACAACCAGAACCCTATGCGATGGGATGCGCTGAACGGAAGCAAAAGGCAGCCTGTCATAAAAAGCGAGACGAGAAACGCATCAGCCACCGCACGGAGCCAATAATCGCATTTCCAGCCCCGCGATAGCCCGCGATAGGGCTTCTGCGCGCACGCGTTCCTCTCTGCATGGGCCGCGTATACATGCAGCAAAGGCGTCAGCGCGTAGGACACAAACAGAACCGCCTGCTGCAAAGGATACAGATAATAAAAGAACTCGCCCGCACGGTGCAGGTAGAGCAAAACGGGATGCAAACAGCCAAGCGCGATCAAAGCGACCGACAAAGCAAGTTGCACCCTATAAAGATTCAGACATGCCTTTTGAGTAAAAAACTCCTCGCCTATATGAATGACAACACCCGCTCCGATAGGAAAGGCAAGAGCAGGGACAAACACATAGGGAGCGATGAGCACCCCGGTCATGCTATCAGTCGTACCGATAAGGAGTATTTGGTGGGGAAAGACACAAAGAAGCAGCAACGGCGCATAGCGGATATAGGCCTGAGCACGATGTCCCATCGCGACCACCCAACCTCGGCGAATGACGTTCAAACTCATTGTACTCGCACAGGACAGAAAGACAACATGTGTAATTTATCTCTGTAAACAGCCACATCGATTAAGTTTTATACGACCTGTTGGCATACAAATCGACCCTTTTCTGGCACGCTCTCATCACGTCGAGCCTGACAGGAGGAGATCATGAAGACGCTACGTAACATGAATCGTCGAAACCTCTGTATCGCAGCGGCTATTTCCCTTGTAGCCATTATCCTGATCGCAGGAAATGCAAACGCGACATCTATCAAGAGTCAGCAGCCGAAAAAAGGCGATCCATACACCCAGCAATACTGCGACCTCAATAAGGCAGAAGATTTCAGTCTTGGAAATGGTAAGACCTACTATTCCAAGCTCAAGCCTGGCGAGGAAAACATATTGCTCTTCTGGGGATCTTTCTGTCCCCATTGCGAAAACGTATTTGATTACATCGAACAATCTGGTTGCAAACGGGCCATCGAACGAAACTTGTTCACGGTCTCGGAAGATGATGGGATCGAGGCAATCGAGCAGCATAAAGGAGAGTTCCCCATTCTCCTCGACTCTCAATGGAAAACATTTGACCAGTTCAATCTCGAGCACTTGCCGAGCGCGTTAGTTATAGATGACGCGGGCAACATTCTGGGCTCCGCGGAAGGAGAACATGATGTGAAAGCAATGCTCGATGAATATGTCCAACGGAACAGGTGAACGCCCCACACATCGAGAAAGGAGCCATGGGGCACCGTACCCATTCAACGAAAGGAACTACCATGACCACGCAGCAAAAGCCCATTATCCTCGCCGTGATCGGAGCTCTCGTCGCATCGAGCCTCACGGCAGCGCCGACGCTGGCAATCGCGAGCGAGGCCACGTCGCAAGAAGCCGAAGTCTACACGCTCGAGAATGAGAAGGAGACTGGAGAGACCATACTGCGCGAACGCGGTCGCTGCACCGACAGTTACTCGAAGGAGTGGTGCGACGCGCACGGATTCCAGAACAACCGCCCAGTGCCGCACAAGGTGCAACTGACCGAAAAAGAGGCTGAATGTTACTGGGGGCTCATTAGGAACGGAGCCGAATGGGTGGTCACTGCCGTAACGAAAGATGCACGTGGATTCCTATTTGCAACCGCAGATGTAGCGAGCACCTTGTTCAAGTGTCTGGGTTAGACCCCCATGAACAAATGCCATGATAAACAAGTCCTATATAAACGTGCTCACGATACCGTGACAGTTATCGGGACATTGGCGATTCTCGCTTTGATCATTGTGGATGTGCAGGTGCCGAGCGCAATCTATTGGACTATTTCATTAGCGCTCCCTCTCTCTGTAACAGCCACGTGGGTCCTGTACAGAAAACACGGCGGCCAAGCAGCCTCTCGAAAGTCAATCCTTGGCGCATTGCTTCTTGGCTTGTGCATCATACTACTTACGCTGTACATCAAGTGGCTGCGCTGATCGAACTTGCCAATTGGAGTAGACAACAGCCGCAACCGCCAACAAGGGCTCGCAATGCCCAGCGAGCCCTTGTTTCTGGAATACTGGAAGCCGCTACACTACTACCGTTAGCAGTCGATGACGACCAGCTCGTGCGTAGAGGTCGTGAAGGGCTCGTAGCCGTCCTTGGTGACGACGCCGTAGTCCTCAAGGCGCACACCGCCCACGCCGGGCAGGTAGATGCCGGGCTCGACCGTGATAACCGCGCCCTCCTCCACGATGTTGCTCTTGCGGCCGAAGACCGGCAGCTCGTGGATGTCGATACCCACGCCATGACCGAGGCCGTGGCCGTAGTACTCGCCGTAGCCAGCATCACCGATGATCTTCTGCGACAGCAGATGGATGTCGCTGCCGTCGACGCCCGCATGGATGGCGGCGACGCACTCCTCGTGCGTGCGGCGCACGATGTCGTAGATCTCACGCTGCTTTGCGTTGGGCTCGCCCACGCAGACCGTACGGGTCATGTCGGACTTGTAGTCGCGGTAGCCCGCACCGTAGTCCATGAGGACGAAATCGCCCTTCTCCACCTTGCGGTCGCCGGGGATGGCATGCGGGTTGGCCGTGTTGGGGCCGGATGCGACGATGGAGCCGAAGGCCAGATCGTCCGCACCGTGATCGAACATGAAGGTCTCAAGCTCGGTGCGGAGCTGCTTCTCTGTGAGGCCGGGGCGAATCACGGTGCACATGTGGGCGAACGCGGCGTCGGTGATGGACTGCGCGTGACGCATGAGCTCGATCTCCTCGGCGTCCTTGATGGCGCGCATGAGCTGAAGATCGCCGTGCATGAGCGGCAGGGCCGCGCACACGGAGCAGTCCTCAAGCCCGCGCTCGATGCCGCGATAGAACCCGATCTGCATGTCATCCTCGACGGCGACGGTGCGGCTCTTGGTGGCGCGGGAACGCTCCGCCACCCAACGGGGAATGGCGATGGACTCCATGTCGAGTTTCCACTCGACACCCTCGGGAAGGTTCTCCTCGAAGGTGTTGAAGTACCGGGAGTCCGTGTGCAGGTAGCAGGCATCAGCGGTGATAAAGGCGGCATGCGGGTACTCGCCGGTGTAATCGAAGACCCGCATGGCCCCGGTGAGCCAGCGAAGGTTTGCCTCGTCACGCACGACCACGGCGTCGTAGCCGCGCTCTGCCATGAGGGCACGCAGACGGGCGATGCGGCCGGCGGGACCGTTCATAACTTCAGACATGGGAAATCCTTTCCATCGACGGGATAAACATGTGTCATTTGGGGTCTGACCCCAAATGACACATAAGATGACACATTAGGGGCGGCGGGAGGCGAGGAAGGCGCGGGCGTGGCGCTCGAGCACCTCGTCCTCGACGGACGAGAGGCGAATGATGCCCGGATGCTTGGGAAGGGCGAGCTGGAAGCGATTGGCACGGCGGAAGCGCTCGGCGCGCAGGGCGTCGATGAATGCGTCCGCATCGAGCGCGAACGAGAGCTCCTCGATGCCGAGGTCCTCGAGGCGATCGTCTTGCGCGAACATCTCATCGACCGAGAAGTCGCACACATCGACCGCGAGACGGGCCTCGAAGCGCATGCCCTCCGCATAGAGGCGATACGGCTGGATGGCGGCATCCCCCAGGCAGGCGGAAAGCGCGCGTGCCGTGGTCTGGCCGTACGTGAACGCGCGGCGGGCGGAGGGGCTGGCGGACTTGACCGTGTTCAATCGCGAGGTCTGCGCCGTGCAGATGGCGTCGATGAAGGCGATCTCGCCATGCTGGGCAAGCCCCTCGACCGTGCTCGCAAAGCCCTCCCAGCATTTGCGGCTCTCGGCCAGATGGGCGGCGCAGATGAGCACGTACCCCATGCCGTTCGCATCGACGTCGCGGCCGACCACGAGGTTCAGGTCGCACACCACGAGCGAGACCTGGGGGCTCACACTCACGGCATGGGCGTCGCCGGCAACGGAGAGGGACTCCATCTGCGTGGGCAGGCGAACCATGGCGTCGAGGGTGGTGGGGATGAGCGCGCAGGAGGTCCCGCCGCACCATCCATGCGACGCGAAGGCGGCGAGCGAGCACACGGCCGCGGGACCGACGCCGAGCACCAAGTCCTCGGACGTGATGCCGGCGGCGGCCAAGCGCTCGTACGCGCGCGAGACGCTCGTGAACCGGGCGGCCTCAAGGCCATCGAGCATAAGCTCGTCAACACGATAGCCCGCGTCGATGAGCGAGCGGCGGACCTGGACGAGCAGCGCCTCATCGAGCTCCGCATCCGCAATCATGAAGGCGCGACAGGGGCGCCCCACGGCTCCCGCAAGCATCTTGGAGAGCTCGGAAAAGGCACCGGTCCCAATGCGGAAGTCGGTGCTGCGGTTTCCAAAGTTGAGCAGTTTGCGACGGATCGTCATATGAGACCACGCTCCAGAAGCAGTTCGGCAACGGTGTAGGACACATCGGTGAACGACGTGCCGCGAATATCAACGGTGAGGTCGGCGGCCTGCTCGTACAGCGGTCGACGATGCTCGAGCAGGCGCGCGGCGTGCTCGGCGCTGCGGAAATCGGGGCGCGTGTCGCTCCGGCGGATCTGGCGCAGCGAGTCGTCCAAGTCGCCATCGAGATACACGCAAAAGCCCATATCGTGCATGAGCTCGATGTTGCGCGGCGTCTCCACGATGCCGCCGCCGCATGACACGAGCAGGCTGCGCTCCCCGCGCAGGCCCTCGAGCGCGGCGGTCTCGAGCTCGCGGAACCGCTCCTCGCCGAACTCCTCGAACAGCTTGGTCACGGTGCTGCCGCAGCGGCGCTCGACCAGGCGGTCCGTGTCGACGAAGCGGCGGTGGAACATGCGCCCCAAGTTGCGGGCGAGCGTCGACTTGCCGGCGCCCAGGAACCCCACAAAGAACACGTGGTCGCATCCGTGCTTGACCGCAGACGTCATGCCGACCTACTCCTCGCAGGTCAGCCCGCGCAGCGCGCGGCGCTCGAAGATCCGGAAGATCTGCGTGTACCACAGGTCGACGGTCGTCTGCGGCTTGACCAAGATCGTGTCGATGCCGGCGAGGTTGCCGCCCCACACGTCCGTGTAGAGCTGATCGCCGATCATGACCGCGTTGGCCTTGCTGGCGCCCAGGCGGCGCATGCCCGCCGTGATGGCGAAGGGCAGCGGCTTGCACGCAAAGGAGATGTAATCCATCTTGAGCTCGCCGGCCGAGCGCGACACATGGCTCTTATGCCAGTTGTTGGACACCATGATGAGCTCGAAGCCAAGATCGCGAGCGTGGTCGAGCCATGCGGCGACCGACGCGGGCGCGCAGGTGCGGTCGCGCGGGACGAGCGTGTTGTCGCGGTCGAGCAGGATGGCGCGTTTGCCCGACGCCCAGAGCGCGTCGAGGTCGATGAGCTCCACGCGCGCCACGTATCGAGTGGGAGAAAGCACGCTCATCTTCTACTCCCAGGACTGCATGTGCTCATCGTAGGTCTGGGAGAAGTACTCCTCGTCCTGCGTGATGTAGAAATACAGGTCATCCGAGTCCGTCGGCTCCAGGGTCGCCAGAATCGCCTCGGAGGACGGAGAGCAGATGGGCGTGGGCGGCAGTCCGGCGTTTTGATACGAGTTGTACGGGCTGTCGATGCCCTGGATGTCCTCGGCCGTGACGGCGCCGCCCGTCTCGTACATGAGGGTCGCATCGCTTTGCAGGTACGGCCTGCCGGCAAAATCACCCTTGCCCGCCAGGCGATTGAGGAAGACCGATGCCACGTGGGCGCGCTGGTCGGCATTGAGGCCCTCGCGCTCCACGATGGACGCCAGCGTGAGCAGCTCGTAGTCGGACAGCTCGATTCCGTAGGTCGCCGAGATGGTAGCGCGGCCGGCATCGAAATCGAAAGCGTCGACGACGTCGAGCTGGTACTGGTCGAGCATGGCGCGGATGACCTCGTCGGCAGTCGGGGTGCCCGCGAAGGTGTAGGTCTTGGGATAGAGGAAGCCCTCGAGCGAATCGTTCCCGGCGTCGGCTAGGAAGGGATAGTCGCCCGCATACGCGCTGGCCTTGGCCTGCGAGATGAACTCATCGGCGGAGATCCCGTATGCGTCTTCGACGAGCTGCGCGGTCTGCTCGACGGTCTTGCCCTCGGGAACGGTCAGCTTGACGCCCTCGAGGTTGGGGCCGGCGACGAGCTGCTTGACCACCGACAGCGGGTCCTGCAGCGTCTCGAACTGGTAGTCGCCCGGCTTGAGAGACATCTCCGCGTTGAGCTTTTTGACGGCGGCGTAGTACTCGCCGGAATCCGCGATGATGTGGTTATCGACCAGGATCGTGGCGATCGCATCGCTCGAGGAGCCCTCGGGGATGGTGATGGACACCTGCTGCCCCGCCTCGATATTGGCCGAATCGCCCCCAAAGATGCGGGGGAACAGGAACAACGCGGCGCCCGCGACCACGGCGATGGCGATGAGCACGCCGATCACGACCGGAACGGGCGAGCCTTTTTTGGGCGGGCGGGCGCCCCCGCGCGCATACGCGCCCTGGGAGCGCTGGGGCATGTACGCAGGCTCCGGGGAGCCCTGCTGGGCATACGACTGGTGGGAGCCCTTGGCAAACCGGGACCCGGCGGCATGCGACGCCGGCGCCTGGGCGGGCGAAGGGGCGCCGTGGGAAGGATACGCCGCGGAGCGCGGACGCTGAGACGGGGCGGAAGCGGGATCCGGAGTGCGGAAACGCGCGCCCGCGGGACGAGGCACATCGGCCTGGCGATGGGAGCCGGGAACGTTAGCCACGATCTTCCTTTCGACTTTGGGCATCGAGCCACGCCTGCAGGAACAGGGAGGCCGAGATCATATCAACCTTACCGCGCATCTGCTTTTCGCTCAAACCCTGCTCGCGCAGGATGCGCTTTGCCTCCGTCGAGGACAGGCGCTCGTCGATGAACTCGACGGGCAGCCCGGTGACGCGCGAGATGCGCCCCGCGACCTCGCGGACGCGCGCGGCCTGGGGGCCCTCCTCCCCCGCCATCGTCTGGGGCAGGCCGCACACGATGACATCGGGCTCGTAGTCCTCGAGCACCATGCGAAACGTGCGGGCCACGCCCTCGACCTCGGCGGCGGGCAACACCTTGACGGGGGACGCGACGCGACCCGTCCGGTCGGAGACGGCGATGCCGGTGCGCGCACCGCCGATGTCGAGAGCGAGGGCGATCATGCGCGGGGCCCTACTCGGCGAGCAGGGAGCGAGCGGCGTCCAGCGCGGCGGCGATGCCCGCGGCGTTCTTGCCGCCGGCCTGCGCCATCGTGGGCCTGCCGCCACCGCGTCCGTCCACGAGGGGGGCGATCTGCTTGATCACGTTACCGGCGTGGAAGCCCGCGGCCGCAGCGTCGTCGGTCGCGGCGGCGATGAGGGCGGGCGTGCCCTTCTCGGTCACCGTGGCGAGCACGCAGGCGCAGGCGCTGGAGAGCTTGCCGCGAATGGTGTCCCACACGTTGCGCAGGTCGGCTGCCTCGAGACCGGAGAGCTCGGCGACGACGAGCTGGTAGCCGCCCATGTCCACGGCGGCATCGATGGCCGACGCGATGGCGTCGGAGCTGCCGCCCGTGAGCGCCTTCTTGAGCTTTTGGTTGACCTCGCGCAGCTCCGCCTGCAGCGCATGCACGCGGGCCGGGACCTCCTCGACGCGGCACTTGAGGCTCGCGGCCGCGGTCTCGGCGAGGGCGGCGCGCTCCTCGAGGTACGCGATGGCGCCGGTGCTCGTCACGGCCTCGATGCGCCGGACGTTGGAGCCCGTGGAGGACTCGGACACGATCTTGAACAGGCCGAGCTCGGCGGTGTTCTTGGCATGCGTGCCGCCGCACAGCTCGCGGGAGAACGGCTCGGCGCCCTCGCCCACGGAGACGACGCGCACCACGCCGCCGTACTTCTCGCCGAACAGGGCCACGGCGCCGGAGGCCTTGGCCTCGTCAATGCCCATGACCTGGGTGACGACGGGCTGGGCGGCCAGGATCTGCTCGTTCACGAGGTCCTCGACGGCGCGGATCTGCTCCGAGGTCATGGCCTCGAAGTGCGTGAAGTCGAAGCGCAGGTTCTCGGGGGACACCAGGGAGCCCGCCTGGTTGACGTGATCGCCCAGGACCTCCTTGAGCGCGGCGTCGAGCAGATGGGTCGCCGTGTGGTTGCGGCACAGCAGGCCGCGGCGGTTGAGGTCGTAGCCGGCGAACACGGTGTCGCCCTCGGAAAGCGCGCCGATGAGCTTGCCCTCGTGGACGTAGAGGCCGCCCTTGGCGGTAGTGTTGGACACGAAGAACTGGGCGTCGTCGGTGTCGATGAGGCCGTGGTCGCCCATCTGGCCGCCCATCTCGGCGTACAACGGCGTGCGGTCGAGCACCACGGCGGCCTCGGCGGCGTTCTCGGCGCGCTCGACGCGCTCGCCGTTCACCACGATGGCCAGCACATGGGCGCCCTCGATGCTCTCGTTGTCGTAGCCCACGAACTCGGTGGCGGGCAGCTGGTCGGCGAGCTCGGTCCACACGTCGTTGAAGGAACCCCAGGCGTCGCCCTTGGCGGCGGCGCGGGCGCGGGCCTTCTGCTCGGCCATCTCCGCGTTGAAGCCCTCGATGTCGACGGCGTGCCCGGCGCCCTCGGCGATCTCGACGGTGAGGTCGATGGGGAACCCGAAGGTGTCGTGCAGCATGAAGGCGGCGGAGCCGGGGAGCTGCTCACCCTCGGCGAGGGCGGAGAGCTGCTCGTCCAGGTAGACGCGACCGTTGTTGAGGGTGGTGGAGAAACGCTCCTCCTCGGCCTCGACGATGCCCTTGACCAGGCCGACGTTCTCGAGCAGGCTCGGGTAGGCGTCGCCCATGACGTCATTCACCGCATCGATGAAGCGGCCCAGGAAGGCGTCCTCGATGCCGAGCAGGCGGCCGTGGAACACGGCGCGGCGCAGCAGGCGGCGCAGCACGTAGCCGCGGCCCTCGTTGCCGGGGAGCACGCCGTCGGAGATGAGGAAGTTCACGGAGCGGGCGTGGTCGGCGATGATGCGCAGGGAGCGGGAGGCCCCGGTGTAGTCGTCGTCCACGTAGGTCTTGCCGGAGATGTCCTCGCCCAGCTTGATGAGGCTCTGCATGACGTCGCCGTCGAAGAAGGAGCTCTTGTGCTGCATGATGGCGGCCATGCGCTCCAGGCCCATGCCCGTATCGAGGTTGCGGTGCGGCAGCTCCGGCATGGAGCCGTCCTCCTGGCGGTCGAACTGCGTGAACACGAGGTTCCAGAACTCCAGGAAGCGGTCGCAGTCGCAGCCGGGGGCGCAGGTGTCGCAGCCGCAGCCGACCTCCTCGCCGAGGTCGAAGTAGATCTCGGAGCACGGGCCGCAGGGGCCGGTGGGGCCGGCGGCCCAGAAGTTATCGTCCTCGCCCAGGCGGGTGATGTGGTCGGGCTCGACGCCGAGGGAGCGCCATACGGCCTCGGTCTCGTCGTCCTCGGTGAACACGGTGAAGTAGAGGCGGTCCTTGGGCAGCTTGAAGACCTCGGTGATGAGCTCATAGGCCCAAGCGCAGGCCTGCCCCTTGGTCACGCCGCCAAAGGCGAAGTTGCCGAGCATCTCGAAGAACGAGGCGTGGCGGCCGTCGGCGCCGATGATGTCGATGTCGTTGGTGCGGACGCACTTTTGGCACGAGCACGCACCGATCTCCTTCATGACCTTCTTGCCCTGGTAGAACTCCTTGAACTGGTTCATACCGGCGTTGGCGAGCAGCAGCGACGGGTCATCGGGAACGAGCGAGGAGCTCGGGTAGAGCTTGCAGCCCTTGCTCTCGAAGAAGTTGAGGTATGCCGAGCGGATCTCGGCGGTCGTCATGGTGGGATAGTCAGCGGCCATGCGTAAACTCCCTGTACATCAAGTTCGAGTCCCGCGCGGCGGGACATATTTCCAACTTGACGATTATACGTTAACGGCCGTCGTCAGATGTGTCGGTTTCCTCGGGTTTCTTCGACGCGGCGACGTGCTCGCGCGCCGCGAAGGGATTCTCGAAGTCGATGAGCTTGGCCCAGGGGTTCTCCAACTCGGGCTTGGGCATGGCCTCGGCCTCCGGCACGGCGCCCTCGTCGAGGATCTGGGAGTCGGCCACAAAGCCGTCATCCCCCAGCGCGTCAAAAGCCGGGACCGGGTTGCCCTGCGCATCGCGAAACGGCGCCCCGCGGAACAGCGCGCCCTCGTACGACACGATCTGCTCGCCGGTGCGCGTCTCGAAGTAGAAGATGAACAGCGACTTGATCACGGCGACGAGCGGCAGCGCGACGATCATGCCCACGGCCCCGCCGAACGTCGAGCCCACCACGAGCGCGGTGAGCGACAGCACGGGATGGACCTGCATGGTCGACTGGTTGATCTTGGGCGCTATCACGTTGTCCGTGATGTTTTGGGACAGCATGGCCATGATCATGGTCCACACCGCCATCATCGGGCTGTAGACGAGCGCGATGAGCGTGGCGATGATGGCCGAGATCGACGGGCCGACCACCGGGATGATGTTGAGCACGCCCGAGAGCACGCCCATGGCGGCGGCGTACGGGTGTCCCACGATGGCGAAGCCCACGAAGGCGAGAAAGCCCTGGATCACGGAGTTGATCACGGTCGAGCGCAGGTAGCCGCCGACGGAGCGGCTCACCACGGCCACCATCAGGCGATAGTCGTCGGCCTTGTCGTGCGGCAGGATGCGGCAGATCTCGTCGTTGATGCGCGGGTAGTCGCAGGCGAGCCAAAACGCCAGGACAAACCCGAGGAACACGATGAAGACCGTGGAGGCGATGTTGTTCACCATGGGTACGATGCCGTCGCGCACGGCGGCAAGGAGGCCCGAGAGCGCCTGGTTGGTGATGTCCTGGGCCGCCGTGAAGATGGAATCGAGCTGCACCACGTCGTTCAGGTGCTCGATCACCGCGTACTCGTTCTCCATGCGGACCACCCACGCGCCGAGCGCGGCGAGTTTTGAGGGCGCGTCGCGCAGCAGGTCGATGAGCTGAGCGGTGACCATGGGGATCACGAGCGCGAAGAGCAGCACCAGGCCGACGATGACCACCACCAGGCCCACGAGCGCGCCGGCGCCGCGTGGCACGCGATGGCGCTCGAACCAGTTGACGATGGGCGACGCCACGAATGCGGACAGGGACCCCACCGACAGGAAGAGCAGCACGCTCGAGAGCGAGCCGATCAGATCGAGCACCACGCCGCCGATGATGATGACGCCGATGACGATCCATATGTTCACGAACGTATTGCGTGCCACGCGCTCGGCGTGCGAGATATCGTGCTGCATAATCCCCTTCGCAGACCGGGCTAGCCGGTCATGACCCCGTCGGGGTCGATCTTCTCTTGAATCTTCTTGAGCGTGCGGCGCAGCAGGCGGCTCACCTGGACCTGGGAGATCCCGAGCTTCTCCGCGATCTCGATCTGCGTCATGCCCTGCAAAAAGCGCATCTCGATAACCTCGCGCTCACGCGGGGAGAAGCTGGCGAGCGCCTCCTCGATGATGATGCGGTCGTCGGTGAAGGCGAGCTCCTCGTCCTCGGTCGCATAGCGGTCGATGACCGACGGTGCGTCGTCATCCTCCATGCCGGAGGGCGCCTCGAGCGAGACCGAGCTGTACGCGGAGGAGGACTCCATGGCCTCGAGCACCTCATCGACGGTCGCGTCGAGATACTCGGCGATCTCGGCGATCGTGGGCGAGCGCTGGAGCTGAGAGGTCAGCGTATCGGTGGCCTGGTTGACCTTTGCCGAGAGCTCCTGCAGGCGGCGGGGCACGCGAACGCTCCAGCCCTTGTCCCTAAAGTGGCGCTTGATCTCGCCCATGATGGTGGGCGTGGCGAACGTGGTGAACTCCAGGCCGCGCGCCGGGTCGAAGCGGTCGATGGCCTTGAGCAGGCCCAGATAGCCGACCTGCACGAGGTCGTCGATGGGCTCCCCGCGGTTCTTGAATTTGTTGGCGATGAAGCGCACCAGGTTGAGATGGGACATGACGAGCTTTTCGCGGGCGTCCATATCGCCCTCTTCCTTGAAGCGACGGAAGAGCTCGCGCGTCTTCTCCTTATCCCAGGCGCTCTTACCCGAGGTCTTAGATGCCATCGACATCCGCCTTCATGTCGAGCGCCAGGCGGGCAGGAGCCTCGTGCTTTTCGTAGATGTCGCACACGGAGCCGAGGATGAGGTCGACGTACGCGGCCGTGGGATCGTCCTCGGAGGGCTCGGGGAACGCGGGGGCGGAGAGCTTGAACACCATCGCCACGTGATCGGCGTCGGCGTCGAAATCGATGACGAGGTCCTCACCGGGGGCGGTGCCGCACGCGTAGATGAATGCCTCCTCGGCAGCCATGCGGATATCCTCCACGCGCTCGACGGACATCGAGGAGAGCGTGGCCACGTTGGCGGCGGTCATGCGCACGATGCGCGCGAGGTGCGGCTCACAGGCGACGGTGAGCACGATGTGGGTGGCGTTACTCATGGTCGGACTCCTCGGCGGGCGCATAGGTAAAGTACTGGCGGGGCGCGGTATCGGTATCCTCCTCGGCGAGGGGGGCCTGGGCGTTGTCGCTGGCTTCGGCGACGGGTTCGGATGCGTCGGTCAGGACGGGCGATGCGGGTGCGGGCTCCGCCTTGCGCGGCTTGGCGAAGAGCTTATGGACCTTCTCGGTCGCGCCGTCCACGATGCCCGTCACGGCGTTGGACGCACTGCTTGCGGCGCCGCTCACCGCGGACACGTCGCGCAGCACCCCGTTGACCTCGACGAGGTCCGCCGAAAGCGCCTCGACCGCGACGGTCGCCTGCTTGAGCAGCGGCTCGATCTGCGCCACCGCGGGCTGCAGCTCGTCGACGACGCCATCGAGCTTGGCGACCACGGGACGCGCCTCCTCGATGGTGCTCGCCACCTGCTCGACGGTCTTGTCGAGCGAGGCGACCACACCGCGGATGCGGCGCAGCACGAGCGCGAGCTCGACGACGGCCCACACGCCGGCGAGGGCGAGAATGACCAGGACGATCTGCATGGGATCCATGGATGCCTCCGTAGCAATCTAGACACAGGTAGGTTGATGATACCCGTTTGGGGCGAATTCAACCATGACGGATGCTCCCGGCTCCGTCCCCGCGGCCGCGCCTTGGTTTTTGCTCGGTCAGTCCTGACTCGCACGGAGGGTCCACTGGACCCTCCGGCTCGTGCGGAATCTACAAAAACCAAGGCGCGGCCGCGGGGACGGAGCCGGGAGCGCACGGCAATTCGCGAAACGCCCCAAAGTACGGGCACCATGCAAGCCGAAAAACGATAGGCTGAATGCAGGGGCGCCTTGAATGCAAGGACGCCCTTGCCGTTAGCGGGGGCGATTCTCGGCTCGCCACTGCTCCCAGCCACGGCCGCTCGGGTGCCAAAACGCTCCTGGCTCCAAGCCCTCCGGCAGGTAGCGCTGGGCCACCCAGCCCTGCTCGTAATCATGCGGGTACTTGTACTCCCCGTACTCGTCCGACCCGGGACGATGACGGTCGCGCAGGTAGCTGGGAACCTCGCGCTGCCCGCTCGTGCGGACATCGGCGAGAGCCGCGTCGATCGCGGCCTCCGCGGCGTTGGACTTGGGCGCCAGCGCGTTGTAGATGGCGGCCTGCGCGAGGTTGATGCGGCACTCGGGGTATCCGATCACCTCCGCGGCCTTGAACGCCGCCTCCGCCACCAGCAGCGCGGTGGGATCGGCGTTGCCGATGTCCTCGCTCGCCTGGATCATGATGCGGCGCGCGATGAACTTGGGGTCCTCGCCAGCGTCGATCATCCGCGCAAGCCAGTACACCGCGGCATCGGGGTCGGAACCGCGCATCGACTTGATGAACGCGGAGATGATGTCGTAGTGCATGTCGCCGTTCTTGTCGTAGGACAGGCCGCGCCGCGGGTTGGCCTGCTTGACGTCATCGAGCGTGATCTCGATGGGATCGGACTCGCGGCGCTCGGCCTCGCCCTCCCCGACCGGGCGCGTGAGGGCGATCTCGCTCGCGAGTTCCAGCGTGGTCAGCGAGCTGCGGCCATCACCGGCGGCGAGCGTGCAGATGGCGGAGACCACCTCGTCGCTCACCGCGTACCGGCCCGCAAGACCCTCTGGCGCCGAAAGGGCGCGGCGCACGAGGCGCTCCACGTCCGCATCGCTCAGGTGCTCGAGCTCCACCACGCGGCTGCGCGAGAGCAGTGCCGCGTTCACCTCGAAATACGGGTTCTCCGTGGTGGCGCCGATCATGACGACCGTGCGGTTCTCGACCGCGTGCAGCAGCGCATCCTGCTGCGAGCGGGAAAACCGGTGGATCTCGTCGATGAACAGGATGGTCCGGCGGTCGAACATCATGAGCCGGTGCTTGGCCTCGTCGATCTCGCGACGCAGGTCCTTCACCGTGCCCGTGACTGCGGAGACCTCGACGAACTCGCTTTTGGTGTGCGCGGCGATGATATGGGCCAACGTGGTCTTGCCCGTTCCCGCGGGGCCATACAGGATCACGCTCGACAGCACGTCGTGCTCGATGGCGCTCCGCAGCCACGAACCGGGTCCCACCGCCTTTTCCTGACCCACGTAATCGTCAAGCGAGCTGGGCCGCATGCGCACCGCCAGCGGCGCGTTCTTGAGCTGCTTGCTGCGTTCATTGCTAGAGAATAAGGTGTCCATGTGCCCGTTTTCCATCTATCGAAGTTCGACTCCATTCTAACAAACGGGCATTCATAGTCAAACACCTGTTCGTATTTTCACTCGTTGATGTACGTGCGCTGCGGGAACCTCAACTCGGGAAACAGCGTGCAGGCAAGCTCGGTGAAATACCCGTCCGTCATGCTCGCGATGTAATCGACCACGGTCATATCCAGATCGCGCTCCCAATCGTACGAGCCGCCGTAGTGCGAGAGTGCCTTGTCGATGCGCGCGATGTGGTGACGGAAGATGAAGCTGCTCTCGTCATGCGCCTTGAGGTCACCCAGAAAGTGCTCGTACATGAGGTTGAAGGCGCGTGCCATCATGGCGCTCTGCTCCTCCTCGATACCGGTCGAGTGATAGATCTTTTGATAGTTCTCGCGTTTGGCGCGACGAATCTCGCGGAACAGCTCCTCGCTCATCTCGATGCGGTCCTTGCCGTAGCTGTGCTCCACGATGTCGATGGACGCGCGCGTGAGGATCCAGGAGTTGTACCTGCCGCCCAGGCCGTCCTCGAACGCATCCTCCGCGAGCAGGCCCGCCTCGATGGCGTCCTGGCGGTCGCGGCCCACGTAGGCGATGATGTCGGAGATGCGCACCACGCAGGCCTCAAGCGTCATGGGGCGCAGGGTCTTGACGTAATCGAAATCGTGCGTGTAGCAGTCCTCCATCACCCGGTCGAACTGCTCGAACGTATCCATGTGGGACAGCTCGAAGACGCGCTGCTCGTACTCGCCGTTATGGCACAGCACGCCATCGAGCGTCTGCAGGGAGAGATTCCTGCCGTAGAGCGTGTCGAGCACGCGCACCGAGTGGACGTTGTGGAAGAACGAGCGGCCGGTGCGGGCGCGATAGATGTCGTTGAGATGCGATTCGCCCGCGTGGCCGAACGGCGTGTGTCCCAGATCGTGGCCCAGGCCGATGGCCTCGATGAGGTCGCAGTTGAGGCCGAGCGCCCGTCCGATGTCGCGCGCGATGCGCGCCACGAGCTGCACATGGAGCCCACGGCGCGAGAGGTCGTCGTTGCTGCGGAAGCTGAACACCTGCGTCTTGCCGTTGTAGCGGTTGTAGGCCGGCAGGTGCAAGATCTTCTCGGTGTCGCGCACGTACGAGGGCCGCCAGATGCTGCCGGCGTCACCCGCGCGCGGCTCGCGGCGGATCGCCTCGCTGTCGGACGTGCGGTAGGGGTTCACCCAGCCCGCCGCCCGGTCGGCCTCCATGCGCGCGACCAAGGCATCGCTCAGCGTGTCGGGCATGGCGAGCAAGCGGTCCCTCAGGGCGTTGCCGTCGGTATGTGGTGGGCACTCGATTGCCGGATGTGCGTTCGTCATGTCGGTTCCTCTCATCCTGTCATCTCTTGCGACCATCATGCCATCCCGTCCGGACATACGCGAGTCACGGAACCCATCCCAGTAGGCGGGCGACGCGAACCATGGCGAACACGGAAACCGCAAAGGGAAGCAGCGGCAGTGAATCGCGGTGCAAGAGCAGCCCGCACCACGCCAGGAGCACGAGCGCCCCGGCAAGCGAGAGCACCGCATCGAGCGGCGCCCAAAGCGAGAGGGCGGCCAAGAACTTGACGTCGCCCATGCCCAGTCCCGGCCTGCCCGCATGACGGCGACGCCACACTATCTCGACACCCGTCAACACGGCGCCGAACGCGCACGCGGCGCAGGCGCACCATGCCAAGCGGACAAGGCCGCCCACGAGCACGCTCAACGCGGCGGATACGCAGGCGATGGCGCAACCGAGCGCACGCGGGAACCTCCGCTGCCGCGCATCAATGCCGGCGGCGAGGACAAGCAGGGCCCACAGCGCCACAAAAAGCAGCGGAACGCCCGCACGCGCGGCCGGCAATCGCCCCACGCCCGCGCCCCACGAGCACACTGCCCCCGCGATGACACACACCCTCCTGCGCATCGGCATCACCTCCGCCCGTTCACCTCAAATGAGGGGCAGTCCCTTTTCTGAGGTGGTGTCACCTTATCACCTAGACGGGCGCGCGGGTATAATGCGATGCAACGCATCCGATCAGCTACGGGGGAATCCATGGAACCACCCACGTTCGACTACCGCACCACGCCCTCCTCTCGCACCGCTGGGCAGCAGCCCATGCACGAATCCGACACGCTCGCGCCCTCGCGCCCCATCGAGAGCGCGAGCGCATCGACCGCGCCGCAGACGAACTCCTCGAACTTCGCCTACGTCCTCACGGGCGTGGCGCTCGGCATCGTCTCGCTGCTGGCCATCGCGTTCGCCCTGCTGCTCTTTGGCGTCGTGGGGACGGCGGTCAACTCGTCCTACGCGTACGATTACGACCCGTCGTTCTACGAGGATGATTGGGACGACTGGGAGCACTTCCAAAACGACCACGAGTACGAGTTCGATCAGCTTGAAGAGGAGCTCATGAACGAGCTGATGATGGACGACGGCTATAGCGCCTAACCGCCCGACGGCCTAACCGCCCGACGCGCACCGCACGCAAAAAGGGGACGGGCTCGCAGCGCACATCGACGACCGGATGTGCGCTGCGGGCCCGTCCCCTTTCGCGCATCTCGATAGACACGGGCTACTTCGCGCCGTCGAGCACCTCATCGAGGGTGACGCTCACGTCGTGCGGCGTGGGCACCCAGTCGACCTTGAGGAAGAGCGCCGCGACCGTCAACGGGATGTAGGTGAACATGAAGATGGGGAACGTGAACAGGTTGGTGACGATGCGCCATTTTTGCGGGCAGTGAATGTGCTTGCGCTCGGTGACCGTCGTGAACAGGCCCATGATGAAGAACGTGAAGTACATGTAGGCGAGCATCATCACCACCGAGCCGAAGGCCATCTCGATCTCGGCATCGGTTGCCAAAAAGCCATGGCTCAAGCTGCCCACCACGATGAACGTGACGTTCACCAGCAGGCACATGAGGGTGAGCAACATCGCCGGGCCGATGACCATGAGCATGTCGTAGGCGGCGAACCGGCGAAACTTGGTGATGGACGTGAAGATATGCCGTCCGTAGGTAAAGAGCACCTGGTAAAAGCCCTTGGTCCAGCGCATGCGCTGCTTGATGGACGCCTTGAGCTTGACGGGCTGCTCGTCATAGAACTCCGCGGGCGCATACCCGATGCGCACGCCGTGGATGGCGCAGAACGTCGTGAACTGGATGTCCTCGGTGAGGGTGTGGAAATCCCAGCCGTGCATGCCCTGGATGATCTTTGCGGACACGAGATAGCCCGAACCCGAGACGGCGCACGAGGTGCCGCAGATCATGCGCGCGTTGTTGAGGTAGCGCGCCTCGCGCATGAACCAGGTGGCATAGGCGGAGCTGATCCAGGAGCTACCGAAGTTCTTGGAGTTGCGGTAGCTCGTGAGCGCGAGGTAGCCCTGGTCGTACGCGTCGTTCATGATCTTGACGTAATCGCGGGAAAGCAGGTTGTCGGCGTCAAAGATGAAGAACGCCTCGTGCTTGCCCGGGTACTCCTTGAGGATGCGGTCGAACCCGTAGTCCATGACCCAGCTCTTGCCCTTGCGCGACAGATCGTTGCGCTCGTAGACGATGGCGCCCGCCTCGCGCGCGGCCTGCGCGGTGTTGTCGGTGCAGGCGTCGGCGACCACGAAGATGTCGATGAGCTCGGAGGGGTAGTCCTGCTCCCGAATGGACTTGACGAGGTTGGCGATGACCGCCTCCTCGTTATGCGCGGCGATGAAGAAGGCGTACGAATGCTGTTTTTTTGCCTGGGGGATCTTCACCTCGCCGCGAAGGAGCCCGACGAAGAAGAACACGACCTGGTACAGGAAGCACAGGCCAAAGACGACACCCACGATGGTGTTGAAGGCGACGATAGGGGTCAAAACGCCTCCTTGGACGCAAAATACAACGCGTTCAAGTGTACGCCACCCAACGCGCAAACGAAAAAGCTCAAAGAATGTTCAGAAGGGGCGGGGCCGCCCTGCGCATCGCGCGCACAAGGCGGCCCCGCCCCCCCTGGCGTCCACATCCGGCAGCACGCGCGCGGGGCGCGGTTTAATCCTCCAACATGCCGAGCCGCGGGATGATCGCGCGGCCGGCATCCGTGCGGCCGAGCGAACGGTCGTGCAGCTCGTCCAGGGCTGCGGCCAGATCCCACGGCAGCTCGTCGCGGCAGCTTATGGTCTCCCCCGTCACGGGATGCTCGAACTGGACGCTCCAGGAGTGCAGGAACTGCCGGTCGAGGTCGAGGTTCATGCGCTCGTTGCCCTTGCCGTATAGGGGGTCGCCCACCAGGGGATGGTGGATGTGGCGCATGTGCACGCGGATCTGATGCGTGCGCCCGGTGTAGAGGTGGCATTCGACCAGGGTGTAGCCCTCATCGCCGCGGGCGGGCTCAAAACGCTCGAGCACCTGGAAAGTGGTGATGGCCTGGCGGGCGAACGGGTCGTCCGACACCGCCATCTTCACGCGGTCGCGCGTCGAGCGGGCGATGCCGGTGTTGATGGTTCCCTCGTCCATGACGATCTCGCCGTGCACGAGCGTGATGTAGCGGCGGTCGAGGGTGCGGGTCCGGATGAGGTTTTGCAGCTCGCGCTGTGTTTCATCGTCCTTTGCGGCGAGCATGAGGCCCGACGTATCGCGGTCCAGCCGATGAACGATCCCCGGACGGTCCTCCCCCTGCACGGTCCCCAGATGCTCGATGCCGCAGTGGTGGACGAGCGCGTTGGCGAGCGTGCCGTCCTCGTGCCCGTGCGCCGGGTGGCACACCAGGCCGCGCTGCTTGGAGAGGACGATTAGGTAATCGTCCTCGTAACGTATATCGAGGGGAATCGCCTGGGGCACGATGGCGCCTGGCTCCCGGATCTCGGGCAGCTCGACGCAGATGCGGTCGCCCTCCGCCACCGCCTGCTTTTTTGACAGGCACGTCTCGCCGTTGACGGCGACGGAGCCCGCCTCGACGAGCTTGGCGCACGCCGAACGCGAGGGGCAGGCGCTCTGCGCCCCCAGATACGAGTCCAGGCGCTCCCCCGCATCGGCTGCGGAGACGGCCAGATGAAGCTCGGATGCCATTACGCGCCACCCCTCTTGGCCGCGGGCGACCAGAACATGAACCCCAGGAACGCAAGCGCCACGCCGATGCATATGCCGATGTCGGCGATATTGAACACCGGGAAGTCGATGAAGTCGGTCGCGATGAAATCGACCACGTACCCCAACGTGAGGCGGTCGATCGCATTGCCGATGGCACCGCCGGCAAGCAGCCCCAGGCCGAGCACCTCGACCTTTGACACCGCCGACGCGCGGGACAGATACATGGCGATCGCTATCGTCACCACGCAGGCCAAAAGCGCAAACGCGAGCCCGTGACCCTCCCCCATGCTAAAGGCGGCGCCGATGTTCTCCACGTAGCGAAAGCTCAGGACGCCGGGCACAACGGAAACGCTCTCGCCCGTGACCGCGATGGTGTCCCGAACGACCATCTTGGTGAGGCAGTCGAGCACGAGCACCGCCGCCGCGGCCGCGAGGGCCACGCTCACGCGCCAGCCAATCGGGGGCTCGATTTTGCTGCTCTTCGTCGGTTTCGACATGGGCTCATCACTCTCTCAAACGGGTGCGGGGCGGGTCCGCCACGCACGCCTCACGTGCGCGATACGGACCCGCCCCCTTTACACATCGGCATCGGCCCGGCGCCGAGGCAGCGTGCCCCGGCGGCGGGCAGTCCCACCGGGCTCGCTAGGAAAGCGCGGCGGCGCAGCGGTCGCAGATATGCGCGTGCTCGCCATGAGCGCCCGTGGATGCGCGGTAGTTCCAGCAGCGGTCGCAGGCCTCGCCATGGGCAGCCTCGATCTGGGCGGAGAACTCCTCGCCTTGCGTCAGCTCGACCTCAGAGACGATGTAGAACTCGGCGAGGTCGACGGCCTTGTCGCCCGTGAGCAGGGCATAGGCCTCGGCGGGAGCGGTCGCCCTCACGCGGACCTGCTGGCTCTTGGTGAAGGTGCCCTCGGCGCGGGCCTCCTCGATGGCCTTGGTCACCACGCCGCGCAGCTCGAGGGAGGCCTCGAGGACGCCGGCGAACTCGTTGGCCTGCTCGAGCGTGATGGGGCTCTTGTACCAATCGAGCAGCGCGGCGTACTCCTGGTTGTCTCGGCAGCCGGCCGGAGCGAACTCCATGGCCTCGTCGACCGTGTAGGCGAGGATGGGCTGCAGGTCGCGCATGAGCATGGAAAGCAGCTCGGCCACGACGGTCTGCGCGCTGCGCATCTCGTGGCTGCCGGGCTTCTCGCAGTACAGGCGGTCCTTCAGTGCGTCGAGGTAGACGTTGGAGAGCTCGGTGACCACGAAGTCGTACAGCGTGCGGTACGCGCGGTTGAACTCGAAGCCCTCGTACGCCGCGTCGACCTCGGCCTGAACCTGGGTGAGGCGGGCGAGCATGAGCTTGTCGAGCGGCATGAGCTCGTCGAAGGCCACGCCGTCGGTCGCGGGCTCGAACTGGCCCTCGAGCACGGACAGCAGGAAGCGCAGGGTGTTACGGAAGCGGCGATACGCGTCGGAGGTGCGGGCGAGGATCTCGGTGTCGCAGGCGACGTCGGTCGAGGTGTCGATCGAGGCGACCCACAGGCGCACGATGTCGGCGCCCATCTCGTCGCAGACCTTGTTGGGGTCGATCACGTTGCCGAGCGACTTGGACATCTTGCGGCCCTGGCCGTCCAGGGTGAAGCCCTGCGAGATGACGGCCTTGTAGGGAGCCACGCCGTTGGCGCCCACGGAGGTGAGCAGCGAGGACTGGAACCAGCCGCGGTGCTGGTCGGAACCCTCGAGGTAGACATCCGCCGGGTAATGGAGCTCATCGCGGTACTCGCACACGGCCTTCCAAGACACGCCGGAGTCCCACCACACGTCGAGGATGTCGCGGTCGGCCTTGAGGTGATGGCCACCGCACTTGGGGCACACGCAGGCCTCGCCCAGGTAGCTCTCGGGAGCGTCGGTGAACCAGGCGTCGGATCCCTTCTCGTGGAAGAGCGCGATGACGGCGTCGAGCGTGTCGTCGTTCATGACCTTCTCGCCGCAGTCGGCGCAGGTGAACGACGGGATCGGCACACCCCAGTTGCGCTGACGCGAGATGCACCAGTCGGGGCGCTGCTCCACCATGGCGCCGATGCGGTTGACGGCGTGGCCGGGATACCAGGCAACATGGTTGCGCACCTGGTCGAGGGCCTGCTCGCGCAGACCGGTCTTGTCCATGGACACGAACCACTGGTCGGTGGCGCGGAAGAGCACCGGATGCTTGCAGCGCCAGCAATGGGGATAGCTGTGGGTGATCTTGACCTCGGCCACGAGCATGCCGCGGTCGCGCAGGAACTGGATGATGTGCGGGTTGGCCTCATCGGTGTCCATGCCAGAGAACGGGCCGCCGGTGCCGAACTCGTCACCGTTGTAGAAGCGGCCGTCGTCGTCGACGGGCATGCAGACGTCCATGCCCTCCTTCATGCAGACGTAGTAGTCGTCCACGCCGTGGCCAGGAGAGTTGTGGACGATACCGGTACCGTCCTCGGTGCCCACGTAATCGGCGAGCAGCGCGACGCCCTCGACGCCGTCGAAGACGGGCTGCTTGTAGTGCAGGTGATCGAGCACCTCGGCGGGCACCTCATAGGGCTTGCCGGCGACCATCACGGGCGTGACATCCCAGCCGGCGATGCCGCAGACCTTCTCGGCGAGGTCCTTGAGCATGATCTCGGCGCGGCCGTCGTGCTCGATGGCGGTGTAGACGGCCTCGGGCTTGAGCGACACGGCCTGGTCGGACGGGATCGTCCACGGCGTGGTGGTCCAGATCACGAAGTCCACGGGGCCGTCGAAGGACTCGAGGCCGGCAGGCTTGCTCGTGAGCTCGAAGCGCACGTAGATGGACGGGCTCGTCTCGTCGCCGTACTCGATCTCGGCCTCGGCGAGCGCGGTGTGGCAGTGCTTGCACCAGTGCACCGGCTTGTGGCCGCGGTACACCATGCCCTTATCGAACATCGCCTTGAAGACCTCGATGTCGGCGGCGTCGTGCTGGTGGTACAGCGTGAGGTAGGGGTTGTCCCAATCGCCCAGCACGCCCAAGCGCTTGAAGCCCTCGCGCTGCAGGTCGATGTTCTCGACGGCGAACTCGTTGCACAGCTCGCGGATCTTGGCGACCGGCGTGTTGTTGAACTTCTCGGTGCCGAGCTTCTCCTCGACCTTGTGCTCGATGGGCTGGCCATGGCAATCCCAGCCGGGAACGTACGGCGTCTCAAAGCCCTGCATGGCCTTGTAGCGGTTGATGATGTCCTTGGAGATCTTGTTCATGGCGTGGCCCAGATGGATCGGGCCGTTGGCATACGGAGGACCGTCGTGCAGGACGAACTTCTTGTGGCCCTCGTTCTTCTTGAGCATGAGCTCGTACACGTGGTTTTGCTGCCAGCGCTTGAGGCGCTCCGGCTCGCGCTGCGCCAAGGCCGCCCGCATGGGGAACTTGGTCTTGGGCAGGTTCATGGTCTGCTTGTACTCGTTTGCCACGAATACCCCCTTCTCGTTGTGGGCGCCAACCGGGTCGTTCGACCCAAAAGAAAAAGCGCCCGTCCTAGCTCAAGCTGGGACGAAGCGCCTATAGGTGCGGGAAGCAGACCCGCATTCGCGTTTCGCTATACCACCCAGCTCAAAGGTTCGCGCAAATCGCGCTCCCCTCGTACTCGGCTGGCCCGTCACGACGGCCATCCCGGCGGTGTCTACTGAGCTGCACTTGGAGACGGGGCGCATCGCATATTCGCTCAACACGCGACTCAAGGCACATACGCCCTCGTCGCGCGAAACGCAACCCGTCCAAACGCGCAGCCGTTCGGACCGCGGCTCCGGGGTGATATTCCACTGGTCGCACGCACCCGGATCGCAGCCTCCCGGGCTCTCTTTGCCGTGCGGGGCCAACGTACTCGTCCCCATCAACGCCTGTGATTCAGCATGATAGCACGCGCGGGCATGCCCTAGGCGGTAAGACCCGTATCCTCAAGGTAATCATCCGCTGGGGATTCCAGCATCAAAAGATCATGCTCGATCATTGACACCGCGACCGCACGATCACCAGACACCAAGCGAATACCTGCGCGCAGACCAACTCCGCATCGCGCGAAGCACAACCCGACCCGTCTATGATCCCGACCTGCCTACATCATGTTCGATAACATCTCGTGCTGGCATACCACACCCCGACAACGACATCGGCAATGAGAACCACTGCGGCAAGCAAATAGAGCCAGTCAGCGACTTCGCGGGCACCCACCCGCTCAGTCTCAAACACGGTGGCGCATGCCATAAGACCGCAGGCAATGGAAACGCCAAGCAACATGCATCCCGTAGCGCGGCAAAGCTTGCGCTCGTCGTATCGTTCGCGCTGGTTGGGCGCCATGGTGTTATAGCCCGCCACAAGCCAGGCACCACGGCCCGCAAGCAGTGGAATGCTCAAGGCAAGAAACAACAACGCGCCAATCGAGAGCACCACCTCAGAGTCCATAAAGCCCCCTGCAGTCATCGGCGCCAACGCCACGAAGCAAGAACAATTTGAAATTATAATTCGAAGTCGCACGTCCATTCGCGCTAGGCACTGCACGAACACTGGCGAAGAGGTGCCCATCGCTCAAGGCCGAAAGAGCTGCCCACGTCTTTAACACGGCAGCCTAAAAAACCATGAAATACCGGCCAGATGTGCCACTCGACATCAACCGCATCGACCAGCAACCCGAGCCATTCAAACCGATCCATTCAAATGAGTATCTAAGCGGCTTGAAAGATGCGCAGCCGAGCGGGGTTTTCACTGGCAGCATGTAATCCGGACCCTCAAAAGTGCAACCGAAACAGCTCCCATGCCGCAAATCAGGCGAAAAGGTAACGAATTTCCAAGTGGGTCAGGCACAACAGGGTCCCGAGCAATCGACAACTGGGATTTTGCGATCAAAAACCGTGGTCTACTCGGGCCGTCTTGGAATTCGTTACCTTTTCGCCTGATTTGCGGCATTGACGCGCACACAGCTTGCGTATCCTTTACGATTTCCGCCGCAGACGCACCTTACACGACGCCCCTCCCGTGATTCGTAGCATCAAGACGGATAGAAGACGCGCTATCAGTCTGCCCTAAGAGCCAGCCCATCCGAAACGGTGCTCACTACATCGGACATGCAGCATGTCGTATGCAAAAGTCGCCTAAAAACTCCCCGTAAAGAATGTGACGTCCAGATGGGCTGGTAGCCGCAGTCGCATAGCCGAGCTTGGCCTCCATCTGCGCAGCGGGTGGTTTTCCATGCCGCGCCGGCGCACGACACGGACAGCCTTCGTCTATGACGGTATTTCGGCCTGACAGTTTTCCATGCCGTGCCGACGCACGACATGGACTGCAGCCCATAAACACAAAAGCGGGTCCCGTTCTGAACTGCCTCCCATTTCTTGGACTTGAAAGTAACGTCCAAGAAATGGGAGACTCTTGCAATAAGCCTACTCGACGTCGGCGGCGTCGACCAGCGTGACGCCCGCCTGCGCAAGTGCCTCGGCGAACAGCCCCTGACCGGGGATGAGCCTTCCCGTGAACGTGCCATCGTAGACCTCGTGCACGCCGCAGCTGGGGCTTCGTGATTGCAAGACCGCCGCCGCGACCTCCCCCGTGTTGATCATGGAAGTCAGGCGCTCCATCTCCGCCGCGATTCCCGCGCGATACTCGGCGTCCACGCTGACGCCCTGGTTGTTGACGACCTCCCCGTCGACGATCTCCGCGGGAGGGCGAGGCGTAGGCAAGCCACCGGCCACCTCGGGGCACACGGGGATCACCTCGATGTCGGAACGCTCCGAGAGTCTCTCGATCAAGCTGTCGCAGCGGTTGTTGCCACCGCTGTACTTGCAATTCTCACCCAGCAAACAGGCGCTCACCACGACTTTCACGTTGTCGTCCTTTCCTCGTGTGCGAAACCTCACGTTAACACTCTTTTACACAACGAGGCGCGCGGTGATGACAACCGGAGCGGTCCTACAATGTCACGAACCATCATCACATAAGGAGGACCCATGCGAACCATCCAAATGAGCAGCTACACAGTCGGAGAGGATTGCTTCGAAGCGATCGCGCACGTCCTCGCGCCCCACCACGCGCAATCGATCGTCCTGGTCGGTGGCGCACGGGCGCTCGCCGCGGCTGCCCCGGAGATCCGCAAGGCCCTGGCCGACACGAGCGTCGAGATTCTCGATGAGATCGTCTACGGCACCGACTCCACGCAATCCGCGATCGACGCACTCGTGCGCAATGACGCGTTTCGCGCTGCCGACGTCGCGTTCGCCATCGGCGGCGGCAAGGCTATCGACACCGTCAAGACGGCCGCCAAGGAACTCGACAAGACCGTGTTCTCCGTGCCGACCATCTGCTCCAACTGCTCGAGCGCCACGGCGATCGCCGTCGTCTACAACGACGACCACTCCCTCAAGGGCTACGCGTACCCCGACGCGCCGGCGCATATCTTTATCAATCCCGCCATCATCGCCGAGGCGCCGGCCGAGTACTTTTGGGCGGGCATCGGCGACGCGCTCTCCAAGCAGCCCGAAGTCGAATATGCCACCAGCCGAGCCGACCTCACGCACACGGGCACCTTGGGGCTCACGCTCGCGCACACCTGCACCGCCCCGCTCATGACCTATGGCGAGCAGGGGCTGGCGGACGTGCGGGCCGACCGCTCGAGCGAGGCCGTCCGGCAGATCGCGCTGGATATCGTGGTGAACACCGGATACGTATCCAACCTCACCAACCAGCCGGATTTCTATTACAACTCATCGCTCGCGCACGCGTTCTACAACGCGACGTGCGGCGTGCCGCGCGCGGGGCGCACGCACCTGCACGGCGAGGTCGTGAGTTTTGGCGTACTCGTGCTGTTCGCCTACATGGGCAACACCGCCGAGCTGGAGCGCTACGCAGCGTTCAACAAGAATATCGGGCTGCCTACCACGTTGGCGGAGCTCGACCTGGACGAGAGCCATCTCGATCGCATCGCGACGCTCGCGCAAAACACCAATGAGTGGAAACAGGGCAATCCCGAACCGTTCTCGCCCGAGGCGTTCGTCGAGGCGATCCGCGTCGCCGACGCCTACGGTCGAAGCCTGGCGTAGCGGCCACAATGGAAGGACCGTGCGCAAGAGCGGGCGTGTCGCCCGAACACCTGCTGTCTTTTTAAAGATGTGCATCCAAGTGAGGCCGTCTACCTATGTAGACGGCCTCACTTTTTTGGCGCTTTTGGTTTCATGGCATCCCAGGACACCATGGCCCTTGCCTTGGGTTTCATAGCGCGCCAGAGCTCCATGGCCCTCGTTTTGCGCTCTATTCCTCCTGCACCCCGACGTTCATTTGCGTCCCGTGGCGCGAGCAAGAACCACCCGCCCGTGCGAGCTGCCTTCGCTGAGCATGCTGTTGTCCTATAGACCCAACCCCATGACCCCATGACCCATTTTGCCGACCGCTTTCCAGGCATCCATGACGCGAGCCCCGGCGAAAGCAAAACGAAAAACGGGTCCCGCGCAAGCGAGACCCGTTGCAGGCAATCGTATGTCGCGAAATCCTAGAGGGAGTTCACGAGCTTCTGGACGCCGGACTTGCGGTTGGCGGCCTGGTTCTTGTGGATAACGCCCTTGGCCACGGCCTTGTCGAGCTTGCGGTAAGCGGTGGTGGCGGCAGCCTGAGCGGCGGCCTTGTCGCCAGCCTCGACGGCGGCCTTGACGTGCTTGATAACCGTCTTGAGCTCGGAGCGGATCGCCTTGTTGCGGACGCGAGCGATCTCGTTGGTGCGGATGCGCTTCTTCTGGGACTTGATGTTTGCCATCGGGTTCGGTTCCTTTCGGGTACTTACAAGGTCTTACTATCCGGCCTCTGAGACACGGTTGTTGAGGTCATACGGGCGAGTATTTTACACGCGGGCACAGACCCATGCAAGCGAGATTGCACAATTGTGCAGGTTACTTGCGGATTCCACATGTGTACGGGAGAAGACGAGCCCCTTTCACACGCCCATGCCGCCCACAGGGCGCGAGCGGACACGCGGGCGGACGCTCCCATGCGCCTTTTAACCGTTGCGGCGCGTCATGGATATGACCCACATGCGCAAGGCGAGCTCACTGTCACGCGAGCCCTTGAGGGCGAGCTCGACATCGACGGCGTGCGTCAGGGCATCGAGCAGCTCATCCATGCGCCACCGACGAGCCCAGCCAAGGTGATTTTTGACCTGCCAACTTTGAACGCCCAGAGTCGAGGCGAGCTGGGAACCCTGACCGCGCGCATCGAGCGACTTTGCGATGATCAGCTCACGCAGGCGCGTGACCAGCAGCGACCATAGACGCACCTCGCTCTTGGCCGGCTGCAGCGCGAGCAGCTCGAGCGAGCGCGCAAGGTCGCGAGCCGCCACGGCGTTCAAAAACTCCCAGGGCTTGACCTCCGCCGTCCGCATGACATGGCGCTCGACGTCCGCCAAGGTGATCTCGGGACCCTCGACCATGGACGCCAGCTTTTTAAGCTCGTTGTCCAGCATGCGGGTGTTCTCACCCGAGCGCGCCACCAGGGCCTCGGCGGCGGGAATGCCCATCGACTTGCCGTGCGCCGCGGCCATCTTGACCACCTGCGGCGGCATCTCCCACGTCTTTTTGGGGGCGCATTCGATGATTGCCTTGGCGCCGAGCTTCTTGATCGCCTTGTAGAGGCGCGTGTTCTTGGCAAGCGAGGTGGCGACCACCAGGCAAACGGTCGTGGGGGACGGATTGGAGAAATACTCCACGAGGGGCTCGCTCACCGCCTTGGGCAGCTTGTCGCAATTGGTCAAGATGACCAGGCGAAACTCAGCGCCCATGGGAAAGGTGTTGAGCGAGGCGATGATGTCGTCGATCTGCGGGTCCTTGGCCATGTCGCGTTCGTCGAGGTTGAACTCCGCCATGCCCGTCTTCTCCAGGCGCGAGCGCATCCGCTCGACGGCGTGCGAGCTCTTGAGCTCATCGGATCCAACGATCAGATAGCCGGGAAGAAGGCCCGTATCGGACATGTGAACACCTCGCTCGCAAGACGCGCATATACATCTGCTTGAGTATAGCGAAGTCCCCGACATATATCGCGCGCGTTCGGCGCCGAGGGCAGCCGAGGACAGCGTATGCGCCCGATCGCGTGGCAAACGAGCGCCCGCTTGCAGATTCCCGCATCGCCCGCGTTCAGGGCCGAGACGACCGAACGTCCCCGCGCTGGAGGCCGGGAACAGCCAAGCGCCCCGCCACGCGTTGGGCGCCGGGGCAGCCAAAGGCCCCGTCGCGCCCCAACCCCGAGGCTCCTGGGCGCGCGCTTGAGCGATTCCCGCTCTCGCCGACCCCGGGCTCGCCATGGCACGCGCGCATGCGTGGGCTACCCACCGCCCGCCGTCGCGCGCACCCCCTGCTCCCCTGGAGTGATGGTGATATCGCCTACGTCCTTGGTGCACAGAAACCTCGCGCCGCTCTTCTCGACCACATCAACGCACGTGGGATCGGGATGCCCATACGAGTTTCCCTCCCCCGCACTCGCAATCGCGACCTCGGGGTCCAACACGGCAAGCGACGCGCCGTCGACGGATACCTTTGAGCCGTGATGCCCGAGTTTGAGCACGTCGATGTCACCCACCTCCCGCATGTACCGCGCCAGCTCATCGCGCTCGGTGTCGCCGGTGAGCAACATGCTCAACGCTCGGCCACCTTGGCGATACGCCACATCGAGCACGAGCGAGTCGGCGTTCTCCTCGCCGCCCACGGGTTCATCCGGCCATACCACAGCGCATGAGAACGCGCCCACGCCCAACGCATCGCCCTCGCGCAACTCCACGATCGGCACGCCAAGATCGCGGACTTCCTCCGGCGCGCCATCCGCCGCCCCCTCAGCCACGATCAGGGAATCGACGGGGATGGTCTGCGCGAGGTCGGGCAAACCGCCCCAATGGTCGCGATCCCAATGCGTCACGACGACCGCATCCAGCCTGAACACGTGGTTGCGCGCCAACGCGGCTCGCGTGGCGTCGTCGACCCCGGCATCCACCAGCACCGCATGCGCGCCGTCCCGCAGCAAAATCGCATCCCCCTGCCCCACGTCCAGCACGGTCACGCCAGCCGGCGCAAACAGCGTCCAGCGAACAACGTGCAGCACGAGGAGGGCCGCGAGCACAGACGCGCACGCCCCGAGGCCTCGCGGCGAGATCGCATGCCAACGCACATACAGCAACACGGCCGCTCCGTAGAACGCCAGGGGAAGCCAAGCGGCCCCGGGCACGGAGATCGAGGCGAAGGGAACCCGCGCAATAGCCCCCGCCAGAAACATGGCGAGCTGCGCCAGAAAGCGGGGAGCCCACATCAAAACGCCCACGTGCCCCAAAACGAGCGAAACCGCGGGGCCGAGCACGGACGCCGCCATCTGCACGGCGGTCGCCAACGCGACCGAGACGAGCCCCGTCACCAGCAGCGCGCTCATGATGGGCCCCACGATCAGGTTCGCCACGGGAGCGATCAACGAGACCTCGCCGAACACGGGTATGGTCAGGGGCAACGTCGCCCACTGCGCGACCAGCGTCAGGGCGAGCGGTTCGGCAAGGAGCGCCGGCACGCGAAGCCTCTCCAAGGTAAACGTCATATACGGCGCGAAGACCGTTATGAACAGCACGCTCATCGCAGAGAGCTGAAACCCCAGATCGAACACGACGCCGGGGTCGAGCACGACCAGCAGCGAGACGGTGAGGCTGAGCGCCGAGGGGGCGTGCGCGCGGCGCCCGCCGAGCACCGCCGCGGTGGCCATGCCCACCATGGACACCGAGCGCATGGCCGACGGCGCGCCCCCGCTCAATACGACATAGGAACCCATCGCGGTGAGCAGTATCGCCTTGCGAAGACCCCTGCCCGCCCGCGAGCGGCGCAAGACGGCCTCGACCAAGGCGGCGATATAGGCCAGATGGCTCCCGGAGACGGCGACGAGATGCGTGAGTCCGCAGCGCGTGAAAGCAGCATACGCATCCTCGTCGGCAAGCTCGGTCACGCGCCCGCACACCGTGCCCGCGAGCATCGCGTTCGCCGCGCCGCGCGAAGGCTCGATACACTGAATTGCCGCCGCGCGGAGGGAGCCGAGCGGCGTTCTGTCCGCGCCTTCCTCGCAAGCGAGAACCGCGCGCACGTCCAACGACCCCACCTCGCCCTTCATGAAACGGCTGCGGTCCCAGTCGGTATCGCCTAGCGAGTCGAGACGGCCCACGACATGCAGCACGTCCCCGTCCTCGTACGCCTCCCCGCTCGCCGCACGGACGCGACAAGAGCGGCCGCCTCCCGGCGCGTCCGCAAGCACGACGGTCGATGACCACCCGCTTGCCCCCGCACGCGGATCCCCCTCGACGCGCACGATGCAAGAGCTGACCGAGGCCTCGCGCGAAAATGCGGCGTCTCGCTGCCATGCCCACAACGCGAGCGTGCTCGCGGCCGCCGCACACACGAACCCGACCCCCGCGCACATCAACGCGGCCGCCGCATAGTCGCGCGGGCCTTCCACGCGTGCCGCCTTGAACACCCCGGCCCATCCAGCGCGCGCTCCGGCGGCGAGACGCGTCGACGCCGCCATCGCCAGCGCGCCACCGGCCGCCAGCGCCACGACAAGGCCCCACGGCACCACCTCCTCATCCCCATGGCGCAACCACCCCGCCTGCATCAGCAGCGCCGCGGCGGCGCACGTGGCCAAGGCCATGCATGCCGTGGGAGGAACGTAAGGGCGCATGGGCGCTTCACGCGCTTCGCCTCCCATCGCGATCACACGCAGATCGACGACTTGAGCTTTTCGTACTTCTTCTCACCGATGCCGCTCACGCGCATGAGGTCCTCGGGCGCCGTGAAGGGCCCATTCGCCTCGCGGTCGTCGATGATGGCCTGCGCCGTGGCGGGGCCGACGCCCGGCAGCGCATCGAGCTCGGCAAGGTCCGCGTCGTTGATGTTCACCGCCTGCCCCGTCGCTGTAGATTGGGCACCCTCGCCCGCCACCCCGCCCGACCCATCCCCCTCGACGGGGGCAACCTGCTCGCCCACACGCGGAACGTAGACGCGCTGGCCGTCCGTAAGGAGCGCGGCCCTGTTCACCGACGTCAAGTCGGCATCCTCGGCAAGCCCTCCCGCGGCGTCGAGCGCATCGGCGACGCGCGCGCCGTCCTTCAGCTCCACCACGCCCGGGGACGCCACCGCCCCGGCCACGTCCACCACGATAGCATCCTTCGCCTCCGCCGCCTCCTCATCGGGCAGACCGTCCGCATCCGATGACGACGCTCCGTCGCCTTCCGTATCGTCGCCAGCGTCGTCGCGCGCCCGCTTGACCTCGATGCCCGCCCCTCCCCACGAGTCACCTTCCGCCACACCGGACGCCATCACGCTTCCACCTGCACACGCGCCCACCAGCAGCCCCGCCACCAGGGCCAGCGCCACGCCGAGGACCGGTCTCTGCCGCACCATGAGCGCAAGGCGCTGCCGCCACGTCGCCGTATTCGCCTGAACTTGAGCCATCAAGAGCACCTCCCACCCCCCATCGTGCACAACGCATCGAGGCCGGAGGGGGACGAATGTAAAAACACGATGTCGCCCTGTGCAGGGCTCTTACCAGCAGCTGACAGGGAGCGCGAGATTCATGCCAGAATCACGCCGCGGCCGCGCTCGGCAAACGACAGGACGCGCGCGCCAACACGGTCTCCAGACATGAAAAAGGGCGCGACCCATCCCATCGAGTCGCGCCCTTAGCGCACGTATACAGCCGTCGATCCAACTCGCTCTTAGACCACGGCGATGGCAAGGCCTCAACCTGGACGGCAAAACGTCCTATTCGCCAGCCTCGGCGTCGCCCTCGCGAACGACGGTGCGGGGCGCGAGTTCCTCGTGACGCTCGCGCATCGCACGGGGACGCTTGTACACCGGCGCGGTAAAGTCGACGTACTCCACATGCTCGACCAGGTAATCGATCATCGCATCGTGGTCGAACATGTCCCAAGCCTCGTGCACGGCGTCCATCTTAGCGTGTGTCTCGGGACGGCGCGGCATGAAGAGCGTGCAGCAGTCCGGTGCCGTCTCGCACGAGATGTCGTACGTGCCGATCTGCTTAGCGCGCTCGATGATCTCCTGCTTATCCGAGCCGATGAGCGGGCGGAACACCGGGATGTCCACGACCTCGTTCACCGCCATGATGTTCTCCAGGGTCTGCGACGCCACCTGCCCGAGCGACTCGCCCGTGACGATGGCCTTGGCGCCCTCGATCTTGGCAATGCGTTCGGCGACCGAGTACATCACGCGGCGATACATGATCACGCGCAGGTCGGAGGGCGTCTTCATTGAGATCTCGCGCTGACAGTCGCCGAACGGCACCACATACATGCGGCCGATCTGCACGGCGGGCGCGAGCTGCTCGATGATGTCCTGGCACAGGTACTCGCTCGTGTCGGCCGTCTGGGGGCGACCGGAGAAGTGGATGGGCACCACCACGGCGCCGCGGCGGGCGAGCTGCCACGTGGCCACCGGCGAGTCGATGCCGGAGGACAGAAGCGTCACGACCTTGCCGGCCGACCCCTGCGGCAGACCGCCCACGCCGCGCACGCTCTTGGCGTACACGTAGACGCTGCCCTGCACCACGAGCACGTGCACCGTCGCGTCGGGCTCGCGCATCTGGACCTTCTTCTCGGGATAGGCCAGGCACAGGGCCTCGCCCACCTGGCGATTGAGGTCCATGCTCGTGAGCTCGTAATCGGTGTTCGAGCGGCGCGCGGCGACCTTGAAGGTCTCGAACGGGCCGAACTCGGCGAGCGCGTCAATCGCCGCGCGGCAGTACTCGGCGGGCTCGCGATTGGTGTGAAACGCCAGTGAGCAGCGGGCGACGCCGGGAACCTGCGCGATGAGGGGCATAGCCCGCTCGGCCTCGCCCTTTGCCGAGAACGTGATGAGGATATGCCCGGAAATGCGCGTGATGCACGAAACGGAAAAGGCGGCCAGGGCCGCCTTGCACGAATCCATGAGAATACGCTCGAACCGGGCGCGGTTCTTGCCCTTGAGCCCTATCTCGTGATAGTGAACCAGGCAAACGCGACTGGCCATCTACGCTTCCGTGGGGTCGATGTGACCGAGGGCGGCCTCGTAGCGAGCGTGATCGTACGAGATGGTGCCGTCGACGATCTCCTCCATGGCCATGGAGATGGTGTCCTTGCCGGAGAGCATGACGGTCAGGTCGTCCGTATCCTGGACAGCGAGCACGCGATTGTGCTGACCGCGCAGCATGTTGTTGATGTCGCAGGCGCGCTGGGACGCGAGCGAGGAGAGCAGGAACCGGTTGTGGTCGGTCTTTTCCAGCAGATCATCGATGGCGGGCTTCACAACAGACACAGGAATCAGTTCCTTTCGTGACGGTGCAGTACGGCAATGAGCTCCTCGGTCGCACGGTCGAGGTCGTCGTTGACCAGGACCTCGTCGTAGCGGTCGCGCAGGCGCATCTCGCCCTCGGCGGTATGCAGGCGCAGCTCCAGGGACTCGGGCGTCTCGGAGCCGCGACCGAGAAGACGGTCGCGCAGGACCTCGAGCGACGGGGGCTCGATAAAGATGAGGACGGCGTCGGGAAAGCGCTCCTTGACGGCGAGCGCGCCCTGAACGTCGATCTCCAGGATGAGGGACTGGCCGGTGGCCAAGTTGCGCTCGACCTCGCTGGCAAGCGTGCCGTAGCGATGGTCGTGCACCTGGGCCCACTCGATGAACTCCCCCGCCTCGACACGGGCGGTGAACTCCTCATCGGTCAGGAAGTAGTAATTCACGCCGTCCACCTCGCCGGCGCGCGGGCTCCTCGTGGTAGCGGAAACCGTCAGGCCCAGGTTGGGCACCTGCTCGCGAACGCGCGCGACCAGCGTTCCCTTCCCTGCGCCTGACGGCCCGGAAATCACAAAGAGCTTTGACTCGCTTCTGCCCACTTACTTGGTGAGCTGCTCGAGGAGCTGCTCGCGCTGACGGACGCCCAGGCCCTGAACGCGACGGGTGGCGGAAATGCCCAGCTCGTCCATGATCTTGGCGGCCTTGGCCTTGCCGTAACCAGGGAGGGACTCGATGAGGGTGGAGACCTTCATACGGGAGGCGATGGGGTCGTCAGAATTCAGGACGGACTCGAGGGTCGTCTCGCCCTTCTTGATCTTCTCGCGAAGCTCGGCGCGGGCGTGACGGGCGGCAGCGGCCTTCTCGAGAGCGGCCTTGCGCTGCTCATCGGTGAGCTGAGGAAGCGCCATGTGTACCTCCAAATACAGGGTTCTTATTCCAACGTAGGTTCGAATACGGGCATTTACGTGCGTGTTTGAACCTTCAACAGTCCCTTAGACTAGTCGATGGGCCTGCAAAGTGCAAGTCTATGCGCGAAAAGATGCCCAAAAACGCCCGCGGAGCCCACCGATTGTGGAAATCGACGGGCTCGCGGGGATCACTTCACCATTACTCCACGTCTTTGACCAGCTCAGAGACGATGGCCTCGTACGCCGCGACCGGGTCCTCGGCGCCGGTGATGGGGCGCCCGACGACGATGTGGCTCGCGCCGCGTTGGATGGCCTGGGCGGGCGTCGCCACGCGCGTCTGGTCCCCGAGCTCCGCGCCGGCGGGGCGCACGCCCGGGGTGACGATGAGCGCATCCGGGCCGAGCAGCTCGCGCATGGCCTGAGCCTCCATGGGCGAGCAGACGATGCCGTCGATGCCGTTGCCCTGGGCGAGCGTGGCCAGGCGCGCGGCCTCGTCGGCCACGGGCGCATCGACGCCGATCTCGGTCAGGGAGTCCTGGCTCATGCTCGTGAGCACGGTGATCGCCACGAGCTTCGGGCGGTTGCCGCGAATCTCGGCGGCCTGATCGGCGCCCTCGCGGCAGGCCGCGAGCATGGCGCCGGAACCCAGCCCGTGCACGGACAGCAGATCGGCGCCGGCGAGCGCCGCGGAACGGGCCGCACCGCGCACCTGATGCGGGATGTCGTGGAACTTGAGGTCCAAGAACACCTTGAAACCGCGCTCGTTGAACTCGCGCACGATCTGAGGTCCCTCGGCGTAAAAGAGCGTCATACCCACCTTGAGCCACGCGGCGTGGCCGGACAGCGCGTCGGCGAGCTCAAGGGCGCGCGTGCGGTCGCAGTCGATGGCGACGATGATGCGATCGCGGGCGTCTGCCTCTAGCATTCGAAGGCTCCAATCAACTCGTTGATGTCGCGGACGCCCTGGCTGGCGGCCCACTCCTCAAGCTCATGCAGGATGCGCACGGACGCGTCGGGCTCGACGAAGCTCGCCATGCCCACCGACACGCAGCACGCGCCGGCGAGGATGAACTCGGCCGCGTCCTCGCCCGTCATGACGCCGCCCACGCCGCAAACCGGGATATCGACCGCGTTGGCGGCCTCCCACACCATGCGAACGGCGATGGGGTGGCACAGCGGGCCCGAAAGTCCGCCCGTGGGCTTGGAGAGCTTGGAGCGGCGGGTGTGGACGTCGATCGCCATGCCGGGGATCGAGTTGATCACCGTGAGGCCGTCGGCGCCCTCCGCCTCGAGGGCACGGGCAATCTCGGGAATGCGCACCGGCGCCATCTTGACGAAGAGCGGTCGGTCGCACACCTTGCGGCACGCGCGCATGACCTCGGCGGCGCCCTCGGGCGTGGAGCCGCATGCGGCGCCGCCCGCGGCGATGTTGGGGCAGCTCACATTGATCTCGAAACCCGCGGCCCAGGGGCACAGCTCGTCGAACATCTCGAGCGCACGGACGTACTCCTCGGTAGAGTGACCGGCGACCTGGCAGATGACCTGGGTCCCCTTGTCGGTAAGGTCGGCAAGCCACGGGCCGTAGTTGGCGGCGAACGCGCTCACACCGGGGTTCTGCAGGCCCACGGAGTTCATCATGCCACCGCGCACCTCGGTCATGCGAGGAGCGGGATTGCCCGGCCACGGCTCGGCGGCGCATCCCTTGGTGGTGATGGCACCGAGCTGGCTCACGTCCATGAGCTCGGAGAACTGCCAGCCCTGTCCGAACGTGCCGGACGCGGTGTTGATGGGGTTCTTCATCTTCACGCCGCCGAAGTCGACGGCCATATTCACCTGGCTCACCAGACCACCACCTTGGAAGCATCGAATACCGGGCCGCACATGCAGGCGCCCTGCATGCCGTCGGCCGTCTCGACATTGCACGTGCTGCACGCGCCGAAGCCGCAACTCATCATGCGCTCGAGCGAGGCCTCGCAGTACACGCCAGCCTCGGCGGCGGCAGCGGCGACCTTGCTCATCATGACGCCGGGACCGCAGGTGGCGACGTAGTCGTACCCACCGGCCGCAAGCAGCTCGGAGGCAGGCTCGGTGCAAAAGCCGCAGGCGCCTGCGGAGCCGTCGTCGGTCGCCACGCATATCTGGTCGCAACCGAGCGCGCGGAAGTCCTCAAGGCCCACGAGCTTGGAAGCGCTCGCGGCGCCCACGCAGGCATCGACGGCGACGCCGGCGGAGACGAGCTCGCGCGACAGGCAAAGCACCGGGGGCACGCCGATGCCGCCGCCCACCACGAGCGCGCGCTTGGTGCCCTCGGGAGCCTTCCAGCCGCGGCCACCGGGACCCAAAAGGTCGCTCGTGAAGCCGGGCTTCCACTGGGACATGCGGCGCGTCGCGTTGCCGACGACCGCATACCAGATCTCGACGGTGCCGTGCTCGGCGTCGGCCGAGACGTAGCTCAGCGGGATGCGCAGCAGCTCGGAGGCATCGCCCGGGACGCGAATGTTCACGAACTGGCCGGGCTTGAGCGCAGATGCAAGACGCGGGGCCAAAATGACGAGCGAGAAGATGCCCTCGGCGATCTCCTCATTCGAAACGACCTCGAAGTCGTGCATGCGCGCAGGCGAAGGATTCGGCATGTATGCTCCCCTCCCCATGCAAACGCATGGTCGATTGATACGGGCGCGCGGCCGCACTGAGGCAGGCGGCCGCGCGACGCGTTGATCCGTATGGCTATGTTAGCAAACGACGCCGTTGGCGAGCGTGCGCTTGCCGCCCACGAAGACATCGGTGGCGCGGCCGGTGAGCTCGACGCCCTTGAAGCCGGAGTTCTTGGCGTGGGACGCGAAGTCGTCCTCGGAAACGGTCCAGGCGGCATCGGCGTCGAAGACGGTGAGGTCGGCGACGCTGCCCTCGGCAATCGTTACCTGGTCGAGGCCCAGGATCTTGCGGGGCGCGATGGCCATGAGCTCGACCATGCGGCCAAAGCTCATCTTGCCCGTCTTGACCAGGTTGGTGATCACGAGGCCGAGCGCGGTCTCGAGGCCGGTCATGCCGAACGGCGCCAGCTCGAACTCGCGGGACTTCTCCCAATCGGAGTGCGGGGCGTGGTCGGTCGCGATGGCGTCCACGGAGCCGTCGACGACGCCGGCGATGAGCGCCTCGGCGTCGGCGGCGGTGCGCAGCGGCGGGTTCACCTTGAAGCAGGTGTTGTAGGTGCCGTCGATGGCGTCCTCGGTGAGGAAGAGGTGATGCGGCGTGGCCTCGCAGGTCACGGGCAGCCCCTTGGCCTTGGCGGCGCGCACCATGTCGAGGCCCTTGGCGGTGGAGATGTGCTGGATGTGCAGCTTGGCGCCCGTGAGCTCGGCGATCGTGATATCGCGAGCGATCTGGAGCTCCTCGCCCTCGGCCGGCCAGCCCAGAAGGCCCAGACGGGTAGAGACGGCGCCCTCGTTGATCTGGCCGTCGCCCACCAGGTCATCGTCCTGACAGTGGCTCATGAAGGTCTTGCCGAACATCTGGCCGTAGTCCATGGCGCGACGCACCATGCCGGCGCCCTGGATGCCACGGCCGTCATCGGTGAAGGCGACGGCGCCGTGCTCGACCATGTCGCCCATCTCGGCGATGATCTCGCCCTTGAGGCCCTTGGTCATGGCGCCGGCGGGGTACACGCGGCAGTGGCCCTTGGCGGCGGCGACGGACTTGATGTACTCGACCACCACGCCGTTGTCGGTCACGGGATTGGTGTTGGGCATGGAGCACACGCCGGTGAAGCCGCCCTTGGCGGCAGCGGCGGTCTCGGACTCGATGTCGCCCTTGGCCTCGAAGCCGGGCTCGCGCAGGTGTACGTGCATGTCGACCAGGCCGGGCACGAGGTACTTGCCGGTCAGGTCGATGACCTCGGCGCCCTCGCAGGCAAGGCCCTCGCCCACAGCGGCGATCACATCGCCCTCGACGAGGACGTCCATCACGCCATCAAGGTCGACGGCGGGGTCGACGACGTGCGCGTTTTTAAGAAGCAAGGCCATTATCGGCACCTCCAAGCAGCAGATACAGGGCAGCCATGCGCACGCAGATACCGGCGTACACCTGGTCGAGGATGACGGAGCGCTCCGGATGATCGGGCATGTAGGAGTCGAACTCCACACCGCGGTTGATCGGGCCGGGGTGGCACACGATCGCATCGGGCTTCATGAGGCGCTCGCGGGCCTGGGTGAGGCCGTAGATCTTGTGGTACTCGCGCTCGCTGGGGAACGGCGCGCCCTCGAGGCGCTCGCGCTGAATGCGTAGCATGTACACGACGTCGAGGTCGGGCAGGACGTCATCGAGATTGTTGGACACGTGGTCGGCGCCCAGGATATCGGGGCGCGGCGGCATGAGGGTGTTGGGGCCCACGGCCGTGACCTCGGCGCCCATGATCTTGAGGGCGGGAATGAGGGAGCCGCACACACGGGAGTGGCCGATGTCGCCCACAACGCCCACCTTGAGGCCGTCGAAGTTCTGTTTGCGCTCCCAGATGGAGTACAGGTCGAGCAGGGCCTGGGTGGGATGACCGTGCTTGCCGTCGCCGGCGTCGATGACCACGGCGGGGCTCGCCTGGGAGACGATGTGGGGAGCGCCGGCGTGCTTGTCGCGCACGACGATGCAGTCGATCTTGTAGGCGTCGAGCGTCATGACGGTGTCGATGAGGCTCTCGCCCTTCACCGTGGAGGTGGAGGAGCCGCCGAAGTTAAGAGTATCGGCCGAAAGGCGCTTCTCGGCCAGCTCGAAGGAGCTACGGGTGCGCGTGGAGGGCTCGTTGAACATGTTGACGATGGTCTTGCCCTTGAGCGTGGGGACCTTCTTGATGGCACGCTCGTTGACCTCGGAGAACGCCTTGGCGGTCTGCAGGATCGTCATGAGCTCCGTATCGGAGTACTCGGAGATGTCGATGAGGTGCTTATGGTTGTTGAACACGGATTACTCGCCTCCCAACGGCGCGGAGCCCACATGGCCACCCGGCGCGACGTCGAAGATCTCGACGGTGGAACGGCCGTCGACCTCCTCAAGATACAGACGGACGTTCTCCTCGCGGGAGGAGGGCACATTCTTGCCCACGAAGTCGGGGCAGATGGGCAGCTCGCGATGGCCGCGGTCAACGAGGACCGCGAGCTCGACGCGGTTGGGACGACCGAGGTCCATGATGGCGTCGAGGGCGGCGCGGATGGTGCGGCCCGTGTAGAGAATGTCGTCCACGAGCACGACGCGCTTGCCATCGAGGTTGAACGGGATGTTCGTAGCGTGCACCGCCGGAGCGAAGTTGGTGAGGTAGTCGTCGCGATAGAAGCTGATGTCGAGGCTTCCCAGATCGACGCGCACCCCCTCGATCCGCTCGATCTCGTCGACGAGTTTCTTGGCGAGCAAGTCGCCGCGGGTGACGATGCCGACGAGCGCGAGGTTCTCAACGCCCTCGTTCTTCTCGACGATCTCATGCGCAATGCGGGTGATGGCGCGATTGATCGCGGTGTCATCCATGATGACGGCCTTAGGTGAAGACATGCTCTCGAACTCCTTCCTTACGCTCTTGACCCGCAAACGCTGCAGGTCAAAAAAATAATGCCCGACCGCTTGGCGCGCGAGCATCACAGGAAGGCATATATACCGGGCGCGGGCGCCCCGCTTGATGGTCCTTGTGGTATCTCGTACGCACTTAAAGGTCATCGTCCATTGTACACGGTATGGCGAATGATGAGCATGGTGAATAGAATTTCGCGCGGAGCGCATAAAAAGCGAAGATGGCGACCTGTGGGTGCCCAGGGATAAACCCCGCCTGCTCGAACAGTCCTGCTCGCACGAAGGCCACATCAAGTGGCCTTCGGCTTGTGCGGAACTCGCATTCGGGGTATATCCCTGGGCACCCACAGGTCGCCACGCGTCGCGACGGAGACTTGCCTCTACGATTCCGATACTGCCATCGCGAGGCTGCCGCATTCCTCCCACAGAGTTTGGAATGAGTGTACGTCGTGCTCGACGAGACCGATGAGCGGGTCGGCTATGTAAGCAACGCCTCCCTGAATGCAGTACAGCAGCACGCAATGAAAATTGCGATACAGGAGGTACCCCCGCATCCCGTCGTCTGAGAAACGAGGGGGCTCGTAATCCGTCGTGATCCACGTGAGCACAGGGTAGCCGCGCTCGACGATTTCGGCGAGCTCATCGAAGGGGCGTCCGGTGAGCTCGACCCCGTGAAGCGGCGCACCCGTGGCGACCGCGTACGCATCCGTGCATGCCACCACAGCCGGAGGCATGGCGCTCCCAAGATCGCGCGCGTCACCTGCGTAATGATCGACGTAATCGCTCCACGTGGGGTCGGTCGGCATGTAGACATCGATGAGCTCAGATGGCTCAACTGTATACCCCATCGCGCGCAGGCACATGGCGAGCGAGAACGCTTCGCACCCCGAGGGAAACTCCGGGTTCTGAAACAGTGGCGCGACGATGGGCGCCTGCGAACGTTCGGGAAACCGCAAGAGCACTGGAGACAGGAAACCGAACGTGGAGCCCATCGCGATCGCAATCGCCGTCAATAGCCCGGCCACCCCCGTAAAACGCATAATTGCTCTCGCCCTTCTCTTACGGCGGCAACTACGCCTTCTGCGTGTCATAGAATCATCAGCACCTTAGGCTGCGTCATGATCTTTTGCATCAAGCACAAACATGCGGCGCTCCGGCAGGTTGGTCATTATGAGACGGAATCTTCTTCCCTCGATATCCGGACGATATGTATCTTCGTAATCGTGGAAATAATCGGGGCCGCCGACCGTTGTAAACGGGAAATGAATCACCCGTGACTCGACCCCAGGGTCAACGATAAAGCCAACGGAACCTGCAATTTCGGGTGTTGCAGCACCGAGCAGATCAAAATCGACTTCATACACCTTATCTGGATGGTCCAGAGATGCCAGATGCCATGTGAACATTTTAATTCCGTTATCGGATGTCCCCTCATTACGGACCTTCATATCGACCACCGCAACGCCTGGTCGATCCGCATCATCGGAGTGGAGCTCCTTGAGGTCGCTTCTCGAATACGCCTTCAGAAACTCGTTCGGAGTCATGACCGAGCATCCAGACACCATGAAGCCATAGCCGGGTGCGCGGTCATCCTCCGTCCCCAAAAAGCAGTCATCCAAGTCAAGCCACTCGTTCATGCCATATTGGCACTCGGGAATCACCACGCTGGTGTCATTCAAGAACTTTACGCGCAATCCCAATCCGGCGCCACAGACCGCGAGCCCCGCAGCAATTACGCCTCGCCTAGAAATCGAGGAGCTCCCGCTAAACATGCTCATACCCTTCCTCAATGACGTCAGGAAAAACATAGGCTTCGTCAATTTTGCCTTCTGCAATATGGACAATTTGATCCGAGAGGTCTTTAAGCACGGCGAAATCATGACACGCAAGGACAACGGTCGCCCCGCGGTCGCGAAGCAACGAAACGACCCTTTTTACCATGGCAACGCCTGAAGTGTCCAAGGCGTTCGTCGGTTCATCGAGCACCACGATATCCGGCTCTTCCATGATTGCAGCCGCAATACCCAGGCGTTGCTTCATGCCAAGGGAAAACTTCCGATATTTTCTCTTGTCATCCGGATCAAGTCCCACCATCGTAACGAGACCACGCAGATAGTCCTCACCTACAACACCACGTATGCTTGCCAGCAAAAGAAGGTTTTCCAGGGCCGTATACCCTGGAAGGAACGCGGGTCCCTCTATAAGCATCCCGAGACGCTTGGGATATGAGGCACCGGCACGTACCTCGACGCCATCAATGTAAACGTGTCCCGAGGTAGGACGAATAAGGCCACATATCGCCCTCATCAGCATGGTCTTTCCGGATCCATTGACGCCATGCAGGCCTACGACAGCCCCGGTCGGAATCTCAAGATTCACCCGAGCGAGCACATCGACGCCGTGGTAGTTTTTGCTCAGCTCTTCGATTCTGATCGTCATGCGGCCATCTCCCTATCCACCAAATCCATTTTGCAAAAATAGCCAAAACCAACAACGCCGAAGACCAAGGCAACACCCAGGCACAACATCATGCCAACCCACATATCGACACCGCCCTCGACAAACCCTCCCCACCGGACAAACATCAGGTAGTTACCGGGCAAATACCACGTTTGAGCATAGGCGGAAGCGATGAGCAGCAAGATCATGGACAAAAACGAAATGCTCGGTCGAAGAAATATGCTCAAAAACAGCTGCAGGAGCGACAATGAGCATAGGACAACCACGATGCAGAGCATAAATCCCGCTCCATCTAACATATCTGCTTTGAAAGGTCCCATGAGCATTGCCGCAAGATATAGCGCATCGCTATGGAGCACCGTGGTGAGCCCCTGACCCTGAACAAGAGTCCAGATCGCCGCCACCAGAACAATGATTGTGCAACCCAGCAGGCAAGTTAATGCGACCCAAATGCATTTGGAAAGCAGCCATGTAACGCGGGAATTCTCACGCACTAGGACCTGTTGGCCGAACCCCATGAGATCGCGGTACGGATACGAAAGGGACGCATAGAGCACAAGCATCGATAGAAGCGTCCACCCCAAAGGTGGAACGAACATGACTCCCGGCCGATACTCAAACGGCAGGCTGCCGGCAAAAATCAAAGCGATGTTGTCCGCAAACGTCAGCTCTGCAACGTCAACGGATCCAACTGCATCTACGCGCGTGTACGCAACAATAAGACACGATACAGACACCATCGACAAGCCAAGAAGCACGGGCAGAATCCCATGCAATCCAACCTTGAGATCGACGCGAAGCGCTCGCAACAGCATCATGATGCCTCCTTACGAGCAAGCGCTCGGGCGGATAGGATTCCAAAAAGAACTAAACACGCGAGCTCCACCAGCGTTGCGGCAAAATCAGGACGTGAGAGCGTAGATTCCGAGCGAAGACTGTTGAAGAGATTCATGTTGAATCCCTGGATGGCGAGCGTGTCGAAAATCCAGCCGTTGAAGTAGTGCCAGGCAAACAGGGCGAGATACGGGACGACCATCAGCTTGACGCGGTCGTTGGTGACGTTCGAGACCCCCATCACCGCCACAGCCCACGCACCCATCAACAGAGCGTCAAGAAGCGTATAAGCCCCAACATAGAGAAGCGGGTGACTGTAGAACAACTCGGAGAAGAAACAGGTGTCAAACAGGCCCACCCTTTGGACATCCTCGATAAGCGGAAAATAGGCAGGAAGGAGGCAAGAAATGAGCAGGAAGTTCCAGAGCAGGGGGACGATAGCGATGAGGGCACCAGACACAAAGGCGGCAACGCACTTCCCAACAAGATAAGAATTCCTGTCGGAGCGAATACAGACCTGAGCCCCGTAACCTGACTTTCTCTCGGAAAGATACGACCAAGCGCACGGCATGACCGCAAGCAGGGGCAATGCATAGAAAAACAAGGTTCCCGAAAGTGTGGGGTTTGCTCCAACCACGATCCAGTTGCCAAAGCTGCCCTCTCGCGTTTGGCCGTTGTAGTAATGAGAGGCCAGACCCAATCCGTACCCAAAGCTAACGTGCTGTGCATACTGATTCTGCAGATAGGCGTATGCCTCAATCGCGGACGCCGTCGCCAGAGCAAGGGCGATGCCCAAGGGAACGAGGAGCCAGGGGGAATGGAGCATCCTTTCTAGCTCCATGATGATCAATGGTCTGCTTGACTTGCTAACCACGGCAATCATCTACCGTCAAGTCACAGCGGTATTTTTTCACCGAGCCGCTCCCAAACCACATTTGCATGCTGTCGGGAGTAATGTCCTCGTAAAACACAAAGAGGATATCGAAGGTACGAGACTCCCCCTCTGGAACTTCGAAGTTAAGGGCATCGTGGTAGCTAGCACGGTCAACCGGAGCGCTCATCCAAGCAATCTCTCCTCCATGATTCACATTGAACATGCCGGCATTGAACACTGGTACGCCTGTTTGCGAGGTATTTAGTGGCATAGCGTCGACATTGTCAAACGTAACAGAGCAGACCAAATACCCCTTCACTCCTGACACGTCGGCAGCGCCTTGCCAACTGGGATCGCCAGTCAATGCATCAATTGCCTCTTTTGAATCGTACAACTTTGCGCTCTGGACCGTCACGGATGCAATTCCATCGAAAAGCAAGCCAGCATTGTAGGTTGATCCGTCCTCGAGAAGTTGCCCGTCAGCAGCCGAGTCGAGCTGAATCGGCTCCCCCATTCCTACAGACACATCAAGCGACTTCTTCTCTTCCTGCACACGTTGTGCTTGCATCTCATGCATCACATGCTGGACACCAAAAAGAGCAGCAACAATGACCGCAGCCACTGCGATGCCAACCGCACTCATTTTTTCTGATTTAGATAGCGCCATGCTGGATTCTCCTTTAGAAAGTGAAGGAAATCGCGATGCGCGGGGCACGCCTGCGCCCCGCGCATCGCAACAAACGTTTACGCCGGTAACTTCTGGTAGCGACCGACGCAATCAGGGCTCCAAACACCGTTTACAGACCCTGCGCCGTTCTCCGCCCACGATGTCAGCCGCGCGGCATGGCGGCCAGACTCATTCACCTGGTTGTACATTTCCCATTCGCCCTTATGGTTCGAGCGGTACACGCCCTCGGTGCAGTCCTTCCATCCGGAGCCACCGGTGTCATAGGCACCATCCACGTAGAGTCGAAGCGGCTTGCCGCTATAGGCAAGAATCTTGATATAGAGGGAACTGCTGTCATCCTTGCGGCGAAAGCCCGTACCGACCTTTCCTCCCCGGCCCAAATTAAACGCGAAGCCCGTGTCCGAATTGTTTGCATACGTGGACACCTCCGTTCCGGCCACATCCGAAACGGTATCGGCAAAAACGGGTGTTGCCGTCATCAAGCTGACGGCAACCGCACAAGATGCGAACGCGAATTTGGTAAGAGATTGACGCTTCATCAGATTCTCCTTTCAGAGATGTTGGCTAGCGCGTCGACGCAAGAACAGCATGCCCCAAAATGAACAATCCGTATGTAAGCAGGCGGGATAGAGGATTGCAGAGAGATGTTTACATGCCATCTACCTGCGACATCAGTTTAATCAAGCCGGCTCGATCACGAACTCGAAGCTGGCGATAGGATGCGGTCCGAAGCGCTTTCACCGTTGCCGGCGAATAGCAGACCCTGTCCGAGATATTTCTCGCCGTCTCCCCGCGAGCTGTCAATAGCATTATTTCCGTTTGAACATCGGAAAGGCCCCGCGAAACAAGCAGCGCTTTCTGGCGCCGGATGACTCCACTCTCTTCCGAAGAACTACCGATATCGAATGCATGAGACTCACGCATCTCCCATGCTTCTCTAGCAAAGTGCCAAAAGAATACGCCGGCGAAAAGGCTCATGACGGAAAGAACGGCGCCCACCGCAACAGAGAAGTTCTCTCCGGACCCAAATAGAGAGCCAATCATTGAAGGCGGATGAACGGCAAAGTCTTGAATCTTGTTAACAACGATCAAGCTTCCCGCCATGACGCATCCTGCGAAAAACCGAGACACATGCGACATGCGACCTAAACCCATGCCACCCAAAAACACAAACAGTACTATCAATGAACACGGCAACATCGAAAAGAGCGGCTCGCCAAACGCGACCTGTACCATGATGGTAAACAAGCAAGCTATACATGCAACTGGAACAGAGGCGGATGGCACAAGCCAACGTCGATAAGAAACGAGATAGGCAGCTGCAAGAGAAACAAAGAGTGGAATCGACGCGATCAAGTAAGATTGCTGGCCCAAAGTTCTCCACCACTCCTCGAAGCAAAATGCAAACAGAGAACACAAGGCAACTTCGTACGCAACGACACCGCTCAAACGATCCAACTTGCCTGAAGGCTCACCGTATCGAGCAAAGCCTCCCTCAACACGAGCGAACGACAAGAACAAGATCCCAAGAGCGGCCTCAACGAGCACAAGGCCCCAAGCTTCGAAGCGCGAGAGAATGGCCCAGAGCGCAAACGAGACGGCAATCTGAATTGCAGAGATTCTATTCCACGAGCCGAGCACGTGGCTTACAAGGGCCAAGGCCATAATGGCAACCAGGCTATAGGACACAACTGAAACTATGTCCGAGCATGAACCGAGGGCATGGACAAGCTTTCCGCCATGAGTATATGAGAGGCAAAAGGCGACCGCAGTTAGAACAATAAAGGCGCCTAAAACCCGCCCTATCAATCCGATTTTTCCCATGTCGCTTGGTAAGTTGCGCGAACGAAATCCAAGACCTTGTACAACCTCGAATGCCACACCGAATAATCCCGTCCCAATTAGCGCAAGTACAACACCCACCAAAGGAAGTTGACCGACCCCCCACAAACCACCAACAATCTGAACGGGGAATAATACATACAGCGATGCGTGCAGACAAAGAATGATGCCGGCTGATTCAAGGAGCCTGGAAATATATCCAAGCTCCCGCCCATGCTCATGCGGCGAACTCGCCTCATCGCAAGTCAAACTTGACTGCGAAGCGCAATCAAGAAGTCCGCGAATCGTTTCATCGAGCATTAACTGGTCGCGAAGTTCACGCTCCCCGTGCACGCCCAATTTTTGGTACGTTCGAAACAGCATGCTTCGCACCGTTCCCGGTTTCACTTCATAATCAAGTGCGATTTCCTTCCCGCTCTTTCCAAGTAAAACTCCTGACGCAAACAGGGCTTCACGCGGAGATAGTCCGTAACGTTCCCTGAGGAGATCCGTGATTTGGCTCGTGGCATTACTGCCATCTTGCTCCCCCGCTGATGCCGACCGGCGGACGCGCAAGAGAATAACGGCCAGCAATGCCAACAAAACAAGCAAGGTAGCCAGTCCGGCAATTCTGTCGTATGCATACCGCATCACAACGGTTGCAATCAATTGCCCCGAACTCATGCAAAACACAAGCATTTGGGCATACGAGATACGCCCATAGAACTTGCTTTCAGCAACACATCGCAGAGAAACAAAAGTGGCCCTGTCAAGATCCAGGAAGAGAAGCGACAGCGCAAGGGCGAGGACAATAGACACGCAACCGGAAAGGATGACCTCGAGCGATCCAGAGGAGCCAAACGTTGGCGGCAAAAACACGGTCCAAGCCAGACGGACAGCGATTCCAAGAACAATCGATATCGCCGGAGCCCAAGCGATAAAATCGATCGGCGCTGTGGCGAAGATGCTCGGCGAATCGGCGGAAGGCCCGTAGGCAGCATCATGGGAGCAGAGAAACCCGAACACCGAGAACGAGGCCCCTAACAATACGACATACGGCTCGATATCGAGAACATACCAAGTGACAATCGAAGCGAACGATGGGACTTGAAACAAAAAAGCACTGCTCTCCACATCTCCCGCAAGGTACATCGGATAGTCAAGGAACTCGACGCCTACGGTGATAATCGACAACACCAAGAGGGCCCCATTTAAGAGAGAAGAGCGGCAAATCGAAGAAAAGGATTGTGGATCTGTTCTATTAAGCCAAGCTCGATGTAGAGCACAGCCCAAGAGCATCCCGAGAATCGCGAAGATCGCCCTGCGATCGAACAAGGGCCCCATATATCCGTTAAGCAGATGATAAGGACATGCTAAATAAAGAGCACAGATTCCACCATACAGCCAACAAGGATCCAACCTCAAACGCCTAAGCACTGGTGCCTCCAGCCCATATCCACAATAGGCATCATAACGATGGATGCCAACAGCCAATCCATATAATGCCGTTCTATACCGGGAGAATCTAGATTAGACGACGCGCAGCATCAAACCATGAGACGTCTCTAATTCACAACTAGGGTAACACCATGCGATCCACCCACACGATCAAACCCGTCAGACAATGAAAAGTTCCCGCTCGTCATCAACCCTGTACCAAAACGATAGAATGCATGTAACCGCGTCTGCAGGCCTCACTTCAACGCACCAGCGCCAACATGCCAACGTTTTCCAAATTTTTTTAAAATTGGGGCTTGCGTCACGCGGGACGTTCCGTATAATTAATTTCGTTGCTCAGGAGCACAGCACGTGAGCAGCTTGACAAATTCCTCGATAGCTCAATGGTAGAGCCCGCGGCTGTTAACCGCGTTGTTGTAGGTTCGAGTCCTACTCGAGGAGCCAGAATTTTCAGACCCGCTTTTTGCGGGTCTTTTTGTATACAGATAAGCCATCGCGATCCCTTCCCTGCAAGTACGAAAGTCTGAGTTCTGACCCGCTAGGCAAGCATGAAAAGCGCCCCTTGGAGCACAGGGCTCGCAAGGGGCGAAAAGAACGCGCTCTCGTATTGACTTAGTAGTTCTCGAGGTAGTCCTTGAGCTTGCTCGAGCGGCTGGGGTGACGCAGCTTGGCGAGCGTCTTGGACTCGATCTGGCGGATGCGCTCACGCGTGACGCCGAACTCGCGGCCGACCTCCTCGAGCGTGCGCGGATGACCGTCGACCAGCCCGAAGCGTAACTCGATGACCTTGCGCTCGCGCTCGGCGAGACCGTCGAGCACCTGCGTGAGCTGCTCCTGCAGCATCGAGAAGCTGGCGGCATCAGCGGGAACCACGGCCTGGGCATCCTCGATGAAGTCGCCGAGCTGGGAGTCCTCTTCCTCGCCGATGGGCGTCTCGAGCGAGACGGGCTCCTGGCTGATCTTCTGGATCTCGCGCACACGGTCCGCGCTCATGTCCATCTCGGCGCCGATCTCCTCCGGGGTTGGGTCGCGACCGAGGTCCTGCAGCAGCTGGCGCTGCACGCGGACGAGCTTGTTGATGGTCTCGACCATGTGGACCGGGATGCGGATGGTGCGGGCCTGGTCGGCGATGGCGCGCGTGATGGCCTGGCGAATCCACCAGGTGGCATACGTGGAGAACTTGAAGCCCTTCTCGTAGTCGAACTTCTCGACCGCGCGGATGAGGCCCAGGTTGCCCTCCTGGATCAAGTCGAGGAAGAGCATGCCGCGCCCGACGTAGCGCTTGGCGATGGACACGACCAGGCGCAGGTTGGCGGAGATGAGGGCCTGCTTGGCGTCCAGGCCCACCTGCTCGACGCGCATGAGACGGCGCATCTCGGCGCGGGTGAGCTCGATCTCGCCCGCCTCCTGCTTCTCGAGCTTGTCGGCCGCATCCAAGCCGGCCTCGATCTTCATGGCGAGGTCGACCTCCTCGGCGGCGGTCAGCAGGTCGACCTTGCCGATCTCCTTGAGGTACATGCGGACCGGGTCGCCCGTGAGCATGACCGTGGAGGCGTCGATGCCGCGCGTGCGCGAACGGCTGCGCGTGGTGCGCACCGTGCGGGCCTTCTTCTTGGACTTGGTGGAGGCCATCTCCGCATCGGCCTGCTTGGCCATTTTGAGGTCGTGGTCCTCGTCGCTCTCATCGCCGTCGAGGTCATCCATGGCATCGCGGTCATCGTCATCGACCACGAGCTCGGACTCGTCATCCTCATTTGCAGACACGATCTCCACGCCGCGATCGCGCAGGAATTGGTAGATGGAGGTCAGCTGTGCATCGGTAACGTCGACATCTTTGAGGACGATCTGAATCTCATCCTCGGTGACGGACCCCGCCTTCGACCCGAGATTGAGAAGCTTCTCAATGGTCGTATCCAGCGCAGATCCCGTGCTTTGAGTCTTTTTCGGCACAGATGCTCCCTTCTTAACACATAGGATTCATTACTTTACCACGGTTCTATACCCGATCGGGCATGAAAATTGCAGCTTCCAGACAATTTAGCTATTGCCTGAACGGGTCGGCGATGCCCTCCACCGCACGCTCGAGCTCGCGGATGCGCGCGGCGTCCTGCGTGGCCTGAATCGCCAGCGCACGGCGCTCGTCGCTGCCAAGCGAGCTGTCCGAGCGCAGGCGCCCCTGCGCCGCCTTCATACGGCGGCGGGCCGTGTAGAGCTCCAGCGTGTCGAGCAAAAACCCGATATTGGTCTCCGTGGGGTGCTTGCTCGTAGACGAGATCATGCCGGCAGACACGAGCTCGGCCGCCTCGGGGCACACCGCGCGGGCGGCTGCCATCACCTCGGCAGCCCCCGTGCCCTCGGGTGTCGCGAGAACCGCCCATGCGATCGTCTCGTTGCGGGCGTCGACCCACTCGACCTCGGTGATGCGCTCGGCAAACGGCCTGAACGAGTCCGGGTAGGTGGTGAGCATGGTGAGCAGCTCCCGTTCGCACATGAGCTGGCGGCGCTCAAGGTCGGTGAGCACGGCGAGGCCCAGGTCATCCCCCGCGGACGCAGCGGGCGCAAAGCCCTCGCCGCCGGCTCCCCGCCCCTCGTGGGGAACGTCGAACGAGGGGGCGTAATCGTAGGGGACCTCATCGTAGAAGGGCTCATCATACGGCGGGTAGTCGCCTGCGGGAACCGCCGGACCCGCCGGGGCGCTCGGCTGCACGCCGCGAACGGGCGCATGGGAGGCGCCCGGCGAGGGACGTTCGCCGCGCGTGCCCCGCACTCCCCCGCCGTCCGCCGCGACGCGCTCACGCTCGGCCTGGGCGCGCTCGCGCTCCTGCTCACGACGACGATTGGTCTCCTCGCGCTGCTGGACCTCTCGGAACACCTTCCCGGCGTTCGATCGAATCATCTCGACATCGAGCCCCAAGCGGTCGGCGATCTGCATGTAGTAGCCGTCGATCATGTAGCTGGCGCGCAACGGGTAGATGAGCTCGAGCGCGGACTTCATGGCCTTGGCGCGGCCACCCGGCGTGGAGATGTCGCTTTCCTCCTCGAGCTTGCCAAAGACGAAGTCCATGAGCGGGATCGAGTTATCGAGCAGCTCGCGGAGCTTGTCACCGCCGTTCGCCCGCACGAAGTCATCGGGGTCCTGGCCGTCCGGCAGGATGACGCAGCGAAGGTCGATGTCGTCCTTCTCGATGAACTGGATGGCGCGGCGCGCGGCCTTTTGGCCGGCGGCGTCGCCGTCGAACATGTAGATGATCTTTTTGGTGAAGCGCGTGAGCGTCTTGACGTGGGCCTCGGTGAGCGCGGTGCCGAGGACCGCGACGATGTTCTCGATGCCCGCCTTCCAGCAGCTCATGGCGCTGATGTAGCCCTCCACCACGATGACCTCGTTGCGGGCGACGATATGGTCCTTGGCCCAATTGAAGCCGTAGAGGTTCTTGCCCTTGTGGAAGATGGGCGTCTCGGACGAGTTGAGGTACTTGGCGTTCGTCTTCTCCTTGTCGAGCGCGCGCCCGCCAAATGCGATGCAGCGCCCCTGCTCGTCCATGATGGGGAACATGACGCGGTCGAAGAAGCGGTCGACCAGCCCGCCGTTGCGGCTGCGGAAGGCCACGTTGGCGTCGATCATCTCCTGCGGCGTGAAGCCCTTGGACCCCAGGTGGCGCACCAGCATGCCGTGACCGGGCGCGAAACCCAGGCGGTACTTACGGCAGGTGTCGGCATCGAGCTCACGGCCCTTGCAGTACTCGCGGCCGCGGGCGTCCTTACCGCGCATGAGCAGCGTGTGGTAGAACTCGGACGTCTCCTCGCACACCTCGATCAAGCGGTTGCGCTTGGTGCCCGACCGTTTGAACGAGCGGTCCTCCTCAAGCTCGATGCCCGCGCGGTCGGCCAGGTAGCGGATGGACTCGGGAAAGCTCAGCCCCTCGCGCTTCATCACGTACGTGAAGGCGTCCCCGCCCTCGCCGCAGCCAAAGCAGTGCCACACCTGCGTGGCGGGTATGACGTGGAACGACGGCGTCTTCTCGCCGTGGAACGGGCAGCAGCCCCACAGGTCGGTGTTGCCGCGGGGCTTGAGCTCGACGGTCTCTTGAACGAGCGCGACCAGGTCGGTCGCATCGCGAACCTTGTTCTTGTCTTCGTCGGAAATCATGCGATCCTCACCGATGCGTCGCCATAGGCCTTCTTGATGGTCGCGATATCGCGATTGACGGCGGCGATGAGCTCCTCGACGGAATCGAAGGAGTGCGAGGGCCTAACCAGCCGATCAAAGGCGATGGCGACGGTCTTGCCATATAAATCGCCCCGGTAGCCGATGAGATTGGCCTCAAGGCGGGCCGATGCGGCGGAGTCCGCGAACATGGGCGGAACGCCGGCATTGATGGCGGCGGGCCACACCGCACCGTCGACCAGGGCGAACCCGGCATATACGCCGTCGGCGGGCATCTGCATCCCGCCGGGCACCTCGATGTTGGCCGTGGGGAAGCCCATGCCGGTTCCCTGCCCCCTCCCCCGCTTGACGACGCCGCGCACAAAGGGACGACGACCGAGCTCGCGCCGCGCCGCGCAGACGTCGCCCGCGGCGATCAGGGACCGGATGCGCGTCGCCGTGATGGGCGCGTCGCCGTCCGAGAGGAGCTCATGGCCCATCACATCCATGCCGCGCGCGGCGCCCCACGCGCGCATGACGTCGACGGTCGATGCGCCGTGGGCACCAAGGCGAAAATCGGCCCCCACGTGAACGACGCGAACCTCGAGATACGGAGCGAGGACCCGTTCGAAAAACCCGATGTGGTCGAGGGCGGCGAGCTCGCGCGTGAACGGCACGATCGCGACGCCCGCACCCGCGGACGCCAGGGCGCGCACGCGATCGGCCATCGAGGTGAGTTTGGGGGCGGGATGGGCGCTCACCACCTCGTCGGGATCGGGGTCGAAGGTGACGGCGACCACCGCGAGCCCCCGTTCACGGGCATCGCGCTTTGCGCGCTGGAGCAGGTCGAGGTGACCGCGGTGCACTCCGTCAAAAGCGCCGATCGCGATGGCGCAGGGGGCCGGTGCGCCCGGAACGGGGTCGACGCCAACGCGCAGGGCCTCAGGACATGCCGGAAGATCCACGATGAAATCGCGGGCGAGCTCGCGGGCGGAAGGCATGGCAGAAGCCGGATCGCACCCGGCAACCGCGGGCGAACCCGCGGCACCGCCCGCGCGCGAGGATAGGGAATCGGCCGCGCACGTCATCGCACAACACCCTCGATGCCCTGCGGGAACACCGTCTCCATCCGCAGGTAATCGCCCTCGCGCGCCGCGATGGCACGCAGACGCCCGTCGTTGACCAGCGCATAGGTTGACGCCGCGTCGCCCGGGACGAAGGGCTCCCCCGCCGCGCGCGGCGAGCCGCACGGGATCGCGCGACCGTTCAACACCGCGGCAAGCTCGTCATCGGTGAGTTCGCGCACGGGGATGCCCAGCACCCGCGCGGGGTCGAGCGCGGCGGCGTGGGCGTGCTCGGGCGAGAGGTCCTCGATACGCGCGCACATACCCGAGGTCACGGGACCCGATGCCGTACGGCGCAGGTCCGCGACGTGCGCCGCGCTGCCGGCCGCGCGGCCGATATCGCGCGCGAGGGAGCGTATGTAGGTCCCCTTGCTCACATCGAACGAGGCGGTCCAGACGGCACGGCCGTCGACCTCGTCGACCGCCACCAAATCGGCCGCGTAGACCTCGATCGTGCGCGCCGGCAGCTCGACGTCCTCGCCCGCGCGGGCACGCTTGTACGACCGCACGCCGTCGACCGAGATGGCGGAATACGCGGGCGGGACCTGCTCCTGCTCGCCCACGAACTCCCTGAGAACACCTTTGGCGAACAGGGGCGACAGCACGTCGTCGCTGACGTCGGCTATGCGTGTGGGCTCGCCCTCGGCATCGTCGGTCGTGGTTTCGCAGCCGAACATGATACGGGCCAGGTAGCGCTTGCGCTCGAGGGTGATGCGGCCGAGCAGGCGCGTGGCCTGCCCGACGCCCACGATCATCACGCCCGACGCAAGCGGATCGAGCGTGCCGGCATGGCCGACGCGTCGCTCGTTGAGCGCGCGGCGCACCCGCGATACGACGTCATGGGACGTGATGCCCACGGGCTTGTCGACCGCGAGCAAGAGATTGAGTTCACTGGGCTTGCGCTTGGCCATGCACCCTCAATTCCTAACTGATGTCTTTATGAAACGACAGGGCCTCCCCCGCCGTAGCGCAACGGGAGGCCCCGCATCGTGCGATGTTTACGCGAGGAGCGCCTCGAGCTTGGGCAGGACGACCGCCGCCGCCTCGGAAACGGCGCCGTGGAACGTAAACCCGGCCGCCGCGGCGTGACCGCCGCCTCCGAGCTCCACCGCGATCGGGGAGATGTCGAGCTTGCCCTTGGAACGAAGGTTTCCGCGAACCGTCCCGGGCTCGACCTCGCGCAAGAAGAGACAGAGCTCCGTGCCGGCCACTTGGCGCACGATGTCGACGAGCCCGTCGCACTCCGCGGGCTTGACGCCGCACTCGACCAGATCCTCGGCGAACGCGTAGCTGTACGCCACGCGGCCACCGGAGCGGGTCTCGATGCGGCTCATCACGATCGACTCGAGATGCAGGTATTCAAGGCGCTGACTCTGGTAGACCTCCAACGCGATGGTCGCCGGCTGGGCGCCCGCGTCGACCAGGCGCGAGGCACAGGCAAAGGCCGAGGGGTTGGCGTTTTGGTACTGGAAGCGACCCGTGTCGGTCACGATGCCGGTGAGCAGGCACGATGCGATGTCGGGCGTGATGGGCCAACCGGCGGCGTCGAGCAGCTCGGCCACGAGCACCGCGGTCGCCGCGGCGGAGGTCACGCGCACGGTGACATCGCCGAACTCATCGCGCGTGGGATGGTGATCGATGACCACGCGGCCGCGGGCGCGCTTGGCGACGGCAGCCGAATCCTCCAGGCGCTCGAGCGTGGGCACGTCGACCGAGATGAACAGGTCGTACGACTCGGGATGCCTCACCGCGGGAACGAGCTCGGACGCACCGGGCAAAAAGCGGTAAATACGCGGGATGCCGCCGTCGTCGGCAAGGAGAAAATCGACGCGCTTGTCCGGGAACTGCGCCCTGATGGACAGACCGAGCCCCAGAACGGAGCCCAAGGCGTCGCCATCGGGATTGGTGTGGCCCGAGATCGCGATGGTCCGCGCGCCCTCGATAAAGTCGATCGCGCCCTCCCACATGTCGGGCGTCGTGCTCCTGCCCGAGCAGGGCGACGTGCTACTGCTCATCGACACCCTCTTCTTGCGCCCGTTCATCCGGCACCAGCGGGTAGCCGAACTCGTCCTTTTCGACGGACAGGGTGGCCGGCACGTTCTCGAGCGCGCGGGAGATAGCCTCCGCCTCGTCGGTGGAGCGGTCGATCTTGAACGCGAGCTCAGGCGTGACGCGCCAATCGAGGCTACGCGCCAACAGGCTGCGGATGCGGCCCTTGGCGGTGTTCAGCGCCTCGAGGACCTCCTCGTAGCGATCGCCCTCGCAACTCACAAAGACGCGCGCGAAGGAACGGTCCTGCGAGACCTCGACGCCGGTCAGCGTCACGAGCTCGAGACGCGGGTCGGAGATCTCGAACAACAGGATGTAGCCGAGCTTCTCGCGCAGCTGCTCGCCCAAACGGCGGGTCATCGGCGTCTGCTTCATCTGACACCAGCTTTCAAACAATCGATACGGGCCACGAAAGGACAACGCGCGGGTTCGCACGTTGCCCTTCCGTATACCCGCAAAGGTTTCGTCAGTTACATACCATACGGCGTTGCCCGGACACAGGTCGCTTGATTAAAGCGCCCGAACGCCCCTAAGGGTTGTCCAGGTGCCCCAGATTGGCGTGAAAGAGAAGAGTGCCGCGCCTTGCGTGCGGCGCCCGACGATTGAACGCCAAGGTGGGGTGTCAGCATGGACACTGGGTTTCTCAGGTGCCGCAAATCGGGCCGAACGAGGAGGCCGCACGCCTGACGTGCGGCGGCCGACGAGTGAAGCCCGAGGTGCGGTGCCTGAGGAAGCCAGCGCTACTCAGTACGGGCGACCTCGACGATCTTGTAGGCCTCGAGGATGTCGCCGACCTTGATGTCCTGGAACTTCTCGATGCCAAGACCGCACTCGTAGCCCCTCTTGACCACATTGACGTCATCCTTGAAACGGCGCATGGAGCCGAAGGCACCGTCGAACACCACGACGCCGTCGCGCACGACGCGCACCTTGTCGTCGCGGCTAATCTCGCCCTCGGTGACCATGCAGCCGGCGATGAGGCCGGCCTTGGGCACGCGGAACGTGTCGCGGACCTCGGCGGAGCCGGTCTGGACCTCCTCCTCCGTGGGCGCAAGCATACCGATGCGGGCGGCGTCGATGTCCTCGATGGCCTTGTAGATGATGGAGTAGGTCTTGATCTGGATGTTCTCCTTCTCCGCGGCGTCGCGAGCCTTGGCCTGCGGGCGCACGCCAAAGCCGATGATGATGGCGTTGGAGGCGGCGGCCAGCGTGACGTCGGTCTCGGAGATGGCGCCGACGGCGGAGTGGATGATGTTGATGCGAACCTCGGACTGGTCCATCTTGCCGATGGAGTCCGCGAGGGCCTCGATGGTGCCCTGGGCGTCGGCCTTGACCACCAGGTTGAGCTCCTTGAGCTCGTTTTGGCTCATCTCGTCGAAGAGGGTCTCGAGCGTGACGTGCTTGACCTTGTTCTGCTCCTCGATGCGGGCCTTGAGGGCGCGCTGCTCGGCGAGGTCACGGGCATCGCGGGCATCCTCGAACACGCGGAACTCGTCACCGGCGGCCGGCACGGAGTTGAGGCCCAAGATCTCGACGGCGTCGGAGGGACGCGCCTCGCTCTTGTGCTCGCCATGCTGGTCGAGCATGGCGCGCACGGAGCCGTAGCTCTGACCGGCGACGATGGTGTCGCCCACGTGCAGGGTGCCGCGCGTGACGAGCAGCGTGGCAACCGGGCCGCGGCCGCGGTCGAGCTTAGCCTCGATGATGTTGCCCGAGGCGAAGGTGTCGGGGTTCGCCTTGAGCTCGAGCACGTCGGCCTGGAGCAGGATGGTCTCGAGCAGCTCGTCGATGCCCTGGCCCTTCTTGGCCGAGACGTTGACGAACATGTTCTGGCCGCCCCACTCCTCGGGGATGATGCCGTACTCGGTGAGCATCTGGCGCACCTTGTCGGGGTTGGCCTCGGGCTTGTCGCACTTGTTGACGGCCACGATGATGGGCACGCCGGCGGCCTTGGAGTGGTTGATGGCCTCGATGGTCTGGGGCATGACGCCGTCATCGGCGGCAACCACGAGCACGACGACGTCGGTGATCTTGGCGCCGCGGGCACGCATGGCGGTGAACGCCTCGTGGCCCGGGGTGTCGACGAACGTGATCTGACGGCCGTTGATCTGCACCTCGGAGGCACCGATGTGCTGGGTGATGCCGCCGGCCTCGCCGCTCCACACGTTGGTGTGGCGGATGGCGTCGAGCAGACTCGTCTTGCCGTGGTCGACGTGGCCCATGACCGTGACCACCGGCGGGCGGGGCTTGAGGTCCTTGGGGTCGTCGTAGAAGCTGAAGGAGTTCTCCTCCTCGGGGGTGACGATGCGCACCTGGCGGCCCAGGTCGTCGGCCACGAGCTCGACCAGGTCGTTGCTCATGGTCTGCGTCATGGTGAGCGGCGTACCCAACAGGAACAGGCGCTTGATGATGTCGTTAGCGGAGACGTCGAGGGCCTCGGCGAGCTCGGCGACGGTCACGCCCTCGGAGACCTTGACGGCGTCGAGGTCCTCGGGGTTGATGCCCTGAGCCAGAGCCTCCTCGATCTTGCGCTCCTCGGCGATGCGCTCGGCCTCGGCCTGGCGCTTCTCCTTGCGCTTCTTGCGGCGGCCGGAGGACTCGCGGGAGGCCTCCTCCACGGCGGCGCGGGCGTCGGCCAGCACCTTCTCGCGGCTGTACTCCTCCGCCTCGCGCGCCATGCGGGCGTAGCGGTCCTCGCCCTCGTGGTTCTCGTGCGCGGCGCCCTTGCGGCCCTTCTTACCGCCCTTGGCGGCCTTGTCGGGCGAGGGCGGGAAGTTGTCGGGCAGGGCGGCCGCCGGTGCGGAGCTGCGGCGACGGCTGCGGGCGGGAGCGTCGGAGCCGTTGGCACCGGAGCCGCCGTTGCGGTTGCCGCGGCGGCCACCGCGCTCGTTGCGGGAATCGTTCGCGGGCTTGGAGGCCTCGGCGGCCTTCTTCTCCTTGAGCACGACCTCCTGCTCGGCGATCTGGTCGAGCAGGGAGCGGAAGCGCATGCCGGAGTCGCTCGCGGGGACGGCGCGGCGCTTGGCCTCCATCTCGGCCTCGCGGGCGGCCTTCTCGGCCTCCTCCTTGGCGCGGCGCTCGGCCTCCTCCTTGGCGGCGCGGGCGGCCTCGGCGGCAGCCTGGGCCTCCTGGGACAGGCGGCGCTCCTCCTCGCGACGGGCCTCGGCGGCGAGACGCTCAGCCTCCTCCTTGGCGGCGGCTTCGCGCTCGGCGGCACGGGCGGCCTCCTCCTCGGCGCGCTTAGCGGCCTCGACCGCGGCGGCGCGCGCCTCGATCACGGGGGCGAGCTGCTTCTTAACCATGGACACGAAGGCGTCCTCGAGCGTCGAGGACGGCGACTTCGCCGGGATCTTCATCTCTTCAAGGTGGCCCATGAGTTCCTTGGACGTCATGCCGAACTCCTTGGCCAGGCTGGAAATACGGACCTTCGCCATATCCTTCACCTACCTCTCACGCACGGGCAAGCGTGCGCATCTTCAATCAAACGGGACTCGGGTGCGCGGGCGCGTGCGGACTAGATGAGGTCCTCGGCGTTCGCGATGGCATCGGAGTCGGCGCCGTCGAACGCATCGACGTCGTGAACGCCGCAGAAGCGGGAACCGGGGCGCGCCTGGTTGCGGCAACGGGTGCCGTCCTCGCCCACGTGCGCGCAGCGCTCGGGCTCGAAGTCGGCGGTGTCCTCGTCAAGCAGGTCCTCGACGGCCGGCTCGGGTGCGAGCGGCACGTTTTTGAGGATGTCGGCGGCGAGCGTCTCGCTCTTGATGTCGATGTGCCAACCGGTGAGGCGGGCGGCCAGGCGGGCGTTCTGGCCCTCCTTGCCGATGGCGAGCGAGAGCTGGTCGTCGGGCACGATCACGCCGGCATAGTTCTTCTCGGGATCGATGAGCACGCGCGTCACCTTGGCGGGCGAAAGGGCGTTGGCCACGTAGACGGCCGGGTCCTCATCCCACAGGATGACGTCGACGCGCTCGCCGCGCAGCTCGCCCACGACGGCGCGGACGCGGCTGCCCTTGGGGCCCACGCAGGCGCCCACGGGGTCGAGGCGGTCGTCGAGGGAATGGACGGCCACCTTGGAGCGCATGCCCGGCTCACGGGCGATGGACTTGAGCTCGACGGTGCCCTCGTAGACCTCCGGAACCTCCTGCTCGAACAGACGGCGCATGAGCTCGGCGTGGGTGCGCGAGATCACGATCGGCGGGCGGGAGTGCTCGCCGCGCACGGGCGGGAGCGTGGAGTTGGGGTCGCGCACGTCCACGATGACGGCCTTGAGGTGCTGGTTGTGCAGGTAACGCTCGCCGTTGGGGCGCTCGTTGCGCTCGTCGGGGTAGCGGCGCTGGTCAAAGTGGGGCAGCTCGGCCTCGACGCCGTCGCGGATCTTGACGATCGTGAAGTCGGGCGTGGACTGCAGCACGGTGCCGTTGATGAGGTCGCCCACGCGGCCGGAGAACTCCTCGTAGATCTGCTCACGGGCGGCGTTGCGCACGATGGCGTTGATCTCGGCCTTGGCGGTCTGCGCGGCCAGGCGGCTCACGTCCTTGGGCGTGACGTCGATCTCCTCGTACTCGGTGAAGTTGCCCTCCTCGTCCATGGAGTCGTCGATGGGCTCGAGGCGATACACGTAGATCTTGCCCGAGGCGCGGTCGATGGTGACCTTGGCGCCCCAGTCGAGCTTGAGGACCTTGGCGTAGGTCTCGGCGAGGGCGGCCTCGAGGCGGTCGAGCAGGTAGAGCTGGTCGATGTGCTTCTCCTGGCACAGAAGCATGAGCGCTTCCATCATGGTCATATCGGCGTCTGCCATGGCTACTTCCCTTCCTTCACGCCCTTGAAGTCGTAAACCGGCTTCAAGGTGCACTTCTTCACGTCGTCAAACGAGATGGTGACGGCCTCCTCGCCCTCGGGCTGGATGGTCACCGCGGTGTCGGTGGTCTCGGCGATGACGCCCTTGTACGAGCGACGGCCCTCCATAGCGGTCGTCGTGAGCTCGACCTCCTCGCCCGCAAAGCGCGCGAAATCGGACGGGCGGCGCAGGGGGCGCTTCATGCCCGGGGAGCTGACCTCGAGCGTGTAGGCGCCCGCGATGGGGTCCAGCGCCTCAACCGTATCGGACACCCAGGCGGTCTGCGCCGTGACCTCGTCGAGGTTGATGGGATCGCCCTCGAGCTTGTCCAGGCGCACGCGGATGCAGGGGGCCTTGGTGGCACCCACGACCTCGACATCGACCACGTCGACGCCATGCAGGGGAGCCTGAGCCTCCAGGGCGTCGATGATGTCCTGCTCGAGCTTGCTCTTGACCATGCAACACCTCTCTTTCATGAAAAGGGAGCGCGGGCGAACCCGCACTCCCTTCACATAACAACTTCATTTGCCTAGGCACTGTAACACATTCCCAGCTCAGTAGGCAAATTACCCACCTTGCGACACGTGGAGCAGCCCTACTTCACCACAAGATTTACAAGTTTGCCCGGGACGCAGATGGCCTTGACGACCGTTTTGCCCTCGATGTGCTTGGCGACGGCCTGCTCCGCGGCGGCCTGCATGGTGGCGGCGTCCGCGTTTGCGGGGACCATCACGCGGGCGCGCATCTTGCCGAGCACCTGGACGGCGATCTCGACCTCATCCGCGGCGGCCTCGGCGGCATCAAACTCGGGCCAGGGCGCGGTGTAGACGCTCCCCTCGCGACCGAGCGCCTCATGCCACAGCTCCTCGCAGACGAACGGGCAGATAGGCGCGAGAACCGACACGATGTCGGTGGCGACCAGCGCGGTGAGCGCCGCGTCGCGCTCATCTGCGGGAACGGCGTTCAGGTAGGCGTTCGCCGCGTTCACAAGCTCCATCATGGCGGAAATCGCCGTGTTGAACTGGCCGCGGTCGAAGTCCTCAGTGCACTTGGCAAGCGTGCGGTGACGCTCGCGGTACAGCTCGAGTGCGGGCTTGAAAAGGCTGGCCTTATCGAGCATCGAGGCGTCGCCCGCGGTCTGCACGAGCTGCCAGACGGTGCGCCACGCGCGCTTGATGAAGCGGTTCGCACCCTCGACGGCGTTGGGGTCCCAGTCGAAGTCCTTCTCCGGCGGGGCGATGAACAGGATCGCCAGGCGCATCGTATCGGCGCCAAAGGGCTCGATGACCGAGCTCGGCGGGACGACGTTGCCCTTGGACTTAGACATGGTGTCACCGTTCTCGTCCTTCACCATGCCCTGGCACAGCAGGTTAGTGAAGGGCTCATCGACGTCGAGCAGCCCCATGTCGCGCAGAGCCTTGGTGAAGAAGCGGCTGTACAGCAGGTGCAGGATAGCATGCTCGATGCCACCGATGTAGTTATCGACCGGCATGAAGCGGTTCGCAGCCTCGCGCGAGAAGGGCAGCTCGGTGTTGTGCGGGTCGGTGTAGCGCAGGTAGTACCAGCTGGAGCACGTGAAGGTGTCCATGGTGTCAGTCTCGCGGCGAGCCGGGGCTCCGCACACGGGGCAGGTGGTCTCGTAAAACTCGCGGCACTCGGCGAGCGTCTCACCTGCGCCGAGGTCGAGGTTCTCGGGCAGGGTCACCGGCAGCTGGTCCTCGGGCACGGGGACGATGCCGCAGTGCTCGCAGTGGATGGCCGGAATGGGATTACCCCAGTAGCGCTGGCGGGAGATGAGCCAGTCGCGCAGGCGGTACTGCACGGAGCGGCGTCCGGTTCCGGCGGCCTCGAGATCCGCGACGATGGCAGCCTCGCCCTCGGAGTGCTTGCCGCCGGTCATGCCGGTGTACTTACCGGACTGCACGAGCACGCCCTCGCAGGTGAGCGCCTCCTCCCAATCGACGGACGTGATGCGCGTGCCCTGCTCGTCCTTGAGCTGCTCAAAGAGCGGATCATCCTCAGACAGGATAATCGGGACGATGGGCAGATCGTACTTCTTGGCAAACTCGAAGTCGCGCGCGTCGCCGCACGGGACGGCCATGACCGCGCCGGTGCCGTAGTCGGAAATGACGTAGTCGGCAACCCATACGGGCACCTTCGCGCCCGAGACGGGGTTGATCACGTAACGGCCCGTAAATGCGCCGTGCTTCTCGAGCGTGCCCTGCGCGCGCTCGACGGCGGAGATGTGCTTGGCGCCCTCGACGACCTCGCGGACGGCGGCCTCGTACTCGGTACCCTCGACGAGCTCCATAAGGCCCTTGTACTCAGGCGCGAGCAGGAAGAACGTGTTGCCGTACAGCGTATCGGCACGCGTGGTGAAAACGGTGATCTTGCCCTCGTCGCCGGCGATCGGGTTGCCGTCGACGTCGCAGAGCGTGAAGTCGACCTCGGCGCCCTCGGAACGGCCGATCCAGTTGGCCTGCATCTGCTTGACGCGCTCGGGCCAACCCGGCAGCTTCTCCAGATCGTCGAGCAGCTCCTGCGCGTACTCGGTGATCTTGATGTACCACTGCTCGAGGTCGCGCTTCTCCACCTCGGAGTCGCAACGCCAGCAGCGGCCCTCCGTCACCTGCTCGTTGGCAAGCACGGTCTCGCACTTGGGGCACCAGTTTACCGGGTTCTTCTTGCGGTAGACCAGCCCGCGCTCCCAGAGCTTCTCGAAGATCCACTGACCCCAGCGGTAGTAATCCGGACTGCAGGTCTTGACCAGACGGTCCATGTCGTAGGAGAAGCCCATGCGCTTCATGGTGGCGAGAGCCTGGTCCATGTTCTTGTACGTCCACGCAGCAGCCTGGGTGTTGTGCTTGATGGCCGCGTTCTCGGCGGGCAGACCGAAGGCGTCAAAGCCGATGGGGTGCAGCACGTCAAAGCCGCGCATACGCGCCTGGCGCGCCATGGCGTCGCCGATGGTGTAATTGCGCGCGTGACCCATGTGCAGGTCGCCGGAAGGATACGGGAACATCTCGAGGACGTACTTCTTCGGCTTCGTGGAATCGGTATCCACGGCGAAGAGGTTCTGCTCCTCCCAGGACTTCATCCACTTGGTCTCGATGGCCTGCGCGTCGTAGGCCGGAATCTGCCCAGCCGCACGCTCGGCATCGCTATGCTCGTGGCAATCGCACATGCTTGGCTCCTATCGTTCAAGCGCCGGGGCCGCTCGGGGGCCGCCGCGCCGCGTCGGTAACGTTCAAGAGTTTAGCAGGTCTGCCTATAGAGCAGGTGACCGATCTTGTGAGGGAGGGGATGATAGTTCCCCCAGCAACTTAGACAGATCGTACGCAGCCAGAGGCCATCACGCGTCTCGGGAGGCCTCTCTATGCCAATGGCTCCATTGTGCGTGAACAAGAAGGCTGCCATGCGTAAGCGGGCGCGCCCACGCGCAAGCGTCGGATCACCGTTATTGGGTGAGCACTGCCGTGTACGGGCGGGCGTGATTGTGCACGGCACCCTGCTGAATCCGCAACGGCTAGATGGGTTGCCGCATAATTCCCTTGACACAAAATGTTACAAAGGAGATGACAGGACAGTTGGATGGCTGAATTGCCAAAGGCGCAGGAATTGCAAATCTTAGACGTGCTTGGAAGTGTAAGTGTAGTGACCGCAATTAATATCAAGGGAATTGTGCGGCAACCCGGTTCACAGCCGCATTCCAAGTATCAACATTCCTGCATGACACAATCGCAAGCGCTGCCCATTTCGAGACGCCCCCAGGTAAAACCCATCATCGATTGATGCGCCAGGGGCGTGCCGCAGTGCGCCGTGCGCCGCGCAACAGCAAACAAGTCATCATCTCATGTCGTAAATCACTAAGTCGAACGACTTGACCACGAATTGCGACCACAAAAGATGTCTTTGCTCTCGCGCGCTGCGAAGCACTTCCCTATTCGACGCGGAGTCCTTCGACCCGCGCAGCAACGGTCGTGCCCTCCTCCCCAGCATCCTCCTTATCCGGTCTGCAAACATTTCCAAATAGTCAAAGCTTCCCGCATCGTCAGAGGTGATGGAAAAATGCGATGCGTCGCGAATGGTAGCGATATCGTTCCTGCGCCGAGAGTCGAGCAGGGCCTTCTCGTCGCCCGCGTGCGTACTCACGGGATCGTAGTCAACAAACACCATGCGCCGCTCACCTTTGCAGGTCTTAGAACGAATAACGATGTCAGGGTAGCGCGTTATGCATTTCGACCTGCCCCATCGATCGCGCCCATCGAAAACTCGCACCCCCTCGTTAAAGGAAAGCTGCCCTAAATCAAAACCGCCGAGCCTAGATGGAAGACAGAAGAGCATTCCCAAAGCGCACTCTTTTGGAGACCGCGCATGCTCGCAGACGTGCACCAAGGCCGAACGTGCCCGCTTGACGCCCCTGATCCCCTTCGCGCTATCCAGGAACGCCTCCATTGAACGCAAGCTCGCAATCGAGTGCGAACCTTCTGCTCGATACACGACGCCACCCTGGGCGAAGGGGTCGAACCGAAAATCCGAACAGGCGCACATGCCAAAATAGATCGCCTCGGTCGTGTCGACAATTTGGCATATCTGCAAAAAGGCAAGTTCGGGACTGCATACGAGCAGCTCCGCGTCGCTCGCATGGCACGCTATGGGAATCAGGCTGCCGGACGGCAAATCCTGCGTGCAGCCATGCGGCCGAACCGAAGCACTCCTTCGGAACGCACCATCACCCAGAACCAAGAAATCGAGGGGCCCGTCAAGGCCGATGGACCAGCGCAGCTGCTCAACCAACAAGACATCGGGAGCATCGGCCGACTTTGGAATAACAAGATTTGGCACATTGCTGTCTACACGGGGGTCACGATGACTCAAAAACCACCACAATGCCGAAAAATGAGAAAGAACAAAGGCCCTCATTCACCATCCCCCCCTACCATGGATTTGAGTGTTGGCCATTGTTCCCAAAGAATGCTGCAATAATCCCTTTAAGGTAGAGCACTGTGCAAGAACCTGATAATTGCTGCGCCTCAACAGAGTACGACCTGCAGAAACGCCAAGATATTCAGGGCAGGAATTGAGATGCGGTTTCTGGTAATTCCGACAAGGGATTTTTGCAACAACTAGAGTTTCCGAAAATAGATTACGCGCAACCCCAACGCACGGCCAGCTCATGGAAGTAGTGATAAGCCAATCCATTTGCCACATACGTTCTGATCCACGAGCCGTTGTCAAAGTGATCGCCCCTGAACTGATAGCCCAGAATCGAAACCAATTGGCAGTCGCTCAACTCCAAAAGCTCCTTCTTGGATGCCTTTCTGACCGCTATATCTTCTTTTCCTATCGATTGATATACAACCCCGTAGTCAACGGGGACAAATCCTCCTCGGTAGGCCAAATCCAGCAAATCATTCAAGCTGTTTTCAAGGCCGTAGGGATCATCCTGCTGTGGGTCATAGAAGCTGAAGTTTGAGCACCACTCTCTCTTCTCCCCTGTCAGCTCGATATCCTCGAGAACCCTGTTGATCTCCACAAGCGCCTTACGCGAATAAGCGGCCCTCACATAGCGGATGGGATTTGCGCCCCCCGGCGCGTACAGCCCCGAAACGCCCTTTCCGACATAGCGATCTCTAATACACTGATCGGCAACGCGCCCCACGAACTCCATGCGATGAGCCGACTCGGCTTGACTGACCGAGCGAGCCGCACACATGCCCGAACCCGCCGGCAACCATGCCGCGATTTCATAGGCTTCAAGAACCATGCCGTCATAGACCGCCAGAGCAAGATGGATTCCTTCAATCTTACTTTTGTCCACACGCCAAAACCCTCGTGTTACCTCATACAACTCAAAATCGGACATTCCGTTTCGATAGAGCTGGTTGACCTTGACCAAGACCGCATCTTCGAGAAAATCCGACTCGGTCAGTTCTCCGTGATCAAACCTCGCATCGAGCTCCGAAACCTCTATCCGTCCATATAGGCTCGATTCATGGCCCGCCTGCTTGTTCGTCAGATTCTTCAGTCCAAGTAAGTCAATTGCCGCCGCCTCGACTTTATATGCGGCCTTCTCATCAAGGCCGAAAGCCAAAATTTCGATGAGAGGTTGCCTGCCACGCGCTTGTATCTCAGCAATCTTGTGTGCCTTATCGCTTTCGGAACCGTCGTGCAAATGAGCGAATGCCCTATTGCCCTTTCCCTTGCCGACATAAAAAGGAACTTTAGTCACGGGATCAGAATATATATAGACGTAATACCCAAGCGCTTCGATTGTTTTTGGAGAAAACTTATCCACTCTGAACTCGATTCATTCGAAAAGAGGCGACCATGACCAGCGAACTACGACAAGCGATTGCAGATAGTAGCGAACGAGCAACGAGGCGATGACAGGCAGCTTTGAAACGCGGGCTGCACCCACGTCAATTTAGCAGAACGCCGTCAAACCAGCTTCACATTAAATACTGACAAATCCTTCGTACCAAAAATAACAGAAGGCTCGCATGCGAGCGCACGCGAGCCTTCTGAGCATTAGCCTGTAGGATGATTAAGAACCGTTTAGTTATAGCTCACCGTTTGCTGGGAGTCCTTGACCACGACGTCGTGGGCGCCGCCCTCGACGATGGAGGTGGCGGACACGAGCGTGAGGCGAGCCTTCTCCTGTAGCTCGGGAATGGAGAGCGCGCCGCAGTTGCACATGGTGGACTTCACCTTGTACAGGGTGCCGTTCACGCCGTCCTTGAGGGAGCCGGCATAGGGCACGTAGGAGTCGACGCCCTCGACGAAGGACAGCTTCTGGGCACCGCCCAGGTCGTAGCGCTGCCAGTTGCGGGCGCGCGCAGAGCCCTCGCCCCAGTACTCCTTCATGTACTGACCGTTGACGTTCACGCGAGACGTCGGGGACTCGTCGAAGCGCGCGAAATAGCGGCCGAGCATGAGGAAGTCGGCACCCATCGCAAGGGCGAGCGTCATGTGGTAGTCATACACGATGCCGCCGTCGGAGCACACGGGCACGTAGACGCCGGTCTCCTCGAAGTACTCGTCGCGCGCACGGCACACGTCGATCAACGCGGTAGCCTGACCACGACCGATGCCCTTGGTCTCGCGCGTGATGCAGATGGAGCCGCCGCCGATGCCGACCTTGATGAAGTCGGCACCGCAATCCGCCAAGAAACGGAAGCCGTCGGCGTCGACGACGTTGCCGGCACCGACTTTGACGGAATCGCCGTAGTTGGCGCGAATCCACTCGATGGTGCGCTTCTGCCACTCGGAGTAACCCTCGGAGGAGTCGATGCACAGGACGTCCGCACCGGCCTCGACGAGCAGCGGCACGCGCTCGGCGTAGTCGCGGGTGTTAATGCCGGCGCCGACCATGTAGCGCTTGTTGGCATCAAGCAGCTCGTTGGGGTTGGTCTTGTGGGAATCGTAGTCCTTGCGGAACACGATGCCGACGAGATGGTCGTTGTCGTCCACGACGGGCAGGGCGTTGAGTTTCTTGTCCCAGATGAGGTCGTTCGCATCCTTGAGGGTGATGTCCTTATCGCCCACGATGAGCTCGGCGCGGGGCGTCATGAACTCGGCGACCTTCTTGGAGTGGTCGTCACGGCTGGGGCGATAATCGCGGCTCGTCACGATGCCGAGCAGCTTGCCGCGCGGGGTGCCGTCGTCGGTCACGGGCATGGTGGAGTGGCCCGTCTTGTCCTTGAGGGCGATGACCTGCTCCATGGTCATGTCGGGCGTGAGGGTGGAATCGGACTCGACGAAACCCGCCTTGTGGTCCTTGACCGCTTTGACCATGGCGGCCTCGGACTCGGGGGTCTGGGAGCCGTAGATGAAGGAGATGCCGCCCTCGGTGGCAAGGGCGACGCCCATGTCCACGCCGGAGACGGACTGCATGATAGCGGACACCATCGGGATGTTAAGGGAGATCTCGGGCTCCTCGCCGCGCTTAAAGCGCGTCAGCGGGGTCTTGAGGGAAACATTATTGGGAATGCACTCCGAGGATGAGTACCCGGGGACGAGCAGATACTCAGAGAAAGTGTGGGACTCACCAGGGAAAAACGTTGCCATGTCGCTCCTTCGACTCTCTGCTGCCGACGAGGTAGGCTCACGAACCCCGCCGATGGCGCTCTATACAAGTGGAGGTATTGTAGCGCGCCGGCACTGTTACAATGGCTGTCGTTGCAAGACTTCAAAGGGTCTGCCCATTCCGGCGCGGCGCGGGCGACACGATGACGGTGCCTCTCGACCTATCGCGATGGCGGCGGAGCCCTACGGCCCGCTAAAGTGAGTGGGCGTCGAAGCTCCGCCCCGTACGCGCTCGCCACGCAGCGAACGACGACTCTCCGGGGCCTCGCCACCACGGGACGCAGAGCTGCCGCAGGTAGGCCTCTAGCGCAAACGACACAGGAGGCTTCATGCCGTTATCCGCCCACGCTCGACTGACCATCTCCGACGACACGCGCGATCTTCCCGGCGCGTTCGGCGGCGGCTGCGCCGCGCTCCTCGAGGGAGTCGCCGATGAGGGCTCGCTCAATCGTGCGGCGAAGCGCATGGGCATGGCGTACTCCAAGGCGTGGCGCATCGTTCGGGAGGCCGAAGCGCACCTGGACTGCGAACTGCTGACGCGCGACGGAGCCCGCGGGTCGAGGCTCACGCCCGAAGGCGAACGGGCTCTCAAGGGGTACCGGGAACTCCAAAGGGAGGTCGACGAGCTCATCGCCCGCCGTCTACGCGAGCTCCTCCCCTAGACGAGCTCCTTCCAAGCGTGTCCTGTTTCTAAACGGGCCTCTCGCCTAGGGGAGCCCCTCCCAAGCGAGCTGTTGCGGACCTGCAGACACGCACTCGCGTTATAAACCCAGAAACGCCTTGAGGCCGATGAGGATGAGCACCACACCGCCCACAACCTCGGCGCGCGGACCAAAGCGGCTGCCCAGCTTTCGCCCGAGCGCCAAAATGAGCAGGCAGCACAGCAGCGTGGTCACGCCGATCATGCCGCAATACAGCACGACGTCCTTGCCCTCGGCGGCAAAACTCACACCCACCACAAACGCATCGATCGCCGTGGCGATTGCCTCCATGCCGATTGTGCCCCAGGTAAGACGCGTGGCGGGGCAGGCTTCGGGCTCGCGAAGCTCGCGCACGGCCTCCACGATCATCTTGCTGCCCACAAAAGCGAGAATCACGAGCGAGACGATACCGGCGTACCGCTCGATGTACTCGGCGATGCACGTGCCGCCAAGATACCCCAACACGGGCATGCCCATCTGAAACGCAGCGAACGCGATGGGCATGCCGAGCTTTTTGGACAGCGGCATATCGGGCTCGCACAGGCTGTTGGACAACGTGACCGCCATGGCGTCCATGGCGAGGGCGATGCCGAGCACGATGCTCTCGGCAAGGGCGGCGAGCGTGATGGTAGACATGAATTCCTCCGGGTATTTTGGAGAGGGACGGGTATCGAGCGTTCAACTGGTCGCATAGCTGGAAAAACTTCGCGGAATCACAAAGTTTTTCCAGTTATGCGACCAAATGGCAAGCGGCAGTGAAGATGGAGAGGGACTCAGCTTGTTTCTCGTGGTTCCGCGCGGCCGGCTCATTGGAAAGCACGGTAAGGGCCGGGACTGCTCGGTCGAAACATATGCCCCGCATGCGTGCTGCGGCACGAATATAGGGCCGCAGGCCGAAGCCGCTCGATCGAAGCACTTGCCCGACCGACATTCCCGACGCCTTGCCCAGGAGGGGCAGGACCGCTCAGCCGGAACGCATGCCCGACTGCTGGCGTCGTGAGCGTGCTGCCGGCTCGTGGGTCGGGGCGCTCAATCGGAACACGTCCAATCCTCGTCACATACATCAGCCGCTTAGTACGGAATCAGGACTGCTCAATCGGAGCACACGTCCAACTGACAACGTCAGCGCCAAGTCGGCCATCACGGATCAGGGCTGCCCAATCGGAGCAGATATCCAACCGTTGCAGATGCTTCGAACGAGTCGTGCGGGCGCCGCTCTCAACTCCCCACGTCACGGTGCAGGCGGATTGCGCAACCAGCGCATGGCCTGATCGAGGTCGTCGGCAATCTCAAGCGGATTATCGAGACCGGCGAAGATGCGAACCGCCCGTCCATCGGATCCGTCGCGAGCATGGAGCCGTGTGTTGAAGCCACCGGCGGGCTGCGACCGACCGTTCAGGCGGCAGCGGCGAATAAACTCCCCCGCCGTGGCGCCCCACGCATCCGGGAGTTCGAAATCCACCGCAGGCCCGAAGCCGTGCACGAGAACCCGAGTCGCCAGGTCATGATCGGGATGGCTGGCCAGGCCCGGATAGGAAACCGCAACACGACCGCCCGAAATGGGGCTATCGCAGCAAGAGAGGTACTCCGCAAGGGCGCGAGCGTGATCGAAATGACGCTGCATGCGTTCATGAAGAGAATCGAGGCCCTGGGTAATCGCGGCCAGGTCATCCGGATCAAGGGCGTCTCCCGCGACGGTCAGGTCGGTACGGGAAGAAATGGCAACCACCTTGCGACGCAACATCCCCGCGGCAACGCGGTCGAGCGCCTCGAGTTGAACGTCGGCCCCCAGCTCAAATGCATGGCATCCAAAATGAGACGGCACGGTGATATCGACGAGCAGCCTGCCGGCCGTACCTCGCGCCTCGCTCGCGCGGGCACGAATATCGGCCACGCGCAGCCCTCTGCCACCCACCATGTCGAGCAGCACATCGCCCTCGGCCATCACGCCGGGACGCGCGCACGCATCCGCCACGTGGCCGGCATAGACAAAGACGGCGGTCTTGGCCGAAGTGCGCCGTGCGTACCGAGCCTCGAGCTCTTGTTGTTCGACCATACGCGCAACCGCCTTTTCATCGACTGCAAACACGAATACGAAGCAGAACGGGAGTATACCCCACCCTTTTGAGCGAATGGGTGCCTAGGGGCCCAGAAGCGAAAATGGCGAGCATCCGAACTGGAACCCGGACACGCGCCCAGTCGATCTGGAAAACGCATCTCGCATGCGGCGCCTGCACGCAGCGGCTGCACGCGGCGGCTGCACGCAGCAACATGCTTGCGCACCGCAGCAGCCCGCACGCCGCGGCGACCCCGTGATCCTCCCGTGCGGACTTGCATATCCCAACAGCATCCTCATCCACGTGCGCGCTTACGCCCACGTGCTTCTTTATCGCTAGAAGCGCGCCCCATCTCGCCCAAGCACACCCGATGCGCCCCTTACACAAAAAGGCGCTCGGCGGACCCACATCCACCGAGCGCCCAGCGAGCTCGCCTCCAGCAAGCTCGCTTACATGAACCTCAACGCCTACGCGCGGGTGTCGATCTCCTCGCGAACCTTGGCGATGAACTCGTCCACGCCCATGGGCACGGTCTCGTTCGTGCGGTCGCGGACGGAGATGTTACCGGCCTCGACCTCCTTCTCACCGAGGATGAGCATGTAGGGCACGCGGTCGGTGCCGCGGGCCTCGCGGATCTTGTAGCCGATCTTCTCGTCGCGGTCGTCGCACACCACGCGGATGCCGGCGGCCTCGAGCTTGGCCGTGACCTCGTGCGCGTAGTCGCGGCTCTTCTCGGAGACGGGCAGGACCTTGACCTGCATGGGCGCGAGCCACACGGGGAACTTGCCGGCGAAGTGCTCGATGAGGATGCCGATGAAGCGCTCGATGGAACCGAAGCACACGCGGTGCAGCATGATGGGACGCTTCTTGGTGCCGTCAGCGTCGACGTACTCGAGGTCGAAGTTCTGCGGCATCTGGAAGTCGAGCTGCACGGTGCCGCACTGCCAGGTGCGGCCGAGAGAGTCCTCCAGGTGGAAGTCGATCTTGGGGCCGTAGAAAGCGCCGTCGCCCTCGTTGACCACGTACTCCATGCCCAGGCGCTCGAGCGCCGTCTTGAGGCCCGCCTCGGCGCGCTCCCAATCCTCGTCGGAGCCCATGGAGTCCTCGGGGCGGGTGGAAAGCTCGAGGTGGTAGGTGAAGCCGAACTTGTCGTACACGCTCGTGATGAGGTTCACCACGCCCACGATCTCGTCGGTGAGCTGCTCGGGGGTGACGAACAGGTGCGCGTCGTCCTGGTTGAAGCAGCGCACGCGGAACAGGCCGTGCAGGGCACCCTTGAGCTCATGGCGATGCACTAGGCCGATCTCGCCGGCGCGAATGGGCAGCTCGCGGTAACTGTGCGGCTTGGAGGCGTACACGAGCACACCACCGGGGCAGTTCATGGGCTTGATGCAGTACTCCTCGCCATCGATCATGGTGGAGTACATGTTGTCCTTGTAGTGGTCCCAATGGCCGGACGTCTTCCACAGCTGGCTGTTCATGATCTGCGGCGTGGAGATCTCGACGTAGCCCGCCTTGTGATGGATCTCGCGCCAGTAGTCGAGCAGCGTGTTCTTGAGGATCATGCCGTTGGGCAGGAAGAACGGGAAGCCCGGGGCCTCGTCGCGCATCATGAACAGGTCCATCTCGCGGCCGATACGGCGGTGATCGCGCTTCTTGGCCTCCTCGAGCATGGTGAGGTGCGCGTCGAGCTCATCCTTGGTGGCGAACGCGGTGCCGTTCACGCGGGTGAGCATCTTGTTGTTGGCATCGGCCTTCCAATAGGCGCCGGACACGCCCGTGAGCTTGAAGGCCTTGAGCGCCTTGGTGTAGGTGAGGTGCGGGCCAACGCACATGTCGATGTAGTCGCCCTGCTGGAAGAAGGTGATGCGGGCGTCCTCGGGCAGATCGCCGATGTGCTCGACCTTGTACTTCTCGCCTCGCTCCTCCATGAGGGCGATTGCCTCGGCGCGAGGCAGCTCGAAGACAGAAAACTTGAGATTCTCCTTGGCGATCTTCTTCATCTCGGCCTCGATGGCGGGCAGGTCGTCCTCGGAAAGGGTCGCGTCGCCCAGGTCGACATCGTAGTAGAAGCCGTTGTCGGTGGCGGGGCCGTAGGCGAAGTCGGCCTCGGGGTACAGGCGCTTGATGGCCTGCGCCATGATGTGCGCGGCGGAGTGGCGGATGATGTGGAGGGCCTCCTCGGCGCTCTCGACCTCGGCCACCGAGCCGTCGTTGTACAGTGCCTTCATATGATTACCTTCCTTATGAGGTGTATTACCTGAGTAGCTGTCTTAGTGTACCCGTTTATCTGCCCAGATGAGCAAAATTAACGAAGCACCCGCCATCGAGATGCGATGACGGGTGCGAATGGGCGCGCTGCGGGAGGCCCCGTGCGTCACGCGGGGCGCAGGCGCGCCTATTGAATGTGAGTTCGGCAGTACGGACACACCTTCCAGTGGGCCTCCAGCGGCTTTTTGCACGTGGGGCAGACGTTGCGGACCTGCGTGTTGCACACGGGGCACACGATGAAGTCCTTCTCGATGGTGGTACCGCAGTTGGGGCAGCTGCCGTACTGGGCGAGCTGACGCTCGCGCAGGGCCATGTCGAGCTCCTGCTCCTCGCGGTCGAGCGCATAGGAGCCGGGGCGCATCACGATGTAGGCGATAAGGCCCACGAACGGCACGAGGGCGAGCAGGCCCCAAGCCCAAAACGCCTGAATGCCGCGGCGCTTGGCGTCGATGAACACGTAGACGACCGAAAGCAGGTAAAGGGCGACGATAAAGGCGATGAAGCCGTAGACGGCGATCATCAGCTGAGGCGACATAAGCTCCTCGATGTACTTGGACATACGAACGTACCTTTCAGCCGGTTGCGCACGGCGCAAAGCTGGTCACAATCGTTCGGTATTGTATACCCATGCTCAGTTTCATGCACCCTTCGGATAACGCCGCGTCGGCATAAAGCAAATGTTGGTCACCACCCCAGCGGGGCGCCGGCCGCCTCGTAGCGGACGTCGGCCCTGAAGCCCCCGAGGGAGGCGGCGAGCGGGTACTCCCAGCCCTTCCCCTCGGATTGTACGCGCCCGCCCGCCTGCCGGGCAAGGTGCCTCGCGAGCTTGCGCTCCCGCCGCTCTCGGCGTCGCGGGGACTGCCCCGACTCGCGGGTGCGGGGAGGCAGCGCGAACCCCGACCCCAGCCAGCTGCGCAGCCGCGCCATCGCGTCGGCGCCCTCGGGCGACCACGCGCACGGGAACGAGCCCATGCGCACCTTGTACATGTGCTGCTGCTCGGCCTCCATGGTGCCCATCGACGGGCCGCCCCCGATCTCGGCGGCGTGCCGCCGCAGGTAGGCGGCGACCCCCTCGGCGCCGGGCGCCGCCGTCCCGGCCCCGACCATCGCCTCGATGGCGCCGGCGCACGCCTCCGCCCCCTCCGACCTCAGGACCGATACCAGCCGCGACCCGTCGGGCGACGGGCGCGCAGCGCCCCACCGCCCTGAAGACGTGGAACGGGTCGATGAAGCCGGCGACGTCGGCGAAGGGCATGGAGTCGGCGCCGTTGACGTACTGCGCCTCGCCGTCGGTCCCGAGGCGCACGCGCTCTACGGCGGCCAGGTCGAAGCGCGAGCCCACCTGCGCCAAGGCCTGCTCCCAGAAGTCGCCGGGCGCCTCGCCCACGCAGCCCAGCCTCACCGGCTCGAGCCGGCGCCCCTCCTCCTTGCCGGCGTAGGCGACCACGGCCTTCACCTCGGCCATCGACCCGTCGCGCATGCGCACCCACGTGCCGTCGGCCTCCACGAGCACCTCCTCGGCCGCCGAGTCGGCCCCGGGCGCCACCCCGTCGCGGAACAGGTCGCGCGCCCGGGCCCGCTCGATCCCGGCTATGGCCTCCCCGGCCGACCTCACCGAATCCATCACCGTCGTCGCCGACACGGACGAGCCGCCCGCGATGGCCATCAGCCCGGCCGTGCGGGCGAACGGAACGTCGGCCCCGCAGGTGACCAGGAACGAGCGCGCCGACGGGCTCACGTGGTCGCCGGCGGGCAGGTCCAGCTCCTCGTCGAGCGGGTAGCGGGTGAGGCCGGCGCCGTCGACGAGCACGGTGCGGCGGAAGCGGACGTCGCCGCACATCGTGGCGAGGGTGCGCGGCCTGCGCGAGTGCACGCGGAGGCCCGCCGGCCGGGACGCCGCGAGCTCGCGGTCGCGCTCCTCGAGCGCGCGGGACATGGCCTCGGCGCAGCAGGACAGCGCGACCGACCTCGCCTCGGACTCGAACGCCCCGAAGCCGCCGGGCTCCGCCCTCAGCATGTCCAGGAACGCGGTCTCCAGCGCCGCCACGGCGGCCGGTGCGGTAAGATTCATCTCGGGTCTCCTCTTCCTCGAATCTAGGCAATCCGAAGGTAAGGGAGACCCGCTCTCTTTTCAAACCAACAAAAACTTTATGCCGTCTAACGCCGCGTAACGTCTCGCACGTTAATGACATAGCGAACGAGCCGGAACACCAACGTAACGTTGATTGCCCGAATACAATGGCAACCCCATATGCGGCGCTCTCAATACCTCGCCCTTCTTTAATCCCGCAAATGCACCTCGAGAGTTAACTCTCGAAGAGAAATAGACGTCAGCTCAGTGAAATTCGGCTCCGAAAGTTAACTCTCGGAGCCGAATGCCCTCACCGCCCATTGTGACCACCAAGAAGTGGCACACCTTTGAGGAAAGAGGCCCTACGCGGCAACGCCAAGGCACAACGAGCCAGCCTTGACAGTACGTATCGAAGACATACAGCGTCAACGCCCCAGAAACAGCAAGGTGCCTAGCTCAAATCCTCGCCGTTAGTCGCAATGACGCGCTTATACCAATAGAAACTGTCTTTACGAAAACGATCGAATGTGCCGTTTCCTTCATCATCCGCATCAACGTAAATAAACCCGTATCGCTTTTTCATCTCACCTGTCGACATGCTCACAAGATCGATGCAACCCCACGGCGTATAGCCAATAAGGTCCACTCCATCATCAACAGCTTTCCTCATCTCCTCAATGTGACGACGAAGATAGTCAATGCGATATTGATCGTGAATCGACCCATCAGCCTCAAAGACATCAACAGCGCCAAGACCGTTTTCCGTGATCATTACGGGAACTCGATACCGGTCGTACACCTTATTCAACGTATAGCGCAAGCCAACCGGATCAATGGGCCAATCCCAATCCGTAAGCTCCAGGTACGGGTTGCGGACACCTCCCATGATGTTGCCACCCGTCTGATCTCCAAACTCCTCAGCACGCGTTGTCTGACAGATGCTCTGGTAATACGAAAACGTGTAGAAATCGCACGTGCCTGCTTTGAGATCCGCGCGCTCCTTGTCAGTGAGTTCGAGCTCGATACCGTGCCTGCGGAAATAAGTCCAGGCATAGTACGGGTACTCGCCCCGCAACATCACGTCAGAGCACATGCAATTGCGATAGAGATCGTCCATCTGAACGAGAAGTTGGTCCTCTGGACAACACGTGCGCGGATACTGCGTGATATGGCAAATCATCGTGCCAAAACTGAAATCACGGTTAATATCTCGACCAATCTTCACCGCTCGGGCGGAGGCAATAAGGATGTTGTTGAGAGCATTCATGCGTTCATTTGGATAATCTGGCTGCTCAGTGAAAGATTCCGTCCCATCATGATAGATACCGCCCTGACCGAATGCGCTCATCGGGAGCAGCATGTCATTAACTTCATTGAACGGAAGCCAGTACTTTACCAGCCCTCGATATCGAAAAAAAACGGCCGAGCAATAACGTACGTAAAACTCTATTACCCGCTTATTTCTCCACCCTCCATATTTTTTCACAAGGTTAAGCGGCATTTCGCTGTGCGAAAGCGTTACCACCGGCTCAATATCATGTTCGCGAAGCGCGCTGAGCAAACGTTCATAGTGGTCAAGACCAGCTTCATTTGGCTCGGCATCGTCACCATGTGGAAAGATGCGACTCCAATCGATCGAAAATCTATAAGCCTTGAACCCCATTTCCGTAAATAGCTCTATATCTTCCTCAAAACGACGGTAGCAGTCCGATCCCCATTCCGAAGGAAATGCATAAGCCGGATCTCTGTCAAGACAAATCCGACGCGGGCTGTGATGAGAGCCGCTAGATACGACATCCGAGACGCTCAGGCCCTTTCCATCGAGATCAAAGGAGCCCTCGCACTGACTCGCAGATGTTGCACCACCCCACAAAAAACCTTCTTTGAATCCCATCAGATTACTCCTCATCCGTAAAATTCAAGACGCGCATAGAAATAACCGCGACGACCATCGAGAGGCATACGCCAATCATGTAGTACGGGAATGTCTCGGTCATCGCCAGAGGAAGCGTGCCAAATGGGACAAATCCAAATGAAAGATACTGCACGGTAAATAAGCCCATCACAACGCCACCGGCGGCACCGCCAATAATCGTTGCAATCATCGCCTTGCGATACTTCGCAATGAGTCCAAAGAAAACCGGCTCAGTCACGCCAATCAGAGCGGTGACACCAGTGGAGGAGCCAATCGACTTGATGTTTTTGTTCTTTGCAGTAAAGAAAATATACAGTGCGCAAGCTGCCATAGCGGCATTAGAAGCAGCCGTGCAGGGATAGATGAAGTCGTATCCGAGCGTAGCCAGATTCTGCACGGTAATGGGAGACATTGCGACTTGCATACCAGTCGCAAGCATGAAGGGGTAGACGGCAGCACAAATTGCACCGCCAACGGGGCCGAGCGAAGTGTAGAGCCAAAGTATTCCCTCAGCGACAAAGGTTCCCAAGAAATTGCCCGCAGGCGCAAGGAGCGAGAAGCCAATAATTGCTGCGACCAAAAACGTTACGAACGGGGTAACGATGATGTCCAGCATTGCCGGGACCACCTTCTTGCAAGCACGCTCAATCCACGAGGCAACATACACGGTCAAAATTGCAGGAACGACCGTAGAGGAGTAATTCGCGAACGTGATAGGTATAACCCCAAACAGCTCAATGGTCTCGCCGGACATTCCGGTAAACGTAGGATGAATAAGAACTGCGCCAAGCGCCGCTGCCACATAAGGGTTACACTTAAATCTCTTTCCAGCCGAAAATGCGATCAGTACCGGCATGAAATAGAAAGCGGTATTTGCGCAGGTATAAAAGAAATTATATTCAACCGAATCAGCGCTAATCCAACCAAATGTCTGGATGGAGTACAAAACTCCCTGGAGCAGGCCACAAGAAACTATTGCTGGAATAAACGGGGCAAAAATGCCTGATAGCGTATCGAAAAAAAGATCGAACATATGCCTCGGCGAAAAATCACGCTTGCCAGTGAGATTCGAGTCGAGATTCTCGTCGATTGCGTCCTCGCGCGCCAGGCCGCTGCGATCGCAAATCGCAGCATAGACCTCGCCGACCTGCTGGCCGACAATAATTTGAAGCTGGTCGCCCGACCACTGAGTGCCAATTACACCCGAAAGGCCATCAAGCTCGCCCTTATTCGCCAGACCCTTATCCTTAAGGTTGAAACGCAACCGCGTAACACAGTGAGTAAAGTAGCTGATGTTGTCCTTGCCACCCACCAAATCGATAACTCGATTGGCGAGCTCGTCGTACTTTTTCGAACCCATTCCAAGCTCCCTTGTTCGAAACCTGGAGACAGGCAGCCTTACCGTCCCGTCCCCTTAATGCAAATCCTGCTTACATGGATCACGAGATACAAACGCTCCTCATCAGTCAGATCGGCACCCCATGCATCGTGAATGTGGTCGCAAATCTTCCGAACACATGCGACCCCCTCGGGAAATTGGTCGTCCACGCCCTGATATCCACTGAGACCCTCAGCGGGCAGCACCTCGTCACTATGAATTCGAGCAAAGAGGTAATGGAGATGTGTCGCATAGCGAGAGAACGCAAATGAAGCTCGATCGACTGTTACGCCAAAGTGGTTCTCAACAATCTCAGTAATGTCCTCGAGCATGTCTTCATCTTGACGCGCCCTCGTCAGCTCCTCCTCGGTCGCAGCACATGCGCGTGCGTTAACCAAGCTCATTGCTATACCACTCGCTTCATCATCGCGAAGTGTCACGCCGAACTCACGACATATCCTACGAACCAGCTGACGGCCCAACCGAAATTCGTCTGGATAGCTCTGCTCAACGTCATAGGCGAGTGGCATCCGAACCTGGATACCCTGCTCCGCGCGTCTAATGGCAAACGCTATGTGGTCCGCAAGAGTGAACGTGAGATTGGGGCTCAGCTGATATGGAAGCTGTCCACGAACCCTATCGACCGCAGATGCCGCAAAAGCAAGAACCTCTTGGGGAATATCCTTGACTCCCTCAAGTTGACGTTCATCTACGCAGTAATAGGTATGAGTCACCTTCGAGAGCTCAACCTCATGCGGCATCTTACCGTAGCCAATCCCCTTTCCCATGGCGATGCACTCTTGCCCTGCGCTATCTACGCACACGGCAATATTGTTGTTGATGCTGCGAATGGCTTGCATACCGGCCTCCCCTCAATTCCCTCCCGTGCATATGAACGGACTCATTCCTACGTACGCTCAAAATGAAAAACTCTCCGAAGCAACCGCCCCGCGCACTTGCGCGGCTCAAACGGTGTATGCCTCGAAGAGTAACATCCCGGCTTCATATGCAACTGTAAGCAGGTGCTCGGTGCAGGCCCAAACAGGTAACCTCTCGAACGATTACGAGTATAGAACGACCTCCTTAAAACATGGGGCCACACCCGACAAACGGTTTGTATCGCTCCGCCAGTGGATTCAAGACAGCCGCCAAATGCACGAAGTGTTTAGACGAGGGGCCTGAAGCGAGTTCCGCCTCGAGAGTTAACTTTCGAGGCGACCCTGCGCCAAAATGGCGTCAATATTGCTTCGAGGGTTAACTCTCGAAGCGCCAAACGACCAGGATTAGCCGGACCGGCCACGATCGGCCCATGCGCCCACTCGCACTAGATGACACCCAAGCGCGCCAAAACGAACACATATCAAGCATCACCTGTCAATCGACGGCCAGAGCCCTCAACAGATCGAAAAAGCGAATCTGACTTTTTTACTAGCTCTCGCCCGGCAAAAGCCTACGCTAACTGCATGAAAGCATTTCTTGTAGACATATCGGCATTTCAACTCTGGTTTGGCGATCAAGGAGTCGTTCGCACGGGCGCCCCACTTGCCCGTGTCGATGACTTCGCATTCGCCACGTCTGACAGGGCGGATTTACCGCTCAATCAAATAAAGCAACTCGGACTTTGCGGCCAGCTCCACGTTGCCGTGCCAAGTCATTCGATGAGACATCATCAGTCAGGCATAACGGCGCACGTTTTACACTCGCCTGCGCCATATTCCTTTGTGCGACTCAGCAAGGACGTATACGTCGAGTCGCCTGGAGCTACAGCAATCAGAATGGCCGCTCGGCTAAAACAGGGGGAGCTTGCTGTCATGCTCAATCAGCTCTTGAGTGGCTACCGCATAAGCAATGGCGTGATTGTAAGGGCTCGACCCCTGACAACGAAAACCCAGCTCGTAAATCGACTTACCGCATCCAAAGGCGAACGCGGGGTTAAAATTGTAAGGAGTGCCCTTGCATACGCAGTTCCTGACACGGCTTCTCCTGCAGAGGCGCAAGTCGCTGCCCTTCTCACCCTTCCTGCAAAATGGGGTGGCAAAGGCCTCCCCCTACCCGAGGCCAATGCCGCAATACCCCTTCATGACCCTTTAGCAATAAGCGAACAAGGCAAAGAGGGATGCAGAAAAACGACTCTACGATATGCGGACTTCCTCTGGAGGACCTGGAACCTCATTCTTGAATACGACAGCGACGCATTTCATGCATCGAAAGATAGACTGGGTTTAGATAGCGCGCGTCGAGCAGAGCTTCAAAGGGAGGGCTTTTCCGTAATCACGCTCACCAATCACCAGCTATCCTCTGTTGAGGATTTTTCCGTCGTCACAGATGCCCTCCTTGCAAAGATGAACAGAGCGGATAGGACCGCACGCATTGAGAACTATGGAAACATCGAAAAAGCTCTACGCAAACAAGTCTTCTCCTTTGACCCAAACCGAATCGGAATGGGATGACAGGCCTGTTCATCCACTGATGCCAATTTTGCCGCACCGATTGCAAGCATCTGCGAACCGTACGGCCCATCCCCCGACCATCGAGTCCACCACAAAATCGCTTCGAAAGTTAACTCTCGAAGCGATGTTCGGCGCAAACGACGCCAAAACTGCGGCGAAAGTTAACTCTCGTGCTTCAAAAGTGAAGGCCGGAGCAGAAGCGCCGTCCGGTCACACACCGCAGTCATCCCATAATTGCCATGCAATCCTCACCTGCAGCCCAACCCACCGTAATCCCTTCCCCCAAAGCTCTGCCCTGCGCCGTTGGCGGGGTGTTCGGAGCGTTCGACCGATTGGATGTGGCAAAGAAAAACGACAGGCGTAGCATTGCTGTTGACGCTTTGTCTACAAAGCCGACCAAGCATCGTCGAAAACAACCGTAATCGACCGAGCGCTGGCACGTGATAGGAGTAGGCACCATGGCAGAGAGCTTTGACATCGCCATCGTGGGCGCGGGCATCACCGGCTGCGCCATCGCACGGCAACTCGCACGCTATGAAAACTCGATCTGTGTCATCGAGGCAGGAAACGACGTCGCCCTCGGCGCTTCAAAAGCCAATGGCGGACTTGTTCACGCTGGATATGACCCCGCACCAGGAACGGTAAAGGCACAGGTAAACGCACGTGGCTGCGAACTCTACTCGCAGTGGTCTAACGAGCTGGGCTTCCTCTTTAACCGCACCGGCTCCATGGTCCTGGGTTTTTCCGCCGATGACCACGCCGCGCTCGAGCGCCTCATGCAAAACGGCCGCGCCAACGGCGTCCCCGAGCTCGAGATCGTGGGCCCCGAGCACATTCGCCATCTGGAGCCACGCGCTAACGAGCAGGCAACGTGCGCCCTCTGGTGCCCGTCAACCGGATACGTCGATCCATTCGACGTCGCAATCGCATGCGCGGAAAACGCCACGGCAAACGGCGTGACATTCCTACGCGAGGCCCCCGTACAGGCCATCGACACGCTTTTGGGCAACGCCCCCTTACCCGTAGGGTCGCGCCGCCTGTCCGACCAGCCCGAGCGCTTTGCCATTCACACGCCCAAGGGAACCGTGCGCTGTCGCATCCTCGTCAACGCCGCGGGCAACGGAGCTGCCTTGATCTCGCACATGGCGGGAGCGGAGGAATTCAAGCTCGCGTGGCGCCAGGGCAACATCGCCGTGCTCGACAAGGAACCGCGCGCCCTCATGCCCCTCTACCCCGTGCCCACACCCATCTCGAAGGGCGTCATCGTCACGGGAACCGTACATGGTAACACCGTCATCACCGCGACGGCGGCGCTGCGCGAGCCCGGCGACCGCGACACCTACGCGGCGGATGTCGAGACGTTGCTCAACGGAGCCCGCAAGCTCGTGCCCGACCTTGATACCCGACGAGTCGTGCGCACGTTCGCAGGTGGCCGTGCGGTCATCGAGGGGCTGAACGATTTCATGATCGGCCCCTCCGCCGTCCTTCCCGGTATGTTCCATGCCGCGGGCATTCAATCCCCCGGCGTCGCCAGCGCGCCGGCCATCGCGGAGCGCATGGATCGCGTCCTGCATGACACGGGCCTTGACCTTGAGAAACGCCCGGATTGGAACCCCATGCGCCGCGCGCCCGAGGATTTTGACCGGTCGAGCCCTCAGCACCAAGCGGAGCTTATCGAGCACGACCCCGCATGGGGGCGCATCGTTTGCCGGTGCGAAACCGTCCCCGAGGCGGAAATCGTGCAAGCTATCCACCGCTCACCCGGAGCTGTCTCGGTGGAAGGCGTCAAACGCCGGTGCCGTGCAGGAATGGGCAGGTGCCAGAGCGGTTTTTGCCAAAGCCGCGTGGTCCACATCCTCGCACGGGAACTCGGATGCGAACCGAGCGCCGTGCCTCTGGAGGACCGCGGCTCATGGATTGTCGACGGCACACTCAAGGAGGGCCGATAGATGGGAAGCATCCCAGCGCGCGACTTTGACGTCGCTGTCATCGGAGGAGGCCCCGCAGGCATGGGAGCCGCACTCGCAGCGCACAAAACGGGAGCCGACGTCGTCATCATCGAGCGCAATGATCATCTCGGCGGCATCTTGCGCCAGTGCATCCACCCCGGTTTTGGACTCACGCACTTCAAAGAGGAACTCACCGGGCCCGAATATGCACAGCGCTTTATCGACCAAGTCTCTCAAACGGATATCGAAGTCATGCTCGGCAGCATGGTGCTATCGATTGATGGAACCTCCGAGGCTCCAATGCCCGGGACATCTGACTGCGAGGCGCCCACATGCAGCAGCCGAAACCCGCGCGAGGGCGATACCCGCGCAGGGAAGCCGACGTGCAGCGTGGACGCCCACGGGACAACCGCGTTAGACGCGACCTGCGCAGAGGCCGATGCAAGCGAACTCATGCGCACCACCGGGCACACTGTCCGCGTCATGACCGAATCGGGTATGGTCGACGTGCGTTGCCGCTCTGTGGTGCTTGCCATGGGCTGCCGCGAACGCACGCGCTCGGAAATCAAGATTCCCGGCAGCCGTCCGGCGGGCGTGTTCACCGCGGGCCTCGCCCAGCGTTACATCAACATCGAGAACCTGCGGCCCGGGCATCGCGTGGTCATTTTGGGATCGGGCGACATCGGCCTCATCATGGCACGCCGATGCGCCCTCGAGGGCATCGAGGTCGAAGGCGTCTACGAGCTCATGCCCTACGCCAACGGCTTGCACCGCAACGTCAAAAACTGCCTCGAGGACTTCGATATACCCCTGCACCTCTCCACCACCGTCACGCGCGTCATCGGGCGCAACCGCGTGGAGGGCGTCGAAGTGACGCGCGTTGATGAGAACCTCGCCCCTATCCCGGGCACGGAGCGCATCGTCGCATGCGATACGCTACTGCTCTCGGTGGGCCTCATTCCCGAAAATGAGATCGCCTGTGCCGCAGGCGTTGAGCTCGACCCGCACACCCGCGGCGCGCGCGTGGACCAGAACCTGCAGACGAACGTCCCGGGCATCTTCTCCTGCGGAAACGTCCTGCATGTCCACGACCTTGCGGACAATGTGACCGCCGAAGCGGAACGCGCGGGAGCTGCCGCCGCAGCCTGGGCGGCAGCATGCGCGGAAGCGCAGGGCACGAACACGGATGCAGAGCCCTGCGCGATTCGTGTGGAGCAGGCGGACCGGCGTGCATCGACCGATTCTGCGCCCATAGAAGAGCAATCTCGCACGGCAAGCGAGAGGGCGACCACGCCGACCAAGCACGACGAGCTCCGTTCACCATTGACTGTTGAGGCGGCGGGGATGGCGGGCTACGTTGTTCCCGCTCGCATCTCCGCATGCACCAACACCAAGCTGTTCTTCCGCGTCAAACGCCCCGTTGGCACCGCGCGCATTGTGATTTCCAGCGGAGACGAGGTTCTTTTTGCGGGAAAGCCCCGCTCGTTCAAGCCAAGCATTATGGAATCAGTGCCCCTCACCCGGCGAATGATCGAGCGAGCTACGGGCAGCATCACTCTTTCCGTCGACCCCGTTGAGGAGATGTAAAACATGGAAGAGAAGGCTGATATGACGAGCGAAGAGAAGCCTGACATAAAGAGCGCAAACAACACGGCGGGTGCGTGCGAGCAAGCTTACGAGGAGCATACACAAGGCGCATGCGCAAGCGGCGTTAAACATGGCCGCATCGCAAGCGGCGTTAGCTCCGAAGGCACCGCAGCCGGGGTTAACCACAATGGCATCGCAGCCCGCATGAACCCCGATGGCATCGCAACCAGCATTAACCCCGATGGCGCTGTAATCGGAACGACTACCGCCGCGTGTACGACGCGCCACTTTCACTGCACCACCTGCCCCTCAGAATGTGCCCTCACCATAGAGACTTGCATTGATGAAAACGGGGTTGAACACGTCCTCTCTGTCCAGGGCAACCGTTGCGCAAGAGGGCGTAAGTTTGCCGAGCAAGAAGTTATCCGACCCATGCGTATTCTCGCGACGACCATTGTGGTCCGCGGAGGCGATGAAAAGCTGCTTCCCGTGCGAACCGCGCGCCCCATTCCCCGAGACCTTCACCTGCGCGCCATGCAAGATATTCGCCATGCGAGCGTCACCGCACCTGTGCGCATGGAAGACGTTGTGATGAGCGATCTTTTGGGTACAGGCGTCGACCTTGTGGCCAGCATGAACGTTGACGCGCAGAAGCTTGCCAGTTGTTGAGGAAATGAACGATCGGAAGATATGAACGGCTTGGAGTGAAGGTCGGTCTGGGGTGAAAGTCTGCCTGAGGATATGAACGACCTGGAGTAAAGCTCGGTCTGAGGATATGAACGACCCGGAGTAACGGTCAGCCTAATGATATGTGTGACGTGAGGATGCGGGCGATCTGAGGATATGAACGGTGTGAGGATATGAGCGATTTCCTTGGCGCAACTGGAGGATATGAATGAATCGTTCATATCCTCCATCAACGTTATAGGCATTTACCTGCGGAAATAGTGCCGAGAAGAATCGCTCTCAACATGGAGTCGTTCATATCCTAAAACCGTTCATATCCTCAAATATCGCTTGCGCGCACGAACCCTATCCCCCGAACCTCATCTCCGCATATGCGGAAACCTTGAAGCTCAACTTTAAGGTGAGACTTGAACTATACTGAATGCCGTCAGCAACCTAAGGCGGTTTTACATGGCTCTCGATACGCATCGGCACAAACGCGCGCACGCTGCGCGCCTTGCATGCACCATCGGTCTGACGGGCGCACTTGTGATGTCCGGCGCCACACAGGCGCTCACCCTCTCCCCCACCCCCGCGTACGCCGCGTCCTCCGAGACGCTCGCCGAGCTCAATCGTCTGCAAGGGCAGCTATCGAGCGCCTCATCCACCTACAGCGAGGCGACCTCGAACGCCGCCGAACTCAACGCACAGGTTGCCGAAATCGCGGACGAGATCCTTCACATCGAGCAGGACCTGCTCCCCGCGCGCCAACAACGCGCGGCGGACGCAGCGAGCGACCTGTATAAGACGCACTCCTCAAACGGAGGCACCATCAGCCTGCTGTTGAATGCCGAGTCATTTGCCGACTTCATCAACCTTTCCAAATACCTGGGCACTGTTCAGAACGCAAATGTCTCTGCCCTCAATGAGCTCAACAAGCTCGAGGATGAGCTGAACGGCAAGCTTGACGAATTGGGACGAGCCAAGGACCAGGCGGATGCCGAACTCGCACGCGCTTCCGAAGCGTATGCGCAAGCGCAAAGCGCCGCCGCAAAAGTGCAGGCAAAAGCGAATGCGGAGGACGCCGCCGAGGCGGAGATCGCTCGCAAGGCCGCCGAGCAGGCAGCGCAACTCCAAGCCCAGCAAGACGCTCAACAGAATGCCGCCAACCCCAACGGCGAGTCCACAACTCAGCCTGAGAACGGCGGGTCCGGCAATGGATCGCAAAGCGAGCAGAACGGCGGAACCAATGCCCAGGGCAATGGGTCCGGCAATTCGAACAACTCTAACGGTTCGGGTGACAGCGGGAACTCGGGCTCGTCCAACTCGGGCTCATCCGAGTCGACCGGAGGCTGGCTGACGGGCGTCGCATCCTACTACGGCATCGGCGACGGGTTTATGGGCGGAACCACCGCCAGCGGCGAGAAGGTCACCGAGACCTCGATGGGCATCGCCATGCTCAACGTGCCCCTTGGCACGCGTGTCGAGATTCGTTACGGGGGACGCTCGGTCATCGCCTATGTGAACGACCGTGGACCCTATGCGCACGGCCGCGTGATCGACATGCAGCCCGCCGTCGCACGCGCCCTGAATTTTGTGAGCGTCGGTGTGGGTACGGTCCAATACCGTTTCCTGTAAGGGAAAGCAGGACACCAATCAGCGACGTGCACGGTCCGGTCGCAGCCAAATCAGCGACACGCACAGTTCAGCCGCACGCAAACCAACGGTGCACACAATCCGGGGCCACGCAAACCAACGGTATGCGTGGTCCAAAAACGCATAAAAAGCCTCGCGCCAATGGGAGAATCGAAAGATATTCCCATTGGCGCTTTTTCATGTGGCTGCGTCCGAATGCCGAGGATCAGAAGAACTGGAAGCCAAGCGAACCCTCGATCACCCAGGCGTCACAAGCGCGCAAGCCGCACGCGCGCAGATGCGCTGCCATGCGAAGCGCCCCGCAAGCCGCGCATGCGCAGGAACTCAGCTATATGGAGAACGCCGCGAACCGTGCACGTACAGGCGGGCCACCATGCGAAGAATCTCGCGAGTCACAACGAGTCGCGTGCATACAAGTAGGCCGCTATATGGCAAACTCCGCAAGTCGCAGCGAGTCACGCACACGCAGGCGCCCCATCCGGTGAGCCCGCGACCCCCGCGGGCAACCGCCTTACACGCCGAGCCCAAGCCTCGCGAACTCCTCCTCCGGCGCCTCGACCCTTCTCATTTCCTCAACGAGCGCAGAGAGCAAACGCGACTCAATCTCAGCGTCCTCGATGCATTCCTCCCCTGAGCGCACGTCCCAAAGGGAGCTACCGAACGTATACGAATTCATATACGTGCGCGAACGGCATTTTAGGTATGGCCAGCCGTTGGTAAAGCGGCCACCTGTCACCAACTCGGCAGAGTTAAGCTGCTCGCGTGAAAAAAACCCGCGTATGTTCGTTGGCATGAGCGTGCACTCCACGAAGGGCTCATTGTCCTCGCGCGCGGCGGCGCGCATGTACACGTAGTCGCCGTCGGTAACGCACACGTGATTTCCGTGGGCCCCGAACAGGGCATATGCATGGCCCGCCGCGCCATCTCGCACTACAGGAAGCAAAGAGCGACCGTCCATCTCGACATCCGCATCGACGCCGAACCAGTCGAGCAATGTCGGCGCAAGGTCGATCGTCTGGCAGAGCGCCGAGCAACGAGTGCCCCCATCAACCCCGGGCACGTGCAAAAAGAACGGCGTGTGAATGATCTCCTGGTGCATGGGCCAAAAGTTCTTACCCAAATACCCATGTTCACCCAGCAAAAACCCGTGATCGGTATTCACGATAAGAAGCGTGTCTTCCCATAGGCCGTACTCATCAAACGCATCGAGCACACGGCCGAGCTGCGCATCGCACAGGGCGACCAATGCCGCATACTCACGACGGCATTCATCGAGCTCCTCGACATGGGCGTCCACATCCACGGCCCCATACGCCGGCCAGTTGAGCCGAGGCGCATCGGACAAGCCTGCGGCAGCGCGATACTCCTGCGGCACGTCAAACGGCTCATGGGGATCGAAGCACTCTATCTGAACGAACCAGTTGTCGCGCTGTGCGTGGGAAGAAAGGAACTCCAGCCCCGCCGTCACTGTTCGCACCGTCGACATATCTTCCTCACGGGGCTGACGACGCTTATTCGCCTCATGCTGAATGGGGCTGGGCCCCTTGACCTTTTGCAGCGGGGACATATGCACCGGAAGTCCCTCAACCACATCGCGCGGAGCCCACCGATCACCCTCTTGGCCTCTAAATCCCTCCCAGGAGCTATAACGATTGTGGTACGTGGCGCCCCCGTCCTCCCAATAGTGAGAATGGTCGGTGATGAGGTGCGCATACACGCCGGCAGCGTTGAGCGCCTGGAAACACGAATAGTCGAACGGCTCAAGCGGTCCCCAGCTGCGGTGCAAAAAGTTATAGCGCCCGGTATGGAGCTCGCGGCGGGCCGGCATGCACGGCATGGAGCCGCCGTAGAAGCGATCGAACGTGCAACAGTGCTCTGCAAGCCGCGCGAAATTTGGCGTGAGCGCAGCGTCCGAGCCGTATGGAGACACATACGCCCGAGACAGGGTATCGAACATGAGCATAACCGCACGCATGCGTGGGACTCCTTTCAGCCGCCTGTGGCATGCGGGGCCGACGGTACAAAGCCGGCGACCCCGCCCAACTATTTTGATCTAGACGAGCACCGCGAGCAGCTCGCGATCGGTGCGCGCAGCAGCCTCCTGCGAACGCACGACATCCTGGAAGTTTCCGGCATTGGACACCACAAAGATAACGGTGTCGTCATAACCCTCGGAGGTCAAGAGGGCGCGGTCGAACGTCACGAGGGGCTGGCCCTTCTTGACCACATCGCCCGCCTTGACCTGAGGCGTGAACCCGCGGCCGTTGAGCTGAACCGTATCGATGCCAATGTGGATGAGCAGCTCGGCGCCAGAGGCGGTCGTGATGCCCACGGCATGACCGGTCTTGAAGAGCATCGTCACCTCGCCATCGGCAGGCGCCACAACGGTGCCCTCGGACGGCTTGACGGCAACGCCCTTTCCAACGGATCCCGATGCGAACACCTCGTCATCGACGTCCTCGAGCGCGACGACCTCGCCCGCCACCGGCGCCACGAAGACCTCCTGCTTGATCTGGCCGTCGGCCCCCACGTCAGACGTGGCATCGGCGACATTGCGAGCCGTAGCATGAGCAGGAACGCCAAAGAAGAACGTGAGCAGGAAGCCCATTGCCATGGCAACGCCGATAGCGATGAACACGCCGTAGAACGTCATATCGAGTTCGGGAGCGGCGGGATTGATGAAGGCAGGAATATTGAAGAACCCAAGACCACCCTGCGTGTAACGCATGCAGCCAAACATGCCAAGGATGGCACCGCCCACAGCGGAAGACACGAGAGTGAAGGCGAAGGGACGCTTGAGAGGAAGCGTAACGCCATAGATGGAAGGCTCGGACACGCCAAAGAAGCTCGAGATGGCAGCGGGCAGAGCAACGGACTTGAGCTTTTTATCCTTCGTGCGCAGGTACACGGCAAGCACCACCGCCATGGTCGTGAACGGAACGGCGGCCATGTAGCATGTAAGGTTCTCGTACCCCTGAACCATCAAGCTATTGAGAGCAATGGGCGTAAACGCATGGTGTAGGCCGAACACAACAAGAACCTGCCAAAGACCGCCCACCAGCACACCCGTGAGAACGGGGCTGAACTTTTGAACCGCGGTAATGCCCGCAGCGATGAGCTGGCTCGCCCACGTAACAACAGGACCGACAAGGAGTAGGGTGAGAACGACCGTTATCGCAAGCGTGGCAGCAGGCACGACGAACATCTTGACGACATCGGGCACGATCTTCTTGAAGAATTTCTCAACGCGCGCACCAAAGAAAGTGGCGGCGATGATGGGCATAACACTCGACGTATAGCTCACCATCAGCACCGGAATTCCCAGGAACGTCGTCGTCACGTTCGTCGCGATGGGGGAACCCTCAAAGAGCGTGAACAGGGGCTCGGCGGCCTTCAGGTTCACGATGGTGGGGTGCACGAGGGTGGCACCAATCGCCATGCCAAGGAGTTTGTTCATGCCAAACTTCTCGGCCGAGGTGTATCCCAAAAAGACCGGGAAGAAGTAAAACAGGCTGTCACCGGCTGCAGACAAGATCTGCGCAAAGCCCGAAGTCGGGTCGATCCATTTGAGCGCCGTGCAGAACGCAAGAAGACCCTTGATGATGCCACAACCTGCCAGCAAGGGAATCACGGGAGTCAGGATGGACGAGATCATGTCGACCAGACGATCAAACAGGCTCTTACCCTCGTCGTCGGCCACCTTGGCGTCCTCAGAAGCGCCCGCGAACTTGCCGAGCTTCATGACTGCATCGAATGCGTCCTCGACGTCGTTGCCGATAACGACCTGGTACTGGCCGCCCTTCTGAATGACATCGATAATCCATTCATGGTTTTTGAGTGCCTCGGTGTCGGCGCGGCTCTCATCCTTAAGCTTGAAACGCAAGCGCGTGACACAATGCCGCAACGACACCACGTTCTCGCTGCCACCCACGTGATCCAAGATGAACTTGGCGAGGGCATCGTAGTCTTTTTTAGCCACGGGTTCCTCCTAGCCTCATGCTCTATTGAGCAGACGTGCGATATGGATGATGAGATAGGTGATCTCCTCATCGCCAATCGAGCGCGCGAGCTTCCCCTCAACGAATGCGCGCACATGCTCGGCTACGGAATACGCCTCCGGATAGCTCTCCCGCACCATCTTGGACAACGCGCCGGGCACTTGGGACCGCTCCCCACCCAATACGCGCTGCACAAAGAAGCGCACGTGCACGACCAAACGCTGATAGTCAAGATCGCCCTCGCTGTACACGAGATGCGCCTGATACCGAATGATTTGCATGACCTGGTTCATGAGCTTGAGCTCTTCGATTCCCTGCCGAGAACCTGCCTCCTCTTGCTCTGCATTGATAAGATGCAACGCGATGGAGGCCGCCTCGGCATCGCCGAGCAACGCGCTCGTTCCGTCAAGCTCATCCTCAAGGAGCTCGACGACCTTCTTGCCCACCTCGAACTCTCGACGGTAGTACTGGCTGATCTCCCAGGTCAGCGAATTCTTGGGAAGGAGCCCCTTCTGCGCGCGCTCATGCACGTAGGCAATATGATCGGTGAGCGCGATGTAGATGGAGTCGGCAAGACGAACGCTGAGCGTGCTCTGAGCGTAGTCAACGATTTCCCGGGCAAGGTCGAAATAGCGTTGCGGAATCGACTCGACGAGCTGATAGAGCTGGCTCTGCTGCTCGACGGACGAAAAGACGCGTTCGACCTTTTCCTGGGGAATCTCGGCACCACGCTCAACGTAGCCGACGCCCAGTCCGATAACTACGAACTCGCAGCCATTGTTATCCTGTGCGACGGCGACGTTATTGTTGAGCGTCTTGGTGAGCTTCACGAGCAAACTCCTCCCCAGCTCGATATCACGGTCTTCAAAACGAAAAACCCGAGTTGATAGAACAATCCCTGTGAGGAATGATTCTATCAACCCGGGTCCTGCCTGCTCGAAACAGTTACACGCCCTGTTGACGCGTGATATGCGATTGAACGTTTCTTTTTTACACCTTTGGCTCAATGATTCGCAAGGACAGACGGTAGTATTGCGGCCAACGGTCAAATCGACCCGACGAGCGGTGAGCTGGAAAGGCGAAGAAATCTGGAACGCGAAACCGGGCCAATGACCCTGGAAAGCAATTGACCCGGGTAAACGCAGGCCGCCCTCGTCGCTAGTCCCCAAGGACCTCGCGGACATGATTGATCACGCCGACGCCGTTCATGGTGCCGTACATGACCGCATCTATCGCCTCAACCGGCTTATCCGGGAACAAGGCCTTGATACGGTCGACCTCGAAGCGAACCTGCGGGCCAAGCAAGATGAAATCCGCATCCCCGCCGAGCTTGGACGACTCAGAGACGGCATAGGCCGCAATCTCGACCTCATAACCCTGGTCAGCGGCAGCCGCTTTCATACGCTCTACCAGCATACTTGTGGACATGCCCGCGGCACAGAACAACTTGATGTTACGCATGGATACAATCCTCCATCTTCTTGTAAACGCTCACAATCTTACGGGCAAGGATCCCAAAAGCCTCGGCGCTCATGAGCTGGTCCTCGGCGTGCATGAGGATGAGCGCGAACTCACTCGACTCCCCCGCCGCCTCTTTCTGAATCAACCCAAAATGTGCGTCATGACCGGCGCGGAACTGTTCCTCGCCCTCCTTTATTAGCTTCTCGGCACCCTCGAAATCACCCCGCTCAGCGCAATCAATCGCCTGGATATAACAAGAACGCGCAGTTCCCACACTTGCTATGATCTGAAAGCTGACCAGCTGGACCTCTTCCGACACTGCCATAGTCACTCCTAACGTTTATCAAATTTCGGCGGAACATAGTCCGCAGTCTCCATATAGAACCTCAAGAGCCGCTCGCGCAGCTTGATGACCGTAGGGGCGTACGCGGGGTCATCGACCAGGTTGACGAGCTCCATTGGGTCAGCCTCAAGGTCATAAAGCTGGTCGTTTTCATAAAGACGCATAACGTACTTGAAGTTGTCCATGCGGACCATGGCGCCCTTCGTGTGTGCCGGCCCTTCTTCATGCTGGACCGAAATCCGCGGCCAATAGGCAGACTCGGGACCATGTTCAGGTTCCATCGCCTGCCACTCCCCGTGAATTCGGCCACCCTCGCAAAAGATCGCGTCATGCGGAGTCTTTCCGCCGGCAATGACATCCAACAGAGAATTGCCAAACTGTACATAGCCAAGATCGATACCCGCGATATCGGCTACCGTGGCGGGGAGATCGATGAGCCCGACCGTCCCTTGGCGCACACCAGATTCAACCTTCAAAGACGCAGCGGGCTTGACCACAAGCGGCACGTTCGTCAAAGGATCCTCGAACGAGTTCTGACATTTCTCGGCGATTCCGTAATCGCCCGTGAGGTCGCCGTGGTCGCTAAAGGCGAAAACAGTCGTATCGTCGTACAGCCCGCGCTCGCGCAGTTTGTCGAGAACGAGACCGAGCATATGGTCCCAACGAGCAACCATGCCGAGGTACACCGCGCGCATCTCATCATATTGAGGCTCGCCCCAGCCCTTCATATCCTGACGCTCGCGAATGGCGGTAAGTATGCTCGCCTTGCCCTTCAGCTTCTCCACATCGGGACGACGCTGAGGAAGGGCCGCACGGTCGATGAGCGAATACCAGGGCTCTTCACAGCCGTATGGAGGATGAGGGAACGAGAGCGTGCAGTAGATGAAAAACGGCTTCTCCTGCTTCTCCGAATTGATGGAATCCAGAAAGGCCAAGGCGGCGTTCACGCAATTCCAATCGAGGTCATGATCGAGCGAGCCTTCGGGATACCTGCCTTGGAAGAACGAGTACTTTAAGTCAAAGCCATCGTATACTTCCGGGACCTCGGGTTCAGGCAGGTTCTTCCCGCCGAAATGCATCTTAAGGCCCTCAACGTCCACCTTGTCGACTAGGTCAGTCCCATCGAAGAAGTGATCGCAATACCGCTCCTTGCTCCACGAGCCCGGGATGAAGTCATTGCGTCCGATCCACACGACCTCATACCCGGCCTCCTTCATGGTCTTGAGGATATTGGGGTCCTCGCGATGCATCATGAAGTGCATCGTGCGATGGCCGAGCGTGTGGGGGTACAGGCCGGTAAGGAAACTGCAGCGGCTGGGAACACATACAGGATTTTGGCAATATGCGTCCGCAAAGGAAACGCCCTCTTGCGCCATGGCGTCGAGATTGGGGGTACTCGCCGCCGGGTTGCCCAAATGGGCCATCGAATCCGCGCGCATCTGATCCGCAACGAACCACACGATGTTGGAGCGATTATCCATGAGCGATTACGCCTCCTTGGCAGCTGCCCGCTCGTCGGCGTACGCCTGTTGGTCAAGTATCTTGAAGAACGGGAGGTAGATAGCGAACTGAAGAGCGACGATCACCACCTGCCACACCGCGGCCTGCCAACCGCCGGTGAGGAAGCCTGAGAGCAACACGGGAGTGCCAGCCTGGAGTTGCATGCCGTTGAGCACCGGGACGAGGCCAAACGAGGTCACAGCATAAGAGAGAACAAAGCTCAGCAACGGGGTCAAAATCATGGGGATAAACATCATGACGTTGAGCATGAGGGGCATGCCGAACACAACGGGCTCGGAAACACCGCAGAGCGCCGGGGCAATGGCCATCTTGCCAAGAGACTTGTAGCGCTCGCTCTTGGCGACGAAGAGCATACACAGGACGAGACCAATGATACCGCCAGAACCGCCGAGCTGGACAAACGTGAACCACCAGGTGTTCGTGAGGATATTGGGCAGGGCGGCTGTGCCCGCGGCGAAGGCATCGAGGTTCTCAAGCGCGGCAGGCATGTAAAGCATGGTGATAAAAGGCATGGTGACCATACCGCCATGAATGCCGAAGAACCACAGAAGGTTACACAGGAGCACCAGCAGACCAAAAGTGAGCGGGCTTTCGCTCAGCGAAGCGAGCGGCGCCTTAAGCAGGCCGTAAATCATGCCATCAAAAGAGCCGAACGGGGTGAGGCAGCAAAGCTGACGAACGACGACGAACAGGACGGTGATGCACAGCACTGGGATGATGCCGGCAAATCCCTTGGAAACAAACGGGGGAACGCCATCGGGCATCTTGATGGTGATGTTTTTCTTGATGAAGACGGAATAGATCGCAGGGACAACGACGCCGATAATCATGGCGGAGAACAGGCCGGCAGAACCAAAGTAGGTCATATCGATCATGTTCGTCACTGCCGTACCGTCCGCAGCAACACCAGCGGGAATAAGCAGCAGGAACACGAAGAGTGAGGCGATACCAATGATGGAGGACTGACCCTCACAGTCGAGCTGCTCGGCCATGCACTTGCCAATGGCGAATGCCGCATACAGCGACAGCATGTTAGTGGTGTACGTCGTCACATAGGTGAAAATCGTCTTAAGGCCGTTCGCGGTGATGAAATCCTGATACGGCGTGATGCTCAATCCAGAGAGTAGCGATGCAACGGCACCCACCATAATGATGGGCAGCAACATGCCGAAGCCTCCGGAAATCGCCTTCAACACCCTGTTGTTGGAGAGCTTAGTCGCAAATGGCACCAGCGACTTCTCCATGAGAGCTTGGAATTTCTCCATCTCTTCCCTCTTCTCTCGAATGCTGTCAAACGAAACGGCCCGGGCCCTGCACCGTTTCTTGAGAAGGAGGATACGTTAATCTGGATGTATATCCATAACTATCTGGATATTAGTCCGTGAATGGATTGTTTTTCACTGTAAACGGCATTATCTGGATTTATATCCATTTGCCGCTTGGACCTACTCGAACCTTTTGGATACGTTCAAGAGCAGCATCTCGATGAACATATATACGATAATCTGGTCTTCAAAGAAATTGATTGAATCGTCATGGCTGATCCAGGGCAGCACGTAGGCAGTATCGGCGTGAGACAACATGCACGAATGGCGATCCATTGTAACAAGGTGCACATCCACACCCCGCTCACGCATCAAGTCCATGTCTTCGGAATATCTGGCATTGCCCCTGCCTTGCATGCTAAAAACAATGCACACGTCGCCTTTCTCCAAAATGGCGGCGTCGTCGGACATAACAATGACATCGTTAGTCGGCTTATTGAATATGCCGAGACGAGTAAGACGATGCGAGAGCTGCATGGCGCTCTGAAACGTTCTGTTGCATCCCCAAATCACCAATCGCTTCGCTCCAACAATTGCCCCGGCAAGCCGATCGAATTGATCGATAGACACTCGCTGGGGAATCATGTTCATGTAGCGCGAATAAGTCTCGAGAAGTCGTCGTGAATCATCATCGGGCGTTCCCACGCTTGGACTTTCAGCGGCCATCATGGCGCGATTGAACGAAAAACGAAACTCGGCGAAACCATCGTATCCAAGTTTCTGGCACATGCGAATAATCGCGGAATTAGAGGCACCGGTCACCTTTGCCAGATTGGTGATACTATTCCCCAACATGATATTTGGGTCTTTTAAGATTTGCCCTGCAACCTTGGACTCCGATTTGGTGAGCGTGGGCAACGCACGGCGCAACTCATCTATGGGATTCATCATCGCTCCTCATTTTGGACATCTCTCCAAACAGTGTACTCCGTCGATATCCAAATCGCACCAACGATCAACATGCTAGACTCGACGCAAGCAACGTCGACCGGCTGCGAGGATCCATGAAGCGCATCTCGTTTCTTATCAAACCCGCCAGTTCCACCTGCAATATGCGGTGCCGTTACTGCTTTTACGCCGACGTGGCAGAGCATCGAGAGACGCCAAACCATGGCATCATGGATGCAGCAACCTATCAGGCAATCGTCGACCGCGCTTTTGGGCTTGGAGACGATACCGAGGTGACCTTTGCGTTCCAGGGCGGCGAACCCACGTGCGCGGGACTCGATTTCTTCCGGTCTTTCTGCGCATACGTCGATGAGCACCGCACCAGGCAAACGATCCACCTCGCCATTCAAACGAACGGCTACGTCATCGACGACACCTGGGCGGCATTTCTCGCTCAGCACAACTTCCTCGTAGGCGTCTCCATCGACGGCTACCCCGAGATGCACGACTGGCTGCGACCGGACGCGCGCGGCGAGGGCACCATGGCCCGCGTCCTTGACGCCATCGCGGCGCTGCGGCGGGCGGGCGCGGATTTCAACATCCTCACCGTCCTCACCGACCAGCTCGCCCATCACCCGCAAAAGCTCTACCGCTTCTATAGGCAGCATAAATTTGACTTCGTCCAGCTCATCCCCTGCCTTCCGGGACTCGATAAGACGAGCGACGAGTTCTCACTGGAGCCAGAAAGCTTCGCAAGCTTCTACAAGACATTCTTCCGCCTGTGGCTGGAGGACTTCAAGCGCGGCGGTCACATGAGCATCACCCTCTTTGACAACGTGATCCCCCTGTTCGTAGGCATTCGTCCGCAGCAGTGCGGCATGTTGGGATCGTGTGCGCCCCAGTTTGTTGTCGAGGGCAACGGCGATGTCTACCCATGCGATTTCTACGTGCTCGACCGCTACCGTTTGGGCAACATTCGAGAGGATTCACTCGAGTCCATGGCGACCTGCGATGCACTCCGTGCCTTTTTGGCTGAGCCCCGGCGCGATTGCTCGCAGTGCGCGTCCTGCCCCTTCGAGCGCATCTGCCACAAGAACTGCAAGCGCCTCAACACGTGCTACTATCGCGAGGACTATTGCGGCTATCGCGACTTCCTCGAATACGCTGCGCCCGATATGGTCGCTATCGCACGCACCCTGCAATAGGACGATCCTTCTCTGCGACGACGGGACACGCGCTCTCCAGGACGATAGGGCGCGTCCCGCAACAATAGGATGCGCCTTCTCACGAGCGAGGCACCGATCTCCACCCAGCCAACGATATCCGCCCTGCCACGACCCTGTAGCCGAGCCCGCGATCGAAGAGGTCGCAGGCGAGCCCCCTCGCCGAACCGTCGTAGATCGTCATGGGAAAACCTCCCATCTCAAGGACTTTACTTCTGAGTCCAAGAAATGGGAGGCAGTTCATCAAGAGGGCGAGTCCATTTTTACATACACGGCACTACTTGCAACGCGGCTACACGAGGCCCGTGTACTTGGCGATGTTGTAGATGTTGATGCAGATGATGACCACCATAAGACCGATGAACAGCTTGTCGACGCGTTCGCTATCAATATGCTTGTTGATGGAGCGACCCGCGATGCCGCCGCATATGCCGCACACGACCATTCCGATGATGAGAGCCACGCTCACCTGGGCCAAATCCATAGTCAGCACGCTGCGGATCGTGCTCGCCGCCTGCGAGAACAGGATGATGTACAGGGAGTTTTGCGCAGCCTCCTTGGTCTCCATGCTAAAGAAGTAATAGAGCACCACCAAGTTGATGGGGCCGCCGCCAATACCAAGAAAACTCGACATGATGCCGAGAATCAGACCGATCAGAGCGCAAGCCACGGCACTCGAAACCCGCTTGGTCGCCACCTTGTCCTTATTGATGGTGTATACGAGCGTGCCGATGGTGATGACCATGAGCGTTGCCGCCTGCACCGCCCCGGCGGTGTTCGGCGTGTCGAAGAGGCCCTCGACCAGGCTGAACAGGTCCTTTCCCACCAGGCCGCCAATAGCCGCGCCGATTGCCAGCGGCGTCGCCGTCTTGAAATCGATCTGCGAGGCCCCGGAAATGCGCGAACGCAAAACGGAGTACGCCGTCATGGACAAGACCGTGCAGCCCGAAAGGAAGTTGATGGTCGAAACCGGAAACGCCCCAAGCGCGTCGAGGACAGGCTTGATGATGACGCCGCCGCCGATGCCGCAAACCGCGCCGATGATCGACGAGAAAAAGCAGACGGCGAACACCGCGATGTATACAAGCGTCATACCGTACCTCCGAGACGCACAAGTGAACATTTCTCACAAAATCGAACAGTAGACTGATGGTACCACGCTTGGGCGCAACCGACCTGCGATTTTACCAGGACAATAAGGTTCATCAGGCATTGTGCAAGCCGAACAACAATGCGATTGACAGCGCAATGGTCCGCAGGGTCGTGCGCACGCGCATCGCACTGCGGCGCGACCCTTACGGCAACCTATCCGCGCAACAAACCGGCGACCTCTCCCGCCAAGGTGATCGTGCCCGCGGCGATGACGGGAGCATCGTTCGCGGTGCACCAATCGAGCGCATCGGAAACGCTGTCGAACACCTCGAGAGCGTCTTCCTCATCACGGCCCAGGAGCCGCAGCTTCTCGCGAACCAATTTGGCAAGTTCGAGCACAGGCAACGCGCGGTCGCTCTGCGTCGCGGTCACCATAACGCGCGGAAACGCGGGGACCAGCACGTCAACGATGCCCGAAACATCTTTATCCGAGAGCGCAGCGATAAGAAGTGCAGGGCGGCGGCAAACATCTGGCTCGGCATCATCCAGCGCGGCAACGAAGTTCTCGCAGCTCTGCGGGTTATGGCACGCGTCAACGAGCACGAGCGGATCGGCACGCACCACATCAAAACGTCCGGGTATGGGGCAAGCATCCAAGCTCTGCTCTAAAACCGCGGCGTCGAGCGCACGGCCCACGTAACCCTCGGCGAGCGCGATGGCGCACGCGGCGTTTTGCGGCTGATACGCAGGCTTGTGCAACTCTACACGATATTCCGCTCGTGCAGTCGTCGTGCAAAAGGACACGGCGCCGCAGATCCGATCGGGTTCACGAAGAACCTCATGGGCGGCGACCCAAGGCGAAACGCCGCATTCGGCGCAACGATCTTCAATGACGCGCTGGACAGAGGGCTCGTGCGTGCCCTCTCCGAGCACCACAAATCGGCCCGGCTTGATGACGGCGGCCTTTTCACCGGCGATTTGAGCAAGCGTATCGCCGAGGATGCGCGTGTGGTCGAGGCCGATGCCGGTAATGGCAACCGCCACCGGATCGGTGGCACTCGTTGCATCCCAGCGACCGCCCAAACCGACCTCGAGGACCGCCACGTCGATGCGAGCCTCTGCGAAGACGACCATGGCGGCAACCGTCAGCAAGTCGAAGGGCGTGATGGTGTAGGAGGGCTCCCCCATGGCGGCACGACGCGCATTGACGCGACGCCCCGCCTCCGCCGCAGCTGAAACGCCGTGCGCGAACTGCTCGGGGCTTACGACCTTGCCGTCGACCTCCATACGCTCCTCATAGCGAACCAGCTGCGGAGATGTGTAGAGCGCCGTGTGCAGCCCCTCGCCGCGCAGGATCGCAGCGGTAAAACGGGTCGTGGACGTCTTGCCGTTCGTACCTGCGACCTGAATGCAATCAAAGTGCTCGTCCGGGCGCTCGAGCTCGTCAAGCATGTCCACCACGGTCTCGAGCAGCGGACCGGCGTCCCCGGAGATCTTGCCCGTGTCCGCAGCGATGATGACCGCGTCTTCGTATGGCAGCTCAACGACCTCGAACGGAACGCGGTACAGTCCCTCACGCTTCATGCGCGCCTCCTAGTTGCGGTCCTCGCGGCCATAGACAAACCAATACGCCGCCGCAACAGCCACACCGCCCACGATGTTGCCAAGCGTCACGAACACGAGGTTGGACGCAACGCCAACAAGAGCGACGGTCGCCCCGCCAAAAACAGCCTCAATGGCAAGACCAAGCGGCAAGAAGAACATGTTCGCGACCGAGTGCTCAAAACCAAGCACCACGAATGCAACCACGGGCAGAATGGCAGCGGCAAGCTTGTCGCACACCGTCTTGCCTGCGCTTCCCATCCACACAGCCAGGCAAACGAGCACGTTGCACAGGATGCCGCGCGCAAACGCGACCATGGGGCTCAACGCCGCCTTGGAAGCAGCGACCGAGCAGGCAAGCTCGCCGACCGAACCGCCCTGCATCTGCGGAAAACCAGCGATGAGTAAAAGCGCCACCACCAGCAACGCGCCCACGGCATTGCCCGCATACACGACCGCCCATTTACGCAGCATACGCACAAGCGGATATCGGCCATCGAGCGCGCCGATGACCATGAGGCAGTTGCCCGTGAACAGCTCGGCGCCGGCCACGAGCACGAGAAACAGTCCCAGACAAAATGCCAGTCCACCCAGAATGAGCGAGATCGAAGGCGCCAGCGAGGCGTCGGAGCGGACCATGAGCATGAACGAAGCGCCGAGGGCCACGAACGCGCCGGCGAGAATCGCCAGCACGAACGCACGGCCGCGCGTCAGGCGGGCCTTCGCGAATCCAATATGCACGAACGCCTCTTGCGTCTTTGCCGGTGGCAACATCACCGTGCCCGACTCGTTCTCTGCCATGTCCATCCCTTCTCCCATGCAACCTTCAGCACGAACCCCGCCGCAAGTACTGCAGCGGGGCTCGTTGTTTCGTTCGACCGTTTACGCGAAATCGACCAGTTGGGCCTTGATCGCGGCAATGGTGTCGGTGAGCTCGGCGGCGCGCTCGCGCTTCTTGGCAACCACCTCGGGGGCCGCCTTGGCCACAAAACCCTCGTTGGAGAGCGTGCGCTCGGCGGCTGCGAGCTCCTTCTCAGAGGCTGCGAGCTCCTTCTCCAGACGGGCCTTCTCGGCGGCGAAGTCCACCAGGTCGCCCACGACCACGTAGGCATCGAAGTCCGGACCGGCCAGCGCGATGGACGCCTCGGGCTTACCGGCAAACCCGGCATCGATGGCGACCGTCATCTCGGGGATGTTGGCCAAACCGCAGATGAACGACGACATGCCCTCGAGAGCCTCGGCGGCCTCGGCGGAGTGAGCGGCCACAACCACCGGCAGCGCCTGCTTGGGCGAGATGCGGTAGCGGGCGCGCGTGGAGCGAGCATCGGACACCACGGCGCGCGCGAGCTCGAAGGAACGCTCGGCGGGCTCGTCGATGAAGCGCTCGAAGTCCGCGGGCTCGGGCCATGCGGCGACCATAAGGGCCTCGGCGCGCTCGCACGTACCGTCGGCCTTCATGTCGAGCCAGCTCGCGGGCATGGTGTCCCAAATGGCCTCGGTCACGAACGGCATGAGCGGGTGCATGATGCGCAGGGACGTATCGAGCACGAAGATCAGGTTGCGCTGCGCTTGCAGACGGTCCTCATCGTCCTTAAGGCGGGTCTTGGTGACCTCGACGTACCAGTCGCAGACCTCGTTCCAGAAGAAGTTCTGCACGCCGCGGGCCATCTCGCCAAAGGTGTAGTGCTCAATGCCCTCGGTCACCAACTTGACGGCCTTTGCCAGACGGCTGAACATCCATGCGTCCGCGGCGGTCTTGGCCACCGGCTCGCCCGGGGTGTAGCCGTCCATGTTCATGAGCAGGAAGCGGCTCGCGTTCCAGATCTTGGTGACAAACGCGCGGGCCTGCTCGGTGCGCGGGCTGCCCTTGAGCTTCTTGGTCTTCTTGTCGATGTCGGCGTCGAACTTGACGTCCTGGTTGTTGGTGCACAGCGTGAGCAGGTTGAAGCGCATGGCATCCGCGCCGTACATGTCGATGAGATCCATGGGGTCGACGCCGTTGCCCTTGGACTTGGACATGCGGCTGCCGTCCTTGGCAAGGATCGTGGGGTAGATCACCACGTCCTTGAACGGAACCTCGTCCAGGAAGTACAGCGAGCTCATGACCATGCGGGCAACCCACAGCGCGATGATGTCGCGCGCGGTGACGAGCGCGGTGGTGGGATGATGGCCCTCGAGCATCTCGGGCTTTTGCGGCCAACCCTGCGTGGCGAAGGTCCACAGCTGCGAGGAGAACCAGGTGTCGAGCACGTTCTCGTCCTGGTGCACATGGGTGCCGCCGCACGTGGGGCACACGTGCACGTCGTCCATGCAGGCATCCTCCCAGCCGCAATCCTCGCAGTAGAAGACCGGGATGCGGTGGCCCCACCACAGCTGGCGGGAGATGCACCAGTCCTTGAGGTTCTCCATCCACGTGGTGTAGGTGTCGGTCCAGCGCGCCGGGTGGAAGGTCACGCGGCCGTCCTTGACCGCGTCGAGCGCGGGCTGCTTGAGCTTGTCGACGGCAACGAACCACTGCTCGGAAAGCCAGGGCTCAAGCGTGTTGTCGCAGCGGTAGCAGTGCATGACGGAGTGCTCGTGCTCGTCGATGTGGTCGAGCAGGCCGTGCTCCTCGAACCACGCCACCACGGCCTCGCGGCACTCGTCGCGCGTCATGCCGGTGAACTCGCCGTAGCCCTCGACCACGACGGCGTGCTCGTCGAAGATGTTGATCTTCTCAAGGCCGTGGGCCTCGCCCATCGCGTAGTCGTTGGGGTCGTGGGCCGGGGTGACCTTGACGAAGCCGGAGCCGAAGTTGGGATCGACGTGCCAGTCGTCGAAGATCGGGATCTCGCGGTCCACGATGGGGAGCTTGACCGTCTTGCCCACGAAGGCCGCCTTCTCGGGGTCCTTGGAGCTCACGGCGACGCCGGTGTCGCCGAGCATGGTCTCGGGGCGCGTGGTGGCCACCACGATGTACTCCTGACCGTTCACCGGCTCGGTGAGCGGGTAGCGCAGGTGCCAAAGATGACCCTTCTCCTCCTTGTACTCCGCCTCGTCGTCGGAGATGGCGGTGGTGCAGCTGGGACACCAGTTGACGATGCGCTTGCCGCGATAGATGAGACCATCATGGTACCAGTCGCAGAACACCTTGCGGACCGCCTCGGCGTACTCGGGGTCCATGGTGAAGCGCTCGCCCTCGAAGTCGACCGAGCAGCCCATGCGCTTGATCTGCTCGACGATGGTGCCACCGTACTCGTGCGTCCAGTCCCAGCACGCATCGATGAACTTGTCGCGGCCGATCTCCAAGCGGGAAATGCCCTCGCTCTTCAGCTTCTTATCGACCTTGGTCTGCGTGGCGATGCCCGCATGGTCCGTACCCAGAATCCAACGGGTCGAACGGCCGCGCATGCGCGCCATGCGCACGATGGCGTCCTGGATGGAGTCGTCGGTGGCGTGGCCCATGTGAAGAATGCCCGTGACGTTGGGCGGCGGAATGGTGACCGTGCAGTCGCCTACGCCCTCGCGGCGCTTGTAGTAATCGCCGTCGAGCCACTTTTGCAGGATGGCCGGCTCGTTGACCGCCGGATCGTAGTTCTTGGACATCTCTTCTGCCATGGGCGTTCCTTCCTCGTTCGAGCGATGCGAAGGTATCTCGTCATACTTGGTTCAAAAGGATAGCACAGCGCGGCCTGCGGATTCGACCGTGTTGGCGCACCCCTACCACCTCCTAAGAATCAGTGGTATACTATTTGTATACGCGTTTACAGTGTAGCGATTGGAGTACATCATGGCAACCGCAATCGTTTCGGGTCGCGTCGATGAGGCGGTGAAGGAGCGCGCCGGCGCCTACATCCACGCAGCGGGCCTCACCGTCGGGGACGTCATCAACAGGCTGTGGGAGTACATTGCCGCCACGGGAGATGCAACAGGGTTCCTTGAAAAGGCGCAAACAGAGCAACCACCTGCATTTGAACGCTTTTTGCAGCTGCGTAATGAACTCGTGGCCATCAGTGGAGTGACGGGGATTCCCGAGATGAGCAGCGATGAGCTTAAGGATTATCTCGCTTCTGAGCGAATGAAAGACTATGAGGCGCTGTGATGAGCATGAGAGGTATGGGACACCGTGTCCTTTTCGATACGAACACCCTCATTGACGCCGTGGATTCCACCCGCGCGCACTCGGAAGCCGCATGTCGGGCGCTCGAATACTGCAATGGTGGCGGAGATATGGGCATCGTTTCGCCCTCGTCTCTCAACGACGCCTACTACGTGCTACGAAAACAATATGGGGAACCTTGGGCGCGAAAGGCAATCAAGTTGCTGCTCGACCTTCTCGTTGTTCTCCCCTTCGGCCCTGAAGAGTGCATCATATCTGCAGATTCCAATGAACCGGATTTTGAGGACGGCATGATTCGCGCCGCAGCGGAATTGAACGACGTCGATTTCATTCTCACGAGGGACGTCAAAGCGTTCAATCATTCCACGGTGCGCTCGATTACCTGCGAAACGTATCTTGAGATTATCGCGTCGGAGGACAGGGAGGCAATTACTACGCTTCGCGAATCAGTCATAAATTCCTAGGATGCAACCCCTAACATCTAGTGAAGTTAAATAGCAGGCAGGGAGGCAAACCCCCGCTCGCCATGGAAAAGCCCGGACACTCGAGGCGCCCGGGCAACGGCAAACACAGGTTGAGCGGATCCGCACGCGTCGAAGGCGCGCTACTGCATCGCGCTAGTCCAGACTGCCATATATACCTCCACAGGATATAGAGATAAGAATTCGCATTAATTTAGGGTATCACACGGCGCACCGCACGGAACGCCCCAACACAAGGTATATGCCGCTTCGTTCAGAACATCTTCCCGGGCCGCCCGCGGACCAAATCCTACCGTTCACCTGAGAATGCCCTCCGCTCTTCCAACTGTATATATATTTATACAGTGTTAGACGGCAGTGCACAGAAAGGAAGACGCATGATTGGAATCGCGCAAATCATCCTGCTGTCCCTCTTGGCCGCATTCACCGTGGTATGCGGCCAGAATTGGTGGCAGACGGCAAACCAGCCCGTATTCGTGGGCATGATGGCCGGCATCATCATGGGAGACCCGGTTACCGGACTTTTCATCGGTGGCAGCATGCAGCTCACGGTTCTGGGCATCGGGACCTTCGGCGGCTCAAGCCACATCGATGCAAACAGCGGCGCCGTCATCGCGACCGCATTCTCCGTCGCACTGGATATGGAGCCCACGCAGGCGCTCGCCGCGATCGCCGTTCCCGTTGCGGCCATCCTCACCACCGTGGATGTACTGGGGCGTTTCTGCAACACCTTCTTCCAGCATCGCATCGACGCCATGATCGAGAATGACGATTACAAGGGTATCGAACGCAACTATCTGTATGGAATCGTCCCCTGGGCCCTTTCCCGCGCGCTTCCCGTCGGACTCGCGCTGGGCTTCGGTCAGGGCGTGGTCAACCAGCTCATGGCCCTTCTCAACGGACCCTTGGCATGGCTCGGCACCGGCCTGACCGTTGCGGGCGCGGTCCTGCCCGCCGTCGGCTTCGCCATCCTCCTGCGCTATCTTCCCGTCAGGGAGAACTGGCACTACCTCATCCTCGGCTTCGTGGTGACCATCCTGTTCAACTATCTGTTCAACAACGTCAAGGCCATCGGCGGCGCCGTCGCCACCTCCGTCGACGGCTTCACGGGCAACTTCATCGGCCTGCCCATGCTCGGCATCGCCCTCGTAGGTGTTTTCGTGGCCGTGAGCCACTACAAGACGAACGCCGTCAAAGCCGCAAGTCCCGATCCATTCGCCAGTGAGGATGATGAAGATGAGCTCTAATTCCGCAACCATGGCCTCTCCCGCCACCGAGGTCGCGCCCGAGAAGCGCTACACCGTTACCAAAAAGGACCTTCGTCAGATCAGCCGTCGCAGCGTGTTCGGCTTCCAGCTTGGCTGGAACTACGAGCGCATGCAGGGCTCGGGGTACCTGTTCACAATGCTGCCGCTCATGCGCCGCATGTACGGCGACAACACGCCCGAGCTCAAGCGTATGATGCGCACCGAGAACCAGTTCTTCAACACCTCGAACTTCCTCAACAACATCATCATCGGCCTGGATGTGGCCCTGCAGGAGGAAGGCGGGACCGATAGCGAACCCGCCGTTGCCGGCATCAAAACGAGCCTGATGGGTCCCATGGCGAGCGTGGGCGACGCCATCTTCGGATCGCTGCTCCCCACCATCCTCGGTGCCCTGGCGGCATCGCTCGCCGTGGCGGGCAACCCGCTGGGCATCATCCTGTGGTCCGTCGAGTGCATCCTCACCGGCATCCTGCGCTATTGGGAAACGAGCTTCGCCTACCAGACCGGCGCGTCGCTGGTGACCACAATGAAGGACAAGCTCTCGGCTATCACCGCCTCGGCCAGCGTCCTGGGCATCTACATGGTCGGCTCGCTTATCGCCTCCAACATCAACGTGATCTTCACCGTCAACCCCTCTATCGCGGGTGCGTCGATCAACCTGCAGAACACGCTCAACACGGTGCTTCCCGGTCTGCTGCCCGCAGGCATCGTGGCCCTTATCTACTGGGGCCTGGGCAAGAAGGGCATGACGTCGACCAAGATGATCTTCATCACGCTCATCTGCGCCGTGGCGCTCTCCGCCCTCGGCATCATCGCAAAGGGATAACCACTCTTTTTTCCATCTCCCCGCCCCGGCCGTGCAACCGCACGCCGGGGCACCCGTTTCTCAAAAGCTCGAGCCAAAGGAGCAACATGGCACGCCTTGATATGCCGCAAACCCCCTCGCGGCCAAACGTCATGCTGATCATGTGCGACCAGATGCGCGGCGACTGCCTGGGCATTGCCGGGCATCCGGACGTTAAGACGCCCAACCTCGATACGCTCGCCTGCCAGGGCACCCTATTCGACCATGCCTACAGCGCATGCCCGACCTGCATTCCCGCCCGCGTCTCGCTGTTTACCGGGCAGACGCCCGCCCATCACGGACGCGTGGGGTATGAGGACGGCGTCACGTGGGACTTCGACAACATGATGCCCCAAGTCTTCCGCGATGCCGGCTACCAGACCGCCTGCCTGGGCAAGCTTCACGTGCATCCGCCGCGCCTGGCATGCGGGTTCGAAACCCTGCGCCTGCACGATGGATATCTGGGCTGCTATCAGCGAAACGATATCCCCCATTGGATGCATCAAGATGTCCACGACGACTACCTGCATTTCCTTCGCGACAACCTCGGCGAGCGCGCCTATCTGGACAGCTGCGGCCCCGACTGCAACTCGTGGACCTATCATCCCTGGATGTTCGAAGAGCGGCTTCACCCCACCAACTGGGTGACCGATGAGACCCTGCGATTTTTGGAGACACGGGACAGGACGCGCCCGTTCTTCGCCATGGCGAGCTACGTCCGTCCCCATCCACCCTTCGATGCCCCGCACTCCTACTACGACATGTATGCCGATAAAGACCTGCGAGAGCCCGCCCAAGGGGACTGGGATGACACCGAGCTGCTCGAACGCGACGGGCGTCTCGTTGCCGGCATACATGGATGCATCGACCCCGAGTTGCGTCACCAGGCCATGGCCGGATACTACGCCGCCATCGCCCATGTGGACAATCAAGTCGGCCGCCTCATCAACGCGCTCAAACGCGACGGCTCGCTCGAGGACACGGTCGTGATCTTCCTCTCCGACCACGGCGAGATGCTGTTCGACCATGCGAGTTTCCGCAAGCTGCTGCCTTACGAGGGCGCAGCGCACATCCCCTTGATCCTGCGCGTTGGCAAACACGTCCGCGCAACGAGCGCGCATAGGTGCTCTTCAACGGTGGAGCTCATGGACGTGATGCCCACGTTGCTCGATCTTGCAGGCGTACCGACACCAAGAGGCATCGATGGTCTATCTTTTGCAGGATGTGTCGACGGAAAGCCGTTCGAGCGTCCCTACGTGCACGGGGAGCATGCGTTCACGGAAGAACAGTCCCACCATTACATCGTGACCGACTCCGATAAGTACATATGGTTCTCGCAAACCGGCGTCGAACGATACTTCGACCTTGCACACGATCCGTTCGAATCACATGACGCCATCGACGATACCTCGTACCAGGAGCGAATCAACCATCTTCGCAACATACTCATCCGCGAACTCAAACCGCGTGAGGAAGGATTTGTGAAGAACGGTCGACTCGTCGCCGGCGCGGCGCTCAAAAATGTGCTCGAGCATCCATTGGATTAGAACGCGCGACTGACGTGAAACACCGCGGGGCCGATACGGAAGACATCCACATCGGCCCCGCGTCATCTCTTTGTTCAATAGCGAGCAAAGCGTTAGCGAGCCTGTTCCTCTATCTTGAGCTCGAAATAATCCAAGCGCTTATACATAACTATATACTCGGCAACCGAACCGTCCATCAGACTGGTGGTGCGCTCGCGCTGTATACAGGGAACCCCGGATGGAAGGCCCAGGCGCTCGCTGACGAAGACCGGTGGATCGAGCAACCCTCGAACCCGTTCCTCAGATGCCTCACGCGATAGATGCAGGCCGAGATCTTCGGCAAAACGGTAGTACACGGACTCATAGTATGACGGGTCGACATCGCGCTTGAGAAAACGCGCCGGGATGTACGAAAGCTGCAGCTGATAGGAGACGCCCTCCCAGGAACGCAAACGGGTCACCAGACCGTAGCCCGCGTCCCCGGCGAGCTGCAGACGGTCGACGATAACGGGTTCACGGCGGACGTCCTCGAAAAACTCCAGGCCCAAAACCTCGGTTTTCTCACGAGTCCCCTCCCCATCGAATTTCTCGACCTCGCTGATGAGCACGGGTCGGCGGCGGCGGGACCGGCTCACGAACGTGCCCTTACCCTGGTGCCGAACCAAGAACCCCTCCGCCGCAAGATCGTTGAGCGCACGGATGACCGTGATGGAACTGGCTCCGAAGCGCTCGATCAGATCGCTATTGCTGTAAAACCGTTCTCCAGGTTCAAAGTCACCATGTTCGATCTCAGCCCTCAGCTGATTCTCGATCTGCAGGTACTTGGGGGCACTCATGAACACAACCACTTTCAGCATGCCGCCGGGCATCCATAGGCGCCCAGCGGCACATAGCACATTACGTTAGTCTAGATCCACGGGGTTGATTGCATACTCGCGGCGAGGCTGCTCCTCGCCTCGCGCGGCTGCGGCCGTCACGACCACCTTCGACACACCCTCCTCGCTGGGCAGATCGAACATCGTCTGCTGGAGCACCTCCTCGCAGATGGAGCGCAGACCGCGCGCGCCCGTCTTGCGGGCGAGGGCCTTCTTGGCGATCTCGTGCAGGGCCTCGTCCTCAAACACGAGCTCGACGTTCTCCATGGCGAACATGCGGCGGTACTGCTTGACCACGGCGTTGCGCGGCTCGGTGAGGATCATCACCAAGTCGTCCTCGGTGAGCGCCTGGGTCTGCGTGATGACCGGCGTACGGCCGATGAACTCGGGGATCATGCCAAAGTTGTTGAGATCCTCGGGCAGCACCTGCTTGAGCAGGATGTTCTCGTCCTTGGAGGTGGGGCCGGCGATCTCGGAGTTGAACCCGACGCCCTGGTTGCCCACGCGGTCGGAGATGATCTTGTCGAGCCCAACAAAGGCGCCACCGCAGATGAACAGGATGTTCGTGGTGTCGATCTGTAAGAGCTCCTGCTGCGGGTGCTTGCGTCCGCCGGTGGGCGGCACGCTCGCGACCGTGCCCTCGAGAATCTTGAGCAGGGCCTGCTGCACGCCCTCGCCGGAAACGTCGCGCGTGATGGAGAGGTTCTCGGCCTTGCGCGCGATCTTGTCGATCTCGTCCACGTAGATGATGCCGATCTGCGCGCGGTCGATGTCGCCGTCGGCGGCATTGATGAGCTTGAGCAGGATGTTCTCGACGTCCTCGCCCACGTAGCCCGCCTCGGTGAGCGCGGTGGCATCGGCGATGGCGAACGGGACCTCGAGCACGCGAGCAAGCGTCTGGGCAAGCAGGGTCTTACCGGTACCCGTGGGACCGAGCAAAAGGATGTTGCTCTTGGCAAGCTCCACGTCCTCCTCAAAGGAGGCGGCATGGGCGCCGTGGGCCTTATCGGCGTCATCGCCCTCGAGCACGCGGCGGTAATGGTTGTAGACGGCCACGGACATGGCGCGCTTGGCGTCCTCCTGGCCCATCACGTACAGGGACAGGGCATCGTAGATCTCGTGAGGCGTGGGCACGCGCGTGATGAGCTTGGCGGCCGTCTCGCGCATGGTGGGCGCGGGCGCGTCCTCGACCTCGGCGGGCTGCTCATCGGCGCCCTCGTGCTGGGCGGCATATGCGGCGCCGAACGCGCGCATCATCTCGTCCTGGGCAAATGACTGCTCCAAGATCTCGTTGCACGCCTCGACGCACTCATCGCAGATGAACATGCCGTCATGACCCCGCACGAGCTTGCGAACCTGATCCTGCGTCTTACCGCAGAACGAGCAGCGGACCGGACCCTCGCCGTCCGCACCGGGCGTGTGGCCAAAGTCCTCCCCCGCCATTAGCGCTCACTCCCGGAATCGCTGCGGGAGCTGACGATGCGGTCGATCAGGCCGTACTCGAGCGCCTGCTCGGCGCGCAGGTAGTTGTCGCGCTCGGTGTCGCGCTCGACCTGATCGAACGGCTTGCCCGTGGCATCCGCCAAAATCTGGTTGAGCGTCGTGCGCGTCTCGCGGATCTCACGCGCGGCGATCTCGATCTCGGTCTGCTGACCCTGGGCGCCGCCGCTCGGCTGGTGGATCATGATCTTGGAGTGCGGGAGGCTGAAGCGCTTGCCCTTGGCACCACCGGCCAAAAGCACGGCGGCCATGGAGGCGGCCATGCCCACGCAGATGGTGGACACGTCGGGCTTGATGTAGTTCATGGTGTCCAGAATCGCCAGGCCGGAATAGACCTCGCCGCCGGGCGAGTTGATGTAGAGCGAGATGTCCTTCTCGGCGTCCTGGCTCTCAAGGTGCAGCAGCTGCGCGATCACGAGGTTGGCAGTGACGGAGTTTACCTCCTCGCCCAAAAAGACGATGCGGTCGTTGAGCAGGCGCGAGTAAATGTCGTAACTGCGCTCGCCGCGCGGGGTCTGCTCGATGACGTAAGGCACGAGCGCGGAGTCGATGCGGTTGATCATATGGCTCCTTTCACATGATGCGCCGAACGTGCGACGCGGGTGTTACACGAAATGGCTCCAGCCGAGGGCGTTGACGCGCCCCGATAGAAACGTACGGTGCCCAATCCCGTCAAACGCGATGGAGCACCGTACGCACATCAGCCGTACCAGCCGTTTATGATACGCCATTTTGCGCGCACCTCGTTCGAAGAGGGCCCAAGGTGCGGCCGGCGTTATAAGGGTCTGCTACTCAGCCTTGGCCTCGGCAGCGCGGGCGGCCTCGTCCACCTCGGTGACCTTGGCGTTCTCGACCAGCCAGTCGACAGCCTTGGAGCGACGGATGGAATCGCGAATGGCAGGCATGCGGCCATCGGCGAGGAACTGAGCCTTGGAGGCCTCGACGTTCTCGACGCCGGCGCGCTCGAACTCGCCGTCAACGTCCTCCTCAGTGACCTCGACCTTGAGCTCGCGGGCGAGGGCGTCGAGGGCGAGGGACTCGCGGGCGACGTCGTTGGCCTGACGGTGCAGGTCGGAGATGAACTCATCGGAGCTGATGCGGTTGGCCTGCAGCCAGCCGTCGAGGCTCATGCCGCGAGCGGAGAGGCTCTGCAGGAAGTTCTGGCCGAGCTCCTGGAACACGGACTGCTCGTAATCCTCGTCCATCTCGTCGAGCTCGAGACGCTCGGCGAGCTTGGAGACGGCGCGGTTCTCCTTGAGCTGGGGCAGCTGGGAGGACTTGTCGGACTCGATCTCGAGCTTGACGGCGTCGCGCATGGCGTCGATGCCGTCGAAGCCGAAGTTGGTCTTTGCGAACTCGTCGGTGAGCTCGGGGAGCTTGCGCTCCTTGACGCCCTTGACGGTGACCTCGACGGAGGCCTCCTCGGCACCCTCGACCTCGGGGGTCCAGGAGATGGTCTTGGTCTCGTCGACGTTCATGCCCAGCAGGCCCTCGTCGAACTCCTTGGGCAGGTTACCGGAACCCATGGCGATCATGCGGCCCTCGCCAGCGAGCGCCTCGGCGCCCTTGACGTTCTTGATGTCGACGGTCACGTAGTCGGAGCCCTCGACGGCGCGCTCGACGTCCTCGAAGGTGGCGTGGTAGCCCATGAGCATGTCGACCTGCTGGTCGATCTCGGCCTCGGTGACCTCCGCCGGGGGCATCTCGATCTCAACAGCGTCGTAGGAGGACAGCGCGGGGGCTGGACGCAGGGTGAACTCGACGGTGTAGGTGTAGTCGGTACCGTCGGCGCACAGGTCGATCTGCTGGTAATCGCCCTCCTTGACCGGGACGATGTCGAGCTCGTTGAGGACGTTGCCCTCGTTGGAGCCGATCAGCTCGTTGGTGGCCTGCGCGAGCACGGCCTCCTTGCCCAGAGCGGAGTCGATCACGGGACGCGGAGCCTTGCCGGCACGGAAGCCCGGGAAGCGGTACTTCTTGGCGGCCTCCTTGTAGGCCTTCTTGATAACCGCGTCGACGTCGGCGGCAGGAATGGTGACCGTAGCGGTGAGCTTGGCGTCCTTCACCTCAGAAGTGATGTTCAACGTTCCTCCTCTAGAACATGCCCGGCTTATACGTGGGCGCCGGGGCCCCTTTGGTACCTTGTACTCGTGTGAGTGGTGCGGGCGAAAGGACTCGAACCTTCACGGGAAAGCCCACTGGAACCTAAATCCAGCGCGTCTACCAATTCCGCCACGCCCGCAGCTGGTCACACAGGCGAACATGATAACAAAAAGGGGCGCACGCCGCAGCGCACACCCCTTCCCTATCCAGTTTCCATACACGCGGGCTCGCGCCACCACGCGCATGCGCGTCCGTCGAACTACACGATGCCCTGGGCCATCATGGCGTCGGCGACCTTCTTGAAGCCGGCGATGTTGGCGCCCACCATGTAGTTGCCCTCAAAGCCGTACTCGGTCGCGGCGTCGTCGCACGCATGGTAGATGCCGCGCATGATGCCCTCGAGCTTGGCGTCGACCTCCTCGAAGGTCCAGGAGAGATGCTCGGCGTTCTGGCTCATCTCCAGACCGGAGGTCGCCACGCCGCCCGCGTTCGCCGCCTTGCCCGGCATGAACGCCACACCGTGCTCGATGAGGTAATTGGTCGCATCGGTGGTCGTGGGCATGTTTGCGCCCTCGCCCACCACCTTGCAGCCGTTGGCCACGAGCGCCTCGGCGTCCTCGAGCAGCAGCGTGTTCTCACGAGCGCACGGCAACGCGATATCGCAGGGAAGCTGCCACACGCCGCGGCCGTCCTCGGCGTGCCACGTGGCGCCCGGGCGCGCGTCGACGTACATGGCAAGACTCACGCCGCGGTCGTTGCCGGAGCGCTTCTTGTTGTAGATGTCCTCGAGCACCTGATAATCGACGCCCTCCGGGTCCTCGACCCAACCCTTGGTGTCGGAAGCGGCGATGACCTTGCCGCCCAGCTGGGAGACCTTCTGGATGGCGTAGATGGCGACGTTGCCGGAGCCGTGCACGACCACGGTCTTGCCCTCGAAGGACTCGCCATGGCACTTGAGGTACTCGTCCACAAAGTACACGAGGCCGTAGCCGGTCGCCTCGGTGCGCGCGAGGGAGCCGCCAAAGGACAGGCCCTTGCCCGTGAGCACGCCGGTCCACTCGTTGCGCAGGCGCTTGTACTGGCCGAACATGTAGCCGATCTCGCGGCCGCCCACGCCCAGGTCGCCGGCGGGGACGTCGGTGTTGGGGCCGATGTGGCGATACAGCTCGGTCATGAAGGACTGGCAAAAACGCATGATCTCGTTGTTGGACTTGCCCTTGGGGTCGAAGTCGGAGCCGCCCTTGCCGCCGCCCATGGGGAGCGTGGTAAGGGAGTTCTTGAAGATCTGCTCAAAACCCAGGAACTTGAGCATGCCCAGAGTCACCGTGGGGTTGAAGCGCAGGCCGCCCTTGTAAGGGCCGATGGCGGAGTTGAACTCAACGCGGTAGCCGCGATTGACCTGGCATTTGCCGGAATCGTCGACCCACGGCACGCGGAACAAGATGACGCGCTCGGGCTCGACCAGGCGCTCGAGCAGCGAGGCCTCCTCATAGGCGGGCTCGTTGTCGACCGCAGGCGCGATTGAGGTGAGGACCTCGTCCGCCGCCTGGATGAACTCGGGCTGATCGGCGTAGCGCTCGTGCAGCTCGGCGATGACCCTCTCGGTATAGGTCATGGTATGCCTCCAAAGAAATGAGAACGTTGGTGCGGGCTTATAGTACTACGCTCCAATAAAGCGATTATGGAGAAGCGCCTGAGGTTTCCCGTTCGTTTCGGGAGTGTATCGGCAGGGGCGCTGAACAAGCGGGGCGCATGGTGCACGGCGGGCGGTCCTCAGAGGTCGTGCACGCAAGACATGAAGCTGAAAAGGCGGCGCACATGGTGCACGGTGTGCGGTTCATCTTCACGTCGAGAGCGTCACGCAGGGCTGAAGAGGCGGCGAGCACGGTGCGCAGAAGCCCCGAGCGCAACCGCAGGCGACCCGGCTACCTCGAAATGTGCGTAAATCGCCTTTTGAAACGGCCGCGTTATTTCAAAAGGCTGGTTACGCACAGAAATGGCCTTGGTAATGTGCTTTATCAATGGTTTGAAACGAACGAGATGTTTTCAAACGGCTGATTTCGCACATCGTCGCGTGGATGCCATTGGCTCAGGCATGGACACGGAGTGGCTACAAAAGCGGGATAGCCGCAACCACGGGATAGCTGCAAAGGCGGAATAGCCGCAACCACGGGATAGCTGCAAAGGCGGGATAGCCGCAACCATGGAATGAGGGCCGAACGCGATAGGCCCAAGCGAAGCTGCCGAGGATCTGCAAGCGCGCTCCGTATGCGACACGTTAATTCAGAAATCATGGAGAAATCCGTATCCCGTTTCGTATCCCGAGTAACGAAATGCGAAAACAGGCCAGTGGCATATATGCTCTGACCTGCGGTTTTACTGGACCGGGCGACGGGAGTCGCCGCGTGCTGTCGCACGCTCATTCCGCTGCGGCGCTCGCGCGCCTTGCGTGCTTCGCTGGAACATGCTTTCGCATGTCCTCAGCTCCGCACCCGTAACCGGGTTCGACTCTCGTCGCCTCTTAATAGGAAAAGAGGCCGCTACCTCGCATGGTACCGGCCTCCTATCATATTCTGGAGCGGGCGACGGGAGTCGAACCCGCCTCATCAGCTTGGAAGGCTGAGGTTCTACCGATGAACTACGCCCGCGTTATGTGGTCGGGACGACAGGATTCGAACCTGCGACATCCTGCTCCCAAAGCAGGCGCGCTACCAGACTGCGCCACGTCCCGAAGGCTCGGGCAGCCGGGTTCGAATGCCCGTGCATCCCAAGGCGCTAGCGATTATAGAGGAATCGCTCTTTTGTAGCAAATGACCAGCTCGGGGCTGTGATTTGAAAAGTACCCGATGAGCGCACCGCCCGCAGCCCCGAGCTCCCCGCCGATTGTCATCTGCTCGCAGGCATGGCAATCAATCGAATTCATCCTGCCCATTTGGCTTGAACTCACCTGTCTGTGCTCACAGGCATCCTACCTGCTCACCAGCAAGATCTTGCTCGCGTCGAAATGCAGTCGCAGCGTCTCGCCCTCACGGGGAAGCTCGTCTCGCGAAACGTCAACCATATCCACCTTCCACTGAATCCTGCTGCGCGCATCCCCCAAGGGCGGATCGAGCAGGACCAGGCGCTCGAACCTCGAGTCGCTCACCCGCGCAACGCGCACGTCGAAGCTGTTGCGGCCGCGCTCGCCAACACGGCGCTCGTGGTCGCGATGGATGTGCCGAGCGCGCACACCCACATAGGCGACGTCGCTCGGGACCTCCCTGCCCACGTCGAACGTCATGCCCCAGTCCAGCGCCTCGACCTCGGTGGCAGAGACCCTGCGCGCCCGAGAGGTGTTCTTGCAGCCCGTCAGCCGCATGCCCGCAAGGGTCTGCGGACGCGCCAGGAGCTCATGCGCCGTCCCGCTCTCCTCGATGCGACCGTTGTGCATCACGCAAATGCGGTCGCACAGCCGGCACGCCTCGTCGATGTCGTGGCTCACATACAAGACGTTGCGGTCGATGACCGAGAACACGTCGAGCAGGGTCTGCTCCAAAGCGCTTTTGAGATAGGAATCCAACGCCGAGAAGGGCTCATCGAACATGAGGATTTGGGGGCCCGCCGCCAGCATGCGGGCGAGCGCCACGCGCTGCTGCTGGCCGCCCGACATCTGTGCCGGGTAGCGCTCCGCAAGCTCGGCCACGCCGAAGATCTGCAAAAAGGAGCGGGCGCGGCGGCGCGCGTCATGCGCCGGGCCGCGCATACCCCAGCCGCTCTGGACGTCGCGCATGCCGGCGCACACGTTCTCCTCGGCGGTCATATGCAGGAACAGCTGGTAATTCTGGAAGAGCAGGGCGCAGGCGCGCTCCTGCGGGGAGAGGTTCACGCCCGCGCACGAGTCGAAAAACGTGATGCCGTCCACCACGATGCGCCCCTCATCTGGGGTCTCCACGCCCGCGATGCAACGCAGCGTGAGGCTCTTGCCGCACCCTGAGGCGCCCAGCAGCGCCACACGCTCAGAACCCGCCTGGAGCTGCACGTCCAGTTCGAAATCGTCGTAGCGCTTGCGAATATCCACGTCGAGTGACACGGCCCGCTCACCCCTTCCGCGCTTGCCGGTCGCTGCTCACGAGCAGCGCGCGCAGCTTGTCCTGGTCGATGCGAATCGCATCGCCCCCCGCCGCATCGATCTCGTCGCGGGACCCGGAGGCCCCGCGCCCCTTGCGCGCAGCGCCACGGCGAAGCAGGCCGCCGCGCGCATGCGCCACGGAACTGGTGCCCGACGCGGACCCCCTGCGGTACCGTTGCTGGCGCGCGGTGCAGACGTTGATGCCCACAACCACCGCGAGGCTGAACAAGATCACCACGACAACCCAAAAGAGCGCCACGTCCGTGTTGCCGCCCATCCACTCAAAGTAAATGGCTATGGGGATGGTCTGCGTCACGCCCGCGTAATTGCCCGCGAAAAACAGGGTGCATCCGAACTCGCCCATGGCGCGGGCGAACGCGAGCACCGCGCCGGCCGCAATGGAGGGCCAAGCGAGCGGCAGCATGATAAACCGGAAGATCCGCCACTCGGACCACCCCAGCGTGCGAGCGGCGTCGAGCATGCGCGCATCGAGCGCCTCAAAGGCGCCGAGCGCCGTGCGGTACACGAGCGGAAAGCTCACCACAACGGCGGCGATCACCGCCGCGGGCCACGAGAACACGATCTCGATGCCGTGATCGATGAGCCAACGACCCACCGCGCTCGATTGGCCAAAGAGCACGAGCAGCAAAAAGCCGCACACCGTGGGAGGCAGCACCATGGGGATGGTGAACACGGAATCGAGCAGGCCCTTGAGCCGGCTCGTGGTGCCCATCACGCGCCATGCGGCGAGCAATCCCAGCACACCGGAGATGCCGAGCGCGAACAGCCCTGTCTTAAGGGAAACCCACAAGGGCCGGTAGTCGACGCCGGAGAAAAACGCCCCCAGGCGGTCGAGCGCGGAGGGCGCGGGCGGGTTCGCGACCTGCGCCGCGTCGACGACGCGCCCGCTGTCGACCCACTGCACGACGGCGCTCAGGTCGAGACCGGACGCCTCCACCGCCTCCTGCGTCAGCTCGCCCTCGGGCGCCGAGGCGGGCGTGACGGTCACGTAGCGATTGCCCTGATCGTCTTGGGCATTGAAGCGATAGCGGTACGTGCCGTCGTCGAAGGTGTCCCCCGTCCAAAAGAGGGGAACCGGCGCCGCCTGCTCGAGCGACGGCATACCGGCACTCGCTTGCTCGTCCAACGCCAGGACAAGCGACCACAGCGCCATCTGGCCGTCCACGTTGCCGGCGAACTGCGCCTCGTCCATTCCCGCAGCGCGGGCATCCACATGCACGAGCGTGCGCTTCGACGTTGCCACCACCACGAGGCTCGCATCGCGCTGGATGGGCACGCGATATCCCAACGGCATGCCCTCCCCGGCGCGCTGGGTGCCCTTGGCCACGCGCTCGAACGCGCCCACGCCAAAGGAGACCCCCTCGATGCGCGCGGCGTCACCCAAGACGATCTCGACGTCAGCGGGCGTATATCGCCAACCCTCGTACGTAGACCCGAGTGACGTCGAGCCGCCCACAGGGACGGTCGCCTCGTCAGCGGAGGAGGATGTCGCCGGGACATCCGAGGATCCCGATGAAGGGGCATTCGCCGCATCCGACGAACTCGCCGCACTCACCCCGCTCGCCGGACCCGTCGCATTCGTCGTATCCGTCCCGTTCGCCCATGCGAGAGCCGGCGCGCACGCGAGGCACACCGCGACCCAGCAGGCGACCAGCAACCGTCGCGCCATGGCCTAGCCCATCAGCTCAAAGCCGTAGCGGGCCCAGATCTTCTGCGCCTCTGGATCATCCATGCAAAACGCGAGGAACTCCTCCGCGGCCTCCTTCTCCTGGGAAGACGCGGAAACCGCACCCGGGTACACGATGGGCTTATGCGAGCTCTCCGGACATACGAGCACCTGCTCGATGCCGTCGTAGCGGAAGATGTCCGAACTGTATACAAAACCGATGGCCGCGTCCCCCGTGCGCACGTACGCCGCAGCGGTGCCCACCTTGTCAGCCAGCGCCACGCGATCGGCGAGCACGGGCGCGTATTCGCCATCGTCACCGGCGGCGCCCGTGTAAAGCCCCACGGAATTCAGCGCCTGGTTAGCGTACTTGCCCGCGGGCACGGTGACGGCGTCGCCAATGGCGATCTTGCCGTCGACGTTCGCCACGTCCTCCAGGGAGCCCACCTGGATGTTCGATCCCTCAGCGCGCACGATCACCAGGTCGTTGGCGAACATGTCCAACCTCGTCGACGCGTCGACGAGCTCGGCCTGGGTGGCGGTGTCCATCGTGCCGGTCGAGGCGGTGATGAGCACATCCGCCGGAGCGCCCGCGCGCATCTGCTCGATGAGGTCGCCCGACGCCTTGAACTGCGTGTCCGCAAACGTGACGCCGGTCCGCTCGGTATAGAGCGCCTGGACCTCCGGCAGTGCCTTCTCAAGCGAGTTGGCGGCGAATATCTGGAGCTCGACCGAATCGCCGGCGGTGGCACCCGAGCCCGGGGCGACCGCGTCCCCGCCGCCCCCGCAGCCAGCGAGGACCCCCGCCATGAGCGGCGATACGCCCAGGGCGATAACCGAGCGGCGCGTCAGCGCACACGCGGGTGTCGAGGCGGCCGCGGACGCGCCGTGCTGAGTCGTCTTCATGTGGGCTCCCCCCGTTCATATGGAGACGGACGCGCCTTCCGGCACGCCCGCCCGAGTCGTCTCTATTATATTTGCAGAAGAATAATACTCAAACGAGAATAATATGGCTCCCCACGCCACAGCGCGTCAATGGCCTCCCCCACGTGACATCTGCATGGCGTGCTCGAGCTGGTCGGCAATGGCGTCCCAGCATTCGCGCGCCGCCTTGGTCGATCCGGGGAAGTTGATCACCAGCGCGAGCTTGCCCATGGGCAGGCCATCCTCGCCGCGCACCGCGCGCTGCATGCACCGGGCGCGCGAGAGCATGGCGCGCCTCGTCTTGGCGAGCGAGTACGCACGGATCGCCTCGGCGATGCCCGGCACGTCGCGCTCGCACACGGCCGCCGTCGCCTCGGGCGTCACATCGCGCGGCGAAAGGCCGGTGCCCCCGCAGGTGAGCACGATGTCGACGCCCCGCTCGTCGGTGGCGGCGCGGATGGCGAGGGAGATCTCGCGCGTGTCGTCCGGCACGACGACGCGCGAGCAGACCGACCAGCCGGCCCCCTCGATGAGCGAGGTGAGCGCGGCGCCGGCCTCATCCTCGGCAAGGCCGCGCGTGTCCGAACAGGTGACGATGGCAAATGAAATATCCATACCGGGTTCCTCTCATGTTGGTTGGGCAGCCTCGCGACATGCGCATGGGGACAACCACTCATCGCATGCCGCCCTGCGCGCCCAAGGAGCCATGCCGGGGACGGGTATCGCGCGCCTTCGCCCATGCGCCCCGCATCGCCGGACGCGCGATGCGCCACGGCGGCCCGCGCCCTCTTTGGCATGTTACAGGACGGTGCCCTCGGGCAGGTCGTAGCGAAGCACGGACACCTCGTCGCCCGCTTGGGCACCGCCCTCGCCGTCGGGCATCACGAGCAGGCAGTTGCCGCGATGCAGGTCGACGAGCATCGCGGAGTTCTGCGTAGGCGCCTGGGTGACCTCGAGCTCACCCGTCTGCGCATCGCGCTCCACGCGGGCACGGTTGTAAAACCGACGCGCTTGGCGCTTTTTGACGTCGTGCGTGACGCGCGCGGTCTGCACGGGGCGGAAGAGCTCGCTATGGCCGAGCATCTTGCGAATCGCCGGGCGCACGAACAGCTCGAACCCAATGAACGCGCCGGCGGGATTGCCCGAGAGCCCAAAGAAGGGCGTGCCGTCGAGCATGCCGAACGTGACGGCCTTGCCGGGGCGCATGGAGATACGGTCGAACAGGACCTCGCCCTCGCGCTGCACGAGGGCCGTCACGTAGTCGTAGTCGCCCGCAGAGGCACCGCCCGAGGTCACCACGACGTCGCATTCACGGGCGGCGCGGCGAACGAGCTCGCAGATTCGGTCCTCATCGTCGGGCGCGATGCCGTACAGCGTCGGCTCGGCGCCCGCGTCGCACGCGGACGCCATGAGGGCCGGCGCGTTCACGTCGCGAATCTGGCCGCGCGCGGGCACGACGGAGCCGTCCACGAGCTCCGTGCCCAGCGAGATGATGCCCACGCGCGGCGCCCGATGCACCGCCACGGTGTGCGCCCCGGCGTTCGCGAGCAGGCCGGCGCCGGCGGGCGTAACGACCTCGCCCGCCCGCATGACCACATCGCCGCGACGCGCCTCGAGCCCCGCCTCGCGAATATTCTCGCCCACGCATGCGGGCTTGCGAAACGCCACGTGGGAGCCCTCATTCCCATCCCCGTCGAGCACCTCGACGATCTCGTACTTGACCACGGCGTCGATGCCCTCCGGCACAGGGGCGCCGGTCATGATGCGCACCGTTTGGCCCTCCCCGACCGAGCCCTCGAACACATGGCCCGCGGCCTCGTGCCCAACGACCTCGAGGACCACGGGATGCCCATCGTCGGCCTCCGCAAGATCGCGCGCGTGCACCGCGTACCCGTCCATGGCGCTATTGGCAAACGGGGCGAGATCGATGTCGGTCGCCACGTCCCGCGCCAACGGGCGCCCAACCGCGCGCCAAGACACGACCTCCTCGACGGGCGTCTCGGCCACATGGCCCATGATGATATCGAGCGCCTCCTCGACCAAGATCATGTGCGCGTCGGGATTGTTGTTCTGAGCCATGGAGCATCCCCTCTCGATGTGGTTGCCGCTGTCGCCCTGAACTCTAGACGCTCGCCACGCGGTCGACGGCGCAGTCGATGCACGCGACCGCATGGAAGCGTGCGAGCCAAAGGACAGTCGGCAGAATATATTCTCATGCGAGAATAGTGTACGCCCCCACGGCACGCCCACCCTGCAAGAAAATGACGGCGCCCAGGCGAGCCCCATGGGATGCGCGGGCGGGCATGCGACCGGGAGCGTATACTGGTATCTATTTGAATTCACGATTGGATGAGGAGGCCCTATGCCCAAGCAGGTGATCGAATCGGCGCGCGAGGGGCTGCGGCGAGAGTCCCGGGAGCTCGCCATCGACGCCCGGCGCGATATGGGCAACGCCCGCGCGAGCCTTCGCGTATTCGCGTTGAGCGTAGTGATCGCCGCGCTCATGGGCGCCGCTGGGTGGGCCTTCCTCGCGGCACTGCGCTTGGCGACCGGCGTACGCGAAGCCCACCTATGGCTGTTCCTGCTGCTGCCGGCGGTCAACATGGCGACCGCATGGCTGTACCGCAACCACGGCCTGCGGGCGCAGCGCGGCAACAACCTCGTGATCGACAGCACCATCACCGGCACGCCCATCCACAAGCGCATGGCGCTCCTCACCTTCGCATGCTCGACCGCCACCCATCTGGCGGGCGGCTCGGCAGGCCGCGAGGGCGCGGCGGTGCAGATGGGAGGCACCATCGCCAGCAACGTCGCCAGCTTGTTCCACGTCGAGGGCCACGACCGGCGCGACCTCATGATGGCGGGCATCTCGGCGGCATTTGGCGCCGCGTTCGGCACGCCGCTCGCCGGGGCGTTCTTTGGCATGGAGATGTGCTTTATCGGCAAGCTCGACTACAGCGCTGCCCTGTACTGCCTCACCGGGTCCTTCGTGGGCAATGCCGTGAGTCGGGCGCTCGGCAGTCCGTTCGCCTTCGAGCAGATCGCCGCCGTGCCCGCCATGAGCCCGTTGACCCTCGCCGTCGTTCTGGCGGCGGCGGTGGCATTCGGCCTCACGGCCCAGCTCTTCACCTTCTGCATCCGCACGGTCAAGCGACTCTACGCGCGGTTCTTCACGAATTACCTGGTCGCCGCCGCCATGGGCGGACTCTTGCTGGCCGTCCTGTTCCTCGGCTGCGGCCTGCACGCATACGGCGGCCTTTCCGAATGGCTCGTGCCCGCCGCGTTTACCGGCAAGACCACCCTGGCGGACCCGCTGGCAAAGCTGGGGATGACCGCGCTCACGGTGGGCGCGGGCCTCCAGGGTGGCGAAGTCACGCCGCTCTTTGGCATAGGGGCGTCACTCGGCGGCTGGATAGGCGCAACGATGCTCGGCGACCCGAGCTTTATGGCGGCCCTCGGCATGCTCGGCGTGTTCGGCGCGGCCCTCAACGTGCCGGTCACCACCATCATGCTCGGCATCGACATGTTTGGCGCCAGCGCCAGCGCGTACTTCGTCATCGTCACGTTCGTGAGCTACCTCGTTGCGGGTCACCAGGCGGTGTACCCCGCGCAGCGCATCGTGACGCCCAAGCGGCGCAGCCTCAAGGGCGATGCCGAGCTGAGCGTGGAGCACGCGCTCGAGCAACGGCGCGCCGAAATCGCCAAGATGGTCGACGCGAACGAGGAGGACTGCTAAATGGCCCAGCCGAACCTTTCCGCCCTGGGGCGGGCGCTCATCATCGTGAACCCGGCGGCGCAAAGCGGGGCCGCAGCTGCGGCGGCTGACCGGTTGCAGCGCTTTTTGACCCTGTACTGCCATCGCGACACGTTCGAGGTCGCTCGCACCGAGCGCCCGCGCCATGCCATCGAGCTCGCGGCCGCGGCGGGCGCGTACGACACCGTGCTCGCGCTGGGCGGCGACGGCGTGGTGCATGAGGTGGCAAACGGACTCATGCGCATCGAGAGGGGCTCGCGGCCCACGCTCGGCGTGGTGCCCGTGGGATCGGGCAACGACTTTGCGCGCACGCTCGGGCTCACCGACGTCGCCAACGTGCGCGGCACCGATTTTTCCGCGTTGTTCAGCTGCCACCCCACCCCGATCGACCTCATGCGCATCGACTGGGAGAGCGGCGCGGCCGATCCCCGACCCGATGCCGTCGCCGCGGGCACGCCCGTGCGACGCGGCACCACCTACGCCGTCGAGACGTTCTCCATGGGGCTGGATGCCGCCATCGGCCTGGGCACGCACGACCTGCGCAAGATCACCGGCCTCACCGGGGCGGCGCTCTACACCGCGAGCGGCATGCGGGCGTTCGGACGCGACTACCGCTGCTTCGACTCGTTCGTGTCTTTTGACGGAAAGCGGGCCGAGCACCTGCGCACCATCACGTTCGCCGTGCAAAACGGCCCCACGTACGGATCGGGCTTTCGCATCTGCCCCGATGCGAACCCCGCCGATGGGCTGCTCGACGTCTGCTATGCCCAAGGGCCGGCACCGCGCGCGATCGCGCTGCCGGTGTTCCTCTCCGCCAAGAATGGCGGGCACGTGGGCAACAGGCGCATCCACATGCAGAGGGTCCGGAGCGCCTCCTTCACGTTTGCCGAGGCGGGCTACCCCATCCAGGTGGACGGCGAGCGCCTCGAGGCCACGCGCCTCGTCATCGAGGTGGTGCCCGCGGCCCTCACGGTCCTCAAGCCGATGGGAGCGGGACGCTAACGCACAGGACGGGGGCCTAACGCCTCGCGCAAACCCGCGATTGTCCAACTATCCGAAGGCGCCAATCCGTCCGGACACAACACGGGATGTGCCCTACCGCATCACCTTGTTGAGCAGCTCATCGTAGGTGGCATCAGTCGCCTGCACGTGACACTCAAAGTCGCTGAACTTGAATTCCATGAGAGAGCCTATCTGGCGTTAAAGCCCGTTGGGTACAATGTTCCTATTGAGACGAAGAGGAAAACGGAGGTCGAAGCGTATGTGGAACTACGCCGAGTTTCCCGATGGAACGTGCATTGCATATTCGGATCTCCAAGACGATGGAACCATCAGGATCGCCGTTGAACGCCCCCGGGATGGCGGGTTCGACACGGCACGGTGCCTCATACCCGCATACCGCTGGGCGAACGTAGACGGCTTTACGGATAACGAGCTTGCCGACCTCAAAGAGTTCCTTCGTGACAACGCCCCTCTCATCTTCGAGCTTTCCGAGGCCCCGTACGATGAGAGGCTGACCGCGTAATGCCGCAGGTTTTCACCTTTGGTCGCCCTCACTCCTCCGCTCCAGGGCGCCTCCTGCATGCCTTCACTTGAGCGCGATGACGCTTGTTCGCCAAACGACGCGCCTTGGCGGCCTTACTCGGCTTGGTCGGCTTTCGCTGCTTGGGCGGCCTCGCCCGACGCTCCAGCTCCGCCTTCAACTTGCGCAGGCAACTTGCGCGATTCTGGAACTGACTGCGGCTCTCGCGCGCGGTCACCACGATGCCGCTCGGCACATGACGCATGCGAACCGCCGAATCGGTCGTGTTCACGCCCTGGCCACCAGGGCCCGACGCGCGAAACACCTGCACTTCGCATTCGCGCGCAAGCTCCTCGGCCGTCAGAGATGCCCACACCGCGTAGTCGCGATGTCCCATATTGGAAACGTCCATGCTACTCACCGTACCGCGCCAGAATCGCCCCACGGCGCTCTTGCAAAAACTCCCGCATAAACGGAATGGAGAACGTAACGTATCCGGGCGCCGTCTGCTCGATCACCTGGCGAGCTATGAGCTGGCGCCGATACGGGCTCAAATAGCCCGTCGTCTTACCCAAGCGCTCGGCAATTGCAGACATGGCAACCACATCGCGCTCCTCGCTCATCGCCAAGCTTTTTGAAACGTACCCCGTTTGGCATCTGCATAAGATGCATAAAATCCATAAGACGCATAAGACGCATAAAGTCCATAAGACGCATAAGCACGAGCACCCCGCGCAATGATGCACGAAGCGCACATTCACTCAACGAGGACGAGGCCTTCGAGAGGGCTCTTTGGATGCGCGTCCTCCATCTCGATCGAAAGACGTCTTGGCACATCCGATCTGAGCCGACATGTTTCGAGACAGAGAAAACCACCCAGCTAAACGGCCCCAGTCAAACGATCCAAGTTAAACGATCCGAGCCAAACGGTTCCAGCCTTGCATAGGCGACCGTGTACGCGCATCTGTTTACGCGAACGCGATCTCGCCCGTCTCGTCGTCCATCGCGGCGATGCGCGCGAGGCTCTCCACGCGGAAACCCCGCTCGCGCAAACGATCGCCGCCGCCCTGATGCACCTTCTCGATGGCGATACCGATGCCCGCGACCTCGGCCCCGGCCTGACGGCACAGCTCGATCAGGCCTTCGAGCGCGCAGCCGTTCGCAAGGAAGTCGTCGATGATGAGCACACGGTCGCCCTTGTTCAAAAAGCGCGCACCCACGATGACCGGGTATTCCTTCTGCTTGGTGTAGGAATAGATGGTGGTTGCGTACTGCTCGCCGTCCAAGTTGATGGACTGCGCCTTTTTGGCAAACACAACCGGCACGCCGCCAAAATGACGCGCCGCCACGCACGCGATCCCAATGCCGCTCGCCTCGATGGTCAAGATCTTGGTGATCGCCTCGCCCGAGAACAGGCGCGCCCACTCGGCACCCATATGGTCGAACAGCTCGACGTCGCACTGGTGATTCAAAAACGCATCGACCTTGAGCACGTTCCCCGCTTTGACCACGCCGTCGCGCGCAATGCGCTCCTCAAGCTCCCTCATGCACATCCTCCCGTAATCCGCAGATTTGGCAGCAGGATACCACGAGGGGTCGGCCCTACAGGCCCTGACGCTCCAGCCAAGCGAGGACGTCGCAGTGGACCTCACCCCTGACGGGATCGTTCAAAATCTCATGACGCATGCCCGGATACAGCTTTTCGCTCACGCGCTCAACACCGGCCTTGCGGTACATCTCGGCAGCGCGGTGCACGCCGGCGCCGCACTCGCCGACCGGGTCCTGATCACCCGCGATGAAGAGCAGCGGCAAGGCATGCGGCACCTTGCGGGCCAAACGCGGATCGGTCGCGTCGGACACAAGACTCGCAAGCGTATGATAGGCGCCGACCGTAAAGGGCTGCCCGCACAAGGGGTCGCGCTGATACTCGGCAACGACCTCCGGATCGGTTGCCAGCCAGTCGACATCGGTCTTGGCGTCCCTGATGGCCTTGGCGTATGAGCCCGCACCCAAACCGTCCACCAGTTCACTCACGTAACGCTCGCCATGCCGTTTTGCGAGGGCGCTCGTGAGGGCCTTGCCCGCGCTCGACAACGCGCGCGCCTGATGCCCCGTTCCGCACAGGATGGCCGCGCGGACGCCGAATGCATGGCGCGTGAGGAACACGCGCGTGATAAAACTGCCCATGGAGTGACCGAAAATGACATAGGGTATGCCGCTCACGCGCATGTCGCATTGGGTGGACAGGCGCTCGAGGGCGATCTCGTGCAACGCCTGCACGTCGGCGACGAGCACGTCCTCCCCCGCCTCAAGCGGCATGTGGCCCAGGTCGGAGGCGCTAGCGGCGGTCTTACCGTGACCGATATGGTCGTTGGCGCACACGGCGAAGCCCTGCTCGCATAAAAAAGCGGCAAATTCGGCGTAGCGCTCGACGTGCTCGGACATCCCATGGACGATCTGCACCAACCCACGCGGCGCCTCACCGCCGGAGGCAACCTCGTCGGGCTCCCACATGAGGGCGTGGACCGTGGAGGCGGCATCGCGGCTTTCGTAGGTGAGGGTGGTCGTCTTCATGGTCCTGGCTCCCGGTGCTTCGGTTGGGGATACGGCGCGCCCGTTTGCGCGCAACACCCACCTTGTACCCCGACGGCACTGCCCGCTAACACTACCGCCCTCCCCCGTTGAGCTGGGAGAGGGCGGCAAGCAGGACGGCACATGGCGCGATGCGCATGCGGCACGGAAGCGGCACGCGCCTACACCGTGAGGCGGAACTCGCTCATGGGAATCGTCCGGGCCTCGCGCGCCTCCGGGTCGGCGATGCGATCGGCCGCATAGCCCACCGTCAACATGTGCACCGGGTACAGATCCGACGGCAAGCCGAGCTCATCGATGGCGACGCGCGGGTCAAAATGACATACCCAGCAGGTGGAAAGGCCCAGGTCCTCCGCCTGCATCATCATCTGGTCGACCACGATGCTCGAGTCGATATCGCCCGAGTTCATCTGGTCGTACGAGCGAAGCCACGCGGCGCCCATCTTATCGCACACCACCAGCACGAGCGGCGCGCCGAACACGCTGCCTTTCTTGGCAAAATGATGAGCCGCCGTCGCGGCCTTCTCGCGCAGGCGCGGCGTGTCGCACACCAACACCCGCGTTGGGTGCTTGTTGCACGCGGACGGGGCGATGCGGCCCGCCTCGAGAATGGCGGCGAGCTTTTCGGCCTCGACCGGACGGTCCTCATAGGCTCGGCAGGAATACCGTGCGCGAGCAAGCTCTGCATACGACATGAATAAGCCTCCTTGATCACATGGCGCACCCATCGGCGCGCCGCGGGTGCGTGGAACCGCGACGACCGCGCAGACGCGTTACAGGTACTTGCGCCAGTCGTCCTCATCCTCATCGTTTTGCGCGGCGGCAGCGGCCTCGCGCTCAGCCGCGGCGGCCCGCTCGGCGGCGACCTGCGCAAAGCTCACGGGATTCTTGTCGGGAAACGCGGCGAAGGCGTGCTCGAACTGAGCGAGGTTGTCGTTGAAGCGGTCGCGCGGAACGGCAAAGACCACCTGCTCGACGCCGTGCGCGCCGGCCGCCAGCTCCTCGCGGAACAACTCGGCGACCACATCGGCCTCCCAGCCGAACACGCCGCAGCCCCATGCGCCCAAAACGACCTTCTTATGCCCGAGCGCGTCCACCACGTCGAGCGCAAAGCGGATTCGCTCGCGCATGGCGCGCACGAGCACCTCGTCCTTGACGTGGTACTCCTGGCGGGAGCGACGGGCGTTGGGCGCCGCGACCACCAGGACGTCGGCGTACGCGTGGAGCTTCTCGCGGGTAAAGCGCACCTTGGGAACCACCAGGCCGCGGTTGCGGTACAGCTCGCAGTTTATGTTGCGTCGGCGATTCTCGCCGTACCAGTCCCCCTGCTTTTCGAGCACGTTGTAGAGGAACGACTCGGCGCACAGAGCCTCCTCCTGCGCCCAGGCGCCGCGGATGTACCCGCCGCCCGGGTTCACAAAGGACGCAAAGTCCAGTACGGCGAGGTCGCAGAACTCCGCACGACCTCGCCCCGTCTCGAGGATGGCGGCCACGGCGTCCGCCGCCATCACCGTCACCTCGGGCACGCAGCCCTCGACCTCCGACCTCACCGGCGCCTCGACGCGGCGCACGCCGGCAAGGCTCCGCTCGATCTCCCTGCCATAGCGCGACGCCATCTGCTCGGTGTGGCGCTTCGCCTCGTTGGCGCGCGCGAGCTTGCGCGGGTTGGAGCGCTGACCCGACCTTCCTTCTGCCATGGATATCCCCTCCTACAGCCCGGCCAAGGCCTGCTCGACGTCGGCGATCAGGTCCTCCGTTGACTCGATGCCGCAAGACAGTCGCACCATGTCCGGCGCGATGCCGCACGCCTCGAGCTCGGCGTCGTTCATCTGGCGATGCGTGGCGTTTGCCGGGTGCAGGCAGCAGGTGCGTGCGTCGGCCACGTGCGTGGCGATCTGGGCGATCTTGAGGCTCTTCATGAACTGCTCGGCCGCCGCGCGACCGCCGTTGAAGCCAAAGCTCACCACGCCGCAGGAGCCGTTCGGCAGATACTTCTGAGCGAGGTCGTAGCAGGAGTCGCTGGGAAGGCCCGGGTAGCGCACAAAGCGGACCGCCGGGTGGCCGGCGAGGAACTCCGCCATGGCCTGGCCGTTCTTGCAGTGCTGCGGCATGCGCACGTGCAGGCTCTCCAGGCCCAGGTTGAGCAGGAAGGCGTTCTGCGGGCTCTGGATGCAGCCGAAGTCGCGCATGAGCTGGGCCGTCGCCTTGGTGATGAAGGCCCCGCCCTGGCCGAACTTCTCAGCGTAGGTCACGCCGTGATAGGTCTCGTCGGGGGTGGTGAGGCCCGGGAACTTGTCGGCATGCGCCATCCAGTCGAAGTTGCCCGAGTCCACAATGGCGCCGCCCACCGCGGCGCCGTGGCCGTCCATGTACTTGGTGGTGGAGTGGGTCACGATGTCGGCGCCCCACTCGATGGGACGGCAGTTGATGGGCGTGGGGAACGTGTTGTCCACGATCAGCGGCACGCCGTGCGCATGAGCCGCGGCGGCGAAGCGCTCGATGTCGAGCACCGCGAGCGCCGGGTTGGCGATGGTCTCGCCGAACACGCACTTGGTGTTGGGGCGGAATGCCGCTTCGAGCTCCTCGTCGCTCGCATCGGGCGCGACGAACGTGCACTCCAGGCCCATGCGGCGCATGGTGTGGGCGAGCAGGTTGTAGGTGCCGCCGTAGATGGCGGAGCTTGCCACCACGTGGTCACCGGCGCCGGCGATGTTGAAGACGGCGAAGAAGTTCGCGGCCTGGCCGGAGCTCGTCAGCATGGCGGCGGTGCCGCCTTCGAGCTCCGCGATCTTTGCGGCCACGTAGTCGTTGGTGGGGTTCTGCAGGCGGGTATAGAAGTAGCCAGACTCCTCAAGGTCGAACAGGCGACCCATATGCTCGGAGGTGTCGTATTTCCACGTCGTGGACTGGTAGATCGGCACCTGACGCGGCTCGGCATCGCCCGGGCGATAGCCGCCCTGCACGCAGGTGGTTCCGATATGCTCTGCCATGGGGTCTCCTTTGGTCGATTGACGCGCGACGGCGCCGCGCCGCGCTCCACATGGGTAAGATGGTATACCGTTCGCCCGACACGATTAAGGAGAAGCATGGCAATCAACAAATCCGAAATGTCGCTCGACCGCGAAGAGCTCAAAAGGACGGCCGCGGGCTATCACGGCCGCGGCTTCAACTGCGCTCAATCCGTCATCTGCGCGCTGGCGCCGCATGTAGGGCTCGACCCCAAAACGGCATTCTCCATCGCCGAGGGCTTCGGCGCCGGCATGGGCGGCATGACCGAGACCTGCGGCGCCATTTCCGGTGGCATCATGGCTCTCGGCCAGGTCGAAAGCTCGGGATTCGATGCGCCGGGCAGCAAGGGCGCGACGTATCGCCGCGCACGTGCGTATTGCGATGCATTCCGGGAGAAGAACGGCTCCACCGTGTGTCGCGAGCTCAAGGGCGTGGACGCCGCGTCCGGTCCCCTGCGCAGCTGCGCGGGCTGCATCGATGACGCGATCGACCTGTTCTGCGACATCATGAACAAGTAGGGCACGCACGTAGCCTAGAGTCGCCCCGCGCCCCGGAGTGAAAGCCCAGATGCTGCAGCAGGTCCCTCATCGCCAACACTCTCAGGCGGAACGAGAGGCCGAACGCCGTAGCTGGCCCCTCATCCCCAACGCTCTTCGGCGGAACGAGGATCCGAGCTTGCAGTGGACTCCTCATCGCCACCAATCTTCGGAACGGAAGTCCGGGCACTGCAGCAAGCTCTTTCATCCCCAACGTTCTCTGGAATGATGCAGCGAGCTTTGCAGTAGACTCCTCATTCCCCAACGCCCTCCGGAATGAAAGGCCGGGCGTGGTGGTAGGGTCCTCATCCCTAACGCGCCATCTCGACAATCGCGCGTCGAAACCCCATGATGGTGCGATGAGTGCCCTCCATAACGCCGACACCCGAGCCCGGCTGCCCGCGCCACCACGCGGGCAGCCGGGCTTTTCGCTTCTCAAGGGACTCGAAACTAGTAAAACGCAGAAATCAAAAGCGATCCAACGCGCCCCGTGGGAGCTCCGACCGCGTCTTGCCGGATATTATAGGGGGTTAGTTTTTAAAATGTGCGCCCTTTATACGGAAATCCAAAGTACGCACACTGCCTGAACGGAGAAAACCGCAGGTCGCGATCTCCCAAACACGAACGCTACTCGAGGGAAGCGGATTAAACCCCACACATTTTTGTAAACCGCCCCCTATGAAAGCTTCCACCTTCTCCTCGCTTTAATTGAAAGGACATGGGCGTGGGACAGCCGTGAGTTGCGTGACGGTTTTATCAGTATGGGGTTTTGCCCATGCCATATGTACTGCCAGCACAAATGCCCGCGTGCCGTGCATGGGAACCTACACGGCTTGTCCAAGCATGGGCACCTACACGGCTTGTCCAACAATCATCTGGATAGCCTGCGTAGGCACCCATGCGAGCGGCTAAAACTCTGAGAACTGCGGCGATCCGACCTCGATTCGCTCACGGCCCGCCATGAGCTCGGTGAGCTTGGGCAGCAACGCCAGCTCCTCACCCGCACGATACACAGCGTGAATGACCACCTCATTGGTGTAATCGGTCGCAACGATCTTACCGCCCGTATCGGCAACCATGCGCGCCGTTTGCTCGTACTGGGGATATGCAACCGTCACATCGACCGTCACCACGCTCGTCATCTCAATGATGTTCCCCGCCGAGCGCGCCGCCTCAATCGCCGCCTGCGCCGCCGCAGTGTAGGCGCGCACGAGGCCACCCGGGCCAAGCAGCGTTCCGCCAAAGTAGCGCGTAGTGACGCAGCACACGTCCTTGAGCCCCGCGCCGCGCAGCACCTCGAGCGTGGGCATGCCGCTCGTACGCTGCGGCTCGCCATCGTCACTCGCCCGTTCCGTCCCATCCACAAGAATAAACGCAGGGACGTTGTGGCGGGCGTCATAGTGCATGACGCGCATCGCCGCCTGGTGCGCCTGCGCTTCGTCCGCCGACTCCACATGCACGAGCTGCGCAATGAACCGGCTCTTGCGGTCCACAAACTCCCCAACCGCCTCGACACCACCACGCAGCGTGAAATACGACTCGGCCATGACCCCTCGCAAACTCCCACCGCATCCGCAGCACGCGCGCGGCAGACAATCATCCTTTCCCCTGGTATTGAACCACAGCACCCCGGCCATGGCGAGAGCCCCGCCGCTGCGGCTTCGGTTCCCCGGCGCCCAGCCCCTCGCTTTCATCCCTGCGCAGCCCTCACGAGGCGGCGGCGAAGCATTCCGACCTGCGTATTTGACGCAACGCCACGGGTTCCCAACCTGAACCCGTTTGGAGGAGGCTCATCCTTGCCTGCGTATTCGACGCGACACAACCACCCGCCCCCTCAGCCCGGCGCGCGGGCGCGTCGCTCCACGCACAGCTCGCGCGGCGGTGTTTGAGCACGGGATTGATATGCGAGTGCGCCGGACTGGGGGGGCAGCAAGACATGCGGTCGCACCGGAGCGGTGGCAGCAAGATATGCGAGAGCGCCGGACTGAAGGGTGGGTCTCGTATCGATCGCTTGCTTAACCAAGAAGGGAGGATATGCAAGCGCGCCGGACTGGAGGGCGGGTCTCGTGGTACAATACCTCCTCGCGAAGCGGGCCAGACGATCGCGCGACCGGCGGGAAACCGCCGACGTGAGGAAAGTCCGGGCTCCACAGGGCAGGAAGCTGGTTAACGGCCAGGCGGGGCGACCCGACGGATTAGCGCCGCAGAAAAGAAGACTCCCGCTGCCCGCACTCGTGCGGGTGAGAGAAAAGCTGAAACGGTGGTGTAAGAGACCACCAGCGTCGTGGCAACACGGCGGCTTGGCAAGCCCCTTCCGGAGCAAGCGCGAATAGGAGCGCCATGGGCCGGCCCGGCCCGCGCTCGGGTAGCGTGCGAGGAACTGCACGGCGACGTGCAGGCAAGATAAATGATCGTCCACGACAGAACCCGGCTTATCGGCCCGTCTTCGCCTCTCCACATACCCTAAGATGCTGCAGCTCCCGCCGCCAGGGAAGCTATACCTCCCCCATTTGCGCATTCCCTTACACGTTCCTTACACAGCGCACACACTTCGCCTCAAAATCAAATGTTTGTAAGGAGTAGAATATTAAGGCTGTGTAAAAACGGCGCGTGCGCGCGCCAAACGGGAATGTGGTATCCGTGGACGTATCCTTCTCCTATTTCATTGCGCAAGTTTTTTCCAATCCAATACTTGCCATGACGGTCCTGCTCACGCTGGGCGTCATCTTCGTCAACGGCTGGACCGACGCGCCCAACGCCATCGCGACCTGCGTGACGACGCGCTGCCTGCCGCCCAAGACTGCCATCATCATGAGCGCCATCTTCAACTTCCTCGGCGTGTTCATCATGACGCACATCAATGCGAGCGTGGCATCGACCATCTCCAACATGGTCGACTTTGGCGCGAACACCGACATCGCGCTCATCGCGCTGTGCGCCGCGCTCTTCTCCATCGTGGTCTACTCCGTTGGCGCGAGCATCTTTGGCATCCCCACGAGCGAAAGCCACAGCCTGATCGCGGGCCTCACCGGCGCCGCAATCGCGCTGGGCGGCGCCGACGGCGTCAACATGGACGAATGGGTCAAAGTGCTCTACGGCCTCGTGCTGTCGCTTGCCATGGGCTTTGGCATGGGCTGGATCATCTGCAAGGGCGTGACCCTGCTGTTTGCCGGCACGGACCGCAGGCGCTCGAACACCTTCTTCAAATGGGCGCAGATCGCCGGCGCGGCGGGCATGAGCTTTATGCACGGTGCGCAGGACGGACAGAAGTTCATCGGCGTGCTGTTCCTGGGCGTGGCGTTCTGCAACGGCCAGCCCAGCGTGGAGAACATGGTCATCCCCGTGTGGCTCATGCTGCTCTGCTCCGTGGTCATGGGCGTGGGCACCTCCGTGGGCGGCGAGAAGATCATCAAGTCCGTGGGCATGGACATGGTCAAACTCGAGAAGTACCAGGGCTTTTCCGCCGACCTCTCCAGCTCCCTGTGCATCCTGCTCGCCACGCTCACCGGCATCCCGGTTTCCACCACGCATGTCAAGACGAGCGCCATCATGGGCGTGGGCGCGGTCAAGCGCCTCTCGGCCATCAACTTCGGCGTGGTCAAGAACATGATGCTCACCTGGGTATTCACGTTCCCGGGCTGCGGCCTCATCAGTTTCGTGATGGCAAAGCTGTTCCTGCTGTTCCTGTAAACGCTTAGGCGCCGCCGTGGCGCAAAGAATCGGAAAGGACCGATCATGGCAAAGAAAAACGACTCGTTCTACTGGGATAACTTCTCCGTCTGCGCCAAGGCCGCCTGCGACGCCGCGCGCCTGCTCGACGAGATCATGCGCAACTTCGACCCCTCCAAGATCGAGGAGGCCGTGAACGCGATGCACGAGATCGAGCAGACTGCGGACGAGAAGAACCACGAGATCTCCGACGCGCTCGTGAGCGCGTTCATCACCCCCATCGAGCGCGAGGACATCGCCATGCTGAGCGACTGCCTGGACGCCGTAGTCGACCACATCGAGGGCGTGCTGCACCGCATCTACTTCACGAACGTCCAGGAGATGCGCCCGAGCGCCCTCAAGATGTCCACCAAGATCGTCGACGCCTGCGACAGCATGGCCGAGCTCATCCGCCGTCTGCCGCAGTTCAAGCAGTCCAAGGGCCTGCACGAGGCCATCATCGCCATCAACACGGTCGAGGGCGACTGCGACACGCTCTTTATCGAGTCCATGCGCGAGCTGCACACCACCGAGACCGACCCGATGGCCGTCATCGCCTGGCGCGATGTCTACACGTTCCTCGAGATCTGCGCCGACTCCTGCGAGACGGTGGCCGAGATGGTCGAGAACATCGTGATGAAGAACAGCTAGGACGAACAAGCCGTTCACTCCCGTCGGTCCCCCTCGGGCCTCCCCGTCACATCTGACGCTCAGCTTCGCTAAAGCTCGGAAATCGCGCCAGATGTGACGGGGAGGCCCGAGGGGGCCCTGCGTTTTGCGGCTTGTGGGTCACGGGAGACGAAGGATGGACTGCAAGGATAACCGGGTCGGTGCGGCAACGCTTGTGGTCGGCGCGGTAACGCTTGTGCTTGTCATCTCGGATCGATTGGGGCGACGTAGCTTTCCCTGGTCATTCGCCCATTACAGTTTGAGCCGTCCATAAGGGCGGCTCTTTCGCTCTCAAGGCATTAAGATTAAGTCGTATCGATGGTCGCCGACCGACCGCTCCGGATGGCCGCTTCGCGGCACCCCCCCCTTGAACGATATTCTTTCCTTTACGCGGCACGCGCCTTCGTCGCGCTGCAACCTCACGTCTCCCGGCATAAAAAACCTCCCGTTTCTCTTGTTAAAGAAACGGGAGGCTGATCACGCTAGCATGGTGCTTTTTTACGCGAAGGCAGGAGGCACGGAACCTAGTCCAGATCGTCGGCGCCGAAGTTCGGGAGCGGGGCGAACGGGTCGGCAACCGGCATGGGCTCGGGCATGGGAGCCGAAGCGGGCGCGGGGGTGGCAACGGCCTCGGAGCCCGTCGGGGTGCTCACGAGCAGGTCGGCGGGAAACTCGTTCTGGGCATCGTCCATGAAGTGCTGGATGAGCTTGAGGTACTCGGCCTTGAACTCCTCGCGAGAGGCCTTGAGGCGGTCGATCTCGGCGAGCTCGTTCTGCTTCTCGGCGAGCGCCTGGCGAATGACCTCGCGCGCCTTCGCATCGGCCTCGGCGCGGATGCGGTCGGCGTTCTCGCGCGCCTCGGCGACGATGTTGTCGGCGGACTGCTGGGCGGCGATGAGGGCCGCGGAGATCTGGCTTGCGGTCGCGGTGTACTCAGGGTTCGCAGCGGGGGCGGGAGCTGGCGCGGGCGCCGGGGCCGGAGCGGCCTGGGCCTGCTGCACCTGGGCCTGGGCGGAAGCGAGCTCCTGCTCGGTGGCGGTCAGGCGGGTCTTGAGGTCGACGATCTTGTTGAGCATGGCGTCGACCTCGGAGGCGAGCCTCTCGAGGAAGACATCGACCTCGGCCGGATCGTAGCCGCGCTTGGCCTCGGAGAAGGTCTGCGCCTGAATGTCAGCGGGAGTAATGGCCATGATATAATCCTTTCATACGCGAGATGCACCGCTTGGATGCGTTGAACTCGGCGTCAATCCCTACAATAGTAACCGCAAAATAAGGTTTTCGAGCAGATTCAACACAAGTATCGCAAGAACCGGGGACCAGTCGATGCCGCCCATGGGAGGCATGAAACGACGGAAGATGTTCAGGTACGGCCCGACGATGCTCTCAAGCACGGCGCCGATGTCCTCCATGAGGCTACCGGAGCGCATGGGAAACCAGCTGAGCAGGCAATACGCCAACACCAGAAAGCTGTAGAAGTTGAAGAGCGTCTGCACGAGACGGGCAAGGGAATAAGCGTTTATCAAATCCACGTCGGGCAGCTCCTACTGCTTGAGATAGCCGTCTTTGCGGAGCTTGGCAAGATCGGTCTCCTTGATCTCGCAGCCCTGCGGCAACACCATGAACACGCGATCGCCCACCTCGCGCACGCTGGCGCCCAGGCCGCAGGCAAAGCCGTAGCTGAAGTCCAGCACGCGCTTGGCGACCTCCGTGCGCACGCCGGCGAACACGAGCGCGACGGGCTGACGCGTGCGGACGCGGCGCACGACCGTCTCCACGTCGTCGTAGCTCTCGGGGCGCAGTACGTACGCGGGCAGCTGCGGCGTGCCCTCGAGCACGGCGCTGACGCGGGCCTCCGTCGAGGTCGGGGCGGCAGGAGAGGGCACGGCACTTGGGACCGCGCGCTGCGACTGGGCCTGGGCATAGCTCGAAGGCGTGTCGTACGCGCCGGGACGGTAGGCGGTGTCGCGCGCGGCGGCCGTCGCGCCACCGTATGAGCTCGCGTGCCGGTCGGCCTCTCCGACCAGCTGGCCGGAACGCGTGTAGACGGCGACGGATTCGGCCTCCCCGCGGCGGGTCTGACCGAGCATGCCGTTGCCGGAATCGCTCGGCTCATATCCACGATAGCTGTCGTGGGCGGACTGTCCGTAACCGGCGGGATAATCGTCGTAGCCGGCGTCATCGCCCTCGCCAAAATAGTCGTCGTATGGCTCGTCGCCGTAGGGTTCGGGCGCAACATCGCGGCCAGCGCCAAAACGGCTCTTGATATCGTCCAAAAAGCTCACGTTCGTACCTCTCTTTGCGCCGTGTATGGGCGTACTCGCCTATCTTACTGCAAAGGATGGGTCAAAAACCACACGCCCTAGGCGAACGATAGTCGAACCCTCCTCCAGCGCGACCTCGAAATCCTCGCTCATCCCGCAGGAGAGTTCCCGCAAGGGCAGGCCGCTCTCACGCGAGAGCTCGTCGCGCAACTCGCGCAAGCCGGAAAAGCACGCACGCGCCCTGTCCTTATCCCCTCGCGGGGCCATCGTCATAAGCCCCTCGATGCGGACTCCACAAAGACTCTGCAGCTCACCAAAGGCGGCGCGCAGCTCGCTGGGGGCAAAACCGCCCTTGGTCTCCTCACCGCTCACGTTGACCTCGATGAGGATGGATTGCGGGGCCACGAGCTCGCCTGCCTCGAGCCATCGTTCGGCGCGCGCGGCGAGGGCGCGGGCGAGATGCAGCGAGCCGATGGAATGGACGAGCTCCACACGACCGAGCACCGCGTTGATCTTGTTGGTTTGGAGGTTCCCGATCATATCGAAGCGCACCGGGGGCACATCGGGCCGCAGGGAAAGCCCCTCGAGCTTGCGGTTGAGCTCCTGCGGGCGATTCTCGCCAAAGACGCGGTACCCGGCATCGATGGCTGTCACGACCTCATCTACGCGCACGGTCTTGGAGACCGCCACGAGCGTCGCGTCCTCGCGCGCACGGCCGCTCGCCGTCAGCGCGGCGTCCATGCGACCGAGTATCTCCTCGCGACGCTCGGCGATCCGAGCGGCATACCTCTCGTCCATTCGGCACTCCTCGACACCCGCGGCCATCACGCCGCCTTTTGAGATACAAAGACGCCGAGCGCACGCGCGCGGCCCGGCACGCCGTCATACTAACGCAACGGATGCGGCCCCGCCGAGCGGGCACCGCATCCCAAGACAATCGCTATATCGAGCGCTTTGACCCTACTCGCCCTCCGCGGTGGCGTCGGCGATGAGCGCCGCGAGCTCCGCGCCCACCTCGTCCGGGGCGAGTGCCGCGACGTAACGGGCGTCGCTCGCGGGATCGAGCGTCACGCCCTCGCCGGAGGGGATGCGCATGCCCTCGAGCTCCTCCTCGTCGGCCTCGGCGATGTCGTCGGCGCTCAGGCGCTGACCGGTGAGCAGGAACACCAGGCGGTAAGCGCACTCCATGGAGATGCCCGCGATGCGGTCGAGGTAGCGCGACACCATGACGGTGCGGCGGAAGTCGTCCATCTGGGCGTCGTCGGCGACCTCCATCGTTTCGGTGCGGTTGAAGACGCGGAAGAACTCCTGGTAGGCGCCGTGCACGGCCTCGTCCTCCTCGGAGAGCGCAAGCACTGCAGCGAGGTCGTTGTTCACGAGCGCGGCGGCGGTGGAGCCCAGCACCTGGTAGACGCTCGCCGCCTCCTGCTCGATGAGCGCGACCATCTGCGGCGGGAACTCGATGTCGTTGTTGACCTTGCGCTTGGCGGCGCGGGCGATGCGGCGCACCTTGTCGCTCATGCGCTGCAGGTTGAAGTCGATGTAGATGATGGTCTGGAGCAGGCGGAAGTCCGACGCGACGGGCGACTGCGTGGCGATGAGGTTGTAGCACACGGCCTCGAGGTTGGCGCAGCGGGCGTCGATCTTATAGGTCTTTTTCTTGGCACGACGGGCCAGCTCCATGTCGTCGGTCACAAAGGCGGTGACGGCGTCGTGCAGGGTGAGGTCGATGGCCTCGAAGATGGAGAGCATCTCGTGGCGCGCCTCGATGAGCTGGCGGGAGAAGAGCTTGCGCATGTGCGACTCCTAACTGATCTGATGTGTCATTTGGGGTCTGACCCCAAATGACACATCAGGGACAGTCCCTAATTTGAGGTCCCCTCATTTGAGGTTACGACTCGGCTTTGGCGATGAGCGAGGAGAGGGCCTCCCCCACCTCGTCGGGGGCGAGCGCCGCCACGTAACGAGCATCGCGCTCCGGATCGAGCGTCACGCCCTCGCCGGCGGGCACGCGCATGCTCTCCAGCTCGTCCTCGTCGATATCCGCAAGGTCGGCCGCGCTCAGGCGCTGACCGGTGAGCAGGAAGGTCAACCGAAATGCCGCATCGATCGAGATGGCGGCGATGCGGTCCAGATAACGCGACACCATGACCACGCGGCGCAGGTCGTCCAGCGCCGAGTCGTCCGCCATCTCCTCGGCGTTCATGCGGTTGAAGGTGCGGAAGAACTGCTCGTAGATGTCGTGCACCGCCTCGTCCTGATCCATCAGGCTCATCATGGATCCCAGGTCGTTGCTCACGAGCGCAGACACCGAGGCCCCCAGCACGCGATAGACGCAATCCGCCTCGCGCTGGATAAGGTCGGTGAGCTCAGCCGGCAGCTCGATCTCGAACGTGACCTTATGACGTGCGGCGCGCGCGACGCGACGCACCTTGTCGCTCATGCGCTGCAGGTTGAAATTCACGTAGATGATCGTCTGGAGCAGGCGGAAGTCCGACGCGACGGGCGACTGCGTGGCGATGAGGTTGTAGCACACCGCCTCGAGGTTTGCGCTCCGCGCGTCGATCTGCATCGTGGCCGCCTGGATCTTTTTGGCCAGGCCCTTGTCGTTGGTGACGAACGCGGTCACGGCGTCATGCAGGGAGAGGTCGATGGCCTCGAAGATGGAGAGCATCTCGTGGCGCGCCTCGATGAGCTGGCGGGAGAAGAGCTTGCGCATGGGCATCCTTAGGACGGTGCGGGTAATCCCTGCCAGTGTAGGCGCGCGCGACCATCGACTCGGTAAAGGGCGTGTCAGGGGTCTGTCAGGGGTCTACGCCCATCGGTGCGGGCGGGGGTGCGCGACGCTTTGCGTGCGCTGCCGGCAGCAGCCGCTGCACCACACAGGACCGCTTGGCACTCGCCGAAGCGACAGCGTGTCTCTAGAAAGGGCCCTTTGCTGCAGCGAGCACATAGATCGAACGTGCTATGCACCCAACGGATCTACGACAGGCCTTAAACGATGTATCCCGTGCGACTACTCAGTCATATACGCCAAAGCGGCATGGCGCCCGGTCTTGCCGTTCTCGGCTCGGTAGGAGAAGAACCGGTCGTTTTCGCGGACCGTGGAAAGGCGCAGATCCTCGATCTGCCCATCCGGAACCCCCGCTTCGACGAGAGCCTGCTGAATTGCGTGGGACAGGCTCAGCAGGCGCGTCTTGCCGGCGTTTTCCCAGCCGAATTCGGCGTCGAACTTCTCGATGAGGTCCTCGGACACCTCGTACTCATCACCCTGGATATGCGGGCCGATGTAGGCGCGTATCTCCTCGGGCGCGCAGCCCGTCTCCGCCATGAGCACGCGGGCCGCCTTGGCGGCGATGCGGGCATACGTCCCCTTCCAACCGGAGTGGACGACGGCAAAGCCCTGCGGTGCCGTGAGGACCACGGGAACGCAATCGGCGAAGCAGAGCATGACGGGAACGTCTACCGCGGTACAAACGATGGCGTCGGCCCCTTCCGCGATCTGGGACCGCACTCGTTCGAGCTCGTCCGCGCAGGCAGAGCGCACCACGGCGACGTGATCCCCATGCACCTGATTGGGCACCAGCAACCGCTCGAGGGCGCCCGCGCACCCGAGCGCCGCAAGCGCACGACGGCGGTTCTCCTCAACGCAGGCGATATCGTCCCCCACGTGGGACCCCAGATTCAGAGAGGCGAACGGCGCGCCGGAAACGCCACCCGTACGCTCCGTGAACCCGAACCGCACGCCATAGTCATGCGACGCGATCAGCGTCACGTCATCAACCTGTACACGCTCCATATCCATCCCCTTTCTGCTCCCCGTGCCAAAGGAACCCATCCCGGCACACGCCGCCTTTGAAGTCGTGCACGGGGAAATCCGTACCCGTCGCACACCCAGACAACCCCGCGCGCCCTTCTTCTCGTGTGAGAGCTGCGAAGCCATCAAGCTTGAGGCACCTTCCAGCGCCAACAACGTCAACACAAGGAGGTGCCCGGTGCTTGCTAAGCAAACATTCCGCAGGCCGCCGAGCAAAGCTCGTCGGCCGAGGACGTTTGCGTGCAAGCACCGGGCCCCTCCGTCAGGTCCGTTACCTCGCGCTAGAAGTTGCCGCGCTTGAGGAAGTCGGGCAGCTCGAACTGGTCGTTGCCAAAGTTCGGCAGCTCGGTCCCGCCGATGTTGCGCGTGGGCGCAGCGGGGGCGGAAGCGGGCTCAGACGAGCGCTCGGAACGAGGGGCCTTGGAGGCCGCGAACAGCTCGTCCTGGCGGTTGACGTTGGAGTCGGAAAAGCCCGTGGCGATGACGGTGATGCGTACCTGGTCGCCCAGGGACTCGTCCACAACGGTACCGAAGATGATGTTGGCGTCGGGGTCGACGGCGTTGGCGACGAGGTCGGCGGCGTCGTTGATCTCCTGGATGCCCAGGTCCTTGGAACCGGCGATGGAGAGCAGGACGCGCGTGGCGCCGTCAACGGAGCTCTCGAGCAGCGGGCTGGAGATCGCCTGCTGCGCGGCGTCGACGGCACGCGTGTCACCGGAGGCGACGCCGATGCCCATCATGGCGGTGCCGGCCTGTTTCATGATGGTCTTGACGTCGGCGAAGTCGAGGTTGATGACGCCCGGGACGGTGATGAGGTCCGTGATGCCCTGGGTGCCCTGGGATAGCACGCCGTCGGCCGTGGTGAAGGCCTCGAGCATGGTGGTCTTCTTCTCGGCGATGTCGAGCAGACGGTCGTTGGGGATGACGATCATGGTGTCGACGGACTCGGCGAGGGTCTTGATGCCCTCCTCGGCGGAGTTCTTGCGCTTGCGGCCCTCGAAGGTGAAGGGCTTGGTCACGACGGCGACGGTCAGCGCGCCCACGTCGTTCATGGCGATGTCGGCCACGATGGGAGCGGCGCCCGTGCCGGTGCCGCCGCCCTCGCCGCAGGTGATGAACACCATGTCGGCGCCGGCGAGCGCCTCGGCGATGTCGTCACGGCTCTCCTCGGCGGCCTTGCGACCGACCTCGGGGTTGGCGCCGGCACCCAGACCGCGGGTGATGTCGGTGCCGATGTGCACCTTGATGTCGGCGTCGGAGATAGCGAGGGCCTGGGCGTCCGTGTTGATGGCGACGAACTCGACGCCGCGGATGCCCTCCTCGATCATGCGGTTCACGGCGTTCGTACCGCCACCGCCCACGCCGACGACCTTGATGACAGCAAGGTAGTTGTTGATCTCGTTCTCGTGCATGTGCGGTCCTCCGAACACTATGTTGCAAGCCCTTTGGGCGAACGTCACCACGTTAACCCTCAACTAGAGATTAAAAGTCGAGGTAAACCGTGTTATGTTTGCACAAAATGCGCCGTCAAGTCAAACCCGACCTGCGCATATTGTGAAGTATACGGCATTTCCGCAGGTATTCACAAAGACCGTTCGGCGGAGCGCGAACGGCAGCGCGGACCTCGCGCCGTGGAGCACCTCGTCGGGCAGTGCTCGCACCCGCAAAGACGCACGGGAAACGCCCCCTCGCGGACGATCGCACGCGTCGCGTGAACGCATCGAACGCAGTTGCGATCCCCCTACTGAGGCGCGCTACGGAACGTATATGCTCCGGGCTCGCGCACGTTGATGTACGTCACGCCGGTCTGTTCGGCGAGGAGTTTGGTGACCACGCGCTCCTTCTCGACGATATTGTCCGGGGCGCCCAGCGACACCTCGACGCCCGAGAGCAGGTTGGCCGAGATCGCCTCGACCGAGGCGACCGACATGCTCTTAATCTGCGCCACGAACTCGGGTGAGAACCCGTTGGCGTACTCGAGCCCGGCGAGCACGACCTTGGAGTTCACGCTCTCGCCGCTCTTGGGCGACACGTCGCTCGGGACGTCGGTGAGCAGCAGGCACCCCGCGTCCTGTGCGACGCGAAGGGCGGCGTCCTGGCCGGAGAGCAGCGTTGCGCCCTCGGGCACGGACCCGTCCTCGCCCACCTCGACCTCGTTGCCCTCCGCGTCAACGGCGGCGAGAAGCGTGACAGGCGCGATCCACGTCCCGTCGTCGCCGATCGCCCAAGCCACCTCGTCCGCCGTCACGTAGGCGATGGCGGTCATCTTGCGCTCGACGGGCGTGATGACGAGGGTGTGGGGCCATGCGCGCTCGATCTCGACGTCCTTGATCCAGGGGCTGGCCTGCAGCTGCTCGAGGATGGCGTCCTCGTCCACGTTGAGCAGCGTGGTGCCGTCGGGGACGTCGACGAGCGCCTCCGCCGTGGCCTGGTCCATGTGGTCGCTGCCCATCACGCGCACCTCGGTCGCCGCCAGCAGCGAGGAGTTCGCGATGACGACGGCGAGCAGGATGACCACGATGAAGCCGCCCGCCGCCACGAACACGACGCTGCGGCTGGGCGTGGGGATGTTGAGGCGCGACGCCAAGCCGGAGAAGAAGGACCCGATCGCGGACGCCACGCCCGCAAGCGGGCTGAGCGCGCGCTTGAGCACGCCGCCGGACGCCTGGGGCTTGACCTTGGGAGCGCCCGCCTTGACCCGCAGGGGCTTTGACCCGCCCTTGGGAAGGCCCTTGGCGTTCGGGGGGAGCTTGACGCCCCCGGCACTCATGCGCTTGGCGCCGCCGGGCATCTTTGCCTTGGGGATCTTGACGCCGCCGCTGGGAGACGAAGCCCCCGCGGGTCCGACCGCGCGCCGAGCCGCGGCGCGGACGGCCGCGGGCGAGGCCACGGGGCGCGTGCCGTGGGGCATGGCCTTTTGCCGGACCCCTCCGGGCGCGAGGCCCTGCTTGCGCACGGACGGTCGGTTGGCCCCCGCGCCGGGTCGCGCGGCGGGACGTACGACCGGCCTGGAGCTGGAGCGGGCAACTGGCTTGGCGGTTAGCTTGGATCCGGAGTGAGCAGCCGGCTTGACGGCGGGCTTGGACGCGCCGCCAACGGCAGCGCGGGACGAAGCGGCGGAGCGACGCGAACCGGCAGGCCCCGCCGGCTTGGATGCGGAGGCGGACCTTGCGGCCGAGGCACGACGATAGGTAGGCTTTGGCGCCCTAGAAGCCGAGGAATTTGACTTCGGGTTGAAGCTCGACGCCATACCTCTCCCTTACCGTCTTGTGCACGTGCCGTATGACCGCCGCGACATCGGCCGCGGAAGCGGTTCCCTTGTTAACGATAAAGTTAGCGTGAACGGGCGAGACTTCCGCCCCTCCCTGCGAAAAACCCTTTAATCCGCACTCCTCGATCAGGGCCCCCACCGCCCGGTCGGGCGGGTTGCGGAACACCGACCCGCACGAGGGCACACCCAGGGGCTGGGTGCGGCGCCGCCGGGTGAGCGAGCGCTCCATGCGCGCGCGGATCTCGTCCTTGACGCCCTGCGCGAGCTCGAGCGTGACCTCGAGGACGATCTCGTCGCGCGGCAGCCCGCAGGTGCGATACCCCCACGTCACGTCATCGCGCCCGTAATGGCGAATGCCCTCGCCGGGCTTGTACGTCACCACGTCGCACACGAGTGAGCCGATCCACTCGGTGCGCGAGCCGGCGTTCATGGAGATCGCGCCGCCCACCGTACCGGGAATGCCCACGGCGAACTCGAGGCCCGAGAGCTCCTTGGAGAGCGCCTCGTTGACCAGCCGCGCGAGAATGGCGCCGGCGCCCACGGTGATGGTGCGGCCGTCCTCCCCCAGCACGAAGCGGGAGAACTCACTGCCGAGCGTGATGACCGCGCCGCGATAGCCCTCGTCGGCGACGAGCAGATTGGAGCCCTTGCCGATGATGACCCACGGCACGCGCTCGCGGGCGAGCACCTCGATGGTGCGGCGCAAGGAGTGGTAGCTGTGGCAGGTGATGAAGAGATCGGCCTTGCCGCCAATGCGGTAGCTCGTGTGGCGAGCCAGCTTTTCCTGCTCGATGACATCCGTATCGATCATGCCGGAAAGCGACATGACGGCATTGAACACGCCCATGGATCAGCTGTCCTTGTCCGCGACGTGCGCGAGGTACTCCGGACCCACGGTCGTGACGTCGCCGGCGCCCATGGTGATGAGCAGGTCGCCCGCCTGGACCACCTCGTCCAGGCACGTCATGAGCGCCTGGTGGTCGGCCACGTAGCGCACCTGCTTGTCGGGGTGCGCGGCGCGGATCTTGTCGGCGAGCATCTTGCTCGTGACGCCAGGGATGGGCATCTCGCCGGCGGGGAACACGTCGATGAGCACCACGGTGTCGGCATCGGCGAACGCGTCGACGAAGTCATCGCAGAGCGCCTGGAGGCGTGTGTAGCGATGCGGCTGGAACACAACGGCGACCTTGGCGAAGTCGAGGGATTTGGCGGCATGGAGCGTCGCCTTGACCTCGGTGGGGTGGTGACCGTAGTCATCCACGAGCATGACGCCGCGCGTCTCGCCCACGTGCGTGAAGCGGCGGCGCGCACCCTCGAAGGTGGACAGGGCGCGTGCCGCGTCCTCGGTGTCAAGACCGAGCACATAGGCGGAGGCAAGGGCGGCCGTGGCGTTGAGCATGTTGTGGCGGCCGGGGTTGTTCTTGATGGCGACCGTGCGCACCGCGCCGTCGGGCAGGGTGACACTAAAATCGGTGCCGAAGGTGTGGCTCGAGGCCATGGGCGCGCAGGACACGTCGAAGCCCTCGCCCTCACCGTAGGTGAGCACCGCACGCCCCGTCGAGCGGGCGAGCTCGACCAGATGCGGGTCCTCGCCGCACACGATGACCGTGCCGTCCTCGCCCACGAGGTTCATGAACGCGCAGAACGTGTCCTCGATCTCCTCGAGCGAGCTGTAATGGTCCATGTGGTCGGCCTCCACATTGGTCACGATGACCACATGGGGGTTGAGGTAGAGGAAGGAGCTGTCCGACTCGTCGGCCTCCACGACGAAGTACTCGCCGTCGCCGTTCTTGCCGTTGGTGCCGTAGCCCTCAACGACGCCGCCGATGAGGAAGCTCGGGTCGAGCCCCATGCGATCGAGCATGGTGGCCACCATCGAGGACGTGGTGGTCTTGCCGTGCGTGCCGGCGGCGGCGACCGTCGTGCGGCCGTAGCCGAGCGCGGAGAGCATCTTGGCGCGGTGCCACACGGGAATGCCGAGCTCGCGAGCGCGCATGAGCTCCGGGTTCGTCTCGGGGATGGCGGTGGAGACCACGACGACGTCGGGCTGCACCGCGTCGATCGTGGCGGCCTCGTGGCCCACATGGACCTCGACGCCGGCGCGCGTGAGCTGGCGGACGTAGCGGGAGGTCTTGAGGTCGGAGCCCGTCACCTTGAAGCCCCGCTCGTGCAGCACCAGCGCGATGCCGCTCATGCCGGCACCGCCCACACCGATGAAGTGGGCGCTCTTGAACGTCGGGGCGGTGGTCGCCTCGGGGACTGCAATGGTCGACATGACGTCTCCTCGCGTAATCGTATGCGTAAACTATCTAAGTATAAGCCATTCTCATGGTCATCCCCAGATTGGCACAACCACCGAACGCCTCGGGGCGGGGCGCATTGTCCCGTGCTCGGACGGTCCTGACTCGCGCGAAGGCCCCACCGGGGCCTTCTGCTCGTGCGGAACTGCGCGCGGGACAATGCGCCCCGCCCCGAGGCTACGGTCGTCCATCTGGGCAATAAGGCCGATACGCATGGTTATTCGAAAAGCGGCCTGAACACTACCCCTACGCAGGCTTTATCTTCATCGCGCAGCACTCCAGCGGTTCCTCGAACGGAAGGGTGTAGAAGTACGTCACCTCGACGACGGAGCCGATCTCAAACTCGTCCTGATGCAAAAGCCCGTCATGCAGCTCAAACGATACGGGTCCCTCATGAAAGGGGAACTGGGACGGGTCGTGATCGGAAAGCTCAATCGACACGATAGAAGATGCCTCGTCAATGGAGCGGATCACACCGGATGCGCTCGAGGGATAGCTCGATGAGCTTTGGCCCGACATGTTGAAGCAGACCGCGAGAATCGCGATCACGCACAGGGCGAACAGCAGCACACCTGTACCCAGCACACCGCCACGTGAGGGGGAATCCGGCTCCCCATCACGCATGGGTGAGGGACTCCAGCTCGTCGGCGAGGTGCTGGGCGGCCCTGTCCTGCGCCAGGCCCTTGGCGGCGGCGCGCATGCCCTCGCGACGGGCGGGGTTGGTCAGCGCATCCAGCAGGTCGCGCGCGAACGCCTCGCCGTCGATGTCGGCGTCGGCGTGGACCGTCGCGGCCCCGGCGTCAACCAGCAGGCGCGCGTTCACGGTCTGGTGATCCGCCGTGGCAAAGGGGTACGGGACGAGGATCGAGGGCACGGCGAGCGCCGCGATCTCGGCGACCGAGGAGGCCCCGGCGCGCGACAGCACGACGTCGGCGGCGGCGAGCACATCGCCCATGTCGTCGATGTAGGCTCGGACCTGCCAGCGCTTCGCCTCGGCATCGCTCAGACAAAGCAGCTCGCACGCCTCGTCGTAGCCCTTCTCGCCCGTCGACTGCACCACGTACACGCCCTCGATGCCCAGCACATCGCCCTTGAGCGCGGCGAGGCGCTCGTTCAGGTGCTTGGCACCCAACGAGCCGCCAAAGACCAAGAGCATGGTCGCGTCCTCGGGGATGCCCAGCGCGGCGCGGCCGCGGGAGCGATCGCCCTCGAGCACGCTGCGGCGCACCGGGTTGCCGGTGAACACGATGCGCGTCGAGGCAGCCGCGTGGTCGCGCAGCACGCCCTCCGCCCCGGGCTGCCCCAAGGCGATGAGACTCGCCAGCTTGGCGGATTGCTTGTTCGCCAGGCCGGAAACCGAGTTCTGCTCATGCAGGGCGACCGGTACGCCGAGCTTGGCGGCGGCGCGCACGAGCGGCAGCTCGAGATACGCGCCAAAGCCGATCGCGACGTCGGGCTGCGGAATCTCGCCCTCGCGGAACTCCTTGAGCAGGCGGCGCTCCTCGCGGGCGAGGTGCACGAGCGCCGTGACGAGGGTCCAAGGGCGCTGGCGGTCAAAGCCCGTCACGTGGACGGGATGGAACGGAAAGCCCGCCTGCGGGACGAGCGTGCCCTCCAGGCGGCGCGTCTCGCCAAAGAAGTGGACGTCGTGGCCACGGCGGCGCAGCTCGTCGGCCAGCGCGAGCGCCGGATTCACGTGTCCGGCGGTCCCCCCCGCCGCGATGGCAACCACCAGGCGCCTCTTATCGGTCATAACGGCTCCTCCCCGTCGATCGCCCATCATCATAGCGCCTCGCCTCACCCGAACGGCGCGGGCGGGGCGAAGGCGGCACATCCCCGTAGTCGACGCGCGGGCGGTCGACGCGCGGGCGCAGGCGGTCCTGCGCGCTGCCGCCCAAGTCGATGCGCTCATATCCCGACCCGCGACCGCCCTCATCGCGCATGCCGCGTGCGGTGCGGTATCCGCCCGCCGCTCCCCGCGAGCGGGCGGCGCTGCGGCCGCCGTCATAGACGCTCAGGCCCTGACCGCGATACCCCGTGGAACGAGGCGCGCGCCCCTCGCCGGGCAGAGGACCGGCATCGCCCTGCCCGCGCCGCGAAGACCTCGTCCGCGCGGGACCGGCGGTGCTCCTGCCCATATGCGTGGAGATGTCCTGCTGCTCGCGCTCGCTCAGGCGCGCCGTGCGCATGGAGCCCCGACGCATCGAGGGGCGTTCGCGGCCCGCGACCTCTTCGTCACCGGAGGCGGACCCCAGCACGGCCAGGCCGGCACGGCGGCGGTCGGCGGCAGTCTGGACGTTGCTCTCAACCGAGACGCGAAAGATCAGCCCGGCGAGGATGAGCGAGGTCAGCACCGATGAGCCGCCGTAGCTGATGAACGGCAGGGGCTTGCCCGTCATGGGCAGCAGGCCCAGGATGCCAAAGGTGTTGATGATGAACTGGATGAGCAGCACGAACGAGCAGCCCGAGGCGATGAGCTGCCCGTGCAGCGAAGCGGAGCGGCGCGCGATGTAGAACCCGGCGGCGATCATGGACAGGAACACCAAGACGAATATGGCCGTCCCCACAAAGCCGAGCTCCTCGCCGATGATGGCGAGGATGTAGTCGTTATGCGCCTCCGGCAGGTAGTTGTACTTCATGGTGGAGTTGCCGATGCCGCGCCCGAACGGACCGCCCGAGGCGAATGCCATGATCGCCAGCGTCGCCTGATAGCCGTCGCCAAAGGGGTCGCTCCACGGATCGAGGAACACGAGCAGGCGCGTGAAGCGGTACGACGAGGTGATGGCAAGCCCCACGGCAGCCACCACGAACACGGCGAAGAGCGCGCCGATCAAGCGGTACGAGATGCCGCAGATATACGCCATGGCGAACACCGTCACGGCGATGATGATCGTCGTGCCCAGGTCGGGCTCGGCGAAGATGAGAATCGCCGGCACGCCCAGGCAGATGGCCATCGACACCAAAAACGAGAACGTGTCGGTTGCGCCGTCCTCGTAATAGTCGGACAGGATCTTGGCGGCCAGCACGATCACGGCGGGCTTGGCGAGCTCGGCAGGCTGCAGGTTGAAAAAGCCCAAGGGGATCCAGCGTGAGGCGCCCCAGGTATCGCCGCCGGCGCCGACGGCGAGCACGACGAGCAGCAAGACGACGACGGCGGCCCACATCACCTTGGAGGCGCTCGACCTGAACGCGCGCCAGGGAATGACGGCACGGGTGCCGATCACCGCGAACGCCACGAACCCGATGGCCATGAAGATGGCCTGGCGAAAGAGGAAGTACCACGAGCTGCCCTGCTCCTTGAGCGCCTCCACCGACGAGGCGGAGTACACCATGAGCAGGCCGAACGCGCAGATGGCGACCAGGCAGCACACAAAGACCAGGCGCGGGCGCATGATGCGCGCCGGCACGCCGGCGATCAGCTTCTCGCCCAGCTCGGAGTGACTAGTCGCGGTCGCCTTGCGCCTCGTGCGCTTGACGGGTTTGGAGGGCTCGGCATCGCCGCGCGTCCCGGACGCCTTGGCGCCCGCCCCCTCGGACCGCCCGGGCGTCGGATCGTCGGCGCCGTCCGCCTTCGCACGCCGAGAAGCGCCGAGCGGCAGACGGAATCCCTTCTTGTTGTCCTCGCCCATCCCGGCGCCGCGCTCACCCACGATGCGCTACGCCTCCTGGGCGGAAAGCTCCGCCACGTACGCACGGAACGCGTCGCCGCGCTCCTCGAATCCGGAGAACTCGTCAAAGGAGGCGCACGCCGGCGAGAGCAGGACCACGTCGCCGCGCTGCGCGAGCGAGCGCGCGACGTCCACCGCGTCGCGCAGGTCGTCCGCCTCGGCGATATCGATCTCGGCGGCGCCGCTCGCCTCGGAGAGCGCGGAACGGAAGCGCTCGCGCGCCGCGCCAAAGCACACCACGGCGGCGGCACGGGCGGCCACGACCTCCATGAAGTCCGTAAGCGGCGTCCCCTTGTCGGAGCCGCCCAGCAGCAGTATCACGCGGGTGTCGGAAAACGCCGAGAGCGCCTTTTCCACCGCGTCGGTGTTCGTCGCCTTGGAGTCGTTGATGTAGCGCACGCCCTCGACCTCGCCCACGGGCTCGACGCGATGCGGCAACGGCGCGAAGGCCGCGAGCCCGGCACGGACGCCCTCGGGCGACGCCCCGCAAGCCAACGCGGCCGCGGCGGCGGCGAGGGCGTTCAGCACGTTGTGGTCGCCGGCGATCTTGAGCTCGTCGGCGCGCACGAGCGCCGTCTCCCGCCCATCGATGCGCACCACCAGGTGCCCATCGCGCACAAAGGCGGCGTGCGCGCCGCCCGCATCGGCAAGGCCGAGCTTGAGCACGCGGCGGCCGGGGACGTACACGCGATCGGCGAAGGCGGCGATGCCCTCGTCCTCGACGTTCACGATGGCGAGGTCGGACTCGTCCATGTTGCGGAACAAGTCGATCTTGGCCAAGGCGTAGTTCTCGTGCGTGCGATGCCACGCCAGGTGGTCGGGCGTGATGTTCAGCAGGATGGCGACGCGCGGGTGCAGCTCGGCGGTCGTCGCGATCTGGTAGCTGGAGAGCTCCGCGACGAACCACTCGCCCTCGGCGCGCCGATCGACCTCGTGGATCGCGGCGTTGCCGATGTTGCCCACCGCGACGCTCGCGAGGCCCGAGGCGCGCAGGAGCTCGTTGGTGAGGCTGGTGACGGTGGTCTTGCCGTTCGTGCCGGTGATGGCGCACCAGCGCTCGGGCGACAGGCGCCATGCGAACTCGGGCTCGCCCATGATCTCGCCGCACGCGGCAGAGGCGTTGCGGAAGAACTCGGAGAACTCCGAGATGCCCGGGCTCGCCACGCAGATATCGTATGCGCCCTCGATGTCCTCGGTGCCATACGCAAAGCGCACGCCAGCACCCTCGAGCTCCCGCGTCCGCTCGGTGGGGGCGGACTGGGCGCCCCCGTAGACGGTGACGGAGGTCACGCGGTCGCCCAGGTGATCGACGGCCCACGAGACGACCTCGAGGCCCGTCGAGCCCTGGCCGAGGACGAGCAGACTAAAACGTTGCGGTAACGGCATATGAGCATCCTATCCGAGCTGGAAGAACAGGGCGAGGCCCAGCGCGCCAAAGGCGGCGGAGACGATCCAAAAGCGAATGACGACCTTGGTCTCCGCCCAGCCCTTCTTTTCGAAATGATGGTGAATGGGGGCCATGAGGAACACGCGCTTGCCGGTGGCCTTAAAGCTCACGACCTGGATCATCACCGAGAGGGTCTCGGCGATGAACAGCCCGCCCACGACGAGCGACACGACCTCGGTGTTGGTGAGCACCGCCACGGCGGCAAGCGCGCCGCCCAGCGCGAGGGAACCGGTATCGCCCATGAAGATCTGCGCGGGATAGGCGTTGAACCACAAGAAGCCGATGCAGCCGCCGGCGCAGGCGGCGCAGAAGATGGCGAGGTTCGCGTCGTGGCGGACGAAGCAGATGGCGGCCATGACGATCATGGAGATCATCACCGTGCCACCCGCCAGGCCGTCGAGGCCGTCGGTGAGGTTGACGGCGTTGGACATGCCCGCCAGCAGCAGGAACACGAAGACGAGATAGAGCCAGGGGATCCGGATGTCCGTCCCGCCCACGGTGAGGGTGGTGGTGAGCACGCCCAGGTCGATGGTGAAGCCGCCCGGAAAGCGGATGACCGACGCCACGTCGCAATAGTTCACCGCGATGATAAAGAACACGAGGACGATCAAGGTGAGGCCGATCATCTTGCCCGTGGGCGTGAGGCCCAGCGAGCGCTTCTGCACCACTTTGGTGACGTCGTCGAACAGGCCGAGCGCGCCGGTGGCGAGCATCGCGCCCACGGCGAGCAGCAGCTCGACGGTGGGACGGGCCATGATCAGGCAGGTGAGGCAGACGGCGAGCAGGATGATCACGCCGCCCATGGTGGGCGTGCCGGCCTTGACCAGGTGCGACTGGGGGCCGTCGGCGCGAATCTGCTGCCCGATGCCGTCTTTTTTGAGAAAGCGGATCCACAGGGGCATGATGAGCCCGGCGATCATCGCAGATATGAAGATGGCCAGAAAAACCTGGTAGGTGGGATACGCGGGGTTACCGAGCATCGGCGCACACCTCTTCCACAAAACGGTCGAGCCCGACAAAGCGCGAGCCCTTCACCAACACGAGGTCGCGCACGCCGAGCACGCCGGCAAAACGCTTGATGAGCACATCGCAGGACGGCACCACCTGGACGTCGCCCTCGTCCATGCCCATGAGGCGCGCGGCGGCGGCCATCTCGTCGGCGAGCTCCCCGCCCACGCAGATGAGCAGCCCGGGCCGCTTCGCTGCGGCATAGGCGCCCGTGAGCGCATGCAGGCGCGGCGCCTCGTCGCCCATCTCGCCCATCTCGCCCAGCACGGCGATGCGCGTGCCGGAGCACGGCAGGCTGCCCAGCAGGTCGAGGCCCGCGGCCATGGACTCCGGGCTCGCGTTGTACGAGTCGTCGATCACGCGGGCGCCGCATGCGGCATGGCGGACCTGCGCGCGGCGACCGGTCATCTCGAGCGAGGCGAACGCCTCGTCGATCTCGAAGGCGGGGACGCCCAGGCGATGCGCCACGGCCGCGGCGAACAGCGCGTTGGGGACCGACTGCGCACCGGGGATCGACAGGTGGGTCTTAAAGCTCGAACCGTCCTCGAACGTGATGTCGAAGTGGGCACGTCCGTCCTCGTCGAGCTCGATATGGGTCGCGCATACGTCGTCGTCGGTCGAGGTCCCGGCCAGCACCACGTCGATCCCCGCGGGACGGGCATAGCGCTCGATGATGTACGGCGTGAAGTCGTCCTCGCCGTGCAGCACCAGGGCCGAGTGATGGCCCTCGAAGTTCTCCGCGCTGGGGGGCATGCCCTCGACGATCTCCGCCTTGGCGCGGGCGATCCCCTCCCGGCTGCCGAGCATGCCGATATGCGAGGTCCCCACCTTGGTGATGATGCCAAAGGTGGGCTGGGCGCACGCCGTGAGGCGGCTGATCTCGCCAAAGTCGTTCATGCCCATCTCGAGCACGAGCATCTGCGTGTCCGCCGGGGCCGACAGGATGGTGAGCGGCAGCCCGATGAGGTTGTTGTAGTTGCCCGCCGTGGCGTGCACGCGGTAGCGCTTGGAAAGGCACGCCGCCAGGACGTCCTTGGTCGTGGTCTTGCCGATCGATCCGGTCACGCCGATGACCGTGCAGCGCAGGCGGGCGCGGTAGCCCTGGGCCAGGCGCAGCAAGAACTCGGTGGGGTCGTCGCAGGTAAGGACGGCGCACCCGCGGTCGCGGGCCATGGCGACGACCTCGTCCTCCGGGTCGCGCGTCATCACGACCGCGCCCGCGCCCAGCTCGATCGCCTTGAGCGCGAAGTCGTTGCCGTCCACGCGCTCGCCGGGAAAGGCCACGAAGATGGCGTCCGGCTCGACGACGCGCGAGTCGATGGTCACGCCCCGGCACATGCGGTCGGGGTCCCCCGCCGCAAGGCGCGCGCCCGTCGTGCTCTCGAGATACTTGACTGCGATCTCAACCATATGAGTGGCAACCTTTCCACTGCGGCACCATACAACCTATTGATGGTACCTCGACTCACCCGCATGGTGGTGCAGGCCATGTGAACCCTACCGCGTGGGCTTGATGCCCAGCGCCGGCAGGGCCGTCTCCATGATCGTCCTGAACACGGGCGTCGCCGCATCGGAGCCCGCCGCCGTGCCGTCGAGCGTGATATAGCACATGGCGCGCGGGTCGCTCGTCGAGACGAAGCCCATGAACGAGGACATGTAGTTATCCTCCAGATAGCCGTTCTGGCCCTCCGCCGCGCGCTCCGCCGTGCCGGTCTTGCCCGAGACCTCATAGCCGACGACCTGCGCGAGCTTGCCCGTGCCCTCATCCACCACGGTGCGCATCATGTCCGCCACGGCGCGCGCGGTCTCCTCCGACACCACGCGCGTCTCGCCGTCCGTCCAATCGACCTCCTGGCCGGCACGGGTCTTGAGAAAATGCGGCGTGGTCATGACGCCCTTGTTGGCGATGGCGCTCATGGCGCGGACCATCTGCACGGGCTCCACCGCGAGCGCCTGGCCAAAGGACATGGATCCCAGCGTCGCGCCGTCGTACTCGTCGCGGTCCTTGATGATGCCGAGCGACTCGCCCGGAAAATCGATTCCCGTGGACGCGCCGAACCCAAAATCGCCGATCACGTGGGCGTCGAAGTCGTCGGCCCCCACCTGTTGCCCCACGAGCACAAAGCCCGTGTTCGAGGAGCGGCGCATCATCTCCCGCAGCGTCATGGTCATGCCGTAATCGCGCTTGTCGGCGTCGCGCACCTGGTCGTCGCCCACCTGGACCACCGCGGGCACCGAGAACTCGGTGTCGGGCGTCATGCCCTCGTGCTCGATGGCGGCGGCCGCCACGAACGACTTGAACACGGAGCCCGGCTCGTAAACGTCGGTCACCATGCGCAGGTTGAGGTCCGCGCTGGAGGCGGAGGCGAGGTCCGTGGGGTCGAAGGTGGGATACGAGCAGCAGCAGATGATCTCGCCCGTGGTGGGGTCGCTCACCATGACCGAGCCGTTCTTGGCCCCCACCCGCTCGACGACCTCGGCCAGGGCGTCCTCCGCGACGCGCTGGATGTTGGCGTCGAGGCCCAGCACGATGTCCATGCCGTCCTGCGCCGGCACCTTTTTGTACGCTCCGCCGGCGATGAACGAGCCGTCGAGCGCACGCTCGCGCGCCAACGACCCGTTGACGCCCGTGAGGATCTCGTCGTATTGCTTTTCCAGGCCGGACACGCCCACGTTGTCCACGTTGACGATGCCCAGCACCTGCGAGGCGAGCGCCCCGTTGGGATACACGCGTTTGATGGCGGGCTCGAACTCGATGCCCGTGATGTTTTTCTTTTCCAGGATCTCGGCGTCCGCCTCGTCGACCTGGCGCTTGACATACGCGAACGTGGTGTCCTGGTCGATCAGGTCGGAGACGAAATCCTCCTCCACGTCCAACACCTCGACGAGGGCCTTGATCGCCTTTTTGCGCTGCTTCTTCTCGATGAGCTGCGGATTGACGTAGACGTTCTTGCACTCGACGCTCGAGGCGAGCACGGTGCCGTTGCGATCGTAGATCGTGCCGCGCTTGGCGTAGAGCACCTGGCTGGTGAGCCTGCGGGCATCTGCCTCGGCCTGGTACCGGTCTGCGTTCACCAGCTGGAAATCGGCGAGGCGCGCGGTGATGGCGAGGCCGGCGAGGCCCAGGCCCGCCATGAGGAACCCGTGGCGCGAAATGGGCTCGTTGGCGAGGTCGGAATGCAGCCAGTCGGTCTGGACGCGACGGCGCTCGCCCGAGGTGCGGCCCCCGCGCGAGCGAGGGTCTCGGGCACCGGGAGCCATGCGGTCAGCGCCCGCGCGACGGTCCGAGCCGACGCGCGTCGAGGCGTCCTCGCGGCCCGCGTAACGGCCGCGACGCACGTCGCCGCGCGCGCCTCCCCTGCGGTCAAAACCGCGATTTCCGTTCCTATCAGACGACATGCGCAGCCGCCCTGCCGCCTACTCGCCGAGCGCGGGCGACGCACCCGCATCGGCGCTGACGGACGAATCGGTGTACTCGGTGAAGTCGAGGGTGACGCCGCTCTCGGCGGCCACCATGCCATAGCCCTCCGCAAGGTCGCGAATGCGCGTGGAGGAGCCGTAGACGGCGCGCATGACCTCGAGGTCGGAGCTCTGCTCCTGCTCTTCGGTAAGTTCGTTGGACAGCGTCGCCGCGCTGTTGAGCGTCGACGTGGTGAGGCCGGCGAGGGTCACGCGGAACAGGCCCAGGGCCACGAACAGCACCGCGAGCACCGCGAAGACCTTGACGCAATGCGTGAACTGGGGGCTTACGTCCTGGCTCGCCTCGCGGCCGGCGCCCGCAACGACGTCGAGGCGCGGGCGCGCGTTCTCCGCCGGAGTCGGGGCCGGAGCGTAGCCGGCATGGGTTTGGGGCCGCATATCATAGGCATATGCTGCATTTGAGGTGTGGTAACCCATGATATGCGACCCTCCGTCCCGGAAAAGTAGAAAGCGAAACAAATGGCGCGGGGCGGATTCGCGGGCACCAAACGACTAGAGGCGTTCGGCGCAGCGGATCTTGGCCGATCGCGCTCGTGGGTTGCGCGCGACCTCCTCGGCCGTGGCAACCAGTGGTTTGCGGGTGGTGACCTTGACTATCGGCACGTTGCCGCACACGCACACCGGGATATCCGGCGGGCAGGTGCACCCCTGCGAGAGCTCCTGGAACAGGCGCTTGACGATGCGGTCCTCAAGCGAGTGGTACGAGATCACGCACACGCGCCCGGACGGGTTGAGCCAGCGCACCGCCGCCTCGAGCCCGCGCTCGAGGACATCGAGCTCATGGTTGACCTCGATGCGGATGGCCTGGAAGCTGCGCTTGGCGGGATGACCCCCGTGCCGGCGCGCGGCGGCCGGAATGCCGGCCTTGATGACATCGACGAAATCTCCCGTGGTGGCAAGAGGAGCCACCTGCCTTCTGCGCACGATCTCGCGCGCGATCTGGCGGGCGAACTTCTCCTCTCCGTAGATGCGGAGAATCCGGGCGAGGTCGGCTTCGGTATAGGTGTTCAAGACCTCAGCTGCGTTTAAGGTGTTGGTTCCCGGATCCATACGCATGTCGAGTGGGGCGTCCTCGTTGTACGAGAAACCCCTACCAGGGATATCGAGTTGGGGGCTCGAGACGCCCAGGTCGAAGAGGAATCCATCCACGCCCGGCACCTGCGCCGAGCACAAGAGCTCGTCCAAGTCCCCAAAGTTGCCCTTGAGGAGCTTATGCGGCGTTCCCGGAGCCTCGGCGTCAAGCCGCTTCCCCGCCGCCTCGAGCGCCATGTCGTCCTGGTCGATTCCCAGCAACAGCCCCTCGGTCCCAACCTGGGCGGCCATCCTGACGGAATGGCCCGCACCGCCGAGCGTGCAGTCGCACGCGACGGATCCCGCGGAGAGCTGAAGCTGCTCGAGCACTTCTTGGAGCATGACAGGTTCATGCCGATATTCAGGTGTCAACGTACCTGCTCCCTCGTTCGTGTCCATGGGGGCGTCTCCCTTAATCGAAGAAGTCCGCGAGGATGTCCTCGGTCTCGGCCTGACGTGCCGCATAGGTCTCGCGATCCCAGATCACCAGGCGGTCGTCGCCACCGACAACCGTGACCTCGCGATCCAGATGAGCCTTCTTGCGGTCGTGCTCGGGAAGGCTGATGCGGGCGGCAGAGTCTATTTCAAGTGTGGTTGCCGCACCGTACAGAGCCTCCTTGACCATGCGATGGGAGCGATTGGTGGGATCGAACCCGCCTTTCGCCTCAAACACAGAGTCAACCCAGACCTTGAACGTGTCCTCGGTGAACACGTACAGGGCGTCGACTTCCTTCTCAGGAGCGGGAAGGACGCGCACAAGGCCCTCGAGCTGCTTTTTAAAGGCGGGCGGCAGTGACAAACGACCCTTTGCATCGAGATTTCGATCGTAGGTCCCGTTGAAATACACTGGCGCGCACCCCCTTAGGCTTACTCGTGGGCATGTGCGGGAGCCACCCCGCCGTCGACGCTTTTCATTCTATGGGGGGCTCCCCCCTTTCGCAACACTTTTTCCCACTTTCTCCCCCACAGCTCCCCCGGGCGCTCAGGCCTCCCCCGCAATCAGCTCGAACAGGCGTTTGTGCCCACACAAGATGTTGTGTTTTGCCCATACGTGGCCACCACGGGTCGGAACCGTTCCCGCAGCTTAAACCTTCTAGTTGAGGTTGAACCGATTTTTGATTTGTGCCCGACTTGTGGGCGAGCTATGGGTGGGGCTCCCACCCCTAAAGCACCCGGACACCACGCGAGGGCTTGCGCGCGGATACCCCACGGGGCAGCCAGGGACAGGGCGAAGGAGCACGGCGGGGTCCGGTGATGACCGGTCACGACATGGGTGCCCGAACGACGCGCGCGAACGGGCCGCCCCATGAAAGTAATACGTGCAGCTCGGGTGGTCGAGCGGAGCGACGATGCGCGGCGGCTATGCGCGCGGGTGCGCCGCGAGATAGACCTCGCGCAGCTGCGTTTGGTCCACATGCGTGTAGATTTGCGTGGTGGCGATATCCGCATGCCCAAGGATCTCCTGCAATACGCGCAGGTCGGCGCCGCCCGCGAGCATGTGCGTGGCGAACGAGTGCCGCAGCGTGTGCGGATGCAGGCCCTCGATGCCCACCATGCGGCCGTAGCGCTCGCATATGGCATGGACGCTTTGACGGGAAAGGCGCGTCCCCCGTGCATTGAGAAAGACCGCCGGGCTCACACCCGCGGCGCGCGCATGCCCCATGAGCTCATCGCGCGCGCCGAGCGTGAGGTACGCTTCGAGGGCCCGCAGCGCCGAGCCGGTTATGGGCGCCAAGCGCTCCTTCGAGCCCTTGCCCATCACGAGCAGGAACTCCTCATCGAGATGAAGGTCGCGCACGTCGAGCCCCGTGAGCTCACTCACGCGCAGGCCGCAACCGTACAGGACCTCGAGGGCCGCGTGGTCGCGCGCGCCCGCCGCCGTTGCGGGAAACGGCTGGTCGAGCAGGGCGCACGCCTGGTCTATCGATATGACATCGGGCAGGTGCTTGGCCGCCTTGGGCGTGCGGATGGCGGAAGTCGGGTACGTCGTGGAGATACCCTCGCGCACGAGGAAGCGATGGAGGCCCTTGACGGCGGACAGCGCGCGGTTGACCGACGCGTCGGCCGCCCCCGTCTCGCGGCGATGCGCGACAAAATCCTCGACATCGCGGCGGGTCACGCTGTCCGGACCCGTCACCCCGCGCTCCGCCAAGAATGCGCGGTAGGCCTCAAGGTCACGCCGATACGCCGCGACCGTGTAGGGCGAGAGGTTGCGTTCCACCGACAGGTGCCCCAGGTACTCCCGGCAGCACCGCTCCAGCTCGGTCATACCTAGCGGTGATAGTACCCGCTGCGCTCGAACTTGGGCTCGCAGCAGACGTTGATGCCGAGCTTCTTGAACAGCGCCTCATCGGAGCTGGAGATGATCACCGAGAAGAACGCGTCGCAACCGCGCAGGAGGGGCAGGCCGGCGAGCACGTGGGCGGCCACCTCGCTCGTGGCGGAGGTGATGGAGAGCGCGATGAGCGTCTCGTCCGGGTGCAGGCGCGGGTTCACGCTGCCGAGCTGGCTCGTCTTGAGGCGGCTGATGGGCTCGATGGCGTCGTTCGAGATGACCTCGAGCTCCATGTCCACGCCGGTGACGGCCTTGAGCGCGTTCATCATGAGCGAGCTCGCCGCGCCCAGGCGCGTGGAGGTCTTGCCCGTGACGACCGAGCCGTCGGGCAGCACCATGGCGCCAGCGGGAGAACCGGTGGTCTCCTCCTTGAGCAGCGCCGCGGAGCGGGCCGGGGACAGGTCCTTGTTGACGCCGACCTTCTGCATGATGGCCTTGAGCTTGTCCACCTGCTCCGAGCCGCAGCCCGTGCGCTTGACGTTGACGGCGGCGGTGAAGTAGCGGCGGACGATCTCCATGTTGGCCGCCTCGCGGCACGCCTCGTCGTCGCAGATGGCGTAGCCCACCATGTTGACGCCCATGTCGGTGGGGCTCATATAGGGGCTCTCGCCCAGGATCTTCTCCATGAGGGCCTTGACCACGGGGAACGCCTCGACGTCGCGGTTGTAGTTCACCGTGGTGACGCCGTGCGCCTCGAGGTGGAAGGGATCGATGATGTTGGCGTCGTCGAGGTCGACCGTGGCGGCCTCGTAGGCGATGTTCACCGGGTGGTTGAGCGGCAGGTTCCACACGGGGAAGGTCTCGAACTTGGCGTAGCCGGCCGCCACGCCGCGCCTATGCTCATGGTAGAGCTGCGACAGGCAGGTGGCGAGCTTGCCCGAGCCCGGGCCCGGCGCCGTCACCACGACGAGCGGGCGCGTGGTCTCGACGAACTCGTTCTTGCCGTAGCCGTCCTCGCTCACGATGAGGTCGATGTCGTGCGGATAGTCCTCGATGGGATAGTGCAGCTTGCACGTGATGCCGAGCATCGAGAGGCGACGGCGGAACTGATCTGCCGCCGGCTGGCCGGAGTACTGGGTGAGCACCACGGCGCCGACCAAAAAGCCGTTGGAGCGGAAGATGTCCGCCAGGCGCAGCACGTCCTCGTCATAGGTGATGCCGAGGTCGCCGCGGGCCTTGTTCTTCTCGATGTGGTTGGCGTTGATCGCGATGATGATCTCGACGTCGTCCGCCAGGCTCTTGAGCATGCGGAACTTGCTGTCGGGCTCAAAGCCGGGAAGTACGCGGCTCGCATGGTAATCGTCGAAGAGCTTGCCGCCGAACTCGAGGTAGAGCTTGCCGCCGAACTGGGCGATGCGCTCCTTGATGTGCTCGGCCTGGCTGGCGATGTACTTCTCGTTATCGAAACCCTGGCGCATGCGGCGGCTCCTTGCGTTGTTCACGGCGGTACCCAGATAGTCTATCCGAGGACGGCGCGCATCTGGTGCGGACGCGAACTTTTCACGCAAACGACCTTGAGGGGGCAACCGCTCCACCTTGCCGTTCTGCCACGGGCTGTAGGGCCTCGTGTAGACGTGCCGGGCGCCGGCGGCGGCGAGCAGCTCGTTGAACTCGCCGCTGCGGTAGCCCGGGCCGTTGTCGGTCATGACGCGCTCGACCGTCAGGCCGAGGCCCGCGTAGAAGCGCAGGGCCCGCCGCATGAACGCCGCGCAGGTGCCCTTCCGCTCGTCGGGGAGCAGCCCGGCGTAGGCGACGCGGCTGAAGTCGTCGACCGCGACGTGCAGGCAGGACGACCCCGCCCCCGAGTGCCCCCTCGAGCGGTCGTTACCCCGCCCGAGCGCGCGCCAGCCGCCCCCGTCGGGGATGCGGGCGACCTTCTTGACGTCGACGTGGACCAGCTCCCCGGGCCTCTCGCGCTCGTACCGCACGGGGGTGACGGGGCCGCGCCGCCGGGCCTCGCCGGTCACGCGGTCGACGTCGGCGAGCCTGGGCATCCCGCGCCTCGCCACGATCCTGGCGCAGGTGCGGGCGGGCACGCCCGTCGCGGCGGCCAGCCCGAGCGGGGCGAGCAGCATCGAGGAGCGCGCCTCGCAGACACGGTCCTCGACGTCGCGCGGGGTGGACCTCGCGAGCCTGCGCGGCCTGCTGCTCCGGTCCGCCATCGGCTCGCCGCGGCGCGCGCGGGCGAGCCATTTGCTCGCGGTCTGGCGGCTGACGCCCATCTGGCGGGCGGCCTCGGCGACGCCGATGCCGGACTCTATGCGGGAGACCAGGGTCTCCCGCCCCCTCGGGGTGAGCCTTGCGTTAGGATGTTGCTCCATGGGAGGGCCCCTTCGCTATGAATCTAGACAACTCACAGCATGCGGGAGCCCTCCCCATTTGTCACCATCCGGATGTAAACAACGTCTTGGCACTTAACAGCTAGCGGTCGAACTCCGCCAGGGCCTCGCCCAGCAGCTCAAGGCCCCGCTTGAGCACATCGGGTTGGGCGCAGTAGCCCAAGCGCGCTCCGCACGGCAGCTCAAAGCGACTGCCGGGCACGAGCAGCACGCCGCGCTCCTCAAGCAGACGCAGGCAAAACGCCTCGTCGTCCTCGGAAATATCCAAACGGATGAACGAGGTGGGCACGCCCTTGGGGGCCAACCAACTCACGCGCGACTGCCCGTCGATCCACTCTTGCGCGATGGAGCGGTTGCCGAACACGATCGCGCGGTTTCGCTCCAGGATCTTGTCGCGATGACGCAGCACGTACGTGGCGAGCGCATCGTTGAACACGCCGCCGCAGATCATCGTGTAGTCGCGATACGTGCGAATCGCATCGGACACCTCGTCGTTGGCAATGACCCATCCGCAGCGCGCCGCCGGCACCGAATAGGTCTTCGAGACCGAGTTGGTCACTATGGCGCGGTCGTACACGTCGACCATAGACTTGAAATCGTCGGTGTTCTCGAGCGGCAGGTACACCTCATCGCACAGCACATAGGCGCCCACACTCGCCGCAACCTCGGCGATCTGCTCGAGCATCTTGGCATCGAGCACCGCGCCCACCGGGTTCGACGCATTGTTGATGCAAATCAGGCGCGTATTGGGGCGCACGAGCGCGCGAAGCTCGTCGATGCTGGGCATCCAGCCGAGCTCCTCGTGGATCTGCCAGTACTCGACCTCTGCGCCGAGCGTGCGCGGGATCTCGTAGAGCGGCGCGTAGGTGGGCCACTCGGCGATCACATGGTCGCCGGGGCGCACCACGGCCATGAGCGCATTGAGGTTGGCGCCCGTGCATCCGTTCGTCTGCAAGATGTTCCTGGGATCGACCTCGCGTTCGTACAGCTTTGCGACCTCAGATTTGAACTCCGGTGAGCCCTCGATCCATCCGTAGTTCATCTTCTGCGCATCGAGCATCTCGTAAAACGAGGCGCCCTCCTCCCCGTCGAGCGCCCGCAGCTCGCCCATGGTGAGCGACGCGATGGTCGACTGGGCGATGTCCCAGGTGGCGTCTATCTCGTGCACGTTCAGCCAGTCCTCGACGCCGATGACCGGAATATCCATCCGCTCTCCTTCCCGCCCACGACTTGGCACCGCCCCACCAACGGTGCCTCAACAGCGCGCGCTTCCGCTGCAGTCCCATTTTACGTCTGAGGGCTATCCGCAGTACCCGGTCGGGCAAGCCGACTCGGGGACGGGGCGTATCGTCCGCCGCGAGTTCCGCACGAACAGGAGGCCCCTTAACGGGCCTCCGTCGTGAGCAGGACTGTCCGAGCGCCGGATGATACGCCCCGTCCCCGAGTCGGCTTGCCCGACCGAAGGGGTCGAAACAAAAAGCGCCCCCTCCCGCGCACGGAAACGGGAGGGGGCAGAAAGGTAGGTCGCAACCGAATGGACGCGGCGCGCTCATCCGGAAGGACGACGATTCACTGCCGCGCGGCGTTGACGTCAGCCGCAACGCCGCGCGGCAGTCGCGAACGTGACCGCTAGAGGATCATGCAGGCGACGGTGGTGATGACCATGCTCACAAGCGTGAGGATCACGATGAGCTTGAGCGCGAACTTGACCCACGTGGTCCACTCGATCTTGGCGAGCGACAGGCCACCCATGATGGCGCCGGACGTCGGCGTGAACAGGTTCACGACACCGATGGCGGCGGAGAAGATCATGACCATGACCTCAGGCGAGAAGCCGAGCTTGACGGCCAGCGGGCCCATGATGGGCATGGACACGGTGGCCATACCGGAGGTGGACGGGATCAGGAAGGACAGGCCGAAGTACACCAGGAAGGCGACGGGGGCGAAGATGAAGCTCGGGACGCCGGAGAGCATGTTGGCGGCGGCGTCGAGCACGTACATGTCCAGACCGGTCGCGGCCATGAGCACGGAGATACCGCGGGCGAGGGCGATGATCAGCACGACGGACATCATGTCGGCGGCACCGGAGATGAAGGTGTCGACGATCTTCTTCTCGGACAGGCCACCTACGATACCGATGACGATGGCCATGATGAAGAACCACGTGGAAGCCTCATCGAAGTACCACTGGCCAATGGGGAGGCCGGTGATGACCGCGGACCACGCCTGCGAGATGACGTTGCCGTCGGCGTCGTACACGCCGTTGTCGAAGAACCCGGCGACGTCGGCATTCAGGTCGGCGAGCGGGATGAAACCGACGATCATGACGACGAACGTGAAGGCGAAGATCCACAGGACGGCCTTCTGGCGACCGGTGAGCTTGACGTCCTTGGTGGCCTCGGCGGCAGCTGCGCCGTGAGCCTCCTCGGCGTCCTTCTGCTCCTGCAGGGACAGGAAGGTGGAGCCCTTGTCGGCCTTGACCTTCTTGGCATAGTTCATCACGAAGACGGCGGAGATCGCGGTGGTGACGACCGTGAGGATCAGGCCGAGGGCGATGATGATCGTCTGGTTGACCTCGATGCCCTTGGAGCTCAGAGCGTCAACGGCGGCACCGACGGCGAACGGGTTGACGGTGGAGCCCAGGCAGCCGCAGCCGGCGCCCAGAAGGACGGTCGCGGCGCCGACCAGCGGGTCGAAGCCGGCGGCCATCATCGTGGCGGCGAGCAGGGCGTAGAACGGAACGGTCTCCTCGCACATGCCGTAGGAGGTGCCGCCCAGGGCGAAGATGAACATGAGGACAGGAATGATCCAGATCTCGCGGCCCTTGAGCTTCTTCACGAGCACGGCGATGCCGTTATCCAGGGCGCCGGTCTCGGTCATCATGCCGAGGAAGCCGCCGAGGATCATCACGAAGAGGCAGACGGGCAATGCGTCGGCAAAGCCCTTGACGGGAGCGGTGAAGAAGTCACTCGGCTTGGCAGCCGTGACCGCGCCACCGGACACGCCGGCGACGATTGCGGTGATGACGGCTACGATAAGCAGCAACGCAAGAAGAATTGTGAACGATGAAGGCATACCACGCTTTTTCTTCGCGGTTTCGGTCATGGTTCTCATCCCCCCTTCTATATATGTGTTGTGCACCCGCCCGGCGCAGGCCTTCCGTGCCGTGCGCGCCCACGCGTGCGGGTAAATGCCAAAGAACAGCGACGCCGCGGGCGCGCAGCGAGGCGCCCGCGGCGAAAAGGGATGCTACTTGAGCGTGGCGTACATGATCGCCTTGATGGTGTGCATGCGGTTCTCGGCCTCGTCAAAGACCTTGGACTGCGGACCCTCGAAGACGGCGTCCTCGACCTCCATCTCGGTCACGCCGAACTTCTCGGCGATCTCGGCACCGGTGGTGGTGTTGGTGTCGTGGAAGGCCGGCAGGCAGTGCAGGAAGATGGCGGAAGGATCGGCCATGGCCATGAGCTCGGTGGTGACGCGGTAGGGCTCGAGCTGCTTGATGCGCTCGGTCCAGACCTCGTCGGGCTCGCCCATGGAAACCCACACGTCGGTGTAGATCACGTGAGCGCCGGTGCAGGCCTCCTTGGGATCCTCGGTGAGGGTGATGGTGCAGCCGTTGGCCTCGGCGATGGGCTTGCAGGCGTCGATAACGTCATCGGTGGGCATGCACTCCTTGGGGCCGCAGGCCACGAAGTTCATGCCGAGCTTGGCGCACACGACCATGAGGGAGCGAGCGACGTTGTTCTTGGCGTCGCCCATGAAGACGAGGGTCTTGCCCTTGATGTCGTAGTTGAAGTTCTCCTGGACGGTCAGGATGTCGGCGAGCATCTGGGTGGGGTGCCACAGGTCGGTGAGGCCGTTCCACACCGGAACGCCGGACTTGGCGGCGAGCTCCTCGACGTCCTCCTGGTCGAAGCCGCGGAACTCGATGCCGTCATACATACGGCCGAGCACGCGGGCGGTGTCCTCGATGGACTCCTTCTTGCCCATCTGGGACGAACCGGGATCGAGGTAGGTCACGCCCATGCCCAGGTCCATGGCGCCGACCTCGAAGGAGCAACGGGTGCGCGTGGAGGTCTTCTGGAAGAGCAGGACGATGTTCTTGCCCTCAAGATACTTGTGCGGGGTGCCCGTGCGCTTGAGGTCCTTGAAGTTCTTGGAAAGCTGGAGCAGGTACTCGATCTCCTCGGTGGAGAAGTCGAGCAGACGCAGGAAGCTGCGGCCGGAGAGGTTGACGCCCATGTGGGCTCCTTTCAGTCGGAGAGAAAACGAAACGCCGCCCGCGGGAATCGCGCCCGCGGGCGAGCAAACCCGGATCGCGTTTTCGAACGAACCTTCTTAAACGTGAGCGGGAACGCAAACATGCAATCCCTCACCGCTCTGCCACGCCATCGGGTTTTCCAGGTGCCCGAGATTGGCCTGAAAGAGGAGGGCGCACGCCTGGCGTGCGGCGCCCGACGATTGAAGACCAAGGTCGAGCGCCTGGGAAAGCCGAGTTAAATGTCCTCGCGCCAGAAGGGCATGCTCATGCAGCGCGGGCCGCCACGGCCACGGGAGAGCTCGGCGGACGGCACGACGAGGAGGTCGAGGCCCTCCTTGTAGAGCACGTCGTTGGTGACGGTGTTGCGAGCGTAGACGCAGATCTTGCCGGGGGCGACGGCCAGCGTGTTGGAGCCGTCGTTCCACTGCTCGCGAGCAGCCGCGATGGGGTCGCCGCCGCCGCACTTGATCAGCTTGATCTGGTCGACGCCGGTGGCGTCCTCGAGGATGTGCTCGAGCGTGTCGCAGATCTCGCGGATCTTGACGTCGCCGGGGTTGGCGCCAGGGGTGAGCTCGTAGACCTTGAGGGTGCCCATGATGGCCGGGTGGATGGTGAACTTATCCACGTCGATCTGGGTGAACACGGTGTCGAGGTGCATCATGGCGCGGTTGTTGGGGATGTCGAAGGCGAGGATGCGGTCGACCTTGGAATCGCTGTTCCAGAAGATGTTCTGGGCCATGACGTCGATGGCGGCAGCCTGGGTGCGCTGGGAGATGCCCACGGCCAGGGTGTGCTCGTTGATGTTGAGCACGTCGCCACCCTCGGTGTGGAACGCGGCGTCGCGGCGGAAGTACAGGGAGACGTCCTTGTAATCCGGGTGATACTTGAAGATGTACTTGCCGTACAGGGTCTCGCGGTTGCGGGTGACGGAGTACATGCGGTTGAGGTTCACGCCGTTGCCGATGACCGCGAACGGGTCGCGGGTGAAGTACAGGTTCGGCATCGGGTCGATGATGAGGTCGGACTCGGACTCGGTGTTCACCAGGGAGTCGAGGGTGGTGGAGCTCACCAGGGGCAGCTCGACCTCGGCCTTGGTCAGACCGGCCATGGTCTTCTGGACGAACTCGAGGTTGTCCTTGATGGAGTCGAGCTTCTCGCGGACGACCTTGGGCATCTCCTGGCCCTTGATGCCGGCCTCGGCGATGTACTGATCGAGGAACTCATCGCGAGCGCTGGGCACCGCGTCAAAGACCTCGGCGACGAGCTTCTCGAGATACAGAACCTCAACGCCCTGGTCGCGAAGGATCTGGGCAAAGGTGTCGTGCTCCTCCTGAGCGACCTCGAGGAACGGGACATCGTCAAAGAGCAGACGCTCCAGCTCGAACGGCGGAAGATTCAGCAGCTCCTCGCCGGGACGATGCAGGCAGACCTTCTTAAGCTGCCCAATCTCGCTCGAGACATGCAAGCCTTTCGTCATTGCCTCCTACCTTTCTTTTTTGGGCCGCACGCGCGCACGCCGCGGTCCCGCTTTAAGCCCCATCCGCGGGGCTCCGTTCAACATTTACCGTTATATCCAATTTTGCCCCTCATATCCCCGGCACCGCCAAACGGTCGAAAATGAGTGGGGAACGGTATATTGCCTGTAACCCTGCAGCTCAGTGCTTTTTCGGAATAAAGCGTTTTACATGGGTGAATACTGCTGCTGGCAAGATGGGTACCTTGGTATAAACGCATAAAAGCATACCTAGAATTGAATAATCTTGTACCGTTTCTGTATATTCTTACGGACTTGAGCAGGGCTTTTTGAACATCTGTCAATATGCAACTACTAACGCAGTTTATGCATCTTGATGTGAAAACACGCCGTTTATCGCTAGTAAGCGACCGCCTGCGCGTATTTTTGTGCAAACCGTGGAGCGTCCCCGCAACGCAGCGGCGCCGCCCGGACGCAAATCGCCCGGACGGCGTCGTTGGAATCGCAGGTTATCGAACTCGAATCGAGCGCCCTCTCCCCAAAAAGGAGAAGAAGACGCCTGCACATGGTCGCCATGCATGCAAACGCGGGCGCTTGGGCGAGAAGGCCCGGGCGCCCACGCCAAGGCCTATAGGACGAGCAGCGCCCCCGTGCACACGACCACGCTCGCCACCGCGATCGCGATGATGGGAACCAGCGCCCATTTGAGCCACGTGGGATATTGGACGCGCGCGAGCAGCAGACCGGGCAGGAACACGGCGGTGGGGCTGAACAGGTTGGCGAGACCGTTCGCGGCGCAGAAGATCGTGATGACGACCTCGGGCGCAAAGCCCAGATTCGCCGCCAGCGGCCCCAGGATGGGCATGGAGATGGTCGCGAGCGCGGAGGTCGAGGTGATGACCACCGACAGGCCCAGATACACCAGATAGCTGATGGGCCCGAACGCCAGGGCGGAGGTTCCCTCGAGCGCGGTGGACGCGGAATCGAGGATGACCATGTCGAGGCCGGTCTGCCCCATGAGGATCGAGATGGCGCGCGAGAGGCCCACCATGAGCGCGACGCCGATCATGTCCGCGGCACCGTCGAGGAAACCGTCGACGATCTCGTTCTCGCGCAGGCCGCCGAACACGCCGATCACGATGGCCATGAGGAAGAACCAGATGGACGCGTCGTTGAAGTACCACTCGCCCAGCGGGTTGCCCGTGAGCAGGCCGCTCCAGGGCATGACGGTCCACGCCTCGGCGGCCTCGTCGTACACGCCGCCCGCCGTGAAGATGTCGACGCCAAAATCGGCCCAGGGGATAAAGCCGCAGATCATGATGACGAAGGAGACGCCGAACAGCGCCAGGGCGACCTTGCGCTTGGCGGTGAACTCCAGGGCGGCCGGGCCGTCCGCCGCGGAGGCGGCACCCTCGCCGTATGCCTCCTCCGCCGCATGGCGCTCCTGCAGGGACAAGATGGTGGAACCCTTGTCGCGGCGCACGCGGTTGGCGTAGCGCAGGATGAAGAATAGCGAGATAGCGTAGCTCACGACGGTCAGGATCGCGCCGAGGGCGATCACGATGCCCTGGTTGACCTCGATGCCCACGCTGGCGAGCGAGTCGGTGGCCACACCGCACGCAAACGGGTTCACCGTGGAACCCAGGCATCCCACACCAGCGCCGAGCAGCACCGTTGCGGCGGCGACCATGGTGTCGAAGCCCGCGGCGAACATGGTCGCGGCGAGCAGGCCGTAAAACGGAATCGTCTCCTCGCAAAAGCCGTACGTAGAGCCGAGCAACGCAAAGATCGCCATGATCACGGCGATGAGCACCGTCTCGCGTCCGTGGAGCCTGCGCACGAGGGCAGCGATGCCCGCGTCGAGGGCTCCCAGCTTATTGACGATGCCCAAGCACCCGCCCAAGATCAGCAGGAAGAGCGACACCTCGATGCCGTCCAAGAAGCCCAGCACGGGCGAGGCGAGGATGTCGCTCACGCTCGCAGCAGTCACGCCCGGGACGAACTGCGCGAGGACGATCGTCGCCAACCCGACGAGCAGCGTGATGGCGATCAGGATGGTGTAGGAGGAGATCATGACCTTTTCTTTTGCGGTCTTTCCCCCTGACGTTTCTGACATGGAATGCCTCCATTCGATAGACCGACTCCCCGGAACGCCGCAGCCGCGCCGGGGTCCGACCAAAGGGTACCGCGCGCCCGCCCGAACCTCAAACCAAAGACGGCCTTGCGGGCACCCCGCGCCCGCGCCCGCAAGGCTCCATGCGCATGGCGTTTCCGGCCTTGTGCGCGAAACGTGCCCTTATGCGAACGAGGGAGCGGCACCAGGGGGCCTTCCGGTATCATGGGTGAGATTTCGCGTCCTCGACGCATGAAGATTCACGAGCAGACGGTGGTGCACCTATGGAACATGCGATGCCATACCTCTTTGTGGCTGCCGCGGCCTTCCTTGCCACCTACCTGTGCGTTCCCATCGCAAAGCGCCTCGCGCAGCGCTGGGGGGCCATCGACTACCCCTCCAAGCGCCGCATCAACACCACGCCCATCCCGCGCCTGGGGGGACTCGCCGTCTTTGCGGGGCTCTGCTGCGCGCTCATCGTCGAGATCGCGGGCATCAAGCTGCTGGGCTGGCCGCCCATCCTGATTCCCCACCCCAGCATGAGCATCAACTATCCCCTGCTCGGCGTCGCCTTCCTCATCGTCGTCGCGACGGGTGCCGTGGACGACGTGCGCTCCCTCAGCCCCAAGAAGAAGCTCCTCGGTCAGGTGCTCGCCGCATGCGTCGCCGCCTCGGCGGGCCTGCTCATAGGCCGGGTCGTCAACCCGCTCGTCCCGGGCACCGAGATCGACTTGGGGCTCATCGCCTACCCCATCACGGTCATCTACCTGGTGGCGTTCACCAACATCATCAACCTCATCGACGGGCTCGACGGGCTCGCCGCGGGCATCTCCGGCATCGCGTCGCTCTCCATGTTCTCCTTCGCCGTCCTTTCCGGCCGCTTGGACGCCGCCACGCTCTCCATCGCGCTCTTTGGCGCCTGCCTCGCGTTCCTGCGGTACAACTTCCACCCCGCCACCATCTTTTTGGGCGACTCCGGCTCGCTGCTTTTGGGCTTTGGGCTGGGTACCATCTCGCTGCTCAACGTGAGCCGCACCGCCGCGCTCACCTCGCTCATCATCCCGCTCATCGTGGCCGGCGTGCCCATCCTCGACACCCTGTCCGCCATCGTGCGCCGCCGCCGCGCGCACGTAAGCATCGGCCAGGCCGACAAGGGGCACATCCACCATCGCCTCATCCAAGAGGGCTACGACCAGCGGCAGGCGGTGCTGCTCATCTACGGCTGGTGCCTGCTGCTCTCGCTCGGCGCGGTGATCATCAACCAGGTCTCCGTGGGTCCCCGCATCGTCATCTTCCTCGTGCTGCTCGCATGCTCGGCGCTGTTCGCGACGCGCTTGCATCTGTTCGAGCCGGTCTTGCGGCACCATTACAACCCCAAGACCAAGCGCGATGAGATCGTCACGCCCGAAGACCCCGGTTTTGCCGACGAGAAGCGCGCGGCGGCCGAGGCGCACGAGGAGCGCATCGAGCGGCTCGGGGAGCTCCTGCCGGGCAAGGGGCCGCACCGCAGTCGCGATGCGCACGCCCGCGAGGACGACTGACCCCGCCCCGTCCGCGAGAGCACGCCGCGCGCCCATCCGCCTTGCGAACTCCGCGCGACGTGAGACCCTGCCCATCCCCCGCGCCCGCGCGTTTGCCGCGCAGCGCGCACAGCGCACCCGTCCGCACGCACCCGTCCACATCAAGGCCCGCACGGGCACATGTAAAGGAGAGACCATGCCCAACGAACTCAGCTACGACGTGAGCCTCAAGCGCAGCAACGAGATCCGCGCCGACCTGCCCCTGCACCCCGAGAAGTACACCATGCTCACGGGCGACCGCCCCACCGGCCGCCTGCACCTGGGCCACTACTTCGGCACCCTCAAGAGCCGCGTCGAGCTGCAGGAGCTGGGCGTCCACACCAACGTGCTCATCGCCGACTACCAGGTCATCACCGACCGCGACTCCACCGAGAACATCCAGGACAACGTCTACAACATGGTCATCGACTACCTGGCCTGCGGCCTGGATCCCGACAAGACCATGATCTACACCCACTCCGCCGTGCCGGCCTGCAACCAGCTCATGCTGCCGTTCCTCTCGCTCGTGAGCGAGGCCCTGCTGCAGCGCAACCCCACGGTCAAGGCCGAGATGGAGGCGAGCAACCACGAGCTCACGGGCCTGCTTCTCACCTACCCGGTGCACCAGGCCTGCGACATCCTGTTCTGCAAGGGCAACGTGGTGCCCGTGGGCCGCGACCAGCTGCCGCACATCGAGCTCACCCGCACCATCGCGCGCAAGTTCAACAACCGCTTTGGCAACGTGTTCCCCGAGGTCGATGCGCTGCTGTCCGACACGCCGCTGCTGCCGGGCCTGGACGGCCGCAAGATGAGCAAGTCCTACGGCAACGCCATCAACATCTCCATGACCGCCGAGGAGACCGCCAAGCGCATTAAGAAAAGCCAGACCGACGGCGAGCGCATGATCACGTTCGACCCCGAGGCGCGCCCCGGCGTGTCCGGCCTGCTCTCCACCGCCGCCATCTGCACCGGCCGCTCCGAGGTCGAGATCGCCGAGGAGATCGGCATGGGCGGCTCCGGTCAGCTCAAGAAGTACGTGACCGAGAGCGTGAACGAGTACTTCGCCCCCATCCGCGAGCGCCGCGCCGAGCTCGAGCGCGACCTGGACTACGTGAAGGATGTGCTGCACGAGGGCAATCGCCGCGCCAACGAGGTCGCCGAGGCGACGCTTGCCGAGGTCCGCGAGGCCATGGGCATGGTGTACTAACGCCTATTCGCTCCCAGCGGCCCGTAGGGCCGGCGCACGCGCAATTCGCAGCTCGCAGACCGCGCATAAACAGAGCCATTCAATTTGAGTATGAGGTGGGCGATAATGTGCCCACCTCATTTTTCCAAACGAAGGGGGTCCGCGTGTACCGACTTGTTGCCAGCGATATGGACGAGACGTTTCTCGATTCGAACCATGCCATCCCTCCGGCCAACCTGCGCGCGCTGCGCCGCATGAGGGAGCTCGGCGTTTTGTTCGTCCCTTCAAGCGGACGTTGGTACTCCTCCATCATGGACAACTTCCCGGGCGAGGCGCGCGAGCTGCTCGAGGGAAGCTACGTGCTGTCGTACAACGGCGGCTTCATCAACCGCGTGGGCGACCCTGAACCCCTCACGACCTACGGGCTCTCGCGCACATGCGCCGAGGAGCTCTACGCCCGTGGACGCGAGCTGGGCCTGGCGATGCACATCAACGTGGCCGACGGGCACGTGTTCGTCCCCGACGCGGACGACGACGAGCGCGCGTACCTCGCCTCGATCTCGGGCGTGACCCACGTGAACAGCAAGGACCACCCCGACCTGTCCTTCCTCGAAGGGCGCGACATCGTCAAGATCCTCTACGTCAACCGCGATTTCGACGCGTTGCAGGAGCTCGGGGCCTCGCTTGCCCCCGTGGCTGAGCGCCTGGGTGTGGAGATCACGTTCTCGTCCAAGCGCTACCTGGAGCTCATGCCAGCCGGCGTGAACAAGGGGACGGGCCTGGCGCGCCTGGCGGAGATGCTTGAGATCCCCCTATCCGAGGTCATCGCTGTGGGCGACTCGGCCAACGACCTTTCGATGATCCAAGCCGCGGGCCTGGGCGTGGGCGTGGCCAACGTGACGGACGACGTGCGCCCCTCCTGCGATGTGGTGCTCAACACGACCGGCATGGACGGTGCATTCGAGGAGCTCGTCGAGCGGTTCTTGGAGCGCTGAGCCCGTTTGCCCCCATTGCCCATATAGTGCCATGAAGCCATGGGGCCGTGGTGCCATAGGGTCATATGGGCAAAGGGCCATGGGGTTATGGAGCATTGGGACTTTAGGGCAACGGAAACGGCAAAGCCAAGCGCACAGGACTACAAAGCCGATAGGATTTGGGGCTATGCCGCTATGGAACCTAAAGGGGCAAGGTGCTAAGGAGCCCTGAGGCTACACGGGAAAAGGCCCCAGGGCGAAGGATCACTAAAAGACGGAGCGCCCTGAGGCAGCGCGCCGACAAAAGACGGAAAACCCTAGGGCAAAGGATCGCCAAAAGATGAAGAGGCATGGGGATACACCCTTGAGCGCGCACCCTTGGCCAAACACCCTCGCGCATGCACCCTCGGGCACGTACCCTTGGGCAAACACCCTCGCACACGCACCCAAATGCAAAAGGCTCTGCCATTGTAACCGTTGGTTAACTTATGGAAATACCGTGTGGGGCTCTTTCAGCGCTCATAGCTGCAAAAGAGTTTTATATAGTTAACTTGTCGAAGGCACAGGCGATACGGACGCCTTCACAACATACGAGGCCGCGTCTTCCCTCCCCTCTGCGTGGCCTGTTCACTACCCGAGGGCCGCATGTACCTGCGGTCCTCATTGTGTAGCAAGGGTCCGCGAACCCCGCGAGGCCCCGGATGAGGCGCGCGCGTTTTACCTAGACGAGCACTCGACTAGACGAGAGTCTCGAGCGCATCCACGGCGCGATCGGCCATCGACCGTTGACGCGGACCGCGCCGATACCATGTGCGCAAGTCCTCAAGGGTGCTGCCCGCCGCGTAGACCTTGTGCCTCTTGCCGTTCTTCGCAGTCACCACGCAGCGGTCGCCGCTCTCGGTTCCCTCGACGGCGGAAAGCCTCTTGATGTAATCGCGCCTGAACGCCACGATGCGCGCGTTGCTGATCGACACGAACCAGTCATCGTCCTCGAACTCCGTGCCGGTGGCGCCGTGCTCCGCCATCTCCTGCGCGAACGAGAACCCGAGCTCACGCTCCTGCAGGGTGATCTCGTACGCGCCGCGGATGGGCATGCTCAGCATGATGAGGGGCAACAGGCCGCCGATGAGGATAAACAGGAACGGAATGATGACCAGCAACCCTGCACCTTCATCGGTGAACAGCGCCATGAATGCGATGACCAGGGAGAACACCACCGCCATGCCAACGAACACGAGCGTGAGCGGCTTGATGGCCGCCCAACATAGGCGGGCCTTGGTCATGGGAGCCTGAACGGCGTCGGCGACCTCGATGCCTTCTTGCGCCAAACGGGCCAGCAAGTTGGTGGCGCACGTACCTTCCAAGTTGACCGTGGCGAGTTTGCGCTCGCCCCCGCAATCGCCCGCATACAGCACGACCGACATCATCTGCGTGTGGAGAGTTGCGCGGGTGATCTGGGAAAACGTTGCGCGCTTGCGCCTACCGAGAGCCGTGCGAATGGCGATGTGCTCGCCATCGACGTCCAAGCGAGGCAGGCTCACCAGGGCCCATATACCCATGCCGGCGAGCGCCATGGCATGGCCGAACCACACGAGTGCATGGTCCCAAATGCCCAGCGAAAGACCCTGCCACACATAGACCGCGAGCATGATCAGCTCGAACAAAACGGCACATGCGGCAAGGATCACACGCGGGGCGGCGGGCATCCGCACGGTAAAGTGCTCAAGGCTGTCAGTGGCCTCCTTGCGCTCGCGAGCGGCGCGGCGAGCAATCCACGCCGTGAGCGGCCCGACAATGAGCACGAGCATCGCCACGCGTAGAAACGATTCGAACAGATCGCCCATGAGGTGTCCTCCGTTGCAGCCGCTACCGGGTGCACCACACCCTACCATTCCGATGGGCTGTGACGTCTGTCGCTTCGGCGAGCGGCATGCGACCCGACCCGGCCGTCTGGCGTCGGCAAGTAGGGCAAGGGCCACTTCGGTAAGTGGCATGCGACTCGTCCCGCGCACACCTGACGTCGGCAAGGCATGTTTGCCTCAACAAGCCGCTCAACCTTGGTGCGTTTCTAGAACTTTAATGTGCTTCTGCAGCTTCGATGCACCCGCTCAACCTTGGTACACCCGCTCAACCATGGTGCATCCGCTCAACTTCGATGCACCTGCTCAACTTCGATGCGCCCGTTCAGTTTCGATGCACTTTTATATCTTCGATGCACTTTACGACCATGATTGCAGCGTCAAACGGTCGTCAGGTGCACCGAGTTTTAAAAAGTGCATTGAACTTCGAGAAGTGCACCGAATTTCATGAAGTGCATCAAGCCTCAAGAAGCGCATCAGGTCTCAGGAACCGCATCGGGCTTCACGAAACGTATCGGGCCCCGCGAAACGCATCAAGCCTCGAGAAGTGCATTGAGCTTCAAAAGCGCATCGATCCTCACGGGGCGCATCGGGCTTCAAAAAGTGCGCCAGGCCTCAAAAAGCGCATCAGGTCTCAAGAACCGCATCGGGCCTCAGGAAGCGCACTGAGGATGCAGCACCGGACGCTCAGACCGTCGCACCGCGAAGACCCCAACGAGACGCCCGGCTCCAACACGCCTCGAAAGTCACCGACCCCGTACATATCCCCAGTTCACAGGCGTGTACAACAAATTTTGCAGCGCCGAACTCAACCTTTTGCGTAAGATGTACAACAGATTCGATAGCGCACCTGGCACTTCTGCGGGACGCTCCTTCACGACCGGGAGGTGACGATGGACATCAGCAACCAAATCAAGACGAGGCGTGAGGCGATGGGGATCTCACAGGAGCAGCTCGCCGAGAAACTCTACGTATCGCGCCAGACGATCTCGAATTGGGAGCGGAACAAGACGTACCCGGACGTACAGAGCCTGCTCATGCTGAGCATCCTGTTCGACACCTCCATAGACACGCTCGTGAAGGGAGACGTGACCATTATGGAAGAGGCCGTCGAGCGGGACCGCAAGCGAATGGGAGCGCAGATGCAGTGGCTGGCCGTGCTGATGCTCGGACTGTTGGCGCTGACGCTCGTGCTGATGCTGACGCCGGCATTCGACTGGATGGAGAGCATCTGGGGCACCAAGGTGTCGTACGCCATCGCCGTCCTGCCAGCGGTGGCAGGACTGGTCGTCGCGGCAGTCATCGACAACATTAAGCGCAAGAACGACCTGGTGACGTACAAGGAGATTCTCGCCTTCATGAACGGTGAGGGCGAAATCGAGCGCAATCCACGCGCACTCCCCCGCCGCGGCTGGGCAGCGCGCCATCGCTTGGCGTACGACATGCTCATGTTCCTCGTTGCCGCGGCGATCGGCGGGGCAATTGGCTACGTGGCCTGGGGGCTGCTACATTAGCAGATGTGCGTACACGGGCATCGGGCACTTGGTGTTCCTCTGCCGGCGACTCCAACACTACGGTAGCCAGGCGGCGGGCACCACCAACTTGAGGCTTCATTTTACGAAAATCTGAGGCACCCTATGGTTGCAATCCGCAGGTAGATCGAGTGCGAGAAGGCAGTCCCGCACATGGACCGTCATGCCACTTACACCAGGCAGGCGTAATCCTGCGATTGGTGGAAGATGTGCGCGATGACCACCCGGTCGGCAATAACCTTGTACAGAACGGTATATCTCATGACCGCAACAGAGCGATAGCCCCTCGCTGCCAACTCGGGCAGATGGCACAGTTCGAACGCCTCCGGTTGATCCCGCACGATAGAAACCTGCCGCTCAAACTCCGACATGAAATGTCGCGCCGCCTGCGGGCCCCTCAGCACATCCACCAAATACGAAACGATATCGCGATACTCCCGCTGGGCCTCGCGGGAAATGGAGAGCCTATAGGCCATATTCGGCCTTGAGGGCCGTGGCGAACTCGTCGAAGTCGGTGTATTCGCCCCGTTCGATCTCCTGCTCCGCGAGCAGGATGCGAGAGAACAGCTTGGCCTTTGCGACCTCATCGCGCTGAGCGGCCCACTCTTCGGAAGAAAGGCAGTGGAAGGCCTCGTAACCGTTGCGCGTGACGGTGACGCTGCGCTCGCGTTCCACAAGCGACGTGAAAGCCGCCGTATCCTTCATATCGCGCACGGGAACCACGACCGCCATGCTTCGCCCCTTTCTCAAATGTGGCCCAACTATACCACATGCAAGAAAGGTCATGGAAACGCCCTCTTTCCAAGCATGAGGAGAGAGGGCGTTACATACGAAGAAGGCCACGCAGGAAGTCCGAAGCCCTGCCCCACCCGATATGGCGAATGCTCGCGAGGGGAGTTCTTTGAGAAGATGACCACGTGGAACACACGGGGTTCTCCGCTGCCGTCCTACCTCAAATTGGCGCCTGTCCCTAAATTGAGGTCAACAACTTGAATGATTTCCGCAGCCCATCGGCCTTGTGCCGAACAACGGCTAGCATGCCCTCTTATGCCTCACTCGCTGGGGAAGCAACCAGTCCGCACGAGCGCGACCCAGGTCCGTCTCGTACGGATCGATCGAGTCGACAAGCACATCAAGAGCTCCAAGCACTCGACATACGCCCAGCACCGCTTCGAATCCTACGGAGGGGTCTCCTTTTTCCAAGCGGGACAAGGTGGCTCGCGAAATGTTCGCACGACCCGCCAATTCCTGCGAGGTCATTTCCTGAAGCCTGCGCGATGTGGCAACGTGCTCGCCAAATCGTTTAGACGCGAGCTTGATCGATATCGATGTCGGACGCTTCATATAAACTCCAATGTCTCATATCTGAGACATTATACTAGTTAATGTCACAGATGTTAGGCATTAACGAGTTCCACAACTAGAAATCGGAGCGGTATCGCCGCAAAGTCCCCAAGCTTCGGTACATCCACATACATAGCCAACGGCATAAAGCTTCATCGCAGGCCGCACGAGTCAACATAGGCGCAACAGTCCGTTGCTCGACCCGACCAAACAGACACGAGATAATCTCAGCGAAGGCCCGCGCGGGCGACCTGCACGGGCGACCCGCACGACACCCGCTAACCCAACCAAAGGAGCACCACCATGATTCTGCTCAAAGACGTCCTCGTTCAACTCCGCCATGAGCGCGGCCTCACCCAGGAAGAGCTCGCCTCGCGGCTCTACATCACGCGTCAGGCGGTCAGCCGCTGGGAAACCGGCGCAACGGAACCCGGCATCGACATGATCAAACTCATCGCCCGAGAACTCGACGTCCCCGTGATGCGCCTGCTCGACATGCCGGAACACTACTGCCAAAGCTGCGGCATGATGTTCACCGTCCCCGACCAGCACGGCCACGAGGCCGACGGAACCGAAACCGAGGACTTTTGCCGTTGGTGCTACGACCAGGGCGCCTACACGTACGAAACCACGATGGAAGAGATGATCGAGGACTGCGCCCCGCGCATGGCCGAGCATATGGATTGGTCCGTGGATGAATGTGCCTCGCTGCTCGGTGCCATCCTGCCCACGCTGCGCCGGTGGAGCAGCAAGGACGCGTAGCCGCGCCCATTCATCTATTCCTGCATTTGAAATTTCTTGCCAAGTTTTATTTGCATCGATATACTGTCAATGACAATAAAGCTTGGCAAGAGAGGGGATGAGCATGGATAGGAGCGAAGTCCTTGCAAGAAGCCGCATGGATAACCAGCATCGTGACGAACGGGAACGCAGGGTGACCGACAAAGCGTGCACCTGGGGAGCGGTGTCCATGGCAATCTCCGCTGCCGCAATCTTCCTTATCCGCTTGCTCACGAAGGGTGGAAACCCGTACGACCTGCTTGCCATCTTGTTCGCGTACCTCGCCGCCGCGCATGCCTATACATGGAGCAAAAGCAGGTCGCGATGGACGCTCATAACAGCCGTTGCATACACCGTCGGCGCCGCTGCCTTGCTATGCGCCTACGCACTGTTGGGCTGATACCGCCGTGAAGGAATCGCTAACCCTTAAGAACTCGCTGAGGGCGGCTCGCAAAGAACGGGGACTCTCGCAGGCACAGCTTGCCGAGATGACGGGAGTGTCCCGAAACACCATCAGCTCGATCGAAACGGGACAGTTCAACCCCACGGCGAAGCTTGCGCTTGTCCTCTGTATCGCGCTCGACAAGAAATTCGAGGAACTGTTCTATTTCTAGAGACCCGGAATCGTCGGTCATTTCCCGCGATGCTTCCGGCGGCGCTTCTCGCAGCGGAGCTCCCACCGCTCACGCTCGTCCCGTTCATGCGAAAACCGCCTGGTGGAGCGTGCCTCCCCTTTCGCCCGCTCCCGCTCACGCGCCAGGGCCAACTGGGATGCCGTCGAGGCTCCGCGTGCCTTCATGGCTTTCGCGACCTCACGCGCACGGCGCTTGGGATTACCAGCCATGCGCTCCGAACGCGAATCGACGGGTACGCAGGCTTCGCTTAATTGCAGGCTCTCCCAATGCCCAAGCACCCATGCATAGATTTCTTCGTTCGATGGCTCCGCGCCAAACACCACGTGCGCCACGCTCAACTCGCCCCGTTCGACATGCTCAACCATGCCCACCCAAAACTGACCATCGTGATAAACCGTCAGCGTCGATGAGACTTCCCGCTTCCGCATAGCCGCGACCTCCTTCTATGTAGGGCTACGCGAAGAAGGGACAACCAAGGAGGCAGGTTACTGGCGGGCGAACGCCCACGGCCCGACTACCCGACGGGCACCGTGTTTTTATCTTCGATGCACATCAGTATAGTCCCGCTCCCTCTTAGGGTAGTGTCGAAAAAGTTGGTGTAACCCGTCGTTCGGGAACGGGCCGCCGCCAGAATCCATCTGCATCATAGCATCACGCCGCCCTCCTCCCCGTGCCGGCGAGCTCCATCGCCGTCTCGACGATCATGAGGCCCCTCCTGCGCGACGCCTCGCTCTCGACGGGCTCGGGCCCCGCGGGCTCGGCCAGTCTGAGCATGGACTCGGGCGAGATGTAGCGCCTACTCGACCAGTCCTCGTCCTGCTCGGCGCACACGGCGCCCACCAGGCGCAGCATCGACTCCGGGCTCGGGAACACCTGGACCACCCGCGACCTGCGCTTTATCTCCCTGTTCATGCGCTCCTGCACGTTGTTGGTGCGGATGCGGCGCCTGTGCTCGGCGGGGTAGTCCAGGTACGCGAGCGCGTCGGCCTCCGCGTCCTCGAGCAGCGCACCCGCGGCGGCGGACAGCGCGCCGACCGCGTCGATCGCCGCGCGGTACGCCGACCTCACGGTGGCGGGGTCCGACTCGCGGAAGACCGCCTGCATCGCCTTGGCCGCCATCGCCCTATGGCGCTTGGAGGGCAGCAGGGAGCAAACGTCGCGCTCGAGGTGGACGACGCAGCGCTGCCAGCCGGCGCCCGGCAGGCACTCCGAGACCGCGCGGACGAGGCCGGCGTGGGCGTCGCTGACGACGAGGCGCACGCCGTCGAGCCCTCGCTCGCGCAGCCCGCGCAGGAAGCCGAGCCAACCCGCGTAGGTCTCGGTGTCGATCGCCGCGATCCCGAGCATGCGGCGCACGCCGTCGGACCCGACGCCGATCGCGGTGACGACCGCGGTCGACCGCACGCGGCCGTCCCTCCTGCACTTGACGTACGTGGCGTCGAGGAACAGGTACGGCACCTCGATCCCGCCCAGGTCGCGGGACGCCAGCTCGCCGACCTCGGCGTCGAGCGACCTGCACATGGCGCTGACCTGGTCCCTCGAGAGCCTCTCCATGCCCATCTCGCGGGCGATCCGCTCCATCTTCCTCGTCGAGACGCCGTTCGCCCACGACTCCGCGACGGCCGCGGCCACCGCCCGGTCGGCGCGCGAGCAGCGCTCGATTATGCCCTCTGGGAAGTAGGTGCCGGCCCTCAGCTTGGGTATGCGCAGGGTGATGTCGCCGACGGGGGTCGCCAGGCCCCGCTCTCGGTACCCGTTGCGGGCGTTGGCGCCGTCCTCGCACAGCATGTCGGCCTGCGCGTCCATCAACTCGTTGACCATGGACTCGAGCAGGGTCCGGGCCAGCTCCCTCATGTCGAGGAGCCCGTCGCCGTGGGTTGGAAGTTGCCGTGAAGTGTCCATTGCGGCCGTTGCCTTTCTCTTGAATCCATTTCGTGGTTGTAATGAATTCTAGGCAGCGGCCGTCCCTTCATCGACCTTGCTTACACCAACATTTTCGACGTGATCCCTCTTAGCCTCCTGAGCGCAAGGCCACAACATTCTGCTTCGATGCACACTGCATTCCCAATACAATCCTGTCAAAATAGAACATTAGTTCGTATTTATGCTACAATAGAATCAGCGACATGGGCGGTGCCCTCCAAGTCCTTGCAGGGGGTTAGGAGGGTTCCCATGGCGAAAATCACCGCGCTGCTTCTCGCAGCTGCCGTGCTCGTTTTATCGATCGCGCTACTTTATCTTGCCGTTTTCTAACGGCCAAGGGGTGAGACTCGCCAGATAAGGGAACAGCCGCCCTGGCAGGAGCGGCTGTTCGTGCGGGTTTTACCCCACCAGCTAAATCCAGGAGGGCGTACGCCTCCCGAGTCGTCACCAGTATACCCGTTTTACGGAGCCCCTGTACGCCATGCGCGGGTTCTCTTGGGCGGCACCGAGCTACGCGAGCTCGGTACCGTTTTTCGCCAATCAAAATTGCCCATTGAAGGGCAGAGACTGTTACACTCCCCTTCGCACCGCAACATTGCTTGCAACGCTTCTTCTCATAGCGGGCCTCACAGCAGACTCATGCATCGTTCTCGCATTGAACCTCTCAAGACATTAATCGCAAGATGAGATTAGGGCGCTATCTCACGAGCAATCCATCGCGATCCGAAGAGCCCGGACAACACAACTACGCATGCCACACAAAACACTGTGAACGTACCGGTTTCCGACGCAGCAGGGGCCAGCATTCCGCACACGGCTGTTGACACCGTACCTCCAAGCCCCCTGAAAAACATCGCCATAGACGTTGCTCGTCCGGCGTCTCTCTTCGCCGAACCGGTTTGCGCTGCAAGATTGGAAATGGGCATGCCCACACCAACCCCAAGTCCCATTACTGCCGAAAACGCAATAATCGATGAGGGCGTCAAGGTCGAAAACGCGACAACAAATGCGACAGATGCTCCCAGAACGATCAACGACGACACACCGGCAATGGCGCGCAAGCGACCCGTTGCCCGGAACACCGCTCCCGAAATGTTGCTTCCAGCCACAAGCAAAAGCGTCATGGGAATCAGCGCGGCGCCAGAAGATGAAGCGGCCATTCCAAGCATCTCCTGAAACACCCTTGGAAGATACGTTACACACGTCATGAGTGCGAATTGGATGCAGAATCCCGACAGGAAGCCTGCAACGACCCCGCTTCGGCAAAACAACCCCATCGGAACAACTGGCGCGTCTTTACCGTTTTCAATATGCACAAGCACACATGCCGACACTACACACAGCACCATACATGCAACGAACGAAAGCACGTTCTTCGCCAAGCTGAATGTGCCCGTCAAGCTCACCACGCACACTGCAGCAGCGAAGCTTCCCAACGTATCGAACGTAAAAGTGCCGTCGTTGACGTTCCTTTTCGGCAAGAACTTTGTCGTCAAGACAAACGCACCGGCTGCAACGGGAACATTCACCAAAAAGATCACGTGCCAGGAAAGACCTTGCGCAACCGCCCCACCAAAGACTGGTCCGACCACATTCGCCACGCCGTACATAGCAGAGGCAGCACCCAAGTAGGGGCCTCTATCTCTGGGAGGCATCATCACGGCAGCAGCTATGAAGACGCCTGCCTCGAGAATGCCTCCTCCGATGCCCTGCAAAAAGCGAAACGCAGCAAGCATCTCAACAGTGGAAGCACCGGCACAAAGTGCAGAAGAGGCGGCGAACAACACAAGTCCCACCGCGTACACGCGCCTAAGGCCAAAACTAAATGAAATGCCGCCACACAACAGCATCGACATTGTGCTCGATAGCAAATACGCCGTCATCGGCCAAGCATAATGCGCCGCGCCTCCCAGCGAAGTAGAAATCACAGGCATCGCCGTGGCAACTACTGTGGAATCTAACGCCGCAATAAACAGAGCAAGCATCAGGCCGATAGTCATCGGCCTGCCAATGGCACCACGGCCCGAAGCACTCAGTTCTCTCATGTTGGCTTCCTTCCCTTCTACGCCCATTGAGGGCGATGCCGACGAATCGGCAATGAACAGAAGGAAGGATGGTCACACTTCGTTTCGCTCGACCACGGGTATCCAAATCTCACTGCGATACCCCGTCGAGGAGAAATCTCCACTCGGATACACCTCAAGGCTCACATCGTGAGCCAGCTCGTACCCCGATGCCGGCAGCCACTCGGCATAAATCCTGTGATAGTGCTCCGCAGTCGCAACTTCACACGGACCGACGCACTCGAAAACGGCCCATGACCCCCGAGATACGCGAATTTCATCCGTCCAAGCGGGAGCCTCCTCAGAAGAGGAAACGGCAATGTGATATGTCAGATCTCCTCTTCTCACGGAGTTAACTCCAAAGATTCTCCGAGGACCGCCATCATCCGCCAAGGAAAATAAGCGTTCGATATCTCCAGCCTGCGATGCACTACCCCAGAAATGGCGCAATTCCTCCCGTCCCTCGTCGGCCATTTGAATCAGAGGGGCATCCATCGCCGCATCACATGGAAACGCTATTCCAATCAAGCGCATCTCGTCATGCGTAACGATCCTCCATGAAAGGGGCTCTGAACCCACAACCGCCAAGGAAAACGTGAGTTGTGGAAACACGCAGAGAGTGGTACCTGGACGCCTTGCGTCACTCGGAGAGACACCGAACGCCTCCCTGAACGCCCTCGTGAATGCTGTGGAAGACGCGTAACCGCAACGAATCGCCACATCGATCACCCGCTCTCCTCTCGACAGGGCGAGTGCTGCGCACGATAGACGACGACGGCGTATATACTCAGTCAATCCCACGCCAGCGACATAGGAAAACATTCTGCGAAACTGTCCCTCGCTGCATGTCGCGAGACGCGCCGCCTCAACAACATCGATATCGTCATCGAGATGCTTTTCTATATACTCCATCGAGGCGTTCAGGCCTTCAATCCAGCCCATGAAGTCACCATCCTTCCAACAGGACAGCATGGGGCACATCGATCGGCCTGTCCTCGCATTGACGGTACAAAAAATGAAAGGTTGGTAGCTAGGGCGTTTCAAACCTTAATATACAGTTCCGCCAGCAATACGTCAGAAAAGGCCCTCGATTATGCACCGCGCTGACGCCAACAACGCCGTTCGCCTTACACCTTGCGGACCGGATGCCGAATCACGGTCTTGAGCTTCTCGGGCGCGGTGCGGCGAGCGTCGTTGAGGTAGATCTCATGATGCAGGCGCTCGTCACTAAAATCCTCGATGTAGCCGTTTTCCTCGGCAAACGCGCGCATAGCCTCAACCGTCACCGGCTCGTCGTCATAAGCGCCCACGTGCAGACACTGGACACAGAGACCCTCTTCGATGGTGAGAAGCTCCACCATCGAGAAGTCGCGCTTCTTCTTGGCGGTCGCCTCGGCAACGGCCCAATCAAAATCCCCGCGCGTCACGAACTCGGGCACGCGAATGACCGAGATCCAGTTGAAATCCTCCTTGCGAGCGTAATCCACGCCCAGAACACCGTCCTGCCACCAAAAGCCCTCCAACGGCGGAACCACGAAGTCGAAGTAGCCCTCGATGCGATGGTCACCCTTCTTGGACATCTTGATGGTGTACGCCACACCGTAGAGCGCCTCGAGTGCGTCCTTGTACGCCCCGCCCTCCTCGTTGGGGTCGCCGTGGCCGCGAACCGCCAAAAACGTCATCTCCGGGACCTCGATGATCGTCGGCTTCTTCGGCGGCAGGTAGAACTCCTTGTATTCCTTCTTGTAGTCGAATGCCATCGCAATCCCCTCTCGCGAACATCATTGAATTAATGATAATCGAACATATGTTCTTGTCAATGAGTTTCCAGGGCAGTTTAGGTCGATTCGCCTAACGCGATTTCACGGCGTAGGTCGCCCAGAAAACCGGAATGTTCAGATCATGCAGACGACCCTTGCCAGAGGTGTCTTCATAGCAGTCAATCAGCTGGAAACCAGCTTGCAACTGGCCTCGAATCTGCTCCTCCAGCGTATGCGAGAACAGGATGCCGTCCTCCACGGGGTCGAGCGCCGCCATGTGGTCGGGATTCCTCAACGGGTTGAACGGCAGGCTGTATATCGCCCGTTCCTCCGCGGGGTAGTCGAACACGTACCCAAAGCCGTTGTCCATGCCCGCCAACAGGCGACCACCAGGCTTCAGAATGCGATAGCACTCGCGCCAAAGCGGCTTGACCTCCTCTGTGTAACAGTTCGAAACGGGATGGAAGATAAGGTCGAACTCACCATCCCCAAAGGGAAGCGGCTTGGACATGTCGCCCCGCACGGCCTCGATCTCATACCCCTCGCGATCGGCGACCATCCGCTCGGATTCCAGCTGACTAGGCGTGTAATCGAACACGGTGCATCGCGCTCCGAGGGCGGCGAAGACGGGCATCTGCTGACCTCCGCCGCTGGCGAGTCCCAGCACGCGCAGGCCGGACAGGTCGCTCGGATACCATTCGAGCGGAACGGGCTTGGTGGGAGTCAACAACATGCGCCACTCGCCCTGTCTAGCCTTGAGATACTCCTCATGGCTCAAGGGCGTACCCCACTCCCAACCCTTTGCGTTCCACCCGTCGATGGCACGCGCGTTCACGTCGACGTAGGTATCTCTCGTTATTTCCGGCATACGCTGGGCCTCCTGTATTCAACTTGATTCAATCGCGTGCATCCAAAAGCCCCGCGGATTAAACCCCGCACGAGTCCGCACAATCATCAGCGCGAACTAACCTCCTCGCCCCACTATAATCTAACCACTAGGTGCAGCTGGGTTCGACGCCCAATCTTTCGAACCATCGCTCACAGGAGGGCGCATGAACAGGAAGAAAGTCCTTATCGCAGCGGCAAGCTCACTTGTCGCCCTCGGCATCCTCATGGCACTCCTCCTCCCATCTGGCGGGAACGTGCAATCAGCCAAGCGCATCGCACACGCCACGGACCTTTACACCAAAGAGGACATCGAAGCCGCGTTCGACGCCATCGAATCGGAGTTCGCATCGGGGTTCAAGGGCTGCACGCTCAAAGAACTCCGCTATGACGATGAGATTGAAGCTCAATATCTGGACGAAACTCCTGAGCACAAGCAGGAGGACGCTGGAGACCGCATCGTCGTGCTATCCGAATTCACGACCAACTGGCAGGCCGCCGACGAGGGATTCTCGCCAAACGACAGCTATGAAGACTGGCAATGGATACTCACCAGGCCCTCGAAACATGCGCCGTGGGAAGTCGTCGGCTGGGGCTATTAACGCGCCATCCGCGTTGCGAGGGGCTGGCACGCATCTACTTGACCTCGACGCCCTCCATGCGCAGCAGGCCGAAGCGCACGAGCAGCGTCTCGCACACGCGGAACCAGTAGAGGCCTATGACGAGCGCAACGACGTACAGGGCGATCGAATCCTGCAGAAGCGATCTCGCCATCCATATGAGCATGAAGAGCGGCGACATAAGAAGGACGAGCGCCGCTAGGACAGCGACGGCCCTCCCCGCCCCGCCCATCGACGCCCATTCGAACTCCGCGCCGCAAGCGCACCGTCTCGGCATGACGCCGAACTTGACGGGAATCGCGCGGCCACAGCCGCCGCATATGAGGTCCCTTGTCATCGACGCGCCTCCAGCCCCACCAGGATCTCGGAGTGCAGGCGCTCCATGCGCGGGGTGAGTGGGTTGAGCGTCGGGTCGCTCGCGAGACGCGCGGCCTCCTCGGGCGAACCGTGCAAAAGCTCGTACTCGGCCAGATAGAGCTGCCAGTTGGCGCGTTGCTGATGACAATCGGCGAGCATCATGCGCTCGCGCATGCGAGCGGCGTCCGCGGCATCGCGCTCGGCAGGCGGACGAACCAGGACGGCGTAGTCCGCGACCTGCATATCGGCGGAAGTGCGATTGCGCGAGCCCGCTTTGAAGTTCTGGCGAAAGGCAGAGAGTCGGGCGAGCGTGTCGCGGGCGCCCTCGATGTCGCCCAAATCGACACGACTCAAAAACTCGATCTGCAGGGCGCGAAACCATCTGAGGTTGTCCTTGCGCTTAAAGGTGACGGTTCCCAAGCGCCGCAGCGCCCCGGCGCTATCGAGCTCCAGGTAGTCGCAGTACGCGCGCTCAATGGCGATAGTGTTGACGGAGCGGCCAAAACGGTCGCGCTCGGCCAGCACGTCGAGCACCGCACGATAGCGCACCGGGTCGCAATCCTGCGAGACCACCTCGCCAAGATTGATAAACAGCATCCCCATGCGCACGCGCGCCACGAGCGCGATGACGAACACGAGCGCAAGACCGATGCCGTACAGCAGGAGATTTCCCGCCTCGACAAACCAGATGGTCGCCACGAGGTTCGCGATGATCAGCGCGATCGACTGGACCCTCACCGCACGGAGCCGTTTGAGGTACGCGACGGCCGTCTCCTGCGCATCCATGTCCCAATATGCGGAGTGCTTGCCCCCCGCAGGAGGCACGCTGCCCAGGCTATTGGGCTCAGGTGCGGGGGCCGGTGGTGTGGGGGCATGGCTCATAAGACCATCTCCTTGCGTCGGTTGCGGCAATTCTACCCCAGCCATCCTGGAGCGGACATCCGCCCCCGTCAAAAACTCTCCATCCCCCTTGCCAACTTTTGCGACCTCATGCGTATTGTTGATAGAGGGAGATATCGAGAACCGGTCCCTCGCACATCACGGTCCACGAAAGAAAGCGAGGTGAGGACATGACGGGTTGGATTGCATCGGCATGGCGCTTGGCACGCGGCGGTCAAGACGCGCCAGGCGCAGCGGAGAGCAGTCCGAGGCGCAGCGCGGCCGAGACGGCAGCAACGTGCGCCTCGGGGCAAAGCAGGCTCGGAGCAAAAACGTCGTACGACGCGAGGCGAGACGCGATCGAGGCAGAGGCTCAGCGGCTTGTCGCGACGTACGCGGACACCATACTTCGGGTGAGCTACACCTACCTGCACAGCACGCAAGACGCCGAGGACATCTGCCAAGACGTCCTGCTCAAAACCCTCCGCCACGCCGACGGCTTCGACTCCGCGGAGCACGAGCGGGCCTGGGTCGTGCGCACCGCCATCAACGCGGCGAAGGACCTCCTGCGACGCCAGGAGGTCAGAAGCACCATCGCGCTCGACGACATACCCGAGCCCACCGCGCCCCATCATGCATCGGAGCGTGCGATCGAGGCGCGCGACGCGCGTGTTCTGCAGAGCGTCATGGCGCTGCCCCTGGAATACCGCGAGGCAATCTACCTGCATTACTACGAGGGGTACTCCATCAAGCAGATCGCGGAGATGGTGCACGCATCCGAATCCGCCGTGGCGACGCGACTCAGCCGCGGACGGTCCAAACTTCGCCCCATACTGGAAGGAGTTCACCATGAGCTCGACGTTTGACGCATCCGGGTATCGATCGGAACTCGACAAGCTCTCTTTTTCCACCGAGCAAAAATCCCGCATGGCACAGCGCCTTGCCAAGGAGGCGGAATCAGCACCCACATCTGATGCTCGGCCCGCCGCGATCTTGGAGATGAACGACGCCATGGGCGCTCGCAGCTCGACCCGCCGCGCCTCGCGTCCCGGGCGCACCGCGAATGCCACTCGCACTGCGCGGCGCCGGGGCAAGGTCTCCCGCATCGCCGCCGTGCTCGGCATCGTGGCCATGCTGACCCTTGGCGGAGGAGCCGCGTACGCCACGGGAACGCTCGCCCGTGCCGCCGACTCTCTCGCCTCCGTTTTTGGCGCGGGCCCCGCCCAAACCGAACTCATCAATCGCATTGGCCGGCCGATCGGCGCCAGCTGCACGAGCAACGGCATCACCATCACGGCAGACGCCATCATCGGCATGCGCCACGCCTACGCGGTGATTTACACCGTCGAGAAGGACGACGGGACCGCGTTTGATGAGCTGACGGTGAATAAGAACGACTCATACAATCTTAAAATCGAAGGTGGCGGCAGCATTAATGCCCTAACAGCAGTGCGACTCGGAATGAAGGGCATGGGAGGCACAAGCTTCACCTTTGACGCCGATCCATCAGACAATGCGCTCCAATACGTCGAACTAATGAGCATCGGCGAATCGAATTCCGCCCTTGTTGGCGAGACGCTGCATTTCAGCGCCACCGAACTTGCCTACATCCCTACCAGTGAGGACGGGCAACGGGACCTCCCCCGCGTGACCCTCGCCACGGGCAACTGGGATATGTCGTTCAAGATCGACTACAAGGACCTCTCCGTCGACCTGCCCAGCGGGCAGCAGTTCACCGTCAACGGCAACAACGCCGTCGTTGACGAGCTTGCGATCTCGCCGCTCGGCGCGACCATCACCTACACGGTCGATGCCGTCGACGGACCCTCGGAGCCGAGCGGACTCGAAACCAACCCGGAGCGTCGCGCCGGCCATGGCGACCTCACCGTGACGTTCACGGACGGCACCGTACAGGAGCTTGGCAGCGGCTACAGCTCATGGCCGCAAGACGGCAAGACCGTCGTGCAGAAGACCTGGTTCTTCGATCAGATCCACGAGCTCGATGACATTCAGAGCATCACCGTCGGCAACCTGACGGTCCCCATCCAGTAACGGCCACGAACGCGCGGCGGACACCCACGGCGTCCGCCGCGCCTCAATATGGGGACAGGCACTCATTTGAGGTGCGGGCACCACAGAAATAACCCATCACGCCAGCGAACACCGCAACAGCGCGCAGAACGAGGCCGCGCTCGGCACCCCCCCGAGGGAGCCGAGCGCGGCCTCCGCCGTATCCCCCTACCTCAATTTAGGGACAGTCCCTAAATTGAGGTAGTTGACGCCTTATACTATGCGCAGTATAGTATCGTTCGAAGGGAGGTATCATGGATGCTCAGATGAAGCGCGGCTTCCTCGAGATATGCGTGCTCGCGTCGCTCCGGGGACGGGACTCCTACGGCTACCAGATCGTCAAGGACGTGCCCGACATCCTGGGCCTCACCGAGTCGACGCTCTACCCGCTACTCAAGCGCCTCGAGAAGGCCGAGTGCCTGACCGCCTACTCCGTGGAGCACAACGGACGGCTGCGAAAGTATTACCGGCTCACGCCGACCGGCGAGGAGCGCATCGCCGAGTTCCTATCCGAGCAGGCGGACATCATGTCGATCTATAACTTTGTAAAGCGAGGTGCGCAACGATGACCAAGCAGGAATTCCTATCCAAACTCGAACGGGCGCTGGGCAAGCTGCCGCACGCCGAAGTCGAGCAGGCGCTCGCGTTCTACGACGAGGCTATCAGCGACCGCATGGAAGACGGCCTTTCCGAGGCCGAGGCGGTGGCAGACCTGGGTTCGATCGACGAGATCGCGGCGCAGATCGCCGCGGAGACCCCGCCCATCCCGCGCGCCATCGCCCGCGCGAACACCGGCAGCCGCACCCTCAACATCGTGCTGCTCGCCGTGTTCTCCCCCATCTGGGTGCCCGTCGCGCTCGCGCTTGCGGCGGCCGCGCTCGCCGTGTATGTCGCGATATGGGCCGTCATCCTCGCCCTGTGGGCGACCGACGCGGCCGTGGTGCTCATGCCCATCGCGGGGCTCGTCTCACTCGCCTCGCTCGGCATGGAGGGCTCCATCCCATCCGGAATCTTCGCCCTGGGCATCACGCTCATCGCGAGCGGGATCGGCCTTCTCGCCTCCTTTGGCGTCTTTTGGGCAAGCAGGCTGCTCTTCCGCGCCACACGCTCGTTCGCGCGCTGGATCGCCAGCCTCTTTGTGCGCGTGAGCGGCCAAGAGCCTGCGCATCGTGACGCTCGTCCCCACGACGGCGCAACAGCTGGCCCAAGCGACCATGCCGACCATGCCCCGATTGATCCGCGGCTGGATTCCGACCGCATCCCGGTTGACCCGCGTCCGGACGCTGGCACCGCGCCGACAGATCCACGCGTCAGCGCTCGCGCCAACAACGGTTCCCTCACCTCGGAAGAAGGTGCTCATCATGCGTAAGGCTCCAAAAGTCGTGCTCATCACCGCCGCCGCGCTCATCGGCACGGGCGCGCTCCTCGCAGGCGGCACGTGGGCCGCGGCGGGATTCGACCTGAGCCGACTGTCCACCGTGGATTACGACTGGGAACAAACCGTGCGCGAGCTCGATAGCGAGGCGACGGCTCCGCACAGCCGCATCGTGGTTCGATCTGACTGCGAGGGCGTGCGGTTTGAGCAGGCATCCGGCAACGCCATCGAACTCGAGTATTGGACCGGCAACGCGCAGCGCGTTGGCGTCGACGACGCGGACGGCACGCTGACCGTCGACGTGAAGAGCACGCCCATGGACGGCGTCATGCTCGACCTCTCCCCCGCCGAGGCGGGCGGCGTATCCGATACGACCACCGTCATTCGCGTGCCGGCGTCGTTTACCGGCGCGATTGAAGTCGAAAGCGCCTCGAGCGAAGTGTTCCTCGACAGGCTACACGGCCTCTCGAACGTGTCCCTGTCCAACGGAAACGGCAGCACCACGCTGAACGACGTGTCCGCACGCGAGATCGTTTCGCGCAACAAGAACGGCGAGAGCCTTCTTTCTGCCGTCGAAGCGGACGCGCTCACCGTCACCAGCAAAAACGGCGAGATCTCCCTCGGCGGTGTGGATGCGCGCGTGGCGAACGTCGGCAACAAGAACGGCGACGTGATCTTGGCGGACGTCTCCGCGTCCGAGCTGATGACCTGCGAGAACAAGAACGGCGAGATCTTCGCGCAGGACCTCGCTCTCGCCGGCGGCGCGTTCTCGAGCAGCAACGGCGACATCGACCTGTCGTGTGTCGGAAGCGAGGGCGACTACCGCATCGACGCCTACAGCGACAACGGCGACGTCGATGCCCCGCGCGGCAATTTCGACGCCACCCGCACCCTGCGCGCCGAGAACAAGAACGGCGACATCCACATCGCGTTCAGCTAACACCTCAAATGAGGGACAGGCACTTTTCTGAGGTCCCACCAGGTTGAGCAGGGGCGGCGCCCATCTTCACGCCGCCCCTGCTCAAAATAGGGACAGTCCCTGATTTGAGGTTCGTCGCCCCATGCGAACGACCGCGCATCCGCTATTTCCATCCCGGGATGTCCGCGCCGCCGGTAAGTACCATCGAAAGAATGGCCAAGATCGAGACCACCAATACGAACACGAGCGCCGTCCCCGCAATGACCATGAGGGCGCTGAGGGCAAAGCGGTACTCGCGCGACAGCTCGCGCGGTGCGGGGGCAGATGGCGCCTCGCATACCGAGGGCACGCTTGCGGACCCCGTGAGAATAAAATCGGTGCTCACTCGGTAGATTTGCGACAACTTGACCACGTTGTCGACCTCGGGGCGCCCCTGAGCGCCCTCCCACTTCGAGATCGCCTGCCGGGACACGCCCAGCAGATCCGCGAGCTGCTCCTGCGAGTATCCCGCCTTGCGGCGCAAATCGAGCAGACGATCCGCGAACTTCGTTGCCTCATCCATGGCGTCGTCCATGACAAATGCCTCCTTGGTAGCTATGAAACCATGATAGCGGCACGTCAGCATCGGAGCCCGAGCGGTCGGCTCGTCCCGGCTCCAGCTGACCCGCGGCATCAACTATCCGCGCACCTGCGGTTGCACACCACCAATTGGGCACGTCAATTTCCGCAACATGTCGTTGCATATGCGCCACGCACCGTTGCGGGGGCGCGACAACAAGGAATGGTCGAGGTTTTGCGAAGCTTTCCGAGCAGGATTGCGACGAGCGGGTCATGTGCAAACAGAAAAGCGCGATGGCACAACATCGAGCAGGCTGTCTGCAAGCCCTTTAACGGAAAAGCGGCAAATATGCCGGCAAACGGCCCGCTCGAAATACCAAACGAAGGCGAGAGCCTTCCGAACTTCACCGCGCCTCACCGTAGGCGGCATGTGAAGAGCTGCGGATACCCGCGTTCGACGGCCCGATTGAAGTCACGTTTGAGCAAGCCAATCTGGATGAACCACACGAACCACCAGATGAGCACCTCAAGAACCACCAACACGGTCATGGAGAACGAGAACGCGCCCATCACGTGATTGGGATTGGCGAAGAACTCGGCCCACACGTAAAACGCGTCAAACGCGACGAGCACCGCCGCCGCGATCCGTGCCGCCTTGCCACGCGCATCGACCGTGCGCTGCAGGATGCAACGGATTCCCTCAAGCTCCATTTCGCTATAGCGCGACCTCTCGATGTCCATGCGCATGTCGCGCTCGAGCCTCGAAACTATAGGCCTGCCATATTCGTCCTCCAACCTGCGAGGCGACGGGTCATGCACCATTATCGCCGACCCCAGATTGGGGGCAGGCACTAATCTGAGGTTTGAAGCCGAACGATAATCTAGAACGCGCCGGATCGTCACCTCACAAAGGCGCCTGCCCCAATCTAAAGTGGCTCCCAATTTGAGACGGCCCCCAATCTGAGGTGCCCACAGGGACTGCGGCGCACACCTCAGATTAGTGCCTGTCCCCAATCTGGGGTTAGCGCGCACGGGCTTGCCACCAGGCGACGGCGAGCTGGGTCCGATTTTTGTACCCGGTCTTTTGCAGAACGGAGCTGATCCGATTGCGCACCGTGCCCTCGCTGATGAACGCAGCGGCGGAAATCTCGTGGTTGTCCAGGCCCTCGGCGACCAGACGAACCACCTCGTACTCGCGATCGGTCAACTCGGAAAACGTAGAACGGCAGCGGCCTTCGGGCGAATGCGCAGCGAGACCCGCATCTGCACCCGGGCACGCATCGACACGACCTGACACCGCATCCGTACCGGTCGACGCGTCCGCGGCAAGCACCGCGCCAGCTCCGACCCGCCCAGACGGCGAGCCCGCACCGGCACCCGCGTCGGCGCCCTCGGACATCACGCAACCAGTCGCAACCGCAGAGGCGCCCCGCTCCCCCGCGCCGAACAGCTCGTGCGCGCGAAACTCGTCCCGGGTCCGATGCCGCAAGTCGCGCTGGGCAAGCAGCATGCTCGTCCGCCAGGACAACAGCCCCGCCAACGCAGACAGAGCGCCCACGCACGCAAGCTCCGTCCCAGAAACACACGGCGCGACCACCATGCGCGCGGCGGGCAATAGCAAAGCAATCGGCGCCGCGCGCCACGGCAGCGGCTCCCGCGCGAATTGGAGCAACTCGTACACAACGGCGGAAAGCAGAAATAGCCCCTCGGGAACAAACGAACTCACAACGCAATACGCCACCGGGCCGAGCACGCGCCACTTCCCCCGCGCCCACTCGCATGTCAGCACCGCGATGATCGCCACAAGCAGGCAGACGACCGTCGGGACAGCGAGTGCATCCCCCGCGAGTCCCGCAACGGCCGATGCCGTGCTCGCGACCCCGGCGGCAACGCGGAACAGCACGCACGCGACGAGCACCAGTACTATGTCAGTGATTCTCTCCATAGCCTCACATGGTAGCAAAAGCGGCATTCTCGCTAAAAAACCAAGTCGTGACAATTGTCACTACCGCGTTGCGAGGGCGTCGGGCACCATGTTCGCAGCAAGCACGGAATCGAAAACCTCAATTTAGGGACTGTCCCCAAATTGAGGTGGAGCGGAGGAACCATGGACGTCATCGCGATCGAGGGACTCGTCAAACGCTACGACGAGCTGCTCGCCCTCGACCACTTCGACCTGAACGTCGCCCAAGGCGAGATCTTCGGCCTGCTGGGACCCAACGGCTCGGGCAAGACCACGAGCATCAACTGCATGCTCGCCCTGCTCACCTACGACCGCGGCAGCATCGAGCTCTTCGGCGAGCCCATGGCGCCCACGCGCTACGACCTCAAGCGCCGGATCGGCATCGTGCCGCAGCAGGTGGCGGTCATCGACGAGCTCACCGTGCGTGAAAACATCGACTACTTCTGCTCGCTCTACGTGAGCGACCGCGCCCGCCGTCGCGCGCTCGTGGGCGAGGCGATCGAGTTCGTGGAACTTGAGGAATTCGTCCGCTTTCGCCCCGGCAAGCTCTCGGGCGGACTGCTGCGCCGCCTCAACATCGCCTGCGGCATCGCCCACAAGCCGGAGCTCATCTTCTTCGACGAGCCCACTGTGGCCGTGGACCCGCAGAGCCGCAACGCCATCCTCAGCGGCATCCAGCGCCTGCGCGCCGAGGGGGCGACGGTGGTCTACACCAGCCATTACATGGAGGAGGTCGAGCAGATCTGCGACCGCGTGATGATCATGGACCACGGCCGCGCGCTCGCGCAGGGCACGCCCGACGAGCTCAAGCGCTCGATCCGCACGGGTGAGCGCATCGTCATTGAACTCGAAGGTCCCTCGGGCCCACGCGCAAGATCGCGCTCGCACGCGAGCCCCGGTGCCGCCCTCCCTGCCCGCGAGCTCGACCGCCTGCGCGCGTTGCCCCACGTCCTCGGCGTCTCGCTCGCCGGCAACCTGCTCGCCGTGTCCTGCGAGGCAAGCGAGCACAACCTCACCGACGTCCTCGCGTCGCTGCGCGCGGGCAACGCGCGCCTGGGCCGCATCACTTGCGCGCCGCCCACCCTCAACGACGTGTTCCTCGAGATCACCGGCCGCGAGCTGCGCGATTAGGAGAGCGCCATGTGGACCACCTTCAAAGCGACCGTGCGCACGCTGCTGCTCACGCCGAGCGCCGTCGTATGGACGCTCATCTTCCCCATCGTGCTTGCCACGGTGTTCAACTTCATGTTCGAGCCCATGCGCTCCACGGGCTCCGTCGAGGCGGTGGACGTCGCCGTCGTCGCCGACGACGCCTGGGAGGATTCTCCCTTCTCGCAGGTAGTCGATACTTTGAGCGAGGCAGACGAACCCTTTCTCGCCGTTCATCCCGTGGCCACCGAACAGGAGGCGCGCGAGCTGATCGCCGAGGGATCCGTGGCGGGGGCGTATATCGTCGACGCCGCGAGCAATGAGGGGAACGCGAAGCAAAGCGGGTCGGATGAGCTCGATGCCGTCGATGCGGCAGGCTCCGCAGGCGACCCGACCACCGCCGATGCGACAGGAGCCGCAAGCGGCTCTGGTACCGCAGCGGGCTCCTCAGACGTGTCGGCCATCACGTCCTCCACTACCAGCGAGGGCACGCCCTCCGCCGGCAGCATGGGCGCGCCCCGCATCATCCTCGCTCCCGCCGGGTCCGGCACGGGCAGCGACGCCTCCTACGATGTCAATCGCGCCATCGTCGAATCGGTCGCGACCAGCTATCTGCAAAGCAAAGCGCTCATCGAAGACGTCGCCACACATGACCCCGTGGCGCTGAGCGACCCTATCGCCCTCGAAGACGCGCTCGGTCTCGGCGTCTCTGTGCGGGAAGTCTCGCTCACGCATGCCCAGCCCGACAGCATGGTGCGCTTCTACTACGCGCTGCTCGGCATGGCCTCGATCTTTGCCGCGCAGCTCGCCGAGGAAAGCGTCTGGCGCCTGCAGCCCGCCTCGTCCGCCGCCGGCGCGCGGCGCGCCGTTTCGGGCACGAGCCGCATGCGCCTGCTCATCCCCACCATCGGCGCCTGCTGGGCGGTCTCCACCACATTTTTGGCCATCGCCTTTGGTTACATCTGCCTGACCGCGCACATCGACTTCTCGGGGCGCGAGGGACTCTGCCTCGTTGGAATCGCGGCGTCGAGCTTGCTTTCTTGCGGCATCGGAACCCTGGTGGGCGCGTTGCCCGGACGTATGGGCTCAGACTCGCGCAGGGGCATCCTCACGGCGCTCACCTGCCTGCTGTCGCTTTTTGCCGGCCTCTACGGAGAGCCCACGATGGAGCTCGCCGATACCGTCGCACATGTCTTCCCCGCTGCGACGTGGCTCAACCCGGTCTGCCTGATCCGCGACCTGTTCTACACCGTCTACTACTACGACACACTCGTCCCGTTCTCCCTTCGCCTAGCGGCGTGCGCCGGCATCGCAGCCGTGCTGCTTGCCGTATCGGCCGCTTGCATGAGGAGGTCCGCGCATGAACATCTGTAAACGGGCGCTCACCATCGCGCTTCGCCACCCGCTCTACCTCATCATCTACATCGGCTTTTTATCGAGCATGGGCGTTGTGCTCATGGGAGAGGCGGGCGGAAGCGGCGCGCGGGAGGCCACCGAGGTTCCCCGCGCCCGCATCGCACTCGTCGATCGCGACGGATCAGCCGTAGCACAATCACTCGAGGAGGTGCTCTCCCAGACGGACGAGCTCATAACCGTTGCCGACGAGCCCATCGCCCTGCAGGATGCGCTCGCGACCGGCAAGGCCGACGCCGTGCTCGTTATTCCCGCGGGCTTTGGCGATGCCCTCATGGATGCCGCGAAAACGGGAGGCGACCTACCCGAGCTCGAGGCGGCGACCGGCGGCGACATGCAGGCGGCGGCGCTGGCATCCCAGCGCGCAAGCCGCACGGCATCGCTCATCGCGAGCCGCGCCGCGCTCACGTCCCACGCAAGCGCCGAGCAGGTGTTGGACGGCGTGCGCAAGCTTTCCGACATCGCACCCGCCGTCGACACTATTGAAACGACCGAGGAAAGCACCGCGGCATCGCGCCTGGCGTTCTACCTCACCTTTAGCTCGTACACCGTCACCTCGTCCATCGTCGTGGTCGCCGGCGTGGTGCTCTCCACGCTCAACAAGCCCGACGTGCGGCGGCGACAGCTCGCCGCGCCCGTGAGCAGCTGGCGCATGGGATTCGAGAGCATCGCCGGATGCGCGGTGCTGGCGCTCGGCGTGTGCGCATGGGTCGCACTCGTCGGCATCGGCGCCTCCGGGGCAGGCGCACTGCTTTCGAGCGCAGGTGCACAGGTGGCGCTCGCCATCGCGTCGCTTTGCGCGTTCGCACTCGTCCCGCTCTCGCTCGCCTACACGCTCGCGCAATGCGGCTTTAGGGAGGAGGCACTCAACGCGATCGCCAACTTGGGCGGCATGGTCATGTCGTTTTTGGGCGGGGCGTGGGTACCGCTGTCGCTCATGGGCGCGAATGTGCAAGCGGTCGCGCGCTTCACGCCCACTTTCTGGATGTACGATGCCGTGACCTGCGCGCTCGGCGCCCAAGAGGTGAATGCGCGCGTTCTGGCCACCGTCGGTATCGACTTGGGTATCATCGCGCTCTTCGCTGTCGCGATCGCGTCCGCGGGCCTTGTGGCCGCCCGTCTGCGCACCACCTCAAATTAGGGACAGGCACTAATTTGAGGTGCCGACCGCGCGGCAGCCGGCCTCCTCAAAAACGTCAACGCAAGCCGCGCGCCAGCACCGGCATGCAGCTTGTGCCAACTGGGCGGCCCCGACCGTACAGCGGCGCCTGCCGCACGATTCCTCCGGACACTCGCCCTCGCCGGCCGGACGCCAGCACCGACCGCGCGGCTTGCGACAGCCGGGCGGCGTCGACCGCACAGCGACGCTTGCCGGGCGCCAGCGCCAATCGTGCGCCATCGCCGGCCGGACGACAGTACCGGCAGCACAGCAACGCCGGTTGCACCGCAACGCACGTCACACGGCAGCACCGGCGCGCGGCGGCACCAGTTGGTCGGCAGCACCAATCGGGCGGGGAAACACATCCGGGCAGGTTTTCCACCTCGCCCCATCATTCGAAGACAGAACGAGGGGTCATTCATTAAAATGTGTGGGGTTTAATTGGATGCCCCAAGTAGACCTGCCTTTCAGAAACCTGTTTCCAGCGGTTTCTTGTCTCCTTTTCCGCAGTCTACTCAGCGCCCCTTCAATAAACCCCACACATTTTATTTAGCGACCCCCTTCAGACCCCTTCAACCTTCATCCCGCAGCCCATTCAAGCCAAGAAACCAAGCGCTCGCGCATTGAAAACCATCTGATGACTCGCAAGCCATCGCTTCGAGCCCAAGCATCAAAACACCAGCTCAGATGCGTGTATAAAGCCTTTTGGCATCCTGCATCCGACCTAAAATCGCCCGCTATAAAGCCCTTTGATGGTACGATTGCCGCGGTGATGCCATGGTGAATCTCGACAAGGGTCACCGCGAACCGAAAGGACGAACCGCATGGAACTGGGCGCCCATATCAAAGAGCACCGCAAGGAGCTCGGGCTTTCTCAGGACGATCTGGCGGCGAAGATCTACGTCTCGCGCCAAACGATCAGCAACTGGGAAGTGGGCCGCACCTATCCGGACGTTCAGAGTCTTTTGCTGTTGTCGAACGTGTTCGGGGTGACCGTGGACTCCCTCATCAAAGGAGATGTGGAAACCATGGCACAGGTAATGGACGCAGCGGTGAAGAAGTACAACGCCCTCTCGACTATCACGGTGGTAAGCGCGGTCGTGTTTTTGGCGCTCAGCGCGTGGGCTGCCTTCCAATTCGAATGGGGCTGGGGCGTCCACATCGCCCCCACCGCCGTGTTCGCGGCGATCGCCCTGCTCGTGATGCTCATCGCCTTCACCTACATGGAGCGCATGAAGAAGCAGCACGACCTCGCCACGTACCGCGAGGTGCTTGCGTTCAGCCGCGGCAAGCAGGTTGATCGCGATACGCTCGAGGGGCGTCGCGAGCGCGAGATGAACCCCTGGGTAAAGGGCATGCGCAACGGCGCGCAAATCATACTCGGCACCATCGTCGGCGGCTTGGTCGGCATCGGCATCGGCATGCTTGCCAAGATGTTGAGCTAACGCCAAGGGAGTATCGAACAACACGGCATCAACCGGCCCGGCCGCAACACGCGGCCGGGCCGGTCTCGCGCTTACCATCGTTCCCGACAGCTCACCCCAGTTGGCGCCCATCCAAAAGTAGCGCCCGCCTCCAATCCGAGGTTCGCCCGCGCCTCAAATTAGCCCCTGCCCTATTTCGAGACTCCCCGTTTGAGATGAGTTGCCGCTGCGCACAAAACGAACGGCTCGCCCCCCCGCTGATACCCACCTCAAATTGGCACGTCAGCTCAGATTGGCGCCTGCCCCCATCTCGAGGTTCGCAGCAGCACGAACGAATTCACGGAACAGCGGGTGCGGACGCGTGGGGCGGCTCTTGAACTCGGGATGCGCCTGCGTGGCGACGAACCACGGGTGCAGGTCACGGCGCAGCTCGACCATCTCGACCAGCTCGCCATCGGGGCTCGTGCCGGACACGACCAAGCCCGCCGCCTCCAGCTCCTCGCGGTACGCGTTGTTGAACTCGTAGCGATGACGATGCCGCTCGTGCACCAGCGGCTCGCCGTACGCCTCCGCCGCGAGCGTGCCTGCGACCAGCGCGCACGGGTAGGCGCCCAGGCGCATGGTGCCGCCCTTCTCGGTCACACCCTCCTGCTCGTCGAGCAAGTCGATCACGGCGTGCGCGCACTGCGGGTCGAACTCGGACGAGCTCGCGTCCGCATAGCCCAGCACATCGCGCGCGAACTCGCACACGGCGACCTGCATCCCCAGGCAGATGCCCAGATACGGCACCTGGTGCTCGCGCGCGTAGCGGGCCGCGGCGATCTTGCCGTCGAAGGCGCGCTTGCCGAAGCCGCCCGGCACGAGGATGCCCGACGCACCACCCAGTACCTGATCGGCGTTGCCGTCGGAAAGCACCTCGCCGTCGACGAGCTCGACCTCCACGTGCTTGCCCAGGTGCGTTCCCGCGTGATGCAGCGCCTCGATGACGGAGAGATACGCGTCGGGAAGCTGGGTGTACTTGCCCACGAGCGCGATCTTCACGGGGTAGCCCTCGTTTTCCGCATGGTCCTTCGCGGAGAGGAACCCCTCCCAATCCGCCATGTCGCGCTCGCGCGGGTCGAGCCCCAGGCGCTCGCAGACGCGCAGGTCGAAGTCCTGCTCGGCCATCATGCGCGGCACGTCGTAGATGGACGGCGCGTCCTCGCACGTGAACACGCAATCCACGTCCACGTCGGTGAACGAGGCGATCTTGGCGCGCACGTCGTCGTCGATGTGGTGGTCGCTGCGCAGCACGATGATGTCGGGCTGGATGCCGAAGCTCCGCAGCTCCTTGACGGAGTGCTGCGTGGGCTTGGTCTTCACCTCGTGGGCCGCCGCAATATAGGGCACGAGCGAGACGTGGATGTAGCAGACGTTCTCGGCGCCGGCATCCTTCTTGTACTGGCGGATGGCCTCGACGAACGGCTGACCCTCGATGTCGCCGACCGTGCCGCCGAGCTCGGTGATGACCACGTCGGCGTCCGTCTGCTCCTCGACGCCGCGGAACTTGGCCTTGATGGCGTTCGTCACATGCGGGATGACCTGCACCGTGCCGCCGAGGAAGTCGCCGCGACGCTCGCGCGCGATGAGGTCCTGGTAGATGGCGCCCGTGGTGAAGTTGGAGTCGCGCGTGAGGTTCTCGTCGATGAAGCGCTCGTAATGACCGAGGTCGAGATCGCTTTCGTAGCCGTCCTCGGTGACGAACACCTCGCCGTGCTGGAACGGGCTCATGGTACCCGGGTCCACGTTGAGATACGGATCGGCCTTCTGCATGGTCACCCGGTAGCCGCGCGACTTGAGCAGACGCCCCAGCGACGCCGCGGTGATGCCCTTGCCCAGCGAGCTGACCACGCCGCCGGTCACGAATATATGCTTTGTCATGGTGTTTACCTGCGCTTCCCGTCGAAATCTGCACCGGAGTCCGGCGCTTCCACGGGATTTCAGTGTACCACCTGCCTACCATGACGATGGGGAGTATGGCGAATTCATGAACTTGAAACGATTGCCCCTCTCAACCTCAAATGAGGGACTGTCCCTAATTTGAGGTTGAAGTCCCATGCATTCGAAGCGAAGGCCGCGGTGAAGGCCGATGCTCCGCGTGGTGCTAGCGTCCGAGGCCGAGATCCCGCAGCGCCGAGGCGCAACGCCGCGACGCCTCCGCAGACTCCTGCGCGGTGGCATGGTCGCGATCCACCTCGACCATGAGCTCGCGGACCGCCCCGCAATCCTCTGCCACCGCGGGGTCACCCGTTCCGTTCACCCACTCCCACCAGCGGGCACGGCCGTAGAACTCCACGCCCTCGAACCAGGCGCGAATCTCGTCCAGGCTCACCGGCGCCAGGTCGTTCGCATCCACACCCACGTCGTAGCGCATGAGGCCCTGCTTGCGGTTGAGCTCGTTATACACGCTGCCCGCGCTGTGGATGTGCCCATGCAAATGCCAGGACCCGCGCGACATGGACTGCCACTCCATGAGCGGATAGTGCGACAGCACGATCTTCTGCCCATGAATGTTGATGCGCACGATGGGCGAGTCGACGATGAACGTCCCCGCCACGTCCTTGTGCGTCCAGTCCTTATCGTGATTGCCCGGCACGATGTGCACCTTGCGGCAATTGATCTTCGAGCGCAGCGCCGCCGCCTCGACCGCGGTCATCTGATACGAGAAATCACCGAGGATATACAGGTCGTCGGTTGGCGCCACGCGCTCGTTGATGGCGTTGATGAGCGCGCGGTTCATATGCGCAATATCGCCGAACGGACGGTCGGTGAAATGCAGCACGTTGGCATGGCCGAAGTGCGTATCCGATGTGAACCAGATCATGAGACGGACCTCCCGTCACGCGGAGTGACATAGTCCGACAATCATACCCTCGGCAGCACCACCCGCTCGACGGCGCGGGCGGTGATCGCCCCGTACGCCGCCATGAGGCCGACCGTGAAGGCGAGCACACCCGCAACGATCGCGAACAGGCCCTCGGCACCGAGCGCGAACGCGAGGAATCCCACGAGGAACAAACCGAACACGTCGTGGATGAGCGCGCCGACGAGAGGCGCGACGAAATACAGCCGAACTTGCGACCGCAACGAACGACGCATGCCCGCATGCTCGCACCCGAGTTGCATGAGCACACGATACGCCCGACGCGCGTCCTCCGCACCCGAGAGCTGCTGGAGCGCGAGCACCGCGACGGCGCTCAGCAGGAACACCGCCCCGTAGAAGATGCCGATGTAGCCGATCGGCGCCATCGACGCCGCGATGCCGGCCGAGACCATCTCGGGCGTGCGCAGCCCGATGCTGAAAACGAATCCCGCGACCATCATGCACACGGCGACGGCGACGAGCACGCATACGCAGGCGAGCGCCATCGAGGTGCTGGAAACGCGCGCCTCGACCTGCCGCACCGTGAAGGCGGTGAGCCCGTCCCAGTACCGCTCGGAGCGCCCGCGCGCCCGCTCACTCCATGCGGCCACGCCCAGGCGCGCGACGAGCGACGTGGCGAAGCAGGCGGCGAGGCCCATGGGGATGATGAACGCGATGAAGTACACCGGCTGGAACACGCACGAGCCCCATACGACCGCGAGCAGGGCCGCGGCGAGCACCGCCTGGCCGCCCCGAGCGGCCCGGCCGCCGAGGCGCATGCGCTCCGGCGCGCACTCGGCGGACATGAGCTCGATCAGCGGGCGCCGCGCGATATCGCGCGCGCCGTCCACAGCGTTCACCGCGAACACCACGGCAAAGCATCCGGCGGTCCATGCCGCGGAGTCGGGCGAGAAGGAGAACGCGAGCCGCCAGGGAGCGTCGAACACGAAGGCCGCGACCGCGCCGAACGCGGGCGACAGTGCCGCGCCCGCCGCCAAACCGCACGCCAGCGCGCCGGCGCCCACGAGTGCCGTCTCGGCCACGAGCACGACCGATACCGCGCTGCGCCCCATGCCGCACAGCTCGTAGAGGGCGAACTCGCGCTTGCGCCGGCGGAGCAGGAACCGATTAGCATACCGTACCAGGAAGAGGAACACGAGCACCGTGAAGACGGAGAACGCCTGCAGGATATCGCCCGCGCTCCCCAGCACGCCCAGCTGCTCGGGCGAGAGCCCCATGGCGCGCAGGTGGTCGGTCGAGGCGACGAACGAGTACAGCAGGCATGCCGCGAACCCGAGCGTCGCGAAATACACCGAGTAGTCACGCGTGCCGCGACGCACGTTGCCGAGGGCGAGCTTGAGATATAGCTGTATGGCGAGTCCTTCCAAGGGTTATTACCGCACCCATTCTCGTGAACTCGTCCCTCCCGTGCCATCGATTCGGCTTACGCGCGGCATACGAAAATGTAAGGCTCTCATCCTCGAAGCGAACCAAAGTAAAGATATCCGCTCCGTTCACGGCCGCAAACACCCGCACTTTGGATGACCGGACCGAGTTCCCTATACCGAGCCCACGGCCTTCCATTTCTCCACGAACGAACGGTAGGCAGGGACTGCACGCACAAAAACATACTCGTCTTCATTCTCGACTTCCGAAAGCAGCAGCGCACCCATCCTGGACGTCAAGTCGGTCAAGTCATTCAGGTCCGAATAGCGGTAAAGCGGACCCTGAAGTGCCGCGGAGTCGCCCCCATGCAACGAGGTCATGACGGCGTCAAGAAGCTCAATCGCCTCACCAGAATCGCCCGATGCCGTCACGGCCGCCAGCCGCGGCATCAGACTCATCCATGCAGGCTGACCAAGTGCCTCGAATGCCAGCTGAGCGCGGTGCGCGCACTCGAGCGCGTCGTCTTCGCGGCCGTCTCTCAAAGCGATTTCGATCAACCCGACGATCGCTCCCATCAAATCGGCGGCAATCCGAATCACGCGAGCCTCCCAAGTGCGAGCAGCATCCTCGTCCTTTCCTTCGCGCGCATACAAGATCGCCTGGCGCTCCTCCTTATCCACCGTGCGGTCGGGAATGTCGTCAAGGATACGCTGGGCATCCTCATACCGTTCTTCCTGCATGGCTTTCGCAATGAGCATTGCGGACGCCTGATCCCTTACCGCCGGCACAACGCTCTTCGCCAAACGCGCATACGCATCGTCAAGCACTGGCCGATACCCCTCGGCACCCGGTATTTGCCGAAGCACGAGCGAACCGTCGAGATACTGCGTAAGAACGATGGCCAGCTCATCGCTCGTCGGATATAGGCGCATCTTCTCCTGCGCGTAATCGAAGCCCGCCTCGTATCCCTCTTCACGCACCAGTCGATCGACCTCGCGCTGTATTGCCAAACTCTCCTCCTCTCTCAACTCCGGCTCGAACGACAGCAGCGTATTTGCATCCGTTTCGAACAGGCGAGCGAGCGAAGGGATGAGCGTGATATCCGGATAGCATATCCCGCGCTCCCATTTGTTGACCGCCGGAGCCGAAACACCAAGACGCTGCGCCACTTGCTCCTGAGTCATACCGAGCTCGCGACGGCGAGAGCGAATTATCTCTGAGATGTGCATGTCTTTCCTTTCACCTAAGGACGATATACCGCAGCTGCTTAGCATCTATTTCATCAGCTGGCGACCGCCAGCACAATTGACGCGCCCTCATGTTTTCGGCAGGAAATCTAACCGCTGGTTAAAACAATCATGCCCCGGCGCGGCCGCACCGGGGCATGCAAGCATCTCTAGTCGGAAACGACGCCTACAGCACGCCGTCCAGCATGAGGTTCACCTTGAGCACGTTGACCGTGGGCTCGCCGAAGACGCCCAGGAATCGGCCCTTGGTGCACTGGGCGATGATGTCGCGCACCTCGCCTTCGCTCTTGCCCGTGGCCTTTGCCAGGCGCGGCACCTGGTACTCGGCGGCATCGGGGGAGATCTCGGGGTCGAGGCCGGAGCCGGAGCACGTCACCAGGTCGACGGGCACGGCGTCCATATCGGCATCGGGGTTGGCGGCGCGGATCTTCTCCACGCGCTCGTCCACGAGCTGCCGGTACTCCTCGCTCGCCGGGGAGAGGTTGGACGGGGCGCCGTAGGCCATGAGCTCGCCGTCATCCCCCTCGACGATGGAGACGTTCTGAATGCGGCCCCACATGTGGTCCTCATCCTCGAAGTCCTGGCCGATCAGCTCGGAGCCCACGATCTTGCCGTCGATCTTGATGAGCGAGCCGTTCGCCTGATACGGGAACGCGACCTGGGCGATGCCGGTCACGACGAGCGTATAGCCCAGGCCGCAGACGACGGTAAACAGCGCGAACACACCCAGCGCACGCGATGCAACACCTTTGAACATACAAACCTCCACTTACATAATGCCGCAGAGCGCGAGCAGCATGTCGATGAGCTTGATGAACACGAACGGGGCAACGATGCCGCCCAGACCCCACACGAGCAGGTTGTGGGTCAGCAGCTGTCCGGACGGGACCTCGCGGTACTTGACGCCCTTCAGCGCGGCCGGGATCAGCGCGACGATAACGAGCGCGTTGTAGATGATGGCCGAAAGAACCGCGGACAGCGGGCTTGCCAGACCGAGGATGTTGAGCGCGCCAAGGCCCGGGTAGATCGGCGAGAACAGGGCCGGGATGATGGCGAAGTACTTCGCCACGTCGTTGGCCACCGAGAAGGTCGTGAGCGAACCGCGGGTCATGAGCAGCTGCTTGCCGATGCGCACGATATCGATGAGCTTGGTGGGGCTGGAGTCGAGGTCGACCATGTTGCCGGCCTCCTTGGCGGCCTGGGTGCCCGTGTTCATGGCCACGGCGACGTCGGCCTGGGCCAGAGCGGGCGCGTCGTTGGTGCCGTCGCCGGTCATGGCGACCAGATGGCCCTCGCGCTGGAACTCGCGGATCTTCGCGAGCTTGCCCTCGGGGGTGGCCTCGGCCAGGAAGTCGTCCACGCCCGCCTCGGCGGCGATTGCCGCGGCGGTGAGCGGGTTGTCGCCTGTCACCATGATGGTCTTGATGCCCATCTTGCGCAGGTCGGCGAACTTCTCCTTAACGCCGGACTTGATGATGTCCTTGAGGTACACGACGCCCAGCACGCGGCAGTTCTTGGTCACGACCAGCGGGGTGCCGCCGGCCTTGGCGATGCGCTCGACGACCTCGTCGCACTCGGCGGAGAACACGCCGCCGGCTGCCTCCACGTAGGCGCGCACGGAGTCGGCGGCGCCCTTGCGGATCTCATTGCCCTCGTAGTTCACGCCCGACATGCGCGTCGCCGCGGTGAACGGGATGAACTCCATGCCCTTGTCCTCGAGCGTGCGTCCGCGCAGGCCGAACTGCTCCTTGGCGAGCACGACGATGGACCTGCCCTCGGGGGTCTCGTCGGCCAGCGAGGAGAGCTGCGCGGCGTCGGCGAGCTCCGCGGGATCGACGCCGTCGACCGGGATGAACTCAGACGCCTGGCGATTACCCAGGGTGATGGTGCCGGTCTTGTCGAGCATGAGGATGTCGACGTCGCCGGCGGCCTCGATGGCGCGGCCGGACATGGCCAGCACGTTGGCCTCGTTCAGACGGCTCATGCCGGCGATGCCGATGGCGGACAGCAACGCGCCGATGGTAGTGGGAGCCAGGCACACGAGCAGCGCCACGAGCGTGGTCACGGACGTGGGGTTGGCCATGTCGTTAAGGCCGGCCGAGAAGCAGGAGTAACAATAGAGGGCCAGCGTGACCAAGATAAAGACGATGGAGAGGGCCACCAGGAAGATCTCCAGGGCGATCTCGTTAGGGGTCTTCTTGCGCGCGGCGCCCTCGACCATCGCGATCATCTTGTCCAGGAAGCTCTGGCCGGGCTCGCTGGAGATCTCGACGACGATCCAGTCGGACAGCACCGTGGTGCCGCCGGTGACGGCGGAGCGGTCGCCGCCGGCCTCGCGGACCACGGGGGCGGACTCGCCGGTGATGGCGGACTCGTCGACGGAGGCGGCGCCCTCGATGACGTCGCCGTCGCCCGGGATCTGCTCGCCGGCGCGCACGACCACCAGGTCGCCGCGCGTGAGCTCGGCGCCGGGGACGACGGTGAAGCGCTCCTTGTCCTCGACGGACTCGATGCGATGGGCCTCGACGTCCTTCTTGGCCGCACGCAGGGAATCGGCCTGGGCCTTGCCGCGGCCCTCGGCGAGCGCCTCGGCGAAGTTCGAGAACAAATCGGTGAGCCACAGGATGACCGCGATGGCGACCACATAGTAGGTGGGCACGCCCGCGTCCCGCGCACCGAGGACGGAGGCGACGGCCAGGACGGAGGTCATGACGGCGGAGAGCCACACCAGGAACATGACCGGGTTTTGAATCTGGACGCGGGGATCCAGCTTGGCGAACGAGTCGCGGACCGCGCGGCCCATCATGTCTTTTTGCATAGCCATAAATCTGCGCCCTCCTTTACGCAATCATCTGGAAGAACTCGGCGACGGGGCCGAGCGCCAGGGCCGGGAAGAAGCTCAGGGCACCGATCAGCAGAACGATGAACACGAGCAGGAACACGAACATGCCGTTGGTGGTGGACAGGGTGCCGGCGCTCTCGGCGACCTTGCCCTTCCCGGCCAGCGAGCCGGCGATGGCCAGCGTGCCGGCGATGGGCATGAAGCGGGCGAACAGCATCTCGAGGCCGAGTATGACGTTGATCCAGGGAATGTTGCAGTTCATGCCCGCGAACGCCGAGCCGTTGTTGCCGCCGCACGAGGTGAAGGCGTACAGCACCTCGGAGAAGCCGTGCGCGCCGCCGTTGTTGAGCTGGTCGGCAAGGCCGGGCACCATGCAGGCGATGGCCGAGCACACCAGGATGGCGAACGGGGTCGCCAGGCACAGCACGACCGCCCAGCGCATCTCGCCCGGCTCGATCTTCTTGCCCAGGAACTCGGGCGTGCGTCCGACCATGAGGCCGGCGATGAACACCGTGAGGATGGCGAAGCCGATCATGCCGTACAGGCCGCAGCCCACGCCGCCGAAGACGACCTCGCCCAGGGCCATCTGGAGCATCTGGACGAAACCGCCCAGCGGGGTGTAGGAGTCGTGCATGGAGTTGACCGAGCCGTTGGAGGCGGCGGTGGTGTAAGCCGACCACGTGGAGGAGGCGGCGATGCCGAAGCGGCTCTCCTTGCCCTCCATGTTGCCGCCGGCCTGGCCGTCGGTCATCTCGATATCGACCGCGCCGCCATCGGCCAGCTGCGGGGTGCCCGCATGCTCGTTGACGGCGATGACGCCGGTGAAGATCACCAGCAGGACGAGCATGGCGGCGAAGATGGCCTTGCCCTGCTTGGTGTTCTTGACGCCGATGCCGAAGGTGAAGCAGCAGGCGGCCGGGATCAGCAGCAGGCCGGTCATCTCGATGATGTTGGTGAAGGCGTTGGGGTTCTCGTACGGATGGGCGGAGTTCACGCCGAAGAAGCCGCCGCCGTTGGTGCCGGACTGCTTGATGGCGACCTGGGGGGCCGCGGGGCCCTGGGGCAGGAACTGCTCGGTGACCACGCGCGCGTCCTCGACGACCTTGCCGTCGACCTTGACGGTGTCGCCCTCGATCCGGGCGCCGTCGATGACGCTCCAGCCGCCGTCGGCGTTGGGCTGGACGGCGACGGGCTCGACGAGCTCGGCCCTCTGGGCCGGCTGGAAGTTGGAGATGACGCCGCCGGCGGCCAGGCAGACGCCGAACACGAGGTTCAGCGGGATGAGCACGTACAGGACGGTGCGGGTGAGGTCGACCCAGAAGGAGCCCAGACCCTGCTCCTTGACCTGACGGAAACCGCGGATCAGAGCGAACATGACCGCGATGCCGGTACCGGCGGAGACGAAGTTCTGCACGGTGAGGCCCATGAACTGCACGAGGTAGGACAGGGTGGTCTCACCGGAGTAGGACTGCCAGTTGGTGTTGGTGACGAAGGAGGCCGCCGTGTTGAACGACAGGTCCCACGGCACGCCCGGCAGGTGCTGCGGGTTGCCCGGCAGGACGGCCTGGAGCATCTGGAGCGCGACGAGCGCCGCGAGCCCGATACCCGAGAAGGCGAGCACGCTCGCCAGATAGCGCTTCCAGCCCATCTGCTCCCCCGCGTCAATGCGGAGCAGGCGATAGACGCCTCGCTCGACCGGTGCGAGCACGGGCGACAAGACCGTGCGCTCACCGTCCATGACGCGCGCCATGAACTTCCCCAGGGGGATGGCGAGCGCGATGAGGACGGCAAAGTACAGAGCGTACTGAATGATGGCACTCATGCTTTACGAATCACTCCTCATGAGAATGTAGATGTAGTAGATGAGAAGTCCGATGCATGTGATTCCGATGATCGGAATGAGGACGTCCATGCGCCCGCTCCTTTCGAAGAAGCCTCTTTCCCTCACGCTGCGCCCGAGGGGGACGCGGCATGAGAACAGTAAACGCCCGTGCGCATTAAAGCGGTGTTAGGGTTGCGCGCCCACGCATTAAGATGACGTAAAGATGCAGGTAGACGTACATGAGAACCCGCTTTCGACGGCTATACTCGTCCCATGCGCAAGCCCGTGGGCCATATCATCCCGCGCCCGAACCGTCCCGCTCGCGCGAAGGACCCGCCGGGTCCTTCGGCTCGCGCGGAACTGCGCGCGGAACGATATGGCCCACGGGCTGGCGCGACGCACTTGATCGCAGCACTCTATAGCGAGCTGTTCCCCCGAGCGGCATGCAAGGTCCGTCGCGAGTTCCGCACGCAAAGGAGCGTCCGGCGGGCGCTCCGTCTTGCGCGGGACTGTCCGAGCAGCGGACGTTGCGGGCCCGCCGAGGGAACCCACGGAAGGGAGTCTCATGCCACGTGACACAACCGATGGCCGCGTCGATCCCGATGCGCTTCTCAAGGCCATCGAGCACGATGCCGACGGCGACGAGGAGCATGCACGGCGCGGGCATCTCAAGATCTTCTTCGGCTATGCGGCCGGCGTGGGCAAGACCTATGCCATGCTGCAGGCGGCCCACGCCGCGAAACGACGCGGCGTGGACGTGGTGGCCGGCTACATCGAGCCCCACGAGCGGCCGGCGACGGCGCGCCTCGTGCGGGGCCTCGAGCAGGTGCCGCACGAGCTCGTCGAGCACAACGGCATCACCCTCACCGAGTTCGATTTGGACGCCGCGATCGTGCGCGCGCCGCAGCTCATCCTCGTCGACGAGCTCGCCCACACGAACGCCCCGGGCTGCCGGCATGAGAAGCGCTACCAGGACGTCGAGGAGCTCCTGCGCGCAGGGATAGACGTGTACACCACCGTCAACGTCCAGCACATCGAGAGCCTGAACGACATGGTGGCCTCCATCACCGGCGTCGTCGTGCGCGAGCGCATCCCCGACCGCGTCTTCGACGACGCCGACCAGGTCGAGCTCGTGGACATCGAGCCCGCCGACCTCCTCGAGCGCCTGCAAGCGGGGCTCGTCTACCGAGAGGCCCAGGCGGAACGCGCGCAAGACCACTTCTTCACCGTCGAGAACCTCACCGCCCTGCGCGAGATCGCCCTGCGCAAGTGCGCCGACCGCATGGGGCACCTGGCAGACGCCGCGCGCGTGATGGGCAACCGCGACTATTACACGAGCGAGCGCATCCTCGTGTGCGTCTCCCCCGCTCCCACCAATCCCCGCATCGTCCGGGCAGCCGCGCGCATGGCGAAGGCGTTTCGCGGAGAGCTGGTCGCCCTTTTCGTGGAAAGCCCGCGCACGCAGGCGATGAGCGAGCAGGAACGCGGTAAGCTGTCGGGCAACATCGCGCTCGCCGAGCAGCTCGGCGCGCACATGGAGACCGTCTACGGGGACGACATCGCCTTCCAGATCGCCGAGTTCGCGCGACTCTCCGGCATCTCCAAGATCGTCATGGGGCGGACTGGCGAGCTGAAGGGTGCTCATAACGTCCTCTTCGGGCGCAAATCGCTCGTCGAGCAGCTCATCGCCATCGCGCCAAACCTCGACATCTACATCATCCCCGACCAGGCGGCACCCGATGCGCGACGGCGGGACCGTCGCGAGCACGGCGGCTTTCGCCCGCCGAGAGGGCGCGACATGGCGCGGACCCTCGGCCTCTCCCTTCTCGCCACCGCCATCGGGACGTACTTCAGGCATCTCGGCTTCGCCGACTCGAGCATCATCTCGCTCTACATCCTCACGGCCCTGCTCACCGCCGTCACCACCGAGGGGCGCGCCTGCACCCTGTTGTCGAGCGTGCTCTCCGTGGTGCTCTACAACTTCTGCTTCGTCACGCCGCTGTTCTCGCTCGACAGCTACGACCGAAGCTACCTCGTGACCTTCGCCATCATGTTCGTAACCGCCATGGTGGCGGCCGAGCTCACCGCGCGCCTCACCAACAACGCCCGCGCGAGCGCCAAGAACGCGTTCCGCACCCGCGTGCTGCTCGAGACGAACCAGCTCCTTCAGCAGGCCGAGGGTATGGAGGCCCGCGCCCGCGTGGCCATGAGCCAGCTCATCAAGCTCCTGCGGCTCGACATCGTCTTCTACCCGGCAAGCGGAGACCTGCTGGGAGACGCGCTCTACGAGCCCGCCGGGACGCAGGACCGATCTGCGAGCATTCTCACGGAGTACGAGCGCGCGGTCGCCACCTGGACCTTCACCAACAACAAGCACGCGGGCGCGAGCACCCGCACCCTGCCCGAGGCGCAGTGCCTCTATCTGGCCGTCCGCGCGGGAAAGGAGGTGTTCGGCGTCATCGGCATCGCGCTGGAGGGACGCGAGCTCGAGGCATTCGAGAACTCGATCGTGCTGTCCATCGTGGGCGAGTGCGCGCTCGCGCTCCAGAGCGACCAGGCGGCGCGCGAGCGCGAGGAGGCGGCCGTGCTCGCCAAGAACGAGCAGCTCCGCGCCAACCTGCTGCGCTCGCTCGGGCACGACCTGCGCACGCCCCTCACCGCCATCTCGGGGTCGGCCGCCGTCCTGCGCGAGAGCGGCGATCAGCTGCCGCCGGCAAAGCGCCGCGAACTCGCCGACGCCATCTACGACGACTCGCTCTGGCTCATCGACACCGTGGAGAACCTGCTCGCCATCACGCGCGTCGAGGACGGCGACCTGCATCTCAACCTCACGACGGAGCTCATGGACGAGGTCATCGCGGGCGCGGTGGCCCATGTGGCGCGCGAGGCGCACGGGCACCATCTCGTGGTGGAGCACACCGACGACATCTTGCTGGCACGGATCGACGTCCACCTCATCATGCAGGTCCTCACGAACCTCATCGTGAACGCGTTCAAGTACACGCCCGAGGGCTCCACCGTGACGGTGGGCGCGCGAAGGGACGGGGCCTTCGTCGTCGTCGAGGTCGCCGACGACGGGCCGGGCGTGGCCGACTGCGACAAACCGCACGTCTTCGACCGCTTCTTCATCGCCGATAGGAACAGGCCGGTCGATTCGCACCGCAGCTTCGGGCTGGGGCTGTCGCTCTGCCGCGCGATCGTCGAGGCGCACGGGGGTATCATCGAGGTCGGAGATAATCAGCCCCATGGGGCCGTCTTCAAGTTCACCCTTCCCGCCGAGGAGGTAGAGATACATGAGTGATGCATCGCGGCAGCGTATTTTGGTGGTAGAGGACGACCCGGCTGTCCGCAACCTCGTCACGACGGCGCTCGACCTTCACGGCTACGATGTCGAGCGGGCCGAGACCGGGGAGCTCGCCGTCATGGAGGCCGCCTCGCGCAACCCGGACCTCATCATGCTCGACCTCGGCCTGCCCGATATCGACGGCGTCGAGGTCATCTCCAAGGTCCGCGGCTGGTCGGCGGTGCCCATCATCGTCATCTCCGCGCGCACCGAGGACTCCGACAAGATCGGCGCGCTCGACGCCGGTGCGGACGACTACCTCACCAAGCCGTTCTCCGTCGAGGAGCTGCTCGCCCGCGTCCGCGCGAGCCTGCGGCGCTCGGGGATGGCGGGCGCGGGTGCGGCGGAGTCGAGCACGTTCGACAACGGGCCGCTGCACATCGACTTCGCCGCCGGATGCGCGACCTTGGCCGGCGAGGAGCTCCAGCTCACCCCCACCGAGTACAAGCTGCTCGCCCTGCTCGCCAAGAACGTGGGCAAGGTGCTCACCCACACGTTCATCACCCATGAGATCTGGGGGACGAGCTGGGACAGCGACATCGCGAGCCTGCGCGTGTTCATGCGGACGCTGCGCAAGAAGGTCGAGGCCGATCCCGCGCACCCGCAGCTCATCCAAACCCACGTGGGCGTGGGGTACCGCATGCAGCGCCTATAACGAGCAAGACGGGAGGCATGACCTCGCCTCGCGACGCTCTTCTTTCGGCGAGGAGTCCCATGAGCAACAAAGAGAAATTCGAAGGCATGAAGCGTGGGCTCGTCGAAAACAACGAGCGAAAATACGGTGCCGAGGTGCGCGATCGATGGGGCAACGCGGCCGCCGAGGACGCCAACCGCAAGATGCTCAAGCTCAGCAAGGCGCAGTTCGACCGCTTCCAATCGCTTGAAAGAGAGATCGGCAGCGCGCTTGAGGCCGCCGTGCAGGCGGCGGCGGACCCTGCAGGCGAAGAAGGCAGGCACATGTACGAGCTGCACAGGGAGTGGCTCGGCTTCACCTGGAATTTTTATACGCCCGAGGCCCACTGCGGGCTGGCAGAAATGTACGTTGCGGACGAGCGTTTCACCGCGTACTACGACGGCAACGTTGCAGGGTGCGCCGCATGGCTGCGCGATGCGATTGTGGCCCACACCAAGTAACCCAAGCGGCGAGAGAAAGACAACGCGTCTGCGCAGTCACCACACCGATCGTCGGGATAGCAGGTGCGGCGCGCTTTTCCAACACAGGCGAGATTGAACGCAGACAAACTCAGGGACAGGAACGTCATCATCCGAAACGCCGTTCGCCTCACCGCCATGGCGATCCACCGCCTCAAAATGGTGCCTGCCCCTAATTTGAGGTGAGAGAGGCAAGACGGGCCGCAATTCGCTTTGGGGCTTGCCTAGTTTAGGGGCCTTTCCCGGAGTTCCCGAAGCATGAATCTGTACATGTCCCGCCCCCGCATGTTGAACCTGAACTCGCATTCCCTCAAGTGGAGGTAGAAGTCCTCCTTGGGTACACCCTGGTATTTCACCAGCCTGCTCTTCGCGTAGCCCCAGAAGCTCTCGATGCCGTCGATGCGGCTGCCCGGGTTCCCCCGCTCGACGAACCCGTTCTCGCCGTGGCTCACCCTGTAATGGCGCTTGCAACCCCAGTCGACCAGGCCGTCGCAGGAGGCGAACCCGTCGGTGCACATGATGGGGTCCTTGGACACCTTGCCCTCGATGACCCGCATCGACGTCCCGCGGGTGGCGTCCGGCACGGTCCTCGTGTAGACCTTGCCGCCGCGCTCGGGCGGGCCGAAGGCGTTCGTCTTGCCCCGCGCTCCGCGGCCCCGGGCGCCCCTCGCGCGCCTCGCGCCGAAGTGGCTCTCGTCGGCCTCGACCTCGCCGTCGAAGGGGCTGTCGGCCTCGCGGATCTCGGCTATGCGCGCCCTCGGCATGCCGTGGCAGCGGTTGGCCGTGTCGCGGTCGAGGCCCGTCGGGGAGGCCGCGGAGAGCGCCGTCACGTCGGCGCAGAACAGCCTCGGCAGCTCCCTGAACTTGCGCTCCGAGAGGTGCGATTTTGTGATGTACTTGTTCTTCGGTGCCTTCTTGCTGCTCATGGCCTAATTCTAGGGCATTTCCGGCCCCCAAACTAGGCAAGCCCCTTTCGTTGAACATGGTCTGGCCGTGTCGAACCAGATACATATCACCGCTCATCGAAGCCCCCACTCGATGCGACATCATGTTTACGGATGTCGCATTCGCTCATATCAATGTGTCCCGATTGTATCAATCGATAAACTGACAGCGCTCGCAGGACCCCAAGGTATCCCTTTCCTTTTGCATGGGTAAGATTACATATGTACGTTATCTAACTTCTGTCGATTGGAGTGGCCATGAGAGAATTCATCGACGACGAGGGCGAACGGCACATCGATCCCTTCTGCTTTGACGAGTTCGGAATGATCGACCGCGGTGTCAAGGCGATCAGGTTCCTATACGGCGTAACCGGAGCAGTCGGGCTCATCGGCGGCGCCGCCCTGCTCATCTGGCCCGTGAAGACACTCGTGGTGCTCGCCGTCATCCTCGGAGCATACTTCATTATCGCAAGCGTCGTGCGCATCGGCGTGGCCGTGGGCACGCCCTTCATGCCTGCGGGCTGGCGCGCGCTCAATATTCTCTCCAGCCTCTTGCTGCTCTTCTGCGGCATCATCATGCTGAAAAACCAGACCGCATCCGCCGCGGCCCTCGCAACGCTCGCAGCCATCGCAATCGGATTCGGCTGGATTATCGAGGGCGTGGTAACCCTCGTCGAGACGGGCATGGTGCACAACCGCGGTCTCTCCATTCTCTCCGGCGTACTGTCGATTGTCGCGGGCATCGCCGTGTTCATGTTCCCGCTCGAATCGGTCGACCTGATGATCGTCTTCTCTGGCATCGCGCTCGCGGTGCTGGGCGGCGTGCTGCTCGCCCGTGCGTTCACCTTTGGAAAGATCTCACGCTAGCGGCGTTCGCGACGCGCCCCGTTTGCGCATCGCCCGCAATCCAACACCGATACTCGCCGCCCGGGACCCGCAAAAGGCCCGGGCGGTTTTGTCTCCCTGAACTCCCAAAAACGACCTCTTGACCTTCACGCTACGAGAAGGTTTATCCTACGAGCGAAACGGAACGGGAGGGGCATGTGAGCGCGAACAGGGGCTATGGCATCGGAGAGGTCTCCGACATCGCGGGGATCTCGACCCGAACGCTCAGATACTACGAAGAGGCGGGACTGCTCGTACCCGCGCGAACAGCCAACGGATATCGCCGCTACACCCCTGCGGATCTCGACCGCTTGCAGGAAATCCTGCTCTTGCGCCACATGGGAATGAGCGTGGCGGAGATTCCAAGCGCCTTGAGCGCAACGGAAGATGAGCGCCGGCGAACGCTCGCGCGCCACCTCGAAACACTCAGGGCCGAACGAGAGCGACTCGATGCCCTCATCCGCACCGTCGAGAACACAATCGAGCACATCGAGAAGGGAGTCCCCATGGACGATAAGGCAAAGTTCGAGGGCATGAAGCGCGACCTCGTGGAGCAAAACGAGCGCAAGCACGGTGCCGAGGTGCGTGAGCGCTGGGGCGACACCGCCGCGGACGAGGCAAACCGCAAGATGCTCAACCTGAGCGAAAACGAGTTCGAGCGCTTCCAGGAGCTGGGGCGCGCAATCAACGAATCGCTCGAAGCGGCCGTAAGCGCGAATGCCGACCCCACAGGCGACGAGGGAGAACGCATCTATCGCCTCCACCGAGAGTGGCTCGGATTCACCTGGAACTTCTACACGCCCGAAGCGCACAGGGGTCTCGCGGAGATGTACGTCGCAGATGAGCGCTTCACCACCTATTACGATGGCAACGTCGCCGGCTGCGCCGCTTGGCTGCGGGATGCGATAACCGCGCACGCGCGATAGCGGGCCGAATTCACACCGCGCGTAAGCGTCCCATCGATGTCGAAAAAATGAGACCCTTGATTTTCACTGCGGCACCACCTTTGAAGAGCTGCCCAAGCCGGGTAACGGAATCATGCGAATCTACGCCCTATGACAGCAGCGCGAGGCATGTGGGATCCAGGCGATAATGCCCGACGATGTGTCCATAGCTTTGCAGCCTGTCTTCCTCATAGCGCAACTGAAACGGCCCGGAATGATGAATGAGATACGGAACGCCGCGCTCATTGCGACGGTCGGAGACAATCCCGATGTGCCCCTCATACAGCACTATGTCCCCACCGCGCCATTCAGAAATGTTGCACGCGTCGGACGTGAGGCGCTGCGCATGGGCGTCGAAAAAGACCTTGAGATTGGGCGTGCGGCGGAAATCGATCGCCGGATCCGGAATCTCGATATCATAGGCCTCTGGACGCTGCGCAACGTCGGCCGCAACGAGCGCCTGAAGGTCGTGGCCCGCCTCCCGGCACGCGATGGCAACCACATCGGTGCAGACGCCGTGCTCGTCATCGGGATAGCCCGAAGGGTAATAGACGCTCTTGTAGTGCGGGCGGGTCTGGATGTAGGCGAGGGCAGCGGCAAGGACATCGTCGTTGTCGGCAATGCCATCGGCGTCGGCGTCCGCACCGTCAACGTCAACGCCGTTCATCCCGGAGACCCCTTCGTAGCGATCGGCGGGGCGATGCGAAGATGTGATGCAAAGGCGCCCCGTCGCGATAAGCACCGCACCGGCGGCGATTAACGTGAACGCAAGTATTGCGAGCACGACGATGGAAATGCGCGACCCGCTTCTCCTCGCACCCATTTCCATCCCTCCATCCTTCCCCGTTATGCGGCGGCGCTCAGGGTCCCTATGTGACTTTGACGCTCGCCCCTAGCCGCCGGCATCGATTTTTGTCCGGACGAATCGATATCATTATCGCAGGGAATAGATTCTGCTGCGACACGCGGAGTGACGCTATTTGCCTCGGCTTCGCTCACCTCGTCGGCCCATGGCTCACCGATGAACACATCCATGATCTCTGTGCTGTGGACCCAGCGTCCCCGGGCGAAGTCGTACGTTTGGCACACCGCGCCGCCCATGCGATGGGTTCTAATTCCGTTGTCCTCGATGTAGCACCTCACACGGATCCCACGCGGCAGATTATGATACAGGTGGAATCAGGTTTTGATCATTTGCCGCTTCATAACGTTAGGATCTTCCCCATGCCCACCCTCATCATCGACGCCGACGCATGCCCCGTCACGCGCGAGGCCCTCGCCTGCGCGCGCTCGGCACGCATCCCCGTGCTCATAGCCGGCAACTCCACACAGAACCTCGCACGGCGCATCCGCCGCGACGACCCGCGCGACGCCGAACACACCCGCGGGCGCGACGCCACGCACCCCGGCTTTTGGGCCGAGACGCTCGACGTCTCCTGCGGCGCCGACAGCGCGGACTTCGCCATCATCGAGCGCCTGGAGCCCGGCGACGTGGTGGTCACGCAGGACATCGGCCTTGCCAGCATGGTGCTCGGCCGCGGCGCCGCGGCCATCGGCGTGCGCGGGCACGTCTACAACAAGGCAACCATCGACATGCAGCTGTTCATCCGCCACGAGGAGAAAAAGGTCCGCCGCGCGGGCGGTCGTACGCAGGGACCGGCAGCCTTCACCGACGACGACCGCGAGCGCTTCCAGCGCAACCTCGCCCAGCTCCTGCGCGAGGCTCTCGAAAGCTAAATCGCGCTACAACCCCAGCGCTACAACCCCAGCGCGGCAAACACCAGACCCCAAACGCATGCAACCAAGAACAACCCGACCACGATCACGGTGTTCTCGCGCGGATGGCGGTTGGTGCGGAACAGCACCAGGTAGCCCACGCCGGCAGATGTGAGCAGGCCCGCCATGAGGGGTGCGAAGCCCAACACACCTTCCAAATACAGTTGCGTGATCACCACGCTCGCCGAGCAGTTGGGCACCAGGCCCACCAGCGCCGAGGCGAATACCGCGAGTAGCTGGTTGCCCGAAAGGAACGCGGCCAACGCGTCCTCACCCACCGTTTCCAGAACGAGCACCAGCGCGAACGTCACCAGGAAAATGAAGAGACTCACCTGCACGGTATGCGAGACGGCGCTCATCACGATTGACCCGACGATTCCGAAGCGCCCGCCGGCGTGGCTGTGGTCGTGGCCGTGGCCATGGTCACAACCCGCAACATGTTCGTCGGCGTGCTCATGGCCGCGATCATTGCCGTGCTCATGGCCGTGCTCGCCTCCATGCGTATGCGAGTGATCGTGGCCGCAGCCGCAATGATCCTGTTCGCACAAACGGCAGATGTGCTCGGCGGTCTCCCCGCCCTCGGCCATCTGGTCCACCACGTCAGCCTCCACGCCGTCGCGGTGCACGGAAAGCACGGTGCGGCACAAAAACGCATGCACGCGGACGTTCCTGCGCAGCGCACGGATAGCGAAGTCGGCAAGCACGCCCGTGATGAGCGCGACCAGCACCTTCAGCCCCAATACGCGGAGCAACAGACCCGGCTCGACACGCTCGGCAACCAACATGGGCAGCATCTCGTCGGACGTGGAGAGAAACACCGCCACGAGCGTACCGAGCGTCGCCACGCGTCCAGCGTAGAGCGTAGCCGCCATGGCCGAGAAGCCACACTGCGGAACCACGCCCAACAGCGCACCGACAACTGGGCCGGCGGCGCCCGCTCGGCGCACAACCGCGTTCGCGCGGGCACCCGCGGCATGTTCGAGCGCTTCGAGCGCGATGTAGGTCACAAACAGAAACGGCACGAGCGCGAGGGTGTCCTCGAGCGCATGCTCAAAGAAATGCAGTAGCAGATCCACGAACGACTCTCCTCAACGGGAACATCCAACGGGACCCGACGCCCCGAGGGTAGCTGTTTACATACCCCGTGCGCCACCTGGCAAACACGCGATATGCGGGTGAACCAGTATACCAATAGTTTCCTTTGGATAACTCATAACGACAGACAGCACTTCACAACTATAAAAAATCTGCCCGACCGCAGCACCGCGCAATCGGGCGACAGTTGCACTCGGTGGTTCGCCGTTCAGCCGCTAGGCACTAGTTGGTGCCGATAGACATCGTCTCGGGCAGGGTACTGCCGCCGTCGATGACGATCTGCGAGCCGGTGAGATAGCTGGACTCATCGCTGCCGAGGAATGCGAAAAGCTCACCCACCTCGATGGGGTTGGCGAGACGCTTCATAGGCACGCCCACGGCGATGTCGGCGATGGCGGACTCGGGGTCGTCGGGGTTGGACTCGAGCGCCATCTTCTCGACCATCGGGGTGCGGGCGTAGCCCAGCTGCGAGCAGTTCACACGGATATTGCGATCGGCGTACTCCACCGCCAGGCACTTGGTGAGACCCACGAGCGCGGCCTTGGTCATGGCGTAGGCCGCCTCGCCAGCGTCCGCCACGATGTCGCCCGTGACGGAGGACGCGATCACGATGTTGCCGCCGCCCTGCTTGAGCATGTAGGGAACCACGGCCTTGCAGGTGTTCCACACGCCCTTGATGTTCACGTCGATGTGGAAGTCGCGCGTGGCGTCGTCCATCTCCTCGAACGGGGCGAGACGACACACACCCGCGTTGCAGCAGGCGACGTTGATCTCGCCAAAGGCCTCGACGCCCTTCGCCGCGGCCTCGTCCATCTGGGCTCGGTCGGCCACGTTTGCCACCACGGTGATAATCTCGGAACCGTACTCCTCACGCAGCCTCGCGGCGGTCTCCTCCACCGAGGGGGACAGGTCGACCATGATGAGCTTTGCGCCGTACTTGGCATAAGCCATGGCGATTCCCTCGCCCAGGCCCGCGGCGGCGCCGGTGATCAGCGCGACTTTTCCATCCAATTTAGCCATCTGCAGTCTCCTTTTCTTCGACAGCTTGTGGGTGCCTACCCCTCGATTGTACCGCCGGCGCGCGGGCGCCGCCGAGCCCCTCCGAAGACCCGACCGCGCGGCCCCATGGGATCGGCGGGCGAGCGGCAAGGCGCCGCGGGCAACCGGGCACGCGCGGCACCGGCAGTCCGCCGGCCTAAAAGTTTCACACCCTAAACACTTCGACCCTTCGATGACCCTCTATACTCTTGAGCGGAATCTTCGACCGCCGCGCATTCCCCGCGGGCCCGCCGCGGGCGTCACGGCCCCGCGCACGGAGTGCAGCGCACCACGATAGGAGCACAGACCATATGAACGTCCAACAGGCCCTCGAATACTCGATGCAGCCCTTCATCCCCATGTTCATCTACGGCGACTACGACGCCATGGAGTCCGAGCGCCAGCGAGGCGAGGAGGCCATGAAGGCGCTGCTCGACGAGTGGCGCGCCACCGATGAGCCGGGCTTCGATTTCGACGTCGTCCTCACCATCGCCGACCAAAACCGCGAGCTTTGCGACCAGATCGGCGAGGGCCGACTGCGCAACCTGTCCAGCCCGCTGCTCGCCCGCAACCTCTCCGACGCCGACCTGTGCGCCGGCATCGCAAAGATGCAGGGCCGTACCGCCGCCGGCGTGGCGCGCGAGGTCCGCGGCGACCGCGACGCCTACTCCGTCGCCTACGTCCGCAAGCCCATCAAGGGCACCGTGCTGGGCATCGACATCGAGACCACCGGCCGCGCGCCAGAGCGCGGCTACATCATCAACGTGGGCTGGGAGCTCATGGACCTGAAGAGCGACGCGGTCCCGCGCGACCCGCGGGCCTTCTACTGCGGCATCCCCGAGATGTACCGCGAGACCGGCGTGCCGCTGGCCGACATCCACCACATCCAGTGGTCCGACCTTGAGGGCAAAACGCCCTTCCGCCAGGACGTCAAGCTGCAAAAAGAGCTGCTCAAGCTCATGAAGCGCTACCCCATCATGGCCCACAACGCCGCTTTTGAAGACAGCTGGTTCATGCTGCACCTGCCCGGCTACGCCGAGGCGCGCCGCGCGGGCAAAATCATCGTGATCGACTCGCGCCACATCTGCCGCTCCATCGACGGCGAGGTCCGCGCGCTGCCGCGCGAAAGCGCCCCCGCGAGCCTGCAGAACTGGGCGCGCCGCCGCGGTACGCTCGCCGCGGACGAGAACGAGCTGCACCTGGGCCTCGACGACACCGACCTCATGCTCCGCACCGTTCAGGCGGAGTTTAACGGCAAGAACATGTTCAAGGAGTAGGCACCGCGCCCTCCAACGCGGCTTTCATTCACCCACAACTCGGCGCGCCCATGCGCCCCCAGCACCGATTTCTGGTTCTGGGGGCTTATTCATCAAAATGTGTGGGGTTTATTCGAAAGATCCGAGTAGCCCGCCGCAGAATCAAACGTTTTCCCAGCTGGCGATTGCGCGAAACGTACGTCTACTCAACCCCTCCACGCTAAACCCCACACATTTTATTATTAGACGCCCTTATGGCTTGCCATGCCGGCAGAAACGCAGAAGCTTCGCGGATCCGGAATCGAAAACATGACAGGAATAGCCTGAGAGGGCTTTGGCGGAAAGCAATGTCACCTTACCTGTTGACATATGAGCATACGTTCATATAATAATGCTTAGTTGATATATGAGCATGTGTTCATATGAGAGGAGGAAACATGGATTCATTAGACAATAAACCCAGCATGAAGGCCCCTTCAGGCGGTGAATTGCCTCCCATGTCTCATGTCCAAGAAATGGGAGGCAGTTCAGACGACTTCGCAGCCCATGATAATCCGAGCGATTCGAAGGCTCCCGCTCAGCAAGGCTCTTTCGACGACACCGCGGACGCGCTTCCCGAAGAAGAGCTGCTCTACGACCTCGCCGACCTGTTCAAGGTGTTCTCCGACACCACGCGCATCAAGATCTTGTACGCGCTCATAGACGTCGAACGCAGCGTCAACGAGATCGCCGAAGCAACGGGCACGTCTCAGTCGGCCGTGTCGCATCAGCTGCGCATCCTTAAGCAGGCGCACTTGGTCAAATTCCGCCGCGACGGCCGCAATATCCACTATTCGCTGGCGGACGACCACGTCCTGACCATCCTGGACCAAGGCCTCACTCACATCTGCGAGTAGCCCTCCAACCTCAAATTGGGGACAGGCACCGATTTGAGGTTGGCTCCGAGGCTACATCAACCGATGGCCTACACCACCCCGCCCCCAACCCACCTCAAATTGGTGCCTGCTCCTCATTTGAAGTCCCTCATTTGAGGTCGAACCGAAAGGACAGCAATCATGCGTAAGGTTTTCAAGCTCGACGAGATCGACTGCGCCGTGTGCGCCGGCAAACTCGAGGACGCCATCAAAAAGCTCGACGGCGTGGAAGACGCCAAGATCAACTTCCTCACCCAAAAGCTCACCCTCGTTGCCGATGACGCCGACTTCGACACCGTCCTCGACGCCGTGGTCAAGCTCACCGCGAGCATCGAGCCCGACTGCGAGATCCTCGTCTAGAAACCAGTCGCGCGCGTAGGCCCGGTCCGCCCTCAAACAGGCGCGCAGGAAAGCGGCGGGTCATAACGTCCTCTGCGCAAGCCCGATTTCCCGTATGCTGGCGGCATCGCCACAGGAGTATTCCCATGAACAAGAAACAGAAAAAATGGCTCAAGCGCATCCTCATCGCACTCGCCATCTTCTTTGCCGTGATGGCGCTCGAGGAGCTCGGCGTACTCGCCGCGATCTTCGGCGAGCCGGGTGCGCTGTATGCGAGCTTCGCCCTCTACCTTATCCCCTACCTCATCGCCGGCCACGACGTCCTGCTCAAAGCCTGGCGCAACATCCGCCGCGGCGATGCGTTTGATGAGAGCTTCCTCATGACGGTCGCGACCATCGGCGCGTTCGCCATGGTCGCGTTCCCCGGGGCCGAGCCCCATATGGCAGAGGGCGCCGCCGTTATGCTCTTTTACCAGGTGGGCGAGCTGTTCCAGAGCTACGCCGTGGGCAAGAGCCGCAAATCCATCGCCGCGATGATGGACATCGCGCCCGATTACGCCAACGTCGAGCGGGACGGCGAACTCGTGCAGGTGGGCCCGGACGAGGTCGCCGTGGGCGACGAGATCGTGATCAAGCCCGGCGAGCGCGTGCCCATCGACGGCGTAATCGTCGATGGCACTTCACAGCTCGACACCGCCGCCCTCACCGGCGAGTCCGTCCCGCGCCATGTCGAGGTGGGCGCTGAGGTCATCTCGGGCTGCGTGAACATGACGGGCGTCCTGCGCGTGCGCACCACCAAGCCCTTTGGCGAGTCGACCGTCAGCCGCATCCTGGAGCTCGTTGAAAACGCGAGCGAGAAGAAGGCCCACACGGAGAACTTCATCACGCGCTTCGCCCGCGTCTACACCCCCGTCGTCACGTTGGCGGCCGTCGCGCTCGCCGTCATCCCGCCGCTCGCCGGTATGGGCGCGTGGTCCGATTGGATCTTGCGCGGCCTGACGTTTTTGGTGGTGAGCTGCCCGTGCGCCCTCGTCATCAGCGTTCCGCTGTCGTTCTTTGGGGGTATCGGCGGGGCATCCAAGATCGGCGTGCTCGTCAAGGGCTCTAACTACCTTGAGGCGCTGGCCGAGGTGGATACCGTGGTCTTTGACAAGACGGGCACCCTCACCTCGGGCACGTTCAGCGTGACGGGCATCCACCCGCAAGATGGCACGAGCGCAGAGGAGCTGCTGGCGCTCGCCGCCCACGCGGAGGCCTTTTCCGACCACCCCATCGCCGTCTCGATCAAGCAGGCGTACACCGGGCGGATCGACCAAGCGGACGTCGAGGACGCGCGCGAGGAATCCGGGCACGGCGTCGTCGCCACCGTCCAGGGGCGCACGGTCTGTGTGGGAAACGCGAAGCTCATGGCAGCGCACGGGATCACCTGCGACGCGTGCGAGCTTACCGGCACGATCTTGCATGTGGCAGCCGATGGCCGCTACTTGGGGCACATCGTCATCGCCGACACGGTGAAAGACGATGCCGCAAGCGCCATCAGGGACCTGCACGCCGCAGGTGTCGAACGCTGCGTCATGCTCACCGGTGACCGTGCCGAGGTGGCCCAGGCAGTCGCACGCGAGCTCGGCATCGACGAGGTCGAGGCGCAGCTGCTGCCCCAGGACAAGGTCGGCAAGGTCGAGGAGCTGCTCGACACCGCGCGCGGCAACCTTGCCTTTGTGGGCGACGGCATCAACGACGCGCCCGTACTCACCCGCGCCGATGTGGGCATCGCCATGGGCGCGATGGGATCGGACGCCGCCATCGAGGCCGCCGACGTGGTGCTCATGGACGACAAGCCGAGCAACATCGCCCGCGCCGTTCGCCTGGCTCGACGGACGATGGCCATCGTGTGGCAGAACATCGTGTTCGCCATCGGCGTCAAGGTGCTCATTCTCGTGCTCGCCGCATTCGGCATCGCGGGCATGTGGCTCGCGGTCTTTGGTGATGTGGGTGTGGCGGTCATCGCGATTCTGAACGCCATGCGCGCCATGGATGTGAAAAGGGTGTAACGAACGCCGGGTTGGCCCCGGGACCCCCGCGGGCTGTATATCCCTCGCTCAGCTTCGCTTCGCTCAGAAATCGCTCGGGACATACAGCCCGCGGGGGTCCCGGGGCCAGACGTTGTTGCACGGGCCTTTGGCCGTGAAAATCGAGTCGCGACTCGAATGTTGGGAGAGCACAGCTCACTTTGTCGAGAGCTCAAAGCCCGCACTTGATAGGCTCACTTAAAAGGAGGCAGGGGCCGTTCCTAGCGGAACGAGCCCCTGCCTTTTGCCATTGTGCGTTCGCAGCCAGCTGTTGTTGTGCGCGCGTCTATCGTTGCACGCTCGGCTTTTTTGCACGCTCGGCTATTTATTATATGCGCGCCTATTTAACCTTGCTCACCTTGGCGGGAGCGGCGGTACCGCGCTTGTTCTCGAAAACGAAGAGCACGGCGACGACCAAGCCCACGATCGCCACGACAGCGCAGCCAAAGTATGCGGCGCCGACGCCCGCGACCGTCGCCTCGGCGGCGCTGGCACCGCCGGCGAGCGCGCTGGCCTGGACGCTGGACATCACGGTCACGAGCAGCGCGGTGGAAATCGCCCCGAACACCTGACGGCCCGTGTTCGCGATGGCGTTGCCGTGCGCGATCAACTCGTCGGGCAGGGCGTTGACACCCCAGGTGTTCACCGGCATGTTCGCCAGGCCCTGACCGCACGCCTGCAGGGCGCAGAGCGTCGCCGCAAGACCGACCGTGAGGCCGGCGCCCATAAAACCAAAGCCCAGAAGCGAGCCGGCGATGACAACCATGCCGCCCACCGTCACGAGGCGCGGCCCCATGCGGTCGAACAGCATGCCCGAAATGGGCGACAGCACGATGCCGGCAATCGACGCGGGCAGCATGACCATGCCGGTCGTGGTGGCCGAGGCGCCCATGCCGTTTTGCACGAGCAGCGGCAGGATGACATTCGTCGCGGCGACGGCGGCGTTGATGAGCGTCACCATGAGCGCGGCGATGAGGAAGTTGCGGGTCTTGAGGCAGCGCAGCTCGAGCATGGGGACCTCGAGCGCGAGCTGACGGCGCACGAACATGACGAGCGCAACGACGCCCACCAGCGCGGGTACGATGACCATCGGGCTCGTCCAACCGGCGTCAGACGCGCTGGAAAAGCCGAACAGCAGGCCGCCGAAGGCGATGGTGGAAAGCACCACCGAGACGATATCGAGCTTGGGGTCCTTCAACGTTCCCACGTTTTTCATGAGCGGGATGCCAAGCGCCATGATCGCGAACGCCAGGGCGGCGATGATCAGGAACATCGGGCGCCAGCCCCATGCGTCGATCACCAGCCCGCCGAGCACCGGGCCCACGGCGGGACCCGCCGCCATGACGATGCCGGCCACGCCCATGGCCGTGCCGCGCAGCTCGACCGGGAACACCAGCAGCGGGACGGTACCCACGAGCGGCATGAGAATGCCCGCGCCCGCAGCCTGCGCCACGCGACCGGCGATGAGGAACCAGTAGCTCGGGCACAGGGCGCACAGCACCGTTCCCGCCACGAACAGGCCCATGGACAAGAAGAACAGCTTGCGCGTGGGGTATTTGTCCATGAAGTACCCCGAGATCGGCACCATGATGCCCGAGATGAGCATGTAGATGGTCGTCACCCATTGAGCGGTGCCGGCCGTGACCTCGAACTCGCGCATGAGCGCGGGCAACGCCGGCGCCATGACGGTCTGGTTGAACAGCGACACGAACGCGCCGAGGGTGATGACCCCCACGATGACCACCGCGTCCCTCTCGACGCGCGGTTTTGATACAGCTTGCGACATATGCGGCGCACTCCTCTCCCCCGCGGCGATGCGCGCGGTGCACACGCCGTCGCGTGCACCGGGCAAAGGCGGTGCACGCGATGGCGATCTGCGTTTAATTGGATTCTTACTATGGGTACAGGGTTTAAAGCCCCAGATGCGACGAGGCGCGATGCCCCCGCCAGCCGGACATCACCGGCGCTCGCATCAAATCAGCGAACACGACCGCATGGTGGGCGTGGCACCCGGCCGCACGGCCTCCCCGCGGAACGCATGGAGGTCGCGACGCACCACAAGCCAAAAGATATGTCGGCAGTGATTGAACATGTTATAAACCATACAGCCGTCAAAATGGCAACGTCAACAGAATTTTTCTTGACAGGAGCGAATCGACACACTCCAGATGAACATGTCGATTCGCTCGAGACGTCAGCCGAGCTCGGGATAGAGCGGGTGCGCGGCGAGCAGCTCCTCGACACGCGCGCGCACGCGAGCGCCGACCGCCTCGTCATCCGCATGGAACACAACCTGCGCGATAAGCCCGCCGATCTCGCGGAACTCCTCGGCGGAAAAGCCACGCGTGGTGCCCGCCGCGGATCCCACGCGAATACCGCTCGTCACGAACGGGGAGCGGGGCTCGCCGGGAATCGCGTTCTTGTTCACCGTGAGGCCGACCTCGTCAAGCAGGCGCTCAGCATCTTTGCCCGTCACGTCCGCGGGGGTGAGGTCGACCAGGCACAGATGGTTGTCCGTTCCGCCCGACACCAAGCGCAAGCCGCCCTCGACCAGGCCATCGCCCAGCGCCGCCGCGTTCTCGACCACACGGTCGATGTACACGGAGAAGCTCGGGGTCAGCGCCTCCCCAAACGCCACCGCCTTGCCCGCGATCACGTGCATGAGCGGCCCGCCCTGTGTCCCCGGAAACACCGCCTTGTCGATGGCGCGGGCAAGATCCTCATCGTCGGTGAGGATGAACCCGCTGCGCGGGCCGCGCAGCGTCTTATGGCTCGTGGAGGTCACGACGTCCGCATGCGGCACGGGCGAAGGGTGGGCCCCCGTGGCCACCAGGCCGGCGATATGGGCCATGTCCACCATGAAACGCGCGCCCACGCCGTGGCGATGGCGGCCATGCGCTCAAAGTCGATGACGCGCGGGTACGCCGAGGCGCCCGCGACGATCAGCGCGGGGCGCTCCGCACGGGCGAGGCGCTCGACGGCCTCGCAGTCGATGACCTCGGTCTCAAGGTCAAGGCCGTAGGGCACAAAGCGGTACAGCTTGCCCGAGAAGTTGACCGGGATGCCGTGCGTGAGATGACCGCCCTGATCCAAGCTCATGCCCAGGATCGTGTCTCCCGGCTCGACGAGGGCGGCGTAGGCGGCGAGGTTGGCATTTGCCCCCGAATGCGGCTGCACGTTCGCAAAGCGACACCCGAACAGCTCGCACGCGCGCTGGCGGGCAAGGTCCTCGACCACATCGACGCGCTCGCACCCGCCGTAGTAGCGACGACGAGGGTAGCCCTCTGCATACTTGTTCGTGAGCACGCTGCCCACGGCTTCGAGCACCGCGGGACTCGTGAAGTTTTCGGAGGCGATGAGCTCGATGGTGTCACGCTGACGGGCGAGCTCCCCGGCTATGGCAGAGGCGACAGCCGGGTCGGAAGCAGCGAGGTGGTTCATGGGCGTATCGGTCATGGGGCTCCATTCTGTAAATGGCACCTGTAAGCCATCTTTTGCTGACAAGGCTAGCGCACCCGAAAGAGACCTGTCAGATTCCCCGCCTTCGGCGGGCGGGGCGTCGAGACGCCCAATCGACCAGCAAGGGCGCATTCACCCCATGACTCCTGCGCCCATAACCGCCAACGTTCCCCAGCCCCTACAACCCTTATTCACCCGTGCCCCATGGCCAACGCGCGCGATGCCCGGCACCTCAAAAGCAACAAAGGCGGCGGCACCGCTCCTCGCGATGCCGCCGCCTTTTCAAATCCTACGGTGGACTCGCCCACTTTCTCTTTCCGCTGGGATGGGGCTATCCAATTCATCGAGCCCGCCGGTGCGTTCCCTCAACGATCGTCTTACCAACCAACCGGTGGAACTACAACGGAGTACTCGCTCGTTTGCGCATCTAACCGATCTCGGTATCGCAAGCGGCGGGCCCGAACGCTGCTATATCCTCACAACCCATCGGACACACCTCCCGTCTCGGTCGCGGTAACGTTGCGACTCTTTTAGTACATCCCGCTTATGCCCGCATGCGCACTGGTCTGGCACGTGGCATGCCACTATCCGGTAGACGGCATGTTTTATCCGGCAGACGGTAGCATTCGGTCGACAGGACGCAGCACGCGCCGCCATGGGGACAGCTGCACCGCGCTGCGACACCGGATGGCAATCGCCCATAGATCGGCGCATGCCACGCGGCGAGGCTACTCGATCAGCATCGCGTCGCCAAAGCTAAAGAAGCGATAGCGCTCGCGCACGGCCTCCTCATAGGCGTCGATCACCTGGTCGCGGGTGGCAAGCGCGGAGACGAGCATCATGAGCGTGGAGCGCGGGACGTGGAAGTTCGTGATGAGCGCATCGACCACGTGATAGGTCGATCCCGGCATGAGATAGAGATTGGTGGTCGCGTCCTCGCGAGTCACGATGTCGCCCGCACCGCACATATCGGCACCGTCCTCGCGGCCCTCGAACCCACGGGCGGTCACGGGGGGCACGCTCGCCGCGGCATTCGCGTCCCACGCGCTCTCGAGCGAGCGCACGGCGGTGGTGCCCACGGCGATCACGCGGCGACCGGCGGCCTTGGCGGCATGCACGGCCTCGACGACCTCCGCCGGCACGTGATAGCGCTCGGTGTGCATGACGTGCTCGGTGGGATCGTCCTCCTCCACCAGGCGGAAGGTGTCGATGCCCACCTCCAGCTCGACGGTCGCCCAACCGCAGCCCTTGGCCTTGATGCGCTCGATCAGCTCGGGCGTGAAGTGCAGGCCAGCGGTGGGGGCGGCGGCGGAGTGCTCCTCGCTCATGGCGTACACGGTCTGGTACTTCTCGGGATCGCCCTCGTACCCGGTGATGTACGGAGGCAGCGGCACATGGCCGGCGGCGTGAATGGCCTCGTCGAGCGTGCGGGGCTCGCCCTGCTCGTTGGCGCCCACGGGCTCGAAGCGCACGAGGCGTCCGCCCTTGGAGTCGTCCACAAAGTCGACGATCTCGGCGCGCAGGACCACCGGCGAGCCCTCGGGGGCCAACAAGCCGCCGGCGCGATACTCGACCACATTGCCCGGCTTGAGGCGCTTGCCGGGATTCACCAGGCACTCCCACACGTGCCCGAGGGCGTCGATGTCCTCGCGGCGACGGAGCAACAGCGTCTCGGCGACGCCGCCCGTGGGCTTTTTGCCGATCAGGCGGGCGGGCATGACGCGCGTCTGGTTGGCCACGAGCAGGTCGCCGGGCTCCAGGTAATCGATGATGTCGTAAAAATGGCGATGCTCGACCGATCCGCCGTGCGCCAGCGCGACGGCGTCCACGGCACGGGCGGGGCCGCCCTCGAGCTCGCGATTGAGCACGAGCAGCCGACACGAATCGCGGGGCTCCGCGGGCGCCTGGGCGATCAGCTCGTCGGGCAGGTTGTAATCGAAATCGTCGGTGCGCATGGTGCCACCTTTCATATCAACGCAGAACAGCCGCCGTCCATGATAGCGCAGCCCCGTGGAGGCTATGCCTTCGACTTGCGGGCGGCCTCTTTTGCCGCCTTGCGCTCCTCGCGCAATCGAGCGCGGTCGAGCGCCGCCTCCGCCGCGGAGAAGCGACAGCCGCAGTAATTCTGCCGGTACATGCCGAGCTCGCGGGAGCGCTGCGTGGCCTGCGGATACCACGGGCGAAAATCGCGCACGACGGGCGTGAGGCCATGGGCCGCCGCGAGCCTCTCCAACACGTCGTTGCATGTGTCGAACAGCTGGTAGGGCGAGACGGCGAGCGTGGTGGCGATATGGGAGAAGCCCTCGCGCTCGGCCACGCGGCACGCCTCGGCAAGGCGAAGCGCGTAGCAGGCTCGACATCGCCGCTCGCGATCGGCCCCAAGCGGCGCCACGGCAGCGTCCCAACGGGCGCGATCGTCGCCCGCCTCGATGAGGGGCAGGTGCATGTCCGCCGTCCAGCGGCGCAGCTCCTCCAGGCGGCGATCATGCTCGGCAACGGGCTGGATGTTCGGATTGGTCCAGCAGATGGTGGGTGCAAAGCCCTCCTCGACCAGCAGCCGCACCGGCTCGAGCGAGCACGGGGCGCAGCACGCATGCAGCAACAATGGCGTCATGGGCGACGTCCTCCTTCAACAACGGTAAAGCCGTGAGCGCCGCACGATGCGGAAGGATCGGCGGCGCCGGCAGCGGCGGCGGTAGCGCCGACGTTTGCGGCGGTGGCATCGGCGGTGGCGTCAACATCGGCAGCGCCGGTGGCGGACGCAGCATCAGTGGCAGCGCAAACGGAATCAGCGGGATCGATGGCAGCAACGTCGACAGCCCCGGCGGCGCCGGCGCGATCAAGCCCCAAGGCACATCCGCGCTCGCTCGCGGATTGTGGACCGCAGTCATCGATGGAGCAACCGACGTGCCCGGCGGGCCTGCAATCGCCGGTGGGACCGAGGGGCGCGACGGTCGCGCCGCCGTCGACGAGATCGAGGTGCGCGCCGGGCCCGCGATCCGCATCGGCGCGCCCTTCCGCATAGAACGCCACGCCATAGGACGTGTCTTCGCAAAAGGCGATGGCCGGATTGCGAACGATCGCCCGCACATACCCCCAGTCGCCCGTACATCCGGAAAGGTGCACAACGACCACGAGGATGGTCCAAAGCGGCCACCTGAGCCCCAGGCCCACCGCCATGAGCAGCAAGGTCACCACGACGCTCGGGGCGAGCGCGATCGTCAGATACTGGACGCGCCCGTACACGACGCCCTCCGCGCTCGCGTACAGCATTCCCATCCCCAGATTGGAGCCGAACGTCACGCGCGTGCCGGGAGGCGCGTACTGCTTAAAGAAGAACGCGTGCACCAATTCGTGGAGCGCGAACGACGCCGCCGACACGGCGACGAGCAGGACCCACCACCACACGGTGAAGCCCTGACCCCCTTCGACCCCCAAGAGGCGATTGCCCCACTCGCCAAACATGGCCCCCAGCTCAAAGGGCACGACGGGTGCGCCCGCCACGGCGTGCAGCGCGCTCATGGCCGCGCCCCACAGCGCCGCCGCGAGCACCCCGCCAAGCACAACGAGGCCCGAGGCCCTGCGCGCAAAACGCAAGAACGGCTCGTCCTCAAACACGTGTATGTCCCCTATTTTTCTCATGCACCCAAGTGTAGCGTCTCGAGCGGACACCTGTGCGATAATGTGAGGTTACATTTGGACAGCGGGTGCCGGAAACCGCCTCACGATGGCACCGACCCGCCCGCCGCAACACACGCATCAACGACTGGGATCGCAGCCGAAAGAAGGATAGCTATGACAGCACAGCTCACCCGCGCCGACCGCCCCTCTTGGCCCCGCCGCGCCGTCGTCACCGCAGGCATGCCCTACGGCAACAAGGGCCTGCACTTCGGCCACGTCGGCGGCGTGTTCGTGCCTGCGGACTTCTACGCCCGCTTCCTGCGCGACCGCCTGGGCCGCGAGAACGTGATCTTCGTCTCGGGCACGGACTGCTACGGCTCCCCCATCATGGAGGGCTTCCGCAAGCGCCGCGAGACGGACGGCTATGACAAGCACATCTCCGATTACGTCCGCGAGAACCACGACAGCCAGGAGACCGACCTGGCGAGCTTCGGCGTGTCCTGCGACCTGTACGCCGGCAGCGCCCTGGAGCCCGCCGTGCACATCCATGAGCGCGTGACCGCCGAGATCGTCGAGCGCCTCCACGAGCAGGGCAAGCTCACCAAGCTCACCACCAAACAGTTCTTTGACCCGGCCGCCGGCCAGTTCCTGAACGGCCGCCAGGTGCTCGGCCGCTGCCCCATCCAAGGCTGCAAGTCCGAGAAGGCCTACGCCGACGAGTGCGACCTCGGTCACCAGTTCGAGCCCGAGGAGCTCATCGCCCCCAAGAGCGCGCTCACGGGCGAGACCCCCGAGCTCGTGCCCGTCGACAACCTGTACTTCGACCTGCCCTCCTACACGGAGTTCATGCGCGAGCACACCGAACGCCTCGCCACCGACCCCACGGTCCGCTCCGTGGTCTCCAAGACCATGCAGGAATGGCTCGACGCCCCGCGTCTGTTCATCCAGGTCAAGTTCCGCGATGAGTTCGAGGCGGTGCGCTCCGAGCTCCCCACCCATGAGGTCATCGAGGCCGAGGGCAACAAAGGCTCCTTCACGGTGGTCTTCCCCACTTGGCGTGAGCGCGACGAGGCGCATGAGGTCCTCAACCGCGCCGGCGTGCGCTTCCGCTCCGGCAAGGCGCTCGTGCCGTTCCGCATTTCCGGCAACGTCGAATGGGGCGTGCCGCTGCCCGAGGTCGAGGGCTGCCGCGACCTCACGGCTTGGGTGTGGCCGGAGAGCCTGTGGGCGCCCATCAGCTTCACCCGCGCCGTGCTCGCGCGCGACGCCGCCAAGCTCGAGAACGAGGGCGCGGACCCCTCCGAACTCGCCCCGACTGCCGTCGAGGATGCCGAGCTCACGGGCGACGCCCCGGCCATGATCATGGATGAGCCCGCCTACACGCATGCGAGCCTCGACTGGCGCGACTGGTGGGCGAGCGAGGACGCCCGCGTCTACCAGTTCATCGGTCAGGACAACATCTACTTCTACTGCATCGCGCAGACCGGCATGTGGGAGGCGCTCGACTGGAACATGCAGCAGTCCTGCGTGGCGGCCAACTACCACATCCTCTACATGGGCAAAAAGGCGAGCTCCAGCTCCCAGACGCCGCCGCCGCTCGCGCACGAGATGCTCGAGCACTACACGCCCGAGCAGCTACGCGCCCACTGGCTGTCGCTCGGTTTGGGCGAAAAGCCGGTGAGCTTCTCGCCCAAGGCGTTCGACACGCGCGTGACCGGCAAGGACAAGGACGGCAATCCCGTCCTCGCCCGCAACGATAAGCGCGTGATCGACCCTGCCCTCAAGGAGGGTGCGCTGCTCACCGGCGTGTTCAACCGCCTGGCGCGCTCGTGCTTCTACGGCGTGGCCGTCAAGGAGGGCGACGAGGCCGCTTACCGCACCGGCCGCATTCCCACCGGTGCCCCGAGCGAGGCCGTCGTTGCCGAAACTGAGCAGGCCATCATCGCGTTCGAGCAGGCCATGCACACCTTTGAGCTGCACCACGCCCTCGGCGTTTGCGACGAGTTCCTGCGCGCCGCCAACAAGCGCTGGAGCGACGCCTCCAAGGCCGCCAAGAACGCCGAGGGCGCCGAGGCAGACGCAGCCATGACGCAGGCGCTTGTCGACGCGTTCCACCAGCTGCGCGCGGCCACCGTCCTCATGCACGGCATCGTGCCGACGGGCTGCGAGAAGATCTGCGAGCACTTTGCCATCACGCCCGAGGTGTTCTTTAGCTGGGACAACATCTTCAAGACGAACGACGAGCTCGTGGTCGAGCTGGGCGAGCAGCCGGGCGAACATGCCGTCAAGGCACTGCCGCCGCGCTTCGACTTCTTCGATAAGCACCCGTCGCAGTTCTAACAGACCGCCCAATGGCATGAACGGCGATGTGCTATGATGTGGTGACAGTACGCGAGGCTCACCCTCTTTAACGCTAACAACAGGGGCCGGTGGAAACGCTAAGCGTCTCGCACTCAGACTCCGGGTCGTCTGGCAGGGCGGCCCGGAGTCTTTTTATGCAAGAAGACAATGAGGCTTTAGCGACAATCACCAGGATGGTAACGATCGCGAGAAGTACAATCGCTTCAGACACTACGACCACCCCCTTCCTTTTGGATGAGGGCGATGGGCACACTTCGCGTACTACAAGAGAGTATACGCGTTTACAGCATGTAGATCGCGACAGAAATGGGAGCATCGTATGAAGCTGGTTGTTCGCCCCACAACAAAAGCGGACGTCGCTGCCGCCGAGACATGCCTGACCGACGGCAAGGCCGCGCTTGCGGAGCTCGACATCCCGCAATGGCAGGGGGAATACCCCAACCGCATCGACATCACGGAGGACATCGAGCACGGTGCGGCCTACGTTGCCGAGTCTGCCGATGGAGCCCTCGTGGGCACATTGGCGCTTTCCTTTACCGGCGATGAGACCTACGACGCGATCGACGGCGCATGGCTCACCGATTCCTCATCGAGCTCCCCGACGTACGGTGTGATTCATCGCTGCGCGGTGAGCAAAGCCGCGGCGCATCAGGGCGTCATGTCCTTCATGTTCGAGGAGTGCGAGCGTATCGCGCGCGAGCACGGCGCCAAGAGCATGCGCATCGACACGCACGAGCGCAACCTTCCGCTGCAGGGGCTTGCGCAGAAGCTCGGCTACCAGCGCTGCGGCGTCATCGCGCTCCCCTACGAGGGAGAGGCGGACCCGCTGCGCGTCGCGTTCGAGAAGCTGCTGTAGACCATGGCGCGCCCCGGCATTCAAAAACACCTGGACATCGCCCGTCTGCTGCGCTGCCCGCTTTGCGGTGAACCCCTGCATGCAACGGCGTGCTCCGTGCGCTGCACGCGCGGCCACGACTTCGCGATCTCGTCTAAGGGCTTTCTCAACCTCATCCCCCAGCAAGGAGCTCTCAAGGGATACGACGAGGCGTTCTTCGCGAGTCGCCAGCGCGTCATGGAGGCCGGGTACTACCGCGCCCTGAACGAGGCGCTCATCCACGCACTTGAGGATCTCAACCTGTCAGAGAACCACGTTATCATCGATGCGGGGTGCGGAGAGGGCTCCCACCTCAAAGCCGTCGCTTCGAGGCTGGGCGGCACGTGCATCGGCATCGACATCGCCAAGGACGCCGTCCGTTGCGCCGCCCGCGGTGGCGGTGCCGAGCGCTGGCTTGTGGCAGACTTGGCGAACATGCCGATGCAAGACCATTCCGTGGACGTCATCCTGAACGTCTTCACGCCCGCAAATTACGCCGAGTTCCAGCGCGTTCTCAAGCCGAACGGCGCACTGGTAAAGGTCGTTCCCGCGCCTGGTCACATGCATGAGCTCCGTCAACTCGCCGGGTGCAACCTCTCTCACGTCGACGTGCAGGACCACGGCGTCGCCGAGCATCTCACGCGTCACATGGACCTCGCCGGACGCACGCGAACGACTCAAACAAGCGCCGTCACGCGTGAACTCGCACGCGACCTCGCCCGTATGAGTCCCGTGACCTTTGGCATGGACGCCCACTCTCTCGACCTCGATGTCCTCACCCACATAACCGTAGACGCCGAGATCCTCACCGCACGTCCACTAAAGCAGTAGCCCTGCAGCGCCTTCAACAACGCAACCGCAAGGGACATGAAAGGCGCTCAGCCACCCAAGCACCCCTTCGTCAACCCGGTTACCGCAGTCCGAGAGGGCGGGTATAAAGACCCCTGCTCGGGCAGTCCTGCTCGCACGAAGGCCCCACTGGGGCCTTCGGCTCATGCGGAACTCGCATGGGCCTTTATACCCGCCATCTCGGACGGCCGAACCGGATGTGAGACCCACCGCAAGCTCCATGCACCGCACCCATTTGTTGGGTCGAAGACGCGGGCTCTTCGTGCGAGCAGGACTGTCCGAGCGCCGGACCTCACACCCGGATCGGGCGAGCTACAGCCCCGCGTATCACTTCTTCCCGTGCCCGTTGCGCCAAATCTCACGTCCCAGCCCAAGCGCCAGGAACAGGGCGCTCGCATACCCCAAGAACCCGATAACCGGGATGCCAAAGATGACCGGCTCGATCTTGGCGTAATACACCACCGAGGAACCGATGAACAGGCCGGCGATGACGATCGACATGGACAGACGGTCCACGATGCCGCCCACATGGCGCAGGACCTGCTCGCTGCCGAGCACCTGCATATTCATCTTGAGCTGCCCGCGCGTGAGCATCCGCGACGCCAGGCCCAGCTGCTCTGCCATTTCCAAATGCCCCTTGAGCGCACGATATGACGCGCCGGCAAGCTCCTTGGACGCCTCGCGCGCCCGTTGATATGAGCTCTTCTCATGCTTGATGTGGTCGGTGATGATCTCGATCATGTTCACATCGGGCATGTACTCGGTGAGCAGGCCCTCGAGCGTTACCATGCCGCGCGCGAACATAGTCACCACGCTCGGCAGCTCGACATCGTTTTTACGCGCCAAGTTGATGAGCGAGGTGAGGAACTCGCCGATGTCCAAGTCGCCCAAGTCGAGGCAGGCGAAATCCGCGATGATGAAGTCGAGGTCGGTGAGGAACGTCGAGTGATCGAGCTCGGACGAGTCGCCGCGCGTCACGGCGAAGCGCATGAGGGAGTCCTTGAGCTTGGGGACATCACCCGATGCGACGGCGTACACCATGTCCTTCACGATGCCGCGGTCGTGGCTGGACATGCGCCCCACCATGCCGAGGTCGATGAAGTACACCACTCCGTCCTTGACGATGATATTGCCCGCATGAGGGTCGGCATGGAAAAAGCCGTCGTCGAGAACCTGCGTGGCGTAGTCGTCCACGATGGCGGCGCCGACCTTCTTAAGGTTGTACCCCGCTTCTTCGAGGGCCTCGGGATCGGCGATGGAAATGCCGTCGACGTAGTCCATGACCACGATGTGCTCGGTGCAATACGGCAAATACGACCGCGGGCACGAGATGGACGAGGAACCCTCGTGGAACCGGTGGAAGTCGTCGAGGTTGCGCGCCTCCATGAGGAAGTTCGTCTCCTCGCGAAACGATTGCCACAGCTCCTCCACCACGCCCTTGAGGTCGATGAACTGATCGGTTTTGACAAAGCGCGATGCATGGCGCACGATCGAGCGCATGATGTCGATGTCCTGCGCCATAACCTGCTGGGCTCCGGGGCGCTGCACCTTGATGGCGACGTCCTCGCCGGTCACGAGCGTGGCGCGATGCACCTGGGCGAGCGAGGCGCTGCCCAGGGGCTTGCGGTCGATATGGGAGAAGATCTCGTTGAGCGGCCTGCCATACTCGGCGACCAGGCACTCGTTCACCACGGCAAACGGAACCGGTTCGACATCGGAGCGCAGGCGTCGCAGCTCATCGCAATACTCCTGCGGCAAAATCTCCGAACGATTCGCCAGGATCTGGCCCATCTTGACGAACATGGGACCGAGATCCTCGAGCATGCAACGCAAGCGCCGGGGCGTGATATTGTGCCACGCCTCGTACCTCCGCGCGATATTGAAGATCTCCCCTATGCGCTTGCGGCGCCCCTCCGAGGACAGCTTGAATTCCTCGGAGGGCGCCATGGCCTCAGGCTCCTCAGGGAACAGGTCGACGGCTCGCGGGGCGCGCCACGACGTGCGCAGGGCCTCTTCGACGCCCTCCAGGTTCACCGTGTCCTCAGGGCTCAAGGGCCGTGATGCCGCCTTGGACGCGGTGGTTCCGCGCGATACCCGTTCCTGCTCCGTTTCGTTCGTCATGCGTGCCGTTCGTCCCTACTCGCCCTGAGCCTCATCGGTGGTGGGCTCCGCATCCACCACGACCGCATCCTCAACCTCGACGGTCACCGTGTCATCGTCGACGGAATCGACCAGATCGCGAACATGGGCCATGAAGTTGACGCGCTCCGTCTTGGTGAGCAGGCGCACGCGCGCCAGGATGAGCTCATCGAGCACGCGCTCGGCGGCCGTGGCACCCTGCTCGCTCAAGCGCTCGGTCACCTCGGAGAACGTTCCCCCGGCCTGCTCGAAGATATCGGACATGGAACGCGCGAAATCAGGAGTCTGACGGTCGTGGCGAACCTGCTCGCCGCGAGCGTTGAGGTCGCGCAGGACCTCTTCACCGCGGGCATTCAGGCCGTCCAGGATCTCCTTGCCGCGCTCCGCCGTCATCGCCGCGGCGCCAAAGCTGACATTCACCATGCCGTTGACGAGCTCTTCGAATTTTGTGGTCATGCTGACCCTCCTTGTTCTTATGCGGCGCCGTGGGCGCCCCTCGATGAACCCCTTGTACCCGCGTGGGTGCAAGCGGCGCGCGGCGCAGCAAAATGGCAGCAGTCGCCCGCGCCGTAAGCCCCTCGTTCGTCCGGCAACGACTACCGCTCGTTGTCGGACATGGCAAAGCCGTTCCTCATGGCGCAGCTCGTGGTGTAGAGCACGCTTGCGAGCAGCTTTTCCGTCTGGTCCTTGAGCTCGGCACACAGGTCGTCGTTGGCCTTGGCAAGCGCCGCGGGGATATCCGCCTCGGCAAGGCCCGCGACCGCTCGATCCGTTTCGCGCAACATCTTATGGCCGAGCGCGCCGATCTTCTCCTGATAGGACTCGACCTTGGCGCCCGTCTCATGGAAGCGCGCGTCGGCAAGTGCCGCGATGACGCGGTTGGCCCAATAGAAGTTCTCGGTGGTCACGCGGTCGGTGGTGTTGGAGAGGTACTCGGGGAACGCATCGACGTTGGCGTAGAGCCCCACAAGCGCATTGAACACATTGGAGCCGAACGCCATCCACTGGATGCAGCGCAGGGGCTCGGGCACGTACGGGCGAATCTGCAGCACCGCGAGCTGGCTGTTGCGGTTGATGCCGATGGGTCGATAGGCGTTGCGGCTGGCCGCGGTGCCCTTGGAGCCGTAGCAATCGAATGCCGTTCCCTGATAGTGGGCGGAGAGCACGTATTTGACGTCCTCGATGGTCACCTTGCGCTCGGGTACACGGCTCCACGGGATATCGTCATCCTCCGGGCCGAATGCGGCGTCCTCCCCGTCCCAGCCGTCATGCGGGTTGAGGCAGCGCTGCATATACCACGCGCGCGGCGTGTTGTACACGTGGTCGGAGTCGGAATGGGAGCCAAAGGCCTCGCGCGGGTTGAAGATCTCACCCGAGAGCATGCCCTCGCGCACGTCCGCGATGAGATCCATGAGGTCGGCCATGTACTCCTCGTACGCATCGGCCTCCTCCTCATCCATATCGTCGAGGTCGTCGTCGAAGAACTCCTCGTCCAAGATGTCCTCGGGCTCGAGACGGCTCGTGTTGGTGAGGTTCAGGTGGTTCTCGGCCATCCACTGGCGCAAATCGGGACTCGCCATGTGCTCGACCTGCTCGCCCTCGGCATCCAGCAGGTCGAAATAGTCGATACCGAGCTGGTTGGGCATGGTCACGTAGGCATCGTCGGGCACGCGCTTGGCGATCCAATGGTGGCCGCCGATGGTCTCGAGCCACCAGATCTCGTCCTCGTCGGAGAACGCGATGCCGTTCATCTCGTAGGTGCCGTACTGCTCGAGCAGGGCGCCAAGGCGCTGCACGCCCTCGCGCGCGGTGCGCACGTACGGCAGGACCACCGTCACGAAGTCCTCCTCGCCCAGGCCGCCGGGAATGGCAGGGACGTAGCCCTCCTCGCCCTCGACGCCCTTGGCGGGAACGTACTCCACAAGCGGGTCGGCACCGAGCACGCGCTCGTTGCTCGTGATGGTCTCCGTCGCGCTCATGCCCACGTTCGCCGTGTTGAAGCCGGCGGCAGCCCAGATGCCATGACCGGACAGGGCATCGGGAACGCTCGAATAGCGCATGGGGTTGTCGGGCAACTCGAACGTCACGTGCGACAACACGCTCGTGTAGGTCTTCGGCTGATCCTCGGGATGCACCACCTGCATCTTCTTCGGCTCGAATTGACCGTTCGGCGAGTCCTCGTTGCGCGCCACGATCGTCGACCCGTCGTAGCTCGCGTTCTTTCCCACCAATATCGTCGTGCAGGCCATGCATCCTCCTTTGAAGACGAATATCCATTAAGGGCAGTGTACCCAGCCGAGCGGACTCAAGACGCGAGGCGAACCGGCGCGGCGCGCGGTCGCGAGCAAGCCGCGGCGAGCGGCTGGGGCAAAGAGCGGTTGCCGACTACTCGAACGCCCGCCGCCGGGATCGCCCGGGGACCGCTACATCAGCCCATGCTGCATTTTTGCCGCCATGACGACGTTGCTCATGAGCATCGCGCGCGTCATGGGCCCGACGCCGCCGGGAACGGGCGTGATGGCGCCGGCGACGAGCTCCGCCGAGTCGAAATCGACATCGCCGCACAGCTTGCCGTCCTCATCGCGATCCATTCCGACGTCGATGACCGCGGCGCCGGGCTTGATCCACGGACCCTTGATCATCTTGGGGATGCCGCAAGCGGCTACGAGAATGTCCGCGCTCTGGCAGATGCGGGCGAGCTCTCGCGGATCGGTGTGCGAGTGCGCCACGGAGATCGTCGCGTTTTGGGCGAGCAGCATGAGGGACATGGGCTTGCCAACGATGGAGGACCGTCCCACGATGACGGCGTTCTTCCCCGAGACGTCGATGCCGTACGCGTCGAGCATCTCCATGATGCCCGCGGGGGTGCAGGGCCGCAGGCCCGGCAGGCCGCGAACGAGCCTGCCGAGGTTCTCGGGGTGGAAACCGTCGACGTCCTTGGTGGGGTCGATCGCGGCGACGACCGCCTCCGCGTCCAGGTGGCGCGGCAAGGGCATCTGGACGAGGATGCCGGCGATGCCCGGGTCGTCATTCAGCGTGCGCACGAGCTCCATGAGCTCGTCTTGCGTCGTCTGCTCGGGAAGCTTGAAGTCGCGCGACGGTATGCCGCACTGCTCGCAGTCGCGCAACTTGGCGCGGACGTAGGTTGCGGAGCCCTGGTCGTCTCCCACCAACACCACGGCGAGCCCGCAGGGAATCCCCCGGGCGGCAAGCTCCGCAACCTCCGCCGCGGCGCGAGCACGCACATCGGCGGCCAGACGTTTTCCATCGATACGCAATGCCATAGAGATCCTTAGAAGAGGCCGGTGATGACGCCGTCGTCATCCACATCGATATTCTCGGCTGCGGGCACCTTGGGAAGCCCCGGCATGGTGAGCACGTTGCCCGTGAGCGCGACCACGAAATGCGCGCCGGCGCTCACCTTGAGTTCGCGGACGGTGATGCGGAACCCCTCGGGCGCACCGAGCAGCTTGTCCTGATCCGTGAAGGAGTACTGGGTCTTCGCCACGCAGACGGGCAGATTGCCAAAGCCGTTGGCGCGCAGCTCGGCCAGCTGACGCTTGGCGGCCGGAGTGAAATCGACGCCATCGGCACGGTACACCTTGGTCGCAACCGCCTCCAGGGCATCGGCGATATCCGCGCCGTCCTCGTACGCAAAACGCAGGTCGCTCGGCTCCTCGACCAGGCGCATGACCTCGTCGGCCAGCTCGAGCGCGCCCTCGCCGCCCTTGGCCCATACCTCGGACAAACGGACGTTCACGCCGAGCTTCTCGCACTCGGAGGCGATCAGGTCGAGCTCCGCCTGGGTGTCGGAGGGGAAGCGATTGATGGCGACCACGCAGGGCAGGCCGTAGACGCTCTGGATGTTATCCACATGACGGAGCAGGTTGGGCATGCCGGCCTTGAGCGCCTCGAGGTTCTCCTCGTTGAGATCGGCCTTTGTGACGCCTCCGTTGTACTTGAGCGCGCGTGCGGTAGCGACGACCACGACGGCGCTCGGACGGATGCCCGTCATGCGGCACTTGATATCGAGGAACTTCTCCGCACCCAGGTCGGCGCCAAAGCCCGCCTCGGTAATGGCCACATCGCCAAAACGCATGGCCATGCGGGTCGCCATGACGGAATTGCACCCGTGGGCGATGTTCGCGAACGGGCCTCCGTGGACGAAGGCGGGCGTGTGCTCGAGCGTCTGCACCAGGTTGGGCTTGAGAGCGTCCTTGAGCAGCGCGGCCATGGCACCCTGGGCCTTGAGCTGGCGGGCGCGCACCGGCTCGCCGGCGTAGGTGTACCCGACCACGATCTCACCCAGGCGCTGCTTGAGGTCGGAGATGGAGGTGGACAGGCAAAGGATGGCCATGACCTCGGAGGCGACGGTGATGTCGAAGCCGTCCTCGCGCGGAACGCCCTGGGCCTTGCCGCCGATGCCGTCGATCACGTGACGGAGCTGGCGGTCGTTCATGTCGACCGCGCGCTTCCACGTGATGCGCTTGACGTCGATGCCCAACGCGTTGCCCTGCTGGATGTGGTTGTCCAGCATTGCCGCGAGCAGGTTGTTGGCGGCGCCGATGGCGTGGAAATCGCCGGTGAAGTGCAGGTTGATGTCTTCCATCGGGATGACCTGTGCATACCCGCCGCCCGCGGCGCCACCCTTGACGCCAAACACCGGACCGAGCGAGGGCTCGCGCAGGGCGACGGCGCTCTTCACGCCGCGACGGCGAAGCGCGTCGGCGAGGCCGATGGTGGTCGTAGTCTTGCCCTCGCCGGCAGGCGTGGGGTTGATTGCGGTGACGAGGACGAGTTTGGCCTCGTGATCGGAAGGCTCATTGAGCAGCGAGTAGTCGACCTTCGCCTTGTCGAAACCGTAGGGGATCAGGTGCTTGGCATCCACGCCGGCGGCCTCGGCCACCTGCTGGATCGGCCACGGCTCGACGGAATGCGCGATCTCGATATCGGTCAACATAGCGAGTCCCTTCGTGTTGAGGAATAACCAATCCAGAATAGCACGTGCGCAGAAGGCCCCGCCGCAGCCTGCAAACCGTCAACCAATTGTTCGCATGACAAATATTGCACCCGTCCCCGTTCTTGCCATGGTTAATCTGGGGACGGGTGCAATATTTGTCATCCGCATGGAGGGCATCGGGGATGAAGGTCGATATTTTGTCCGGACGAACCGTTAGCCTCTTGCTCCGAGCAGTGGGGCCGATGCGAATGCCGTTTGGGCTACACTGATACCCATGTATGCCGACGACCAACGATTGGGGTGCGCAGCGTGACCATCATCATGCGAACGTTTGATACCTCGTTTCTGAGAACCCCCCCCCAGCACGCCTAACTAGCACGGCGGCGGGCGGCACGCCTCCCGCAGGCAAGACCCTTCGCGCCCGCGGCGCGGCATGCACGAGCGGGGGCCGCCCATGAGTGCCCCCATCACCTACCGCGGCTCCATCACGCGCGAGCAGTGGCTCGTCGACGAGACCCGCACGGTCGCGCGCCTGCGCCTCGAGGACCCTGCGCTCCTCGACACCCGCGTCCTCGCCGCGCATATCCTCGAAAACAACCTGTTCCAATACCCCACCGAGCGCGAGGTCGGCTCCATCGCGCGTGCCTGCGCGCGCAGGCTCGACGCGCTCTCGAGCGACCCGGATCGGCGCGACCGCCTGACCCACCTCATCGCGCGCGGCACCACCGAGCAGCTCAGGCAGGCGAACCTCTACGCCCTCATGTGCGACAACCGCCTGGTTTGGGACTTCATGACCTGCGCCGTGGCGGGCAAATTCTCCATGCTCGACATGCGCCTGGGAAAGGCGGAGATCGCCGCGTTCCTCGAGGGCCTGCGCGCCCAAGATGAGCGCGTCGCCACCTGGAGCCCCGCCACCCTCAACAAGATCCGGCAGGTGCTCGCGCAATGCCTTGAGCAATGCGGGATGTACGACCGCAAGACGGAGCAGCTGAGCACGCTTCTGCTCGACTACGACCTGGAAAACCTCATACGCGAGAACGGCGACGCCGGCATCCTGCCCGCGTTCGGCCTCACGCGATAGGAGGAGCCCGCATGAACGCAACAAACTCCCCCACCCTCGCCCAGAGCTTCGAGGTCATCCGGTCCAAACTCCGCGACCCAGAGTTCCTCGCCTGCCGCGGGCTGGGCAACGAGGTCCCCTTCCACGTCTTTCCCTACGACGCCGCCGACGAGCCGGAGGTCCGCGCGCGCCTGCGCGACCTTTTGAGCGAGGACCCCGCCCGCCTCGAGCCCGTGCGCATCATCCACGTCGACTTGTGGGAGCTGATCTGCGATCTGTGCGAGCGGCGCGGGCTCATGGAGAAACTCCCCGCCTTCGAGCGCAAGCGCGGATCTGACGCCCTGCTCGCGCGCCTGCAGGCCATCGCCTCGCCGGCAAAGCTCGTCGATCACATGCGCGAGCGCCTCGCGGCGGAGTACGGCGAGCCGCAGCCGGGCCGCGACGTGCTGCTCATCTCGGGCGTGGGGCGCGCCTACCCCATCACGCGGGCGCACCAGATTCTCGAGTGCGCGCAGCCCATCTTCTCGCACATCCCCGTCGTCCTGTTCTACCCGGGCGTGTACGACGGGCAGACGCTCAGGCTCTTCGGCTCGATAAACGACGGCAACTACTACCGAGCGTTCAACATTTTATAACCCCCTCTAGACTCATCATCCCTGTGAACCCTCGCCACTCCGTCAGGTCAGGCACTCTCCAGAAAGGACACCCCATGCGCATCCAGGACATGTTCGAACGCGACATCGACCGCAACATCAACGGCGTCATCAAGATCGAGCAGAACGACGAGGAGGTCATCGAGCAGGAGCTCGCCGAATACGTGGTGACCAACGAGCTGCGCGGGCACTTCTCAACGTTCTTCGATGCCTACGAGCGCGCGCTCGACGCCCCCACCGACAAGATCGGCGTATGGATCTCGGGCTTCTTCGGCTCCGGTAAATCGCACTTCCTCAAGATGCTCTCGTACCTGCTCTCGGGGCAGACGGCAAACGGGCGCGCGGCCATCGACATCATCGCGCCGCGCTTCGAAGACCCCATGATCGAGGTCAAGGCGCGACGCGCCGTGGACGTCCCCACCGAGACCATCCTGTTCAACATCGACTCCAAGGGGCCATCCAACAAGGACAAGACCGCCATCCTGCGCATCTTCGCCCGCGTGTTCTTCGAGCACCTCGGGTTCTACGGCGAGGATCTCAAGCTCGCGCGACTGGAACGCGACATCGACCAGAAGGGCAAGACCGAGGCGTTCCGCGCCGCGTATCGCAAGATCACGGGCACCGAATGGCTCGACGAGCGCGACGCCTACGACCTCAACAGCGACGCCGTCATCGACGCGCTCGAGCAGGCGGGCGCCATGAGTCGCGAAGCCGCGGAGCGCTGGTTCAACAACACCGAGGAGTTCGAATTCACCATCGATTGGCTCGTGCGCCAGATCAACCAATACGTGACCGAGCGCGCCGAGCAGGAAGGCGGCGAGTTTCGCCTGTTGTTCATGGTGGACGAGGTGGGCCAATACATCGGCACCGACACGAGCCTCATGCTCAACCTCCAGACCATCGTCGAGGACTTGGGCGCGCAGTGCGCCGGCCGCGTGTGGGTGGTCGTGACGAGCCAAGAGGCCATCGACGAGATCACCACCGTGGCGGGGCAGGACTTCTCCAAGATCCAGGGACGGTTCAACACCCGCCTGTCGCTTTCGAGCACCGGCGCGGGCGAGGTCATCCGCCGGCGCATTCTCTCCAAGAACGAGCACGCGCACGACCTGCTTACCGTTGAGTACGGCAAGAACGCCACCGTGCTCAAAAACCTGTTCACCTTCAAGGGGGCGCGCAACGACCTGGGCGGCTATGACGGCGCGGAGAGCTTCGCGGACGCGTTCCCGTTCGTGAACTACCAGTTCAAGCTCATGCAGGACGTCATCAACGGCCTGCGCAACCAGGGCAGCTCGGGCAAGCACCTGAGCGCCGAGCGCTCCATGCTCTCGGGCTTCCAGGAAGTCGCCCAGGCGCTCGAGGACCGCGACGAGCACGCCCTGGCGCCCTTATGGATGTTCTACAACACCGTGCAGTCCTTCCTCGAGGGCTACCATCGCCGCGTGATCGACCGCGCCGCGGCCGCCGCGCGCGACGGCGCCGGCCTTGAGGAATACGACGTCGCCGTGCTCAAGCTGCTGTTCCTCATCAAATGGGTGAGCCAGGAGATGCCGGGCAACGTGGACAACATCGCCACCCTCATGGCAGACGACCTGCGCGCCAACCGCGCCGAGGTGCGCGAGCGGGTGCAGGCCGCGCTCGAGCGCCTGGAGCGCGAGAACTACATCACGCGCAACGGCGAGTGCTACCTGTTCCTCACCGACGACGAGCAGGAAATCGCGCGCCAGATCGCCCGCACGCAGGTGGACGCGGCAAAGCTCACCAAGAAGGCCGCCGAGATTGTGTTCGGCCAGATTTTCGAGACGCCCAAGATCACCGTGGGCAAGAACAACTTCCCCGTGGCGGAATGGCTGGACGAGACCCGTGTGAACAACGCGGCCGGCCTCACCCTGCGCGTGCTCGCCCGCATGGACGGCAACGACGCCCCCGGCCGCGACGAGCTCATCTTGCGCTCGAGCCGCGGTGAGGCGATCGTGCTGCTCTCCAGCGAGGTCGATTTTTACAGCTGCCTTATGGAGGCGGCGCGCATCCAGCAGTTCGCGAGCGCGACCATCATCGCCAACCTGCCCGCCAACCAGCAGGACGTGATCCGCGCCAAGCAGCAGGAGCGCACCGCACTCGAGACCAAGGCGCAGGCGCTCATGGAGGAGGCGGTGCGCCGCGGCGAGTTCTACGCCGGCGGGTCCCAGGTCACCATCACGGGCACCAACTCCGCCAAGAAGCTCATCGAGCAATGCACGGCAAAGCTGGTGGATGCCGTCTACACCAAACTCGGCTACATCGACCGCAATTACGACGACGATGCCCAGATCAGGCAGATCCTGAACGGTGCCGCACCCGCGCTCGAGGGCATCGAGCCCAACAAGCGCGCCATCGACGACGTGCGCACGTTCCTTGGCGCCCAGGCCATGCGCGCGGTGAGCGTGTCCATGGACGACCTGCAGAAGCGCTACCAGGCGGCCCCCTATGGATGGCGCGAGCGCGACATCGCCGCCGTGGTCGCCGAGCTCATCACCGCCGGCGAGGCGCGCGTAAGCTACGCCGGGCAGGTCGTGGACGCGCACGACGCCAAGATGATCGACTATCTGCGCAAGCTGAGCATGACGCAGCGCACTGTGGTTGAGATGCGCGTGCGCGCCTCGGCGGGAGATATGACCCGTGCCCGTCGCGCGATCGAGACGCTCTGCCGCGTTCACGACCTCCCCACCGAGGAGGAACCGCTTGCCGCCGCCTGCCGCAGCGCCCTGCAGGAGCGCCTGAATGGTCTAAACGGCCTCATCACCGGAGCGTACAACCGCAATCCCAACTACCCGGGCTATGGCACGGTGGCAGACGCCGCAGCCCTCATCAATGAGCTGCTCGCCATTCGCGGGGACTCCGGCGATTTGCTGCGCGCCATCGCCAAGGAGGAAAACGCTCTGCGTGACGCAGGCGAGGACTTGGAGGACGTCGACGGGTTCTTCCCCGATATGCAGCGCATCTACGACAACGCCTCCAACCTGCTCAAGCGCCTCGATCAAGACCGCAGTTACCTTGCCGCCCACGAGGAGGCGACCAAGGCGATCGGGGATATCGAGCGCATCCTGGGCAGCGAGCGGCCGTATAGGCAGATCACCGACCTCGGCCCGGCCATGCAGGCGATCGAAAGCGCGCACGCCGAGCTGCTCGAGTCCAAGCGCGCGGACGTGAGCACGCAGGCTCAGGACATCTTTGCGAGCATCCACGAGCACGGGCGGGAACTCGACGTGTCCCTCAGCCTGATCGAGCAGACCGAACTCGCACGCCGCGAGGCCATCAGCCGCGCAGACACCCTCACGCAGCTCGACGCCCTGGCCTCCCGGCTCGGCTCCGACCAGACGAGCCTGTTCCAAAAGCTCGATGAGGAGCATGAGCGCATTCATCGCCCGGGCCCCGCATGCGAGGGTGTCACAGTCGCCACCGAGCACCCTACACCCAGGCGCCCGGAACGCAGGGTCAAAGAGGTGCGTCGCGCACTGGCATTCAAGCCCAAAAGCAACCTATCAAGCAAAGAGGACATCGACGCGTATTTGGAGAATGCCCGCGCGTACCTGCTCGAACAGCTCGCCGGCAACGACGCCATCTCGCTCAAATAGGAGGACTCCATGGACACCAAGGCACTCGAGAAGTTCTGCCCCTGGGCTCGCATCGAGCTCATCGACGCCGTGCACTTGCGCTGTGTGCGCTACGCGCTGGACGACGCCGGGCGCGCCGCCCACCCCGCCGATGCGGACGTAATTGGCGGCACCGTGCTGACCCCTTCCGAGAAGACGCAGCGCGCCGCGCTGTTCGAGCGCATCGAGCGCCTGAACGAGGAACGCGGCGGCAAGGGCTACGCCGCGTTTTGCGAACAGCAGGCGTACAGCTGGTTCAACCGCTTCGCCGCCATCCGCTTCATGGAGCTGCACGGGTACCTGAGCAACAACGTGCGCATGCTTTCCGCGGGCAGCGGGGCGTTTGAACCCGAGTGCCTGCGCATGGCGAGCGAGCTCGACCTGCCCGGGCTCGAGCTCGCGGAGGTGCTCGACCTCATCACCGCAGGCGACGACGAGGCGCTCTTCCGCCGCATCCTCGTGGCGCAGATGAACGAGCTCGCCGACTGCCTGCCCACCGTGTTCGGCCACGTGGACGACGCCGACGCCCTCACCCTGCCCGACAACCTGCTGGCCCACGGCGAGCACGACGTGCTGTTCCACCTGGTTGCGGATATTCCCGAGGAGGCGTGGGACGACGTCGAGGTCCTGGGCTGGATGTACCAGTTCTACAACTCCGAGCTCAAGGATGACTTCTTCAAATCCAAGCGCAAGGCCGCGGTGGAGGACCTGGCACCCGCCACGCAGCTGTTCACGCCCGACTGGATCGTGCGCTACATGGTGGAGAACTCACTCGGGCGCCTGTGGATGCTGAACAACCCCGGCAGCCGCCTGCGCGAGGGCATGGCGTACTACATCGAGCCCGATGCGGGACACGAGGACTTCATCCACATCGAGGGGCCCGAGGACATCACCTTCTGCGATCCGGCGTGCGGAAGCGGCCACATCCTGGTCTACGCCTTCGAGCTGCTTTTCAGGATGTACGCCGAGCGCGGGTACCGCGAGCGCGATGTCCCGCGGCTCATCCTCACGAAGAACCTCTCCGGCATGGAGATCGACGAGCGCGCCGCCCAGATCGCGAGCCTGGTGCTCGCCATGTGCGCCCGCGAGCACGACCGCCGGTTCTTCACGCGCGGCGTGAAGGCGGACGTCCGCGTGCTGGGCGGCGTCGACATCGACGTCGACGCCCTCGACCCCGCGAGCGCGTTGCGCCAGCGCCCCAAGCTCATCGAGGCCTTGGCGCACCTGGGCGAGGTCGGCAGCCTGCTCGCGCCCTCGCCCGAAGACCTGGGTGCCCTCAAGAGCGAGCTCATGCGGGGCCTCTCAGGCGACCTGTTCGTCTCCCACACGCAGGCTGGCATCGAGCGGGCGGCAGAGCTCTGCGAGACCCTCTCCCGCACCTTCGATGTCGTCGTGGCAAACCCGCCCTACATGGGATCGAGCAGCTTCAACCCGTTCATGAGCAAGTGGATGAAGAAGAACTACCCCGATTTCAAGAGCGATCTGTTCGCCGCATTCATCTCCCGCATCGGCAGCCTCTGCGCCACTCATGGCGAAGCGGGCATCATGTCACCCTTCGTCTGGATGTTCATCGGCAGCTACGAGAAACTGCGTAACGTGATGATCGACGAGAAGACCCTCACATCACTCGTCCAGCTCGAGTACTCGGGCTTCTCAGGGGCGACCGTTCCCATCTGTACATTCACGTTCCACAACTCACATGTCGACGGCTACATGGGCGGCTATGTACGACTGTCCGATTTTGTCGGGGCTGCGGTTCAGGGGCCAAAGACGCTCGAGGCCATCCAGAACCCCGACTGCGGCTGGTTCTACCGCGCCGATGCCTCGACCTTCCACGACATCCCCGGCTCCCCCATCGCCTACTGGGCTAGCGACGCCGTGCGTCGAGTTTTCGAATACGGCGAGCCTCTTGGTAATGACACTCCAACCCATCTTGGAATGGCAACCTGCAATAACGAACGCTTTCTCAGATATTGGTGGGAACCGAGCAACGAATTAGTTGGAACCCCTGACGATTTCTCTAAGGGATCTTCACAACGTCGATGGGCCCCCTACAACAAGGGAGGCATCTATAGAAAATGGTCGGGCAATGACGAATACGTTGTCGATTGGAAAGACAGCGGGCGATACATCAACTCATGCGGCGCGGTAATGGTAAAAGAATCCCTTCGTTTTCAAGAAATGACCTCATGGAGCCGCGTATCAAGTGGCATGCTCGCCGTTCGATACAAAAAACCTGGCTACCTGTTTGACATGACTGGGCCCGGCGCCTTCGGAAATCACTCTGATTTAATATGGCGTACTGCATTTCTTAATAGCTCAACATCCATGTACGTTGCTCGCTTCATGTCTGCAAGCCTTGATTTTCAACCCGGCCAGATTGCACAATACCCTATCATCGAGGAAGACTCCTCTATTAAGTTAGTCATGCCTCTTGCGTATGATTGCATTGACCTCAGCCAACTTGATTGGAACGACAGGGAAGCTGCTTGGGATTTCAAGCGCAGCCCCCTTATTCCTAACTCCGATGCTGAGGCTGCCCCACACCCTAAGGCCGGACTGTCTTACCACCTCATGCCGGTTTCTGCCAAAATTACTGAGAATCCGGGGGATAAATCATGGGGCTTGCCTAGTTTAGGGGCCTCTCGCGGAGCTCTCGAAGCATGAACTTGTACATGTCCCGCCCCCGCATGTTGAACCTGAACTCGCATTCCTTCAGATGGAGGTAGAAGTCCTCCTTGGGTATCCCCTGGTATTTTACCAGCCTGTTCTTGGCGTAGCCCCAGAAGCTCTCGATGCCGTTGATGTGGTTTCCCGGGTTGCCCCTCTCGACGAACTCGTTCTCGCGGTGGCGCACGCGGTAGTGGTGGCGGTAGCCCCAGTCCACCAGGCCGTCGTAGGACGCGAACCCGTCGGTGTACATGGTCGAGTCCTTGGACACCTTCCCCTCGATGACCTGCATCAACGTCCTTCTGGTGACGTCCGGCACGATCCGCGTGTAGACCCTGCCGCCGCGCTTGAGCAGCCCGAAGACGATGGTCTTGCCGCGCGCCCCGCGCCCCCGGACGCCCCTCACCCGCCTGGCCCCGAAGTAGCTCTCGTCGGCCTCCACCTCGCCATCGAAGGGGCTGTCGGCCTCGCAAATCTCGGCGATCCGGACGCGGAGCATGCCGTAGTAGCGGTTGACCGTGTTGCGGTTGAGGCCCGTCAGGGAGGCCGCCGAGAGCGCCGTGACATCGGCGCAGAAGAGCCTCAGCAGCTCCCTGAACTTGCGCTCCGAGAGGTGCGAGTTTTTGACGTACTTGTTCTTCGGTGCCTTCTTGCTGCTCATGGCCTAATTCTAGAGCCTTTCCGGCCCCTAAACTAGGCAAGCCCCTAAATCATATACCGTGACCATTGATGTCAAGACTTCCCATGGCAGCAGAGATCACCGTCGAGATGACGATATCCTCGATGGAATTCCTCAACTGTACCTAAAAACGAAAAAAGATCCCATTTCTGGAGAGGCGGATACCCTCTCAGGAGCGTGGACATATTCCCCCTACAACGAAGAATACTGTCACAAAAACGAGGCATACAGATGCAATCTAGTAATTCCTGGCAGCAAGTTAAATGGCATCGGAATTATCTCATGGCTCTGCAAGCAAACCATAATGATAAAAGGAACTGCAAGTAGTTCTGCACCCTCCTACTACTCAATTGCATATTCCGAAGACGAGCGCTCTTTCTTCTTCAAAGGGATTACTTCATGACCATCCGAGCTGTCGTCGCCTCACCTGCTAAGTATAAATCGCAGAACGCGCGAGCAACGTGCTGCATCGCGGGTCCTACCAAGGCGCTGATGGCGTTGCCCATCCGGGAGGCATCCTACCGCCAATCGAAAACAGAGCCCCGAGAGCCCACTCTGCCAAAACTGTGCGCAGGGCAGACGTGCCTCACCCCAGCATGCGGCCAAGCCTTTGCTGTCGATTGCGTCACACGGGTGCATTGGGGAGCCGATAAACCCGAAAAAAAGCCGGGGAAAACGTCCCCGGCACTTGGCTTCTTTCGAAGGACCCCACTCAATTATGCCACATTGATACAGCCGGGCGCTAATCTGCTTTCTCGAAATAATCGCGTAGGGATTCAAGCGCTTCGTCGCGCCAAGAGTCAATGTTCTTGTAGTCTTCCTCGCTCATCACAAGGAAGAACTCACCAGATGGAACCCGTACGAAGAACGGTCCTCCGGCCTCTTTATAGTCTCGCGATAGCGCGTCGTCCTTGGCTTGCACCACAGGCAGCGAGTCAAAATCTGGAAACATACCTACATCGCCTTCTTTCGTATTTTCCTGAGAAAGGTCCTTTTGAAGTCGCACCACTGACCCAAAAATCTGGTTTCAGATGGACCAATTTCTCCAGTCCGGTACTTTGCTGCCGCAAGCTCAACCCCGCAGATAAAATCTGCCATCTGAGCAAGGCGATAGTCCGTAGGACTTGCCTCCTTATACATGATCGTCTGCCTACTCACGGCATACTCAAACGCATGGTGGAGCACGTGCGTGATGATGCGCTGTCCATCGTCGTAGTAAATCTTGATGCGGTCATAGCCCTGCAGCCACGCGAGATGCTCGAAAAGAAAGGCAATCAGGTCACGCTTCATCTTGACCCTAAGCGCCGCCGCGTCCTCAAACTGGTCCTTGCGATACAAAAACGTTGTGTAGCGAACGGGAGCTATAGAACAAAAGACGGTAAAGCTCATCAGAAGACCATTGCGCCCAGGGGTATCGAGTCCCTCATATGGGCCATTACCTCTGATGAGCGGAGCGAAATGCATCGGAATGTCCTTGAGCCCCCTGTTCGCAAGCGAGCGCTCATAGGAGGCGACAATGCCAGAGATGTCGTCGGATTGGTCATGGAACAGGAGCGTCAGAAGGTAGTACCTGGAATCCTCTCCCATGTTTCCGGACTCATCAACGAAAACAGAAAGCTCATACATACGGAGATCGCCCCTAAACAAAAAATGCCGGGGGGTATCCCCCGGCCCTTGGCAGATCTCCTTATGTGGAAACCTGTCGTATTTATACCACGAACCGGAACGTCTATTCAATTCTACCCAAAGTAGAACACATGTTCTACACTATTGATACGAACATTTGTTCTCCATATAGAAAGGCAGCTTAACATGGCAACCCTCATCCGCGACAAGTACGAGGCGCACAAAGCCGAGGTCAACGCCCGATTTGATCAGCTTCGGGCTAACGAGGAGGAGCTCAACCGCATCTTCGCCAAGATCTACGACATGGAGGGCGAGGTGCCCATCGAGGTCGAGGACAAGTACGTCTCGGTGGCGCGCATCTTCGACACCGCCGAAGATGTCCCGGAATCGTTCAAGGGCAACCGCTACGTGCGGACCAAGCGCGACGAGATCATCTCGCTCATCTCCTACGCCGTGGGCTGCATGTTCGGCCGCTACTCGCTCGACGTCGAGGGCCTGGTGCTGGCCGACGCGGGCGACACGGTGGAGGACTACCTCGCCAAGATGCCCGACCCGACACATGTGACCTTCATGCCCGACGCCGACAACGTGCTACCCATCACCGACGACGAGTACTTCAAGGACGACATCGTGGCGCGCCTGGTGGACTTCGTCCGCACCGTCTACGGCGCCGAGACGCTCAACGATAACCTCGCCTTCATCGCCGACGCCCTCTCCCCCGCCGCCAAGGCGGCCCCGCTCGAGGTGATCCGAGCGTACTTCCTCAAGGAGTTCTACGCCGACCACTGCTCCACCTACAAGAAGCGCCCCATCTACTGGCTGCTCGACGCCGGTAAGAAGAACAGCTTCAAGGCGCTCTTCTATATGCACCGCTACCGTCCCGACCTCATGGCCTGCATCCGCACCGACTACGTCCACCCGCAGCAGGAGCGCCTACGCGGGCGCATCGCAGACGCCGAGGAGGAGCTCATCCACTGCGAGCCGCGCCGCAAGGCAGCGCTCAACAAGAAGCTCAAGCAGCTGCGCGACCAGGAAACTGAGCTCATCGCGTATGAGGAGAAGATCCACCGCTTCGCCGACCAAATGATCGCCATCGACCTGGACGACGGCGTGAAGACCAATTACGCCACCTTCCAAGACGTACTCGCAAAGGTCAAGTAGCCATGCTCTTTGGCCGGTTCCCCAACGACATGGATGAGTGAGACATGAAGCTATCCGATATACAGCAGGAGCTAATCAGGCTCTTTGACGAACAAGACGCATCGGCTGGCACCGTCGTGGTGTGGCACGACCCGGATGGCGCGTTTGCCGAATCCCTCGACGCGCTCGATCTGCCGGGCGTCGACGTGATGCGCGAGGAGGAGCACGAGCTGTTCTCGCTCAAGCGCACGCTGAACGGCGACCTCGCGGGCCATCGCATCCTGCTCTACCGACCGCGCCCCCGCCGCCTGGAGGGCGACTGGCTCGCCGACGTTGAGGCTCGCTCCACCAGCTTCGCCGCCGACTACACCTCCATGCAGCTGCGTGAACTCAACGCAGTCGACACCCACGAGATGCGCGAGGTGCTGGCCGCCCACAAGGCGCAGCTCGCAAAAAAGACCGTGCTGCGCAAACTCACGCGCTTAAGCGCCTCTTTTGAGCAGCCGCAGCAGCTCGCCTGCGGCCTCATGGCCATCGCGCTCGACGCGCCCTCTCCCGACGCGCAGGCCATCGTACGCGCATACCTCATCGCGGCGCTGGCATCGGATGGAGCCGAGGCGCTCGCCCAGGTTGAGCGCATGGGCTGCACCGACGAGTTCCAGGCGGCAATCTCCGCATGGATTGGCTATACAGGCGACGCGAGCGACTTCATCGCGCTCGGGCGGCACGTGCTCCTGTGTGCACTCGCCGGCGCTTTGCCCAACGACGCCGCCTCGGTGCTGCCCGCAGACGTGACCTCGGGCAGCACCGCGCTCTGTCAGGATATCGTGCGTGGCTGGTGTCAGAGCGCCGAGCGGGACTCCCTGTTCGAGCTCGCGCAGCTCGTGGAGGAGGTCGCGCCCGTCGAGCAGATGCTCGCCCAGGTGCCACTCGAAAACCTAGGCGATATCGATGTGTTCCCCTGCATCGATGCGCTCATCTTGCGCCACCTGTTCCATGACGTCGCAGCGTCGCCCGAAAACGCACCCGCTGCGCTCGCACTCGCCCAAGCACGCCACAGCACGGCCTGGTATCGGGAGTTCTCCCTTTGCTATGACGGGCTTGAGGCGGCCGCGCGCATGCAGCGGTTCCGCAATGAGCACCCGGGCGGCATCGACGCTCTTTCTGCAGAGCGTGTCTGGGGCCTCTACACCGGCGAGCTATACCGCCTCGACACGTGGTACCGCCAGATGCACCTCGCACTCGGGCGCGCCCTCATCAGTGCACCATACGGGCTCGACGAGGACTTCCGCGCATGCAGCGATCAGATCGAGAACCTCTACAAGAACTGGTTTTTCGCCGGCATTTCGCGCCGGTGGGAGGACGCCGCCGAGGACGGGCTGTCTCGAAACGGCTATGTTGACGGCATCCCACGTCAAATCGATTTCTTCATGAGCTCCGTCGAGCCGATTGTTCGTGCGGGCAAGCGCGCCTGCGTCATCGTCTCTGATGCCTTGCGCTACGAAGTCGCCGCGGAGCTGGCGGAAACGCTCGAGCAAAACACCAAGGGGACATGCGAGCTCGCTTCCATGCAGGCCACATTCCCCAGCATAACCTCGTGCGGCATGGCGTCGCTGCTGCCCTGCGGACACCTCACCATGGATGCGAGCGAGCCCGGGCGGCTGCGCGTGCTGCTCGACGGCTCGGAGGTGGCTACGACCGCCGCGCGCCAAGAGCAACTGCGCCGCAGCGACCCGCACGCCGTCGCCATCACCTACGACTCACTCGTCAACGAGATGAGCGCGAGCCAACGCAAGGACCTCGTCAAGGACGCGCAGGTCGTCTACGTCTATCACAACATCATCGATGCGATGGGCGACAAAGCACCCACCGAGCGCAAGGTGTTCTCAGCCTGCGACGATACGGTGAAGGAGATCTTCGGCTTGGTGCAGCTCATCTGTCGCGAGCGAATCGCAAGCCAGGTCGTCGTCACCGCCGACCACGGCTTTCTCTATACCGACGAGCCGCTCAGCACCTCGGAGCACACCGTCGCGGCCGAGATCGACGGAGACACGATCGTCGTCGGGCGCCGCTACGCCATCGCCGAGGGCAGCGCGCGCTCCGACGTCCTCATGCCCATCGCCCTGCCGCACGCGGAAGGCAAGCTCAAGGGCTTCGCGCCTCGGCGCTGCACGCGCATCGCCCGGGCAGGCGCGGGCGAGAATTACGTGCACGGAGGCATCTCCCTGCAGGAGCTCTGCGTGCCCGTGCTCACGTTCACCAACAAGCGAGCGGGCAGCAAGGGTTATGTGGAAAGCGAACAGGCAACGCTCTCGCTCATCACCACCGTCGACACGATCTCGAACAGCATCTTCAAGCTGGACCTGCTGCAAGACAAGCCCGTGGGCGGCAAGGTTCTCCCCGCCTCGTACGACGTGTTCGTGGGGAACGCATCGCGCGAACCCGTAACCGACATCGCGCATGTCGCAGCCGACCGCACGCAAGACTCCGCAGATGAGCGCGTCATCCCCATCACGCTCAATATCAAACCAGGTGTAACCGTGAGCGAGCAGGAGCCGTATTTCCTCTACGCGCGCAACTGCGACATCGGCACCGTGGACACCTTGCGCGAGCTGCGCATGCGAATTGCCTTCGCCCCTTCGTTTGATTTTGGATGGTAACCCATGGATTCAAGTTTCGGCACCTGCGGCGTGCCCGCATATGAAGCAGATGAGCTCGACCGCAAGATCATCGAGCATTTCCCCGGCAAGATCGTGCGCAAGGACCTCACCTCCCTCATGAAGCGCAGCGCGGGCATCCCCACGTACGTGCTGGAGTACCTGCTGGGCATGTATTGCGCCACCGATGACGAGGCGGCGATCGCCGATGGCATGGCGCGTATCCGAAAAATCCTCGCCGAGAACTACGTTCGCCCCGAGGAAAGCGAGAAGATCAAGAGCCGCATCCGCGAGCTGGGGCAATACACCGTGATCGATAAGGTGAGCGCCCGCCTGGACGAATACCGCGATCTCTACATCGCGCAGTTCACCAATCTCAACATCGAGCCGTTCGTCATGCCCGACGAATACGTCCGCCAGCACACAAAGATCCTCACGGGTGGCATATGGTGCATCATGCGCATCCAATACCTGCGGCCCGAGGACATCGCGGAGGACCCGCTTGCCGATATCTTCGGCGATGACCCCGCCGAACAGCGCGGGCGGGCGCGCAAAGGGCGAACCTCGGGCAAGGGCAAGCGCGGGCCCGAGGACTCCCCTTTCAAAATCGCGAGCCTCACACCCATCCAGATGCCCAGCCTCGACCTGCCCGAGTTCGTGAGCCATCGAGAGGCGTTCAGCACCGACGAGTGGATTGCGCTGCTGCTCCGCTCGGCCGGATATGAACCGTCCGCCCTCACGCCGCGCGAGCGCATGCACTTCCTCACGCGCATGGTGCCGCTTGTGGAGCTCAACTACAACCTGTGCGAGCTGGGGCCCCGCGGGACGGGCAAGTCCCACATCTACACCGAGGTCTCGCCCTACTCCTACCTGCTCTCCGGCGGGCAGACCACCACGGCAAAGCTCTTCGCCAACAACGCGGCGCGCGCGGGGCAGCGCATCGGGCTGGTGGGGCATTGGGATTGCATCGCGTTCGACGAGGTCGCGGGCATGAACTTTCGCGATCAAAACGCCATCCAGATCATGAAGGGCTACATGGCGAACGGCACCTTCGGCCGCGGCACCGAGTCGTTTAACGCCGAGGCGTCCATGGTGTTCGAGGGCAACATCAACGACTCCGTGGCAAACGTGCTCAAGACCACACACCTGTTCGACCCGTTCCCGCCCGAGTTCAACAACGACAGCGCGTTCTTCGACCGCATCCACTGCTACCTACCCGGCTGGGAGGTGCCCAAGATGCGCTCGGACCTCATCTGCGAGCGCTACAGCCTCATCACCGATTGCCTGGGCGAATTCCTCCACGCCATGCGCAGGCGCGACTTCACGCACCACATCGACCGATACTTCCGCCTGAACAGCGATTTCAACCGCCGCGACGAGATCGGGGTGCGCAAGACCTTTAGCGGGCTCGCCAAGCTCATTTTCCCCGACGGCAAAATGGATCGTGAGGACGTGCGCATGCTGCTGGAATACGCCATCGAGGGGCGCAGACGCGTTAAAGAACAGCTCAAGACCATGGCGGGCATCGAGTTCATCGATGTGAAGCTGGGATATACGGATGTGGAGAACCCCGTGGAGATGCACGTAGTTGGCGTGCTGGAACAAACCGACGACGCGCTCATTCCCGACACCACGCCGCAGGCAGGCCACGTCTTTGGCGTGGGTCGCTCGGTTGCCGACGAGATGGCCATATACAAGCTCGAAAACAAGGCCGTGAGCGGCAACGCCGCGTTTAGGATGGAGGGCGTTGGGCCGAACCGCGAGGTGCGTGATGCGCTGAATGCCGCGTTCGAGCAATTCAAGAACTGCGCTCCGTGGCTGGCAGCCGGCATGCACGTGACAAGCAGGGATTATCTGCTCTTCTGCAACGACCTGCAGGCGAAGGGACCCTCTGCGGAGGTGTCGCTGGCCGAGTTCATCGGTCTGTGCTCCGCCGCATCGGGACGCCCCGTGATAGCGGGACTGGTGATTCCCGGCATCCTGCGCCTCTCTGGGTCACTGGAGCCCATCAGCAACTTAGCGGATGTCCTGCGCGTCGCGAAGAACGCAGGCGCCAAGCGCATCCTGCTGCCGATGAGCTCCATCGCGGACCTGCAGGGCGTCGCCCCCGAGCTGATCGGAGCCGTGAGCCCCGAGTTCTACGAGACCGGCGACGCCGTGGCTGCGGCGCGGCGAGCCCTTGGACTGTAAGGCCTACCGCGCCGCCGGCTCCATTCCAAGATGCTCAAAGGCCGCGGGCGTTGCCATGCGGCCCTGGGGCGTACGGACAATGAGGCCGCACTGCAACAGATAGGGCTCGTAGACATCTTCCAGCGTGTTGGCGTCTTCCCCCGTAGCACTCGCCAAGGTAGACAGGCCCACGGCACGGCCACGGAACGTCTTGCACAGCGTCTCGAGAATGCGGATGTCCATCCAGTCGAGGCCCAGCTCGTCGATCTCGAAGAACGCCATGGCCTCCTGCGCGATGCCCAGCTCGATGGAGCCCTCACCCTTCACTTGGGCGTAATCCCGGACGCGCTTGAGCAGGCGGTTGGCGAGACGCGGCGTGCCACGCGAACGCGAGGCCACCTCCTTGGCGGACTCGCGGTCGATCTCCACGCCGAGTATGGCGGCGGAGCGGCACACGATATCGGCAAGGTCCTCGATACCGTAGTAGTCGAGCCTGAACGATATGCCAAAGCGGTCGCGCAGAGGGCCGGTGAGCATGCCCGAGCGCGTGGTTGCCCCCACGAGCGTGAAGTGCGGGATGTCCAGGCGGATGGAACGCGCGGCGGGCCCCTTGCCGATCACGATGTCGAGCGAGAAGTCCTCCATCGCCGGATAGAGGATCTCCTCGACCTGACGGTTGAGCCGGTGGATCTCGTCGATGAACAGCACGTCGCCCGGCTGCAGGTTCGTCAAGATCGCGGCGAGATCCCCCGTCCGCGCGATGGCGGGACCGGAGGTCGTCTTGATCTGGGCCCCCATCTCGTTGGCGACCACCGTCGCGAGCGTGGTTTTTCCCAAGCCGGGGGGACCGGAAAAGATCACGTGGTCGAGGCTCTCCCCACGGCTCTGAGCGGCCTCGATAAGGATCTTGAGGCTCTGCTTGATATGGTCCTGACCGCAATAATCGTCGAGTCGCTGCGGGCGCAGGCTCCGCTCGACGTCAAGGTCGTCCGAGGTCAGCTCCCCCGTCACAAACCGTTCGTTGTCCCCATGCGATCCACGTGCCGCGGGTGCATCCGCCCACAGGTCGGTCGATTCGTCTACTTCCCACATCATGCATCCATTCCCAGGCGCTTGAGGGCGGCTGCCAAAAGATCCTCGACGCGCATGTCCGCGCCGTCATACCCGGACAACGCGAGGGAGACCTCTGCGGGCGTGAAACCCATGGAGAGCAGCGCCGCGCTCGCGTCGTCCATGGCATTGGGCGCAACCGGCCGGGCGACATCGAGCGGCAGCGGAATGGAGGCCGCGACGGCCGATCCCGCAAGACTCCTGTCCTTGGAAAAAGCGCCCTTGAGCTCCAGGATCAAACGCTGCGCGGTCTTCTTGCCCACGCCGGGGACCGTCGCCATGCCCTTGTCGTCCTCGGCCATGACGACGGCATACAGCTGGGGGACGCTGAACGTGGTGAGGATCGCCAAGGCGAGCTTCGCCCCCACGCCGCTCACCGCCACCAATTTATCGAACATCGTGCGCTCGTCCTTGCTGGCGAACCCAAAGAGCGTGCACGAGTCCTCGCGCACGACCATGCGCGTGTACAAAAGGACCTTACCGCCCACCTGCGGCAGTCCCGCGGCGGTCGTGCCCGATATGCCGAGCTCGAAACCTACACCGTTGACATCGATGACCGCCATGCTCGGCGTTGCCTCGGCCACCGTGCCGTGAAGCTGAGAAATCATGCGTACGGGTTTCCCTTCTGCTGGGCGTATGCTCCGTTGGTGAGCGCATGGGTACGGCGCAGGTGCGCATGGCAGACCGCGCACGCGAGCGCGTCTGCCGCGTGATCGGGCTTGGGGTCGTGGTCGAGGTGCAGCAGGGTCCGAACCATATACGTCACCTGGGCCTTGTCCGCCGACCCCGTACCCACCACGGCCTGCTTGATCTGCATGGGCGTGTACTCTCCCACCTCCACGCTGCACAGGGAGCAGGCGACGAGCGCCGCCCCGCGCGCATGCGCCGTGGGAATCGCCGAGCGGACGTTCGCACCGAAGTAGATGCCCTCAACGGCAGCCTCCTGAGGATGATACCTGTCGACGACCGTCGTGAGCTCGTTGGCGATGCGCCGCAGGCGGGCGGCGAGGTCCGAACCCGCAGAGGTCTCGATGCAGCCGTAGGCACGACAGCGGACCTCGCCGTGACGCTCCTCGACGATGCCCCAGCCCGTATGCGCCAGACCGGGGTCGATCCCCAAAATGACCATACGCCCCCTCTCGAAATTCGAACGTTTGTTCTACTATATCACGAGACCGGACGGACGGCGGCGCGAATCTGCGCTCGCGTCAGTTCACGGAAAAGAATGTGAAGCCGGCGTGCGGCCCCATGCCCGCGTCCGGGCCGCCCGGGGCAGACTGCCCGCCATCCGCCTCGGCCATGCGCCGAAACAGCTCGCGAAGATCGCCCTCCATCTCGCGCATCTCCTCGCGCATCCGCTCCTGGCCCTCATCGCTCATCAGCTCCGCCTGCTGCTCGGGAGTCAGCCCCAGCATCTCGCCGAGCATGCCCAGGATCTCGCCGCGGGCCTGTTCGGTGCGCTCGGACCCCTTCCGCTCCAACCGATGGAACTCCGCATCGGCCAAATCGGCCGCATGCAAACGCTCCTCGCCCCGCAGGCCCATGTCCGACCAGGCCAGCTGCATGGGCCACAGGCGCTCCGCGAATCCCCGGGCGGAGACGATGGGCGCCGGTGGCAGCATGCGCCGACCGCGCTCGTTTTGGCGTACGAGCATGAGGAACAGAGCGGACGCCTCGGGCGAAACCCCCGAAAGCGGAAGGTCGTCGATGTCGGCGTTGCGATCGACGTGCGCCTCGAGGGTCGCGTCGAGCACAGCGGGCTCGACCGTCTGCAAAAGCCGACACGCGCGCTGCCCCAACACGTCATCCACGTCGAGCTGGGCGATGGCGTCGCGTATCACCTCCGCATAGGCCGATTTGACGGCGTCGAGCCCCACCAAGCGCTCGGGCATCGTGCCCGAGGCGCACGCGCGCGCCTTGGCGAGCCACTCGAGGCCCGACAGGTACACGTCGCCGAAGGGCGACAAAGCGCCCGCTGGCGAAGCGGCGATCGCGTTGGCACGCAAGGCGTAATCGGTTTTGGTAAGCGGGGCGAGGGGCATCGCCGCGAGCTCACGGGACGTATCGGCCACCAGCAGCGCGTCGATGCCGGCCCGCAGCGATGGCGAGACGCGAGCGGGCCTGTCGCTGTCGGCCAGAAGCGCCGAGCTCGGCGCGGCCCGCTCGACCAGGCGCATGTGAAGGGACGAGGCGACCTCGCGCGCGCATGCGGCGCGTTCGGTCTCGAGAGCCTCATCCGCGGCGGTGAGGGCATCCTCATGCCCCACCAGAAGGCCGAGCACGTTGCGGGAGCCGAGCGCATCGACGGCCAACGCCGCGAGCAGACTGCTCGGCAGATCGCCCCGAAGCGGGACCAGAACGCGCCTGGACCCGTTCGCCTCGACGGCGTCGCGCAGGTGCAACCGCAGGGCCTCCCACAGCCACCTATCGCGCCTAAAGGAGGGCACCTCGTGCATCTCCAGCGCATCGACCATCATCCCGCGTCGGACGTCTTGAATGAGCAGCACCTCCTCAAAGCACGGTGCCTGCGCCACCACGCGACCGCCGTCGTCCATCACAAAGGAGCCGCCGGTGTACACGGCGTCATCGAACCCGCCCACGGGCTCCATGCAGGCAAGCCACACGCCGGCGCGCTCGACCTCCGATCTAAAGGCCCCACCGGGCACGGCGGCGACGCCGGCCGTCTGCTCGTTGGTCACGTCGAACCCGTTGACGGCGCAATACAGGACCAGATCGCAGCCGTTTGGAATCGCGCCCATATCCCGCGCGACGTCGAACGTCACGGCGATCCTGGTACCCGAGACCTCGAATACGGGAGGGCTCCAAGGAGAGACGGGCATGGACTCGCCGTGGCGCACCATCGTGAGGCGCAAGGGAACGACGCGCCCGCCCCTGAGCAGGAACACCTCGAACAGCTGCCCCGCCTCGAGCGACAGGACCGCCGGCATCAGGCACGCGATGCCCAGCTCCTCGGCAACCTTCGAAATGCGATGAAGGCTCTTGAGCATGTCGTGCTCAAAGTCGCCGCTCTCGACAAGCGCCCCGGGCGTCACCCCGCACAAGAGCGGCGCCGGCAGGCAGAGCAGGTCGGCCCCCGCATCGTGCGCGACATGCAGCTGCCGCTCCACGCGCGAGCAAATTCCGTCAAAATCGCCAAGACGTGCGTCTATCTGAGCAAGGGCGAGTTTCATCGATGGGTCCCAGCCTTCTTGATCGCGTACCGCAGCCGAACCATGGAGTCGGTGCATCGTCGTTCGAGTATACCCCCTCGCAACACGGCGCCCCTCCATGCAACAGGGGCCCGACCCCAACAGCATGTCGCCGCCTGCAGCGACGGCGGCGCGTTGCGGGAGTCAGGCCCCTGTCTTGCGCTAAGAATGGAAGGTGCGCGCCTTAGAACTCGGCCTTCCACAGGCCGTGGAGGTTGCAGTAGGCGTAGGCGATGCCGGTCTTGGCGCCACCGGCGAAGAAGGTGGTGGGAGCCTGGCCGGGCTTGAGGTAATGGATCTCCAGGCGACCGGCCGCCTCGAGCGCGATCCACTCGATGTAGTGCTCGGGCTCCATGGGGTGCTCGACCTCGCCCACGGTCACGTTGAGCACATGACCGTCGCGCTGCAGGTCGATGACGGGGACGTGCTTTTCGGTTGCGGCGTCCACAGAATTGGCGGCGACCTCGGTGTAACCGGCCGGAGCCACCATGTCGGCGTCGACGGCGGCGAGGAACTTGCCCGTCTCGTCATTCTTGAAAAACGTTGCCATATCAATCAATCCTTTCAGACTTCGTTGCAGATACAACTAAGCATCAGTATGCCCAATTCAGCGCTGTCGTAACGCGGGGCTCCGCCGACCTTGGCTGGATAAGCGTGCAGCCGAGTGCCGGTACCGCCCGGGCCGGGACGTATCGTCCCGCGCGCAGTTCCGCACGAGCCGAAGGCCCCTGTGGGGCCTTCGTGCGAGCCAGGACTGTCCGAGCACGGGATGATACGCCCCGGCGCGGGCGGCACCGGCACCCGACGGCGGACACGCTAGATCACGGTCACGCGGCCCTTGTTGCCCACGATGCCCTTGACCTCGGCGATGAGCGGAATGGAGCGCGCGTTGACGCGCGTGGGGATCTCGGCGCGCATCGTCTGACCGTCGGCCTGCTCGATGAAGAGCTCGACGCGGTCGCCGCCGGGGTTGGTGTTGAGCACCGTGGCCAAGCGCGCCATGTTCGACTGCGAGAACCGCGAGCTGGGGATCATGACCTCGAACACCTTGGGGCGATTGCTCTCCTCGTTCAGCACGAGCGGCTCGATCTCCTGCGCGATGATCTGATCGCCGCGGTCGGAGCGCTCGAGCTTGCCCTTCACGCGAATGAACGCGTCGGAAAGCTGCGCGCCCGTCTCGGGGTCGACCTCGCCGTACAGATACCCCTCGCACTGCTTGTACGTCTTGGGGAAGATGACGACCGTCGCCTCGCCTTCCATGTCCTCGAGCGTCACGATGGCCATGGGGTCGCCGTTCTTGGTCACGCGCTTGCTCACGCTCGACACCATGCCGGCCCACCAGTACGGCTTGCCCTCGGGAATCTCCTGGTTCACCGCGTTGCCGGCAGGACCCATCGTCTCAAAGCCCGTGTCGATCTGCGACAAGGTGAACTCGCGCGCCTTGGCGAGCGCGTACTCGTACGGGCGCAGCGGGTGGTCGGAGACGTAGATGCCCAGCACCTCCTTCTCGAAGGAGAGCTTCATGTGGCGGTCCCACTCCTGACCGTCGGGCTCGGGAACGATGACCTCGAAACCGGAGCCCTCGACATCGCCGAACACATCGAACAGCGAGGTCTGGCCCGCGGCGCGGTCCTTTTGACGCTTCACCGCGGCGTCGATGATGTTCTCGGGGTTGTCGCGATCCACAAAATGCATGAGCTGGCGGCGCGGATACCCGGTCGAGTCGAAGGCACCACCCTTGATGAGCGCCTCGATCACGCGGCGGTTCGCCTGGCTGGCGTCCACGCGCTCCACGAAGTCGTGCAGGTTCTTGAAGGGCCCGCCCTTCTCGCGCTCGGCGATGATGGCCTCGGTCACGCCCTCGCCCACGCCGCGGATGCCGGCAAGGCCAAAGCGCACGCCCTCGGCAGTCGCCGTGAACTCGGTACCGCTCTCGTTGATGTCAGGCGGCAGCACGGCGATGCCGTCGTGACGGCAGGCCGAGACGTAGTGCACGATCTTGTCGGTCTTGCCCGTGTAGGAGGTGAGCACGGCCGCCATGTACTCGTTGGGGTAATGGGCCTTGAGCCAGGCGGTCTGCATGACCAAGATGGCGTAGCCGGCCGAGTGCGACTTGTTGAACGCGTAGGACGCGAACTCCAGAACGTCGTCCCAGATCTTCTGGGCGACCTCGCGCTTGTAGCCGTTCTTCTCGGCGCCGTTCATCCAGTGGTCGTAGATGGTCTCGTCCTCGCCGTCCGACCACTTGAAGACCTGGTCGGTCAACATCTTGATCTTCTTCTTGGCCACGGGCTTGCGGATGCGCGAGTCGGACTCGCCCTTGGAGAAGCCGCACATCTCGACCGAGATGAGCATGACCTGCTCCTGGTAGACCATGGTGCCGTAGGTCTCGCCCAAGATGCCGTCGAGGCGCGGGTCGTACGAGACCGCCGGCTCCTTGCCGTTCATGCGATTGATGTAGCTCGTGACCATGCCGGCGCCCAGGGGGCCCGGGCGGTACAGGGCGATCAGAGCGACCACATGCTTGTACTCGGTGGGCTTCATGTTCTTGATGGTGGCCGTCATGCCGGCGGACTCGACCTGGAACACGCCGGCGGTGCGGCCGGAGCTCATGAGCTCGAAGATCTTGGGGTCGTCGAAGGGAATCGCGTCCACGTCGATGTCGATGCCGAAGTTCTTCTTGATGTTGGCCTTTGCCTTGGAGATGACCGTGAGGGTGCGCAGGCCCAGGAAGTCCATCTTGAGCAGGCCCATGTCGGCCACCGTATGGCCTTCGTACTGGGTGATCTCCACGCCGCCCTTGGTGTCGAGCTTGGTGGGCACGTGCTCGTTCACCGCGTCACGGCAGATGAGCACGGCGCAGGCGTGCACACCCTCGCCACGGGTAAGGCCCTCGATGGACAGCGCCGTGTCGATGATGCGACGGGCGTCCTCGTCCTTCTGATAGGCCTCGACCAGGTCGGGGTTGTACATGTCCTCCTTGCCGGGGATCTTCTCGAGGACCTGCTTGAGCTTGACGCCCGGGTCGCCCGGCACCATCTTGGAAAGGCGCTGGCCCATGTAGACGGGGTAGTCGAGCACGCGCGCGGCGTCGTTGATGGCCTGCTTGGCCTTGATGGTCGAGTAGGTGATGACGTGCGTGACCTTCTCGGGGCCGTAGAGCTGGCGGACGTGCTCCACCACCTCCAGGCGCCGCTCATCGTCGAAGTCCATATCGATATCGGGCATCTCGGTACGTTCGGGAGAGAGGAACCTCTCGAACATGAGGCCGTTCGATAGCGGGTCGAAGGTGGTGATGTCCATAGCGTACGCGACGAGCGCGCCCGCGGCCGATCCACGGCCCGGGCCGACGCCGATGCCGTTTTGCTTGGCCCAGCGCACGTACTCGGCGACGATGAGGAAGTAAGCGGCAAAGCCCTTGTCGCAGATGACCTTGTACTCGAACTCAAAGCGCTCGCGGATGTCGACGCCGCCGATCTCCTTGCCGTCCCAGTCCGCGCCGTAGCGCTTTGCCAGGCCCTCCTCGCACTCGCGCCTGAACTGGCTCTCGTGCGTCTCGCCCGGGTCGAGCAGCGGGTAGTTGGGCAGGATGATGCTGTCCCAGTCGAGCTCGACGTTGCACTTCTCGGCGATCTCGAGCGTGTTGTCGCACGCCTCGGGGCAGTACGGGAACAGCGCGCGCATCTCGTCCTCGGTCTTCATGTAGAACTCCGAACCCTCCATGCGGATGCGGTTGGGGTCGTCGATCTTGGAGCCGGTGCCGATGCACATGATAACGTCCTGGACGGGCGCGTCGTCGCGCGTGAGGTAATGGAAGTCGTTGGTGGCGATGACCTTGACCCCCACCTGGCGGGCGATCTCGATGAGGGTCTTGGAGAGCTCCTCGTCGGTGATGCCGGAGTCGGTGGTGATGCCGTGCTCCTGAATCTCGATGTAGAAATTGCCCGGCTCGAACGTGTCGCGGAAGGTCTCGGCCCACTCGATGGCCTTATCCATCTCGCCGCGGTCAATGCACTTGGGGATGATGCCGGCGATGCAAGCGGAGCTGGCGATGAGGCCCTCGCGATGACGACGCAGGTTGTCCAGCGTCACGCGCGGCTTGTAGTAGAAACCCTGCACGGCGGCCTCGGAGACCGTCTGCATGAGGTTGACGTAGCCCTTCTCGTTCTGGGCGAAGAGAACCATATGATAGAGCTCGGGCTTGCGGTCGCGCGCAAGCGTGTCATCGGGGGTGAAATACACCTCGCAACCGAAGATGGGCTTGATGACCAGTGGAGGCTTGAGCTCGTCGATGTTGCCCTGGGCGTCCCACATCGCCAGGTCCTTCATGTGCTGCTCGTAACCGCGCGGGTCGGCGTCCTTATCCGGGCACTCGAGCTCGTCGCGACGGCCCTTCTCGAGGAATGACTTGTCGTGGCTCCAGACCTTGTACTCGGGCGTGCCGTGGTTCACGGCGTCGCAGGCGAGGCCGAGCTCGGGTACGCCGTACATGTAACCGTGGTCGGTGATGGCCACAGCGGGCTGCCCCAGGTCGACAGCGCGCTGGACCATGTCTTTGATGCGCGTGGCGCCGTCCAGCATGGAGTAGACGGTGTGGTTGTGCAGGTGAACGAATGCCATGTGCTGAATCTCCCATTTGATGTGCTAAGAGTACGCAACCCCGGCCCGTCCCAAACCTCAATTTAGGGACAGTCCCTAAATTGAGGTTTGGGACGGGCACCGGAACGGGGTCCTTTCGAACGCTAACGATTCTAACCGAGCGTGCGGACAGAACGCGTGTGCGCACATGACTCGTTCAAAGGCTCACAGCGTGTTCGGTTCGCCTTCGCCGATGAGCGCGCCGTACCGTTCGCGCACTTCCGCATCGAATTTCTGGAACTCGGGAATGTACGTCTCGATAACGACCTGGACCAAGCGACTCGCAAGCGCCGCATCGTATATATGCGTCGTATCGTTGCGGTCACGGAGCATCTGCAACCATATTTGCTCGTCCATGCAGTCGTAGTACCGGTAGGCAGCCTTGATGATTTCACGCGGGGACCCCATGTCCGCAACGCGGTCGCCCTCGTACCTCAAAAGCTCCTTCATGAGCTTCCAGCTCAACTCGAACTGAAGGGAAAACTTCGCGATGATGCCGCCTTGGACGAACTCGTTTTCGAGGTCTTGGCAACCTGACAGCGCAAGCGTCTTGAGAGCCGACGCGAAGTTATCGTACTTTCTCATAGAGGACCTTCCCGTCACGCTCGATTTCCGCTCGCAGCTCGGGCGAAATACCGGCATCCAAATTGACCACATCCACATCGAGCAACGTCCACAGCTCGTTCTCGAAGCGATCGGCCAGGCGATTGAACGATGGGCAGCCGCCGACGGCGATATCGAAATCGCTCTTGGGGAAATTCGTCCCTCGCGCTCGCGAGCCAAAGAGCACGAGGCGCTCGGCGCCCTCCTCCTTGGCGATGGCGCGCATCTGCTCGTATATATCTTCAACTGCGACCATCGTTCGCCCCCATCCTCACGGCATCGCGCCGTCTTGACGGACGCACGACCATTGTAACCACATGCAGTCACACCACGCTCATGCCCGACCTCAATTTAGGGGCTGTCCCTAAATTGAGGTGCGGTTAGAGGTTGTAGGTCACCACTTGGGGCTGGGTGGGGTCCGCCGGGTCGGGTTGCTCGACGCGCACGAACTTGAGCGTCACGTGGCCGTAGCCCTGCTTGTGCAGGACGTCGACGTACACCCGGGCCTGCAGCGCGTGCTTTTCGCGCAGCTGCTCGGGCGTCTCGTCCGCATGTCCACCCGTCTTGTAGTCGATCACCAACGCATGGCCGGAATCTGACGGATCGGTGCACAGCAGGTCGATGGCGCCCTCGGCATATGCGCCGAACCGGTCGCCGAGCTCCTCCATGCCGCGGCTGTAGAACGGAACCTCGGCGCGCACGCACGGCCACCTCAGAACCTCGGCGCGCACCTTCGAGCCGCGCCAACGTTCGATCGCCGCATCGATGCGCACGCGCTGCTCGGACGTGCAGCCCCAATACCGGCACAAGGCGTCGACCCGCTCCACGGGAACCTCGTCAGAGCCCGTCTCGATCATCCACTGGCACGCATCGTGCACCACCGAACCCAGATTCGTGGCATCGGTGGCGTCGCCCGCGTGAGCCGCCTGTGAAGAACCGGGCTCGCGCGAGCCGGAATCCGCGACGTCGGCGCCCTCCCCCTGCGGGGTGCGCACAGCCACATCGCGGTCCTCCGCCTCGGCGTGCAGCTCACGCGAAATCGAGGAGTAGCTGTACGACGCGCGCGAGGAGCGCTCGGCGGGCACCAGGCGGTAGTCAACCGCGGCGGGCGTCACGATGGCGACGTGGCGAGGCCCCGCACCCTCGCCGCCTGCAGAAAGGCCACCGTCCTCCGGCGCTGCGCCATTCGCATCCACGCCCGCATCTGGTCCGAACTCCTCGATGGAATACGTACGGTGCACGCCCTTCTTGGCGGGGTAGTTGAGCTCGGAGAGCGCTATGAGCTGGAAATCACCCTCCTTGGAATCGGAGAAGTCCAAACGACCCGCGCCCAAGTCGGGCAGGCCGTCGTTGCCCTGGTCGACGGGCAGGATGCGGCTCAGGACCTCGCCCACCAGCGAAGTGGGGTGCTCGGGAACGAGCTCCGTGGCAAAGCGGACGCCAAAGGCGATGATCGCCACCTCCCGGGCGCGGGTGATTGCCACGTACAGCAGGCGCGCCGCCTCCTCATAGTCGAACAGCCGGTTCTCGCGCTTCATGTACGCAAAAGCCTCGGCGGCGCGCTCGGGCACCTCGTGCGTGACATTGTCCTCATCGAGCTCCGGCACCGTGAGCATGTCCGCGTCCCCTGCAAGGTCAAAGCGGTTGGGCAGCGCGGACCAATAGGTGCGCCCCTCGCGCTCGACCGCCTGCAGCGCGTCGCCGTCATTCGAGATGCCGTCGCACTCCGCCACGGCGACCACGGGGAACTCCAAGCCCTTGGACGCATGCACCGTCATGATGCGCACGGCGTCCTCGTCGGCGCCGTTGAGCGCCGCCGGCGACTCCTTGATGTGCGCGATGTGGCTCTCGTACGCGCGCGCCACCAGACGCGGGGCGAACGCGCGGCCGGCGCTCTCGCGCTCCACGATGTCGAGAGCCTTGAGCACGTTGGCGGCGACGGCGCGGTCCTGCGCCTGGCCGCTGCGCTCCAGCCGGAACAGCCATCCCGACTCGTTCACCACGTCGCGCACGATATCCGCCACGCGGTCGTTGCCGACGCGTCGCACGGCGCGCCCGAGCACCTCGCGAGCACGCGTGAGCAGCGGCAACTCGCCGAATTCCTCCATGATCTCACCGGAGAGGAACACCTGGCCGGTGAGCGTCCGCGAGTCGACGATGCCCGCCTGCGGATCGATGTGCGTCGCCAGGGCGAGCAGCTCCGTGGCACCCAGGCAGAACATGGGCGAGGTGAGCAGCGGCATCAGGCCCTTTTGCCCGTCGTCGGGATTGGCCAGGAAGGCGAGCAGCGCCGTGATGGCGCCCACCTCGGGGGCCTGGCGAAACACCGAGGTGCCCCCCGCGACCACGCACGGCATGCCCGCGGCGCGGACCGCGCGGGCGTACACGTCGGCGTCGGTCAGGCGCTTCATGAGGATGACCATGTCCCCCGGCGCGAACCCCTCGCGCGCACGCAACCGCGCGAAGCGCTCCGCAATGGCCCGAGCCTTGTGCTGCGCGCGCTCCTGCGAGCTACCGCCCGCGACGAGCACCGCCTGCCGGCGCGCGGTCGTGGGATCCACGAGTGCGCGGGCGCCCTTGCGCGTCGCCTCGCCGCAGGAATCGAGATGCAAAAAGTCGCGCCCGAGCGGGTTGCCCTCCCCTCCCTCGAAGATCTTGTCCGCATAGGCCAAGATGTCCGCATGGCTGCGGAAGTTCACGTCGAGGCTGCAGCTCACACCTTTGCCAGACAGCTCGACCTCCTTCTTCTTGCGGCGAAAGACCGAGACGTCCGCCCCGCGGAACCGGTAGATGGACTGCTGGGCATCGCCCACGGTGCACAGCTCGCGGCCGTCCGCGCTGCACAGCAGGCGCACCAGCTCTACCTGCTGCTGCGCGGTGTCCTGGAACTCGTCCACCATCACCATCTTGAACTTGCCCGCGAACTCGTCGCGCACGAGCGGGTTGTCCTTGAGCGCATCGTAGGCGCGGGTGAGCAGGTCGTCGTTGTCGAGCAGCGACTTCTCCGCCTTGAGGGCCTCGTACTCCGCCTGGACGTCGGCAGCGAGGTCCATCAGCTGGGACAGCGCGTCGCCCTTCATGCCCAGGTAGCTCTCCGCAAAGAACAGGGTCCGTTCGCGGCGCACCTCGGCGACGGCGGCCTTCTCGTCCTTGCCCATACCGCGCCCGCGCAGGGAGAGCGCGTCGCAGGAGGCGAAGCACGTGCGCAGCGCCTCCATGTCGCGCGCGGAGCCCACATAGGCGTCAAGCGCGTCGAGGGCGCGCTGGGCAGCCTCGGCGTTGGCGTAGCTGGGGGCGAGCGCGATCTCGCGGTACGCCTCCATGAGCGCGACATGCGAGGGGGCCGGCCGCACCTGGCAAAACGCGCCCAGGCCGCCCACCGAGGCAGACGCGGCGGAGAGCACCTTGAACAGAATCGCCATGAGGCTCCGGGCGCTGTAGGAGCCGCTCTCGTTCTCCAGGGCAAAGACCGCGAGCAGGTCGTCATACGCGCCGGCGCCCGTCGCGTCCTCGGCGATCGCGCGGCGCAGCACGTGCTCGACGGCGGCGCGCTTGAGGTCCTCGGCGTACTCCGCCACGCCGAACGCGGGGTCGAGGCCGAGGTCGAGCGCATGGGCCCGGATGATGCGCGAGCACATGCCGTGGATGGTCGAGATCCAGGCGTTGTCGACCTTGGCGGCCTCCGCATCCATCCCCTCGTCGATCAGCGCGGCGCGGATGCGCTCCTTGAGCTCCTCGGCGGCCTTCTCGGTGAACGTGATGGCGAGCACCTGGTCGATGCTATCCAAAAACGGCTCCGGCACCTGCGGGTCGGCCCATTGACCCTGAGGCTTCGACCCGGGGCGCAGCGCGTACATGATCCTCTGCGTGAGGGTGAACGTCTTGCCCGACCCCGCGCCCGCGGAGACGAAGAGCGGCCCCTCGAGCGTCTTGACGATGCGCTCCTGTTTGGCATCCAGTTTGATCGCGGCCATTTAACGCCTCTTTTCGCACATGGTGAGCGGACAAAACGAGCAGGAATCGGATGCGGGACGCGGGGCGATCGCGCCGGACTCCAGGGCGTCGAGCTCGCGCGCGATGCCCCGCTCGACGCGCTCAAGCAGCTCGGGGAACTCCATGTCCCCATCGCGCTTGACGCGTGAGCGGCCCTTCACGCCCGGATAGGGGCACGCCTTCTTGTCGAGCGGAAACGCCGAGGGCTCGCACTCCGTCAGCGCGCTCGAGACCGCGCCTGCGATACTCGGCCCACGCAGGCCGTAGTACACCGCGCCCTGGGCCGAGCCGCCCGTCATGCGCTCGAGCGCCGTGGCGTACATGAGCGTCTGCACCTTGGGGGCCTTGTCGCGGTCACGCCCGGGCAGCCAGTCGGCGGCGAGCTGCTCGCCCTCGTCCAGCTGCATGGTCGGATCGGGGCACGCCATCGCATCGACGTTCGCGCCCGTCTTGTAGTCGATGACCACGAACCGCTTGCCACTGCCCGCATCGGGCGCCACGTCGATACGGTCGATGCGGCCGCCCAAGGGCCTGCCGGCGTACGTAACGCCCTGCTTGTCGAAGGAGTACTCGAAGCGCGCGGGCTCGTAGATGGGCAGCAGGTCGGCCTCGTGGCGCACCACCTCGTGGAACTGCTCGCGCATGGCGTCCACGCGCATGCGCTCGAGCTCGTCGAGCGGCACGAGCGCGCCGCGGATGGCGCGGGGACGCTCCTCGGCGGCGTACTTGCCGTGCGTGTACTTGCCGCGCAGGTGGTCCGCGCGAACCTCGTCAAAGGCGATGTCCATCTGCTCGATGCACGCGTCGACCGTCTGGGGGCGCACGCGGACCAGGCCGCACTCCGCCAGGCGCTCGTAAAAGCGCTGCATGACGTCGTGGGAAAAGTTACCGCGCTCGATGGGGCCGAACTCCACATCCAGCCGGCGCGTGACCACGCGGCTGTTCACGAACCAGCGATACGGGCAGGCGAGGTAGTTCTCCACCTGGGAGGCGGAAAGCGTGCGGGTGAGGGGCCGCCCGTTGATGCAGCGCTGAGGCAGCAGCACGTACGGACGCAATTCCCGCGGCAAGGCGTGCTCGGGCAGACGCGGCACGTCATCGATGTGCGCGCCCACGCCTCCCGCCGCGTCGGCGTTGGCAAACAGCTCCCCCTCGCCCGGCAGGCCGGCCACGTCCGTCGCGGCCCCCGCCTCGCGGGCGGCCGCACGCAACTCGGCGTACGCGAGCGCGGGGTACAACTCCTCGGATGCGTTGTCGCGCCCCACGTAGGCGAGCGCGGCCGCATGGCCGGCGGCCTGAAGCGCGCGGGCGAACTGATCGCGCTGGCGCTCCGCCGGCGACAGGCTCGCGCCTTCGCACCCCAGCTTTTCCGCGAGCACGGACGCGGGGGTCTCCCGCACGGCGAGCGGGTAAGCATCGGCGCCGGCGTCGGCCACCAGGACCGCCGCATACGAACCCGCCTCGCTACAGGCGACGGATTCGACGCGCGCGATACGCACCGCCGCGCGCGGCGCACCCTCTCCCACCTGCGTCGCGATGGAAGCAAAGACCTTCGCGGCGCGCAGGGCAACCAGCGCGCGCTCGGGACGCACGCCAAGCTCGGCCGCGCGCTCGAGCACCTCGATGGCGCGCTGAAGGGCCGCGAACTCGATCTGCTGAGCCGCCTGCCCCTCCTCGCCAAACAAAAACGGCGCGGCGGCGGAGCACGCATCGCGCATGAGCGTCAACGCGCGCACGTACGCCCCGGCGTCGAGCGCGTCGATGACCGCCTTGAATACCACGGGGCGCGCCGCGCGCTCCTGGGCCTGGGCGGCCTTGCGCTCGCGGTTGGCCTCGCGGCTCTGCCTGCTATCCAGCTCGGCGAACAGGCGTTCCTTGTCGATTGAGCGCGTCTTGCGCAGGTAGGTGTCAAGCGAGAGCGCGACGAACGGATTGCCGCCCGTGCCCGAAAAGGGCGAGCGCAGCCAGTCGACGATCTCCGGGGCCGGCCACCACGAGCTCACCTCGCGCCCGTTCAGGCGATCGAGGAAGTCGATGAGCATGAAGAACTCCTCGCCCGCGCGCGTCTCGGTAAACGGCACGAACGCCTCGGTGCTCGCCGCGACTCCCCGGACGGCGAGGCGCGGGGCAAGCGTGCGGAACAACCCGATCGCATCCGGAGCGCCGATGGCGAGCTCGGCGGGGGCGGCAAAACGTTCAGAGTCGGGCGAGGTCTCCGCCGCGGCGAGCGCCGCGGGCTTGGCGGGAGCGCCCGGCGCGTCTGGGCACGACGATCCAACGCGCGGTGCAGCATTGCCGGGAGCCGGCGAGGCGCCCTCGCGAGGGGCCGCGCCCGCAGAACCGACCATCATGCCGTCAAGCAGTCGCACGTAGGAGGAGGCACGCGCCGTAGGACCGCTCACCTCGGCAAACGCAAGGTCCGGCATGCGGGGGCCCGCTCCATCGAGTTCGGCGCAGCGCCACGCAAAACGCTTTGCGAGGTCGCGGGCAAGCGAGCGTTGGCGCCCGTTCAGCAGCATCGCGACCTCACCCTCCTGCGCGATGGCGCCCAGCAGGCGCAGCAGGTGCTCGGGCAGCTCCGCGACCCCGCGCACCGCGACGGCGCGCGCGCAGGGCGGCACGCGCGTCTCGAATTGGCTCGCCAGCTCGAACGCCGCCGACGCGGGCTCACTGAGATCCCGGGAACGCAGGGCGCCCTCATAGCATGCGAGCATCCCGAGCACGCGGCGCTCGGAATCCGAGAGGGCTGCGCGAACACGCTCGTCTGCACGGCAGGCTGCGGGCAGGCAGGTCCGTGCCGCCTCGGCAAGCATGTGCACCGTACCCGGATTGTCCGTCAGCGCGACGGGGCAACTGTCCCCCTCCCCGGCGTCGATCGTCGATCCGAGCACATACGAGCACAGCAGAAGGCGGTCGGTCGAGGTCACCAGACGGGAACCATCGCCCAGCAAGCGCCACAAGCCCTCAACCCAGGCAGCGGGCGTGAGCACATCGACGGACGTTCCCGCCCCGGCGTTCGCCAGGCCTTGCCGGCAGACCTCCATCTCGGCAAAGCTCGGCACCAGCAAGGTGGCGCGCCCATGCCGCCGCGCCATCGAGCGCACGAGCTCGACCTCCGCCGGAAGCAGCTCCGTCCCCGCATGCGTAATGTGAATGGACCCCGCCATAGCGCCTCGCTTCTCGCGTCAAATCTCCTGTGGGAATTATCCTACACGCCCGTCCGGACAACAGGTGTCAAACACATGGCGCGGAGGCGCGCACGTGATGCCGTGCGCGACATCCGACGGGCCAGGCGAATGCGTGATGCCACGTGCGACATCCGACGGGTCAGGCACGTGCGGACGGTCGCGTACATGTCCGGCGCCCGCGCATCGAACTTGCGCGCGCATGTCCCCGTACACACGTCGAACAACGGCCCGGCGACCGAACGGCGCCTGTTTGGACACGAAAAAGCGGCCGGCACCACGGCCGACCGCCCTGCATACACGTTGCGGTGACGAACGCAGCGCGCCCTCGGCGCGGCCGCCCCTGCTCGCCCTCGCTATTCGGTGCCCCCGAGCTTGACGAGCACACTGCGATACCCGCCGTATTCGCCGTTGAGGGCCTTGGACACGCGGCTCACCGTGGTCGATGAGGCGCCGGTGCGAGCCTGCACCTCAACATAGGGCTCTCCCTCGTCCAAATACCGGGCGACCTGCAGGCGCTGGGCAAAATCGCAGATCTCGCGCGGCGTGCACAGATCGGTGAGGAAGGCCCGGATCTCGTCCGCACCGTCCACCAGCTGAAAGGCCTCGACGAGCTGATCGACGTCGGGGCGCTCGAACATCTTTTCTATATTCACGGTAACCACCATACATCCCTAGGTTCACACAAGAAACGGCGCCCGTATTCCCTTAAGCGCCGATTTTATACAAACGGCAGCGCACGCACCACCGTAGTAGAGTTTAACACACCATCACGCTAAAGTACTCCATACCCACCAGCCAGCCCCACCTCAAATGAGGGACACACCTCAAATTGGGGACAGTCCCTTTTTTGAGGTTACCAGCGTGGGAGGGTGGGGACCAGGGAGAGGCGCTCGGCGATACCCGAGGTCCAGCGCACCTCATCATCCTCGCCTATCAGCACCGCCTCGACGCCTTCCAGCCCCTCCGCAAACGCGAGCCCCTCGTCCATGCCGAGCATGAGCGCCGTCGTCGAGTAGCCATCGCAATCGAGCGAGCGACTCGCGATGATGGTGGCGCTCGCCACATCGGTACGTGCCGGCATGCCGTCTTGCGGGCTCAGGATGTGGTGGTACGTGCGCCCGCCGCGCGAGAACCGCCGCTCGTGCAGGCCGCTCGTCACCACCGACCCGTCGGCGATGTCCACAATCGCGCGATAGTGGGCAGGATTGCGCGGATTGACCACGCCAATCTTCCATGGGTCGCCCGCGCGCACGGGGGGACGCGAGGCCCCATCGCCCGGTCTGCCGCCCCGCACCACCACGTTGCCACCCAGGTTGATCACAAATCGCCCCACGCCGTGGCGCTCCAGCAGCCCGGCGAGGTCGTCGGCGATGTATCCCTTGGCGACACCGCCCAGGTCCAGCACACATGCGGGATCCGCTATCGCAAGCGTCGGCACCTCGCCAGCGCGATCGACCTCGATGTTGTCGACCCCCACATGCGGCAAGGCGCGGGCGAGCTCCAAGGAGCTCGGCACGACCCCCTCGTGAAAATCCCATAAGCGTGTGACGGTGCCCATGGTTATGTCAAAGCACCCGCGGCTCGCGGCGCAATACGCACGCGCGACGTCCACGAGCTCGGCGGTCTCGGGCGCCACCTCGACCGGACGCGGAGAGGCGGCGTGGGCGCGCGACACATCCGAATCTTCGCGCGTTCGGGAGAGGCGGAGCTCGAAATACCGGCACCGGTCGCGACAGGCGAGCAAGGCCGCGTCGAGATCGGCCGCGCGCTCGGTGGGATTCGATGCATCTCCACCCGCACACATGTCGCCGCCCGCCGCCGTGACCGCGCCCGCCGCAGCCATGTCGCCGCCCGCCGCAGCCGCGTCGGCCGCGCCCGCGACGCCGCGCGCACCAGGGCCATCTGGCCCCGCCGCGTCTCTCCCCAAAGGATAGGCATGGAGATGCACGTCGGTGTTGAAGATGAAGAACGAGATGACGCGCGACCCATCCTCACCGGCATACGGCTCGGCGTCCTCGATGTTTCCATATGTGTAGTGCTGCATACCGCCCCCGCGCCCTCGTTGGAAATGACCGGCCTTTGGGTAGAATGACCTGAACGGCCGAGAACCCCGGCCGCTCCCTGTACCATCTTAGCGTGCGACCCCGCCCAGCCCACGCGGCACGGCGCCACGCAAAGGACATGTGAACCGAAAGGCCCGTCATGCGCTTTTTCCTCAACTGGCTTTTGACCGCCATCGCAATCGCCATCGCGACGTTCATCGTCCCCGGCATCGCCCCGTTCGGCCCGGCGGACCCCTGGCTGAGCTTCGCCTTTGTCGGGCTGTTCCTCGGCTTGGTCAATTCGCTGGTCAAGCCCCTCATCACGGTCATTTCGCTGCCGCTCACCTGCCTTACCGTGGGGCTCTTCCAACTGGTGGTGAACAGCTTCATGCTCGAGCTCGCCAGCTGGCTCTCGGTCAACCTGCTCGGCTCCGGCATTTCCATCAGCGGCTTTGGCGCGGCCCTCATGGGTAGCATCATCGTGAGCATCATGTGCACCATCTTGGGCGTGGCCACGAGCGACTAGCATGCCGCCACACCTCGGCCCACGGGACCCCGACCGATGGGGCCTCGACCAGCAGAGCCGCGAACAGCAAACGTACAGACGCATAGACGCGCAGGCACGCGGCACGCAGGACCGCATATCGCGCGACACGCTGACCGCGACACACTGACCGGGGACCTTCGTCCTTGAGCTACGCCTGCTGAGGACCCTTGTCCTTTGCAAGAACGTCCTCACACATCAGATCGGCGATGGTGACGCCATCGAGATACTCCTGGATCATGCGGTCGAGCTCCGTCCACACGCGGACCGTCCGGCATGTCGCCGCCCGCTCGCAGGTGTTGTGCGGGCCGTTCAGGCAGGAAACAGGCGAAAGCGACCCCTCGGTCAGACGCAGGATCTCGCCCAACGTGAACTCCTCGGGCTCGCGCGTCAGGCAATACCCGCCGCCCTTCCCTCGCAGGCCGGAAAGCATGCCATGGCGCACCAACGTGGAGAGGATGTTCTCAAGATATTTCTCAGATATATCCTGACGGACGGCGATCTGCCGGAGCGGAATCCTGCCCTCATCGCGGTGTTCTGCCAAATCGACCATGACCCGCAGGGCGTAGCGGCCCTTTGTGGATACCAACATGATGTCCGCGCTCCCTCCACATTGGTTCGACACCCGAAGCATAGCAGATAACCCCCTATCTCCGGTAGGAAGATTGCCCTTGCGCCAGCTAAGGGCGCGAAAGGCATCCCCTATGTTTCAAGACGGTTACCTATAACCTACTAACTTGGTATGGTTTATGATGTCACGCATTCGCGAACTGCGAGTATCATGAAAGCAATCGACCGCGCGAATAAGGAGTCCATCATGAGCGCTGTGTACACATCCGTCGACCAACTCATCGGCAAGACGCCCCTCCTCGAGCTCGCGGGGCTCGAGCGCGAACTCGACCTCAAGGCCCGCGTGCTCGTCAAGCTCGAGCGCCAAAATCCCGCCGGGTCCGTCAAGGACCGCGTGGCGCTCAACATGCTCAACGAGGCGGAGGCCGCCGGGCTCATCGCCCCGCACAGCGGCTACACCATCATCGAGCCCACGAGCGGCAACACGGGCGTCGGCCTGGCCGCGCTCGCCGCGGCGCGTGGATACCGCCTGGTCATCGCCATGCCCGACACCATGAGCGCCGAGCGCCGAGCGCTTTTGGCCGCCTACGGAGCCGAGCTGGTGCTGACACCGGGCGCCCAGGGCATGAAGGGCGCCATCGCGCGCGCCGAGGAGCTCGCGCGAGAGACCCCCAAGAGCTGGATCGCCGGGCAATTCACCAACCCATCAAACCCCAAGGCGCATGAGACGACCACCGGCCCGGAGATTTGGCAGGACACCGACGGCGCCGTCGAGGTCTTTGTTGCGGGCGTGGGTACCGGCGGCACCATCACGGGCGTGGGCCGCTACCTCAAGCGGCAAAACCCCGCCGTCCGCGTCGTCGCCGTCGAGCCCGCAAGCTCCCCCGTGCTCTCGGGCGGGGCTGCGGGACCCCATGCCATCCAGGGCATCGGCGCGGGCTTTGTGCCGAGCGTGCTGGACACCGCGGTGTACGACGAGATCATCCCGGTGGTGAACGAAGACGCGCTCGCCACGGGGCGCATGCTCGCACGCAAGGCGGGCGTGCTGGCAGGCATTTCCTCCGGCGCGGCGACCTGGGCCGCGATCGAGCTGGCCAAGCGGCCCGAGAACGCCGGCAAGACGATCGTCGCCCTGCTGCCCGACACGGGCGAGCGCTATCTGTCCACGGCGCTCTTCTCCGAGTAGACGCACGACCGACCTGCACCCGGCCCGCTCCCGGACCGCCCCCGGACCGTGCTCCGCCGCGCACGACGCACCCGTCGCGCGCCCGACCAATGCGCGTTCCGAACCCGACCCGCACCGACCCGCTCTCCCCGCGCACGCGTCGTGACCGACCCGCGCTCGCGCCGGGACGGCCCCCATCGACCGTCCAATCCCTAAGGAGCCCCATGACCCGCAAACGCGTGCTCGTCGCCATGAGCGGCGGCGTCGACTCCAGCGTCACCGCCTATCTGCTCAAGCAGGCGGGCTACGAATGCCTGGGCGCGACGATGCTGCTGCACGGCGACGCCGAGCCGGGCGCATGCGGCAGCGGCTCCGATGCCGACGACGCGGCGGCGATCGCGCGGCGCCTGGGCTTTTCGCACGAGGTCATCGACCTGCGCGCGACGTTCGAGCGGCGGGTCGTCGAGAAGTTCGTGCGGACCTACGAGCAAGGGCGCACGCCCAACCCCTGCATCGACTGCAACCGCCACCTCAAGTTCGACGCATTGCTCGACTACGCGCGCGACCATGGGTGCGACTACATCGCGACCGGTCACTACGCCCGCATCCGGACGCTTGGGGAAACGCTGGGCCCGGGGGCCACAAGGGCCCTGCACTTTGACGTCCATCGTCCCGGGGCGGCAAAAGACAACCCCGGGCGCATTGGGGCCCCAGACAGCGACACCGCACCCGGCCCCACCGGGCGAAACAGCCCGCATCCCGTCGAAGCGGCAAGCTCCGCGCGCACCCTTCAGGCGGGCCTGCTCGAGCGCATCGCGCAGACCGCGGGCGACGCCGCAACGGGAGGCGCCGCCCCCGCATACACGCTCTCCTGCGCATGCGACCCCTCGAAAGACCAGAGCTACGTGCTGTACTCGCTCACGCAAGAGCGCCTCGCCCACACGCTGCTGCCCCTCGGCGGCCTGTTCAAGGAGCGCGACGTGCGCCGCATCGCGCGCGAGCAGGGTTTTGAGAACGCCTCCAAGCGCGATAGCCAGGGGATCTGCTTTGTGCCGGGCAACGACTTCGCAACCTACATCGAGCGCCGGCGCGGCGCGGCGCTGCCGGAGGGCGATATCGTGAACACGCGCGGGGAGGTGCTGGGGCGCCACCAGGGAGCCATCCGCTACACCGTCGGGCAGCGCAAGGGCCTGGGCGTGGCGTGCGCGCATCCGGTGTACGTGACGGGCATCGACGCCCAGGCGAACACCGTGACGCTCGGCGAGGTCGAGGACCTCATGGCGAGCGGACTCGTTGCGAACGACTGGATCTGGAGCGCGCCGGCGCAGATCATGGAGGACCTGTTGGACGAGGCGGGCGCCGAGGGCTTGCCCGTGAGCGCCAAGATCCGCTACCGCCACCCCGCCCAGCCCGCGCGCCTGCGCAGGGCGGCAGACGGGCAGGACGGCTACTTGGAGATCGCTTTTGACGATCCGGAGCGCGGAGTCGCCCCCGGCCAGGCCGTCGTGGTCTACGCCGGCGAGGTCGTCCTCGGCGGCGGCACCGTGGTGCGGGCGACCAAATAAGGACGGCAACCGGACGGCACCTCAATCAGGCAGGTACCACGGCGGAGTCCCGCGCATGAAGGGCCGCAAAGAGCGCTCCCCCTATCACGCGCAGCCGCCGTTGTCCAATTGCCCGACATCGACTTCCAGCAGGTCCTCTATGCAGCAATGCAAGACGCGCGCCAGCTCCGCGACCGAGCCCACCTGAGCGCGATTGATGTCCTTATTGCGCTGCTCGTACATCTGGATGGAGCGCAGCGACACGCCCGCACGATACGCAAGCTCCCTCTGACTCAGTCCCAAGCGCTTTCGCATCTTTGCCAGGCGCGTCTCGCCCTTCACGCTGCGCAGTCGTTCCGCGACAAGCGCCGCGACCCGCTCCTCCGAGGATTCGTGCCATGGGGTATAGAGAGCGAGAAACTCGTCGTATGGCACCGCGCTGAACAACGTGTCGAATGACACGCCCAATCTCCACTGCACATAAGCCGCGACCCACCCGAGCCAGTACTCGGGCGTTTTCTCCATGCGCACGCCCGGCTCGACCAACCCGTCGACGTCGTAGCCGAACTCCCTGCTTAAACGCACGAATAGCTCACATCCACACAAGCCGACGACCGCCCATGGCTCACCCCTGCCAAACGATTGCGCCAGGGCGCTCATGCAAAACAGGTCCGCGATCTCGTCCCCTTCGGCCCCATGGTCGTTCACCGCATAGTCGAAAAACTCCCCGAGCGACTGCATCGCATCGGGCACATATGCCTCATCGTATGCGCGGGTCATCTTCACGCACCCTCTCTCGCATCAGGTCCCGGATGTAGAGGCCGTCATAATCAACGGTCGAGCACTCTTCCCTAAACGCGCGCCGCGCGGAAGCGTCGCGCCGCATGCGAAGCGGATAATAGTCGCGCGAAGACACCACGGTGTACCCGCGAAAACGAAGCCGGTCAAACGCGCGATCGCCGCGCACCATCACCTGACTCCCCAGGCCTCCAAGGCGCATCGCGGCCGCAACCTGCCCCACCGACAACGTGTTGTTCAAAAACGCGCGGACAAACGAGAAGTAGGAGTCGTCCGCACGATACCCCTTGACGACATCATATGGACCAAGGTCGATGCCAAACCCCGCACGAAGATACTCGAGGCCGTCGCGCGCAATCGGGCTCGAGACCTGCACGGGTCGATTGCTCACCAAAACCGCGAGCCAGTGCAAGACGGAGTGCTCGCCCGACTCCAAGTCGAGTACGTTCAAGCCCTCAAGGTCGAGCTCGTATTGGTTGGCGATGCCGCCCCGCCCCCGCTGCGGGCATGCCCATTCACATGCCAGGTCCTGATATGGCGTGCAGTAAAACCCCGGCCCGTAATCGTTGTAGGGTCGGCACAGCGCGCGCACGGGCTTTCGAACGATCTCTGGTGAACCATGCCACAGCTCCATACGCGCCCTTTCTCGATGTATCACTACAGTGATAGTAGCATGACGGATGGAGTTGCAAAAGCATCAGGCCCGCGAGGTGCCGGAGGACGCCACGGCCACGCCGCGCCAGCATGGTCATCTTCTCGAGTTGCCGCAACGGACTTGGAATCCCTCGCTACGCCGCGGGGTTCTCGCCCTCACGGTCGGAGAACATCAAGAAAAACGCCACGAGAAGTAGCAGCGAGCAGATCCCGATGGCGGACAGGCCAAAGCGCTCCAGGCACCAATTGCCCAGGACCGCGCCGCACACAAAGACGGCGATCACGCCAAAGTACAGCGCGCCGTTCATGAGAAAGCCGCGCTCGTGGGTGACGATGTAATCATCGACGTTCTGCAGGGCGCTGCGCAAGTTGCCGATGCACATGGTGGTCGCGATGCCACGACCGTGGATCTTGCGGAAGCTCTCCACCTGCATGCCGCAGGCAAGGGACGTGAGCCCGTTGGCGAGCATGTTGTATTCGGACGAGAGGAGGCCGACCCCCAGCAGGATCACGGCCTCGGCCAGCACGGTGAGCTGACGCCAATGCATGACGCTCGCGAAGCGCTCGTGTACGAGGTCGCTCACCATGATGCCGACGGAGAAGCACAGGACCGGAAGCAGGTAGCGCATGGCGAGGGAGGGGTCGCCCTCTGAAAGGTGCACACCCACGAGCAGGATGTTTCCCGTCTGGGCGTTGGCGAACACGCCGTCGCGGCCGACGTAGGAGTAGACATCCATGAATCCGCCGACCAACGCCAAGATGATGCCGAGCTCGATCGACTCGGAAACCTGCTTTGCGCGTTGCATGCACCCTCCCTCTCGAATATGCCGTCAGTGCAACTCCCTACAGCATATGCCATGACGCGAACGCCACCCCACCTCAATTTAGGGACTGTCCCTAAATTAAAGTTCTAAATTGAGGTTGACAGCCCTAATCCTCTTCGATGCCTAAAAACACCTGTGTGCGAGGGTAGTAAAGCACCGTCGACCCAGCCTCGGCGCTGGTGAGCTCGGAAAGGACTCGCGGCCAATCGCCGCGCTTGACCGAAATGTGCGCAACGGGGGTGCTGTCGCCCACGTGCTCGAACAAATCGACCTCGTATTCGTCGGGCGTGAACGAGGGAACGCGGCCGCTGCCGTTACGATCGAGAGCCTCCTCGTACGAGGCGACGCGAACGCCCTGCGGACCGTCTTGCGCATCTCCCGCAACATCGGACAAGGTGGTAAACGCAATGAACAAGCCCAGGCACGTCAGAGCGATGAACATGACATTGACGAGCACTGACGACAGGGAAAAGCCCTTGTACGGCCCCTTGTTCGACCCCATGTTGACATAGATGCCAAAGCAGCCAAAACTCAGGCCAAACAACAAGCCTGAGACCCCATTGACGCCATGACGGAAGAGCCCGGCGCCCCCCGTGGATGGGCCGATGAACGCATAGAGCATGCCCAGGGCTCCAAGGAGCAGTAACGACACGCTCACGTTGCGCACCGCCAGATCGCGCTTTGCCTGCCTTTGGGAGCGTACCATCGGCTCTCCTTTTCAACGTGGGCCAACATGCAAAGCAGCATATCAAAACCACACGCAGAAACGGGCGACCTCAGATTTGGGGCCTCGACCTCAGATTGGGGACAGACCCTTATTTGAGGTGGCCGCGCTCGGCGATCCGCGCCGGCGCTCAAACGGGATTGCGGACTTTATCTTGTACCTACACGGCATAGCCCAGCGCGAGGCGGTGCTCGTCCGGGGTGAGCCACCTGAGCGCCTGAAACCTCAATTTAGGGACTGTCCCTAAATTGAGGTTCCTAAATTGAGGTTGACAGGCGCGCAAATCGGTCTACACTAGCCTGCGATTCTTCCAGAAGGCCTCGGCCGCGACATTGAGGGAGGTGCGTCATGGATCACCCCGCCAGTAGCTGCGCCCCGCAGACGGCAAAGCCCCGATTGCGCCATGACGGCACCGGTCGTGCAGCGGGCATCGGAGACAACTGACGAGCAACGCACACGAGCGCTTCTCGCGAGAACCGAGAGGCCTCTACCGGCAGCACCCCGTCAGCAGACGAGAGCGGGCACATGCCCCTCGCGTCCGATCCGCACACCCGCGACTACGAACCCGCCGCCATGAGGTTCCGCCCACCAATGGAATCAGCGAGCTCCGCGAGAGTTAACTCTCGGTGTCTGAAAGTGCCTAAATCGGCTCATATGCGCTTCGAAAGTAAACTCTCGACGCATTTCCCAGCTTGAACCCCAGCGCAACGCCACGCACGCCTTGCATCGCCGCTCTGCATGGGCGCATCTCCTTTGCAGCCAGACAACCCGCCCGGACCCACCGGGCGCGACGTCAAGGAGGTGCCTCATGATCTGGATGAAGCACATCGACAACCCGAACGCCCCGACGACCGGCAAGACCAACGTCGCCGCCGGCGCCGCACCTGCCCCGACCGCCCGCACAACACAGGCCCGCGCGCGCCGCGGCATCCGCCGTGTGCTGGGCAGCGTGGGCGCACACGCCCGCCACAACACGAGCACGCACGCCGCGGCCGCGCGCACCTCGGACCTCGACCCCGAAATCGCACGCATCGGCGCACTCGACGCCGCCAAGGTCATGGAGCTGCTCGGCACGAGCCCGCACGGGCTCACCGAGCAGCAGGCGCGTCGCATCCGCTCCGCGCACGGCGCCAACATCATCGCGCCCGAGACGCACGACCCGCTGACCGCCCGCCTCTCCCGCGCCTTCCTCACGCCGTTCACCCTCATCTTGCTCGCGCTCGCCGCGATCTCGCTCTACACCAACGTCTACCTCGCCTCCCCCGGTAAAGCCGACCCCTCGACCGCCATCATCATCGGCGTCATGGTGCTCATCTCCGGAGGCATCTCGTTTTGGCAGGACACGCGCGGCGCGGCGGCGGCCGACGCGCTCAAGGGCCTCGTCACCATCACCTGCCGCTGCGTGCGCGCCGACACGGGCGCGGCCGAGATTCCGTTGGCGGACGTGGTGCCCGGCGACCTCATCGAGCTCGCCGCGGGCGACATCATCCCTGCCGACCTGCGCGTCGTCTCAGCCAGGGACCTCTTCCTCACGCAGGCGGCGCTCACCGGCGAGTCGGACCCTGTGGAGAAGACGGCTGCTCCCGTCGAGCCGCCACGTGACCGCACCCTCACCATCGACGACTGCGTGAACTTCGCCTTCGCCGGCACCACCGTGCAAAGCGGCTCGGGCACGGGCGTCGTCGTGACCACGGGCGCACGCACCTACCTGGGAGGCATCGCGAGCGAGCTCGACGCGCGGCCCACCGCCACGAGCTTCGACGTGGGCGTGGCGTCCGTCTCGCGCGTGCTCGTGGGGTTCATGCTCGTCATGTGCCCCATCGTGTTCGTGCTCTGCGGCCTCACCAAGGGCGAATGGCTCGACGCGCTGCTGTTCTCCATCTCCGTCGCCGTGGGCATCACCCCGCAGATGCTGCCCGTCATCGTGACGACCTGCCTCGCGCGCGGCGCCGAGGCCATGCGCGCGCACGACGTGGTGGTCAAGGAGATCTCGTCCATCCAGAACCTGGGCGCCATGGACGTGCTGTGCTGCGACAAGACGGGCACCCTCACGCGCGACAAGATCGTGCTCGAACGCCATCTGGACGTGTTGGGCGCGCCGAGCGACCGCGTGCTGCGCCACGCCTACCTCAACAGCCTGTTCCAGACGGGCCTGCGCAACCTCATGGACGAGGCGATCATCGAGCGCGCCGAGGCCCTTGCCGCAGGCGGGCCGAGCATGGACGCCCGAGCGGGCGAGGTCCAGGGGCGCAACGATTCCGAAGTCGCCCCGATGCACACAGCCGAAACGAACGCCGGCGCAACCGTCAAAAACCTCTCACCGCAAGCGCCGGAGTCCGTCTCCGCAGGCAATAACGCAGCCCACAATCGCTCTTCGCTGGAAGCATCTCCAATCGCAGCGGGCGCCGGCGCTCTCGGCACGCGTATCTCCCCCGAAGCCGCCGCGATCGCCGCCGCGCGCAACCAGTGGCGTCTGACAGACGAAATCCCCTTCGACTTCGACCGCCGGCGCATGAGTGTGGTGGTCGAGGACGGCTCGGGCAAACGTCAGCTCATCACCAAGGGCGCCGTCGAGGAGATGCTCGGCGTGTGCAGCGAGGTCGAGGTGGGTGCCGAGGTTCTGCCGCTCACGCCGGAGCTCGCCACGCAGGTGCTCGACCGCGTGCGCCGCCTCAACGAGCGCGGCATGCGCGTGGTGGGCGTGGCGCAGAAGAACGACGTGCCGGTGCGCGACCTCACCGCCGATGACGAGCGCGACATGACGCTCATCGGCTACCTCGCGTTCCTCGACCCGCCCAAGGCGAGCGCCAAGTCCGCGGTGCAGGAGCTCGGCGGCCTGGGCGTGAGCGTCAAGGTCCTCACCGGCGATAACGCCGCCGTCGCCGCCACCGTCTGCGAGCAGGTGGGCATCGACGCCCGCGACATGCTCACCGGCGCCGACATCGATGCGCTCACCGACGCCGAGCTGGCCGAGCGCGCCGAGCGCACGGGGCTCTTCGCCAAGCTCTCTCCCCTGCAGAAGGCCCGCATCGTTCGCGTGCTGCGCGAGCGCGGCGGGCACACGGTGGGATTTATGGGCGATGGCATCAACGACGCGGCGGCCATGCGCGCGAGCGACTGCGGCGTCTCGGTGGACACCGCGGTCGACGTGGCCAAGGAGTCGGCCGACATCATCCTGCTCAAAAAGGACCTCACCGTGCTCGCGCGCGGCATCGTGGAGGGCCGCCGCACCTACGGCAACACCATCAAGTACATCAAGACCACGGCGAGCTCCAACTTCGGAAACGTCCTTTCCGTGCTGGCTGCCGCGGCGTTTTTGCCGTTTCTGCCCATGAGCGCCCTGCAGCTGCTCCTGCTGGGCATGGCGTACACCGTGAGCTGCGTGGCGCTGCCCTGGGACCGGGTGGACAGCTCGTTTTTGGCACGGCCGCGCACCTGGGACGCGCGTGGCGTCGTGAGCTTCATGCTGGGGCTCGGCCCCGTGAGCTCAGTCTTCGACATCCTCACCTTTGCCACCCTGTTCTGGATCGTGTGCCCGCTCGTGGCGGGTGCGCCGTGGGAGGCGCTCGCCACCCCCGACCAGCGCGCGCTGTTCGCGCTCGTGTTCCAGACCGGCTGGTTCGTCGAGTCCATGTGGACACAGACCCTGGTGATCCACCTGCTGCGCACCGAGCGCCTGCCGTTTGTCCAGAGCAGGCCCGCCGCCTCGCTCACGCTGCTCACCGCGCTGGGCGTGGGCGCCGTCACCCTCATGCCGTACGTGCCCGGTGTGCGCGAGGCGCTCGGCCTCGTGCCGCTGCCGGCTGCGTTCTTTGGCGTGCTCGCCGCGATGATGGCGGGCTACCTGCTGTTCACGAGCAACGCCAAGGCGTGGTACGTCCGTGCTCACGGGGAGCTGCTGTAGCGAGCGCGCCCGCATGCCGTGCCGTGCACCGTGCCGCACGCACGCCGCACGCCTCCGCGGGCGCGCAAAACCTGCTACCATGCTGCCCAGTCAACGTCTCGAAAGGACACCTCATGCAAACTGTCATCTTCGACATGGACGGCACGCTCATCGACACCGAGCGCGTGAGCCAATCCTCCTGGCGCCGCGCGGCGAGCGACCTTGGCATCACGCTCTCCAGCGAGATCCTGCACGCCTTTGTGGGTTGCAGCATCCCCAACGCCAAGGAGATCATCAACGCCGAATTTGGCGACCCCGACCTCACGGAGCGCCTCTTCGAGCACCAGGCGGGCATCTTCATGGAGGCCATGGAGCGCGACCTCGAGCTCAAGCCCGGCGCCGCCGAGGCCATCGCTGCCGCCAAGGATCGCGGCCTTGGCGTCGCGCTCGCCACCTCGAGCGGGCGCGAGTACTCCATCAACAACATGACGCGCTTTGGTCTCATGGACTCCTTCGACGTCACCGTGTTCAAGGAGGACATCGAGAACCACAAGCCCGCGCCCGACGTGTACCTCGTCGCCGCCGAGCGCCTGGGCGTCGACCCCGCCCAGTGCATCGCCGTCGAGGACTCCTTCAACGGCGTGCGCGCCGGCGCCGCCGCGGGCATGCGCGTGGTGATGGTCCCCGACTATAACGAGCCCACGGACGAGATCCGCGAGCTCTGCGCCGAGGTGCTGCCGTCGCTCACCGAGCTTCCAGCCGCACTCGACCGCCTGATGTAGCACGTACCGGCCTCCCGCCCGCACCTCACCGAAACGCGGGCGGGAGGCGCGGGCGGGCTGTGCTACATTGAGCAAATCCCATCGCACGCATGGGATTATCGATACCACCGGCACGCCCGATCGAGGTCCGTATGACACACACCACCTCCACCGCCAGCCGCAGGCAGGCAACCATCGTCATCATCGGTTGCGCGGTCCTCTTCGTCGCCTTTGGCATCATGGTCTACAGCCGCTTTTGCACGAGCATCGGCATGGCGGGGCTTTACAACCGCTCCGCTATCGGCGTCTCCTTTGTGCTGTTCGGCATCGCCATGGCGCTCTTCACCCCCTGCGTCTACCTGCAACGCATGCATCGCAAGCACGTCGACTCCAGCCAGCTCGGCCGGGAGATGCTCGGCATCGTTTTGGGATTTCTCTGCTACGTGGTGCCGTTTTTCCTCGCCATGGGGGCACTGGCCTCCGCAGACAGCACGGGGCCGTTCGGCATCGCGCTCACCATCGCCTTCGGCGCCATTCCCTTCATCTACAGGCGCCACCGCAAACAGCACCCCATCAGCTACCAGCACACCGGTTCAGCCGCACTCGTCGCGTTTTGCGGCGTCTTTGCCCTCGTCTCGCTTGTGGGAGGCGCGTATTCCTGCAGCGAGGTTATCGACGACCTGAACGGCGGATGGCGGCAGGAAACCTTTGCGTTTTACGAGTTCAGCATCGACCAGCCGAGCGGACGCGGCGCGGTACTCACGCCCACCACGTACGAGGTGGCCCTGTACAAGAACGGCGAGTCCGTCAAGCATCGCCGGGCGGACGCGCGCCTCTCCGTCAACGCCGCCGACTGGCCGCAAGTCGCGGCCGTCCTAGACGAGCCCATGGCGGAGGTGCGCTGGTACCCCAAGACGCGCACCCTCGTGGGGGCGCGCGGCATCGTCGGCCGGAACCACGCCGGCGATACGATCGACTAGAAAGTGGGGCGAGCCATGGGACCCTCAAAGCGCAGCGCCGGCACGAAGGACGATATCGCAAGCACGCGCGCGGCTGCCGCGCCGCTCAACGGCACATCCCTCCCCACCGCAGCCCTTCCCGGCGCGCCCCTTCCCAACGCGCCCCTCCCCAACGCACCGGTCCCTGCCGCGCCCCCAACGGCGCCGCGCCCACGCGCCGCGTCCTCGCAGCGCGTCTACAGCCCCGGCGGCTGCGGTTGCGCCCTGCTCATGGCACCGGTCGTGGCGGCGGGCATCGGCCTTGCCGTATTGTCGCTGGGACTCGCCCTCCTGGCATTGATCGCGCTCATCGCCGCGATCGTCCTCACCGTTCGCGAAATCAAGCGGACGCGCTCGGGCGCGGGCGCGCGCACGGGCTTTGTCATCGCGGCAACCGTGCTGTACGTGCTGAGCCTGCCCTATCTGGGGCTCTTTATCTGGTTCTGGTTCGTAGACTAAAAGCGCCGCGCGGCGCGTCCGCTCCCCTCACGTGAAGATGGCGTATGCTAACCGCATGCAACCTGAGCGAAAGTGAGCAGCATGCCCAAGCATCCCGCTAAAAACGGCACGGCAGCCAAAAACAGCACGGCCCCCAAGCGCCCCGCCGGCAATCGCGCCAAGGCGAAAGCCCCACATTCCAAACCGGCCTGCGCGCGCTGCGCCGGCACCAAGGGACGTCCGGGGCGCGAGGCGTTCCTCCCCGTCTCCCACGCGGACATGGACGCCCGGGGCTGGGACCAGTGCGACTTCGTCTATGTATGTGGCGACGCCTATGTGGACCACCCCAGCTTCGGCATGGCCATCATCACCCGCGTGCTCGAAGCGCACGGCTACCGCGTGGGTGTTATCTGCCAGCCCGACTGGACCGGCCCCGCGAGCATCTCCGCGCTCGGCGAGCCGCGCCTCGGCTTCCTCGTCTCGGCGGGCAACATGGATTCCATGGTGAACCACTACACCGTGAACAAGAAGCCGCGCCATGAGGACGCCTACACCCCCGGCGGACGCGCCGGGGCGCGCCCCAACCGCGCCGTCACCGTGTACGGCAACCTCATCCGCCGTACCTTCAAGGACAAGCCCATCATCATCGGCGGCATCGAGGCGAGCCTGCGCCGCCTGGCGCACTACGACTACTGGCAGGACAAGCTCAAGCGCTCCGTCCTGCTCGATTCCAGCGCGGACCTGCTGCTCTACGGCATGGGCGAGCACTCCATCGTCGAGGTGGCCGACGCGCTGGCGGCGGGCCTCCCCATCGAGCAAATCACCTTCGTCAACGGTTCCGTGTACCGCGTGAGCGGGCCGCAGGCGCTCGACAACGTATACGACTACGAGCTGCTCCCCAGCTGGGACGACCTCACAGCCGACCGCTTGGAATACGCCCACTCCTTCAACATCCAGCAGCAGAACATGGACCCCATCACGGGGCGGCGCCTGGTGGAGCCTTACCCGAACGGCGTCTACGTGGTGCAGAACCCGCCGGCGGTGCCCCTCACCACCGCCGAGATGGACGAGGTGGCGGAGCTCCCCTACGCGCGCCACTGGCACCCCGACTACGACGAGGCCGGCGGCATCCCCGCCTTCGACGAGATCCGCTTTTCCATCTCAAGCAATCGCGGGTGCTTCGGCGAGTGCTCGTTTTGCGCGCTGGCGTTTCACCAAGGGCGCATGCTGCAGGTGCGCAGCCGCGAGAGCATCATCCGCGAGGCTGAGCTGCTCACGCGCGACCCCGAGTTCAAGGGCTACATCAACGACGTGGGCGGCCCCACGGCGAACTTCTTCAAGCCCGCGTGCACAAAGCAGCTCACCCATGGCGTGTGCAAGAACCGCCGGTGCCTCTGGCCCAGCGTCTGCCGCAACATGGACACCAACGAGGACGCCTACGCCGAGCTCCTGCGCGACCTGCGGCAGCTCCCCGGCGTGAAGAAGGTCTTCGTGCGCAGCGGCATCCGCTTTGACTACACCATGGCCGACGCGAGCGACAAGTTCCTGGTAGAGCTGCTGCAGCACCATGTGAGCGGCCAGCTGCGCCTGGCGCCCGAGCACGTGAGCGACGCGGTGCTCTCGGTGATGGGCAAGCCGCGCCGCGAGGTGTACGACGCCTTCGTCGAGCGCTTTGAGCGACTCTCGGCCGAGTACGGTCTCAAGCAGTACGTAGTGCCCTATCTCATCTCGAGCCACCCGGGCTCGACCATGAAGGAGGCCGTCGAGCTGGCCGAGGCCGTGCGCGACATGGGCTACATGCCCGAGCAGGTGCAGGACTTCTACCCCACGCCATCGACCATGAGCACGTGCATGTTCTACACCGGCGTGGACCCGCGCACCATGGAGCCGGTCTACATCCCGCGCGACCCGCGCGAGAAGGCCATGCAGCGCGCCCTCATCCAGTACCGCAAGCCGGAGAACTACAAGCTGGTGAAGGAGGCCCTGCGGAAGGCCGGGCGCGAGGACCTGATCGGCTACGGGTCCAAGTGCCTGATCCGCCCCGTTCCGCCCAAGCCGGGCGCAGGCGGCAAGAAGACTGGCGCGGCCCCGAGCAAAGCCGGCGCCACCGGAAAGCGCGCAAAGGGTTCCGGAACGGAGCGCCCGCAATGTGGAGCCGGCAGAGGGCACGGCAATGAGAACCCAGCAGTCCCACAGCCCCAAAACCGGGCTGAGCGTCGAGCCGCCGCGCGCTCCGGCAAGAAGGGCTCCGCACCCACGACCGGACGCGGCGGAGCCATGCAGCACGGCCGCCCCTCACCCGGCACGCCCGGAGGCTGCGCGACCGGCAAGAGCGCTGCGGGCACCAACCCCCACGCCCGCAACCGCGCCGCTCAGGGGCGCCAGGGCGCGAACCGGCACTAGATCGACTGCCAGGGCATATCACGATGCCGCCACGTAGGATGCCGTCTTTTTACACGATGCCGCGACATAGATATGGCCATTTTTACACGATGCCGCGACATGGACAGGGCCATTTCTTCACGATGCCGCGACAACGTGATTTGCGAGCAGCGAATCGAGGGGTCGCCATGCGATGTCACGCGGCAGACCGCCCAACACCCTCGGATGTCGCCCGCCTATCGGCGTTCCATGAGCACGATTGTCCAGCACGTGTCTCGATACGGACGCTCGAAGACCCGAGAGCTCACAACGCTCGCCCCCACCTCGTCCTCCAGCCGCTCGATGTCAGACTCGCTCAATCGACCGGCAAGATACACGAAGCGACCAACGTAGCCATCGAGCGCCTCGGCCCCATGCTCAAGAAACGTGACGGTAGGCGTGAAGGCGTCGTAAGCCAACCATGCATCGAGATATTCGATCTTCGCTTCAGGAACCAAGACGGAGAGCGGCCCGACCGCCTGGATATCGCCGAACAGATTGCGTCCCGCAACTACGGGCAGGCGTCCCTGGCCCCCGTCCAAAGTGACCTGGTCGTAATAGGCGACCGGTTCGGCGTTGCGTTCGTCATAGGCAATCTGGCAACTTCGCACTTGGACTCCCGTCGAGACCAGGATCAGGCCGACGGCGAATCCGAAGGGCACCCATTTCTTATTCGCACGCGCCAACAAAACCGCAATCGAAACCGAGAGCGGAATGAGGGCGCACACCATGTATCTTGTCATGAAAATGGCCTGACCCAACAGCAAGCCCACGACCAGCGTGAGCAAAGCCGTGCCAAAAAAGACGAAAGCACCTTGAACAACCGCATCGCCCAAGGCGCGGGCAAGCCGGTCTTGCATCGCGCCCGACGTGCGCGGCGAGGCTGCACGCGATCGCCAAGCGCACGTCGCCGCCCGCAACAGACATGCCGCCGCCAGGGCCGCACCGGCCCAGCAGACGCATGCAAGCGCCCCGCCGCCGTCACCTTCCATGAGATCGATCGTAACCTCGGAGGTGAAGGGGAATGTGCACAACGTCAGCAGGGCGTTGGGGAAGTCGAGCTTGATCCAAAAGCCCCTGCTCACCATAGCGGTCTGCCCTATCACGACGATGATCCAAGGCAGGTACCCGAGCAGACACAACCCTACCCCGCGCCAGAAGAAGTGGAGCGGGGCGCGGTCGACGGCCGAGCTTGATCCAGCCCGCGCATGGAGCCATGCAGATGCCAGCACAAGAGACATCGACATGAACGAAGCTATTGCCGCAAAGTAATGCGTGTACGCCGCAGCGAGCGCCGCTGCAAACGCGACCACCCACCAATGCCGGGGAACGGCAGTTTCCGCAGCATCTGACCGAACTTCGAGGGGTAGGAGCACGCGAACAATACGCATGCTGTACAGAAAAGAGAGACCGGTGAAAAACGCGGCCCACGAGTACATGCGAATATCGACTGCCTCGGCGGCCGCCCAAGGCGAAATGGAGACCAGGGCGATGAACAGGGCTGCGGCCACATTTCCGTAGTCTTTGCGAACCACACCCCACCCCAAAAGCACGCAGGCCGCCATGCCGCATACGGAAAACAACCTCATGGCCAACACGCTGGGCCCGAACACAAGGTAGATGATCCGCAGCATGACGTAGTACAGAACGGGATGGACATCGGTCGCTCCGATGGCAATTATCTCGGGCAAGGTATGGGACGTCAGCGCCATCGAATACGACTCATCGAACCAGATATTGCCGTGAAAAGCGGCCACGAGATTGAACAGGATAACCGAGAGGGTCAAGGCGGCGAGCGCAATCGACGACACGCTAGCGCCCACACGAATCCGCGCACCCCGCACCATGTCCCCCATATGACCCTTCAATCATTCGTGTAGAACGTCCACCCTGCATGCCCCAGTGTATCACCGCGGAAACGGACGCACAGGTCGAGCCCTCACCCTGCTTTTGCTCAGGACGTGAGGCGGCACGTCACGCAATCAACTCTTTGGTGAAAGCCGGTGCCACCGAAAAGCGCGCAAAGGGTTCCGGGACGGAGCGCCCGCAGCAAGGAGCCGACAGAGAGCACGACAATGAGAACCCGGCAGCCCCGCAGCCCCAAAACCGAGCCGAGCGTCGTACGACCGGCAAGAGCGCTGCGAACACCCCCACGACCGCAACCGCGCCGCTCAGGGGCGCCAAGGTGCCAACCGGCATTAAAACGTGCGGGTGCATGCCCGCTAACGCAAAGGACCCACCGAGACAACCCGGTGAGTCCAATCGAAGCTACGCTTTCGTACGCGCTATGCGCGCGACGCCTTCCATAACAGCCAGCCGTTAACGGCGAGCACCAGCACAAGAAGCGTGATTGAACAGTACATGAACGTCGGCGCGGTGTCGTAGAACATGCTCCCATCCCCAGCTTGGGCACTCAACCCCATCACGGTGCTCACGCAAGTAAGCGACACCATGCCAAACGCCATGCTCAAGAAGATGGGGATTTCCACGCGCTTGACTCGATGCAACACGAGCGGAACCACCACAGCAAGAATGCCAAAACCGAGAGATCCGTACGTAAACATCAAACCCTCCAATCATGCCGAATGTCATGCTAGATCAGTCAAACTCCATAGATGGGGACGTTATGAAACGCATCTCCTCCACATGAATTAATTGCAAGTTAGTGGGTTAATCGACGGCTTGTCTGGCTCAAGATTCCATTCCTTTCCAGCAAATATCGACAGCCTTGCGTGACAATAGAATTGCTCCTTCATGCTATCGGTATTCTTCCAACGAGAATCTTTGCGGAATTTCGTGTATGTCGAATTCCAGGCGTTTGCAGTATCTCCCATGGGCCATGGATTCTTTTTTGGACCAAGGGCCAAGTTGTCTTTGCCCAATCCGTTGACAGCAAAGTGGCCGTAATTGAAAAAGCTGGGGAATAAACTGATCCAATACTGTTCGTCGGGATTTACAAATGGCGCAATCTGCGGCTCCTCGTTCATTTCCGTCTCAAGGGATTCGTCTGCAATCTTCAAAAGTTCTTCCTGAAGCTCGGTATCACCCTTTTCCACTGCTTCAAAATAGGCGTTATACACCTCTTCGAAGCTGTTGTACGGCGCGTACAAATTGTCCGATTCAGCCGCCGCAGCAACTGAAGGAACCCCGAAACAGCATGCTAATAGGGAGACGATTACCAATGCGCAATTCTTGCTCTTTTTCATAGTTCCTCCTTCGAACTCGCAAGAAACTCTATGAGATTACTCTATCAATTTATGTTTTATATTGCTTTATAATTACTTAGTATTCTGATGAAAGGTCAGAATTTTGGCATGGAAGGTACTTGTCACATGAAATCCAGCATCGTCACAATCCGCTTCATCATCGTACTTGTGGCAGGCATCGTACTTGCCACTGCGGTACACGGATGCGAGACGGAAGAGCCCCCGATGCCCAGCAACGAGCATTCGATGGAAAAACAGGAAAGCAAGCGGCAAAATGAGCAGACGCTCAAAATGGAACTGATCGGCTATGAACACGCTGTGAATTCATTTAGCGTTGTTCAAGAAAATGAACTTGAAAACTATGCAGAAAGTCATGAAGAAACCTATACCTTCATCGGTCGAAATACATGCCAATGGTGCAGATCAATGATTGTCCCCCTTAAAGCATGCTTCGAAGAAGAGGGGATCGATGCATTCTATGTCGACAGCACAGCCAGCGAGACGAACCAAAAACTATCAGACTTTCGTAACAGATATGACATAGATACTGTGCCGGCAGTTTTGTACATCGATAGGGAGGGTAACGGCAGCAAGCTCCCCATCGATCCAACTTCAAAAGACATAGAAATGGAGATAAAAGAGGCAGTAGCAAGTACGCGTTCTGATGCAGTTTGAGCAATTAATGAGCTTAGTAAACTTATGCAAGCTCGTGCTACAGAGTCCTCACGCGGCGAAGCCAACCACAACTAAGATGGACCATGTATCGAGATATCGAACTCACTCCACTGATATCTTGGCTGCAATGCGTTCGTGCAACCGCGCCAATCTCCGCGCACACAACTGCGGCGCGCAGAAATGCTAAAGAGCGAACCCACATTAATTAACGAGGATGTCGCCGTCCACTCTACCGCAGCTCGTTTGGGTAGCATTGGGACATAATACTTGAGCGATGCGGCCAAAGAGTAGCCATCAAATCTAATTACTCCTCAGGCAACGCCCCGAACGCCGCAATATACTCCTCGTCATCCATCCAGTCGATAATGTCGCCGGGCTTGCAATGCAACGCCTCGCACATTGCTTCAAGCGTAGAAAAACGGATGCCTTTGAGGCGGCCGGTCTTGATGCGAGAAATGTTGACGGGAGAAATGCCGACCTTCTCGGCAAGTTCAAGGGAGGACATTTTCCGATCTGCCATAACACGGTCGAGTCGCATAACGATAGGCATTCGGCTGTCCTCCCTTTGAACGTTTTTCAGCAGTTGTCACAGGATGTTATCGGAATCCTCCTGGAGTTTTCTACCATACTCAAAAACACCAGCTAACGCGAAGAACATAAGTGATATGGCAAGCGTCGTGAAATTCAGGCTGGGGCCAACCGACATAGGGCCGACTGCCCCGTTAGGCAGAGCGGGGACCTCAATAGAAGGCGCGAGCAAATCGAGCACAACGCGTATGGCAAAGCAGATCGCAATCGTCAGCATTCTTTGGCTCTGCTTTTTGGAGAAGAACTCCTTGGAAACGGTTACGGCGTGCACCAGTCTCACAAAGACCAAAAGCGGAACAACCGTAATCGAGGCAGTGATGAGATGGTTGAGAATAAAAATGAAAATGTCGCTACCCATCTGCGCATCCGACAAGGCGACAATGCCCGTCACCAAACTGAGGACAAAAAAGAATGAAATCGCAATCAAAATAGAACAGATCAGTCTAAGTAAGAGCGGCATCTTGCCCTCAGGAAACTGGTTCATTGTGCGTTCTCCGACTCTCTAAACACCCACATGGATGCCGAAGATATCACTACAGTAGCTCAAAGCGACACCCTGCTCCTCAATAGCAAACAACATAATATCCCTCCTTCTCTCAAACGCGTCTTACAAACGCATCGACCGTTTGATCGATCGCATGGCTGTAGTACGCGCAATACGGATCGCGCCTCGCCATGCAGCCGTGCTCATCGTATGCCCGAGCCCTGCATCCACCTCCACATAGGTATCGGTTTTCGCACGATGAGCAGCCCTCGATTTCATCCACCGAGGGCATGGTGGACTGAGATAGATTGTCCGCAATCGCCGATGCGCCGTCGGTGAACGCATTCCCCAACGCGAACTCCGGTTTATGGAGCATATGGCACGGATATACGGTGCCGTCCGAAGCGACGCTCACCGAGGTTTTGCCGGCGCCGCAGCATGCGCGGACGGACAAGGCTCGCATGGGGTTGAACGCATCGTCAATCGAGGCCGCCTCGCCCTTGCGTGCAACGACAACCATGGTATCCGCGAGCTCCATAAGGCATGGCTCATTGGGCATAAGGTCGCCCAAATTCGTGCGCGCGCCGCTCAGCAGGCTAAAGCCCACCGTGCAGCCCAGCCACTTTGACAGCTCTATGTAAGTGGGGACGTCTTGAACGTTGCGGGCGTGCAACGTGGGCAGCATATGCGCGTGAATCCCCGCCGTCTGTATACGTTTAACGGCGTCGACAAGTGTGTCGAACAGTTGCTCTCTCCTAATAAACGCTGCGCTTTCCGGGCTTGTCCCATCAAAGGAAACGGATATCACGTCAACGTTGCCCGCCAAGCGCGCAAGCACTTTATCGCTACAGCGCGTGCCATTGGTCAAGACGGCGATGCTTTCCATGCCCTGCTCGCGCGCATTCCGCACAATATCGGGCAGATCGCGGCGCAAGAACGGCTCGCCGCCCGAGACAACCATGCGCGTGACGCCCAACTGCGCCAAGGCGGCGATTGCGTGGCATAGATTTTCAAGACTCGGATCCGCCGCACGATTGCGATTGCAGTCGGCGGAATAGCACCCCACGCACGAAAGGTTGCAAGTGTTTGACACGTGCAGGTAAGCCGATGAAAGGCAAGAGGTCTCGCTCGCCCCTGCACCCTCTTCAAAACCATGGGTAGCCAGATAGCTCACGAGCTCTTCGCACTCAACGGGAATGTTCTTCCCGGCAACGTCGCGCTCCAGCATCGCATCGCACAGGGTGGCACCTTCGGGCGTCAATCCCACCAGGGTGCCAGTGATGGTGTTGCCCACCACGGGAATGCCCCGCAAGTCAAAGCGAACGATGTGGGAACCAAGCCTCATGATCCTCCATTCAAGCGATCCGCACTTCGTTATTAATATAGGGTGTTGTGTTATATATTCAATAATTCATCGGTAAGTGGCAACAGCATCGTAACAGCCGGGACCCCGTTCCAAAAGCTGCCCGACGATTCCCGCTCCCACGCAGCGGCGACCACGCTCGACTCGCCGCAGCGCGTCCGGCTCCTAGACGCCCCCTCAAAAAAGGGACAGTCACTAATTTGAGGTGGGCGTGCCGCAAAGCGGCACCGAGCGGCGATGCCCTCGATTTTCTGGGGCAGCACCGACAGGCCTTCCTCGCGTGCGAAAAAACTTTCCCCGAGAGTTGACTTTCGCCGCAGTTTTACTTGGAAAACGGCAAAACCGTGCCCCGAGAGTTAACTCTCGGGGCTCGGGGCACGGTTCGCCCGTGTCTCGGCCACGCGTTCCCAGGGGGAGCTGAAAAAGATGCCCCGAATCGGTGTCGGCAGGGGTGGCGCCTCGGATCAGCGCCGTCAGCGATTCCTCCCGCTGCCCCCAACCTCAGATTAGCGCCTGTCCCCTTTCTGAGGTTGGATAACCTTACCATGAAGTACGCGATTCGCAAGCTTTTGACGTAACCTTGCGAATTCTCTCCCACATCGCAAGGTTATATAATAACCTTGCGAATCGGTGATCAACACACAATGTTACAAGGTGTCTGTATGGGTGTTTACGTAAAGAAATTCTGGGATTCAACTCAATTTGGCCGACCGAGCGGCCCCTACTCGCCCTACATTCCGGATACGCTCTCCAATCGAGAATTCTCCTTTTCCGAGCAAACCATGCTGGCCGTCTCACGGGCCTCCGAGGCGATCATCCGCCTCGATTCGCAAGGCGTCACCCTCACCAACACCGAACCCCTGGCACGGCTCCTTACGCGCTCCGAGGCTGTTGCGTCATCGCGTATCGAAGGCCTCTCCATGAGCGCCAAACGCCTCCTGGAGCACGAGGCGCTCGTGGAAATTGGCGTCACCCCGCGCCCGGACTCAACCGAAGCGGCGATTCTCGCGAATATCCAAATCATGCACGAGCACGTCTTTTCCGCACATCATGGCGACTCCATCGACCTGACGCTCCTCAAGCGAATCAACGCGGAGCTCCTGGCAGACGGCCCCCTTAAGGACCATGGAGGCATCGTGCGCACGGAGCAGAACTGGATTGGTGGATCGGCGCTCGACCCCGTAGGAGCCTCCTATATTCCCCCCATGCCGGAGGAGGTGCCTCGGCTCATCGACGACCTTCTGCGCTTCTGCAATACCAGTGGACTGCCCTCCGTGGCGAAGGCAGCCCTTGCGCATGCGCAATTTGAGTCAATCCACCCGTTTGCCGACGGGAACGGACGCACCGGAAGAGCCCTCACGCTGCTCGTCCTGCGGTCGGGTGGTCTCATGGAGCGAACCCTGCCGCCCATATCGATGTCCATCGCCTCAAATCGCGGGGCGTATATCGACGCTCTTGAAAAGTTGCACTGCACCGAAGATGACGAGCTGCGCTCAGCGCAGGAGGCATTCATACGGTACTTCTGCAGCGCCGTCGTGGATGCCTGCGGGCTTGCGCGATCTTTTGAGGAGCGCATCGAATGCCTGCGCGCATCCTGGGTGGAGCGCGTGCGACCGCGCAGGGGATCGGCTGCCGAGCGCTTGTTGGACGTGCTTCCGGGAACACCCGTGGTGAGCATACAGTCCGCCGCACGGCTGACGGGCCGCAGCCGCGAGGCGGCACGCAACGCTATACAGACGCTCGTTGATAACGGCGTTCTCGTGCAAAATGCCCGCAACAAAAAAAGCAACATCTTCTCCGCGGATGAGGTGCTCGACGCTTTCACGCTTTTCGAACGTGCGGCGGTGACGCACGTCCACGACACCGCCAACGCACGACCCGCCCGGGCGGTCCCGCAAAAACCCAAACGCTCCAAGTAGAAGCCCCCTCAAAAAAGGGACAGGCACTAATTTGAGGTGGGTGCATCCTGCTTGCGTATGCAGACTTTTGCAGATAGACTAAACTGCATTCTTTTGCATGAGGAGGCTCCCATGGATACGCTGCCAATCGTCACGCCGCGCCAAGCCGGCATCTACGTGCGCCGTTCGCGCGAGCACCAGGGTCTCACGCGCGCCCAGCTCGCAGAGGCTGCCGGCGTTTCTGAGCGCCTGCTCGCCTCACTCGAACTTGGCGATGCCACCGGAATCCGCCTCGACAAACTCCTGGCCGTCTTCAGCGCGCTCGGCATCGGGCTCGCCGCGCAGGGCGAGAGTATCGGGCAAGCGCAAGCCGACAACGGCTCCCAGGCCGCATCGACCCCTCATCCAAAAACAGCGGCCAACGGCGTTGCGCAAACGACGCCTGGCAAACGGAACAGACGTACGCCGGCGCAAAGCTCAAGCAGCGGGCACACGCCCGACCCCTCCATCGCCTACCAGAATCTCCTTGCGGAAATCGCGCGCGACCAAGGCATAAAGCTGGCTACAGCAGACACGCCTCCCTTCATCGGGATTGCGAGGTAGACCATGGCGACAACTTCACTCAAGACAATCGTGAGCGGCACGGTCGCGGGGAGACTTTTGCAGAACGAAGCGGGGCTCATGAGCTTTCGTTACGACGAGAGCTATCGAGGTGCTCCCCTCTCGCTCTCCATGCCCGTCTCGAATCGCATCTACTCGCAAGATGTCCTTTTGCCGTATCTGTTCGGACTGCTCCCCGACAGCGAGACGCAGCGGCGCGCAATCGCTCTCGAATTCGAAGTCCGCCCCAACAATCCGATAGAATTGCTCACCCATATCGGACGCGACTGCCCAGGCGGCGTTCAGTTTTGCAAGGAGACCGACCTCGAAACGGTACTCAACCGGACCGGGAGGTACAGCCCGCTGAGCGAGCATGAAATTGCCCAACGGCTCTCCTCCATCCGCCAAGACGAAACCGCCTCTTGGATGGGCAGCGAGGAAAGCTGGTCACTCGGTGGAAACCAGGGCAAATTCGCGCTTGGCCTGCACGATGAGTCATGGTGCGAATGTATTGGCGCCGCCGCGACAACGCACATTTTCAAAAATGGGGCCGTGGGATTCAAACTCCAGGCGCTTAATGAGTACGTGTGTATGAAGACGGCAGCTCGCTCGGGAATCAACGCGGCCGGTGTTGAATATCGCTTCTTTGAAGACGAGCCCGCCCTCATCGTGTCGCGCTATGACCGTGTCCTCGATGCGTCGGGGCAAATCGCGCGACTGCATCAAGAAGATTTTTGCCAAGCGCTCGGCGTCATGCCAAATCGGAAGTACACGGCCGAAGGCGGCCCCACCACCCACGATGCGCTCAGACTGCTTTGCTCGACAAGAAACGCCCATCTCAACCTGCTGCTCTTTACGCAAATGCTGTTCTACAACTGCCTCATTGGTGCCCCTGACGCGCACGCAAAAAACTACTCGCTCATACTCGGCAGCGGTCGAAACGCCGTGCTCGCCCCCATGTACGACGTCGCATCCGGGCTTGCCTACGAAAACCTCCGCCGCAAGGGGCGCCTCGCCATGGCGATAGGAGGGGAGAATCGTTTCGGTCGCGTGGGGGCAGGGGCGATCCATCGATATGCGGGCGGAAACGACCCCGTACTCGCCGTGGCACTCGAAAAAGCCGGGTTCACGGAAGATTCCTGCACGGCAGTCATGGCCGACCTTGCGCAAGAGATACCCATAAGCATGGCAGAGGTGTTTGACGATGCCGAAACGGACAACATTCCGGGCGCTGCCGAGCTGCGCGAACGCATGCTCGGCCCCGTGAGCGAGAACTGCGCCAAGACGCTCGCCCTCCTATGACGTACACGGTGACCCCGGGGCTTCCCCGACAGCCGACGGGGGCTTCCCAGGGATTGATAGGTCTTCCTCGAGAGTTAACTTTCGCGGCAGCTTTACCGGAGATACGGCAAAAAAGCGCCCCGAGAGTTAACTCTCGGGGCACAGTTCGTCCGCAACCTAAACCTCAATTTAGGGACTGTCCCTAAATTGAGGTGCCTGAGGTGCCCAGGTGTTGTCAAACAGCCAGATGCCCGCCGCGAGCATCGCCCCAAACAGGGCGAACATCACCGGCGCGGGCAGCATGTTGATATACGGGGCAAGCGGTGCCACCAGATACGACGAGGCGTTTAGGGCGAAATGCAGCAGGATCGAGTAGCGCAGCTTGCCTGTGCGCCAAAAGACCCAGCCCTCCACGATGCCGAGGGCGAACGCGTAGCTCCCCTGGATGAGGTTCATGTGCAGCACGCCGAACGCAAGCGCCTGCAGGATGTTGGCGACCCAGAACGCCCGTGCGGAAACGGCATGACGGCGTGCGCGCTCGCGTGCCGACCACCAAGGGCTCACCGCACGCATGGCGTACTCCAGCATGATGCCGCGGCAGACGATCTCCTCGTTGATGGGTGCGAGGATCGCGGTCGACACCGAGGTCACTAGCACGAAGATACCCGTACTCGAATCTGCCATCATCTCGGAATACTCCGCGATGGCCTCGGGGGCGAACATCTCCACCAGGCCCAGCAGCCCACTCACGAAAAACTGCGCGGCGATGCCGACGAGCAAAAGCGCCGCGACCGTCTTGACACGCGACGCCCCCTTGGGCGCCAAGTCCTCGCGGCGCTGCGCAAACGACCTCGGACGCATGCGTCGCCACCATGGCAAAAAGACCGCGACGGCGATGAGCTGGAAGGCGACGAGCACCACCTGGATGCCGTTGCCGTATATCGCGCTTTTGGCGAGCGCCTCCCCATACGCGCCCTCATCGCCGTGCAGCGCAACCTCGACGAAGGCGAGCACCGTGCCGCCCATCATGGCGACCGCGATTTGGAGCGCGAGGTACAGCACGGCAACGCCGGCCATGGCAAGGACCCACTTGGCGGCGTGCATCGCTGGCGAGGCGGACGAGGCGGGATTTGGCGCGGGGCTTGGAGCAGAGCTTGACGCGAGATCGGACGTGGGGCCGAGCGCGGGGCTCGATGTGGTGCCGGACGTGGGACAGAGCGCGGGACTCGATGTGGGGTCGGACGTGGGTGCGGATGCAGGGCCGGACGCAGGACTCGACGCCGGACTCGGCATGGTGCTTGGCGCAGGGTTTAGCGCGGGGCTCGACACGAGGTCTGGCGCTGAGCCCACCACCGGATTTAATGCGAAATCTGACATGGGGTTTGGCATGCCGCCTGACGCCGCCATGCATGAGGTCTCAGGGCTCGATTGGACCCCATAGCCCTCAGGACTCGATGGCGCCCCATCGGACGCCGGGCGCGAAGTCTCTCCCCCGGCGGGCTCATGGTACATGAACTCGAGCCCCGCAGGCGGAACGGGAGCGCCCGAACGCATCGGCGGGTGCGCAACACCCGCCTCGTCTTGCCGATCGCAACGAGCATCCATAACGTCCTCCTCACGGGCCGCCAGTGTTGCGCACGACTGTATCACAGCGACGACCGAGCCCCGCCATCCGCGCGTAACGCCCATGCCGCCCGCGGGGCGCGCCTGCTACGCGCGGGTGCGCTCGATCTCGACGGAGACGGTGCGCAGCGGCAGGCCCACGGGAGCCCAGGGCTTCTCCAGCTTGACCCGCACCCCGTATGCCAGCGGGTAGCGGTCGAGCAGCATGGCGGCAACGCCCTCGGCGGCCGCCTCGATGAGCTTGAACGTGTGCGCGCGCATGAACTCGTCCACCGCGTGCGCGGCCTCGCCATAGTCGATGGATGCCGCGAGGTCATCGGTCTCCCCCGCGCGGCGCGTATCGATATAGAGGGTCACGCTCACCACGAACTTCTGGCCGAGTACGTTCTCCTCGGGAAACACGCCGTGGTTCGCAAAGACCTCGAGCCCCTCAATCGAGATCTTGTCGAGCGCGTGCAGGCGCTCCGGCTCGGTGCGGGCCAGCTGCGTCCGCGTGGCGGGAAGGCCCGCCTCGCGACGGGCGAGCGCCCCGCGGTCGTCGACGATGTTCTCGGGTAGATGCTTGGTATCCATGTTCCACTCCTCACGGTCGTTCGCGCACCCGCCGGGTAGATGCACCCGCGCGCGTGCGCATGCATGCACTTATATATCGAGCGACAGGTTCTTGCGCTCGTCGGGCCAATAGCAGGCGTCCCGCGCAGGACAGGCGTAGCACGCCCGCGAGCGGTTGTCCGCCTCCTTGACGAGGCGCGCTAGCACCTCGCCCAGCTCTTGGGCAGACGAATCGGGCAGCGAGCCCTCGGGGGCGCGCCCCGTCATCCCGGCGTCCGCCTCACCGGAGCCGTGGACCGCTCCCGCCAGCTCCCCACCGGGAGCGCGCCCATGCGCCTCGGACGCAGCCGGCCCGCGATGCCCCGCCACGGCGGCGAGGATCGCCGAGCGCTCGGCGGCATCGAACTGCAAGGAGGCGGGAAGTCCCTTCAAGATCTCCCCGGCAATGCGCGCGCCGGCGACATCGTGGTCCTCACCCGTGGCGTACTGCTCGGCACGGCCCACATCGTGCAAAAGGGCCGCCGCATACACCACGTCCTTCGACACGCGGCACCTGCGCTCGAGCGCGGTGATCCACGCGATGCGGGCAACGTCCAGCACGTGCGACATGCCGTGCCGGCAAAACTCCCGCTCGGACTCGGCGCGCTCGATGCGCTCCATGCTCGCGCGGAACAGCGGATTGTTGCGAATGGCCTCGACGCGCTCCACGGCCCACCTCCCACAAGCGACACTCATTGTCTTGTTGTACCCACTCCGCCGCCCGACGGGCATGCGGACGGTGCGCAAATCGCCTCGCCACTCCACCACGGGCCGCCGGAGCCGCGCCAACTAAGGAAGGTGCTAAAACGAAACACCACCTCCCCGCCCAATTCCTACCAGTCGCCGAAGAAGCCGCCCGCGAGCGCCACAATTCCTACAAATCTCGCTAGCATAGGCGGTCGTGAGGCCATGCCCCAAGCGCGGTTTTTCGGCATGCGCCCCACGGGAAAGGAAGGGCCATGGGACTACGTTCTTGGATCAAGAGGCACACCGGACGCGGCGGCGCGCAGTCGAATGCAGGCGCGGCACCGTCGCCGGCGAGCACCGAACCCGCACCGGAGCCAGCCGCCGCACCGGCGCGTCCCGATGCGGACGATAGCTGGGAGCTGCTCCCCGCGTACCTGCCCGTCGATGCGCGCGAGCACGCACACGCCTGCGTCATCGCCTCCGCCATCGCCGCGGGAGACCATCCCACCAGCGAGTTCCGCATCAAGCGCGTGCTCGTTGCCAACCCCGAGCACCGCACGGTCTCCATCATCGCCACGGCGCTCGCCGCCGGCGCACTCGAGCAGAGCTCGTTCACCGTCAAGAACATCTACAAGATGAAAGAGGAGGGCAGCCATGCTGCGTAAATTCAAGATCTCGATCGACGGGACCCAGTACCTGGTGGAGATGGAGGAGGTCGGCGCGCCGCAACCCACGCCCGCCGACGCCGCGCCCGCGCCTGCCGCCCCGGCACCTGCGCCCGCCCCGGCTGCCCCGGCTCCCGCCGCTGCACCCGCTCCGGCTCCCGAGCCGGCACCGGCTCCCGCCGCCCCCGCTGCTGCCGGGTCCTTTGCGCAGACCGCCCCCATGCCCGGCACCATCCTCGACATCCACGTGAAGGTCGGCGACGTCGTCGCCGCGAACCAGCCCGTCATGGTGCTCGAGGCCATGAAGATGGAAAACGAGGTCGTCGCCGAGCAGGCGGGCACCATCGCCTCCATCAACGTGGAGAAGGGCGCCATGGTGAACCCGGGCGACACGCTCTTCACCCTCGCGTAAGCGCACACCACCAACGCGCCGCCGGCAAGGCGGCGTTTTCGTCCAGAAACGAGGCACTATGGAAATCCTACTCGACGGCGTGCAGGCGCTTATCGCCGAGCCCGGGCGCATCGCGATGATCCTCATCGGCTGCGTCCTCATGTACCTTGGCATCAAAAAGGAATACGAGCCCACGCTGCTCGTGCCCATGGGCCTGGGCACCATCTTGGTGAACATCCCGGCCTCCGGCGTCCTCATGACCGGCACCGAGCCCGGACCGTTCCAGATCCTGTTCGACGCCGGCATCGAGACCGAGCTCTTCCCGCTGCTGCTGTTCATCGGCATCGGCGCCATGATCGACTTCGGCCCGCTGCTCGCCAACCCGTTCCTGCTGCTGTTCGGCGCCGCCGCGCAGTTCGGCATCTTCTTCGTGACCATCGTGGCCACCGGCGTGTTCGGCTTCGACATCGCCGACGCGGCTTCCGCGGGCATCATCGCGGCGGCGGACGGACCCACCTCGATCTTTGTGGCCAACTCGCTCGGGTCCAAGTACATGGGCGCGATCATGGTGGCGGCGTACTCCTACATGGCGCTCGTCCCCATCATCCAGCCCATCGCCATCAAGGCGTGCACCACCAAGAAGGAGCGCGCCATCCGCATGACCTACCGCCCCGGACAGGTCTCCCAAACGGCCAAGATCCTCTTCCCCATCACCATCTGCGTAGTCGCCGGCCTCATCGCGCCGGTGTCCCTGCCGCTCGTGGGCTTCCTCATGTTCGGCAACCTGCTGCGCGAGTGCGGCGTGCTCAACTCGCTGTCCGCCTCCGCCCAAAACGAGCTCGTGAACCTCATCTCGATCCTTCTGGGCCTCTGCGTGTCCGTCAAGATGGAGTACAGCGAGTTCCTGCAGTTCGACACCCTCATCATCATGGGTCTCGGCCTCGTCGGCTTCATCATGGACTCCGTGGGCGGCGTCATGTTCGCCAAGCTCCTGAACCTCTTCCGCAAGGAAAAGATCAACCCCATGGTGGGCGCCGCGGGCATCTCCGCCTTCCCCATGGCCTCGCGCGTGGTCCAAAAGCTCGCCACCGAGGAGGATCCCGGCAACTTCATCCTCATGCAGGCCGCTGCCGCCAACGTCGCGGGGCAGATCGCCTCGGTCGTCGCCGGCGGTCTCGTGCTCGGACTTCTGCTCTAGAAAGGAGTGTCGACCATGGCAGACTTCATCGCCTCGCTCGGGCTTTCCACCGACCTGTCCCTCGCCATCCAGATCCTCATCCTGGGGTGGGGCGGCATCTTCATCGTCATGTTCGTCATCTACGTGATCTCGCTCGCGCTCGCGCGGCTCTTCCCGCCGTCGAAGGAGGCATAAGGTCATGAACCGCAAGATTCGCTTTATGGAGACCGTCCTGCGCGACGGCCAGCAAAGCCAGATCGCCACGCGCATGCCCATCGAGGACATGCTGCCCATTTTGGAGACGCTCGACGCCTGCGGCTTCGAGGCGCTCGAGGTGTGGGGCGGTGCCACGTTCGACAGCTGCCTGCGCTACCTCAACGAGGACCCGTGGGAGCGCCTGCGCACCATCCGCGCGCACGTCAAGAACACCAAGCTGCAGATGCTGCTGCGCGGCCAGAACCTGCTCGGCTACCGCAATTACGCCGACGACGTAGTCGAGGCCCTCGTCAAGAAGTCCGTGGAGAACGGCATCGACGTCATCCGCATCTTCGACGCGCTCAACGACACCCGCAACCTGCAGACCTCCATCCGCGCGGCCAAGGAGGCCGGCGGCGAGGTGCAGGCCGCCATCTCCTACACCACGAGCGACGTGCACACGGTGCGCTACTTTGTGAGCCTGGCAAACGAGATGGCGCGGGCCGGCGCGGACTCCATCTGCATCAAGGACATGGCGGGCGTGCTCACCCCCGACGTCGCCTTTGAGCTCGTGAGCGAGATCAAGGCCTCCTGCGACCTGCCCCTACAGGTGCACACGCACGGCACCGCGGGCATCGCCCAGATGACCTACCTCAAGGCCGTGGAGGCGGGCGCCGACATCATCGACACCTGCTCCTCCCCCTTCGCCGAGGGCACGAGCCAGCCCGCCACCGAGTCCATGGCGATCGCCCTGGAGGCGCTCGGCTACAAGACCGGCCTGGACATCGACAAGCTCGAGGCGGTGGCGGCTCATTTCCTGCCCATCCGCAACCGCTTTTTGGAAGAGGGCGGCCTCAACCCCAAGGTCATGGCCGTCGAGCCCAAGGCGCTGCTGTACAAGGTCCCCGGTGGCATGCTCTCCAACCTGCTCGCCAACTTGAAGGACATGCACGTGGAGGACAAGTACGCCGAGGTGCTGGCTGAGGTGCCCCGCGTGCGCGCCGACCTGGGCTACCCGCCGCTCGTGACCCCGCTCTCCCAGATGGTGGGCTCCCAAGCCCTCATGAACGTCATCTCCGGCGAGCGCTACAAGGTGGTCCCCGCCGAGATCAAGGACTACGTGCGCGGACAGTACGGACGCCCGCCGGTGACGATCTCGGAGAAGATCCGCCGCCAGATCATCGGCGACGACGAGGTGATCACCTGCCGCCCCGCCGACCTAATCGAGCCCGCGATGCCGCGCCTGCGCGAGGAGATCGCGGCCTACGCTCGCTCCGAGGAGGACGTGCTCTCCTACGCCCTGTTCCCCGAGCAGGCGCGCGACTTCCTCGGCCGGCGCGAGGACCCGTTCTACGACGTCCCCGTCCAAGAGGTCAGCGTCTCCATCGACGTGGCGTAAAGACAGCGAGACATAGCGTCTCCCTACGGCGGGCGCCCGCATCTCCTTCGCGGGCGCCCGCTTTTTCATGCTCGACCTCCATACCCGGTCGAACAGAGGCTTGCCCGCGCGGCCCGAACGCACCGTGGCCCGCGACGGCAACGTCGCGGGCCACGGACCACGTTCTATGAAGCGAGTAGGGTCTACGCCGGACGGATGCAGACATCCACGGCGTCGTAGGTGTCCACGATGCCCCCATCGTGCGAAACGAGTGCGTAGCCATACCCATCGACGCCCAAGAACAGTCCACAGACCAACTCCTCGCCCTCGATGGTGATGACGCGGACCCGCGTGCCGATAAACGCCAACGAGGCGTTATATGCGGCAAGCAGCGGCGCCAAAGGGCCTTCGGCTCCGCCGCGCACGGGATCTTTGATCCAACGATCGACCTCGGCACTCGACGTCTGCTGCGCGGAGCTATCCGGGCTCGGGTATTTGCGATTCCAACGGTCGGCCGCCGACCAGCCCTCCACGAACTTAAGGATGCCGTCTCGAATGGCATCGGCAAGAACGTCCAAATCGGGACAGGAGGCCCCAGGGGCGAGGGCATCGCGCAGGCCCGTCGCCGGCAGCGGAGCCAAGGCGCCGTCACTCGCAGGGAGCTCGGGAGTCTCGATGTTCACACCGATGCCGCACACGGCGAACGCGCCCTCGTCGGACATGGCGAGCTCCGTGAGCACGCCCGCGAGCTTGCGGCCACCCACGACGATGTCGTTGGGCCACTTGAGACGCACGCCCGGGCAACCCGCCTCACGCAATGCGCCCATGGCGCCCATCGCACAGGCAACGGGCAAAGCGGGCAACGCGGTGGCGGACACATCGGGTCTGAGAAGGACCGAGAGATACAGGCCTCCGGCGGGAGACGCCCACATATGGGTGCGCTGACCGCGGCCGGCAGTCTGGACGCGCGCACGAAGGGCGGCGCCATGCGGCGCGCCCTCACGGCCGCGCCTCTTCATTTCGGCATTGGTCGAACCGATCTCATCGACCACCTCGATGAGCGGCAAATTCTCCCCCATCTCGATCCCCTCTTCCGCTGGAGGCCCCTCACATATGCGAATAAGGCGGCGCGTGCGGGCACTCCCGTCAACGCGCCGCCTCAGCAGATTCAGCGGGTAAAACAACCCTACCTATCTAGCATACGGAAAAATCTTGCCTCGAGCTCTGGGTTTTCGACAAACGCACCCCTACGGGCGAGAGTGGCGGTTTTTGTGCCCGATTTTTGGACACCGCGCATGGTCATGCACATATGCTCGGCCTCCATATACACGATGGCGCCCTTGCAGTCGAGCTCGGCCATGAGCGCATCGGCGACCTGAGCAGTAAGCTGCTCCTGCAGCTGCAGACGACGGGCGAACACCTCGACCGCGCGCGCGAGCTTGGAAAGGCCCGCCACGCGTCCGTTGGGGATGTAGCCGATGGCTGCCTTACCGTAGAACGGCAGCATATGGTGCTCGCACAGCGAGTAGAAGGTGATGTCGCGCTCGATGACGAGGTCGTCGCCGGAGACGGCGAAGGTCTTGGACAGATGCTCGGAGGCTCTTCGATCCATGCCGTCGCAAAGCTCGGAATACATGCGCGCCACGCGATCGGGAGTCTCGACGAGCCCCTCGCGATCCGGGTCCTCGCCGATGGCCTCGAGCAGCATCCTGACCGCCACGCGCGCCTTTTCCTGATCGACCATCTCTACCAGCTTTCCGTGTTGTTTCATATGCAGGGTATCGTACCACGACAAAAGGCCGCAACCCGACGACCCCACATGGCAACGGCGCGATGAGTCGGCCCGGTCGTCCGCATGGGGCGTGCAACGGAAGCGCAATTCCAGCTTCTACTCAGCGTCAACAGAGAAGTTAAATCGACAGGACTTGCCCGGAAAGTATTCGATGCTGATTTCCATCAGCTCGTTATGTTGATCCTCCACAAAACTATGCATGACCTCAAGCGCCGTACCCAACGGTAGGCTAAGAAGGTCGGACTGATGCTCGTCCGCATTAACGGCCCATACGGAGCGATCGGCGTGCGCAGGGCGCACGTCATAAAGCAATTTGATGGTTGAGTACAGAGAATTTGTAGAAAAGTCGTACCCCTCGATTGCCGGAAAGCGGTCGGCAGGAACCCATGTTCTCAAATACACCGAAGGAGTACCGTCCGTATAACGCAACCGCTCCAAATATAGCCAATCGCCACCAGCTGGACAGCGCTCCCCTGCTGCATATTCCGGAAGTGGGGCATGGCAAAACGAGAGAACTCGTGTGGCGGGAGAATGACCAAGCAGGAGCATCTCCTGAGAGAAACTCAGAATCTTATGGGCAAACATGCCATAGTTTTGCGCCTTTACGAAGCTGCCACGACCACGTTCCCGAACCAGCAGGCCCGCCCCCACTAATGAACCGTATGCCTGTCGGACGACAGGCCGAGACAGGCCGAACTCCGTCGCCAGATCATCCTCCGTCGGCAGCTTGTCGCCGACCTTGAGCGCACCAGAGCCTATCGCCCGAGTGATGGAATCCTCGAGTTGCTTGTGAAGGGGTATGGGAGACGACCGGTCTATCGTCACATAATCGAAGTGCATGCCGATCCATTCTCGTGAAGAACGCCGCAATAATCGGCACGCTTCAATACTATAGCAGCGGCCCCGCCTGAACGGGGCCGCCATACGCGAGCAATGCCGGTGCTTACCGACCCCCTAAGTTACCAATCATCATCACAGGAAGCGGAGGCTCGATCGAACATTCCGATATGCTCTCGTCCGATTTCGACCACGGCATTCGCAAGCTCGTCGATATCATCGACACCGCCCATCAGCCGTGCCACGACCTCTAGCGCCATGGGCACGTTAGCGCCATACACGACGCGAATCCGCTCGTCGCGTAAGGCGCGCTCCGCAGCACATTGGAATGGGCTGCCCTGAAGCACATCGCACAGCAGCAACACCCCCTGGGCGCCCTCAAGTCGTTCGAGGGCGGTGTCCATCTTGGCATCGAGCTCCGTCTTCGTCTCACCGTCGACGAACTCGACCGTCTCGATATCGCCCTGAGGTCCGAAAATCATCTCTATTCCGGATAGGACTCCCGTCGCGAAGCGCCCATGGCCGGCAAGCAGCAAGCGGATCATATCTGCCTCTCCTACTCGTCGTCGGAGGCGTAGTGAGCCAAGGGCTCCTTGAAGGGGTTCACGTTGGTATCGATGAAGATATCTCGAGCACCCTTCGCGGCGACAAACTGGAATGGCACGGTGTATGCCAAGGGCGCAAGGTACTTGTTCACCTTGTGCGTGAACACGAGATCGCGGTCGTCGGCGTCGGCGAGGTCCTTGCAGGTGATCACATGCACGCGGGGCGTGTAGCGCAGATATGCCTCGCGGAATACGAGCATGCGCTCGAACTCCGCCTCATCCGAGCCGATCATGAAAAGCGTCTGGTTGTCGCGCAGCGCCATGGTCGGCCCATGGCTATACTCCTCGAGCTCATAGCCGATGGTCGGAACGCGAAACATCTCGCCCACCTTGAGCATGCCCTCGAGCATGGAACCGTAATCGACGCCATAGCCAATCACATACAGGCGGTCGCTGTGCGCGATGGAGGCCTTGTTGCGCTCGTACCAAGCCTCGCTCTCATCGATGATTGATTGGAAATCGTTCACGAAATCCTCTGCCTCGGCGATGGCCGCGGCATGCTCGTCGGCGGTCATGGCGCCGCGGGCGCGAGCCACGCCCAACGCCCACAGATAGACGCTCAGCACCGAAACCGTGTAGCCCTTGGTCTCGGGGGGCGTGAGCTCCTCGCCAACGAGCAGATGGACGGAGCGGTCCACGTGATGGGTGATCTCGCTCTCCAGGTCGCCCGTGATAGCGAGGGTTCGACATCCGAGTTCGCGGCCGTATTGCATTACCTCGCACGTGGAGACCGACGTGCCCGACTGGCTGATGCCAACCATGAGGATCTGTTTGTTGGGCACCAGGCCGGTCCAATCGGGCTTCTCATAATGCTTGAACACGGTGGGGTACTGGGCCTCGGCGGCCATGCCGACGATATGCTTGAAATAGTACGCTGCTATCTGGGAGACGTTGTAGGAGGTACCGGACCCGAAGAAGATGACCTTCTTGATGTCATGCTCCTGGACCAGTTCGACGAACGGGTCGACGAACGCCGAGCGGCCGGCGAGCACCTCGGGGAGCACGGTCGGCTGGTACCTGATGTTATCAAGCACCGTCTGGGCGATTTCTGCCATGATTGCCTTCCAATCAGTCGGGGGCGGGCGCTCGATCGCGACCCCGCCCACACGTCACTTGAACAAATTCGTGATCTCTTCACGCGCGTCGGTGGGGATCATCTGATCGAAGATCGGGATCCCCACCTCTGCAAGGTCATGGAACGCCCGCCATTCCTCAGGCGAGACGAACACCGTCTTGCGCACCTGCTTGGCATCGTCTTTAGTCGACATGTTGCCGACCGTGACATGGTCCACCTTGAAGCCGTTGCGCGCCATGGCGAGGATGGGCTGGGGGCGGTTGCACAAGATCATCACGCGGATTCCGCGGTCGATGTTCGCGAGGAACTTGTCGGCGGCCTTCTCAGTGTCGAAGATTGACAGCTTGCACTCACCGGGGCAACCGAACCTCAATGCGGTCTTGCGCATCTCGTCTTTGGCGATATCGTCATCGACGATCACAATGCGGTCGACGCGATACTCTGGAATCCAAAAGCTGCACACCTGGCCGTGGATCAGGCGGTCATCGATGCGAGCGTCTACGATAGCCACTGCACCCACATCCCTACATCGAGACGGCGCCGAGCACGCCCAGGACGAAGCCGATCACGACGATGCCGCCGATGATGGCAGAGGTGTTAAGCCCCTTCTTGAGCGCACCGTACACGCCGAGCGTCGCGGCGAGCGGCAGGAGCTTGGGAAAAATCTGGTTCAGGTAGTCCTGGATGATGATCTCCATCTCACCGATCTGGAAAACGAGCGGACAGTTGATGGAGACCCACATGGCGATCATGGTGCCGATGGACACCGCGCCGATGATGCCGGCACAGTGGGTCACGAGCTGCATCTGACCGCCCTTCTCGAGCTTCTCGATCAGGCTGGAGCCCTGTGTGTAGCCGAGCTTGATACCGAACCAACGCACCAGGACGTTGGGCAGGTTGAAGACAAACAGCAAGATGAACGGGGCGATGGGGTTGCCTTGCGCGGCGAAGCTGACACCGAGCGAGCAGGCGAGGATACGGAAGATGCCCCAGAAGAACGTATCGCCGATACCGGACAGCGGTCCCATGAGGGAGACCTTGATAGCGTTGACGCCGGAGGTGTCCATGGTCTTGTCCTTGGCGTACATCTCCTCCATGGCGAGCGCGATGCCCATGACGAACGTCGAGGGGGCGCAGGTCATGTTGAAGGCGGCCATGTGACGATGCATCGCCTCACGCAGACCTTCGTCGTCGCCGGCGTAGATCTTGCGCAGCGGCTTCATGATGCCGTATAGGAAGCCCAGCGACTGCATGCGCTCGTAGTTGAAGGAGCTCATGAGGGTGAAGCTGCGAAGGGTGATACCGCGGAAATCCGCATTGGTGAGGACATGGCCATTATCGGCAGCCGTCGCCTCGTTATTGAGAATCTCAGACATGTTCTAGTCCTCCCACTCGTCGTCGGAAGCGATATCGGTGACAGAAGTTGCGACCGCGGGCTGGACAGCCTGGCCCTGACCGCTCTTGATCTGGAATATGATGAGCGCAATGGCGACCGCGACGGCAGCCATGCCGACCATGTTCATGTCGAAGCCGACAAAGGCAGCGGGTACGAAGCCGAGGATGAAATAGGGCCACAGGGAGCCGTTCATGATGATCTTCATCAGCAGGGCGAAGCCGAGCGCGGGCAGCAGGGCGGCGACGCCGTTGAGGCCGTTGCTGACCCACTCCGGCAGACCGTTGACGATCGTGTCGATGATGCCGCTGCCGAAATACATGAGGGAGAAGGTGAGGATCCAGTAAAGGGCGACCAGCAAGATGGTGCATCCCCAGTGAATCATGGCAAGACCGCGGAAGTTGAGCTTGTCGACCTCTTTATCAGCCATTGCCATAGCCCCGGAAAACAGGGCCATCAAAAGAGTGTTGACGAATTGCATGACAACTGAGACCGGCACGCCGAACATGATGGCGCTTTCGACTCCGGACCCGGTGGTCAAAGCGACCGCGACTCCGATTGTTCCTCCCGTGCCGATATCGAGACCGGCGGTTGGACCGATGGCAGTCGCTCCCATCCACATGAGCTGCATTTGAGCGCCGATGATGAGGCCCTGGGTCACATCGCCCAGGATCAGACCGACCAGGAAACCGGTCACGACGGGCTCGCGGAGCTTACATTCGCCAAGCAACTGCGAGTCTAGGTGCGTTGCGACCACCACAAGGCCGATCAACGCAGCTTGCCAAAGCGTAATCATGCGTTCGTCCTTCCTCTACCGGATAGGGCGCCCCATGGCATCCTGATTATCTTCATAATATTGTTATTACGTTGTAATGATAGAGAGCAGCGGTGAACGTACGAAATCACGTGGGGAGCGGTTGGGAAGGCCGTGGACGCCGACACCCACCGCGGTTTTCCGACCGATCGCCGGGCGGCACCGCAGTAAGACGGCCGAAAACTGCGCCCCAGACACCCAAAGGGGCGCGGCATTCAGGCGGCATATTCGGCAAAATCGTCAGTCCATCGCATGGGTCGCGTAGACGCGCTCGTCACCCCACAGACGCACAGCGTCCGCGGGGGCCTCCCCCGCCGCGAGCGCGGCGAGCGTGGCGGGCATGTCGATGATGCGCTGATTCGAGGAACCGCGGAAGCGCAGCGTGATGTCGTGGAGACTCTGCACGAACGGGCCATCGACAAGCACGTCAACGCAGGCGAGCAGGCGGTCGGTGACCTCCGCGTGATGTCGCCCACCCGCCACGAGCTCGACATCCCACGTGTCGCCCGTGAAGCACCAGATGGTCTTGCCACTGCCGCGCGGAAACTCCTTGCGAACGCGCTCCACGAACTCGACCAGGCCCTCTTGGTTCTCGGGCTCCATGGGCTCGCCGCCCAGCAGCGTGAGCCCGTCCACGTAGTCGGGCCGCAGGCTCTCGATGATCTCGTCGGCGACCTCGCGCGTGAACGGCTTGCCCGCGGCGAAGTTCCACGCCACCTCGTTGAAGCAGTTCTTGCACCCCCGGCGGCATCCGGACACGAACAGCGTCGTACGAACCCCCTCGCCGTTGGCGATATCGAAATGCTTGATCTCAGCGTAGTTCACTGCCCGGCCCCCTCTTTCCGCCGCTGTGGAAAGCGGCGTTCATGTTTCGCCTCAAATTCCCGAATGGAATCGATGCGACCCTGCTCGTCAAAATGAATGACCGAACAGCCGTCGAATGTGTAGGATTCCCGCTCCGTCGCGACAAATGTCCATGCAACGGTGACACTCCGCCCGTCTGCGGCAAACACCATATCGTGGATATCCCATGCCATCACATGCTGGATGGCAAGCATATGCTCTATCCAGCGATGAAGTTCCTCAGTCCCCTCGTAAATAGGGCCATAGCACTCCTCGTACCGGCAACAAGGCGAAAACAGCTCATCAAAACGCGAAAAGTCGCGCGTGACCCACATGGCGAAATAATCCTGAATCGCTCTTTCTTGGGTAGATGTCGCTTTGGAACAATTGGAAGAAATGATGGCGTCGAGGGGATGCTCGCGTAAGAATCGCTCGACCCGCGTTTCCCCATCGGAAAGCAACCACGAGCCCTCGGGAACAAGCTGGTAAAGAAGGTCGACGATGATGCGATCGACCGCAACAGGTTCTAGCTCGGCCTTTGACGACTGAAACAAACGCTCATGGTGAGCGATGCGATTACGGCGCTCATTGATTAGACGAATCCGAGCATCAAGCTCGGCACGATTGGTTCCACGCGGCCACACACGCTGCAGGTAAGGTATCCAAAGAACGCGCTCGTGTGCGCGATCCGAAAGATGCGCCCAGAATCCAAATGGAAGATGTGCGACAACGCTTCCCGGAGCTGCCTCTCGACGTCCCGGCGTCAATGCGTCCTTGATTGCCTTCCGATTTAAGGCGTTGGCATCACGCACGCTTCCGGAACGGGTTTTACGCGGCAACTCCCGATTGACGGGAGATTGGTCGTCAAGTAACCAATTCCCACCCTCAACATATCGCTCACGCATCATCCGATCATACGCATTGCGCAGAGCGACTTCAAAATACGCGATGTCTTTCATGAGCGCGGCGCCAAGATCGAGATTCCACTCATACAGTTCCAACGCACGAGCGAAATCTCCCTGACAGACATCAAGATATCTCCTGAGACGTGGCTCAGAAAGCCAGCGTTCCATCCACATCAAAGGCGCAGCGCTCTTCTCAATATCCAGAGTCATCTACACCTCCAAAATAAGACGATGCCCCGGTGACATGGAAACCAGCGGTCACACGGGGCTTGCGTCATTAACTATACCCACGTCCAAGCAAATCAAGCGGGAGCGCAAGGCCCCACACGCTAAATCCACCTACAAATGCAGCACGCGGTCGCGGATCTCCTCGGTGCGGCCCTGGTTCCAGAACTGCGTGCCGATGTAGCCGCAGGTGCGGCGCGCCACGTTCAGCGTCTCCTGGTTGCGGTTGCCGCAGTGGGGGCACTCCCACACCAGCTTGCCGTCGTCCTCCACGATCTTGATCTCGCCGTCGTAGCCGCACTCCTGGCAGTAGTCGCTCTTGGTGTTGAGCTCGGCGTACATGATGTTGTCGTAGATGTACTGCATCACGCGGATGACGGCCTTGAGGTTATCCTGCATGTTGGGTACCTCGACGTAGGAGATGGCGCCGCCCGGGGACAGACGCTGGAACTGGCTCTCGAACTTGAGCTTGTCGAACGCGTCGATCTCCTCCGAGACGTGGACGTGGTAGCTGTTGGTGATGTAGCCCTTGTCCGTCACGCCCGGGATGATGCCAAAGCGGCGCTGCAGGCACTTGGAGAACTTGTAGGTGGTGGACTCGAGCGGCGTGCCGTACAGCGAGTAGTCGATGTTCTCGGCGGCCTTCCACTCGGCGCACTTGTCGTTCATGCGCTGCATGACGGCCATGGCGAACGGGGTGCCGTGCTCGTCGGTGTGGCTGTAGCCCGTCATGTACTTCACGCACTCGTACAGGCCCGCGTAACCCAGGGAAATGGTGGAGTACCCGCCGTACAGCAGCTTGTCGATGGTCTCGCCCTTGTCCAGGCGCGCCAGGGCGCCGTACTGCCACAGAATCGGGGCGGCGTCGGACAGGGTGCCCAGCAGGCGCTCATGGCGGCAGCGCAGGGCGCGGTGGCAGAGCTCGAGGCGCTCGTCGAAGATCTCCCAGAACGCATCCATGTCCTGATGCGAGGACAGCGCCACGTCGGGCAGGTTGATGGTCACGACGCCCTGGTTGAAGCGACCGTAGTACTTGGGCTTGCCAGGCTCGTAGTTCTTGGCGCGCGCCACGTTGTCGTAGCCGTTGCCGGAGCGGTCGGGCGTGAGGAAGCTGCGGCAGCCCATGCAGGTGTAGCAATCGCCGTTGCCCTCCGTCTCGCCCTTCGACAGCTTGAGCTCGCGCATCTTCTTCTCGGAGATGTAGTCGGGCACCATGCGCTTGGCGGTGCACTTGGCGGCGAGCTGGGTGAGATAGAAGTACTCGGAGCCCTCGCGGACGTTGTCCTCCTCGAGCACGTAGATGAGCTTGGGGAACGCGGGCGTGATCCACACGCCGGCCTCGTTCTTAACGCCCTCGTAGCGCTGACGCAGGGTCTCCTCGATGATCATGGCGAGGTCACGCTTCTCAGCTTCACTGCGAGCCTCGTTGAGATACATGAACACCGTCACGAACGGAGCCTGGCCGTTCGTCGTCATAAGGGTCACGACCTGGTACTGGATGGTCTGCACGCCACGGCGGATCTCATCACGCAAGCGGCCCTCAACGACCTCGACGACCTTCTCCTCGGGGGCATCCACGCCAAGCTCGACGAGCTCAGCCTCCACCTGACGGCGGATCTTTTGACGGCTGACCTCGACAAACGGCGCAAGGTGCGTGAGCGAGATGGACTGACCGCCGTACTGGCAGCTGGCCACCTGGGCGATGATCTGCGTGGCGATGTTGCACGCCGTGCTGAAGCTGTGCGGGCGCTCGATGAGCGTGCCGGAGATGACGGTGCCGTTCTGCAGCATGTCCTCGAGGTTCACGAGGTCGCAGTTGTGCATGTGCTGCGCAAAGTAATCCGAATCGTGAAAGTGGATGATGCCCTCGTTGTGGGCCTCGACCACCTCGGCGGGCAGCAACACGCGCTGGGTGAGGTCCTTGGAGACCTCGCCGGCCATGTAGTCGCGCTGCACGGAGTTGACCGTGGGGTTCTTGTTGGAGTTCTCCTGCTTGACCTCTTCGTTGTTGCACTCGATGAGGGACAAGATCTTGTCGTCGGTGGTGTTCTTTTGGCGCTTCAGGCCCTGCACGTAGCGGTAGATGATGTAGTGGCGGGCGACCTCGAAGCGATCGAGGGCCATGAGCTCGTCCTCGACCATGTCCTGGATCTCCTCGACGGAGACGGTGTGGCCGGCGGTCTCGCAGCGCTCGGCGACGTTCTCGGCAGCGTAGCGAACCTGACGGTCGGTGAGGCGCTCCCCGCTCTTCACCTCGCTGTTGGCGCCATTGATGGCGTTGATGATCTTCTGAAGGTCGAACGTGACCTCCGAACCGCTGCGCTTGATGATCTTCATTGAACTCCTCCGCGACCCTGAACGTACGTGCTTCCGTGCTTGGATAGGAAAGCCCCGACCCCGCGCGACCAATCGGTTGTGACGGGAATCGAGGCTCGTCATTGCCTGTATGGGTATGATACGCCATTTTGTGCTCAACATCTGGTGTGACTCTTAATGGCTACCACTACATATTGTGTTTATGCAGGTCAGCGCAATGTGCTTATTTTCATGCTCATTTGACGGCGCGCAACTTGACAGAACGGGGAGGTTCGTACACGAAGCCCCCACCTGCAGGTATCCCACACGGCGCGTGCGCCGCCGAGCGGGGGCCATCCACAAGTTCTCCGTTTGTGGTCGGCGAACGGTCAGAGCGCCGTCAGAAGAACCGCAGGAAGCCTACATGTTGTGATGGCGGTCGGCGGAAGACCCGCCATAAAAAATGGACGCCCTTAGGACGTCCACCGCAAGTCTATGGAGGCGAAGCCCGGATTCGAACCGGGGGTAAAGGCTTTGCAGGCCTCTGCCTTACCACTTGGCCACTTCGCCGTATATGCAAAGGGCCGACTCTCATCGGCCCTGGCGCATACAATGGAGCGGACAACGGGGCTCGAACCCGCGACCCCAACCTTGGCAAGGTTGTGCTCTACCAACTGAGCCATGTCCGCATATGGTGGGCGATACAAGATTTGAACTTGTGACCCCTTCCGTGTCAGGGAAGTGCTCTCCCCCTGAGCTAATCGCCCAACTCAGGTGCGCTTCAGCGCGGGGATAACTATAGCGAAGCTCAAAACATGATGCAACAACTTTTTCCAAAAAATTTTGAATCGCGTGTCGAAGAGCGGTCCTCAACCGAGTCTCTTTCAGCAAAATCGCATGTCAATGCCCGTTAAAGCGGGATCCATGGGAGGCGGTTCTCTTTATCCAGATGCACACCCTCCCACAGCATCGCCCCAAACGCCCCGACGCGCTTTTCCCAAATATCCAGTCCCATCTTCTCCAGCTCCAAGGTGAACCTCCCCTAGCGTCCATTCCCATCTCCTCCAGAGTGCAGGTGGACCTCCCGTAGCATCCAGACCCGTCTCCTCTAGCGCCGAGGCGGACCCCTTCTGGCGCCAAGACGCATCTCCTCTGGCGCCCAGGTCCACCTCTTCCAGCGCCCAAGCCTATTACCCCACGGAGAAGAGGGTCGGCAAGGGGCATGAGGCATCGATTTGATGAACATCGACGCGAAGAATCGCCACCGCATGCATCCAAAAATGCGCCATCACCCTCCACAACGCTCCAGACTCCCACCTCCACACCTCAAATTTGATATATCCGGAACGGAGCCAAGGTCGTTGCACATGCCGGCCTGCAGATGAGGATATGAACGGTTGGAGGATATGAGCGATTTTCTTGGCAGCAACAGAGGATATGAGCGAATCATTCATATCCTCCTGTTTTACCATGCCATGTACCTGCGCAAATAGTGGTTTACAAGCGGGCCTACAAGAGAAGACCGTTCATATCTTCTAATCGTTCATATCCTCCTATCGTTCATATCCTCCAACCGCCAAATCCTCAACGTTCACGCCCTCGATTTGCAAAAGGCTAGGATTCGCCCAGGTTATGAACGATGCAAAACAAACTTGCATTTGGGGGGTTGCGCAATGCGCGCGGTTTGCGTATAGTACTTCTTCGCAAGCGGACATGGCTCAGTTGGTAGAGCACAACCTTGCCAAGGTTGGGGTCGCGGGTTCGAGCCCCGTTGTCCGCTCCATTGTTTGCAAGGAGCCGGTTGATTAATCGGCTCTTTTTATATCGGCGGCTTGGCCAAGTGGTAAGGCAGAGGCCTGCAAAGCCTTTACCCCCGGTTCGAATCCGGGAGCCGCCTCCATCACCTTGAGAAAAGGGCGTCCTGCGGGATGCCCTTTTTGCTATTCAAGTGCCTTTCACCGCCCCGGCGTCTTTCACCGTCTCAACGCCTTTGCAACCAACTATGCCTATCCCCATGGAACGATCCGAAGCGCACTGCGACCCAAGCTGAGCGCTTGCTTACAGGTAGGGTGTTCGCTTACAAGCCGAGCGTTCGCTTACAGGCGGAGCGCTTGCTTACCCAAACAAGCCGACCGCTTGCTTACAAGCCGGGTGCTCGCTTGCAGGCAGGGCACTTGCTTACAGGTAGGGCGTTCGCTTACAGGCAGGGCGCTCGCTTACAGGCGGGGCGCTTGCTTACCCAATCAGCTTGATCAGACGGACGCGCGTGCCCGGGGCATCGGTGCGGCGGCGCACCTCAACGCTGTCCACCAGCATCCGCATGAGACGAATGCCCCGTCCGCGCTCGCGGCTCTCGGGCGGCTCCTCGTCAGGAGCGATCTCGAACCCGCAGCCGCAATCGCGCACATCCACCACCACGCGGTCCGCATAGGCGGCGATGGTCATGGAACTGCCCACGCCGCCGCACGCGTGATCGTACGCGTTGGACAGGGCCTCCCCCACCGCCAGGGCCGTATCGAAGCAATCGTCACGCGAGAGCGGCAAGGTCCCCAGCAGCTCAGCCACGCGATGGCGATACGAGCCCAGGTTCTCAACGCCCTCGCGGATGACAAACGTCTTGCTCCACAGCGGGGGCGTGTTGGGGGCAAGCACGGGAATGGGCGGCTTTTCGGAGGCGGAGACGTGCAGGATGTCCAGCAGGCGCGCTATCTGGAGGAACCTCGTCACTTGAGGCGACGTGTTCACCAGCGAGAGCAGGCCCTCTCGCGCAAGGAGCATCCGCGCCCGCGAGAGCAAAAACGCCAAGCCGGTGGAGTCGATGAACGCGACGTTTTGGCAGTTCACCAGCACGCGGCGCACGCCCCCCGCGATCAGCGTGTCCAGCTGTTCGCGCAGGCGCGGCACCGTCGCGATGTCGATATCGCTCACGGGCGCTATGACGGCTATGTCGTTCCACTCGTTCATGGTGCTATGGTTCCCCATTCGCCGCGACTCGATACCCCCATGTCCGCGCCTTGACGCCTCGCCGGCGCCGCGCGTTCGCCGCTCGGCACTGACCTACCCCGGCACCTGCGCGGCCCGCATCGTCCGCCACAACGTGCCCAAACCGGCCCGGCCCCGATTCGGCCACCCCCATCGTCTTCCCCGCATGCACAACGCGACTTGGGGCGGCGCGGTGTGGCACGGGACAACCGCCCCGGCACCCGGCCCGCACCGACCCGGCCAACCCTCCGTCCTCCCCGCACCGCGCGCTACAACGCGGCGCGGTCGGTCCGCCCCTCTCGATCAAAGCGCAGGGCCACCAGGGCAATATCGTCGTCGAGCGCGGAACCCGTAAAGCGGTCGAGCTCATCGAGGACCTTCCCGCACAGGCCGTCCACCCCACCGGCGGCGGCGCGGAGCAGCACCTCGCGCAGGCGCTCCTCGCCAAAAAAGTCCCCGCCCGCATCGCGCGCCTCGATCGCGCCGTCCGTATACATGAACAGGATGTCGCCGGGGGCAAACGAGAAGGTGCCGTTCTCGTACGCCATGGTCGAGAACGCGCCCACCACGCCCGACTGAACGCTCAACAGCTCGGCCTCCGCCTGCCCGGCGCCGTCGAGACGCAGGAGCATGGTGGGCGGATGGCCGGCGGAGCAGTAGGTCGCGCGCCCGTGGCGCAGGTCGAGCTTGGCGATGAACACCGTCACGAACGTCTCGACGCGCGAGAAGCTCATGACCATGCGGTTGAGCGAGCGGGCCATGCGCGCCGGGCTCGCCCCCTCCCACGCATAGGCGGTCAGGGCCGTCTTGACGAGCGCGGACATGGACGCCGCCTCCACGCCCTTGCCCGAGACGTCGCCCAAGATCATGACGGCCCGATCGTCGGGCAGGCGGATGAGGGTGTAGAAGTCGCCACCCACGAGCGCCTGGCGCGTCGCGGAGGAGTACAGCGAGTCCGCGGTGATGCCCGGAACGGAGCCGAGGTCGTTGCGCATGCCGGCCTGCAGGGTCTGCGCGATCCTGCACTCGCTTTTTTGCTGCAGCGCCCCGTCCATGATGAGCTCGAAGTCGTGCGCCAGGTGCGTGAGGTAATCGAACTCCATGTCGTCCACGGGCTCCTGGGAGCCGTCGCGCAGCAGCAGGAAGCGGCGGGGCGGCAGGACCGCGGCGAAGGGGCCGTCGTCCTCCACGAACGCCCCCTCGTCGGACTCGTGCCCCATATCCACAAAGACGCCCTGGCAGGGCAGCCCGTGGCGCTCGAGCCACTCGCCCACCCAGGTGATGCGATCCACGCGCGCCAGACGGATCTGCTTGGGCTTTGCCGGCACGGCGAGCGGGCCCGTCTCGTCCACCAGCAAGTCGGCCGAGGCGGGGGCTCCCACGCGCGCGGCGGGCGCGGTCACCGAGAAGAACATCTCCTCGACATCGCGCGGCAAATCGACCTTGCTCCCACCGTCGAAGTCGATGACGTACACGCCGCGCTCAAGATCGTGCAGGACGGGCAGCATCCTGCACGAGAGCTGATCGCGCACCTCATCGGTCATCTCGGTCCACGCGGCGAGGGGCTCCTTGCCGTGGGCGTACAACAGCTCTCGAATGCGGCTGAGCGACCGCGTGAGCCCCGAGGCGCGCGCCGCGCGCAAGCTGCTCACCACGCCCACCAGCTCGATGGACAAGTAGTCGCAAATCACCTCGAGCACGCGCACGTCGTACACGCGCGGATTGCACGGGCGCGCCCAGCCGAGCTCCACCACGCCCAGGACCTGCGTGCCAAAGTACACGGGCACGGCGATCATGGTCTTGAAGGGCGGCATATCCTGGAGGCGCAAGTTGTGCCGCACGCGCGCGTCCAAGTCGTAGAAGGACCCGGGGGCCGTGGGGTCGGCGGGCGTGGCGGGAACGAGCGAGAGCCGGCAGGCGCGCTGCTCGCGCAGCACGTGCGTGGGGATGCCCGCGCCGTAGGGAATGAAATCGGGCACGTAGAGACCCGCGAGCGCGTGACTCACCCCGCGCAGCTTAAAGCCTCCGCCCTCGGCGAAGTACATGGTGGCGCCCGTCGCGTCGAGCGTCTCGGTCATGCGGTTGAGCACCGTGTCGAGCAGCGTGGCCATATCGCTGGAGCCCACGGTGGACATGATGACCGACAGGGTGCCCGAGAGGCGCTTGTTGGCCGCCTGGAGCTCCGAGAGCAGGCGCTGCGTCTTGCGATCGTGCGCGTATTGCTCCTCAAGGCTGCGGATGGCGACGACGTAGCGGTGGCCGGGCGCGTCGCCCTGCCCGCCCTCGCCGAGCTCGACCGCGCGCACGCGAACGGGGATGAACGAGCCATCGGGGAGCTTGAGCATGAGCGTGTTCTCTTCGCCGTCGGCGGAAAAGGGCATCTGGTGCCCCGTCGAGCGCTCGAACTCCGTGCTGTACAGCAGGTCTTTTATGTCAGTCCCCACGAGCTGGGCCCTGCCGGACTTTCGCAGAGCGAGGAATTGGCGGTTGACATGGCGGACAGAGCCGTCCTCGTCGCATATGGCGACGGCATCGCTCGTCACCTCGACCAGGCGGGCGACGTCGTTCAATTCCTCGTTGTGCATGTGCTCCATGCGCCACCTCCGCCATGTCCAAACGACGCGAGCGCGCAAGATGACGTACGCATCGCACAATCGCGTGCGATATATAGCAAAAACGCGAACCCGCAAGGGGCTCGCGTGTCTATTGCGTGGTGTCGGAGGCGGGACTTGAACCCGCATGACCAAAAAGCGGTCACTAGCACCTCAAGCTAGCGCGTCTGCCAATTCCGCCACTCCGACGTTTGTTGTGTTCGCGTTTCCGCGTCTGCAACGTGGAAGATAATAACCCGAGTTTGGCCGAGCGCGCAAGACCTTTTTCAAAAAAGTTTTTGCGCATGCGGGCGGTCAATCCCGGTGCCGCGCTTGAGCCGGTATATCGCCGCTCAACGCAGCGGTACGCGTCGGCTGCAGTTGGCAACCCGCCATGCGCCGCGGCCAACCGCCGCCTGCGGCGGGCGTCCACGCCCTAGGCGAGCTCGACCGTGGCGCAATCGACGGCACCCCAGGGGTCGACCCGGGCATGCGAGACGCGTTCGGTCGCGATCTTGGTGTATGCGGGGTGCACAAGCGGGATCACGTCCAGGCTCTCCCCCGCCAGCGTGACGACCTCGCGCACGCGCTCCTCGCGCGCCGCGTCGTCAGCCGCCGCCTCGACCGCATCGACCGCCGCGGACCTCTCGCCGGCGTCCATGCCCGACCAGGCAGCGCGTCCTGCCGAGGCGCCAAACAGCGCCTCCACCGTCGCCGTAGGCGTGGCCGCCACCGGGTCGCAGGTCACCACGGCGCAGGAGAACTCGCCTTGGCTCAGGCGCTCGAGCAGGTCGCTCGCGTCCAGCGCCTCCGTCTTGACCGTCACGCCGGCGTCCTTGAGGTCGGCCGTCACCTGGTCGGCGATATGCCCCTGCACCCCGCCCTTGCGGCGCAAGAGCGTGAAGTCGAGCTCCAGGGGTTCGGCAGCGGGCTCGGCCACGGCGGAGTTTTCGGAGTCCTCCGGAGCCGTCGCGGAGCCGGCGGCCCCAACGGAACCGTCGGCCTCGGCGGAGCCCATCGCGGGATCCGTGCCTGCCTCCGCCGCGTCGACCGCCTCGCTCCTCAGCGCCTCCACCAGCTCGACGGCGCGCTCGGCATCGAACGTGCATGCCTCCCATGAGGGCATCTCACCGACCGTCGGGGCAACGAGGCTCCACGCCGGCTCGGCGCTGTAGTTGAGGGCCTTGCGGCACAACGTCTCGCGATCGATCGCGCAGGACACCGCGCGCCGGAATTCGGCACGGTCGAACGGGGACACGCGTGTGTTGCACACCAGATACGTCAAGCCCGGCTCCGCGCCGTGCACCAGCCGCTCGCCCGGATACATGTCGAACGCGTTCGCAGAGGCTCCCGCCGTCTCCTCAGCGTCCTCGAGCTGGTCCACGGGGACGTCGCAGATGTCGAGGTTTCCCGCCTGGAACTGGTGGTAGCCGCTCACGGTCTCCCCCGCGATGACAAATTGCACGCCCTCGACGCTCGCCACGCCATAGGCGCACGTGTCAAAACGGGCGAGCGCCAGGCCTGTTTTGCCATCCCACGGCTCCTTGAGCGCGAACGGGCCGTTGCCGACGGGTTGGGCCGCAAAGGCCTCCGGATCCTGATCGGCACTGGCGGGAACGGGGCCGAGCGCCGGATGGGACGCAACTTCCGCGAACCCCGCGAACGGGCGGCTGAGCGTCACGACGAGCGTGTTGTCGTCGGGGCAGCGCAGGCCCACCAACTCCGAGGCTCGCCCCTCATGCAGGGCCTCGTAGCCCTCGACGGCCGAGAGAAGCTCGGCCCATCGGCTGTGCGCAAACTCCTCGGCGTCCTCATCCCGCTTGTCCTTGCCGGAGCGCTCATCCTGATCAAGCGGCTTGACGATGCGCTCCCACGCGCGCTTGAACGCCGACGCGGTCACGACGCCGCCGGTATGGAACGTCGCCCCCTCGACCAGATGGAACGTCACCGTGCGCGCGTCTTTGGACACCTCGAACGAGCGGGCCGCGTTGCCCACCGCACGACCGTCCTCGATGCGCGTGAGCGGGCAGAACAGGGCGTGTAAGACCTGCAGTCCAGCCCGGTCGGACACGAGGAGCGGATCGATCGCCTGGGGAACGCCCACGCGAACCGTCACCCAGGTGGCGGGGGCGTCTTCGGCGCTCGTCACCGAGCCCCTACCAGCCCTACCGCAACCGGACAACCCCATGCCGGCGGCAATACCCGCCGCACCGCCCAGCAACGTACGCCTATCGATCATCTCGGGCCCTCCCGGCTCTTGCGTTAATCATGGTCTCCACTCTAAAGCAAAAGGCGCACACAGCCGCGTAATCCACGCAGTATTCAGCCGCGATAGCAGAAAGGCCACCCGAAGGTGGCCTCTCGATAAGCGCATGGCGCAAGCGTAAAGAACTCGCCGCTTGCAGGAGCCTTGGCGCTCCCCAGCGAACGCGCGAGCTCAGAACGCATCGCGCGCGGCATGCAAACCGTTACAGGTCGATGTGCGACTCCTTGATGGGGAACGGCTTGGCAAAGTGGCAGGCGCAGTAATGGCCCTCGCCGACCTCGCGGAACTCAGGCGCGCTCTCGGAGCACTTGGCCTGCGCGATGGGACAGCGCGTGTGGAAGCGGCAGCCGCTCGGCGGGTCGATCGGGCTCGGCGGGTCGCCAGCGAGGATGATGCGCTTGCGGCTCTTCTGCACGTCCGGATCGGGGATCGGCACGGCGGAGAGCAGCGACTGGGTGTAGGGATGGTTCGGCTCAGCGTACAGGCTCTTCCAGTCGGAGAGCTCGACCATCTTGCCTAGGTACATGACGGCCACGCGGTCGGAGATGTGCTGGACCACGGACAGGTCGTGCGCGATGAACAGGTAGGCGGTGCCGTACTCCTTCTGCAGGTCCTTGAGCAGGTTCAGCACCTGCGCCTGGATCGACACGTCGAGCGCGGAGACGGGCTCGTCGCAGATGATGAGCTTGGGGCGCAGGATGAACGAGCGGGCGATGCCCACGCGCTGGCGCTGACCGCCGGAGAACTCGTGCGGGTAGCGGTTGATGTGCTCCGGGTTGAGGCCGACGACGTCCAACAGCTCGCGCACGCGATCCATGCGCTCCTCGGGCGTGCCGATGCCGTGAATCACCATGGGCTCGGAGATGATCTCGCCGATGGTCATGCGGGGGTTCAGGGACGCGTACGGATCCTGGAAGATGAACTGCATCTCGCGGCGCATGTCCTTGAGCTGCGCCTTGTTCATCTTGGAGACGTCTTTGCCCTCAAAGTACACCTTGCCGGAGGTCGGCGGGTCGAGGTGCATGATGGCGCGGCCGGTCGTGGACTTGCCGCAGCCGGACTCGCCCACCAGGCCGAAGGTCTCGCCGGCGCGAATCTCAAACGAGACGTCGTTCACCGCGGAGACGACCTTTTTGGAGAGCTTGCCGCCCAAAAAGCCGGAACCGGTGGGGAACTCCTTGGTCAGGTGCTCGACCTTGAGCAGGGGCATGGAAGTGTCTGCCATTTAGGCCTCGCCTCCCTTCGTGGCTGCAACGCTTGCGTCATCGGGAATCGCGGTGGGCATGGTGCCGCGCGAGCGGGACGTGTCCGGGGCGAACTTCTTGACGAACGCGTCATCATCGGCGTAGTGGCACTCGGAGTAGTGGCCGTTGCCCATGACGAACTTCTTGGGGCGCTCCTTGTGGCAGAGCTCCGTGGCGAACGGGCAACGGGGCGCGAAGGCGCAACCCTGGGGCAGGTTCACGAGCGACGGCGGGTTGCCGTGGATCGGGGTGAGCGGCTTCTTCTCGTCGGTCGCCTGCTCGGGGATCGAGCGGATGAGGCCCCAGGTGTAGGGGTGGCGGCTCTCGTAGAAGATCTCGTCGGCGGTGCCGAACTCCACCGGGTGACCGGCGTACATGACCATGATCTTATCGGCCATGTCGGCCACGACGCCCAGGTCGTGCGTGATCATGATGATGGCGTTGCCGTTCTTCTCCTGCATCTCCTGCATGAGCTCGATGATCTGCGCCTGGATGGTCACGTCGAGGGCCGTGGTGGGCTCGTCGGCGATGAGGATGTCGGGGTCGCAGGCGAGCGCCATGGCGATCATGACGCGCTGGCGCATACCGCCGGAGAACTGGTGCGGGTACTGGTTCACGCGCTTCTCGGGCTCGGGGATGCCCACGAGGTCGAGCAGCTCGGTGGCGCGCTTGAGAGCCTCCTGCTTGGAGTAGCCGCGGTGCAGACGCAGGCCCTCGCCCACCTGACGGCCGATCTTGTAGACCGGGTTCAGGGAGGTCATGGGGTCCTGGAAGATCATGGCGATGTCGTTGCCGCGGACGTGCTGCATCTCCTCCTCGGACATGGCGAGCAGATCGTGACCGCGATAGGTCACCGAGCCGCCCTCGATCTTTCCGGGAGGCATGTTGATGAGGCCCATGATGGTCATGGCGGTCACGGACTTGCCGGAGCCGGACTCGCCCACCACGCCGAGGGTCTCGCCGCGATCGAGCGTGTAGGACACGCCGTCGACCGCGTGCACCACGCCGTCCTCGGTGTGGAAGTACATCTTGAGGTCGTCGACCTCAAGCAGGTGCTGGCCCTCGGGAATCGGCTGCTCCTTGAGGTCCTTGTAATTCTCGTTCTTCTTAGCCATGGTTTACGCGTCCTTCATCTTCACGTCGAGAGCGTCACGCAGGCCGTCGCCCAGCAAGGTGAACGCAAGAACGGTGGTCAGGATGGCGAGGCCGGGCAGAATCATGAGCCACGGCTCGGTCTGCAGGAACTTCTGGCCCTCCTGGATCAGGGTGCCCCAGGACGGATCCGGCGGGATGACGCCCATGCCCAGGAAGGACAGGGCAGACTCGGTCAGGATGGCACCACCGATGTTCATGGTGGCGTACACCACGATGGAGGCGACGGAGTTGGGGAAGATGTGGCGGGCGATGATGCGGAGGTCGGAGGCGCCCATGGAGCGCGCCGCATCGATGTAGTCGCTCTCCTTGACGGAGAGGATGGCGCTACGGAACACGCGGGCGATCTGCGGCCAGCCCAGGATACCGATGGCGATGAACACGTTCTGGATGCCGTTGCCCACGACCGCGATCATGGCGATGACGAACAGTGTGTACGGGAAGGCGAGGAACGTGTCGGCCAGGCGCATGATGATGGTGTCCCAGATGCCACCGTAGTAGGCGGCGATGGCGCCCATCACCAGACCGATGGCGGTGGAGATGCCCGTGGCCACGATACCAACGGTCAGCGAGATGCGCGCGCCGTAGATGACGCGGGAGAGCACGTCACGGCCGAGCGTGTCGGTGCCGAACGGGTGCTCGAGGGACGGGGCCAGGCGGGAGTTGGCCGCCATGGTGGCCGTGTCGGACGCCGTGGGGTTGCCGAGCGTCTGGGGAACCCAGAGGTCGGCGGTGACGGCGATGACGACGATGAACAAGATCCACACGATGGCGAACATCGCGAGCTTGTTCTCCTTGAGGCGCTTGAGCGCGTCGCCCCACAGGGTGCGCGTGGGCTTATCGGACTTGTCGGCCACAACGTGGGCCTCGGCCGCGGCGGCGCGAGCCTGATCGCCCATCTTGGACATTGGATACTGCATAGCGCTTCCCTCCCTACTTCTCGCTCTTGTTGCCAAGGCGGATACGCGGGTCGAGGAACGCGTAGCTCACATCGACAATGAGGTTGATGATCATGACCACGATGACGATGACCGTGATGGAGCCCATGACGATGGGCCAGTCGCGCTGCGTGATGGCGACGTAGGTCATCTGTCCGACGCCGGGCCAGTTGAAGACCGTCTCGGTGAGGATGGCGCCGGCGAGCATCGCGCCGAAGTCCATACCAATATAGGTGACGACGGGAATGAGGGCGTTCTTGAGCGCGTGATGGAAGATGATCGAGCGCTTGGAGAGACCCTTGGCCTTGGCGGTGCGGATGTAATCCTGGTTCATGACCTCGACCAGCTGCGAGCGCATGATGCGCGCCGTGTAGGCGGTGGATACCGCCGCCAGCGTGACGGCGGGCAGGATGTAGTAGGTCCAGCCGGGGAACTGCGGGTGTGGGCCGGGGACGCCGGAGACGGGGAGCGCAAAGGCACCGCCCGTGACGTCCTTGAGCCAGATGCCAAAGATCAGCTGCAGCAGCAGGCCGAGCCAGAACGCCGGCATGGCGACGAGCGCGGACGTGGTGAGCGTGACCAGGATGTCCCAAAAGGAGTAGCGCTTGATGGCGGAGATGATGCCGGCGCCAATGCCCACGATCGCCTCGATGATGATGGCAACCACCGCGATCTGGACCGTGTACGGATACGCCTCGAAGATCATATCCTTGACCTCACGGCCCTTCTGGTAGGAAGTGCCGAGGTCGCCCTGGAGCAGGTTGCCCAGGTAGGTGAAGTAACGGCTCACCATCGGCGTCTCGATCGTGTCGCCGTTCTCGTCAAACACGATGTCGCCGTTCTCGTCGGTCACGATCAGGCCGTGAGCCGCACGGATGTTCATCTCCGTTTGGGGATCCATCTTCCTCTCGCCGGCGATCAGCTTGATCGGGTCGCCGGGCACGACATTCTGCAGGATGAACAGAATGAGCGTGACGCCGAGGAAGACCGGGATGAACTGCAGGATTCGCTTGAGGATGTACCTGAGCACAGCGATACCCTCCCTAGTCTCTTGGACACTACACTTCGCTACAGTACGACGCAGCGTAAATTGCAATTGTACGTCACCGATTTATCAATACTGCGGTGATTATGCGTAGATATGCATTCCGCACGCGGGCTACGCGACCAAAAAAGCAGGACACCGCTTGCGTGATGTCCTGCCGTTCATGCGCTATGGAGCTGTCGAGGCAAACGCTTAGGCGAGCTCGGCAGTCTGGAACCACGGCTTGGTCTGGGCGTCGTACATGAAGCTCTTCAGACGCTCGGAGCCAACGTAGTTGTGAGCGTAGAACATGATCGGGATGACCGGCATGTCCTTACCGATGGTGGCGCAGATCTTGCGGCACGCGGCCTTGCGCTCCTCGTCGTCCTGGATCTGACGGGCGTCGAGCATGGCCTGATCCATCTCCGGGTTGCTGTACTCCTCGTAATTGTTGTCAGCACCGGTGAAGAAGTTCGGGTACAGGAAGTTGTCCATGGTCGGGTAGTCGGCGGTCCAGCCAAGGCGACCGAGGGAGAAGTCGCCGTCGGAGAGCTGAGTCAGATAGGTAGCCCACTCGACCGACGCCTGGGTCACGGTGATGCCCACGGCCTCGAGGTCGAGCTGGACGGCGGACATGAGATCGCCGTGATCGCCGTCGCTGTTGTAGTTCAGCGTGATCTCAACGCCGCGCTTGCCGGAGGCGTCGGCCGGGTAGCCGGCCTCGTCCAGCAGCTTGCCGGCTGCCTCGGGGTCGTAGCGGCAATCCTCCCACACGTTCTCCTCGGAGTCGTCGATGGAGGTCGGCATGATGGAGGTAGCCGGCATACGGGAGCCCTCGAAGAGCGTGTCGACGATGTTCTGGCGGTTGATGGCCAGGGACACGGCGCGGCGGACCTTGGAATCGGCGAGGACCGGGTCGTTCGGGCTGGGGATCAGGAAGTAGGTGGAGAGCTCGGTGCCCAGCAGGACCTGCTTGCCCGGGGTGGAGGTGAAGCCGTCCTCGGACTCGCCGTACTTCTCGACGGTCTCCTTGATCTTGCCGGACGGGATGGCGGCGAAGTCGATGGAGCCGGCCTGGAACTCGTTGAAGGCCGTCTGCGGGTCCTTCTGGATGGACATGTACACGCCGTCGATCTTGGGGGCGTCGCCGTAGTAGTCATCGAACTTGGCGAGGTCGATGTACTGGTTGTGCTTCCAGGCGTCGGTCATCATGAAGGGGCCGTTGCCGATGGGCTTCTCGAGGAAGGACTTGGGGTCGTCGATGGCGCACTGCGGAACCGGGGCGAGGCCGGGGTGGCAGCAGACGGCCGGGAAATCGGCCATGGGGTCGGTCAGCGTGACCTCAAAGGTCAGGTCGTCGACGGCCTTGAGGCCGGTGAACTCATCGGTCTCGCCGGCGTTGAACTCGGCGTAGCCGGCAACGGGGGCAAGGTGATAGCAGATGTCGGAGGGGGTGTCCATGTCCGGGGAGGCGACGCGCTTCCAACCGCGGACGAAGGACTCGGCGTCGACCGGGTCGCCGTTGTGGAACTTCATGCCCTCGCGGAGCTTGAAGGTGTAGACGCGGCCGTCCTCGGAGACGGTCGGGGCCTCGGCGGCGCAGGCGGGAACGGCACTGCCCTTGTCCCAATCCCACTCCATGAGGCCGTCGAACACGGCGACCACCACGGCGGTGCCCTGGTTCTCCTGGGCGTTATACGGGTCGATGAACGCCGGCTCGGAGAGGTAGAAGCTCATGACGTTGTCGCCGGCGGGAGCAGCGGTGTCACCGCTGCCGGCCTTGTCGCCACCGCCGCCGCAGCCGGCGAGAGCGGCCAGGGCGCTCGTGGCGAGGGCGCCACCGACGAAGGTGCGACGACCCATCACGGGCTGGGAAAACTTAGTGTCAGCCATGCCATCCTCCTTATAATGCAGCTTGCGCGGAGCAAGGCGCCGGTCACGCACCCCTTTAGTGCGACCGGAGGTGCGAACACGTGCCGTGCTCCGTTTACATCGCCGTGATTGCAAGGCTGTTCAGACCACGCGCGATGTGGGCAATACCATAGCGCACTTTTGCATGATGGAGTAGATGGATTCTCGCCAACGGCGCACTTTTTCTTTAGTTTATTAGAGTGCTTGCTTGGAAAAGTGCACTTTAGTGCATAAAAGAGGTGCAAAACGAATATCGCCGCCGAGCGCGATTGTTTCCAGTCTGTAACGGCGCGCACGCGGCGTGCACCTGCGGCGGGAAGCGGCGCGCACTCGGCGTGCACCTGCGGCGGGAAGCGACGCGCACGAACGATGGCAAGCGGCGCATGCTCGCGGCGTGAAGCGGCGCGTGTTGGGCGCGTGCCCGCGGCGTGAAACGGCGCGTGTTGGGCGCGTACGCCTCTTCGACATTCCCGACATTTCCCCACCATCCGCACTGCTCCGTCAAGCAACATGCAGGATGGCACCCCCTCCGCTTGCATCGCTCCACCCAGCAACATGCAGGACGTCTCTCTACCCGCACCGCTCCTCCAAGCAACATGCAAGACGGCCCCCTCCACCTGCGCCGCTTCTCCAAGCAACGCGCAGGATGACGGCCCTCTCCGCTTGCACCGCCCCTCCAAGCAACATGCAGGACGTCTCTCTCCACTTGCACCGCTTCTACAAGCAGCACGCAACACGACGCACTCTGCATCCACTTTGCACCTAATATGCCGTTCACCTGCATGCAAAAACCGCCCGGAACATGTCCGAGCGGCTCAACAAATGAGATGTTGCGTGTTGGATGTACGGCCTACAGACCAACGATGCCCTGAGGGAAGAAGAACATCGCGAGCACGACGCACGCGGCGAACACGCAGGCGACGATGACCGTGAGCTTGTCCAGGTTCTTCTCCATAACGCCCGTCGCAGTGCTCGCGTTATAGAGCGAGCTGGCGATCATGTCGGACACGCCGGTGCCCTTGCCGGAGTGCATGAGTACGAGGGCGATGAGAGCGAGGGTGGAAAGCCCCCACACGGCAAAGAGAACGATCTGAATGGGACCCACGGAACTACTCCTTCAATCGGTAACGCTCAGAGATGATACCACGCAGGCGAAGATGCGGTGCAAGGCACACACATCTCCACCCCGTTGCTACAAGCTGCTTACTTGGCCCAGCCCATGTCCTCGGCGTGGACGGAGAGAAAGAGCGCGGGGCCGTAATTGGCAAGACCCTTCTTGGCGGCGATGACATCGGAGCCGCAGAAGACCGGGATGACAGCATAGCCCTCCATGGCGAGCTTCTCGGCCTCGTTGACGAGCTTGAGCTGCTTCTTGTGGTCGGAGACAGTGGGCACCTCGGCCATCATCTCGTCGATCTCGGCGGAGCCGTACTGGGTGAAGTTGGACTCGGACTCGGAGCCGTAGAGCTGGCCGCCGTTGTTGAAGCTCGTGGGCGTGCCGTTCCAACCCAGCAGCAGAGAGTCCCACTCGCCGCTGGAGATGGTCTTGGAGAAGTCGGCGGAGGCCTTGGTGATCAGGTCGAGCTTGATGCCGGCATCCTTGGCCATCTTCTGGAAGGCGGCGGCGCGGTTCTTGACGGTGTTGGAATCGCCGAACAGCACGAAGCCGAAGCCGGCGACCTTGCCGTCCTTCTCGTAGTAGTCGCCGTTCAGCGTGTAACCGGCGTCCTCGAGGGTCTTGCGGGCGGCCTCGGTATGCTCCTTGGCGTCCTTGAGCTTCTGGACGTCCTCGGGCATGTTGTTCTCATAGCCGTCCATCCACGGCGGGAGGATGATGGAGCCGCAGGGCTTCTCTTCCCAGTTGACGCCCTTGTACTGGATCTCGACGATCGTGGGCATGTGCAGGCACTGGGCGAAGGCCTTGCGGACGGCGACGTCCTGGGTGTTCTCGCGAGTGGTGTTGATCTCGATGCAGGCGATAGCGGAGGAGTAGCCGCGGCGGATCTCGGCGTCTTCCATGTCGAGGAAGTTGGAGAGGATCTCGGCGGAGCCGGTGGTCACATCGGTGGCGTCGATCTCGCCGTTCTTGAAGGCGTTGATGATGGCCTGAGCCTCCATCTGCTTGAAGGTGACCTTCTCGAGCTTGGGGGCGTCACCCCACCAGGCCTTGTTGGGAACGAAGACGGCGTGCGTGTCATCGAAGGACTCGATCTCGAACGGACCGGCGCCCCACTCGACGTGCGGGTTGTTGTTCCAACCGTTGTTGAAGACCTCGGGATCCAGGGAAGCAGGGTGCAGGACCGTACTCCACAGGGCCTCGGCCGGGTAGTAAGGCTTGGCCATGGTGATCACGACGTCGTTGGCCTTCTCGCCCTGAACGATGCTCTCAACCTGGTTGAAACCATCGGTGGAGGCGCAGGCGTAGGCATCGTTCTCGCCGCAACAGCACTTCCAGACGGTCTCGAAGGCACGGTAATCGATGGGGGTTCCGTCGTTGAACACGGCATCGGGGTTCATGGTGATCTTGACGACCTGCTTGCCCGTAGAGTCATCGACCTCGAAGGACTCGACGTAGTTGGGGTTCGGCGTGAACTTGGAACCGGTGGCGTCGGAATCCATGAGCCTGGGCATGTAGAGATTCCACATCGTGTCGATGTAGGTGGTGCCGCCGTTGACGTTGTAGTAGTTCCAGCACGGGCCGACCTCGCCGATGGAGAGGACCAGCTCGCCGCCGTCCTTGACCTCGTCGCGCTTCTTGGGGTTATTGTACACGCCGCCGACCTCGGGCATGGGGATCTGGTCGAGCGGGGTGGTCGCCGGAGTGCCGTTGGCGGGCTCGACGTCGAGGGCGACGGGCGCGGAGCCGGCACCCTCGGCCTTGCCACCGCAGCCGGCAAGGCCGAGGCCCGCGAAGACGGAGGCGGCGCCGGCGAGACCGAGGAAGCCGCGACGGCTGACGGTGTGAGGATTCATAGAAGACATGATCCTTCCTTTCTATTGGAACCTCCGAGGCCTCTGCATAGCCCCGGATGATTCGACCGAAGTTGGGGCTACTTCATGAGCGACGAGGCCTTGACGAGCTCGCCGTCCTTGTAGATCAAGCGCTCGCGCGTGCGCTCGACCACCGGATCGGGGATCGGGATGGCGGAGAGCAGCGCCTTGGTATAGGGATCCTGCGGGTTGGTGAAGACATCCTCGGTCTCGCCATACTCGACGATCTTGCCGAGGTGCATGACCGCGACGGAGTCTGAGATATGGCGGATGACCGCCAGGTCGTGCGCGACGAACAGGTAGGAGAGCTTGAGCTGCGCCTGCAGGTCTTCCAGCAGGTTGACGATGCCCGCCTGGATGGAGACGTCGAGCGAGGCGATGGGCTCGTCGAGCAACAAGATCTTGGGGTCGGTGGCGAGCGCGCGGGCGATGGCGATGCGCTGGCGCTGGCCGCCGGAGAACTGCGTGGGGAAGCGGTCGACGTAATCGGGGTTGATGCCCACGAGGTGCATCAGATCGCCGATGCGGTCGTTGATCTGGGCCTTGGTCCACTTCTGGGCCTCGAGCGGTTCGGCGAGCACGTCGTAGATGGGCATGCGCGGGTCGAGCGAGCTCATGGGGTCCTGGAAGATGACCTGCAGGTCGCGACGCACCTCGTTGCGCTCGCGACGGTTCTTGAGGGTGGAGACGTCACGGCCGAGGACGGAGATCTGGCCGCTCTCGGGCTTGGCGAGCTCCATGATCTGCATGAGCGTGGTGGACTTGCCGGAACCGGACTCGCCCACGAGCGCGAGCGTCTCGCCCTGATGGATCTTGAAGCTCACGTGGTCGACGGCGGTGACGACGCCTTTCTGGCGGCGGATGAACCCCTTACCCTGCACGGGGAAGGTCTTGACGAGGTCCTTGACCTCAAGCACCACGGGACGTGCCTCACGGGGCACGTCGGCCCACTTGGCGGGCAGCGGATCGAGCTCGGGGAACACATCCTCATAGGTGAGGCCCTTATCGACGATCTCCTTGAGGCGATGGCATGCGGCCAGATGGCCCACGCTCTCATCGACGACGGAAAGCTCAGCCTCGGTCTCGAAGCACACGTCGGTCGCCAGCGGACAGCGCGGTGAGAACGGGCAGCCGCTCGGCAACGCGGCAAGCGAGGGCGGGTTGCCTTTGATGGGCACCAAGCGCGTATCGGCGGGCTTGTGCGGCTTGGGCACGGCGCCCAGAAGGCCCATGGTGTAGGGCTGGGCAGGATCGGCAAACAGGGTGTCGATGCTGCCGCGCTCGATGGCCTTGCCGGCGTACATGACCATGACGTCATCGGCCATGCCGGCGACGACGCCCAAGTCGTGCGTGATGAGGATGACGGCGGCGCCCGTCTCACGCTGGGCGACGGCGAGCACGTCCAAGATCTGCGCCTGGATGGTCACGTCGAGTGCGGTGGTGGGCTCGTCGGCGATGATGACGTCGGGATTGTTCGCGATCGCGATGGCGATGACGACGCGCTGGCGCATTCCTCCCGAGAACTCGTGCGGGTAGCTGTCGAGACGCGACTCCGGGTCGGTGATGCCCACGATCTCGAGCAGCTCGATGCAGCGCTCGCGCACCTTGTCCTTGGGCATGTCGGGATTGTGGATGAGCAGGGCCTCGGCGATCTGCTCGCCGATGGTGAAGACCGGCGTCAGGGCGGACAGCGGGTCCTGGAACACCATGGAGATGCGCGCCCCTCGGATGGAGGACATCTCCTCATCGCTCTTGGTGAGCAGCTCCTCCCCCTGCAGCTTGATGGAACCCGAGACGGATGCGTTGTCGTCGAGCAGGCCGATGACCGAAAGGGCGGTGATCGACTTGCCGGAGCCGGACTCGCCGACGATGGCGAACGTGCGGCCCGACCAGATATCGAAGCTCACGCCACGCACGGCGTCAACGCGACCCGCCTCGGTGGCAAACGACACGTTGAGGTCGCGCACTGAGAGCACCGGATCGCCCTTGGGAGCGCCCTTGGGCCCGTTGCAGCACTTGAGCTCGTACTCTAGGATGTCCTTCACTTGGCGTCCCCTTCCTTGGACTCGTCATCCTTGTCTGCCGAACCGGCGGCGCGCGAGTGCGGGTCGATGGCGTCGCGCAGGCCGTCACCGATGAGCTGCATGCTCACGCACAGGATGATGAGCACCGCAGAGGGGATCAAGATGACCCAGGGCGTGGTGAGCATGGCCGAGGAGCCCTGGCTCAGCAAAAAGCCGAGCGAGGTGTCCGGGGCCTTGATGCCCAGACCGAGGAAGCTGTAGGCGGTCTCGGAGTTGATGCCCGAGATGACGCCGAGCACCGTATCGAGAATGAGGATGCTGCCCAGGTTGGGAATGAGGTGACGCACGATGATCTTGATGGGCGACACGCCCATGTAGCGCGCAGCGGTGACGTAATCGCGCTCGCGCAGCGACAGCGCCATGGTGCGCAGGGTACGAGCGTACCCGATCCAGCCAAAAGCCGTGAGACCGAAGATAAGCATGAGCCAACCGGTCTGGCCCGAGGCGCTGCGCACGATCATGGCGACGAGCAGGAAGCTCGGGATGACCATGAGGGTATCGAGCAGGAACATGCCGATCTTCTCACCCCAGCCGCGGGAGTACGCGATGGCGGTGCCCGCGATGGCCGCGATGATGGTGGTCATGATCGAGAAGGAGATACCGATGATGAGCGAGCGGCCCAAGCCGTGCACTACGCAGGCGAACAGGTCGAAGCCGCCGCCATCGGTGCCGAACCAGTGCTCGGCCGACGGGGCCTCGCCCAGGGCGGTGAAGTCGGGGTCAGTGTAGCTGTGCGGGGTCAGATGCGGGCCCACGATCGCCAAAAGCACCAGGACGATGAAAATGACCAGGCCGATGACGGCGCTCTTCTGCCTGAAGAAGCGCCGGGCGATCAAGCGGGCGTAGCTGATGCGTTTGACCTCGCCGCTACCGCGGGCATCGGCCTTGAGCTCCAGCTCGGCGTTGGTGAGCATCTGGGGTTCTTGCGTCTCTGCCATCTCAGCCCTCCTAATTCATCTTGATGCGCGGATCGAGGGCCGCGGCGAACAGGTCTGCCAACAGGGCGCCGATGAGGGTGCACACGCCGCTGAAGGCGGCGACGGCGACGGCGCCGTTGATGTCGTTGGTGCCGATGCAGTTGATGAAGTACTCGCCCATGCCGTGGATGGCGAAGACCTTCTCCGTCATGACGGCGCCGGTGAAGACGGAGGCAATGGAGAAGGCGACGCTCACGGCGGTGGGGATCAGCGAGCTGCGCAGAGCGTGCTTGCGGATGGCCTTCTTACGCGTGAGGCCCTTGGCGCGGGCGGTGCGCACATAGTCGGCGTTCATCTCATCGAGCAGATAGGTGCGCTGCCCGAGGTGGTAGCCGACCGCGGAGACGATCGTGAGGACCACTGAGGGCAGGAACACATGCTGGAGGAAGTCGATGAAGGCCATGATGGGGTCGGACCCGGTGTAGCTCGACAGACCGGTCACGTAGAACAGGCGCATGCCCGTGGCGTCGTTGATCCAGATGGCGGCGAACACGACGAGGATCGCGAGTACGACCGTGGGGATGACCATGAACAGCGATGCCATACCGCTGAAGAAGCGGTCTTGCCACTGATATTGATGTTGCGCCGTGTACACGCCCAAGCTGACGCCGACCACGACCGAGAGCACCGTCGAGATGGCGAGCAACTTGACCGAGGCCCCAATGCGGCTCGAGATGGCGCGGTTGACCGAGTCGCCCGACGGGGACAGGCCAAAATCGCCCTCGAAGATGACATCGTGCAGCCAGTTGCCATAGCGCTCGATGATCGGGGTCTTGTCGTTGATGTTCGCCTCATCGAGCGCGCGCTCGATCGACTCCTGCGGGGGGCGAGGCGTGCGAGACTCATAGTTCGAGCGCGGGTCCATGAATGAACTCGCCAAGAAGAAGGTGAGCGAGGTGGCTATGAATACCATCGCGGCATAACTGAGCACACGCTTGCCCAGATAACCGAGAAACCGTCCCATGACGCTCCTTTCTTACCACTTCCATGCGCCTACGGATACCAAATGAGCGCAATTAACCTTTCAAACTTTACCCAGATACAGCACAAACGCAAGTATGTACGCGGCGATGGCAATAAGAAAACACGTGTATCCGACGTTTTGGGGCCACCATGCGACCCCACCGCGCGCTTTCCAGACTCAAAAAGCCTCCCATCGGTGTACCCGACGGGAGGCCACATACCGAAATCCGGCTCAAGCCGTATCAGCTGACGTCCGCCCTACTCCTCGACGGCCAACACGCGGCCGGTCATCTCAGCACTGGGCTCGAGGCCGGCCATGGTGAGCATGGTCGGGGCGATGTCGGACAGGCGACCATCCTCGATGCCGGTGAGCTTAGCGGTGTCGCTCACGATGATGAACGGCACGCGGTTGGTGGTGTGCGCGGTGAAGGGCTTCTTCTCGCCGTTGACCTCGTCGAACATGTGGTCGGCGTTACCGTGGTCGGCGGTGATGAGCGCAAAGCCGCCCTTTGCCTGGATGGCGGGGATGACCTGGGACAGCGCATGGTCCACAGCCTCGACGGCCTTAACGGCAGCCTCAAACACGCCGGTGTGACCAACCATGTCGCAGTTGGCGAAGTTCACGATGTAGAAGTCGGCGCGATCCTCGTTGATGGCCGCGACGAGCTTTTCGGTGACCTCCGGGGCGCTCATCTCGGGCTTGAGGTCGTAGGTGGCGACCTTCGGCGAAGCCACGAGCACACGCTCCTCGCCGGCCTTGGGCTCCTCGATGCCGCCGTTCAGGAAGAACGTCACGTGGGCGTACTTCTCGGTCTCGGCGGTGTGGAGCTGCTTGAGCCCGTTGGCGGCGATGACGTCGGCCAGGACGTTCTCGGGGAACGTCTTGGGGAAGGCGACCTCAACGTCGAACGTGGGGTCGTACTCGGTCATGGTCACAAAGTGAGAGAGGGCGATCTTCTCGCGCTCGAAGCCGTCGAAGTCAGCATCGGTGAAGGCGCGGGTCATCTGACGGGCGCGATCCGGGCGGAAGTTGAAGAAGATGACGGCGTCGCCGGCGTGGATGCCCTCGTTGTGACAGGCGAACGGATCGACGAACTCGTCGCCGCGCGGGTCCTTCTCATAGAAGGCCTTAATGCCCTCGACCGGATCTGCCTCGGCATCGGAGGCGTTCACCAGCACGTCGTAGGCGCGCTGGATGCGCTCCCAGCGGTTGTCGCGGTCCATAGCCCAGTAACGGCCGGAGACGGTGGCGACGCGAGCATCGCAACCGGTCTTCTCGGACAGCTCACCCAAGAAGGCAACGAGCTCGGACACGTAGCCAGCACCGGACTGCGGGTCGACGTCGCGGCCATCCATAAAGCAGTGGATGCGCACAGTCTTAACGCCGCGCTCGGCGGCCATGGAGACGAGCGCCTCACAGTGGCTCTGCATGGAGTGCACGCCGCCAGGGCTCATGAGGCCCATGAGGTGCAGCGTCTTGTCAGCGGCAGCAACGTCGTCCATGGCCTTGACGAAGACCTCGTTCTCCTTGAGGGAGCCGTCCTTGATAGCGTTGTTGATTCGCGAAAGCTCCTGGAACACGATGCGGCCCGCACCGATGTTGAGGTGACCGACCTCGGAGTTGCCCATCTGGCCGTCGGGCAGGCCGACGTCCTCGCCTGAAGCACCGAGAGTGGTGTGCGGATACTTGGCGTACAGGTCATCGATAAACGGCGTGCTGGCGGTGCTCACGGCATTGTTGGCACCCTCGGGCGCCAAGCCAAAACCGTCCATGATGACGAGCAAAGCAGGAAGGTGGCGGTTAGCCATAGGTAATTCTCCCTTTTTGATAAGAATGGGCCGCGATGCGAACACCACGGCCCCTGTACATGACGGAAATTACTCCGCAGCCTTCACGACCATGGAAGCAAAGTCCTCGGCGACGAGGGACGCGCCGCCCACGAGGGCGCCGTCCACATCGGGCTTGGCCACGAGCTCGGCGATGTTGCCGGGCTTGGCGGAGCCACCGTACAGAACGCGAATGCCATCGGCGAGCTCGGCGCCGAAGATCTCGGCGAGGACCTCACGCACGGCACCGCAGACCTCCTGGGCATCATCGGCAGTGGCGGTCTTGCCGGTGCCGATGGCCCAAATGGGCTCGTAAGCGACGACGAGCTGGGAAGGATCGGTGACCTGGAGACCGGTCAGACCGGCCTTCACCTGAGCGACCACGTGCTCAACATAGGTACCGGCCTCGCGAACCTCAAGGGGCTCGCCGCAGCAGAAGATCGGAACGATGCCACCGGCGATGAGCGCGGCGGCCTTCTTGTTCTGATCTTCGTCGGTCTCGTGGAAGTAGTCGCGACGCTCGGAATGACCGATGATGCAGTACTGCACCGGAACGGACTTGAGCATGGCAACGGAGGTCTCACCGGTATAGGCACCCTTGGCCTCAAAGTAGACGTTCTGGGCACCGAGCTTGACAGCGGAGCCGTCAAGCTTGTGGGAGACGCAGCACAGGTCGATCGTCGGGGGGCAGACGCACACCTCGACGCCCGCGGGAACCTCGGGGAGGGCCTCGACGAGGGCGGAGGCGAGAGCCTTGGCCTCCTCTCGGTCATTGTTCATCTTCCAGTTACCCGCAATAAGGGTGGTACGGTTACTCGGCATCGTTCAGAGCCTCCACTCCAGGAAGAGCCTTGCCCTCAACGAGCTCCATGGAAGCACCACCACCGGTGGAGATCCAGCTCATCTTGTCGGCAAGGTCGAACTTGTTGACGGCAGCGACGGAATCGCCGCCGCCGATGATGGACGTGCCACCGTTGTCCTTGAGCTCGGCAACAGCCTCGGCGACAGCCTGAGTGCCGTGGGCGAAGTTATCGAACTCGAAGACGCCCATGGGGCCGTTCCAGAACACGGTCTTGGCGCCCTTGATGGCCTCGGCGTACAGTGCCTCGGTCTTGGGACCGATGTCCATGCCCATGCGGTCCTCGGGGATGGAGTCGGAAGCGACGACTTCGCCGGTAGCGTCCTCACCGAAGTGGTCGGCAACGACGTTGTCGATCGGAAGCAGAATCTGAACGCCCTTGTCCTCGGCCTTCTTGAGCATCTCGGCAGCGCGCTCGACCCAGTCCTCCTCTTTGAGGGAGGTACCGACGGTCTTGTAGCCCTTGGCCAGGAAGAAGGTGTAGGCCATGCCACCGCCGATGATCAGGGTGTCGGCAGAATCGATGAGGTGATCGAGCACGCCGATCTTAGAGGAGACCTTGGAGCCGCCGACGATAGCGACGAAGGGGCGCTCGGGAGCGGCGAAGATGCCGGTCAGCGTGTCGACCTCCTTCTCGAGCAGGAAGCCGGCGACGGCGGGCAGGTAGGCGGCGGGGCCGACCACGGAGCCCTGAGAGCGGTGAGCGGTACCAAAGGCGTCGAGCACGAAGACGTCGCCGTAGGAAGCGAGGGTCTTGGCGATCTCGGGGTCGTTCTTCTTCTCGCGCTTGTCAAAGCGGACGTTCTCGAGCACGAGGACCTTGCCGGGCTCGAGGGCCTCGACGGCGGCAGCGGCCTTCTCGCCGTAGGTGTCGTCGACGAAGGTCACGTCCAGGCCGGAGAGCTCGGCGAGCTTGGCGGCGACGGGCTCAAGGGAGAACTCGGCCTGGAAGCCGGTGCCGTCCGGGCGGCCGAGGTGGCTCATGAGGATGACGCGGGCGTTGTGCTCGACCAGGTAGTTGATGGTCGGCAGGGCGGCCTTGATGCGGGTGGTGTCGCCAACGACGCCGTCCTTGATCGGCACGTTGAAGTCAACGCGGACGAGGACGCGCTTGCCGTCGACGTCGATGTCGCGGACGGTCTTCTTGGTGAAAGCCATGTCCAATCCTTTCTGGGTATCTGCGCGCGGGCACCTTACCCGCGCACGGTAAAAAGGGCGCGACCCCGGGCATTCGCCGTGAGGCCGCGCCCTCTTTTAGACGCTTGGTCTAGCTGCGAGTGAGCTCGAGCACCTTAGGCAACGAACTTCTCGAAGTACTTGATGGTGCGGACCATCTGGGAAGTGTAGGAGTTCTCGTTGTCGTACCAAGAGACGACCTGCACCAGGGTCTGGCCGTTGCCCAGCGGGTTGCACATGGTCTGGGTGGCGTCGAAGATGGAGCCGTGGGTCTCGCCGATGATGTCGGTGGAGACGATCTCGTCGGTGTTGTAGCCGAAGGTCTCAGGGATGGTCTCGGCGTAAGCCTTCATAGCGGCGTTGACCTCGTCGACGGTGACCTCTTTGTCAACAACGGCATAGAGGTTGGTGAGGGAGCCGGTCGGCGTAGGAACGCGCTGGGCGGCACCGATGAGCTTGCCGTTGAGCTCGGGGAGAACCAGGCCGATGGCCTTGGCGGCACCGGTGCTGTTGGGGACGATGTTGACGGCGCAGGCGCGGGAACGACGCTTGTTGCCCTTGCGCTGCGGGCCGTCGAGCGGCATCTGGTCGCCGGTCCAGGCGTGGATGGTGGTCATGATGCCGGACACGATGGGGGCGAAGTCGTTGAGACCCTTGGCCATCGGGGCGAGGCAGTTGGTGGTGCAGGAGGCGGCGGAGATGATGTTGTCCTCGGCGGTCAGCTGCTCGTGGTTGACGTTGTAGACGATGGTCGGGAGGTCGTTGCCCGCGGGAGCGGAGATGACGACCTTCTTGGCACCGGCGTTGATGTGAGCCTGGGCCTTGGCCTTGGAGGTGTAGAAACCGGTGCACTCGAGCACGACGTCGACGTCGAGGTCGCCCCAAGGCAGGTTGTTGGCGTCGGCCTCCTTGTAGATCTTGATCTCCTTGCCGTCGACGACGATGGAGTCCTCGGTGGCCTCGACCTTATGATCGCGGGAGTAGTTGCCCTGCGTGGAGTCGAACTTCAGCAGATACGCGAGCATGTCGGGAGAGGTGAGGTCGTTGATGGCGACGATCTCGGAGCCCTCGTGACCGAACATCTGGCGGAAGGCCAGACGGCCGATGCGACCGAAGCCGTTGATAGCAACCTTAACTGCCATGTGTGTCTCCTTTCATTGGACCTCCCGCGGGCTCCCTGCCCGCCGTTGAAGTCCGAAAACTAACCACTCACCAAATATAACCGTTTTCCGCATGCCCATTCGCGTGATTGGCAACTTTCGGATAAAACTCGCTTGTTGAAGCGCTCCACTTCGTTGAACAGCCCTTTTACGTGTTCATGCTGCACCTTGGGGACGCAGCCGCCGCGCACATGCGCGCCAAAACGCGCGAGTCGCCCACCATGATGGACGCCGCCCGCGCACCGGCGGGGCCACGCGCGCTCGCCCACTGCGTGGGAAGCTCCCGCATGCGATCCGCACCGCATCGCAAGATGCGCCGGCTGTGCCCCCTACTCGCCCGGCGTTTCGCCACGGGCCTCCTCCACCATCTTTTCCAGGCGCAGCACCCGGTGATACAGGGCGGATTTCGAAAGCGGCGGGTCGGACAGCTGTCCCAGGTCCCTGAGCGACAGATCGGGATGAGCCTCGCGCAGGGCGCAGAAGGTCTCGAGCGCCTCGGGCAAGTCGCGCCTCAGCCCCAGCTTCTCAAGCGCTTCAATCAGCTCGATCTGGCGCTGCGCCGCGCCGGCGGAGCGCGTCTGGTTCGCGAGCTCCGCATTGACGCGGCGGTTGACGTCGTTCTTGACCGATTTGACCGCGCGCGCCTCCTCGATCTCGGCGACGGCGCGATTCGCCCCCAATTTGGAGAGGAGCATCTTGATGTCCTCGGCGCTCTTGATATATACCGCGTAGGCGCCACGCCGGGGATTCACGCGGGCATGCACCCCCATGCCCTCGATGAGCGCGGCGAGGTCGCGGGCGAACTGCTCGCCCTGCACCGCGATCTCCAGGTGGAAGTCGCCCTTGGGGTCTGCCACGAACCCGCCCGCTATCAAGCTGCCGCGAACAAAAGCGCGGCGGCAGCATGCGCGATTCGCGACATGGCGGGGTACGCCGGCAACCAGACCGCCCGAGCGGTCGAGGATGCCCAGCAGCACGAGCGCCTTCTCAAGATCGGGCTGGTCGGGCAGGACGATCAAGTAGTTGCGCACCTTGTGCAGGATGGACCGGCGCACGGTGAGGTCCGTCTTGAGCTTGAGAATCTTATGCGTGAGCTCGATCATCGTGCGCGCGACGGCACCCGTCTCCGTGGCAACCTGCAGCTGGTACCCGCCCTTGCCGGTGATGGAGAGCGTGCCGCACACGCGCACGAGGGCCGCGAGCGTCGACACGTCGCAGTAGGTGCACTCCGGAGCGCAGCGCGCGAGCTCATCGCGCACCTCGGCGGTAAACGACATCTACCTCACCACCTCGGCGAGGGCGGCGGCGAGACGGCCCGCGTCGTGGACGGCGGGCGACTGCGTCCCCGTGAAGTCGCGCACCAGCACGCGCCCGGCGACGGCGCGAATGCGCTCGAGGTCCTCCTCGGTGGTGCGGATGGGACCGAACGGCGCCCCTTTTGCCGCGGCGATCGCCTCGGTGGAGACGACCGTCTCCCCCGCCGCCGCGTCGGCGACGGCGCGCTCCCAGGCGCGCTTCTCGTACGGGTAGACGAACTCCGGCTCGCTCGCGCGGTGCACCAGCACGGCGTCGAGCGCATGCTCAAGCCCGCACGCGGCGAGAGCCTCCACATGGTCGGCCACGCTCATGCCGCTTGTCTCGCCCAGCGAGTCGATCTTGGGGCACACGAACACGCGCGTGGCACGCGTGGCGCACAGCGCGTCGCGAATCCCGGCGACAAGGACGTTCGGAATGATCGAGGTGAACAGCGACCCCGGCCCCATAACCACCACGTCGGCATCGAGGATCGCCTGCACGGCCCGGTTGTTCGCTCGCGCGTCGGCGGGCTCGAGCCACACGCGGGAAAAGGCGCGCATGCCGTACGAGATCCGCGCCTGACCATGAACGATGTCGCCCTCACGCGTTTGGCCCGCCAGACTCACGAGCTCGAGCGTGGAGGGATGGACATGCCCGATGCAGCCCAGCAGGCGCTCGCAGACGTCGATGGCCTCGACGAAGGAGCCCGCCTCCTTGGCGAGCGCCACGAGCAGGAGGTTTCCGAGCGCATGGTCGTCGATGTAGGGAAAGCGATGGGCAAAGGCGCGGGCGATGGGCGACGCCGGGTCCTCGGCGAGGGCGGAGAGGCACTTGCGCACGTCCCCCGGGGGCACGACGTGCTCCTGTTCGCGCAGCAGGCCCGTCGAGCCGCCGTCATCGGCCATCGCCACCACCGAATCGATCTGCGCGCCCATAAGGCGCAGCGCGGCGATGAGCCGAGGCTGCCCCGTGCCGCCGCCGATGGAAACCGCTTTCAGCCGCCGCGTAGACATCTGCTAGCTCCTCAAGTTCGCCTTGGCGAGGTCTCGATGCGAGATGCTCACGTGATAGTGCTGGCGCTCCAGGTAGCGCCCCGTCGCCTCCGCGATGGCGACGCTTCGGTGCTGGCCGCCCGTGCAGCCCACGGCGATGGAAAGCTGGGGCTTGCCCTCCGCGATATAGCCGGGCATCACCGCGTCCAACAGGCGGAACCAGGCGTCCAAGAACTCATGCGTCTTGGGGTGGTCGAGCACGAAATCCGACACCTTGGCGTCGAGCCCCGTCAGCGTGCGCATTTCGGGATCGTAAAACGGGTTGGGCAAAAAGCGCACATCGATCATGAGGTCCGCCTCGATGGGCATGCCGTGCTTGAAGCCGAACGAGAACACGTGCACGTCCATGAGCTGCTCGGCGGTGAGCTCGGAGAACGCGGCCTGCAGGCGCTTGCGCAGGGCCGCGGTGCGCATGCGGCTCGTGTCGATGACCATGTCCGCGCGGTCGCGGATGCTCGCAAGCGCCATGCGCTCGCGCTGGATGGCGTCGGCTGTGGTGTCGCCGCGCGTGGCAAGCGGGTGCCTGCGGCGATTCTCGCTGTAACGGCGGATGAGCACCTCGTCCGACGCCTCGAGGAACACCACCTTGCAGGTCATCTCGTGGTCGCGCAGCGTCTCGATCGCGTCGAGGAGCTCATCGAACAGGCCTTGGCTGCGCAGGTCGCTCGTCACGCACAGGTGGCGGCCAACGCCGGAGTTGATGCCGATAATCTGGGCGAGCTGCAAGATGAGGCTCGGCGGGAGATTATCGATGCAGTAGTACCCCATGTCCTCGAATGCGTGCATGGCCTGCGTGCGGCCGGAGCCGGACATGCCGGTGATGATGACGATGTCGGGAACGCGGTCGGCGAGCTCCGCCGAGGTGATGCTGTTCGAATCTGCCATGATGCCTCCCTGAGAAAACGCGGGCATACCGGTTTCCCAGTATACCCGCGTTACGAGAACCTCGCCCACCGCACCAAGCGCACACAGCGAACCAACCCCCTACACGTCAAGAAGCAACACTGTTTGGAGCTTTGGATATGCGATCAAGGGCCGGTTCGCTCGAACTGCGCCCGCAATATCGCCCCCTTCGCCCGTTACGCAGCAGGAGACACCGCATTCTGCTTGATCGTTTTGACTAGAGCCACCAAAGCGGTCGCCCTCTTTTGGTCAAATATCTGCATAAACGAACAAGGACGGTCGAAGGGCGGCTGCGTGAGGGCGACCGGTTCCATATAGCCATTTTCGACAACATAGTCGACCACGCGTTTGACAAACGAAATCTGCTGTTCGTTAAGACTCTGATCGTTCAAGAACTCCGAAAAAGCCTCCATAGCCGCGTCCCTGTCAAGGTGGACGAGCTTGCGAACGAGCAAGCCGAACGGCGTGTCACCGTAGGTCCTCGCATAGTCCTCCGCGTTCCCGAGTTCGTGCGTGAAAATGTGTTCGAGTTCGGCGACGATGGTGATCACGTTGTTCCGATACAGAGTCGCCTTGCGACCACTGCAGAGCTCGACCATGTACCCGTACATGAGGGAATCGAATTTCAGCGCATCCACATCGGTCTTATCGTTGATGACGAGCATGGAGATGGGCTTCTTGAGCTCAGCTAGCGCGATGTCGCTTATGAGCGTAAACGACTCGATCCGCCGGAACTTCTTCACCTCACGTCGATGATGGCGCACGCTGATCAGCTCATCGTTAAGTGCGACAACCTGACTGTTCATGCCACGTACAAGGTCGCTGCGCCATTCTTGATATTCATCCGATGCAAAAGCGGAATCTTGGAAGATTTGAGCAAGCTCCGCTTGTCGCTGAAAAACCTTCTCGGCAAGCGAAACGACCATCTTGCCCTCAGCGACCTTCGAATTCTCACGGAAGAATTCGAATTTAGCTGTCGAAACAAGGCGGTTGCTTTAAGCATAGACATGGGACTGACATAAAAAGGGGCGCCCAACGTATCAGGCGCCCAGATATGCCAGCCATGGGCCGGCGCATCTCATTTCGCAGAGAATTGTAGCACTGCGGATAACCCCAAGCTACCTCTTCGCAATATAAGCAAGCGCCGCCTTGATTTTGAGATTGTCGGACTTCCCAATCATCTGCTGATAGATATCGGGCGGCAGCTTGTGCACGTAAAAGTCGCCGAGGATTCTCTCGTATTCAGCCACGAACCTCTTTCGCTGTGTCTTTGAATAACCTAAGGCAGAGGTAAAGAAGACGACCAACAGCATGCAGTCGGCGATCTGGGAGAAAGGCACTGGGTCAATACCAAACTCCTGACCCAGATACTCCCTTACGTGTTTGTTCGGAGTGTTCCGGATAAGGAACCGAGCATCGAGGATGACGTTATTGTGGGCAACGCTGTTACGCAAGCTCGCCAGCACTCGTAACAACGCCAAAAGCAAATCCGTCTTGTCCTTCTTTTGGGCATAGCGGCTGCAGATTCGCCCGGGCATGCCCAAACGGTCATAAATCGCGTCCTTCAATTCGTCCGTCAAGCAGGAGTAACTGGCACTGAACTCCCCAAGGGTCAACGTCTCCATGAGCGCCCAGATGGGAACTCCCCTTGACTGATCGGTAAAGTGCCTGATTACCGGCTCACCTTCCCGTGCACTTTGCTTTGCTACTTTCTGCGCCAAATACGAGAGCTCACTATACTGCTCTTTTGCTCCTGCACCCGTAAGGCACTCTGAACACACAACGTCAAAGGAAGCCGACCTTCCCCTCTCTGCCAGATCGGAACATATCGCATCGAGAATGCAGCTTTTGAGGGAAGTCTCGACCTGCATGATTTGCGGGTAGAAAAGTGTCTTGAGCTCCATGTCGAACGCATAGAGGCCCAAAACCTGATCGAAGTCGGTGAGCGGCAATGGGCTGCGGCGCTCGCGGGCGAAGCGGCAACCCTTGTAGCCATGATAATAGCCAATGTTTTGGAGCTTCTTCTTGGCAGAAGAACCCTTTATGCTCACACCCTGAGCTCGGAGGTGCCTCATAAGCGCATTCGTGCTCAGGGGGACATACTCAAGTTGCTTTCCCATGTCGACCACTCTCCATCACCTACGAACTACCTTCGTTTAGTCAAGAGTAGCAGTTTGGAAAGTGGCTAACGAAAGTGGCTAACCTATGTATTTGGAATACGAGCGCTTTACGTTCTGTTGGTCGACCATGGCGTAGCAAAGGGTAGTGTCAATCTTGCTGTGCCCCAGCAAAACCTGGACCTGCTCGATGGGCATCCCCTTATCGATTGCCCTCGTAGCCATCGTGCGCCGGAACTTGTGAGACTGAATGGTGCGCGGAGAACATCCTTCGACGGTTTTTGCGTTCAGGGAGTCTTGCAACAGGGCCATGTTATCTGGAGATTCCAAATCCTCGACGCCCATCACCCTGAACAGGCACTCATGCAACCTCTTCATTTGCGAGCCATCGAGAAACGCAGACATCTCGCGCTCGACTTCGCGTATCGCGGCACTTTCGTAAAACATAGGAACCTCCCGTCATGGTTGATGACAGGAGGTCCCATAATTCGGCTTCGCTTCGATCTAGGAGAAATACTCCTGAACCAAGCTGTCGCACAGCATCTGAAACTTCTCAATCTTTTGTTGGACGATAAACCTCGAGTTTGGCCTTATTCCTCCAACGCGGCCTTGAACCAGGAGGTGAGGCTCGTGGGGTGCGTGATGGCGGTGCCCACGACCACGGCCCACGCGCCGGCGTCGATGGCGGCGCGGGCCTCGGCGGGGGTGTGCACGTGGCCCTCGCACACGATGGGCAGGCCCGGGAACTCGGAGGTCGCCTGGCGCAGGAGCGGCAGGTCGGGGCCCTCGCCGAGCGTGGTCTCGATGGCCGGCTTGTTGTGGGAGAGCGTGGTGGAGACCAGGTCGAAGCCCAGGTCCACGGCGCGGCGGATATCCCCGATGGTCATGCAGTCGGCCATGAGCAGCACGCCCTCCTCCTTGAGCGGGCGCACCGTGTCCTCGAGCGCCTTGCCGTCGGGGCGCGGGCGGCCGGTGGCGTCGATGGCCACGATGTCGGCGCCGGCGGCGACGCACGCGCGGGCGTGGCGCAGCGTGGGCGTGATGTAGACGCCCTCGTGGCCGTCCTTCCACAGGCCGATGACGGGGACGTCCACGCGGCCCTTGATGGCGGCGATGTCGGACAGGCCCTGGCAGCGGATGGCGGCGGCGCCGCCGAGCTCGCAGGCGCGCGAGATGGCGGCCATGTGCTCGGGGGTGCGCAGGGGCTCGCCCGGGTAGGCCTGCACGCTCACGACGAGCCTGCCCCTGAGCGATTCGATGATGGGATTGACGGACATTCGTCCTCCTTCACTTGTGAGAGGGTGGCCCTTATGCGCGAGCCGCCCGCCTGCTTTCAACTCGTCGACCAGATGTGCAATTTGGTGCACGTCCCCTTTTTGCACATCATGTACTGAAACGGCCCGGACACTCAAGGGCGACCGGGCCGCAGCGCTCATCTACAAAGATGCCAACAGATGCTCGGCGGCGCCGATAAGCGGCGCGGCGCCCTCAAGCTCGCCGATGAGGATGGGGGTGTCGAGCAGCGGGTCGAGCGCCTGGCTCGCATAGCCCTCGGCAACGCTCGTCTTCCACGTCTCGCTGCGCCAATCGGGGCCCTGGTGGATCACGCCGCCAGACAAAACGATGACCTCGGGGTCGAGGATGTTGGCGAGCGAGCCCAAACTTGCGCCGAGCGCGAAGCCCGCCTCGTGAATAACGGAAATCGCCCGCTCATCGCCGGGGCGGCACAGGTCGTTGACGTCGCGCCCGACCGTAGGGCGGCTCTCGTCAACGCGGCCATAGCGCTCTTCGAACATGCGCCCGATCGATGTGCCGGAGGCAACGGACTCCAGGTGACCGGAGCGGCCGCATGCGCAGGGAACGCCCTTGGCCGAGGTGGACTCGATATGCCCCATGTGACCAGCAGCCCCGTGGACACCCCTAGCTTGCCGAGATATGGAGATTTTTCGAGACCCTACTCGGTCAGCGGCCCGTTTCCCGCTTGCACGGACAATCGACCGTTTGCGAGATTGTTGACAAGCGGATACACGGAACGGAATATCTTATTAATTAATTTTCACTGTGCTTTACTATACTAAAAGTATTATATGCACAATCTAGATGCGGGATAATTTGATTCCGCTCGGCCGCACATATCGAGACTCACTCGCCTTGCCGCTCGACGCGCTCGGCGTCAAGCGCGCGCAGCGAATCGTAGACCGCGCGTGCCACGTCGGCGGGCACGCCCTTCACCGACGCGATCTCCTCCGCACTGGCCTCGCGCAGGCGCTTCATGGAGCCGAAGTGTCTCATGATGGCCTTCTTGCGCGTGGGGCCAACGCCCGCCACCTCGTCGAGGATCGACACCGTCATGGCCTTGCCGCGCAGCTCTCGGTGGAACGTGATGGCGAATCGGTGGCTCTCGTCACGGACCTGCTTGATGAGGTACAGCGATGCGGAGCCGCTCGGCAGCACGATGGGCGTGTCGTCCCAGGGGACGAACACCTCCTCATCGGCCTTCGCCAGGCCGCATACCGGGATGTCCAGACCGAGCTCCTCGAGCTGGCGGATGGCCGCGGTGAGCTGCGGGCGACCGCCGTCGACCACCAGCAGGTCGGGGCGGGAGCCAAAGCGCTCGTCCGCCATGCGCTCGGGCGCATATCGACGCCCGAGCACCTCGCTCATGGACACGAAGTCGTTCGCCTCGTCCAGCTCGGCGCGGATCTTGAAGCGGCGGTACTGCGATTTGTCGGGCTTGCCGTTGGTGAACACCACCATGGACGCGACCGTGAAGGCGCCGTGCAGGGTCGAGATGTCGAAGCACTCGATGCGCATGGGCGGCGCATCGAGCGCCAGTGCGCTCTCCAACTGCAAAAGAGCCTGGTTGGTGCGATCGTCGGAATAGCCCGTGCGCATCATGTAGCGCATGAGGGCATGGCGCGCATTCTTCTGCGCCATCTCGAGCAGGCGGCGCTTCTCGCCGCGCTGTGGCCGGTGCAGGCGGCACACGCGCCCGCGCTTGGCGGTGAGCCACTCCCCCATCACCTCGGCGTCGGGGATATCGACGGCCACGTTCACCTCCGCAGGGATATCCGCGGTCTCGTCGTAGTAACGCTTGACAAAGCCCGACACGAGCTCGACCTCGTCCACATCGAAGCCCTTGTCCAAGATGAACTCGCAGGTGCGCTGCACGCGGCCCTCGCGGACCACGAACACGCAGGCGCCGGCGATGGTCTCCTCGCGGTAAAAGCCCACGAGGTCCAAGTCGACGCTGGTGGGGAACACGACCTGCTGCCGGTCGTCCAGCCCGTCGATGACGGACAGGCGGCGCTTGATGCGGCCCGCCCGCTCAAAGTCCAGATCGGCAGCCGCGGCAGCCATGTCGCTTTTGAGCTCGTCCACCAGCTCGCGCCGCTGCCCCGAGAGAAAGCGCTCCACGCGCTTGACGTTCTTGGCGTATTCATCGCGCCCGATCATGCCCGCGCACACGCCGGGACCGCGCCCCACGTGGTAGTCGAAGCACGGGCGACCCTGGCTCGCGCAGATGAGCTCGATGATGTCCGCCTCATCCGGGCGCTTCTCGAGCAGGCGCCGCACGCGCTTCCACTCCGCGCACGAGGCGGTGCACACGGGGCACACCTTGCGCAGCGTGTCGATGGTCTCCCGGGCGGCGCGGCTGTCGGTGTACGGGCCAAAGTAGCGCGTGTCGGGGCGGTGCTTCTCGCGCGTGTACTTGATGGCGGGAAAGACATCGCCCTTGGTGATGGCGATGTAGGGATAGGACTTGTCGTCCTTGTAGTCGACGTTGAAATACGGATGGTACTGGGCGATGAGCTCGCGTTCGAGCACGAGGGCCTCGTGCTCGGTCCCCACCACGATGTAGTCGAAGCTCGCCACGAGCTGCATCATGAGCGGGATCTTGGCGCGGTCGTCGGTGAGGGTGACGTACTGGCGCAGGCGAGCGCGCAGGTTCTTGGCCTTGCCCACGTAGATCACACCGCCCTCGGCGTCCTTCCACAGGTAGCACCCGGGGTCGGTGGGGACCTTGCCCACCTGCTCCACCAAGCTCGGCGCGTGGCCCGCTCCCTCCTCGCGCACATGCGCCGCGGCGGCGCGGGCGGAGAAGGGAGCCACCGGCATGTTCACGCCGGGGCGCCCCGCCTGCAAGTTGTTGGATTCAGACCGATTGCCCGCCATGCAGCACCGCCAAGCGCCGAGGCTCTACGCGAGCCCTTGGGCACCAGCGCCCCAGAAGTACTTGCGAAACTTGTCGATCTGGTGGTAGTAGGTCACCTTGGACCAAAAGCGCTGACGCGCGCAATCCTGGGGCCAGTCGAGCGCATAGCGGGTCACACCGGTTTTAAAGCCGTCGAGCACCTGCTTGCGGATGGCGGGGTCGTCAACGGAGCGCTTGACCACATACGGCGGCACCGTGGTGTAGATGAACGGCTCGGTGTCCGTAATGCGAGGAACCCGCTTCCCCATGAGCACGTCGTCAACCTGCACCTGCGCAAAATTCACGCCCGCCTGATGCACGAACATGGAGCTGCGGCCCGGACGCGTGTTGATCTCGAAGAACTTGTACGTGCCATCGCGCTCGTCGAACTTGACGTCGAAGTTGGCCATGCCACGGTAACCCACATGGCGCATGAAGCGCAGCGCGTCATCGGAGACCTGATCGAGCTGTTCGGACACGATGACGGCCGGGTTGCCGATAGCGGTGGGCGAATGGTCCTCCAGCACCACGCGGCCGCCGACCATGAACACCGGGTCGCACGCGGCGTCCACATAGGTGGACAGGATGCGGATCTGGGTGTCGTCGCCGGGGATGAACTCCTGCACGATGAGCAGCTTGTCGTACGACGTGTCCTGCAGCTGGCGATACAGGGCCTCGAGCTCCTCGCGGCTGCGGATGAGGTACACCTTCTTTTGCCCGGGGAACTCGGCGTAGTGCCATGCGGCGGAATTGGAGGGCTTGGCGATCACCGGATAGGTAAAGCCCCCGTCGTCGACCTGCGCCGTCTTGTCGCCGCAGTCCAAAAAGACCGTCTTGGGATACGGGATGCCGATCTCCTCGCAGATCTGATAGAAGCGCTCCTTTTGCGTGATGTCGTCAAGCAGCTCGAAGTCGAGGTACGGCGTGTACCAGCGCTCTTCGATCTGCTGCTTGTGCTCGGAGACCTGACGGGCGTAGTGGTCGCCGCAGCCCACCAAGAACGGGATTTTGCCCTGGGCGATCAGCTCGTCGCCCAAGCGCTCGAGCTCGGGCAGCAGCACCTCCGGCTGATCGATGCCCGAGATCACCCGGAAATCGCAGAACGCGCTGCGCACCGACTTGATGTCGGCGGAGGCGAGCACGATGGGCTTGACGCCGTACGCCTCCCAAAAGCAGCGGATATAGGCGTAGCAACAAAAATCGGAACCCAAGATGACGGGGGCGAGCACGCGCGGAAGATCGCGCTCCTCGGGGCGGGCGGGTCTCATAAGCTTCAAATCCCTTCGCTATAATGAGCACCACGAACGCGAGGCGGTGGTACGCATGTTTCATCGGTACCGCATTCTACCCTTAAACCATACGGGGCGGGACCCGCTCGGGTCCTCACCCCCGAGAGACCATCTGGGGAGCAAAACCATGCACAAGCCCGTACTCGGCGTGCTCGGGGGCGTGGGGCCGCTGGCCACCGCCTACTTCATGGAGCTCGTCATCAAAAAGACGCCCGCCGAACGCGACCAGGACAACATCCCCATGATCGTGTTCAACGACCCGCAGATCCCCGACCGCACGGCGTTCATCCTCGACCGCACCCAGCCCGACCCGCTGCCCGAGATGGAGCGCGTGGTGCTTTGGCTCGAAGACGCCGGCGCGGACTACATCGCCATCCCCTGCAACACCGCGCACTTCTTTTACGAGCAGATCAACGCGGTGGCCCATGTGCCCGTGCTCAACATCATGCGCGAGACGACGTCGCGCATCGTCGAGGCGTACGGCGAGCACGCGACCATCGGCCTGCTCGCGACCGACGGCACCCTCACCTCGGGTGTCTTCCAAAACTACCTCTCCGAGGCGGGCCTGAGCGTTGTGGCGCCAAGCGACGAGGACCAGGCGAAAACCGTCATGCCGCTCATCTACGACCGCATCAAGCGCAATCTCCCCTATGACCCCGCGGAGCTGCTGGACCTCGCGCGGCGCATGCACGAGAACGGCTGCGACGCGGTCATCGTGGGGTGCACGGAGCTGTCCGTGGTCTACCAGGACCTCGCCGTCAAGCCGACGTACCTCATCGACGCCATGGACGTGCTCGCCGACCGATGCGTAAGCTACTACCTCGAGCACCATCGCGACGCATAGGTTCGCTCGGACATCGGCTGCGCTCGGGCGTCGGCCGCGCCTTTAAATAGCGACGCGCCGTGAATGGCGCAGCGCCGCGCCTTCGCCGACCTAATAATCTCGGCGAGCCTCACATCGGGCACGTAAACGCCGCTGTGCCCCAGAACGCAAAACGGGCCCTTTGGAATCCCAGCACCTCGGCTGTCGTTCCAAAAGGCCCGTTTTTTGCGCAGTATTTTTGCGCGGCTGCGCCTACCGGCGCGAGAACCGCCGCAGGATCGAGGTGAACATCCCCGCCTCGGGCAGCTTGAGCACCACGCCGGGGATAAAGGTCACGGCCATGGCGACCAAGCCCGCCACGGCGATATAGGCCACCGTCTTGAGGATGGGGGCCGCCACCAGGCCGCCCGCCGTCTCGATGACCATGGGGCCCAGCACCATCTGCAGCAGCTGCAAGGTCCCCCAGCCGGCTGCGGCGCCCAAGCCGCCGAGCACGATGCCAAAGAACAGCCCGCGCGCCATGGTGCCGAGCTGCAGGCCGTGCAGGCGCTTGCGCATCCACGCGAGCGTGATGACAATGGCGACGACGTAAAAGGCGCTGGTGGCAAACGCGATGACGGGCATGCCGCCGCCGAGCGTCACACCGCCGACCATGCAGACGCCGACGAGCGCCAGCGCGCCCAGAACGGTCGAGAACGCGTAGGGCTTCATGTCCATCAGCGCGGAGCAGCTCTTCTGCAAAAGCACGCACACGCCGTAGATGGGCAGGGCGGGAGCGAGCCAGCACAGGTACTCGCTCACGAGCGCAACGCCCTCAAGATCGAACTTGCCCACGCAGTACACCATGTTGAGCGGCTCGCTGAACACAATCAAGTACAGGGCGAACGGGATCAGGATGAAGAGCATCTGGGCGATGCCGCGCGCCACCCCCGTGCGGACAGCATCGTCGTCGTGGCGCGCCGCATCGCGGGCGAGCTCGGTGTAGAGCGCCGTGGTGATGGGCACCGCGAACAGGGCGTAGGGCAGCGTGTACCACAGGCGCGAATAGGCCACCACCGAGGCGCCCGTCTCGGGCTGCACGCTCAACGCCGCCGCGTTCTGCACGCTCGCGGTCACAAAGGCGCAGATCGTCGCCGCGAGCGTGGGGATGCCCAGGGCCAGGGTCTTGCGCAGGTTGGGGTCGTGGAAATCCACATGGATGCGGGGATGCACGCCGTGCTTGGCAAGGGCGGGAATCTGGCACGCCATCTGGATGAAGACGCCGAGCGTGGTGCCCACGGCAAGGGTCGTGACGCTGTAGAACGCAGGCACGTGCAGGATCTCGTCCATCACGTAAAAGGCCGCGAAGCTCGCGATGACCACCAGGTTGTTCAGGACCGGCGCGAAGTTGCTCCAGAAGTAATCACGGTGCGCGTTGAGAACGCCCGAGAACACCGAGCCCAGGCCAAAGAAAAGGATCTCGATGGCGAAGAACCTGAACAGGTACACCGCGGTGTCCATCTGGCCGGCATCGGCGCTCATGAAGGACTGGGTCCAAATGACCGCGGGGGCCCCGATGGTCGCCGCTATCGAGGCGATGCCCAGGACGACCAGCAGGATGCCGAGCAGATTGCCCACGTAGTCGTTGCTCGCCTCGACGCCGCGCTCGCGGCGCACCTCAAGGTACACGGGCAAAAACGCCGTGATGAGCATGCCGCCGATCACGAGCTCGTACAGCATGCTCGGCAGGTTGTAGGCGATCTGGTAGGAGGAGGACAGCAGGGACAGCCCGAGTGCGGCGCCCATGGCCCAGGTGCGCACAAAGCCGGTGAGGCGACTCACCAAAATGAGCACGGTCATCATGCCCGCGGAGCGCCCCGCCTGCTCGTAGTCGGACAATGTGAGGTCGTCCTCCTCCGCGCCCGATGACGTCGCGTCCGCAGGGGCGGGTGCGCGGTCGCCCGCCGATGGCAACTGCCCGGTGCCCGCCGGGGCATACGGCTCGGGGGCGATCTCGTCAAAGACGTTCGTCTCGTCGAACGCGTCCGTCGCCGCGGGATCAAAGCGCGGCGCGGGCTGCTCCGTGCGCCACGTTGCGGCACGAAGGAACACGGCGGTCTCGTCGGGGCGCGGCGAGCGGGGGGCAGGCCCCTTGACCACCGATGCCCGCCGGGCGGGCGCCTCCCCCGGTTGGGCAAAATGCGCGCCGCGCGGCCTGCCCGTCTCCTCATCCGTGTACGCCATAGGGCTACCTCTCCCTCACGATCGGGGCCACCACGGCCCCGGTGCATGCAATGACATCATCGGGCGCGAGCGCGAGCTGAATGCCGCGGCGCCCGCCCGAGATGAATATCTCATCATAGAGCTGACAGGTCTCATCGATCACCACGGGGAACCGTTTCTTCATGCCGATGGGAGAACATCCCCCGCGCACGTACCCGGTCACCGCCGTCAGGTTCTTGGTGGGCAGCATGGCGAGCGCCTTCTCACCCGTCGCGCGGGCGGCGGCCTTGAAGTCGAGTTCCTCGGCCACGGGCACGCAGCACACCACGTGATCGCCCGCCGGCGAAACCGTCACCAGCGTCTTGAAGCCCTGGCCTGGATCCTCGCCGAGCTGCGCCGCGATCGCCTCCCCCAGCCCACGGGCCTCCTCGCCGTCGTCCTCGTACGTGTGGACGGCGTATGCGATGCCGGCGCGCTCGAGCTCGCGCATCGCGTTCGTCTTTTGGACCTTAGCCGCCTTAGCCATTGGCGATCCTTCCCACCATCAATATGCGCCTTGCGTGCGGTGCCCAACGCGTCGCATCTCCCCTGCGGCCCTTCCAGGTGCCCGAAATTGACGCGAAAGAGGAGCGCCGCGCGTTCACGCACGCGAGCGACGATCGAGCGTCAAGATTGGGCGTCCGGGAGGGCCGCCATGCGCTCGCGGTCGCGAGCCAGGAGAGGCGCGAGGAACCTGCCCGTGTAGCTTTTCTCGCACGCCGCGACCTTCTCGGGCGTGCCGGACACCACGATGCGCCCGCCGCCGCTGCCGCCCTCGGGGCCCAGGTCGATGATGCGGTCCGCGACCTTGATGACGTCGAGGTTGTGCTCGATCACCAGCACGGTGTTGCCCGCGTCGACCAAGCGCTGCAGCACGTCCACCAGCTGGCGCACGTCCTCGAAGTGCAGGCCCGTCGTGGGCTCGTCCAAGATGTAGAACGTCTTGCCCGTCTGCTTGCGGTGCAGCTCCTTGGCGAGCTTCACGCGCTGGGCCTCGCCGCCGGAGAGCGTCGTGGCGGGCTGGCCCAGGCGCACGTAGCCCAAGCCCACATCGTAGAGGGTCTGCAGCTTGCGCTTGATCTGCGGGATGTTCCCAAAGAACGCCAGCGCCTCGGTCACGGACATGTCCAGCACGTCGGCGATGGTCTTGTTGCGGTAGCGGACCTCGAGCGTCTCGCGGTTGTAGCGCTTGCCGCCGCAGACCTCGCACGGCACGTAGATATCCGGGAGGAAGTGCATCTCGATCTTGATCTGGCCGTCGCCCTTGCAGGCCTCGCAGCGACCGCCGGGCACGTTGAAGGAGAACCGCCCGGGCGAGTAGCCGCGCGCCTTGGACTCGGGCACGCTCGCGAACAGCGCGCGCAGGTCGTCCCACAGGCCGATGTAGGTCGCGGGATTGGAGCGCGGGGTGCGGCCGATGGGGCTCTGGTCGATGTCGATCACCTTGTCGATCTGGTCGATGCCCTCGATCGACTTGTACGGACCCACCACGCGCGTGGAGTTGTGCACCGCATTGGTGAGCGCCGGGGCGATGGTGTCGGTCACCAGGGAGCTCTTGCCCGAACCGGACACGCCCGTCACCACGGTGAGGGTGCCGAACTCGATCTGGGCGGTCACGTTGTGCAGGTTGTTCGCCTTGGCGCCCGTGATCTTGAGCGCGCCGCGGCCGGGGTTGCGGCGCTCCTCGGGCAAGCGGACCATGGCGCGACCCGTGAGGTAGGCGCCGGTCATCGAGTCGGGGCACGCCATGATCTGCTCGGGCGTGCCCGCGCACACGACCTTGCCGCCGTGCTCGCCCGCACCGGGACCCATATCCACCACGAAGTCCGCCGCGCGGATCGTATCCTCGTCGTGCTCGACCACGATCACGGTGTTGCCCAGATCGCGCAGGCGCTCGAGCGTGGCGATGAGCCGCTCGTTATCGCGCTGGTGCAGGCCGATCGACGGCTCATCGAGGATGTACAGCACGCCCATGAGGCCCGCGCCGATCTGGGTGGCCAGACGGATGCGCTGGGCCTCGCCGCCGGAGAGGGTGGCCGAGGCGCGGTCGAGCGTGAGGTAGTCGAGGCCCACGTCGACCAAAAAGCGCAGGCGCTCCCCAATCTCCTTGACGATGGCCTGGCCGATGAACGCCTCGCGCTCGGTCAACTCGAGCGAACGGAAGAACTCGAGCGACTCGCGGCAGCTCATGCAGCAGACCTCGTAAATGGACTTGCCGCCCACGGTGACCGCGAGCATCTCGGGACGCAGGCGCGCGCCCTTGCACGTCGAGCAGGGCTCCTCGCGGATATAGCGCTCGAGCTTGGCCTTGGTGTTCTCGTTCGTGGTCTCGACGTAGCGCTCGTACAAGATGTTGCGCACGCCGGCATACTTGGTGGACCAGTGCGTGTCGCGCCCGTCCTGCGTCTTGTAGTCGACGCGCATCTTCTTGTCGCCCAAACCATCGAGGAACACCTTGCGCACGCGGGCGGGCAGGTCCTTCCACGGCGTCGCGGGATCGACCTTGAGGTGCAGGCACAGCGCGCGGAAGATCTGCGGGTAGTAGTTGGACTTGCCGAAGAAGCTGCCGAACACGCCCTCCTCGATGGAGAGGTTCGGGTCCTCGATGAGCGCCTCGGCATCCACAACCTTCTTGAACCCCAGGCCGTCGCACTCCGGGCAGGCGCCGTAGGGCGCGTTGAAGGAGAAGTCGCGCGGCTGCAGGTCGTCGATGGAATGCCCGTGCTCCGGGCAGGCAAGGGCAAGCGAATACGTGAGCAGGTCGCCCTCGGAGCCCTCCGGCGCATCGCGATCGGGCAGCAGGTACACGCTCACGTTGCCATGGGCCAGCTTGGTCGCCTGCTCCACGGACTCCGCAATGCGGCCCAGGCTCGTGTCGCGGATCACGATGCGGTCGACCACGACCTCGATGGTGTGCTTGAACTTCTTGTCGAGCTCGATGGTGTCGTCCAGGCTGCGCACCTCGCCATCGATGCGCACGCGCGAGAAGCCCTCGGCGCGCAGGTCGTCCATGAGCTTGGTGAACTCGCCCTTGCGGCCCTGCACCACGGGCGCGAGCACAAAGGCGCGACGCCCCTGCCCTGCCTCGAGGATCTTATCGGCAACCTGGTCGGTGGTCTGGCGCTCGATCTCGCGCCCGCACTCGGGGCAGTGCGGCACGCCGATGCGCGCGTACAGCAGGCGCAGGTAGTCGTAGATCTCGGTGACCGTGCCCACCGTGGAGCGCGGGTTCTTGGAGGTGGTCTTTTGGTCGATGGACACCGCGGGCGACAGGCCGTCGATCGAGTCGAGGTCGGGCTTGTCCATCTGCCCCAGGAACTGGCGCGCATAGCTGGAGAGGCTCTCGACGTAGCGGCGCTGGCCCTCGGCGTAAATGGTGTCGAACGCAAGGCTCGACTTGCCCGAACCGGACAGGCCGGTAATGACCACGAGCTTGTCGCGCGGGATCTCGACGTCGATATCCTGCAGGTTGTGCTCGCGCGCGCCCTTGATGACGATGGAGGAATCAGACATGGGAGGTCCTTATCTGACGATGCGGCTCGCCCCGAGCAGACGCACGTCATGGCGAGCCGACGGAGCGAGGTGGGACATGGTTCACGGACACCTTCGTATCCGACCTTTTAGTGTACCGCCATCTCCGCGCACACCTGTTCGCCCGGATAGCCGCCACCGTTCCTGCACTCTTTGTTCGATTGCACCGAGGTGCTCGGCCGAGGCGCCGCTCGAATGCGCGGGCACACGGGGCGTTGGACGGTAGCACGGCTGGAAAACTTCACGATTTCCGGAAGTTTTTCCAGCCGTGCTACCGTCCAGCCGCTCGCGAACCACTTGCCTCCGACGGAAATGGGCCGCTCGTGGATCGGTGGGCCAAAACGGAGACATCGGCCGGCTTTATGTGCTGCAAAAATCCCTTGCTGTAAAATGCTACCGCGGCGGTGACAGAGGATTGTGCCCCCGACGCCAGGAAAACCGCAGGAACGACCCACCTGAAAGCAGCCAATAAACTGCTGCAATTTACGCACTTTTACAGCAAGGTAATTTTGCAGCACTTGCCTCGGACCGTCGCCTGCGGCGATGGCAGACGGGGCCGTACCGCCTAAAATCGCATCGGGCCACGGGCCCCGCGCATCAAAAAGCGGCCCGGGATTGCTCCCAGGCCGCTTGAAGCAACTCGCATGGCTGCAGCGAGCTTAGCTGCGGGCGGCACCGTCGACGGGGATGACCGCACCGGTGACGTAGGAGCTCATGTCGCTCGCAAGGTACACGAACGCGTTGGCCACGTCCTCGGGCTCGCCGATGCGACCCAGGGGAATGGTGGCGATCAGCGGCTGGATCATCTTCTCGGGCAGCGCCGCGACCATGTCGGTCTTGGTGATGCCGGGCGCGACCGCGTTCACGCGAATGCCCTTGGGCGCGAGCTCGCGGGAAAGGCACTGCGTCAGGCCGTTGACCGCGTACTTGGACGTGGGGTACCCGCAGCCGGACGGCTGACCGTACTTGGAGACCATGGAGCTCGTCGTGGTGATGGTGCCGCCGTGGCCGGCCTCGATCATGAGCTGGGCACCGGCGCGGCAACCGTTGAACACGGCGGTGACGTTCAGGTCCATGACCTTCTGCCACTCGTCGGCGGTGTAGTCGAGCAACGGGGTGGACTGGGAAATGCCGGCGTTGTTGACGATGGTGTCCACGCCGCCCATATCCTCGGCGGCGGCGGCAAAGGCCTCGGTCACGGCGTCGAGCGAGGACAGGTCGCAGGTGCGACCCCACACCTTGGCATCCGGGTAGCTGGCGAGCAGCTTCTCGACCGCGGCGTCGGCGGTCTCCTGGCGCGAGCCGAACACGGTGACGGCGGCGCCCTCCTCGATAAAGCGGGCGGCGATGGCATAGCCGATGCCGCGGGTGCCGCCGGTGATGATGGCCTTCTTACCTTCGAGCAGCATGTGCGCTCCTTTCGAATCAGCGGGGCGCACCTCATGCCTCGCGCGCCCATATTGCCAAGAAGGATACCCGTTCGCGCTCCCCGCATTCAGACGCCTCCCGCGTACGGCACCCCGCCTTTCGGCCATCGGCGGGTCATCGCTCGACCATCGCCAAGCCCGCCCCGTCGACCCGCCCATCGACCGCCCCGCCCGTCGCCCATCGGCGGCTCGCGTCCTCGTCGGCCGGCCTGTCACTCATCGGCGGCTTGCGTCCTCGTCGGCCCGCCTTTCGACGATCGCGGCCCCACCCTTCACTCATCGACAGCCCCGCCTCGTCGACAACCCATCCATCACCCATCGGCGGGCCACCGATCGGCCATTGACGCGACGGCGAGTCTACGACCCCGCCTCATCGGCGACCCCGCCCCGGCACCGCGGCGAGACACCTGGGCGGATCCCCCGGCCCCGCTTATTGAACCTTGCGCGCGAAATTCTCGTACTGCAGCGTCGCCATCTGGTTGAGCGCGCCCCGGTACGGGCTCTCGGCTTCCAGCGCGTAACGCAGGCCGTCCGCGCCCCGATAGCCCAGCAGGTTGACCGCCGGCACCTGCGCATCGAGCACCAACTGTGCCTTTTGGTAATCGCTGAGCGGAGCGCCGATGCGGTACAGCACCTGCGCGGCGAGCTGGGCGGCGCCAACCTCGGTGCGCACGTCGAGCGGCGCGCCGGCGACCTCGTAGTTCGCCCAGACCATGTACGTCGATTCATAGGTGCGCATCTCGTGCAGGAAGGGGTCCTCCCCCGGATAGAGCGCATCGTTCAAGGCCCCGGAAAAGTTGGGCTGGTGGTCGCCGAAGAACACGAGGACGACCGGGCGAGACAGCCCGCGCAAGCGGTCCATGAAGTACATCAGGTCGTTGTCGGACATGCTGATGCACGCCAGGTACGTGTCGAGCTGCCCCAGCAGGGCCTCGTCCGCCACGCCGGCGGGAGCGTAGCGGACGACATCCTCGGCGGGCACGGAGCCGGGGTCGTAGCCGCTGTGGTTTTGCATGGTCAAATCGAAGATGAACTGGGGAGCATCGTCGCCCTCCAGCAGCTCCAGGACCTTGTCGTACGTCGCCTTGTCGCGCGCGCCGGCGTGATAGCTCTCCACCTCGCCAAAGTCGTCGATGGACAAGAACTCGCCAAAGCCGAGCTCCGGATACACGCTCGAGCGGTTGTAGTTGCTCGGAAGCTGCGGATGCATGGCGGTGGTGGCGTACCCGAGCCCCGCGAACTGCGATGCCAGGCTGTCGACGCCCGACAGGTCGTAGAGCTGATAGGGGTATTTTCCAAACCCGATGAACGCGGAGCTGTTGCCCGTGAGGAATTCGAACTCGGTGTTGGCGGTGCCGCCGCCCATCACCGACGCCATGAGCGTGCCGCGCATGAGCGTGCCGGTCAGGGAGTTATAGCCCTCCGGCCCCGTATAACCGGCGGCGCGAAGCCCCTCGTAGAGCGACAAGTCGGTAAACGTCTCGTTCATCACCGCGATGACGGTGGGGCGCACCTGCTCGAACTGCTCGCACGCCGCCAAGCGCTCGGGCGCGGCACCCATGCCCATGTCGAATTGAGCGGCCAGCTCATCCTCGAGCGCCTGGGCGCCCTCGCTCGTATAGCCCTCGGGCACGGGAATCGCGAAGTCCTGCAGCAGCGATATGAAGCTCGGGACAAACCCGCACGAACGGTACGTCTCGATGGGTTGCCAACGGTCGTACGTAAAGCCCAGCGCCTCATCGATCGAGACGGAGCGGAAGAGCCCCACGCAGCCCGCGCTCAACGCGGCGCCGCACGCGACGTTCACCGCGATGTTCGCCATGCGGGCACGACGCGACGACACGCGCCCCGGCCACACGAACGACAAAAGACACACGCATACGCCCACGACGCAGAGCACCCAAAAGATCTGCGGCGTGAGGATGAAGTCGTAGGCGCCTGCCACGGCGGCAGCGGTGTCGAGCGCGAGCAGGTCGCTCGGCAAGATGGCCGCGCCCTTGAGCTGGACCACGAAATACTGCGCCACGCCAAAGCCCGCCGCCGCAATGGGGACGAGGCACATGAGTACGCCCGAGCGCTGCCCCAGCGCATACGCCACCACGCCAAAGCCGGCGAGCAGCAGCGCGGTGAACGCGACGAAGCGGACCGGGATGCTCCCGGCGAGATCGGACCAAGCAGCATCGACCATCAGAGCGGACGCGATTGAGACTCCCGCCAGCACCGAGACGTCACGCCCTGCGCGGATTCCCTCGGCCGCCGGGCGCGGCAGCGACTCGATCCAGTCGAGAACAGGACGACGCGCCAGCGTGCACAGTCCGCAGGCGGTCTGCGCGGCGGACCATACCGCCATATCGAGCGCCCCGATGCCGGCGTCGAGCCACCCGATCGCGCACCACACCGCGATGAACACGAGGTAGGCGACGAACACGAGCGGCCACGCCACCTGGCCCGCGGACATCCGGCGACCCAGGCGCTTGACCCACCAGAAGGCGTACCCCGCCCCGGCGGCAAAAAGGGCACAAGCGAATATCAGCGGAATCACCGCGAGAGCGGGGCTGGCAGTCTCAACCATCGGCATCCTCAATACGCATGTGCGCCGCGCGCCATCGATCCCGACCGCGCGCTCGGCACATAATCACACATTTCCCAAGATTACTAATCTGTCATGCGCGGCACACGAGGTCAACACCGCCATGAGGAATACCCACTTGTCAACAAAACGGCAATGCGGTGCGCAGCCCTCGGGCACTGGGCCCCAAAACGCCCCGATCACCGCTGTCCCCATGCACCATCCGGGCCAGAATCGACGCCAGACGGGTACAATGGGGGCGTTTCACGTCACGCGAAAGGAAGCGCATATGAGCTGTGAGCATGCAACGGCCGCGGGCGGGCAAACCGCCCCGCAGGAGTTCGAGGAGAACAACCTCTCCGAGGTCAAACGCGTCATCGCCGTGTTGTCCGGCAAGGGCGGCGTGGGCAAGTCCCTCGTCACCGGGTCGCTCGCCGTCGAGCTGGCGCGCGCTGGCCACAAGGTCGGCATCCTCGACGCCGACATCACCGGTCCCTCCATCCCCAAGATGTTCGGCATGAGCGGGCGGCACGCCATGGGCCTCGGTAACCTGCTGCTGCCCGAGATCTCCGACCACGGCGTCAAGGTCATGTCGAGCAACCTGCTGCTCAAGAACGAGACCGACCCCGTGCTCTGGCGCGGCCCGGTCATCGCGGGCGCCATCCGCCAGTTCTGGAGCGAGACGAGCTGGGGCCCGCTCGATTACCTGCTGGTCGACATGCCCCCCGGCACCGCCGACGTCGCCCTCACGGTGTTCCAGTCCCTACCGGTCGACGGCATCGTCATCGTGACGAGCCCCCAGGACCTCGTGTCCATGATCGTCGCCAAGGCGGTGAACATGGCCGAGAAGATGAACATCCCCGTCCTGGGCATCGTCGAGAACATGGCCTACGTCGAATGCCCCGACTGCGGCAAGAAGATCGAGGTCTTCGGCCCCAGCAAGCTCGACGCCGTCGCCGAGCAGTACGGCCTGGAGATCTTGGGCCGCCTGCCCATCGACCCCGCCCTCGCCGCCGCGTGCGACGCCGGCGCCATCGAGGATGAGCTGCCCGCCGGACTGCTGCCCGACGCCCTCGCCAAGGTCGCCGGACTCCCCGAGCACGTCGAGCCGACCGGCTCCGACGACGCCTCGGCATAGCCGCCGTGGACGCGCCCTCCAATTCACACCGCACGACGCGCGCGCCGCTCTCCCCCGCGGAGGGCGGCGCTCCGCTCATGGACGTCGTCGTCATAGGGGGCGGGGCGAGCGGCCTCGCCGCCGCCGTCACGGCCTCGCGTGCGGGCGCGCGCTGCTGCGTCCTCGAACAGGACGTCGAATGCGGCCTGCGCCTGCTCGCCACGGGCAACGGGCGCTGCAACATCTCGAATGCGCAGCTCGACCCCCGTCATTTTAGGCACGAGGACGCCGTGCGCCACGTCTTTGGCGATCATGCCGAGCGCGACATCGCCTCGTTTTTCGAGGGGCTCGGCCTGATGCTCGCCGAGGAGGACGAGGGCCGCCTCTACCCCATGACGCGACGGGCCGAATCCGTGCGCGACGTGCTCCTCAACGCCTGCGACCGCCTGCAGGTCGACCTGATGTGCGGCGTCGAGCTCGTGCGCGCCACATATGCGGACTGCTGGGAGCTCACCCTGAACGCGCCCTCCGCGCCGCTCTCGTTCAAGCCGGGTCGAGACGCCAAGGCCCATATCCGCAACGCGCGCAAGGCGCTCGCCGCCGCGCCGCGTGCCGAGCGCACGATTCGCTCCCGCAGGGTCCTCATCGCCACGGGCGGGCAGTCCGATGCGATCTGCAAGATCTTTGGGATCCCCCACCTTCAGGAGCAGCCCGTGCTCTGCCCCATCTCCTGCCGACTCGCGCCCGAAGGCGCGCGCGAAGCCGACGCCGCCTCGCTGGCCCTCGAGCACCTCGACGGGCTGCGCGTCGAGGGCACGCTCTCCCTCATGCGCAATGGGGCCGCCATCGCCTTTGAGCACGGCGAGGTCCTCTTTAGGACCTACGGCATCTCGGGCATCGCCGCCCTCAACCTGTCGCGCCGGCTCCAGCCCGGCGACGTCATCGACCTCGATCTGTTCCCCCATCTGAGCGAGGCGCAGTTGCTCGACCTGTTGCGGCGGCGCGAGCGCGATCTCGGAAGCTTCGCCGGGAGCGCCCCGTGGCTCGACGGCCTGGTGGCGCGCCCCCTGGCCGCGCTCGTCTGCCATCTCGCCAACGGGTCGAACGACCCGCTCGCCCGGTGCGCCGCTGTCCTCCACCGCCTGCCCCTGCGCGTGCTGGGCACCGCCGAGCACCGCCAGGCCCATGTGCATCGCGGCGGCATCCCCCTCTCCGCCATCGACCTCGATCGCTTTGCCGTCACACGGCGCCGGGACGGCAGCCCCGTGCGCGACCTGCACGCATGCGGAGAGGCCGTCGACATGGACGCCGATTGCGGGGGATACAACCTCGCCTGGGCGTGGATCTCGGGCATGCGGGCCGCCGCGTGCGCAGCGAAAGGAGCATCATGCTAGAAATCTCGGAGATCTCCTGCTCGCTTAAGGAGGGGTCCTCCGAGCGCGGATGCATCGCCGCCTGCACGCGCGAGGCGACCCGCCTGCTCGGCTGCCGCCGTCAGGACCTGTCGCGCGTCGAGCTGCACCGCAAATCGATCGACGCGCGCAAAAAATCAAACGTGCACTTCACGCTCAGCGCGCGCATCGATGTCGCCTCGGGCATCGATGAGCTGCGACTCCTCGAACACGTCCCTCCCCGCGACGCGCGGCGCGTTCGGGCCGTCGACGGCGCCGAGCCCTCATTCGAGCGCCCCCGCAACGCCGCCAACGTGCCAGACGCAGACGAGCGCCCCATCGTGGTGGGTGCGGGATGCGCGGGGCTCTTTGCCGCCCTCACCCTCGCCGAGGCGGGCCTTGCGCCCCTTCTCATCGAGCAGGGGGACGACGCGACCAGGCGCACGAGCGCCGTGCGCCATTTCAACGCCACCGGCGAGCTCGACCCTGCGTCCAACATCCAATTCGGGCTAGGCGGAGCCGGCACGTTCTCCGACGGCAAGCTCAACACGGGCACCAAAAATCCCCTGCATCGCCTCGTCCTGCGCACGCTGGTGGAGGCGGGCTCGCCGCGCGACATCCTCTGGGACGCCAAGCCGCACATCGGCTCGGACGTCCTGCCCGAGGTCGTCACCAACATCGTCGCCCGCATTCGCTCGTGCGGCGGAGAGGTGCGCTTTCGCACGCAGGTCACCGACATCGAGCTCGATGCGCGTGGCGCCGTCCGTGGCGTCACCGTGACCCACGAGGGCCGCGCCGAGCACATCCCCGCCCGCGCCGTCATCCTCGCCTGCGGACACTCCGCGCGCGACGTCTTCGCCCTCCTCAGGCATTGCGGCGTCGCGCTCGAGCGCAAGACGTTCGCCATGGGCGTGCGCATCGAGCACCTGCAGGCCGATATCGACCGAGCGCTCTATGGCACCGCCGCCGGGCACCCCGCCCTTGGCGCGGCTCCCTACAGCCTGGTCGCCCATCTCGATAACGGGCGCAGCCTCTTCTCGTTTTGCATGTGCCCCGGCGGCGAAGTCGTCGCAGCGGCATCCGAGCGCGGCGGGGTCGTCACGAACGGCGCGAGCCTCAACGCGCGCGATGGGCGCAACGCCAACGCCGCGCTTCTGGTCAACATCACGCCCAGCGATCTGCCCGGTACCGACCCCCTTGCCGGCATCGAGCTTCAGCGCTCGTGTGAGCGACGCGCCTTTGCGTGCGGCGGCGGTGCGTATCGCGCGCCGGCGCAGCTCGTCGGCGACTTCCTGCAGGGACGGGCAAGCACGGGCCCGGGCCGCATCGCCCCCACGTACCCGCGCGGCGTCACCTGGGGCAGCATCGATGAGGTTTTGCCCGCGCACGTCATCGACACCCTGCGTGAGGGGCTGCCGCTCCTTGGGCGCAGGCTCAAGGGCTACGACTGCCCCGACGCCGTGCTCACGGCGCCCGAGACGCGCTCGAGCTCACCGGTCACCGTCGTCCGCGACCGCACGTCCTGCGTCTCCGTCAGCACGCCCGGTCTCTACCCCTGCGGCGAGGGAGCGGGATACGCGGGCGGCATCATGAGCGCCGCAACCGACGGCATCCGCTGCGCCCGCGCGCTCATCGACGCACAGCGCGCCTAAGAGAGCGCGGCGCACATTCCGCATCGCCGCAAGAAGAACGCCGCCCCGGCACCAGGCCGAGACGGCGTTCGCCATATGGAGCGACCAGATGACCGGCGGGAGCCCTTACGCCGCCGCGACCTTGCTCGCACGCACCGACAGGCTCACCGAGGCGTACACAAAGCCCCAGCCGGCGATGTACAGCTGCAAGGCGGCAAGGGCGAGCATGCCCGCGGAGCCGGCCAAGCCGAACAGGCCTGCAAAGGAAACCGCGAGGACGGCGAGCGCGCCCACCAGCTGCGCCACCCAGTGCCCGGCACCGCGACGGTCCATCTCAAGCGCCGTGAGCACCAGGTACAGCGCGAGGAATATGCCCAACGCCGAAACACTCACCGTAAAAGTCGACGCAGCGAGCGGGAAGTTGAGCGTCCACAGCCCGCCTGCCAGCAGCACGACGCCCGCGACGGGCTCGACGCCGCGCAGCGAGAACGGCGCCGCGGATGCGAACGACCCGATGAGCGACAAGGCGCCGGACGCGATGGCGAACCAGGACAGCAGCTGCTGCAGGCGGACGAAATCCGCGTGCACCCATGCCGGGGAAACGAACAATGCCGCACCCAGGACAAAACAGCACGTTGCCATGGCGACATGGCTCCACGTCAGCCCGCGCAAACGGTCGAATATCATATCGAAGTCAGTCATGGTCTTCCCTCCCCAACGGCCCTGAGCCGCGATTTTCCCGTGGGTAAGTATACCATCCTACTTCTTGAACCGCGCGCCTTGGCGTTTGCGGCCCGAGGCGAACACCGACCCCTTGCGGGCGCTCTTGCGCAGGGCCTCTATCACCTCGTCCTCACTCGTGCCCTCCGCCATGGCCTTGAGGCTCACCACGGCGTCGCGCAGGCGTGCCGCCTCCTCAAAATCCATGGCCTCCGACGCGGCGCGCATGTCGTCCTCCATGGTCGCGATGACGCGCGCGAGCTCCTCCTGGGGCAGCTCCGACAGCTCCTCCGCCAATCGCTCCCCCATCGAGACGGCGCCCCCATCACCCGCGTCGCCGTCCGCCGCCGGTGAGAAGAACGCGCCATGGCCCAGCGTGTCGCCGCGCGAACGGTCCTTCTTGCCCACCGTCTCCTCGGCTTCGGCGATAAAGCTCGAAATATCGCTGATCGCCTTGCGCACGGTCTTTGGCTTGATGCCGTGCTCCTCGTTGAACTGCATCTGGATCGCGCGGCGGCGGTTCGTCTCATCGATGGCCTCGCGCATCGAGTCAGTCACCGTGTCGGCGTACATGATGACCTCGCCCTCCGCGTTGCGGGCCGCGCGGCCGATGGTCTGGATGAGGGACCGCCGATTGCGCAGAAAGCCCTCTTTGTCCGCGTCCAAGATCGCCACGAGGGACACCTCGGGCAAATCGAGGCCCTCGCGCAGGAGGTTGATGCCCACCAGCACATCGATCTTGCCCTGGCGCAGGCTGCGCAGGATCTCGACGCGGTCCATGGTCGCCGTATCCGAGTGCATGTAGTTGACGCGGATGCCCGCATCGAGCAGATGGTCGGTCAGGTCCTCCGCCATGCGCTTGGTGAGCGTCGTCACCAACACGCGCTCGTGTTTGGCAACGCGCGCGTTGATCTCATCGATGAGGTCGTCGATCTGACCGTGCACGGGGCGCACGTCGATCTTGGGGTCGAGCAGGCCGGTGGGGCGGATGATCTGCTCCACGTTGTTTTGGCTCACGCGGAGCTCGTAGTCGCCGGGCGTGGCGCTCACATAGATGAACTGAGGGATGCGCGCCTCGAACTCGTCAAAACGCAGGGGCCGGTTATCCAGCGCGGACGGCAGGCGGAACCCATGCTCCACGAGCGTGACCTTGCGCGAACGGTCCCCCTCGTGCATGCCGCGGATCTGCGGCACCGTCACGTGACTCTCGTCAATGATGCAGAGCATGTCCTTGGGGAAGTAATCGATGAGCGTGAACGGCGGCTCACCGGGCTTGCGCCCGTCCAGATGACGCGAGTAATTCTCGATGCCCGTGGTAAAGCCCATCGTCTCCAGCATCTCGAGGTCGTAGCTCGTGCGCTGCTCTAAGCGTTGGGCCTCCAGCAGTTTGTCGTTCGCCTTGAGCTCGCCCACACGGACCTCGAGCTCCTCCTCAATGGACTTGAGCGCGGCCGTGACCTTGGGCTTTTCCGTCACGTAGTGCGATGCGGGCCACACCGGGATGGCGTCGTACTCGCGCAGGATCTCGCCCGTCACCTCGTCGATCTCGGCGATCAGCTCCACCTCGTCGCCAAAGAACTCAAACCGCAGGGGGTGCTCGGCATAAGGTGGGTACACATCGACCACGTCGCCGCGCACGCGGAACGTCCCGCGCGCGAGGTCATAGTCGTTGCGGTCATATTGGATGTCGATGAGCGCATGGATAAACTCATCGCGCTCCAGGGGCACCTTCTTGTCGACATTCGGGGCGAGACCAGCGTAATCCTCCGGCGATCCGATGCCGTAGATGCACGAGACCGAGGCGACGACGATGACGTCGCGGCGCGAGAGCAGCGAGGCGGTCGCCTGGTGCCGCAGCATCTCGACTTCCTCGTTGATGGACGAGTCCTTCTCGATATACGTGTCGCTTGACGGCACGTAGGCCTCGGGCTGGTAATAGTCGTAATACGAGACGAAATAGACGACGGCGTTATGCGGGAAGAACTCCTTGAGCTCGCTGGCCAGCTGCGCGGCGAGCGTCTTATTGGGAGCCATGACGAGCGTGGGCTTACCCAGCGCCTCGATGGTCTTTGCCATGGTGAACGTCTTGCCCGAACCGGTCACGCCCAGCAGGACCTGATACCGGTCGCCATCCTCGACGCCTTTGACGAGCGAGGCGATCGCCTCGGGCTGATCGCCTGACGGCTGGAAGGGAGAGACGACCTCAAACGCCGCTGCCTCACCCGCCACGCCAAATCGACGCAACTCGCCGCCCACACGCTCAACTTCAAAATCCGCCATATCGAACCATCCCGCTATTACCTATGACTCAAGCGCGAGCCTGAGTGCCGACACTCCGCGCCATACAGGGTACGCCAGGACGGGCGGTTACGCTAGCTAAAGGCCTGCGGATAGAGCTCTTGGTAGCGCGTTTGCGCCATGGACACGCGCACGAGATACGCCTGCGTCTCCGGGAACGTGATCGCGTTGTGCAGCAGGTCGTCTTCCTGCGCCCAAACATCGACGTTGCCCATCCCGGCGTTATAGGCCGCGATCGCCTTATCGGTGACCCCGTTGAAGTACGCGAGCAGGTACGAGAGGTACGCGCAGCCAAACTCGATGTTCACAGCCGGATCCTCCAGCATGTCCACCGAGTACCGGGTTCCGTCGACCAAGCCCTTGTCGATCATATCCTGCGCGGTCTCCGGCATAAGCTGCATCAAGCCGACCGCCCCCTGATGTGAGGACGCATGCGGATCCCAACTCGACTCCGACCGTATGACAGCCGCCACCAAATACGGGTCGACGCCATGCGCGGTCGCCGAGGAGGTGATCTCATCCTCATACTCGAGCGGATACATCGATTTAAAGACGAGCGACGGTCCAAAGGAGTAGACAAAAGAGATGGCGCCGAAGAGCAAAACGACGAGCAAAGGCAGGACGCGGTACCACGTCAACAGTTTTACGCCCCTACGCATGGGCACCCGCACTAACGAGTCCCGTGATGCCACGTTCCTCAATCCACTCGTCAAGGCGGACAAACAATGAATCGTCGCCTGCCGAGTTATCGATGACGTGACACGCCATCGCAATGAGCTCATCATCGCAGGGCTGAACGGAGGAGCGTGCCTCAAAGTCATCAGCGCTCATCCCCCGCTCGAGAGCGCGAGCGCGACGGATATCCAATGGAGCATGAACCGCAAGCACGTCATCCGCCAAGCCGAATGCATCAGTAAAGGAGGCGGCTGCGGAGACCTCGACGACCGTGAGGGGATACTCCGGGACGACAGTGGAGCAGCATTGCACGGGCAAGAGTACCGTGCTCAGGTGATCGAGCAGAACCGGGTGGACGATGGCGTTGAGGGCCGCAATGGACTCAGGATTCACGAAGGCGCGAGAGGCCAAAACCGAAGAGCGAATAGCGCCGTACTCATCGAGGACATCCCAACCGAACTCCTCGGCAATCGATTGGACGAGCTGAGATCCAGGTACGTACAGGCCCTTGGCCATTGCATCCAAATCGATGTGACGGGCGCCACGCGAGGCTAGATATGCACAGGCAGTCGACTTGCCCGAGGCGATATTTCCAATAACGAACACGGTATACGACATGGAAAGCACCTCCATATGCAAAAAGGGGGAGCTCGCAGCTCCCCCTCCCCATCTCGCCTGTCTAAAAAGGGCGAGAGCCGTCCACCGGTCAGCGGCGCCCTGCTCTCCCACGGGCTTCCCCCGCAGTACCATCGGCGCGGTGCGGCTTAGCTTCCGGGTTCGGAATGGGACCGGGCGTGCCCCGCACGCAATGGCCGCTGACCGGTGGGCGGCTCTCGGGCCTCCCACCCGGGTGACACGCGCGTGCCCTGAGGGCCGCACAGCGACTTCGAGGGACGGAACCGAGGTCGACCTGACCTAGACGACGCGACACCTTAGATACTTGCATGTATGGCGTCCCGCCGGTCGGATGCGGGTAAGAGCTCGGGCTATTAGTACCGCTCGGCTGAGGGGCTCGCGCCCCTTGCACCTGCGGCCTATCGACCAGGTAGTCTACCTGGGCCCTTACCGAAAAGGAGAACTGATCTCGGGAACGGCTTCCCGCTTAGATGCCTTCAGCGGTTATCCGCGCCGCACGCCGCTACCCAGCCGTGCCGTTGGTCGACAACTGGTTCACGGGAGGTGCGTCCACCCCGGTCCTCTCGTACTAGGGGCAGCCTCCCTCGATTCTCCTGCGCCCGCGGAGGATAGGGACCGAACTGTCTCACGACGTTCTGAACCCAGCTCGCGTACCGCTTTAAACGGCGAACAGCCGTACCCTTGGGACCTGCTCCAGCCCCAGGATGCGATGAGCCGACATCGAGGTGCCAAACCTTGCCGTCGATGTGGACTCTTGGGCAAGATCAGCCTGTTATCCCCGGAGTACCTTTTATCCGTTGAGCGACGGCCCACCCACGCGGGGCCGCCGGATCACTAGAGCCTGCTTTCGCACCTGCTCGGCGTGTCTGCCTCGCAGTCAAGCCCGCTTACGCTCTTGCACTCTTTGAGGACGGTTGCCGACCGTCCCGAGCGGACCTTCGCGCGCCTCCGTTACCCTTTAGGAGGCGACCGCCCCAGTCAAACTACCCACCTGGCACGGTCCCCCGGCCGGATCACGGCCCGGGGTTAGGACGCCGGCGCGCCGAGGGCGGTATTCCAAGGTCGGCTCCACCCGGGCTGGCGCCCGGGCTTCGAAGCCTCCCGCCTATCCTCTACGCGACGGGCCAGCGGCCAATGCCAAGCTGCAGTGAAGGTTCACGGGGTCTTTCCGTCCTTCCGCGGGTAAGTCGCATCTTCACGACTAGTGGAATTTCACCGGGTCCATGGTCGAGACAGCGCCCAATTCGTTGCGCCTTTCGTGCAGGTCGGAACTTACCCGACAAGGAATTTCGCTACCTTAGGACCGTTATAGTTACGGCCGCCGTTTACCGGGGCTTGGCTTCGGGGCTTCGCCAGGCGGCTAACCCCTCCGCGTGACCTTCCGGCACCGGGCAGGCGTCAGACCCTATACGTCGGCTCTCGCCTTCTGCAGAGTCCTGTGTTTTTGGTAAACAGTCGATTGGGCCTCTTCACTGCGGCCGGCCTCCGCTCGCCCAGCAAGTGGGTCCACGTACGCGCCGGCGCCCCTTCTCCCGAAGTTACGGGGCCATTTTGCCGAGTTCCTTGACCATGGTTGACCCGATCGCCTCGGTATGTTCTACCCACCCACCTGTGTCGGTTTGCGGTACGGGCGGAGATGCCCCTGCCTAGGGGTTTTTCTGGGGACCACGGGCTCACTCGCTTCGCTCTCTCGCTTCGTCCGGAGCCTCGCCCTCGTGCGGACCGGATTTGCCTGGTCCGCGGGCCGCGCTCCATCACGGGGACGTCCAGAACCCCGCCGAGCCACCCCAATCCGTCGCCCCGTCGGTCGTGACGGTGCATCTCCGGTGCAGGAATGTCCACCTGCTGCGCTTCGCCTACGGCATCCGCCCTCGGCTTAGCCCCCGACTGACCCTGGGAGGATTAGCCTCGCCCAGGAAACCTCGGGTTTACGGCGGACGAGTTACTCTCTCGTCTCTCGCTACTCATGCCAGCATTCTCGCTCCCGCGCAGTCCACCGTCGGTGACCCTCCGGCTTCGCCCCGCGCGGGACGCTCCCCTACCCAGCGAAGAATCGCTGCCGCCGCTTCGGCTCTCAGTTTAGCCCCGTGTATTGTCGGCGCATGTCCACTCGACCAGTGAGCTGTTACGCACTCTTTGAAGGGGTGGCTGCTTCTAAGCCAACCTCCTGGTTGTCTGCGCGGACGCACATCCTTTGCCACTTAACTGAGAATTGGGGGCCTTAGCGGGCGGTCTGGGCTGTTTCCCTCTCGAGCACACAGCTTAGCCCACATGCTCTGACTGCCGCGCTCTGGACCGACCGGCATTCGGAGTTCGGTTCGAATCGGTAGGCGGCGAAGCCCCCTCATCGATCCGGTGCTCTACCTCCGGCGGTTAACGCGCGACGCTAGCCCTAAAGCTATTTCGGGGAGAACGAGATATCTCCGGGTTTGATAGGCCTTTCACCCCTATCCCCAGGTCATCGGCGCACTTTTCAACGTACGTCCGTTCGGCCCTCCACGGGGTCTTACCCCCGCTTCAGCCTGCCCAGGGATAGCTCACCCGGCTTCGCGTCTGCGGCACGCGACTGGGAACGCCCGTTTCGGACTCGCTTTCGCTCCGGCTCGCTTCCCAGCTTAACCTCGCCGCGTGCCAGCAACTCGCTGGCTCATTCTACAAAAGGCACGCCGTCACACCGCATGGGTGCTCCGACGCCTTGCGGGCGCACGGTTTCAGGTACTGTTTCACTCCCCTCCCGGGGTGCTTTTCACCTTTCCCTCACGGTACTGGTGCGCTATCGGTCACATGGGAGTATTCAGGCTTGGAGGGTGGTCCCCCCGGGTTCGGACCGGGTTTCACGTGCCCGGCCCTACTCAGGGACCGACGCCGGGCTCCATCCCAGGGTGCGCCTACGGGGCCCTAACCCTGTGCCGCCGGCCTTCCCATGCCGTTCGGCTCCCCTGGATGGATGCCCGCCGGGGGCGCCAGCCCCCGGGCGGTCGGCCCTTCAACCCCGTGGGCGGCAAAGGCTGGCGCCGGCCCGCTCCACGGTTTGGCCTAGGTCCCCTTTCGCTCGCCGCTACTCGGGGAATCTCGATGTTGATTTCTTCTCCTCCGGGTACTTAGATGTTTCAGTTCCCCGGGTTGTCCCCCTCCGGACTATGAGTTCATCCGGAGGGTGCCAGGACTTCTCCTGGCGGGTTCGCCCATTCGGAGACCCGCGGGTCGAAGGGTGTGTGCCCCTAACCGCGGATTATCGCAGCTTGCCGCGTCCTTCTTCGGCTCCATGTGCCAAGGCATCCGCCGTGCGCCCTAGATATCTTCCCGCACCTTCCGTGCGGGACGCCGTATCTAGACACTTGAATGTCTGGGTGTCGCATACGCCAGGTGGCTCAGCGCCACCGGCGATCGTCATGCAACTTACTATATATGCAGATTGGAAGATATATCTCATATCTCGATATAGAAGAATCGATCAGATCTCTCTCTAGATCCGTCTTGTCGCTATGCGGCTCTCAAGGTACGCGGGGTGACCCCGGGGACCGGACACGCGAAGGGACGGCACGGAAGCGGGGACGCGGGCACACCTGCGCCGCAACAATTGTGAGATATGGTTCTCTAGTGCTTTCAGAAAGCGCTCTCGCTCCCTAGAAAGGAGGTGATCCAGCCGCACGTTCCCGTACGGCTACCTTGTTACGACTTCACCCCCCTCACCCTCCACACCTTAGGCGCCTCCCCCCTCTCGGTTGGGCCGGCGACTTCGGGTGCAGACGACTCGGGTGGTGTGACGGGCGGTGTGTACAAGGCCCGGGAACGCATTCACCGCGGCATGCTGATCCGCGATTACTAGCAACTCCGACTTCATGGGGGCGGGTTGCAGCCCCCAATCCGAACTGGGGCCGGCTTTCAGGGATCCGCTCCGGCTCGCGCCATCGCATCCCGCTGTACCGGCCATTGTAGCACGTGTGCAGCCCAGGGCATAAGGGGCATGATGACTTGACGTCGTCCCCGCCCTCCTCCGGATTGACTCCGGCGGTCCCGCATGGGTGCCCACCCGAGGTGCTGGCAACATGCGGCGGGGGTTGCGCTCGTTGCTGGACTTAACCAAACATCTCACGACACGAGCTGACGACAGCCATGCACCACCTGTGCGCGCTCCTCTCGGCCACCGGGTCTCCCCGGCTTCACGCGCATGTCAAGCCCTGGTAAGGTTCTTCGCGTTGCTTCGAATTAAGCCACATGCTCCGCTGCTTGTGCGGGCCCCCGTCAATTCCTTTGAGTTTTAGCCTTGCGGCCGTACTCCCCAGGCGGGACGCTTAATGCGTTGGCTGCGGCACGGAAGGGTTCCCCTCCCACACCTAGCGTCCATCGTTTACGGCTGGGACTACCAGGGTATCTAATCCTGTTCGCTCCCCCAGCTTTCGCGCCTCAGCGTCGGTCTCGGCCCAGAGGGCCGCCTTCGCCACCGGTGTTCCACCCGATATCTGCGCATTCCACCGCTACACCGGGTGTTCCACCCTCCCCTACCGGACCCGAGCCCGGCGGTTCAGGGGGCGGGACGGGGTTGAGCCCCGCCATTTGACCCCCTGCCTGCCGGGCCGCCTACGCGCGCTTTACGCCCAATGAATCCGGATAACGCTCGCCCCCTACGTATTACCGCGGCTGCTGGCACGTAGTTAGCCGGGGCTTCTTCTGCAGGTACCGTCTTGTCTCATCCCTGCTGAAAGCGGTTTACGACCCGAGGGCCTTCGTCCCGCACGCGGCGTCGCTGCGTCAGGGTTCCCCCCATTGCGCAAGATTCCCCACTGCTGCCTCCCGTAGGAGTCTGGGCCGTGTCTCAGTCCCAATCTGGCCGGTCGGTCTCTCAACCCGGCTACCCGTCGTCGGCACGGTGGGCCGTCACCCCGCCGTCTACCTGATGGGCCGCGGAGCCATCCCCTCCCGTCTGGGCTTTGCCCGGCCGGCCATGCGGCCTGCCGGGGTCATCCGGTATTACCCACGGTTTCCCGAGGCTATCCCGGAGGAGGGGGCGGGTTCTCCACGTGTTACTCAGCCGTTCGCCACTCGCTTCCGCCCGAGGGCGGGTGCCGTTCGACTTGCATGTGTTAGGCGCGCCGCCAGCGTTCATCCTGAGCCAGGATCGAACTCTCCGTCCAAATATGATGGCCGGACGCGCGGTCCGGTCGCGATCATGGTTCGGCGGGGTGAGCCCGTCCCGACCAGCATGCTTGCTGGTTCGGATTCCATCTAGTGCTTAGCGTGTAAACTGGTTCAAGGAAGTTGAAACGGGTGCCGAGCCCTCAGGGCTCGGACCTTACACATCTTGAAAAGTACATCACTGTGACACCTGTTAAAATGGTGTCTCCACTTCATTTCCGTCTCTTCGCGGTATCCGGTTCTCAAGGTACCCGCCGCGGGTCCGTCGGCCTCGTCTTCGCTCGGCCACCCGCGCGGCAAGGAGATATATTGCCAGAGTCGGGAGGGCGCGGGGGCGGGAATCGGGGTCTGCACATTTCCTGCACATTTGGAGCTTACTGCTCGCTTACTGCTCGAGGTGCATCCATCTGCCTAGCTTCATCTTTATACTGCTTGAACTGGACAAATGCATGCACCCTTCTACGTAGGCCCTTACTGCGCGCTAGCTCAGGTCCTCCCCGTTCGAGGCGATCACCTTTTTATACCAATCAAATGATTTCTTCTTCGTTCGCCTTCGTGTGCCATTGCCCTCGTCGTCCAAATCGACGTAGATAAAGCCATAACGCTTACTCATCTGACCCGTTGCCACTGATACAAGGTCAATGGGGCCCCAGCACGTGTAGCCTATGAGATCGACGCCGTCCTCCTCCACCGCATCCTTCATAGCCTGCAGATGCGCGCGCAGGTATGCGATACGGTAGTCATCCTCTATATAATCCGCCTCGTTTGGCTCGTCCACGGCACCGAGGCCGTTCTCAACAATAAAGAGTGGCTTTTGATAGCGGTCGTAAATATCGTTCATGGTGATTCGCAATCCCAACGGGTCGATAAAGCGTCCCCACGGCTCGAGCTTGAGATAGGGATTGGGCGCGCTCTTAAGGAGGTTGGAGTCGTATTTGCCTTCCGCGCTCGCCTCGACCACGCGTGTGGAGTAATACGAGAATGAAACGAAGTCAACGGTATTGGCGGCAAGAACCTCGCGGTCATCCTCCCCCCAGGGAATCTGGAACCCCTGGCGCTCATACTCTTTGAGTACGTAGCAGGGGTAGGCCCCGCGCACCTGCACGTCCGTGAACATATAGTGCTTGCGGTTCTCGTCCTGCGCCGCCTTGATGTCCTCAGGGTTGCAGGTCGCGGGATAGTAGATACCCGCGTTCAGCATGCAACCGATCTGCCCGCCGGGCACCAGCTCATGGCAGAGGCGCACCGCCCGCGCGCTCGCCACGAGCACATGGTGGACCGCCGTGTGGATGGAGCGGTAGCGGTCCTCACCCTCATGGAAGATGATTCCCGCACCCATGAAACAGGCCGAAGTCATGATGTTGATTTCGTTGAAGGTGAGCCAGTACCGCACCTGCCCGGCGTAGCGTGCAAAGACGGTCTGCGCAAACTGCTCAAAGAGGTCGACGAGAGTCCGGTTGCGCCACCCGCCGTACGCGGTAACGAGACGCATCGGAACGTCGTAGTGGTTGAGTGTAACCACGGGCTCGATCCCCTGCTCACGACAGGCGCGAAATACGTCCTCGTAAAATGCAAGGCCTTCCTCGTTGGGCTCGACGTCATCACCATTGGGGAAGATGCGACTCCACGCAATCGAAAGCCTGAGCGCCTTAAAGCCCATCTCACCAAAGAGCGCGATATCCTCTCGGTAATGATGATAGAAATCAATGGCCTCGCGTGCAGGGTAATAGCAGCCCGGATCAGCCTCAAGGGGCACATTGTCACCACGGATGACGGCAAGACGCCCCTCGCCAAAGGGAAGCAGGTCGGCGTTGGCGAGACCTCGACCTCCTTGGTCAAACCCACCCTCGCATTGGTTGGCGGCAAGTGCTCCGCCCCAGAGAAAATCAGAACGTAGCGGCATGAGACCCTCCTCTACTTAGATTGACAATGGACCGCCCGCCTCGCGACGAGCGGTCCGTTTCGAACGCATGGGGCTTAGGCATCGGGAGGGGATCCCGCGCCGAGATCGCCTCATGCGGAATCGGCGCTTAGGCTTCCATGGCATCCTCGGCGGCATTCTCGGTAGCTTCGCGGTTATCAAAACCAAAGACCATGCAGAGGGCAAAGGTCACCGCAAAACCAATAATGCAGCCGATAGCGCCGGGGACGATATCCTGACTGAACTTGATAACGTTCATCCACGGGAAGCCAACACCCGAGAAGACGAAAATGCGCGCATTCAGCAGGCCGCACGCAAGACCGCCTGCCGCGCCACCGATCATTGACCAGGCAAGGGCCTTCTTATCGCGCAGGAGAATACCGTAGATAATGGGCTCTGACACGCGACCGAGCGCATAAGTGGCAAACGTAGTCCAACCGAGCTGGCGGTTTGCCTTGCCCTTAGCGCGAATGCCATACGCAAGCGCAACGGCAAAGGTCACGTAGACCACCACGGTCGTGCCCGGAGTGCACACAGCGTCATAACCAACCTCGAGCCAGCCAGGCATCATAGCGGTAAGGATGGGCACATGCATGCCAGTGGCGATAACGAGGTTCCACGTTGCACCGACCACAAGGCCGCACAGCGGCCCGGCATTTGCGCCGAGCCAGATGATGATATTGGCAATGATGCCCATAACGAAGGAGATTGCCGGCCCAAAGACGCACAGCGCCAGCGGCAGCATGATAAGCATGGTTCCCACGGGGATCACAAGGATGCGCAGCATATCCGGGCAGAACTTCTTGATGAGGCCCTCAACGTAGGACTGAACCCACACGATAAGAATAATCGGCAGCACTGACTGCGTGTAGTTGACAAGCGTCATGGGAATACCGTACACGTCGAAGGGAGCGCCCCCTTCGACGATGGCGAGCATGCTCGGGTGAATCATGATGACGGCGATCATGAGTGCGAGCACGGGACTCGTTTTGAACTTCTTTGCCGCCGCATAGGCACCAAAGACCGGAAGGAAGTAATAAGCTGCATCGCCCACGAGAGTGAAGAGTTGGTACATGCTGCTCTCCTCGGAGAGTAAACCTGCACCCTCCGGTCCGAGCAGAATGGTGAACATGCGAAAGATTCCCGCAATGCAGAAGATTGGCAGAATGGGAGCAATCGAGCCGCTCACCGCATCCAAGATGAGGTTGCCGATGCGTTTGGGCGCGAAACGCTCCTTGAACGGGAGCTTTGGGGCGTCGAGGTTCTCGTCGATGGCCGTCTGCGCCTCAAAGCCGCCCTCCTTGCAAACGGCGTCGTACACCTTATCGACGGTCGGGCCGATCACGAGCTGGACCTGCCCACCCGCGCGCACCACGCTGATGACCTCGGGGATGGCGTTCAAGGCATCATCCGACGCGAGTCCTTCATCTTTAAGTACGAAGCGCAGGCGCGTCATGCAGTGCGTCACATTGGAAATGTTCTCCTTGCCACCAACGGTATCGATAATCTTGCTAGCAAGTTTTCGGTCGTTTGCCATGGTTCCTCCTTACATGCCGAATAGCCTCGGCACAGTTGACATTTATCGTCGTACACGGAGGTCATGCCCTGCCCTTGCGCAGGTTACAATCCTTCTGATTTGCCGGGCTATTGGGCCCGGCGCTGGTCTTGCTGCGAGCAGATGCGGTTGACGTGAAGCATGAGGTAGAGCTTCTCCTCATCGGTGAGCCGCGTGCCCCACGAGCGCTCGATACAGGTGCTGATGTGGTCGATACAGCTCGCGAGCTCGGGGAATTCTTCCAGCGAGTTGCCGTAGAGCGGCAAGTTCGCGCTGCTGATGTTCTCGCCGCCCTGGATGCGGCGGAACAGGTACTGCACGTGCGTGGCAAAGCGCGAGTATTCAAACGTCTCACGATCGATGATCGTGCGGAAATCGCGCTCGACGATAGCCGTCACGTCGTTGAGCAGCTGCTCAAACGAACGCGCACGGTCGCTCGACGCCTCCGCTTCCGCACCCGTTTTAGCGTTGACCAGGTTCATGGCGATGCTGGCAATCTCTTCATGCGGAAGCTCTACGCCCATCTCTTGCCGCAGACGCGCCACGATATATCGGCCGATCTTGTACTCGAGCGGATACAGCTGCCGTACATCGTAGGCGAGCGTCATGTCGAAGCAAATGCCCTTCTTTTGGCGCGCAATCGCAAAGGCAAGATGGTCGGCCATGATCAAAACTGCATTCGGGCTTACCTCGTAGGGAAGCTCGTTGGAAACGATATCCATGACCTTCGCTGTGAAGATCAGCACGTCTGCGGGCAGGTCCCGCATGATGCGCTGCCCCTCGGCGTCGACGCTGTAGAATGTCCGCTCGACGGTGGAGATGTCGAGCTCGCGTGGGAAGTCTCCCCCGTAGCCAATACCCTTACCCAGCGCCACGACCTCGCGGTTGAGGCTGTCTCGGCAGATCACGGCGTTGTTGTTGAGCTTTCTGATCGCCAGCATGGATGCGCACCTCCTTTCCTCATTGTATCGGGCACAAGCTGCATGGAAACACAAAATGGGGGCATGACCCGATGGAAAAACCATCTACGGTCATGCCCCCACACGAGTGACACCCGAAGCTATGTACCCTATGTCTATCCGATACGCCCAAGCCGGGCAAAGCGCAGGCGGTCATGCTCCCTTGAGATAACATCCCGCCATGCAAGACTATTTTATAGTCATCAGCGAACGCCGTGTCAAGGATGAACCCACGTGATTCCAGCGAACGGTGCGAAGCCCTCGGCCAACGCGTTATGGTGGTACCGATGCGCCCGCCCGATAGCAGAACGGGGCGCCCGTGGACACCCCGTTCTTCATGCTCTCTCTACTGCGAAGCGCTTAGGCCTCGAGAGCCTTCTTGGCGATGGCGGCGAGCTCGTTGAAGGACTCGATGTCCTCGTACGCCATCTGAGCCAGGACCTTGCGGTCGAGCTCGATGCCGGCGAGCTTCAGGCCGTGCATGAACTGGGAGTAGGAGATGTCGTTCATGCGGGCGGCCGCGTTGATGCGGGTGATCCACAGGGAGCGGATCTCGCGCTTCTTGTTGCGGCGGTCGCGGTACTGGTACTGGAGGGAGTGCTGCACCTGCTCCTTGGCGTACTTATAGGAACGGGATGCCTGACCGTAATAACCCTTCGCGCGGTTAAGGACGGTACGACGCTTCTTCTTGGCGTTCACAGCGCGCTTGACACGTGCCATATCTAATCAACTCCTAAAGGAAATAACAGCGGGAAGGATGGATTAACGACCGGCGAGACGGGCGTTGATGACCTTGGCGTCGGCGGCGGCCAGCTCGGTCTCCTGACGGAAGCCGCGCTTGCGCTTGGTGGACTTCTTGGTCAGGATGTGGCTCTTGTAAGCCTTGGCACGCATGATCTTGCCCGTGCCGCTGCGGCGGAAACGCTTCTTGCTGCCGCTGTGGGTCTTCATCTTAGGCATGGAAATCTCCTTCTAATACCTGGCGGTTAACTACTTATCACTCGGCTCGGCGTCGCCTTCGTTATCGAAGGCTCCCTTGATGGGTGCGAGCAGCATGAGCATGTTACGGCCCTCCAGCTTGGGCTGGGACTCGACCGTAGCGAACGGCTTGAGATCCTCGGCGAGGCGCTCGAGCACGTTCAGACCCTGCTCCGGGTGCGCCATCTCGCGGCCGCGGAACATGATGGTGATCTTTACGCGCGCGCCCTTTTTGAGGAATCGCAGGACGTGACCCTTCTTGGTCTCGTAATCGCCCACATCGATCTTCGGTCGGAACTTCATTTCCTTGACCTCAACCTTGGACTGGTTCTTACGAGCCTGCTTGGCCTTCATGGCCTGCTGGTACTTGAACTTGCCGTAATCCATGACCTTGCACACCGGCGGATCCGCATTGGGCGCGATCTCCACCAAGTCAAGATTCTGATCATCGGCGATGCGCTGCGCATCGTGCGTGGCGAACAGACCGAGCTGCGATCCGTCGACGCCGATGAGGCGAACGCGCGGGGCGCGAATCTCATCGTTGATGCGGGTGTCATCAGACTTAGCTATGTCGATACCTCCTTCTTGCACTCGTACAAATAAACCCGGAACCATGTGGCATCCGGGTCGACAGCTTTAGCGCTAAGGCTGCATAGAACATGCAGGTGCAAGCGCTCGGTTGTACGACCAGACAGCTACCCAATGGCACCGAAAGGTGAGAACCCGCAGGTCCTGCTTTCCTTGCTGGAAAACCAGCGACTCGTGAATGATAGCACAAGTGACGGAACATCCATGCTTTCATCACGATAAAAGAGCCCCATTGCTGGAGCCCCGTTCGTTCGCATGGTGCCCGAGGTGAGATTCGAAGCGTCTGCCCGTGGCATCCGCAACCGCTCAGACTCCACCTTCACGAGCTCGCTGCAAACGCTCGCGCTTGCGCGACGCTCTCGCACTCGCGTGAGTTCGGCACTCATAAGTAAGGGCTCCATTGCTGGAGCCCCGTTCGATCGCATGGTGCCCGAGGTGAGATTCGAACTCACACGGTATCGCTACCGGAGGATTTTGAGTCCCCTGCGTCTGCCGTTCCGCCACTCGGGCATAAAAAGTCGCGCTGGGCTATGGTACCACATCGGCTCTCATCTCGTTGTGAGATTCCCGACGAGACGTGCGTGCGAGCCCGTGGTAATGAACAGGGCACCCGAAATCCCCCAGGCAAGCATACGGCCAAGGAATCGTTACGCGCGATTCTCGGAGATGCATGCGCGGAGAATTCGGGTGCCCCGATGAGTCAGCGGTCTAAAGCGTTACGCCTTGTTGACGGAGCCAAACTCCTCCATGAGCTCCTTGGTGCGGGCAACGATGTTGTCGCGACCAGGCTTGAGGAGCTTGCGGGGGTCAAAGCCCTTGCCCTGCTGATCCTTGCCAGCCTCGATGTACTCGCGAACGCCCTTGGCGAAGACGAGCTGCAGGTCGGTGTTGACGTTGATCTTGGAGATACCCAGGGAGATGGCCTTCTTGATCTGATCCTCGGGGATGCCAGTGCCACCGTGCAGGACGAGGGGCAGGTCGCCGGTCTCGGCCTTGATCTCGCCCAGACGCTCGAAGGAAAGGCCAGCCCAGTCGGCAGGGTACACGCCGTGGATGTTGCCGATACCGCAGGCGAGGAAGTCGACGCCCAGGTCAGCAATCTGCTTGCACTCAGCGGGGTCAGCGAGCTCGCCGTTGGAGGTCACGCCGTCCTCGGTGCCGCCGATGCCGCCGACCTCGGCCTCGATGGACATGCCCTTGGAGTGGGCAAGCTCAACGAGCTCCTTGGTGCGGTCGAGGTTAAGCTGGAAGGTCTCCTCGTGAGAGCCGTCATACATGATGGACGTAAAGCCGGCCTCGATGCACTTGAAGCAGTCCTCGTAGGAACCATGATCGAGGTGCAGCGCCACGGGGACGGTCACACCGGTGGCCTCGACGGCAGCCTTGACCATATCGGCGCAGACCTTGAAGCCGCCCATCCACTTAGCGGCACCGGCGGTGCACTGAAGGATCAGCGGGGACTTGGCCTCCTCGGCGGCCTGGAGGATGGCGAGCGTCCACTCCAGGTTGTTGGTGTTGAAGGCGCCCAGGGCGTAGTGACCGGCCTCGGCATCCTTGAGCATTTGAGCTGCATTGACGAGCATATTGGACCTCCCATTGTCCATACTCTGAACGGTAAACGCTTGTATTTTACCACGCGAACGGCAGACGGCGGCTGGAACTCGCCCGCGCAATGAACCGACCAGCAACGACAGACAACTGCCGCGGTTATCGGTAATGGCGCAGACCGCGACGCATGAAAAGGTTGTTTTGCAGCTCGTCGGCGATGGTCGTCGTGTCGTTGTGGCCGATGAGGCACAGGGTGTCGCCGGGAAGGAACGCACCCATTTTGCCCAGCGAATCGATGACCTGCTTTTCGCTACCGCCCGCAAGGTCGGTCCGGCCATGAGCGCCGGGGAAGAGCGTGTCGCCCACAAACGCCACGTTGCCCGTGCTTGCCGCGCAAAACAGGACGATACCGCCGGGGGTGTGACCGGGCGTGGCCATGACCTGCAGTTCGACGTCTCCGAACGCGACCGTGTCGCCCTCCCTGAGCAGGCGGTCGGGAGCAGGCGGCATCTCATGATCGAAGCCCCACATATCGCGCATGCTGGCGATCGCGCCCGCCATGATGCCCGCATCGACCTCGGAGATCATGAAAGGCACGTCGCCACCGAGGGCGCGACGCAGGCCGGCGACGCCGCCGATATGGTCGGCATGCCCATGCGTGCAGATGATCGCGACGACGCGAGCGCCAGGGCAGCGCTCCGCGAACACCTCGGCAAGCCTCTCCCCCTCCCATGCCGGGTCGATGATGACCGCCTCGTCACCGCTCACGGCGAAGTACGTGTTCGTTTGAATGGGGCCGTTCACCACGCAATGAATGGCGAGCGAGCCGTTCTTTTTCATATTCAGAAACGTTTCCATATCAATCCTCATTCACATTTGGTTGACCCCATAAGGGCAACGGACGCTTTATTGCCCGGGAAGGGCGGCGGCGCCTGGCCGGCCCGAGAGCCGCTGCGACGCTTGGTTTACCCGAAAAGGACCCTCGATCCGGGGACACCTCCGCAGTTTGGTCGCATAACTGGAAAAACTTAACCAAAACGCGAAGTTTTTCCAGTTATGCGACACTCTGAGCGCACGCTCTTGGATCCGGCAGTGACAGGCGGGGCACTCTGACAAGCAGGCCGGACCAGCCCTATCCAAGCAGCCCAGACTTGCCCCGCCAAACCACCCGGTCAACCCTGCCAAGCAGCCAAGGACCACTCCACCAAACCGCCCGGTCAACCCAGCCAAGCCCGAACCGCCCGGGTTAGCGCGACCTGCGCTTCATGGTCTTGTTGCCCTCGCCGGGCATGAGGCGGCGGGCATCGTAGACGCTCTCGACGGCGCCGATGGCGCCCAGGAGCGGATCGAGGCGGCTCGCGTCGGAGATCTCGATGAGGAACCGCAGTGTCGCGATGCCCTCGCGATTGGTGGACGTCGCGGCGGACAGGATGTTGCCACCCGCATCGCCGATCGCGATGGTGACGTCCTTGAGCAGACCCATGCGGTCGATGCACTCCACCACGACCTCGACCTGGAACAGGGCGTCCGCCCCCGTATCCCAGCTGACGCCAATCATGCGCTCGGGATGCTCCATGAGCCCCTTGACGTTGGGGCACGTGGCGCGATGCACGGACACGCCGCGGCCGCGGGTGATGAACCCAACGATGTCGTCGCCCGTGACGGGGTTGCAGCAATGCGCCAGGCGAACCAGCATGCTGTCGCCCTCGGCACCCTCCACCAGAACGCCCGAGCTGCCCTTGGAGCGCCTTGCCTGGTTGTTGCCCGTGCGCGGAGGCTGATGCACCACGCCCGCAATGGCCTTTGCCTTGGCCGCCGCGGGATCCTGCGGGCGCGGGTCGAGGATGGCCTGGACCTTATTGCCCACGGCGCGCGGCTGCACCTTGCCGGCGCCCACCGCGGCGAACAGATCCTCGAGCGCCTTGTAGTTCATGTCGCCCGCCACGGTGTTGAGGGCGCGCGTCGAGCGGGGCGTGGAGATGCCGTATCCGCGCTTGCGCAGGTCGCGGGCGAGCATCTCGCGTCCCGCGGTGGCGTCCTCGTCCTTGGTCGCCGCGGCGAAATAGCGACGGATCTTGGACTTGGCGCTCGAGGTCTTGACGATATTCAGCCAGTCGCGCGAGGGTTTGGCGTTCTTGTTGGTGAGGATCTCCACGCGGTCGCCCATGGCGAGCGTGTGCGTGAGCGGCGCCACGGCACCGTTGATCTTGGCACCAACGCAGTGGTTGCCCACCTCGGTGTGCACCGAGTAGGCGAAATCGAGCGGCGTGGAGCCGGAGTGCAGGTTCATGACCTCGCCCTTGGGGGTGAACACGAAGATCTCCTGGTCGTACAGGTCGACCTTGAGCGAGTGCAGGAACTCCTTGGGATCCTCGATATCGTCGTTGGCCGCCCAGTCCAAGCTGCGCTTGAGAGCGTTGATCTGATCGTCGAGACGCTGGGCGCTCGTCGCCTTGACGGCGTTCGAGCCTCCCGAGCGCTTGTAGAGCCAGTGCGCGGCGATGCCGTATTCCGCCTGCTCGTGCATCTCGTACGTGCGAATCTGGATCTCGAGCGGACGCGCCGTGGGGCCGATGACCGTCGTGTGAAGGCTCTGGTAGTTATTGGCCTTGGGCATGTTGATGTAATCTTTGAAGCGACCGGGCATGGGGGTCCACAGCGAGTGCGCGGCACCCAGGGCCGAATAGCAATCCGCGATCGAATTGGTGATGACGCGCAGCGCCACCAGGTCGTAGATCTCGGAGAACTCCTTGCCCTTGCGCTTCATCTTTTGATAGATCGACCAATAGTGCTTGGAGCGCCCGGCGATCTGATACCCCACAAGGCCCACGTGCTTGAGCTCATCGTCGAGGGCCTTGATGGTCTCGGTCAGGAAGCGCTCACGGACCTCGCGGCTCTCGCTCACCATGCGGGCGATGCGCTGATACGCCTCGGGCTCAAGGTAGAAGAAGGACAGGTCCTCGAGCTCCCACTTGATGGAGCTCATGCCCAGGCGGTCGGCGAGCGGCGCGTACACGTCCATGGTCTCGCGCGCCTTGAACAGGCGCCGGTCCTCGCGCAGGGCCGCCAGCGTGCGCATGTTGTGCAGGCGGTCGGCCAACTTGACGATCACCACGCGGATGTCGCGGCTCATGGCCAAGAACATCTTGCGCAGGTTGAGGGCCTGCTTCTCGTCCATGGTGTCGACGTCGATGTTCGTGAGCTTGGTAACGCCGTCCACCAACTCGGCGACCGTCTCGCCAAAGTACGTGGTCACGTCGTCAAGCGAGGTGGTGGTGTCCTCGACCGTATCGTGCAGCAGCGCGGCGCACACCACATCGCAGTCCATCTTGAGCTCCGCCAAGATGATGGCGACCTCAACGGGGTGGTTGATGTAGGCCTCGCCGCTGCGGCGCTTCTGCGCGCAGTGCTTCTCGGCGGCAAAGCAGTAGGCGAGCTCGACGAGGTCGCGATCCTGCTCGCTCATGTACTTGCGGACCAGGTTGTCCAAGCGATCGAAGTTGTCGGCCATGAACTCGGTGGGGAGGTCGTCGGCATGTGCGTAATGCACCATCTCGTCACTCGGCAACAGGGGCTCTGAGCCCTGTTTCCACTCCATGGCCTTGGGACGCTTCGACTCGGCGCTTGCCTTATCCATCGATGGTACCTCCCTCGCTCATCTGCGGGGTAATGGGACGGTTGATGCGTGCCAGCATATCACGGGCGGGGGCGGAGAGGGCCCAATCCCTGAACGCCGAGAACTCCATGCGGGCGTGGATGCCCTCGAGATAACGAATCGAGCGATCCAGATCCACGTGCCCGGGGTGCTCGATCATGGCGATGCGCCGCGTCTGCCCGTCGGCCCACACGCGCGCAAACCCCAGCTCCTCAAAGATCGCCAGGCCGCTGGGGACGGCGCGCTCGTCGACCGGCGTCCGCGCGTCGATGGCCAGGCACATCTGCGCGATGTCCAGATCGCTCGCGCAAAACGCATCGTCCCCCGTTTCGCTGCGACCGTGGCGCCACATGGTCTGCAGCGCACGGTACAGCGTGACGAGCACGCTGCGCTCGGGCGCAGCGGCGTCGAGCAGGCGCTCGTTGATGCGGGCATCGCGGCGCGAGTACAGCAGGTGGATGCGAGCCGGCGCGCCATCGCGGCCCGCGCGGCCGCTCATCTGGTTGAACTCGATGGACCCGAACGGCATGTGATAGAGCACCACATGGCGGATGTCCGGCAGGTTCACGCCCTCTCCGAAGGCAGACGTCGACACGATGCAGGTCAGCTCGCCCGACCGGAACGCCGCCTCGACGGCGGTGCGGTCGGCGCGGGAGAGGCCGGCGTTGTAGAACGCGATGCGTGTGCCCAGCTCAGGCACGCGGCGGCGCAGGGTGCGGCACAGAGCGACGGACTGATCGCGGGAGTTGACGTACACAACGCACTTCTCCCCGTTCGCCACGATCGACACCAGGCGGTTTTCGCGGTTGGCGAGGTCGCGCTCGTCGTCCAGCCCAAGGTTGTCGCGCACGGCGGCGTCCACCACGACCTTGTCGATGCGCGCCAGGCGGCAGATCTCATCCGCGACGTCCGTCGACGCCGTGGCGGTGGCCGCCAGCACGCGCGGCGAGCCCAAGAGGTCGAGGATCGCGGGCATCTCGAGATACGCGGTCCGGTCCCCGCCCTTGGCGCCCGCCATATGGTGCGCCTCGTCCACCACGACGAACCCGATGCGCCGGGACGCGGCGAAGCGCTCGCGGTGGATGGAGAGGAACTCGGGGGTGGTGAGCACGATATCGAGCTTGCCGACGGCGAGCTGGCCAAATAGGCGATCGCGCGCGTCCGAGGGCGTCTCGCCGGTCAGCACGCCCACCCGGGTGCCGAGCTTGGCGAGCGATGCCGCCAGATGAAACGACTGATCGGCGACGAGCGCGCGCAGCGGGTAGACGAACACGCTCGCCCGACCGTTGAGGATCGCTTCGCGGACCGCGTGGACGTGGAAGACGAGCGATTTGCCGCGCCCCGTGCCCATGACGGCGAGCGTGTTGCGGCCGCACTTGAGCGCATCGAGGGCCTCGACTTGCGCCCGATGGGGAGTCGCGGACCCAATGAGGGCATGCACGAGCGAGCGCGTGAGCTGGTCGTAGGGGAGCTGCGCCAAGGCGGCGCGGCGCTCGGCATCGGCCGGAACGGGTAGGTCGCGACCGCGCGCTGAGGAAGAGAGGGCGCACGTGGCGGGATCGGCGGGCAGGGCGTCCGCAAGCGCCTGGACCGCGGAGGCGCCCTGGTCCGCGGAAGCCACGCCCACCGCGGAGCAACGAGCGTCGTCATCGCAACGGCGCAGAATGTCCTTGATCATGAGCTTGGGCTTGACCCGTCCCTGCCAGCACTCGGCGACCGCCTCGAAGACCAGATCGACCACGGTGTCGCAATTGACCAGCTCTTCCACCTCGGGCACGCGGAACATGATGGCGGGCACGCTCGACGCCCCATCGGTTGCCACAAAGCGCATGTGGTCGCCCGTCTTGCCCACAACGGCGCGATCGCACATCGTGACGCCGCAGGCGGCGAGCAACGGCACCTTGTTGCCCTGGCCAAACGGCTCGAGCATGCCGATCTGGCGGATGGTATCGATGTCGAGCTCGGAGAGACGCACGGTGGCGGCGACCTCGCCGCGGTCCTCGAAGTCCTCCGCCGGGAGCTCCGCGAGGACGGCACCCAAACGCTCGCGCAGCGCATCGAGGTTCTCGGCCGCGCAGGTCACGCCCACCGCCCCGGCATGCCCGCCGAATCGGATGAGCAAGTCCGAGCACTTCTCGACCGCCTCGAAGAGGTTCACGGCGCCCACCGAGCGACCCGATCCACGCGCGACGCCGTCCTCGATGGAGAACAGGAGCGTGGGAACGTGGTAGCGATTGACCAGGCGACTGGCGACGATACCCTTGACTCCCTCGTGCCAGCCCTCGCCGCCCACGACGATCACGCGGCCGCCGTCGTAGGTCCGCTCGGCAATCGCCTCCGCCTGCTCGGTCAGCTCCGCCTCGATGGAGCGGCGCTCCTGGTTGATCTCCTCGAGGGAGGCCGCGAGGCGCGCCGCCTCCTGGGCGTCGCGGGCCATCAGCAGGTTGAGCGCGAGCGCGGGGTCGGCCATGCGGCCCGCGGCGTTGAGACGCGGGATGAGGGAGAACGAGAGCGCGTCGGCGGTTATGGTCGCAAGGTCCGTGCGGGTGACGGCGGCGAGGGCCACATAGCCCGGCCGCGTGGTGGTGCGCATATGCGCGATGCCGTCCGCCACGAGAGCGCGGTTTTCGGGGGTGAGCGTCATCATGTCGCTCACCGTTCCCAGCGCCGCCACCTCGGTGAAAGCCCGCCACAAGTTGGGGTTGCCCAAACGCTCCCCCAGCACCTGCACGAGCTTGAGGGCAACGCCCACACCCGCCAGCTCGCGACTGGGGCCGTGCGCGGCCATCTTGGGATCGGTGACGGGGATGCCCACGGGAACGAGGTCCGCGGGCTCATGATGGTCGGTCACCACGATATCGATGCCCCGCTCGATGAGGTGGCCAACCTCGTCGCGGGCGGCTATGCCGTTGTCCACCGTGATGACCAGCGAGGGCGAGCATGCCTCGATCACGCGGTCGAGCGCCTGGCAGGTCAGCCCGTAGCCCTCGTCGAATCGATGCGGGATAAAGGGGCGCACGCGCGCACCGAGGGTACGTAGGGCCTCCGTGAGCAGGCACGTCGAGGTGATGCCGTCAACGTCGAAGTCACCGAACACCGCGATGGGCTCGCCGGTGCGCACCGCGCGCTCCACGCGATCCGCGACCTCGGCCATCCCCGGAATGAGGAGCGGATCGGCCCAATCGCGCTCAAGCGAGGGCGTGAGGAAGAGCCTTCCCTCATCCACCGACTTGATGCCGTGGGCGACCATGATCCGCGCGACGAGCGGAGCCACGTCCAGGCCCGCGGCGAGCTCGTCCTCAAGCGACGGGTCGTTTTTTGCCAGACACCACCGGTGCGTCGTCTTAAGCGATGCCATGGCGTGCCCCCTTCTCCAGCATTGAAGGGAGGGGGAAAACCGAAGGGGCCGTGGTTGCCGCACGGCCAAAGCGAGATCTGCTCGGCATAAAGATCAAATCCTAAATGATTGCCCACTGCGGCGGGCATGCGTGTTGAACGAGTTCAGTATACACGCGTGGGCGGACAAAACCGCGCCGCCCCGGCAGACGGCGTGGGCAGCTCACGGTCCTTGGAATTGTGCCGAGTGAGCGCTTTTCCAACGTTTGAGGCGGCCAAACGTTGGAAAAGCGCTCACTCGGCGCGGTCGACACGCCTCTGGTAGCTCGCCCCGCACAAGGAGCGGCAACGCGCGAGCCGGCAACCTGTGTGAGAAACACGCGAGAGCCCACATGCGCGAAACAAGACCGTAACCCGCGCGGACTATGCTGGAACGCGATTTTGGCCATGCAGGCATGCAAGGAGGACCACATGGAGGCTTGGCGGCGGATGGGCAAGGCGATCGGGGCGCACATGCCCCTCATCGTCCTGTTCTGCGTGGCGGCGGGCGTTCTCTTTCCGCGCGTGTTCGGCACCTTCGAGCCAATCGTCCCCGCGCTGTTCGCCTTCATGACGTTTCAGGGATCGCTCAACAACACGTTTCGCCAGCTTGCAGAGACCGTTCGGCACCCCCTGCCGCTCATCGTCATTCTGGCGATCACGCTGGTGGCAATGCCCATCCTTGCGTTTGCGCTCGCGTCCCTGCTGTTTGCCGGCAACGTGAATATCATCACGGGCATCCTGCTGGAATACAGCGTGCCCATCGGCATCGTGAGCTTTATGTGGGTCGGCATGTTCTCCGGCAATACCGCCCTGGGCCTGAGCGCCATCCTCGTCTCGACCGTGCTCGCGCCGTTCTCGATTCCGCTCACACTCAAGCTGCTCATGGGCGCCACCATTCACATGGACGCCCTGGGCATGATGATCAACATGGTCTTTATGATCGCCCTGCCCGCCCTGGCCGGCATGGCGGTGAACGACCTCACGCGCGGCTGGGGCCACGATGTCCTCTCGCCCAGCATCGATCCGCTGTGCAAGATGCTGTTGCTCGTCATCATCACAGCCAACTCGACGCAGATGAGCGAGTACATCCTGAGCATGACGTGGGAACGAGCCGGCGTCGCGCTGTTCATCCTCGTGTTTGCGAGCTCGGGGTTTTTGTGGGGCATGATCGCCGCGCGCCTCTTGCACCAGCCGTTTTCGACACTGGTGACCATGGGATTCGACTGCGGGCTGCGCAACATCTCGTCGGGCGCCGTCATTGCGGCGCAGTATTTTCCCGGCGAGGTCGTGTTTCCCGTGATGTGCGGAACCATCTTTCAGCAGTTGCTTGCGGCGACCTTTGGTCGCGTGATGAGCCGACTCACCGAGCGGGAGCGCGCCGCGGAAGCCAAACTCGTGGAACGCGGGCGAGCGACGATGAAGCGCCACGGGAAGCGCTGAGTTTTCGAGAGACGGTGAGGGCGCCCAAGGACACCCGACCACAAGGCGCCTCTACAGGCGACGATCTTAGTGCCGTGCAGCTCCCTGTGCTCGTACTCAACGATGTCGAAGGGCCTCTACAGCCGCACGATCTTGGTGCCGTGCAGCTCCGTCACTCCAAGAGCACTCGCCACGGCGGGCGCGTTCTCGTACGTGATACCGCCTCCGGGCAAGATGACCAGGCGACTGCCGGCTCGATCGATGCAGGCCTTGAGCCGGTCGAGGTTGTCCTCAATGGGCGTTCCCGCCGCGCCGCCGTGCGTGAGAATACGGTCGACGCCAAGCTCCACAAGGACGTCGATGGCGTCAAGCTCGGTCTGAGGGTCCAGCGCATCGAAGGCCATGTGGAACGTGATGCCGAGCTCCCTCCCGCGCATCTCGCCCACACTTTGCGCAACCTTGACGAGGCGCTCCGTCCCCTCGCGGTCGAGCTCGAAGCCGTCACCCGAGCCGTTGCGCTTGAGGCAGCCGATCACCACGCCGTCGACGCCGTTGGCCCCCGCATAGCGGATATCGGTCTCCATGGCCTTGAACTCCGCCTTGCTGTAGACGAAATCTCCCCCACGTGGACGGATGATCGCACGCACTGTTGCGCCTTCGTGCTTGTGGATGAGGGCGACCGCCTGCTCGATCACGCCTGCCGACGGCGTGGTGCCGCCCACCGCGAGGTTGTCGCACAGCTCGATGCGACGCGCCCCGGCCTTGAGGGCCGACTCCACGTTAGTGAGGTTCTCGGCGCAAAACTCGTACAGCATACATACTCCCTTTTCTCATCAAGCGCGCTCTGCAAAACGGAGCGCGCGTGCTCATCAAGCATCCAGGCGTTGGTGGGTGCCCGTGCCCTTGCGCACGCCTGCGGATGCAGGCGCGTTCACTCTTGCTCGTTGGCGCAGGCACGCTCACCCATCTTAGCGCGCGGGCGACCTCGTTCATGCTTGCGTTCGCATGCGGCCTCGTTCATGTTTGAGGGTGCAGGCCCCGTTCGTGTTTGAGCGAGCGGGCCTCATTCATGCCCGAGAGTGCAGGCGGCTTCGTTCCTGCTTGCGAGCGCGGGCGCCCCCGTTGATGTCTGAGGATGTAAGCAGACTCGTTCATACTTGCGGGCACGGGTGCCCCGTTCATGCTTGCGGGCACAAACGACCTCGTTCATACGTGCGGACACATGCAGCCTCATTCATTGAAAATGCCGTCGTCATTGTATCGAGCCGCGATGGTTGCGGATGCGAGCGTTTGGAAGTTGTGAACGATTTTCTTGTTACGAGGATATGAACGATTTTCGTGCCTCGAGGATATGAATGATTTGAAGATATGAACGATTTGCCTGTCATTCACTGAGGATATGAACGGGAGCTTTGTGGCGACTCAACAAATTAGCTGGTCAGAACGGTAGAGTTTTCTGCAGGATATGAATGATTCGTTCATATCCTGCAATCGTTCATATCCTACGGCAACCCGGGCGCCGCGAGTGTCCATACCCTGCGACAAATCGAGAGCCGAAATCGTTCGCATCCCACCGCGGCCCGGGTACCGCAATCGCTCGCATCCCACCGCGGCCCGGGCGTCGCAACTGTCCGTGCCCTGCGGCAACCCCGGCGCCGCAGTCGCTCGTGTCCTGCGATGGCCCGGGCAAGGCAAACACTCATATGCCGTATCCGCTCGCACACTGCAGCCTCCATATGCCGCAACCGCCCAAGGGCGGCGGCAACTCAGATCCCGCCGCCCGCTACGCATCAGCCGCCGAGGTAGGCGCGGCGCACGTCGTCGTTGTGCAAAAGCTCGTCGCCCGTGCCGGACAAGGTGATCCTGCCCGTTTCCATAACGTAGGCGCGGCTGGCGATCGAGAGCGCCATCTGCGCGTTCTGCTCGACGAGCAAAATCGTGGTGCCCGCCGCGTGCAGCTCCTGTACGATCTGGAAGATCTGCTCGATGAGAATCGGCGCCAGACCCATGGAGGGCTCATCGAGCATGAGAAGCTTGGGCGAGCTCATGAGCGCGCGCCCCATGGCAAGCATCTGCTGCTCGCCGCCCGAAAGAGTGCCCGCCACCTGGCGACGGCGCTCCTTGAGACGCGGAAAATGCGCGTAGACGCGCTCGAGACCGGGGGCGACCTCGGAGCCGGGGCGCGTGTACGCTCCCATCTCGAGATTCTCCTCGACGCTCATCTGCTGGAACACGCGTCGGCCCTCGGGGACATGCGCCAGCCCCCGCGCCACCAGCTTGTCGGCCGCCACGCGCATGATGTCCTCGCCCGCGAACTCGATGGAGCCCGTGGACGAGCGCAGCAGCCCCGAAAGGGTCTTGAGCGTGGTCGACTTGCCGGCGCCGTTCGCACCGATGAGCGCGACGATCTCGCCGTCGTTCACGCAGAAGGACACGTCCTTGATTGCATGGATCGCGCCGTAGTACACGTTGATGCCCTCAACCTTGAGCAGCTGATGGGCGCCCGCCGCGGCTGCTCCCGTGGCCGATCCCGCGTCACTTGCCGCAGCCCTCTCGACTCTCATCGCAGCTCCCGCCGTCGCTCCCGTGGCCGACCTCGCCTCACTTGCCGCGGCCCCAGCAGCTCCCGCGACCGCCGCGGCCCCGGCAGCCCCTGCGGCTCCAGCAGCTCCCGCGACCGCCGCCGCGCCCGGCTCGCCGGCGCCGTCCATGACGGCAACAGAATCGGTATGCATATCTCCCATAGCGCTTACGCCTCCTTCTGCTTGCCGAGGTACGCCTCGATGACCGCCTCGTTGCTCTGGATCTCCTCGGGCGTGCCCTTGGCGATGACCTTGCCAAAGTTCAGCACGCAGATGCCCTCGCAGATGTTCATGACGAGGCTCATGTCGTGCTCGATGAGCATGATCGCGATGTTGAAGGTATCACGGATCTTGACGATATTCTCCATGAGCTCGGCGGTCTCGGAGGGGTTCATGCCGGCGGCGGGCTCGTCGAGCAGCAGCAGGCTCGGGTTCGTGGCGAGTGCGCGCACGATCTCCAGGCGGCGCTGGGCACCGTAAGGGAGGCTCCCCGCCTGATGATTGGCGAGATCCTGCATGTCGAAGATTGACAGCAGCTCGAGGGCGCGCTCGTGCGCCTCGGCCTCGCGACGCCAGTACGCCGGCGTGCGCAGGATGCCCGAGAGCGTGGAGTAGGCCTTGGTGTTATGCAGTCCGACCTTGACGTTCTCCTCCACCGTCATGGTGTTGAACAGGCGGATGTTCTGGAACGTGCGGGCGATGCCCATGCGGTTGACCTGGTAGACGGACTTGCCGCTCGTATCGTTGCCATTGAGCAGAATGGTGCCGCGGGTGGGAGCGTACACCTTAGTGAGCAGATTGAACACCGTGGTCTTACCCGCTCCGTTGGGACCGATGAGTCCGGCAATCTCGGTCTTGCCAATGGTGAGGTTGAAGTCGTCGACCGCCTTGAGGCCGCCGAAATCGATGCCCAGGTGCAAGGCCTCGAGAACGGGAGCGGAATCGACGTCGCGCTCAGGCACGATGGAGTGGCTGGGGACCGGCACCATCTTGCCGCGCTCGAATTCGAACTTAGGCATCTGCCGACACCTCCTCTTCGGACGTCTTGCGCTTGGGGAAAACGCGCGCCACCAGGTTCTTGAGCGAGTCGTTGTTGGTACCGATCATCACGAGGATCAGCACGATGGCGTAGACGAGCATGCGGTAGTCGGAGAACTGGCGCAGCGCTTCGGGCAAGATGGTGAGGATCGTCGCGGCGATGATCGAGCCGCGCATGTTGCCCAGGCCACCCAGGACGACGAAGACCAAAATGAGAATGGACATGTTGAAATCGAACTTGGTGGCGGATAACTGTGAGAAGCTGTTGCCGAACAGCGCACCCGCGGCACCAGCGAGGGCGGCGGAGACCACAAAGGCGATCATGCGGTACTTGGTAGTGGAAATGCCCACGGACTCCGCGGCGATGCGGTTGTCGCGCACGGCTAGGATGGCGCGGCCGGTACGGCTGCGCACGAGGTTGAGCACGATCACGAGTGCGACCATGACCAGCACGAAGCCGGCAAAGAACGTCGAGATCATGTCCGTGCCCGAAGCTCCCTGCGCGCCCTTGATAATGGCGACACCGGTCTCGGAAAGGCCGAGGTTATCGACCGTGAGCTTGCCCGTGAGATTGAACAGCACGTGGAGTCCGCGCTCGTCTACGCCCACGATCAGACAGGTGACGACCTCTTTGATGATCTCGCCAAACGCGAGTGTCACAATGGCGAGGTAATCGCCGGACAGGCGCAAAACCGGGATGCCGATGAGGAATCCGGCAAGGGCGGCGCAGGCGGCACCCACGATGAGCGCGATCACGAGACGGACCGTGTCATTGGGAATCGCCTCGGCAAGGCTCATCGCGGCAACGATGCCGCTGTAGGCGCCCACGCTCATGAAGCCAGCGTGGCCGAGCGACAGGTCGCCCGCGACGCCAACGACGAGGTTGAGGGAGATGGCCATGACAATATAGGCGCAGATGGGCACGAGCTGGCCCGCGATCATGCGCGGGATCATACCGGCGTCCTTGAGGAAGGACGCGACAATGAACGCGAGGATGACCAGGGCGTACGTCAAAAAGTCACTGCGCGTCTTCTTGTTCTGGAGGAACTTCAACATGGCGCTACACCTTCTCGGGGACGTACTTACCGAACAGTCCGGCGGGCTTGACGAGCAGCACCACGATGAGCACGCCGAATACGATGGAGTTGGCGAGGCTCGTGGAGATGTATGCCTGAGCCATGGCCTCGATGATGCCGAGCAGGATGCCACCCACGAACGCACCGGGGATTGAGCCGATGCCGCCGAAAACGGCGGCGGTGAAGGCCTTGATGCCGGGCATGGAGCCCGTGGTGGGCTGGAGTACCGGGCTGTAGGAGCACAGCAGCACGCCAGCGATGGCGGCAAGCGCGCTGCCGATGGCGAATGTCATGGAGATGGTGCGGTTGACGTTGATGCCCATGAGTTGGGCGGCCGCCTTGTCCTCGGAGACCGCACGCATGGCCTTGCCCATCTTGGTCTTTCCGGTAAACCACATGAGGCCCGCCATGATAAGCAGGCAGGCGATCACCGTGACGAGCGAGACCGCCGAGACGTTATAAGCCTTGAGGAACGCCGGCACCGGGAAGCTCACGATGGACGTGAAGTTCTTGGGCGTGGCACCCCAGATGAGCTGCGCTGCGTTCTGCAGAAAATAGGACACACCGATGGCGGTGATCAGCACGGCAAGCGGGCCGGCCTGGCGCAAGGGCTTGTACGCAAGCCCCTCAATGAGAATGCCGAGCGCCGTGCAGACGGCAACGGCGGCAATGACCGACACGATCGCCGGCAGCCCCATGTACGAGGTCACCACGAACGAGATGTAGGCGCCGATCATGATGACGTCTCCGTGGGCGAAGTTGAGCATCTTGGCGATACCGTACACCATGGTGTAGCCCAGGGCGATGATGGCGTAGACGCTTCCCATCGACAGGCCGTTGACGAGGTACTGCAAAAAGACCGTCATAGCTTTCCCCCTTTCTTCTTTCACGCGCCACATGGCGCAACAGCAAAGGGACGGACCCTCGGTAAAAGGCCCGTCCCCTCCATCGTAGCTTGATGCGCCGCGCGGCGGCACAGGACGGACGGCGCTTAGGCCGCTACGTACTTTCCGTCCTTGATTACGTAGACCATCGGGTCCTTCTCGACCTCACCCTTGTCGTTCCAGGTGAGGGTGCCGGTGAGGCCCTCGACGGTGATCTTGGTCATTGCCTCGGGCAGCTTGGCGGCGACGTCGGCCGGATCGGCGTCGGCACCCAGACCGGCCTCGGCGAGTGCGAGGGAGACCGCGTGAACCGCGTCGTAGGCGTCGGCGGCGAACTGATCGGGCACCTCGTCGTAAGCGTCCTTGTAGGCGGCGACGAAATCGGCGTTCTTCTCGTCGTCGGCGGAGAACGGGGTCATGAGGTAGAGGCCCTCGGCCAGCGCGGTGTCAAAGCCCTCAACACCCAAGATACCATCCATGCCGTCGCAGCCCATCATCTTCACGTCATAGCCCATCTTGTTGGCGTTAGCCAGCAGGACGGAGGCGGGGGTGTAGTAGATGGGAGCGAAGATCATCGTGGCGCCGGCGTCTTTGGCCTTGGTGAGCTGGTTGGTAAAGCTCGTGGCGGAATCGTCCTTGAAAGTCTCCTCATCCACGATGTTAAGCTTGAGCTCCTCGGCCTTTGCCACGAAGGCGTCGCGGATGCCGGAGGAGTAGGTGTCACCGGAGTTGTAGAACACGACGAACTTCTCGTCGGGGAACATCTCGGCAAGCTTCGTGGCGGCGTTGACACCCTGGTTGGGGTCGTTGAAGCAGGCCTGGAAAACGCAGGTCTTGTCGGCAGTGACATCGGGGCTCGAGGCGGACGGGGTGATCATGAACATCTGCGGGTCCTGATTGGCGACCTCGGCCACGGCAAGCGAAGCGCCGGTGGTGGTGGGGCCAACGAGTGCCTGCATACCCCAGTCGGCGAGGCTATTGAAGGCGTTGACGGACTTCTCGCCATCGGCGACGTCGTCCTCGGACTTGCTGACGAACTTGAGGTCGTCGGTGGAGAAATCCTTACAGGCGAGCTCAACGCCGTTGCACACGGAAGTACCGTACGACGCGGCGGAGCCCGTCAGCGGGCCGATGGCACCGATCTTGAACGCGGAGCTATCATCAGCGGCAGCGGTGGAGCCGCCCTCGGACTCGTTGCCGGAGCAGCCGGCTAGAATACCCACAGCCCCCAAACCTGCTACGCCCGCGATAACGCTTCTGCGATTCATGACAGGGTTGAATGACTTACCGGTGAGGCACGACATGCGGCTCTCCTTTCACGTGCGGCCGGCCCTAAGGCGCGGCGAGATCTTGGCCCCGTCGACGTCTTTCGATGAGGTTGCTTTAGCTTACACGCTTTACCGCACAAAAGTGTAATGACGCGCATGCGAAATATCGGCGAAACAATCGCGGGCGCGTTGATGCGCCGATCGCCCTCGTATATGCAAATAGCCCATCGTAGACACGCTGCGTGCAGGGCCTCCCGAGCTTGTTACACAGTTGTTACGCTGCCGGAGAGGCCGTGGACGCTACCTGCGGGTAGAATGCAGGCTATGCATACAAGCGGGAATCGCGCGCCGACGGCGGGCGACGGACACAAAGGAGCGCGCCATGCAGCAGGCAATTCGCACCGTACATGTCGGCGTCATCGGACTCGGCACCGTGGGCGGGGGCACCGTACGCCTCATCCAAAAGCATCGGGACAGCTACATCGATGCGTACGGCATCGATATCGAGGTCACGCGCGGCTGCGCGCTCGACGCCGACCGCGCGGCGGAGCTCGGCCTGACCGGCGACGCCTTCACGAGTGACTGGCGCGACATCACCAGCGACCCCGATATCGACATCGTGGTGGAGCTCATCGGCGGCGAGCACCCCGCCACCGAGATCTTTGAGGACGCGTTCGCCCACGGCAAGCATGTCGTCTCCGCCAACAAGGCGCTGCTTGGAAAGCAGGTGGGCACGCTCGCGGCGCATGCGCGCGCGGCGGGCGTCCAAATTCGCTGCGAGGCCGCGTGCGGCGGCGGCATCCCCATCGTCAACGCGCTCGAGCACGCACTCGTCGGCAACAAGGCCCTCACCATCGCCGGTATCGTGAACGGCACCACCAACTACATCCTTTCGCGCATGGATGCGGAGGGGCTCGATTTTGCCGACGTGCTCGCCGATGCCCAGCGCCTGGGGTACGCCGAGGCCGACCCCACGGCGGACGTCGACGGCTTTGACGCCGCCTCCAAGCTCGCCATCCTCTCCTCCATCGCCTTCCACACGCGCGTGACCACCGACGATGTGTACATGCAGGGCATCCGCAACGTCTCGGCGATCGATATCGAGCAGGCCCGCGAGCTGGGCATGAAGGTAAAGCTGCTCGCGGTTGGGCGCAACACGCCCGCCGGCGTCGACGTGCGCGTGCACCCCACCATGATTCCCGCCGATCACCAGCTCGCCGCCGTCAACGGGGCCATGAACGCGGTGTACATGGTGGGCGATGCCGTGGGCGAAACCATGTTCTACGGTGCCGGCGCGGGCGCCTTCCCCACCGCGAGCGCCGTGGTGGGCGACATACTCGAGCTCGCCCGCCCGCTGTGCCAGGGCGACGATCTTGCGGCCGAAAGCGAACCGTACGCCAAGGTTCTCCCCATTCGTCCCATCGACAATCTGAGCACGCGCTATTACATCCGCCTCGCCTTGGAGGATCGCGCAGGCGCCCTCGCGCCCGCCATCTCCGCCTTTGAGCAGGCGGGGGTGTCCCTATCGAGCGTCCGCGATGTGCGCTGCGGAGACAACGGGAAGCGCAGCGTGGTGCTCCTCACGAACCGCGCCCAGGAGCATGACGTCACCGCGGCCTGTGCCCAGCTTGCGGAGCAGGGCGGCGCCGTGCAGGTGGCGAGCTTGATCCGCATTGAGGACATGGACGCATGGACCGAGGGCGTCGAGGCGAACTAGCTGTTTGCACCGCGCGCCCCGCACGCCTCGCGCGGCCCGCTTGCCCCGCGTGGCTCGCATGTTCTGCATGTCCCGAACGTCCCGTACGACCTGCACGACCCGCTTGCCCCGCGCGCCCCGCAGCGAATACACGGTGCAGGCTTGACGGGGCAAGCGATCGGACGCGTGATTGGGCGCGCACTTCACCCGACCGGCAGTCGAGCCGTTTGGGCCCTGTTCACGCAGGCCCTATGGGTGCTCCCCGGATTTCCTTCAAAAACGCGGCGCGCATCCTTGCATGGCATATATGTTTACGGATATTCTGGATAAACCTGTCATATAAACGACGACGAGGGCACGGAGCGTACACGTTCCGCGCCCTCTTTGTTACCGGTCCGGCATCGACTGCATGCCTTATCAGAAAGGACGCCATGCTCCTGCAACTCGTCTTTATCATCATTGGATTTGCGCTTCTTATTTGGGGTGCCGACCTGCTCGTCAACGGATCGAGCCAGATAGCCGCGCGTGTTGGCCTGCCCGACCGCGTCATCGGCCTCACGGTCGTGGCCGTGGGAACCGCCATGCCCGAGCTCGTGGTCTCTGTCGTTTCCGCCGTTGACGGCCATGCGGACATGGCATTTGGCAACGTCGCGGGCAGCTGCATGGCAAACCTCCTGCTTATTTTGGGCATGAGCGCCGTTATCACGCGACTGCCCCTCGCCCGCCATACGCAGCGATTCGAGATCCCCGTGAGCGTCGCCTCGGTGCTGCTGCTCATGCTGCTGTCAAACACCGGCGGTACGCTCACCGCCCTCGAAGGCGTCATTCTGCTCGTCGTGTTTGCCGCCTTTATGGGCTACACGGTGTTCCTGGGCCTGCGCGAGGGCGACAGCGGCCACGACGAGCTCGACCCCGAAACGCAAATCCACCCTCATGAGCTCGAGGACGAGGACGCCGAGGAGGACGAACCCCGTGGCATGCACGTCTCGATCGCGCTCGTGCTCATCGGCATCGTTCTGCTCAAGTTCGGGGCCGATCACGTTGTGGACAACTCGGTGGAGATCGCCATGGCGCTCGGCATCAGCGAGCGCATCATCGGGCTCACCGTCATCGCGCTGGGCACGTGCCTGCCCGAGCTCGTCACAAGCGTGGTGGCGGCGTTCAAGGGCAACACCGACATCGCCGTCGGCAACGTGGTGGGCTCAAACATCACCAACGTCCTGCTGGTCATGGGCGTACCCGCGCTGTTCTCGCCCATTGGCTATGCAACGAGCTACAACCTCGACTTCGCGCTGCTCGCGCTGTTCTCCGTCGTGCTCGTTGGGTTCGCGTTCGTGGGTACCAAGCACACCATGACCCGCCGCGAGGGCGTGTTCTTCGTGTTCCTGTACGTCGTCTACATCGTGGCCTCGGCCGTGCTGTAGCCTCTACGCCTTTGAGACAGGGGCGTGCAGCCGCAGGGAGGGCGAGGCTGCATGCCCAGCCGATCGCCGAGTGTGCGCAAAACCAACGTTTGAACCCATTCAAACGTTGGTTATGCGCACATTCGGCGCCACGGCAAACCGCTGCTCGGCACCGCGGGCAGCCGGCACACGGCGCCACGGCAAACCGACACGCGGCATCCTGCCGCCTTTTGATGTGCGTAAGTAGCCGTTTGAAACTCTCCGCTACGTTTCAAACGGCTACTTACGCACAGAAATGGGCCTGGTAATGTGCTTTACCAATGGTTTGAAATAAACGGCATGTTTTCAAACGGCTACTTTCGCACATCGACAGTGCATATACATCTACGGGCTCTGTCTGTGGAAAACAATGAGGGAACGAAGACCCAACTTAGCGGGTTTTCTCGCAATGACAAAAGGCGTCCCAGTAAAACAGGAAGGGAGCAAAGACCTAACCTAGTGGGCCAGCCCCGAGAGACAAGGAACGTGGGCCAACTCGGTGAGCCCTGCCCACAGAAAGCGGGGACGAGCCCCAGCGCGGACGCACCTGCCCCAACGAGCGCCACCTGACGGCAGCTCACCCATGCAAAGCAAAAAGGCGGGACCCACTCGCGTGGATCCCGCCCATGAAGAGCATATGCGCTCAAGCAGCCTGCAGGCGATGCGCCTGCGAGAAACTACTTAAGGGTGACAGCAGCGCCGGCAGCCTCGAGCTTCTCCTTGGCGGCCTCGGCGTCCTCCTTCTTGGCACCCTCGATGACGGCCTTAGGAGCGTTCTCGACGACCTCCTTGGCCTCCTTGAGGCCGAGGGAGGTGAGCTCACGGACGACCTTGATGACCTGGATCTTGTTGTCGCCGAAGCCCTCGAGCACGACGTCAAACTCGGTCTTCTCCTCCTCGGCGGGAGCAGCGGCAGCCGGGCCGGCCACGACGGCAGCCGGAGCAGCGGCGGACACGCCGAAGGTGTCCTCGATAGCCTTGACGAGCTCGGAAGCCTCGAGCAGGGTCATTTCCTTCAGAGCCTCGATGATCTCTTCGTTGGTAAGCTTAGCCATTTCTAAGTCCTTTCGGTTTCCCTACCGCGCGGCAGGGAGATCTATGTAGTGGGTGTGACGCGTTGAGCGTCGAGGTGCGCGGCGCAAACCGCGCGTGAAGCCGGCTGCTAGGCCGCCTTCTGCTCGGAGATCTGCTGGATCGTACGAGCGAGACCGCTGGCAACACCGTTGGTGCAGACGGCGATATCGCGTGCGAAACCATTGATGAGACCGGCGATCTGACCGAGGAGCTGATCCTTGGTGGGAAGCTCGGCGATGGCCTTGACCTCGTCAGCGCTGACGGCAGCGCCGTCGGAGATGCCGCCCTTGATCTCGAGCACGCCCTTGGACTTCTCAGCGAAGGTCTTGAGGGCCTTAGCGGCCTCCACGGGCTCGGTCTCGTAGAACACGTAAGCGCACGGGCCGACGAGAAGCTCGTCGATCTCGGGCTGCTCCTGGTTCTTGAGGGCCAGACGCACCAGGTTGTTCTTGTAAACCTTCATCTCGGCGCCGGACTCGCGAAGCTGGTGACGCAGCTCCTGAGCCTGAAGCACGGTGAGACCGCTGTAGTTCACGACGAACACGCCTGCGTTGTTCTGGATCTTGGACTCGATCTCGGCAACGGCATCGATCTTGTACTGCTGTGGCATGTGGTAGTACACCTCCTCTTTGTTCTTTCCCGGGCACGACCCGCCTTAAGAGTGGCGGGGGTGTGTCTCGAAAAAGAAAACCCCCGCGCTGCAAGAGCGACGGGGGTGAGAAGACATATCTACTCAACCACCTCGGCTGGCGGGTTGCCCCTTTACTCCGTTGCACCCGTCTAAGCGGGCACGCGGGAACCAGCTGTCTCTGGCAGCGAATCGTGCGTGTGCTGTTAGGTAGTATCGCAAGTAAGGAAGTGGGCGTCAAGTGGCAACGGTGGCGACGCTAATCGCGCACAAGCTGCACACATTGACGCTACTATCCTCGTCCTTTTCAAACCCATGATAAATCACATTATCAGGCCCTTTTCTGTGAGGAATCATGGGTTTGAAACGAAACGGCTATTTCAAACATAGGATTCCTCACAAAGGTCCCGGGCAGGGGGGGCACCAGGGTCCCGGGCTAGGCGGAATTTGAGACCCGGGCAGGGGGGCGCTAGGGCCCCGGGCCAGGCGGAACTGGGGTCCCGGGCATGGGGCGCCAGGACCCGGGCAAGGCTGCGCAAAGGGCACGGGTCAAAGGCACAGCCGCTCCCAAATCACACGCAGTGCCGCTAGGCAAAGCCCAAGGCGGTGCCGACTATGCGCACGACGAACGCAGCGATCCACGCCACACCGCATTGCAAGGCAAAGACCGCGACCGCCCAACGCGGGCCCAGCTCGTTCTTCACCGCACCGATCGCCGCCACGCACGGCGGATACAGCAGCGTGAACACCAGGAAGGTGTAGGCGGTAAGCGGCGTGAACAGCGAGGCGAGCGCCGAGGCTGACTCCGTTCCCAGCAGCACCGCGAGCGTGGAGATCACGCTCTCCTTGGCGAGCAGCCCGGTCACGAGCGCCGTCGAGGCGCGCCAATCGCCAAAGCCGAGCGGCGCGAGCACGGGCGCGATGATGCCGCCGAAACCCGCAAGGAGGCTCTGTGACTGATCGGCCACCACGTTGAGCTGGCCGTCAAAAGTCTGCAGGAACCACACGACGATACTCGCCGCGAAGATGATGGTGAAGGCGCGCTGGATGAAGTCCTTCGCCTTGTCCCACGCGAGCATCACCGTCGTTTTGGCGGAGGGCAGGCGGTAATTCGGCAGCTCCATGATGAACGGCACCGGCTCGCCCTTAAACGCCGTGCGTTTGAGCACGAGCGCCACCACGGCGGCGACGGCGACGCCCAGCAAGTAGAGCGACACCATTGCCAACACGCTGTTGCGAGCGAAAAAGGCTGCGGTGAGCAGGCCGTACACGGGCAACTTAGCAGAGCAGCTCATGAACGGGGTGAGCATGACGGTCATCTTGCGGTCGTGTTCGGAGGGCAGAGTGCGCGTCGCCATGATCGCCGGAACGCTGCAGCCGAAGCCCACGAGCATGGGCACGAAGCTGCGCCCCGACAGGCCGAAGCGGCGCAGGACCTTGTCCATCACGAACGCGACGCGCGCCATGTAGCCGGAGTCCTCGAGCATCGAGAGCAGCAGGAAGAGCACGACGATGAGCGGCAGGAACGACAACATGCTGCCAACACCCGCGAACACGCCGTCGATAACGAGCGACTGAACCACGGGGTTCACGCCGGCGGCAGCCAACGCGCCGGCCGCGAGGCCGGTCAGCCACGAGACCCCCTCCTCCATCAGGCCCTGCAGCCACGCGCCGAGGGAGCCGAACGAGACCCAGAACACGAACGCCATAATGAGCAGGAACGCGGGAAACGCCGTGAACCTGCCGGTGAGGATGCGGTCGATCGCCACCGAGCGCTTGTGCTCGCGGCTCTCACGTGGCTTCACCACGCAGGCACGGCACACCTCGCCGATGAACGCGAAGCGCATGTCCGCCAAGGCCGAGAGCCGGTCCTTCCCAGACTCCCCCTCCATCTGGCAGATGATGTGCTCAAGCGCATCGAGCTCGTTTTGATCCAGACCGAGGGCCTCCCGCACCAGGGCATCACCCTCGACGAGCTTGGTCGCCGCGAAGCGCACAGGGATCTCCGCGGCCTTCGCGTGGTCCTCGATCAGATGCGCGACGCTGTGGATGCAGCGATGCAGGGCGCCGCCGTCGGGCCCGTCAGGCGCGCAGAAGTCGAGGCGGCCCGGACGCTCGCGGTAGCGCGCGACATGCATCGCGTGTTCCACGAGCTCTCCCGTCCCCTCGTTTTTGGCGGCGGAGATGGGCACGACCGGAATACCCAGCATGCTTTCGAGCAGGTTAACGTCGATCGTTCCGCCGTTCGCGGCGACCTCGTCCATCATGTTGAGGGCGAGCACCATGGGGCGATCGAGCTCCATGAGCTGCATCGTAAGGTAGAGGTTACGCTCGATGTTGGTGGCGTCGACGATGTCGATGAGGGCATCGGGCTTCGTCTGCAGGATGTAGTTGCGACTCACGACCTCCTCACTTGTATAGGGTGAAAGCGAGTATATGCCCGGCAGGTCGGTGATGGTCGCCTCGGGATGGCCCTTGATTTGGCCGTCCTTGCGGTCGACCGTCACGCCGGGAAAGTTGCCCACGTGCTGGTTCGATCCGGTGAGCTGGTTGAACAAGGTGGTCTTGCCGCAGTTCTGATTGCCGGCGAGGGCAAAGGCGATGGAATTCCCCGCGGGAATCGGATGGGCGCCGGGACGGGGGCGATAGGTTTTCTCCCCCAGAGCCGGATGCTCGGTCGAACCGACCGCGGCGTTCTCGCGCTGAAGCTTGTGCGCGTCGTGGATATTCGCCAACACGATACGGGCCGCATCCGCACGGCGCAGCGTAAGCTCATAGCCGCGCAAACGAATCTCGATCGGATCGCCCATGGGCGCGTACTTCATCATGGTCACCTCGGTGCCCGGGGTGAGGCCCATGTCGAGAATATGCTGACGAAGCGCCTGGTCGTCCGCATCAACCGACGCGACGACAGCGTCCTTGCCGATCTCCAGATGATCGAGACGCAGGGGCCATGCGCAAGCTTCGGGCTCCGCGCCCGTCGGCTCTGATGATGTGTCGATCGCGTGTTCCATTCTGCCCTCCCATCGCGCCCAATCCAGTCTCACGAGGGCGCGGCACATGTTACCCATGGTTGTCATTCGTGATGATGATAACGCGACCGGCAACGACAGGAGCCATGCAGCCAGATTTCCGCAATCTCAATTTCGGTCGCGAAACGAGCGAACCGATGGGCACAGCAGAAATTCGCGCAGAGCACCTGGAGGCGCGGGGAGCCGCGCGCGAGCCGCAGGGGCGCTCCATCCCAGCAGACGCGTTATATGGGGAGCCCCTCGCCACCGAGGTGCGACGCGGGGTCGGCAGCCTCGAGTAAGGTGAAGCGGCCATGGTCGTATCGATACACGAGCACGCAACAGTTGGGGAAGGGATCGGGGAGTTCGTCCTGGGCGAACTCGCTCCAGGCTCGTGCAAACGTCTTGCACGCGGCCCCGTGGCTCACGACGAGGACGTTTCCAGTGCGCGGAGCACCCGTCGGAAGGGGCTCGATCGCGCACGCCTCGATGGGAGCGTCGCTGCGGCCCGGAATGGGTAGCGCTGCGGACGCGGAAGTGTGCTCGGTAGCCGCGTCCCGCTCCAGGTCCCCACATGCGATCGCGTGCATGGCCCCGTTCATGCGCCCGGTCAGATCCCGTTCGGATTCTCCCCCGAACGCCACCGGATAATCGCCCATCGGCTTGGGAAGCGCAAGCACGTCGGTCCCCTCGAGCGCACCGAAAGAGCGCTCGCTCAGGCCCATGAGGCGCGCATACGGCCCACCCCACAGTATCTCCGCCGTCGAGCAGGCGCGCTCGGCGGGCGAGGAGAACGCCGCATCGAATTGGACGCCGCGCCCGTGCAGCCAGACGGCCGCGGCGCGGGCCTGCTCGCGGCCGAGGTCGGTAAGCGGCGAGTCGCAGCGGCCTTGGATCAGCAGGCGTGTGTTGAATACCGTCTGACCATGGCGGACGAGGTAGATCATGCGGGACACGAGCCAGACCTTTCACTCGTGGAATGGGTATCGTTACGGTACGGCATTATACGGCCCCTCTACCATCGCTACGCCCTCACATCAGGCGACATCCTCATCGAGCTTCACCGAGAACTTCGCCCTTTCCGTTGCGGCGCGGACGCGCTAGAGTAATCCTCAATCTCGTTTGCCCTCCACCCCGCAAGGACCCGTGATGGCCGCTCAATTCCCACACTCCGAGGATGCCGATCCCGCTTGCGGGTTCACCATCGGCCTCGCACTGCTCGACGCGAGCACAGGGAAGCTCGGAGCCGCATTGCTCCACCTCGCGGACGACCTCGAGGAGGCCCTCGGCGTCTACGAGCGCACGTTCGCCCCCCAACAGCCAGACGGCATCGCCCAAGCGCGGGATATCCGCGTCCAACGCATCGTGCCGCCCATCCCAAGCGCGGCCGAATCGACAGGTCCAGAAGAGGCTGCGCGCATCGCCGGGGCGTTTCCCGGCCACGTGCGCCCCCTATACGCGCTCGCCGCAACCGACGCCTATGCCTGCACTCCCGCCGAACACGCGCTCATGCGCCTCACGGCGTCTTGTCGCGAGGCCGGCGTCCCCTGGGGCGGCGGACTTGCGTGCGGCGGCGGCTCCCTCATCGAGCCGTGTGCACGCGGTCCTCGTATGGGCCGTATGCGCCGCGCACGCTCCGAGCGCATCGACCAGCTAATCGCCGCCATCCGCTCACGCCGTGCCGTGAACGACATGATCGATGGACCCGCCTCGGGCATCCTGCTCGCCCCATGCCCCCTCCCCGCACCCCTCTACCCTTTAGCGACCAACTTCTACGAAAGGCATTGCCCATGATGTGGCTCGGCGTCGACGGAGGCGGAACTAAAACCGCCTTCTCCCTGTATGACGATGACATCACCTTCGTCGATCGGCTGGTGCTGGGCACCTGCCATTACTCGCAAGTGGGCTTCGAGGGCATGGAGCGCGTCCTTTCCGAAGGCGTCTGCTGGGGACTCGATCGAGCCTCCCACACGTGCATCGAGCCCGCTGCTCCCAGCGTGGGCATCGGCTTCGCCCTCTGCGGCTACGGCGAGGGCGCCGATGTATCGCGACGCATGGACGAGGTGGTGGAACGCATCGCCGGCGCACGGCCCCATCTGTTAGTCAACGACGTCGAGGCCGCCTGGGCCGCAGGACTGGACTGTGCGGACGGCATCGCCATCATCTCCGGCACCGGGTCCATCGCGCTGGGCGTCTGTCGAGGCGAGAGCATGCGCTGCGGCGGATGGGACTACGAGCTCGGTGACGAGGGGTCCGGCGGTTGGCTGGGCAAGGAGGCCCTGCGAGCGTTCACCCGTCAAGCCGATGGGCGCGACGCGCGCGGTGCCCTGTACACACTCGTGCGCGAAAGACTCGGTATCGACGATGACTTCGACGTAATCGGGTGGGCTCAGCGTCATTACGCCGAGCGCTCATCGGTTTCCGCGCTCGCGCCGATCGTCACGGATGCCGCCCGTGCCGGCGACATCTCCGCTCTCACCATCCTCGAACGCGCCGCTCGAGAAGAGGCCGACATGGTCGACGCGATCGTCCGGGGGCTATTCCATCACAGCGGGCCACAGAGCGCGCCCATCCCCGTCACGTATGTGGGCGGGACTTTCGCCGCGGGCGACCTTCTGCTCGAACCGCTTGCCCGCGCGCTCGGTCCCGGTTGCCGCCTCGTTGCACCGGCACACGAACCCGACCTCGGCCCCGTCCTCTTCCTCAAAAACAAAACCCGCGGCATCTGATCCCAACGGAGCGCGGAAGCACCGATGCGCGCCATGCTGCGCATCGGCACGAGCTGGCGCAGGCCCAGGCGGCGTTTTGCCACGATAGTAACCATCATCCGCCTCACCCCAAGGAATGCACTTGACATTATTTAGATAGATATCTAATCTTCTAATATCAACCAAGTGAAAGGCCGTCCACCTAACGGGTGGATTGACCCCAAGGATTGGAGGATCGATGGGAGGAGAGGCGTTCAAGGCGCTTGCCGACCCCACACGTAGGCGCATCCTCGAGTTGCTGCGCGGCGGAAAACTAACTGCGGGCGAGATCGCCACCCATTTCGACATGACGAAACCGTCCCTCAGCCACCACCTGAACTCACTCAAGGCAGCAGGCCTGGTCGAGGCACGCAGAGATGGCCAGAACATCATCTACAGCCTCGACACGACGGTATTGCAGGATCTGATGAGTTGGTTCTACACGTTCACCGATAGGAGAGATTCCAATGAGCACCATGTCGAACGATAAAAGGGCGACCAAGCCCGGACACTCCACAAGCCCCCTGGGCCGCCGCACCCTCATTGCCTTGACGGCACTGTGCATCGTGAGCCTGCTGGGACATATCGCCCTGCTCCCCCACATGCCCGAGATGATTCCCACACACTGGGACGCAGCCGGAACCGTCGACGGATGGACGGGGCGCACCGCGATTGTGGCCCTCGATGCGCTGCCTCTGCTATTCCTCTTCATGTTCCACATCATCCCGCGCATGGATCCGCGCGGCCAGGCGTACGAGCGCATGGGGTTGTTCTACACCGGGTTCGTCATCCTGTTCACGATCTTCATCGTCGCCATGACGTGGAGCTCCGAACTCACCGTCTTCGGTATCTTGCCCGAATCGGACAGCCCCATCGGGCCAGCGACGAGCATCGCGGTGGGAGTGGGCCTCATGCTACTCGGCAATTACATGCCCAAGATCAAGCGCAGCTACACCTTTGGCGTAAGGACCCCATGGGCGCTGGATGACGATGACAACTGGCGCCTCACGCACCGCTTCTGCGGCATCGCGTGCGTATTGGCCGGAATTGCGGTCGTTGGCGCGGGCGCACTCTCGCTCCAGCACGGAGAGATCGCGTTCTGGGTTGTGATGGCCGCGGTCCTGGGTGCAGGAATCGTGACGTACCTCTACAGCTTCCTCGTGTATCGCAACGGGAACAGGCCGCTTCGCACACGCTAAGGCACCCCTTGCACTTTGCGCCCTCCACCCCTTTGCGCCCCAACTGATATAGACAAGACGGCGGTCCCGACAAACATCGGGGCCGCCGCCTCTTTCATCAGCTCATGTTTGCGCGTAGGCAGTGCCTATGCGTTTGACGCGAGCAGCTCGAGCGCCGCGTCGACGATTGCCGCGACATCGGCACGCGCGTACACATCTGGGTCGATGCTCGCCAACGGAACGTCGGAAGCCTCGCGAATGCCGCTCTGGGCGAATGCGACCTGGGGGCTCAGCAGAATCGCGTCGGCCTCCGACAACCGCTCGACCAACACGTTAATTGGAAGGGCCTCCACCTCGAGCGGAAGCTCGCGCTTCGAGACCTCGAGCTCGATCTTCTGAACGAGCAGACCGGTAGTGACACCAGACGTGCAGCAAATGAATACCTTCTTCATGACATTCTCCATAGGCTCATGAAGCGCCGATGCTCCGAGGGGCGATGGGAATCGCATCGATGGGGCACCGGCCCCGTAGTCGGTCAACTACTTCTTGCGAACGTACTTCAGGCAGTCGAGCGTGACGGCGATAAGGATGATGACGCCGGAGAACACGAACTGCAGGTTGGTGTCGATACCGAGAATCGTGAGCGCATAGGTGAGTGCAGTGAAGATCAGGACACCCACGGTGACGCCGGAGATCTTACCGATACCACCGGTGAAGGAGATGCCGCCGACGACGCACGCGGCGATCGCGTCCATCTCCCAGCCCTGGCCATACGCAGCGGAGCCGGAGCCGACCATGCGGATGCACTCCAGCCAGGAGCCGAAGCCGTACAGCACGCCGGCAAGCAGGAAGGCACCGATGGAGACCGCGAAGACGTTGATGCCAGAGACGGCAGCGGCCTCGGGGTTACCACCGACGGCGAACATGTTCTTACCGAAGGTGGTCTTGTTCCAGATAAACCAGACGATGGCAATGGCGGCAATAGCCCACAGGATGATCGTGGGGAAGCCGTTGATCTTAGGCGTCACCATGCTGGGGATCGTAGGATCGATCGCGCCGAACGAAACACCCTTGGTAGCGTAGGTTACCAAGCCGAAGATGACCAGCATGTTGGCCATGGTGGACACGAACCAGTGCATCTTGAACCGCGCGGTGAAGAAGCCGGCGATCGCCGAGAAGAACGTGCACAGCGCCACGCAGACGACGAGCGCCATGACGATGCGGCCCACCACCGGGATGCCGGAGAAGTCATATGCCACGCCGAAGATGGTACCGGTGTTGGGGCCCTGGTGCATGATGACCGTCGAGGCGACCATGCTCATACCCACCATACGACCGATGGACAGGTCGGTACCGGTCTGCAGGATGAGCCCCGCAACGCCGAGAGCCAAGAACATACGGGGCGATGCCTGCTGCAGAATGTTGAGCAGGTTCTGCGGCGTGAGTAGGTTGGTGCCCTTCACGATGGGCGCCGCCACGCACAGGCCCGCGAACACCAGCAGAATGGCGATGTAGAGGCCGTTGTTCAGCAGGAAGTCGTGTGCGTTGAACGTGTAGCGATAGGCTTCCCAGCGCTGGTCGAGCTTCTCGGCGAGCGTGAAGTGGCTCATACGGAGCAGGTCGATGAGGTGATAGCGATAGGCCGCGGCGTCGTGCTGGCGATCCTTGATGCGCTGCAGCTCAAGCTGGTAGGTCACCTTGGCATCGAACTGCTTGTTCTTGTAGACGTACTTCTCCTCCTTGGCCTCCTTGGCGTCGGAGGTTTTGGCCATCAGCTGCTTGTGCTCGGCCTCGAGCTCAGCTAGGTGCTTCTGGTACTTCTCCTTCGCCACGACGCGCTCGGCCGCGCAGCTCTCCTTGACCGGCGTGAGGTATTCCTTGTCGTAGTGGGCCTTGAGGTATGCCTCGCCGTCGGCGATCAGCGTTGCCACCTGCTGCTTGCGGGAGCTCTCGACCTGCTTGGCCGCGTCCATCTCCTTCTGCAGCGCGGCGATCCGCTGCTCGCGCTCCTGCTTGGTGAGCAGGCGGTCGCTCTTGATCGCGTCGATGCTCGACTGCAGCGACAGCACCTTGGTGGTGCCGCTCGAGCGAAGCTCATCGATCTTGCTCTGGATACCGCTCATGTAGGTATCGATTGGTTGCAGGAGGGCTGTCTCCCCCTCAACCGTCAGGATCTTAGGTGTAGTTGCCATAGCTCCCCCTCGCTAGAGATACTTAGCACTCAGACGCAGGAGCTCTTCCTGGTCCGTGCTCTTGGTGTCAACGATGCCGGACAGACGGCCGTTGGACATAACGCCGATACGGTTGGTGATGCCCAGGATCTCGGGCATCTCGGAGGAGACGACGATGACCGTCGTGCCCTTCTTCGCCATGTCGATGATCAACTCGTAGATCTCGTACTTGGCGCCGACGTCGATGCCGCGCGTGGGCTCGTCCATAAGGAAGACCTGCGGATAGCGCTCGAGCCACTTGCCGAAGATGACCTTTTGCTGGTTGCCGCCGGACAGGCTGGAAATGAGATCATCGGGCCCCATGCACTTCGTGTTCATGGTCTTGATCTCGCGGTTGGTGGCGCGCACCATCTTATCGTTCGACAGGGCGGGGCCGTTCTTGTACTGCTCGAGGTTCGCGATCGTGGTGTTGAACGTGAGGTCGCCCTTGAGGAAGAGGCCGTTGGCCTTGCGCTCCTCGGTGATGAGGGCGAAGCCGTGATCCATGGCATCGCGGGCGTTGCTGAAGTTCATGAGGTGGTCGCGGAAATACACACGGCCGGCAGCGCGGGTGCGAATGCCGAAGATGGTCTCAAGCAACTCGGTGCGGCCGGCGCCCACCAGGCCGTACAGACCGAAGATCTCGCCGCGGCGCACGTCGAAGGTGATGTCCTGCAGGTGCGGGTCGAACTTCGTGGACAGGTTCTGAATCTTCAGAATGGGCTCGCCCGGCACGTTGTCCACCGGCGGGAAGCGGTTGTCGAGCGAACGGCCGACCATGGCCGAGATGAGCTCGTTCATGTTCGTCTCGCTGGTGGGCTTCGTCATCACGAGGTTGCCGTCGCGCAGCACCGAGACCTCATCGCAGATCTCGAAGATCTCATCCATCTTGTGCGAGATGTAGATGAGGGAGATGCCCTGCTCGCGAAGCTTGCGCATCATCTGGAAGAGCTTCTCCACCTCCTGCGCCATAAGCGACGAAGTGGGCTCATCAAGAACGATGACCTTGGCGTTGTACGAGATAGCTTTGGCGATCTCGACCATCTGGCGCTGGGACACCGACATGGTGCGCATGGGCTGGGTGAGGTTAACGGTCATGCCCAGGCGGCGGAACAGGTCGTTGGCCTCCTTGCGCATACGCGCCTCGTCGACGACGCCCATCTTGTTGACGGGATAACGACCGAGGAACAAGTTGTCCACGACGTTGCGCTCTAGGCACTGGTTGAGCTCCTGGTGCACCATCGCGATACCGTTTTCCAGCGCGTCCTTAGGTCCGGAGAAGCTGATCTCGCGACCGTCGAGCGTGATGGTGCCCTCGTCTTTTTGATAGGTGCCGAACAGGCACTTCATCATGGTCGACTTGCCGGCGCCGTTCTCGCCCATCAAGCCCATGATGCTACCGCGGCGCAGATCGAGGTTGATGTGATCCAAAACGCGGTTGCGCCCGAACGTCTTGCTCATCCCCTTGATGGAGAGGACGATATCTTGCTGTGATTCTGTCATGTAATCCCTCCCGGTATCTCTCGAAAGCCCGCCTCTCCAAAGACGGGATGTGCCGAAGGAAAGAGGAAGGGCGCCGCCGTGAAAAGTAGCCACATGCACCGGCGCCCTCATAAATCAGGGGGAAGAAGCGCCGCCTCTTCCCCCATGAGTCGCTACGAAACCGTGTTTGCAGCGCGGGTCAACCGATTAGCCAAGCAAGGACGTGTACGAAGCGCCATTGTCGGTCTTGACCATGTTGATGGCGAAGCCGTCGAAGGAGCTGGGATCGGCGAGCTTGTTGGTGATGGAGGACTCGGACTGGCCGTCACCGCCAACGATCTCGAGGTCGAGGTTGAGGATGTCCTTGTACTTCTCGAGCAGGGGCTGATAGGTGGAGGACAGGAAATTGTCGGCGGAGTTGTAGATGGACAGCCAAATCTTCTTGGACGGGCTATCATCCTCGCTGAGCTGCTCCTGCGCGGTCTCGTACAGAGCGGTGGCGTCGACGAACTTGTCGGCGTTGTCGGCCGTTACGGCAAGGTTCATGGCGTAGTAGGAGCGCTCGTCCGCGCTGTACTTGAAGTCGTCGGCGGCGATCACGTTGCCAGCCTCGTCCTCCGTGCCAATGCCGGTGTCGATGTCGACGCCGTCGAGCACGTTGCGGATCAGGCGAAGGGTGAGGTAGGCCTGGACGGCAGGGTTCTGGGAAATCGTGCCGGCATAGCCCTCGGCGATTGCGGCGACGGCGTCGGAGTTGGCGTCATAACCGAAGGTGGGAACCTTGTTCTCCTTGGACCAGGCGTTGAACATGGCCATGCCCATGCCGTCGTTGTTGGAGACGACGACGTCGATCTGATCGCCGAAGGAGGAAGCCCAAGTGGAGATCGCGTTACCGGCGGTGGGGGCGTCCCACGTGGCGCCGGCGGTGGTCTTCATCTCCTGCGAGGCGAGCTCGCGGACGGTGTAGGTCTTACCGTCGACCTCGAGGGTGCCGTCCTTGACCACGGTAGCAGAGCCATCGGTGTTGGTGCCGGCGGCGTCGGACACGATGGCGCCGTCCTTCTCGACCGCGGTGCCCAGGGCCTTACGGCAACCACGGGTACGAGCGATGGAGTCGTTGTGACCCACGTCGCCGATGGCGAGGACGTAACCGATGATACCGTCGCCGTTGCGATCGATCTCGTCGATGTGGGCCTTGATGTAGTCGACGATCATGGTGCCCTCGAGCTCGCCGCCCTGGTTGGCGTCGAAGCCGACGTAGTAGGTGTTCTTGTTGTAGTTGAGCGCGGTCATGTCCAGCTCACCGGTGGAGCTGTTGGAAGGCTGGCGGTTGTAGAAGATGACCGGCTTGTCGGTGCCGGAGGCAGCGGGCTCGCTACCAGCGGGAGCCTCGGAGCCGCCACCGCAGCCAACGAGGGCACCGGCGCCCATGGCGCCCATGAGGCCCAGACCGCCGACCTGCAGGAACTGACGACGTGAAACTTGCATTGAAACGCTCCTTTCATGCGATGGGACATCGCATTGAACCACGCCATACGCTGGTTGCGCATGGCGACCCGGCGTCCCCTTCTCTTGGACACGCCGTGTCTCGTGCTTGTGGTAACGTTAACACCGCAAGGGCATACGCACCTCCCTTGCCCGTCTCATATCGCCAGAAGGTCTGTTTTTCTACGTGGACGGTATTTGGATACCGGAGGCGGAACCGTCGGCGCGCCTAGGGGCGAGGCGCCACTGTCGAACGACGCACCAGCTCACCGGGTATGCGCACCGCCTCTATGGGCGCATCGACCGAACCCATGGCATGTTCGAACACCAATCGGCCGCGTTCCCTCAAATCAAAGCGAACCGTCGTCAACTCCACATGGGGGATCATGCTCCTAAGCGAATCGTCGATGCCCACCACGCTCACATCCTCCGGGACGCGGCGCCCCGCCTCGCGCAGGGCCGCGATGACGCCAACCGCCATCTGGTCGTTCGCAGCGTACACGGCGGTCATGGTGCGATCGGCAGCAAGGGCGCGCCCGACTTCGTAGCCGCTGTCGGCCGTCCAGTCACCGCGCAGGGGCGCCACGGGCTCGATCCTGCGAGACGCGAGCGCATCACGCCATCCCGCCTCGCGAAATTTGCTGTCGATGGAAAAGGCAGGGCCACCCACGAAGCGAATCTGCTCGTGACCGTACTCGAATAGATGGTCCATCACGAGCTTGGAGCAACCGTAATGGTCGGAATCGACCGTCGTCACGCGCGGGTGCGCGCACATGGTCACGATGACGGTGTTCATACCCGGCTGAGGATCGAACGTCTCGAAATCGGGCGCCATGCGGCTCATGCCGATGATCATCGCGTCGACGGGCAGGGCGGCCATGCGACGCGAGGCGTCCTCCAGCGAGAAGGCAGACCTCTCATCCATCTCCACCATCGTCACCGCGCATCCCTGGGCGCATGCCGCCGCCAGGATGCCATCAAGCATGGTGAGGTTGCCCACCTGCGTGACATCGTATGCGCACAGGCCCACCGCGCGATAGCACCCCCCTCGCAGCGACCTGCCCGCGTAGTTGGGCCTGAACCCCAGCTCTCGCATCGCCTCAAGGACCATCGCCCGGGTCTTCTCGCTCACGTTCGGCGCCCCATTCACCACGCGGGATACGGTCTGCTGGGAGACCCCGGCGGCGGCGGCGACATCGGACATGGAGACGTTGCGCCCCGCGCGCTGCGTGGCGCCAAGGGCCACTTCCCGATCGACCATCAAATATCCTCCCATCAACGTGCACCCCCGTTCTCGGTGGATTCGTTCGACCGTTCACGCCGCGAAATCGACCAAATGGGGTATGTCGCGTGTTTTTTTATTTATGAGTACGTTAACATTGTTTTCGGCGCACTCATGCGTCTTTTTCGCGCTCACCCGCCGAAAACAGCGTCTTTCGTCTTGCAAGGAGGTCGGCATGATCGAAGCCGAACCGTTCGGCACCCTACCCACCGGGGAGGACGTGCACGTCTACACGCTACGAGTGGGGGAAGCCTCCGTATCGATCATGGATTTCGGAGCGACCATCTTGTCCGTCCGTGTTCCCGATGCCTCGGGGTCCATCGCGGACATTGTCCTCGGATTCGGCTCCATAGACGGCTATCTCGACAATCCCGCCTGTTATGGGGCGACCATCGGGCCCATCGCGAACCGCACCGACTGTGCCGAGGTCCCTTTGGGTGAAGCCCTGTACCACCTGCCCGCCAACGATGGCCCGGAACACGCCAACAACTTGCACTCCGACCTCGACGCCGGCCTGCACAAGCGCCTTTGGGAGGCGCGCGCGCTCGATGCCGACAACGCCCTGGCACTCACCTGCCACCTCGCCGACGGCGAGATCGGACTACCGGGTAATCGCACCTTCACCGTGACCTACCGGCTCTCTCTCGAAGACGACGGGTCCATCGCCCTCGAGGTATCGCATCAATGCGACACCGATGCCGAGACGGTCGTCAACATGACGAACCACAGCTACTTCAACCTGGCCGGGCACGACAGCGGGCAGGTCGACGACCAGCTCGTCCGCATCGACGCCAACTCGTACCTGCCCGTGCGCGAAGACAGCGTGTCTACCGGCGAGGTGCTCGACGTCACCGGAACTCCCTTCGATTTCCGCAAGATGCACCAGTTAGGCGAACTTATGGACCAAGTCGACGAACAGCTCCGCCGCGCGCGCGGATACGATCACTGCCTCTGCATCGACGGATTCGGACGCGGCGCGGCGCCGCGACACGCGCTTCACGCCGAGGACCCGACGAGTGGACGGACGCTCGACATCGCCATAACCGCTCCAGGCGCCCATCTCTACACCGGCAACTGGCTCGACGATGCGCAGGCGAAGGACGGGGCGTCGTACACGCCGCGCTGCGGCTTCGCCTTCGAGCCCGAGTATTATCCCGACGCGGTGCATCATCCCGCATGGGACCAGCCCGTCTGCACGCCAAACGCGCCCTATCGGGAGCACATCGTCTACCGCTTCTCGACCACCCGCTAATCACCGCAACACGCCACGATACGCGCGGCAAAACGGATAGGAGGATCAATCCATGACAACCATCACCCACACTCAGGCGCTCGGCAAGGCTCGCGAGCTGTACGAGGCAGAGTTCGGCCCCATCCCTGCCGACGCCCGCGTGCTCGCCATCCACGCACCCGGACGCTCGGAGATCTCGGGCAATCACACCGACCACGAGGGCGGGCATGTAATCGCCGGTGCACTCGACGTCTCGGTGGACGGCATCGCCGTGGCAAACGGCACCAATACGGTCCGCATCGCAGACGAGGGGTATCCCACGTTCAGCGTCGAGCTCGACGACCTTGACGTGCGCGAAGACGAGGTCGGCACCTCCGCCAGTCTCGTGCGTGGCATGGCCCATGAGATCGCCGCGCACGGTGGCATCCCGGTGGGCTTCGACTTCGCCTTCGTCTGCACCGTGCCCTCCGGCGGCGGCCTGTCCAGCTCCGCGGCGGTCGAGGCGGCATACGGACGGGCCATGGAGGCCCTCTGGGATGCGCCCGCGGTCGATCCCGTCACGCTGGCACAAATGAGCCAGCGCACCGAGAACAACTACTACGGCAAGCCGTGCGGCCTCATGGACCAGACAGCCGTGTGCCTGGGCGGGCTCTCATTCATGGACTTCGAGAACGCCCGACCCGCCACCGAAAAACTCGCCCTCACCTTCGAGGACTACGGCTACTCCCTCGTTTTGGTGAAAGTCGGCGCGGACCACACCGACCTCACCCATGAGTACGCCGCCACCCCCGCTGAGATGCAGGCGGTCGCCGCGGAGCTCGGCCATACGCGCCTGTGCGAGACCGACCCCGCCGATTTCGATGCCGCCGTGCCGGCACTCCGCGAGAAGCTCGGGGATCGCGCCGTGCTGCGCGCCATTCACTACTGGTACGAGAACGACCTCGTTGACAAACGCTGGGCAGCCCTGAAGGACGGGGACATCGACGCCTTCCTCGCCTACACGCGCCAGTCGGGCGCAAGCTCTGCCATGTACCTGCAAAACGTCTCCCCCTCCGGCGTTGACGTGCGCGAGCAGCACGCCATGCTCGCCCTGGGCCTGGCAGAGCACATCCTGAACGGACGCGGCGCAGTGCGTATTCACGGCGGCGGGTTCGGCGGCTCCATCCAGTGCTTCGTCCCTGTCGAGCTGACCGCCGAGTTCTGCCAGCGCATGGATGCATGGCTGGGAGAGGGCTCCTGCCGCACCTACGCCATCACCGAGGACGGTGCTTCCGCAACATGGCTGTAACCGACGCCCCCACATGCGACGAGCGCGACCAGGTGAGGTGTGCGCTCGAGCAGACGACTCTTTACGCGATCGACTGCGGCACCATCGATGCACAGGATCGCCGCTGGGCATACAACGAGCTCCTCGACGCCATGGGAGCCGAAGGACCTGCGCCGGGCACGGCCTGGGAAGCGGGAACCGAAACGTTCGATGAGGACTCTTTCGACTTGGATGACGCGCTCGCCGTGCTGTCCGAGGTCGCCGTGGCCAACGGAAGGTTCGAGGACAGTGCGGGCGGGCGAGACCGCGCTTCGATGGCAATCATGGGGCGGCTCACTCCGCGTCCCTCCGACATCGCCCGCTCATTCGAAGACCTTCGCCGGGAAAAGGGGGCGTTGGACGCCACCGATTGGTTCTACCGCCTGTGCTGCGACGTCGGATACGTGCGCCGCTCGGCGATCGCCCGCAATATCGAATGGACCTCTCCGACACGGTGGGGTGAACTCGAGATCACCATCAACCTTTCCAAGCCCGAGAAGGACCCGCGCGACATCGCTGCCGCCCTCACGCGCGCTGACGACGCAGAGCCCTATCCCGCCTGCCAGCTGTGCATGTCCAACGAGGGATACGCAGGACGGGCGGCGGCAAGCCCACAGGGTGCACATCCGGCGCGTCAAAATCTCCGTATTGTCCCCATCGAGCTCGGAAATGAGACGTGGGGGCTCCAATACAGCCCCTACGCGTATTTCAACGAGCACTGCATCGCGATGAGCCAAGAGCACCGTCCCATGCACGTGGACCGTGAGAACATCGCACGCCTGCTGGACTTCGTCGATACGCTGCCCCACTACTTCGTGGGGTCCAACGCCGATCTTCCCATCGTGGGCGGATCGATCCTCACGCACGATCACTTCCAAGGCGGGCGCCACGTGTTCCCCATGATGCGGGCGCAGGTCGAACGCACATTCACCATGCCGGGATTCGATGATGTCCGCGGCGAGGTGCTCCAGTGGCCCATGAGCGTCTTGCGGCTCTCATGCGAATCGCGCGACCGCGTGCTCGATGCCGCCGCCCACGTCTTGGAGGTGTGGCGCGGTCACGCGGACGCGTCATGCGGTATCGTGCCACACGATCCAGATGGGACGCCTCACAACACGGTAACGCCCGTCGCCACGAGGGAAAACGGGAACTACACGCTCTACCTCGCGCTGCGTTGCAACATCGCCACCGACGAGCATCCCCTTGGCGTGTTTCATCCCCACGCGGACAAACATCACATCAAGAAGGAAAACATCGGCCTCATCGAGGTCATGGGCTTGGCGATTCTGCCTCCGCGCTTGGTTGACGAGCTCGCATGCGTCGAGGACACGTTGTTGGCGGCGCGGGCAACTAACGAGGATGAAGCGACGCTCCTCATGCACCTTGAGGCCAACGATCGCACCGCCCCGCATGCCGAATGGGCGACCGAGGTGGCGCGACGTCATCCGGACCTCACGCACGAGAACGCTCAGCGCATCCTGCGCGACGAGGTCGCCGCAGTGTTTGCGGGCGTACTTGAAGACGCCGGTGTATTCAAGTGGAACGACACGGGCCGCGCCGGATTGCAGCGCTTCATCAGCACGCTCTAGGAAATAGCGGACATCACATCGTCTTTACATGCATTGAGCGGGCACGTCTTGAACGTGTCCGCTCATTTGTTCTAGCCTCACTCGGTCACTACGCGACGTTAGCCCGGTTCACACACACCCGTACAAGAACCAGTTACATCGCGTTCGTCGGTGCATCCGCCGCCATGATGCTGCGCGCGACGATGCACATGACCATCAGTTCATCCATGCGCTCTGAGATCTTCACGTTCAGCTCGTATGTGTCATTTCGCTCCATGGGGACTTGCCTCGCCTCCACGTAGACCCTGCCGCCCGTGTCACGCACCTCGAAGCGGTTCGTCCAACCGCGCGTCATCACGACCCGCCAATCCGCGCCCTCGACGGTGAGGTAGCTCTCGACCGTACTGGCAGGCGTGCGGAACTTGCGCTTGATATCGAACGTGTGCCCATCAGCCATGACGATGTGATGCGCACGGTCCTTGGCGTCAAGGCGTGCGGTCGTGATTGTGGCAAGCTCGCGGTACTCGGCATCTTTGAGGCGCGTGAGGCGCGGCGAGGAGAGCGGGTCGGTGTCCGCACAATAGACGACCTCCTCATCTGTCGTGCTCACCTCCACCTCGCTGTGAACGCTCAAGAGCTTCGCCTTGATCCGCAGCTTCATGGCGTACCCCTTCCATACCAGCGCATTGGAATTGTGCTTTCTCGGCCTTGTACCCACAATCCCCGCTTAAGAAAAATGCCCATGGCTTCCTTCCAATTCAACCCGGTCAAACGGAAGGAAACCATGGGCAATGTGCGTACGGAGATAGGCCATGTCGGCGCGGGCTGAGGCGCCGTGCCGGAACGCCAGGGCGGATGCACGCCGTCAGGCAAGGAGCCCGGACGTTTCTAGCTCAGCAGCATGCGGTCGTTGGCGAGCTGGCCGCCGCTGACCTCCTCGAACTTCTGCAGCAGGTCGGGCACGGTCAGGGCGCGCTTCTCATCCCCGGCGACGTCGTAGATCACGCGGCCCTCATGCATCATGATGAGGCGGTTGCCCAGGCGAATGGCATCGTTCATGTTGTGGGTCACCATGAGGGTGGTGAGCTTGCGCTCGTCCACGATCTGCTCGGTGAGCTCGAGCACCTTCGAGGCGGTCTTGGGGTCGAGCGCCGCGGTGTGCTCATCGAGCAGCAGCACGCGCGGGTTGGTGAGCGTGGCCATGAGCAGCGTGAGCGCCTGGCGCTGGCCGCCGGACAGCAGGCCGACCTTGGCCTGCATGCGCGTCTCGAGTCCCAGGTCGAGCTTCTTGAGCAGCTCGGCGTACTCATCCCGCTCGGCGCGCGTGATGCCCCAGCGCAGGGTGCGGCGCTGACCGCGGCGCTTGGCCAGGGCGAGGTTCTCCTCGATCTGCATGTCCGCGGCGGTACCGCGCATGGGATCTTGAAACACGCGGCCCAGGTACTTGGCGCGCTTGGGCTCGGACAGGCGGGAGATGTCCTCGCCGTCGAGCTCCACGGTGCCGGAATCCAGCGGGTACACGCCGGCGATCATGTTGAGCAGGGTCGACTTGCCCGCGCCGTTGCCGCCGATCACCGTGACGAAGTCGCCGTCGGCAAGCGTGAGGTCCACGCCGGTGAGGGCGCGCTTCTCGGTGACGGTTCCGCGGTTGAAGGTCTTCTTGACGTGGGACAGCTTAAGCATCTGCCTCACCACCCTTCGAGTAGCTCGCGCGCAGCTTGAACCTCTCCCATACCACGGGCACGCACAGGGCGAGCGCGACGATGATGGCGGAGAGCAACTTCATGTCATTGGCGTCCATACCCATCTGGAGAACGATGGCGCGAATGAGGAAGTAGACCACGGATCCCGCCACGGCGGAGACCAGACGACTCTTGAAGCCCGTGAGCTTGCCGGGGGTGAGGCGGCCGAGCACCTCGCCGATGACGATGGCGGCGAGGCCGATGACGATGGCGCCCGTACCCATGCCGATGTCGGCGTACTTTTGGCTTTGGCAGATAAGACCGCCCGAGAGGCCCACCAACGCGTTGGACAGCATGAGGGCGATCATCTTGGTCCTGGCGGTGGAGACGCCCAGGGCGCGGATCATGTGCTCGTTGTTGCCCGTGGCGCGCAGGGCGCTGCCGATCTCGGTGCCGAAGAACCAGTACAGCAGGGCGATGATGAGCACCGCCACAATAAGGCCCACGATGATGGAGCCGGCGTTGGTGGAGAGGCCCGTCGCCTCCGTCATGCGGGAGAAAATCGTGTCATGCTGCAGCAGGGGCGTGTTGGACTTACCCATAATACGCAGGTTGACCGACCACAGGGCGATCTGCGTGAGGATACCGGCGAGAATTGCGGGAATCTCGAACACGGTGTGCAAAAAGCCCGTGACCGCACCGGCGAGCATACCGGCGAGCATCGCGGCGATGATCGCGACGAGGGGGTCGACCCCCGCGACGACGAGCACCGCGCAGACGCTTCCGCCGAGCGCGAAGCTGCCGTCAACCGTAAGGTCCGCGATATCGAGCAACTTGTAGGTGATGAACACACCAAGGACCATGATGCCCCAGAGAATGCCCTGGGAGACGGCGCCGAGTAGAGCACCACTCATGTTGTCCCTCCTTCAAATCGAGCCAAATGAACCCCGGCGGAGGTGTTCGCCGGGGCTCATCGCTTATGCGACAGTTACTGATGCGCCGGCCAAGATGCCGCGCACGCGCCCTATGCGCTCACGTCGGTGCCGCCGGCGTCGGCGAGGGAGCTCACGTCGATGCCGAGCTCGTCGGCGGTCTTCTGGTTGTAGACCAGGTCGCACTCGTCGACGGTCATGGTTTCGATGGGCATGTTGGCCGGATCGGCCCCCTCGGAAAGGATGCGCGCCGCCATCTCGCCCGCGCGGCGCCCCAACTCCTCGTAGTTGATGGAAATACTGGCAAGGCCGCCCGCCTCAACGTGCGCCACCTCTCCGCACACCGTGGGAACCTTGTTCTCGTTGGCGATGGAGGCGATCACGGTCATCGCGGAGGCGATGGTGTTGTCCGTGGGCGTGTAAATCGCGTCGACCTTGCCCATCATGGACTCGACCACCTGCTGGACCTCGTTGGAGCTGGAGGCGGTGTACTCGGCGCCTTCCATGCCGAGCTCATCGAGTTGCTCAGCGGCCAGGTCGATCTGGATCTTGGAGTTGGACTCGGCAGTGCAGTAGAGCAGGCCGACCTTCTTGGCGTCGGGGACCAACTGGTGAAGCAGGTCGATTTGGTCGGCAACGGGATTCATATCGGAAGTACCGGTGACGTTGCCGCCCGGGGCGTCGTTGTCCTCGACCAGCCCAGAGGCGGCGAAGTCGGTGATGGCAGTGCAGACGATGGGAATGTCGGAGGTTGCACCCGCGACCGCCTGGGCGGCAGGCGTGGCGATAGCGAGGATCAGGTCGCAATTCTCATTCACGAGCGTGCTCGCGATGGTCTGGCAAGCGGACTGGTCGTTCTGCGCATTCTGCTGGTTGATCTTGGCGTTGATGTCGGCAGCTTCGATCGCCTCGACAAAGCCCTTGTTAGCGGCATCGAGCGCCGGGTGCTCAGTGAGCTGTAGAACACCGATCTTGTACGAGGCGCGTGCGCCAGAAGCCGAACCGGCATCGGCGGCACCATCGCCACCGCAGCCGACAAGGCCGAGGCCACCTACAGCGGCGAGCGCAGCCGCGCCGACGACGCCCTTCGCGAGCGAGCGACGGGAACAGGTCATGTCATTCATGGGTATTCTCCTTGTGCGCCCCGGGGGGGCAAAAATCGTAAGATGAGCGACGGGGCTGCCGGGCGCGTCACGCGGGCGTAGAGCCCTGCGGAACAGGCATGCGGGCGCACTCGTGCCGCGGACGCAGTCGTGCCGTAAGGCGGATATCACTCGGATATGAACGTTAGACGATCCGGGCGTCCTCGAGGGCCGAGATGTCGACGCCGAGCGCGTCGGCCGTCGCCTGGTTCACGATGAGCTGGCACTCATCGCTCGACAGGTACTCGATGGGCATATCGGCGGGATCGGCGTCCTCGGCGAGGATCTTCACGGCCATCTCGCCCGCCTTATAGCCCAAGTCGTAATAGTTGATGCTATACGACGCCAGCCCTCCATCCTCGACCATGGTGTCGCAACCTACGATGACGGGAAGCTTGTTCTCATTGGCGACCATGGAGACGGTTGCCATGCCCGCAGCGATGGTGTTGTCGGTAGGAGCGTAAATAGCGTCGACCTTGCCGACCATGGATTCGACCATCTGCTGGATCTCATTGGAGGACGACACGGCGTACCGCTCGTGCGCGATGCCGGCCGCGTCTAGCGCCTCTTCGGCGAGCTGGACCTGAACCTCGGAGTTGGACTCCGCTGAGCAGAACAGGATGCCGACGGTCTTGGCGTCGGGCAGCAACTGGTGGAGCAGGTCGATCTGATCGGCGACGGGCGTGAGGTCCGAAGTGCCGGTGACGTTGCCGCCGGGCGCGTCGTTGGAGTCAACCAGGCCGCTCTCCGCATAGTCGGTAATGGCGGAACCCACCACGGGAATGTCGGAGGTGGCGCCGGCGACCGCCTGCGCGGCGGGCGTGGCGATGGCAAAGATCAGGTCGTCGCCGTCGTTCACGAGCTTGCTCGCGATGGTCTGGCAGGCGGACTGGGCGTTCTGGGCGTTCTGCTGGTCAATCTTGGCGTCGATGCCCGACTTTTCGATGGCAGCCACGAAGCCCTCGTTGGTCTGGTCGAGCGCGCCGTGCTCGGTGAGCTGCAGCACGCCGATCTTGTAGGTTCCGCTTGCGGCGGACGAGCCGCCCTCGCTGGAAGAGGAGCCCTCTGCGGAGGAGCCGCCGCCGCAACCAGCCAAGGCACCCGTGGCAAACAGGCCCGCTCCAAGGGTGATGAAATTCCTGCGCGAGATGCTCAGCATGGCGATCAACTCCGTTTCCTCTGTTCCGGGCTTCGCTCTCGCGGCGAAGCACTTTATCGCGAAAAAGCATGCAAGGGATATACTAGCGCGCTCACACAACCGCCACCACAACGTTAACGCTGTGTTAACAAGCGGGCAGCGTCTCAATCCACCGTGGTTTGAGGACAGAAATTCTATTCATCTACGGCCGCCCGGCGTTCCGTGACCGGGGCACCGGGCAGAATGCGATAGCTCGCACATACTGGAGAATAAGCGCGGGTATACTCTATACCCTCTACCACACGCAGAGATCTCCTCGAGGCCATCTCCGTCCAGCATTCGTTCGCCGCGAAACGCAAACAAGGGACTTTACACGTGAAATGCAAAGCCCCTTGTTGTGTTTCGTGTTAGGCCTATCAGCCGGACGCTAGAACTCGCAGCTGCCCACGGTGCGCGGGTGCGGCAGGACGTCGCGGATGTTGCCCACGCCCGTGAGGTACATCACCAGACGCTCGAAGCCCAGGCCAAAGCCCGCGTGCTTGCAGGTGCCGTAGCGACGCAGGTCCAGATAGTACTTGTACTGCTCCGGATCCATGCCCAGCTCGGCGATGCGACGCTCGAGCACGTCGAGGCGCTCCTCGCGCTGGGAGCCGCCGATGATCTCGCCGATGCCGGGCACCAGGCAGTCCGCGGCGGCGACGGTCTTGCCGTCGTCGTTCAGGCGCATGTAGAACGCCTTGATCTCGGCCGGGTAGTCGGTCACGAAGGTCGGGCACTTGAAGTGCTCCTCGGTGAGGAAGCGCTCGTGCTCGGTCTGCAGGTCGATGCCCCAGCTCACGGGGTAGTCGAACGTGTGGCCTGCGGAAACGGCCTGCTCCAGGATCTCGACGGCCTCGGTGTAGGTCACGCGGGCGAAGTCGGAGTTCGCCACGTGAGTCAGGCGCTCGATGAGGCCTTTGTCCACGAACTTGTTGAGCATGGCGAGCTCGTCGGGGCAGCGGTCCATGACGTCGCGGATAACGTACTTGAGCATGTCCTCGGCGAGGTTCATGTCGTCGGCGAGGTCGGCGAAGGCGATCTCGGGCTCGATCATCCAGAACTCGGCGGCGTGGCGCGTGGTGTTGGAGTTCTCGGCGCGGAACGTGGGGCCGAAGGTGTACACGTCGCCGAAAGCCATGGCGAAGTTCTCGGCGTTGAGCTGGCCGGAAACGGTGAGCGAGGCAGCAGTGCCGAAGAAATCCTGGCTGAAGTCCACGTTGCCCTTATCGTCCAGCGGCGGGTTGGCCGGATCGATGGTGGTGACGTGGAACATCTCGCCGGCGCCCTCGCAGTCGCTCGCGGTGATGATCGGCGTATTCACGTAGACGAAGCCGCGGTCCTGGAAGAAGCGATGGATGGCCGCAGCGGCAACGGAGCGCACGCGGAAGACGGCGCGGAAGAGGTTGGTGCGCGGGCGCAGGTGCTGCTGGGTGCGCAGGAACTCCACGGTGGCGCGCTTCTTCTGCAGCGGGTAATCGGGCGCGGAGACACCCTCGACCACGATCTCGGTCGCAGCGAGCTCGAAGGGCTGGGGCGCGTCCGGGGTGAGCTTGAGCTCGCCGGTGCACACGAGGGCGGCGGAGACGTTCTGGTGCGCGATCTCGTCGTAGTTGGCGAGCGACTCGCGGTTCATAACGACCTGCAAGTCTTTGAAGCAGCTGCCGTCGTTCAGGGTAACGAAGCCGAAGTTCTTCATGTCGCGGACGGACTTGACCCATCCGGCCACCGTCACGGTCTGCCCGCCGAGCGCCTCAGCGTCGGCGTAGAGCTGGGCGATCTTGGTGCGATCCATGCATGCTCCCTCGCGTAGGTTCAACGATTCAACAGCTCACCATTGTACCAGCGAAATGGAGGTCGGGCACCCGTAGGTCCAGCGCGATGGGGGCCGGGCACACGTAGGCACCAGCAAAGCGCGGGTGGACACCCGCAGTGGCGGCGCGGATACCCGCGCAAGCCCACGCGGATCCAGCGGCCCTCTCAAGCGGACACCCGCAGCAATGGCAACGACGACACAGCTACCCGCGCAGGTCCCCACAGATCCCGCGGTCCTCGCAAGTGGGTGCCCGCAGCGGCGATGGTGGCGAACGGGCGACTGCCCATGCGCGCGATGAAGACAGATAGGAGCTTGCGCGTGTTTGACGAGAGCTTGCGCGCGCCCGGAAACATGGGAGCACGGACGTTTTCTTGCGACCTCACAGCATGGTCCAACGCCAGGCAGCGCTTGTCGTGTCTCAAATCGGGCGAAAATGTAACGAATAACGAGACACCCTGAGTAGACCGTGTTTTTTCACGGCAAAACTCCAGTTGGCCATCTCCAAATCAGGCGTCTACTCGGACAATGAAGATTCTCGTTACATTTTCGCCCGATTTGAGACACGGAGGTTCATATGGCTCATAACTTTTGGGGCGACGAGCTCCCCTCTCGCGTTGACCTGCCGCCGGAGGCGCCCGCTGAGCGCCCCGGATACGGCCGCATCGACTTTGAAAAGCTGCCCAACACGCGCGATCTGGGTGGCATGGTCGGCGCGGACGGTCGACGCGTCAAGCATGGGCACCTGTTGCGCTCCGGCACCCTGGGCTTTGGCTCCGACGCCGACATCGCGCGTTTGCGCGATGAATACGACCTGCGGCTCGTCGTCGACTTCCGCAACCTTATCGAGCTCTCCGAGTTGCCTGATCCCATGGACCGCATCCCGCAGGCCCGCTTCCTCCACGCCGAGATCTTCTCCGACCAACAGGTGGGCGTGACGCAGGAGCACACCAAGACCGAGTTCGAGTACCGTCTCGAAGCCCTGGCCGAGGGCGACCCCATCGAGTTCATGACACTGTTGTACCCCCACATGCTCATCGACGAGACGGGTATCGAGGGCTACCGTTCCTTTGTCCGCGCGGTGCTCGACGCCAAGGATGGATCCGCGCTGTGGCATTGCTACGTGGGACGCGACCGCTGCGGGATGGGCTCGGCCCTCGTCGAGACGATGCTCGGCGTGAGCCGTGATGACATCCTGAACGACTACCTTGCCACCAACCTGTACGCCCCCATCGAGCTCACGCTGGACTCCCCCGCCTCACGCTGCTATTTTGAAGCCGTCGAGCAGGCACTCGAACCACGTGGGGGCTTTATGGGCTACCTCACGGGCACCCTGGGTATCACGGAGGCCGAAATCACCGCGTTCCGCGAGCGGCATCTCGAACCGTAATTCAGTCTGCACGAGACGGGCGCGACCCTTTTTCTCAGGTCGCGCCCGTCATTGTTATTCGAGCTATTCCTTCTCAAATGGCGTCTTTCCGGCCCGCGTTCCCCCCTACTTCGACTCCTCCGGCGAGTCACCTGCAGCACGTTCCGCCCCCTCCAAGCAAAAGCCCTCCGCGTCGCCCACCGAATCATCCGACGGGACATCTGATGGAGCGTCCGGCGATGTCACCAATTCGAGCAGCGCACAGGTCCGTGCGGCGAGCTCGTCGATATCGGCGCGCATGTTAGCCGTCCATCGGTCCTGACTCGCCACCGTCTCGTCGCCATTCGCAACCAGCGCGTCGAGATTTGAGGACAACGACGCCATGGGAGTCTTGAGCTCATGCGATGCCTTGATAAGGAACTCGCGCTGGCGAGCCTGCGACTCCGCCACCGGCACCAGCGCACGGTCGATGATCTTGCGACACGTTATGACGAGAAGGGCGCAGCCGACCACGCCCGCAACGACCAGCACAACCGCCAAGCGCTCCAGTTGCCGCACCGAGGGAGTGATGTCCGAGAAGGTGAACACGCGGGCGGCAACGTATCCGTCCTTCTCGTAATCCGCCAAATCACCGTTCGGATACACCGCCACTTCGTCATGTGCGCCAGGTTGTTCAGGATCGTAGTTGGGATTTGTCACGAAAATCCAGGTAGTCCACCGCCATGTCATATTTCCCAGCTCTACGCGCTGTGGAGCCATGCGGTCCGATCCAGCCTCGCGATCGGCGATTGCGGTCCTTACGAGCTTTGCGACATTCCATTCATTCCACGCGCTATCGCCACCATCATCCCCCGAGAGCACGTTTCTCGGCGGCACGGCGAACGTCATCGAGCCATCCTCAAACACCATGACCGAAAACGACGTGTTAACTGGACTTCCCATCTCCACGTTGCCATCCGGAGCCGATGCACTCGAACGATACTTGGAAAAGGAACTTGTATCCGCCTCTTCTCGTTCATACGCGGACTTAAGCGCCCCGAGCACCTCATCCTCCGCGACAAGTTTGGCGGCGATCAGGTCCTCTGCTTGACGTGCCTCCATGCGCATATTCGCAAGCTCCGCGTTATTCACTTCGCGAGCGGTTAGAGCGCTCGCCACCCACGAAGCAGCAAGGGTTATCACGAGCACGCCGCATGTGAGAACCGATGAAAGGCGCCACAAGCGACCCCGCAGGCGCCGCAGGTTCACGTCCTTATACTCAACCGCCGTCTCCGCCTTTTGCCCACGCATCCCGCTTCCTCCTTACAACGTCTCAGATTTGCCGAATCAATAGCCCTTTGCGATGAAGCCACTCTCGAAGTCGCATATTCTTGACGCAGATATGCTCCCTCCGTCACCTCGGTCACGTCAGCGCTCCACCAGGCGATATCCCACACCGCGCACCGTCTCGATACGCGCCGGGGCACCGCATGCCTCGAGCTTGTCGCGCAGGGCGTGGACTAGCACCTCGAGCCGGTTCTCGTCGGCGCAAACGGTCGGGCCCCATACGCGCGCCATCAGCGCACTCCTGGCAACCGCGCTGCCCGCGCGCCGCATAAGCGCCTCAAGCAGCTGCGACTCCCTTTCGGTGAGCTCAAGGGCCTCGGAGCTTCCCTTGCACGCCACGGTGCGCTCGACGCCGTCGAGCCGCATGCCGCAGGCCTCGATCGCATTCCCCGCGCGATACGTCGCCGGCCGACGCGTGACCGCGCGAATACGCGCCAGCAGCTCGCTGGCGTGAAACGGCTTGGACAGGTAGTCATCGGCGCCCGCATCGAGTCCCGCCACCCGGTCGCCCACGCCCTGGCGCGCCGTGAGCAAGATCACCGGCACCGTCTCGCCCGCAGCGCGCAGTTCGCGCAGCACGTCCATGCCGCTCATATCCGGCAGCATGATGTCGAGCAGGACCACGTCATACGCCCCGGACGTGGCCATGCCCAGACCGTCGAACCCCGTCTGCGCGACGTCCGCGCCATATCCGCTCTTGCGCAGGATCTCAGCGACCGCCTCCGCCAGGCGAGGCGTATCTTCCACAAGCAACACGCGCATGACCGGCCTCCCCACATGGCGTCCCAACGGGTCTTCTCGTCCCGCCTTTCTCTTCGTAGCTGAGGATACCCGACCAACCTGAAAGGAAGCTGAGGGCTTCGCCGAATGGCGCATCACGCGGTACGTGAAGCATTTGTGAGCCGCTTTGACCCCGACGTTGCGTCATGGTTTTCAATGCTCGCAACGGCGGGATGTACCGCCCTGCATAGCAAGGAGAACCCATGCTCAAAGGAGCCGTCCTGCGCTACCTCATCTCCGACGCGCTCTCGCTGACTGGCAACTCGATCGCGGGCGTGGTCTTGCCGCTCGTGCTGCTCGCCCGCACCGGCGACGCGCTGGCGGCGGGCTCGCTCGCACTCATCTGCGCGATTCCCCAATTCATATGCGGCATCTTGGGCGGCGCGCTGCTCGACCGCGCAAACCGCAAGGTCGTGTGCGTGGCCTCCGACCTCATCTCGGCCGCGAGCGTCGCGCTCATCCCCATTGTCGACGGCATATGGGGCTTGTCGTTTGGCTGGTTCGTCGCCCTGGGGCTGCTCGGCGCCGTGGGCGATGTTCCCGGCATGACGGCGCGCGACGCCCTGCTGCCCGAGGTCTGCGAGCGCGAGGGCGTCGACTTGCAGCAATTTGTGGGCGCCAGCCAGTCCCTGGGCTCCCTCGTGACCATAGCCGGACCGGCGCTGGCGGCGCTCCTTATCGGCATCATGCCCGACGTCGACGCCCTATGGGTCACCGCCACCTGCTCCTGCGCCGCAGCGGCCGCAAGTGCCACCCTGCCTCGCGGCGTGGGTGCCATCAAGGCGACGAGCCCGCGGCCAGAGGCCAGCGCCGCCGACGCCCCGAAAACCATCTCCCCCACGGCAGACGCCGCTCGGGCGGTTCCTCTGAGGACCCTCATCACGACCGCCCGCTCCGTTCTCACCGACGGCCTTTCCGAGCTTTTCGGCCGCAGCGCGCTGCTCCGCGCCTCGGTGCTTCTCTCCTTTGGCGTCTCCATGGTCATGACCAGCTGGCAGGGCATCGTGCTTCCCGCGTACTTCACGCAAAGCGGCACCCCGCAACTCACCGGCCTGTTCATCTCCGCCATGGGAGTCGGCATGCTCGTGGGTTCCCTGGCATACACCGCGCTTTCGGGCCGGCTCTCTCGACGCGCCTGGTTCGTCATCTCCCTCCTCGGCATGTGCGTTGGCGCCGTCGGCATGGGACTGCTCCCCGATGCGCCCCTGCTGTTCGCCAGCGCCGCCATTCTGGGGCTATTCGCAGGGCCCATGTCCGCGCTTCTCGGGTTTTTCGCGTTCAACTGCGTGTCGCAGGAGCGCCGCGGCTCCGCCCTGGGAACGCTCAACGCGCTCTACCTCATCATCGGGCCCATGGGGACCTTCCTTGGCTCCACGCTCATATCGAGCATTCAGATTGACGCCACGGGTCTCGTGCTCGCCGGGCTTTGGATTGCCGTGACCGTTGTTGCGCTCGCGTCCCCCGCATTGCGCGACCTTGGTGATCATCCGAGCTCAGCCGGGGTACAAGCCGAACAGGAAGGCGCTGTCTAGCACGCAACTCCCAGGCAACATCGCCTGGCCGGCGCGCCCAGCCACCATTGCCGGACCGATATCGAGCGGGCAACGCCGTCAGGACGGCCTCCCACATCGCAGCAACGCGCTCGCCCCCATCAAGTCGCACAGAAAGGAACGCGAAGACCGCATGAGAAGCAGCGAACTCGCCCATATGGCAGGCGTGAGCGTCCGCACGCTGCGGCACTATCACGCCATCGGGCTGCTACCCGAACCCGAGCGGACCTCATCCGGATACCGCACCTACGAGGCCACCCATCTGCTGCGGCTTCTGCGCATTCGGCAACTCGCGTCGCTCGGCTTTTCCCTCGAGCAGATCGGCCCCATGCTCGATGAGCTCGACGCCGAGCGCGTCCAGGGCGACTCGCTCGGACCGGGCGCACAGGACCTCCTGGACGAACTGGACCAGCGACTTGAAGAGCAGATCTCGCAGCTGGAGCACCAACGTGAGCTCATCCGGCACATCCGCACCCGACACGCCGACCCAGACTACCCCGAACGCGCCATGCGCGTGCTCGATGCCGTCAATGCCTTCGAGCGGCAGACCCATGAATTCGGCTTTCTGCTCAACGCCCTCACCGAGGACGACCGCATCGCCATGGGCATCGCCGCGCACCTCTACACCGACGGTGAGCTCGCCGAGATCGAGCGCATCTTTCGCGCCATACCAGAGCGCGGACTCACCGATGAATACCTGCGCGTCAGCAAACTTATGGACACGCTTCCCGGCAACGCGAGCCCCGCGCAACGCGAACACGCCATCGGCGCGGGCATGGCGTTTTTGGAGAAGATCGCCGACTGCATGGACCCCGGCAACTGGCTCAGACCGGACAAGGACTACGAGCGCATGCTCGAGAACATGACCATGGTGCACTACAACGATGCGCAGATCGCGGCGTCGGACGAGCTCTTTTTGAGGTTCACCCGCCTGCTCGCAAAACGCGCAGGCGGGTGAGCGGGCCCGCCCCTCTTGCACGCGCTGAATCCCACGCGGCGTCTTTGGGTAGGGTATAGGGAGCATCGTATCCCCTCGTGGTTTGGGAGGTCGTTTTGGACGGCTTATTCAAGTTCTTTGCCCACCCGTTTGTCCAGAGCCTTCTGTGGGCCATCGCACTCGCCTTTGCGACGCACGTGGTTTCCAGCATCGCGGCGCGCGCACTGCAGCATTTCCTCAATCGCGATGACAACCCGCTCCCCAGCTCGAGCATCATCGTCAACATCGTTCGCGGGGTGATTTGGGCCACCGGCGCGAGCATCATCCTCGATGCCTGCTTTGGCGTGAACGCAAACGCCCTCGTGGCCGCCCTTGGCGTCGGCGGCATCGCCGTCTCGCTCGGCTTCCAGGACACGCTCTCCAACCTCATCGGCGGACTGCAGGTGACCTTTATGGGCATCGTCAAGCCCGGCGACAACATCGAGGTGGGAGCCGAGGCGGGCGTGGTGCAGGACGTGACCTGGCGCCACACGACCATCCGCGACGCCATGGGGCAGACGGTCATCATCCCCAATTCGATCATCTCCAAGACGGCCCTGGTGCACTTGCTGCCTGCTAGTCGCGTAAGTGTTCCCTTTGCCGTTCCACGCCTGCGTGAGGATGGCAGCGCCCGTGCATCCGACATGGACGGCCTGGCCGACGAGCTCACTCAGCTCGCGCGCACCGCCGCGTCCTCCGTCTCCCCCGTCATCGATGGCCCTCGTGTGCTGTTCTCCGAGATCTCCGAGCTCGGCATAAAGGGCAAGATCATTTTACAGGTCGAGGACGCCTCCAAGACGAGCGCCGCCGCCGACGCCATCGTGCGCGCCATCGCCGCACTCGTGTAACCGCCAAACAGAGCGCAGCTCATCCTGGCGTTCGTGCCCCTTGCGACGCACTCCCTCACAAGCAACAGGGGCTCGCGGATCACCCTCCGCGAGCCCCTGTTTTGCATCTGCCGGACTTTACCGTTTGGCATCTGCTGTACTTTACCGTTTGACGTGAGCGCTTGGCATGGGCGCAAAGCACTCTAGTCGGCCTGCGCCCCGTGAGGCGTCGCCTTGAGTATCAAACTCCTAATCCCACTCACGCTCAGCCGCATCCAGCATGTGGGCGATGAACTTACGGCGATAGAGGCTATCCTCCTTGAGCTGCGTCCAGCCCGTCTCGTTGATCAACGCGTCATCCAAGCGCACCCCATAGCAATTCTGCACGGTGTCGCGGCTAAACACGTAGTAGCTCTCGTCCAGCGGATCATCGCGCTCCGTTACCGTGATCTGAATCTCGTTGACGAAGGGCATGGCGCAGAACAGCGCGGTCACATCGTAGGCCAGGGCAGCGTCAACCGAGTCGCCATCGAGCGCCTCTGGCAGCTCGCGATATGCCAAGCTCAGCACGTCGACGCCCTTCGTCACGTCAATCCCACTCGCATATTCGCCCATGGGAAGCACGCCGACAAGCGCCTCCACCGCCTTCGCATCGCTGAGGTCGGTGTTGGCGTAGGGGGCAACATCGCCATAGCCCGCATTGACCACGTCCCTGGCCAGCTCGTCGCCAAGCTCGCCGTCAATCCAAACCTGCCCCTGCTCGTCCACGCGTATCTCATCGTTTGCATGCGAGCGACTTTCATCCACGTTGGAAGACTGCGACTCGCCCTTACTTGCATCGGTGCTGTCCGGGGTTGGTACCACGTCGACATCCTCAATCGAGTCGTCCAGATCGTCCCACGTGTCGACCAGACCCGTAGCGCCAAACATGAGCGCCCCGATAATTCCCAATGCGATGACGAACGCCACGGCACCGACGCAGCCCCATGGCCACAGCTTGCGCGTTCTCGCCGCGCCGCCAACATCCTGAGCACCGTCCCCATTCGAGGTGGGCGGCACGGGAACGCCCGGGGTTTGGTGCGCATGGGGTCCCTTGCCGGCATCGGCCGCATCTTGCACGCTGCCCGCCACCTGCTCATCGGCGTCAAGGGGACGCACCGCCTCGGCGGCATCCTGATGATGACCGCACTCGCTCGAGCCTGAGGTGCACGTAGAGCCGTCCTCGGCATGAGGATCCCGCAGGACAGATGCACCACCACTCGCCTTGACCGATTCCGCCTCGGAGACGTTCGTTCCGGGCCCCTCAGCACCGTTCCCCGCGTTGCCGGCCATTGCCTCCGCATCCCTGCCCTCAAGTACATCATCGACACTCGTGATGCTCTCCTTGGTGCGGCGAAGCGCCTCGGCTTCAGGCACGCCCTCGGAGAGGAGGTCCTCGTAACGCGCCACGAGGTTGCCGAAGATCTCCTCTTTAAGCTCGATGTTCTCAGGCGTGAGCACTTTACCCTCAAACAAGTGCTCCACGTACATGCGCAGCTCGTTCATCGTGCGCTCCCTTCCTGGTTAAGCAAGCGATCGATAATCTTGCGGACTCGAATCCAGCGCTCAGTCGCCTCACTCAGCTCCTGAACACCAGCCGATGTAATGCGATAGTACTTACGGCGAGCGCCCTGGGTCTCACTGCCCCAATAACTCTCGACAAATCCCTGCGATTCCAATCGCTTGAGACTTGTATAGAGCGAGGGTTCCTTCATCTCATACTCGCCCCGACTCGCCAGAGCGATTCCTTTGAGAATCTCATACCCGTAGTTGTCGCCTTCCGAAAGCGAGCACAGGATGATCGCATCGATGTTTCCCCGTATCAAGTCGCTCACCGCATCACGCGTTGCCATACAAGTCACCTCCTTGCAATCATGGTTGCTTCGATGACTATAGTATAGCCAAGAGTACTATGTCTGTCGATGTACTTTGGTTTATACGGTAAAAGATGTCGAATGAGACGTGAACGGTAACCCTTTGAATCTGATTGTGCATCGCAAGTGAAGCACCACCGTTTAAAGCATGGCAATGATATGCATGTAAAGCCAGACAGCGGTATGCATGGAGAATCTGACAACGACAAACATGTAGAGCCAGACAACGACATATATAGAGCATTGCAACGACATGCATGGAGAGCCTGGCAACGACAGATATGTAGGGTCAGACGACGACAAACATGGAGAGGCAGGTAACGATGCTCGCACGCGATTCCAGGGTGCTACACCGATCTATCAAATCGGACCCGAGCTATAAAAAACCCGGTCCGCACATGCGAACCGGGTTTTCCGAGTCAAAAGGGGTAAGCGAATTAACGCTTAGGCCTCCATGAAGTTGCGCTGGACGGCGGAGTCGACCTTGACGCCAGGGCCCATGGTGGAGGACACGGAGATGCTCTTCACATACTTGCCCTTGGCGGAAGCAGGCTTCACACGGAGGATCTCGGTGTAGAGAGCAGCGTAGTTCTCCACGAGCTTCTGCTCGTCGAAGGAGACCTTGCCCAGCGGCACGTGGCAGATGCCGTAACGGTCGGCACGATACTCAACGCGGCCAGCCTTGAGCTCGGAGACCATCTTGGCAACGTCCATGGTCACGGTGCCGAGCTTGGGGTTCGGCATGAGGCCACGGGGGCCGAGGATCTTACCGATGCGACCGACCTTGGCCATCATCATCGGGGTGGCGATGGCGGCGTCGAAGTTGATCTCGCCCTTCTGGATCTGCGCGATCAGCTCGTCGGAACCGATGACGTCGGCACCAGCCTCGGCGGCCTGCTCAGCCTGGGCGCCCTCGGCGAACACGGCGACGCGAACAGTCTTGCCGGTGCCGTGAGGCAGGGAGATGGAGCCGCGGATGTTCTGATCGGCCTTACGAGTGTCGATGCCCAGACGGAAGTGAGCCTCGACGGTCTCGTCGAACTTGGCGCTGGAGAGCTCCTTGACGAGCTTCACAGCCTCAAGCGGGGTGTAGAGGGCAGCGCGGTCAATCTTGGCCGCAGCCTCACGGAACTTCTTGCCATGCTTGTTAGCCATGTCAATACCTCCTGTGGTGCAATCGGGGACGAACCCCCTCCCACATCAGTCATGCGCCCGGATGGCACATGAATTACCAAAAGAAACCGAAGAAGTTACTCGGCGATGGTGACACCCATGGAGCGAGCGGTGCCGGCAACGATCTTCTTGGCGGCGTCGATGTCGTTCGCGTTGAGGTCGGGCATCTTGATCTCGGCGATCTTGGTGAGCTGCTCATCGGTGAGCTGGCCGACCTTATCGCGCTGAGGAACAGCGGAACCGCTCTTGAGCTTGAGCTCCTTCTTGATGAGGTGAGCCGCCGGCGGGGTCTTGCACACGAAGTCGAACGTGCGGTCCTCGAAAACGGTGATGACGACCGGGATGACGTCGCCCATCTTGTCCTGCGTGGCAGCGTTGAACGCTTGGCAGAACTGCATGATGTTGACCTGGGCGGCACCGAGGGCGGGGCCCACCGGAGGAGCCGGGTTGGCCTGGCCGGCCGGAATCTGAAGCTTGATGACGGTGGCGATCTTCTTCTCTGCCATGTCACACCTTCCTTGTACGTGAAGTATCTGAAATCAAATATCGTCAGCGCACGTTCGCTAGAAGCACGGGCACCGATGAGCGGTCGGGACCGAAGCGCTCAAGCGCGGACAAACGAATAGGGCGCTAAGCGATGACCGTAATCTGGTCAAAGCTCAGCTCGACAGGCGTCTCGCGGCCGAAGATCATCAGCGTGACCTTGACCTTGGCAGCCTCGGGCATAACCTCGGAGACCTTACCGTCGAAGTCGGAGAGCGGACCTGAGATAACACGGACCGAGGTGCCAACCTCGATGTCGACCACGGCACGCTTGGGAGCAGCGCCGCCCTTGTCGGTCTTGCGCATCATCTTGTTGTACTCATCACGAGAAAGCGGAGCGGGCTTGCCGCTGCCACCGAGGAAACCGGTTACGCCGGGAGTGTTGCGGACGCACGTCCAGGCGTCGTCGTCCATCTCCATGCGAACAAGCACGTAGCCGGGGAAGATCTTGACATCCTTCTCGTCGCGCTTGCCGCCCTCTTTGAGCTCGGTGACGCGCTCGGTGGGGATCTGGATATCAAAGATACGATCCTGCATGCCCATGGTCTCGATGCGATGCTCGAGATCGGACTTGACGCGGTTCTCGTACCCAGAGTAGGTGTGAACGACGTACCAACGCTTGGACATCTACTTACCCCCTCAGGCTCGCGAAGAGCACGAGGCCCTCGCTGATGACAATATCGAGAAGAGCGATGGCGACACCGACGACGACGAGCGAAACGCATACGGCAATCGTGTAGTTAACGAGCTCGTTCTTAGTTGGCCACACAACGCGCTTCATCTCAGAGCGAACAGAGGCCATATACGCCTTAGCGCGAGCGATGAAGCCAGGCTTCTTGGTGGTCTTCTTCGTCTTCTCAGGAGACTTGGTGCTCTTCTTGTTGGCCATGATGGCTTACCTCCGCGCGTATATGCGCCTATACATTAGAAACCGTAAGCCTCCGAAGAGGCTTACGGAATAAAGACTGGCACGCCAGGAAGGACTCGAACCCTCAACAGACGGTTTTGGAGACCGTTGCTCTACCAATTGAACTACTGGCGTGTATGAGAAAGAGACTAACGAGTCTCCTTGTGCAGCGTGTGCTTCTTGCACCAAGGGCAATACTTCTTGATCTCCATGCGATCAGGCATGTTCGCCTTGTTCTTGGTGGTCGTGTAATTACGACGCTTGCACTCGGTGCAAGCAAGGGTAACCATAGTACGCATGTATCTAAACCTCCATGTACTGCCCAATTGCGGGCACGGTCGTTAACAATACCATCGAGTGGGTACTGTTGTCAATCCCAATCGGTATTACCGTATCTGTTCTGCAAAGGAGATTCACATCTCACTCAAGTACCGATATCTGTTACTTGTGCAGAACTCTAGCAGCGCAGATGCGGGAATGCCGTTTGCAACGCTGGATTCATGCATCAGCATGTCACAAGAAAGGACCCGGCACCAAGAGCGGCGCCGGGTCCCTTCAGTACGCCTAAATCAGCGAGTGTAAGTTACTCGATGATGGTGGAGACGATACCAGAACCCACGGTGTGGCCACCCTCGCGGATAGCGAAGCGCAGGCCCTCCTCCATGGCGATCGGGTGGATGAGGTCACCCTCGATGGTGATGTGGTCACCAGGCATAGCCATCTCGGTGCCCTCGGGGAGCTTCACGGTACCGGTAACGTCGGTGGTACGGAAGTAGAACTGAGGACGATAACCATCGAAGAACGGGGTATGACGGCCGCCCTCCTCCTTGGTCAGAACGTAGATCTCGCCGGTGAACTTGGTGTGCGGGGTAACCGAACCGGGCTTGCAGAGAACCTGGCCGCGCTCGATGTCCTCACGCTTGATGCCACGGAGCAGCAGACCGACGTTGTCGCCAGCCTCGCAGAAGTCCATGGACTTACGGAACATCTCGATACCAGTAACGACAGTGTTCTTGGTCTCCTTGATGCCGACGATCTCGACGGGCTCGTTGAGCTTGAGCTCGCCGCGCTCGACACGACCGGTGGCAACGGTACCACGACCGGAAATGGTCATGACGTCCTCAACGGCCATCAGGAAGGGCTTCTCGTTGTCGCGCTCAGGCGTCGGGATGTACTCGTCGACGGCAGCCATAAGCTCGCGGATGGAGTCCATCCACTTCTCCTCGCCGTTGAGAGCGCCAAGGGCGGAGCCGCGAATGATCGGCAGGTCGTCTCCCGGGAACTCGTACTCGGAGAGGAGGTCACGGGTCTCCATCTCGACGAGGTCAATGAGCTCCTCGTCGTCGACCATGTCGCACTTGTTCAGGAACACGACGATGTAGGGCACGCCGACCTGACGGGCGAGCAGGATGTGCTCACGGGTCTGAGCCATCGGGCCGTCGGTAGCGGCGATAACGAGGATAGCGCCGTCCATCTGGGCAGCACCGGAGATCATGTTCTTGACGTAGTCGGCGTGGCCGGGGCAGTCAACGTGAGCGTAGTGACGCTTAGCGGTCTCGTACTCGACGTGGGAGACGGAGATCGTAATGCCGCGCTCGCGCTCCTCGGGGGCCTTGTCGATGTTCTCGAAGGCGGTGAAGTCGGCCTTGCAGCCATCGGTCTCGGAGAGAACCTTGGTGATGGCGGCGGTCAGGGTCGTCTTGCCGTGGTCGACGTGACCGATGGTGCCGATGTTAACATGCGGCTTAGTGCGCTCAAACTTTTCCTTGGCCATGAAGCCCTCCTTCTTAGGTAGCCCCCGGATGGGGCAATGCCCTACTTAACCCTAAGCGGCCCCCTCGTTTCCTTGGAAGCCGCCCTAGTTACCTGGTAGCGGTGACTGGATTCGAACCAGTGACAACACGGGTATGAACCGTGCGCTCTGACCAACTGAGCTACACCGCCAGAGATGGAGCCTGCAACCAGACTTGAACTGGTGACCTCTTCGTTACCAACGAAGTGCTCTACCGACTGAGCTATACAGGCCTGACTGGTGGGGATGATAGGACTCGAACCTATGAACCCAGAGGGAGCGGATTTACAGTCCGCCGCAGTTGCCGCTGTGCCACATCCCCAGTCTGTCAAACTCGCCCACAATCGCCTCGTATTTCGCGGCGTCTCGTGTTCGAGCGAGTGAATAGTAAAACGTGTCCGCGCATCGTGTCAACAAAAGGTTTTATATACACGCGTCCGGGCGTATCTCTTTGCTGGTCAATCCCTATATTGTGGATGTGTTCGACCTGTGATGAGCGTGGATTTTCTCAGCCTCCTTGCATTTGGCGAGGATGCACTTTAGAAGGCCGCAGTATCGCTCTGGGGACGGCTGGGGGAACCTTTCTCGGGCGTCCTTTTTGAGCGCCGTTCCTCACTGCCCTTCTGATCCGTTTCTTCAGCTTCGCGCCCGTACCCGGGTCCTGGCGTGCAGTTGCAAAAGGCCCGGATCCGCAGGGAAACCGGGTCTTCAAGCTCTATGGAGCCAGCGACAGGAATCGCCGCGAGCTTTCGCTCGCTCCATCCGCTGCGGGGCTCCGCCCCTTGCGCGCTACGCTGGAAAACGCATCCGCGTTTCCTCAGCTTCGCGCCCGTATTCGGGTTCGATTCCTAGCGCGCAATAGCAAAAGGCCCGGATCCTCAAAGGAAACCGGGCCTTCACGCTCTATGGAGCCAGCGACAGGAATCGAACCCGCAACCCACTGATTACAAATCAGCTGCTCTACCGTTGAGCCACGCTGGCACTTTGGGCGCACGCGCGCAAAGCCTGTTTAGGATAGCCGAGGTCTAGCGCCCACGCAAGGATTTGAGCTTGGCGAGCGACTCGGGGCTCAACCTGCTGCCAAGCGTGAGCTTGATATCGACGTTCTCCTCACGCGCGCGCTCGAAGTCGCGCTGCATGTCGCCGATCTCCTCGACCAGCATGCGAGCCGAAATGCGCGTGACGCCATGCCCCATGACCGTGGCCTGGATCATCGCATCGCTCGTGACGACGGAGCAGGCCCTCCCCTCCTCGCGCGCTTTGGTGCACAGGTCTTGAATAACAGTATCTGCCGTGACGCCCGTGGGGGAAAACTCCACGCGCACGCCGCCCTGGGGCAGGTTCGGCCGATCGGGCGAGACGTTGCCGGCCGCATCGAACACGACCACCGCCTCGTATTGCCGCCCCGCAAACGCCGCGACGTCACCGATGAGCGCCATGCGGGCGCGCTCGTACACGTCGCTGGAGTACGGATGGTCGCCGCGGTCGAACATGAGGTGCTCGTATTTGGGCGTGGCGTGGATCACGTTGTAGCCATCCACTACCAGCAGCTCCTTTTTCCCCGAGCGGGCGCCGCGCGGCGGAACGGGCGTCGGAGCGGGCGTAAGCCCCGCAAACGCATTGCCGACGCCGTACGTGCTGGCATCGACCATGGGCTTTGCCGAGCCCTCGCCGAAGCGCTTGGCCTTGGATTTGGCACGGTTCTTCTTGGTCACGGCCTACTCACCCACCCGATCGAGCGCCGTCTGGTTACGGCGCAACCACTCAAAGCAGAGGGCCGTTGCCGCCTGCGCGACGTTGAGGCTCTCGGTTGCCCCGCGCTGCGGCAATTTGGTGGTGAAATCACACGTGTCGAGCACGAGGCGCGAGATGCCGTCCCCCTCAGAGCCCATGACGAGCGCCACGCGGCCCTCAAAGGGGGCGTCCCAACAAATGCCCTCGGCATGCTCGGTGGCACCGCCCACCCAAAAACCGGCGGACTTGAGGTCCTCGAGCGCACGGGCGATGTTGGGAACCTGCGCGATGGGCACGTGCATGACCGCACCCGCGGACGTCTTGTACGTGGCAACCGTGACCTCGGCGGAGCGCTTGTTGGGAATGACGACGCCCGCCGCGCCCACGACTTCCGCAGAGCGCACGATGGCACCGAAGTTGCCGGCGTCCGTCACGTGGTCGAGCACGACCACCAGGGCGGGGCGGTCGGCGGGACCGGCAGCGGCGATGATGTCCGCCAGGTCCGCATAGGGGAACTTGCCGACCTCCAGAACGATGCCCTGATGGGCACCGTGGCTGGAAATGGCATCGAGCTGGGCGCGGGCGACGCTCTTGACGCTCACGCCCGCCTCACCCAAACCGGCGAGCAGGTCGCGCACGGCGGGGTCGTTCTCAACACCCTGTGCGATGAGGGCGCGCTTGATGGGAAAGCCGGTGCGCAGCGCCTCGAAGGCAGCACGGCGCCCCTCGATATAGTTGCCCTCGGCGGCATGGACATCACGGCGCGGAGAGGCCGACGCCTGGGCATCGCGGGCGTAAGCGGCATGGCTGCGGGAACCACCCCGGTTCTGAGCCTGGTCCTCATTGCCCTGTCGCCTCGCGGCTGCTCCGCGCTGACCAGCCCGGTTCTTCTGACCGGAATGGGCTTGACGCCCCGCGGACATCGTCCCGCGAGACTGCATGCCGCGCGTGGCTCCGGAACGCTCGGCGCCCCGGCGCGTTGCGTCGCCAGAAGTCCCGTTGCGCTGCTTCATACGTTTTTTCTCCGCCACCGCGGCTCCTTTCCCTGTGTTTCGCTCAACCCCATTGTCACATTGAACCGCCCCCATGCGGCAATTGAAACATCCGCGCGCAGAGGGCGGACACAAAAGCACCGCACCCGGAAAGACGCGGGTGCGGTGCAACATGCCCAAAGGGCGCCTCAAACCTCAAATTGGTGCCTGTCCCTCATCTGAGGCGAATCGCCACCTCAAATTAGTGCCTGTCCCCATTCTGAGGTGTGATGCGGGAGCCGGCGGCGGTGTCCTCGATGGCAAGGCCCATGTCGCGGAGCTGGTCGCGGATGGCGTCGGCGGTCGTCCAGTCCTTGGCGGCGCGGGCGGCGGCGCGGGCCTCGAGGATCTTCTCGGCGGCCTCGTCAACGCTGTCGCCCGTATAGCCCGTAAGGCCCGCAGCGACACCCAGCAGCCCGACCGGCAGCGGCTCCTCGATCACGGGCAGCTCGACGCCCAGTTGCGCAAGGGCGCCGGCGATGACGGCGGCACACGCGCGTGCCGTGACCTCGTCCACGGCGCCGGCGGCCTGCTCAAGGTACTTGTTCGCCTCGGTCACCAGCTGGAAATACGCGGCGATGGCGCCGGCCGTGTTGAAGTCGTCGTCCATGCAGGCCTCGTAATCCGCTGCGGCCTTTTCCATGGCGGCGGTCAGGGCCTCGGCGAGCTCGGCGTTCGGCTCGCCCTCCACATGGTCGGCCGCCCACTTGAGGTTGCGGCAGGTGCCGGCGATGCGCGCGAGCGAGTTCTCGGCGCCCTCGAGGCGCTCCCAGGAGAAGTCGAGCGGGCTGCGGTAGTGGGTCTGCAGCATGAGCAGGCGCAGGGCGGCGGCGGAATGCTTCTCGAGCACCTCGGCCAAGGTGAAGAAGTTGCCGAGGCTCTTGCTCATCTTTTCGCCATCGACGAGCAGCATGCCCGTGTGCATCCACGTGTTGGCAAAGCCCTCGTGCCAGGCGCAGGTGGCCTGGGCGCACTCGTTCTCGTGATGCGGGAACGCCAGGTCAGAGCCGCCGCCGTGGATGTCGATGGGGGTGCCCAGGTAGCGGTGGACCATGGCGGCGCACTCGGTGTGCCAGCCGGGACGGCCCTCGCCCCACGGGCTCTTCCAAGAGGGCTCGCCGGGCTTGGCGGCCTTCCACAGGGCGAAGTCGAGCGGGTCGCGCTTGTCCTCGTTCTCCTCGATGCGCGCGCCGACCATGAGGTCATCGATGTTGCGGCCGGAGACCTCGCCGTAGGAGGGGTCGCTGCGCACGGAGAAGTACACGTCGCCGTTGTCCGCGGCGTAGGCGTGATCGCCCTCGATGAGCGTCTTGATCATGCCGATCATGGCACCGATCTCCTTGGTGGCGCGGGGGCGCGCATCCGGGTCGAGCACGTTGGCGGCACGCATGACACCGATGAACTTATTCGAGAACTCGGTCGCGACCTCTTCGGCCGTGCGGCCCTGCTCGTTGGCGCGGTTGATGATCTTGTCATCCACGTCGGTGAGGTTCTGGGCAAACGTGACCTCGTAGCCGCTCGCGATGAGCCAACGGCGAATCACGTCGAAGCTGATGAACGTGCGGGCGTTGCCGATGTGGATGTTGTCGTAGACGGTGGGGCCGCACACGTACATGCGGACCCTGCCCTCCTCGATGGGGTGGAAGTCCTCTTTTTGGTGGGTGGCGCTGTTGTAGATCTTCATAGGTATCTCCCGTTGGGGCCGAGGCAGGCCATATGGTCCGGCGATCGGGCAGTCCTGCTCGCGCGAAGGGCCCACTGGATCCTTCGGCTCGTGCGGAACTCGCGGCGGACCATATGGCCCACCTCGGCCACATCGTTATCGTTGCTGAATAGTCTATATGAGCGGGGCGTCTTGCAGAAGTGGGGCATCCTCCTCGTTGCGAATGCTTCGAGTGAGCGCTTTTCCAACGTTTGAGGCGCTGAAACGTTGGAAAAACGCTCACTCGAAAAATCAGGAAGGCGGTCCCGGGACGGCCCGCTTAGTTACATCGCTCGAGGAGGCAAACGGACCAGGCGCCGATGCCTTCGCCCTCGCCCTCCCAGCCGAGCTTTTCGGTGGTCGTGGCCTTGACCCCGATGTTCTCCCCGGGACAACCGATGGCACGGGCGAGGTTCTCGCGCATGACCTCGCGATGCGGGCCGATCTTGGGCTCCTGGCAGGCGATGGTGCAATCGGCGTCGACGAACTCGTATCCCAGGCCGCGCGCATGGTCCATGACCGCGGCGAGCAGTTTGAGCGAATCGGCGCCCTCGTAGGCGGGGTCGGTATCGGGGAACAGCTTGCCGATGTCACCGCCGCGGCAGGCGCCCAGGATGGCGTCCGCCAGGGCATGGGCGAGCACGTCGGCGTCGCTATGGCCGAACAGGCCCTTGCTGTGCGGAATCTCGACCCCGCCGATGATGCAACGGCGGCCCTCAACCAAACGGTGGACGTCGTATCCGTGGCCGATGCGCAAACTCGATGCCATAGCGCCCCCTCAACTCGAAACGGTTTCAACTGGTAAGACTATACCCTTTCCACGCAGCTTTACCGATGCAGGCGAAGATGCTGAACTTCCGCGCGGCAGGGCAATCCCACCGGTCGGAGCCGGGGAATTCCTTCGCGAACGTCCTCGGAGGGCGCTCGCGCAGCGCCCTCGTGCGGAATGTTCGCTCGGGAAATCCCCGGCCCCTCCCTACGTCCACCCTGTTGCAAGACGGGTTTCGCTAGCGGCGCTCGCGCAGCGCCGCCTCCACCGGAGCCAGGTCCTCGGGCAACGTCACCTTGAGATTGTCACGCGGGGATTCAAAACCGCGAACGCGGCCGCCCATGCCTTCGACCAGCGAGGAGTCGTCCGTTCCCACAAACCCCACGCAGTCGGCCCAGGTATATGCACGGCGCAACGACTCCGTCCAAAAGACCTGCGGCGTCTGCACCGTCCAGAACTTCGCGCGCGGAGGCGTCTCGACAAAACAGCCGTCCGCGTCGATGATCTTGAGGGTATCGACCGCCGGCTGACCACACACAACACCATCAAGTGCGTGGAGCGAGCAATCGTCAGACGCGCGGCACTGCAGCAACCTGCCATCACTCGACTCTTCCGGTGCGACATCCATACCGTCATCCGCGTCCACCAGCGCCTCGATTGCCGCATCGATGGTCTCGGGCAAAATGAGCGGACGGGCGGCATCGTGAACCAACACGACATCGAACGCATCACCCGCCGCGTCAAGACCGTTTCTCGTTGAATCCTGGCGCTCCGACCCCGAACGCGCGAACGCCACGGGTGTCGAGATCGCATACGGCTCTACCGCAAGCGAGCGCATCTCGTCCGCCTTCTCGGGCGGGCACACCACGACAATGCGATCGACGTGCTCAGCGGCATCGAATGCCTCGAGCGTCCAAGCGATGAGCGGCTTGCCCGCCACGTCGATCAGCAGCTTGCCGCCGGGGTTCCCAAAGCGCGTGCCGGAACCACCCGCGACGATGATGGCGCACGCGCGCGCTTGCGTCCGTTTGCCCATATGCCCTCCAAAAGGAACGCGGCGCCTCGCCGCGCCGCGTGCCGGGTAGCCGTTGTTACGCCTCGCGCTTGCCGCCGTGCATGCGAGCGAGCGAGTCCGCGAGAATCGCCGGGTTGTTCACGCCGAAGTTGCCAAGGCGATCGGGATCTTTCTTGATGTCGTCCATCAGGTCCTGCAGCGAGCCGTACTCATCCACGATGCGTTCGGCAACACCATCGCGCACCACCGAGACACGCGAGAGCGTGCGCAGGCCGAGCGGCGACATGACGGAATCCTCGTCGAGGTCCTCGTAACCCAAAGCCGCGGCGACCTTGCTGGGGCTGGTGAGGTCCTGCGCCGACATGTCCGAGAATATCGTGCGGATGCGCTCGCTGTTCTCCTCCGAGGCATCGGCCGCATAGTCGCGGATCATGAGGTTGTACTCGGTTTCCATGCTGGCACCCGCGAGCTGCTCAAGCTGCATTTGCACGAGTTTGCCCTGGTTACCGAGCTTGGTGATGCAGCTTTGGAGCTCGACTTTCGCCTGCTCCATGATCTCGAAGCTCGAGAAGATGCTCGTAATGTCCGCAAGGGTAACGTAGTCGTCGAGCTCCAGCGTGGTCAGGCGCAGCAGGGCGCGATCGAGCGAGGAGCGCGTGGTTTGCAAGGTGGACACCAGCTGGTTCACGGAGCTCATGATCTCGGTCACCGGCTGGATCTGGTAGGACTTGCCGTCCACGTACACGTTTACGACGCCGCGGCGCTCGGAGACGGAGATGACCGTGGCGTCGGTGAGGACGCTCATGCGCGCGGCGGTACGGTGGCGCATGCCGGTCTCGCTCGTCGAGAGCGACGGGTCGGGGTTGAGGTGGAAGTTGGCGCGCAGGATCTTGTTGAGCCCACCGTCGATGACGATGGCACCGTCCATCTTTGACAGCTCGAACAGGCGGTTGCTCGTAAAGGAGATGTTGAGCGGGAAGCCGTCGTTGCCGGCGGCGAGCACGGAGTCGGTATCGCCCACGCAAATGAGGGCTCCGATGTGCCCCGCGATGATCATGTCGAGGGCGGTGCGCAGAGGTTGCCCGGGAGCGGTCAGGCGAACCGCCTCTTTCATGCGATCTTCAGTGCTCTTCTGCTCCATGGGCGTACCTCCTCAAACGCTCGCTTTGCCCCATTGTCGCACGAATTGCCGCCACCACCAGAGATTTGCAGAAAAGCTATGACGGACTCGGTTGCAGCGCCGACTGGTCAACGTTGGCTGACGCATGGATCGCAAGCACTCTAGGACTGACGCCCCACATCTATTGCAGTTCGATCGATTCGACACGCGGCCACATAGAGAAGATGAAGCGTGTGTGCTCCGCCTCGATGTTCGACCATTGCTCTTCGGTAAACGAATAGTCGTACACCGTATACACGAACGTAAAGCGAATCTCCTCGCCCGCGGGAGCACTCGTCGGCAGCGACCCTCCGGATGCCTCCTCACTCGCACGGTAGTTCACGCCGTTTCCGTACGCATCGCCAATCGCCAGAATAGAATGCAGAAGCTCCTCCAGCGGGTAATCAGCCTTACCGTTGTTCGTGAACGCCAAATCGACTTTATACATCTTGAAGCGCGCCGCCGCCTCAGATGCCTCCTCGTATGCATCGGGACAAATCGTCTGGGCATCCGTATCGCTCAGGTACCCCGCCCCCTCAACGGAAAACAACACGTCCTCCGCTCCGGGATATACAACATCCACTCCCTCGGCAAACGCCAGGGGGTCCCCCAGAGCATATGCACTCGACAGGGCATGGGAGCGAATCGCGACCGCCAAAGCACCTGCGCAGACAAGCGCCAACGCGGCGAGCGCCGCCACACGCCGCCGGGCACGACGACGCCCTATTGCCTTGAGCGCATCCGACGCATCCTTGTCGACTTGCGCAACATGGGTATCACTCATCACGCCGCTCCTTGCCGCTCGATACCGGTCACGCAGCCGCCCCTCATATTGACAATCACATCGGAAATAAGATCGAGCTCATCGCGGTCGTGCGAGGAGACGACGGCCAGCGCCCCCTCCGTTCGCATCTCGTCTATCAAACGCACAACTTCTCGCACCGAGCCGTCGTCCAACGCATTGAACGGCTCATCAAGCAGCACAAGTTCGGGCTTCTCCATGAGCGCCTCGATGATGCCGATTTTCTGCCTCATTCCCAAGGAATAACTCCTCAGCGGCTTACGGCTCAAGGGGTCGAGGCCAAGGCGCTGCATCATGCGCACGATGTCCTCATCGGACGCGATTCCGCGAACCGATGCCACGGATTGGAGGTACCGAAATCCAGAATAGCTCCGAATGATCCCGGGATTTTCGATCAACACTCCCACGCTGGCGGGAAACGACCGCTCCCCCTCATGGAGGGCCTCCCCGTCAACGATCACGCGACCGCCGCTCGGGACAACCAAGCCACACAGAACACGAAGCAGCATGGTTTTCCCCGAACCGTTTTTGCCCCGCAACCCATACACCGACCCGCTCTCCAATTCCAGACATATGTCGTTGAGAACCGTTTCGCCCTTGATCGTCTTAGTCACATGATCGATCGAAACATGCACGGGAATCCCCTTCTTCCATATCACGAAGCAACGAACTCGTTACTCGAATCACTCAACAGCACCATCCTCAAATGACGTCTCTTCTGCGCAGGCGTACATGGGCATATACGCAGCACGAAAGCAGCACGCACACTCCGGCAACAGCACCGAGCACAGCCGATAAACCGCACCCGTACTCAACCGTCCGATACGCCATCATCCAGTTGGTCAGAAATAGTGGCGAACACGAGTACACGCCGACGACCACATATCCGATCGCCACCATGCATGCAATCGGCGTATGTGTCGCCAGCGCCATCGAAGCAAGCGCAAGGCACATGACACATCCGCCAACCAGCTCAATCAGCACCGTGGCGACGAGCTGAGCGCCGCCCCACACGACGACCCCCTGCGACTCAAACAAGATACAGGCGCCATCTGACACCTGCCCCATCGCCGCCGATCCTCCCCAAGCAAGGGCAAACGCCTCGCTGCAGGCAAGGCGAGTGATCAGCGCCAGCAGGGGCCAGATCAACGCAAGTACGCACCGAGACAGCCAGTAATGCGTTCGACTACCCGATGCCATCATCCGCCCGCGCTCAATGCCATCACGCGAGGGCATTGCGAGCATCACCGCCCCAAGGAGAAGAACGAGGATGTTCGTCAGCCACAGCACGGGAATTGAGAACGTTCGACCCGAGGCGAAATACTCCTGCACCATCATTCCTCGGGAAATGTTGTAGAACACATCACCCGCCGTCATGTCGGCGCCCGCATACGCCTGGACCTCACTTGCCGAGGCGAACACGATCAAGATTTCAGCGAGCATGAGCGCCCCGACGTGCAACGGCGCAATACCGGCGCGAGCACGCAGGGACGCATGGTGGGAGGAACGTCGATCAGCAGCCATAGAAGTCCTTATTTCCAACGAGGGAAGAACGAGAAAACAGGTACGACAACACGCCTGCTCCCACAACAAGCAACATGGAGCACGTAAGCGAGGACCAAGGGACGGAGGCGAAGCTCTCGGGGCCCACGGCGAGAATCGGCCCCAAGGTCACCGCATATAGCAAGGAATACGGGATGATGGCCACCAGGCTCCACCACGCTCGCTTACACACCCATCGCCCCCAGACCTCAAACACAAGCAGCACAAAGAGCGCTGAAAAGGCGCTTATTGAGAACGTGAGAAGGGGAACGGGCATCGGCACGGACATCGGCATGCCTGCGCGCCACGCGCCATAAGACGCCGCATCCCCCCAGTTTAGGAATGAAGCTCCCGAAACACACGACAGCACACCCGTCAGGAATAGCGCGCCGAGAACAGCCAGACCCGCCGCCGCCCCCGCGCATACGCACTCCCCCATGGCAAGAGATCGACGCCCTGCCGTGTGCAACAACACGAACCGCGCGTCAAAATCGTTATTGGTGAACGCAAGGAGCGCCATGGACGCTGGAATACCAAGGGCAATGGGAGCAACACGTGGGTCAAGCGCGCCCAGCAGCACATCGACCGCGCAAGCGCTCACTCCAAGATCGACGCTTGCCCAGCCAAACAGATCGTGCATGAGCGCGGCAAGCGCGAAAGCCAGCGAGCCAAGCGCCAAAAGCGCAAAGCCCTTATGTAACCTCCGATACCCCAGCGATCTCATGCCACGTCCGTTCGACGGGCGCACATGCATGTCAGGACCCCGGCAGAAAGGGCGAACATGATTGCAAGCTCACCGACAAGTACCGGTAAGCCGCCCTCGTTGCGCAAGGGATCAATGAGCGTAAAGAGCCCCAGCCTCCCAAGGCCGAATGCGCCAAGCGCCATCGCGACGATATACAAAAACAAAAACGGCAGGACGTGAACAACCAGCCGATACTCCGTCAGAGGCGTCACCGCCAGCCCGAGCGTCGCCATGAGACCACCAGCGACGAACAGCACGCAAATCCAAAGCACCACCCACGCAAGAGGATGGGAGAAGTACACACTGGAGAAAATAGCATTGACACCCGCCACGCAGTGGCCCGACCCGATCACAGGATCGACGACGGGATACACCGTGAGAAATAACAGGAAATTCAAGACAAACGGCAACGACGAGACGACGCCTCCGGACACAAACGTGGCAAGCCATTTTGATGCGTAGTACGACCGGCGTTCAACACGAGAGAACACCGTGACCAAATAGCCGTTGGCACGATCCTCTACATAGGAGGCGGCGTGTGGCAGTCCAGCCAAAACAGGCATAAGCAGCAGGAGCAGGTACCCATGAAACTTGGTACCATCGGCCCCCATCCAGCAACCCCAAAGGAAATCAGGAGCGAAGACCATGGACCCCAGTCGCTCCGCCTCGGCCTCAAAACCAGTAAGATAGCATCCAGCCGTCACCGAGGCGACAAAATGATGAATAGCCAAGGCGCATCCGACCAGCAAGGCCGCAACCATGCCGCTGCTGCTAAAAGCGCGCTTGAGTTCGATTGCGAGCAGCTTGCTCATAGCCATCTCCTCTACCAAGCAGACACTACGCAAATCTCATGACCGCCGTGTCTCATTACCCCTCGAACGCTGGAACTTTGACCCAATGAGCGTTTACAGAAGCCGGATCGTACAATGATGCGCCCGTGAAATCGGGCAAAAAGTACAGCGGCGAGCCAGAATCGGAAAGAGCATCCTGGGGCACGACATATCCCAAGTGGGTCGTAATCGACTCACCGTCAGCCAAGTCGTATTCACCGGCATTGCTCACCTGCGCATTCAGGTCAACCGAGTCGCACAGGACCACCTCCGCAACGGGCGATACATCCCCGTCGACATCTTGCGCTAGGCAGCTCTGGTTGAGACGAATCTCACCCGCATCAGCGCTGTCCGATACGTTTTTAAATGTCGCCTCAACAATCACGTATACGAAATCGTTTTGTATCGTCCCGTTCGTATCTAAAATCACGCCGTAATAATCGGCCCAATCCTGAGACAGCTCCGGCAGGGGCCCTTTCTCTTTTTGGCACGCAATGCCGTTAACCGTAACCTCAAGTTGCTCGCCGACGATAAATGACTCGCCGATCGCCGCCTCTACCGGAACTCCACCCGGGTCTTCCTCCACAGGGGCATCGGCAGAAGGGAGCTGAGAAGCATGCGTTGGCTCCCACCCGCTTCCCTCATTTTGTAACTTCCCCATCGCGCGCGAGAACACCGGAAACGCCACGGCTATGACAGCGACGGTCGACACCGTAGCCACAATGGCGTTACGGGTTATCTTTCGCATCGACCCTCCTAAAAAAGACGTCGGCCGCGTACGATACCGCGACCGACGCGCAGATACATTCACTAGACGCTGTCGGCACTCCACAGCATGTTGATGCTTCCGCTAGTAAACATCGGAGTGATCTTCAGAGCTGCGTAACCATACCCGAGCTCATGCACGTTTTGGCGAATAAAATAGGCGTTGCCCTTTCGGCAGAGAACATTATCGATAACGGTGTTGAGATGCCCTGTAGTGCTCGAAGCGGATGCAAAGCCCACTCCCATAGCATAATAGCTGCCTGCAGATTTATCGTTATATGAATACATCGACGACGCATCAACCTTGAGCCGACGCGACGTGTACGAGCTGGTTGCGCTAGATCCAACATACCTCGTATAACGAACATCTTGATGATTGTTAGCATATGATGCCACCGGCGCGGCAACCAAAGAAACCGCGATTAGCACACATGCAAACAACGCGAGCAGCCCTCCTTTATCCCTCGTCATTGACTTCGTCATTGCAAGGCTCCTTCCTTTCGAGACCCGCATGGACGATTCCCTTCGTCCATGTCCGATAATATAGTCTTCCTTCTGATTGAAATCAATCATGAGATGATTGATTTCAATTATGAAAATAGCTCCTAGCACCAGGAGCTATAACACTAACACCGACTATAGTGATGTGTTGCAAAAATCCAAAAGCGAATCTTACTCGTCTCGCTCCGGCGGATAGCCGAACTCCTCTTCGAATTCCTCGTCCGACATATAATCAATTAGGTCACCGGGCTTGCAATGCAGAGCATCGCACAGCAGCACGAGACTCGAAAAACGAATACCTTGCAGTCGCCCATTTTTGATGCGCGTTATATTCACCGCCGAAAGACCCGTTTCCTTCGCGAGTTGCGTCACCGTCATCTTGCGCTTTGCCATCATCACATCAAGGCGCATTACAATCTGCATGCCCAAACTCCCCGGCTATACTATTTCGTCGGAATCATTTTGAACCGCCGCACCATACTGAAAGATCGAGGACAGCACGAAAAAGAAGCCCGACATGAAAAGGGACAAAAGATCGAGGGAAGGACCCGAGCTCTCGAGCTCAATAACGCCTGAAAACAGGTACATTGTTGGCAATTTGGGCGAAATCAGCTTGACGATTACGTTTATCAATAAGCAAATGGCAATTGCACGCATTTCCTTTGAACTAGAGAAACACTGCTGCAACCCACCTCGATAAACCCTTATGTAGAACCTCAGAACCAAAACCGATACGACAATGTCAAGAACAGATGAGCATAGCTCAAAAGCGATGGATACAGCAGCTAAGGCATTTAATGTGCCATCTTTCAACGATTGGCCCAACAGATAAGAACCGGACAAAGCCGACAATCCACCAAGCGCCAACACAATGACTGCAAATGATGCTCCCGTAAAGAAGGCGAAACGCAGCGGCCGTCTCCCGACGTGAGCCCGTGCTTCGACTTCTCTATAACGCGCATCGTTGCTATGCACGACTTTAGGCAAAACGATCTCCTATCTACCAATCTTGATGCCGAAAATTACCGTACACTTATCATAGTAAGCACCCTCAATCACAAACAACATTTAACTCACCCCTTTCCCAAGACTCGGTCGATTTGCAATCCAATCACATGCTGATAGAACATGCAATAGGGGTCGCATGAGGATCGATTGGAAAACCAACTGCCTGACGCATGCATCATCCGCGCACGACAACCGCCTCCGCAGAGATATCGAATGTCACATGATTTACAACCGGGCACTTCATCAACCGATTGAAGAGGGTGTGACGCGAGACCTTTTCGAACATCCTCGCCACTATCGACAAAGGCATTGCCTACACGCAGTTCGGGTATGTGCAACATGTGACATGGGTATATCGTTCCATCATACGATACGCTTACGCACCTTCGTCCCGCCCCACAATATGTCACACAGGTCAGACCATGTAAATGAGTGCAGCCGGAAGACTCTGCATAATCGCCGACACCTACTTGTTCCGACATCAAAATTTCCGCAAGCTCTTGAAGCTGCTCATCAGTGAAGACCAGATCGTGACACTCAGAGGAGATGCAGCTTAGAAGGCTAAAGCCGATCGTGAAACCACGCTCATCTGCAAGCGCAAGATAGCGAGGTATGTTCAGGTAATTCTTGGGATGCAGCGTAAGCAGGATGTGAGGACGAAGGCCCGCTGCGCACACAGCGTCACATGTCACTAAATAATCTGCAGCAGAGATATCCCGGCCCAAGTAAGATATCTCGTCGTCAAAAAGACGATCACACGATAAAGCAACGGTCTGAACGAAGCCCCTAAACGACGTCAAACAATGTTTGCTCAACAGCGAACCGTTTGTAATGATGGTTTGCCGCGGTATGCCATGATACGCGGCTCTCCGTACCAATAGAGCCATATCTTCCCTCATGAACGGCTCGCCACCGGAATAAATTAGTTCCTGGACACCAAGTTGTGCCAGCATATTGATCGCAACAGTGAGCTGGTCAACGGTAGGCACACAATAATGTGCCATGCGATCTGAACCAGAATAGCAACCTATGCACGAGAAGTTGCATTGAGGAGTAACATGCAAGTATGCGGAGGTGACTACCGGAGCAGCGGAATCGTTGTCAGCAAGGAAGCCATGGCATTGTAAATAATCAACAAGTTGCAAACAAGATGCAGGCACTTCGGCCGGCTCAATGTCACATCGCGACATCGACTCCACAAGCGTTTGTCCATCTGGAGTCAAGCCTACAATTGCACCGGTTCGCGGATTCCCGACAGTCGGGATTGTCCCCAGTGAAAACCGAACAACGTAATCAGCAAGCCGCATGTACACCACCTGTTAGAAATCAATCACAAGCTGATGTATAAGGATATCTTTATAGTCGCTAATGCAAAGTAGAATACAGGCGCACAAAGAAAAACTAGCCCTGCCCCCCGCGCCGGGGGGGCAGGACAAATATCCTTTAAGCTCAATCGACTCCACGCGCGGCTTATTTTCCCATATGGGAAAAAATCTAACACTTCTTAAAAGATTATCCCATTTGGGATAAAGAGTGATGGGGCGAGCCGACGAGAAAGGGGTCGCCTCAGGCGACCCCAGGTCAAACAGTACGTATACACCTGTTCAGCAGCCACGGGCAGACGGGCCCTGACTTACGTTAATTCGCTCCGGCGCCTACGCTGGTGAGGCCGCCGGCGCTGTTCGTGGTGCGGGGCGCGGCAATGGCGCGGCGCGGCGCGGGCGCGTCGAAACTCGACCCCAGCTCCCCCGTCGCGCGTGGAGCGGGAATCTCGCCCGTGGTGTGGCTGAACACGAACGCATCGTCCGCCACATCGCACAGCACCGTATCGCCGGCACCCCACTCCCCGGCGAGCAGCTCCTCGGACAACGGGTCCTCGATGAGCTTTTGGATCGCACGGCGCAAGGGGCGCGCTCCGTTGGAGACGTCCGTGCCCTCGCGCACGATCTTGTCGAGCGCCTCGTCGGTGAGGACAATGTTCATGCCGTTGGCGATGAGGCGCTGGCGCAGGTCGTCCACCAGCAGCTCGGCGATGGCGGTGAGGCTCTTGCCCGCGAGCTTTTGGAACACCACGATGTCGTCCACGCGGTTGATGAACTCGGGGCGGAACAAGCGCTTGAGCTCGCCCATCGCACGCGTCTTGATCTCGCCCGCGGTGAGGCCGGCCTCGCCCGTAGTGCCAAAGCCCACGTTCGCGTCCTGCGCGATCTCGCGCGCGCCCACGTTGCTCGTCATGATGATCACCGTGTTGCGGAAGTCCACGGTCTTGCCCTGACTGTCGGTAAGACGGCCCTCCTCGAGCACCTGCAGCAAGATGTTGAAGATGTCGGGGTGCGCCTTCTCGATCTCGTCGAACAGCACCACGGAATACGGGTTGCGGCGCACCGCCTTGGTGAGCTGGCCGCCCTCCTCGTGCCCCACGTAGCCCGGAGGCGAGCCGATGAGCTTGGACACCTCGTACTGGCTACCGAACTCGGACATGTCAAAGCTGATGAGCGCGTCCTTGCTGCCGAACAGGTACTCGGCGAGCGTCTTGGCGAGCTCGGTTTTGCCCGTGCCCGTGGGGCCCAAGAAGATGAACGAGCCGCCGGGGCGACGCGGGTCCTTGAGGGGCGAGCGGCTGCGGCGAATGGCCTTGGCCACGGCGGACACGGCCTCGTCCTGACCGATGATGCGCGTCTTGAGCACGCTCTCGCAGGCGAGCAGGCGACGGCTCTCGTCCTCGGTGAGCGAGGACACCGGAACGCCCGAGGTGACGGAAACGATATCGGCGATCTGGGGGACGTCGATGATGACGGGGTGCGCCTCGAGCTCGGCGTTCCATGCGGCACGAACCTCGCCGAGGGCGATCTGCGCAGACTGCACCTGCTCTTTGAGTTCGGCGGCCTTGTTCATGTCGTCGGCGGCAGTCGCCTCCTCCATGCCCGCCTTGAGCTCGGCGACGCGCTCCTCTGCCCGGCGCACGGGCTCAGGCGCCTTGTTGCGAGCGATGCGCGCGCGGGCACCCGCCTCGTCCATGAGGTCGATGGCCTTATCGGGCAAAAAGCGGTCCTGGATGTAGCGCGCCGAGAGGCTCGCCGCCGCCTCGAGTGCCGCCGTGGTGTAGCGCACCTGGTGGTGCTCCTCGTACTTGGGCGCGAGCTTTGCCAGGATCGCCACGGTGTCCTCCACGCTCGGCTCGTCGACGTCGACGGCCTGGAAGCGGCGCTCAAAGGCGGGGTCCTTGGCAAGGTACTTGCGGAACTCCTCGGCGGTGGTGGCGCCGATGATCTGGAACGCCCCGCGCGCGAGCACCGGCTTGAGCATGGAGCTGGCGTCGATGGAGCCCTCGGCCGAGCCGGCGCCGATGAGGGTGTGCATCTCGTCGATGAACAAGATGATGTCGTCGGCCTCGGTGGCCTCGGCGATCACGTTCTTGAGGCGCTCCTCGAACTCACCACGGTACTTGGCGCCGGCAACCAGGCCGGGCAAGTCGAGCGTCCAGATGTTCTGGCCCATGAGGTTCTCGGGCACGCTGCCCGCCGCGATCTCCTGCGCCAGGCCCTCCACGATGGCGGTCTTGCCCACGCCGGGATCGCCCAAGATGAGTGGGTTGTTCTTGGTGCGGCGCGAGAGGATCTCCATCATGCGGGAAATCTCCTTTTCGCGCCCGATGACCGGGTCCAGCTTGCCCGCGCGCGCCTCCTCGGTGAGGTTGGTGCCGAACTGCTTGAGGGTGCTCTCGGATTTTGCCCCCTGCTGGCCCTGCGTGCCGCCGCCAAAAAACGGCAGACCCGCCCCGGGTCGACCGGAGCCCGCACCAGCCAACGGGCGTTGCTTGCCCTGGTCTTTCGACGTGAGCTTTTCGACGGCCGCGCGGACGCTCGCCGCGGACACACCCAGACGCCGCAGGATGTCGACGGCAACGCCGTTGCCCTCGCTCACGATCGCGAGCAGCAGGTGCTCTGTGGAAACATAGGTCTGGTTGTTCTCGCGCGCCAGGCGGAAGCTCTTCTCCATAACGGACACCACGAGCGGTGTGAACGCGAGCTTGGCGTCCTCCGGCTCGGCCTCCGCGGGAGCCGCCGCGCGAATATCCCCGAGCTGCTTCAAGATGTCGTCGTAGGTGATCTCCAAATCACGGAGGGCCTCAGCGGCAATGCCCTCCTGCTCCTTGGCGAGCGCGAGCAGCAAATGCTCGGTGCCCACCTTGGAGGTCTTGAGGGCCTTTGCCTCCTCCTTGGCCAGAGACATGACCTTGCGCGCGCGGTCGGTGAATCGGTCTAACATGCGTCTACCTCGTCTATGCTCGAGTTCGTGCTATCGAAAAGCGTGTACCCAATGGCGCACCATGATAACCGATTCGGGCAGATACGTCGCATTTGGCAACGAGAGCGTCACGTTCCACGCATGAGGAATGCGGGCCGCACGCGATCGCACGGCCCGCAAAGATAATAGACGCTACACGATGGGTGATATTCCCGAGAAGTGCAGGTAGAGCGATACGACCGCAAGGAGCACAACAATGGCCGCGATAACCTTGTCGCCCACATGCTAAGGCCCGCAGCGAACGGTATCGCTGCGGGCCTTTCGCATCCCTAGGGAAAACGGCTCAATGTGCACCTATCCCCAATTGGGGCATTACGCGGCGAGGCGCTTGAGGACGTCGACGAGCAGCGTGTAGAAGCGCTCGGAGGACGCGAGCTCCATGCTCTCGTCGGGCGTGTGCACGTCGGAGAGCGTCGGGCCGACGGCGATGGCGTCCAGGCCGGGAAGCGCCTCGGTAAAGAGACCGCACTCAAGGCCAGCGTGGATGGACTCGATCTTGAGCTCAGTGCCGAACAGCTCGCGATAGCTCTCGCAGAACACGTCGCGCACCGCGGAGTGCTCAACGTAGCTCCAGCCCGGATACTCGTACTCGAATGCGGCGTCAAAGCCCAGGACGTCGGCGAGCGTCTGCAAGCGGTCCTTGAACTCCTCCTGCAGGGACGTGATGGAGGAACGGGGCGACAGCAGAATCTTTGCCTCGTCGGCGGAGGTGGCGACCACGCCGATGTTGGAGGAGACCTCAACGGAGCCATCGGTGGCAATGTTGCGACGCATCACGCCGTTGGGGGCCAGACGAATGGCGCGCACGAAGGCGAGCGCGGTGTCGGGGTCGATGGCCTCGACCTCGGCGTTGTCGGCGATCTCGACGCTGCAGGCAAAACCGGGGTCGAACACCTCGAGCTCGGAACTCACGGCCGCGATGATGCCCTGCGCGATCGCGGCGCCCGCCTCGGCGGCGGCGTGATCGGCATACACGAGCTCGGCCTTGCACTCGCGGTTGATGGCGTTGTCCTTGGTGCCGCCGTTAAAGCTCACGAGGGCGGGGTCGCCGGCGAGCATGAGGCGCTCGACGATGCGCGCCATGATGATGTTGCCGTTACCGCGCTCTAGGTGGATATCGGAGCCGGAGTGACCGCCCAGCAGGCCGGAGATCTCGAGCGTGAGCAGCGAGCCCGCCTTGTGCTCGCGCACGATGGGGCGGCTGTACGTGACGACGACGCCTCCGGCGCAACTCACCGTGGCAACGCCCTCCTCCTCGGAATCGAGGTTGATCATGATGCGGGCGTCGATCTGGGACTTGTCGAGGGTCTCGGCACCGACCAGGCCGGACTCCTCGTCGGTGGTGAAGACGCACTCGAGCGCGGGGTGCACGAGCGAATCGTCATCGAGCACGGTGAGCATGAGCGCCACGGCGATGCCGTTGTCGGCGCCCAGGGTGGTGCCGTTGGCGGTCAGGATGCCGTCCTTGACCACCAAATCGATGCCGTCCTTCTCGAAATCGTGCTCAACGCTGCCGAGCTTGTCGCACACCATGTCGATGTGGCCCTGCAGCATGACCGCGGGCGCGGCCTCGGCACCGGCGGAGGCCGCCTTCTTGATGATCACGTTGTACACGTCATCCTGGTAGACCCACAGACCGTGGTCCTTGGCGAACGCCACCAGGTAGTCGCTGATGCCCTTCTCGTTGCCCGATCCGCGCGGGATGGCGCTGATCTCCTCAAAGTAATGGAACAGCTTGGCGGGTTCGTAGCCGGTGATCTTGTAGTCCATGGTGCCTCCTCGAAGCGTTTGATGCGGACGGTAGTCATACGGGTTATATATTCCCAGAGTTGCGGCGCCAAAACCACTCCAGCTCGACGGACACATCCTCGTCCTCGGCGGGTGGAGTGTCATCAGGTGCCATGGCTCTGTTGTGCCTGACGCGTAGGGTCATCAGCCTGGGCACACGTAGCCGCCGTCACACCTCAAATTAGAGACTGTCCCTAATTTGAGGTGGTGAGGTGGTGACGCGTACGCGTCGCTCACCGTTCGGCGAATGACGACCGCTATGCCTCCCTACGCTTGCTATACTTTGCTATACGTATAGCGATTGGAGAAGACATGGAAGCGGCTGTTCAGATGAACACGCGCCTCGAGCGATCGATAAAAACCGGGGGCGACGCGGTCTTGAGTCAATGCGGCTATAGCCCCAGCCAGGCGGTCCGGGCACTTTGGACATATCTGTGCGACCACCAGGATGTGCCCCCGTTTATGAAGGAGGCCGAGGCAAGCGGCATGGACGCAATCCGGCAAAGGAAACTTTCGCTCATCCATGATAGCGCGGGCCTGGCAATCAAAACCGCCAGGCAATGCGGGTATACGGGCCCAGACAACAATCTTCTTGCAGGGAAGACGCCCCATGAGCTTCGAGACGTCATGTACGACGACATGCTTGGGGAAATGGAGGCCCGATGCGTGTATCCGGAAAGCCGATGAGCCTGGTCATCGATACCAACGTATGGGTTGATTATTTCCTAAACAATGAACTGGACCGAGGAGCCAGCAAGCTCCTCTTGGAATGCGCCGTCAAGAACGACGTTCCCCTGCTCGTATGCCCAACCACGCTCAAAGACGCGTTCTGCTTGCTTCCAAGACGCTTCAAACGACAGGATGCGCTCGAGGGAAAACCGGAGACGTCCTACGAGCCCGTAGCATGGGCATGCATTGAAAGTATGCTCGAGTTGGCCACGCCATCTCCGCTCGGGCTCTTTGAATGTACCCTGGCGGGCAGCCTTCGCTCCAAATTTAGGGACTACGAGGACAACCTGATTCTCGCATCGAGCGAATCGGCAAAAGCCGACTACATCGTCACTCGCGATGGCCCGTTGCTGCAACGCTTCCCCGAGGCCTGCATCACGCCCGAACGTGCCATCGAGCTCATCTCACAGTAAAGAGCTCTCAAACGGATCCATATCTACAAGCAAGGATTTCCAGGTGCCCGCGATCGACGCGAACGCGGGGGCGCACCTTAGGGTGACGCGCCCCCGCTTGATCCCCGCTCGAACGCCCGATTAAGGCGCATGCCCAATAAAAACCCAAGGTACATGAATCAAAGGTTCCCGAAACCTCAAATTAGGGACTGTCCCTAATCTGAGGCAAATAGAAAATCGGGGCATCTGGGATTAAAGATTCCCAGGCGCCCCGGATTCGGGTGAAAGAGGAGGGCGCACGCCTTGCGTGCGACGCCCGACGATTGAACCCGAAGGCGCTAAATCGAAGCGATGGCCAGGATGACTCGCAAAACCTCAATTTAGGGACTGTCCCTAAATTGAGGTGGTCCCTAAATTGAGGTGCCCTAGTAGAGCTTGGCGCCTGCCGGGATTGAATCGTCCACGATCAGCACGTTCAGACGCTCGGGCGTCTCGTCGCCCTCGGCCTCGGCGTGCACGGCGGAGATGATCATGCCGCAGCTGGGGATGCCCATCATCTTGCGCGGGGGCAGGTTGGTGATGGCGATGAGCGTCTTGCCCACCAGGTCCTCCGGCTCGTAGTAATCGTGGATGCCGGAGAGGATGGTGCGGTCGGTGCCGGTGCCGTCGTCCAGGGTGAAGTTCAAAAGCTTCTTGGACTTGGGCACGGCCACGCAGTCCTTGACCTTGACGGCACGGAAGTCGCTCTTGGCAAAGGTGTCGAAGTCCACGAAGTCCTCGAACAGCGGCTCGACGACGACCTTGGAGTAATCGAGCGTGGGCTTGGCGGGCGTGACGAACGGGCTCGCGGCACCGGCGGCCGCGGAGTCCTGAGCGGCCTTCGCGGCGGCGGCGCCGCTCTTGGAGCCCTTTTCGGGCTTCATATGCGGGAACAGCAGGACGTCGCGGATGGAAGTGGAGTTGGTGAGCAGCATGACCACGCGGTCGATGCCGATGCCGATGCCGCCCGCGGGAGGCATGCCGTACTCGAGCGCGCGCACGTAATCCTCGTCGTACTCCATGGCCTCGTCGTCGCCACCGGCCTTCTCGGCCATCTGCGCAGCGAAGCGCTCGGCCTGGTCGACCGGATCGTTCAGCTCGGAGAACGCGTTGGCGTACTCATGGCCGGCGATCACGAGCTCGAAGCGGTGCGTAAGGCGCGGGTCCTCCTCGTTGCGCTTGGCGAGCGGCGAGACCTCGACCGGGTAATCGCACACGAACGTGGGGTTGACGATGGTGTCCTCGCCCAGCTCGTCGTAGATCTCGGCGATGAGCTTGCCGGCGGTCCACTCGGGCTTGGTCTCGATGCCGCGCTCGGCGCACGCGGCGAACAGCTCCTCGACGGGCGTATCGAGCGTGACCTCGCGGCCGAGCACGTCGGAGACGATCTCGGTCATGGAACGGCTGGCCCACGGCGAGAAGAGGTCGATCTGCTGACCCTGATACTCGATGATGCCCTCGAGGCCCACGGCGGTCGCGGCGGCCTTGATGACGCCCTCGGCGAGCTCCTTCATACCCTCGAGGTCGGAATAGGCGCGGTAGGCCTCCATGGTGGTGAACTCGGGGTTGTGGGTGAGGTCCATGCCCTCGTTGCGGAAGATGCGGCCGATCTCGAACACGCGCTCATAGCCGCCCACCAGCAGGCGCTTGAGGTGCAGCTCGGTGGCGATGCGCAGGTAGTTCTCCTGGTTGAGCGCGTTGAAGTGCGTGATGAACGGCTTGGCCGTGGCGCCGCCCTGGATGGACTGCAGGATGGGGGTCTCGACCTCCATGTAGCCGTCGTCCTCCATGTAGCGGCGGAAGGTGGAAATGATGGCGGAGCGCTTGCGGAACGTCTCGCGCACGTCCTCGTTCACGATGAGGTCGACATAGCGCTGGCGATAGCGGGTCTCCTTGTCGGAGAGGCCGTGGAACTTCTCAGGCAGCGGGCGGACGGCCTTGGAGAGCAGCTTGAGCTCGCGCGGGGCAACGGAGAGCTCGCCGCGCTTGGTGCGGGTGACCACGCCGGTGGCCTGGATGATGTCGCCCAGGTCGAGCTTCTTGAGCGTGGCCCACGACTCTTCCTCCACGTCGTTCACGCGGCAGAAGAGCTGGATGTCGGCGGAGGGGTCGCGCAGGACCAGGAACATGATCTTGCCCTGACCGCGCTTGGCGACCACGCGGCCGCCTACGGTGACGGTCTCGCTCGCGAACTCCTCGTTGGCCAGGCCCTCGTAGCGCACGAGCAGGTCGGCGGCGTGATCGGTTACGCTCGAGTGCTCCGGATAGGGGTTCTTGCCGGCCTCGTAGAGCGCGGCGCGGTCGGCGAGACGACGGGCGCGCTCGTCGTTCAGGGTGTTGGCGGCCTCGTTGACCTCGAGGTTCTCGGCCATCTTTGTGACTCCTCTCGTAATGCCGGGTCATGTGGCCCGACTGTTCATCGATGCGGCGATCGCCCAACGAGCGTGCCGCCCCATGTTCCAAACGAAAACCGCTCCCTGGCGCCATGAGGCACCAGGGAGCGGAGCGAGCGCTAGAGCTCAATAGGTAACGGGTGAGCCCTAGCGCGAAATCTTGGCGATGGTGTAGACGCGCTTCTTGCCAGAGGCGAGCACGACCTCGACGCTCTCGCCCTCGGCGTGACCGATGATGGCACGGCCGACCGGGGACTCGTTGGAGATCTTGTGCTCGAGCACGTTGGTCTCGGTGGTACCGACGATGGTGAAGTCGGACGCCTCGCCCTCGCCGTCGACCAGCGTGACGTTGCTGCCAATGGAGACGATCATGTTGGAGCCGGCGACGGCGTCCTGGGCGTTGGCCAGCGTGGCGCGGATCTCGGCGATGCGGGCGGCGTTGCGGGCCTGATCTTCCTTGGCGGCGTCGTACTCGGCGTTCTCGGAAAGGTCGCCGAATGCGCGGGCTTCCTTGATGTGCTCGACGATCTCCTTGGCCTTCTCACCCTCGAGATAGGCGAGCTCCTCCTCGAGCTTCTTGCGACCCTCGGCAGTCAGTACGATCTGGCTTGCATCCATGCGTCGAACTCCTCTTGTACGTCTTGTGCAGAATAACAGCAAAGCGACCGGCAAACCCAGTGCGGGTCAACCGGCCGCGATCAACCCTTATGCGAGCGGGTTACTCGGCGTCCTTAGCGGCGGCTTCCTTCTTGGCCTTGGCCTCGGCGAGCTGAGCCTCGAGCTGAGCGACCTCGTCGTCCTCCTCGACAACCTCGGCGTCATCGGCAGGAGCCTCGTCACCGGACATGCCCTCACGGATGTTCTTGACCGTCTTGCCCAGAGACTTGCCGAGCTTTGGCAGGTTCTTGGGGCCAAAAATCAGCAGGGCGACGATAAGGATGACAACCCACTCAAAGCCTTTAGGGAACATACTTTTCCTCCAGATACGATCCGTTTGGCGTGTACGGCACGATGTTCGCCGTGCGCGTTACAGCTCGAATGAGTATAACCCGCCACCGCGACACTGCACAATATTTGTCTATTCTACACGGGAGCGTATCGCAAACGGTAAACAGTCGGTAAACGGTGGGCCAAACCCAAAACGCGCAGAGCCGGCGCGATGCGCATGGGCCGCCCATGATAGGAATCCTTTATGGCAGGGCCCGTTATGCAAAAAAAGGCCGCCATAAGGCGACCCTTTGCAATGTAATGGTCGGGTTGACTGGATTTGAACCAGCGACCCCCGCGTCCCGAACGCGGTGCTCTACCAAGCTGAGCCACAACCCGTTAGCTTGGCTATAGTATCAAAGCCGCGAACGAAAATCTACCCCACAGCGATAATTGGTCCAGATTTTTCCATCCTCGCAGCTTGCGCCCACCAGCCATGCTCCTTCATCGCGGCGATGCCGATCTTATCGGCCGCCATTTGCGTGGCGCAGACGGCAAAGACCGTCGCGCCCGATCCGCACACATCGACCGCGCGGACGTCGGGCTGCTCGCGCATCCAATCAACGATCTCGCCGATCTCGGGACAAAGCGCGCGGGCGACGGGAGCCAGGTTGTTCGACACGCAATCGAAAATGACCTGCTCGTCGTGTGAGCGCATGGCCTCGAGCATGGGCTCGAGAGGCTGCGCCTTGATGGGAGACTCGTCAAAGCGGCGATACGCCTCGACGGTCGAGACGCCACCCGTCATGGGCTTTACCAGCGCCACGGGCGTACCCGTGAGCGGGCGGAACAGCTCACGCATCGAATCGCCGCGCCCGTCCAGATGGGCGGGAGGGCCATAGAGGAAAAACGGAACGTCCGCGCCGATGGAGCGCGCGACCGCATCGATGCGCTCGTCGCGCGGGTCGACTCCCCAATAGCGGCAGATGCCCATGATGGTCGCCGCGGCGTCGGTGGACGGACCGCCCAGGCCAGCGCGGACCGGAATGTGCTTGTCGATGAGGATGGCGAAGTTCGGCTCGCGGCCAAACGCCTCCCCCATCGCCACGGCGGCCTTGTACGCCGTGTTGCTCTCCTGGGGAAAGTCCGCCTCGGGCACCGTCTTGACCATCAGGCGGTCGGAGGGCGCAATGGCGATGGTGTCCGAGATGTCGAGCGTCGTCATCACGGTATCGACGCGGTGGTAGCCCCCATCATCGGTCCCCTCATGCACGCCCAGATACAGGTTGATCTTTGCGGGGGCGGTGATGAGCATGAAGTTCCCCTGGGGCGCGGCGGGCTGGGCCGCGGCGCGATACGGGTCGAACGCCGGGTTGGGAGCGGAGCTTGAGCCCCGTCCGACCGCGGTCATTTAGTGCTCCTCGAGCTGGGTGCCGAGCGGCGTGAAGATATGCTCGCCGGTCTCGGGGTCGAACAGCTCGACCGTGCCGGTGAGCACGTCGACGTACTGGTAGGACTGACGGGACTTGCGACCGCGGCGCTCGTCAACCTCGACGATGAACACGGCGGGGTGGACGTTCTTGATAACGCCCATGCGCTCGATGACGCGCGTGCGGCCCATGTTGGCCTTGACCTTGACGCGGTCGCCGACCATCTCGGTCAGCTTTTCCTTGATCTCCGCAACGTGATTGACTTCGAGCTCTTCCATGCGATGGCCTCCACATACGGGCGCTTGACAGAATGCGCCCAAGAATAGACATACGCATTGGAGTATAGCAAGGATCGATACGATTGTCGCTCCGGGCGCCGACGGGGGCGTTTTGTCCGATGTTCGGGCAGTCCTGCTCGCACGAAGGCCCCAGTGGGACCTTCGGCTCGTGCGGAACTCGCCTCGGACAAAGTGCCCGGCGGGCTAACGGGGGCAACAACCTCGGCGTGAGTGAAGCCCTGACTACAATTCGTCGGTATCGAGCACGATGGTAAAGGGACCGTCGTTCAAAAGCTCGACCTGCATGTTCGCGCCAAAGCGACCCGTCGCCACGTGCTCGACGTCGCGGCGCGCAAGGTCGACGAAGTACTCGTAGAGCTCGGCTGCCTGCGCGGGCGGGGCAGCCTCGGTGAACGAGGGGCGGCGGCCCTTTTTGCAGTTAGCAAACAGGGTGAACTGGGAGACCACCAAAACCTCGCCCGCAACATCCGCCAAGGCGAGGTTGGTCTTGCCGTCCTCGTCATCGTTGATGCGCAGGGCGAAGATCTTGTTCCACAGCTTGTCCGCCTCCGCCCGCGTGTCGGCATGGCCCACGCCGAGCAGAACGAGGTAACCCCTGCCGATCGAACCTACGGCCTCACCGTCGATGGCGACGCTCGCGTGTCGCACGCGCTGAACGACCGCGCGCATGCTAGCGATCCCCTGCCGCGGAACCGGGTGCAGAGGGGCATTCCGCACCGCCAGTCTCCCCTGCCCGCTCGGCATCCTCGGCAGACGCCGCCTGCACCAGCTGGGCAGACAGGTCCTGCAGCGCGTGGAAACGGTGGCTGATGGCGTTCTTCTCCTCCGGCGTGAGCTCCGCCATAGTCTTGCCCGGGGTGTCGACGGGAAGGAACAGCGGGTCGTAGCCAAAACCGTGCTCGCCGCGGCCCTCGCGGGCAATTACGCCCTCGCAGGCGCCCGTGCCCGTGAGCACGCAGCCGCTTGCATCGATGAGGGCGACGACGCTCATGAAGCGCGCGGTACGCTCGGCATCCGGGGTGTCGCCGAGTTTGTCGAGGAGCTTGGCGTTGTTGGCGGCGTCATCCCCGTGCACACCGGCATAGCGCGCCGAGTACACACCCGGCTCGCCGTCCAGCGCATCCACAACCAGGCCGGAGTCGTCGGCGATTGCCGCAAGGCCGGTGGCCGCAACCGCAGCCTCGGCCTTGATGATCGCGTTCTCCACAAACGTGGTGCCCGTCTCCTCGGGGTCCTCGAAGTCGCCGAGCTGACCCAAGGCCACAAAGCGGACCTCCGGCAGGACCTCGCTCAAGATGGCCTCAATCTCGGTGAGCTTGTGCGCGTTGCCCGTCGCCACCACGATGGTGCGCTTGGGGTCGAGCGTCGCGATATCGATTTTTTCCAGCGCCATGTTCGGCACCGTCCTTTCTCTATCTATGAGTTTCCGCATGTTGAAGCATACCCCGCGCACATCCGTTGCGTGCTCTGGGCGCATCCCGTGCACATCCGTTCCGCGCGCAGGGGCATACTCCATGCACATCGTTCCGCGCGTCAGGTCATACTCCATGCACATCCGTAAAACTCGGTGCAGTTTTCAACCACTTTTCCCTTGGAAGATGGTCAAAAAGTGCATCGGCGTTTCGCTTGGTGCATCGAGTTTTGCCAGATACATCGAGGTTTCGCTTAGCATATCGATGCTTCGCCCGGTGCATCGGCGTTTCGTTCGGTGCATCGACGCCTCGCACAGTGCACCGAGCTTGGGGCACGCAAGGTGTGCGGAGGCCGTCCCTTTTGCGTGCCACTCCCTTGCGTGCTAGTCCCTAAAGGCCGTGACCTCGTTTTGCAGGTCGATGAGCTGCTTGATACCCAGCTCGCCCAGGTCGAGCAGGCGGTTCAGGCGAGCACGGTCGAACGGCGTCTGCTCGCCGGTGCCCTGGATCTCGATGATCTCGCCGGCATCGGTCGCCACGAGGTTCATGTCGACCTCCGCATGGCTGTCCTCGGCATAGTCGAGGTCGAGCAGCTCGCAACCGTCGACCAGGCCCATGGACACGGCGGCCACCTGACCGGTGAGCGGCAGGCGTGAGATCTTGCCCGCCTCGACCCACGCCATGAGAGCGTCGTGCAGCGCCACCCACGCGCCGGTGATGCTCGCCGTACGGGTGCCGCCATCTGCCTGGATAACGTCGCAGTCGACCGTGACCGTGTGCTCGCCGAGCGCCTTCATGTTCACCACGGTGCGCAGGCTGCGGCCAATCAGGCGCTCGATCTCCATGGAGCGGCCCTTGCGATTGGACGTCTCGCGACGCGTGCGGCGATTGGTGGAGGCGGGCAGCATGGCGTACTCCGCCGTGACCCAGCCCTGTCGGCTCGCCTTGCGCCAGCCGGGCACGCCCTCCTCGATGGTGGCGGCGCAGAGCACCTTGGTGTCGCCGAACTCGACAAGGCAGGAACCAAGCGCGTTCTTCATCACGTCGCGCGTGAGGTTGACGGGGCGCATCGCATCTGCGGCGCGGTCGAACGACCGATTGATAAGCATGTGATCCATGGGGTAAAGGTCCTTTCGATGTGAAATGGAAACGTGACGTGCAAATACGTGAAGTAGACGCGAGATGGCGTGATGTAGACGCGAGATGAAAACGTGGCGTGCAAGCGCGTGATGTAAGCGTGACGTGCAAGCGTGGGATGCAAACGGGGGGGTGAAAACGTGACGTACAAGCGCGGGATGCAAAGGCGAGATTTAGACGTGGGGTCCAGACACGGGGCACACGCCCGCCGCACGCCCCGGCCGGGCGGAACGCTCGCGGCAGCCCAGCCGAGACATCGAGCCAGGACGGCAATCGAACGCTAGAGCCCGCGAAGCTCGTCGAGCGAGACGTGCTCGATGCTCTTGAGCGGCTGGCCAAAGATAAAGCTGCCGGCCGCCGCGAACTCCGCGATGTTGTCCGACGTGGTGGCAAAACGGTGCGTCGGTCGATGCCCGATCCCCGCCAGCTGGTTGCGCCGGCGCAGGATGTCCTCAAGCTCGCGCGTTGTCTCCTCGGCCGAGGACACCACGCGCACGTCCGGGCCGAGCGCATGGCGGATGGGGCCCGCGAGCAGCGGAAAATGCGTGCATCCGAGCACCACCGTGTCCACTTGGGCGCCGCCTTCGACAATAGGCGCCAGGGTGCGTTCCACCTCGGCGCGGTTCTCGGGTGTGTCGAAGATGTCCCCGTCCTGCAGCCAACGCTCCTGCAAATGCGCCCCCGTGGCGAGCTCGCGCTCAACGATCTCCACAAAGCTGGGCGCCGGGCAGCCGTACACGTTCACGCCCGCATCCAAATCCTGGATGGCGCGGGTGTACGCGCCCGTGCGCACCGTGAGCGGCGTGGCGAGCACGCCCACCTTGCGGGTGCGCGTGGAGTTGATCGCCGCGCGGGCACCCGGGGCAATCACACCGATGACGGGCACCGGCAGGATCTGCTGCGCGATGCGAAGGCCCGCGGCCGTCGCCGTGTTACAGGCGATGACCATGATCTTGACGTCATGCTCGGCCAGCCAATGGCCCGCCTGGAGCACAAAGGCGCGCACCTCCTCCTCGGAGCGCACGCCATACGGGCACCGTTTGGTATCGCCCACGTAGTAAATCGATTCATGGGGCAGCGATTCGGCAATGCACCGGGCGACGGTGAGGCCACCCAGGCCGGAATCGAATACGCCGATGGGGCGTTCGCTATCGAGCATCCCGCGCTCTCCCCTCCCTTACGCCTTTGCCGCGAGCAGGGCGTTCGCCATGTACACCCAGCCCTCGACGACCTTTCCGCGCGTGATGTACACGTTGTCGTTCTCGGCGATGAGCGCCGGCGTGGCGGGATCCTTGAGCGCGTTTTCCACGCAGACGAACGTTCCCACGTACGGCGCCGCCAGAAAATCGGACTCGGAGTCGCCGATGGCGAGGGTCTCGGCGGGGTCGATGCCGCGCAGCTCGCAGAAACGCTCGATGCCGCGGCCCTTGTTGAGGCCGGCGGGCATGATGTTGAACGCGCGGCCGGGGCCGTCCTCGCCCAAGTCGAGCGAGGTGGGCTTGGACACATGGGTGAGGTAGCCGTTGTTGGCCCACACCAGGCCAAGACCGGCCTTGTCGATCATGGCCTGGGCCTCCTCGTCCGGCACCTCGCCGCGCATGCCCACGGTGACCTCGCGGTACTTGATGCCGTTAGCCATGTCGTTGTGGTACTCGATGCGGCCAGACCAGCGGTCGATGATGCCCTGGCACACGCCGGCCTGCTCGATGACCTGATGCGGGGTGAGGCCGCACGCGGGGTCGTAGGGCATGTCGCCGGTGAAGTACTCCCACTCGTTCGCCTTGAGGTCGAGCATGAGCAGGCCGCCCATCTCGCCGATATAGGAGTTGAAGCCGAGGATGCGCGAGTCCTCGTGCATCATCACGCGAGCACGGCCGGAGCACGGGATGATCTCGACGCCGGCGCGCTTGAGTGCCACGATAGCCTCGACGAGCATGGTGCTCGGAGCGCCGTCGTTGCCCGCGAGCGCGCAGGAGCCGGGCGCCAGCATGGTGGCGTCCAGGTCGGTGAAGACGTATTTCACGCGGCTGAGCTTCTCGCGCAGCTCGCCCGCAGGCTCGCTCGGCAGGACGGGATAGTTCGAGAGGTCGAAGTCGCTCATGGCAGCCTTTCTCGCGATGCAGATTCGTCCTCACCATGATAAACAAAGGATGACAACTACACCGTCATGTCGCTCAGCAAAGTGGACAGTCGCTATTATTCCCATCCCCTTATAAGGCAATTGCATTTTTCAGCAACGTCAAGTCTCGGGACCTCGATAGTTCAGGCACTTTAACTGACCAGCATCACTGACAAGTCCTTCTACACGTTCGTGCTCCACAACGATCTGTGACCCCAAAGGAAACTCGGCGCGGAGCTTTTCCAAATCACGCCTGTCGCTTAAGCCAAACACGACCACGCCGTCCACATCGTTCCCATCGGCCTTAGCGCACCCTTCAACATCCCTGAGCGTAAACGTTCCGGCCTCAAGGTCCACCTCTACCAGCCAACCGGAACTCGTTTTTTCTTGCATCGGATTCCAATCTCCCACGGGAACGGAGCTTCTCCATAGCGACCACAGGCCAGCCGCACTTATCAGAAGCACTGCGGGTATAACGATTCTTCGTACCGTCTTCATTTTCTTTCCGCCTCTGCGTAATTGGGGCCTCACTTTTTCCTGTATAGAAAAGTTGTATTCTTGAAATTATAGGATGGGAAGTCGAAATTAAAGAACTATCGGTAAACAGCATCACGCCCTTTACAATCGCTGCACTTGCAAACCAAAAAGAAGCAGCCAGTCTTTGACCCGACTTCGCGCCTTGCGGGCTCCGCTGGAAAACGGCTCGCGCCGTTTCCCCAGCTCCGCACCCCGAACGGGGTTCGAATCCATGCAGGGCAAACAAAAACGCGAGGGCACCATGGCCCTCGCGTTTACATTCGATGGTGGGCGATGAGGGATTCGAACCCCCAGCCTTGTGCGTGTAAAGCACCTGCGCTAACCGTTGCGCCAATCGCCCGTGGGTGAACAGTATAGCGGCAACTACCCCAAAACGCGAGCGAGGGCCTGCACAAGGCGGTCGATGTCCGCCTCACTGCAGATCAGCGGGGGTAGGAAGCGCAGCGTGTGGGGGCCGGTCGCGTTGATCACAAAGCCCTCGGTGAGCATGGCCGCCACCACGTCGTGCGCGTCGCCCGCACGCTCTGCGAGGTCGCAGCCGAGCATGAGCCCGCGTCCGCGCACCTCGGCCACCGCATCCAGCTCGCCCAGGCGCGCGAATGCATACGCGCCCACCTCGGACGCGCGCTCGTCGTACGCGCCGAGCGTCAGCTCCGCCAAGACCGCGGCCGCCGCCGCGACCGCCAGGCAGCTACCGCCGAACGTCGAGCCGTGGTCGCCCGGCCGGAACACATCGGCGATCTCCTTCTTGGCCACGCAGGCGCCCGCCGGCACGCCGCCCGCAATGCCCTTCGCCAAGCTCATGATGTCGGGCTCCACGCCATACGTTTGGAACGCGAACGGCTTGCCCGTGCGGAACACGCCCGTCTGGACCTCGTCGGCGATGAGCAGCGCGCCGTGCTCGTGCGCCAGGTCGCGCGCCGCCTCCATGAACTCAGCCGTCAACGGATGCACGCCGCTCTCCCCCTGGATGGGCTCGAGCATGACGGCGCAAATCTCGCTGCCCAAGGCGTCGAAGATCGACCGCAGCTCGTCAACGTCATTCGGCGTGCAGGGCGCAAAACCGCCCGGCAGCGGCGTAAAGCTCTCCTGCAGCCAATCCTGCATGGTGGCCGCGATGGTCTCCAACGTGCGACCGTGAAAACCGCCGCGCAGGCACACGATCGTATTGCCCCCGTTGCCCGCGCGCTTGGCGAACAGGCGGGCGAGCTTCATGGAGCCCTCGTTGGCCTCGGCGCCCGAGTTGGCAAAGAACGTCTCCCACACCTGCTCGCCCGGGGCGAGGGCCGCCGCCTGGAGCACCCCCTCCTCATCGCCGTCCACCATGGCCTGGGCGAGCAGGCGCGCGCCCGCCATGTCATCGTTGGCGAGCTTTGAGATGAGGGCGGCAACCTCGCCGCGGTGCTCGATGTAGAAATAGTTCGACACGTGCATGAGGCGCTCGGCCTGCTCGCGCACCGCACCCGTCACCGCCGGGTGCCCGTGACCCAGGCAGCACACGCCGATGCCCGCCAAAAAGTCGAGGTACTCGCGCCCCTCGGCGTCCACGAGCGTCATGCCGCGCCCGCCGACGAACTCAACCTCCGAGCGGCCGAAGGTGCGCATGACATAGGAGGACTCGAGCGTCTTTTGGGTGGCAAGCGACATGATGGATCCTTTCCATGAGGGTGGGGGCAGGGCGAACGGATGGAGCGACTAGTTGTTCTCGCTCAGGCGCGCCGCGAACGCCCCGAGCGCGTGAGGCGCCATGACGGGCACGGGATGACGGTCGTGCTCGTAGGCGACGTGCGATGAGTGGATCACCGTGCCCACGCCCGCGTCAGTGAGCAGCTCGAGCAGCAGCGAATGCGGGGTCGTGCCGTTGATGATGTGCGCACGGAACACCCCGCCCTCGAGCGCGGTGATGCAGCTCTCCAGCTTGGGGATCATGCCGGAATCGATCACCCCGGCGTCCACCATCGAGCGGGCCTCTTCCAACGTGAGGTTCGAGATGAGGGAGTCCTTGTCGGAGAAATCCTCGTAAAGGCCGTCGACGTCGGTGAGGAAGATCACCTTATGGGCGCCGAGCGCGGAGGCGATGTGCCCCGCCGCGACATCGGCGTTGATGTTGAAGAAGCCGCCGTCCTCGCCCACGCCCACCGTGGCGACCACGGGAATGTAGTCGTTCTCGACCAGGCTGTTGAGGTAATCCCCGTTGATGCGCGTGATGCGGCCCACACGGCCGAGCTCGGGCGCGAGCTGCTCGGCCACGATGGTGCCCGCATCCGCGCCGGACACGCCCACGGCGAGGTCGCCATGATGGTTGACCGCCGCCACGAGCTGCCCGTTCACCTTGCCCACGAGCACCTCGCGCACCAGCTCCATGGCGTCATCGCTGGTGACGCGCTGCCCATCGCGGAACTCCACGGGGATGTCGTTGCGCTTGAGGGCCGCGTTGATGTCCTTGCCGCCCCCGTGGACGATGACCGGCTTCATGCCCATGATCTTGAGCAGGACGATGTCGCTCATGACGTCGGCGCGCAGGCGCTCGTCGACCATCGCCGCGCCGCCGTACTTGATGACGACGGTCTTGCCCGTCAGGTTCTTGACCCACGGCAGCGCCTCGAAGAGCAGTTGCGCGGTCTCCTCACTTGAAAGCGAGGTCCTGCTGTCGCGTGCGTATTTCATGACTTGCTCCTAGGAACGATAATCGGCGTTGATGGACACGTACTCGTGCGTGAGGTCGCAGGTCCACACCGTCGTGGAGCACGTACCCGCGCCCAGGTTGGCCTCGATGACGATCTCGGGCTCCTCAAAGCGGCGCAGCGCCTCGTCCTCGTCAAACGGCACCGTCAGGCCCGCTCGGCACACCGGCATGCCCATGATGTCGATGTCGACGCGCTCCTGCTCAAACGGAACGCCGCATTTGCCCAGCGCCATCGCGATGCGGCCCCAGTTGCAGTCGCGCCCCGCGATGGCCGTTTTGACCAGAGGAGAATTCGCCACGGATCGAGCGGCGGTGTCCGCGTCTGCGTCCGTCGCGGCCCCGCGCACGGTGACGGTGACGAGTTTGGACGCACCCTCGCCATCTGCGGCGATCGCGCGGGCGAGCGTTTCGCATACGGCGCGGACGGCGCGGCAGAGCTCCGCGAACGCAGGCGTCCCCTCCTCGATGGGTGTCGCGGCGGGAGCGGCCGCTCCAGAGGCGAGCATGACGCAGGTGTCGTTGGTCGAGCTGTCCGAGTCGACGGTCACCTTGTTGAACGTCATGCGTACGGCCGATGCGAGAGCGGCGTGCAGGGCGCGCGGCGCCACGGGGGCGTCGGTGGTGATGACGGCGATCATCGTCGCCATGTTGGGCATGATCATGCCCGAGCCCTTGCACATGCCGCCCACGGTGAACCGCGCGCCCTCATATCCCGGTGCCTCGCTCGCATACGCAACGGCGCATTCCTTCGCGCGCGTGTCCGTGGTCATGATCGCGCGGGCCGCCGCGTGCGCCCCCTCGCGTGACAGGGACGCCACCGCCTGCGGCACGCCCTGCTCAAACGGCGCGATGGCGAGCGGGACGCCGATCACGCCCGTCGACGCGACGAGGACCTCCTCCGGGGCGCACCCCAGCTCACGGGCAACGACCTCGCACGTCTTATGCGCGACCGCGAGACCCGGCGCGCCCGTCGCCGCGTTGGCGTTACCGGAATTGACCACGACGACGCGCATGAGCCCGTACCCCTTGCCCGCGCCGCCCAGGTGCTCGCGGCTCACCTGCACGGGCGCCGCGCAAAACCGGTTGGTGGTAAACGTGCCCGCCGCAGCCACCGGGCGCTCGGCCGCAATGAGCGCGAGGTCGGCGCGCTCAGGGTTCTTGCGAAACCCCGCGTGCACGCCGGCAGCCGTAAAGCCCGCCGCGCTCGTGACGCCGCCGCCCTCGATGGGGCTCACCTGGAACGGCTCGTCCGTTTTCATATCTTCACGTTGCTGCGTGTCCATGAAATGCTCCCTGTGATTGTTGAGAGGCGTCGTTGCGACAACACGCGTCGCGCCTCGAGATCTTGCTTGCGAATCGCCGATGCAACAACCGGTCCCCATGCGGCGACCTGGCGCATGCCCGCCCGGGGATGCCGGCACCGTGCGGTGCCATCCCGTATGGGCAACCTACACCGGCATGCCAACGAGCGGGAGGCCTCGTCGCTCATCCAGGCCGAACACGATGTTGGCGCACTGGACCGCCTGCCCCGCGGCACCCTTGCACAGGTTGTCGATCGCCGCCATGGCCACCAACACGCCCGTGCGCTTGTCGACCGCAAGGCCAATCTGGCACGAGCAGGTGCCGACGACCGACGACGTGCTCGGCATCGCCCCCGCCGGCAACACCTTGACCAGCGGAGATGTGGCGTAGAACTCCTCATACGCGCGAACGGCGTCCTCGGTCGAAAGGGCATGGGCGCCCTCATCGAGCTGCAGCGTCACGGTGGAGAGCAATCCGCGCTTGAGAGGCGCGAGGTGCGGGGTAAAGATCACCCGATCGCGTGCGCCCAAGATCTGCTCGATCTCGGGCGTATGACGGTGCTTGCACACACCGTACGCCTCGACGCTTTCGTCCGCCGAGCAAAAATGGGTCCTGCTCGTGCAGCCCTTTCCAGCGCCCGTGACGCCCGAAATGGCGTCAACCACAATCAGGGACTGCGCCCGGCACCATCCCATCCGCAGCGCCGGCGCCGCAGCCAAGGACGTCGCCGTGGGATAGCACCCCGCGCATGCGATCAACGCTGGCTCCCCCGCGACGTGCTGCGCGCGTGCCGACGCCAGGTCTTCGGCGTACAGCTCGGGCAGACCGAACGCACGGGTTTTGAGCAGATCGGGAGACGTGTGAGGAGTCGCGTACCACGCCTCGTACACGTCAGGGTCGTCCAAGCGATAGTCCGCCGACAAGTCGAAGACCGAGACCCCATGGGACAGGAGGCCGGGCACCATGCCCATGGCCGCCGTGTGGGGAACCGCCAGGAAGACCGCATCGAGCGATTCCAGCACGGGGTCGTCGTGCGCCGTGAAGACAAGGTCGGTCTCGCCCGCAAACGCCGGGTACACGTCGGCGAGCTTCACGTTGACATCGGCGTTCGACGTGATTGCCGTGAGCTCGAAATCCGGGTGTGCCAGCAGCAGGCGGACCAGCTCCGCCCCCGCGTATCCCGCCGCACCGACGACTCCAACCCGATATGCCATATGCTCCACTTCCCCACGTATCGCGCGATCTGCCGTTGCGAACACCAGGTTTACCCCGACAGACAGGCGTCCCTTTTCGCCTGCTGCCCCGGCAAAACCGGCATCCGCTTCTCGCCCGTTGCACCGGCAAAACTGGCATCCGTCCTATAGACTGCATTCGATAACAATCTATTTACATTGTTTCGAGATTTTGGCACGTTTTATTTTGTTTTTAGTAGTTTCGTATGCATTTTATACATTCGTAACATACCAAAGCTGAGTCGAGTGGGGCCGTGGGGGCCGAGGAAACGAGCCGCCGAGCGATCGGATGGCCCGCCGGAGGGCGACGGCGCTTCAGCCAGCCGGCGTCCGTCTGGGCCCCTGGGGCCCGACGCATCGCGTCGCCGGTTGCCCGTTTGTGCGCAAACGGCCGTTTGAAACGAAGCAGCGCGTTTCAAACCATTGGTAAAGCACATTACCATGCCATTTTTTGTGCGTAACCAGCCGTCTCAAGTTAAGGCGCACTGCCAAAGGTGGCTTTTGTGCGTAAGCAGCCGTCTCAAGTTGGAACACGCTGCCAAAGGTGACATTTCCGAAGACGGCGCTCCAACACGGCACTGCAGGCAGGCGCACCACAGCACCGCGGGCGCGAACCTACAAACCGACACGGCGCCGCCAGCCCACATCGCACTACAAGCCGGCACAGCGCCGCTGGCCCACATCACGCCACAAGCCAACACAACCTCATAAGCCGGCACGTCTCGACGCTGCCAGCGCGGAGCTGCAAGCCAATGCGCCGCTACGTGCCGATGCGGACTGATGGCTCGAGCCGACGGGGCACGCCCGCGCTCGCGAGCAGTCGTTCGAAATAGGAGGTGTCGCGCACCTCGTCCATGGAAAAGCGGACCACCGTCGCATTGGTAAGGTTGATGTGCGCTTCGCGCCTGCGCTCCCTGGCCATCGCCCGTATCGCCGCATCGACAGCGCCCGCAGCCCCGCCCCGCCCGCGATACTTCTCAAGGCCATCAAGCTCGCCGATTATCCAGCGACCGTCATTGAGCCGCCAGCCAAAATCCCCGCGCTTCGGATTGTTCGGCTCCATAGGGTCGAAAAGCTCAACCTGCAGCTCGGGCACTTCAAACCCGAGTTCGATCATCGTGGCACGCGCGACCGACTCGCCGCCGTTCTCGCTTCTCCCATCCGCCCACGCCGCCGTTTCCCTCGCCTGACGCACACCGCGCCTCCGCCGTCCGTCCTCGTGCAACCAGCCGATCATCTCTTCCTTGCCCACCAAGCCCCAATGCAGAGCCGAATCCGCAATTGGCAAACCCTGGGAAAACGTGGACGCGCATAGGCAGTCGATGAGCGTCTTTCGAAGCGAGGTCACGCGGACTCCAAAGATCGATGCAACCTCGCCGCCCTCCGCGTGCATGTCATGGCGCGCAATGCGGCCCTCCGCCCCGTCGTTGCCCGTTGAGATAACGTGAACCTTGTCAAGCAGCGCATAGGGCACTTGAAGCCCGTGCATAACCGCCGCTGAATAGCAACAGAACACCCAGGTAGGACGAGCCCTCCCAAGCGCTCTAATCAGCCGGTAGGCACGTATACGACACGTGGCGGCCCGATACGACTCCGCGCGCGCATACACGCCACGACACGGGCTGACCACTTCACCCTGGGCGCGCAATCTCCGCAGCAGCTCCCCCTCGGCATGGCTCTCTGCCACCAGCCATAGGCCCTCCCCCTCAAGTTTGGCGAGCTTGTCCAGCATCTTCTGTCGTGCTTCCCCCATGCAGCGCCCCCTCGATGCAATATCGCCTTCCGAACATCCCTTCTCATTACGGTAGACGGTTGGGAAACGGCATCGTCTTACACTATTTCTGGAGCAGTCTGACACCCCAGCTCGGCGGCAGTGCGGCACGGCATGCATATCGGCGGACGGTACGTTTACGCTCGTCAACGGCCGGGATTCGCATGAGGAACGGCGCTTAAGGGAACGTGGGCACGGTGAAGCCCTGCGTCCGTCGCAGCCGGCGCGCAACGGCGGCCAGACGGTCGGAGAGATGCGAACGGCGAAGCCCTGCGTCCGTCGCCGATAGCCCATCGATCGAAGTTGCGCACCCGCTTAGATGAGCGGATGGGCGGGCAGGTTGGCGGCCAAGTGGGCGAGATACCGGGTTGGCGGGCGATTGGATGGGAGGACCGACGGACGGCAGGACCGACGGACGGACGGCGGGTCGGACAGGTTGGTGGGTGGTCGGACCGAAGGGCGGCAAGACTTGCGAGCACGCGTGCCGGTCGGGCTGGCGGGCTAGCGAGCGGTCGATCTTGCGGGCTAGCGGGCAGCCGGACTGGCGAACGGCTGGACTGGCGGACCGGCGAGCAGGCAAGCGGCCGGACTTGGTGACTGACGAGCGGCCGGACTGATGGCTAACGAACTGCCGGATTGACGGGTGAGGGGCGGGTGAGGCGGCGAATGGACGGGCGGCTGGCAATTCGTGAGAACACCGCCTTTTGAGGCCGTCACACAAAGATGCCGGCATTTGCCAAGGCTGTTGCGCACGAGGAGACCGATGCGCAAGAAGGCCCATGCGCGATAAAGCTGCGTGCGCAAGGATATTGACGCCTGAAATCACCATGCAGTGCTTGAAATAACTATGCGGGAACTTGGTGGACCCCCGAGGCTACCATCCACAAGAGCGCCTGTATTAGGAGCTATTTCTTAAAGATGTTGCAATGGGGTCACCCGTCGGCATGCGGGGTCGCCCGCCGGAACGAGGAGCTTCCATTGGAATGAGGGGCTGCCGCCGGAACGAGGGGCTGCCGCCAGAATGCTGGGTTGCCAGAGGCACGCGGGGTCGCCCGTCGGTGCATTGGGCCGCAGCCGGCACGCAAAGTTGCCGTTTGTGCGCAAACGGCCGTTTGAAACCATCGATTTCTTTTCAAACCATTGGTAAAGCACATTACCATGGCCATTTCTGTGCGTAAGCGGCCGTTTGAAACAAAGTGGCTCGTTTCAAACGGCCGCTTACGCACATCGCGCGAAGGCTCTCACGCTGTACAGCGGCTCACATCACCTGGTGCTTCGCTCGCATCACCCGCTGCTCCGCATCGATTGTCATGGCACGCATTGTTGAGCGCACTGCGCTTTGCAGTTCCGCCCTAAAAGGGCTTCTAGGGCTCAACTTCATATGGGCCGGCCGCACCCGACCAACAGCTTCACGCCGCACGCGAGTCGTCACCTGCAAATCCGCCCCGCATCTTCACCTGCCCACCCTCGGCAAGCACCCGGCTACAGACCACGGCAACGCGCAGGGTCGCTGCCCACCCCACCTACATGACCTCGCCTGCAACTCCCTTATCCTCTCCCAGCGCCTTCCATAGCAGACCCGCATGCGCGCGAAAGTTCGGAATCTCGGACTGGAGCAGCAAAAACAGCACCTCGATAATGTAATTAATCGAATTATGGGAAAACGGCAATTCCGTGCTCAGCATTTTGTCGTGCGTCGCAGCGTGCAACACACGTCGCACGACGCGCAAGCGGCGAGGACGGTTGGTTCGTAATCACGATCGTAGGTGTTTCAGAATCGATAACGTTGTCCATCATCTTGTTCAGGCGCTTGGAGTGCCCAGACTTGGACAGGAACACAATCACATCGCGCGGAGTCAACGACAACGAGTCAAGCATCATCGCCTCCGTTGTGGGCGCACATGCGCAGCGAAGCCCTAATTGCCCAAGAAGGAACGACGCCGATAGGGCCACCGGAATGGTATTTCCCACGGCAGCGAACGTAATTGAGACAGAGCGTTCAAGCAAGTGCACCGCACGTACAAGCTCGCGAGCATCAAGCAGGCTCAACGTGTCAGTTAACTCTCGATTCTTCACCATCAGAACGGTTTCGAGAGCCGCAGCGGGTGCATCGATGGAAATGACGGCGAGCTGGCCGCGATCGTCGTATGCCGCCTCATCGCGCAGCAGCGCCTGGCGCAAAGCAGAGAAGCTCTCATACCCCAAACGCCGTGCGAATCTCGATACGCTCGCAGCGGATGTTTCACTCTCTTGCGCAATATCGCGCGTTGTCATAGAGGCGACATCGAAGGGATTCGCCATCATATAATCGGCAATGCTACGCTCTCCATCACTGAGCTGGTCGTATAGAGAGCATATTTCGTTGATGACGCTTCCCTTGGGTTCCATGACACCCACCTTTCGTTTCGCTCATGCTTTTTCATTGAAACACTGCACCCCCCCCCGGTCAATTCCGCACGTGTACAAAGAGCGGGTAAGGATGCGAAAAGGGCCCGCGCGATGGCGGGCCCTCGAGCATGTTTAAGGCGAATCAGTAGCTCTGTCCCTATCCTCTAGTTAAGCTCCTGACGCCACTGGGCGACGCCGGCCTCGCGGTAGTACTTGGCAGCGCCCACACAGCCAAAGAGCTCCATCTTCTGCTTGATGACGGCCTTGCCAGCCTCGATGCACTCGGGGAACAGGTTGTTCGGATCCCAGCCGGAGCCCTCCTGGGAGAGGATCTCGCGGGCCTTGAGGAAGAAGGCGCTCTTGTAGTCGGAGGAGATGTTCACCTTCTGGATGCCGATCTTGACGGCCTCGGCGATCTCGGAATCCGGGTTGCCGGAACCACCGTGCAGGACGAGCGGCAGGTCGACCTTCTCCTTGATGGCCTCGAGCACGTCCATGCGCAGCTTCGGGGTGACGCCCTTGGGGTACAGGCCGTGGCAGGTACCGATGGCGACGGCGAGGGTGTCGATGCCAGTGGCCTCGACGAACTTCTTGGCGTCCTCAGGATCGGTGTAGATGACCTCGGACATACCGCCCTCGATGGAGGTGCCGGTGTCGCCGATGGTCCCCAGCTCGCCCTCAACGGAGACGTTCACCATGTGGCAGTAGCGAACGACCTCGGCGGTCTTGGCGATGTTCTCCTCGAAGGGCAGGGCGGAGCCGTCGATCATGACGGAGGTAAAGCCGCAGTGGACGGCGCGCATGATGCTCTCGATGCTGTCGCCGTGGTCCATATGAATCACGAAGGGAACCGGGCTGTTGGAGCAGCGGGCGACGACGTACTTGATGAAGTCGTCCTTGCAGTAGTCGAGCTCGGTGGGGTGAACGGCGATGATCGCGGGGGCGTCGTTGGCCTCGGCAGCCTCGACCACGGTGCGGAAGAGGTTAGACTCGGAGACGTTGAAGGCGCCGACGGCGAAGTGCTTCTCCTTAGCCATGGCGAGCATCTGATTCATGTTGACGAGCATTGTGTTCTCCTTTTGTTTTGAAACGTTGCCTGTGTCTTACATTGCTATGTTCAAATCCCGCGCCTAAAGCGCTCGTGGGATTTAGAACGCCTTGCCTGCCGAGCCCGAAAGCTCGATGTAGTGCTTGATGGTCTCCACGCCGGCACGCCAGCTGTCCTGAATGAGCTGCGGGAAATCGCAAGAGGGGTCCTCGGCCAGGGCGTTGGCGATGAAATCGCGCTGGGCGATCATGTAGTCGGTTCCAACGTTGATCTTGTTGATGCCCGCTTCGACGGAGCGGCGCATGTTCTCGTCGCCGGCGCCGGAGCCGCCATGGAGGACGAGCGGGCAGCCCGTGGCGGCCTTGATCTTCTCGACGATGTCGAAGTGGAACTCCGGCACATACCCTTCGGGGTAATCGCCATGGGTCGAGCCGTAGGAAATCGCCAAAGCGGTCACGCCGGTCTTCTTGATGAAGTCGATGGCGGCGTCCGGATCCGTGTACATGGCGGCGTCGGTGAGCATCACGCCGTCATCGGCGATGCGGCCCATGTTTCCGACCTCCGCCTCGACGGAGGCGCCGAACATGTCGGCGAGCTCGACGATCTCCTTGGTGATGCGGGCATTCTCCTCATCTGAATAGGCGGAGGCGTCGCACATCACGCTCGAGAAGCCCTCGTGCAAGCAGCGCTTGAGATGCGCGATGTCATGCCCGTGGTCGAGGTTGACGGCCACCGGGACGTGAGCCGCCTGGGCCATCTTGATGATGGGGGCCGTGAGGATATCGCAATCGAAGTACGCCTTCACGTGGTCCTGGAGCAGGTCGATGATGATAGGTGCATTCATCTCCTCGGCAGCGGTGATGACACCGCGCGCGGTCTCAAGGTTGAACGCGTTGATCGCCATGACCGCATAACCTTCGGCGTTCGCCTTGGCGAGCATACCTTTCATGGATTCGTACATCGAGCGCTTTCCTTTCGTTTGCGTATGGGTCGGGCGGGGGCCTGTTCGCCCCCGCCCTAGGGGACAGCTATCGGGTTGACGCCATTAGGAGAGGGAGAAGCCGGACAGGTCGACCTCGACCTCCTCGACGTCCTCGTCCATGCCGAGGTCGTCGACCTCCTCGGGGGTAAGGCGCTTCTTGAGGAGGACCAGCAAGATGGCGGTGACGCAGGAGCCGACCAGCAGGCCGATGACGGCCCACAGTGGGTTGGTCATTGCCGGGATGACGAACACGCCGCCGGAGGGAACCATGGACTCGACGCCCATGGAGAAGACGATCGCGCCGCAGACGCCGCAGCCGATGGAGGTGGAAATCACGGTGCGGATAAGATCGTTCATCGCGATGGGGATGACGCCCTCGGAAATCATGCAGACACCCATGGGGAAGGCAACCTTGATATTCTCGACCTCAGTGGACTTGAAGATAGGCTTCTTCACGACCTTGGAAAGCAGGTAGCCAAAGGTGACACCGAAGGGCGGAACCATAGCAGCAAGGACCTTGATGCCCTCGGGGCCGTACACGCCGTCAGCCATGAGACCGTCGCAAATCAGGTTCGGGACCTTGGAGATGGCTCCACCGTAGTCAAGGCAACCGAGCCAGCCGATAGCGAAGCCGTACAGAGCCTTCTGGGACTGATCGAGGCCAGTGATGAAGTTGGTCAGGGCCACGGTGAAGCTCTGCAGCGGGCCACCGAGGATGTAGTACATGATGAGGCCGGCGATCATTGAGGAGAGCGTCGGGACGATCATCATCGGCATGAGGGCCTGGGCCCACTTGGGAACCTTGACATAGGTCTCGATGGCCAGCGCGATATAGCCCACGAGCAGACCGCCGATCAAGCCGCCGAGGAAACCGGCGTTCAGGAAGGAGGCGATACAACCCATCAGGAAGCCGGGGGCGATGCCGGGACGGTCAGCGACAGAGTACGAGATGTAACCGCCGATAAATGCCGGGATGAGACCCATGCCCAGCACGCCGAGCGAGGTGAAGGCGCTCGGGACCGTCAGGTCGTCGAGGGAGGACATGACCTGCCCGCCCATGAGGTTACCGACCGCGATGAGCAGACCGGAGGCGACGATCAGAGGGAGCAGGTAGCTGATTGCTGTCAGCACGTGCTTCTTGATCTCGGCCAAGGTGAACTTGCCTTTCATACATTCCCCTTTCATTAATGTACGTTTGCTTCGCCCCGACGAGACGAAATGGCAACAAAGGTGGTTCGGACCCGATTAGCCCAGGCTCTCCTCGATCTTCTGGATGATCTGCTTGGGAGCCTTGAGGACGATGCCCGTGGGAACCTCCATGACGCGCTTATCCTTGAAGCGGGAGGTGTCGATCTTGATGTCGATCGCCAGGATGACGGCATCGGCCTCGGCAATCTGCTCGGGCGTGAGCTCGTCCTCGACGCCGATGGTTCCCTGGGTCTCGACGTGGATCTCGTGACCGAGGGCCTGAGCGGCCTTCACGAGCTTCTCCTTGGCCATGTAGGTGTGGGCGATACCGCTGGTGCAAGCACAGACGCCGACGAGTTTCATTGCAATCCCCTTTTCTTCTCGCCTGACATACGCCGTTTCATCCAACCGGGCGAAGACGCGATCGGCGACGTTGTTTTTGCGATGGAAGCGATGGCTAGTCGTCGTAGTCGTCCGGGTTGGACTCAAGAAGCGCCAGCATCTCGGCAGTGCTGGAAACGGAGTGCAGCTTCTCGACGAAGCTCTCGTGGGCCAGAAGCATGGCGACGTGCTGGAGAAGCTTGAGGTGGATGACGTCGGAATCTCCCTCGGTGACGGCGAACAAGATCACGACGGTGACCGGCTCGTCATCCAAAGACTCCCAGGCGAGTGGGTTCTTGGACACGCCGATGGCGAGCGAGGTGGTGTTCACGCCGGCGGACTTGCCATGGGGAATCGCGACGCCCATGCCGATGCCAGTCTGGCCCTCGCCCTCGCGCCACATAACATCTTTGAGGAACGCATCGCGATCGTTCAGCTTGCCCTGTTCGTGGAACAGGTCGGTCAGGCGCTCGAGCATCTCCTCCTTCGTGGTAACGTCCATGTCGAGGGCGATCAGCTTCTCGTCAATAACGTTGGAGATGGAAAAATCCGACATCTCACATTCCTTCCCTGCCTGCCGGGGCTTCGCCCAAAACGAACTCGCATTCCGGCTGTTTCATTTGTTGTTTCAGACTATAGACATTTCTGAAACAATGAGATAACGATATGAAACATTTCCTGGCGAACGGCTTGTTTTTCTCCATGGACGGTAATTCTGTTGCATGCCATAAGCAAATGAAGAGAGATCAATACTGTATTTTCATTCGAAAGGGCTGTTATTGAGCTACTTTCGGAACAGACGGACATATTGAGATGTTCCTTGCATATCTGCAGGTTAATAAACTTTTGAGCATTAATTTAATCTCAGATGAAATGTATTCTCTTTACCGCACGAAGGTTTGTGATTCACGTTATGATTATTAATGAAACAATATGTTTCACGTTCTATCGTAATGAAACAGGAGGTAAAGCATGGAGAATCAGCTCATTGGAGCCCTGGAGGCAGGCGGAACTAAGATGGTTTGTGCCACCGGATACGCCAATGGCACAATTGTCGAGCAAACCGAACTCCCCACAACAACGCCTGATGAGACCATGGGGGCCGTAACTTCATGGTTCTCCAAACGAGACATTAAGGCACTCGGTATCGGAGCCTTCGGGCCCACGGCGGTAAACCCGTCCTCGCCCCAATACGGCAAGATTCTGGAGACCCCGAAAACGGCTTGGCGCTACTTCGATATACTCGGAACGATGCAACGCGCACTTGATGTGCCCTGCGGCTACGACACCGACGTTAACGTCGCATGCCTTGGCGAATGCACATTCGGCTGCGCGCAGGGGCTCGATAATGTGGTGTATCTCACCATTGGCACAGGCGTGGGCGCAGGCGTCATGGTGGGCGGTCAGCTTATCCACGGCATGCTGCATCCTGAGGCGGGCCATATCCTGGTGACCCGCGATCCTACAGATCCCCTAAAAGAAGGCTCTGGATGCCCTTATCATGACAGCTGCCTCGAGGGCCTTATCGCCGGGCCGGCTGTCAAGAAGCGCTGGGGAGGCAAACGCGCCAGTGAGCTTGCGGACGACGGCGAAGCGATGAGTCTTATGGCCGGTTATCTTGCACAAGCGTTGATGACCTACGTCCTCTGCTACGCCCCACAGCGTATCGTTATAGGTGGAGGTGTCGCCGATCACACCCCCATCGTCGCACTCGCCCGCGCAAAAGCAGCCGAGCTCTTAAACGGCTATATCGCAACTCCGGAAATCGAACACATCGAAAAATACATTGTCAACAACAGCCTTGCAGGCAGACAAGGCATTATGGGTTGCCTAGCGCTTGGCGCCGGCGCTCTCAAAGCCTAAAAGCACCGCTTCATCCTCGGGCACTTACCGCCCCGTCCTCGGGCACTTACCGCCCCACCTTCGGGAGCGTTATAAGACACGGGGCCGGGCACCACACGTGTCCGGCCCCGCATTCTTCGCGGAAGGCTAGATGCTATCCGAGTGGGAGGCCAAAGGCCATCCACTTGGAAGGTTAAAAACTATCCAAGCGGAAGGCCAAAAGCCATCCAAAACGATTAAACACGTCTGCCAGAACGCCATCGAGACATCCGACCAGGGCGTCACCGAGATGTCCAGCCAGAACGTCACCGTAATTTCTGACTAGAACGTCACCGGGGTGTCGGTGTAGACGCACTCGAGCAGCTGCTCCATCTCCTCCTGCGTCGGGATGCGCGGGTTGGAGCCGGTGCAGGCGTCGAGGATCGCGTTGGCGGCGACGTCGGCCTTCTTGGCCTCGAACTCCTCGTAGTCGATGATGGACTCATCGGCCTTCACGCCGTACTGACCGTAGTTCTTGATGCCCTGCGGGATGTCGAGGGCGTCGTTGAGGTCGCGGATCTTCTGGACGAGGGCCTCGACCAGCTCGTCCTCGGTCTCGCCGGCAAGGTGCAGGATGTCCTTGGCGATGAAGGCGTAACGGCTCTTGGCGCGCTCGTCCTTGGCGTTGAACTGGATGACCTTGCCTAGGTACATGGCGTTGGCGCAGCCGTGGATGATGTGGTCGCCCGTAAAGGCGGCGCCGGTCTTGTGCGCCATGGAGTGCACGATGCCGAGCAGGCCTGAAGAGAAAGCGATGCCGGCGATGCACTGCGCGTCGTGCATGTGCTGACGGGCCTCATGGTCGCCCTGGTAGGACTTGGGCAGCCACTCGACGATCTCGCGGATGGCATGCAGGGCGTTGCCGTCGGTGTACATGGAGCCCGCGGTGGAGACGTAGGCCTCGATGGCGTGGGTCAGCGCGTCCATGCCGGTGTGGGCGCAGAGCTTGGCGGGCATGGTGTAGGTGAGCTCGGGGTCGACGATGGCGACGTCAGGGGTGATGTTGAAGTCGGCCAGCGGGTACTTGATGCCCTTCTCGTAGTCGGTGATGACGGAGAACGCGGTGACCTCGGTGGCAGTGCCGGAGGTGGAGGCGATGGCGCAGAACTTGGCCTTGGTGCGGAGCTCCGGGAAGGAGAACGGCACGACGGCCTGCTCGAAGGTCTCCTCCGGGTACTCGTAGAACAGCCACATGGCCTTGGCGGCATCGATGGGGGAGCCGCCGCCGATGCCGATGATCCAATCGGGCTGGAAGGCCTCCATGGCCTTGGCGCCCTTCATGACCGTTTCGACGGACGGGTCGGACTCGACGCCCTCGAAGATCTCGACCTCGAAACCGGCCTCCTTGAGGTCGGCCTCGACGTCCTGCAAGAAGCCGCCGCGACGCATGGAGCCGCCGCCGGTGACGATCATGGCACGGGAGCCCTTGAGGTTCTTGACCTCATGACGAGCGCCCTCACCGAAGTACAGGTCGCGAGGATTGGTGAAACGTCCCATTTCATACCTCCCAAATTCGCGGGATCACCCGCGTTGTGCGCGAAGCCCCGTTGGCTCCGCAAGAACCACGTCCGCAAGCCGAACGATTTAAGACCGCCCGCGCAGAATTCGAGACCGCCCTGCAGCCCCTCCAATGCCAGAGCGGGTGTAACGGGACAGAACGGGCGCAACGGAAAGCAGCGCCCCCAGGGAAGCGGCGCCCCCAGGGAAGCAGGACCTTCCAAGCGCACGAACACGGCGCGGCGGGTGGTAAATCGTTCAACCACAAACGTACATATCATATCGCTCACGGCCTGACCCCATCGCTCGAAATCTGCTAGGCTTCTTGCATACTCTGCAGGTAAAAGGGCAGGTCGCGAAAGGATCCGTGCATGAAGACACGCCTCAAAACGGGAGACATCCTGCTTTTTGCTGGCCTTTTGCTGGCGGCAGTCGCCGGTGGGATCTGGTGGCTCGCCAACTCCGCGAATGAGGGTGATTTTTCGGCGAACGGCGCCGTCGTGGTGACCCAGACCAAAGACGGGTTCTACCGGGCAGACCCGCTCGATGCGGATGCGAGTTACACGGTCGAGACGCCCGGCACGGGCTCGGGAGACGACGCCCAACGGGGCAGCAACACCGTGCGCATCTCAGGCGGAACCGTTGAGGTCGAGCGGTCGAACTGCGGCAACCAGGTCTGCGTCGAGCACGACCCCATCGAGCGCATCGGCGAGCAGATCGTCTGCCTCCCCCATGGGCTCGTCGTGGAAATCGTCGAGCGCGAGTCCGATGCGACGGAGCTGCACTGACGCGTTGAGCGCGAGTCCGATGCGACGGACCTGCACTGACGCGCCCTGAGCTCGAGGCGGGCCGATGCCCTGGACACGCGCCGCGCCGATAGACGCCCATTACCGTTTGAGCCGTCCATGAGGGTGGCTCTTTCGCTTTCAAGGCATTACGATTGGACCGTATCGATGGTCACCGACCGCCCTGGATGGCCGTTTCGCCCCCCGCCTTGAGACGCCCCGCGCACACAAGAGCCCTGCCCTCTCTGCGCGCGGGGCATGTGTAAAATGCACCCAGAATGCATCAGTCGCCCTGAGCGCATGCGGGAGCGGGCGGCAAAACGGCTACACTGAATCGTTATCGTATACGGGGCGATCTGCGCCCCTTGCTCATCAGCCGGGAAGGAGAGACCTGTGGCATTCGACCCCGTCCAGGAGGACTGCCTTCGCCTCATCCTCGCCAACATGGAACGCGATGGTGTCCAGCTTCTTCAGGACCCCCTCTACATCGAGCGGGCCACCGATGTGTTCCAAAAGGACCCGTCGCCGCTCATCCACACCGATCGCGAGCGCTCCTTCCACCTTGTTGCCAAGGCGACCGAGCTCATCGACTATCGTGCTCCCTTCGCCGCGACCGAGGCGGAGGCGGAGGAGCAGGCCAATGCCGCCGAGGCCTACCTGCGCGAGGCAGTCGAGCTCGACCCGCGCAACTGGGACGCCCAGCGCATGCTCGCCACGCTTCAATCGAGCTGCGACGACGAGCTCATCGCCTACCTGCTCGACCATAAGCAGGACGTCGCGTCCGATGCGGCGGGCCTGATCGAGCAGGCGTCGAACCCCTATGAGGCGGAATTCGCACGGGACCTGGGCCAGCGCCCCCACCAACGCTGGATCGCCGCCCTGGCTTCGCGCTTTCTCATAGCCGGTCAGTATCGAAAAGCCCTCTCGTACGCCGAGGAGGGGCTCGCCGTGAGTCCGACCGACCTGGCAGGCGTCCGCCACACGGGCATGCTCGCCATGGCCAAGCTCGAGGTCGCCCCCGAGGAGCTACAGCGCTATCGCACCCGCCATGCCGTCGCCTACCAAATCACCGGCCAGGGCCCTTCCCGGCGCGGGCACACCGGCGGGCACAAACCCGACGCCTGGAGCCTCATCGCGCAGATGAGCCTCGCCTACCGCGCCTTCGATTTCGCAGGCGCCACGACGGCGCTTCGCACGCTCATGCGCGTATATCCGCACGCCGAGATGCCCCTGTATTTCCAAACGGAATTCCCCGACGGCGCATTCGCGCGCGTGAACGTGCAGCCCGGAAGCGAGGACGAGCTCGTCATCGCCCTCTCCGAGGCCACGCCGCTGTTGCAGGAGGGCATGGGCACCCCCGATTCGGCCAGCTTTGCCCTTTGGATCGCCGAGCACGAGCTGGTGCAGCAGGCCCTCGGCGCGCAGGACGCGCACATGCGGCCCGAGGCGCACGGCAACGCCCACGGAGGTGAGGCCTGATGGATCCCAGCGCATACGTCCCCGCCTATCTTGAGCACCGCTATGAGCTCGCCCATCCCGAGCTCACAGACGCGGCGCGCGAGCTCGTCCGCGACCAGGTCGCGCGCGACCCCGACCGCTATGCGCCCGATGCGCAGGCACAGGCCGCCGTGGCCTACATGCGCGCGCACGACGAGCTCATGGATGGCCTCCGCCGCATGGAGGACCTCCCCGATAGCGACTTCGAGCGCGACCGTGGGGCGCTGTTCGAGCGCACGCGCTCGCAGCTCGCCGCGATCGTGCAGACCGACCCGCACGCCGTGGATGCGCGGCTCGTCTCCATCCAGCTCGCCGAAGTCCCCCTCGACGCGTGCCTGGGCGACATGCTCCAACTTGAGCGCGAGACGCGCGAACGGCTCATCGCCACGCGCCCGGGCTTCAACCCTGAGGCAGAGGGCCTGTGGGATGAGAAGGCGCGTGCGGAGGGAACGGACGTGCGGGAGCTCACGGCGTGCGACCCAGAAGTCATCGGATGGCTCCACACCGTCGAGGCGCTCTCGCAGGGCTGCATCTTCACGGCCCGCTATCGGGCGGCGGCGTCATATGCGCGCACGGTCATGCGCGCCGAGGGATACCCCACCATCGCCGTAGGCACGCTCCTGCTCGCCCTCGCCCGTTTGGAGGACGAGGAGGGCTTCTTCGCCGCGGCGCGCGAGGCGGGCGCGGCGGTGGAAGATCTGCCGTGGTTCCTGCTGGGGCGCACCATCCTCCTGTACAAACTTGGGCAGAGGCGCAGCGCCCGTCGCGCGTTACGCGACTTTGCGAACCGCTGCGAGGGCGGCGCGTTCTTTTTGATCAATCCCACCTATCACGATCCGTATCTGCCCGTGCGCCCCGCCGCGTGCGAGGCCTGGGATCTGTCCCACCAGGCGGTGTGGGAGGCCGATGGCATCATCGCCGACACCCCCGATTTCACCACCTGGGCCGAGGGCGTCGAGGGCGTGCGGGAGCAGGCCGAGGAATTCGCCGCCCGCTACGGGTTCTAAGCCCCTGCCCCGGCACGCCCTGCCGGGGCAGGGGCCTGTCGTTCGCGCCTCCTGCCCGCGCACGGGCCTGTCGTTCCTGCGCCCCGCCGACGTTCGCGTCCCCATCGTTCGCATGCCCTGCCCGCGTTCGCATCCCAATCGTACGCACGCACCTGCCGCGCTCGCCCCGGTCGCGCGCGTGCCCCAGTCGTACGCACGCACCGGCCGCGTTCGCGTCCCGGCCGTGCGCGCCCCGGTCGCCCACACGTCCCAGTCGCCCACGAGCACGTGCCGGCGCGCATCGCATGGCCATGTAACAGTTGCGTCCCCTCGCGAGCTGCGCCGGGGCGAACAGCCCATACGTGGTACGCTTGTCTGGTTTTTCATCGACTTTGAAAGGCGGGGCCGTGCCGGATTTTTCGCTCAAACACCGCGTCACCGTGCATTACACCGGATCGTTCGAAGACGGCGAGGTCTTTGACACCACCCAGGGTCGCGCACCCCTCACCTACATCGAGGGCAACCACGAGGTCGTCCCGGGCTTTGAGGTCGCCGTGCTCTCCATGGAACCCGGCGAGAAAAAGACCGTGCGCCTAGAGCCCAAGGACGCATATGGCGAGCACGACCCGCACCTGCTGTACGTCATGCCCACCATCGACATCCCCCATTATGAGGACCTCGTGCCCGGACAGCTCATCTACCTCATGAATGACGAGGGTTACCAGCAGCTCACCCGCGTCATCCGCGTTGAGGACGACGGGGAGACCCTTTTCGACTTCAACCATCCCATGGCGGGCCACACGCTCACGTTCGACCTCGAGCTCGTGAGCCGTGAGCCCTACACGGGCGAGGAGGCGTAAGGCATGGCGAGCTCCAGACCCATCGAGCGCGGCGTGGCATGCCCGGGTTGCCCCCATCGCGCGGCATATGTCATCTGCAAGGAGGCGCTCGGACGCGGACGCGGGCGTGTGATCTGCGGAGACGCCGGATGCGCAGCCGTAGGGCCCATGCACCCCGCCGCCTGTGCGTGCGTGGGCGGGCAGTCCGCGCTGCTCGACCGCTACAAGACCCCCGTCCCCCTGGGCGGCACCGCCCAGGCCCCGGCATCCGAGGCCTGCATCCACTTTATCCCCGACACCGTTTTCGCCGGTAAGGACGCTGCGTCCGAGCTGGGAGACATCAAGGCGAAAGGGCGCGTCGTGATCCTCGCCGTGCTGGCGTCCAGCCGCGCGTTCCTCACGCGCGAGGCGGTGGAGGATCTGGGCACCCGCGCGCTCGACCTCGGCTGCGACGACGCCGTGGTGGTCGATCCCCTTGACAGCCAGCACGCCATGGGCGTCCTCGGCGGCGCCCTCGCTCGCCCCGGCGCGCATGCCGTGGTCTTTGCCTCCCCGTGCGCCCAGCTCCAGCATGGCGAGTACGAGGCGGAGCCCGCCGAGATCGACGAGTACGCCTGCATGAGCTGCCATCGCTGCCAGCAAATCACCGGCTGCCCCGCCATCGCGTTCAAACCGCCCGTCTTTCGCATCGAGGCCGAGGCGTGCTCCGGCTGCGACCTGTGCGTCGAGTACTGCCGCACGCACGTCATCTACTCGCCGCGCAGCCGCATGACGCCCGAGGAGCGCAGCCGCGCGCGGTACGCGGCCGCAAGCCAGCAGCCCTAGGCCTTGCCGCCCATCGGCCAACCTTCGCTATGGGAGGCGCGAGCCGGCGGCGGGGCGGCAGACCCGCATCGAATCACCTCCACCGATTGGAGCTCTCATGAGCATCAAGTCGACCATCGCGACCGCAACGGCGGGAGCCGCCCGCTGGGGTCTGCGCTCCGTCCTGCACCGCAGCGGGGGCGCCCTGCCCGGCAAACTCGGCCTCGCCATCGATCCCGAGCTCGTCACCCATCTTGCCGGCCTGCTCGACGCGAGCGTGGTCATCACCGGCACCAACGGCAAGACCACCACGACGAACCTCATCGCCGACGCCGTGGCGGCAAGCGGCGCGAACTGCGTGTGCAACCGAGCCGGCAACAATATGGAGACGGGCATTACCGGAGCCCTGCTCGAAGCCAACTCCGAGCGCCGCCGCACCGCGGGCACGCGCCGCGTGGGCGTATTCGAGTGCGACGAGCTCTACACCGTGCGCATCCTGCCGCGCCTCAAGCCCACCTACTTCGTCTTGCTCAACCTGTTCCGCGACCAGCTCGACCGATATGGCGAGATCGACCACACGCAAGACGTCATCGCGCAGGCACTCGCCTCCTCCCCCGCCACCACGCTGATCTTCAACGCCGACGACCCGCTGTGCGCTTCGATCGCCGCGCGCGTGCCCAACCCCCAACTGCCCTTTGGCATCGATGGGGCGGTGGGCACCGAGACCTCGCACATCGCCGAATCGCGGTTTTGCGGACAGTGCAACGGCCCGCTCGAGTACGACTACATCCAGTACGGGCAGCTGGGCGCCTACCACTGCCCCTCCTGCGGCTGGGAGCGCCCTCGCCTTGCGAGTTTTGCGAGCGACGTGCGGCTCTCGCGCACCGGCTACACCTTCGACGTGAGCATGTCCCGGAAAGGGACGCACGACGTCGCACGCCTCTCCACCAAGTACAACGGCCTGTACATGGTCTACAACATCACCGCGGCATGGACCGCCGCCAGCGCCCTGGGAGTGCTGGACGACGCGCCCTCGCGTTTCCAGAACGTCCTGGACACCTATGTGCCCACCGGCGGGCGCATGACGCGCTGGCACATGGGCGGTCGCGAAGTCGCCACGGACCTGGCCAAGAATCCGGTGGGCTTTGACCGCCAGATCCAGCAGATCAAGACGGCGCAGGGACGCCTCATGGCGTTTTTCCTCAACGATGCCGAGGCGGACGGACGCGATGTGTCCTGGATCTGGGACGTCGACTTCGAGCGCCTGAGCGCCACCCCGAACATCCGGGCGTTTGTGGGCGGGACGCGTGCACATGACCTGCAGGTCCGCCTCAAGTACGCGGGCATCGACGCGCGCATCGTCGGACAGGTGGGCGAGGCGCTCGCCTCGGTTGCAGGGGAGCCCGCAACCGAGACCCTCCATGTGGTTGCGAACTACACCGCGTTTCCCCCGGTTGTGAAGGAGCTCGAGCGGATGACCGAGGACGGCTCGGCGACAAGCGGGGACACCACGGCCGTCCACGATGCCGTGACCGCCGTCGACGGCACGGCGGAGCGTGTGCCTGCGTCGATGGCAGGCGCAGCGGATGAGGCGGCGCCGTCGAGCGTGGCGGACGCGGCGGGCACGCCCGAGGCCGGCGCCTCTGCGCCCGCTGCCTTGGACCGCCCCTTGCGCATCGTGCACCTCTACCCCGATGCGCTCAACCTGTACGGCGACGGGGGCAACGCGATCGTGCTCGCACGGCGCTGCGCATGGCGCGGCATCCCCGTGCAGGTCGATGACGTGCGCATGGGAGACGAACTCGACCTCTCGACCGCCGACGTGGTCCTCATCGGCGGCGGCGCGGACCGCGACCAACTCGCCGTCGTCAACGAGCTGCGCTCGCAGCGCGACAAGCTCGCGTCCTACATCGAACAAGACGGCGTCATGCTCGCCATTTGCGGAAGCTATCAGCTGCTCGGGCGCTCCTACTACATGGGCGACACGCGCGTCGAGGGCCTGGGGGTCATCGGTGCGGAGACCGTGCGCGGCGAAGGCCGCCTCACCGGCAACGTCGCGGTCGCCAGCGACCTGCTCCCCCACAATCTCGTGGGCTTTGAGAACCATGGCGGGCGCACCAAGCTCGATGCCGACGAGACGCCCCTGGGAGCTGCCGTGGTGGCGGGCACGGGCAACAACGGCGATGACGGCTTTGAGGGCTGCGTGCACCGCAACCTGATCGGCACGTACCTGCACGGACCCGCGCTCTCCAAGAACCCCGACCTTGCGGACTGGCTGCTTGCACGCGCCCTCGAGCGGCGCGTCCACGCAGGCGATGCGAAGGCGGCGGCCCTTGTGCCACTCGCGGCACTCGACGACGCTTACGAACACGCCGCGAACGAGGCCGCCATGAAGCTCCTCGGGTAGCGCAATACAAAGCACATGGTGCCGAACGGATGCGCCGCCGAGCCCAACCAGCTCGGCGGCGCATCCGTTTAGCGCTAGGCGACCCGCGAGAGGCGCCTGCTCACCGTTATCCCCACGCGCGACCCCAGCGCTATCTTTACGGCGTCGGGGATGACGAACGGCAGCACGGCGATGGCAAGTGCGTCCAGCAGGTCAAGCGACATGAGCACCATGAGCTGCGCCGTGCCGCACGTATACGAAACGAGCAGCAGAACCGCAGCGGATACGAGGGCACGGGGGTACGCACCCGCGCGCTTGGACAGCGCACGGCCAACGCCGCACGCGAGTGCCGTGCCCAACACGAACCCCCACAAAAAGCCACCCGTGGGGCCCACAAGGGCTCCGATGCCGCCCATGAACCCGGAAAACACCGGAAGGCCCAGCGCCCCCAGCAAGATGTACGCGATAACGGCGAACATCGCTGTGCCGCGATCGAGCACCGCGACGAGCATGGCGAGGACGAACGTCTGCAGGGTGAACGGCACAGGTCCGATGGGCACCATGACCTGGGCGGAGACGGCGAGCAACGCCACCATCACCCCGGCTCGCGCCACCTGCTTCGCATCCATCGAGGACCCCGTTCTCCCGTAGGCGCGCATTCCGCGGCGCGCGCCTTGTGACAAAAAGACCCGCGCGACGCGAAGCCGTGCGGGTCCAAGCAGAGCAAAATGGTGCCCCCAACGGGATTCGAACCCGTGATATCCACCTTGAAAGGGTGGCGTCCTTGGCCGCTAGACGATGGGGACAGCGCGACTGAGTATAGCAAAGGCACGCATGCCCGCACAACCCCCACAATCGAGTGCGGGCGGATGAGTTAAAGCGCCCGCCCGCACTCGTTTCGCTCTCAATGCCCCATCGCCTTGAGGCAACGCGCTTACACGTAGAACAGCACGTCGTCGTAGGTCGGGACCGGCCAGTAATCTGCGGCCACAATCTCCTCCATGGCATCGACTGCCGCGCGCAGGTCGGCCATAGCGGGTGCAACCTCGTGCGCATAGCAATTCGCCTGCTCCTGGCCATCTGCCATGGACTCCGCCTTGACGTGCACCGCGTCGAGCGCCTTGATGGCCTCGTTGATGTCGGTGATGCCGTTGCAGAGCTTGTTGAGCGTGTTCTGCTCGCACTGCATCGCCGCCTCGGCACCGGCGGCTCGGATGGCCTCAAGACCCTTGGCGACCTTGGTGGCGTAGGCGGTGATGACCGGGCGGTACGTGCGGCGCGCCTCGCGGATCATCGTCGTGGCCTCAATGTTCATGAGCTTGTTGTACTTCTCGAGCTTGACCTCGTAACGACACACGGCCTCTGCCTCGGAAAGCACACCGAGCTCCTGGAACAGCGCAAGATTCTTCTCGGCGACAAATGCCGGCAGCGCGTCGGCGGCGGTGCGGAAGTTGCACAGGCCGCGAGACTCGGCCTCCTTCTCCCACGCCTCGGAATAACCATCACCGGAGAAGAGGATGCGGCGATGCTCACGCAGATGCTCGGCGCAGTAGGCCAGCGCGGCCTCTTGGAAGTCGGCCTCGGGCGTGCCCTCAAGGGCGTCCGCAAAGTCGCGCAGGGCCTGGGCAACGGCGCAGTCGAGCACCAGGTTCGCGTCGGAGACGTTCGCCTCGGAGCCCACGGCGCGGAACTCGAACTTGTTACCCGTAAAGGCGAAGGGGCTCGTACGGTTACGGTCGGTGTTGTCCTGCTCGAGGTTGGGCAGCAGAACCGTGCCGAAGGTGAGCGTATCGGTGGTAGCGTGGACGCTCGTCTCGCCGTCCATCAGCATCTCGACGACCTCGGTGAGCTGATCGCCCAGGAAGATGGACATGATCGCCGGCGGTGCCTCGTTGGCGCCCAGGCGATGGTCGTTACCGCAGCTCGCGACACTGGCGCGCAGGAGGTCCTGGTACTTGTCGACGGCCTCGATGACCGCGGTAAGGAACACCACGAACTGCAAGTTCTCGAGCGGGGTGTCGCCGGGGTCGAGAAGGTTCTCGTCGGCCGTGCCGAGCGACCAGTTGTTGTGCTTGCCCGAACCGTTGATTCCCTCGAACGGCTTCTCGTGCAGCAGACACACCAGATCGTGGCGACTGGCGATGAGCTTCATCTTCTCCATCATGAGGAGGTTGTTGTCAACGGCCTCATTGAGCTCGGAGTACACGGGGGCGAGCTCGTGCTGGCAGGGGGCGACCTCGTTATGTTTCGTCTTGGCCGGGATGCCCAGTGCCCAAAGTTCGTTATCGAGGTCCTTCATGTACGCGGAGACGGTCGGGCGAATGGCGCCGAAGTAATGCTCCTCGAGTTCCTGTCCCTTGCACGGAGCCGCGCCGAACAGCGTGCGGCCGCAGATGACGAGGTCGCGGCGCTTACGGTATGCGTCCTTCTTGATGAGGAAGTACTCCTGCTCGTCGCCCACGGAAGGCACGACGCGCTTGGGATGCTTGCCGAACAGGGCGAGCACGCGCTTGGCCTGCTCGTCGAGGGCGGTCATGGAGCGCAGCAGCGGGGTCTTCTTGTCCAGGGCCTCGCCCGTGTAGGAGCAAAACGCGGTGGGGATGCACAGCACGTCGTCCTTGATAAACGCCGGGCTGGTGGCGTCCCATGCGGTATATCCACGCGCCTCGAAGGTGGCACGCAGACCGCCGTTGGGGAAACTCGAGGCGTCGGGCTCACCCTTGATGAGCGCCTTGCCCGAGAACTTGGTGATGGCGGTGCCATCGTGGTTGGGCTCAAGGAAGCTGTCGTGCTTTTCGCTCGTGATGCCGGAGAGCGGCTGGAACCAGTGCGCGTAATGCGTGGCGCCGTGGGCGATCGCCCACTCCTTCATGGCATGGGCGACGGCGTTCGCCACATCCAAGTCGAGAGGCTGGCCCTCCTCGATGGTTGCGGCGAGCTTTTTGTACACGTCTTTGGGCAGCCACTTCTTCATGACGTCTTCGGAGAAGACCATCGTGCCAAAGCGGTCGGTGAGATCGGCCATCAGATGCTCCCTTCGTGGCGCGTCGCTGCGGGCGACGCTGGTGCTAGTGGACGATTGCAGCCTATACGCCATACGTTTCGATGCAATTTCCGCTGCGTTGCAGGCGTGAAACATATCGTAGCGTACCGCACTCTGCCTGCGTAAAGAATGCTGACTGTGCAGCGCGGGCAAAAAATCACGCTTGCGCGCAAAGAGCCTCGGTTTTCTCATAACCGCTGGTAAAGGGGTATGCATAAGGACCGTATTCAGATGTTCCCCTACTGGAAACCTGCAGGAAACACGTCTGCAAACCACGCGCAACCAACCGAACGTATCATTCCGCCCGAACGATTCCCCGTGCACCTCGACCCAAAGGAGACGGCAATGGGACAGTCAACCGCGTCGCCCGCCACGAGCCCTCAGGGGCGGCAGACACTCTATCGACCGGAGTTCGAACACGACGCCTGCGGCATCGGCGCGCTGGCGAGCATCAAGGGAGAGCGCAGCCATCAGATCCTCGATGACGCTCTCTCCGTCCTCGTCAACCTTGAGCACCGAGGCGGCGTTGGCCTCGAGCGCAACACCGGAGACGGCGCCGGCATCCTCTTTCAGGTTCCCCACCGATTCTTTCGCAAAGAGGCGCAACGATGCGGTCACCTTTTGCCCGATGAGGGCGATTACGGCGTGGCGATGCTCTTCCTGCCGCGAGACGAGCGCGGCGTGGCGGACGCACGGCGCATCGTCGAGGAGGGCTGCGCCGCATGCGGCATCCCGCTGCTCTTTTGGCGTTCCGTCCCCGTTGACCCGCACGACCTCGGCTCGACTGCACAGGCCTGCATGCCAACCATCATGCAGGCGTTTTTGGGCCGTCCCCAATCGATTCCGCGCGGCGACGACTTTGAGCGGGCGCTCTACGTATGCCGGCGCGAAATCGAGAAACGCGCGGACGTCGATCCCGCACTCGATGGGAAGATCTTCTACATCTGCTCCATGAGCGCACGGACCATCGTGTACAAGGGCATGCTCGTCGCAACCCAAATGCGGCGCTTCTACTCCGACCTCAACGACGCCGCCGTCAAAACCGCCGTCGCGCTCGTCCACTCCCGTTACTCGACCAACACCACGCCCAGCTGGGAACGCGCCCACCCCAATCGCTTCATCGTCCACAATGGCGAGATCAACACCTTGAAGGGCAACGTCAACTGGATTCGCGCGCGCGAACCCAACCTGTACTCCCCCGTGCTCCAACATGATCTCGACCGCGTGCTGCCCATCATCAATCGAGAGGGCTCCGACTCCGCCATCCTCGACAACGTCCTTGAATTCCTGGTCATGAACGGCCGGCCCCTCACCCGCGCGGTGTCCATGCTCATACCCGAGCCCTGGGATCACAACAAGGCGCTCTCGCCCGAGCGGCGCGCCTACGATGCATATCAGTCCATGCTCATGGAGCCCTGGGACGGCCCCGCCGCCATCGCATTCACCGACGGACGGACCCTCGGCGCCGCCCTCGACCGCAACGGCCTGCGCCCCGCACGCTACTACGTGACCCGAGACGATCGCTTCCTGCTCTCCTCGGAAGTCGGCACCATCGAAGTCGATCCGGCAAACGTGCTCACCGCGGGCCTGCTCGGTCCGGGTGAGATGATCGAAGTCGACTTTTCGAAGGCGCGCGTGGCGTACAACGACGAGCTGCGCGGAAGCATGGCGAAGCTCAAGCCGTTCCGCGACTGGATCGCCGAGGAGACGCTCACGCTCGACGACATCACGCCCGCGCACAACGAGCGGCCCGTCGACGGGCCGTGCGAAGGGGCGTGCGGGCTGATGACCGTGGACGCCGCCAAACTGGGTCACCATTGGGACGACATCGACGAGGTGGTGCGCCCCATGGCGATCACGGGCAGAGTCCCTCTCGCCTCCATGGGCATCGACGCGCCGCTCGCCTGCCTCTCCACCAAGACCCGCTCGTTCTTTGACTACTTCTACCAGCTGTTCGCCCAGGTAACGAATCCGCCCATCGATGCCCTGCGCGAGCACGTGGTGACCTCGACCGTGCTGTATCTGGGCAATCACGGCAACTTACTCGAAGACAGCCGCAACGCCTGCCAGCTCCTCCGCCTCGACTCCCCGCTGCTCACGGAGGGGCAGTACCGCGCCATCACCTCAATCGAGCACACGGGATTCCACGCGCGCGCATTCCGCGCCGTTTATCGACGCGACGCCGGTGCCGATGCGCTCGACCAGGCCCTCGCCTCCCTTTGCAGCGAGGTTGAGACGGCGGTTCGCGCGGGGGCGAACATCGTGGCGCTCTCCGACCGCGCCGGGACGGGAGAGGTCCCCATCCCCTCCCTGCTCGCCGTGGGAGCGGTCCACAATCATCTGATGCGGGCGGGGCTTCGCACGTTCGCGGACCTGATCGTTGAAACCGGCGACGCGCTTTCGGCCCATGATTTCGCGGCGCTGGTGAGCTACTCGGCAAGTGGCATCTGGCCTTATGGCGCCCATGCCCACATTGCCGCCCTTGCCGCCCAGCACGACCTCGCAACGGCGGACGGGGTCGAGTTGAGCGCCTCCGAGGGCATCGGGCGGTTCAACCGCGCCGCCACCGCGGGCATCGTGTCCATCATGTCCAAGATGGGCATCTCCACCATGCAGAGCTACCATTCCGCCCAGATATTCGAGGCGGTCGGTCTGGCACCCGAGCTCATCGACCGGTGCTTCGCCGGCACCGTGAGCCGCGTGGGCGGCATGGGGATCGGCGACGTCCAGCGTGAGCTCGACGAACGCTACGACGCGGCACTCGCGCTGAACGGGTCGCCCGCCCCCTCCCAGCTCCCCACGCTCGGCCTCACCAAGTGGCGCCCGCTGGGCGGCGAGGACCACCTCATCGACCCCCAGACCATCTTTTTGCTGCAGAGCGCGGTGCGTCTCGACGATGCCTCGGCGTTCGAGGCGTACAGCGCGCGCCTGCACAAACCGGGACGCGTCGTGCGCCTGCGCGACCTGCTCGACTTCGATGCGGCAGGGCGCGCACCGCTGCCGCTCGATGCCGTCGAGAGCGCTCGCTCCATCGTGACGCGTTTCAACACGGGCGCCATGAGCTACGGCTCCATCAGCCGCGAGGCCCACGAATGCCTCGCCATCGCGATGAACCGCCTGCACGGGCGGTCGAATTCGGGCGAGGGCGGAGAGGACCCGCGGCGCGAGACGCCGCTCGCCAACGGTGATTCAGCCAACTCTGCCATCAAGCAGGTGGCCTCGGGCCGCTTTGGCGTAACGAGCCGGTACCTCGCCTCCGCAACGGAGATCCAGATCAAGATGGCCCAGGGAGCGAAGCCCGGCGAGGGCGGGCACCTGCCCGGTAGGAAGGTATATCCCTGGATCGCCGAGGTGCGCCAATCCACGCCCGGCATCGGCCTCATCTCGCCTCCCCCGCATCACGACATCTACTCCATCGAGGACCTGGCCGAGCTCATCTTCGATCTCAAATGCGCAAACCCCCAGGCGCGCGTGAGCGTCAAGCTCGTGAGCGAGGCCGGGGTGGGAACCATCGCCACCGGCGTTGCCAAGGGAGCCGCCAACAAGATCTTGATCTCGGGCCACAACGGCGGGTCGGGCGCGGCCCCGCGCGACTCGATCTGGCACGCCGGCCTGCCCCTCGAGCTCGGCCTCGCCGAGACGCAGCAGACGCTCATGCAAAACGGCCTGCGCTCCCGCGTTGTGCTCGAGGCCGACGGCAAGCTCATGGACGGCACCGACGTGGCGGTGGCATGCCTGCTCGGCGCGGAGGAGTTCGGGTTCGCCACCATGCCGCTCATCGCCATGGGCTGCCTGATGCAGCGCGATTGCCAGCAAGACACCTGCCCGGCGGGCATCGCGACGCAAAACTGCCGGTTGCGCCACGGTTTTGCCGGCAGGCCCGAACACGTCGAGCGGTTCATGCTGTTCGTCGCCGAACAGCTCCGTCAGGTCATGGCGCGCCTGGGCTTCGCCACCGTTGACGATATGGTCGGGCACGTCGAGTGCCTGCGACAGATCCCGGGCACCGGCAATTGGAAGTCGGACCTTCTGGACCTCGCGCCCGTCTTGGCGCCCGCCCAATGCGAGTTCGGGGCGCACATCCCCGGCGCCGACTGCGGCCATCACCTTCCGCAGATGGCGGCCGCATCGCATCTTGACGAGACCCTCGACGCGACGCTCCTCATCCCCTTTACCGCCGATGCGCGAGCCCACATGCTTCCCGTGGAGCTGAACGTCGACATCGCCAACATCAACCGCTGCACGGGCACCATGCTCGGCCATACGGTCACCAGCGCGCATCCAAACGGCCTTCCGGAAGGCTCCATCACCGTCAACTGCACAGGGTCTGCCGGCCAGAGCTTTGGCGCCTTCATCCCCGCCGGCGTGACGCTCGCCGTCCGCGGCGATGCGAATGACTATTTTGGCAAGGGACTCTCCGGCGGCATCCTCTCCGTTGCCCCGCCGGAGGGCGCGACCTTCAAGTTCGACGAGAACGTCATCGTGGGCAACGTCGCCTTTATGGGGGCGACGAGCGGGCGCGGGTTTGTCAACGGATTGGCGGGTCAGCGCTTCGCAGTCAGGAATTCCGGCGCCACCGTGGTCGTCGAGGGCGTGGGGGCGCACGGCTGCGAGTACATGACGGGAGGCGTGGCGCTCATCCTCGGCGAGGTGGGCCATAACTTTGGAGCCGGCATGACAGGAGGCGTCGCCTACGTCTACGACGAGTACGGCACGCTCGCCGAGCGCGTCAACACCGAGACGGTTGAGCTCGATCGCCCCGACGCCGAGGAGATCGCCCTCATCCGCGCGTTGATCGAGGAGCATGTCCGCCGCACGGCAAGCCCCCGTGGCATACGCCTGCTGTATCGCTTCCCCGACATCGAGCGCGCCTTTGTCAAGGTGATCCCCGTGGAGTACCGACGCGTGCTCCGCATCGTCGCCCAAGAAGAGCGCTCGGGACTCGCCCACGAGGCCGCCCTCGAGCGCGCGTTCGAGGTCATCACCGCGCCCGCGGCACCGGGCGCTCACGCCCCCATTTGCAAGCACAACGCCACCAAGGAGGCTTAGCCATGGGTAAACCGGGAGCTTTTCTCACCACGGACAGGGTGGCGCACGAGCTGCGCCCCGTCGACCAGCGCGTACAGGATTTCGACCCGCTCTATATCGAGCCGGATACGGCGACCAGACGTGCCCAGGCGAGCCGCTGCATGATGTGCGGCGTGGCGTTTTGCCAATCGGGCACCTCGTTTGGGCGCGCCCGCACGAGCGGCTGCCCGCTCCACAACCTCATTCCCGAGTGGAACGAACTCATCCACCGCGGGCGCATGGAGGCGGCAGCCGCGCGCCTCTCGATCACGTCCCCCTTGCCCGAGTTCACGAGCCGCGTGTGCCCGGCGCTCTGCGAGGCGGCGTGCAACCTCGGAACCGTCGACGGGCAGCCCGTGACGATTCACGATAACGAGCGCGCGCTCTCCGATTGGGAATGGGAGCACGGGGGACCCGCCCGGTTCCCGCAGCCCGGCCGGAACGCTCCGCGCGTGGCGGTGATCGGGTCGGGGCCCGCCGGCCTTGCGAGCGCATGGGACCTTGCGAGGCGCGGGGCGCGCGTCACGGTCGTCGAGCGCGATGACCGCGCGGGAGGGCTGCTCATGTACGGCATCCCCAACATGAAACTCGACAAGTCGATCGTCAGCCGCCGCGTCGAGTTCATGGAATCGCTGGGCATCGAATTTCGCCTGGGCGTCGACGCCGCGCAACAAGACGTCGCCCTCGACCTGCTTGAGACCTTCGACGCCGTGGTGATCGCCACCGGTGCGAGGGCGCCCCGCGCGCTTGCGGCACGAAACGCCGATGCCAAGGGCGTCGTCTACGCGGTGGATTACCTGAGCGCCGCCACGCGCGCGGTACTCGAGGGCGATTCGGGCGCAAGCGCCATCTCGGCGCGCGGGCTCGACGTCGTCGTCATCGGCGGCGGAGACACCGGCAACGACTGCGTGGGCACGGCCGTGCGCCAGGGCGCGCGCTCGGTGCGGCAGCTCGAGTTCCTGCCCGAACCACCCGAGCAGCCGCTGCCGCAGAACGGCTGGCCGCAATGGCCCCATGTCAAAAAGACCGACTACGGCCAGCAAGAAGCCATCGCGCTCTCGGGCGGCGAGATGCGCTCTTGGGCCGTGGATACCCTCGAGGTCCTGAGGGACGAGCAGGGAGCCGCGCGCGGGCTGCTCGTTGCCGACCTCGACTGGAGCGATGGGTCGCCACGCAGGATCGAGGGGTCCGAACATGAGATCCCGGCGCAGCTCGTGCTCATTGCCTGCGGTTTTACCGGACCCGAACCCGAGGTCTTCAGCTCCTTTGGCGCGCGCCTGTCCCAAACCGCGGGCAGCCGACCCCTTCCGATCATGCGCGAGCCGCAAAGCCATCGCTGCGTGCTCGGCGACAACGCGGAAACGGGGGGCGATGCGCCCTCTTGCGCGGTCTTTGCCTGCGGGGATGCCCGCAATGGCTCGTCCCTTGTAGTGAACGCCATCGCCGACGCCCTCGCCAGCGCCCAGGAGGTCGCCCGCGCTTTGGAGTTGTAGCTCCACGAAACGACCCGCCGGGCGCGCTCGCTGGAAACGATGCCCGAAGTGGAGGCCCCGCCGCACGGCGGTGACTCCACCCCCCGTGCGCCCAACCGAGAAAAACGCCGGTCCGCACGGCCGTGACAGATCGCGGCCACGCGGCCCGGCGCTCGACCTCAACCCATATAACAAATGTGTTACAACCCGCCCCGGCACGTGCGCCCCGACGGGCAGGACGGCGTACCATAGCGCTATTTGCCACCTTTTGACGCACCAGGAGCACGCATGAGGATCGATGAGCTGTTCGCCAGGGCCGCCTCCCAAGGCACCACGCCCGTCTCGTTCGAGATGTTCCCGCCCAAAGGCGAGCTCACGCTCGAGCGCGCACGCGAGGTGGGCAGCCGCTTTGCCGAGCTCTCGCCCGGCTTTGTGAGCGTCACCTACTCCGCCGGCGGCTCGACCAACAACGCCGCCACCACGCAGATCGCCTCCATGCTGACGCGCGAGCTGGGCATCACGTCGTGCGCGCACCAGACCTGCATCTCGCTGCACCGCGAGGACCTGCCCGCCAAGATCGCCGAGCTCCGCGCCGCGGGCATCGAAAACGTGCTCGCGCTGCGCGGCGACGTTCCGGCCGACGCGCCGACCGGACCGGGCTGCGCCGACTATCGCTACGCGATGGACATCATCCCCGCCCTCGTCGAGGCGGGCTTTTGCGTGGGTGCCGCGGCGTATCCCGAGGGCCACATCGAGTGCGACGACCTCGACCGCTCGATCGCCCACCTCAAGCTCAAGCAGGACTGCGGGGCGAGCTTCCTCGTTACCCAGCTCTTCTTTGACAACGAGCTCTTCTACCGGTTTCGCGAGCGCGCCGAGCGGGCGGGCATCACCGCGCCCATCACCGCCGGCATCATGCCCTTTATGGGCAAGCAGCAGATCAGCCGCATGGTGTTCATGTGCGGGGCGTCACTGCCCTCGCCCGTGATCAAGCTGCTCGCCCGCTACGAGGACGATGCCGAGAGCCTGCGCGCGGCGGGCATCGAGTACGCCTGCCGCCAGCTCGAGGACCTTGCGGCGCACGACGTCGACGGCCTGCACGTCTACACCATGAACCGCGCCGACGTGGCGAGCGCGGCGATGAGCGCCCTGCGCCAGGACTCGGCCAACCGATGAGCGCCGTAGCCTTGCCCACCGCGCTTTTGGAGCCCCATCTGTTCTCCCTCGCGGGCGAGGAGCGCCTCACATGTGACCGCGCCGAGGTGCTGCGGTACCTGGGCCACAGCGGCCAGGCAATCGATGCCGACCTCATGGCCCGCATCGACGCGGTGATCGACGAGGTGGAACGGACGGCGCGGCCCCGGGGCGTCTGGATGATGGCCGCCGTGGATGCGCAGGCTCTCACGGGCGGCGGCGAGCCCTGCATCCGCCTGACGGGCACCTCGATCGAGCTCGAGGGACGCGACATCTACCGGCACCTCAAGGACGCGCGCTGGTGCGCGGTGCTCGCCTGCACGCTGGGCCTTGAGCACGAGCGGCGGCTGCGAGCGCGAGGCGTGGGCAGCCCCTTGGAGGCGACGGTGTTCGACGCCGCCTCGTCCGCCGCGATAGAGGCGGCGGTGGAGCGCATGGACCGCCATATTCGCAAGCTCGCCCAATCCGCCGGGCTTTCCTGCAACTGGCGCTTCTCATGCGGGTACGGCGATTGCCCCCTCGCCGCGCAGGGAGGCATCCTCGCCGCCCTCGATACCGGACGCCGCCTTGGCCTCACGCTCACCCCGTCTGGGCTCATGCTGCCCAGCAAGTCCGTCACCGCCATGATCGGCGTCTTTGAGGGCGCGCCTCGATCCGCCGACGCGCCCGCGCGGTGCGACCTGTGCCGCCAAAAAGCCGCCTGCTCGTTCCGGGCACGCGGCGTCACCTGCTAAGCTAAGCCCCAACGTACGCAGGAGCATCGGATATCGCGCACCTGCGCCCCCTCAAGGAGCACCATGGACACCACATTGCAACGCGCACTCGCCGGCACCGGCCACCTGCTATTCGACGGCGGCATGGGCACCATGCTCCAAGCCCGCGGCCTCGCGGCGGGCGAGCTGCCCGAGCTGCTCTGCCTTACCCATCCCGAGCAGATCACCGCCATCCACCAGGCATACGTCCAGGCGGGCAGCGACGTGATCACCACCAACACCTTTGGCGCCAACCGTCTCAAGCTCGCCGGACGCGCCCAGGTGCGCGACGTCTTCCGCGCCGCCGTCGCCTGCGCGCGCCAAAGCGGTGCGCGCCTGGTCGCCGCCGACATCGGGCCCATCGGAGCGCTGCTGCGCCCCCTGGGGACCCTCTCGTTCGACGAGGCGTACGACCTCTTTGCCGAGCAGGCGCACGCGGCGCAGGACGCCGGTGCCGACCTCTTCATCATCGAGACCATGACCGACCTGCTCGAGATCAAGGCGGCCGTGCTCGCATGCAGGGAACAGACCGACCTGCCCATCTTTGCCACTATGACCTTTGAGGCGGACGGCCGCACGTTTTTGGGCACGCCTCCCGAAGTCGCCGCCGTCACTCTCGACGCCCTGGGGGTCGACGCCCTGGGCATCAACTGCTCGCAGGGCCCGGCCGAGCTGCGCCCCCTGGCCCGGCGGATGCTCGCCGTCACGGAAAAGCCCGTGATCGTGCAGGCCAACGCGGGCCTGCCCCACGTCGAGGACGGATGCACCGTCTTCGACATCGAACCCGAGGCGTATGCCCAAGCCGTCGCCGGCATGGTCGAGGACGGAGTGGGCATCCTCGGCGGCTGCTGCGGCACCGACCCGCGGCACGTCGAGCGCATGGCGGAGCTGCTGCGCGACCATGCCCCCGCGCCGCGCACCATCGAGGCAGCGTTCACGGTGACGAGCGCCCAGCGCCTCGTGTCGCTGCCCTGCGACGCCAGCCGCATAGCCGTGATTGGCGAGCGCATCAACCCCACCGGCAAGCGCCTCCTCAAGGAGGCCCTGCGCTCGGGCGATTACGACTACGTCGTGAGCCAGGGCATCGCCCAGCAGGAGGAGGGGGCCGACATCCTCGATGTGAACGTCGGGCTTCCCGACATCGATGAAGTGACGGCCATCCAAATCGCCGGCGAGCGCCTGAGCGGGGCCGTGACGCTCCCCTTGCAGTTCGACTCCACCGTGCCGACCGCCCTCGAGGCCGCCGTGCGCCGCTATGCCGGCAAGCCCATCATCAACTCGGTCAACGGCAAGCGCGAGGTGCTCGACGAGATCCTGCCCATCGCCGCGCGATACGGCGCGAACGTCATCGGACTCACGCTCGATGAGGAGGGCATCCCCACCACCGCCGAGGGGCGCTTCGCCATCGCCGAGCGCATCGTCCATGCCGCCGCCGAGCACGGCATCCCCGCCACGCGCATCCTCATCGACTGCCTCGCCATGACCGCCTCGACCGATCAGCGGCAAGCGGGCGAGACGTTGCGCGCCATCCAGATGGTCAAGCGGCAGCTCGGGGTCAAATGCACGCTCGGCGTCTCCAACATCAGCTTTGGCCTGCCCCAGCGGCCCCTGCTCAACAGCACTTACCTCGCCGCAGCCCTGGGCGCAGGGCTCGACGCCCCCATCCTCAACCCGGGATCGGAGCGCTACATGGACGTGGTCCGCAGCTACCGCGTCCTCAACGGCGAGGACAGCGGGGCGGCGGGTTATATCGAGCGATATGCCACGTGGCGCGATCCGTACACGACGGGCGCACCCGGCGCCGTGCCGGTGCCCGCTGCACCGGATGCCGGCAGCACCGGGACCTCTCGATCCGCCGCCGCAGGTGCCCCCGTCGCCGACGGCGCGCGAGCCGCGGGCAGCGGGCAGGCAACGTGCGGCCCATCTACCGGGGGCACCGGACAGACGGGAGCCGCAGGCCCTTCACACCCCGGGGACGACCACGGCATCGAGCATTTCGTGCTCACGGGCCGCAAGGGCGAAGCCGCGCGGGCAACGCGCGAGCTTTTGAGCACCATCGACCCCCTCGAGCTCATCGACGGGCACATCATCCCGGCCCTCGACGAGGTCGGCGCGCGTTTTGACCGCGGCACGCTGTTCCTGCCGCAGCTCATGGCTTCCGCCGAGGCGGCGCGGGCGAGCTTCGACGTCATCAAGGAGCACATGCCCGCCAGCGACGGCCTGAGCAAGGGGACGATCTGCGTGGCGACCGTAAAGGGCGACATCCACGACATCGGCAAGAACATCGTCAAGATGCTGCTCGACAACTACGGCTATCACGTCATCGACCTCGGGCGCGACGTCGATCCGCACGTCATCCTCAAGACCGTGCAGGAGCGCCATATCCGCCTGGTCGGCCTCTCGGCGCTCATGACGACCACCGTCGCCAACATGGCGCAGACCATCGAGCTTTTGCACCGCGAGGCCCCCGGCACGCTGGTCATGGTGGGCGGCGCCGTGCTCACGCCCGAATACGCCCAGCAGATCGGGGCGGACTTTTACGCCAAGGACGCCGCGGAATCGGCCCGTATCGCCGCGAGGGTATTTGGCTGACGCGCAGGGCTCCAGTTGATGCGCGGGCCTTTGACCGGTACGCATGGGGCGACCCCGGCACGTCGAAACGCGTGCCGGGGTCGCCTCTATCAGCTCGCCAAGGGCGATATGAAGGCGCGCCGACGTCGTCTCGGAGACGGTGGCGCGCAGGGCCAAGCGCGTGTGCCTGCCGATTCGGGCGCTCGGGGCTTCAACCCACGTGGGCTCGACGCGCGTCCCTGCCAAAGCTCACCGCACGCCCGTCCTCGCCGGGTATCAGTTCTTGAGCGAGTTCATCGGGGCCGGGAAGCGGCCGCCGCGATGAGCGAACACCGTACCGGCATGGCTGTTGACCGGCATGATGGGCGCACGGCCGAACAGGCCGCCGTAGTCCACGGACTCGCCCACGCCCTTGCCGATGGCGGGAATGATGCGAACTGCCGTGGTCTTGTTGTTGATGACGCCGATGGCCATCTCGTCGGCGATGATGCCGGCGATGGTCTCGACGTCCGTGTCGCCGGGGACCGCGATCATGTCGAGACCCACCGAGCACACGCAGGTCATGGCCTCGAGCTTCTCGAGCGACAGGGCGCCGGCCTCGGCGGCCTCGATCATGCCCGCGTCCTCCGAGACGGGGATGAAGGCGCCGGACAGGCCGCCCACGCTGGAGCTCGCCATGACACCGCCCTTCTTGACGCAGTCGTTGAGCAGGGCGAGGGCTGCCGTGGTGCCGGGGCCGCCGCACTGGCCGACGCCGATGATCTCGAGGATGCGCGCCACGGAGTCGCCGATGGCGGGGGTGGGTGCCAGGGAGAGGTCCACGATGCCCTTCTCCACGCCCAGGCGACGGGCGGCCTCGCGGCTCATGAGCTCGCCGGCGCGGGTGATCTTGAAGGCGGTCTGCTTGATGCGCTCGGCGACCTGCATCATGTCGGCGTCCTCGGGCAGCTCCTCCAGGGCCGCGGCCATCACGCCGGGGCCGGAGACGCCCACGTTGATGACGGCGTCCGCCTCGCCGGAGCCGTGCACCGCGCCCGCCATGAACGGGGAGTCCTCGACCATGTTGGCAAAGCACACGAACTTGGAGGCGCCCACGCACTCGCGGTCGGCGGTGAGCTTGGCGGCGTCGATGATGGTCTGCGCGGCCATGAGCACGGCGTCCATGTTGATGCCGGCGCGCAGCGTGGCCACGTTGACGCTTGAGCACACGCGGCTCGTCTCGGCGAGCGCGCGCGGGATGCAGGCGATGAGCCTGCGGTCCGCATCGCCGATGCCCTTGTGGACAAGAGCGGAATATCCGCCCAGGTAGTCGATGCCAAGGGTCTCAGCCGCGCGGTCGAGCGCATGCGCGAGCGGAACCAGGTCCTCGTCGGGGCAGGCGGAGGCGATCTGCGCGACGGGAGTCACGGAGACGCGCTTGTTCACGATGGGGATACCGTACTCGCGCTCGAGGCTCTCCGCCGTCTCGACCAGACGCTCGGCGGTGCTCGTCACATGGTCGTACACCTTGGTGCACATGCGGTCGAGGTTCTCGTCCGCGCAGCCCATGAGCGAGATGCCCATGGTGATGGTGCGGATGTCCAGGTTGTGCTCCGAGACCATGCCGCGTGTCTCGGCGATCTCCTGCGGCGTGATGGACATGGCGACTCCTTTGAGGCTCGTTCGGTCCTGTTTGCATTCCGTCCATTCTAACGTGCACGCCCGCACTCCATCCCGCTGGAGCAAACGGAAACACAAGAAGTGACGAGTCGTCGCCCAACCGGCCATGAGCGCCTCGTGGAGGGTGGCTCCGCCCCGAGGCCCGTACCTTGTCCCCTCGCCTGCGGTGCGGTATCGTTGACCTGCAAAAAAACAGCCCCGCAGAAAGCGAGTAGATACATGGCACTCACCGGCAAGCAGGTTCGCCAGCTCCGCGCCCTCGCGCATCACCTCAATCCCGTCGTGTTGATCGGCAAGGCCGATGTCACCGACGCCATCGCCAAGCAGGCCAAGGAGGCCCTCGAGGCCCACGAGCTCATCAAGTGCGGCGTGCAGGACGGCAGCCTCCTTTCCTGCCGCGAGGCGGCAGACCAGCTCGCCGAGCGCGTGGGGGCCGAGGTCGTTCAGGTGATCGGCCACCGCTTTTCCCTGTATCGCGCCAGCAGCCGCAAGGACATCGAGCACATCAAGCTGGACTAACCCTGCACGCGCAACGCGGCGACCGGCCGTACGTCGCACAGAACATCAGAGTGCTTTGGGAAAGGGGCGATCGCGGTCGCCCCTTTCCCATACCGCGACCGCCCTCGACCACACCGACCGCTACGCCAAAAGCGCCTCCGCCCCCTCTCGCTGGATGATCGCCTCGTAAGCCATCTGCGTCTCCTTTTCGGGGAGCGCATGCAGCTCCCGCTCCAGCACGTGCACATGGCTGTTGTACAGCTCGACCACCTCGCGCCGCCGCCCGCTCTTATCGAAGATGCGCATGGCCACACGGATCACGTCCTCGCGCATGGGGGCCTGGCGCAACGCCGCCTCGACGAGCCATGATGCGACGGGCAGATCGTCCAGCTCGAGCGCGGTGGCGATGCCCCGCATCATGCAATCGACGAATTTTGCCTGATAGATCCGCCTCTGTCGCACGTAGAACGAGGAGTCCCCAAAGTTAGGGACGTACAGCGGCCCGGTGTAGAGCTCCTCGAGCTGCAGGCACGCATCGATGAGCTGCCTGCCCGTCGTCCCTATGCGCCTGAGCAGGATATCGCGCGCCAGCATCTCAAAGCGCATGGTGTCCGACACGACGTACTCCGTGTTGACCGCAACTCCCTCCCCTTGCGTCAACACGTACTGCGGCCCATCCGCCCCTTGGCCAAACGCCGCCCTGAGCGAGGTCAGCCCGGCGTAGAGCGCCTCCCGGGCATGCAGGTAATCCTTGTCGGGCCACACCTCCTCGCCAAGCTCCTTGCGCCCCACGAACGCGCCGCCCGCCAGCACAAGACGCGCCGCGATGACGCACGCCTTTCTCCTGCGCCATGCCGCATCGGTCACCACGTGCCCGCCGCGCTCGACCTGAAAACCGCCGAAGAGCCTCACGTTCACCTGACCCAAAAGCGCCACGGCGTCGTCGTGCGTCAAGATGCTTGACGCCGCCGCGGACGCCTGCGCGAGTGACGGCTCGGCAAGCTGATCGTCGGGCTGGACCTCCGGCAGCGCCCGGCGCATCATCGCCGCGTGCTCACCTATGCTCGCCATGGCCTGACGCGCAAACACCGTGAAGTCCTTGGACAGCAGGACGCCCTTGTTCATCGAGCACCACGCGCTCAACTCCGATTGCCGCCGCGCCGCCGAGAGCCGAAGCGCGACGGCCCATGCGTCGACGGGGCCGGCCGCGGCATCCGAAAGATCGAGCAGATCGGCCTCCTCGTCTAGGGACATGCGCGGCGCGTTGAGCACATGCGCGCAGCACTCGAGCATGCGCGCCCACGCCACGATCATGCACTGGTCCGCACTCGCCAGCTTGAGCACCTGACGGGCGCGGAACAAGGCGTTGCTGTGCTGGCCCAGCTCAAGCGCCTGCCAGCCCTCTCCCACCAGGCAAAAGAGCTGCGTGGGAAAATCCGAGGTCCTCACGGCGAGCGTTCCCATGTCGATAAACGCCCGCTCGTCGGCAACGGGAATGGATGCGAGCAAACGACAGGTCGCCGCCACCATGCGCACGTGCGCCGCAATCGGCGCCAGCCTGCGCTCCGTCAGGCGGCGGATCAGGCGCTGCATCTTCGTCTCGGCCGCGCGCGCATCGCCCATATCGCCGCGCATGATGTCCATGAGGGTCCGATCGCATGCGAGGAGCACGCGCGGGATGGAGACTCCCTCTCCCACCAGGCCCTCGATGCCGCACACGTCCTCCCCGAGCGCGGCCGCCCCCGATCCGCCGACCAGCTCGGCGTACACCCTGCCGTGCAGGTCCAGCCTCCGCGACGCCGCGGTTTCGTGACCCTGCGTGAACGTGGCGTCGAGTTTTGGCAGCTCGATGCCGCGGCAGCCCTCCCAAAGCCCGCTCAGCGCGTGCGCCTCGACCCAGGCAGTGGGCTCGATCTGCCCCGCGACCTCCCGCGCACGGCGCTTGAGCTCCACCGCCAGGGCCCGTGCCACCCGCAGCTCGCCGCCGACCAACGCCGCCGTGTACATCGCGAGCACCGCGCCGACCGGCATCGTCGACGACGCCACATCACCGGCGGAGCCCATCACGTCGCGCACGAAGGCGATGTTGCCGCTCAACGCGAACGCCGTTGGGTGCTCGGCCAGCACGCCCAACCGATCCTCGAGATTCTCGAGCATGCCCGCCACGTAGACCGCCTGGTCCATATCGTCGGCGGCGACGAGCACCTTGATCGCGCGCATGGCGAACAGCGGCCGCGTGTGAACGATATGGCGGCACAGCTCGCCCATCGCCTGGCTGCGCCGCGCGAGGCAGCGGTATGAGCCCTGCTCGATATCCACCCCAAACGCCGGGAACTCGCGGGCAAGGCGCGACCAGCTCTGAGTCCTCACACGCATGTTGATGCGCTCGAAATCGCGCAGGGAGCCCCCGCCCGTGAGCACGAGCAGGCATGCCATCCGATACAGCGAATCGCGGTCGCGCCGCAGATCCCCCAATATGCCCTCGTACAGCGATGCGACGGCGCGCGAGAACGATTCCAAGCTCGTCGGCCTGCCGTCCAGCATGCCCAGCATCGACACGAGGGCGGGGATCCCCTGGGTGAGCTCGTATACATCCACATCGCTCGAGATGCCGAGTACCCTCGACCAATCGGAGAACTCCTTGGGCCGAACGGCGAGCGCCTGGGGACCGATCTTGTACGCATCGCCAAACCCGTTGGCGAACTGCCTGTTGTTGGGCCTGCACGCCACTATGAATTCGAAACCCTTGCCGTGGAGCTCTCGCATTCGGCCCACAACCCCATCGATGGCCGTCGCCCCCAGCACCGGCAGGTTGTCGATGGCGACGAGCGGCTGCATGCGGGGCTCCAGGTGCGTCTCGAGGTCGCGCAGCGTCTCGTACAGCTGCGCGCCATCGAGTCCCGACGCATCGAGCATGCGGGCGACGCCGCGCTCGGGATCGGCCTGCACAGCCGCCACGCGCTGCGCCAACAGCGTCGTCTTGCCAAAGCCGTCCGGCGCAATCAGGATCGTCGCACTTACATCTTGGGCGCGAAGTTGAATCTCACGCAAGATCCGCGCACGCCGCACCGTGCGCTGCGGTATGGGGACCGGGGGCATGGTGAGCCCCCATGTTGCCCCGCGCTCGATTCGCCCCTCTTCGGCATCTCCACTCGCCTCACCGAACTCATTGTGCGCCATGACCGCTTCCTCTCCTTTGGGTACCGTGCGTCTACAACGGTATGAGACGCCGATGGCGCAACGTCAGTCGATTGCTCATTGCTCGTTCCCGCGTTGGATATGTGTCAGGCACTCAACGGTGCATAGGCAGTCCTCTCGTCGCTTCCCGCTCTCCACAACCGGCTGCATCCGTGCGCGCTGCATGCGCTTCCCCTGTTGTAGAACGTGAATTAACCTACCCCCTATCTTTTGAGGGCGTGCAGCACCTTTCCGCCAGTGTGGACAGTTGCCATGTGAGCGGAGGAATTCTGCACGCGAACGGTCAGACGGGTGATTGTCGGCACCGCGCGCACGTGGAAAATTGGCGCGGATGCCAGGACCGGCGGCGTGGCAGCACGGCGGCGCGTCGGGCGACCGCCGCTGCGATGCACCCGTTCGGAGGCACCACTCACCCCCGGGCGCCATTTGTTCCGAAGCGTCATTCGCCCCTACGATGCGAAGAACCGCCGCGTCACCTGGATGAACTCCGCCAGGTGCGGGGCGATCCACTTGCGTGCGTGCCAAAGCATCTGGGTCTCCATGCGCACCGCCGGCATGTCGCTCCCAAGCTCCACGAGCGTCCCCGATGCGAGCTCGTTTGCCGCCGAGAACCGCGGCACGAACGTCGTCCCCACGCCGCGCTCAGCCAAATGCACGAGCGTCTCGGTGTTGCCCGCCTCAACCAGCGGCTCGATCGTCACGTCCCGCTCGGCGAGCAACCGATCGAGCTCCAAACGGTAGCTCTCGCCGCGCTCGGTGAGCACAAAGGGCAGGCGCGCAAGCGCGTCCACTCCCACCGGCTCGCCATCTTCCACGCCATGCGCGAGACGATCCGCCGCCTCAATACCATCTGCGAGGAGGAGCTTTCGCGCCGCTCGTAGAGCCCACGCGCGCGGTTACGCACCTCTATACCACCCGCGTTTCCTAAGATTCCGAGGTTCTGGAATCCCTATGCGAAACCCCAAAATGTAAAGCGCACTTTACGTTTTGGGGTTTTACCCCGGGCATGCTCGAAACATGAACGAGTGCTCGCAACATACCTTGGGCAGGAACATCTGCGCCATCCGCAAGGAGCTCGGCCTGTCCAAGGTCGAGTTTTGCCTGCAACTCGGCATCAGCCGCGTCACACTCGACCTCATCGAGCAGGGACGCGACAACGTCAAGCTCTCCACGCTCGACCAGCTCGCCCGCGCCGTCGGGAAAGAGCCCTGGGAGCTCTTGCGCTAAAGCCCCGTGCATTTCGCGGGCGGCCGTGGCACACATCCCACATAACACGCCCTCACTCCGTCCGCCGGCGCGCAGCGCCTAACGGCGCTCCTCGAGCACGCCGGTCCGGTACGCATCGAGCAACTGATGCAAGTCGCGGATCTGCTCGCGAATCTGGACGCCCGTGTCGGTATCCCCCACCATCCGGCGGCTTTCCGCCACGTCAAAGCGGTCCGTCTCGCTCACGATGTCGGCGTTGCGCGCCAAAACCGCGTCGACGCTCTCGAACGCCTGGTGCGCCTTCAAGCGGCACCCGCGCGAGCTGGAAATCAACGTGTAGCCCGCGATGCCCGTCTTGTGGTGGTACGCGCTGCAAAAACCGCCGTCGATCACCAGCAGGCGGCCGTTCGCGCGGATGGGCTGCTCGCCCTCGGCGGCATGGACCGGCGTGTGGCCGTTGATGATGTGCCCCTCGCCCGGCGCCAAGCCAAATTCCGCCATGATGGCGTCGCAAGCCCGCTCGTCGCGCGTGAGCTCAAAATACGGGTCCATGGGCTCAACCCAGCTTGCCGGGTCGTCGATATAGGCGCGCTCGAACGTCTTGACCAAGCGTCCGCTCGCCGGAGACTTCATGCCGATCCAGAGATACCACATCCAGTCGAGCGCGGCGGCATCGCGCATGCGCCAGGCGCGCCGGGCGATCTCATCGCAAAAGTCGAGGTAATCGCGGCCGCTCCGCCATGTACCCAGGCAATTCACGCTCGTGAACGTGCCGTCCTCGTTCAGCGGCACGCACCCGTGGAAGAGCAGGTTGCGATTGCGCACCAAATACATCGAGCCGTGGCGATAGAGGAAATCGACATGACGCCTCAGGTGGTCGGCGCTCGTGAACTCCGCCACGAGCTTATCCACGATGCGCTGCTCCTCCTCGGTCAGCTCGTAGGGATGCTCGAGGTCGAGCGTGGGAAAGTCGCGCGTCGCCAGCGCATGCACGGTGCCGTCGGCCAGGCGAACCGTGTCCGCCTCGACGTCGATGCGCTCGAGCAGCAGGCGGTCGTGCATGTCGAAACACGCATGCCGTTGGATGATCTGCCCCTCGAGCTTGAACAGCAGCACGTTCAGCGCCTTCATGAGCGGTGTGAGCTTTGCCGCCAGGCCACAGGCCCCCTCGGGCACCGGCTCATACGTGCGGTCGGCGAACGCGACCAGCTCGCGCAGGGAGATGCCGTAGTCGTTCTCCAAGATCTCGTAATTGCCGTAGCGCAGGTTGTTGCGCAGCACCGTGATGATGCACGCCGGCTGCCCCGCCGCCGCACCCATCCACAGCACGTCGTGATTGCCCCATTGGATGTCGAGCGAATGGTAGCTCATGAGGCGGTCCATGATCTTGGACGCCCCGCCGCCGCGGTCGAAGATGTCGCCCACCAGGTGGAGATGGTCGATCACCAGGCGCTTGATGAGGTCGGAGAGCGAGCAGATAAAGTCCTCGCCCGCGCCCGTCTCCAAAATCGAGGCGATGATGCGCTCATGGTAGCGCACGCGGTAGTTGTTCTCGTCGGGGTGCGTGTGCAGCAGCTCGTCGATGATGTAGGCGTAGTCGCGCGGGATGGCCTTGCGCACCTTGGAGCGCGTGTAGCGGCTCGAAAGCGCGCGCGTGACCGTGAGCAGCCGGTCGAGCATGGTCTTGTACCACGTCGGCGTGTCCTCGTGCGCGCGGCGGGTGAGCTCGAGCTTTTCGTGCGGATAGTAGATGAGTGCGCACAGCTCGCCCTTCTCCTCCTCGGAAAGGGAGCCGGCGAAGATCTCGTCCACGTGCTCGCGCACCACGCCCGAGCAGTTGTTGAGGATGTGCAGGAACGCCTCGTACTCACCGTGAAGGTCGCTCATGAAATGCTCGGTGCCCTTGGGCAGGTTGAGGATGGCCTGCAGGTTGATGATCTCGGTGAACACCGCCTGCTGCGTGGGGAACTGCTGGGAGAGCAGGCGGAGGTACTTGAGGGATTGATCGGTGCGACCGGACGTGTTCACGGCGATTCCTTCCTGCCGGACGGTAGAGCACACCTTCCCAGCTTAGCACGCGCAATCGCGCGCTCATGACCGCTCGATGCCGCGCCCCAGCTTTTTTACTGTCTGCTCGACCCCTTCGCAGGCCGGGCAGGTCGCACGCTTGGAGGTGGAGCAGCCCGCGCACGAGCCGCCGCACGAACCCGCCTGCGCGCAATCGCCGCACGTGCCCTTTTTGCGCACGCGCACCACCACCGCGCCAAAGGCGACGGCGATCAGGGCGATGATCACAAAATCGATGGCCGACATTGGCCCTCCTTTCAAGGATTGCATCCATAATGCCCCAAATCGGGCACTCGCACCGCGGGATCAGTGAAAACGCCGGGTAAACCCGCCGCCCAGGCGAACCTCACCTGAGGCCCCACCCTTTGGCGACGGCCTGCCCGGCCTTGCCTTCTCGCTGCCCGTTTGACGAGTCATGCCGCATCGGGCACCCGGACGCCGCGCGACCGGATGCCCGATTGCCCGACTGCGGAAGCGCCGTCTATGCCGCGGCAACTCCAGCACGCGCGACGCCCTCATCCCAGGCGTAGGAGGGCATGGGGCGGAACAGCTGGAACAAGATCAGGAGCGCACATGCCGCCGCGACCACCGTCCACACGCTGAATTTGCCCAAAGCCGCCAGGTAGAACTGGTTGATCATAAGGCCGACGACCCAGGCGAAGCCGCACTCGTATCCAAGCGCGATGGCGGTCCACTTTGCCGATCCCATCTGCGCGCGGATCGTGCCCATGGCGGCAAAGCAGGGGGCGCACAGCAGGTTGAAGGCGCCAAACGCCGCGATGGCGCCCGCGCTGGGGAAGAGCGCCGCGAACGCGGACCACAGGCTCGGATCGGTCTCGGTCGCATCGGCCAAGTGCAGCAGCGAGGCGGCCGTCGCCATGACGTTCTCCTTTGCCACCAAACCCGTTACGGACATGGCGGTCGCCTGCCAGGTGTCAAACCCAAGCGGCGCAAAGATCCAGCTCACGGCACCGGCGACAAGGGCGAGCAGTGAATGGTCGGTATACTCCTCCGGCACGCCGGCCATGGACGGCAGATAGCCGAACGCACCCTCGAACACGCCAAAGCTGGAAAGGAACCACACCACGACGGTCGAAGCGAAGATGATGGTGAACGCCTTCTTGATGTAAGCGCTCACGCGCTCCCACACATGCAGCGCCCAGCTGCGCGGGCTCGGCAGATGGTACGCCGGGAGCTCCATCACGAACGGCGTTGGGCGGCCGGCAAAGAGTCGGGTCTTCTTGAGCATGACGCCGCTCACGATGACGGCGACGACGCCCAGGAAGTAGAAAAGCGGGGCGATCCACGTCGACTCGGCGTCGCCGATGAGCGCGCCCATGACCAGGGCGATCACGGGCAGCTTGGCGCCGCAGGGGATGAACGTGGTGGTCATGACCGTCATGCGACGGTCCTTCTCGTTCTCGATGGTCTTGGTGGCAAGCACGCCGGGCACGCCGCAGCCGGTGGAGACGAGCATGGGGATGAACGACTTGCCCGACAGCCCGAAGCGGCGGAAGACGCGATCCATCACGAACGCCACGCGCGCCATGTAGCCGCAGTCCTCTAGGAAGGAGAGCAGTACAAAGAGCACGAACATCTGGGGAATAAAGCCCAGCACGGCGCCCACGCCGGCGACGATGCCATCGCACACCAGGCTGATCACCATGTCGCTCGCCCCCGCGGCGGAAAGCCAGCCCTCGAACAGCGCCGGGACGCTCGGCATGGCGGCGCCGAAGAGCTCCCATCCATCGCCGAACAGGTTGTCGTTCACCCAGTCGGTCATCGCGGTTCCAAAGGTCGAGATCGCCAGGTAGTACACGCCGAACATGATGAAGGCAAAGATCGGGAGGCCGAGCCAGCGATTGGTCACGACGCGGTCGATCCTCTCCGAGGTGCTCATCTTGGCCGGGGCCTTTTTGAGGCAGGCGTCGACCATGTGCGCGATGAGCCCGTAGCGCTCAGCGGTGATGATCGACTCTGCGTCGTCGTCGCAATCCTTTTCGCACTGAGCCACGAGTGCCTCGATGCGCTCCGAGGCGTCATGAGGCAGCGACAGGGCGGCGAGCGCGTCCGCATCGCGCTCGAACAGCTTCACGGCAAAGTAGCGCCGCCTGCCCGCCTCGACGGAGGCCGGCAGCTGGGACTCGATCTTCTTGAGGACGCCCTCGATGGCGGCATCGAACGCATGGCGCGGCGCGATCCTCTTTGCGATCGCCTCTTCGCGCGCGGCGTCGATGAGCCCATCCACACCCGTGTTCTTGAGAGCCGAGATCATGACCACCGGGCAACCCAGGCTCTTCTCGAGCGAGGCGGCGTCGATCTTGTCGCCGCTCCTCTCCACCAGGTCCGCCATGTTGAGCGCGACCACGACGGGGACCCCGGTCTCGATGACCTGCAACGCGAGGTACAGGTTGCGCTCCAAGTTGGTGGCGTCGATCACCTGGATCACGACATCGGGGTCTCCACCCATGAGATAGTCGCGACTCACGCGCTCCTCGGGGCTGTAGGGGGAAAGCGAGTAGATTCCCGGGAGGTCGGTCACGACCACGCTCTTATCGCGTGAGAGAGGGGCCTCCTTTTTCTCCACGGTGACGCCGGGCCAATTGCCCACGTAGCCGTTCTGGCCGGTTATCAGATTGAACAGGGTGGTCTTGCCGCAGTTGGGGTTTCCCGCCAACGCGATGTGCAGTGCTTGATTCGCCATGCGAACCTTCTTTTCTCTTGGCTTTGAAACGTGTACGTTGCTGAGTCAGCCCGTTGGTGAGGCGAAAACGTCATCTCCTGCTAGTTATATGTGGCTAACTCTACCGATAGAAATATATGCCGCTCGCCGCTACGCGACCTCGACGATGGCCGCCTCCTCCTTGCGAATGGACAGCTCGTACCCACGGACGGTGATCTCGACCGGGTCGCCCAGCGGAGCCACCTTCACGACCCTGAACGGCGTGCCCTTGATGAGGCCCAGGTCCATGAGATGGCGGCGCAGCGCGCCCTCGCCATGGAGCTTGACGACGGTGGAGCCCTCCCCCACCTTCACGTCTGCCAACGTTTTCATGCTTCCCCCTTTCTTACGCGAATTATCGAACCCGAACATGAGACGCATGCGCCCTCAGGCAACCAGTACGTTCGTGGCGACCTTTGCGTCCAGGCCAAAGCGCGCCCCCTTGACGACCACGATGATGTTGCCGCCACCGGTGGCGACCACATGCACCTCGGAGCCCTCGACGAATCCGAGCGTCTCCAGATGACGCTTCACCTCGCCCGACCCCTTAACGCGAGCGACCGTCACCGTAGCGCCCGACCGCGCGAGGGAAAGGGGCATCGCGGGGATCTGCGGAGCTCCATCTGTGCTCGCGACGCTGCGCTCACGCCCCCGCACCTGCTCGGATTTCCGACGACCCAACATCATGCGACCACCGTCTTTCCCCGCCATCAAGCCAGCTCGATCCAGCGACATGCGCAAAGCCCGCGAGGACGGAGCCACGCGAGCTTTCGGCAAACCACTTACTCTCGGCGTTGCGGATGCGCGGCATGTGAATAAGAAGTTAACCTTGGCTATGTTCGCCTTAGTAAACTACCACTTGGACGCCCCGCTGTGAAGGGGTTTTGGCTATCTAATTCAACGGGGATTCCGTCGTTTGCGGTTCTCGCTCGCGCTCTCCTACGAACGGCGACGCAGCCCCGCGCAGATAAGCGAGGTGACCGGCACGCACAGGACGACCGCGATGGCCCCCACGAAACTGTGGACGATCTCGACGGCGACAAGGTCCGAGGAAAGGAGCTGGTTGAGTTGCACGCCATAGGAGATGAGCAAAAGCAACGAGGTCAGGCTCGACCCCACGAAGGCAAGGATGAGCGTCTGGCACATGGTGCCGATCATGTCGCGCCCGATCGTGAAGCCCGAGGCCATGAGCTGACGCGCGGAGATGTCGGGATGCTGGTCGCGGATCTCGAATAGAGAGGTCGCCACGGACATGCACATGTCCATGACCGCACCGAGCGAGGCGATGAGCACGCTCACGAACAGGGTACCGAAGATATCGAGATCAGTCGCCTGCTTGACCACGATGAGTTCGTCGGCGCCATCCTGATTGAAGCCGTTGACCTGCATGATGCCGGCGAACACCGCATACACGGCTGCGGCCGCGAGCAGACCGGCAACAGTCGAGGCGATGGCCACGAAGGTCTTTTCGCTCAAGCCGTTAAGGAGCACCATCGACACCACGGTGATCGCAGCCGCGGTGATGAAGCCCATCGGCACGGCCGGGAAGCCGCGGTAGAGGCCCGGCACCAGGAAAACGCCCAGCGCGTATGCCACGAACAGGAGGCCCACGAGGCTTCGCACCCCCTTTGTGCCGCCCACGATGACCATGCTCAACGCGAATACGACCACGAGGGCCGCAACGGCGGGAATCCGGTCGTAGTTGAAGACGGTGTAGTACATGGAGCCGTCCGAGCCGGTATCGGCCTTGAGGATGACCCGCTCGCCGGGGGCCCCGACGATCGAATGCGTGGGCGACAGGGAGTTCTGCGCCTCCACGACCTCTCCGGAGCTCTCACCGGAGGTGATGCGAACGCTCAGGGTTTGGGAACCCATGTACCGACCGGTCCCCTTCTCCATATCCAGGTTCTCCGCAACGACTTGCTCGACTGTCGCCGAAGGGTACGACACGCCCGCCGTCGTGAGCGCGGTGAACGACACGCCCGAGCTGAGCAGGTTAAACGCGAGGATCGCCAAGGAGATGCCGCACACGATGATCGCCGCGGCAATCGTATCGGCATGCTTGCTCAAAAAAGTCTTCAAGGGTGGACCTCAATCATGAGACAACCGAGCGCGTCGCGCAGCGGATGGGATAGATTCGAAATGAGGGCCGGAGCGCACGCCGCGAAAGGCATGCACTCCGGCCCGAATGGCTCACCAAGTTCGCCGAAGGCGTTCGGCGGGACGGGTGGCCGCAGGCTTACCGCACCTGGCGGTCGCGATTCTTGAGGACGAGCGCCGCGGCGATGACGGCGACGCCCACGACGGCGATGGCCGCGATGAAGGCCGGGGCGATCAGGTCTCCGGTTTGCGGCAGGGAGCCGCCCTTCGTGCCGGTCGAGGTGGACGGCTTGGCCGTAGCGCCGGCACCGTTTCCGGTGGTGGTACCGTTGCCGGTGCCGTTGCCGGTACCGTTATTGTTGCCGTTGTTGGCGCCGTTGTTGCTGCCGTTGTTGGCGCCGTTGTTGTCGGAACCGTTGTTGTTGCCGGTACCGTTGTCGGTGCCATTGTTGTTGCCAGTACCGTTGTTGTTGTCGGTGCCGTTGTTGTTGTCGGAACCGTTGTTATCGGTGCCGTTGTCGCCGGAGTTCTGGTCGGTGTGGACGATCGTGAAGGTATCGAGCTTCTCCAGGTCGGCGGAGTCGGTGTAGTAGGTGTCGAGCGTCAGCTTGCCCCCGTTAACGGTCACGTTCGTGATGGTCGGACGGTTGCTCTGCCCCTGCGCGGCGACCCAGGTCGGCATGGCGTTAACGACAGCGCTGTTGGTCTTGTAGTACTTGGAGCCCGAGGCGGAGTCGGCCGTGAGGTAGAGGACCTGGCCCTTTGCCGGATCGACGACCTGGTTGGCATCGGCACCGGTCTCAGAGGCGACCGGGTTCGCGCCCTCCATCATCGTGGTGCGGGTGAAGTAGTGGTCATGACCCATGAGCACGACATCGATCCCAAGATCGCTGAAGACCTGCGGGAGCTCGTTGCGACGGCTCTGGATGTCGGAGTCGGTGTAGTGGTTGGCGAGGGAGAAGACGGAGTGGTGGAACACCACGATCTTCCAGTTGACGTTCGGGTTGGCGGCGATCGCCTGCTCCATGAACGCCTTGTGGTTGCCGGTGTTCATGTCGTTGGAGTTGATGTCCATGAACAGAACGCCGTTGTACACGTACCAGTAATCGCCGGACTGGGTGCCGGTGCCGCTGGTGGCGCCGAGCGAGCTGACGTTGGGAACGTTGAAGTAGTCGGAGTACCGGGAGCTGCCGTTGTCGTGATTACCCACGGTCAGGGCCTGGGTGAGGGAGGCGAGCTCCTTCGGGGCGAAGTAGCTGTCGTACTGACCGTCCTCTTTCGCGCCCTTGTCGTTGATCTGGTCACCGGCCGACACCATGAAGTTCGGGGTGAGCTTGTTCACGGCGTTGGTGAGCGTCGCCTGCCAACCAGCCTGGTCGGCATCGGAATTGCCGCTCGCGCCGATCTGCGGGTCGCCGGCGAACAGGAAGCTGAAGGAGGCGCCGGAGCCGAAGTTGCCCGTCGTGAAGACGGCGGGGTCGGACCAGGCGTCGTCGTTGCCGACGCGATAGACGTAGGCGGTGTTGGCGGCAAGACCGCTCACCGTGGCCTTATTGGACATAAAGCCCTCACGGGTGGCGGCAGACTGCAGCGCCTGGACCTTCTCGGCGCCGGACTCCGGGAAGGCGTCGCCCTCCTTGTAGCCGGCGGCCGGGGCGATCTCGACGAACGAAGCGTTCGTGGAGGTGCCGAGCCAGTTGAAGTTACGGGCGGACTCGGTGGCGCCGATCTCCAGGGAGGCGTCCTTCACGGTGTCGGCGGCCTTGCCGTAGGTGAAGGAGACGTTCTTCACGTCCAAGTAGATATCGGAGCTGGTGGCGCGCCCGTTGTGGAGCTCGACGCTCAGGACGTTGCCGGTGGCCTTGAGGCCCAGGCTCGCGATATCGGTGAAGTTGAAGGTCGCCGTCTTGGGAGCGCTGTCGTTGGAGCCACCGTAGTTGGTGGTGCCGTAAATCGGATCGGTGCCGTCCTTCACGTGGTTGTCGAACTCGGCGACGACGTGCCCGTTTACGGCCACGATGGCGGCGTCGTCGTAGGCGACCTCACCGGTGATGGCCTGGATGGCGTCGATGTCCTTGGCGTCGAAGGTGGTGCGGAAGTAATACACCGGGATGGCGTCGCCATCGGCGCCGTTGATGTACTGGTTCAGCAGCACCTGGGGCGTCATGCCGCCACCCAGGTCGGCGATCTGCCCGTTCTTGGCGCCAAAGCTGCCGGAGGCCGTCTTCCAGGCGGCGTCGCTCACCGCGGCGCTCGTCTGCCAGCCGTCAGCCGGCTGCTGGTTGTCGTCGCGATACTGCCACTGCGTCTTGCCGGATTCGACGATCTGAGCGCCGTCCGCATCGGCGACGCCGGTCGTCGGGTTGGCGAACAGCACGCCGCCGGCCACGAGCACCGCGAGCACCGCCAAGGTGGCGGTGAGGGCGCGGTACCAGCGCGGCCGACGACGAGATGTCGTGTTCTTCCCTGTCATCATCTCTCCCCAATCATGTTTGGACCGTACAGCGCTGCTTATCCAGCGCTGCGTTGGGATGATAGGAGCCGAATGTTCAGGGTGACGCATAGACGCGTCAGCTGCGGGTAATGGTATGTAAGGAACAGGACAGCTCTGCAAGCCGAATGTCAGGGAGGGAGGGGGTCCGAAAGACCTTCCCTATGACCGCAGGAGCTCGAGCACATGGCGCTTGTGCTCCAAAAACTCCGGGGAGACGGCAAACTCGGCGCGCTTTGGGTGCGGGCACGAGACGCGCTCGCAACCTACGATGCGGGCGGGGTCGCCTTTTTGCGGAGCTCCGCGCATGACGAAGATGACATCCCCGATCTTGACCGCCTCGTCGATATCGTGCGTCACCACGAGCGCCGATGCGCCGCAGGCATCCATCACGCTCAGGAACCACGTGTGCAGCTCCGCCTTGGTGAAGGCGTCGAGCGCAGAGAACGGCTCATCGAGCAGCATGAACTCATGCGAGAACAGATAGCTGCGCATCAGCGCGGCGCGTTGCCGCTGGCCTCCGGAAAGCTCCGCCGGCCAGCGGCCCTCCACGCCCGAGAGCCCAAACAGCTCAAAGAGGCCCTCCGCCCTCTCGCGAGCCTCGCTGCGGGACGCGCCCTTGAGCACGAGCGGCAACGCCACGTTGTCGATGACGGTCTTATGCGGCAGGAGAAGATCCTTTTGCAGCATGTACGACAGGCTCCCCGGCCGCCCCGTTATGTCGTGACCATCCAGCAGCACACGCCCCGAACGCGGGCGGGCGAGGCCCGCCACCACATGGAACAGCGTGGTCTTGCCGCAACCGGAGGGGCCGAGCAGGCACGCCACCTGCCCGGATTCCACCGTGAGGCTGACGTCGTCGAGCACGCTCAGCCCGTCAAACCCCTGAGACACGCCTTCGACCGCAAGCGTCGCCATGCCCCTACGCCTCGATGAAATCGGCGCTCATGCCGGCGCCGGGCTCGAAATCCGGCGCAAAGCCCTGGGCAGCGACCCACTCGTAAAAGGCATCCCATCGACCCTGGTCGATCTGACCCCACACGGCGGCGTCGGCGCGATATTGATCGGCCAGGTAGCGTTGGCTCGCCACCACCAGGTCGTGCTCGAGCTCGGGCGCGGCCTTGAGCAAGACCTCGGCCGCGCCGTCGGGATCGGAGATGCAATCCTCGTATCCGCGGCGCGTGGCGTCCACGAACGCCTGCACCATCGCGCGGTCCTTCTTGATCGCGTCGTCGTTTGCGATGATCACCGGGGTGTAGAAGTCGAACACCGAGTCGATGTCGGCAAATGCGAAGTAGTTGGTCTCGAGCCCCGCCAGGTCGCACTTCTCGCCCGCCCAGGCCCAATAGATCCAGATGCAGTCGACCTGGTCGGTGCTGAGCGCCGTGACCTCGTCGGTCACCGTGGAGGGAATCATCTTGACCTGGCTGAAGTCGCCGCCGTCCGCCTCGACGCAGCGCTGGATCACGCCTTGCTCGATGGGCATCTCCCACGTGGCATAGGTGTGACCGGCCATTTTGGCGGGACTCGTGATGCCCTTTTCCTTCAGGCTGATGATGCCGGAGGTGTTGTGCTGGATGATGGCGGCAACGGCCGTCACGGGCAGGGGATCATCCGAGGACAGGTAGGACGCCATGGTGTCTTGGAAGGACACGCCGAACTGCGCGTCGCCAGAGGCCACGAGGGCGTCGGCCCCGTCCTCGGGCGCCTGGACGATCTCCACATCCAAGCCGGCATCCTTGTAGTAGCCGCGCTCGGCGGCCACGTAGACGCCCGTGTGGTTGGTGTTGGGCGTCCAGTCCAGGGCAAAAGTGACCTTGCGCAGCTTCGAGCCGCCCGCAGTCGATGCCGAGCCGCTACCCTTGGGCGCGCCGCCGCAGCCCGCAAGCGCTGCGGCACCAGCGAGTCCCAGGCCCGCCGTACCCGCACGCAGCACCGCACGGCGCGACATCGCGCGCTCGGAAATCAGGTTGCCAACGACCGTCTTACCGGCGGCCTCGATGTTCATCATCTTGTCTTTCATGAGATATCTCCTCTTAACGGCGCTCGCGCACCGCACTGTTTTTGTTCAACGGCCTCGTCGCCAAAAAGCGACACCTTGGCCGCATGCCTGATATTGCGAGTTGGCGCCGGGCCCTCACGCCAAGGCTCCCGACACCTCAAATTGGGAACAGGCACTCATTTGAGGTGCTCACGCCAAGGTTCCCAGCGCTCCTCGTCTTCACTGTCTCGAATTGGCACTTGCTCCAACTCGAAGCGCTAGCGCCTGTTGGATTCGCCTGCGCGCTCCCAGGGCATCACTGCGCGGCGCAGCGCATCGACCACCCACATGAGCACCAGGCTCAACGCGGAAATCAGGAAGATCACCGCGAACATCTTGTCGAACGAATACGCCTTGCGCACGCGCGTCATGTACACGCCCAGCCCGGAAAAGCCACCCAGCCATTCGGCGATCACGGCACCCACGATGGCGTAGGCCGCCGAGATCTTGAGGCCGCCAAAGAGCTGCGGCAACGCGGCGGGCAGCTTCGCGTGGCGCATGATCTGCCAGCGCGAGGCGCCCATGGCGCGCATGAGGTCGATCTCGTCCGGGTCAACCGAGCGCAAGCCCTCAAGCAGGCCGACCGTGATGGGAAAGAAGGTTGTCACCACGATCAGCACCACCTTGGGCAGCATCCCGTAGCCAAACCACAGCACCAAAAGCGGCGCTATGGCGACGGTCGGGATGGTCTGGGTGAGCACGACGATGGGATAAAACGCACGGTACAGCAGCTCAAAGCGATCCATGGCGAGCGCGACCACGAACCCGAGGGCCACGCCCGCGCCGAGCCCCAGGCCCGCTTCGGCAAGCGAGGTGGCCGCATGGCTCGCGAGCAGCGGCCAGTCGGTCACGAGCGCTTGCGCCACGCTCACGGGACTCGGCAGCATGAACGGCGGGACCAGACCGGCGGAACAGACCGCCTGCCAGGCGAGCAGTAGGCACAAAACGGTCAAAGGTGCAGCCAAAATCGACAGTGTCGACAACAGGCCCGGTGTAAAGCCCGCACATTTCTCCTTACCAAGGCAAGAAAAGCGCTTCAAAACGCCTTTTCCTACAAAATGTGCGCCCTTATCGCCGCTGGCGTCGACTACAGCATCCCCATGCGGCGCGCAATGCGCTGAACGCGCGCCCCTAGGCATCGTTCTCGTGGTACTTGCTGATTTTTTCCTCGGTGGTAAGGACGCCCTCCTCAGGCGCGAAGAAGATCTTGACGTAGGTGGCCACCTCGGGCGCACCAGCCTCGACGCAGATGCGGTTCACACCGGCCACGACCTCCATGCACAGGTCGTACTCGCCCTGGATGGCCGTCTCGAACGGCCCCACGTACGCGTCGGGGAACTTGGTCTGGATGTAGGCGATCGCTTCATCGACGATGCGGCAGACCTCCTCGTTGCCACCCACACGCTGCGGCAGGACCTGAATTGCCACGCTTGCTTCCATGAGCATCCTTTCCGGGGCCACAAAAAACGGACCCCTCGATTGTTCGTAGGGGCCCGCTCGCACGTTCGCGACGTCTGCTGTTTCCAGCGCGCACGTCGGTTTGGAACAAGGCTGCTCGATCCCTACGCCGGCATTACCCGGATCAGGTTGCGGGTCGAAGCGGTGCGGGGCGCGGCGTCGGCGTGATGCCGAATCGATGTCGAGCCATTCGCGTGCCATACGGCGCGGCGCAGTTCGATGTGCGACCCCACGGGCTTCCTCTCAGCCGGCCTCCGCCAGCTCCCCGTTGGTACATGAGTGAGTATAGGGCAACAGAACCCCGAAGGGTGTCTGCAATGTGCGATCAAGACCAGACGCGCACGTTCTTGGGAGGCAGGTGCGCGTTCGCCTATCCGCGCCCGCCCCTAACGAGAGCGGCCTTCGCGAGGCATTCTAAATGAAACGTGGCCTTCGACCACAAAATCGAGATGATTTCCGAAGCCGAAGGCCACATATCGTTTGAAAGCCGAGGCGGTGTCCTCTCAGGCGGAAGTAGCGGCGTTCCGCCGAGACGCAGCGGAGAGGCTACAGGTGAGAGGTGATGACCGTCATGTCGCCGGTGAGCACCAGCTCATCGCAGGCAGCGAGCGCCAGCAGGTGGCTGCCCTTGACGACCGGCTCGCCGTTCACGGTGCCCTCGCCCTCGATCACGCTCACGCACGTGAAGGGATACGGCGTCGCAAACGTGAGCTTGCCCGCAACGCGCAGGCGCTCGACGGTGTAGCAGTCGTTGGAAACCAGCACCGTCACGCCGTCGACCTCGGGCTGCGTGACCTCGCCGGACTCGGGTGCCTGCATAGCGTAGTCGATGACGTCGAGGGACTGCTCAAGGTGCAGCGGACGCAGTTTGCCGTCGTCACCGGGGCGGTCGTAGTCGTACACGCGGTAGGTCACGTCGCTCGACTGCTGCGTTTCGAGAATCACCGTGCCGCCCTTGATGGCATGCACGCAGCCGGGATCGATCTGGAAGAAATCGCCCGCGTGGACAGGAATCTCGTTGAGAAGCTCGCCCCAGCGGCCCTCCTCGACCATCTGCGCGAACTCCTCGCGGGAGCGAGCGTTCTGGCCCACCACGATGGTGCCGCCCTCATCGGCGGAAAGCACGTACCAGCACTCCTTCTTGCCCAGACTGCCGTTCTCGTGCTCGCTGGCGTAGGCGTCGTCGGGATGCACTTGGATGGACAGGTCGTCGGCGGCGTCGATGATCTTCACGAGCAGCGGGAACACGTCGCTCTCGCAGTTGCCGAACAGCTCGCGATGGTTGGCCCACAGCCACGAGAGGGTCTTGCCGGCATACTCGCCGCTGGCGATGGCGTCGTCGCCATTGGGGTGCGCGGAGATGGCCCAACACTCGCCCACGGGACCATCCGGAATCTCATACCCGAAGTCCTCCGCCATGCGGCGGCCGCCCCAGATCTTGCCCTTGAAGTCGGGCACGAGCTTGATGATCGAATCCATCGCCTACATCCTCTCCCTATACCTGCCAGTCCCTATACCTGCCAGTCACATGCGCGCACCGGTAGAGGCGGCACGTGTCCGTCCTTCATTGTACCCGCGGCACGTGCAGGCGGAGCAAAAGAAACACGCCCCGGCGCCATGAGACCCCAGCAACGGGCGGCGCCATCACAGGCCAGGTAGCGGCCGATGTCCCCCACGCCCGACAACGGTCGGCGGCGCCACAGGCCAGGTAGCGGCAGACGCCCGTACGTCAGGCAACGGGCGACGCCGCCATGGGGCCAGGCAGCAGCCGACAACGGCCGGCACGGGCATCACCCCGTCGCCGCAAGGGCGATGCGCGAACGCCGCCACGAAACTCCACCGCGTGAACGGCAGTGCGCCCGCAACCCGGCAGCACCAACACCAGCCCAACCCGACCACGACCATCGCCCAAACAGACAACACTCAAGTCGATTGCCGTTTTACGCGGGCTTTTTATGTATACAGCCTTAGTGGGTAATAAAGAGCACCTTGGGGGAACCATCTTACAGAAGCGGCGCGCATGGGCGCTCATCACCCGAAAGGAGCTCGTATGCCCCGAATTCTCATGATTGTGGGCTCGCTGCGCGAGCACTCGTTCAACCGTCAACTCGCCCGCGAGGTCGAGCGCATCATCGGCGACCGAGCCGAGGTCTCTTACCTCGACTGGCGTGACATCCCCTTTATGGACCAGGACATCGAATGGCCCACGCCCGATCCGGTCGCCGCGGCCCGCGCCGCCGTCTTGAGCGCCGACGGCCTCTGGTTCTTCTCCCCCGAATACAACTATCAAATCCCTGGCGGCCTCAAGAACCTGCTCGACTGGCTCTCGCGCCCGCTCGATGAGCATGACCGTACCAGCCCCTCCGCTATCAAGGGCAAGCGCGCCGCCGTCAGCGGCGTGGGCGGACGCGGGGCGACGGCCGGCATGCGCAAGGACCTCGAGCGCCTGTTCGCGGCCATCGGTGTCGAGCGCATAGGTGGGCCGAGCCTTGGCTTCGCGCTCTCCCCCGAAGAATGGGCCAGCGACACCCTCACGCTCGAACCCGGAAGCATGGGTGCGCTCGAAGCGGCGGTCGACGATTATCTCGCCGCGCTGGAACGGTAAACACAGCGCAGCTCATCGCGATCCGTGCGACGGAGGGGCTCGAGTGCCCCGTTACCGCGTTTTCAAACAGCGGCGCTGGCAACCGACAGCTCGGTTACGTGGCGCCGCCTTTTACATGCCAAGCGTTGTGGCTCATTGCAATGCCGCGAGCACGCCAAAAGAGGCGAAGGGGTCGTCAACCCTCGAGCGGGAACGCCTGCCTCCGAGCGCTCTTTCAGCCCTCAAACGGGGTCGTCAGCCTCCGAGTTCAAACGGAGTCGTCCGTCTTCGAGTGCGCTTTCAACCCTCGAGCGAGGGGCATCTGCCCTCGAGCGCTCTTTCAACCATCAAACGGGGTCATCCGCCTTCGAATGCGCCGTCAGCCCTCAAGCGCGCGTGCGCCCAGTGCGATGGCACCGAGGACGCCCTGGTTGCCGTCACATGCAGGCGGCACGATGTAGGCGTCGATGTCCGCGAGCTCCGGCGTCGCCAGGTACCCGTTGATCTGCTCAAGCACCTTCGCGCGAACGCGAGGCATGAGCTTGGGGGCATGGTCGGGCACGCCGCCGCCGAGCACGATACGCTGCGGGGAAAGCGTATAGATGTAGGTCGCGATACCTTGGGCGATATAGGTGCTCTCCAGCTCCAAAAAGCCCTCATCGTCGGCCATCTCCGACGCACGCTCGACGCCGTAGCGAGCCACCACGGCAGGCCCCGCGGCGAGCCCCTCAAAGCAGCTGTCATGGCTCGGGCAATGACAGGCAAAGTCCTCGTCGCCGGGCACGCGAGCGAGTGTGATGTGACCAGCCTCAGGATGCAGCATGCCGTGGAGCAGCTGACCGCCCACGTACACGCCGGCGCCAATGCCGGTGCCGACCGTGATATAGACCACGTTGTCGAGCCCCTTGCCGGCGCCGTACATGACCTCGCCCAGGCAGGCGCCGTTCACGTCGGTGTCATATCCGCAGGGTACGGCAAGGCCGCGCTGCATCTCGCCAAGGAAGTCGTAACCACGCCACGCGAGCTTGGGCGTCTGCAGAATATGGCCGTACTCCGGCGACTTGGGATTGACCGCCGTGGGCCCAAACGCCGCGATTCCCAGCGCGGCGATTCCCTTGCTCGCAAACCAGTCAATCATGGCGGGAACCGTACGCGCGGGCTCCTCCGTAGGGATACTCGCCCGCTCCACAATGGCGCCATCCGCATATCCGGTTGCGAGCACCATCTTGGTACCGCCCGCCTCAATTGCGCCGATCAGCCGCTTGTCCACGATTACCTCCCGAGGTCAGGCACATCCTTGCCCAAAGTATAAAACTTCGCCATGCACCCGTCTCAACGTTGCACATGTGTAAAACCGCGCGGAGGGCACTTGCCTTGCGTGCGCAGGCACATCTCATCAGCTTTTCCAGCAACGATCCGGCAACATTCGCTGGCTTGGGCCCGCGCAACCCCTTTGATTATGCTGTGTCTCTGTATACAACTGGGATGGTTTTGATACTGTGGCTCGCAGCCCTCTGGGTGAACCTCCTCGTAGACAAGTTCACCAGACCGGCTAATGTTCTCGTGGGCGACCAACTCATTCTAGATGGGCTTGTCTTTGTTGTAACACCCATCGAAACTCTGGTGATACACCGGTGACACTCACCCACCCGTTCAAACAAACGACAACGCGCATCCCGCCCATAGCTGTGTGGTTGGCATGGGCGGCGAAACGTCAACCGCTTTATTGCAGCAAAACACGACGGCGATGCGTCGGAGGGGTCGAAAACGAGGGAACGAGCGGCGCGCTCGGCACCCGCATGCCGCAAATCGGCCGAAAAAGTAACGAAAAACTCGACAGGGTGAGTATACGGACGTTTCGGCTCCACGTAAGCTGGGGTTTTTCTCCCTGAAAGGACGGTTTACTCAAGACGTTCCATATTTCGTTACCTTTTCGGCCAATTTGCGGCATCTCGCCGGCAAAACCGACCAGCTTGGGCCCTGCCCGGCCCCATCGGTATGGCAGCGCCCGCGCAACGAGGTGCGCGGGCGCTGCCAAACAATCACACATAGGCACGAGGTGCATGGGGGGATACCATCCATAATTCCGCTCGGTTTCCCAGGCGCCCCAGATCGCCCTGAAAGAGGAGGGCGCACGCCTTGCGTGCGGCGCCCGACGATTGAGGGGCAAGGTCGGGTGCCTCGTACAGCCGATTACTCGAGGCGGAGGCCGACCTCTTTAAGCTGCGCCAAGCTCACCTTAGACGGGGCGGCGGACATGAGGTCGGAGCCGCTGCTCGTCTTGGGGAACGCCATGACGTCGCGGATGGAGTCGGTGCCGGCAAGCAGCATGCACACGCGGTCGAGGCCGAGCGCGAAACCGCCCATGGGCGGGGCGCCGAACTCGAGGGCCTCCATCAAGAAGCCGAACTGGGCGCGGGCGCGCTCCTCAGTAAAGCCCATGAACTCGAGCATCTTGAGCTGCAGCTCGGCATCGTGGATACGCATGCCGCCGCCGCCGGCCTCGAAGCCGTCCATGACGAAGTCGTAGGTGCAAGAACCCATCTTGAGCGGGTCCTCGTCGAGCAGGTGCAGCTCGTCGAGGTGCGGCAGTGTGAAGGGCTGGTGCTCGGCCTCGTAGCGCTGGCCGTCCTCGTCCCAGTGGAACAGCGGGAAGTCCACGACCCACAGGAAGTCGTGGCCCTCGCGCGGCACGTTAAGGGCGTCGGCCATGTGGGAGCGCATGCCGCCCAGGATCTCGTCGGACTCGCGGCGCGGGCCGGCGGCGAACATGACCAGGTCACCAGGCTCGACATCGCAGCGGCGGCGCAACTCGTCCATCTCTTCATCGGTGAAGAACTTGACGATGGGGCTATTCATGGAGCCGTCCTCGCGGAAGGCGATCCAAGCCAGGCCCTTGGCGCCGAACGTCGCGGCGACCTTGGCCAGCTTGTCGATCTGCGCGCGGGGCCAGGTGCCGGCGCCCTTGGCGTTGATGGCCTTGACCACGTGGCCCTGCGTGTTGGCGGCGCTGGCGAACACCTTGAAGGCGGAGGAGGCGAACACGTCGGTCAGGTCGACGAGCTCCATGCCATAGCGGGTGTCGGGCTTGTCCGAACCGTAGGTGTCCATGGCGTCCCAGTAGGAGATGCGGCGCAGCGGCGTGGGCATCTCGACGCCCACACGCGCAAAGGCGTCGGAGAGCACGTCCTCGAGCTGCGACATGACGTCATCCTGCTCGACAAAGCTCATCTCGATGTCCACCTGCGTGAACTCAGGCTGGCGGTCGGCGCGCAGGTCCTCGTCGCGGAAGCACTTGGCAACCTGGTAGTAGCGCTCGACGCCGCCCACCATGAGCAGCTGCTTGAGGAGCTGCGGGGACTGCGGCAGGGCGTAGAAGTTGCCCGGCTGCAGGCGGCTGGGCACCACGAAGTCACGCGCGCCCTCGGGCGTGGACTTGAAAAGCGCCGGCGTCTCCACCTCGGTGAACGCGCGGTCATGCAGGGCGGAGCGGATGGCGAACGTGAAGTCGGAGCGCAGGCGCAGGCGCGCGGCCATCTCCGGGCGGCGGAGGTCCAGGTAACGGTAGCGCAGGCGCGTGTCCTCGGCGGTCTCGATACCATCCTCGATCTGGAACGGCGGGGTCTTGGAGCGATTGAGCACCTGGGCGTGGTCGACGAGCACCTCGATCTCGCCAGTGGCGAGCTTGGGGTTCACCGCATCGTGGCCGCGGTCGCGCACGACGCCGTGTACGAGGATGGGCCACTCGGGACGCATGGTCTCGGCGATCTTGAAGGCGTCGCCGTCGGAGTGCTCGGGATCGAAGTTGATCTGCGTGATGCCCTCGCGGTCGCGAAGGTCGCAGAAGATAAGGCCGCCATGGTCACGGCGACGGCTCACCCAACCGGTGAGAGTGACCTCCTCGCCCACGTTCTCGGCGCGAAGCTCGCCGCAGGTACGGGTATGCATGGAATGGGTGTTTGCGGGATTGGCGGTGCAGTCTTGTGCCACTGCTTCCTCCTTGATGATCTGTGCCGCCCCGTGCCGTAGCGGGCGGCTGGTGTACAGACTGCCGGGGCGCGTAGACAGCACGGCTCGGCGCAACGCGGCACATCCCGGGTGACAACGCCGAGGCCACAACGCCCCAAGCCTCCCCACACAATGCGCGCGATTGCTCATTAGCATACAGGAAAGCCGGGTGCTCCATCTTAGAAGAACGCCCGGCTCACGCGGTCTTAACAGGCTTGGAACATTGAGAACCTCAGCGGCGCAGGGGATGCCCCCAATTCTGCTCTCCGCACTGCGCGTCCTTTAATCGAGCAGCCACTTCCAAGCCGGAACAATATGGATGACGCCGCCTTCCAATTTCAGCTCATCTTCCTCGTTCGTCGTCACTATCCAACCCTCGTCCAAGCCAAGGTGACGCATGCCTGCCACAAGGCCGGAAATTTCACGTCCGCGCGTCTTTTCGTTCTGCATATCGCAAGAAACTTGAATCAGCTGGTGCGCAACACCCATCAGCGGGTCGCCCAACACGAAATCGACCTCATGCCGCGCGCTCCCCGCCTCGGTAAGCAGAAGTCGAGACAAGGCACCCTGTCGAGGCGTCGTCAGCGACCTTCTCAACTTGGCAAAGACCGCCGTTTCCAAACGCTGCGCCACATCTTGCGTTGCCGAGGGGGAAACGCCATGAGCATTCCGGGGTCGATTGCGTAAACCTTTGAAACCGCCCTCGCATTTTGCGCCAGTGCCCGCGAGAACTCTTTTAATTCGAAGAGCAGGTACGCCTCCTGATAATAGGAAAGCAAACTCGATAGCGTTGCACGCGATGTTGCGCTATCCCCGCGCTCTTGAATTGCGCCACAAGCTTATCAACCGAGAGCTCACGCCCCCGACGAAGCCAGGCAACGAGAGAGGAACTGCGTCGCGACCACCTGATTGCGAACGTCGTAACGTTCGATGACATCCATGTTAACGGTCCTGTACGCATACTCTTGCAGCAGCAAGACCCTATCGGATGGCGGAAAAGGCTGTGTTGCGATGAAACCCTCGCGCTTCAAATATTCGGGCAGGAGATTGCGCAGCTGGACAGAGATCGTGCTGCCAAACGCCTGCGGCAGCCCCTCCCCCGCGGCCTTGAGCTCAACCCCGCAGTACCGCACAAACTCCGAAAAGCTCATGGGAAACAGCTCGCGTGAGAGCGAGCGTCCGCGAAACTCGCTGGCCAACCCTGTGGACAGCATCTTTGAAGATGAACCCGTCACGTAGAGCGTCACCTTTTCCGTGTCGATGACGCGCCGCAGGAATGCGCCCCATTCGGGAACTTCCTGGATCTCGTCGAAAAACAAAAAGGCACCCCCGCGCTTTGCCGATGGGCGCATGGCGAAAAAGGTGTCGAGAACCTCGGACAGGAGCTGAGGGGAGTAGGGTTTGAGCCGCTCATCTTCGAAATTGAAATAAAGGATGTGCTCGGGGTTGTGACCCTCTCGAATAATGCGATGCATTTCTTGGAATAACCGATACGTTTTACCACAGCGGCGAATGCCCGTAACGACAGTTGCCAGGTTACCCCGGGCGGGGGCTAGGACGGGGCCCAGATCAAGGTCGCGGTCGAATACCTCGGGTACCCCATCGTCAAAAAAACCTGTATTTTCTCGGCAACGATCGCACGCATCGCGTTTCCAATCTTGCAATCTCATATTGCAAGATTTTTGCGAATCTTGACACTTCATGTTGCAAGATTTACTCCCAATGGCGCCGCGTTATCACATGCTTCTAGATCGCCTCGATGACTTGCATGATGCCGCCCCTTCCCCGTGTATCCGATAGCCCAAGTATTGCCCGTGTTGCCGCTATACAGGCAAGCACGGGGAGCATACGGCGAACGGATCCACCCGATCCCGGCTAAACCTGGATGTGATATCCGTCTACAGCTTGAGCCCTCGTAGCCTTGTCGAACGCACACGCGCGGCTTCGGCGGATTCCTGGGCGGTCTGGTATCCGCCCTGCGGTTCGCGCATCACCTCGCGAACCTGCTCGCAGGCAGCGGCAACCTGCAGACCATACGTGCCGTTCACCCAGTCCCACCACCGGGCGCGCCCACAATACTCCACATCGGCAAACCAGACGCGAATCTCGTCCAAGCTCACCGGCAGGTAATTGTTCGCGTCCACGCCGACGTCGTAGCGCATAAGTCCCTGCTTGCGGTTGAGCTCGTTGTACACCGTGCCGCAACTGTGGATATGCCCGTGCAGGTACCAACTGCCGTGCGACATCGAAGGCCAGTCCATAAGCGGGAAGTGCGACAAGATGAGCTTTTGCCCATGGACGTTGAGCTTGACGATGGGCGGCTCCACAATGAACGTGTCCGCAACCGCGCGCTGCGTCCAGTCCTTATCGTGGTTGCCCTGGACGAGATGGACCTTGCGGCAATTGATGCTCGCGCGCAGCGCGGCAGCGGCCTCGGCAGTCATCTTGAATGAGTAGTCGCCCAAGATATACAGGTCGTCATTAGGGGCGACGCGAGCGTTGATGTTCGCCACCATGTCGCGATTCATGCGCTCAATATCACCCCACGGCCGATCCGTGAAATGCAGCATCATCGGAAAAGCCAAGGAACTCGAGCACGTAGGGATCGCGAATGATATCCTCCGGGCGCTTGGGCGGCTCTTGGCGCTCGATTTCCGAAGAGACGAGCTCCTTGTCCCTGCTCGCCAGCAAACGCTCGCGAAACAGCGTATTAATCTGCCGCTCGAGCCGGCGCGTGCTCCATTTGGCGTCGGTGCACTCGTTCATATACCAAATGCGAGCGTCCGGATCGGCAATGCGGGACAACCTACGGTAGTGCGTCCAGCTCAATTCGTGACGCAGTGCGCCACGAATTGGAAACGCCTGATAGAGCAGTCGCATATACCGAAGATTTGATGGGTCGAACCCCTTGCCAAAGTCCTTAGTCAAACGCTTGGACATTCCCTGGATCAGCGCCTCACCATACTACGCGCGCTCCTCGCCGCCCTGCCGCTCAACGATGCTACGACCGATTTCCCAATATGCCTCAACCATCGCAAAGTTCACTGCGGTGTACGCCCTGTTGCGTGCGGCATCGAGGATCCCGGCGACCTCTTTGTAGAAACTCTCGAGAATGACCGCGTTTTCGCCTTCTTGGACCAACTCGCTCATATTAACCGCCCCTTCTGATTCGCACCTCCGACTGTGAAGCAAGTCTAAGACACCGTCCGGACAAAACTTTTCACCGCCTGGTTTCCAACTTCAGCGAAACACTTCCAAAACTCAAGGAGACGCGTATCGATGAGTGCGGAAACCCGCTATGCGGTCAAGGTGTTTCGTTGAAGTTGGAAATCAAGCATCCACCGAAGAACGAATCGCTTTTTGCCGGTTTCTTGCACGCTTCGAACCACCAATATGGCATAATACCCACCGCAATATTGGACTACACATGTGCATTTACACAGCCTGAGGAGGACATATGCCCCAACATCCGGGTGACCAACTCATTGAACCGCGCCGGAGGCAAACGCGTACGTGCAAGCACCTTGCGATAGCCGCCGGCCTCGCACTGACCGTGGGATCATCGATAATCTCCCCCTCCCAAGCGATCGCCGCTGAACCGAATCAACAGGCAGCCCCCGCACCACGGCCTGCAACATCAGAGGTAGTCAACCTCAAGACGGTCGAAGAATACGATAAGCAGATCGCCGAACTCGGAACCCCGCAAGAGGTCGCCAGCAAGATCGCCGCCGGCACCCTCAGCGACGAAAACGAGCTCCTTCTTATGCGCCGCTGGCTGGTCAACACGATCAAATATGATGAGCTCGTAACATGGGCCCAAACATCTGAGGAAAACACCCGATACCTCAGCTGGCTTTTGAACGACCATCAGATGCTCGAGCTCTATGTGACCGGCGGCGTCCCCGGCGGTAGGGGAGGCGGCGGCAACGCAAGCCACATCAAGTCCCTCACGACACTCGTGAACCTCGCAAAAGCCTACGAAAGCGACATCAAAGACACCAACGAGAAAGACCGTCTCGTCTATCGCAAGATGATGGTCTCCGCAGCCCTCGGCATGTGCGACAACACAAGGCTATGGACCGGCAGCAATGTCAAGGCCGATCCCGTCACCCGTTACGGCCACATCAAGACCCTGCGCGCCCACAGCGAGCAATATCACTTCAAAAAGGAGATCTTCGACGCGCTGCCCGTCGAGATGATGCGCTGGGTCTTCGAGAATCGCATCGCCGACGAGGAGATTCCCTGGCTCGCCAACTACTCCAACTGGTTCGTCGGCCACGATGATAAGGAACGCGTCATCTACAAGGACGGTAAGCCAACCGATACGCTCATGACCGAGGCTCAGAAGGAGAGTGAGCGCCTGAACGCTTACACCTTCACCGAATACAGTTGGTTCGTTCCGGGTGGCGAAAAGACCTACGACGACCCCGTGTTTTACGGCGAGCAGCTCAACGCCGACGCCATCTCCATCGAAGATCACCGCTCGAGCTACGAGCGCCAGCACTACCCGGCGGGGCAGAAGATCCTGGGAGGTTGGGCGAGCAAATACCGCTTCGACTATCAAGACCCCAATTTCCCGGGAATGAAGCTCGAAAGCCCCAAAGACCCCGCCTTGAAGCACACCCAGCTGTGGAACGTATTCGAGAAGGGCGGCGTCTGCGGTGCCATTGCCAAGACGGCCGAGAACCTCAGCGGCGTCTCGGGGCTGCCCGCCACCGTCTGCGGGCAGCCGGGCCATGCGGCCTGTCCGCGCTACGAGCCGATCAGGGTCCAGTTGCCCAACGGGAAAACCGATACGCGGTTGGGCTACACGATCCAAAACGACATATACGGCTGGCTCACCACGAACACCCCCGAAGTCAACCACATGCTCCTGGGCTGGGAGGAAGTCCATCGAGATACGAACGGGAACGAATCGACCAAGCGCTACGGCGGCGGCCCATTCATCCTGCTCGCAACAGATGCACTCGTGGACTGGGACGACTTCGTCAAATCCTTCCAGCTGCGCGTTCTCGCCGACGCCAGCGCCTCAACCGAGGACAAGCTCGCCGTCATCAACAAGGCCATAGAGGTGCAGCCCTTCAACCTCGATGCCACGTTGGCCAAGGTCAACCTGCTTGAAAAGAAGCAGGCGACCAAAGAGGAGTGGATCGAGCTGGCCGAGGACGTGGCGAAAAACTACGCCTATTACCCGCTGCCCATGCACAGCTTCATGAAGCTCATCGAGCAGAAGGGCGGCCAAGACGTATTGGGCGAAGTGGAAGGACTGCGCATCGGCACGCTCCAAACCGCCACGCAGGCGACTGCGACCGACGTCAACCAACCGGATGCCTGCATCGCTGTCGCAAAGGCACTGCTCGGAAAAGCGGACAGCAAGATCGTCCTCTTCTCCTTCGACGACACGAACAAGAAGGACGACAAGAACGATGCGGGGGTTCTCAAACTCGGGCCGCAGTTCAACAACAGCTCGCTGAAATGGCAGTACAGCCTGGACGGCGGCACGAAGTGGACCGATGTCACCGACAACAAGCACGAGGTGACTCTCAGGCCCGACGAGATCGCCGCGATCACCGCGCAAAACGATATCAAAGTGAAGCTCTACGGCGTCCAAACCGTCCACGCCATCGACATCACCGAGGGCATTGCACCCAAGGGTTACAGCATCAACGATCCCGAGCGCTGCGTCTATCTGGCAGACGGTAAGAGCTACGACTCCGTCGAAGTGCACTACGACGGCGCATGGCATTCCTTGGAACGCGGCAAGCCGCTGCCCGAGGGCAAGACTCTCACCCTGCGTTCATCGGCGCATGGAACGGCCCTTGCATCAAAGGGCGATCAGACGATCGAGCTTCGCCCATTTAGGGATGCGTGGGATCCAGCGGACGCCAAGGTCGTCCCCGCAGCCCAGCTCAAGATCAACGATGCGGCACCCATTTACGGAAGCTCGGGTGCGCACCGTGCTGTAGACGGATACTTCCTCGGCGACCAAGACGAAATGTGGGAGACCGCCGTCACGAACGATAAGTACATCGTCATCGACCTCGGCAAGACGCGCACCCTCAAGCACCTGGACATCGTCGCCCGCGGCTACGGTGGCGCCGGCAACATCTTCGCCTATGAGCTCTCCTGCGCACCCGAGGGCGCGCCGACTCTTCCGCAGGCCGAGGGAGACAAGGGGGATCCCAAGGTCGATCCCAAGGCATTCAGCATGGTGGGCACGTTCAATACGAAGTACTCCAACGGCCAGGTCGGCCCCATGGTCTCCCGGACCACGTTCGATGAGCCCGTGACCGGCCGCTACATCCGCATCAAGGCAACTAGCACCAAAGGCAGCACCGCCTCCGCTCGCGAGTTTATCTTCTACGAGGATCCCTCCCAGACGCCCCCGGCACCCGCACCCATCGAGCGCACCATCTCGGTTGGCGTGGCGAGTACGGACTCGACCATGGCGACCCTCCAAGCGGCGCCCTCCGACGGTGCCAGCTCTGGCACGATCGAGTACGCCCTTCTGGATAGCGACCGCAAACCGGCCGATAACGATTGGAAACAATCGCCTGTCTTTGAGAACCTGACCCCCGGAGCGACGTACTACGCCTACGCGCGCATCTCCGCGGCCGACGGTTACTCCGCCGCCGTGAGCGAGAAGCACGAATTCAAGACCTTGGACAGCCACGCGCTCGATGTTATCGTCCCCGCCTTCGATCCCCTACAGGCGGGTTACACCAAGGAGCAGATCAAACCCGGTACGCTGACGCTCATCAACGCCGGGGATAAACCTGCTACCGTCACCGTCAAACTCAACTCCGAGCACTTCGAGATCGTCGGTGCGGACAATCCCATCACGATTGATCCCAAGGGCAAAAACGAGAGCATCACCATCAAGCCCAAAGAGGGCCTGCCGATCGGCGAGCACCTCGGTTCGCTCAGCATCAACTACGAGGCCCAAGGCGCGCAGGAGAGCTTCGGCACGAACGTCCGCGTGGTCGTAAAGGGCATCGAACGCACCATCGATGTCAAGGCGGAGAACGTCACCGAGACCTCGGTCGACCTTTCCGCGACGCTTTCCGCCGGAGCCGATGACGGCACCGTGGAATACGCGCTCGTAAAGCGTGGCGCCGGCATGCCGCAAGGCGATGCGTGGCAGGCATCCGCGCATTTCGAGGGGCTTGAGTCCGACACCGTCTACGATGCCTATGCGCGCGTGAGCGCCGGCGCCGCGCATGCGCCGGCGACGAGCCACCCGGTCACCGTGAGGACGCTCGCATCCGTGACGCCGGAGCCCGATCCGGAACCCAACCCGAATCCCGAGCCGAACCCGAACCCTGATCCGGAACCCAACCCGAATCCCGAGCCGAACCCGAACCCTGATCCAGAACCGAACCCGAACCCCGACCCGAACCCGAACCCCGACCCGAACCCGAACCCCGACCCGAACCCCGACCCAGCGCCCGAGCCTGAACCCGCGCCCGACCCAGATCCCAATCAGGGCAACAGCTCGCAGCCTGCACCAGGCGCTGGGACGTCGCAGCAGAGCGGGAGTAACGCGGCACTTCCCGCCACGGGAGACCCCGCAACGCTCGCCGTCGCTGCGACGGGCATCGGCGGCGCCCTTGCCGCCGCGATCGGAGCCCTGCGCAAGCGCGTGAAGCGCTGACGGACAGGAAGGCGCCGTGTCGGCTCGCGCCGCGACGCAGAGCCGCGCGACGCCTTTCCGCCTCGATAAGCGATATTCAGAACGCGCGCTGCATGCTCCGTTCAGCGACAGAAAGAAGGGCGTGGGAGCCAGATCCCACGCCCTTTTACCATGTGATGCGCATTGCGAGAAATCCCCGGCGATCGATGCCCAAGCGCGAGCCGGGCCCCACGCGGCATCGACCGCCTCAACAGCTTGGCAAACCGCGGATTACCCCGTGTTCTGGAGGCCGGCGGAGACGCCGGTCACGGTCTCCAGCACCAGGCTCATGTACTCGGCCTTGGCCTCCTCGGACAGCTCGTCCTGGTTGGCGCGGACCTCGCGCAGCGCGCGGACCTGCGCGAGCGACAGGGCGTCCACGAACGGGTTGCGCACGCGAACCGCCTGGCCAAGCACGCGACGGTGCTCGAGCGGCCACTTATCGCCCACGATGCGCAGCACCCAGGAGCGCGTGAGCATCATCTCGTCAAAGACCTTGTTCGCCAAATCGCTGCGGTCGCCCAGCGCCAAGTACATCTTGGCGATGCGGTTGTCCGTCTTGGCGATCGACATCTCGATGTTGTCGATGAACGTGCTGAACAGCGGCCACTCGCGGTACGCGCGCTGCAGCAGCTCAAGGTCGCCCAGCGCCTCGCACGCGGTGCCCAGGCCATACCATGCGGCCAGGTTGATGCGCGCCTGACTCCAGGAGAACACCCACGGAATGGTGCGCAGGTCGTCGAGGGACTTGGCGCCCAGGCCGCGCTTGGCGGGGCGGCTGCCAATGGGCAGCAGGCCCACCTCGGTGAGCGGCGTGACGGTGGAGAACCACGGGGTGAAGTCCTCGGTGTTCAGCAGGTCAAGGTAGCGCTCATGGCTCGCACGGTTGAGCACAGAGGCCATGTCGGCATACCGCTCGGTGGTCTCGGTGTTGGTGCGCTCAACAGAGGGCGCAGAGTTAAGCAGGGTCGCCGCCGCGACGCTCTCCACATGGCGCTGTGCCAGCGTGGAATTGCCATAGCGCGCGAAAATGACCTCGCCCTGCTCCGTCACCTTGAAGAAGCAGTTCACCGAGCCGGCAGGCTGGGCCAGCACCGCGCGGTTGGCCGGGCCGCCGCCACGGCCCACGGCGCCGCCGCGGCCGTGCATGAGCACGAGGTCGATGTCGTTCTTCTGCGCCCACGCGGCGATGCGCTCCTGCGCGGAGTGCAGGGCGAGCGTGGCGGTGGTGGGGCCGGCGTCCTTGGAGGAGTCGGAGTAGCCGAGCATGACCTCCATGCGGCGACCGGTCTGGGCCAGGCGCGCCTGCACGGCGGGGAGCTTGAGCATCTCGTCGAGCACGTCAACGGAGCCCTCGAGGTCCTCGAGCTGCTCGAACAGCGGGATGACGTCGAGCGCGGGCACGTCCTCGGCATGGGCAAAGGCCAGGTTCGCCAACTCGTACACGTCGGCGACATGCTGGGCGGACTTGGTGAACGAGATGATGTAGCGGTGCGCCATCTTCTGGCCGTAGCGCTTTTGGATGGAACCGATCGCGCGGAAGGTGTCGAGCACCTCGCGCGTCATGGGGGCGAGCTCGCCGTGGATACCGTGCTCGCGAATGTCGGCGAGGGCGCGGCTGTGCACCACGGAGTGCTGACGGAACTCCATCTCGACCATGTGGAAGCCGAACGTCTCAGCCTGCCAGATGATGGTCTGCACGGGGCCGTACGCGGCGCGGACGGCGCCGGCGCCGGCAAGGGAGCGCTGCACGACGCGCAGGTCAGCCAGGAAATCGTCGCAGCTGCGGTACATCGTGTCGGCGTTGCGCGTCACCGTGGCGTCCAGGCGCGCGGCCATGACCAGCATGACGGCGCGGTGCGGCTCGGAATTCGAGATCTCGCGAGCGCGCTCGGTGAGCACCTCGCTCATCTCGACCTGGTGGCTCCACAGGTTGAGCAGCTCGTCGGATGGCTTGGTGTAAGCGGCCTCGAGCGTGAGGTTGCGGCCCACGCGGCGGCACTTGTCGGCCAACTTGGCGATCATGTGCGTGGCGTACTTGGCGGCCACCTGACGGCTCACCTTGGCGGTGACATTGGGGTTGCCGTCGCGGTCGGAGCCGATCCAGCTGCCGGGATGGAAAAACGCCGGGCACACGGGCGGAACCGTGCCGGCGTACTCGCCCAGCACCCAGTCGTCAAACCTGCGGTACACCACGGGAATGGTGTCGAACAGCGTGCTGTCGAAGATGTCGATGATGGTGTCGGCCTCTTCGACGGGTGTGGGCTTTTTGAGCGCGATGGGGCTCGTGCGCACCAGGGCGTCGATCTCCTGCAGCATGTGGCGCTCGTTCTCCACCAAGTCGGAGCCGCCCAGGCGGGAGCGCTCCTCCAGCAGATCGGCGATGCGGCGGATCTTGCCCTCGACGGCCTTGCGGCGCGCCTCGGTGGGATGCGCGGTAAAGACCGGGTGGAACTCCAGGCGGCTGAGCAGCTCGGTGGCCTTGGCGCCGCCGACCTCCTCGGTGAGCTGGTGGAACGCCACGGTAAGCGCGTTGGCCGGGTCGACCGCGTCCTCGGTGGACACGTTGCGCTCGCGCTCGCGCAGGATGCCGACGCGGTAGCTCTCCTCGGACAGGTTCGCCAGGTGGAAGAACGCCGTGAACGCACGGACGATCACCTGCGCGCGGTCCACGGGCAGGGCGTCGATGAGGGCGATGGCGTCGCGGAACGCCTCGGCGGAAGAAGTGCTCGAAGCGGGCATGCCCTGCTCGTCCACGTCCTCGCCGTCGGCCTCCGCGCCCGGGTCGCCGGCGTTCGCGCGGATGACGTTCATCATGAGCTCGTCAAAGGTGTCGAGCACGGCGGGGTCGTACTCGCGCAGCACGCGGCGCTCGAGGCGCAGGAAGAGCGCCAGGTTGTCGCGAAGCTCGGCGGGAATGTCGATGTCGGAAAGGACTTCAACGGCCGCCTCGAGGTCGGACAGGTCGATTCGGCGCGTCCCGGACATGACGTCCGCGATCATGTCGCCGGTGATGGCTTCGCCCAACCGCGTTTCGATGTGCTTGTTCTCGGCCACTCTACCTCCTTTATTCACAGGAGCAGGGCCCGATGGAACCCGCTCGACCGCTCTATTATAGGCAGCGGGCTCCCTGCCGACTATATACTTTAGCGTGGTAGAGCACATCTCCTACGTTTCAACAAATTATCGGCAGACGGTCGATGTGCTCGGCGGGTGGAGCCAAGGTATACTGGATGCGCATGAAAACACGCATGGAACCGCACATGCACGGATAGAACAGGAGTGCCCATGCAGGCACAAAAGGCCGAGGGAACCAAGGACCTCATCGGGCGCGACATGCGCGCCTGGCAGCGCATGCAAAGAATCGCCCAGGAAACGTTCGAGCCGTACGGTTTCGACGCCATTGAGACCCCCGCCATCGAGCAGCTCGACGTCTTTGTGCACGGCATCGGCCAGTCCACCGACGTGGTGCGCAAGGAGATGTTCCGCGTCTTTTCCGGCGCGAACTTTGCCCGCGTGCTCGAGGAGGGCACGGACACCAAACTCAAGGCAAAGCAGCGCCTGGCCCTGCGTCCCGAGGGCACGGCCGGCGTGGTGCGCTCCGTCGTCGAGAACAACCTGGTCCCCCAGGGCTCCACGCCGTTCAAGGCGTGGTACGCCGAGGCGATGTTTCGCGGCGAGCGCCCGCAGAAGGGCCGCCTGCGCCAGTTCCACCAGGTAGGCATCGAGTGGCTGGGCGCCCCCGACCCTGCCGCGGACGCCGAGTGCATCATCATGCTCATGGAGCTCTTCAAGCGCCTGGGCTTTGACCTTTCCAAGCTGCGCCTGCTCATCAACTCCATGGGCGATCCCTCGTGCCGTCCTGCCTACCGCGAGACCGTGCGCCAGTTCATCCTCGACCATGCCAATGAGATGTGCGACGAGTGCCGCGAGCGCGCCGAGCTCAACCCGCTGCGCGCGTTCGACTGCAAGAACCCCCACTGCCACGAGGTCATGCAGGGCGCCCCGCTCATGCGCGACTGCCTGTGCGACGACTGCCGCGAGCACTACGAGCAGGTCAAGCGCTACCTCGACGCCGCGGGCATCGAGTACGTCGAGGACCCCACGCTCGTGCGCGGCCTGGACTACTACACCCGCACCGTGTTCGAGGTCGAGGCCCCGGGCGCGGGCGTGGGCTCCATCGGCGGCGGCGGTCGCTACGACGGCCTGGTCGAGCTCGAGGGCGGCAAGCCTACGCCGGGCGTTGGCTTTGCCGTGGGCTTTGAGCGCATCGCGCTTGCGCTCGAGGCGTTCGGCGTCGAACTGGGCGGGCAGGAGCCCTCGTGCGTCTTCATTGCCAACGCCGGCGCGGATCTGCGCGGCGAGGTGTTCGCGCTCTCCCGCGAGCTGCGCGGCTTGGGCGTGCGCACCGAGTGCGACTACCAGGGCAAGTCGCTCAAGGCACAGTTCAAGCAGGCGGACAAGCTCGGTGCCAGCCACATCGTGATCATCGGCGGCGACGAGCTCGCCGCGGGCAAGGTCAAGCTGCGCAATATGGGCACGCACGACGAGCGGCTCGTCGAGCGCGCCGATGCCGCCTCGGCGATCGCACAGCTGCTGGGGTAGCGCCGACGCCACTTCTGCGACCACGCAGCCGATGGGACAAGGCCGCCTCCGAGATCGCGCGGATGCCTGGATAACATCATCGCCGTCTCGTCGGCGACGCCTCCGCGGTTACATAGCTCGTGGGGCACAACACCAACGCCACCCCCTGCAATCACGTAGCCGATGAGACAACGCGACTCGGTGATCGCGCAGCTGATAGCACCGATGCCTCCTTGTCGATTTGCAATTGACGGGACGCCTCGAACTCCGCGTCGGCGATTCAATCGATGGAGCACCGCCAACGCCGCCTCCGAGATCGCGCGGTTACCGGAGGCAAACATCCGCACGCTGTCTGCCATCCCACGTACACCTTACGAGGCTGCGCACGGCACATGACAGGCATCTGGGCCAAGGCCTCCGGGTCTTGGCCCATTTTCATGGCGTACCATAGAGACGCTCGCATTCTTGGGGAAGGGTCTTACCATGCATCAATTCCGCAACGACTATTCCGAGGGCGCCGCGCCCGAAGTGCTCGACGCGCTCCTGCGCACCAACGGCGAGCAGACGCCCGGCTACGGCGCCGACGAGCACTGCGCCCACGCCGCCGAACTCATTCGCGAGGCATGCGGGCGGCCGGACGCGTACGTGCGCTTTATTCCCGGGGGCACCGCGGTAAACGCCATGTGCATCTCCGCTTTCACCGACGATTTCGAGGGGCCCATCCTCGCGGCGGACGCACACCCCACAGCACACGAGACGGGCGCCATCGAGGCGTGCGGTAGGCGCATCTTGGCAACGAACGACCCCTTTGGCGTGCTCACTCCCTCCGAAGTCGAGCGCGTGTACCGCGAGCACGTCGCCGGAGGCTGCCACGCCACACGCCCGGCCATGCTGTACCTCTCCAATACCTCCGAGCTCGGACACGTCTACACGCGAGCCGAATTCGACGCGCTCTGCGACATTGCCGCGGATCTCAATCTTGCCGTGTACATGGACGGTGCGCGCATGGCAAGCGCCCTCACGGCCCCCGGCAACGACCTCACCCTCGAGCACCTTGCCTCGCGAGCCGACGCCTTCACCCTGGGAGGCACCAAGGCCGGTATGCTCTTTGGCGAGGCCCTCGTGATGAGCCCTCGCAGCGATCGCGGGCAACGCGCCATCGAACGCATTCCCTATCTCACCAAACGGGCGGGCCACATGACCGCAAAGGGCCGCCTCATGGGCGTGCAATACGAAGCGGCATTTGACCCCGATCTGCGCAACGAGGAGGGGCTCCTCCCCTACTTTGCGCACGCTAGGCGCGCCAATGCCTGCGCCGTGCAGCTCGCCGCAGGCCTCGAAGCGGCTGGTTTTGAACCGTACGTCCGCACAAACGGCAACCAGCAATTCTTCTGGTTTGACGCCGCGCTCGGCGGTCGCGTTGCGCAAGCATGCGGCGCCGAGCTCACCCCCGCCGTCGATCCCACGGGACATGACCGCATCGTCCTGCGCTTCGTAACGAGCTGGGCCACGCAGCCCGAGCATGTCGAGGAACTGTTGACAGCTCTAGCGGATTTGTAATGTAGCTGAGCACATTCAAGGGCTCTCCGCCGCACATTTAAGAACCTTCTGCGCGCATGCAGGGGCATGTAAGGCGTATACCGGGGGTCTGTAATTAAAATGTGTGGGGTTTATTTCCGCACCATGAGGTAGAGCAGCCAATCGGCGAGTTACGACCTGCGGTTTTATTCACGAAACGACTCGTCTACTCGAGACATCTCTTTAAACCCCACACATTTCAATGTATGACCGCCCGCGCAAACTGCGGCCGCCCGCGCAAGCTGGAGCATCCACGCAAACTGGACCGTCCACGCGAACCGTTACCGCCCGCGCCAACTGCGGCCGCCCACGCAAACCGTTACCGCCCGCACAAACTGGGCCATCCATGCAAACTGCGACCGTCCACGCAGACTGGACCGTCCACGCGAACGCAGGCGCCCCTCCTTGGAAAGGAGGGGCGCCTGAAACGCGTCAATTGCACCGCGCAACACGCGCGCGGCGGCTCCAAATCACCTTGCCGACCAGCTAAGACTTCTTGAAGAACTTACGCAAGAAGCTAAAGTGGGTCTCGGACAACACGATCGACAAGAAAATCAGCGCAAAGCCAAAAATGAGCTTGCCCGTGAGCACCTCGCCCGCCATGAGCACCGAGAACAACACGCCCGAGGGGCTCTCAAGCGATAGCAGCAGCGAACCGGTCGCCGGCGGCACGTGGGAAAGAGCCTGGTTTTGCAAAAGCAAGCCAATCGTGGTGCACACCACAGCGAGGAACACGAGCTGCCCAATGATCTCCGGCGTCCACTGTTCGGCGGGGACCCGCGGCTCAAACGCACACGTGGCGGCGAGCGAGAACAGGCCCACGAACAGGAACATCCACGAGGTCAGCACGCTCACGTCGCGTGTGCGGCCAATATGACCCACCACGGCCATATCCATCGCAAAGAACATCGCGCCCACCAGCGTGAGCAGGTCGCCCATCTGAATGCTGAAGTTATCGAGCGCGACAAAGCCCACGCCCACCAAGCACATCAGCGCAGAGGCGATGTGCCACTTGGTCACGCGCTCGCGGAACAGCAGCAAAGCGATGAACGGCACGAGGATGCAGTACGTCCCGGTGAGAAACGCGTTCTTGCCGGGTGTGGTGTCCACCAAGCCAAGCGTCTGCGCCGCATACGCCGACCAGATCACGCACCCCATGAGCACGCCGAATCCCAGGTACTCGCGGTTGAAATGCGCTTTGATGCGCTTATGGAAAATCACGAACATGATGACCGCGGAAAGCAGAAAGCGGCACGACAGCAGCATGAACGTCGGCACCGTGTCGAGCACCGTCTTCATGGTGAGGAAGGAGTAGCCCCAGATAAGCGCCATGGCGACGAGCATGATTTTCCAGAACAGCGGCGAGCGGGCGCCGGCGCCGCGCAGCTTGCCGGGAGCACGATCCTCGGCGGGAACGGGAACGGGGTCTTTGGTCGCAAACGGGTCAGTCGCATCAGATTCGACTGCCGCATCGACCTCTTGCCCAGACTTGACCTCGTGATCTTTCATCATGGTCTTCAATTGCGCCCACGCCTCGCTCTCTCCCTCATACCGCACGCCGGCTCGACAGCCACAAGGGCGCTGCGACGCAGCCCCCTGTGCACGGTCTTCGCTATGCGCATCTTCTACGGTTGCAACGGTGTCGATGTCGTTCACGCGCTCGTGCTTGCTATTGGCCATCCCGGCTCCCCCACGCACCCGAGCGTGGTGTCCGCGCCGCAGGGGCGCCACTCGGCATCACTTATGTCTTGCACGTCGGCCCCCCGACGCGAAAAACCTTACCATAGGGCCAGTAGCAAGCTCAACGCACCACGCTAAAGCGCGTGCAAGCTGGTTTTAGACTCTTGAACAGCGCTCGGCGTAACGCGCCCGGCGGATCATCCCCATGCACGGATACTGGACCCTCGCCATGGCAGATGCCAGGCCCCTCCACAGCGGATGCCGGACCCTCGCCAGAGCACATACGGCCCCTACTCGCCCTGCCAAAACGGGTGCCAAGCCCCTCCTTGCGGCGAACGTCGGACCTCTGTCAGCCCCTTACCAGGGCAGGTCCCGTCCTCTACGAGGTTTCCAACGTACCGGGAAGGCAAGCGCCGTCCCTCTATAAAGTTCCCGGCACTCAGCGACCTGCGGCAGAAGCGGCGATTTCCAAAAACGGCTTCACCGGAGGCTGGTCCGCCCGATGCTCGCCGATCATCTTTTCCATCCAGACCATGTTGTACCAGCGGCCGCCCTTGTAGCCGCAGAGCTCGAACTCGCCGACCAACCGGTAACCCAGATGCTCATGGAACTGTTGGCTGTTGCGCGTGAGCGTCTCGTCGTCCTCGCCGTGCGGCACCGCGATGCACGCATACATGTTAAGAACGCCCTGGGCCGTCAGCGCGTGCTCGAGGGCGTCGTGCAGCGCGCGGCCAATGCCTCTGCCCGCATAGCCGCGCGCCACATAGATCGACGTCTCAACCGCCCAATCGTAGGCGGGACGCCCCTTAAAGACGCTCGCATAGGCGTACCCCACGGGCAGGCCGTCCAGCTCAGCAACCACATAGGGATAAAACGCGAGCGTGGAGCGCATACGTGCCGCGAACCCCTCCGCCGTAGGGGGCTCGTACTCAAAGGTGATGGCGGTATCGCGCACGTACGGCGCGTAGATCGCGGCGAGGGCGGGCGCGTCGGCCTCCGTCGCCGGACGGATCGTGACCATGTGCTCCATGGCGCTCCCTCCCCGGGTCATCCCCGCGTCCTAGTTCAGCGATGCGTCCTAGCTCAGCGAGGCGCGGAGCAGCTCGTTGAAGAGCTTAGGGTTGCCGGTGCCGCGACTGGCCTTCATGCACTGTCCCACCAAAAAGCCGATGACCTTTTGGTTGCCATCGCGATACTGCTGCGCCTGGTCGGCGCAGGCGGCGAGCACCTCGTCCACGATCGGCTGCAGCGCGCCCGTGTCACTCACCTGGCGCATGCCGCGCGCATCGACGATCGCCTCCGGGTCCTCACCGCTTTGGGCCATGGCCTCGAACACCTCGTGCGCCTGGTTGCTCGAGATGGCGTCCTCGGCGAGCAACTTGGCGAGCGAGGCGACCTGCGCCGGCACGATGCCGCTTTGGGCCAAGCCCACGCCGGCGCCCTTGAGGTACGCGGCGAGCTCGTTCACCACGAGGTTCGCAACCGTCTGCGCGGCCTTGCCCGAAAGCCCCTCCGCAGCCTGCTCGAAGAACGCGGCGGTGTCGGGGTCGCCCGCGAGCTGCTCGGCGTCCGCGCGCTTGATGCCGAAATCCGCCTCGAAGCGCTCGCGCTTGGCGTCGGGCAGCTCGGGCAGCTCGGCGCGGCAGCGCTCGATGAACTCGTCGGACAGATCGAACGGCGCCAAGTCGGGGTCGGGGAACAGGCGGTAATCGTCCGCCGTCTCCTTGACGCGCATCACCACGGTGCGCTTGCGGCTGGGCTCCCAATGGCGCGTTTCCTGGTAGATCTCGCCGCCGTTCTCCAGCACCTCGGCCTGGCGGCAGATCTCGTACGCAAGGCCGTCGTGCAGGGCCTTGAACGAGTTGAGGTTCTTGAGCTCGGTCTTGGTGCCCAGCGACGTCTCGCCGCGGCGGCGGATGGACACGTTGCCGTCACAGCGCATGGAGCCCTTTTCCATCGAGCAGTCGGAGATTCGCAAGGTGAGGAAGATGCGGCGCAGCTTTTCCATGAACAGGCGCGCCTCTTCGGGCGTGCGCAGGTCGGGCTCGGTCACGAGCTCGATCAGCGGGGTGCCGCAGCGGTTGTAGTCAACCAGGCTCTCCGCCGCGCCGCCGATGCGGCCCTCCTGACCGCCCACGTGCACCATCTTGGCGGCGTCCTCCTCCATGTGGATGCGCAGGATGCGGATGGGCACCGTGTAGGAGCCGTCGTCGTGGCGCTCGGCAACCGCGAGGTCGGCCGTGTTGTAGGCGGCCATCCCGGCAAGGGCTCCGGACGCCTGCTCGGGCAGCCCCTCGGCCATCTGGCGCGACAGGCCCTCGGCGTTGGCACTCGCGCTCGCCAGGCTCTCGGCCTGGTCGGCACCAAAGGCGCAGGCGGGGCGCTCGGCGGCACCGCGGCCCGTGACCTCGAGGTCCAGCCGGCCGTGCATGCAAAACGCCACAGGCCCCTGCGTGGTCTGGAAGTTCTTGGCCATGTCCGGATAGAAATAGTGCTTGCGATAGAACATCGAGCGCTTTTGGATCTGACAGTTGGTGGCCAAACCCGCCTTGACGATGCTCTCGATGGCGCGGCGGTTGGGCACCGGCAGCGCGCCGGGAAGCCCCAGGCACACCGGGCACACGTTGGTGTTCGGCGCGTCGTCATGGCTGAGCTTGCAGCCGCAGAACATCTTGGTTTCGAGCGTGGTGAGCTCGGTGTGGATCTCCAGGCCGATGACGGCCTCCCAGTCCTTGAGGACCTCGGTCAGCTCCTTCATGCGAGCTCACCACCCTTCCCGGCGAAGTTGGGCGCGACGACGCACCCCGGCGTGCCGGCAGTCTGGGCATGGCCCCGCTCCACGGCGCGCGCGAACGTGAGCAAGCGGCGGTCGTCGAACGCACGGCCCACAAGCTGCACCGCCACGGGCAGCCCGGAGTCCGCGCCGGTGCCAAGCGGCACGGTGACGCCGCCGTTGCCGGCGATGTTGATGGAGATGGTGAACATGTCCGACAGGTACATCTGCGTGGGGTCGGACAGCTCGCCGAACTTGAAGGCGGCGGTGGGGCTCGCCGGCATGAGGATCACGTCGACCTTCTCGTAGGCGCGCTCGTAATCTGTCGTGATGAGGGAGCGGGCCTTTTGCGCGGCGTAGTAGTACTTGTCGTACACGCCCGACGAGAGCAGGTACGCACCGAGCATCTGACGGCGCTTCGCCTCGGCGCCGAACCCGTGCGCGCGGCTCTTGGCGCTCTGCTCGGCGAGCGTGGCGCATCCGGGCTCCTGATAGCCGTACCGCACGCCGTCAAAGCGGGCGAGGTTGGAGAACGCCTCGGCCGGGCCGATCACGTAATAGGCGGCGATGGCGGCGTCCAGGTGCGGCAGGTCGACCTCGATGAGCTTCGCGCCCTGCTCCTCAAGCGAGCACGCCGCCGCCTCGACCGCGGCCTTGACCTCGGGGGCCAGCCCCACCGCATCCATGAACGAGGGGATGACGCCCACGCGCAGGCCCTCGATGCCGTCGTTCACATGCGCGGCAAAGCCGCCCTCGACGTCCTGGCTCGTGCCGTCGAACGGGTCGCGCCCGCCCGCGGTGAGCGCATCGAGCGCGAGGGCGACGTCCTCGACCGTGCGGCCGAACGGGCCCACCTGATCGAGCGACGAGCCAAAGGCAACCACGCCGTAGCGCGAGACCATGCCGTAGGTGGGCTTCATGCCCACCACGCCGCACAGGGCGGCGGGCTGGCGAATCGAGCCGCCGGTGTCAGAGCCCAAGGCGAGCGCGGTCATGCCCGCGGCGACCGCAGCGGCAGAACCACCGGAGGAGCCACCTGGGACGCGCTCGAGGTCCCACGGATTATTCGTGCGGTGGAACGCCGAGGACTCCGTGGAGGAGCCGAAGGCGAACTCATCCATGTTCGCCTTGCCCACGGGCAGGCAACCCGCATTGAGCATGCGGCGCACGCACGTCGCGGTATACGGGGACTCGTAATTCTCGAGCATGTGCGACGCGCAGGTGGTGCGCGTGCCCGTGAGATTCATGTTGTCCTTGATGGCGAACGGCACGCCCGCGAGCGGGGGCAAGGGCTCACCTGCCGCACGCGCCGCATCGATGCGCTCCGCCGCCTTGAGCGCCAACTCGGGCGTGACCTGCAAAAATGCCTGCACGTCCGCATCACGCTGCCCAACGGCGTCGAGCGCAGCGTGGGCGACCGCCGTGGCCGTGAACTCGCCCGCAGCAACACCCGCGGCGATCTGCGCGGCGGTGAGGGAATCAAGGGAAACGGCCACGCTACTCACCTCCACCCAAGATCGAGGGGACGCGGAACTGGCCCTCGCGCGAGGAGGCGGCGTTCGCAAGCGCAACGTCGGTGGGCAGGGCGCGGTCGGCGTCCGCCGCGTCGGAGCGCATCACGTTCGACAAATCGCCGATGGGATGGAACGTGGGCTCCACATCCTCCCCCGCATACGCCAGAATCGGCTCGAGCATGCCCACGGCATCGTTGAGATACGCCGTCATATCGGCGAGCTCCGCATCGTCCAGCGCGATGGTCGCATACGCGGCGATCGCGCGGACGTCATCCTCGGTGAGTGCCATAGGGCGCCCCTTTCGGTTCATTCGTGCAACCGGACTATTATAAACGTCAAGGGCACTCCACCTACATGGAGTGCCCCGGACACACGATTGAAATAGCCTGTTGACACGTGAAAAGACCGTCGCCAAGCACGCGAGATGTTAGAACGTGAACACCTCGCGCAACGCGCTCGCGCATGCTTCCTCGTCGGTGCCCTCCACACGGACCACGAGCTCATCGCCCTTGCGGGCGCACAGGCCCATCAGTCCCATAAGATCCGTCGCCGGTGTGGAGGTCTCGCCGCATGCCACGGTGACCGCGCTCTCCCACATACGGGCGGCGGCGCAGATCTGGGCGACCGGACGAGCGTGCAGCCCCTGCGCATCGGTGATCGTATGCGAGAACTCAATCATAAATCCCCCCTGCAGAACCAGCTACTTGCGCTTGACCTTGACCACGACGGAACCGGCGGCGACGGTGGTCTCCGGCTCAACGGCGAGCTCGACGGCCTCGAACTCGGCGCTGTTGGAAACGGCGAGCACCACGCAGTCCTTGTAACCGGCCTCGGCGATAACGGAACGGTCTATCTTGAGCACGGGTTGGCCGGCAACAACCTGGTCGCCCTGCTTGACGTAACCGGTAAAGCCCTTGCCCTGCAGGTTGACCGTGTCGACGCCCACGTGCACGAGCACCTCGACGCCGGAGTCGGACATGATGCCCACGGCATGGCCCATGGTAACGGTGACCTTGCCGTTCACCGGGGCGTACACGACCTCGTCCTCGGGCCACACAGCGCAGCCCTTGCCGAGCACCTCGCCGGAGAACACCGGGTCGGGCACGTCGGCCATCTTGATGGCCTTGCCAGAAACCGGGGCGCACAGCACATCGGCGCCGGCCTCGGCCTCGATGGCGGCGGGAGCCGCAGGGACCGCCGGGGCTTCCTTCTTCTTGAACATGTCGAACAGACCCATGAGATTCTCCTTGCTCTTAGGTGCGCAGACGCGCGATTCTCCGTGCCTATTTTACGCCAGGTCGCTTCCGTTGGACTCGATGACCTTCTTGTACCAGTAGAAGGAGTCCTTCTTGGAGCGAGCGAATGTACCATTGCCTTCATCGTCGCGGTCAACGTAGATGAAGCCATAGCGCTTGCGCATCTCACCCGTACCGGCGCTGATCACGTCGATACAGCCCCAAGAGGTGTAACCGATCAGGTCCACACCCTCGTCGATGGCCTTGCCCATCTGCTCGATGTGGGCACGCATGTAATCGATACGATACGGATCGTGAATCGAGCCGTCCTCCTCGACCGTGTCGAAGGCACCGAGGCCGTTCTCGACAACCATAAGCGGCTTCTCGTAGCGGTCGTAGACCATCTCGAGGTAATAACGCAGGCCCATGGCGTCGAGTGCCCATCCCCAGTCGGAATACTCCAGATAGGGATTCTTCGCGCCGAAAGACATGTTGCCGCCAGCAGTTTCGGTCACCTCGTGCGTGGTGTCGCAGGTGGTCATGTAGTAGCTGAACGTGTAGAAGTCCACCGCGCCCTCGGCAAGCACCCGAGCGTCCTCGGGCTCCATCTCGACGTGCACGTCGTGCTCGTCCCACAGGCGCTGGGCATACACGGGGTACTTGCCCTTGGCCTGAACATCGCCGCAATAGAACACGCAGCGCTCCATCTGGCGCTGGGTGAGCAGCACGTCGGCGGGATCGCAGGTGAGCGGGTAGTGCGGCACGCCGCAGATCATGCAGCCCACACGGTAGTCGTCCGAGATCTCATGCGCCATCTTGACCGCGTGCGCGCTCGCCAGGAACTGGTGATGCAGGTGCTGGTAAGCACGCTGGAAGTCCTCGTCGCTCGCGGGCTTATTTGCGCCCAGGAACTGGATGGTGTTGTTGATTTCGTTGATGGTGAGCCAGTTCTTCACCAAGCCCTTGTACTCAGTGAGGATGGTGCGCACATAGCGATCCCAATACGGCAAGATCGCGCGGTTCTTCCATCCGCCCAACTCCTCGTCAAGATAGAGCGGCGTGTCAAAGTGCCACATGGTCACCAAGGGCTCGATGTCGTACTTCTTGAGCTCCAAAAATACGTTGCGGTAGAAGTCCAAGCCGGCCTGGTTGGGCTCCTCCTCGATGCCTTTCGGGAAGATGCGGCTCCAGGAGATGGACATGCGGTACTGCTTGAAGCCCATCTCGGCAAACAGGGCGATGTCCTCCTTGTAGTGATGGTAGAAATCGATGGCGTCGTGGTTGGGGTACCAGTATCCGTCGACGACCTCGCGGCGCGCGCCCTCGGGCACGCCCTGCCACTTGGGTACGGCGCCGGTGGTGCCGTCGGGCATGCGATAGGTCACCAAGCGGGGCGACTTGACGCTGCCGCCCGTGAGGACATCGGACTCGGCCGGACCGCGCCCGTCGACGTCCCATGCGCCCTCGCACTGATTGGCGGCCGTGGCGCCGCCCCACAAAAAGCCCTGGGGAAAAGACATCATGCCTTCCTTTCGATTCAGACTTGAACAGAACCCGTCATATCCAAGGGCAGGCGTCGGCATACGCGATCCGACGCCCGCCAAAAACAACGCTCATGCGTTACTCCGCAGGCTTGTCCTCCTTGTAGATCACCATGGTGACCACAAAGGCGACGGCCATGGCGAGCACCATACCGATGAGCATGTGAACCACGTTCATGGGGTTGGCGGCATCGATATAGGTAGCGAAGCCGGTCCAAGCGGTGCCGCCCGGGGTGAAGCAATGGACCTTGTTGAGGCCGTAGTACAGGCCGCCCAGGCCTCCGCCGAGCATGACGGCGATCAGAGGCTTCTTGAGCTTGAGGGTCACGCCGTAGAGCGCGGGCTCGGTAATTCCGAACAGAGCGGAGGTGCCGGCGGAGATGGCCAGCTCGCGAAGCTCGGCGCTCTTTGTCTTGAGAGCGACGGCGAGGGTGGCGGTGCCCTGCGCCATGTTGGAGGGCAGCATGCCGATGGCGACGGTCTGATACCCGGCAGTGGCGAGCTGGGCAAAAAGTGCAGGATAGAAGCTGGTGTGCATGCCGGTCATGACGAGCAGCGGGGACACAGCGCCAAAGATCGTGGGGATGAGCCAGGGCATGGTGTTCTCAAGCGACATGATGCCGGTGGCGAGGGCGTTGCCCACGATGGTCCCGATGGGGCCAAGAACGACGAGGGCGAACGGGACCGTAATCAGCAGCGTGAGCAAGGGCA